>NZ_CP021983.2:1215000-3615000 GCF_002075285.3 Halomicronema hongdechloris C2206 | reverse complement strand
GCCGCGGCCATCAACGGCTTTGTTACTCACCCCGCCGATGCGGCTGGCCAGCTTACCATCGCCTCTACTCCAGCTGCCGGCGATGACTATACTCGGGCCATGGAAATTGGCTATGCTGCCACCGAACAGGGGGACTATCAAACTGCCCTAATCAATTTTCGCCGAGCTCTACAGGCCCGTCCCGGTGATCGCTATGCCCTAGATGCCCTCGCCAATGTGGAATCCTATATCCAGCAACAACGGGCGGCGGCGGCCCGGCAGCAAGAAATCGCTGAGCTGCAGGTGCGCCTGACACGAGCCGTCGCCGCCAAAGACTGGGCCTGTGCTGCCACCACCGTCGATCGATTGATTACCTTGGTTCCTCCTGGCTCTTCCGATCGGGCTAAACTCGTGGCCTACCGCGGTGAACTAGCTGGTTTTCTGGAAGCCAGAACCAATCTAGATGCTTGGTCCACTATTTGTCCTGGTTAGTCATGAAGATAGATCGTCCTGGGGCGCCTGAATTGACCCCTGAAGAACAACATCACCTGAATGAGCTGAAACGACTCGTGCAACAGGCCGTTGCCGATGGCCGCCTCTCACGAGATGAATCGGACCGCATCCGGCGAGCCATCCATGCCGATGGCAAAGTTACCTTCGAAGAGCTGCAGATGATTCGAGAGACGATTCATACGGCCTTAGGCTCTGCCGACTTAGAAATTGACTGGGATTGATGCCTCTGAATGGGTACCGCTTACACTCACCATCACACCATCCAACCGGGCCACAGTTTTCCTTTGGGCGCTACGGTGACACCGGAAGGTGTCAACTTCTGCGTCTACTCCAAAGAGGCTACGGCCATTGAGCTGCTGCTGTTCGCAGATGAGCAAGCCGACTATCCCAGCCAGATCATTCCTCTCGATCCTCAGCACCACCGCACTTCCTTCTACTGGCATGTCTTGGTGCCAGGCTTAGGGCATGGCCAGGTGTACGCCTACCGAGCCTACGGAGTGTTTTGTCCCGAACGCGGCCATCGTTTTGACGCCGATAAGGTGCTGCTGGATCCCTACAGTCGGGCCGTGGTCGGCCATGACCGCTACAACCGGGAAGCGGCTCGCTATCCCGGAGACAACTGTAGCCAGGCGCTGCGGGGGGTCGTGGTTGACACCAGCCGCTACGACTGGGAAGGGGATGAGCCTTTACGGATTCCCTATGCCACTAGTGTCATCTATGAGATGCATGTGGGCGGCTTCACCCGCCATCCCAACTCAGGGGTGACAGCGGCTAAGCGCGGCACCTTCGCTGGGGTGATTGAAAAAATTCCCTACCTGAAGCAGCTGGGCATCACTGCCGTGGAGTTGTTACCGATCCACCAATTTGACGATCAAGATGTGCCGCCCCCCCGCAAAAACTACTGGGGATACAGCACCATTGCCTTTTTTGCCCCCCATCAAGCCTATAGTTGCCGCCAGGATCCCTTGGGGCCGGTGGATGAATTTCGGGACATGGTCAAAGCCCTACATCAGGCCGGCATCGAAGTGATTCTAGATGTGGTGTTTAACCACACCGCCGAGGGTAACCATAACGGCCCCACCCTCTCCTTTCGGGGCCTCGACAATGAGACCTACTATTTACTGCAAGAGAATCGTGCTGACTACGCCAACTACAGTGGCTGCGGCAACACCGTCAAAGCCAGCCACGCTGTCGCTGGGCGGCTGATCATTGATTGCCTCCGCTATTGGGTCTCGGAAATGCATGTGGACGGCTTTCGCTTTGATCTGGCCTCGGTGCTATCCCGCAATCTCTATGGTCATCCGGTCGACGATCCCCCAATTCTCTGGAGCATTGAGTCTGACCCAATTCTGGCCGGTACTAAGCTGATTGCCGAAGCCTGGGATGCGGCCGGATTGTATCAGGTGGGCAGCTTCATCGGCGATCGCTTTGCTGAGTGGAATGGACCGTTTCGCGATGATGTCCGCCGCTTCGTTAAAAGCGACTCTGGGAGCGTGAAACCCCTGGCAGAACGCATCATCGGCAGCCCCGACATCTATCAGCAGCCAGGGCGAGAACCCAACCGCAGCATTCACTTCGTCACCTGCCACGATGGCTTTACCCTAACTGATTTGGTCTCCTATACCCATAAGCATAATCAGGCCAATGGCGAGGACAGTCGCGATGGTACCGACGCCAACGACAGTTGGAACTGTGGTCAGGAAGGCCCTACTCAGGATCCAGAGATAGAGGCGTTGCGCCAACGGCAGATTAAAAATTGCCTGACGATTCTCTTCTTTTCCCAGGGCACTCCCATGCTGCTGATGGGGGATGAAGTGCGGCGCAGCCAAGGGGGCAACAATAATGCTTACTGCCAAGACAACGAGATCAGCTGGTTCGACTGGGATGGCCTTGAGAAGCACGCAGACCTACTGCGCTTTACCCGCGACTTAATCGGGCTGATTCAGAGACTGCAAATTTTTCGCATTACCCATTCCCTAATGGTCACAGAGCACTGGGTGAAGCAACCCCATATCGTCTGGCATGGGGTCAATCTTGGCCAGCCCGATTGGAGCCATGATTCCCATAGCTTGGCCTTTACCCTGCGCTACCCTGCCTATGATGAGCAGCTGCACGTCATGTTAAATGCCTTCTGGCAGCCCCTACCTTTTCAATTGCCGCCCCTGAGACCAGGTGATCACTGGCACCATCTGGTCAACACGGCCAAACCACCTCCCCAGGATCTGACTCTGCCCGGCCAAGGCCAGGCGATCACGACTCCACTCTATGAGGTGTCTTGCCGCAGTGCAGTGGTGGTAATCGCTCAAAGGGCTCAGTAGACTGCGGTGTAATGGCGGTGCTGCTCAGGGTCTGCTACGCGGTCACCAGTGGGCAGGCATAGCCTCCTGGTGTGCCTGGGAGTTGCGATACCGATAGGAGCTTGCTAGATTAACTAATGTAACAATTATTCATAAATCAGGGTGCTAGATGGTCAAGTGTGCTCTTAGAGGCCAGCACTAGACGCCGTCAGTTCTCCGCAGCTACCCTCCCCTTCTACTATGGTGCTCCAGCTTTCGATGGATGTTATGCAGTTAGTCGCCCGGTATGACTCTGGATACCGCGACTTTAGCCGCTTTGACCTGAGTGAAGCTCACTTGACTGGGCTGTTTCTGCCAGGGGTAAGGCTATACCAAGCGGATTTAACCCGGGCCTCCCTGAAACAGGCTATTTTGACGGCAGGAAACTTGGCTGGGGTGAATGCCTGGCGGGTCGACTTATCCGGGGCCAATCTGCAGCAAGCCTGTCTGGAACGGGCAACATTGATTCGAAGCAGATTCCAGGAGGCTGACCTATCTGCGGCGAATTTGAGACAGAGTGATTTACGGCTGTCTAATTTGAGGCAGGCCTGCTTAGCGGGGGCGGACCTACGGGGTGCTAACCTCTGCTATGCAGATCTAACGGATGCCGATCTCAGCCAGACCGATCTGCGCCATGCTAATCTCACCGGGACTGTCCTGACTCGGACAGTCTTAACGGATTGTCGTTTGCAGGGGACTGCCCTAGGGGTAGAAGATACCGGTTCTAGACAGCGACGCCCCCGCGCTTACTGAGGCGAAGGTACAATCAGGCCTCGGCGAGTGGCCCAGAGTAGGCGATCGATGGCTGCGCGTTCTTCATCATCTAAGGTGCTGGATAAGATGGCTGTTCTCAACCCGTAGCGATCGGTCAGGGTGAGGGCGCGGGTGTCGGCGACTTGGGCCATAATTTCTCCCAGGGCAGAGGGGAGTAGACAACAGGGGGCAACCATAGGCTAGCGAACTCCAAGCGATGTCTTAATAATCCGTTCAGGATTCTGCCTTTGCCGTGATAGTGATATCCCCGATTACGTGATCTTCATAGACGGCAAGCGTGATCCCACGGATGTCTCTAGCCTTGGCAATTCACAGAAACTTTGTGATGTTGATCACGTTTGCAATGCTGCGGTAAACCACTGCAGCCACGACTGTCAGTGGTGCCAAAACCTGGTACCGTATAGGGCGCTTAAATTAGGAGTATAGCTGTTGCGCCCTTGCGCCCTGCTCTATGAGGGCTATGCGAACCGGTATTATTTATTCCCGTAGCTTAGCCCGTTGCTTGAAGTGTTCGAAGTCAATGACGTTGGACGTGCGAGCAGTTTCCCAGACGTCTTGGATGATGGAGCTTAAGGGCGGCAAGACGGCTAGCACCAGTTGACCCGTCGGTTGATTCCTACCAGTCATATGCATGATCTGGGGGACGCCAGAATTATTGGGCATGACCCAATTCACCTCATCGTTACTCACCACCAGATGCTTATTGCGCAGACTGCAGTCAAAGCCGTTGTCGTTTAGGAAGGTGACGATTTTGCGAATGGCCTGTAGGGAGGCATGGCGCCGCAAATAGGTGATGGCACGAACTTCTAAAACCTGCTCCCAGGAGTACAGCAGCATCGGGGGCCTAGTCTGTTGGCTGAGCTGAGGCACGACGATGCCTGTTTTTGCTAGGTAGGTGAGTCGTCCTAGGGTTGTCTTGGCGAGGATCAAGGTTTCGCGCCGGGTGAACTGCTCCATAGGGGTACTGGAAAATGGGGACAGTCGGCCACGTTATCCCCAATCTACGCTACTCCCTCTGGAAACGGCATAAGTATATTGACTTATGAGGTTGGCATTAACCGCCGCTGACTGGTGGAATCAGGACCACTTCGTCGCCGTCCTGTAGGACTTGCTCGGGCTCGGCAAATTGCAAGTTGACGCCAAATCGAGTGCGATCGCACCATGGCGCTAACTCGGGATGATCCTGCAGGATGCGATCGCATACCATTGCCACCGAAGCCCCCGGGGGCAATTCCAACGTCAATTCTGGCAGCCCATAGGCATCTTGGTAGATAGCAAACAGCTTTACCGTCACAGTTACCGCGGCCATGGTCTTCACCTGTTTAGGACCCCATTGATCCTATCAAGGGCCTTATCCTGTTTTTCCCTGCTGGCGCTACAACAAGGGGCTAGGGGATGAGAGGACAAGATCTGTAGCTATGGCTGGCCAAAGAAGGCCGGATAGACGAAGGCAAACGCCGTCGAACTGGGAATCACCGTGCCATCGAGCTCTTCTACAACCACCGTCTCTAGGGTGTCATCCCAGCGAGCCCGCACCTGGCGGCCGTCGAACTCCACCGTCTGGCTGCCCTGTTGCCGCAGCTGCTCATGGATAAACTGATGACTGTCGCCAGCGAAGCGATTGTGGGGGGTTTGATCGCTGGCCTGCCAAATATAGCTGACGATGGCCTTAGGATGCTGATCGAGATCCGCCTGATTGCGGATAGGGAAAATCAACTGATCATCGACGTTATAACTGCCGTAGGGATAACTCTGGTAATCCCGACTGTAGCCGGTGTCTGTCGATAGAATTTGGCTATCGGGATGCTGGGCCAACCAATTGCCCAGAGTGGTCTTCACCGCCGGTACCCGAGACAACGAATGATTGACCTTGGGCCCCACTACCCCTAAAGTCCAGGGCTGGGCATAGAGGGTGTCATCGTTGCGATCGTACATGACCAAGCAACTCTGGTAGAGCTTCCCCGAGACGCCAAAGGTGGTGTCGCCCCGTTCAACCACCGCAATCGTGTCACACAGAGGACAGTAGGTAATCGACAACGGCAGGCCGCCCACGCTGTCGTTGACGATCTCATGCCAATTCATAATGCCCAAGGGATAGGCCTTGGCCTTGCCGTTGACCACCACCCCAATGACCGTCTCATTGGCGGCAAAGGGGGTTGTCTCTGGCGTGTCAAACTGGGGCGCATCAATGCTGGGGATGCCATCCTTCGGTGGCCCCCCATTCAAGAGCTGGTCGAGGTCGATGCGACTGTGGCTGGCAGGGTCCACGTCTTTTTGACGCAAATCCTGCAGCTCCTTGGTCTGATCGTGGAAGACCTGAGTCAGGGAATAGTACTGCAGCTTGAAGTTTTCCCATCCCCCCGCCTCAATCACCAAGGCACTTAACAGTAGCACCAGCAGGGATCCGGCCCCGAGCACACCTTTCAGGATTAGCCGCGTCATCGTCGTTCTTGCCATCGTTGCACTATTAGTTAGCGTCCAGACTGTAGCTGAATCCCAGCTGAAGCCCCTCTGAGAACTCCCTGGGAATTCGCTGAGAAGGTAGTTCAGGGAAATTTAGCCCCAAGTGGCTCTTGGCCTCTACACTCCCATCTCCCCGTAGTCAGTGTTCTCACGTATTTTTTTCACGTATTTGACGATATCAATGTGACTTTACGACTGTGCATCTTAATTGGATTTACCTGAGAGCTTAATCCTTATTTAATTAGGATTAACTCTTAATTTACCTCTGAAAAAAGTATCTATGGGACGATTGGTTATGTTTGGAGGTCACCATCGTTTTCACCATGATGAAGCTATTCATCAGCTATTTCTAAATGTTTCCTGTAGATTTCTTTGGGCGTCATCGTTTCTTCCGACTTCTTTTACTATCCGTCTTATCCCTGATTGTATTTTCCGGGCTTGTTTCTAAACACTATTTTTCTGCATCGGCAGAGATGGGGCGCTATACGATCGATCTACCCATCTACGGTCGAGTGAATTATCAGGAGATGATAAGGCAGGCCGAATCATTAGTGGGCCAAACGATCAGCAGTGAATTTCGCAAAGATCCTGCTCTGACGGACATTGAAGTCGTTGTCCTAGGGGAGCGAAATGGCGAAATTGTACCGATTCTAGCGGCTACGGTTTCTCGAACACAGTGGCAAGAAACGCCCCAGGTCAGTGCTTGGACCGAATACTACGGTGCCTCCCATGCCCTATTGCAGCGCCACGAGGAAGGGCAGGAAGGGGCCGCCGTGGCGTCGGTGAGATCTGCGGCTGGCCGGGGACGAAATCTATCGTCTTCTGAGCAGGCCCAGGTTGATCGGGCCTTGGATGAAGGTCGCCTGACGGGCGATGTAGCTCAAGCCTATCTGCCTGATTTGGATTAGACAATTCTAGGCCGAGATGGTTTGAGGATGATGCAACACCTCGATTTAAGGAGACCTGACCCTAACGGTAAGGGGCCTTAGATCGTGTCGATGACAACGTAGGGAGCGAGAGGAACATCCCCATGGATTGTGATAACGGAATCAGTAACAAGTCAGGCAATCGTCCCTTTCAGGACGTCCTAAAAGCCCGACTATCTCGACGGAATGTGTTAGCCAAGGGCATGATACTATCTGCTGCTGGCTTTGCCACTGCCCTTGTCGGTAATAAGGCCCTGGTGCAGGCCGCCTCCGCAACCACTGGTCAGGAAGCCAGTACTACTTCAACGGTGGGGTCTGGAGCCACCATCGCCCAAGCAGGTGGATTGGTTAACTTTGAATCTGTTGCGATCGCCAATGGTTCGGGGCCTGTTCCCACCATTTCCGAAGACTATGAATACCAGGTGTTGATTCCCTGGGGCTCTACTCTCGATGGGAGTGCCGGTGGCTATGGTGGCGATCCCAACACTCGCCCCACGGCAGAAGAGCAAAAGAATCTGATTGGCATCGGCCATGACGGCATGTGGCTCTTCCCCATCGGCGACGGCAATGATCATGGCATGCTGGCCATCAACCATGAGTTTGGGGTGAATACCCATGTGCTGGGCAAGCCTGACCCCACCAGCCTGGAAGATGTGCGCCTGTCTCAGCATGCCCACGGCGTCTCCGTGATTGAGATCAAGAAAATCGGCGGCAAGTGGCAGCCGGTCAAGAGTAACAATGCTCGCCGCATTCACGTGAATACCGACGTGACCTTCAGCGGTCCCGCAGCCGGTCACCCTTTGCTAGACAACCCGGCTGGTAATTCTCCTCAGGGCACGGTGAATAACTGCGCCTACGGGAAAACACCCTGGGGTACCTACCTCACCTGTGAAGAAAACTTTCACGGTTACTTCGGCGATGCCACCGGCACCTGGACGCCGACGGACGCTCAGGATCGCTATGGATTCAGCACCGATGGCTTTGGCTATGGCTGGCAGAACTTCGATCCTCGCTTCGACCTCTCCAACTCTGACTATGTCAACGAGAACCATCGCTTCGGTTGGGTGGTGGAGATCGACCCCATGGATGCCACTCAAACCCCGGTGAAGCGGACGGCCATGGGTCGGTTCAAGCATGAAGGGGCTGAAATCACCGTGGGTCGGGGTGGCCGTGTTGTCGCTTACATGGGCGACGACGAACGCTTTGACTACATCTACAAGTTTGTGTCCGAGAGCAACTGGCGTTCCATGCGAGCTCGGGGCATCAGCCCGTTGGATCGCGGCAAGCTCTACGTGGCGAAGTTCAACGATGATGGCACTGGCGAGTGGTTGGAGCTCACCATCGATAACCCGATTCTGAGTGCTCAATTCAGCAATCAGGGCGAGCTACTCGTTAATACCCGCCTGGCGGCTGATACCTTAGGGGCTACGCCCATGGACCGGCCTGAGTGGGCCACGGTGAGTGATTTCAATGGCAAGGTTTACTTCGCGTTGACCAACAACAGCCAGCGGACCATGCCCGATGCTCCCAACCCTCTGGCGCCTAACCCCGATGGCCACATCCTGGAAATTGATGATAACGCCCGATTCACGGGTACCACCTTTAAGTGGGATATCTTCATTCTGGCCCAGGATACTCGCGGGACAGAGGGAGTCTTTACCGACCCCGACGGCATGTGGGCGGACCCTGACGGTCGCCTGTTCATTGAGACCGACGGTGGTCAACCGGATGGGCTGAACAACCAGCTGTTGGTGGTTGATATCAGCACTGGAGAAATTCGCCGCCTCTTCACCGGTGTGTTTGAAGACGAAATCACCGGGCTGACGGTAACGCCCGATCGGCGCACCCTGTTCATCAATACCCAGCACCCTGGTGATGGAGATCCTACCGTCACTAACTTCCCGGCGAATCAGGGGAGTGGCAAGGTGCCTCGGGATTCCACCATCGTCATCAGACGCAAGGACGGTGGCATCGTCGGGTCTTAGATTAACGGGACCATGGGCTTTTTGATGGGATGAAAAGCCCATGGTTACGGCAAACTCTCGATGTCGCGGCGGCCAGGTAATCCAGGGCTGATGAGTCAATGGTCAGGGGCTGCACTCAAGCGTTGGCCAGTCAGCTGAGGACATGACTGCCGGCTAAATGGCCTAGTCCAGGAAGGCTGACTGGCCCTCATCCCACCACGCCTTGTGGCGGCGGGGGCTACCTGGCCCATGGCCGCAACCCCAGACAACGGTATTTCCAATCCGCTCATAGTTTGTGTCGGCTTCTACTGAAGGCTGACCAAGGCAGTATCGAGATGCGATCGCATGCAGGATGTATCCACCCCATTGTCGGCCTGGCAACAGGTAAAGCAGGGCAAGCTGTCCTGCCGAGATGCCCTGGCCCTATTAGTGAATTCCCAGGGAGAGTTGAATCTGACGCTATTAGACGAGGAAGTCGGCAGCCGGTTCTTTCAGTTTTTTCCTGGGCAAGCCCTGCCGCCAGTGGTGCCCCTGTTGCTGTGGCGCAACTGCTTCTATCTGGGCAGCCCGGTTGCCCTGAAACAGGAGACGGTGCAGCAATTATGCGATCGCAGCGGCACCACCATTGAGCTCATTCCCATTACTGCCAAGAGCTATCGCACCTGGTATCACAGCCGCAACCTAGATGTCAGCCAGATCCAGGCCAACCCCCTGCTTGATCCCCTGACGGGGGAGCAGATGCAAGAAGACGTCGGTGAGACCACCGAGCTCTTTCTGGCCAAAGCTGACGGCCAACGCGAGCGGATCAAGGCCATTATTTCCAGTGCCCTACGCCACCGAGCCAGTGACATTCACCTGGAGCCCACCAGCACCGGCTTGCGGGTGCGATATCGCATCGACGGGGTGCTGCGCAATATCACCACCCTGCCGTTAGACATCAGTCGCCGGGTCATCGTAGCCCTGAAAGTGATGGCCAACATGGACATTGCCGACAGCCGCCGTCCCCAGGATGGCCGCATTGGCGAGCAATATGCCCTGGGCCAAGATGACCTGAATATGGACATGCGAGTCAGCACGCTGCCCTGTGTCGGCGGCGAGAAAGCTGTCGTGCGTCTACTGCCCCGAGAAAACCCCTTCTCCACCGTCGATAAACTCGGGTTCTCCCCCAGAGCGCTGGCAGCCTACAAGACCTGGCTACAACAGCCCCAAGGGTTGATCATCTTCACCGGCCCCACTGGCTCCGGCAAAACCAGCACTCTTTATACTAGCCTGCAAGAAATCGCCACCGCAGATGTCAATGTGGTCACGGTAGAAGACCCGGTCGAGTATGTACTGCCCTGCATCACCCAAACCCAGGTAAACGAGGCCGCCGGCATGACCTTTGCCGCCGGGCTGCGCGCCATTCTGCGGCAAGACCCCGACATCATTATGGTAGGAGAGGTGCGAGACCACGCCACCGCCGAAACCGCCGTCCGGGCCGCCCTCACTGGTCACCTGGTATTTACAACCCTGCACACCAACGATGCCGTGGGCGCCATCCCCCGCATCAAAGACATTGGCCCCGACCCCGGCCTGATCAGCGATGCCCTGTTGGGGGTAATTGCCCAGCGCCTGGTCCGACGAGTATGTCCCTACTGCAGCGAACCGACACCCCCAAATGCCCACAGCATTAAACTCCTGGGCCTGAGTTCATCCCAGATCCAGCAGGCCAACTGGCGACGAGGCCAGGGCTGCAGCCAGTGCTTCCAGTCAGGATACCTGGGGCGCGAAGCCATCGTCGAACTCCTGGAAGTCGATGATCGCATTCGCGAAATCATGTACGACGGCACCATCACTCAGCTGCAGCATCACCTCAGCAAAATCGGCTTCCTCTCCTTCCGCAACGCCGCTATCGAGAAGTTATTAGCCGGAGCCACAACTCCGGAGGAAGTGCTGAGGGTCCTCCCCCGGAGTGCTCTGACGCGAAAATCAGCTGCCGATGCCGATGTTCTACAACTGGTGCCAACCCCCTCAGACGCTCCTGCCATGCCCGCCACTGCCAACATTCATCCCTGATTTACCATTGCCGAGTTCAAACCCGTCTTAATAGCCAGTTTTATTGACGTCTAATTTTCCAAAAACCCGCCAAATGTGACGCATTAATCCACATAAAATTCGAGATAAAATGAGTCTGAGGAGACTAAAATTCTCAGGAACTTTTTGCTTTTTCAATGAAAAACTGAGACATTTTTTTACTTAAAAATAGACCCGCTAAGTGCTTTGGATTACATTGGAATACTAGGTAAGTCCTATAAAATTCTCTACGTTGATTCCATGATGTTTACGGTTAGGTATTTCTATGAAACGCTTTGCTTTAGCTGCAACCGCAGCTCTAGGGTTAACAGCCCTAGCCACACCGGCTCGAGCTGCTAGTTGGACCGTTGATTATACTGGTTGGTGGGAAAATGATGGTGGCGGGGCAATTTCCGGCACGATTTCTGCTGACGATGCTGCCGCCCAGGATGGCATCATTTCTCTGGATGAATTAACGTCTTGGGCCTGGGATTGGAGTGGCAATAGCGCTGCCTCTGCCTTCTCCTTCTCCTCTGATGATCCCGCTGCAGAAATTCAGATTGTAGATCCCACGCTTGATAATGGGTTTTACATCAATGGCACGCCTAACCAGCCGTTGTTAGCTGATGATTTAGATCAAGGAGTATTCGCCGCTGACGAATTCAGCCTTGATCTCGAATTTCTATTCGTTGATAACTTCGAAACCGGAGAATTTTCGGAAGGCCTTTCCCAAGGAGCCGTATCGGTGGCTGAAGTTGATACTGATGCTGAATCAGTGCCTGAGCCTGCCATGATCTTGGGGCTATTTGCCTTGACCGGTGCCGGTGCTACTACCCTCAGACGTCAGCAGCAGGATGTCTAGTCATCAAAGCAGCAAGGGAAATCCTAATAGGGTTAAGCCTTTTCGCTCTAGTCAATAGAGACGTTATTTTGCCGCAGAGTACTAAAAATTTATCCCCTGCAAGGGTTCATACTGGATTGGCTTTGGACTGTCCCAAAATCAAATGACATCTCTGATTCCCTGAAAGTCCCTTACGACCGTAAGGGACTTTTTTCATGGGCAAGAGCTCATAAGTAGGTTATGCCTTCTACCGCCGTCAGGCGTTGGCCGTAAAGCGGCAAAAACTGCTTGGGGTCGCTACCGCAGGGATAGAGGTCTCCCAGCTAGCCCCGATAGGCCCAGACAGCACAGCCCAAGTACAGGGCCACGGCGGCCTTAGAATTGGCTGACTTCGTAGAATAATCAATATGCGTCACCATTGATACCCAATCATGCCTACTATTTTGCCGCCACCCCACCCTTGGCAGTTACCCGAATCGGCAGTCACGCCGGAATCTGCCTTCCTGAACCGCCGTCGCTTTCTCAAGGGACTGGTCGGAGCTGGCATCGGCGCCTCGTTGCTGGGGTGTAGCCGCCCGCCCAGCATCGAGGCCGAGCTGCAGCAAACCCTAGGCCGTCCCCTGGCCAATGTGCGGCAAAACCCTGACTTCGCCGGGGTGGAACGGGCCGTGACGGAGCAAGCCTATGCCAGCACCTACAACAACTTCTATGAGTTTGGCGGCACCAAGAGCATCTGGCAACCGGCCCAGAAGCTGCCCACCGACGATTGGCGAGTCGAGGTGACGGGGTTGGTGAATAATCCCCGCACCTATGACCTGGATGATCTGACCCAGCGGTTTCCCCTGGAAGAGCGCATCTATCGCTTTCGCTGCGTGGAGGCCTGGGCCATGGTGGTGCCCTGGATCGGCTTTCCCATGAACCGATTACTGCAGCAGGTGGATCCCACCAGTGCCGCCAGATTTGTCAGCTTCACCTCGTTCTATGAGGCGAAAATCTGTCCGGGGCCAGCCTGGGGCTTCGCCATGAATTTACCTTGGCCCTATGGGGAGGGGCTGACGCTGGCGGAGATGGCCAATGAGCTGGCCTTCTTTGCGGTGGGTATCTACGGTCGCACCCTGCCGAAACAACATGGGGCACCGTTGCGTATGGTGGTGCCCTGGAAATATGGCTTCAAGGGAGCCAAATCCATTGTCAAGATCGAGTTTCTAGCCGAGCGCCCGGCCACCTTCTGGAACACCATTGCCCCCAATGAGTACGGGTTCGAGGCCAATGTGAATCCAGACGTCCCCCATCCCCGCTGGTCTCAAGCTACGGAGCGGGTCGTGGGCACTGGCAGCAATCCCGCCCAGTGGGAGCGCCAGCCCACCCGGCTCTACAACGGCTATGGCGAATATGTGGCTGGATTGTACGGTTGATGCCGGCAAAGCTGTCTACTCGGTCACGGCCTCCTGGCGACCGCCGCCAATGGTCCAGCGCACGTCGAGATCCCGCAGGTAGAACAGGGCGAAGCAGGCGGCCAACATAGGCCAAGCCGCAAAGAAGAGGATATTGGGGGGCTCAAAGGGGCTGAGATACTTGCCGAAGGCAGATAAGGTGGAGACGGCATGCAACAGCAGAATCAGGCCATAGGTTATGGGTTTCTGGTAGCCAATCACAAAGCCGATCAGCAAAATCAGCTCTAGAATGCCGAGCCCGTAGATGATGGCATTGCCCAGGCCGCCAATGAAATAGAAGTTTTCAAACACTGCCGCCGCGTGGCCAGGGTTGAGCAGCTTATCTAGAGTCCAGATCAGAAAGACAAGAAAGACGCTAAGACGTAACAGTAACAGTGCCAGGGAGATGCGAGAGTTGGAAGAAGCCATGGTGTCAACTCTAAGACGTCATGGTTCGACCATAAATGACACGGCTGAGATTCTGCTGAGAGACGATGATGCCGTTGGTCGGATAGGTGCAGCAGGTGGATGCCGGTGCTGCCGGGCGAATCAGCGGTTGCCCCAGGGCCGTTGCTGGGTGAGTGGTCCCTGGCTGGGGCTGAATAGGAAGGCCAGTGAGAAGAGGCCCCCAACGACTGATGATAGCCAGGGTGTAGGCCGCCGTCAGTCCCCGTTGCAACCACTCGGTTGGCAGGCCCATGGCCTTGGCCCCGAGGGGATCGAAGTTATAGAACAGTAGCTCCTTGTAGAGCAAGCGCACCAGCACCAGGACCACCCCCGTGATCAGAGCCGTCTGCCAGACATCGACAGGGGTGACGCTGAGCATGTCCCCAAATAAAAAGGCTTCTAGGTTGAGGCGGCTGTCGAACACACTGATGAACATCACCCCTAGGGCAAAGAAAGTCGCTAAAATCAGCCCCATGGCGGCATAGCTGCGCATCTTGAGCCAGGGCTCGAGCTAGAAAGACCCGCTGCTGCTGGCCTCCAGATAGCTGCCCAATGGGACGATGGCTGAGATCGGCCATGCCCACCCGCTCTAGGGCTTGCTGAGCCCGCCCTTGGGCACGGGGCTGGGGCGGCGCAGCCAGCCTGTCTCTGGAGTCAGGGCTGTCATCACCACGGTCTAGGCGGTGATGGGGTAGTGCCAGTCGATTTGCGATCGCTGGGGCACCTAGGCGATGCGATGGCGCACCCGCCGCCGCGGCTAGCCCCAAAACCGGACTCGGCCGCGATGGGGCACTAAGCCCAGCATGGCCTTGATTAGGGTGCTCTTGCCGGCGCCGTTGGGACCGATCAGTCCTACCTGCTGGCCTCGATACAGCTGCAGGGAGACGTCGTCCAATGCGATCGCACCTCGGTAGCTGACCGACAGCTGCTCCATCTCAATCATGGCCGGACCCTGTGATGACATTGCAATGATAATCATTCTCGACCTTGATTCTATCAAGATCCTAGAGAAGTGGACCGCCAATTCTCCTAGATTCGGGTCCAGAGTTATCCCGGCGCAGCTTTTCCACCAGATAGCGACTGAAGCGAACACCTTGGCGTTCCACGACTTCGGTGTCGTACTGGCGAAAGCCAAACTTTAAAAACAACCCTAAGCTAAATTCACTGGCCTCACCGTAGAGTCGTTGCAGACCTTGGCTATCGGCGTACGCTAATAGTCTCTGCATCAGGGCCGAGCCAATGCCGCGGTGGATGCAATCGGGGCGCACATAGGCAGAAGCGACATGGCCATCCTGACCAATACCGGCGAAGCCGACAATCCCCGTGGCATCTTCAGCCACATAGGTGGTCACCGCCAAGATGAAGGCTCGAAATGCCTCCAGGTCAGTAGCAAAAGATACCCAGGCCTGGGTCTGCTCCAGAGTGTAACGCTGGGGAGCTACCGCTAAAACACTCTGGCGAAAAAGCTCAGCCAGAGCCGGCACATCAGCAGCGGCAGCCAATCGGATGTGCAACGGAGCACCTATGGTTGAGGAGGTTGACACAAAGAGGATTGGGGATAATGAAGCAGAATCGCGGTAACCCAACCGCTACCATGACTCAGCTATCCTAGCCTGCCGACAGTATAGCTATTCTAAATGTGACGACGATACTACTGCTCTCTCAGTGGTGCCATGCACTCCGGAGAGTCATTCCGGGGGTTATTCACCAGGGTCGAGATCGGGTAACACTCCATGGCCGCTGCCCCATAGGGATGCAGCATCTCCTGGAGTACCTGGGGCTGATAGTAGTCGGGATCCAGCCAGGGGGCGTAGTGCTCGGGGGCCAAAATCACCGGCATGCGATTGTGGATAGGCTGCATCAACTCATTGGCAGCTGTGGTCAAAATGGTGCAGGTCTGCAGTTCATCCCCACTGTTGGGGTCATGCCAATGCTCCCAAAGGCCTGCAAAGGCAAAGGGTCGGTGGTCCTTGAGAAACATATAGTAAGGTTGCTTGGTGTTGCGGTCCTGGCGCTGCCATTCGTAGAACCCATCGGCCAGCACCAGGCAGCGCCGCCGCTTGAAGGCCGCTCGAAAGGACGGTTTCTCGGCCACTGTTTCGGCCCGGGCATTGATCAGGCGATTGCCCATGGTGGGGTCCTTAGCCCAGCTGGGAATTAATCCCCAGCGTAGGCGCTGCCCATGGGGAGTTGGAGCGGTGCTGGTGGCAACGAGCGTAACCACAGGTTGGCTGGGGGCAATATTGTAGCGGGGAGCCCCTGATAGAGGGACTTGGAGTCGAAAGGCCGCTGCCAGGCTATCCCCAGTTTGCGTAAGGCTGAACCGTCCACACATGAATGTCTGCCCCCCATAGGCCAGATAGAGATTAGGTGATACAGCGGGGTCGAGGCCAGGAGCTTGCACATTTAAACTATCGATTGGTCAGATTGATTTCCAGGCCCGCCCATAAAATTGCGGCGTCCTATCCCATAAAACGTAATGTTCAATACAAACTTGTTGGCCCGTTTTCTCAATCCTTAGACTGAGCTACTGACTCAACAGTCATCTCGCCATTGCCTTTAGACGGGATTCACTACTGAATGCTACTCTGCCCCCATCGCCGTTTCCAGATACCGCTGATGGTTATGGTCATTGATACTTCAGATCATGGTGGGTACAACTCATAGTGTGTGCAACCATGATGCCGATAGTTGCTCAACGGCCTGGCCATGCCCTAACCGTTGTGAGGTGGCCACTGCCTCCAACTTGACCGGGATATAATCTCTGTTCGGTGAGGAGGTGAATGAGATAGAAGGGGGCCTCCTGCTTGCAGTCTCTAGCTCGGCGTTTTGCATTCACTGTGAGGAAAAGATTTCTATGGCCTATCGAAAGTTACCCCGGTGTTCTCGGCGGCAGGTGGTTCGTGGCCTGATTGCGACGACGGCCTTTGGGGTTGTGACCAAGCTGGGAACGGCCTGTAGTCCCTCTAGCGAAGGGGGAACCTCTGGTGGTGACAGCGGTGCTGGTGGCGGTGGTGATCTCCTGGTTGGCTTTATCTATGTGGGCCCGAAGGATGACTTTGGCTATAACCAGGCCCACGCCGAGGGGGCAGCGGCCATGGCAGCCAATGTGCCCGGCATCCAAATTGTCGAAGAGGCTAGCGTCCCCGAAACCACGGCGGTGGCGGAAACCATGCGCAGCATGATCGAAATCGATGGGGCCCAGGTGCTTTTTCCCACCTCCTTTGGCTACTTCGACCCCTATATTTTGGAAATGGCGGCGGAATTCCCTCAGGTGCAGTTCTTCCACGCCGGTGGGCTGTACCAAGACGGGGTACACCCGGACAATGTCGGCAGTTACTTCGGCTATATCGATGAGGCTCAGTATGTGGCTGGGGTGGTGGCTGGCCACATGTCTAACGCTGGCAAGCTAGGGTTTGTGGCGGCTAAGCCGATTCCCCAGGTGCTGCGGAATATCAACGCCTTTACCCTCGGGGCCCAGTCGGTGAAGCCCGATATTACTACCCAGGTGATCTTCACAGGGGATTGGGCCATGCCGGTGAAGGAGGCCGAGGCCACCAATAGCATGGCCGACCAGGGCATTGATGTGGTGACCTGCCACGTGGATAGCCCCAAGGTGGTGATGGAGACCGCCGAGAAGCGGGGCATCTATTGCACTGGCTATCACGCTAATCAGGCTCCTCTGGCTCCCCAGGGCTATCTCACGGGGGCCGAGTGGGATTGGTCCAGTATCTACAGCGACCTAGGTGAGCAGTTTGTGGCTGGCAAAACCCTGATGGCGGGAGATATTCCCCACATCCTGCGGGGGGGACTGGCCGGTAAGTTTTGTAAGCTGTCAGACTACGGCCCGGCGGTGAGCGATGAGGCCAAAGCCGCGGCTGAGACCGCCAAGGAGCAAATTATCAGCGGCGAGCTGGTGATCTATAAAGGCGAACTGAAGGACAACCAGGGCAATGTGATTCTGCCCAGTGGCGAGGAATACAAGCAAGACAACCTGGAGCTGGAGAAGATGGACTACCTGATTGAAGGGGTCCAAGGCAGTATCGAAGGCTAGGCAAGCATGGCGATCGCATCGGCATCTTCTGCGTCTAATTTGTTCTATCGCTGGCGTCGCCCCCTAGAGGCGATTGCCTTGCCCATTGCGGCGCTAGTGGTGGCGATGGTCATCTTTGGTCTCTTCTGCGCCCTGGCTGGAAGCAACCCATTAGCCGTCTATGGCTCTATCTACCGGGCGGCCTTTGGCAGTTGGAGTGCCTGGCAAAATACTCTAATTCGAGCCGCTCCCTTGATGTTGACTGCCCTCTGTACCGCTTTGCCGGCCCGCCTGGGGCTGGTGATCATCGGCAATGAGGGAGCCCTGGTGATCGGAGGCTTGGCCGCCGTGATCGTCGGTCTGGGGTTGGGCACCACCGTGCCTGCCCTCATGGCTCAGTTGGCCATGGCCCTGGCCGCCATCGGGGCCGGGGGGCTGTGGATCATGCTGGCTGGGGCTCTGCGTCACTATCGCGGTGTAAATGAGACCATCAGTAGCCTGCTGCTGAACTACATCGCCATTGCCCTGATGAACCACTTGGTGGAAGGCCCGATGCGGGATGTAGAATTCGTCACCAAGCCCTCGTCGGCAGAATTAGATGCCGCCCTGTGGATTGGTAATTTGCCCGGCAGCCGTATCCACTACGGGTTGCTCTATGGGCTCATTGCCTGTGTGATTGCCTATGTGCTGATCCAACGCACGACCTTCGGCTTTGCCGCCCGCACCGCCGGGGGCAATGTCCGCGCCGCCAAGATTGCCGGATTGCCTGTGGGCAAGCTCACCCTGGCCGTGTGCTTTCTAGGGGGCTCGGCGGCAGGGCTGGCTGGCATGGTGGAGGTGGCGGCGGTGCAGAAGCGCATCAACGAGTCGTTGGTCTCCAACTATGGCTATGCCGGGATTTTGGTGGCCTTTGTCTCTCGCCATAACCCCCTGGCCACCATATTGGTGGCGATTCTGTTGGGGGGCATTCTGGCCAGCGGCGGCATCTTGCAACGGTCCCACGAATTGCCTGATGCCACGGTGTTGGTGTTTCAGGGCATCGTCTTTTTGTGCGTCCTGTTCAGTGACTCCCTCTACGGTCGTCTGCCCTGGTTTCAAGAGCGATCGGTGATGTAGCGGCATTATTCACAACGAGGTCACGCCATGGCAACTGAAGCACTGGGCTGGTGGGGGGTTCCCCTGGGTATCTTGGCAGGCACGCTGCGGGGCAGCGCCCCCTTTTTGTTTGTCAGCCTGGGCGAGTGTCTGACTGAGAAGAGCGGCAAGATTAACTTGGGCCTGGAAGGCACGTTGCTGATGGGGGCCATGAGCGCCTATGGGATTTCTTACCTGAGCCAGGGAGCCTTGGGGGAGTTTTGGGCCCCCTGGTTGGGGGTGTTGGTGGCGGGGCTTGCGGGCATGGTGTTGGGGGCAATTCATGGTTGGCTGTCTCAACAACCCCGGGTGAATGATATTGCGGTGGGCATCGCCATGATTATCTTCGGCAGTGGCTTTGCCTTTTTTCTGGGTAAACCGTTTATCCAACCCCAGGCGCCGCAATTGCTCACCTTTGACTGGGGGGCTTGGAGCAGTAATCCGGCGGTGCAGTCGGCCCTGAAGGTGAGTCCGTTATTTCTAATCGGGGTTGCGATCGCACCCTTGCTGCAATGGTTCTTCCGTTCCACCCGCTGGGGGCTCTATGTGCGGGCGGTGGGAGACAGCCCCGATGCCGCCCGGGCCATGGGCATTTCCATCTTCAAGGTGCGGTTTTTAAGCACCATGGCCGGGAGCTTCCTGGCTGGGGTGGGCGGTGCTTGTCTCTCCCTGTACTATCCCGGCGTCTGGACGGAGCGCATTTCCAGCGGTCAGGGGCTGATGGCGGTGGCCCTGGTGATCTTCGCCCGCTGGAAGCCGGTGCAGTGTCTGTGGGCCTCTCTGCTATTCGGCGGCGCCCAAGCCATCGGCCCCGCCTTTCAATCGGTGGGCATCAATGCTTACTACTATCTCTTCAATGCCGCCCCCTACATCCTGACGCTGCTGATTATGATCCTTACCTGTTCTCCCAAACGCACCCTGATTGGGGCTCCGGGCGCCCTCGGCAAAATGGACTGAGGATGGAGTGGTTTGGTGGAGTTGATTCGGAGATTTGGCATCATCGCTAAAATCTGAAGATAGGCGCATGGCTGGCAATGGAGATACCCGACGATGGCCTTCCGCACCCCTCAAGAGATTGCCCTGGATGCAATGGGGAAAATATTGATCAGCCTGACGGTGACGAATCGACTCGATCAGGGCCTTGCTGAGAGGGGACTACTGGCGCCGGCAGCGGTTCGCTCTGTTGCGATAGACAACGTGCTAGTAGATACTGGAGCAACCACGTTATGTTTACCGGCTGACGTCATCAAAACGCTGGGACTGACTGTTCTCCGGGAAGTGCCGATCGCCACGGCGACCGGCATCAGCACCGCCCGCATTTTCCAAGATGCCAAGCTCTCTATCGGCGACCGGGAAGGCACCTTTGAATGCCTGGAACTGCTGGCAGGGTGAGATGCACTGCTGGGGGTAATTCCTCTGGAAGCCCTGGGACTGGAACCCGACCTGCAGCATCAGCGGTTGCGGATTCTGCCCGCCTCGTCCACCGACACCTATCTGACGATTCGTTGACAAGACAGCGGCACTATTGATGACCGAAACCCTGAAGCTGGCCGTCAATGGCACCTTGATGCGGGGGCTGGCCCTGAATCCTAACTTGCTGACCGTGGGAGCCCGGTTCCACTGTGAAACCGAGACAGAACCGGCCTATCGCCTCTGGAGCATTGAGGATCGCTATCCGGCCATGATGCGGGTAGCCAGCGGCGGAGTTGCGATCGCAGTGGAAATCTGGGAGGTGCCCCTGGCCGGATTAGGGGTCATCTTGATGCAGGAACCGCCGGGACTGGCCATCGGCAAGGTCAAACTGGCCACTGGCGACATTGTCCTAGGTGTCATCGGCGAGCCCCTCACGGTAGCAGGTCAACGGGAGATCACCCAGTTTGGCGGCTGGCGTGCCTATCAAGCCTCTCTATCCTAATTGTCATAGCTCTTCTGCAATTACCGGCCCAACCGTTCATCGATAATTAGCAGATCAACTTGGTTAATCAGGAGCAAATAGGTGAAATGATGAAGCTACCTTGACGACTAGTCTAGTAGACATCAGATTGCTACGGCTCTTCATCAAGGTCTGCATCATCCTTGTATTAGAGCGGGAATGCTAACCACCAGACAGGGCCTGACTTTTGCAACATAGCCCAGATCTACAAGCCAAACTTCACCACCGGTCAGGGCTACTCATGATCTGATTCTTGTTTGTCTAGTTCCAAGAATAATTCCTCGGCATTCAAGACCAAGTCCTCGTCTTCCAAAGGAGGAAAATCAAAATGAACAAGCCGCCTCAGTATCTCTAGCGCGACCTCAAGCTGCTCTGAATCAGGCAGCCTATCAAAAGTCTTAAGAATTTCTTGAGCTAGAGCGGTCATAGTCTCGAGTTAACGTTACGTATATAGATCCTATTATACTCTGCTAACTTTACTCCCAGAAATCAGGTGCAGTATTGCACTCTATACGCTGAGTTTAATTTATTCGCATCAGCTCAAGCCTTGAAAATATCGTACTAATGGAAACTTGATGAACTAATATTGTTGGTGTCTTGAGTCTATTTTTGACCGATAGAGAGGCAATAAATAAATACGGTTTGCTCATCAGGGTCAAGCAGTCAGCCCATTTGAGTGTCATCGATGTATTCACTGGCGGGTTTCGTTTCAGGGAGTTGCAAAAACTCTGCCAATCAGGGGTTTGGATGGTGTTTGTACTATGGGTGCTCGGTCTTAAAGCGGCCAGGTCAGACGTATTCGTGTCAATGATATGCAGGCAGCGTTGACACGTGACCCGATGGTGAGACGGTAGCGGTGCTGGAAGGGGTAGATGGCTTGTACGGGGAGCGGATCCTAGTGCAACCCCTTGGGTGTCCCTTTACTACGGCTATCATGGCGGTGAGCCTATGACCCTCGCCGTTAATGACTGCTGCCCCTCTATCCCCCGATGATCGACGACGGCTGCTTCAGACCCTGAATGGCCTACCGTCTACCCAGCAGGAAGAGATCATCTTCGCCCTCAACCCGCCTACCAGCGTCCTTGCCAGCAATACTGGCACGCCGGGCCATCGCGTCATCACCCTGCTGACCTGGGCCGAGGGACCGACCGGCTGCGGCCTGGCCGCAGTCATTGAGCAGCTCAACCAATGTCTCGGGGCCGCCCAACGCCCCGCCTTCAAACTGGCCCAACGCTGGATGGGGCTGGCTGCCCGCAATCGCTTCTTTACCGGCCGGGAGCCCCTGTTAATGGCTATCCATACCGCCTTGCAGACTTACCGGCGGGTTGTCTTCAGTGGCATCGGTGGCATCGGTAAAACCCAGACCGCCCTGGAATATGCCTATCGCCATCGCCATGAATACGACTATGGCTTCTGGGTACGAGCCGCGTCCAAAGACGAGCTGTTCTCAGGCTATAGTGCCCTGGCCGAGGCCCTGCAGCTGCCTGGGCGGCAGCAGGTGGAACAGAGCGTCGTGGTTAACTTAGTGACCGAGTGGCTGGCTCACCATGATCGCTGGCTGCTGGTACTCGACAACGCCGACGACCTGAAGCAGCTCCAGCCCTTCTTACCCGTAGGCGACCGGGGCCATCTCCTCTTGACCAGTCGAGCCCAGGCCGTGGGCACCCTGGCCCATCGGCTTGAGATCAAGACCATGGCGCCGGCGGAAGGAGCTCTCTTCCTGCTGCGTCGGGCTAAGCTGCTGCCTGCCGATGCTCCCTTGATGCAGGCATCTACCAGCGACCAGACCCTAGCCCACACCCTGCAGGCCGAGATGGATGGGCTGCCCCTGGCCCTAGACCAAGCCGGTGCCTATATGGAAGAACAGGTGCTGTCCCTATGGGAATATCTGCAGCAATTCCGTGAGGAAAAGGCCCATCTCCTGAGTCAACGGGGCGACCTGGCCAGCGACCATCCCAGCGTCACCGTCACCTTTTCCCTGGCCTTTCAAAAAGTCCTGGCCGCCAACCCAGCAGATCTATGGTCGCATGCTGCCCCAGGCCCAGGTAGCCATCGAGCTCAGTTCCACCTATGCCATCGAGTCCACCGATGTCGCCTACCTGCTGAATCAGATCGGCTACTATCTCCGTGAACAGGGCCGCTACGCTGAGGCGGAACCGCTCTATCAGCAGGCCCTGGCCTTGAGGCAACGGCTATTGGGCGACGAGCATCCCGATGTGGCCAGCAGCCTCAACAATCTCGCCGCACTGTATGACTCGCAGGGTCGCTACGCCGAGGCGGAACCGCTCTATCAGCAGGCCCTGGCCTTGAGGCAACGGCTATTGGGCGACGAGCATCCCGATGTGGCCCAAAGCCTCAACAATCTCGCCGAACTGTATCGAGTGCAGGGCCGCTACGGGGAGGCGGAACCGCTCTTTGCAGCAGGCCCTGGCCTTGCGGCAACGGCTGCTGGGCGACGAGCATCCCGATGTGGCCCTCAGCCTCAACAATCTCGCCTTACTGTATTATGCGCAGGGCCGCTACGCCGAGGCGGAACCGCTCTATCAGCAGGCCCTGGCCTTGAGTCAACGGCTGTGGGGCGATGAGCATCCCGATGTGGCCCAAAGCCTCAACAATCTCGCCTTACTGTATGAGTCGCAGGGTCGCTACGCCGAGGCGGAACCGCTCTATCAGCAGGCCCTGGCGTTGCGGCAACGGCTGTTGGGCCAGGAGCATCCCGCTGTGGCCCTCAGCCTCAACAATCTCGCCGCACTGTATTATTCGCAGGGGCGCTACGCCGAGGCGGAACCGCTCTATCAGCAGGCCCTGGCCTTGAGGAAACGGCTATTGGGCGACGAGCATCCCGCTGTGGCCCTCAGCCTCAACAATCTCGCCGCACTGTATCAATCGCAGGGTCGCTACGCTGAGGCGGAACCGCTCTTGCAACAGGCTTTCCAGATTAGCCGAAACGCTTTAGGAGACAATCATCCCGACGTGGGCATTTGCTTGGGTAATTTAGCCTCCCTGTACGTTGCCCAAGGGCGTTATTCTGACGCGGAACCGTTGTTTCTAGAGGCGTTGAGCCTCTTTGTGCAGGCTGTAGGGCAAGACCATCCCTACACCACAGAGACGATTAATCGCCTTGCTAAGTTTGTCAGGACGGTTATTGAAGCAGGCCAGACTCAGCTCCTCTCTGACCATCCCGTCACCCAAGCCCTGCTCCAGCAGCTGCAGTCCCCGTCAGCCAAGGGCTCGTGAGTGGCCTGTCACCTCGACTCCGCTCGGTGAGCGGTTGTGGCTCGGTGACCAGTTGTCGCTCGGTGAGCGGCTTGTCCTGAGCTGTGTCGAAGGAGCCTGAGTCTTCCCCAAATAGAATTCCCAGGGTCGAGGTTACCTTCTACCTGGATTCCGGGTGGTGCTACGCTATCCCCCTCCATTCCCTAGGAGTGGGCGGGTAGGCGAGTAGCGGGTAACGGGGGTAAGGTTTAAGGGGAAAGAGAACAGAGAACAGGGAAAAAGCCCCCTCGCGTCCTTGCCGATGCGACGCGATCCATAACGACCGATCAACAGGCCCTTCCGCAGGTCCAGGGCAGCGGTTTGCCCTGGTCGTAGGGGTCCGAGGGAAGCGACATTCCCCCGGGCGAGCACTCCACGCTACCCAATTAAGTGTGGCCTTGCCGAAATTTACCACCACATCCTGACCAGCCCTACCACGGCCCAGGGCAGCTCACTACAGAGGTTGCCAGGCATTCCCCCGGCGGCGGGAATCCAGTTTTCGCCCAGGGGATGTTTGCCAACCGCGTAGACCTCTACCTGGATTCCGGGTCGCGCTGCGCTTGCCCGGAATGACGGAAGTCTTTTCCGCGATTATTCGGTTACCGAAAGAAACGTACTACCGTCATTCCCGCGGCGGCGGGAATCCAGTTACCGAAAAGCAGTACCTAGGGCATGCTAACTGATTGCGAAGTGCCCTACCTGGATTCTAGGTCATGCAATCTCAATGAAAAATTCCAGACTAATAAGGGCTAGGGACGCTCTCCAGTCCTGAACTGGAGACGGCGATTATCGCTGAGCAGAAGCCCCGAGCGAGACCTGGGAAGGCAGATCGAAGCAATGGGTTCTCATCTATACGAAAGGCTTTCGTCCTTCTTAGAATCGCCAAAGCATTGCTTATAAATGAGAAGGCAGATCGAAGCAACGAGTTCCCATGTATACGAAAGGCTTTCATCCTTCTTAGAATCGCCAAAGCATTGCTTATAAATGGGAAGGCAAAACTAACAAATGGGTTCCCGAAACCGATAATAGGCTACTCAGATCCCATCTGGCTGCTTGTCTAGTCAGGGCATTCCAGCTTAAGTTGATATCCCATAGCTGCGTTTAGCCTGCTAGCGAGCGCCGGGCCTGGACTACGGGCGTCTCCCCGGAATGATACAGTTCTTCCCTGGTTGGGGCGAAACGGCCCCCGTTCCCGGTGCCAGCCACCTTATAATGAGGGCGATGACGGCTATTTCATAACCCAATTTCCCGTGACTCAGACCCCTGTGTTTTCCCCAACGGCCGCCTCGGTGCAGCGCCCCGATACCCAGGGCCGCTTCGGCCGCTTCGGGGGCAAGTATGTGCCCGAGACCCTGATGCCTGCCCTGCAAGAGTTAGAGCAGGCCTATGAGACCTATCGCCAAGATCCCGATTGCCAGGCCGAACTCCAGGGGCTGTTGCGGGACTATGTCGGTCGGCCCAGCCCCCTCTATTTTGCCGAGCGGCTGACCCAGCACTACAGCCGTCCCGATGGCAGTGGCCCCCAGATCTATCTGAAACGGGAAGACCTGAACCACACCGGCGCCCACAAGATCAACAATGCTCTGGGGCAGGTGCTGCTGGCCCGGCGTATGGGTAAGCAGCGGGTGATCGCCGAGACTGGGGCTGGCCAACATGGGGTGGCCACGGCTACGGTCTGTGCCCGCTTCGGCCTCCAGTGTGTGATCTACATGGGGGTGCACGACATGGAGCGCCAGGCCCTGAATGTATTTCGCATGGGCCTGATGGGGGCCGAGGTGCGGCCCGTGAGCGCTGGCACCGGCACCCTGAAGGATGCCACCTCTGAGGCCATTCGCGATTGGGTCACCCATGTGGACACCACCCATTACATCCTGGGGTCGGTGGCCGGTCCCCATCCCTACCCGATGATGGTGCGGGACTTCCATGCGGTAATTGGTAGCGAAACCCGGCGGCAGTGTCAGGAAAAGTTTGGTGGTCTGCCCGATATCCTGCTGGCCTGTGTCGGCGGCGGGTCCAATGCCATGGGGCTCTTCCACGAGTTCATCGCAGCACCGACGGTGCGCCTGATCGGCATCGAAGCCGCTGGTGAGGGAGTGTTGACCGATAAGCATGCCGCCACTCTGACCCAGGGCCGCATCGGGGTATTGCACGGGGCCATGAGTTATCTCTTACAAAATAATGATGGTCAGGTGCTGGAGGCCCATTCGGTCAGTGCCGGTCTCGACTATCCTGGCGTGGGGCCGGAGCATAGCTATTTGAAAGACACGGGCCGGGCGGAGTATTACAGTGTCACTGATCAGCAGGCCCTGGAAGGCTTTCAGCAGGTGTCGCGGTTGGAGGGCATCATTCCGGCCCTGGAGACGGCCCATGCCTTTGCCTATTTAGACACCCTCTGCCCCCAGCTCGACGGCTCCCCCCGGATTGTGATTAATTGTTCTGGGCGGGGCGATAAGGATGTGCAGAGTGTGGCCAAGATCCTGGGGGAGTTGAGCTAAAAGATGGATGGGGAGTTTCAGGTGTGCGATCGCGACTTGGATGAAGCCTTGTTGTCGCGATATTTAGGCAGCGATGCGATCGCAATTGACACCGAAACCATGGGGCTGTTGCCTCAACGGGATCGGCTCTGCCTGGTGCAGTTGTCTGATGCCAATGGCCATATTGCTGCGGTTCGCATCGCCCAAGGCCAAACCCAGGCGCCCCGGCTGCAGCAACTGCTGCAGGCTGCCCAGGTGCTGAAGATCTTCCACTTTGCCCGCTTCGACCTGGCGACGCTGCGCTATCACCTGGGCATCGACGTGCAGCCCATCTTCTGCACCAAGGTGGCCAGCAAACTCAGCCGCACCTACAGCCCCAAGCACGGCCTGAAGGAACTGGTGCGGGAGGTAGCGGGCATCGAGCTCGATAAAACCGCCCAGAGTTCTGACTGGGGCAATGCTATGGCGCTCTCGGAGGAACAACTCCGCTATGCCGCCAATGATGTGCGCTATCTGCATCCTCTGCGGCAGACCCTGACCCAGATGCTGCAGCGGGAAGGCCGCTGGGAACTGGCCCAGCAGTGCTTTCAGTGCATTCCGGTGTTTGCCAGTTTGGATCTGCTGCAGTTTAGCAATGTTTTTGAGCATTAAATTGGTAGTGTAGGCTTTAGCCTGTGCGAGGAGATTATCCCTGCTGACTGCCTTGGACTCCGTGGAAGGGCTTGTTGCTCAGTGTCGGTAGACCTCGGTAAGGCCGCACTTAATTGGGTAGCGTGAAGTGCTCACCCGGGGGAATGTCGCTTCCCCCGGACCCCTACGACCAGGGCGAGCCTTCGCCCTGGACCCTGCGGAAAGGCATATTGATCAGCCGTCGTAGATCGCGTTGCATCAGCAGAGTAGCGAGGGGCATATTTCCAACTTCATCCTTCTGCCTTTTCAGAGTTTTCTGCATTGGGCGCGGCAACCGCGCCCCTACTCTATTCCCTTTTCCGTTCTCCGCTCTCCCTTCGACTACGTTGCTCCTACGGAGCCGCTTCGCGAACAGGGCAAGCCGTTCTCCGTTTTCCTTTTCCCCATCACCCCATCACCTATCCACTCGTCACTCGTCACTCGTCACTCGCCTACCCATCCAACCCTACACCTTGACGGCTTCCTCCTGGGCCACATGGGGACTGACCTCAGGAGAGAGAGGGCTGATGCCGGCTTGTTCTAGGATCTGCGGGATCAATTCTTCCCGGCGCACGGCCATCATGTGGACGCCCTGGCAGAGTTGCCGGGCCAGGTTGACTTGCTCGGCGGCGATGGTGATGCCTTCCTGCAGGGGATGGGAGGCTCGCTCTAGGCGGTCGATGGTGTGCTGGGGAATCTCCACACCGGGCACATATTTATTGATGAAGCGGGCATTTTTGGCCGACTTCAACAGGAAGATGCCGGCCAGGATCGGCTTATCACTCTGGCTGGCGATCTGGTCGATAAATTTTTCCAGGCGGTCGAAGTCGCAGATTAGTTGGCTCTGGAAAAATTGGGCCCCGGCCTCGAGTTTGCGCTGGAAGCGTCGCTGCAACCCTGACCAGCTAGGGGATTGGGGGTCGACGGCGGCGCCCGGGAAAAGTTGGGTGGCCTCGTCTTTGAGGGGGTTGCCGTTGCGATCGCACCCCTGATTCAGCCGATCGATCAGCCGCAGCAGGCGCACCGATTCCAATTCAAAGACCTTGCGGGCCTTGGGATGATCCCCGGCCTGGATCGGATCGCCGGTTAGGGCCAACACATTGCGAATGCCCAGCATGTGGGCCCCCATCAGATCGGCTTGCAGGGCAATGGAGTTGCGATCGCGACAGGTCATTTGGCAGATGGGTTCAATATCTGCCTGTTTGAGAATGGCCGCAGATGCCACCGACGAGGTGCGCAACACCGCCCGACTGCCATCTGTAATATTGACCGCATGCACCCAGGACTTCAGCTGCCGAGCTACCATTAGCATCCGGTCAGGGTTACTCCCCTTGGGGGGCATCACCTCCGCCGTCACTAAAAACTGACCAGACTGGGCTGCCGCAAGAAAACGATTCATAGCAAAATATCACCTAACAACAATTATCAACGCCAAATTTCAAGGTCGAATTTCATACCATCATCCATTGCAACCTATAGAGAGATCTGGCAGGATGTTGCATCCAGCAACAAAGCCTCACACCTATCAGCACATCGATCCAAATTGGTATTTATCGGGTCTGGGCATTAACATATCCCTCAAGACTTTATATACTTAACTCCAAGAATGATTAGAATAACTAACGTTAAGTTTTTCAATGACTATCGAAACGAGAGCTTATCTAGCCTTTGCAATCAGGCTCAGCTCATCAATTCAATCCCATGAAACCCTTGACCAGCAATGAATCTCCTCACAAGATTCTTTTGAAGATCCGCTAATGAATTGTCTTGTTGACAATTTGTAGATTAGCATCGCTAAATTTCTCAGACACGCTGAAACGGCTTTTCCTAGGTAGATACAGCGCCTCTCAGAGATTAATTTAGATAATGCCTTTGGAATAATCCGAAGTTTCAGTATTATAGACAACGGCACCACAAAGCAACGCTTGCCCCAGAAGCAATGCTTGACTAAGTCGGCGATCTTAGTCAAGGTGAGGTGTCTGCTCAAGTATTTGCAAGGCACACCAATACTAGTGCCGTTGTCGCATATGCCATATGTGCTTAAGGAGTTTCAAAGGTCTGATCTTGAGCAGAATTGCCAAGAATCAAGGTGAAATCGCCAGAAACGAATAGTTTGCGGCCAACTTTAGTTGAAGTTAAGAGCAATTTAAACATCCATGAAAACTGAATACAGAGATCTTAATCTTCGACGCCAACGGCAGGATTATGGATCGGATCCCCTGAGCGTTCGAAAAACTGATCACTACCAAGCCGAATACATTCAGAGCTTTGTCTCGAAGTGGGATAGGCTCATCGGTTGGGATCTGCGTGAAGAAAGCGAGGGTGATTTTTTTATCGACATCCTGCGGCGTCATGGTGTTAAAAAAATCCTTGACGCCGCTACGGGAACTGGCTTTCACTCCATTCGCCTGCTAAAGGCCGGATTTGATGTAGTCAGTGCCGATGGTAGCCCTGAGATGCTGGCTAAAGCCTTTGAAAATGGGCGTCGCCAGGGCTTAATCCTGAGGACAGTCCAGGCCGACTGGCGCTGGCTCAACCGAGACATTCACGAGCAGTTCGATGCCATCCTCTGCCTAGGCAATTCGTTCACTCATCTCTTTGCAGAGAATGATCGCCGCAGAACCCTGGCAGAGTTCTATGCCGCCCTCAATCACGATGGCATTCTGATTCTGGACCAACGGAATTACGATGTCATTTTGGACCAGGGATACCGTTCTAAGCATGCTTACTACTACTGCGGTCAAGATGTCAAAGTCGAGCCCGAGTATGTCGATGAAGGGCTGGCTCGATTTCGGTATCAATTCCCTGACCAATCAGTATTTCACCTAAACATGTATCCGCTGCGCAAGCAGTATACCTGTCGGTTACTCCGAGAGGTTGGATTCCAGAAAATTAAGACTTACGGTGATTTTCAAGAAACCTACCGGCACGAAGATCAAGATTTCTTCATCCACATCGCCAGTAAGCAGTATGTCGACAAGTCTCAAGAGCCTGTGTCTATGAAAGCTGTAGAAACCGTTGATACCGCTCGCGAGTATTACAACAGTCAAAGCGCTGATCAATTCTATGCCAGCGTCTGGGGCGGTGAAGATATCCACATCGGTCTCTATGACCACGAGAATGACTCGGTGTTTGAGGCGAGTCAGCGTACCGTCGAAAAGATGGCTTCTCTGCTCGATTTAACTAATCGTCCCACCGTACTCGATATTGGTGCCGGCTACGGCGGAGCCGGTCGCTATTTAGCCAAGCATTTTAACTGCCCGGTCACTTGCCTCAACCTGAGCGAGGTGCAAAATCAACGGAATCGCCAACTCAACTTTGACCAAGGACTGCAGAACTTAGTCAAAGTAGTTACTGGCAACTTTGAGGATGTCCCTGAGGGCGACAATACCTTCGACGTGATCTGGTCTCAAGATGCCATTCTCCACAGCGGCGACCGTCTCAGGGTCTTGAAGGAAGTCAGTCGGGTCATTAAGGATAACGGGGAATTCATCTTTACCGACCCAATGCAGAGTGATAATTGCCCTCCAGGGGTTCTGCAACCGGTGTTGGATCGGATCCACCTCGATTCTTTAGGATCGCCGGCGTTCTATCGACAGGCCGCCGCGTCTCTGGGCTTCGACGAAGTGGAATTTGTGGATCTATCCCACCAACTGGTTAATCACTACAGCCACATTCTCAAGACCGTCCAAGACACCGAACCAGAAGCCCGCCAGCGCTGTGGCGATGACTACATCGACCGCATGAAGAAGGGCCTGCAGCACTGGATTGAAGCTGGCCAAAATGGCTATTTGACCTGGGGCATCTTCCATTTCCGCAAGCGCCGCTAGGCATCTTCAGGCTCAAGGGCCATTAGACCCCTCTAGGTGGACATCAAGATGCCTCTAGCGAAGCTTCTACGCCAGGGACGTGCTTCCACCGCCGAGGTTGTAGTAGTTACCTGCCAGATAGGCCTTGGCCCAGGCAGCCGTTGTCTACAGGTTGAGAGCGCCCTGAGGCTTGCAGGTTACCGACAGGTGCCTTAGCTGTCCTGGCTTGGGCATCAGGGCCTGCCTTCTACAGTTCATTTAGTTTACTCATCCATAGGGAGGAATAGACCATTGTCCCGTCGCTATCTTTTTACATCAGAGTCAGTTACCGAAGGACATCCCGACAAGATCTGCGATCAGATCTCTGACACGATTCTGGATGCTTTGCTGACTGAAGATCCGAGCAGTCGGGTGGCCACTGAAGTCGTAGTCAATACCGGCCTGGTGCTGATTACCGGAGAAATCACCTCCAATACCCAGGCCGACTATGCTCACATTGCCCGCCAGAAAATTGCCGAGATTGGCTACACCAATGCCGACAATGGCTTTTCCGCAGATAGTTGCTCTGTGTTGATTGCGTTAGATAAGCAATCTTCTGACATTGCTCTCGGCGTCGATAACGCCCACGAACAGCGAGAGCAACTCAGCGATGAAGCCCTCGATGCCATCGGGGCCGGCGATCAAGGCCTAATGTTTGGCTTTGCCTGTAACGAGACGCCAGAGCTCATGCCTCTGCCCATCAGCCTGGCCCATCGCATTTCCCGCCGCCTGGCAGCCGTCCGTAAGGCAGGGGAGTTATCTTATCTGCGTCCTGACGGCAAAACTCAGGTTAGTGTCGTCTATGAAGACGGTCGTCCGGTAGGCATTGACACGATTTTGATTTCTACCCAACACGACCCCATCATCGATGACATGCAAGATGCCACTGCCATCCAAACCAAGATCAAGGAAGATCTATGGACCTACGTGGTGCAACCAGCCTTCGCCAACATTGAGATCAAGCCTGATGACGCCACCCGGTTTTTGGTGAATCCCACCGGTAAGTTTGTGATTGGAGGTCCCCAAGGAGATTCTGGCCTCACGGGCCGCAAGATCATCGTCGACACCTATGGCGGTTACTCTCGCCATGGCGGCGGGGCCTTCTCCGGCAAGGATCCCACCAAAGTCGATCGCAGTGCCGCCTATGCCTGTCGCTATGCGGCCAAGAACATCGTCGCCGCTGGGTTAGCCGATAAGTGCGAAGTCCAGTTGAGCTATGCCATTGGCGTAGCCAGACCCGTCAGTGTCCTAGTCGAGACCTTCGGCACTGGTCGCATCGATGAAGATATCCTGACGGATTTAGTCAGACAGCAGTTTGAGCTGCGCCCGGCCGGTATCATTCAGAGCTTTAACCTAAAAAATCTCCCGGCAGAGCGAGGGGGGCGCTTCTACCAAGACATCGCCTCCTATGGCCATTTTGGCCGCAACGATCTGGAGTTGCCTTGGGAAGCCACTGACAAGGCTGATGCCCTACGGGATGCAGCTAAACGTTACTTGGTTTCCCCAGCCGGAGTGTAGGGCCTAGTATGCCAAGGCAGGAGTAGGAAGGCAGAAGGCAGAGGGAGATTCTGATCAATGCAGCCTTGCCGCCCTAGTCAATAGAGGCGTTAGTTCTGCCGCAGAGTACTAGTCCCCCTCTAGTCAGCTAAGGGGAGTCAAACATTGGCCGCAGCAGCATTAGCCAGATAGCTGCAGGCAGTTGGCCCCTGTCAATCTAGCCAGTGCTGGCAGCTATCTGGCCTACGATGCCTTGATGGTCTATGGCAGTTGCCGCAGGAATCGCAGAGCTCCCCGTCTGCTTGAGAGTATCGTTACCCTAATAGGAAAGGCTTTGCTTGCCTACCATTAACCGCTCTCCATCCCTAGGTTTAGGGTGTCTGCACCAGAGCCGGAAGTAAACGGGCTTTTAGCTCACTGTTTACGTCTTGTCCATATTTGAGGATATCTGAGGATATTTAATGACTACCACTGCAACTCAACTAAAGCATGATGTTCGTGATCTAGCTCTAGCCACTCAGGGGCGCCAGCGTATTGAGTGGGCCGGTCGAGAAATGCCAGTGCTGCGGCAGATCCAAGAGCGCTTCGCTCAAACCAAGCCACTGGCTGGCGTGCGCCTGACAGCCTGCTGCCATGTCACCACTGAAACCGCTCATCTGGCCATTGCCCTCAAGAATGGTGGGGCCGATGCCCTGCTAATTGCCAGCAATCCCCTATCCACCCAGGATGACGTGGCAGCCAGTCTAGTGGCTGATTACGGCGTGCCGGTGTTTGCCATGAAGGGCGAAGACAATGCCACCTACCTGCGCCATGTGCAAACGGCGCTAGATCACCGTCCCAATATCATCATCGATGACGGTAGTGATGTAGTGGCCACCCTGGTTAAAGAGCGGCAGCACCAATTGTCTGACATCATTGGCACTACCGAAGAAACCACCACAGGCATCGTGCGACTCAAGGCGATGTTTAACGACGGGGTCCTCAGCTTCCCGGCGATGAATGTCAACGATGCCGATACGAAGCACTTCTTCGACAATCGCTACGGCACCGGGCAATCCACCCTGGATGGCATTATCCGAGCCACCAATGTTCTGCTAGCAGGGAAGACGGTGGTCGTGGCTGGCTACGGCTGGTGTGGTAAGGGCGTCGCCCTACGCGCCCGGGGCATGGGAGCCAATGTCATTGTCACTGAAATCAATCCAGTTCGGGCCATCGAGGCCGTCATGGACGGCTTCCGGGTAATGCCCATGGCCGAAGCTGCCCCTCTGGGGAACCTCTTCGTTACGGTTACCGGCAACAAGCATGTGATCCGTAAAGAGCATTTCGAGGTGATGAAAGACGGCGCCATGGTCTGCAACTCGGGTCACTTTGACATCGAGATCGACCTGAAGGCGCTGAAGCAGATGGCTACGGAAGTAAAGCAAGTACGTGACTTTACCGAACAATACTGCCTCTCCAGTGGTAAGTCGGTGATTGTGCTAGGGGAAGGCCGCCTAGTGAATCTGGCCGCCGCGGAAGGCCATCCCAGTGCGGTGATGGACATGAGCTTTGCCAACCAGGCCTTGGCTTGTGAGTATCTGGTGACTCAACGAGGCTCGTTGACACCAGGGCTACACTCGGTTCCAGAAGAGGTGGATCAGGAAATCGCTCGCCTGAAGCTTAAGGCCCTGGGGCTAACAGTCGATTCCTTAACACCAGAGCAGGAAATTTACATCAATTCCTGGACCGTTGGTACGGAATAAGCCGAGAGGATCTCTAAGACTCCCTAGCTTTGGAGGCTAATTTTCTAATGGGTCAGTGCAGTAGTCTGTACTGGCCTGTTTTTATGGCTACTCTTCTGAGGGGGCCCTGAGCCCTGGAATAGGAATCATTGTCTAGAAGGTAATTCAAATGTACTATTAAACAGAATTAGTAACTCTACAGGAAGGGCTAAACGGTCTATGGGAATTCGGTGGGGCAATGCTGTTTATGGGATATTGGCCCTCTTCGCCGGGGGATGGATTGTGGCTGAACTGTCGGCCCACATGCCGCGGCTGGAGGCGGCAGCAACTCAATCGGCCAACTCGCCTCAACCCCTGGCGCAGCCTTGGCAGGGAGGCTCATTTCCGGTGGAGAATTTCTCTCGTTATACGTCGCCTTTTGGCTATCGTACCGATCCCTACAGTGGCCAAGCTCGGTTCCACTATGGTCTCGATATTGCCACCCCCATGGGCAGCTATGTGCGTAGCTGGTGGCAGGGAACCGTGGCTCGAGTCTCAGAGGATACGGCCTGCGGCACGTCGGTGGTGGTGCGCTCCGGGGATTGGGTGCATGTCTACTGTCATTTGCAGGGCTATGTGGTGGTGGAGACCGATGGCGACCGGGTGCTGGTGGATCGTCGGGGGGGTATACAGCTGCAGCAAGGGCGGCGGGTGAAGGCCGGTACTCGGATTGGTCGTGTGGGTATGACTGGACGCACCACTGGCCCTCATTTGCACTGGGGCTTGAAATATCAGGGAACCTGGGTTGATCCGGCTCAGGTGTTGCAGGCGATGTATGCCAACCAGCGACTGTAGGGATGGATGGCACAGCCATTGTAGGGCCACTCATCGGATACCCGCCAGAGGTTTTACAGCACCCGCAGGACGCTGGCAACGCTCTTAATTTCTCCGTAGCCGCCAATTTCAGTCAGGGCCGCCTGAAAGTCAGCTTCCTTGACCTCGTGGCTGACAATCACAATCTCAGCACAGTCCTCTTGTAAGCCAATTTGCACAACCGACTCTAGGCTGACCCGATGGCGGCCAAAACAGGTGCCCAATTTGCCAATCACCCCGGGAGCATCTTTGGCCAGCAAGCGCACATAGAAGCGGCTGACGATGGTGGCCATGGGACTAATTTGGCAATAGTGTTGGTGGATACAGGCCAGCAGTGGATTAGGGGCAGTGGAAACAGACGTCGGCCCCTGGTTAGAGTGCAGAGTTGCCGCCACGTTCAAGATGTCGGATACGACGGCACTGGCGGTGGGGCCTGAACCGGCACCAGGGCCAAAGAACATCACTTGTCCGATGGGGTCTCCCTCCACCAGGATGGCGTTAAAGACATCATTGACGCTGGCCAAAGGATGGCCCTGAGGAACTAGAGTGGGATGCACTCGCACTTGCAGCTGATCCAGGTGCTGGTTGGAAATGGGGCAGACATCACGACGAGCAATGGCCAGTAGCTTGATGACAAACCCGAGTCGGTTGGCGTAGGCAATATCGGCAGCAGTGACGCGACGAATCCCTTCGCAATAGACCTCAGACAGCTTGATACGTCCCCCAAAGGCCAAGGAGGCCAAAATGGCGATTTTATCGGCCCCATCTAGCCCATCCACGTCAGCGGTGGGATCGGCTTCGGCATAACCCAACCGTTGGGCATCGGCCAGGATCGGCTCAAAGTCTCCGCCCTCCTGCTGCATCCGCGTCAGGATGTAGTTGGTGGTGCCATTGACGATGCCGGTGACGGCGTGAATACGGTTGACGCCTAGGGCTTGCTTCAGGGGCTGAATCACGGGAATGCCGCCGCCGACGGCAGCCTCTAGCATGACATAAACCCCAGCTGCATTGGCGGCGGTGAAGATCTCATCCCCGTAGCGGGCAATCACGGCCTTGTTGGCCGTCACCACATGTTTGCCCTGGGCGATGGCTTTGAGGATTAGCGACCGAGCTGGTTCTAGCCCCCCGATTAGCTCCACCACAATCTGGATTGACTCATCCGTGACGATGCTATCCAGATCGGTCGTCAGGATTTCGTCGGGAAGGGTAACCTGGCGGGGCTTATCCAGAGACCGTACTCCTACCCGAGCAATAGCCACTGTCTGAATCAACGGATGACGCTCTAGCGGATCTAGCAGAATCCTTGCTGTCCCGGTGCCAACGGTGCCCAGTCCGAGTAACCCAACCTTAACTACCAACGCTTTTAGTCCATCTAATACTGTCTATGTGTCAATTGTAGGGGGTTTCCGCTACTAGCCCAACACGAAAGGCTCCCCGAGTCTTGGGGAACCTCTCGACATGGCTTCACCATCCTCAGGCATTGGATGGAAGATCACACTAGGGATGGGCTTGGGATTGGTTAGTAGGTTTCTACGTGCCAACGCCCGTCTTTCTTCATCTGCTTGCGGAATTCCTCCCAATTGACGCCATTCTTCTCAGCGGCAGCTGCCAGGGCGGCGTCGATGCCATCTTCCATGCCTTTGAGGCCGCAGATATAGGTGTGGGTCTTGGGCTCTTGAATCAGCTTCCACAATTCATCGGCTTGCTCAGCCACTCGGTTTTGGATGTACATTTTGCCGCCTTCTGCATTCTTCTGCTCCCGGCTGAGGGCATAGGTGAGGCGGAAGTTATCGGGATACTGGGCTTGTACCGACTCCAATTCTTCTTTGTAGAGAATGTTGGGGGTGACTGGAATGCCGAAGATCAGCCAGGCAAAGCCTCGGAATTGGTAGTCGGGGTTGGCCTGGCGCTCTTTTTCGTCGAACATTCGCTGGAGATAGGCCCGGAAGGGAGCAATGCCGGTGCCGGTAGCCATCATGATAATGGTGGCATCTTCATCGTCGGGCAGGAGCATTTCTTTGCCCACAGGACCGGTAACTTGGACTTCGGCTCCTTTTTCTAACCCACAGAGGTAAGACGAGCAGACACCGTAGACTTTTTCGCCGGTTTCTGGATGGTTGTACTCTAGCTGGCGGACGCAGAGAGATACAGTCTTGTCGTCCATCAAGTCGCCGTGGCGGGTGGAGGCGATGGAGTAGAGACGCAGTTTATGGGGCTTACCTTTTTCATCGGTGCCCTCAGGAATAATGCCGGCGCTTTGGCCTTCTAAGTAGCGATACTCGCTCCCGGTTAGATCGAGGATAATGTGCTGGACAATGCCGATACCGCCTTCTCGAACCAAGGGGTCATTGGCGATCACCTTGGCCATAAACGGCTGCTTCGGCTTGTAGATATTGACTGGAATATCGCTCTTCTTTTTTTTCGCCTCTGGCTGTGCTTGAGTCATGGACTTGCTGCTCTTACTTGCTGCTTGCGATTCAGCCGTAACCTGAGCGCTGCCATTCACTGAACTCTCGACCGGACGAATGCTCAGGATTCGACCTCCCAGGCGGGTGATCCGTTGCATCTCTTGATTCATCCGGCTATAGGGAACCGTGATGTAAGTACTACCACTCTGGCGAATCGGGTAATTAGCCTGGTCTGTCTCCGAGTTTTGGCATAGGCCTTCTACTTCGTAGACAAACAGGCGGCTCCCGGCTAAAGTGTTCGCACTACCGCCACTTACGCTTGGATTGTACATTGCTGACTCGTGAATCTCTGAACCCAACTAGACGCGATGGAGCGATGACCTGATGTCTTTACTAATCGCGCTGGTGCATTAGCTCAGGATAACGCTGAGCTTAGACACTTTAATCGCTACTAGAGTAGCACCCAGGTACAATTGCTCCAATGATCTGGTGAGGTAGAGGGTGGCAAGGGCCAGCACGCTCAGCTACAGCTATTAATACATTAACGGTTACACGAAAAACGGTTACACGAAAATTGAGACTGTTAGCTGTGAATCTTTTCAAGATGCGATCGCATTTTATCATTCCCTTGAGCAGCCGTTCACAACCGCCCAGGAAAACAGGTAGTACTTGTTGGTAAAACAGGCTTCTGGTAGGATTTACCGTAGTTAATAGTGCAAAATACTTATTGACTCTATGCTTAGGGTTAAGCCCCATTCGGCCTCAGGTCTGAAATAGCTCCTACCCCATGCTCAGGGTCTAGCCACGAAGTGCCAGTAAGTCCAGCAGGGCGATGCCATATCAATGGATAGTACTGCAGCTAACTAGCTCGCCGGGGCGGGTATCTGGACAGTCACCATCAGAACCCATAGAAGCGATAGGGACAAGGAGATCTGCTATCCGGTCACTGGGCCCCAGTGGAGGCAATCTTTGCGAGTATTGCCAGCAGATTGACTGGCCCACTACGAAGTACCCGGCCCTTGGGTAGGGAGCTGGGTTGTCCTAGGGTAGATAGAGAGCAGCCTCTATATATGTCTGTATATGTCTGTCGTTGTCCTAAGAGTTTGTTTAGAGGGAACCTATGACCAGTAAGCCAGATCGCGTGGTTCTGATTGGCGTCGCCGGAGATTCAGGGTGCGGTAAATCGACTTTTCTACGTCGGTTGGCCGACTTATTTGGCGCGGAGTTCATGACCGTCATCTGCCTGGATGACTATCATAGCCTCGACCGCAAGCAACGTAAAGCGGCCGGGGTTACCGCCTTAAACCCAAAAGCCAATAACTTTGATCTGATGTACGAGCAGATCAAAGCCCTGAAAGAAGGCAATTCCATCGATAAGCCTATCTACAACCACGAGACTGGCGACATCGATCCGCCAGAGCGCATTGATCCTAATCGGATTGTGGTCATCGAAGGATTGCATCCCCTCTACGACGAGCGAGTCCGCGGGCTCATTGACTTCAGCGTCTATCTTGACATCCATGATGATGTGAAGATTGCCTGGAAAGTTCAACGGGACATGGCCGAACGGGGCCACGGCTATGAAGATGTACTGGCGTCCATTAACGCCCGTCGGCCAGACTTCGAAGCATACGTCGACATTCAGAAACAGTATGCTAATGTGGTTATTCAGATTCTACCTACTCAGCTCATTCCTGACGACAAAGACCGCAAGATTTTGCGAGTAAGATTGCTGCAGCGGGAAGGCATAGATGGTTTCAATCCGGTCTACCTCTTCGATGAAGGATCAACCATCGACTGGATTCCCTGCGGCCGTAAGCTAACCTGCTCGTACCCTGGCATTCGCCTACACTACGGTCCCGACAGTTACTACGGTCACGATGTGTCGGTCCTCGAAGTCGATGGTCAATTTGAACGCCTAGAAGAACTCATCTACGTAGAAAACCATCTCAGCAATACCGCTACCCGGTACTACGGTGAAATGACTGAATTGTTATTAAAACATCGGGAATATCCTGGCTCTAAAAACGGTAGTGGTCTCTTCCAGGTATTAGTCGGGCTAAAGATGCGAGCCACCTACGAACGCTTAACCGCCCAACGGCCTCAAGTGGCTGCAAAGGCATAGGCCTCACGGTTAAGACAAAATATGGCTTAGCTTCAGTGGAAGGGCAGTGCAGGTGATGCATTGCCCTTCCTAGTACAGAGTCATCTGCAAGGGATGCAGACGGCTAAGTTCGCTTCAATGTTCGCACAGCTACTAGAGCAGCCGTCATTAATCCGAGGACACCGAGCGGTTCTGGCACGGCTTTAGGGTCAGGAGTTTCAGATGGTGGTTCTAGCGGCGGTTCCACTGGGGGTGGGGGCTCTTCTGGCAGGGGTTCTTTTGGCGGGGGCGGTTCCACTGGCGGGGATTCTGGCGGTGGTGGGTCTGCAGAGGGTGGCTCAACGGCCAAAGAGCCCCCCTGAATAAAGACGGCTGCATCGAGGATGTCATCCGACACATCCGCAATAGTGATCTCCAGAGTATTAGTAGTCCCCTTAATCACATCCCCCGCGAACGTCAGCGGTTTAGTAAACCCATCTAGTTTTGTCACCGTACCCGGACCCGCTGGATTATTCACGAAGTCACTACTGAAGGGACCCGTGGGACTAGCCGTCAGGTTATTGATATTGACCAAATTAGTGCTTCCCACCGAGTCATTCAACCGGGCCAGGTTGGTGCCATTCAGCTCTAGGGTAAAGAAGTCATTGAATTGAGAGCCTGAGAATTCTAAGAATTCTTCGGACCCAAAAACATATTGGAAGAACAGTTGATTAACGGTGGTGTCAGCCTGAAAACGGATCTCTAAGGTGGCAATATCAAATAATTCCCCCTGATTCACCGCCGTCTGATCCTCTGGAGTAGTGAGATCAACCCCATCCGAGAATAAATCATCAGCCGTATTGGTGCCGGGAATGTCGACCACCTGGCCTGTGCTGAGGACAACGCCTGAGCCTAAGCCAAAGGGATCATCCTCAAACAGGCCGAAGGCATAGTCGTTACCGCTGAGGCTGACATTAAAATTACTCAGTCCGGTGAGTTCGGTGCCGAGAAGGGCATCGAGCAAATCAGCGCCAGTGTCGTTCTGGGTGATTGTAAAGGCATGGGCTGGAGTCCCGATGACGAGAGCAGTGATAGTGGTGGCGGCCGTTGCCCATATAGGCCGAGCGAACTCTGACATAGGTGTGTGCTCCTGGGTAAATGTGCTACAGGCTTGCGGTCCCGCCCTCGCAAGCGGCTTAAGCGTCTTAAGATAATCGAGTCAGAACCTGGCGGGGTGTCTTGACCGCCATGGGGCTACTCCTGCGATCATGCTGGCCCTTTTGGTGATCGACTTAGAGCCAGCTAAGAATTTCCTGAATACCGGACTACTTCTTGAAATTTTCATAAACCCTGGCCACTATCGCCGATCAGCCCGGATACATCCGAGGGCTGTTTTATCTAAATTTCATGAAGTTAAGTGCCGCTGAGCCACTGAGCCAACACCTTTCAGAAACGGTTAATATCCTCAGGGAACGCCCTCTCCGTAGGGATTTGGAGGACAGAGATCCCAAGCCTATCGTCCGCAGGCGAGACATCTTCCCGGCAGCACTGCCCTATAAGGGCGTGTAGAGTTTTAATAAAGTCATACAATTTCAGGGATAGCTCGTCATCCAGTTGATTCAACGAATCAGGCTGCCACTACCACGATGCTTGGTGCATCTTCGATTTTATGTTGCTTTTTGGTTGCTTAATCGTCTACGGCTTAGGGCTAGTATTGGTCATGGCCATTACCTTCATCGCATTTTGGCACGATAGTACTACCCCCAAGACCCATCTCATGTCATGGGTGGTGCTGATTTTGGCCAGCCTATTTTGGCCCATTACCCTACCGTCAATCCTGCGGGCGTTAATCCGGCAACGGGCAGCAGCACGCCAGCAGCACCGGCAGCAGCAAACAGCAGGCCAGACTGCTCAGGCGTCCTCGTTTCCCCAGCGTCCCCAAATGGAACGTTAACGCGCCAGGCCCAGCATTCATTGGCTGCCGGGAAATGGGCAGAGTATGCTGAAGCAGCAGAGCCATAATTGATGGTGATAGGAGGCCAGGTCTATGAAGTTAGGGCAGATGATATCTGCTGCCGCAGCTGGGGTAGGATTATTGGCTTTTGGGCCATCGGCCAGGGCAGAGGCTCCAGGCATCTATTACTCCTGGCGAGCCTTAGAGACTGATACAGCACAATGCCTAGACCGAGCTGTCCAAGCCCTCGACAGCGAAAGCCTAGTTGATGTCAGAGTAGACGGCAATAGTGTAGTGGGCCGTAATCCTGAGGCCACCGCCGTATTCGTTTGCTTAGACGACGGTCCTGCCAGCACGGTGATGGTGATTATTGCCAGTAATGATGATGCATCGGCCATCGCCTTACGAGAAGCACTCAAGTCAGCTTTTTAGACACCATGCGGGTTGTTGCCTATCTCTGCAGTAATGCGCTGTTGGAGTCTGTGCCAGCCCCTACTGTCTGGGGCGACGAGGTCGATGAGGTCTACAGCGATCGAGGGCCTTGGTCGCCCCCGATCGACCGCCCCAATCTGAGGCAGCTCTTGCAGGATGCTCAGGTTGCTCCGCCAGACTATGTACTAGTGCGTCGCTTGGAAGAACTCGGGGATTCCTTAGAGACTGTCGCCGATCGGTTGGCTCAATTAGAAGGGCATGGAGTCACCGTTATCGCCACAGAACAAGACTATCCGCCTCAAAATGGAGCCGATAACGGGACAGAGACATTCTCCCATGCCATGACTAGGCACCAGTCTCTGTGGCGGCTATCGGCCAGCATTCAACGGCAACAGCAACGGCAGCGTCTGCAGCAGGGACATGCCCGCAACCGGCTGAAGGCCTTGCCGCCGCCCGGCAAGGCGCCTTATGGGTATCGGCGAGGCAAGGATCGCTATGCCTTAGACCGGGCCGCAGCCCCAGTGGTGCGGGATTTCTTTGATCACTTCTTACTCTTCGGTTCGGTGCGAGGAGCAGTCCGGCACATGAATGCCAAGTATGGTAAGCGCATCGCCGTTTCAACCGGGCACCGCTGGCTGACCAATCCGATCTATCGGGGAGATTTGCAGTACCACGATGGCGGCATCATACAAAATACCCATGCCCCGATCCTGTCCCGCCAGGAAGCAGCCCAAGTCGACCGGCTGTTGTTGCGCAATCGTCGCCTGCCTCCTCGAACAGCCAGTGCTCCCCGTTCTTTAGCCGGCTTGGTGGTCTGCCAACGGTGCCAATCGGCCATGCGGATAGCCCGGGTGACAACACCCCGGCAGCAGCGTGAGTATCTGTATTTGCGCCCGGCGGCATGTGCAGCGACGCCCCCATGTCGAGCCTTGCCGTACCAAGCCGTATTAGAGAAAACCATTACAGCCATTTGCCAGGAGTTGCCCCAAGCGGTGGCTGCGTTGATGCAGGCTAGCCCAGCTGCCCCTGAAGATGCGGCAGTCAGCGGCCCGTCTGAGTGCAGCGCTACCGATTTGGCCACCAAGCAATCAGCCCTAGAGCAACTCCCAGAGCTGGTGACCAAGGGCATCCTAGACCAGGACACTGCCGATCTGCGAGCCTATCGACTACATAGCGAAATCGCTCAACTCCGACAACAGCAGGCTCAGCAATCCCCAGTCAATCTGCAAGAACTAGCCCAGACGGTTTCTATTCCCCAGTTTTGGCTCGATCTCTCGGAGGCCGAACGGCGCTTTTTCTTTCGTGAGTTTATCCGCCAGATTCAGATCGTACGGGAAGAGGCGAGTTGGCACATTGCCCTAGACTTTATTTTTTGATCTGGAGCAGGTCAGCTGGCTTTACCCTGATATCGGCAGAGTTCCAGGAACTAGGTATCGGTGTTAAGCGCCTCTTCAATCTTGCGACTCCCCAGTGACATGGCATAGCAGAAGCACCAGTAAATGGCGGCGATAAATAGATACACTTCTCCATAGCGACCGAGGAACTCGGGGTTGGCCAGGATGGAGCGACTGATTCCTAACAGTTCTAAGAGGCCAACGATGGAAACCAGGGTGGTGTCCTGAAACAGACTGATGAATTGTCCCACGATGGCTGGAATGGCAATCTTGAGAGCCTGGGGGAGTACGATGAGGCCAAGGGTCAGGGGAGCGTTCAGGCCCATAGAGCGGGCTGCTTCGATCTGGCCGCGGGGAACTGCCTGTAGCCCTCCTCGCACATTTTCTGCCAGATAGGCCGCCGTAAACAGGGTCATCCCGACAATGGCCCGCAGGACTCGATCGGGTCGCATCCCTTCTGGTAGAAACAGGGGAATCATGACTTGCCCCATAAACAAAATGGAAATCAGCGGCACGCCACGAATCAGCTCAATATAGATTATCGAAAGCCAGCGAATGATCGGCAACGAGCTCTGCCGCCCTAGGGCCAGTAACACCCCGAAGGGAAAGGACAGGGCGATGCTAACCACCGATATACATAACGTCAGCAACAATCCGCCCCAGTTATTGGTAGACACTGCGGGTAGCCCTAGGCCGCCTGCCATCAGCCATAGGGTGACAAAGAACGAGAGCAACCAGGCCAGGGAGAGCCATCGCCCTAAGGAGGTAACCCGTTGAGCCCAGAGGCGCCCTGCCCAGGCTGCTAAGGTGCAGAGGAGAATCAGGCCTATCATTCTCGCGCGATAGGGCCCTGGCATCGGCACCAGCACGATCAGCACTGTGATCCCCCCTAAGCCCATCAATACTCCCCGGGAAAAGAGGACAGAAAGATGGCGAGAAAACAGTCCCCAACTCAACCCCGAGGCCAGGGTAATCAGGGCCAATGCTGTCCACAGCCGCCAGTACTGGTCGGATGGGTAGCGCCCCACAAAATAGAGCGGTAGGTTAGCGGAGAGCACCTGCCACTGGGCCATGGTAAACGCCCAATTCACTAGGCTATAGGCGACCCATAGCAGTATCCCCCCGAGGACTAGGGTAAGCATGCTGTTAAACCAGCTGTTGAAGAGATTCTTCCGCAGCCAGGCAACAGGGGAATGGCGGATAGTAGCGGGGCTTAGGGAGGGGGAAGTTGCGGTCATACTCGTCTACAGAGGTTAGTGTTCTGTGAATTGAACTGCCTGATTCAGACGGTTCATGCCCAGGGAAATGATTAGGTTAATGAGTAAATAGATGGCCATCAGTAAGATAAACACCTCCACAGGCCGGCCAGTCTGATTGAGAGAAGTACTGGCCACTGAGAAGATATCGGGATAGCCGATGGCAAGGGCCAAGCTAGAATTCTTGGCTAAGTTCATGTATTGACTGTTGAGGGGAGGAATAATCACTCGCATGGCCTGGGGAAAGACCACCAGCTGCATCACACGGCTAGGGGTTAATCCCAGGGAGCGAGCGGCTTCCCACTGCCCTTTAGACACTGACTGAATGCCACCCCGGACAATCTCAGCGATAAAGGCCCCGGTATAGACGACTAGCCCGACTAAGATGGCGGAGTATTCTAAGGACAGTCGCAAGCCTCCCTGCACCTGTCCGGGGTCAGGGGATTGGGGAATCTGCCAGTTGAAGCCTAGGGCGATTAGCACTACGACTATCCCCCCAATGAGGCTGAGGGCAATGGCTTGGGGCCGTCCAGAGGCTGCCCGCTCAACCATGGCTCTAGTGCGCCGTTGTAGAAGGGTCCAGGCTGCGATCGCAAGGGCAATGACGGCCCCCAAAGAGAGCCAAAACGGCAGGCCTATCGTCGGCCAGGGGAGATAAATCCCCGTCTTACTCATATAGATCAGGCCCATTACCTGCAATTGTTCCTGGGGCGGAGGCAAGCTGAGGAATACAGGAAAGTACCAAAAAATCAACTGCAGCAACAGGGGAATGTTACGCACAAGCTCGACATATAACAAGCTGAGTTTGTGCAGCAACCAGTTATCCGAGAACGTCGCCACCCCCGCGATCACCCCCAGAATCGTCGTCAACACAATGCCAGCCAGAACCACCCGCAGGGTATTCAAAATACCGACCAGCAACGCCCGGATATAGGTATCGCTGGGGGAATACTCAATCAATGTCTCGCCGATGCTAAAGCCCGCCGAATTGGTCAGAAAGCTGAAGGTAAACTCCAGCCCAGCCCGCTCCAGATTCACCCTCAAATTGTGAATAAACAGGCCCAAGATGGCGATCACAATTCCCGCAACCACAAGCTGAAACACAATTTTCCAGAATCGGTCATCCCGCCAGAGCGGCACACTGGTTTCGGGTCGGCTAGTCATGGCGCAAAAGACATCAACGACGTTAGCAGTACCGACGGAGGGAATCAGGGCCAAGCGGAGAGACCCTCGGCAGAGGACCGGCAAGCAACGGCCACCGGGAACTGCCATCGGAACCGCAGCAGTCAGCCATCAGCGAGTCTCTGCCCCTGGTCCAGTCAGGGAGCCGCTAGTATGCCAAGGCAGAAGTAGGAAGGCAGACGGCAGAAAGAGAGATCCTGATAAATTTAGCCCTGCCGCTCTAGTCAATAGAGGCGTTATTTCTGCCGCAGAGTACTAGACTTTAACGGAATGGCGCCGAGTACATTAGCCCCCCATCGGTCCAGAGCCGGTTCAGCCCGCGAGGAATATCGTCGCCGATATTGCGCTCGTAGATTTCTCCGTAGTTACCCACGGCCATGATCGCCTGCATCATGAAGTCATTCTCCAGGCCCAATTGGGACCCTAGATCGCCTTCGACCCCCAACAACAACTTGATGTCCTGGTTTTCAGTGGTCTCTGCCATGGCTGCGACATTGGCTTGGGTAACGCCAAATTCCTCGGCCTGAATCAGGCCATGGGTCACCCACTTGACCACGTCAAACCACTGGGAGTCATTATTCATGGTCACAGGCCCCAACGGCTCCTTAGACATAGACACATCTAAGATGACATGGGCACTCGGATCGGGGAACTTGGTCCGGCGGGCGTTGAGCTGAGACTTATCAGAGGTAAAGCCTTCACAGCGCCCCTCTAGATAGGCCTGAGCCGTTTCATTGCCATCCTGGTATTTCACATCAGTATAGTTAACCCCCAGTTCCGTCATGCGGGAGGTCAGATTCAGCTCCGTCGTGGTGCCGGTTTCCACACAAATGGAAAGCCCCTCAAAATCCTCCAGGCTGGTGATGCCGCTGTCGGCTCTGACCATCATTCCCTGGGCATCATAGAAGGTGGTCGGCGCAAACTCCATGGCATTGCCGCCGGTGGCATCCCGGCTCAGGGTCCAGGTGGTATTGCGGGAGAGCATATCTACTTCCCCACCCCGTAGGGCCGTAAACCGCTCGGTAGAATCCAGGTTGCGATACTCGACTGCCTCTGGATCGCCCAGCACCGCCGCCGCCACTGCCCGGCAGACATCGACATCCAGGCCAGAATAGCTGCCGTCAGATTCGACTGAGCTGAACCCAGGAATCGTGCCCTCGACGCCGCAGATGAGGGTGCCTCTCTCCTTGACGATATCTAAGCGGCTCGCTGCCGTTGCCGTAGTGGCCTCACCTGCTTCGCCCGAGGTAGCTGTGCCGGTCGGCTCCCGGCTAGCACAGGCGGTTAGGGTTAGCGTCATCGCTACCGCTAAAAGACCCCATTTGCGCATAAGTCTCACCTCTCTCACATTGCACACACATCACTAAACTTGAACCCGCGCTAGGACAGCAGACCACTGCTTTAACTTGCTTTACATTCCCCCGCTTCGCAGTTTGAATTTGTGCTTCAAATAACATTCAAACTGGTTTTGTATCAAAAATCACCCTATTCCCGGGACACGCCGATGGCGAGTGGTACTGTCTGGCTGAATATCAGCTCCAATCTTCCCCTTCTCGGCCCCCATGGCGATAGCCCAACCCCTGTTGATGCAGAGAGCGGGTCTGCTCGTAGAGACTGTCTTCCGTCAAGTCCCACCGCTGTAGCGTGGCTTGTAAATCTTGCTGGATGTCTTGGGCCCCCGGAAAGCCTTTGTAGCGAATCAATAGCCGGGCTAGTTCGATCAGATTAGTATTGCTCGGGTCCCCCGCGATGAGTTGATTGACGGTTTGGCGATCGACCCGATACTGGGGATGCTGCTGCTCTCCCCGTTCTACTCCGTTCGCAGACACGGTCTTTACCTCCTACCGGCTTGGTTCCGGTATATGACTCTAGCCAGATAGCTTAGAGTATAGGCGGTGTTTTAACGGAACTGATCAGGTGATGCGATCGCATCAGCAATGTGTCGGCGTTGATGAGTCGCTGCAGGTGGTTCTGTGGGCCAATCCATTGATGGGGTGGGCTAATCCATCAGTCACAGGGATGCCGGGGACTGGCTCAGCCGTTCCCGACCATGGGGCTGGAGCCAACCGTCCATGTCTGGTCCTGCCGGAATGATGCCCCCTGGATTCAGGGGAAAGAGATTGCCATAGTAGTCTGCCTTGATGGCCTCCAGATCACAGGTAGACGCTACCCCCGGCAGCTGATAGAGGTCGCGGACGTAGGGACCCAGGTGAGGATAGTCGGCAATGCGGCGGCGATTACATTTGAACAGGCTGTAATAGACCGCGTCGAAGCGAAACAGGGTAGTAAAGAGGCGCACATCGGCCAGGGTCACCGAGTCGCCACAGAGATAGCGATGCTGGGCTAAGGCCGCATCGATCTCGTCCAGGGTGGCAAACAACTCGGCACAGGCACGATCATAGGCAGTCTGGGTTTGGGCGAAGCCGCAGCGATAGACCCCGTTATTGACGGCCGGGTAAATCTTGGCGTTCCACTGATCGATCTGGGGCCGCAACGGCTCCGGATAGAGATCCTGCTGGGCATGATGGGCCACCGAATCAAAGGCCCGGTTGAGGATGACAATGATGTCGGCACTCTCGTTATTGACGATGGTCTGGCTCTGGCTGTCCCAGAGGACGGGGACAGTACTGCGGCCTTGGTAGCCAGGCTGGGCCCGTTGGTATAGCTCTGGCAGGCTGCGACAGCCGAGGAACGGCTGCTGAAACACCCAGATGCCTTCGGCGGCGGCGGGCTGCACCAAGATCACGGGGATAGCCTCTTCTAAGCCCTTCAGCACTCGGGTTACCAAGGTGCGATGGGCCCAGGGGCAGCCCATGCCCACAATCAGGCAATACCGACCTGGGGTCGGGGGCTCGGCTCGGTCGGTGCCGGGGCCAATACTATGGCGAAACTCACTCTCGGGCCGAATATAGTTTCCCTGGGGATCCCGGGGAGCCAGACGGGCCATCATCTGCTGCCAGAGGGTGGTCCAGATGAATTTGCCGGTGCGGACGATGAGTCCAGGAGGAAGGGAGGCCATAGGACTAGGGAGCGATTAGATACACAATCATTTCGTCGACATAGAGATCCAGTGCCTCCAGATTGGGGTTGTCGGAGGCAAAGAGGCTATCGCCGGTAACGGCTTGGTAGGCCTGGGGAGATATATCGATGGCACTTTGGCTGGGCTTAAGCCGCAATACTAAATCCCCGTAGTATTGGTTCAAGTCGCTGCCTTCTAAGACGACGCTGCCGCCGTAGTCCCAGGCGAAGCCATAGACCTGAAAGGAGCCCAAAATAGTTTTCAGTTCGGCGAAGGAAAGGCCTACCCCAATGCCTTCCGGGGTTTCCCAGGCAGAGCCAAAGCCTCTGGCGGTGGCGATTCGGGTGCGGCTGTCATCAGTCCAGGTGAGGGTGACGCCATATTCAGGCCCCAGATCGACGACGGTGGCTGGTTCACTGAAGCCTTCACCGACGGGGATGGACTCATCCCGCAGATGCTCCGCCCCGACTAAGTTGGCCAATGTTTCCCGGCTGGTGGTGGCAGTGATGGGGCCGACTCGCTCGCCCGGAATCACCACCGGTTCGAAGTCAGCAATAGGGTCGGCCTCGGCCTCGGGCTGGGAGGGGATTGCCGATGGCGTCGATGGAGACGCCGGGGAAGGGGCGGAGTCGCCAGGGGCAGAGGCGTCCGATGGCAGGTCAGGGGGAGCGCCACAGGCGGTACCGAGTAATAGGCTCAATAGCCCGGCTGAAATCCCAAGGTGTCTAGCGTTCATGTGTTCGTGTCCATTCATGTCCAGCCTAGTGCGGGTCTCTCCAACTGAGGAGAGGCCGGGGAAGAAAATTCACATCCCAGCCCTGAAGGCTTTCCCCTAAAGTAGTCAACAGATGTGAAGGGAGTTGGTTGACCATGGAAGCGATACTAATGCACCAGCCGGGAGGCCCGGAGGTGTTGCGATCGCACACAATTCCCACCCCCACCCTGCAGCGAGACACAGAATTATTGGTACGGCTACGGGCCGCCGGGGTCAACCCGGTCCACACGAAAATTCGCCAACGGGGGCCCTACCATGCCAATGCCCTGCCCATGATCCTTGGCTGTGATGGCGCCGGCATGGTGGAAGCCATTGGTCCCGGTGTGCGTCACTACAGCGTTGGCGATGAGGTCTACTTTTGCCACGGGGGGCTAGGGGCGGCCCCCGGCAACTATGCTGAATATACCGTCATTGATGAACGCTGGGTGGCCCCCAAACCCACATGCCTCAGCTTCGAGCAGGCAGCGGCGGCCCCCCTGGTACTGATCGCCGCCTGGGAAGCCCTCTATGACCGGGCTCGCCTGGGCATGGGGCAACGGGTTTTGATTCACGGCGGAGCCGGAGGCGTTGGCCATGTGGCGATTCAGCTGGCCAAACTACGGGAGGCCCATGTCTGTACCACCATTAGCACCGAAGACAAGGCCAACTTCGTCACTGCCCTAGGGGTCGATCACGCCATCTACTATCCCCGCATCGACTTCGTGGCCGGCGTCATGAACTGGACCGGCGACCAGGGGGTCGATGTGGCCTTCGATACCGTGGGAGAACCGGTCTTATCACGCACCTTTGCCGCCGTGAAACCCTATGGTGACATCGTCACTCTGCTATCGCCGACCCCAGACACCGACTGGAAGACGGCCCGCACCCGTAACCTGCGCGTAGGGTATGAACTCATGCTCACCCCGGCCCTGCAGGGGTTGACCCAAGCCCAACAGCACCAGGTGCGGATTTTGCAGGAATGCACCCGCTGGTTTGATGCCGGGAAATTGCACATTCACGTGGGGCAAACGTTCCCCCTGAGCCAGGCGGCTGAGGCCCATCGCCTAGTGGAGTCGGGCCAGGTGATCGGTAAGGTTGTATTGCAAATGCCTGCAGGATAGATGGCATCGCCTGTCGTCCTGCGGCTCGAGCTCTAGCAGACACGACCGAGGCCTCTGCAACAGCAATAACGCCGCTATTGACTGAGCGAACTAGGTCCTTGCCCCTAATCGTCTTGCCCATGAGCTATCTCATAGAATCCTGTTGCCCAACTTGACACAATGGAGACCAGCCGTCGAATTGAGGCAACTGACCTATGGCGAATCCATCCATTGGGGACGTGGCTGCCGCCCGCTCCCAATTTAGACAGTTCAGCTTGCCGGTGTGGCTGGTGCTGATCTGTGTGGTTACCTTCAGTGTGTTGTTGGGGGCGGGGGTAGCTATTGCCAAGTTCGCGCCGCCTCAACCGGCCACGGTGCAATCCCCCCAGGCAGAGGTGATCTTCACTGCCGATGATATCGAAAACGGTCAGATCACTTATCTGGGTCGCGGCGGCCAGCACATTGGCAGTATTTGGGGCCATGGCAGTTATCTAGCCCCAGACTGGACCGCAGATGTGCTGCATCGCTGGGGCCTAGCCACCGCTGGGGTCCTCTACGCCAACGACCCCGACTTTTCCCAGGCCGATCTAGATGCCCTCAGCTCCCCGGAGCGGGCGGTGCTGAAAGCTCAGGTGAGTGACCAGTTCAAGCCCAACCGCTACCAGGCCGATACCGATACCTTACTGCTCACCAACGCCCAAACCCAGGGGTTGAAACAGGTGTTTGCCGACTACCAGGATCTGCTGGCCCACGGCTCGGTGACCCACTCCATTCCCGAGGGCTGGTTCGAGCGTGAGCAGGATATTCACGATGTTACAGCCTTCTTTGCCTGGACCGCCTGGGCGGCCTCAGCGAATCGGCCCCATGCCCCCTTCTCCTACACCGCCAACTGGCCCCACGATGATCTGATTGGCAACCAGGCTCCTGGTCAATTTCTGGTATGGTCGATTGTGTCGGTGATCGTGCTGATATTTGCGATCGCAGCCTTCCTGTTTCTCTACCTGACCCAGGAAGACACCGACGAGGTGCAAACGGTACCAGAACGCCCGGCCATCCGCTGGCCTACCCCCAGCCAAAAGGCCACCAGCCTCTTCTTCGGTGTGGCCATGGCCCTATTTGGCGTACAAATTGCCATGGGCATGGTCACCGCCCACTATGCCGTCGAGGGCGACGGTTTCTATGGCATCCCCCTACAGCAATACCTTCCCTACGCCGCCTCCCGTACTTGGCATCTGCAGTTGGCAGTATTCTGGATTGCCACCTGCTGGCTAGCTGCTGGGCTGTACTTCGCCCCTCGCTTTGGTAAGCAAGAACCCAAGGGCCAAGTCTGGGGCAACAGCACATTGCTCATCGCTCTCACCGTCGTTGTTGTCGGCTCCCTTGCCGGTTCTTGGGCCAGTGTCCAGGGCATTCTCAGCGGCAATACTAGCTTTTTCTTCGGTCACCAAGGCTATGAGTACGTGGAACTGGGGCGCCTTTGGCAACTGCTGTTGATTGGCGGCATGGTGTTTTGGCTGTGGCTAATGTTCCGTGCCCTACGGCCAGCCCTAAAACACGAAGGCAGCAAAACCGGCCTCAACCACTTTTTCCTCTACAGTGCCATTACCATCCCCCTGTTCTATGCCTCCGGCTTGATGTACACCAACCACACCCCGGTAAGCGTGGCAGAATATTGGCGCTGGTGGGTAGTCCATCTGTGGGTAGAAGGCTTCTTTGAGGTGTTTGCCACCGTTGCTATTGCCTATCTGTGCAGTGAACTGGGCTTTTTGAGAAAGTCCTCGGCCCTGCGGGCCACCTATCTCACCACCATCCTGTATCTAGGTAGCGGCGTCATTGGCACCCTGCACCACCTGTACTTCGCCGGGACCCCCTCCTTCATCGCCGCCACTGGAGCCGTAGCCTCAGCTCTGGAAGTGGTGCCCCTCACCCTGATTGGCTTTGAAGTGGTAAAAACCCTGCGCATGTCAGAGCAGGCCGAGAATTTCTACCGCTGGCCCCTGCGCTTTTTTCTGGCCACCTGCTTCTGGAACTTGGTGGGGGCCGGTGTGTTTGGATTTTTGATTAACCCGCCGATCGTCCTTTACTACTCCCAGGGCCTCAATACCACCCCAATCCACGCCCACAGTGCCCTATTTGGGGTCTATGGCTCCCTGGCCATTGCCCTGATGCTATTTTCTCTGCGAGAAATTGTCCCCGAACCGGCCTGGAATGAACCCCTACTGCGGGTCTGTTTTTGGAGCCTCAACGGGGGGTTGGGAATGATGATGGTGCTGGGCTTGATTCCCAACGGCTTCTATCAGCTGATGCAATCGGTCAACCATGGCACCTGGTATGCCCGTAGTGCCGAGGTAATCGGTTCCCCTTGGATGCAGTGGACCGTGTGGCTACGCATCCCTGGAGACATCGTCTTTACCATTGGTGCCATAGGCATGGTGCTATTTACCGTACGGACCGTGTACTCCATTTTTCATCAGCCCACCCAGCGAGACGAGCCAGAGCCAATAGCCGTCGAAACCCGCTAGCATTTAGATGCTCGCTTCCTGCAAGCAACTGGGATCTGCTCTTTGACCGTTTTCTGAGACTGAATAAGGCTGAGCCGCCATAACTTCGTTACCCCATTGCCTGCCCACCCGTAGCCTACATAGCTTTTTCCCAAGGGCGACCCTGCTAAAGGTAAGGGCAATCCAGTTCCGCCTAAAATAGAGGTAGCAGCAAGCACCCAAGAGTCGTGGTCTATGCTTGCCAAAGCTGACGCTAGTTTGTCACGATGAAACATCGTGAGCCTAGCTGTTTGGGAGGGAGCCCTTCGTTTCTAGCCGCCACTCCCTTGCAGTCGTGTATAGATTCAGATACAGATCAAATACAGAAGAGCCATCGTGACTACTACCGCCCCTGTTCTCGCCAGCACCCGTAAAACGCTTACTGTCCAAGGTCGTCGCTACGGGTTCTACAGTCTGGCCGAGGCCGCCAAGGTATTGGGCGATATCAGCCGTCTACCCTACTGTCTCAAGGTATTACTGGAGAACCTACTGCGCCATCAAGATGGCCGCACCGTCACTGTCGACGATGCCCAGGCCGTGGCCGATTGGTTGGACCAGCGTCACTCTGACCGCGAAATTGCCTATCGTCCGGCCCGGGTGCTGATGCAGGACTTCACCGGGGTACCGGCAGTGGTTGATCTGGCGGCCATGCGGGATGCCATGGTGCAGTTGGGGGGGTCGCCTGAGGCGATCAATCCCTTGTCGCCCGTAGACCTGGTCATTGATCACTCAGTGATGGTGGATGCCTTCGGTAGCGCCGCCGCCTTTGCCGAAAATGTGCAGTACGAGTTCCGTCGTAACCACGAGCGCTATGCCTTTCTGCGCTGGGGCCAGAACGCCTTCGATGACTTTCGGGTGGTGCCTCCCGGCACTGGTATCTGTCACCAAGTGAATTTGGAATACTTGGCTCAGGTGGTCTGGACCAAGGCCGATGAGTCTGGGGAACCCCTGGCCTATCCCGATACCCTGGTAGGCACCGATAGCCACACCACCATGATCAACGGCCTCTCGGTACTGGGCTGGGGCGTAGGCGGCATTGAGGCCGAGGCCGCCATGCTGGGCCAACCCATTTCCATGGTGATTCCTGAGGTGGTGGGCTTTAAGTTGACCGGTCAATTGCCCGAGGGGGCGACGGCCACGGACCTGGTGCTGACGGTAACCCAAATGCTGCGGCAGAAGGGGGTGGTGGGTAAGTTTGTGGAGTTCTATGGCAATGGCCTGGCTCACCTCACCTTGGCCGACCGAGCCACCATTAGCAACATGGCCCCCGAGTATGGTGCTACCTGTGGCTTCTTCCCCATCGACGAGGTCACCCTGGAATACCTACACTTCACTGGCCGTGACCCGGAGCGCATCGCCCTAGTGGAAGCCTATGCCAAGGAGCAGGGGCTGTGGCGGGCAGCCGCTAGTGCCGATCCTCTCTTTACCGACACCCTAGAATTAGATCTAACTACGGTGGAGCCCTCTCTGGCTGGCCCCAAACGTCCCCAGGACCGGGTGCAATTGTCTCAGCTGGCCCATCAGTTTAAGCAGAGCGATTTTCCCAGCTTCAGCAAGGGCCTCTCCTACGACCAGAAGCGGTCGGTGCCGGTCGCTGGCACCGACTATGCCCTCAGCGATGGGGCCGTGGTGATTGCCGCCATTACCAGCTGCACCAATACCTCCAATCCCTCCGTGATGATCGGAGCCGGCTTGGTGGCCCGCAAGGCCAGAGCCAGGGGGCTGACGGTGAAGCCCTGGGTGAAGACGTCCCTGGCCCCTGGCAGCCAAGTAGTATCTGACTATTTAGAAAAGGCGGGTTTGCAGCATGACCTAGACGCCCTAGGCTTCAATCTGGTGGGCTACGGCTGCACCACCTGCATCGGCAATTCGGGGCCGCTGCCGCCGGCCATCGCCAAGGCCGTGGAACAAGAAGACCTAGTGGTAGGGGCAGTGCTGTCGGGCAACCGCAACTTCGAGGGCCGAGTCAGTCCTCACACCAAGGCCAATTATCTGGCTTCGCCGCCGTTGGTGGTGGCCTATGCGATCGCAGGTAACCTGGCCATCGATCTAAAACAAGACCCCATTGGCCAAGACAGCGACGGTAAGCCGGTATATCTGGCCGATATCTGGCCCAGCACCGAGGAAATTCGCCAGGTGATGGCCGCCGCCCTAACGCCGGAGATGTTCCGCAGTCGCTACGGCGATGTGTTTGTGGGGCCTGAGAATTGGCGCCAGATCGACACCGTCGATAGCCAAACCTATGATTGGCGCAGCGATAGCACCTACGTGCAAAATCCGCCCTTCTTCGCCGATATGGCGGCTGAGGTCAATGGCAGTGCCTTCGCCGACATCGAGCAGGCTCGCCCCTTGGCCTTGTTAGGGGACAGCATCACCACTGACCACATCTCTCCAGCCGGGGCGATCAAAGCCGACAGCCCGGCCGGGCACTATCTGCGGCAGCATGGGGTTGAAATCAGCGATTTCAATTCCTATGGGTCTCGCCGCGGCAACCACGAAGTGATGATGCGGGGCACCTTCGCCAACATTCGCCTACAGAACGAGATGGTGCCAGGTTCTTCCGGTGGCGTTACCCGCAAGATGCCGGAAGGTAAGGAGATGTCCATCTACGATGCCGCCATGGAATACATGGTCGTGGGCACTCCCTTAGTCGTTATCGCCGGTAAGGAATATGGCACCGGCTCCTCCCGGGATTGGGCTGCCAAGGGGACCCGATTACTGGGGGTGAAGGCGGTGGTGGCCGAGAGCTACGAGCGCATCCACCGCTCTAATCTGGTGGGCATGGGCGTCTTGCCGTTGCAATTTCAGCCCGGCGTCAACCGCCAGACCCTGGAGCTAGACGGCAGCGAAATCTTCTCTATCCGCGGTCTGCAGTCGGGGGTGCAGGCCGGAATGACAGTGACCATGACGGTGCAGCGGCTGATGGTAGCCAGGAGGAAGTGCCCCTGATCTGCCGCCATTGATACCCTAGATGAGGTGGAGTATTACCGCCACGGGGAATCTTGCCCTATGTGCTGCGACAGTTATTGGCCGCTTAGGATATATGCCACAGGTTACACTCTCAGCCTTGATCGAGGGCCTGCGGGCTGGCGCCCTGATTAGTTTTCCCACACTGATACAGTGCGGGCTCTGGCCGCCCTGCCCGATAACTTGCGATCGCATCTACGCGGCCAAGCAGCGGCCCAGGATAAGCCTCTGATTCTGATGGGGGGGCCACCTTCAATACCCTGCTGCCTATGTGACGGGTACCGCAGCAGAGCGCCTGATCTGGCAGCGGGTAGCCGATCGCTACTGGCCCGGTCCCTTGACCCTGGTCTTGCCCGCCAGCGACCGCATGCCGGCGGCCATGAATCCCACCCGGTCTGGCACCTTGGGCATCCGCGTCCCCGACCATCCCCTGGCCCGCTACCTGTTGGCCCGCACCGGTCCCCTGGCCACCACCAGTGCCAACACCTCAGGCAGTGCGCCCCTCACCCGCATGGCCGCCATTGCGGCCCAATTTCCCGAGGCCTTGCTCTTATCCACTGAAGCCCAATCGTCCCTGGCGACAAATGACCTAGGCATGGCGGCCAATGGCGACGGAGATGGGGCCGCTTCCGGTCAGGCGTCTACAGTGGTGCAGTGGAGCCAAGGGGAATGGGTCACCCTGCGCTCCGGGGTCGTGTCTCTCCCTCCCGATGCTGGGCAAGAGGACGCCGCCGAAACGTCTCGTCCTTAATCGTTCTGTGGTCATGGTTGATCAAGACATCCAGCGCTACCGCCTGGCCTATGGCCGGGCCCTAGAACAGGCTCAGTTTCAGGGAGGCTTTCTGGCCCGCACCTCCCACGAGTTGCGATCGCCCATCAATCGGGTGATTAGCCTACACCAGATGATCCTGGAGGACCTCTGCGACAGCCCCGAGGAAGAGCGGGAGTTTCTGCAGCAGGCCCAGACCGCTACCCAGGAAGTGTTGGCCTTGCTCGATCAACTCACTGCCATCTCTAAGTTACAGATCGGTGCGATCGCAGCGGCGATCCAACCCGTCTGTCTGCAGCAGCTATTCAGTGAGGTGCAACAGCTAACCCAGTTGCAGGTAGCTAATCGCAACTGTCGCTTCAGCCTGGAGCTGCCCCCAACAGAGGTCTATGGCCTCAGTGACCCGATCTGGTTACGGCAAGCCCTGGTGATGCTGATCGAGATTTGTGTGGCCAACGACAGCCGTCAAATTGCCCTGCGCTTGGTCTCAGCACCCACCGCTCCATCACTAATCCTGCAACTCGATCACGATTGCCCTGACAGCAAGTGGCAAGAGCCTAGCGAGCTATGGCAACAATGGCCACAGCGAGGGCCTGCCATCCTATCCCCTGGCCTGCGGCTGGGATTAGCCCTGCAAGTGTTGCAACAGGTGCAGGCCCGAGTCTGCCTAGACCCTCCCCGGCAAGATACTCCCGGCGGAGCGCGGCTCCAGATTCATCTAGCGAATGGCCAGGATCAACGTTGGGACTGCGAGGAAGTGGATGGAGTGGAGTGAAGAGTGAAGAGTGAAGAGTGAAGAGTATAGGGCGTTGGCGTAGCCTGCCCGGAGGGCTTAGCCCGTGCGTAGCAGCAGAGTGAAGAGTGAGTAAAGGGTGGATGGGTAAAGGGTGGTGGGGTGATGGGGTGATGGGGTGTATAGCCTAGCGGCATTCAAGAAAGGCGGAGCCTGCCTGGAGTGTTGAGTGTTGAGTGTTGAGTGTTGAGTGAGTGAATGGTTTGGTTCCCTGTCAAACGGTGGATGAGCGGGCGAGTAGGCCGATAGCGGATAGAGGGTAAGAGAGGGTAAGGGGACAGGGTAGGGCGCGGTTGCCGCGCCCAATGCAGAAAACCGGCTACCCTGCCGATGCGACGCGATCTATCACGGCTCACCGATATGCCCTTCCGCAGGTCCAGGGCAGCAGCGTGGGAAAGGCAGAAAACAGAGGGGAAGGCAGAAGCCGAAAACATGCTCCTCACCACTTACCGATGCGACGCGATCTCTATCACTACTCACCGACCAGCCCTTCCGCAGGTCCAGGGCAGTAGTTCGACTCCGTTGCTCCTGCAGTTCGACTTCGCTCACTACGAGCGGAGCCGCTTTGCGAACACCACAAGCGGTTTGCCCTGGTCGTAGGGGGCCGGGGGAAGCGAAATTCCCCCGGGTGAGCGCTTTGACTGGTGCAATTAAGTGTGGTCTTACCGAGGTCTATGACTACTGACCAACAAGCCCGTCCACGGGATCCAGGGCAGTGGCTCGACTTCGTTGCTCCTGCGGAGCCGCTGAGTGCCCTACACGTGCCATGGAGCCATTGATACAGCCTGCCCGTAGAGCACGAGAAGGGCAGAGCAGCCCGCCGCCACTTCAACGAATAGATTCCCTAGCGCCCCCTATGATGACTTGTCATCACCACTGCGGATCTTCACCCCCTTCTCTAAGTACTTTTTCAGAGCCTCGGCCAACTGTTCTTCAACGCTTTTCTGCTTGGGTGGCTTAAAGACTTCCTTGGTCCAGATATAGAGGACGATGATACATACGATGACGATTTCGATGGAAAGCATGGATGTCAACCAGGCGTAGTTGCGGTCATGCAAGGCGTAGCAGGGAACAGCAACAGAGCAGCCGCTCCAGTCTCTGCCAGGAAACCAAAGCATCGGCCACTATTTGATATCTGCAGGGAACAACAGCTGCAAGCGGCAACTTTCCGGAAAATACGCTCCCACTATACTCAATATCTGTGGGTTTGGCAGATTTGTGATCACTAAATGTAGTGTTTTTTCGGCGACTCCCCTGATTCGAGGGAATCCCTGGCTCCCTTAGGGGGATGGCAGCCGGGGTGAGACTGTGGTCAGGTGTACCCCACAGTCCCCAAGGTGGTGCCGCCGTTTGTCTGAGGCGATGCCATCTACAGAATACCGGGTAACCCGGTGGCCAAAGACCTGCAGCAACCGTTCCAGTTCTTCTGCTAAGCGTCGGTCTGAGGGACTCTGGCGATGGTAAATGGCGATCTGCCAGCTCCCTTGGCGTTGGTGCGATCGCATCACCGCCCCACGCAGGTGCTTCTTATGGACCCGTTCTCCTAAGACCTGCGATAGCTTTCGCCAGAGCTTATAGGCCACGTTTTTTTCTAAGTACTCAGGATTAGACGGATAGATTTCCTCATAGGTCTGTCCTTGCCACGAGCCTAAAAATACCTGGCGTTCTAAATCAGTAAGGTGGTGACCTGTATGGTCAAAGTAGCACCAATCAACATAATCAAGGGCTGTTTCGGCCGTTAATTCAGGGGCATTATTGAAAGTATCCATCACATTATTTTGGAGTGATTTGACCCAAAAGATGGATCAATTTACACGGCTGCTCATCATCAATCGGCTGCACAATTTCCTGATGGATAAACCAATAGAAAAATAAAGTAGTCAGATCCTACTTGAGATGAATAATTTCGACGTCAGGACATTTCTCTAAGTCAACAGGGGGGTATAAGAGGACATTTGAAAACTCGGCTGAAAGGCCTGTAAGGTAGGCATTTTAGAGTGTATGGCCCTGCTGGCCAGACACTAGTCTGGAGAAAGGTTGCAGGGTACTTTCCAAACATCCTCTAAGAGCCATCACCAGGCAGTATGACCTACTCAAGCGTCGCTGGAATCTAAGGCATTGGGATACAACGATCAATTGGCTGACCCGCCCGTCTAGAGCCTTGTCGGCAATGCTACTCGCGATTACTGTCCTCGTCACTGCAGGTTGAAGCCAGCCTATATTCAACGTCTTGTGATACTGAGACTATTGGTGTCTGTCCTAAGATATCGCCAGTAAGATTACGGAGATCTGATCGGGATCACTAGGGAACAATGATCATCGTCTCTCGGGAGAGACGCAGTTGAAATTGGCCAAAAATGATGGGGTTTTATGGTTGCTTATCTGTTGATCTGCCGCAAAATACTATGCCAAGAGCAACAACAGATTACAGAACTTTCATGATCATGAGTCATGGGTCCATAGATTCAAGGCCAAAGATGAGGCCTTCCTGATTGAGAGTCGTCCTCGGCAGTTAGAAACGTTGACGTAACGAGTGAGCAAGCACATGGCCAACAACACTCCCTTTCTAGGCATTAATACTCTGCTAAATCGACTCGCCACGGCCTATCGCAGTCTATTCGTGGCCCCTCCCATGGAGGTATGGCAAGCCTTTACCAACCTGACTACGGCAGTGCTGCCGATTCTGGCTGAGGGCAATGCCCCCTATCACACGGTAGACCACACGCTGCAAGTGCTCTGGGCTGGTCAGATGCTCTTAGACGGGAAGCAAATCCGGGAAGGCAGCGTGACTCCCAAGGACTGGCTCACGGTCATGGGGGCGCTCCTCTGTCATGATCTGGGCTATTGCCGAGGGGTGTGTCAACAGGACTGTCCTTGCCAGCATCACTACAGCACTGGCTGGGGCGATGAGCTGGTGCAGTTACCCGCTGGCAGTAGTGATGCCCTCCTGGCGCCTTATCACATCGAGCGGGGGCAGCAATTTGTTCGCCAACGCCTGGCCCATCGTCCCCTGTTTGATGCTGACGCCATGGTCGCCTGCATCGAGATGACTCGCTTCCCGGTACCAGAGCTCCCGGCCTATCAGGATACGACTGGATACGGTAGTCTGTGTCGTGCGGCTGACCTCCTAGGGCAGTTGGGAGATGCCCGCTATTTGCAACGCCTGCCAGATTTATTTGAGGAATTACAGGCAGTGGGGTGGCATCAGCACTGGGGCTATCGTAGCGTTGAGGATTTACGCCGCAGCTATCCACAGTTTTTCTGGCAGGTGGCCTATCCCCATCTACAGCCCTATTTAACCTACTTGGGGACGACTAAGGTGGGGTGTCAGCTAATCGCCCGACTATATACCAATGTCTGCGTTGTTAACATAGGGCAGCGGCAGTCTGCTTAGCCTCGGCTGAGGGAGCCCACTCTGGCCCTGACGCCCCTATCGCTTCCGGTATAGACGGGGTGCCTGGGATTCCGATTCTTTGGCATGATGGGGAGGTTATTTGTGCGATCGCATCATGGCCAACTGGATTACCTTCGATGGCGTTGCCCTCGATCAATGGCGTCAGGTCAGCATTCTCCATCGCTGGCTGGGCCCCTGGCGGCGCTGGCGCCAGAGTAGCCGGCTCCTGCCCTGGGCCGATTGGATCGGCTTAGGGATTGCCCTGTTGCTCTACGGCCTGGCCCCCTATGTGTCCACCCCCCTGCTAGGGGTGCTGATGCTAGCGGCCGGTGCCCTGTGGGCCCTCTTGACCCTCAGCGACGAGGCTGGTGGAGGGCTGACTCCGATCCATGTCTTGGTGATGCTATTTTGGGGAGTTATGGCCCTGGCCACGGCCCTGTCGCCAGTGAAACTGGCCGCCTTGCAGGGATTGATCAAGCTCACCCTCAACTTAGGGCTATTTCTACTGCTGGCTCGGGTGTTGCGGCGGCCCCGGGCCCGCAATTGGCTGATTTTGATCTATCTACTGACAGCGCTGGCGGTCTCGGTCTACGGGTTGCGGCAGTGGATCTTCGGAGCCGAGGCCTTGGCCACCTGGGTGGATCCCACTTCCTCTCTGGCTGACACCACCCGTATCTATAGCTACCTAGGCAATCCCAACCTGCTAGCCGGGTATCTGGTGCCCGCCGTCTGCTTCAGTGGCGCCGCCATCTTCGTCTGGCCCCGTTGGTTGCCCAAGCTCCTGGCTCTGGTCATGACCGGCGTGACGACGGTCTGCCTGGTGCTAACCCTGAGCCGCGGCGGCTGGATCGGCTTCGTGGCGGCGGGGTTTGTGCTATTGCTGTTGGTCGTGCAGTACTGGAGCATCTGGTTTTCTCCCCGTTGGCGGCGCTGGGCCATTCCAGCACTGCTGGGCAGTCTCACCGCTGTGCTGATCATCGCGGTCCTGGGGGTAGATACCCTGCAACAGCGGGTCATGAGCATCTTTGCCGGTCGTGAGGATAGTAGCAACAACTTTCGTCTCAATGTCTGGGCCGCCGTCGTCGATATGATTCGCGATTACCCGATTCTGGGCATCGGCCCCGGCAACGATGCCTTCAACCAGATCTATCCCCTCTATCAACGGCCCCGCTTCACCGCCCTCAGTGCCTATTCTGTCTTCTTAGAAATTACCGTGGAGGCCGGCCTAGTAGGCCTGGCCAGTTTTCTCTGGTTGGTAGCCATCACCTGGCGTCAGGGCTGGCAACGGTTGCAGTGGTTGCGACAGCAGCAAGCGGCCCAGGGCTACTGGTTGATGGCGGCCCTAGCGGGTCAGGGTGGCATGTTGGCCCACGGGCTGGTGGACACCGTCTGGTATCGGCCCCAGGTGAGCACCCTGTGGTGGCTGATGATGGCTCTGGTGGCCAGCTATTACCAACCTCAATCGGCTCAGACACCGAGCCAAGAAACCGCATCCTAGGGCCGATTGTTTACCATCAGAGTGTCTTCTCACAGGCCACGTCGATAATGTTTCCCGAGTTTCTGCCCCCGGCGGTCCATCAGCTCAGCGAGGCCACCTCCATTGAGATGGCCCAGCAGATGCAGCGGCAGGATGTGATTACGCCCCTGAGCCCTGACCCCATCGCCACTGCCTATGTCTGTCAGGGGGCTGGGGAACCCCCTCTACTGTTGCTGCATGGTTTCGATAGCTCTCTGCTAGAGTTTCGACGGTTACTGCCGCGGCTGGCGGCCCGCACCCAAGTTTGGGCCATTGACCTGCTGGGGTTTGGCTTTAGCGATCGCATCGTCAGCCCCCGCTTCGATCCAGCGGCGATCCAGCAGCATCTCCATAGCGCTTGGCAGCAGTTGATCGGACGCCCAGTAATCTTGGTGGCAGCTTCTATGGGCGGGGCTGCCGCCCTCGAGTTCGCCCTGGCCTATCCCGACTGTGTCGAGCAGCTGGTGTTAATCGATAGCGCTGGCTTATCGGCGGGGCCGGCCATAGATAAGGTGATGGTACCGCCCCTGGATGGTTGGGCCACCGCCTTTTTGCAGAATGCCTGGGTGCGTCACCGCATCAGTCTGCGGGCCTATTGCGATCGCACCTTAGTCACTCCCGATGCCGATTGCTGCACCTCACTGCATGTGGCCATGCCAGGTTGGAAACAGGCCCTAATCGCCTTCACCAAAAGCGGTGGCTACCGTTCCCTGCAGGCCAAACTCCCACAGATAACTTGCCCCACCTTGATCCTCTGGGGAGAGCAAGACCGCATCCTAGGCACCAAAGATGCTACCCGCTTCCAACAGGCTATTCCCCACAGCCAACTGGTGTGGATTGCCGACTGTGGCCATGTGCCCCATCTGGAACGACCAGAGGCTACGGCCTCTGCCATCCTACAGCATCTACCGATGTCTCCCCGGGCGGAGCAGTGGGGCCGAACCGAGGAAAACAGAAAGGAGTCGACGAGGCTCGCCCAGAGCGATGAACCCGACCGGGAGAGCTGATGTTATGCGGCGGCAAGGAATTGAACCAGCAAAACGCAGCAATTGTTGCCCTGGTGTACCTCAAACCTCTGCTTTCACCAATGATCTAATATGAAATCCGGTTAATTCACCTAGGAAAACAGATCTCTGTCATTCCCGCGTTTCGCGAAGCGAGGCCGGAGGCCTTAAGGCGGGAATCCAGGGCATCAATCTCAGCTACGCCCAAAGCGCTCTGCCTAGATTCCGGGGCGCGCTGCGCTTGCCCGGAATGACGGATTGCAGTTGTGATACATCATCGTAATGTTGCCTGTCTTAGCGGATTTGATATAACAAACTCAAGCACCTGCCTTTGCAAAGGCTGAGGCATAGCTTTCAACTGTTCAACGACTTCGTCGATGATAGGAACATTCGTATTACCCTCCTTGCTACCATCCTACACCGCTTACCCAGAGAGCGGTAGAAGAGCAGCCCTTCATGCTGACCGAGGGTTACAGGGATTGCTTTCACCAGGGACTGCAGCCGCATAACGGTGAAAGCCAGCGGCGGCAGACACCCTCGGCATTTCACCAGAAAACTTTGACTGTTCGCTGCGCTGAGGTGTTAGCTTGCTGGCGGCAACAACCTGATAAACCCCTCCTGCTCAAAGTGACAGTCTGTCGTTAATGCATCGCTGATGCCACGCTGGCGCATCAGGACAAAACTGACCGCATCGCACAATGAGTAGGTTTTGTCCTGTCGATTAACCAAAAGCTGCATTGCCTCTCGGTGTCGCGACTCATCAACCCAGACTATTTCTATGTCCGGGTTATCAACCAGGTCAACCACAAACTCTAGAACTTTTGTCCGAGGAAGTCGGCGAACCAGTGCAAGAGCAATCAACTCAGCTAAAACATGGCTGTGAGTCAAGAGTCTACTGCCTGCACCATCGACTAACTGAACTGCCTTTTCATGCTGCGGTTCGTCACGATGGACGTAGCACAACAAGCCTGATGTATCTAGAAGCACAAAGTCACTCCGCGCCTAATACTCATCGGCATAAGCTCTTGCGAGATCAGCATCAATCGCTTGGTTATCAGAACCCGTCGCGTGCCCTAGACTAATTGCACCTGCATGACTCTTGAATTTCTGTCGTGCTTGCTCTTGCCGCTCCGGAGACAGTATTAATTTGGTGACAGCTTCCCCTTGCCTGCTGAGAACAGTAATTATCCACTCCGGGATGGATACGCCCACTGCATTCGCCTTACGCTGCAAGTCTGCGTAAACTTCATCGCTGATTTCCAAAACTAGCTGCTGACTCATACCCCAATCAATTGTCGCAATAATTTTAAGGATTATTATAACTTTCCTGTTCTTCCATATACCAGACATGTACATACTGATGCCAGTTATCTAACCCCATACCAAATCTGTATGCCCCAGCATCTGTAGCACTTTTGACATTCGGCGACATTATTGTCTCGATATTCACAACTTGTACGGGGTTACTCTCAAGCCAATGATTCGCAGCACTGACAGCAGCGGAGAAACAATCTATTTCGGTAGCACCTCCGAAAGGGCCTCGTTTCGTAACTCTAGGTGCAAAATCCTTGTATTTAACACTTTCTACCTATGGCAACAGTGTACAGTTCAGATCGAGCGAATTGGCAGCTAACGCTAGTTTAACTTGCAACGACATCTGGAAATTAGTTCTCTATAGTAGTTTTCAAGCGCGTCGCCCTCAGACGGACTCGCAGTGGCTAGCTGCTGAATTCCAACAAATAAGATTGATGAACGCTCCAAAGATAACCTTGCGGACTAACGGTGAAGCTCAACGGCGGCAGACAACCTCTTGCCTCAGATCGACCAACTAATCGCCGTCCGTTGCAGCGAGGTGTTAGCCTGCTTTAGACTTAGGTATGCACAAGCAGCCTGTCCGTATTATGAGCTATCGCGACATCATTACGATTGAGCCTGATAAGCGTGGTGGCAAGCCATGCATCCGCCGGATGCGGATTACGGTCTACGATGTCTTGGGCTGGTTAGCGGCTGGTATGTCTACCGCTGAAATCATTGACGACTTTCCAGAATTAACGGAAACTGACATTAGGGCTTGTTTAGAGTTCGCAGCTGATCGCGAACATCGTTTAGTTGCATCGGTGAGTGCTGCTTGAAGCTGCTGTTTGACCAAAACCTTAGCCGTAAGCTGATTAATCGGTTGGCTGATATTTTTCCTGAATCCAGCCACGTTCAATTCCATGACCTAGCTGAGAAAACAGATACTGAAATCTGGGATTTTGCTAAGCTCAATGACTTTTGCATAGTGACGCAAGATGCAGATTTCTCTGAAAGAAGTCGGCTTTATGGCTCTCCACCCAAAGTTGTTTGGTTGCGATGTGGCAATGCACCAACTAATCAAGTCGAAGCATTAATTCGTTCCGGAGCAACAGCAATTCAAGAACTCTTGAACAATCCCGAGTTGCACTGTCTGGAACTTCATTAGTGTTCTTTTCAACGACCATTGAACTTGGATGAATTGCACTGATAACAAAGGGGCTGTATGTTGTCGATGTCATCTGTGCCACCAGCGGTCAGTAGTGAAGTAGTGAAGTAGGGTGGGCAAAGCCATAATAGACACCCCTTGCTATCGTCTCTAAGCTTTGTTTGCCCACCTTTTTTCAGTGGTGGGCATTGTAGGTTGAGTATGGGTTAGCAAGGATCTCGGAAAAGATAATGCCCACCGTACAATTATACTGGCTAAAGCCTGTGAGTGTTGGGTTTCGTGTCTCAACCCAACCTACGGCGATATGCGATCGCACTGAGGCGACGAATCCGGATGTGTTATTGGAAACAATGGCGTAGACCGAGGACGCGCATCGGCAATTTGTTGAAACTGGGAACGCCGAGGCAGCACGCCCTTTCCACTGGCTTGAGCCGGAAGGGATATTGGCGGTTGTCGCGGACGTTGGCGACGCAGACAGGGATGACGAATGAGTGGTTAGCACAACAGGGATTGCTTTCGATTCGTGACCTCTGGATGAAGGTTCAGGGCTACGAGGACAAGTCCGTCAGTCTGTCTAGCACTTAGGTTGAGAACCGCCCATTGCGGACCCGCACGATGGGTGGTGTGGGAGGGGGAGACCGTGAGGTTTTCCCCTATCCCGATTAGACAGCGTTAGTAATCACATGCGCCTCTCTCAAGAAGAATAGGAGTCAAGTGTTCGGGAATACTTTGTAACCTAATTTGGATACATCCAAATTTATGAGCTTCTTTGAACGTACGTCCTGCCCCTAGTGCTTGATAAAAACCAATAGTGAATGCAATTGCAGCTTTATCGCCAATAGCTTGATTCATAACAATCACGTAGTCAATGTGCTGAGCAATGGCAATCGCCTGAGCTTTTGAGTAACAAGCATTGAGCAGCACACATTTGATTTGACTTGCAAATTGCTCAAATAAAGCTGCCAAGGCATCAGGTGAAACTGGATGTACTTTTCCTATTTTGTCTTCAAAACACAACTCACCAGTAGCTAAGCCATGACCAGAAAAATGCACAATTTGTGGCTGCGAATCTAGTAATGATTGGCTGATGTCTTCTGGGCGAGCGGACATCCGAAGATTTAGTCTAAACCGTTCTCTTAATTGTGCTAGTTGAAGCTTATCTTGGATTTCTCTAAATTCTTCTCCGATCCTTAATCTAGTAGCATCAGATGGATCGGCTGAGAGTAGCAAAATTGAAATTACTTCACCTAGGTTTTCAGTAGCAGATGGAGAGGATATATCGTTTAGAAAAAAGTTTTTAAGATGATTTACTCTATTAAATATTGCAAGCTCTTCTACTTCATATCTGACAAACATATTTTCCATGTCAATTACACGAAAATCATCGCTTAATTCATGAAAAGTTAAAATGTTTTCCCTTTCCAAGATATAGAATAGCCCTTTACAAAGCTTGGCTTCCTCATAGTTTAAGTAGATCTTTGAAACTCTGGAGTTACAAATAAGTTTTCTCAAGCTAGTTTTCTCAAAAGTTGATTTAAAAGTAATTATTTCTCCATTCTTTTTTGGAGGTAAAGATTTCCATTCTCTTATATCAGTCAGATTGCTTAACAAACCTCTAAATAGCAAATTGATCTTTTCGATATCTGTTGAGCTTGCAGTCTCTCCTAGCTGATCATTATTTAATGAAATGCCATCATCATCTCGAAGAAAATCATCAATAAATTGATTGACAGAACTCAAATACTTTCTTATTTCTTCGTTTGTCGTGCTACCAGAAATCCTAAAATCTAGTTCTTTTCCATTACTTGCCTCAATTTTGAGGGAGATAGGAGTATCTTTTTGGGCAATACTCTTGCTTCTCTTCTCCTGTATATTTAGTATAAGATTAATTATTTGAGCAACTGCTATCACCCCACTAAAAGTAACTGAAAGTACAGGCAGAACGATTTCTGCATCAATGCTATCTTTACGAAACTCAGAAATTTGAGTTTTAACTGGGATTTCATTTTCTCGAAAAATCTCTTTGCTTAATGACTCAATCATCTCTAAGTCATCATGTGAACCAGAGATTTTGATGGAAGTCATTTTTACACTCTCCCTGTATTTGAACAGTGGGATAAAAATCTTCTTTAAATCTTACTCTCGAAAACGAGGACAGTACAACAAGATTTAAATTGCACTGTCAAATTCCTTGATAGCTCCTTGGTTTTATTTTCACCAATTATTGAACGTTTGCTTGATTTTTAGGTTACTGTCTCCACTGGGGCTAAGCGGTCTAACGTTTAAGCTAACCGGACGGCGACAGCCTTTGCAACTTAGCAGAAAGCTTACGCTCCGTTCCGGTTCAGCGCAATGTTATGTGGCTGGCGCTTGCCTGATTCGCAACTACAAACCGCAATTCAGCCTGAGTTACTCAACATTATAAATAGCGCAGAAACCTAACTTTAGGAAGCATTAGGGTAAATTTTCACAAGATTCAAGTAGCCTGATCGCATATGCATCAGCTGCTATTTTCACCCAACCCGAATTGATCCACAATAACCAGGCGATAAGCAGAAAAAAATTTACCAGTAAACAAGCAACTGATAATGAAGAACAGTTAGAGAATTGTAAATTCGTTCCTGCCTGAATTAAACTATTGACTTGCCTGGCTGCAAATATATTAAGCAATCCAATTTTGGAAATACACTGTGCTCCAATAAAAAACACACCTATAGATGAAGTTAAAATTCCAAGGAATTTCATTCCTAGTAAATTTCGTCGAAAACCATAATTGCAATTTTCTTCATAAATCAGAAAAAATTTACTATGATCGCGTGTCTTAGAAAGCAAAAATTGAGTACACGTATCGTATATTTGATCTGCTAAATCTGGATTAGCCAATTCTTCGCTTTCATTCGGTATAGACTGCCCTGTTAACTCATGTAACTTTCTATGTTGACGAGCCAAATTTACTTTGTTTCGTGTAGTACGGTACCGCAGAAAGTACGTTGTAGGTTTACCACCCCAAGCAGTGTATAACTCCTCTTCTTTAGCTTTACCCATATCACGAGCAAGTTGTGCCAAGAGCTTGAGTATTCCAAACCAAGCAAGCAAACTGGCTACTCCTCCCCATGACCAAACATGATTTGGGGAAAATGCAATGACAGTCAATGCGATCGGTAAACTAACAAGTAAGGCAGGTGCTAGTCTAGCCTTGCGGTTATAATCATCAAAGTTCTTTTCAATAAAATCTATAACCATATGTTTACTCCTGTATTTATCGGATTGACCATGTTTCCTGATTTTCACCAACAATGAGCATTACACCTGGCAGTCCATCACGATTGAGAATCTCAGCAAGATAGCTCAAGAGGTTGATATCGTATCCACTCGGTCTAGCTGAGATTCCTGGTGGATGAGAATGCCATTCACCAATGTAGGACACAATGTTAGCTGTCCGTGCTTGCGCCATTTTGATCTGTTCCTCAAGACCCTGAACGCCGCGTATAAATCCACTTGAATCTGCTGCACTGTCTAAGGGAGCAGAGAGGATATCGACCACGAAGATTGACTGTAATTTTTGATCAAAATAGCCGAGTAAGACTCCGCCCGTTTCATTTGGAAGATTAGCAGCACGAATTTGCCTAGCCTTATCCTGCAAGCGAGCGTTCCATATAATGTTCCAACCATTAGCAGCCACAGTTAGGTTTGCAGCCACAGATATTGTGTGAACATTAATGGTCCCAGATAGCTGCTCAACATGCCATACCGAGATTACAGGATCGGGTTGCTCACATCTGAGCCTAACTTGCCGTGCAAGTGTTGCAGCATGAAGCTGAAGAAGCTCGACTGGTATCACACTTGATACATCACGACATCCTGCACCAACCCAAAGATGCCCTTGATGTCCAAGCAGATGTTGCTCACCCCAAGCATTATTCAAGATGGCTTCGTAATATTGTGCCTCCAGTCCATCTAAGCGTACGTTCCGATCGGAATCTTCGAGAAGTAAAACAGAGTCGTGTCCAGAAGGAGTTAGAAAAATAGATGCTGATCGTTTAAGGTCAGCGATCGCTAAATCACGCGGCACTGCAAGCGTAGTTGTTGCATCAACTACTAAATCTGCACTTTCAACAGCAGTCTTCAAGTCTGCATTTGACCAATTAGTCACACTATCGACAATAGCAGAAGCTTTTGCATAGCCGTCAAAATAGGTTTCCTCTACTGTTTGTTTGACTGCATTTGCTTTAAACTGACCAACCTGAAAATGTTTAGCTGTATGTCGGGCTAAATTATGCGGCTTAATGTAATCGATATCAACAAATGTCCAGGTGCCCCACGCCTCTCGATACCAGATGTCGGCAAGACTGCTACCAAGTGCCCCAACACCTGCAAGAACACCAGAAAGTTCAGCAGTGTCAGCAGTGATACCAGAAGCTTGGCGTGCAGTTTCATAAGTCAGAGAGAATATAATCTCGATCGGTTCAACGTCAATAGAGCGCCAAGCATCATTGGAACTCAAATCTTCGCCAAAAGCAGGAATATTGTAGTAGTTACCATCTGTGCCATCTGTTAACACACCGCATGCTTCGCCTAACTTCCCAAGATTGATGTTGAGATAGAACGCTTTGTATTCATTTCGCTCTACAACACTATTGCCACTTCGTTGAACAGGTATCTGAAAAATAAGAAGTGTTTTACTATCAGATACCTTTGGAGTTCCTTCTCCATTCACGCTACGCTTGATCTCAGCACAAAGCAAATCGAACAGAGTAGCGCCTCGCGCTGAAAATTGCTTGTCAAGTGTTCCTAAATCATATGGAAAAGGTTCAATAAAGCCGTGAGTTACTGGTTGAAGAGCAATAGCGAGACAGGTTAGCTCTATCTGAACACTTTTTTTCCTGGAAGCTTGTAAAAAGCATCCTAAAAAGACTCTATTCTCTACTCTTTTGAGCGTCAGAAAAAAATCAGGATGCTGAATTTTTTCGTCAAAATTTGGAGGTAGGATAATCTCGAAGAGACTGCGAAAATAGAACGGTTCAACTGGTTGATCTTCACGATGTAAAGTGCCTCTAGCGGTTTCAGAAAGCCACCATAATACTCGATTAAGATGGCTTCGAGGAGTCCAAGAACGTTGCACTACTTCCCAAGGTTCAAAATAAAGGCACAACGACGCAGGTTCATCCTTTCTAACAAGATTTTGGTGTGAGGTTACGGGGAAATCTTTTCGCAACGCTCGTATCTCAGGCATTTTGGTTTCTTCAGTACTGAAGATTAAGCCAATACGCTCTTGGTAGAGGATCCCAATTTCGTTTTTGGTAGGGACACTGTCATTAGTGCAATCAACAACGAGCATTTCCGCTGTGCGTTGCCCGTCGTGAACAAAACATCTTAGCTCGATAAGCTCAAATAAATTATGGGTAGAACAAGCTCTAAAAACTCGACGCGAGATTGGGATAACCAAGGTGTCTTCGGTGAGTTCAGAAATTACCTCACCAAAGTTGGTATATGTATCTGCCATCTAACCTGCCCTTGGTGTTGGAGAAGAGACAATGATGTTAACACCAGAGTTTCCAGTCGTATTCAAACTGACTCCTGCGCTGGTGATATCAAACTCCAAAGGCTGTGGCTTTCGTTCGTTCGGCTCCTCCATAGTGACAACGAACCTCCGTCCACCGATCTGCCTCAAGTACCGTTCGTAGCATTTTCTTGCTTGGATATGGGGTGGGAGTTCCTGTTGGTAGGCTCCTTTAGTATCAGGAATTGGCTTGCTTGAACTCACAATGTAGGCTCCTGATTGACCGTACATGAGCAGTTCTTTCACTAAAGGAAGGGGAACTGTTTCTTTATCACCTTTGTCGTCTGAATTCAGGGCGTGATGGCTGCAATGATGAGGGATGTTAAACAAATGCCATTCCAATCTGTCTTCATTTTCGTGCTCTTTAGTGGTGTGTACAATATCTTCAAGCACGCCACAGGTTGAGTCCCCCACAGCAAGGTAGTTGGTTTGAATACCTGCAACTTCAAAACGAACTTGGAGAATAAGCGAGGCATCATTTCGTAAGTCATCGCCTTCATCAACATGCTTAACGAATGGAGAATGGCAGAAGAATTCAACGCCATCTTTCTCAAGAGAGAATCCTGGAACAGCTGGTTTTCCAGCATCAACAATTAGGCCACGACGTGACTCTACAGTTAGCCCATTTTCCTCAAGGAAGCTTTTCAACTTTTTCGGTTTTGAGAAAACCTTAATACCCTCGCCTCTAAGAAGACGGTGCCGAGCCTCCTGACGCCAAAGGACAAACTCTGTTTTTGTTTTCCACTGCTCGGTTGTAGCTGTCTCCAGTACCATGGCGGCTGGAACCCACAACTCATTAACCTTGATTCGTCCATTGCCTTGATAAGCAGGATTGTGCTGTAGCTCAAAGAACTCGGTGCTATGCAAGATGTGATCCAAATCTGCGTGGGTAAGAGCTAGAACATCAAAGTAATCGCGTTTTGCTTTCGCAAGTTCGCTATTTAGTTGGCTTTTGAGATCAATAGCAGGATCATCCTCCTTCTCCCCACGATTCAAATGGCGAAAGTCAAATAATAGGCGCTTACCATTACTCAAAATAATTTGGCTCGTATCACCATTTTGTACTGGATAGAAAATAACTTTGTGCATTTGAGACCTCGCTGGGAATTGAACTCGAGTGAATGAGTTTGAAGTTTACTGCTAGCTTTGGTTTACAGACTTCTTGACTCAATTAGCTGAAGCCGAAGAACAGGGTTATTCTCACGAAGTATCTCTGTAAATCCACGTGATCCAGGATTCTTCACTGACACACAGCAGATATTGATTTCCAGGGTAATGCTGGGAATCCCTCACTGAGACGGTGATACAATTGAGTAAACTCAGGTAAGATTTTGAGAGAATGGACTATATATGTATACTAACGACATTTCCTGAAAGGTGCAAGTATAACTAAAATGGCGCGTAGAAAGGAGACAATCACACTTTCCATCCCACCTGGAACTAAAGAGCAGTTAGAGGCAATAGCTGATGGCTTAGGCATTATGTGGGGCGATAAACCCAGTATTTCAGGGTTAGTCGTGGCGATCGCTCAACACCAACTTGAGGTTGGCAGTGTACTTGCACTTGACCCAAGTCAAAATACAGCCATCAGACAAGCTATAAGACTATTGGTTGATTCTGGTCATATTGCCGATGCACAGACTTTGGCCCTTTTCCTACTAGAACATGGCAATTTAGAGACACCTTTACGCCAGGCACTGCTGGAACAAGTTAGTCATCCTACTGAATCATGGCGTAGAGTCATTGATCAGCAAATTAAAGCTAAACAGCCTTTTCATCTGTTTTATGAAGACTCTCAAAACAAACAGATGGAATTTACCGTTCGCTACGGCGAAATTCGCTTTTGGGAAAAGCGATTCTATCTAGAAGCATGGTGTGAGGAAACGGAGGGTAGCTTGAATCTACCCGAGCTAATCCATAACCGTTGCTTCCGTTTAGATAGAATTATCAACGTCTTGCCAGCAAGTGGCAGTTGGCAAGATCGGCTTGAATATATCGAAGTGCACTTACAAGTATTGGGAAGGTTGGTAAAAGCTTATGAACCTAAACCAGATGACATAACCAATGAGGTAAAGGACGATGCTCGCTACATAGTTAGACGTGTATCAAATACATTCTGGTTTATTCGAGAGATCCTACGTTATGGGGAAGAATGTCTAGTTTTATCTCCTGCAAGCGTACAAAATCAATTAATAAGCAAGTTGAAGAAGCTTTGTGAGCACTACAACTTTTTAACATAACCTATACAAAAGTCATATTCCTCGCTAAGAGCGATCTATCTCACCATGACTTTTCTAAACTCGCATCATCTAGTCAGTAGCCTTCAAATACCGTCTCACCACCAAAAGTTAAAGCCGCATAACGTGTGGCATCAGCGGCGGCGCGCAGCGCCGTCCGCTGCATGCTGTTGTTGGACAGCGCCCGCCGAGGCACCTCCACACAAGATCTCCTCGAACCGCCGCCTCATCGCGGGCTTCCCCTTCTCGAATTGCCGCGCGCGGTGACCGTTCGCGCCCGATGGATGTGGGAATCCATGTAGCGTTCGACCAGCCGGGATGCGCTGCTCGGTCTCCAGTAGCTCCAAGGCCTCGGCGACGCTCTTGCCGAGTGGAACGAAGACTGCAGCATGGAGCCGGGACAGCTCCGGCGCAAGAACGTCCCGAACGTATCGCATCAAGAAGGCGGACCTCACGAGCCGCGGCTGACTGCCAGTGTAGTTCTGCCCGTGGAGGAACGTCGGGTACCGAACAGCCGAAGTGGTGTGCAGAAGATGGGAACTGGAACCAAAGAGATCGGCGGTGGATGCGACCTCGAGGAGTTCCGGCACCCCGAGCTCGTCCAGCATCCGAACGAGATTCCCGCGCATGGTGCCACCAAAGCTGGCTTCGTACTTGGCCAACCTGCAAGCGTCTTCGGGGCTCGCACCCAACAGGAGGTGCCTCCGCACTACGCGATAGAGAATCTGCATCTGGGTGAAACCCGGCGTCACGCCAATCAGGGCCACACGCGCTTCTTGGTTGCCCCAGCCGAACGGAGCGTCGTACACGGCAAGCCCCTTGTCGGCATCCTCGGCGACCTTCAGCGCAGGAACGAGAAGATCGTCGCGGGCGTACTCGCGCTTCTCCGGGAGGGACCGGATGAACGTGGCTAGGTGTTCAGATAGCACTTCTCTCATCGGGCACTGTGCGTTTCACGATCGTGTTCGAGCGCTGTCCAACTCTTATTAGATCGACAGTTGCAGTATATCTACCTCAAACAGGGTGGATAGGCTGATTGCTTGCAGTATATCCTGCCTAATACAGTGGATAGGCAGCAAGCTGTCCATATAGTACGCTCATGTTAGGTAGATATACTGAAAGTTTCAGTATATCTGCCGAGTTTTCTCAGTATATTGCACTGAACATGAGTGAAGATAGATACATGTGTACTGTGTCTACCACTGATGGAAGCTCAACCTCGAAAACTACTGGATCAAGTTCGAGACCAAATCCGACTAAAGCACTATTCCTATCGCACTGAGCAAACCTACGTTTATTGGATTCGCCGCTACATCTTGTTCCATCAAAAGCGGCATCCCGCTGAGATGGGAGGAGCTGAGTTAGAGGCGTTTTTGACCCATCTAGCAGTGGTGGGTAAGGTCTCGGCTTCAACGCAGAACCAGGCGCTCAATGCGGTGGTTTTTCTTTACCGCCAGGTTTTGAAGCAGGATTTGGGGATAGATGTTAATGCGGTGCGAGCTAAGCGATCGCGTCATCTACCGACTGTCCTCACTCCGACAGAGGCCACAGAAGTGCTACAAAACCTCTCGGGTGTCTATCAATTGGTGGCCAAATTACTTTACGGTAGCGGCTTGAGACTCAATGAAGCACTGCGGCTTCGCATCAAAGACCTGGATTTTTCTCAACAGCAAATCACAGTGAGAAATGCGAAAGGGGGCGAAAGTCGCATCACCATGTTGCCAACCAGCCTGATCGAAGATTTCCAACAGCATTTGCAAAGCGTTTGACAGTTGCATCAACAAGACTTGGCGCAGGGCTATGGTTCGGTTTATCTACCTTTTGCGTTAGAGCACAAATATCCTCACGCGGACTGTGAATGGATTTGGCAGTTTGTATTTCCGGCAGAGCGCTTTTCCAAAGATCCGCGTAGTGGCATTGTGCATCGTCATCACCTTCATGAGAGTGGATTGCAGCGAGCCATCAAACGAGCCGTCAGGCAAGCTGGTGTGCAAAAGCGCGTCAGTTGTCATACCCTTCGCCATAGCTTTGCAACTCACCTGCTGGAAAACGACTACGACATCCGCACCATTCAAGAATTGTTGGGACACAAAGATGTGAAAACCACCATGATCTATACCAAAGGTATTTCGTATTTCAGAGCACGAGACAACATTGTCAGGTCTGAAATGCCTTTGAATGTGCTGAATCGGGGTGGACGGGGAGTGCGAAGTCCGCTAGATAGTTAGGCTGTTGGCGCTATCGTTGATTCACTGTCGATGCCAATGGACTTCTCCATTGGTTTGGTCAACCACCGTAATCCCCACCGTCGCTAACTGATCGCGAATATCATCCGCCTTTACAAAGTCGCGTTGCTGCCGGGCCGCCTGACGCTGTTGGATCAGGTCTGCGATGCCATTCGCCTGAAGCATTGAGAGTGTCAACAATGACTACCAGAGTGTCAGCGGTGACTGTTTAAGTCTCGACCGCGAGACTCCAGATATCAGCGACGACTGCCAGAGTCTCGACGATGACTGCCAGAGTCTCGGCGATGATTGACGGACAAAAACCTCATGGCTGGTGGCTAGAAGCCGCGCCTATACAAAGAAAACCCGCCTACGCGGGTTAACCGCCCCGAGTTAAAGGTTTGTCAGTCAACCCAGGTCCTGGGCTCTGGCGCATCCATTCTGACTGGGCGGGGCCGACTGGGCGGGCAATATCTCTTATTTGCTGTGAATTGGAGACGAGCAATGTCGAGCGAGCCAATCCCCAATGATCAGCGATTCTCGGCTGGGGATGTGCTCTCCCCCCCTTAGCAGGTCGGTTGCAGCTAATTCCTCTAGCGTCTCAGGTGTCTTCTCCCTGATGGCTGATGCTACGGCGGCAATCGCCTGCCCCAGGAGCAATAAGCCCTGAGTAACCTACTACGCCAGCAGAGACCGAGTCCGATTGCCGACCTTAACTGGCGTTGCGGATAGATTTCTACGCCTGCCGATGGATATTTACATATGAGGCTGGCTGACGGCAGCGACGGCTTATCTTGCCTGCTGCTGGGCCTTGCCTTCTGTCAGCAAATATTGCTAGATGATTGCGTTTACAGGGGGGCTCGTTATACTGTTTCTGAGTTTTAGGGTGTCTTAGAGCACCCCTCATCCTAGAAAAGTCTTGCTTAAGTTGGCATCGTCGAGTCCTGTCGCTGTGTCTCCTTGATCTCTATGTCCAACCGCCGTGATTCTGCCCATTGGTCTGCCGGTGACACTCATCGGCGGCCCAGCCCTCGGAAGGCTCAGCGACTCAGCTCAACCTATACGGTGCCGTCATCTGCCCCTCGTCTCCACACCTCTGGCAGCGACGAAATAGCCCGCCTACATCGCCAAATGCATTCCGCTCCTCCTGTTCCCTCCGACTCCTCTTCTCTCTGGCAGCGTCTAGCTCGCCACTGGCAACTCTCGGCTCTAACGGTAGTTGTTATCTTCGCTGGCTTGGGGGCTGTCTCTGCTGTCAGCCTGTTTCGTATCCCTAATCTGCCCAATTGCCGAGCCATTTTTTGGCCGACTGCTTCCGCCTCAACCCGGCTGCAGTGTGCCGATGCCTATGCCGCCCAGGGTGAAGTAGACAGCCTGCTGGCAGCTATTGATCTGATCGACGGCCTGCCCCAGGATCATCCCCTGCGAGCCGAGATTAACGAGCGCATCGAAGTCTGGGCCGAGCAAATTCTCGATCTGGCCGAGCAGACCTTTCACCAGGGAAAATTGGATCAGGCCATCGCCATTGCCCAGCGCATCCCCCAGGACACTAGTGCGGCTCAGCAAGTTCGGACTCGGGTTAGCCGCTGGAAGGAGACTTGGGAAGAGGCGGAAGCCATCTATGAAGCAGCCCAAGCTGAGCTAGAGCAGAAAAACTTCCGGGAAGCCTTCGCCAAGGCGACTCAGCTACTCTCTGTGGGTAATGACTACTGGGAAACCACCCAGTACGAAGCCCTGACTCAATTGATTTCCCAGGCCCGCCAAGACCTAAATCGCCTGGGGCAAGCTCGTCGTCTGGGCCAGCGCGGCACCTTGGAAGGGTTCCAGGAAGCCTTCAAATTAGTTGCCTCCATCGATCCAGACAGCCCCCTACACCGTGAGGCCCAACGGGTGCTGCGGCAATTGGGCCGGGAGGTCCTAGATGCTGCGGAAGCGGCACTGAAGCGGGAAGATGCCAGTACCGCCACTCAGCTACTCAACCTCGTGCCCCGGGAGGCTGGTCTGCGGGCGGAGATTAGCGACTTCTATGTGATTATCCAGGCCTATGAGTTGGCCTGGCGAGATACGGTGGCAGGGTTAGAAGCCGGGATTCAGCGGTTACAAAGTATCGGTCAGGATCAGCCCCTCTATGCTCGCGCCCAGGGCTTAATGCAGCGCTGGCAGAGTCAAATCGAGGGGCTGTCTAAGCTGGAGTGGGCCCGGCGCTTGGCTGATCCAGGTACTGTCAGTGATTTGCGGGCAGCCATCTCAGAGGCCGATCAGATTTCCCGCACTAGCCCTGCTTGGTCTGAGGCTGAGCGCCAAATCGACCGCTGGCAGCGGCAGATTGAAACCATTGAGGATGGGCCGATCTTAGAGCGGGCTAAGGGGCTGGCCCGGGGGGGCGATCTACAGGCCCTACGGACGGCTATCCAAGAAGCGAGGCGGATTGAGCCGGGGCGAGTCCTCTACCGTGAGGCCCAAGATCAAATTGATCAGTGGACTGCCCAAATTCAGCGGCAGGAAGATGAGCCCCTATTGCGGCAGGCGCGGCAGTTGGCCAACGCTGGACGATACTCGGAGGCGGTGACGGTGGCTGCCCGGATCGGGGCCGGCCGGGTGCTCTACGATGAAGCTCAGGGTGAGATTCAGGCCTGGCGTCGCAAAGTACAGGGACAACAGCAGTTGCAACGGGCCTATCAGGTGGCTCAGCAGGGTACCGTAGATGCCCTGGTGGAGGCTATCGATCTGGCCCAACAGATACCGGCTGACAGCAGTGAGTCGGCTGCGGCAGTGGGGGCCGCCAACCAGTGGAGTTGGGATCTACTGCGGGTGGCCGAGACCGAGGCCCGCTATGACCTGAACCGTGCGATCGCAATTGCCCAACGCATCCCACCCCGCACTGAAGCCTATGCCCAGGCCCAACTGCGGCTGCAAGAATGGCAGGACCAAGCCCCCTAGTCCGACCAGGGCAAACCGCTTGTAGTGTTCGCAAAGCGGCTCCGCAGGAGCAACGTAGTCGAACTACTGCCCTGGACCTGCGGAAGGGCATATCGGTAAGCAGTAATAGATCGCGTCGCATCGGTGAAGTAACGAGGGCTTTTCTGCATTGGGCGTGGCAACCACGCCCCTACCCTATTCCCTTTTCCGTTTCTCCGCTCTCCGTCCTCCGTTTTCCCCTTCCCCATCACCCCATCACCCCACCTCTTCGCTCTCCGCTCCCCAACTCCCCCTTTCCAGCTAAGCTAGGCTGCTGCCTCCAGCTGCCTCTACCGCGGTCAGGGCCGAGTAACTCACCCCCGCTGTCCCTTCCCCGGGGTGGGTGCTGTCCCCCACCAGCCACAGGCCGGAAATGGGGGTGCGGGTGGCAATGCCAAAGGGGCCAAAGGTACTGAGCCGCTGGCCGATGCCGCCGACGATGCCGCGATGACGGGCGGTAAATCGGGCGAAGGTGCGGGGGGTGGCCGCTTCCTGGTGGTAGATATGCTGGGGGCTGAGATCGAAAAATTGACTCAGGCGAGCCAGAGCAGTGTCGGTGTATTGGCGCTTTAAGGCCTCATAGTCGCGGCACTGCCACCAAACTTCGGGATCGGTAAAGGACGAGGCAATGATCGTGGCCTGGCCCGCTGGAGCGCGGCCATCGCCGGGGCGACTGACCGAGATAAATAGGGAATTGTTTTCGGCAATCGGTCCCTCATAGTCATAGAGACATTGCAAGTGGGGCGGGCAATCGGCCGGGATGGCCGCCTGATCTACCCCTAGATACACCACAAAGGCCCCGGATGCTGGTGGCAGCTTCTCCACCCGGCGACGGTAGCCAACCGGGGCTTGGCAGCCTAACAACCGCACCAGGTCTTGCACCGTCACATTGGCCACGATGTGATCGGCTGACTCGGTCCAGGTCTTGCCGGTTTTCTGCCGTTGCCCGGTAACCCCAGTGGCTTGACCCTGGGTACAGTGAATTCCCTCGACGCGATGCCCCAGTCGCAAGCTACCGCCGTGACGCCGTAGTCCTGCCACTAAGCGCTGGCTGAGCACCTGCATACTGCCCTGGAGATGGAACAACCCTTGGGGCGCTTGGGATACCCCTAGGGCCGTGGCGGCGTAGAGCAGAGCTGTGGCGTCGGCATCCACCTGGGAATAGAGCTTCAGTTGCAGATCGAGGAAGGTCTGGAGCCGTCGATCTTGATCGAGGCCATAGCTGCGCAGCACCTGACCCACCGTCAGGAACAGATAGGGGGCTGTCAGCAGCGTCGCCGGGCGCACTGCCTTAACCAGCTGCCCCAGATCCCAGAGATTGCGGGGCGGCAGCACCGGTCCGTCGAGCCTGAAATTGCCAACTGATCGAAACAGCCGCTCTAAGCAGTTGCCAGAAGGTTGGCTGCCCGGGAACTGCTGTCGCCGTTCCCGGGCCCAACGTAGGGGATGGCGCCAGACCTGGATCGGGGTCTGTTCTCCCGGTAAATACACGGCACAGGCCGGATCACAGGGGCTAGCCTCGGGAAGAGCCACGCCTAACTCAGAAAATAGTTGGTGATGAATTCCTCCCGGTTCTAATCCCGCCACCTGGGTGGCTCCCACATCGAAGGTAAATCCGCCCCGCTTGAAGGTGGAGGCACAACCCCCTGGCACCCAGGCCTGGTCGAATACGGTGACCTCATGGCCCCGCCGCGCTAGCAGGGCAGCGGCAGTCAAGCCGCCAATCCCCGCCCCAATGACGATGACCCGTTGTGTTCGATTTGACACGATCAGACGCCTTAAGCATCAAGTTACATTACTTAACATCTTATCGATTAGTCGGTATTGCCGTCTTTGTCTTTGGCTGAGCGGCCGTTGACGAGGTGCAGTAGCCTTCCTTAGCGGATCAACCAGTAAGTGTAGCGCTGGTGTGGAACCACGGCGGGGGCTAGGGGTGTTTCAAGGCTTCGGGGATTTGCCCATGACCCACCGCCACAGGGGATGGTGGGGCCCCTGGCGTTGGATCTTGTCGAGTAATCTGGTTAGCCGTTGTCGCTCGGAGCGGGAAAGCCCCCAGAGGATATGTCGGCTTTCGGTGATGAGCAGGGCTAGGGTGAGGCCAACGCAGAGCCCCAGACCGATGGCTGGTCCCCGATTGTAGGCCAAGCCATAGCGTACCTCTACCCAAGTGAAATACTCGACCAGCCGCTCAATTTCATGGCGCAGTCCCCACAGGCTCAGGAGTCCTACGGTTAACCACAACACTGCGATACCCATCCACCAGAGCTTCAGGACAGCTCGCCTCAGGCGTTCTAATTGCTGCTCTTGGCGAGGGGGCATGGGGTTACTAGTCAGACAACGCTGTCGGGTTGGTCTGGCAAGGGGTCAGAGGCAGGGGTTGCGATCGCATGGCCAGATTTCTCTCGCCACAAGGCCAGCAGAGTGCTGGCGATAAAGATGCTGGAGTAGGCCCCAGAGATAAAGCCCACGATCAAGGCTAAGGCGAAGAACTTTAAGGTATCGCCGCCGAACAGCACGATAGAAATCAGCGTCAATACTGTGGTTAACGTAGTGTTGATGGACCGGGTCAGGGTCTGACGCACCGAATCATCCACCACCTCATCGATATGCATCTGCGGGTGGAGCTTGATCGTCTCCCGAATGCGGTCGTAGATCACCACCGTGTCATTGACCGAAAAGCCGACGATGGTGAGCAGGGCCACGATGAAGAGGCTATCTACCTCTACCCCCAGGGTCAGCCCCAGGATGGCAAAGATGCTGAGGGTAATGAACACATCGTGGAATAGGGCAACGATGGCAAACACGGCGTAGTCGAGCTGAAATCGCAGACTCAAATACACCACGATACCGGCGAAGGCTACCAGCAAAGCCAATAAACCGGAAGCAAATAATTGCTGGCCGATTACGGGACCCACCGAATCGATCTGAATTGATTGAGGGTCGAAGGGCCCCAGAGCCTCCTCTAAAGTATCTTGCAGTTGGGCCCGTTGCTCTACATCCAGGGTCTTGGTACGGATAGAGAGGCTCTGACGATCGTCGCCCACCACCTGAATGCTGCTAGCCTCTAAACCCAAGGGAGTCAGCACCTCCCGCACCTGAGCCGTTTGCAGGGAAGTGTCACAGACTTGGGGTTGAGCACAATCCCGCGTCAGCTGCAGCCGGGTGCCGCCGACGAAGTCTAGCCCCGGTCGCAGCGGGGCCTGAAACTGTTGCCAGGAAAGCCCCATGGCGATGATGCCCACCATCGTAATCAGGATGGACACGGTCCACCATAGGGTTCGCTGCTTGATTACACTGAGTTTCATTGCCACACCTCAAGAGCGCGCCTGGTACAGCCCGGGACAAAATAGTTCTGGCTTGCGGAATTGGGCCCAGCTCAGCACGAACAACAGCAGGCTACGGCTGCAGGTGACGGCGGTAAACATGCTGATGGCTACCCCAATGGCTAGGGTTAGGGCAAAGCCTTTTACTAAGCCCGCTCCGAACCAGAACAGTGCCGCACAGGCAATTAAGGTGGTGACGTTACTATCGAGAATGCTGGAGAAGGCCCGATGAAAGCCCGATTCCACTGAACGGTAGAGGGTTTTGCCAGCGCGCAGTTCTTCCCGGGTGCGCTCAAAGATCAGCACGTTGGCATCCACCGCCATGCCGATGCTGAGAATGAATCCGGCAATGCCCGGTAGGGTGATGGTCACCCCCAGCAGGTTGAAGGCCGCCCAGGTCAGCAGGGCGTAGACCACCAGGGCCAGATCGGCTAAGAGTCCAGGTAATCGATAGTAGGCCACCATGAAGATGAGCACCAAGATCAGGCCGCCCACGGCAGCATAAAGGCTGCTGCGGATGCTATCGCGGCCCAAGCTGGGACCCACGGTGCGATTTTCCACCACCTCAACCGGCAGGGGCAGGGCTCCACCCCGCAGTTGGATCTCTAATTCCCGGGCAGCTTGGGCATCGAAGTTACCAGAGATAACCGCACCGCCGCCGGTAATGCCGGTCTCGGCAAACTCCACGTCGACACTGGGGGCACTGATCAGGCGGTTGTCTAGGAAAATGCCAACGCTGCGACCAGTGCCGGCGATGCGGCGGGTCATGTCGGCAAACAGGTCAGCTCCTTCTGAGGTGAACTCGATCACCACCTCCCAGCCAGTACCCGCGTTGTTGGGCCGGGCAATGGCATCCTCCAGCTTATCGCCAGTGAGTTGAGTGGATTCGAACAGGTTTGCGATCGCAGCTTCACTGTCCTGCACCGATTGTTGTAGAGCCTCCAGGCGAGCCTGACGCTCTGCAGGCGACAGCTGCTCGATGGTCTCAGGCGTAGAGGCCGCCCCATCATCTTGATTGTCCTGGGCCGCTCGCAGGGCTTCCAACTCACTGAGTTCACTCTGCAACACCTGATTTTCCACCGTCAACTGCTGCTCAGTTCCTGGCTTCTGGGGCCGAAACTCCAGTTGGGCAGTGCCTCCCAGCACTCGCTCCGCCTGCTCGGGATCGCTAATGCCAGGCAACTGCACCAGCAGCTGATCATTCCCCAAGATTTGCACCACCGACTCAGATACCCCCAAGCCATTGACCCGGCCCTCCACCACCTGGCGCACCGCTTCCATGTTCCGGTCTGTAATATCAGGAATTTCCTGGGTGGGTTGCACCTGCAAGGTCAACTGAGACCCACCGCGCAAATCCAATCCCAGGCGGGTAGGCACCTGAATGATCGCCATTACCGCCGCGATGGCTAGGGCCACCACCAGCCCCAAGAGTAGTCGTTGTCTGGCCATATCGATTCTCTATAAGACAGCCCTCCGAAAGGGCTTCGCCTGCCCTCACTATACTTGCAGGGCCGCCATTTTTTCGACCGCCGCTTCGATTTGCTGGGGTTGCACGATGGTCAGGCTCTCCAACTTGCCGTTGTAGGGGGTGGGAATATCTTGAGACGACAGCCGCACCACCGGCGCATCCAATTCGTCGAAGAACCGATCATTAATCGAGGCGATAATCTCTGCCCCAATGCCCCCCGTCTTCATGCATTCCTCCACCACGATTACCCGGTGAGTCTTACGCAGAGAGGTCCCGATCGTCTCAAAATCTAGGGGTTTCAAAGAGATCAAATCGATTACCTCAGGATCCAGCCCCTTTTTCTCTAGGGACTTCACCGCCTGCATCACATGGTGGCGCATGCGGGAATAGGTCAAAATCGTCACATCGTTACCCGGGCGCACCACTTCTGCCTGATTCAGGGGCACGAGATACTCATGGTTAGGCAGATCTTCTTTCAGGTTGTAAAGCAAGACATGCTCAAAAAACAGTACCGGGTTATTGTCGCGAATGGCTGACTTCAGCAGTCCCTTGGCGTTATAAGGAGTCGAACAAGCCACAATTTTCAGCCCCGGTACCGCCTGAAAATAGGCCTCTAACCGCTGCGAGTGTTCTGCCCCCAGTTGCCGTCCTACCCCACCAGGTCCGCGAATTACCATGGGAATCTTGTAATTACCCCCAGAGGTGTAGCGCAGCATGCCAGCATTGTTGGCAATCTGGTTGAAGGCCAACAGCAAGAAGCCCATATTCATGCCTTCAATGATTGGCCGCAGTCCAGTCATGGCAGCCCCCACAGCCATCCCGGTAAAGCTATTTTCGGCAATCGGGGTATCTAAGACCCGCAATTCCCCATATTTCTTGTAGAGATCCTTGGTGACCTTGTAGGACCCCCCATAGTGGCCCACATCTTCACCGAGCACACAGACGGTGGCATCGCGCTCCATCTCTTCGTCTAGGGCTTCCCGTAAGGCATTGAACATTAAGGTTTCTGCCATGGTCTCGAATATCGCAAGGGTATAAAAAACACAATCAGTCTGATCAGCAGCCGCCACCTAGCGGGGCGATAATTCCTGTCCGCTGCCGCCACAGAAGCAGCGATCTGCCACAATTACCAGTTCAGCCTACCGCCTGCAGCCACCGTTTAGTCATCAAATACGTAGCGGTAGAGGTCCTCGGGAGTCGGTTCTGGAGCCTCTTCGGCAAAGTGAACTGCCTCGTCGATTTCGGTTTGAATTTTTTGGCGAATGGCCTTGAGCTCACTCTCGTTAGCCAGATTCTGCTCCAATAGATAGGCTTCGAAGCGCTTCAGGGGATCCCGGGCCAGCCATACTTCTTTTTCAGCCTTAGAGCGTAACTCATCGGGATCCGCCAGAGAATGGCCCCGGAAGCGATAGGTGAGGCACTCGATTAGGGTAGGCCCTTCTCCAGCCCGGGCCCGCTCAATGGCGGTTTGGGCCACCGTTCTCACGGCCAACACATCCATACCATCGACTTCTACCCCGGCCATGCCAAAGGCATTGGCTTTGCGATAGATTTCGGGCTGGGAACTGGCCCGCTCATGGGCCATGCCGATGGCCCACTTATTATTTTCGACCACGAATAGAATTGGTAACTTCCACAGAGCTGCCATGTTGAGGCATTCGAAGAATTGGCCGTTATTAGTGGTACCATCTCCGAAAAAGCAAGCCGTCACCTGATTCGCGCTGGCATCTCCCATGGCTTCGCGGCGATAACGGCTCTGAAATGCTGCGCCCAAGGCGACAGGAATGCCCTCACCAATGAAGGCAAAGCCCCCGAGCAGGTGATGTTCCGCCGAGAACAAGTGCATAGAGCCTCCCCGTCCGCGGCTACAGCCTGCTTCTTTGCCGAACAGCTCGGCCATTACCTGACGAGCCGGAACTCCCATACTAAGGGCATGGACATGGTCTCGATAGGTGCTACAGGCGTAGTCATCTGGGCGCATGGCTTTGATGACGCCGGTCGACACCGCCTCTTGGCCGTTGTAGAGGTGGACAAACCCAAACATTTTGCCCCGGTAGTACATCTCGGCGCATTTGTCCTCGAAATAGCGCCCCAACACCATATCCTCGTAGAGCATCAGCCCTTCGTCTCTGGTGATCTGGGCCGGCGTGCCATGAAATGCCGGTAATGTTCGTTCCTGAACCATGGGATTGTCGTGTCCTCGCCGCAGTATCCAACGCTTAAGATTTCATCAATAATTTTAATATCAGACGAGACTGGGCACCGTATGTCAACGGCTGCCGGACAATTTTACCGCACGCGATTACTACGCTGTGGCAGTCTTCCTGAGGGTTATTCATTTTTTCAAGTAAGATAACTAGCCTGGCCCAGACATCGGCTCAGGGGTACCGGTGTCCTGGCAGCTCTCTGTTCTGACCATGGAAACGGTTTAATATGGGGCTCATGCTGAGTATGGTCAGGTATAGAACAGTTTGCCGGTGGTCTAACCTCGAGCTCGAGGCGCCATGGGTGATCTATATATTCTCTATACATTCAGGGCTCTTGAACCTATAAACAATCCGGGGGGAGTGTCTGCCGTATAGTTTTTCGATACGATTTCGAATGAGCTAGCTGCTGGGGATCTAATATCGTGCGAATTTCGCTGGACTACTACCGCATTCTGGGGTTGCCGATTCAGGCAACTGCTGACCAGTTGAAACAGGCCCATCGCGATCGCACCTTACAACTACCCCGTCGAGAATATTCTGAGGCGGCTATCGAGGCCCGCAAGCAGCTGTTAGATGAAGCGTACGAACGGTTGTCAGATCCTGAAAAACGCCAGGACTATGACAATCATTTCCTCACCAAAGCCTATGCCCTAGACCCCAACGCCGAGACTCCCGCCTCATCTTCTGAACCGGCGCCAGCAGAAGGTACTCCAGAGGAAGCCGCTCTCCAGTCTCTGGCAGACGAATCCAGCGAAGCATACACTCCCACCATTGAAATCGAGGATCAGCAACTGGTTGGGGCGCTGCTGATTCTGCTAGAGCTGGGAGAATATGAACTGGTGATTCGCCTCGGCCGCCCCTATCTCAGCAGTGGAGAACTGAGTCTGGAAGGCAGCGCTGCCAGCCCGTCCCAGTCAGTCCTATCTGATATTGTCCTCACCCTGGCCCTAGCCTGCCTAGAGTTAGGACGAGAACAATGGCAACAGCGACAGTATGAAAGTGCCGCCGAATCCCTGGAAACCGGCCAAGAGTTATTGGTGCGAGAAAACCGATTTCCCTCCATTCGAGCCGAGATCCAAGCCGATCTCTACAAGCTTCGGCCCTATCGCATCTTAGAACTTCTGGCCCGTCCCCTAGAGCAAAGCCGGGAACGACGACAAGGACTAACCTTACTCAAAGCCATGCTGCAAGATCGCGGCGGCATTGATGGTACCGAAGATGATCTCTCGGGGCTATCCATTGACGACTTTCTGCGGTTTATTCAGCAGTTGCGGGGCTATCTGACAGCCGCCGAGCAGCAAGAACTCTTCGAGGCCGAGGCTCGCCGTCCTTCCGCCGTAGCCATCTACCTGGCCGTGTATGCCCTCTTGGCTCGGGGGTTTGCCCAACACCAGCCGGCCTTGGTGCGGCGGGCGAAGCAACTGCTCATGCGCATCGGCATCCAACAGGATGTTCATTTAGAGCAGGCCGTCTGTGCCCTGCTGCTGGGTCAGACCGAAGAATCTAGCCGGGCCTTAGAGCTGAGCCAGGAGTATGAACCGCTGGCATTCATTCGCGAGCATTCCCAACAGGCACCTGACTTACTGCCAGGGTTGTGTCTTTACGCAGAACGTTGGCTGCGGGAAGAGGTTTTTTCCCACTTCCGTGACCTGAGGCAGGTGGAGACCTCCCTCAAAGACTATTTTGCCAATTCTCATGTACAGGCTTATCTGGAGGCGATGCCATCTGAACCTATGCAGGTGGGAGGGCCGCCTCTACAGCGCCCCCGAGCACCTCGCGCAGCTGCTGGCCCTCCCCCGGGTCGACGCCCTCAACCTGGGTCACCCCCCTCCGCTTCCCCAGCGGAGGCCACAACACAACGGCTACCGACAGTACCACCCCATCTCTGGCCGAACGAGTGTCCCAACTCTCTCCGGAAGGCACCCTCTCTCCGCCAGGTGACGGGCCTAGAGGCCAAGCTCAGCCACAATGGTCGCCCCGAATCAACCGCCCCCTCCCCCAACATACCAGTGACGTCCCAGCCCCGACCGCGACGGCGGCGCTCGACGGGGACCCGCTGGGATCGATTGGCCCTGGTATTGGTGGTGGGCCTGTTAGGGATAGGCGCCGTCGGATTCATCAGCATGCGAGCCCTGAGTTGGGTGACAGGACTGTTCAGTGGCCCCAGAGTCACAGGGATCCCCTTAGGCATTGAATTGCAACAACCGCCCATCGCGATTCCACCACCGCCGAGCCCTGAGGAGCAAATCGGAGTGGAGGATATTGCCCAACGCACCATCGAACAATGGCTAGCCGCCAAGCGGGAAGCCATGGGGCCAGAGCATAACCTCGAGGCCTTGCAAACCGTTTTGGTTGATCCACTGCTCAGTCAATGGATTCGCAATGCTGAAGCCACCCAACAAAGTGATCGGTATTGGGAATATCAGCACCAGGTGCAAGTCGACGAAGTGGTGCCGGATGATCCCAGTGCGGATGCCCTACAGGTGACGGCGACGGTGGTGGAAGATGCCAACTTCTTCGAATTCGGGGTAGAGAATACCCAGGAATCCTATGATGAGACCCTGACGATGCAATATGACCTGGTGCGGCGCGATGGCGACTGGTTCGTTCAGAACAACACCAAGTTGGAAAGCGCTCGTCCCTAAGCTGCCAAGGCAGTAATGTCTACCGGATTATGGGTATCCACCAGAATGGTCAGGCGCTGGCGCGGGTCGGTTTCTAGGCGAGTCATGGCGATGGATTGGCCAGGGTATAGACTAGCGGCGGCGGCTTCTAAATCTGGCTTTAGAGCCGCGAAGCTTTCCTCAGTATTGGGGGCCCGCAGCCGGTCGTTAGCTATGTAGTAAAAACTTGCCCCCTTGCAACTTCAGGCTGCCAGCTACCCGCCGATCGGCTTCTAGGCGGGAACCAAAGATGGCGGTTTGTCGCAGTAGGTGTAGGAGTCGTTCTTGATGGGTTGCTCCCGGACCCAGCTTGCGTTGGGCATAGAGACCCAATTCACCCCGATCACGATCCATGGCGTAGTTGATCTCGTGGGTGATCAGCATGATGCCGGGACCATCCGGCACATGGCGATAATCCGCCACGTCCAGTAGGGTGCCAGCCAAGGTGCGATCGCGAATCCACTCATGGAAGATGGGAATGAAGGCAGCCTCATCCACGGAGGCCTGAGGCTGAGCCGGGAATTTTACACAGAAGCGGTCTAGGGTCACGATTATTGGTATCTCTAGATATTGAGGGAAAGGGAGGAGGGAGGAGGGAGAACGGAGAGCGGAGAGCGGAGAGTGAAGAGTAAAGAGTGAAGAGTGAAGAGTAGATAGGTGATGGGGTGGTGGGGTGTAGGCGGAGCCTGCCCGAAGGGCTTAGGGGAGAGCGGCGGACGGCAAGGGTAGATGGTTGGGCAGGTAGGTGGGTTTTGAATTTTGAATTTTGAATGACGCCACTATCTTGGCAACTCAACACCCAACACTGAGACCTCATCCACTCCCCCACTCTCCGGCTTACCCACTTGTTCACTACGCCAGCTGCATCTGTTGCTCCATCAGCCACGTCTTAAAGCTGGCTGGGGTATTGATGCCAGCCTGGGCCATGCGGGCATAACATTCGTGGGCGGCTTCGATAAATAGGCGCGCCTCTTCTACCAGCTGCTTAGCCTGCTCACGATTGGCTGGTTGCTGCCGTTGCTCGTAAGCATTGAACAGATAGCTGGCGAATTTACCCTTGGCAAAGGGATCGAAAAACAGCTCCGTGTCATAGAAGTAGGTGCGGAAGTCATGGAGGATGGTCTCTGGATCATCCGAGATATCAATGTTCTGCAATTTAATCAGGGCCTGGGCCGCCAGCAGCATTGATTCCAGGGCCTTATTGGCAGAGGCCTGAGCGCTGGCGGGGTTATCCCGCTCTTCTAACAACACCGTGGCATCGAAGTGGGCACTCTCGGCCACGGCTACCCCGAAGTCGGTCAAGGTCACGACTTCCCCGGCACACTCACCGATGCCGATGTCGCCGATACTGTACTCCCGGGCATCGCCCCAGTCGGTGTAAAACGACTTGTCGGTGCCATAGTCGGGGACGGCCACAAAGGGCTGTACCTTCTCCTTGATGGCCTTCTTGCCGACGCGGTTGACAAAGGCGGGAAATTTTTCGCCGGGGCGGCGATCCCTCAGGTAGAGATCGAGCAAGAATTCCACCACATCGGGAATATTCTTGGAGGGAATCACCCCCAGGGATTGACCATATTCGGCGGCATTGTTGTCCCATTCGCCCCCCAGTACCAAGTGGAAGTGGGGCACGCGATGGCGGCTGACGACGCGGCTGGAGCCATAGAAGCCGATCTCAGCCACGGTGTGCTGACTGCAAGAGTTGAAGCAACCGCTGGCTTTGATGCGAATGTTGCGCAGGGCCTCGTCGTATTGCACCTCCTTCATCACCAGCCGCTGACGCAGTTCAGCGGCGAGGCCGCGAGAACTGGCAATGCCCAGCTTACAGGTGTCGGTGCCGGGACAGGCGGTAATATCCACGATGGATTGGGCTCCGGCCGCGTGGAGGTTGATGGCCTTCAGAGCCAGATACAGAGCCGGCAGATCCGCCTCGTGGATCCAGCGCAACAGCAGGTTCTGTTCGACGGTCGTCCGGATGGTATCGCGGGTGAAGCGGCGCACGACATCGGCCAGGTCACGCATCTGCCGGGAGGTCATATCCCCCAGGGGCAGAGCAATGGTAACGGCGGCAAATCCCGACTGGCGCTGGGGATAGATATTGGTGGCCCGCCAGTGCTCATACTCGGCGGCGGCATCTCCCAGATCCACTGGCTGCCCTTGGCTGACGGGTTGGGGTAACCCGGATTCCGCATAGCCTTCAATTCCTTCCAACCAGGTAGTCCAGGCCGGATCCGCTTCCAGACTGGCCCGTTCTTCCTTCACCAGGCGACGAAACTCATCGATGCCCAGCTTGGCCACCAGGAACTTAATCCGGGCCTTGTTGCGGTTTTTCTTTTCCCCCAGGCGGGCGTAGACCCGGGCAATGGCTTGGGCCAGGGGCAGGAGTTCTTCGGGGGGAACGAACTCATCGAATAGTTTGGCCAGGTGGGGAACCGCCCCTAGGCCGCCGCCGACATACAGCTCGAATCCATACTGGGTTTGCCCGTCCACCTCCCGGCTGGTGGCAATCAGGCCCAAGTCATGCATGAAGGTGAGACCACAAGGATGCTGCTTACAGCCGGAGAAGGCCACCTTAAATTTACGGCCGAAGTCCTGCACATCCCGGTGCCCCAGGAAGTATTGGGCGGTTTCGTTGGCGTAGCCGCTGACGTCGAAGACCTCATCCCGGCAGATGCCGGCCAAGGGACAGGCGGTGACATTGCGCACGGAGTTGCCACAGGCTTCCCGGGTGGTGATGCCTACAGCCGCTAGTCGCCGGTGCATGTCAGGGGTATCGTCCAGGGCAATGAAGTGTAATTGAAAGTCCTGGCGAGTGGTGATGTGCAGGATGGTGTCGGAGTATTCCTCGGCAATGTCGGCCAGCACTTCCATTTGCTCGGCGGTCATGCCGCCGTAGGGAATCTTAATCCGCTGCATGCCGGGGGCCTCCCACTTGGTATCTGGCCCCTTGGTCAACTCCTTATGGGGAAAGGGAATTTCCTGAGAGGTAACCCCGTCGTTGCGGAAGCCATTGTCGTAGCGCTGACCATAGGCTCCTCGCCGCAAACGCAGTTCGGCAAAGACTTTCTCGTCTAATTTACCCTGGCGCCGCAGGGCCATTTGATTTTCAAAGGTGTCGATCTCGTCGGCCATGGACGGCGGCATGCGATCGGCCAGGGCGTCTTTCCAGGTCAATGATTCGGTAGACATAAGCTCTCTTGGGACTAGGGCAGGCCGGCTGGGCGGTTTCCGGTGATGCAGGCCAGGCACAGACAAAAATACTCCCGAACTAGGGAGTATCAAAATTTAGTTCTATATGTGGCTGTAATCGTGCCATGAATCTGGCAGTTCAGCGTGGATTGAGCAGATTTTTTAACATTGTTGTCGTCGACGTCAGGCGCAGATTGGTGATTTCGTTTGAACCAAGGCATTGGCTCCCGAGTCTAAACCTATGTACACGCTGACTGACAGCTTTTACGTTGGCAGTCCCACTCGGATAAACGAGATGAAGCCGCTGACCACAATGGGTTCAGACGATGAGCTGATACAGGCTTGCCGAGCCGGTGACACCGAGGCGTTTCGCTGGCTCTATCGGCGCCATCAGGGGCGAGTCCGAGCGACCTTGTACCAGCTCTGCGCCGATGCCGCCCTGGATGATTTGGTACAGGAGGTGTTTCTGCGGGCCTGGAAGGGGTTACCTCGGTTCCGGCAATCGGCTCAGTTCTCGACTTGGCTGTATCGGATTGTCTGGAATGTGGCCAGTGACTGTCGACGGCAACAGGCTCGGATGAGGGCCCAGCGTCAGCAGCTGCCCCAGCTGGTATCGACAGCCCACGACCCCGCTAGCCTCACCCACCTGCACTACCAAGACTTGGTGCAGCGAGGGTTGCAGCACCTGAGCCCAGAGCACCGAGATGTGTTAGTGCTGCATGACCTAGAACAGTTACCCCAGGCCCAGGTGGCTCAGATTCTAGGGATTCCTGTGGGCACGGTTAAGTCTCGCCTGCACCATGGTCGGGCTCAGCTGCGGCAGTTTCTTCAACGGGAGGGCATTTCCCTATGACGCATCCTACCAATCAGGCCAATCAAGACCGTGAAGACCGATCGCTGGTGGAGTTTCTCCGCCAGCATCGGCCTCAACCGCCAGGGGCCGATCCAGCTCTGGAGCAGCGGTTGATGGCCCGTGTCAGCAGGGCTGAAACTGCCCATCATCGTTCATCTGGATGGCAATGGCAATGGGCCGTTCCGGCCTTGGCCGCCTCCCTAGTGCTGGCTTGGAGTGGCTATCGGGCGTTGCGCCCTCCCTCAACGGCGGTCAGCCAGCAAGAAGAGCTAGAAACCTTCGTGGTTGAAATCTGGCTCGATACGACTAGTCCAGGCACTTCTAGCCGTTGGGAAGCTGCCCCTACCGAGTGGATGGTGGCGCTCTACGCCGCTGACTACTGATTGACCCCTATGACGACATTCAAGCAGGTATTTGCCATGAAATTGCATCCCCTATCTACCTTGATCGCTGCGGTATTACTCTTACCCGTCGCTGGCTCCCTAGGCCCCCTAGAGTCGGGCATCAGCGCCACGCCGGCCACGGCCTCACTCCTGGCCCAAGCTGATCCGGCACCGCTCCCCCCCGACACCGAGCAATCCCCTGACCCCCGCTGGTTCGAGGCCATTGACCTCAGCGATACCCAGTTGCAGCAGATTCGCTCTATCCGGGATCAGGCTCGCGATACGCTGCAGCCCCTGCATCAGGAGCTCAGGCAAGAACGACAGACCCTGCGAGGTCTGATGGCCAGCGATGTTCCTGCGGCTGAGTTGCGATCGCACCATGACACCATCCAGACCCTACAGCAACAACTGGGGGACGAGCGCTTCGAAACCATGTTGGCCATTCGCGATGTCTTGACCCCAGACCAACGGGCTACCCTGGCAGAGCTGGCAGAGCAACGCCGGCAGCAATGGCGAGAGCAAGTACCAGGGCCGAGACGCTTTAATGGCCGTCCCTTTAGAGGCCCTAGGCAACGGGGTGACGGCCCCCTCGACTAGTAGCCTGAGGCGAAGATCGGGAGCTGCCATGCCTAAAGAAAACCTGTGCTGTGGCCGCCATCCCTAAAAATGTTGACTACCCTGGTCACAGACCGGCAAGTTATTGGGACACAGCAACATGGCACAGAGTTTTGGTGTAATCGGCCTCGCCGTCATGGGGGAAAACCTCGCCCTGAATGTCGAGCGCAATGGATTCCCGGTGGCGGTCTATAACCGCACCGCCGAAAAGACCGACGCCTTCATGAAAAATCGGGCCCAGGGCAAAAACGTCAAAGCCACCTATTCCCTGGAAGAGTTTGTCAGCGCCCTGGAGCGCCCCCGCCGCATCCTGGTCATGGTCAAGGCAGGCAAGCCTGTTGATGCCGTCATCCAGCAGCTGAAACCGCTGCTACAAGAGGGCGACATGATCATCGACGGCGGCAACTCCCTGTTCGAAGACACCGAACGCCGGGTAGAAGAACTGGAAGCCACCGGACTGCGGTTCATCGGCATGGGGGTCAGTGGCGGCGAAGAAGGTGCCCTCAATGGTCCTAGCCTGATGCCTGGTGGTACCCGGGCTGCCTACGAATCCATCGAGCCGATTGTCACCAAGATCGCCGCCCAGGTCGATGATGGCCCTTGCGTCACCTACATCGGCCCTGGCGGCTCTGGCCACTACGTCAAAATGGTGCACAACGGCATTGAGTACGGCGATATGCAGCTCATTGCCGAAGCCTATGACCTGCTCAAGAACACCGTCGGCCTCAATCACCAGCAGCTGCATGAGGTCTTCACCGAGTGGAACACCACCGATGAGCTCAACTCCTTCCTGGTGGAGATCACCGCCGATATCTTCACCAAGCTCGATGACGAGATCCGAGAGCCCCTGGTGGAACTAATCATGGATGCCGCCGGTCAAAAGGGGACCGGTCGCTGGACGGTGATCAGTGCCTTGGAATTAGGCATTGGCATTCCTACTATCACCGCGGCTGTGAACGCTCGCATCATGTCATCTATCAAGAGCGAGCGAGTGGCGGCCTCTAAGCAACTGAATGGGCCTAGCAGCCAATTCAGCGGCGATAGAGCCAGCTTCATCCATAAGATTCGCGATGCCCTCTACTGCTCTAAAATCTGCTCCTACGCCCAGGGCATGGCCCTTCTGGCCAAGGCCTCAGATACCTATAACTATGATCTGAATCTGGGCGAGACAGCCCGCATCTGGAAGGGAGGCTGCATCATTCGGGCTGGCTTTTTGAACAAGATCAAGCATGCCTTCGATGAGAACCGGCAGTTACCCAACCTGCTATTGGCCCCGGAGTTCAAACAGACCATCCTCGATCGCCAAGAGGCCTGGCGCGAAGTGATTGCCACTGCCGCTCAGATGGGAATTCCGGTGCCTGCCTTCAGTGCCTCCCTAGACTACTTCGACAGCTATCGGCGGGATCGCCTACCACAAAATCTCACCCAGGCCCAGCGAGACTACTTCGGGGCCCACACCTATGAGCGGGTGGACAAAGAAGGGGTCTTCCACACCGAGTGGGCCCGGGAAACCGCCCAGGTTTGAGGCCAGGTGAGTAGGCCAGTGGATAAGTGGGCGGGCGGGGGAGAGTAAAGAGTGAAGAGTAAAGAGTGAAGAGTGGGAGGGTGAAAAGGGAAGGGGCTTGCTTACTCCGGACCCCTACGACCAGGGCAAACCGCTGCCCTGGACCTGCGGAAGGGCCTGTCGGTTGGTCGTTCAAGATCGCGCTGCATCGGCAAGGCATGATAGACCTCGGTAAGACCACACTTAATTGCACCAGTCAAAGCGCTCATCCGAGGGAATTTCGCTTCCCTCGGACTCCTACGACCAGGGCAAAACCGCTGCCCTGGACCTGCGGAAGGGCATATCGGTGAGCCGTGATAGATCGCGTCGCATCGGCAAGGAAGGCAAGGGGTATGTTTCTGCCTTCTGCCTTCTGCTTCTGCCTTCTGCCTTCTGCCTTCTGCCTTCTGCCCTCTGCTTTCTGCCTTTTCCCACGCCCACCCTGTCCCCTTACCCTCTATCCGCATCGGGCCACTCGCTCCGCTCATTCCACCGGTTTGACAGGGAACCAAACCATTCACTCACTCAACACTCAACACTCAACACTTTCCTCCGCCCTCAGCCCTCTCTTTCCCCCGTGGGTCCTTCCCTGACCATTCATAACTTCTCTCGCTTAAGTAAAACGACCCACGCTACCTGTTTTCCTTGCCCCTTCACTCTTCACTCTTCACTCTTCCTTCCTCCCCATCACCCCCCTCCCCTTCGCTCCTGTGTCGAACACCACCTTGGCGGCAGAGGCCGCCGACCTGATAGGGTTGAGAGGATATTTCCCCTGACTGAACGCATTATCAGGTAAACGCGATGGATTCATGTCGATTCTCCCGGCCATGGCTACGGCGAGTGGTAGTCCTGCTGTGGGGAATCGGCCTCGGATTGGGCGGTTGGCTCCAGTTGGCCTAGCCTAGCCCAGGCGAGTCCGGTGAACTCGACTGAGACGCCCCCCGCTTCTGTGACGCAGGTGAAGGCGGTGGCTGGCGATCAGCTGCGGATTGATGGCTCCGATGCCATGGTGCTGATCAACCGCTGGCTGAAGCAGCAATTTGAGCAGAGCTATCCCCAGATCGAGGTCACCCTAGATTCTCGGGGTACTGAGACGGCCCTGGATGAGGTCATTGCTGGCGACATTGATTTGGCTGCCATTGGTCGCCCCCTGATGGAGGCTGAGACGGCGAAGGGCCTACGGCAGATTCCCGTTAGCCAGGACAGCATAGCCGTCATCGTTGGCCGCAGTAATCCCTTCATGGGAAGTTTGACCGTCGAGCAATTTGCCCAGATTCTGCGGGGAGAGATCACAGATTGGGCGGAGCTGGGTCGGCAGCCGGGGAATATTTTGGTCATCGATCGGCCCCAGGGCAGTGACACCCGCCAGGCTCTACTGAACAATCCTCGGTTTCAGGATTTAGAGGGGCAGCCGGCTTCCCAGGAGCATCATGTGACCGTGGCCGATACGGCGGCGGTGATTCGGCGGCTCGGTGGCGATGGCATCGGCTATGCGATCGCATCCCAGATCCAGCATCAACCCCAGGTGCGGGTCGTAAAAATTGCCGTGCTGCTGGATACGTTGCCCGGCGATGCCATCTATCCCTACACCTCGCTGCGGGGCTATGCCTATCGGGCCGATAATCCGGCGATTCAAGCCTTCCTGGACCTGGTACAAGATCCCTCTGGACAACTGGCTATCAACCAGGCCAAAGACGCCGAAGCCGATGCGATCACAGCGGCCCTGGAGCCCAGACCCTGGCAACGATCCTCCAGCTCCAGTCCTGGCGTTGGCACGGCCACCACTCCCGTCGACCGACTATTGCCATTTTGGTGGGTGCTACTGGGGGGGCTGCTGCTATGGCTAGGCTGGTGGCTCAGCCAGCGCCAGCGGGCAAATCGGCTGCGTCTCCGGAGTCTGCCGATTGCCAAACGGCGGCAGAACCGGAGGCGGCAGAACCGGAGGCGGCAACGTCAACTACCGCCGCCGCCGATCCAGCCATGCCAACGGCCGCCACTGATGGGGCTGCCAGCGCCAGAGGAGGCAGGGACGTCGCTAGGGAAGCAAAAACAGGGCCAGCAATAGACGCAGCAACCCCAGAGAGTTTCCAGGTTCAGGAGCCACCCCCAGCGGCAACTCCTGGCATCCCCGCCGATGATCGGGCCATTGAGGCCTGGCAAGGACGGGGAGATGCCCTGGTGCGACTGGGGGAGACTGTGGCCGCTCGCGATAGTTATGAGCGAGCCCAGGGACTATCACCCCCAGGCCCGGGGCGAACCTCAGTGGCCGCCGCCAGCGTGGATTTGCTGATCGTGATCGATAACGAGCCTGCCTTAGGACCAGTTGTTGCTGCCCTGAGTAGCGCCGCTGAGGCTGCGATCGCACAGGTGACTCAGCTACAGCCCCTGGATCTACGGCTGGTCTGGCTGGGGCTCGAGGCCCCCTGGCCCCAAACCCGCTGCGATCGTTCCGTGGCAGAGTTTCTAGCTACCCAGGGAGATGTCACTGCTCCATCTCAGGAGCCTGCCCAGATCCTGGAAATCCTGGTGGACCACGGCGGCTGGCGCCTAGAGGCAACCCGGGCCATCTGGATCCTGGGGGCTACCGATAGTGACGGACTGAGAGAGGCTGACTTGGCAACCGCGTCCCTGATCGCTAGGGCCCACCAAAACCAGGTGAGGCTCCACACCGACTGGACACCACGGGATGACACCGCTGTCTGGAATAGCCAGAGTCGCCTGGCCCAGAGCACCGGGGGCCTCAGTCGCACCCTGGGTGCTGATCCCACCGATGCCGTCGCCCTACTCAGAGACGCCCTGCTCAATAGCTGTCAGGAATGCACCTATCGTCGCCTGGTGATTGAGGCTCCACCACATTGCTATGGCTTAGACACGCAGCAGTTGGCCAGCCTGCAGTCCACCGCCAACACCACCTCCCTGACACCGGGCGATTATATGATCCGGATTAGCCAGGGTGCTTTTGGCTATTGGAGCGACGGCCAGGGATTTGCTCCCGAACCCTGGGTGGTGCTGTGGATTCATGGAGGCCGTGTGATTAATAAGCAAACCGGGGTCGAGGTGGCTAGCATCTGGGCAGTCTTGAACGGCTATGGCGATGCCCTGGTACTGCGAGTCCTGGAGCCTACCCATCTCTGGGCCCTGTTCCTAGATACCTATCGGGAAGACAATAGCGGTCAGGTGGATATTTCCATCCTAGAGATGACCTAACCTCTGAGATTTACCTCTGGCGTTAGCTCTAGATTTTTCGTGTCAGCATCTTGTGAGGAGTGAACCCGTGCGGTTAACCGTCGATAGCCGAGCCCACTGCTATGTATTAGATGAGGCCCGCCTCGGGCAACTACAGTCAGGCACCAATGCCATTCCCCTGGAGCCAGGGCTATACATCATCCGCATTGAGCAGGGAGGGTGGCGCCACGGCCCCGAGGCCCAATCCTGGGAGCAAGCCCCCTGGGTATTGCTCTGGATCTACGGCGGCCAGTTTATCAATAGGAAGACCAATATCAGAAGTGGGAGCCACCTGGGTCGTCCCTGCATGGCTATGACGATACCCTTACCCTAGAAGTGCTGGAAACCACTACCCTATGTGGGCTATTCTTCGATGCCCAAGGCCAACGCCAGCAAGGGCCAGGGGGTGCTCTCCATCCTGAAGGACCGATAAACGCTGTCCCAGCCCCCGAGCCGAGTAGGGCTGTCATGGGAGTCAAACTGTTTTGCTGAGATGCCACGCTAGGGAGACCGGACTATGGGACATGGGTGGTCGCTAGGGCAACGTCCTGTCGCCATTGGACTATTGCTGTCGCTGTCTACCATTCCGTTTGGGGGGGTGAGGACCGTTGTCCTGGCCTCCGATAACACCTATCTGGTGGTGCCAGAGTCCGCCGAACCCGAGGCAGCTGCAGGGGAATCACCACCCACCGCCAGGGAGACTCTGCAGGGTACCACCCTACGTATTGGTGGCAGCGATACCCTGGCCAGTCTCAATCAGCAGTTGGGCAGGGCCTTTACCCAGCAATATCCTGGCACCACGGTAGATCTGGTCACCCTCGCCCCCGACGCTGCCTTGGCTGCCGTCGCCGCTGGTACCCTAGATTTAGCCGCGGTGCAGCGGCCGTTGACGCCCCAAGAGCGGCTGCAGGGGTTGCGATCGCATCCCATCCAGGGGAACCTCGCCTATGTCTATGCAGGTCCTGACCCTGATCCGGTGCTGCGGGCCTTCTTCGGCGTCGCCACCGATCCCCTCAACCGCGAGGCCATCGACCAGGCCCTAGCGTCAACGCCAGCGTCGGGAGACGCTGGCTTAGCAACCGCCGATGAGGCAGCTGCCGGTGAGGGCGGCAGCGACACCTCAGAGGCGGAGCCCCCGACCTCCCAGCCCCCAGACCCCGGCGAAGAGACTGCCCCTGAACCCACCGGCCCTGGCCCAGACGATCCGGTGTCGACGGCTCCAGGCACCACTGCCGAAGCCCCAACGGCAGATACTTCCCCTGGGCAGTGGTGGTGGCTACTGTTGCCACTGCTAGGCCTGCCGCTGCTCTACTGGCTGTGGCGGAGTCGCCGGTCCGCCCCCTCAACTCAGGCACCGCTCTCCTACAGCCCTCCAGGGCCGAGTCTCCAGGGGCCGAGTCTCCAGGGGCCGAGTCTCCAGGGCTGAGACACCGACCTCGGCGGCAACATCTGCTCCGGAAGCAGATGCAGATGTCAATGCAGATGCTACTATTTCTGGCTCCAGCCCAGCCTCTCCTCCAGCATCCACTGCTGCTGGGGCAGATCTGCCCCTCACCACCGCCGTATCCACCAGTCCCGCACCTGAAGACACTGCAACCGAGTCTATCCCTGCCCCAGAGGCAGTGGCTGAGCCATCGCCTGAGAGTCCTCCAGCGGAGCCTCCCCCTGCCCCAGCGCGGATGGATACTCAGGGGGCAGCCCTGGCCGGCGGTCTGGCCGCTGCCGCGGCTGCCCCAGCAGACGCAGGTGATTCGCCCCCGGCAGGGGAACCCCAATCCCCAGATTCCCCCTGGCCAACGGCTCAGATCGCCCTACAGCCCCTGGCCACGGACGCCTGGGCGGTGACCTGGACCTTTTCAGACCCAGCGCAGGCGGCGGCGCGCCTGGCAGCAGTTCCCCTGGTGCTAAAGCTGCATGATGCCACCGCCATCGATCTCGATCATCAGCCTCCCCATCACACCCAAACTATCCCCGTTGCCGGGATATCGGGGACCCTACCGATTCAGGTGGCCGCCTATGACCGCGACTATGTGGCCGAGTTGGGCTGCACCGATGCCGAGCACCACTGGATTCGTCTGGGGCGCTCCCTGCATGCCCGCATAGCCGCTCCGACGGCTCCCTCCGAGTCTGCCCTTGAGGTTGCAGACAACACTACTGAGCCCATCGTGGCGCCAGAGGAAATCTCTGCCCGGGGCCGACCAGGTAGATCAACCTTCCGTTTGGGCCGACAGCCCCGAGTTGCGACAGGCTGCCTCAGCCGCTAGCCTCAGCCTTGTGGCCCAGCCCCAGCAAGTCTTACTGGCCCAGTGGACCCTGCCCGATCTCGTGCGGGCAACCCTATGCGATCGCAAGCTGCCTCTCGGCCTGCGCCTCTATGACGCCACCGCCATTGACCTAGATCGACAACCCGCCCACGCGGTCTATGACTATCCCTGTGAAGGACTCTCATCCCTGCGAATCACCGCTCCTGTCGGAGAGCGCGACTATGTGGCCGAGTTAGGCTACTACACCCCCGAGGGCCAGTGGCATGGGTTGGTGCGGTCTCTCCATCAACGGGCCTCGATTACCGAGGTCACTGAGTCCGCCCATGCCACTGATGCCCCCGAGGCGATATCCGCTCCGGTTGAGCCCGCCTCCTTTCCCCCAGCCCCATCCCTGCCGAGGACTCCACTCCGGGTAGGCTGCCAACAGCACCTCACCATCGATAGCCAACAGCACAGCTATGGCCTAGATGCCGAGCAAACATCTAGTTTAGAACAGGTAGCCACTACCACCTCCCTGGTGCCGGGCACCTATTTAATCGGTATCGAGAAGGGGGGCGTGAGCTGCTTTGGCAATAGCCAATTCGAGCCCGAGCCCTGGGTGCTGGTGTGGTTGCACGGCGGCCAGTTCATCCTGCACAAAACCGGCGTTGAGACGACTATCGCCTGGGTGGTACTCAATGGCTATGCCGATACCCTCACCCTAGATGTTCTCGAGCCAACCCAACTCAGTGCCCTGGTGGTAGACACTCAGGTAGAGGCCAGACTAGGGCAGATTAGTCTACTAATTCTGCCGGATGCAGATGCATAGGCGATTTGCTCAACGCTGAGAACGTCCAATCTTACGACTATTGATAGAGGCTGCAATGGGTCATTCCGGGCAAGGGAAGCGCCACCCGGATTCCAGCAAATTAGCTAGGCTGCTTGCCAAAAATGTCGCGCCAAAATGTCACGTTGGATGGGGCGACCTTCGGTCACGCTGAGTGCAGGGCCCACGCCGTTTGCAAATCATCTCTTAAGCCGACAGCCATCGTCGCAACCAGTGGCGTCGACGCAGGTCGACAAAGGCACCGCAGGCTGAACACTTACGAATGCCCCTGACCCCAGTGCTTTTGAGGTCAGAGTGATGGCAGTGGGGGCATTGATGAGAAGATTGTCGGCCCATGAAATACCCTAAGAACGCTATTCATACCTTCAGTTCTATCCTGGGCATTTCCGGACGCCATGGCCTCCGGGACACTACGGAGAGCGTCCCATTTGCCATGGGGTAGGGCATCAATCAAAAGGGACACAAGATCTCGTGTCCCTCCTCGGCTATATCTGCACTGCCGGGGCAATCGAGCACTCCCTCTGAGCTATCGGGAGTTGCAGCCGTCAAGGTGGGAACTCTGCATACCGAGCGCCCTGGGCATCAATGCACAACTGCAGCACTTGACAGGCGATGCCTTGCTGTTGCCAACCTTCGGCCATGGCCTGCTGGACAGAAGTTGCTTGAGCAGCAGATGTTAGGGCTAGGAGGGTGGGGCCGGCGCCGCTGATGACCACGCCATAGGCTCCGGCTGCACGAGCTGCCATGGCTACTGCCCCATAGCCATGAATCAGGGATTGGCGATAGGGCTGATGGATGCGATCGCACAGGGCCTGCCGCAGCCAGTCGCCATTGCCGGTTTCTAAAGCCCGGATCAATAGGCCCATATGGGCCAGATTGAAGATGGCATCGGCTCGACTATAGTGTTGGGGCAATACCTGCCGGGCCGCCGCCGTAGATAGCTCAAACTCAGGAATCGCCACTACCGGGATGACCTCTGGATGCCAGGGCACCTCACAGAGGGTGCAACCTCCCTCCCCATGGCTGACTGCCAGGCGACAGCCTCCCAACAAAGCCGGTATCACGTTATCGGGATGGCCTTCCAGTTCAGTGGCTAGGCGGGCAATGGCCTCCACATCCAGAGGACTACCGGCCATGGCATTGGCGCCCAGCAAGCCACCAACGATAGCCGTAGAGGAACTCCCCAACCCCCGGGCCAGGGGCACCCGCAAGTCGATATCGATGCGAACGGCAGGCGGAGATTGCTGCAACTGGCGAAACAGGGCAGCGAAGGACCGGTAGACCAAATTGCTAGCGTCGGTGGCCAGACGCTCAGCCTCTGAGCCCTGCACCACGATGTCGACCGTATCTGGTGCTGCCGACAGTGATGTGAACTGAAAGTGGTTCTGTAAGTTCAGGGCGGCCCCTAGGCAATCGAAACCCGGCCCTAGGTTAGCCGTCGTAGCTGGAACGGACACGATAATCGGTGCAGCAACCATGACACTGTGGCAGTGATGAGATATAGGCGAGAGGCATCCTATCACCTTTTTGGGGCCACGTTGCTGAGGTCGCTAGGGAGGAGCCGCTTTCAGCCCATGCAGGTTAGAAGTCTTGGCGCTGTGCGATCGCATCACTCAACCGCTGCACTACCCCTGCCACCGGCAGCGTGCCCAATTCTCCCGAGGCGCGGGTGCGCACACTGAGGCTGTTGGCCGCCACTTCCTTAGCGCCGATCACCGCCATCACCGGGATTTTGGCCTTCTCGGCATTGCGAATCATCTTGCCGAGGCGATCGCCGCTAGTATCTACTTCCACCCTCACGCCTTGGCTGCGCAGTTGGTCGGCCACCTGGTTGCTGTAGCCCAGTTGTTCGCTGGTGACAGGCAACAAGCGCACCTGCACTGGCGCCAACCACAGGGGAAAATCGCCAGCATACTCTTCAATCAAGATGCCAATTAACCTTTCTAAGGAACCAAAAGGAGCCCGGTGAATCATCACCGGCCGTTGCCGCGAGCCATCCTCGGCCACGTACTCCAACTCAAAGCGCTGGGGCAGGTTATAGTCCACCTGCACGGTGCCCAATTGCCACTCCCGCTCCAGGGCATCGGTGACGATGAAGTCCAGCTTGGGACCATAGAACGCCGCCTCACCAATGCCTTCGAAATGGTCCATGCCCAGGGTCTCTACCGCTCGGCGGATGGCATTTTCGGCCTTGGTCCAGGCGGCATCATCACCGATGTACTTATCCAAATCCGGATCGCGGAAACTGAGGCGGGCTCGGAAAGCATTGTCCAGTTTCAGGGCCTTCAGTGTCGCCTGGATTAGATCGACCACCTTGAGAAACTCATCATCCAATTGCTCGGGGGTGACAAATAGGTGAGCATCGTCCTGGGTAAAGCCCCGTACCCGAGTCAGTCCCCCCAACTCTCCCGATTGCTCATAGCGATAGACGGTGCCAAATTCCGCCAGTCGCAGCGGCAAATCCCGATAGGACCGCAGCACTGACTTATAGATCTGCACATGAAAGGGGCAATTCATCGCCTTCAGCACAAAGCCCTCATCCTCAGAATCCCCCATCATTGGGAACAGATCGTCTTTGTACTTCTGCCAGTGTCCCGAAATCTTAAACAGCTCTACCCGCCCGATATGGGGAGTCACCACCGGCAGATAGCCGCGGCTGACTTGCTCTTGCTTCAGAAAATCTTCCAGGGTCGAACGCAGAATGGTGCCTTTGGGGGTCCACAGGGGCAATCCCGGGCCTACCTCATCGGCGAAGAGGAACAGGCCTAGCTCCTTGCCCAATTTACGATGATCGCGGCGCTTGGCTTCCTGCCGACGCCGCTTGTACTCCGCCAGCTGTTCCGGTGTCTCCCAGGCGGTGCCATAGATACGCTGCAACTGAGCTCGCTGAGAATCTCCGCGCCAATAGGCACCAGCTACACTTTCCAGATCGAAGGCTTTGGGGTGCAGATCTTTGGTGGTCTCTACGTGGGGACCGGCACAGAGATCCCACCACTTGTCCCCCAAGTGGTAGAGAGTAATGGGCTCTTGCAGGTCTGCTAAGATCTCTAGCTTGTAAGGTTCCCCCAGGGCTTCGATGCGCCGCTTGGCTTCTTCCCGGCTGACCTCTTCCCGCACTAATGGCAATCCCTGCTTGATGATTTTAATCATCTCCTTCTTGATGGCCTTGAGGTCTTGCTCCGTAAAGGGCTCGGGATGATCGAAATCGTAGTAAAAGCCGTAATCAATCCAGGGGCCAATGGTCACCTGAGCCTTCGGAAACAGCCGCTGCACCGCCATCGCCATGACATGGGAAAAGGTATGGCGAATCCGCTTAAGCGTCTCCGATTCACTGGTACGAGGTAACGATACGGGGGAAGCCGCAGAAGCGCTGGAATCAGCCATAGGAAGATAGTCTAAATGCCGCGATGAAGTCTACTGATGAGTGTATCAGCCACTGCATCTGGATCTGAGATCTTAAATCTTAGGCAGCGACTCAAGCCCACCGGGGGGCACGGTTCCATCTTAGCGATAGGAACGATCAAGGAGCCAGTATCTAAGCAAGTCCTTTGCGGAGCATCCTGTGTTATGCTGATATGCTGGAAGCGAGATTCCCGGCGGCGACCACAGCTTCAAATGGTTGTGTCGACTGGGGATTACTGTACACCCGTCAGGATTTGTAAAACTCAATTATGCAAGACACTATGACCAACCAACAGGTTGCTCATCCCATGATGAAGTTCCAACGGCAGGTTCAATCCTTGGTAAATTCCAAGGTGGTGAAGTCCCATGATCCTCTCTGGAAGATTGCCTTACTATTCGGGAACGACTGGGCTTACTGGCGTCGAGAACTTGAAGAATTTGACTTTACTACCCAGGATCCGATCGAAGAGCTACTAGCTGTAGAGAGCTGGGAAGAATAGGGCTATTTCCTGCAGGGACATCCTATTATCTAGTGTCCCGACGCTACTCTAATGATGCCTGTAATGATGTCTGGCCTCAGCGGTTAGGCATCTCTTCTAGGTTGGGCCGCAGCTTCAGGCGAATGGCGACGACGGTGATGTTGTCATGGCCATTGTGTTCGTTGGCTAGATCGATGAGTTGAGCTACACCTTCGTCTAAGTCAGTATGCGATCGCAACAACGGTGCCACATGAGTCTCACAGTAACGTTCTGGCAGGTCATTATCACTGAGGCCATCAGAGCACAGTAGAAATAGCGTATCCTCTGCAATATCAAAATATTGGATGCTAGGAACGATGCTATGGTGATCTCGCGGTCCTAGGGCCTGGGTCAGCTGATAGGCATCGGGGCGAGTGTAGGCAATCGCCGGTTCAACCCCCCGTTGAATCTCCCGCTGACCGACCTCGTGGTCTAGAGTGATTTGCTTTAGGCCCAAACGACGAGTATAGCCATAGAGGCGACTATCTCCGACATGGGCCACCACTGCTTGGGTATCCTGCAGCATCACCATCACCAGTGTCGTGCCCATGCGACCACTACCCGAGCGACTCTCAGCTTGGTTCAGCTCAAAAATAGCCTGGTTAGCCTGTTCAATTGCCTCCTGCAGACTCGCCTGGCTTGGCAAGTCATCCCAATGCTCCCGAAAGTAGGTCTGCAGCGTTTTAACAGCCAGGGCGCTGGCAACTTCTCCCCCTGCGTGTCCCCCCATGCCATCACACAACACATACAACCCTCGCGCTGACAACGTGGCGTCTTCGGGACTATCCACCTTACACAACTCAGTCAGGGCACAGAAAAAGTCTTCATTGTGGTCACGCTGGCAGCCCACATGGGTCTGGCCAATATGATCGAGACTAACCAGCTTCATGGGCAGTACCATGGTGGGGTAGTCAGATCCTTCAGCAGTCTCATCAGCCTCAGACGCCTGATCCAACTCATCCAGGGTTAGCTCATCGGTTAGCTCATCCCATTCCTGAGACATTAACCCCTCCCTTTCCTCTGCCGCCGACATCGGCATCGGCTCCCGAGCAGCTGATCTGGGCAAGGCATCGGGCGTTGTTACCTCATCGTCATCGGTGGGCAAGTCCTCGGCAATGTCAGCCAGCTGGGCCTTGATGTCGGTGGCGGTCGTGATGTCACCATTGCTGACCGCCAACGCCAAATTCACCAAAGCGGGGACCGCCGCCTGCCCCCCCTGCCGTAGCAAGCGGTGCCAGAACAGCCCCAGATCTTGCAGCGTATGCTGAGTTGCAGGAGTAGAGTACAACCGCCTCAGACAAAGAATTTGATCATCATCTACCCGCAGGTTATCCTGCTCTAGCAAACTGGATTGGGCATCCCAATCCTTCAAGGCATCCCATAACTCCGCCATCTCGTACAACCAATGCACCCGTTCCAAGGGAGCAACACTTTCCTGGCCCCACAACTCCGTTAGCTTCTGCCATTGGGAGCGATCTTCTATCAGCAGTACCGCGTGAGTATCTGTTTGCCAGGCCGTGTGGAGATCGGGAATCGCTGGGAAAAAGTGAGCCTGCAAGAGCAAATAGGGATAGGCCAGCTTTGGCACATCGACCAGAGTATCTTCCTCCAACAACTGTTCAGAGGTCTCCGTAGCATCAATGGTATCCAGGGCCGACGGCATCTCTGGCTGACAATCCAACACTAAAAATTCCACCTCTGTCCCAGAGGGCAACGCGGGTAGAGGAATAGGGAGCTGATAGCGCTGTTGCTGGGTATCGAGATAGCTGGCGTCCAAAGAAAACTGGGCGATGTTATCTGTCGACGATATCGGACTCAGAATGGCTCGCCAGAGCTGCAGCGGCTCACCGCACTGTTGGCAGAATCGATTCTGATGGGGATTTTTAAACTGGCAGTGAGGACACACAAACATGACAATCAAATGCTAAAGCAGTGACCTTGAATATCCTGGTGTAAAGACTCCAGACACTAGAAGAGAGAGGTGGTATGCCAAGGCCAGCTCAGAGACAATGGCATTTTCTGAGCAACCCATCAGGTCTGGACTGGTATAGGGGTATCTCACCGTAATCGTCGCTGATTCCAGCAACTCAAGCGAACATTGCTACGGCTTGGCTGCGCAAACACCCTCGACAATCCCCTCGCTAACCCCAACTCCATCATTCACGTCCCTATCGAGAAAACCGACAACTTTGTCGAATCTATACTAAATCCGACTTGAGCGCGGTTATTTCCCCAGGGAAACCGTCAGATTCTGGATTTAGATCTGGGTTTGGATGCGATTTACACCATACCCCCTCGGTCCTAGGAGATGCTCAGCTCCCCGAGAATGCCGATAGAAGATGTGGCACTTACCCTGTGATCCCAATGCTACCCCTAGATCTCAACCCCAACGGTAGTCTCTGGGCCTATTCAGGTTGGCGTTTCATCAGGGCTAGCAGCGATGCTTGCTCCTGATCCGTGAGAAAGCGCCATTCTCCTGGGGTGAGTCCCGCTAGCTGCAAATGGGCAATGGCAACTCGAACTAGTCGCAGGGTAGGATGCCCTACGGCCGCTGTCATCCGCCGTACCTGGCGATTTCGACCTTCCCCCAGGGTCACTTCTATCCAGGCCGTGGGCACTGTTTTACGAACGCGAATCGGCGGGTCCCGGGGAGGTAACCGCGGTTCCGGAAAGAGCCGTCGTACCTGGGCTGGCTGGGTCAATTTCCCCTGGACCGTCACGCCCCGACGCAGCTGCTCCAAAGCCGCTTCTCCAGGCAAATGCTCTACCTGAACCCAGTAGGTGCGAGGATGACCGTAGCGAGGGTGGCTAAGGCGATGCTGCAGTTGTCCATGATCGCTCAGTAACATCAGGCCCTCACTGTCGTAATCTAGACGCCCCACAGGATACACGCCTTTTGTCGGAATATAGTCCTGCAGGGTAGATCGTTGAGAATCAGGAGCCCGAAACTGACTGAGAACGTGATAGGGCTTATAGAATAGTAGATAACGATAGGGCATCCGTTGGAGAGTCGTACTACTGTCGCTACAAAGACCTAGCCCCGGATCTAACGCGGGCTTTAGTCTCTATAAAAATGTTTAGAAATGCTGTGGTTTCTGTAGTGACTTCATCGGGGCCGATATCCTGAGGTATCGATTGCATTTTTGTGAGACACACCATGGATAAGGCACAGAGATACCGCTTTAGATGCACACTCACCTTTGGCGATATTTACGGCCAGATCATCGTCTGGTTAGTGATGCTCATTATTAGCTTGGCAGCAGCCCTGGCGCTGATGGGAGCAAAGCAACCCGTCTTTGCCATAGCTGTCGTTGGCCTTATCTTAGTGCTGTCGTTGCCCTTTCTGCTGTTTGCCTTCGTGACTACTCTGGTGAATCATATCGAGTTTGTCACAGTAGACCCTGCTACCGAGACCAGTCAATCCTCTAATAATAATAATCAGATCAACAGTCGCCCGGCGGAAGCCGCTAGCTAAGCTAGCTAATGGGGCAATTTAGTCACAATAATCGAGTGCTGGCGGCCATGATGCTCAGCCAGCATTTTGAGTTAAGGACACGGCTGTTGGCGACAGCGAGTCTCAGCCCAACTACTCGCGGCTCGATAGCGTGACGTGAGGGCTGAATTTTTAATATGCTGCACTTGATAGCGCCAGTAACACGGCGGCAGCCGCACAGCCATCGCCCTGCCTCTGGCCAGCGAGTCGGGCCAGGGGCTGCCGTGTTAAGCCTATCAACGATCGAGTAGCCGCCTTAGGGCTGGGATTTGAGCGACGATCTTGTCGATACTATCGTGAGCATCGGCAAAGGCGACTTCCGCTTGAAGCTGAGCCATCTGTTGCAAAGGGGGCCGCAGCCCATCGGCTGCTGAGCATACTCTATGCCATCCCACTTCAGACGAGTGGCCCAATGTATCAAACGATCTTGACAGTCACATATTGAGTTGCGTGACCATGAGTCTTGCCTCGTTACTCTAGCCCCAGGGCGACGTGATCAGCAAGTTCCGATTCACTCTCAAACATCTGTCCACCGAGTTCGTCCTGCTGCAGATGTTGCCATTCCCCTTCGATGGAATTCATCATCTACACTATTCCGTTTGCACAGCAGTATGGATTTGTTTGACCACCACCGTGAAGCGCAGATTGACACCGAAGCACCGCTAGCGGCGCGGATGCGGCCGCGGACGTTGGATGAGTTCATCGGCCAGGAGGCGGTGGTAGGGCCGGGGCGACTGCTGCGGCGGGCGATTCAGGCGGATCAGCTATCGTCGTTGATTTTCTATGGGCCGCCGGGAACCGGTAAAACCACCCTGGCTCGCATCATTGCCAATACCACCAAGGCCCACTTCATCGCCATCAATGCGGTGTTGGCTGGCGTGAAGGATATTCGCGATGCGATCGCAACTGCCCAAGACTTGCGCGGCCAGCAGGGGCGCCGCACCATTCTGTTTGTCGATGAGGTGCACCGCTTCAACAAAGCCCAGCAAGATGCCCTGCTGCCCTGGGTGGAAAATGGCACCGTGATTTTGATTGGGGCCACCACCGAGAATCCCTACTTCGAGGTAAACCAGGCCCTGGTCAGTCGCTCCCGTATCTTTCAGCTGCAGCCCCTACAGGCAACAGACCTGAAGCGCGTTGCCGCCCAGGCTCTAGCCGACGGGGAGCGGGGCTATGGGCACCGCCTGGTAGAGCTGAAGCCGGAAGCCTTAGATCATCTTGTCAATGTGGCCAATGGCGATGCCCGGGCCTTACTGAATGCCCTGGAGTTGGCGGTAGAAACCACCGAACCCCAGGCAGATGGCACCATCGAGGTCTCCTTGGCGGTAGCGGAAGAGTCAATTCAACGGCGAGCGGTGCTCTATGACAAGGATGGCGATGCCCACTTCGATACCATTAGCGCCTTCATCAAGAGCGTCCGGGGGTCTGACCCCGATGCTGCTCTCTATTGGTTGGCTCGCATGGTTTACGCCGGCGAAGACCCCCGCTATGTTTTCCGACGGCTGGTGATTTTAGCCAGTGAAGACATTGGCCTCGCCGATCCCCAGGCGGTGACGGTGGTAACCAGCTGTGCTGCTGCCTTTGATCGAGTGGGTATGCCAGAGGGCCGCTATCCCCTGGCCCAGGCCACGCTCTATTTGGCCACGGCGGCCAAGTCCAACAGCGTCATGGCCTTCTTCGATGCTCTGGCCACTGTGGAACAAGCGCAACCGCAAGCGGTGCCCAATCCGCTGCGGGATGCTAACCGGGATAAGCAGGGATTTGGCCATGGCCAGGGCTATCTCTACCCCCATGCCTACCGAGAGCATTGGGTCGCCCAGCAATACTTGCCCACCGGCCTGCAGGGGCAGGTGTTTTACCAGCCCTCTAGCCAGGGCTATGAGGCCACGCTCCAACCACAGGTCTGTCGCCGCCGAGAGGCCCAACTGGCGGCAGTAATGGAGGGGGATACTACCCACACCGACATCTTGACCAACAGTCCTGACGACCCGGTCCGGGACCGTTGGTTGCAGCGCACCCTGTCCCAGACGGGGAGTCAACTAGGGTGGCTGCGCGATCGCATCTTTGCCTTGGCCGCGCCCCAACGCCATCACGTGATTCTAGACCTGCAGGGGCGTAGCGGCTTACTCACCTGGGAAGCGGTGCGCCAGGTGCCGGAGGGCGGGGTCTATGTCTGGGTAGCGTCCGAGGCGGAGGCTCAAGGGTTGCAGCAACAGGCAGCTGGGTTACCGGAGCTGAGCCGGCCCCTGGTGATCACGGGGGACCTGCAGGCGTTACCTACCCAATTAACTGGGGTCCGCTGCGATCGCATCGTCGGTCGCCATGTGCTAGGCATCCGGCCGGATAAGTCCGCAGCCATCGCCAGGCTGGCTGACCTCTTGCCTGAGAACGGACGGTTGGTCCTGGCCGAGACCGTTTATCGCCGCGGCCAACGCCCCTCGGCCCTAATCGAGGCCACCTCGATAGACTCAGCTCTCTACCAGCGCTGGCAGGCCGCCGATGAGCAGCTGATGCGGGCCGAGGACGATCCCCGCTTCGACTGGAAGGCCACCACCCTGCAGGCCCATTTTCAGCAAGCCGGTCTCATCTGTGGCGTCAACAGCGAGGCCCTCAACAGCCAGCGCTATCTCTCCCCAGCCCTGTTGCAGCGCTGGTTTACCACCAATACCTCCCGGCCCAGCTACCGCGATCGCCTGGGCAAGTATCTGTCTGCCTCAGACTTGGAGGCGATTGCAGCCATCTGTCAGCGACAATTAGCGGGGCAGACCGTATCGATGCGATCGCAGCTAGCCTTGTTCGTCGTCCATCGGTAATGGGGGTCTGATCATCGCCACTCAATGCGATCGCAAGGTTGCAGAACCATCCAAGCTACCGTCCCTCACTTAGCTTTACCTGGCTTTTCGTAATAATGAATCCGCTCTAGCAGCCATAGCGCCGTTAGGACGCCGGCAAAATGGGCCGCAATCAGACTAATATTAGCCAACATCACCAGGGCATCCAGAGTCCGCACGATCTTTTCCGGATCGGTAATGGCTACCCCCGGTGGCTGAGATACAGTTTTGCCCACGATTACCCCAATGGATGTGCCTGACCCTAAGATGCCTAGCAAAATACCGCCGCCACCAGTCATAATGCCCAGCCGTAGCAATTGAATCGCATCAGACTTTTTGGGCTGAATCTTTACCTGAGGATCGAGTTGTAGGGCGCGCCCGACCAGCGTGTATCGAGACGTTAGCCCCAACCCCACCACCAACCCAATCAAACTGGCAATGGCCCAGAACATGCCGATGCTATTGCCGGGATTATCGTCTGGACTAAAATTTTGGCCAAAGGTGGCCAGCAGTAGAGACACCACGGCTAAAAACGCCAGACAGACCTGAACAGCTAAGCCAATCCAGCCAAATACGCGAAAGGCTCGGGCAATTTTTTGCAGTACTGACGGGGGTCTAGGGGGTTGGGATTTCGCCAGCATAGGCTCTCCGCATCAACGCATGGTCTGCTTCCAGATTAGCGGCAATGGCAACAGCCAGCATGCCGTCTTTAAGATTCGGAGGATTTCAGCCCTAGCTACAACCGCTGCTCTCCCTATGCCCTGCGGGCAGGCCTCGGCCTGAGCTCGGCCGAACGGCTAATTCCTCTGGAAACATCCATAAGACCCCCCTTAAATTCACCAGCCAGAGCACTCGCCCGAGTCGAACTACCGCCCTAGACCCCGTGGACGGGATGGTCGATCAGCCGTCGTGAATCGCGTCGCATCGGCAGGGAGGCAATGGACCTTTCTGCCTTCTGCCCTCCGTCCTTCCTTCCCCGTGGGTCCTTCCCTGGCCACTTATAACGTCCCTCGCTTAAGGAGATCTCTTGAAACAAAATTACCCATTTTATGGGCTGTTACCCAAGGGCGCAGGCCCTGCGCCCCTCCTCAAGGTATTTTCTTTCCCAGAATTCTCCTAAGTAAAACGACCCACGCTACCTGTTGTCCTTGCCCCTCCACTCTCCACCCTTCACCCTTCACTCTCCACTCCCCCACTCCCCCACTCCCCCACTCCCCCACTTCCCCTGCCCCTTGACGTCTATGAGCATCGTCACAGTCGATGCCGTGGTGCTCATAGACTCCGGGTAGGCCAGCGAGTTGCCGCATCACATAAATTTGGTCGCCCCGGACCATGGAGAAACCTAGTGAGGGTGGTCCGTATCATCGTCGGGAACCGCGTCGCTGTCTGGCTCTGCCTCCTCCAAAATATGTTTCGGCACTTCCGTTGGTATCGACAAATGGATGTCAGGGTCAGCTTCTGGAGGCTGAGATCGGGGGCGGTTCAAGAGGGCTTTTAGGGCCGAAGACTGTTCTGGACTGGTACGAATCTGGATATTCGGGCCGGAACGGGCTAGACGGATGACGATGCCATCTTCTACCGGAACTTGGGTAATGCGCTTGCCCTCAAGGTAGGTGCCATTGGTACCTAGGCTCTTAATCTCCCAGCCGTCCCGGGTACGGTAAATTTCCACATGATGACGTGATACTACGGCACTATACAAAATCACATCATTGTCTGAGGAGCGACCGATGCGAATTACCGGTTCCACCTCAAATGTCCAATGTTGAACCGGTGTTTTATGAAGGGGATGGAGGAGCGATAGGGTGATCACATTACACTCGACTCAACCGTAGGCCGCGATAAGTAGTTTGCAGAGCACCTAGCCATCATAAACGCCTGAGCTAACCAGACACCTGAAAAATGAAGGAAACCTTGTCTCCTTTACCGAGGGCGATTCGATCGCCTGCCCGCAAGCGATGGCGATTACCACTGGGTAGCGGCGCATTATTAATGTAGGTGCCGTTAGAACTACCGACATCCTCAATATAGTAGATGTCTCCCTCGACTCGAATAGAGGCATGCACCCGCGAAACAATTTCTGAATCCTGTAGCCCCGAGACATCGATATCGGGAGGCACGCGATCATTGGGTTTGCCGATACGAATGATGGGTAAATGGGCGGGGAGATCGAATTGGGTATCGGTCTGCACATGTAGCAGTTGGGCCTGGCTCACCTGCAGCTGGGTAGCTCCCACTGGGGCCGATTGGGGAGAGGCAGATGGCTGGGAGGAGACTCCTGGAGAGGGGGTGTCTGCAGAGGTGGAGCTGGACGGCTGCGACAGTGGCTTTGGCGTCACCAGCGGATCGGGGGTCACCAGCTCTGGTAGATCTGGAGTATCGGGATGGGTAGCCTCCAGGGCGGCGGCAGGCTGGCCGGCCCCTTGTAAGCTGGCCCCACATTGACCACAAAAATCAGCATTAGATTGCACCGAGGCCCCACAACTAGGACAGGTGGTTAGGGTCGGCAACGGCGTATAGCAGGCTTCACACTGAACAGCAGCCTCCGGATTGGCATGGCTGCAGTTGGGGCAGACAATCATGACAGATTTTCGATGGTTGCGTTCATGATATAAGACAAGGCAAGCTCACATAGCAGAGCTTAACCAAAGATTTTAAGGTTTTTAGGAAGCTTCCTATTAAATTGGGGTGTAGGTTTGACCCCACTATTCGTAGCAGGGGAGCAAGGGGTGACTCTCCCTAGCGGGGCAATAGGGCCTGACCCGCCCCATGATCTAAGAGCCACCACAGGGACTGGGAGTGAATTAACCGGGACGGGAACATCTGGGCGTCACCTTCCTCGGCAAACACCTGACTGAGGGCATGTTGCTTGTTGGCACCGGCCACGAGAAACAGCACGGTGCGGGCCTGGTTGATCAGGGGAACGGTGAAGGTGATCCGGGGTTGGCCGTCTTTATGGCCGACGGTGACCAGTCGATCTCGGACCTGCAGGGCCTCGGTGTGGGGGAAGAGAGAGGCGGTATGGCCATCGTCACCCATGCCCAGGAAAATCAGATCAAAGGTAGGAACATCGGCGTCAGGGAAAACAGAACGCAGGCTCTGTTCGTACTGGTGGGCATCGGCTGCTGGGTCGCCAGCAGCAGTGGGGACCGGATGAATCTGCTGCGGAGGAATGGGGACCCGCTCTAACCAGGCAGTTTTGGCCATGCCGGCATTGCTGTCGGGGTGATCGATGGGGACGTAGCGCTCATCTCCCCAAAAAATATGCAGGAATGACCAGGGTAGATTGGTCTGGGCTAGGGCTTCGTAGAGGGGCTTGGGGGTGCTGCCGCCGGCCAGGGCCAGGGTACAGCGGCCCCGCTGTGCGATCGCATCTTGGATTAACTGCACCGAGAGAGTGAGTGCCCGTTCAACCAGGGCAGCCTTATCGGGTAGAACTTCAATATGGGGAGCAGTCATAGCAATGGCATTAGGGCAGTATTGACGCTGGCAGCAGCCTAGCTTAGATCCGGTAGCATCGGGGATTGCGTCAGCTTTACTTTGCTGGTCTCACTAGAAATCCAACAAGGCCTCAGCATTTTCATAATAGGTCGACCAATACTGAGGGTCGGGGCGCTGACGCCATTGATTGCGCGACACTTGCAGCGTCAAAATGGGAACCGATAGGCCCTGATTCTCGCCGACCACCATCACAATCACCTCAGTGGTTAGTAGATCGACATCGAAGCTACGCTGGGTGGCCGCCCGAGCCGTGATTTCTGCCCGTTGGATCAGGCTCTCATAGCTCTCACCGAATTCCCGGGTCAGAAACAGGCTGACCCGAGCCGTATAGGCCTGGACAGCCGGGGGCTGGGTTGTCGTGTCCACAGCCCAACCGGTTACCCCCAGCAAGAGCGACAGGGCCAGGGCCGGCAGGGGATGGCGGCAGGGGCGGGATGTCTCTAGGCAGATGGGCGGTGTCATGGCACAATCCTCTCGATAGACTAGCCATCAGGTCTATTCCAAATCCAGGTCGAGAGCGGTTGTGTCCCTCAGATCAACGGTGGCCTGAGACCTGGAGTAGGGGTAACTGGCGGCAACCTGCCAGTTGAGCACCTTAACTCTATACACTGGGCAGAAATCCGTCAATTTCACGACCACATCAACCATTGCGCAATAAGAGGGAATCGGATGGCGAATTATTGGGCCGTTATCGCCGGTATCAACCAATATCAAGCCTTGCAACCGCTACTGTTTGCTCAGTTTGACGCCGAAGAGCTGCACAATGTTTGCCTCGATGAGGCTGGCATGGCTCCGGAGCGGTGTCAGTTCCTCAGTGACATCTCCCCGGCGGTAAAGCCCCAGCGACGCTATCCAGATCGGCAGCAGCTGCAACGGTCCTTGACCCAACTCCTGGAGAGTCCCATCGCCGCGGACGATGTGGTGTGGTGGTTTTTCAGTGGCTATGGAGTGGTTTGGCAAGGGGAAGACTATTTGCTTCCCATCGATGGAGACCCCCGGCAACCAGCCCAGACGGCCATTCCTATAGCCCAGGTGTTTGATACTCTGAAGCAGTTACCCACCCGCCATGGAATTGTGGTGCTCGATATCAACCGCAGTGAGGCGGCTGTGCCTGGCCAGCGCCTTGGCGTCCAAACTGTGGAGCTGGCCGAGAGCTTAGGCATACCATTGCTACTGTCTTGCCAGCCCGAGCAGTTTTCCTACGAGACATTGGCCCTACGCCATGGCCTGTTCACAGCGGCCTTGTTGGAAGGGCTGCGCTATCGGGGTTGCCGCACCCTAAGCCAATTGGCAGAGTATGTGACCAATCACCTGCCAGCATTGAGTCGGCATCATCTGCGACCGGTGCAAAATCCAGTGGCGGTGGTGCCACCGGAGCAGAAATTTTTACTGGTATTACCGGCAGATACTGTCAGCCAGACCCCAGCAGAGAGCTCGGTGTCAGCCCCAGCCCCAACTGCGGCGGCAACGACGGCCCCGGAGCCCACCCCGCCCTCTGGCTCGGAGTTGGTCCCGGTATCTGGGCCTATGGATGCTGAACAGCCGGCGCCGACCCGACTAGCCTGGCTGCGCCCCGGATTAGCTGGGTTAGGATTGCTACTCCTGGGGGCCTTACTGGGGTACACCCCCCAGTGGTTACAGGGGCAAGCCCCAGAGCCAGAGCCGTCGGCCCCGACCAGCAATGGGCCATCAGCAGCTGGCGATGAAGCCCCCCTGGCAGAAACCGCCATGAGCCGCTCCTCCCCGGAGGCGATGCGACCGACACCGGATAACTTAGGCCGCCATCAGGAGGCCCCACCCGCTCTGGATCAGGCCCGCACCCAGTTGCAACCCCTGTCGGCCTCGGCGTTTGTAGATGCCATTAAGACTGCCAGACAAGTCTCTCCAGAAGACCCAGGCTATGAGCAGGCCCAGCAAGATATCCTGCGCTGGAGCCGCATCATTTTGGATTTGGCTGAGGGGCGAGCCGCAACCGGCAATCTCCAGGATGCGATCGCAGCGGCCCAGCTGGTGCCTGCCGATCAACCCACACTGCACCAGATGGCCCAGGAGCGAATTCGATATTGGCAGCACCGCCAGCAGCACCGCCAGATCCTGCAACAGGCCCAGGCCTCACTGCAACCGGGCCAGGCCTCTGCCTTTCAAGCGGCGATTCTGCAGCTGCAGCAGATTCCACCGGCGTCTCCCGAGGGCAAGATTGCCCAAGACCGCATCGATCAGTGGAGTGAAGATATCCTAGTGATTGCTCGGGCCCGAGCCGCCCAGGGACGGTTTGCCGCTGCGATCGCAGCGGCCGAACTGATCCCCGAGGGCACCGCTGCCTACGATCAGGCCCAGCAAGAGCTACAAAATTGGCGCCAGGAACTCTGACCCTTGCCTACGCTCTGTCTGCTGTCTATGCCGTGAATGCCATGCCTATCTCTCGCATCGAACCCGGTCCCGGCCAAGAGTCCGTTTGGGACTACCCCCGTCCTCCTCGCCTGGAACCCTCCTCCCGGCGGGTTCGCGTTGTCTTTAACGATGTCGTCATTGCCGATAGCCAACGCACCCAGCGGGTGCTAGAGACCAGCCATCCGCCGGTGTATTACATTCCCCCCGAAGACGTGCGCCAGGAATACTTCACCCCGACTCGCCGCCGCACAGCCTGCGAGTGGAAAGGGGCCGCCGCCTACTTCACCATTACCGTCGGTGACCGACGAGCCGAGCATGCCGCCTGGTGCTATCCCCAACCCACCCCAGCCTTTCAGGCCATCCAACATTACATCGCCGTCTATCCCAATCAGATGGATGCCTGCTACTTAAACGATGAGCAGGTACAGGCTCAAGCGGGAGACTTCTACGGCGGCTGGATCACTCAAGATATCGTCGGTCCCTTCAAGGGGGGAGCCGGCACCTGGGGGTGGTAAACGAGTGCCCTAAGCCGTCAATTCCTGCTGCACCTGGCGCAGCAACTCCGCCGCCCGTTTTAACCGGGCCTCTAAATAGCCCTTCTGATTCAGCCGCTGCCGCAATTGCTTATGGCGGGCAATGGCCAAAGTCACTACCGCCAGCTCCTCAGGGGGACAAGGCTGACACTGGAGGCGACCATCGGCATCCAGACTACAGAGTTGGTACTGGGTGGTCTGTTGAGACCCGGACGAGGTAGAGACAGATGCAGGCGCTGAGGCCGCTCTAGATTGCTGCGTCGCCTGTCGACAGAGATGCTCTACCTGCTGCTTCACCTGATCCAAGTCGCCGTGGCGCCACATGCTAGGGTCAAGGCCTGGGGCAGCTAGGGGTTGATTAGGGTCGTCTACCGGCGCCAGCCACCCCTCGACAATGGGCCCTTCCATGTAGAGGGCTTGAATCTCTAGCAGGGTTTGCCGCAGTTGTTGATGCCAACCACTGATGGTCTGTTGCAGAGTCTGCATGAGGTCGATCGCCTGAACCGCGTTGGCATCGTGGCGATGGCTACCCAGACTAGGGCGCTTCATCCGCGGCAAGGTCGGTTTCGGCAGTACTCCTGGTTGCACTGGATAGGGCGACACAGCCGTCGATGGCGGTTCCACATCTGGCTTGGGAGCGGTCGTCGCCCTAGGAGCAGAGGCCGGTGGCGTAGTTGCCGCAGATTCAGCGGTCCTGGCAGCTGGACCTGGAAAGTTAGGTAAATCGATGTGGACTTTGGTCATAGGAACCCCTCAGTATAGCCCTGAAGATGCCAGATTACCGTTGATAATAAAGGCTACGGGGGAAATGGCGCCAGTCATCACTGAGATTTGTCCGGGATCTTGCCATCATCCCGTGGTAGCTACTCACGGCTAATAGCCCATGTCTGAGTTCGACGCCATTGTGATCGGGGCCGGTATCGGTGGGCTGGTCACCGCCACCCAGTTGGCCGCCCGGGGAGCCCGAGTACTGGTGCTGTAGAGCGCTATCTGATTCCAGGAGGCAGTGCCGGTTACTTCCAGCGCGGGGGCTACCACTTTGATGTGGGCGCCTCCATGATCTTTGGCCTGGGGCAGCAGGGCACCACGAATCTGCTGACGCGGGCGTTGGCCGCAGTAGGTCAGCATGTGGAGGCTGTGCCGGACCCGGTGCAGATTCACTACCATCTGCCCGGGATCTCGCTGCGGGTGCATCGGGACTATGAGCAATTCCTGGCTGAATTGGGCCGGTGCTTTCCCCAGGAACGCCAGGGCATCCGTCGCTTCTATGACGAATGCTGGCAGGTGTTCCACTGCCTCAATCGCATGGAGTTGCTGTCTCTGGAAGCGCCCCGCTATCTGGCCCGCATGGTCTGGCAGCATCCGGGCTCCTGTCTGGGCCTAGCCCGGCGACTGCCCTTGACGGTGGGTGCGATCGCACGTCGCCATCTGCACGACCCAGAGCTGTTGCGCTTCATCGACATGGAATGCTACTGCTGGTCGGTGGTCCCCGCCGACCGCACCCCGTTGATCAACGCCGGCATGGTCTTCAGCGATCGCCACTATGGCGGCGTCAATTATCCCAAAGGCGGCGTCGGGAGCATTGCCCAGGCCCTAACTCAGGGGCTGATCCAGGTCGGCGGCCAAATCCGCTACCGCAGCCGGGTCACCGAGATTCTCACCGAGGCAGGCCGGGCCGTGGGCGTCCGCACCGCCAGCGGCGAGGTCTATCGAGCCCGGCGGATCATCTCTAACGCCACCCGCTGGGATACCTTCGGCTCCCTGCTGCGCCACCAGCCATTACCCGCTGCCGAACGGCGCTGGCAACGGCGTTATCAAAAATCCCCCAGCTTTCTCAGCCTGCATCTGGGCATCGACGCCGACATACTTCCTGCCAACGTCGACTGCCATCATATCCTGCTAGAGGACTGGCAGGCCATGGCAGCCAGCGGCGGTACCCTGTTTGTGTCGATTCCTACCGGCTTGGATCCCTCCCTGGCCCCGCCCGGTCGCCATATCCTCCATGCCTTTACCCCCAGTTGGTTGAGCCAGTGGCAGGGGCTTGCTCCCAGCGAGTACCAGGTCCAGAAAACCCAAGCCGCTGATGCGCTGATTGCCCGCTTAGAGAGCCTCTTCCCCGGCCTCAGCCAGGCCGTTGAGTTAAAAGAAATCGGCACCCCTCGCAGCCACCGCCGCTTCCTGGGCCGCTGTGACGGCACCTATGGGCCGATTCCCCGGGGCAAACCCTGGGGATTGTTGGGCATGCCCTTTAATCGCACCGCCGTGCCGGGGCTCTATTGCGTCGGCGATAGCACCTTTCCCGGACAGGGGCTCAACGCCGTGGCCTTCTCTGGCTTCGCCTGCGCCCACCGGGTCTTAGCCGATCTGGGATATTTGGTACCCACGAGCCTTTAAGCAAGGGTTCTGCATGGGATTCCAGGGAAGTCAGACGTCGGGGAGATAGGAGCCCGGCGAAGAGCAGGTGCCTCCTCTCTTCCAACCTACTCAATTATCGTGAAAAACCCATGGGGAGGTGATAAGCAAAATGTCGCGATATAAACCACGGCAACCGTCTTAATCCCTAGTACTCGTCGGCGGAAATAGCCCCCCTGTTGGTTCAAGGCAGAAGCCTTGATACGTCGAGAATTCCCCTTCTGCCTTCTGCCTTTCTGTACTAGCCCCCGGCATTCCAGCCAACCAGACCACAGTCTACTAGGCTACTGGTGTCACACTCGAGGCCTGGGCGACACACAGTTAGAGTCGGCGCAGTTCGAAATTGGCTTCTCGGTCACTGAGGTACTGCCTAGGCTCGAATTTCCCCCCTGGCCCAGTCGCTCTCTATGCAACCCAAAGAATTTACCCCCATGCAGGCTCTACGGCGCAGTGTGACCATGGTGGCCCAGGCGGCTCCCATGGAGCTGCGCAACATTGCCCTGCTCAATTTACTCACCGGCACCGGGCCATCGATCTCTCTATTTCTCGGCAAAGTGGTGATCGATGAGGCCTCTGGCATCGCCAACGGGAATGTGGCCAACCCAATCCAGGCTCTCCTAGACAATTCGCTGCTGTTCTGGTGTGTCCTCGTCGCCCTCAGCCTTAACCTCATCGTCGATTCAGTGGATGCCATAGGGACGTCCCTGTTTGCCGCCCTGCGGGACCGGGTCGAGGGCTACTGCAGGGGCCGGGTACTGGAAAAAGTGGCTGGCTTCGACGATATTGCCCTATTTGAGCGGCCCGACCTGCTGAATCTGCTGGAACTGAGTGAGAAAGGCCTGGGCCGCATGCAGCGGCTGGCCTTCATCGTGGCGGCCTTAATCATGGGCCTATTTACCCTGGTGCCATCGGTGCTAGTGTCGGTGTCCATCGCCGGGTGGGTGCCGCTGATGCTGCTGGCCTCCTCGGCTCCCTCGATTCTGGTGGAAATGCGCCATCACCGCAAAAGCTGGCGGGTGGAAGAAACCCAGGCCGGGGCCACTCGCCGCAAGCACATCTATGCCAAGGCCATCACCAGCGAAGACTATGCCAAGGAGGTGCGGCTGTTTTCGATTCAAGATATCTTGCTGCATCGCTGGCAGGGCCTATTCGATCAGACCTTTCGCAGCATGCAGCGGGTGCGCTACGAAGGGGCCTTTGCCGTGGTGATGTGGGCCTTGGTGGGCGGTCTGGGCGTGGCCCTGCCCTATATCTACGTAGTGGTGGGTGTCCTGGGTGGCCAGTTCACCCTGGGAGATTTAGCCCTCTATACCGGCATCATTCTGCAGCTGCGCCGTAGCCTCTATTTGTTGATTGGTAATACCGGCGACATCTACGACGTGGCCCTGGCGACGGCACCGATTTTTCAGCTTCTGGATCTGGAACCGCAGCTGCATACCGGCAGTCAGCGGCTGCGGCCCTTGGCAACAGCACCGGCATCAGAGCCCGGCATCATCGTCGATCAGGTGTCCTTTGCCTATCCGGGAGCCGATAAAGCGACCTTGCACGATATCAGCTTTGCCGTGCGGCCGGGGGAAATGGTGGCCTTGGTGGGGGAAAACGGAGCCGGCAAAACCACCCTGGCTAAGCTCCTCTGTCGGCTCTATGATCCCACAGCCGGGCAGATTCGCTGGCACGGTCAAGATTTGCGGCGGCTATCGCTGCCGGAGTTGCGATCGCACATCGCCGTGGTCATGCAGGACTATGCCCGCTTCCCGGCCACCCTGCGAGAAAACGTGGGCTGGGGCTATCTGCCTAAGCTCAGCGCCGATGGGGCCATTGCCAACAGCCTGCGGGAGGCGGGCATCGACACCCTACTCACGGAGCTAGACCACGGTCTGGACACCCCCCTGGGTAAACAGCTGGAAGACGGCACCGATCTCTCTGGCGGCCAATGGCAACGGGTGGCCATTGCCCGGGCCCTGATGCGCCTGGGGGAGGCCGACCTGCTGGTCTTTGATGAGCCCACCGCCGCCCTGGATCCCAAAAATGAGCAGGAAATCTATGCCATCTTCCGGGCCATTGCCCAAGGGCGCATGGCCGTGGTAGTCAGTCACCGCCTGGCCCTGGCTAAACTGTGCGATCGCATCATCGTCCTAGAGCATGGTCAGATCATCGAACAGGGCAACCACGACCAACTCATGGCCTTGCAAGGCCAGTACCACCTCATGTTCACCCGGCAGGCTAGTAGCTATTTGTAAGCCGGTGGCTACCGGTTCCTAGCCTTGGGGCCGCCTTGGATAAGGCTTAGTAGCAATAGCGTTTAGAGCGGTCGGGGTTACTGTGCTCTTCCCCTTGGCGCATTGCTCCCAACAAAGTCGATACGATCACGCAGCGTTTAGTGCGACCGCCACTGGGGCTGGTGAAAGTCACCCGGCCCAGGCGATAGGTCACGGTGCCATCGTGGTCGAAGCGCACGTAGTAAACACCTTTGCTCTTAGCCAGGGTGGTCTCGTCTAGATCGAGGTCGACCGCCGAGTTCATAGGTTGCCAAGTGGAGACCTGGACTGGGGAGAGACTCCGGGGGTGCATGGCCCATTCCGGGCGGTCGTCTAGCTGGCGAATGCTGAACTGCCATTCGGCCTTATCTTGCATGGCCTGGGTCTGGGTGAGGCGGATGGCCTGATACACTTCGCTGCGGGCATCGTTGAGGCGCTGGGTATCGAGGAACCCTAGCCAGCTGGGGACGACGATACTGGCTAAGGTGCCTAGCATCCCTAGGACCACTAAGGATTCCAGTAGGGTATATCCCCCGGTTTGGCTGAGGTGACCCTGACGAATGGTGGATGCGGAGACGGTAGGTAGCATAATTTAGGCTCCCTGATCGTTACGTGATCAGAGTGCCCGGGCATGCGATCGCATCATCCTCCCCTAGCTAATGCCAAGCCTTATCCTGAACAAGACATCCTATTGGGAGCAGCTCTGCTGGGCATAAAGAATTGTAATTGGCAGTCTGATCGCGATCGATCCGATATGACGGGCCAATTGGCGCCGCAGTCTACGAGGACTCGACGGCGGCAATAGCTACCCCTATTGGTTGAAGGCAGAAGCCTTGATACGTCGAGAATTCCCCTGCTACCTTCTACCTTCTACCTTTTGCCCTCTGCCTTTCTGGGCTAGTTGGTGGTCACTGGTGCTGGCGCCACATCCCGCTGCGGATGCAGCACATTGCCCTGCTGAACGGCGGCATAGAGACGGTTCAAGGCATTGACATAGGCCTGGGTCGAGGCCACCACAATATCGGTGTTGGCGGCATGGCCTGAGAACACCCGGCCTTCGTGGCGGATGCGGATAGTCACCTCACCCATGGCGTCGATGCCTGCCGTCACCGATTGTACCGAGAACTCGATGAGCTCGTTGGGAATATTGACGACGCGGTTAATGGCCCGATACACTGCGTCCACCGGCCCTGTGCCAATGGCAGCATCCATCAGTTCCTCCCCATCGGGGGTACGTAGGGTCACGGTAGCCGTGGGACGCGCATGGTCTCCACAGGAGACCTGCACCAGCTCTAAATGGAAATGCTCGGGGGCCTGCTGTACTTCGTCGTTGACGATGGCTTCGATGTCCCAATCGGTGACGGATTTCTTCTTGTCGGCCAGTTCTTTGAAGCGCAGGAAGGCCCGATTAAGCTCTTGCTCATTCAGGTCGTGGCCCAGTTCACTCAGGCGAGTGCGGAAGGCGTTGCGGCCAGAATGCTTGCCTAGCACAATTTGATTGTCATTGAGACCAATGGACTCGGCATCCATGATCTCGTAGGTGAGCCGATTCTTTAGGACGCCGTCTTGGTGGATACCCGACTCATGGGAAAAGGCATTGGCCCCCACAATAGCCTTGTTGGGCTGCACGAACATGCCGGTGAGATTTGACACCAGACGAGAGGCTTTATAGATCTGGCGGGTGTCGATATTGGTTAGGGGGGCCTGGGATTCTGGCGAGCGGCCCAGGAAAGGATTGTAGTAGCTACGGCGCACATGCAAGGCCATGACCAATTCTTCTAGGGCGGCGTTACCGGCCCGCTCCCCGATGCCGTTGATGGTGCACTCTAGCTGCCGGGCCCCATTTTTCACCGCCTCTAGGAAGTTGGCGACGGCCAAGCCCAGGTCATTGTGACCATGGACCGAGATGATGGCCTGGTCAATGTTGGGCACATTTTCTTTGATGCCTCGGATCAGCCCGCCGAACTCTTGAGGCGCCAGATAGCCAACGGTGTCCGGGATGTTGACGGTGGTGGCCCCCGCTGCAATGGCCCGCTCTAGCACGTGATACAAGAAGTCTGGATCGGAGCGGCCCGCATCTTCTGGAGAAAATTCGACATCGTCGGTGAAACTCTTCGCGTAGGCTACCATCTCCGATGCGATCGCAAGTACTTCGCTGCGAGTCTTGCGCAGCTTATGCTGCATGTGAATATCTGAAGTGGCAATAAATGTATGAATACGCCCTTTAGCCGCAGGGGCCAAGGCCTTAGCTGCCGCTTCAATATCTTGCTTAGTAGCCCGGGCTAAGGCACAGATAACTGGTCCATCGTCAGTACCCACTGCCTGGGCAATCTTATTAACAGCCTCAAAATCTCCTGCACTGGCGAAGGGAAATCCAGCCTCGATAATATCGACCCCTAACCGAGCCAATTGTCGGGCAATGGTTAACTTTTCGTCCACATTTAAGGTCGCCCCTGGCGACTGTTCTCCGTCTCGCAGAGTGGTGTCGAAAATCAAGATACGGTCTTGGCTAGGCTGGGTACTCATCGCAACTCATGGACGGTAAACGACAACGGTAGCACTGATGAATATTTTAGTGCTAGGTGCCGCTTCTTCCCTAAACCCACCAGTAAATCTCGAGATTTACTACCCCACCTCAGAAACCAGTAGTAGAGCATCTAAAGCGGCCCTATGAGGGCACTGAGGCAGTCGATACCCTCATAGTCACCGCTGGCCGGTCACCCGTGAGCGCAAGTCCATGAGCGCAAGATAGTGGTTCAGGTCACGACTAGCCTAGGGCCGAGGCAATGAGTGGTTTAATCAATAGCGTATTTCCTTGACGGCCCACCACATAGACGCGATCGCCGGGCCATAGTAGCACCTGTGCGCCTGGACAACGGGCTTTCCAGAACACGCCTTGATATTTCACACGCCATTCCATGCCCTGGTGAAGAATGCCGTCTATGGCAGCCTCTTGAGCCAGGTGGTCAAGATCGGTTGGCATCACCTCTGCCTCGCTCTCTTGCAGCAGTTGATTCATGCCCTCAGGCATGACTGCGTCCTGGTGATGTCGATAATGATGCCAGCTTTGATATCTCATACCGTTGTCTCCTAAATTCAGATAATATGCAGATCTCACTAGTTAGTGTCTAAAGTGTTTATAGTGTGACACCACAGAAATGACCTGGCAGCTGGACAGCAGCTATCCAGCGATTTCTGTGTATTAGGAGGTTGCTCTGGGGTAATTGTGTTGGCTATGATTGGCCGCTGGTCTCTGGATTGGAGCAATGGTGCAATTGTGTTGAATCAATCCGATTACCGCGACGCTTCCTACAAGGCCAAGTCAGGCTGGGCAGCTAAACGGAGCTCCAGGCTTCCTGACTCGGGGGCATACCTTAACCAAGTTGGGCCTTAACCAAGTTGGGCGTCTAAGGCATTTAAGACACATAAGCCCTTGGCGGGATGTGGATTTAGCTACGATCTATTTGGGCTGTTCACCCTACAATCCCGACAGTATGCGCTGTTGGCCATTCTTGGCGGCGATAGAGCTCAGCTGGCCTGCCAGTGAGTCAATGTTGGTCTAGTGAGCCCTTGGTTGGTCTTATCGCACCAGTCATACCACCTAGGCCCCCAATAACTCTTTTCAAGCTATCCGACAACACCATGTAAAGTCCTCAAGAAATAGGTAGATCTTAGTTGACAGAGAAAGCATGGGCAGCGAAGATAGGCCGAGATGCTGCTAATTAAACTGACCCCTTAAACAATGAATTTGTGAGCAGGGTAACAAACGTGTGCTGACGTCTGATTATCTGAAACATAAGGCCAAGCAAAGGGATCTGACGCCCGAACAAACGGAAGTATTTCGTTTAAAATTTGGCGAGCAGAAGAGCAACCAAGAGATTGCCGATCGCCTCGGCATCTCCGTTAATGCCTGTGTTCAATGTCTAGGAGAAATCTACAGAAAGTTCGCCATCGAAGGACGAGGGCGAGGTAAAGCAAAACGCTTACTATCAGAGCTAATTCGTGATGCCGAACACCTGCAAGCGCCTGGTCCTGATGCTTCTCGCTCTGACTCTTCAGCGCCAGTAGCAACTGTTAGCCCTGGCTCCCTAGGGCTAGCATTGCCCATATCAACTGCGGAATCGACGCCATCAGAACGGCAGCAGCTACAGGCCTGGCTAGACAAACTACAAACCTGGACAGATGTGTTGGATACTGACCAAGGCTGTGATAGAGCCGATAGCATCCTGTTGGAATTTACTCGACAGTTACCCGTCTTTGCGAAGACATTAGCTATTGACAGTGAGTACAACAAAGTTCAAATTACTCAAGCGATTCTCAGACAAACGAAGACTCTCTTTCTAGAGTTCAACCCCGCCCTGAAAGAGAATCGTATCGAAGCCCTGGCCTTTCTGAGGCGCCCTACTCCCCTCACCCGCTCTGTCTTAGCGTTTGTGTCTAGAATACTCACTCAACTCTATCCCAAACGGGATATTTCAGACACCGATGTTAAGCACGCCATTCGTCGAGCCATCGAAATTGCCAACGAGAAAGCAAGTCCATCAACGTACAGCTACACCGCCGCAACTAGCCCTAGCGGTTCAAGAACCTACTCTTCTTGGATTCGTCAGATTTGCTTTCAGCTGCTTCAGCAAGATTTACAAAGGGATAGGCTCAGATTAACGTCGACTGCACCCGTATCCCTGATTCATGAGGATTGCTTGACTCATCATCTCATGGCCGTAGACACTGCTCTATTGGATCTGTACCTTGCTTCTTGCAACACCCGTGAAGCCAAAGAGGTCAACTTTAATTTCTTCGATATCGTCCTAACCCGCTGGATGATGGCGATTACTTGGGGACGGTTAGCAGAATTTTCTGAGCCCAAACCATCTGCGGCCAAGGCCGAGCGATCGGATGACTATCATGAGCTAGATCCTCGGGAGTATGAGATGGCAGCTTTATCGGCTTTACGCACGGAGTATCATAAGCTCGATGAGATGACGACTTATCAGGAACTCCGGAATACGTTTCTGAAAAAAGTGGCTCCTGTTGCTGATCGCTATCGCTCTAGGTTTTGCACTTTACCAGATCAGCCTCAGCATAATGACTATCCCACAATCAGCATTCCAGCCACCCTATGTGCTGCCGATCGTTCCATTGCAGAAGATATTACGAGCCGAGTTTGGCGTTATTGTCAGCTAGCCTCTCTCAGCCATTTAGAACAACAAGACATTGAAGAACTAAATGGCATTCTTGACCAAGCTGGGCAACAACCAACCCTTGATTTTTGGCTAAATGAAGTGGATCACTTTGTGGCACATCTGCTAGAAGCCAATGATCCTCAACCAGTTGTCATCACCCCAGATGGTGTTTTTGAGGGCTCTCAGACACAGCTTAGACTGAATCGTAAGTCAGGTTAGTAGAGTGATTACGATGGGCGCGATCAGCACTAGGGGGCAGGAAGCGCAGCCTGCCTAGACACAATGATAAAAAACAAAGGTCACAGCCATCTGTGACCCTAGAAAATAACTGCGATGGTGTTACAGCAAGCCGGTGTTAGTTCCTTGTCGCCCCGTAGCCAATTCGACCTTGACGACTTTACCCCCCATTTTTTGGATACGCTGCTGCTCACGAAACCAGCTGCCGTAGGGTACTAGCTTAGTAAAGAATGTGTTTTGTAGCTCACGCTGGGTGCGGATCCTTGTTTGGCTTGGTACACAAGCTGTAATTCGAAACATGCGCATGGTAACAGTTTCTCCTAAACCAACATACCTAATTGAATTATCAAAACGTCGCAAGAAGAGTTGTCGTTGACACTGACATGATCTGCGGCGAAGAGGCGGAAGTCAGGAATCAATGCTCAGAAGCAGAGGAGACTTCCTGCAGAGGAATTATTCTCACCACTCAACACTCATCCCAGACTTCCGCATCGCCATCCATTGACTTATCGTGTGTCTAACTCACTTGCTGAGTGTTAGCTGAGCCCAGAGGAAATGTAGTCGAAGTAAACTCCCATTTCCTTGCCAGCGTCAGCTCCCACCAAACCGGCGGTGACTTCCTTCATAGCCTGAATAGCGTTAACAGTGGCTCCGATGGGCACACCCAAGGAGTTGTAGGTCTCTTTGAGACCATTGAGAACACGCTCATCCAGGATGGACGGATCACCAGCCAACATAGCATAGGTGGCATAGCGAAGATAGTAGTCTAAGTCACGGATGCACGCGGCATAGCGGCGAGTGGTATACATGTTGCCGCCGGGGCGCGTGATGTCAGAGTAGAGCAAGGATTTAGCGACTGCTTCCTTAACAATTTCAGCAGCATTAGCGCTGATGGCGGTGGCAGCACGAACCCGAAGCTCTCCAGTGGAGAAGTAAGCCTTTAACTTCTCCATGGCAGAGGAGTCTAGGTACTTACCCTGGACATCTGAGGAGTTGATTACAGAAGTAATTGCGTCTTGCATGGTTGTGATTCCTTGAATGACCTAATTTCAGTGAGAAGGATACTCTTAAGAACAGAGCGCCTACTGCATAGCGCCAACGACATAGTCGAAGTAGGAAGCTGCTTCAGCAGCGTCATCGCCGGACAACAGAGAGGAGGCTACACCCTTCATACAACGCACGGCCTCGGCCACTGCAGGGATGGGAGTGCCCAGGGAATTGTACATTTCACGTACACCCACAAGCCCAATTTCTTCAATGGGAGTGACATCACCAGAGACAATACCGTAGGTAACTAACCGCAGGTAGTAGTCCATGTCCCGCAGGCAGGTAGCTGTCATTTCTTCTCCGTAAGCGTTACCGCCGGGAGAAACAACATCAGGGCGCTTCTGGAAAAGCTGGTTACCGGCCTCTTTGACAATGCGTTCACGAGATTCGGTCAACACTTGGGCAACCCGAAGACGACGCTCTCCAGAGGTGACAAATGACTTGATCCGATCTAGTTCACCGGGGCTAAGATACCGAGCCTCAGCATCGGCATTCACGATTGATTTCGTGACAATACTCATTGATGGATTCCTCCGAAAAATTATGACCAGATATCTATGAAACTGGCATTCACCTACTCAAACAGCAGAGCCATGGGAGCAAGTAGGGCAAGGATGGATCTTGCCCGGCCTCTTCTTCCCCTCGGGATTCAGGGAACATGGTAGCCGCTTAGCGACGTGATATTCCCTTCAATCCTTAGGCTCAGCCACCTTCCGGATTCATTTTCCGGTATGACGCTAGACTTCTTAGGGAAGCCGAAATATTTTGTAACAGTGTCCTCAGGATTATTGCAAAGGGGGCAAGGTCCCCTCCTACTGAGGAGACTCCTGCCTAGCCTAGCTACCAATATGCCTTGAGAAAGACGTTCTGCCTGAGAAGACTTAGAGTGCTCCAAGTCTGATCTCAGGCCATCGGTAACCTACCAAGATGACCTGTCTTGGCGGTAGTAACTTAACTTAATGTCTTAGATAGGGAACACAATCTTCGCCAAAGAAGCACTTATATTCCGGACTATCCAGCAAGGCTAGAGCAACTGTCTGAGCGCCTTGTTCCGCGAGAACCGCCTCATAGTGATACCGTTCTTCACCTTGGGGACGGCGACCCAAAAGATGGCGGAACAATAACTCGACGACCTTTGGACTGGGGTAGGCACTGTAGATACGCTGTTGATAAGTGTCAGATAGCACTAAGCCACGCACGACTCCCTGAACCGATAGGTGTCCCTGTCGCAGCTGCTCCTCTAGCTCTGGATGACGCACATGGTCTGGAGTAGGAGTTTCGGCAACTGCTAAAACTTGCCGATAAATTGCCTCCAAAACAACCTTAATATCTGCTTCAGTGGGGGTAGGAGGCAACCGATAAATGCGACTCGGGCTGGCTGAGGCAATGGGAGCTATGGAGGCAGGGTCTGCCTGAGCACGACCTAGCCCTGCCATAAGGGAAGCTTCTGCTTCAGCATTAGCAGATAGCTCAGCAACGGCTTCAGCTACCATCGGCGTTTGAGTCACATCCATGGGGCTCTTAACCGGTTGAAAGCTTGGCACGACTAATTCTTTCGTTTGCTTTGTAAGACGGTTATAGAGCTTTTCGGTATTGGGGAAATTTGCTGCTGGTAGAGTTGGAAAACGACGATAGGGGACAGTATCTTCCCCAAAGCACTCGGCATATTCGAGGCTACTAAGCATCGCCCCAATAAACCCACGAATCCCCTCACTGGCTAGGATCTGGTTGTACTTGCGAATCTCAGCTTGATCTAAGGGAGCCCGCCCCAAGAAATGTTTAGTTCCAAACTCAATGACTTGGGTATTGGGATAGGGAGCATAGAATTCCTTCAAGTAAAGCTTGGAGTAGCCCAGGCTTTCAATAAATTCTTTGACATTAATTTCTCCGTTACCCAATCTGCTCTCTAGAGCTGAGAATTCATCGCGCACGATGTAGGGGGCAATGTCTCGCTCGAAGATTTGGCGATACGCCGCCTGGATAACTTGTTTCAGGTTGGGTTTGTCAGCTAGCGAGGTTAGCTTAAAGACCTTTGACTGTTGACGTTGGCGATTGACCCCTTGATTTACCCGGAATGCCACATCTGGCAGGGTGCGGTCTTCGCTGACTTGACCTAGCTCGATAAAGCGGGGTGTGGTGTCATCTGGGACAGGCACCATGCCATTTTCTGCCAGACGACCTGCCCGCATACTACGCAGGGCTAGCCCCTTTGGTGTCAGATAGCGCTCGTAGGGGACGGTATCTTCCCCAAAGGCTTCAGCGTACTCTCGACTATCAATGATGGTATCGATCAGGGTGTAGAAGCCTTGCTTGGCGCAGATATCGAAATACTGATTAGCTTCTTTGCGGCCGTAAGTTGGTCGGCCCAGCAGGCGACGGTGAATATACTCGACCGCCTTCATCACATAGAGAGAAGACCAATAGGTCTTACGAAATGCCTCTGACTTGGCAATGGCCCGGATAAACTCTTTCAGAGTAATCTCGCCGTTTTCTAGCTTGATTTCTGCCACTGTAGACCGTTGGCCAGAATAAACATCACGGCCAAAGACCTGACGATAGGCAGCCCGAATAACGGCTTGGGTAGAGGATTCGGAAAAGCGAACACTAGATCCGGTATTTCCTGTACGGGGTACTTGGTCAAGCTTGAAGACCTTAGCCCCTAGGGAGCCGGGAGCAACGCCTCGTGCCGTGGGATTATTCAACTGGTTGTTCGTGGCAGGACCCCGGTGAATCAGGATTCGACGGGTATCTTTATTGAAGAAGGCCGGAGCCGCGCTGGGATTCCGGGTTTCCTTGGGGAAAATAGCCCCGAACTGGATTTCCAGAGGATCGTTACCAGAACCGTAGGGATGTTGATCGGGCAGCGGCTGTTCGTAAGCTGCAAATAGTGTGATGAATTGAGGTTTCTTGCGGAAAGGCGCGCTGTACTTGAATAGATCGAACTGGGGTCCCCAGTTTCGGCATTCTTGAGCCTCTTGGCCTAGACCGCGCAGATAAGGTACGGTCTCTTCACCAAAGTAATCAGCATACTCCTTGGAATCCACCAGGGCATCAATCAGAGCAGGCAGTCCGCCGGCAGAAATGATATCGAAGTAGCGGCGCACTTCTTCCCGAGAACCGGGCGCCCGTCCCAGGATATGGCGGAAGGCCAGTTCCAAGGCGCGGCTATTGATGTAGGGCTGATAGAAGTTCTGACGATACAGCGGCGATTTGCCCAGGCGACGAATGAACTCCTTCATGGAGATCTCGCCGTTTTTAACCTTGGACTCTAAATCCGAGATATTTAAGGAGTAAGCCCGGATGATGTCTCGCTCAAAAACTTGCCGGTAGGCAGCTTTGATCACCTCATTTTTTTCGCTGCTAGACAGCCCTGGCTTCATGGCATACTTCGGCCGCCGCTCTGCAGCGTTGTAGTAGATCTGAGGAAGCTGTAAGCCCTGAAGATCGAGAGAGGGACGCTGGCGCAGTTTATCTGAAGGCGTGGGCCCTTTAAATTCGCTCAGGAGTACACCGAAGTACTGCTGTACTACTAACTGAGCATCAGGATCCTCTTTGAAGTAGCGTAGAGAGGACTGTTGCATGGTCTGCAGGGCAACCAGGGTGGCAGAGCCGGAACATGCCGTTTCGATGATTTCTCGTAGCCCCCGCACGTTGACTGAGATGATGTTGGGGTCACCGGCTACGATAGCATAGGTGACGTAGCGTAAAAACCAGCTCAAGTCCCGCAGGGACTTTTGCATGTTGCTGGGGCCATAGCGAGATACGTTGATGGGACGGAATCCGGCTGGTACTGGCCCACTGCCGCTAGCACTAAACAGGGACCGAACGCCTTCCAGGAAGCCACCACCACTTTCAACGTAGGTGGCGGTACCGAGCTTGGTTGCTTCCTGCTCATTTAGCGCCGTACCACCCCGGGTCATCTCAGGGGGGGTGTCAGTCTCGGGCTTTTCCAGGTAAGCCAGAGGAGAGCCCCCGGTAAAAATGCGATTGGCCGCTTGGGAGACGATTAGCTCCGAATACTGGGTTAAGGTCTCAGCGATCTCAAGGCGCTTAGCCCCTGAGCGGAAGAAACTCGACAGTTCATCGAGTTCTCCTCGTTGAATGTAGCGATCCTGCTGTTCGGCTTGAGAAATGGTTGCGACTGGCAGGGTTTGATAGAGCTGTGGCCGTGCAACCGTGCTTCCACCACTTGCTTTAACACTCATGCGTTCTCGAAGGCTCCCTATTCAGCTAGTGACTCATCAGACTCGTCGCTCTGACATCCGCCTCGGCAGATGAATACTGGCAATATGCCGCTGACAGAGGTCCAGCTGGCTTATGACCAGAGCAGTCGTCCTGTGACGGAGTATAAATTATTGGAACAGATTTTCAGATAGATATCAGAGTAAACCGTTTAAGGGATGCAACACGACTTTATTAAAAACTGTGTAGCATTCGGACTTGCTTACTCCTCAGCCATCATAAGGGGATAAGGGGAAAGGGGGACCAGTCTGAGAGTAAAGATAATTTTTGTAACGTTCAGGGCGGGGCCAGGGGGCCTTCCGTATTAATGCTTAATTAGTTCTCAGAATTATTAGTCCTCAGCAAGGCTCGGCGAAAGCTTATGGGGTTGGCAACTTAGGGGTTATGAGAAGAGTGGTGGGGTTATGAGAAGAGTGGTGGTGGGAAGAGACGAGATTGTTGATGTCTGTTACGGGGTTTGATGTGGCTATGGATAAGGTCTCTACGGTGAGCGAGGCGGTTGCCCAGCTATATAATACGTATCCGTTTCCGCCAGAGCCGTTTTTAGATCGGCCCCCGCCAGGATATAACTGGCGCTGGCATTGGCAGGCGGCTTACAGTTTCTGCTCAGGCCATAAGCCTAACCGCGATCATGTGCGGGTGCTTGATGCTGGCTGTGGTACGGGAGTGGGAACGGAATATCTGGTCCATCTCAATCCTAAGGCTGAGGTGCTGGGGATTGATTTGAGTGATCGTGCGATCGCAACCGCCCGAGAACGGTGTCGGCGTTCCGCCGCCGCTCGGGTCGACTTTCAGGCCCTGAGCCTCTACGCTGCCGACCAGCTACCGGGGCAATTCGATTGGATCAACTGCGTTGGCGTCTTGCACCATCTTCCCGATCCCATTCGAGGGATTCAGTCCCTGGCAGCCAAGCTAGCCCCTGGCGGTATTTTTCATATCTTTGTATATGCAGCCCTAGGGCGCTGGGAAATCAACCTAATGCAGCAGGCGATTGCCCTACTGCAAGGCCCCAAACGGGGCGATTATCGTGATGGTGTCACCCTCGGTCGCCAACTCTTCGCCAGCCTACCCGACACCAATCGCCTCAAGCGTCGCGAGCAAGAGCGATGGTCTCTAGAGAACCAGCGGGACGAATGCTTCGCCGACATGTACCTCCATCCCCAAGAGGTGGACTACACCATTGATACCCTGTTTGAGTTGATCGACGCCTCCGGGCTACAGTTCGTTGGCTTCTCTAACCCAGCCTATTGGAACCTCGAGCGCTTACTAGGAAACCAGCCTGACCTACTAGCCCGCGTCGCCCCCTTAAATGAACGACAGCGCTACCGCTTAATTGAATTATTGGATCCTGAGATCACCCACTACGAATTTTTCCTCGCTAAGCCCCCCCTAGGCCACAGCAACTGGAATGACGACGACACGCTGTTGCAGGCTAAGCCAGAACGCCATCCTTGCATGGAAGGATGGCCCAGCCGCAGTATCTTCGACTGTGACTACCGCATCGTCGATCTCAGTGAGGCAGAGTATGACTTCCTTCAGGCCTGCGAAGCTGCATCAGGACAAGAAACGGTCGAGTATCTTCTCCGCAGTCACCCTCTGCCTCTGGAAACCGTGCGATCGCTGCAACGACGTCAGTTAATTCTGTTATCCACCTCTGGGCAATCCTGAGGATAGTTTTAATGCCTCTAGAGGCATTACATTTATTCAAGTCCAACGCAAGTCTGGGCCAAGATAGGGATGAGCGCCAAACGCCTTACAGACTGAACCCTCTACAGAAATCTGTGCCAAATCCCCAGCAAAAGCATCATTAAGTATTATTGCCGTGATATGATCTCCTGTGGCTTACGGCACAACACCCTGCAGAGAAGGACTGGATTTCGGTGACGCTATCGCGACCTCCGATAGATGAAGGTGAAGACGAAGAGTTAATCGCTGACAGCAGTCGATCGCAATCTCAATCCATTGCCTCGGATCAGGCGATGGATGACTACTATCGGCTCCAGCAAAATCTGCTGCTCTCTACCCTTGCCTTAACAGGAATCATCTTCTTCTTTGTATGGTTTTTCTACAGCCTGTCCACTGCCCTAAACTATTTGCTTGGAGCGTGCACGGGTGTGATTTACTTGAGGATGTTGTCCAAGAGCGTTGCCGAGCTAGGCCGCTCTCGGAAAAAACTCGGTAGTAGTCGACTCGCTCTATTTGTGGGGCTTATTTTAGTGGCTACTCAGTGGGAGCAATTAGCCGTAATGCCAGTATTTCTAGGTTTTCTAACCTACAAAGCAGCCTTAATCGGCTACATTCTGTGGACAGCAGTGTTAAATGAGTGATTAAGACTTAGTTAGTCAGTCTAGCACTGTTTTCCCTGTAGATTCCTACGGAAATCTTAAATCAAGTGGAGATGGTTAGCGATTTTTCCCTACTGATGCCACTGCCTCTAGCTGAGCTAGAAGTTGGTCAGCACCTCTATTGGCAGATTGGCAATTTAAAGCTTCATGGACAGGTGTTCCTGACCTCCTGGTTCGTGATTGCCGCCCTTGTGATCTTTTCACTGCTGGCGACACGCAGAGTGGAGCGGATTCCATCGGGGCTGCAGAACTTTATGGAGTATGCTCTGGAGTTCATCCGGGACCTGGCCAAAAATCAGATTGGTGAGAAGGAGTATCGACCCTGGGTTCCATTTGTCGGTACCCTGTTTCTTTTCATCTTTGTCTCCAACTGGTCTGGGGCATTGGTGCCCTGGAAGCTAATTGAATTGCCAGCAAGTGAGTTGGCTGCGCCCACGAACGACATTAATACCACTGTGGCGTTGGCCCTGTTGACATCCTTGGCCTATTTCTATGCCGGATTCAGCAAGCGTGGCCTTGGGTATTTCGCCCGCTATATTGAGCCAACTCCAATTCTGCTCCCGATCAATATTTTAGAAGATTTCACCAAGCCCCTTTCTCTGAGCTTCCGTCTATTTGGCAATATCTTGGCGGATGAGCTAGTAGTCGCTGTTTTGGTGCTGTTAGTACCGCTGTTTGTGCCCTTGCCAGTGATGGCTTTGGGCTTATTCACGAGTGCGATTCAGGCTCTAATTTTTGCCACCTTAGCAGCGGCCTATATCGGAGAGGCAATGGAAGGGCATGGTGGAGAAGAGCATGGGTGATTCCCACTGGATCGCTCAGTTGGTTGGCTATTGATTGATAAATCTCCTCAGTCAACCTCCGGTCAGACGGACCGGCAGAAAGCAGCGAGAACGGTCTCTCGCCCTATCCCGTCAAAATTTAGATGTTGTTGATTGTCTACTTGAGGTAATGATATGGATCCCATTGTTGCAAGCACGTCTGTCCTAGCCGCAGCCTTTGCCGTTGGTTTAGCGTCTATTGGTCCTGGTATCGGTCAGGGAAATGCCGCAGGACAAGCCGTAGAAGGCATTGCCCGTCAACCTGAAGCCGAAGGTAAGATTCGTGGCACCCTACTGCTCAGTTTGGCTTTCATGGAAGCGCTAACCATCTATGGTCTGGTGGTTTCCTTGGTGCTGCTATTTGCCAACCCCTTCAGCTAACCAGCAACAGTTTCAGAGGGAGTTTCTCGAGCCTCCCTCTGAATTTGATTTAACAGAATGCTGATCGTGAGCACCTCAGGGGTGCCTTGAGGGTTGTAGGACCATGATGAACTGGATGTATATATTGGCTGTTGAAGCAGCGGCAGAGGAGAGCGGTGGTCTCTTTGACTTTGACGCTACCCTGCCGCTCATGGCTGTGCAATTTTTAATCCTGGCAGCCGTCCTGAATGTGATTTTCTATCGTCCGCTCGGCAACGCCATCGATGAGCGGAATGGATACATCCGCACCAATCAGGCGGATGCCCAGGAGCGTTTAGCGAAAGCGGAACAGCTGGCTCAGCAGTATGAGCAAGACTTGGCCACGACTCGACGTCAGGCCCAGAGCATCATTGCCCAGGCCCAGGAAGCTGCGCAGAAAATGGCGGCCCAGAGTCGAGCTGACGCTCAGCAAGAAGCGCAGGCTGAACGGGAGCAAGTTCAGCAAGAGCTTGATGAGCAGAAGCAGGCAGCTTTGCAGAGCCTAGAGCAACAAGTAGGTGATCTGAGTCGCCAAATTCTGGACAAGGTTTTAAGGTCAGCTGCGGCTTAAGGGTGACTCCCAGCCAGGACGTTACTAGAAATTTTGATCAGCAGTGTTGGCAGGCTGCACCGTTGAAGACATAAGGGTTATGGCTATCGTTTCGTTGCTAGCAACAGAAGAGGGGGGATTGGGTCTCAATTTCGACATCCTAGAGACCAATCTCATCAACTTAGCTATCGTCATCGGCATTTTGGTTTACTTCGGTAGAAAGTTCTTGGGGAATACCCTGAGTCAGCGTCGTGCCTCTATTGAAGAAGCCATCACGGAAGCTGAACAGCGTAAGCAAAAGGCATCTGCTGCCTTAGCTGAACAGCAGCAGAGACTTGCCCAGGCCAAAGCGGAGGCAAGACAAATTCTGGCTAAGGCGGAAGAGTCAGCCGCTAAAGCGCGGGAAACTATTTTGGCTGAAGCTCAAGAAGATATTGAGCGGATGAAGGCTAATGCAGCCCGCGACTTGACCTCTCAACAGGAACGCGTACTACAAGAACTGCGCCAACGAGTGGTTGCTCTAGCTATGGAGCAGGTGGAAGCTGAATTGCCTCATCGACTAGATGCTGATTATCAGCGTCGTTTGATTGATCGCAGCATTGCCCTGTTGACGGGAGGTCGTTCATGAGCACAAGCAATGTTACTGCTGAGATTGTCGGTCCTTATGCTGAAGCGCTATTGGCCATTGCCCAGGATAATGATTTGGCCGAGCGCTTTGGAGAAGATGCTGATGCCTTACTGTCTTTGCTGACGACATCCGATGAGTTAACCCAGTTTTTGAACAATCCCCTTGTCTCTAGTGCCGCTAAGAAAGGGGCTCTAAAGGAGCTAGTTAGAGAGACAGTGCATCCGTTAATGCTCAACTTTCTCATGCTCTTGGTAGATCGTGGTCGCATTCTGTTGCTGACAGATATCCTGAGGCAGTATCAAGCCCTATTACGGGAACTAAAGCAGACTGTCTTGGCCGAAGTAACGGCAGCCGTTGACCTATCAGAGGCGCAACAGGCAGCCCTCCGCCAACAGGTAATTGAAATGACGGGGGCTCACCAAGCAGAGTTGACCATTGAGATTAACCCAGATTTACTGGGGGGCGTCATTATCAAGGTCGGCTCCCAGGTAGTTGATGCCAGTTTACGGGGGCAGTTACGCCGTATTGGTATGCAGCTCAGCTCGGCTACAGTATAGCTGGTCAGTTCCTTTGTCTTGACGTTTATTGAAGTTTTAGAGTAACGCCCATGGTTAGCATCAGACCTGACGAAATTAGCAGCATTATTCGCCAGCAAATTGAGCAGTACGACCAAGAGGTCAAGGTTTCCAATGTAGGGACAGTGCTGCAGGTTGGTGATGGTATCGCCCGCATCTATGGCCTAGACAAATGCATGGCCAGTGAGTTGCTGGAGTTTGAGGACGGCACAGTTGGGATTGCCCTCAACCTAGAAGAGGATAATGTGGGGGCTGTATTGATGGGAGCTGGCCGGGGGATTCAAGAAGGAAGCCCTGTGACGGCTACCGGTAAAATTGCCTCTGTGCCTGTGGGAGAGGCGCTGCTTGGCCGCACAGTAGATGCCCTGGCTCGTCCCATTGATGGGAAGGGAGATATCCAAACCAGTGAAACTCGACTGATTGAATCGCCAGCTCCTGGCATTATTGCCCGTAAATCGGTCTATGAACCTCTACAGACGGGCATTACTGCCATTGATGCGATGATTCCCATTGGTCGGGGGCAGCGAGAGCTGATCATCGGCGACCGGCAGACTGGGAAGACCGCCATCGCCATTGACACCATCCTGAATCAGAAGACTGAAGATGTCATCTGTGTATATGTGGCCATTGGTCAAAAGGCATCTTCTGTCGCTCAAGTGGTCAGCGTTCTGGAAGAACGCGGTGCCATGGATTACACCGTCGTCGTCTCGGCTAATGCCAATGATCCGGCTCCGCTGCAGTATTTGGCTCCTTACACGGGGGCGGCCCTAGCCGAGCACTTCATGTACCAGGGTAAGCACACACTGGTGATCTATGATGACCTGTCTAAGCAGGCTCAAGCCTATCGCCAGATGTCCCTACTGCTGCGCCGTCCACCGGGTCGAGAAGCCTATCCTGGCGATGTGTTTTATCTCCATTCTCGATTGTTAGAGCGGGCTGCCAAGCTGAGTCCTGAGATGGGTGAAGGTAGTATGACGGCCCTACCCATTATTGAAACCCAGGCTGGGGACGTCTCAGCCTACATTCCCACCAACGTGATTTCCATCACCGATGGCCAGATCTTCCTGTCGTCTGATTTGTTCAACTCAGGCTTGCGGCCTGCTATTAACGCTGGTATTTCGGTATCCCGAGTGGGGTCGTCGGCCCAGATCAAGGCCATGAAGAAGGTGGCGGGTAAGGTGAAGCTGGAGCTAGCTCAGTTTGATGAGCTGCAGGCTTTCTCCCAGTTTGCCTCTGATTTAGACCCTGCTACCCAACGCCAGCTGGCTCGAGGCCAGCGCCTGCGGGAATTACTGAAGCAGCCTCAATATTCTCCGCTGCCGGTGGACGAGCAGATTGCGATTATCTATGCGGGCATTAATGGCTACATGGATGACATCCCAGTGGACAAGGTCGCGACCTTTGCGCAGGAGATGCGGGAGTATATTCGCAATAACAAGACCAAGTATGCCGAGTTAGTGCGCAGCGAGAGGAAGTTGACCGACGAGATTGAGACCCTCCTCAAGGAAGGCATCCAAGAAGCTAAGCAAGCCTTTATGGCAGCTGCTTAGTCACGCTCTACTTGGCCGAAATCAGAATCTCATCTGGCTTCGGTAAACCCCTAGCGGATATGAGGAGATGTCATGCCTAACTTAAAAGCGATTCGCGATCGCATCAATTCGGTCAAAAATACCCGTAAAATTACCGAGGCTATGCGGTTAGTGGCCGCCGCTAAAGTACGTCGAGCCCAGGAGCAAGTGATTGCCACTCGCCCCTTTGCCGACCGGCTAGCCCAAGTACTCTATGGCCTGCAGACCCGGCTCAAATTTGAAGACGTCGATTTACCCCTACTGCAGCAACGACCTGTCGACAACGTTGCACTGTTAGTAATTTCAGGTGATCGAGGATTATGCGGTGGTTACAACACCAACGTGATTCGTCGGGCTGAGAACCGAGCCAAAGAGCTCACGGCTGAGAACATCGGCTATAACTATGTGCTGGTAGGGCGAAAATCAGTGCAATACTTCAAGCGCCGGGAGCAACCCATTGATGCCACCTTCACCGGCTTAGAGCAGGTCCCTACTGCCGATGAGGCTTCTCAAATTGCCGATGAGCTGCTGTCACTATTCTTGTCTGAGACGGTTGACCGGGTGGAACTGGTTTACACCAAGTTCGTCTCCCTAGTGAGCTCTCGCCCCGTTGTACAGACCCTGCTTCCCCTCGATCCACAGGGATTAGAGTCCTCAGATGATGAGATCTTCCGTCTGACTACTCGGGCGGGAGAATTTCAGGTAGAGCGGCAGAAGATGGAGTCTTCGGCGCCCCAAAGCTTACCCCAGGACATGATCTTCGAGCAGGATCCGGTGCAGATTTTGGATGCCCTGTTGCCTCTATACCTGAATAATCAGATTCTGCGAGCGTTACAAGAGTCAGCAGCTAGTGAGTTGGCGGCGCGGATGACGGCCATGAATAATGCCAGCGAAAATGCTAAGGAGTTGGTGAAAACCCTAAACCTGACCTACAACAAAGCTCGTCAGGCAGCCATCACCCAAGAAATTCTAGAAGTGGTGGGTGGTGCCGAAGCCCTAGGCTAATGCTGACTAGGTTTAGGTCTGGCTTCGCAAAAGCTCTCGTTATCGCTCAGGTCTGATTTCATAGATGAGGTGGCTATCGGCTGCCTCATTTTTTTGCCGATGGCATCCTCCCCCTAGGTCACACCATCGCAGTAGTCGACACTGATTCTCTGGCCTGTCAGCATGCCCGCGAAAAAATTGGCCTGATGGCTTTTGAGGGCAGCGCTGTCAGCACAACAGTGCTACTGGAGGCTGGGATTCGCCGAGCCGATATCGTCATCGGAGCTTTGCGGGACGATGCTTTGAACTTGGCCCTGGTAACCTTGTCAAAACACTACGGTGTTGCCCAAATCGTGGTGCGCATGAGTGATCGCGATTTTACTGATCCCTATCGACTGGCCGGAGCTACCCACATCATCAGCACCACTGATTTAGCCATTACCCGAGTTGTCAATGCCATCGAGTATCCCCAAGTGGATGCCATGATGCATTTTGAGCAGGGCCAAGTCGAAGTACTCAAGCTTTCTATTCCTTCTAAATGTTCTTTCTAAATGTTCTATGTTGGGGCGCAGTTTAGCGGATCTTGCCCGTGACCCTCGGTTCCCCCAAGGCACTCTGATCATTGGTTATCAGGCTCATCCCCATGAAGACCTGATTATTCCCAATGGCAGCACGATTTTAGAGCAGGGATCTACCATTTTGGCGGTAACCAAGCCCCACTTGGTGCGACAGTTGATTGACTTCTTCACCTGGCAATACCCTACTGCATAGTCGTAGGATCAGACTGATTACATTTTCGATCGTATTTATCTTGATGCCAGCGAACTCCTACTCTTACTAGGCTGAAGAGGATTAAAACTGCACTGAGGAGATAAACAAAATAATAGAACCGTGCACCTTGGAAATAGGGAAGTTTATTTCTGAGTATTTCAAGGCGGATTAGAATTAATCTAACTGAATATAAAAAGATAATGGCCGGCAAGAGTAGCGTTAATCCGCCAGCCATTTGATCGACGATGCTTTGTTTTGGATCAATGAGCAACGGCGCAATTAGGGTAACATCCATCTGATTCGAAAAAGACTTTATCTGGCGATGAACTGCCCGACGTAAGCGCATTAAGGCTTGCAGCTGGGCCGCCACACTAACAAATCCAAAAGCAATAGCCGCCGGGAAGAAAATAACGACCTCAGCTGTTGAGACGGGGATCTTGCCCCAATTTGTGGTCACTTCTGAAAATCGTTCCTCCAGCTGAGATTGTTCGAGTTCAGTGCATTGATACTGATTGACTCGACAATCTTCTCTATTGCCGATGAGGGTCATGTATGGAAAGAAGATTAAGCAAAAGAATATAGTTGTCCCGACTAAGCATAAGGTTAGGGACAGCCGGAAGCGCTTGAGCTTTTCCTCATACAACGTTAGCAGCCTATCCAAGTAGTCGTTCGTATTAGCATGATCCATATGAGCTTCTCTAGTAATTGCTAATTACTGAGATTCGTTGACTCAGCTACAGCGTTTTTGAGGCTAGTGAGGTACACGGATGACCATGACTCCCTTGAGAGGGTATCTGGAAAGTACCCTGCAACCTTGCTCCAGACTGGCCTCCGGCCAATAGAATCATACGCTCTAAAACGCCTAACTTACAGGCCTTTCAGCCGAGTTTCCAATGTCCTCTGATGTCGGGAGGTAGGCTGTACCTCCCCCAGCCAGGAAATGCTGGATATTATGAGCTCAAAGATACTCTCTCACCTTGATAGGGATATAGCCGATGGATGTCGATGCCCCAGGGGGTGATTTTGCAGCGCGGCGGCGAGGAGCTGCTGCTGGAGAAGGTGGTGGATCGCTTTACCACCCGCTTGCAAGATGCTAGTCAGCTGCAGCGTTTGCAGAGTCAGTGGCGGCCCCAGTCGATGCGGCCTGTGGCTCGGGGACAGCTGCTGGAGTGGGTGGTGCCGGCCCATCGGCTGGAATCGACTCTGGCTGCGGCCCGCCAGGATGAGGCGGTGCGCTATGCCAGCCATGTGTATCGCCTGGTGCAGAGTCGCCAGACCTATGTCTATCTGACCGAAGAGCTCACCCTGCAGGTGAAGGAGACAACGCTGGAGGCCGAGGTGGATGCGATCGCAGCTTCCCTGGGCCTGACCCTGGTCAAACCCCTGGAAGGCATTCCCCGCGCCTATGTCTTTGCCCTAGATCAGCGGGCCAGCGAGAACCCGATCAAGCTGGCCAATCGCCTCAGCCAGCGCCCGGAGGTATTACTGGCCGAACCCAATGTGGTGGTACAGAGCGCCCTGCTCTACCGGCCCAGCGACGATCGCTACAGCCAGCAGTGGCACCTGAACCACAGCGGCGGCGACGAGTTGGCCAGCCACAGCCACATCGACGTGGAAGCCGCCTGGGAAATCACCCGCGGCAGCCGTTCCATCGTCATTGCCGTCACCGACGATGGTTTCGACCTGGACCATCCTGACCTGCAGGGCCTAGGCAAGATCGTGGCCCCCACCGACCTGCGGGACCAGGATGCCCTGCCCCTACCCCTGGAGAGCCACGACAACCACGGCACCGCCGTGGCTGGGTTGGCCATTGCCGAAGAGAATGGCCAAGGGGTGGTGGGGGTGGCCCCTGGCTGTAGCGTTATGCCCATTCGCACCACCGGTTACCTGGACGACGAGTCCATCGAGCGCCTGTTCGCAGCGGCCATGGACCAGGGGGCCGCCGTCATCGTCTGTAGCTGGTCGCCGGCCTCGGTGTATTTTCCCCTGTCCCTGCGACAGCGCCACGCCCTCACCAAAGCCGCCACTCACGGCCGCCACGGCAAGGGCTGCGTCATTGTCTTCTCGGCCGGTAATGCCAACCGCCCCGTCAGCGGCACGGTGACGGAAAAAGGCTGGCCTAACCAGGCCTTAAAGGGAGACACCACCTGGCTGAATGGCTTTGCCGTACACCCTGACGTGATCACGGTAAGCGCCTGCACCAGCCTGGGCCAAAAGGCCGCCTACAGCAATTGGGGCGACGCGGTGGCCGTGGCCGCTCCCAGCAATAACGCCGCTCCTAGTATGGCTTTGCCGAAGCTGGGCACCGTGGCCACGGGCCCAACCATCTCCCAGTGGCAGCCGGGTCGGGGTATGGTCACCTGCGATCGCACCGGCTCGGCCGGCTATGGCGCCGAGAGCTACACCAAGCGTTTCGGCGGTACCTCCAGCTCTTGCCCCGTAGTGGCCGGGGTAGTGGGACTGATGCTATCGGCTAACCCCAACCTCACGGCTCAGCAGGTGCGGCAGATCCTGCAAAGCACCGCCGATAAGATTATCGACCAGCGCCAGGACCTGCAATTAGGGCTAAGCCACGGCACCTACAGTAAAAACGGCCACTCCCACTGGTTTGGCCACGGCAAGGTCAACGCCCAGCGCGCCGTCCAAGCCGCCCGCCAGATGGCAATCATGGACCGCCGTAGTTATCGCACCCTCTGGCTAGAGCAAAGCATCGCCAGCCCCATCCCTGACGCCGACCCCAACGGTGTGGTCAGCACCCTGCGCTGCCAGGAGAGTGGCAGGCTAGAGGCCATCGAAGTGCGAGTCGACATTGACCACGACTTTCTCGGTGACCTCAGCCTCACCCTGAGTAGTCCCAGCGGTCACTCGGTACTGCTGCAGGGACGTACCCTAGGCAGCAAGACCCAACTCCAGGCCACCTACACTCATACCACCACTCCACTGCTGATGACACTTCTAGGAGACTCCGCCCAGGGACTATGGCAACTGCGCATCGTCGACCACGCCCCCCACCGCCACCGGCAAATTACATCGCTGGGACCTAGGTTTGGGGTTGAGTTGAGGCCTTGCCAGGGGAGAACGGAGGACGGAGGACGGAGAACGGAGGACGGAGGACGGAGAGGCGAGTGGATGAGTGAATGGGTGGATGGGGGGGTTGGGGTGTATAGCCTAGCGGCATTCAAGAAAGGCGAAGCCTACCCGCAGGGCTTAGAGCCGGAGTGACGGGTGACGAGTGACGAGTGACGAGTGACGAGTTGTTTGCGGTGGTGCAGGTCTTTCTGATGTTCCGGCTCCCCTTGTTAGGAGTAGGGGCTGGAGGGGAGCTCAATCTCAGGCGGGCAGTGAGTTTGTCGCTCGCATGTTGACGGTGGTCACCTCATTGCAGGCGCAAGAGCACAATGTACTGGAGTTTTTGACCCAAGCGATACATGCAGCACGGTTTGGGCAGGAACCACCTTCCATACTGCCCCAAACCTCGGCAGAGGATGAAACCCTCTTGGCAGCGTAACCCCTGAATCTTTACAACTTTTATTACATTGCGACATATTTATTTGTTAGAAAACATTGAAGGTTGGCCGAAATTTTAATAGGTTTAGGTAGCAGCATGAGAGACAACTTTGTTGAATGATTAATTTCACATTGTCTGAGGTATATCAATCCGAATTTTATGATTCCTTAAGTCAATAAGTTGAAAACTAGGTGCTTTATGTCTTTAGTGATACATCGGTTTGGCAATCAATAGGGAAGCCTCTCTTCATTGCCCAATAAGTACTCTAGGGATTGACAGATGCCTTTTGGCTCTTGACTGTTTGTTTGTTACTGTCTGATTTTTGGCAAGCGACTATTGTTGTCTTGAACAGACCCTGTCTATCTCAAGACAGCGCGATTTAGGTTTGACTGGTTGCTATTTTTGGGCTGCCCCATCAATCTGGTTGTCTTTCTAAAAATTCCTGACTTGCTTGGAGGAAATTTGCAATGGTTGAAATGATCATTCCGGGAACGTATATTACTGTGCGTTCCGAAGGACTGATCTCGGCTGGACGTGTGGCGACAGGCATTGTTGGCATTGTCGGCACTGCTGCCAGTGGTCCCGTTGGTGAACCTGTGACCTTATCCGGTTTTGCCAATGCCCGAGAGGTTTTTGGTCTACCCGATGACTTTGCTCAGCCAGTGGATGGCAGTAATCCCCTGACACTGGTGCGAACTTTGGAGCAGCTTTACAACAATGGGGCATCGAGTGTGGTGGCTGTTCGGGTGGCGGGGAGCAGCCAGTCGAAGGCGACCTATGCTGTGCGCGACAGCAATGGCAACTCGACAGTCAATTTGGTGGCAAAGACACCCGGTACCTGGGCCAACGATCTGCAAATTGAGATAGCCGAAGCAGAGGAGGACTGCCGGATTGAATCGGAGGTTTACGAAGACACGTTTACCGGGCTGAATTATGCCCCCATCGTGCCGTCAGCCGAAAACCAAATCCGGATTTACCGAGGCGTCAGTAAGCTGACGAAACCACTGGACATTGTCTATCAGGAAGGGACAGAAACTAAAACGCCTGAATCGGGACAGGTGGTTGTTACCGTCGAGGATGGTAGCTTGATCTTTGCCACGGGAGAAGCCCCCGATGCAGCCAATGGCGATCGCCTCCTGGCATCTTATCTAGTGGATCAAGCCAGTTGTGTACAGGTCAATTTAGACATTAGTCCCCTAAGCGAGTCCTACACCGTCCCCGATGGCAACTATCTAGCCACCCTAGTCAACCAAACCTCGCTGTTGGTAGACACCACCCCTAACGCAACTGCAGGAGGAAATCTGCCTCAGGTTGGGGTCAATGCCTACTTTGGCACGGGGAGCAATACGCCAGGGAGTAACGGGGCAGAAGCCGCTGCCACGGAATACGGGGAAGGGCTAGCTGTCCTCGCCGATGAGCTGATCAACATTGTGGTATTGGCCGGGCAAGATGCCGAGGCGATGGGGTCGGTGTTGCAAGCCCATCTCAAATCCACCGAGCAAACAGACCATGAGCGAATTGGGGTGATGGGGGCACCCGGAGACACGGTTGCAGAGTTTCTGGGGCATAACATCGCCGACGATCGCCTCATCCTGGTTGCCCCTGGGATGATTACTGTGGACGGGATAGTACTGCCTACCGCCTACACAGCAGCGGCGGTTGCTGGGTTGATTGCCTCTCTGCCCGTACAAACTAGCCTGACCAATAAGCCTTTGATTGTGCCAGGTTTAGCGCTTTCGGCAAATCCGGGGCAGCAGATTCAGTTGATTAAGCGCAACGTGCTGACGGTGATTCCCAAGCTGGGCTATCGGATCGTCAAGGGGCTCACCACAGCGGGCGAAGGCGCCCCCTTTTCAGCCATTCCCACCCGTCGGATCGTGGACTATGCCAAATACGGGGTTCGCTCTGCTGCCAATCCCTACATTGGTCGGCTGAACAATGCGCGGGTACGGGGGGCGCTGAAGGCTACGCTGGATGCCTTCCTAACCCGCATGGTTGAAGATGAGGCTCTGACTGGCTACAGCTTGGAGGTGACGGCAACTCGGGCTCAAGAGATTGCCGGGGAAGTGAATGTGACGATGACGCTGCAGCCAACCTTCAGCATCGACTTTATCCGCGTCACGATGAATCTGAAATAAGTCCCGCTAACGTCCATGAGTCCATTGAGCTAATTATTGAGCCAATTCTGGAGGAGCGATTCACCATGCCCAATGATGTGTTTCGAGCGATCGACGCTGCCCTGGTGCTGGGGGTAGAAGATGCCACCTCTCCGGAGGGGGCGATCGCTGACAGCCTGGTTACCGAATATGACTTGAGTAATGCCGTGGGGCGGTTGCGGAATTTGGCGATCGCCGTTTCCAGCGACCTCAAACCTTTCTATGAAATCGGCAAACGCTACCCCACCCACCTGCGCCCTGGCGTGATTCGGATTTCGGGTCAAGCCGAACGCGCCCATGTGAATGGCGCACTTCTGCGACTGCTGCTAGGAGAAGGGGCTGTCAGCCCGCCACCGGGACCGAATTTCGTCCAGCCCGTTTTCAATATCGTGGCCCGACTCAACGACCCCGCCCGACCGGAGCAAAGCAGCACAGTCACCGTCTTCGGCGTCAAATTTGATAGCTGGAACTACCACATTCCGGGGGATGACTTTGTCATGGAAGCGGTGTCCTTCCAAGCGCTGCGACTCGCCTTTGAGGAGACCTAGAGGAAACCTAACGCATGACTATGGATGCCCTTCGCGATCGAGACATGGCCCAGTGTCTATCGGCCCAAGATTTGCTAGTCGGTAGCCAGGTGATTCATACGGTGGAAATTCCCCCGGCCATTCTGACCCCCAATGCAAATCCGGCAGCTAACGGGTCCCCGGGAATTGTGCGAATTCAGCCCCTAACCCTAATGACAATGACGTTGATCTCGCGGGCTGCCCGAGACGACGCCAGTCTGGTGCCAGTTTTGATGATCAAAGAAGCCGTGGTTGATCCGGCCCTAAGTCTGGAGCAGATTCGCAAAATGCATGTGGGGTTGGTCCATTACCTGGTGCGTCAGGTCAACCTTGTGTCAGGGTTGGGGGCAGATGGGGAAGCCCTGGATGAAACCCTCCAGTCTCCCCTGGGCGAAACTCACCTACGACTGGCCCAGCACTTCGGCTGGACGCCGCAACAGGTTAGCCAACTCACCCCCGGTCAAGTGGCCGTCTATCTGGCCGGCATTGAACGCCTCTTGGCCCTGGAAAATCGGCAGGAGACCTCTACCCCATGACTATTCGCGCCACCCAAGCCCTGTTGACCATCGCCGATCGCTGGTTGCACTTAACCCAGCAATTACTAACCCCGCCTCGCCAAAACGGGTTACCCGAGACCGTGCAAACCTTGCTGAGCGATCCCATCGACCAGCTCTCGGAACAGTTGGTAACCGTGGCCAAGGTAGGACAGCGAGCCGGTCAGACGGGTGACTTCCCAGCAGCGGCTGATCAGACTTCAGCGTGGGGACTCGATCCGAACTGGTCGCTAGTCGATCGTCTCGATCGGCGTCCTAAACGCAAGATGACTGAGACAACTGGCGGAAGAAGAACTGAACAAGCGATCGCCCCTTCCCCCTTACCCGGCTATTTCGCTAATCTCCCCGATCCCGTTTCAGCATCCTCTGAAACCCAGAATTCTGGCTTCAGAACGTTCCAAATAGCGAGTTCTCAGCCCCTTTCCCAAACCGGACTATCCCAAACCAGATCGACGGAATCCCTGGAACTTCGTAGGCCAACGCGATCGCCCGCATTCCCAGTCCCTGCCGAATTTGTACCCCCTGAGCTGTCCTCTAATCCTCCTCCAGCTCAGGCAAACCAGACTAACGCTGCCTACACCGCAGAACTGATGAAAATCAATCGAGCGATCGCTACCCTAAACCTCCAACCCAATCCCCCAAAATCCCCGGATAATCCCACCGATCTCCACCAGTTCACCCCCCCTCAAACCTCTGCCCCAGCAGCCACGAAACAATCTCACCCCACTCATCTCCCCATCTCCCCATCTCCCCATCTCCCCATCCCACAGGAAACCGCGATCCCATCTCCCCCTCATCTCCCCATCCCCCCCACCCTCCACCTCATCCAAAGCCCTGCCCGCATGGGCGCCATCCTCAAAACCCACCTCAATCCCGGTGCATCAAACGGCACCCCAGCCACCCCAGCAACGCCTACCTCGGCTGACAATGTTCCGTCGAGTCCTTCAGCCATGAATGCCCTTGACGACAACCCCGAACAATCCCCAACGCCAGCCCCGGATACTGTCACCGTTAACCCGAGTGAGGCTCCCAGGACGCCAGACCCGGCGGATACCATCGCCGGTGAGTCCCCCAATTGCCCTAGTCTTGACGCCACCGACCTGGATCACATCCTGGCGCATTTAGAAGATCACCTGGCGTTTGAATTTAGCCGCACCTATGGCGTCTCAGGAGAGTAGCTATGGCAGTGGAAATTGGCAGCATCACGCTGACGTCACTCACCCAGGTCTCGGTGCGAGAACAGGCCCGCATTGTGCACCACAGGGTCCCGGGAATGGCAGGAGATCTGGCCCAAACCCTGGGACGGCCTTCGGTCGTGGTGAGGTTGCAAGGGATCTTTTACGGCGATAGGGCCAGTGCCGATTTGCAACAGTTGCGAGAGGCTTATTTGGCCCAGCAACCCGTGGATTTTTTTACTGAAGCGATCGGAGAGGGATATTTCACCCAGGTGTTGATTCGCCAGTTGGCGATCGCCCAACGGGTCCAAACGCCGAACCAGTTCGACTTTAGCTGTGAAGTGGTGGAGTATATCGAACCGCCGGAGCCCGCCACCGCCTCTCCCTTGGATGCCCTGGACACAGGGCTGGTGGGGGAAGCCACAGACTTTATGGACGGCGTGCAAGATACCTTAGCCCAGGTGTCTGAGCTGACGACGCTGTTGAACTTGCCAGACTTTGGGGACCCGACGGAACCCCTGAGTCACTTGCTGGATGACTACGTGGAGGTAGCTGAATCGGGAAAATCTGCCTTGCAAAATCTGAGTGACTTGTTCTAACCCACGATGCCCATGCTTGCCCCCAGCTTTTCGATCACCCTTGGTAGCGTCACGTCCACGACAGCGACGCCGATTGGCGGTCCCACAGCCCTCACCGTGGAACGGGATATGGATATTCCCACCGATGGATTGCGGTTGCAGTTGAGCGATCGCGTGGACATCAACCTGGGGGAGGCGGTAGTGGTGAACCTGGGGCATGACGGCGAAGAAGAGACGGTCTTCACGGGAACGGTAATCACCCTGCGGCCCAGCTTGGCAGGGGTGGAACTGCGGGCGATCGGCAAACTGAACCAACTGCTCACGCTGCGAACCGCCGCCCAGTTTGAAGACCAGAGTGCAGGCAGCATTGCCCAGGATTTGATCGATCAGGCCGGATTGACGGCAGGTACGGTGGATCAAGGCCCGGTCTTGCCGCGCTATACCGTGGATCAACGGTTGAGTGGCTTTGCCCATTTGCGAAATCTAGCCGATCGCCTGGGCTACGAACTCTATGGCGATCGCCAGGGGCAGGTGCAGTTCCATGCCCTGGGGGCAGTGGCCAATCTCGACAGTGGCCTGGGGGGGATTGGGGGTGCCGTCACAGCTTTAACTGGCGGCGGCGCAGAAACCTACCAGTTTTGGTCAGCATTTGCTGGCTGCCCGGGCCCAGCGACACCCCCCACCTGGGGCGCGATCGCCATCGGTGGGGAAAGTCCCATGTCTCGCCAGGGAGACACCACAGCTCACTGGTTGACGACCAACACAACCGACCATCGGGGGGAAGCTGGAACGGGAGCATCGTCGTTGCTGTTGCTGGATCCGGTGGCCCGTACCCAGGATCTAGCCAATCGGATCGCGGCAGGACGATGGGCGATCGCCACCCGACGGCTGCATGAAATTAGCTTCACTGTGCTGGGGCGACCCCAAGTGGAATTGGGGGACACCCTCACCATCCGTGGCAATGCCGATGACTTGCTGAACCAAGGGGGCTATGTGCGAGCTTTGCGCCATCGTGTAAGTAAAACTTTGGGCTTTGTCACCGACCTGCGGATTGCCGTGGAGGTGGCCCCATGAGTCGTTTACTGGAGATTATTCGCAGTGTGGTTCGCCAAGAACTGGCCCAGCAGCGAGGCAGTGTGTTGGGGGTGGTGACGACCGTCTTTCCCCACACCGCCGCAGACGATGACTTTAATTACGAAGCCAATGTCCAGCTCAAACATGAAGCCCTGGAACTGCGTAAAGTCCCCCTGGCCGTCAACCACGTGGGCGTAGCTACGCCGCCCCGAGTGGGAGATTTGGTGCTGGTGCAATTTATTAACGGTGACCTCAACCAACCCGTGATTACCGGACGGTTTTACCATGCCGACGAACGTCCACCGCTGCATCAAGAAGATGACCTTTTATTCGAACAGCGGGTCCCCGATGGCACACTTAATCAATTGCGATTCACTTCAGATGGCACAATTTATCTGCAGCGAGACGTGACCAAACCCGAAGACAATAGCGAAGCTAAAACCAGCCTCAAAATTGATGGGGTCAGCGGCGATTTGGAAATCAAATCGGGTGAAATTGCTATCGTGATTACCAATGACACGGACATTCAAATTATGGCAGATGGCAAACCGATTGACGTCACTTGCGACACGTTCACGATCAATGGCGATTTGGTGGTTTCCAATGGGGCCAACAGCACTACCATTAGCGGCAATGAAATTACGGGGGGATGATGGCAGATTTACACCTTTCCAACCTGTTAAATCTCAAAGGCAATCTCAAGTTGGTTGCCAGCAGTGGGGGATTGCTCAAAGTCAACGGCGTGGAAGCTTTGGTAGAAGTCTCGCGAGGACAAGCCGGACAGTCCCACGGCTTAGCGCCATCCCCCGTCCCCATCCCGCCGCCCCCGGCAGCCCCGTCAGAACCGGGATTAGATGTTTGGATTTTCAAATCTTTTAACGCCACAGTGACGATTAACGACAAAAAAATCATCACCCAAGGGATGTGTGCCCAAGGCGATCCAGGTAAAGCCTCTTGGCCCGGAATGGTGCAGCAAAGTCTCAATAATCCGGGGGTAAAAATCAACAGTATTCCCATTAATGTGGTGGGCGATTTGGGGGTGATTTTGCCAACCGGCGCCCCTGTTTCATTTACCCAGCATCGGCAACAGTAATTGGCGGCAGTTAAGGTTCATGGGTGAGAATTTATGGCCTCGGTTCAACTGGCAATTGAAACTCCCAAAGATGGCGATCGCTTTAGTGGCAATGCACCGATTACGTTTCGGGGCAGCATCACTGAACTGCCGACAGAACTTGCTGGCGTTCCTCTCTACTACCGTTGGTTTTCTAGTTTGTTTCCAGCGGCGGAAGATCGCTATTCCATCAACCCCACCGCCCTCAGCGATCCCACCCAGACGTACAATCCCACCACGGATGGGTTTACACCGGGGCCGGGGACTCACGTGATTACCTTGGGAGTGAGTGACCAAGCCGGAGAAGATCAAGCGGCCCAAAACGCCACTCAACACGGCGGCGTGACTGGCGGCGCGGCGGGGGCAGGTAAATGTGTGGTGCATGTGCTCAAAGCCAACTCGATTACGCCCCAGTCCGGCGGCAGCTTGAGTCGGACCCAGGGGCGCTTGGAAGCCGAGGCACCGTTGCACTGGGGCAGGCTCAAGTCCGGTTCTACCGACGAGTTTGAACTCAATCCGGACTATCACCAACTGAATCGGTTGCGTTACCGCTGGCGGTTTGAAATCCGCGATCGCTCGGGCAATGCAGTGGTCATTCCGTTTGAGCCCAAATTCCAGGACTTGGCGTTTGACATCAAAAATTCGCTGCCCGTGGTTCGCTACGAAGGGCCTTTGCCGCTCACCCAGGACGGCCCCTATACGCTGACGCTGCGGGTAGAAGACATGGAAGTCGCCAGCTTTGGACATGACGTCACCCTTTCGATCACAGTAGGGAGGTAGGGCCACCATGACAGTGCCGCGCGAAAGATTATTTGGCAGTGATTTGCGGTTGAGCGATCGCGCCCCCGGGCTAGATTTTGTGCCTAGTCTCCGACACGATTTAGACCTGGCCGTGGGCAATGACAACATTGTACAGGCCCTGATTTTGCGGTTGCGGATTCGTCAGGGAGAACTTGCCCCCCTGGGTTGGCCTAACTATGGCTCACGGCTGCATGAGCTGATCGGAGAAGCCAATAGCCCCCGCACCCACGCCCGACTGATGGCCTATGCCAGAGCGGCGATCGAAGCAGACCCGAGGGTTTTGGAAATTGAGGCGATCGCGGCCACGGTGCTCCCCGGTGAACGGCAGGTGGTGCGGTTGCAGATGGAGATTCAGCTGATTGAACAACCCCATCCCCTCAATTTGGTTCACGATATCGATCTGGAGGCGTCATGATTGATCTTGGACATCCCTTCTCCCGCGCCTACGAAGAGTTAATTACCGCGCTGGAAACCCAGATTCGCGAGGGGGTCGAGCAGCCCGATCGACAACAAATTATTTTCCAAAGCGATGTTAATACCTATCCTCTACCCGCCAACACCTATGCCTTGCTCAAAGTCAGTGGCCGACTAGAGGGCAATATTGTCACGTTTGCCCTGGGCCAAGACTACCGCTTCGACGCAGCGAATACCCAACTGGTCTGGCTGCAAGACCCGGTCGATGGCGATACCCCTCGCCATCCCGAAGCGGGCACCCGCTTTGAGGTGGAATATACCTACCGGGAGCAACCCGCCGGGTTGACGGACTTCAACCCTGGTAGTGTTTTGGGGACGTTGGTGCGGGCCTTCGCCCGGGAGTTAAAGCTGCTTTACGAGCAGATGGATCAAGCCTATCGTCGGGCCTTTATTGACGAAGCCACGGGTGCCGCCTTAGATAATGTGGTGGCGTTGCTGGGAGTGACCCGAAATCTGGCACTGCAGGCCAAGGGGGAAGTGACCTTTTTCCGTCAACAGGCGGCAAATCAAACGGTGACGATTCCCGCGGGTACCCGAGTCGCCGATGAAAGTGGTCGGACGTTCATCACCTTGGCCGAGGCGGTTATTCCGCTGGAAACCGATGAGTTTAAGGCCCAAACCAACGGCATTGTACGGGTAAACCACCAGATTTCTGAGCTAGTTGGCATCTGGCCCCAAGATGCCAACCCCGAGACTGACCCCACCTTAACCACTGAGGCCACTGCCCCGGATTTGCCCTTTGGCGAAGACGAAAAGACGATTACCCTGGCCCCCGGCGTTCGGCCTGTGGGCACCTTGCGCATTCGCTACCGTCCCAAGAGCGTCATGGTGGAGGTTGAGGCGGTTGAACCGGGGCCGGATGGCAATGTCAACAGCGGGGCGATCGCCATCATGCCGACGCCGCCCACCGGGGTCGATGGGGTGACCAACGAAGCAGCCATCAGCGGCGGCCAAGACCCAGAGGCAGATGACTCATTGCGGGAACGGGCCAAGCATGAGTTAGAACGATCGGGTAACGCCACCCTCAACGCGATTAAATATGCCGTGTTGGATGTGGACGGGGTCGAAGGGGTGGAAGTCATGGACCACAGCGTGGACGATTCCATTCCCTTGGGGGAAGTGCGGGTGCGCTACTCCGGTGGCGACTCTGAGACCATTCGCCAAACGGTGAATCAAACCCGTGCCGCTGGCATCCTGGCTCAGATCGAGTCCATTACTCAAATTCTGATTTCGGGGACATTCTATCTCATTCCCGAACCCAACGCCCCAGACAGCGCTGGCAGCAGCTTCCGGTCTGCGGTGCTGACGGCCATGCAAGCGCTGACGATCGGCCAATCTCTCTCCCTGCGTCGCCTCAACGCCTTGGCCTATGGCATCCCTGGGTTAGCTGATGTGGCCGAAGCCCAGCTCAATCACGATCGCCCTGACAGCGAGGACCCGACGGTTCAAGATCCCTTCTTGGCCCAGTCTACGGAGCTGATCCGACCCGACCTAGACAATCTGCAAGTCCAGTTCCTCAAGGCAATCCAAGTTGCCATCGCAGAACGGGCCAGCGGCAGCGGCAATCTCGAGCTGACGCTTGAACTGAGCGATCGCAACGATGCCACCGTTCGCTTCCGCCAGTTTTCCCTCAACCTCAGCATCACGGTGATGGGCCGTCTCGCCGCAGATCAACCGCCTGAACGACTCTCGACGTCAACGCCGCTGTTAACCTTTGCGGAGGCCTCCACCGCGCCGCTGACTCTGCCCAGTGACAGTCGCTGGGATGATTACGCCTTGCTCGATCTCACCATTCAGGCCGCTGCCTATCCCGGCTTGCAACCTGCTCGCCATACCCTGAGTCTTTCATAACCGCCGCGTATGTCGTACAAAACCGACAAACTGGTTGACCTGTTCCCCGATGCCTATGCCGCCAGGGACACAGAATCCCTGCTGTATAAACTGCTGGATGCGATCGGGGCCGAATTTATGGCGGCGGACGAAGCCCTCAAGCGGTTACTCAAGTCTCACTGGATCGATTATGCTGACGGGGCTGCCCTCGATGGCTTAGGGGCAATCTACGGGGTAACTCGTCGGCGCTTGCGGAATGGCACTTTAGAAACCGACGCAGCCTTTCGACTGCGGCTGAAATCAATTGTGGCCTTGTTTACCGGCGGGGGCACCGTCGCAGCCGTCAAACGGGCAGTGCGTTCTGCCTTGGGCCTTCCCCTCGACCTCGATCAGCTGACGCTGCCGCCTGAATTTGAAGGGCTGCGGGAAGAGCTCAAACGTCTGGTGAGCGTTCGAGAATTTTCCCCCAATGTGGTTCGGTTTATTCCCCGACCTGACGAGATTGTACAAACCGTCGAGGGGGCCAGCGAACTGATCCTGCGGGTTGATATTTCGACCACAGAAAACGCCCAACCCGAGATCCGTTGGAAATTTACCAAAGGCAGTGGACGTCGCCTGACCCTGGAGCAGATCCAAGTCGGCAACGGACCCCCGGCAGGGATTCGCGCCACCGATGATTTGGTGGTACAGACGGGGCAAACCTTGGTGCTAGCCAATGGGGAAAATGGTCAATTGAATGCGCTGCTAGAGCAAACACCATCGGTGCAGACCAATGTTTCAACCTTTTTCACGAATCTGGATGGCAGCCGTCCTGCCGCCTTGCCGGAGGTTTCGACGGGCAGTAGCGAGTGGAAGTTTCGGGCCCAAAGTGGATTATTTGGCATCAGCGCTTTTGATACCGACAGCTTTGACTTGCCAGATTTTACCGGGGAGTTGGTGTTAATCGAGCGCCAACGGCTGTCTTTTGATGTGTATGTTCCCTACTTCCTCCAGCAGTTTGTTCAAGATCTCAAACAACGCTACGGCTATAGCGGCAACCTGTTTGTGTTTGAAGGGCTACATCCTGACCAAATTCAAACGGTGGTCAATCAAACTAAGGCGGCAGGCGTCCGGGGCAATGTCTATTTTTCACTCAATTTCTTGGAGAACCATAATCCCCGCGAAGCGCTGACGCTAATGGGGGACCATCGAGCGGTTGAGGATGCCAATGTCTTAGACAGCTTAGCCGTGGGCAGTCTTAATCGGGACGTGGAATCCCACATGGTGATCGAAAAATTTGTCATGGGAGGTGTGTTTAATGTTGCGACATTTGATACTCACTACGGATTTCTGTAGGGATTGAGTGTTGTTATCCAGGCGCTTAGAACTTAATCGATGACAATGGCTAGGAACAGAGCATATGACTTAAGTATTCAGACTGATTCTGCCTTTTGCCTTTTGCCTTCTGCCTTTCGCTATATCTTGGATAAAGCCCTATGAGTTTGGAGTAAATGTTGATGGAAGAACGGCTGAATATGCGTGGACAATTGATCCTGAGCTTATCTGATCGCTCGGGACAGATGATTCACCAACAACATCCCAAAAATCGTATCGTTTTGTCAGGACGACGACTGGTTGCCCAACTCTTTGGTGGTGTTGAAAGTGGTGTGCCAGCTCCTAAAAAAATCACCCAAATGGCCGTGGGCACCGATGGGACAGATCCCAACGATGATCAGACCAATCTATTAGCTGAGCGTAGCCGCAAAGCGATCGCTCAAATTTCCTATGAAGAGACCTTAGAAGCCGGAGTAAAACGGTTACAAGCCTCTATCACCGCAGAATTTAACTTTGAAGAAGCCAACGGCGATGACCCCCTACGCGAAGCCGCCATCTTGAATGAAGATGGCGTCATGTACAACCGGGTCGTGTTTGAACCCGTCACCAAAACTAATGCCTTTAAACTGACGTTGCTCTGGCGCGTTGTATTTTAGAACCCTGAGGAAATTACCATGCCGTTTACACCCAACCCACCGTTTCCAAAATCCAAAGGGGATGCCCTGCGGTCTGACGATTGGAACCAATTAACCCAAGAAGTCCAACGGTTAGACACTGACAAACTGAATAAAGCCGGTGATCTGATTGATGGTTCCTTGACCATATCGGGATCTTTGGCAATTGGCAGAAAGTCCCCCCAAGCGCCTCTCCATCTTGCCGGTGGCAACTGGGATGTCAGTAACACCGAAGGCGATTTGAAAATTGGGGACGACACCTATCGGCTCAAAGTTGGTGTTGCCACCGCCGGCGGTGGCGCTGGCGATGTGCGAATTCGCGCCCAAGGGGGAACCAATCGCTTGCTGTTGGGAAGTGGCAAGGATGACGTGCTCACTGTACAAAATGCCAATGTTGGAATCGGCACCATAACCCCCGACGCGAAATTGACCGTCGCGGGAGCGCTGAAATTTTCAGGGGACGGTACGCTGATCTTTTATCAGACTAACGAGTCTGGTACCCCCAACGGTGACGGATTCAGATTTCGGTATGACGAAACTTTCTTTGGAAGTACCCGAGATGCATTAGTGATTGAAAAAACCGATGGGAATAGTACAGACCCGGATGGTGGAATTGCCTTTGTTAATACGGGTAATGATGGCACTGTAGAAACGTCACTGGCTATTCGGGGAGATGGTCGTGTGGGCATTGGCACCACAAATCCAGCAGCGCGATTACATATCGAGGACACGGCACAGATTGGCGCAACCAACAGCACCAATGGTCGATTGACGATTTACGGAACAGGTAATAATGCCTCAGCTGCGGGAGCACTGACCATTCGGTCGGGATCTAGCACTTCAACCCAGCTTTTTCTAGACCGCAACGAAGTTAACTGTCAAGACAATACTTTATATCTCAATTTTTGGTCCAACAAACAAGTTCGAGTGGGGAGAAGCGCCTCTGGCGCTGGTGGTATGTATGTCTATGGCAATCTCCATGCCACTGGCAATATTACGGCGGGAGGCAATAAGTCCGGATATGTCACCGATCGCTTCATAAACCAATCGGGAGACTTATTAGATGCGGGGGATGTGGTTGTTCTGGGCACCAGTTCAACCGGGGTGTTTTATGGCAAAAACGATGCCATTCCTGTACCGGAAGTAGACCTAACGACAAATGCTTACGACCATAGAGTTTGTGGCATTGTGGCAGAAATTGTGGTGGAGGAACCGCCTGAAGCGCCTGAGGCAGCCTTGGCTGATCGTTCAGATTTGCAAAACACGAACTATGACGATGGCATTAAGCGACTGCAGGTGTTTTCTCCAGAAGAGGTTGACAAAATGGATCTGGAAAAAGTGGAAGCAGGGCAGTTTGGAAATATGGTAACTTTGGGCTGTTTTGCTTACTGCAAAGTTGATGCCGATATCGCACCGATTGAAGTGGGTGATCTACTCACCACCAGTCCAACTAAAGGACATGCCCAAAAGGTTTTACATCCGGAAAAAGCGATGGGAACGGTTTTGGGTAAAGCGCTAGCTACTCTATTTAAAGGGAAAGGGAAAATTCCGGTGTTGGTAATGCTTCAGTAGTCCAGATTGCAGGGCGAAAGTCTAATCCAGATTGCGGGGCGATCGCCTTTCACCCTTTCAAAGACGTTAGTGAGATCGATATCGATTATGAAAGAGCAAATTCGGCAACGCTTGAAAGAACTGCAAACGGAATTTGAATCGGGCCAAAAAGTGATGGCTGAACTAGAGGCCAAACAGACCAATCTTCGCGATACCCTGCTGCGAATTAGTGGCGCGATTCAGGTCTTAAAGGAAGAGTTAGACAAAGTCGAGTCCGAGACTCAGGCACCTGCGTTTTCCCCAGATGAGGCAGGCAATGGCAGCCCGCCCGAAAATGCGCCATCGCTGGATAGCGTGCGGTAAACCACTGTTCACAGAGGTCTGGCCATGACTGGCAATTTAGCTACGGCGATCGCCACCTTGATGCAAACCGCCCTGCCAACGTTGTTTTCCGGGGAACCACCGCCTGTGCAACTGAGGGTCGTGAGCGAGGGGTTTGACATCAGTTCCGAGGTAAAAGAGAGCCTCGCCAGTGAACCCCGTTCAGACGATCGCAGCGATACCCTCGATTTTGACGCCAACTCGCCGGAAGGACCCTACACGTTAACCCAACCGCCCTATCCGGGACCTCGCCGGGTGTGGTTAGTCACAGCAACGGGCGATCGCAGTGCCCTGCGCAATGACGAGGTGATGTGGGACCCGTTGTCTCGTCAGTTTTCGTTGGCCTTGTCCGCCAACCGCGACCTCAGCAGCGTCACAAATCTGCAAGTGCTCTACGGAGTCAGCGCCATTTTTATCCAGATCAAAGCCACCCAAACGCTGAAGCTGGAATTGCAGTCTACCGCCGAAACAACCCTGGATCAGGCCGAAGCGTTGGCGATTGCGGTGATTGAACTCAACCGCCAGCCGTTGATCGAAGCAGCCCAGGCCCTCTACGAAGCCGGAGACTATGGAGCTGCCATCACCGTTAAACAATTCAACCTGCTCGGGAGCACCCCGATCGCCAGTGACCAGCGACAACTGACCTTGGATGCCGAATTTGAACTCAAAGCGACGCGGGCCTTGGGCGAAGACGAAGGCGTGCCGATCGAACGAATTTTGTCAGCCGGGCAGCCGAGCCCGGGCGATCGCCCCATTGATGTTCACATTGGTCTAGAGGTTTAGTCATGGCAAACGGCATTCTTTCCCAACTGCCAAGCTTAACCAGCGCTATTGACGCCCAGGAAACACTGACAAATGGATTTTCTACCCTGACGGCCACCCTACCAGACGACACCAGCAGCTTGATCGCGCCCCTGACGACCGGACTCGGGTCTTTGGCAGAGGCCATTCCCGACGAACCAGCGGCCTTGGTAGCCCCCTTAGAAACCAGCTTCGATCAGTTTCTCGAGCAGCTTTCGGCAGGGCAAATCCCCGCCATTCAAACCTTCCAAGCCCAGTTCACAGAAGTCTTCGACATCCTGGCTCCCCTCCAGGATGTTTTGGCTTCCGCCGATGGCCTGCGGGATTTGCGCGATGTCGTGTTCGAACAAGCGGGAGATCCTATTTCCTTGGTGAATAGCCTGATTGCCGAGTTCAACACGCTGATCCCGACAGAATCTTTGGAAGTGTTGCAGACCTTCGTCAATACGTTGCAAACCTTTGAAGCCAATCTGCCCAGCGATCCGACAGAGGTCGCGACGTTTTTGGCCCAGAGTTTTCTCGGCGTACCCCTCGACCTGCTGGCCGCCCCCCTAAGTCTGGTAGAGGGCATGCAAGCAGACATCGCCGGGTTGCTGGATGCGACTCAAGTGGAGGCATTTGAGACTGCGTTGCAAACCACAGCCACCCAATTTCGGACCTTGGCTACCCAATTGAGAACGCTGGATTTAACCGATGCTGCTGCCTACCCAAGCCTGCAAACGGGGGTCACCGCAGCTCAAGGCCATCTGACCGGAGTGCAAACCCAATTAACCCAGTTGGTCAACGACTTTCAGACCGGATTGTCTAGCTTGAACGTGGAAGGCTTGAACGACAATTTGCAGCAGACTCTGGAAAACGTTCCCGAGGTCAAAGTGGCCCAGGTGGATGATTTTTTGCAACTGGTGCTGACGCCGATTCAACAGATCACCGCTCGGCTGGATGCCCTGACGCCAGAAGCGTTGACCCAACGGTTGAGAGATGCCAACAGCTATCTGGACGACGTGATTCAAGGGCAGGGATTCGATGAAATCCAGGCGGGACTGCTTAAGCCCTTTAACGCCATCGGGGAGGCGATCGCCAGTTTGAATTTAGACCAGTTTCGGGATGCGATCGCAGATTTCTTTGGCACCCTCGGGGATGGCATCACCAGCATCACCTCCCAAACTGATGGCGTGAAAACTGCGATTCAAGCCGCCTGCGACCAGATCGACTCAGTGCTCGCAAGCCTTGAAACGGGGGGCGATCAGGTCGAAACCCTGATTTCCGACGTGGGAACAGCGATCGAATCGGCGATCGCCGCCATTCCCCTTGAAGCCTTTCGCGATCAGGTGATGAATCTGCTGAATCAGGTGCAGGGGTTGATCGCCAGTTTTGGCCCGGTCCTCGACGATGCCCTGGATCAGGTCAGCGGCTTGATTGGACAGTTAGAAGACATTGATTTCCGTCAGTTTGCCGAACCGATTATCGAAGCCATTCGCAGTTTGGAAGCAACACTGGAGTCGATCAATGAAAATTTGCTATCGGAAGCTGAATTGAGTGCTTTTCGAGTTAGCGCCGGAGTCCTGTCGAACATCGACCTTGGCCCTGTCCGCACCGAAATTCTCAATACTTTTGATCAAGTCCATCCCGGTAATTTGGTGAATGAACTGCTCGCCAAATATCAGGCGCTCACGGATAAACTGGCTGACTATAATCCGGCCAATTTGCTAACGCCCCTAGCAGAACCGTTTAATCACGTCAAAAGCACCTTGGATCAGTATAATCCCGCGACATTGATTGATCCGGTGCTGGACCAGATTGAGTCATTTACCCAACAGTTAGGGGGGCTGGATCAACTGATAACGCAAGCGATCGCCCCTTTAACACAACTCTTTGAAGCGCTCCAGCAGGCAATGGCAGATCTTTCTCCCAGTCAGCTTTTGACACCGCTAACCCAGCAGTTTGCCAATATCATGGCGCTGTTTGACAAGTTAGACATTACCCCGTTTCTAGATGAACTTGAGGGGATGTTTAGCCAATGGCTGCAGCAAGCGTTGGGGGGACTCCAAAATGTCGGAGATGGGTTTAACAGTGCCGGTGATCTGAAGACTTATCTAGACCCAGATACGCCCGACCCGGCAGATGACACCCTAGGATTTATGCCAGGGGATATTCTCCGTCCGGTCGAAGATGTTTACAACAAAGTTGTTGGAGCTTTAACCCAAATTCCTGAAGCCACCTTAGTCGATGCTTTTAATCATCTAAAGGGCCAATTTGTGGAGGCTTTAGCGACGATCGCTCCCCTCAATCTCTCCGCCCAAATTGCCTCGGATTTACAACAACAACTGGCCCGCTTTGACTTTACCCAACGGTTCGATCTCGTCGCCGATGTTTACAGTGCCTACGGGGAACTGCTGTTGGCTTTGGATAGTATCGATATAGTACAAGTGCCCGCCGCCTTGCAAACCGACTATTTCCAAATTGCCGGAACAATTCCCAGCCTCAATCCAGACTTGACCCTGGCTGACTTTCGCCCCACATTCCAAAGTCTCAATCGCAACACCCTACGCCTGACCACTGGCTTGAATGTGGGCAAATTGGCGGCTGCGTTTGGTCCTTTGAGTGAACAGTTAACCGGGCTGATTCCGCCTTTTCTGCAAGAAACACTAAGTCTGGAGAATATTCAGGCCCACCTTGAAATCCTCAATCCGGGACGATTGGCGGACGAAGTCAACCAAGTGTACGAACAATTTGCCGTGAAAACAGCCCAGTTTGGCGATGTCTTTGTGGCCGAGTTACCCCCCATTCTCGATCGCTTGAGTGCCAACACCACGGGCTTTTTACCCACGCTTCTGAAGCAAGCCTTTGGCGAAATCTACAATCCGCTCAAGGCTCAGCTCGAAGCCCTCAATCCGGCGGGAATCATTGCCGATTTAGAGGCTGACGTGTACACACCGTTGGTGACGGCTTTGGACAGTCTCCATCCGGATACCCTTCTGGCCGAACTGGACCTGAGCAGCAAAACCCAGGGATTTACGAACATCATTGACGGCATTATTACCAGTCTTAGGGGGTTGCAAACTACCATTTCTGAGCAGTGGGGCGAGATCCTATCGGCACTCGACCTGCTCAATCCGCTCAATCTACAAGCGCCCCTCAATGATGCCTTTGAACAGATTCGCCTAGCCACCACCCTTGACCCCCAAGACATTCTCGACCAACTCGATCGGCTGGTGGCGCACATTCGGGAAGATCTGGAACGGGTATTGTTGGATGTCGAGACGGCTTTGTCTGAAATGCTGGCTGCGGCTCCAACTTAGGCGACCGGGAAAGGCTCTAACCTTTGGCCCCGACCCCCAGCTCTGATACCAATAACGCAATTTTTAATCCGATGAAACCCGATTATTTAATTGACAAAAATTCAGGCGTTTACCCGTCATTCCCATGCAGACGGGAATCTACAAATGTTCACAGAGACTGAACAACCCGATTTCAGCTTATTTTCCAACTGCCGATGCTGCTGAGGGAACCTTCGATGGAAAAAGTCATTTCAGTCCTGGGCATGAATTTGTCCCCCGTGACGCCCTCGGGTCAGACGCAGCCGACCCGGGCTCAGTCCCATCAGCTAACCCCGGATCAATCGTCAACGGCAACGTCCCAGAAAGGGTTGAATGACCGTGCCGATTCCCCCACCTACCGCTACGACGATCGGGGACGATTAATCGCCGTAGACTATCCCAATGGAACCCACCAGACCTTTGCCTACGACGCCCGCGATAACCTGATTCGCCGTCAGACAGCAGCAGGACGGGTGCTGCACTACAGCTACGACGCTCAAAATCGGTTGCGTTGCCTCAGCGATCGCCGAGGACACACCACCATCACTGATTTCGGACTGGGTTGGGTGTGTTTTGCTACCCCGACCTGTGTCACCGTGGTTCAGTTCGATCCGCAGCAGCGGGTCAGTACCATCCAACAGACCATCGACGGCGTAACGTTTCAAAGCGACTACCGCTACGATGACGCCGGACGTTGTATCGGACTACGACCTGCCGGATCAGACCAATGGTTGCACTACCGCTATGAGGTCAACCCCGACTCACCAACCCAGACGCTACACGTCCAAACCGAGCACGGCACCCCCTATGCCACCCTCTCGGGTCAAACCTGGCGCTTTGCCAATGGCATCGTCCGACAGCGATTGCTAGACGACCAAGGCAAACCCGCCCGGATCGTTATCCAAACTTCTGAGGGAACACTCCTAGTAGATTGGCCCTATATCTACCGGGATCTGCAAATTGAGCAAATCGGGCCACAACGTTTTGGTTACGACGGTGAAGGACGGTTGACCACCTGGCAAGATTCGCTTGGACAGGTTACCCGCTACACCTACGATGCCCACGGTAACCGCAGAACCGTTGCAGATCACACCGGAGTAACTCGCTATTGCTATGACGTGGGGACAGGAGGGGGCGATCGCCTCCTGCAAGTGACCTCCCCTGAGGGCAATCGAGTTGACTTTGACTACGACCTAGACGGCAACTGCATCGCTCGTCGCCAGGGAAACCAACTCAGCCGCTACACCTACGATGTGGAAGGGCAGTTAACCACCGTTCAGCTCCCAGATGGGCGAGTGATTCACTACACCTATGACGGTTTGGGCCGCCGGGTCAAACGGCAAATGGGTGACCAAATCACGCTGTTTCACTACGACTGCAACGATCAACTGCTGGCCGAAACCGATGCCCAGGGTCGAGTCACCGCCACCTATCTCTGGGTTGGGGTGCAATGTCTGGGATGCATTCGCGGCCCCGTGGGAGAGACTGCCGTGGACTTCTATGGCACCGACCACTTGGGTTCGGTCTGGTTAGTTACGAACGAAACGAGACAAGTCACCTGGCAAGGCAACCCCTCCCCCTTTGGCACGACGGGCAGCCCATTGTTTGCCCGTAAACCGCTGGATGTGGTGACTGGCTTCTACGACTTTGGTAGTCGGGACTATGATCCGGCCACGGGTCGATTTCTCACCCCCGACAGCTATACCTTTGGCGCCGATGACTGGCGACTGTTGTTTCAACCGGAGCGAGACTTTTGGGGCGATCGCAAACCGCGGTCCACTGCGCTGCAAGACTGGTTGCAACAAACCGACAGCCAAAACCGCTACGTTTTCTGCCTAAACGACCCGATTAACAACCTCGACCTAGACGGTCACAGTGCCTGGTGGTTTTTCCTGACGATTCCCAGTTCCCTTACTTGGGCCCTACCGAACACGACCATCGGACTAATTCTGGTCATTGGTAACCTGCTGATGGAAATTATCGGCTGGATTCCCTGGTTTTTTGAATCCCTCTTTCGCCTCGATTTTGACCGTAAGTGGTATCCCTGGGGGCGTCTTAATCCTGCCAATCCCTTTGATGCTGATGAGCGGGCCCATTTCTGGATCAACTTCACCGCTTCAGCCCGGCAGGGCGTGCCGTGGACGATGCTCAACGGCAGCTTCTTTGTTTGGCGAGCCTACACGATGGGCAACATCGTCTACATCGAAAGCAGTGAAGACAGTGGCAATGAAGCCGACACCGACTCTCGCTACATCGTGCCCAAGGCTCCCGACGTGCAACTCAACCGCCCAGAAGCGCTCTATAGCCACGAAATGCAGCATGTGTTCCAGTACGCGCTGTTGGGACCGCTCTTCCATGCCCTGCCGGTTCCCCTGATTGTCCGCTTAATTCAAGAAGAGGATCTGAGCGAAGGGGATAAGTGGTGGGAAAAGATTAGCATCGGCGGACTCACCTGGTTGATCGGGGGCTTACTCTGGGCGGTGAGTGGCGGCAACGTGGACCCGGATGACGTACAAAACTGGGTGAATCCTTCCACCTGGTGGTCTAGTGTCTTGCCCTACAAGTGGGTTGCCATTATCTCCAACGCCTGGGATCTGAATAATTGGGTACCCGGTGTGGGGGTGTATGAATGGGACATGGTGATCAACGGCGGACAGACTAATTCTGCGCTGGAGCGCAATGCCGGCGCCCAATCTGGCAATGTCTATAAGACGGTGGTAGAAGCCGAGAAAACAGAGATCTATGTGGGCGAATTTACCCGCGTAACTGGGGCTGACGTGGTCTTTGCACCTAACCCAGCCACGGGTGGCCCTCCCTTCACCCCAATTACGGTGGATTTCAGCATCACCCCAGCGGTCAACAATGTTCCGACTGGAGCAGGAATGGTGCCAGGCACCCTCGCTCCGAATCAGTTGCCCCATAGCATTAATCTTGACCGAAACAATACTCCCCCCGTTCAGGTGATCAATGGTTCAGCATTCTACTTCCATTCCCTGACGCCGGGAACATTTACGGTGAAAGGAGAAGGCAGCTTCAGTACCCCGCCCACGAGTGAAACGGTAGACATTACGGTTAAAGCTATTGAAGTTGACGCAGAGACTGCGGTCTTTGTGTGCCAGCGCCAAACGATCAAACTCAAAGGGGATGAAAAAGCAAGCTATCATCTCCAAGCTAAGGGGGGGGTATTGGCCTCTGGCGGTAGCGTCAACGGGTTGACGTACACGGCTGGCGACACCGCGGGAACGGACACTTTGGAGTTGATTGCGAGATATGATGCCAGCCTGGCGGTGTTTTCAACCTATGGTGACAACGGCTTAACCACCAGTGGCCCTAACCCCCGGGACTATTTGGTGAAAGAGATTCAAATCACCGTTGATGAACCGACTATTACTCCCGATACGCAGGAAATCTTTGTGGGTGGCGTAGTCACGTTCACGATCGATCATTTGCCTGATAGTGCGACGGTTTCGGTGGGGACGGGAAGTCCATTGGTGACTAAAATTCCAGGCAGTCAATTTAACCGGTCAGAACTGCAATTCATCGCCGGCAAAGGCCCCATTGCAGCAGATGAAATCGAAACCATTACCTTCGACTATGGCTGCAAAGACTATCCCTTTGACATCAAGGTTAAGCCGATTACTGCGGTAATTAATCCCGCCACGGTGAATGGTGGTGGAACGGCGCAAATTACGGTGACGGGAGGGGTACCGCCCTATCGCTATGTCGTCAGCGTGCCCAATTCGAGTGGACCAGAAGTCGACGAGACGGGGCGCTATACCGCTGGCAGTGAAAATGCTCAGGTTGCGGACACGATCACGATTACTGACCGGGATGGTGACGGAGGACGGGCCAGGGTGCAGGTGATGGTGCGTCCGATGACGGCTGCGATTAATCCGGTTCAGGTTGCGGCTGGGGCAACGGCCAACGTTACGGTTCAAAGTGGGGTGAGTCCGTTTGACTTTAGCATTGTCAATCGGGAGTCTGAGGGCAGCAGCATCGACAGCAGCGGTCGCTACACGGCGGGGACGACGCCTGGGGTTGATACGATTCAGGTGACGGATGACAATGGCACTCAGGTGACTGTGACGATTCGGGTCATGGGGTAAGGGTGAGTCGCAAGGCGATCGCCTCGCGGGAAGCAGGTACACAGTGCCGCCACCGGAGGCGATGCTTCGCTACAGGTGGTGCAGCAATATCGTCAAGCTTTAGCGGGGAAAGGGAGGGATGACAATCCTTTTGGCTCGCTGGAACTTGCGATCGCATCTCAGCCTTTACTGATTATTCTGCTTCACCGATGAGCGTAAAGGCGGCCCAATCCTTGGGATCGGGATGGGTCTGCATCGTCATCAGCATCGCCCGGCGCAGGGCCTAGGCCTGCCCTCGAGACACCTGCCGATAGAACTCCGTCATCAGCTTTGCCGTTGGTGCATCCGGCACTGCTCTGCTCTCGCTTGGGGACAATGAGGAACAGGCTCAGGCAGGTTGTCCGGTGGTGAGACCCGAGAGGATAACCGCCAGCGCTAACCCTTGCCGAAAGTATAGAGTTGTCGTCATGGTAGGAAGGGATCTCGCTACATCCCTTTATATTTCTGGTAGTCACGAACTTATTCAGGGATGTTCCCCACTCAGAAAACACTGACGCCTGAAGCATAGAGACTTATCGCTTGCTGGCATCGAGAACAGTTAGCCCCACCACTGCATCATCCTCGCCATAGCGCACCACAATATCATCCTCCGTCAGTTCGCTATCTACTGCCGAATGCGGGGGATTGGCAAAATCGATGTACAACACATCTGCCTCGGCGTCATAAACCATGAAAAACGCTTGCTTCGGCAGCTCTTGCAGTAATGGCAGCACCCGGAGATAGGGTTGTGCCGCTTGATAATTGGCTATGGCCATACTTGCTGTATCCGACTCTAAAACAACATTTTGCTTCCCTGCGATGTCGGCATGGCGCTGAACAATGTGTTGCCATCGTTCCTTTGGCAAGCGGATAGAAACTCCATTTCGAGAAAGGTACGTTGCCATGTGGGTTAACTATAGACTGAAGGCAAGAAGACTTGTAAGCTAGGAAGTCATCATGAGAATAGACGAACGGGTCTAGGGACTGTCTAGGCTGCCAATCACAGATTTAATGATTTCAGGTCATTAGGGGATCGTGATCAGCGAACGGAGTTAACATCGGTCAACGGGAGGCCCGCCTAGAGCGCAGCGTCAGCCCCACCATGAGCATGACCAACAACGTTAAGCCTGCCATCATGACGACATATCGACTGAATGGGAACGAGGCGTCATCCACAGGCTGTGCCTCTCCTAAGAGTTGGGTGAGTTCCTGAACCGACGGGGCAGATTGATCCACTGGTATCAGGGTGTGCAACCGCCCCAGAGCAGGTAGAGGCCGGTTCGCTAGCATTACCATCTCCTGTCTGTCGGCTACCGGAATCACGTACTCATCAACAGCTTGCCACTCACCATCAACCTGCTGCCAGACGTAGTCGTAGAAAGTGCTACACGAATCATCGAAGTCTCGGATGAGATAGCGCGCCTTGACGCTCCCCTTCCAGACCCGAGACGCCTCAAACTCGATCACGATCACCCCAAAATTGTTATGAGGCCATAGCCAGATCGGGGGCTCATCTCTACTGACCCGGATGGGCTGGCCGAGAAAGATGGTGTTGGCCTTGGTGGCATAGATCTCAATAGTTTCTTCTCTACTCTCGCTTGGAGGCAATGAGAAACAGGCTAAGGCAGCTTGTCCGGTGGTGAGGCCCGAGAGGATAACCACTAGCGCTAACCCTTGCCGAAAGTATAGAGTTGCCGTCATGGTATGGAGGGATCTTCTTGCTACATCCCTGCATATTTCTGGAAGCCGTGAACCTATTCAAGGAAGACTGGGAATTGGGTGCTTTTGCAAAATCTTGAGGGTTGCGGCTGACAAAAATGCTGTCGTTTGCCACGAAGTGTCTCGCTAATGACCTCCTACATGCCCCCAGTTGATACCCATGGCGCCATGCAGATCCGACCATGACTTTCCAGGCAGTCCCTAAACTATTGCTTGACACCGACCCCGGCGGTGATGACATCTTCGCCTTGCTATGGCTGCTGAGCCTGGTCAATCAGGGCCGAGCCGAGTTGGTGGCGGTGACCACGACCCAGGGCAATGTCGCCGCCGCCCAGACCTTTGCCAATGCCAGCCAGGTGTTGAATTTAGCGGGGTATGGTTCCGTACCTCTAGGTCGGGGGGTGCTTCTCTCCCAAGGCAGCGAGGATGCCAGCCATATCCATGGCAGCGATGGCATGGGCTACCTCTCCCAAACACTGCCGCCACCGTCCCATGAATTTGCGATCGCACCTGCAGCCGATGACCTACTGATCGAGCAGCTAAGTGCCAATCCCGGCGAAATCACCCTGATTGCCATCGGCCCCCTGACTAACCTGGCGGCGGCAGAAGCGAAGCGGCCCGGCATCCTGCAGCAGGCTCGGGAACTTGTGGTCATGGCTGGAGCCATTCAGGGCCCTGGTAACGTCACGGCTCAGGCTGAATTCAATGTCTGGTTTAACCCGGAAGCCGCCCAAGTTGTCTTCAATAGCCGCAATGATGTGGTGATGCTCCCCCTAGACGTGACCCGGCAACTGGTATTTACCGAGACCATGGCCACCCTTGTGGCCCAAACTCGGCCGGAGCATCCCCTGGCCCATTTTCTAGTCAATCTCTGCCAGTTTATGGTGAGCACGGCCCGACAATATCGAGAAACCGCCGGCAGTCCTGGGTTTCTAGTCCACGATGCCGCCACCTTGGGCTACCTGTTCTACCCAGAGACCCTACTGCTGCGTCGGGCCACGGTGCAAGTTGAAACCCAAGGAGAATTGACGCGGGGCCAGACGCTGATCGATCGTCGCCATAAGCCAAAACCCAGGGCTAACGCCTGGGTTGCCTTAGAGGTGGATGCGCCTAACTTTCTAGCCAGTGTCGTCGCCGATTTGCAACAGCTGCTGCGGCACCATTACTCTCATGATGCCTAGCTCAGGGGCTAGGGGGCTGGCAGCAAGGCGGGACACTATCGTTCGTTAACGACCCGGGCAGTCCGGAATCCTGACCCCTGACTGCTTATTGGGTAGGCTTGGGTAGGCGCTTCCCAGCCTCAGAGAATACTGACGCTAATTCAGTAACAGCAATCCGGCCAGGGCCAAGGCCACAGCCCCTGCCGCCACCACCATTTCCTGCAGTCGTCGCTGGGCAACTTGATTCTCGGTCAGGGTCTCAGCATAGACAGCCACCTTGACTTGATCCTGCTGGGGCTGTTGGGGATAGCGATAAGAAGAGTCGCGCATAGCAATTTACTTGACGAAACATTTACATACACAATGTAACAATTCTGTTACAAATTTGCCATGAGCTTCTCATCTGACGCCCATGCAAAAGCAGAAGGACAAGGTCTATGGACACTGAGCACTCTTGCGCTCGATGGTCCAGGTGTCATCTTTTATCCAGCCTTGTCGTCCCTCGGCTTCAATCATGAACCAGCCCTGCTCTTGGGGACCAAATGAGGCGGTTTCATAACCTAGTGCCGGATAATCACCAGGTTGGACTCGGATGATTTCTCGACTAAATTGATCCGGCTCACTCATCAAGGACACCAACGGATTGCGAATGGTCAATCGGCAATCGGACAGACCATCGGGAGTCGGCTCTGGTGGAGGGGGAGATGGAGTCGCCGTTGGCGAAGCAGTCGGCGTTGGCGAAACGGTCAGCGTTGGTGAAGCGGTCGGCGTTGGTTCTGGTGGAGGGGGGGTAGACTCAAAAGCTGGTAGACCGATGGCGATGATTAACAACGCTGTTCCCAGGGCAAAGGCCGTAAATCGTAAGAACCGATTAGAGACCGTAGCAGTGACCTCGGCTCCAAACAGCTTAAAGTTACCGCCCAGGATAGCGATTAGAAGCAGAACTGCCCCTAAGACCAGGATGCCGATTTGAATACTGTCTGGCATGATGCTGATAACAGTTTGCCCAGTTGAGACTACCCATGGTTGCCGAAGGACACAGGGGCTAAGGGAACTCAGAGATAGAGTTTGTCCCTTGACGTGGGGGAATAGATAGAGCCTACCCCAAATACCTTGTAATCAGATGTAATCAGATGATGTGTCTAGGATACGTTGCCGACCCCATGCCAAGCATCACCCACGCCGGTAATCGACGCTAGCAGACTAGATGAATCGCCGTACGGCTGAGGAAGTCATGCCCAGGGGCACACAGCCTGCTCAGCTAACCTACTTGCTCCAACTCCCTCTGCTTTAAGCCGAATGCAACAAGTCGAGGTCAGGGAGATTAAAGCTGGTGACAGGACTCGAACCTGCGACCGGCTGATTACAAATCAGCTGCTCTACCAACTGAGCTACACCAGCGCTCACCCCAAAGTATATCAAGTCAGGGAAGTATCGCCCCAGCCTATGCCTTATTGTTTTCAATCGCCCAGCGAGCCAGTTCCGTACGATTGTGAAGGCCGGTCTTGCCAAGCATATTGCTGACGTGACTTTCGATGGTGCGTTGGCTGACATTCATCTCGTCGGCGATTTCCCGATTGGCCATGCCGCGGGCTACGAATTGCACCACTTTCAGTTCTGTGGGAGTCAGCTCTACATCAAACGGCACCTGGATCGTGGGGCCTTCTGCCCCCATCTTGGCCTGCTGGCGGATCAGGCGAGAGGCTTGTTTGAGGGAAGACTCCACCTGGGCGACGAGTTCTTCGGGCTCAAAGGGCTTCACCATGTAGACATCTGCCCCGGTATTTAGCCCCTTAATCCGATCATTACTTTGTCCCTTGGCCGACAGAAATAAAATGGGGATCCATTCCATCGCTGGGTTCTGACGGACTTGCTCCACAAAGGCGTAGCCATCCATTTCAGGCATCATGACATCACAGATGATCATATCGGGTGCCTCTTGCTCGAGGCTGTCTAAAGCGGCCCGACCATTGTCTGCGGTAGTCACGGTAAAGCCACGAAACTCGAGGTAATCCTTGACGAGAAGGATGAGATTGGGATCATCATCGATTAGGAGGAGTTTCCGTTGCCCACCCGAATTTGAGTCCTTCATGCCACTCTGTCTACCCAATTCCATCAACAAATACTTACCACTGACTTAGAAGAGTATAGTTGGCCATATAATCACTCTGTCAGGGAATGTTTGAAATACCGTCTTATCGGTGGCATATCCTACCTGACCTTAGCAGCAATTCCGAAGCGCCGGCGGCCCCAGGCCCTGATCGCAGGATCTCTGAGACCTCGATAAGACGTTGCACACGTCTGGAAGCTAGGCTGCACCGACAGCGCTTCGCAGTGATCAAACTCTAGCAAACCTTAATTCAGACTGCTTTACTGCTGATAATACTTTACCCTGACCAATTAATCGTCAATGATAGGAATCTCGTATCTTGGCTGGTCTGAGGCCGTTCTGACCCATTGGTCATGTCTGGCAAAATGGCTTATACCCAGTCTCTAAATTAAGGTGACAATCTCTGACCCGCTACTGCCCTATTCCCGCTAGGAAGGCTTCGGCTGGATGGCTTGCCGCACGGCTGCACGGCGCCTGCGGTTTCTTCTATTTATCCTGGCAGCGGCGGGGATGACTCTGGTCAGGAGTCGGAGGGTGGGGAAGTTTCTGGCGGTGCTACGGCTGAAAGGCCTGACAAGGGATGGACGAGAAAAGCATAGTCTTGGACGATTTGATTGCCAATTAAATGGTCTTGGATGATGCGCTCAATCACCTGCGGAACTGCTGAATGGTACCAGACTCCATCGGGATAGACCACTAAAATGGGTCCTTGTTGGCAGACCCGCAGACAATTCGCTTTGGTGCGAAAAATAGGAGCAGGGTTAGTTGCGGTGGGGATATCGAGCTGGAGTTCTTTTAAGCGTCGTTTTAGGTAGGCCCAGGCATCTAAGCTAGTGGCTTTATCGCAGCACTTAGGCTGAGTTTGATCGGCGCAGATGAAGACATGGCGCTGAATCTTATTGAGGCCGAGGGTCTCTATGCAGGTTGATAGCGCATCCATGGGAATCTATGATTCGGCAGAGGAATCGGCACGAACACGACGAATCGGTAGGTTAGCGATGAGGGCGGTGACCCGTTGGTCGGTTTCAAGGGCAAATTCTAGGCCGTCATCGTCAATTTCTACGTAGCGGGAGACGACATCTAGGATCTCTTGGCGCATTTTTTCTAGGGTTTGAGGATCTAGATCGGTGCGGTCATGGGCGAGGACCAATTGCAAGCGCCGTTTGACATCACCCCGGCTGGTCTCGGCTGGGGTGCGGTTAAAGAGTCGGTCGAGTAATTCGCTGAGCATGGGCTGGCCGGGGGATGAGGAGTCAGAATTAGCGGACGAGCAATGGTGATTCAGTTCCGCCAGAGGCGACGGAAGCGAGAAAACAGGTCGTCGTGGGGAGCATTTAAATCTAGGAAGGGGATCGATTGCCCCTGCAGTCGCCGGGCCACATTGGCGAAGGCTATTCCTGCCAGGGAGAGCTTTTTCTCTAGCACTAGGGGTTCGCCACGATTGGTGGAGACAATCACGCGCTCGTCGTCGGGCACCACTCCCAGTAGGGGAATGGCCAGAATATCCTGTACATCTTGTACTGACATCATCTGGTCTGCCTGCACCATGGCTGGCTTGAGGCGATTGACAATGAGGCGGATGTCTTTGATGTCGTTGGCTTCCAGGAGGCCAATGACACGGTCGGCGTCGCGAACGGCAGAAATTTCGGGGGTGGTAACGATGATGGATTCTTTGGCGGCTGCGATCGCATTTTTGAAGCCCATCTCGATGCCAGCGGGGCTGTCGATCAGCACATAGTCAAACCCGTCCCTGAGGGAATCCACCAGCTGCGTCATCTGCTCTGGGGTGATGGCATCTTTAGAGCGGCTCTGGGCCGCAGGCAGCAGGGCCAGATGGGGTTGACGCTTATCTCGCACCAGGGCCTGGTCTAGCCGACACTCCTCGGCTAACACATCCAGGGCCGTATAGACAATGCGATTTTCTAGCCCCAGGAGTAAATCTAGATTGCGCAGGCCGAAGTCAGCATCAACGACGACAACTCGCTGGTCTAGCTGAGCCAAGGCCATCCCCAGATTAGCCGCGCAGGTGGTCTTGCCGACGCCGCCCTTGCCGGATGTGATAACGATAATGCGGGTCATGGAATCCATCGACAGTAAATAAACCGTTGGCGTTACAGGTCTGCTGCCTCAGGGGTAGCAGATAGGGAGGTTTTGGCAAAGTCCGTTGCGATCGCAATCCGAATGCCATCAGCACCAACATAGGCCACCTCAGGCTGATAACGGGCAGGCGGCGTTTCCGGAGGGCGGGCCACCACATCGGCAATCCGCAACTGAGTCGGTTGCATATGCAAGGCCATGATTCGCCCCTCGCGGTTGCCATTGGCCCCGGCATGGGCCAGACCCCGCAACCGTCCCCACACTAAGATATCGCCATCGGCCACAATACTACTGCCGGGATTGGCATCTCCCAGCAAAATCACCGTACCTCGATGGCGAATTTCCACCCCAGAGCGCAGCGTCATCTGTAGATACAGGGGCTCATCGAGGGCCTGCCCCGGTTCGACAGCAGTCTGCACCAGATGAGCCACAGGCGACTGTTGCTCCACTGAATAGCCCGCCGTCACCGCTGCCACAGCAGTCTGGCGGCGACTGGTATACACGCGCTGCAGCTGCAACTGGGCCTCTCCCAGTAGATCGGCAATCGCCTGCAATTGTCGCGCATCCAACAGCCGGTCCTGGGCCACCAGATGCACCACACTCTGGGGCTGCCAGAACCGTTCCCCGGCCGATAGGCGCTGCTTTAATTGCTGCCACAGATCATGCCAGCCTAGGGGATGACGATTGCCATTGGTATCCGGCGGTAACAGTAACAAAAGCCGGCCCCCATCCCCCTTCAGGCGAACCTGATCAGCAGCAATCCCCGGAGCCGCAGGCAACTCCGTCGTCGATATCGGTGAAGGCGCGTCAGAAGTCATGGAATCAGGCGGTTTGATGGCATAGGCGCTGGTCATGACATATTAGAACACATTCAGAATAAGGAGTAGGGGTGATGGGGGCTGAACGCTAAGGGTTAGGCCGACCTCTGGCTGACTGCTATTAGTTCTGGTCGCTAATCCCCGTTTCTCCCTGCCATCTAAGGAATTGGACAAGATTCTTTAATCCTGCATCGGTACTCTGGGGCCAGAGCTATATTCTGATATCACCTCTTAGCATCTGCGGGTTCTGGCCATGGGTTACTTTGCAAGGCTCCTTGGCTTGGCTGCTTTAACAGCTCTTGGCGCTATGCCTGGCCTGCCCCCCCAAACCGATTGGTTGCTCCCCCCAGCCTTGGCTCAGGCCTCGAGTGCCGATGCCGAGCGCCTGATGGCTGAGGGGATTGACCTGGCAAATCAGGGCAATTTTCAAGAGGCTGTTGCGCTATGGCAGCGGGCGTTGGCAATATATCAGCGCTGGCATGACCGCGAGAATCAAGCCATAGCCTGGGTGAATTTAGGCAATGGATATTTCTCCTTGGGGCAATATCCTAACGCCACGGATGCCTTTGAGCAGGCTTTGGCGATTGCCCAATCCATTAGTGATGGCCAGAACCAGGTTTCGGCCTTGATTGGTCTTGGCAATTTGCAGGATGCCCAGGGGTTCTATCGACGGGCGATCGATTATTACGAACGGGCCCTTGCGATCGCACAACGGCACCATGACATCGAGGGTCAGATGATGGCCTTGGGAAATTTGGGCATTGCCTATGGGTCCCTAAATGACCCCAGAGCCCTTGATTTTTTTCAACAGGCCCTGAGCCTGGCCCAAGAGAACGATGATTGGAGACGACAAGCCTCGGCCTGGAATGGCATCGGCACCTACCATTTCGGGCGCGGCGCCTACCAGCAGGCCATCTCCCCCTTCCAGCAAGCCCTCGGCATTTACCAACAGCTGCAAGATGCCTATGGTCAGTCGCTTATTCTCAGTAACCTCGGTGGGGTGCACAAGGGATTGGGAGAATACCCCCAAGCGATTGAGTATACAAGACAGGCTCTGAGGCTCTCTGAGCACATTGGCGATGCGGTCGGCATCAAGGCGGCCTATAACAACCTCGGTATTCTCCACAATGTGTTGGGGTTGTATCCCCAGGCCATTGAGTTTTTGACTCAGGCCTTACCCTGGACGGAACAGCTCAATGATCCAGCGGGCCGGGCGATTGCTCTGACCAACTTAGGCATCGCCAGCTTACATCAGGGGGAATTGACAGCTGCCCGGCAGTATCACGAGCAAGCCTTGGCTCTCTATCGGCAGATTGAAAGCCCCCGAGGGGAAGCCATGGCTCTGAGTAATGTGGGCTTGGTGCACTCTGAAACCGGTGCCTACGAGCAAGCCATTACCCACTTCGAAACGGGCTTAGCCATGTTTCGTGAGATTGGTGATCGCCAGGGAGAAGCCAATGTCTGGGGCAATTTAGGCATTGTGTATCAGCAGCTGGGACGCTATGCCGAATCGATTGCCGCCCTGCAGCAGCAACATGCGATCGCAAAAGCTATCGGCGACCGCGTGGGCGAATCTAATGCCTTAGCCAACTGGGGCCACACCCTCTTACTCTGGCAAAAGTACTCGGAGGCTGAAGCGCGATTACGGCAATCCATTGGCATCCGAGCAGCCATCCGAGGGGATCTAAGCGATAGGGAGCGGGTGGCCCTATTCGATCGGCACCATAGTCCCTACGAAAACTTGCAAGTAGCCCTAGTGGCTCAGCATAAAACCGATGCCGCCCTAGAAATCGCAGAGCAAGGGCGCGCCGAAGCCTTTGCCTTGCTGCTAGCGACACGATTCACGACCAGACCCTTGGCTGCTCAGACCCAGCCGCCCAATCTGGTTGCCATTCAAACTCTGGCCCAGCAACAACAGGCCACCTTGATCGAATATTCCATCGTGCTGACATTTGAAGGAACTCCCTGGCTTTACGCCTGGGTGGTCTCCCCCGAGGGTAGGATTGTTTTCCGTCAACAGCCTCTTACCGGCATTGACCTAACTAGCCTTCTTGCCGAGAGCCGCGATGCCATGGGCGTCCGGGGCGATCGCACCTCTGCCACCATTACCGTCGAATACACCCCCGAGTCTCTAGCCCAGCGCCGCGCCAAAGCCGATGAAACCCTGAGCCAGCTTTACGATCTGCTCATTGCTCCTATCGCCGATCTGTTGCCGACTGATCCTGAGCAACCCGTCGTCTTCATGCCCCAAGGAGAACTCTTCCTGGTGCCGTTCCCGGCTCTAAGAGCTCCTAGGGGCGATTACTTGATTGAACACCACACCATCCTGACAGCGCCTTCGCTACAGGTGCTGCAACTGGCCCATAACCTTGCCCAGGCGCGCGATTTCTCATCGGTACTCGCCGCAACTCCCCTAGTCGTAGGTAATCCCACCATGCCCACGGTGACCCTCCTGAACGACGGTGGCATCTTTGCGGCAGTGCAACTGAGGCCCCTAGCCGGTGCTCAACGGGAGGCCGAAGTGATTGCTGAATTCTTGCAAGCCCCTGTCCTGCTGGGTGATCAAGCCACTGAATCTGCTGTGAAACAGCAACTGGTCAGTGCCGAGCTAATTCATCTAGCCACCCACGGCTTGCTGGAATACGGGGACCCACGGGAAACTGGAACTCGTGACACCCCTGGGGCCATTGCCTTGGCTCCCGGCGGGGGCGAAGACGGCCTACTCACCGCTGCTGAAATTTTGCAAATGGACTTGCCGGCGGAGCTGGCGGTACTGAGTGCCTGTGATACTGGGCGGGGACGCATCACTGGCGATGGCGTGATTGGCCTCTCTCGGGCCTTCATGGCGGCGGGAGTGCCCAGCATTGTGGTATCCCTGTGGGCCGTACCCGATGTTCCCACCGCCCAGTTGATGACGGCGTTTTATCGCCACATCGCCCAGGGACAGACCAAAGCCCAGGCCCTGCGGCAGGCCATGCTGGCGACCATGCAGGCCACTCCAGACCCAGTTGACTGGGCCGCCTTCACTCTGATAGGTGCAGCAGAGTGATGGGGTGATGGAGTGGTGGGCAGATCAAGTAACGAGTAACGAGTAACGAGTAGCAAGGGCAAGTATTTTAGAGCCCTTCACTCTTCACTCTCCCACTCCCCCACTCTCCACCCTTCACTCTCCACTCTTCACTCTTCACTCTCCACTCTCCCACTCCCCCATGCCCGACTGGACAGACCTCCATGCTCATATCCACCGCCTCTTGAAGGCGCGACAGCTCTTGCCCCAGGGAAGCCATTGCCTGGTAGCCGTATCGGGGGGGCAAGATTCTATGGCCCTACTGAAACTGCTGTGGGATTTGCGGCCCAAGTGGGGGTGGCGGGTGGTGGTAGCCCATGCCAACCATCGTTGGCGGGCCGATGCCGAGGCTAACGCCAGTTTTGTGGAAACCTGGTGTCGCGACCATGGCATATCCTGTGACACCGTGACGGCGGCCCAACCCCCGAGTAGTGAAGCGGCAGCTCGTCAGTGGCGCTACGACCAATTTCATCAGCTGGCTCGATATCATGGCTGCACCCGGGTAGCGACAGGGCATACGGCCACGGACCGGGCGGAAACCTTGCTGTATAACCTGATGCGGGGCAGTGGCGCCGATGGCTTACAGGCCCTCACCTGGCAGCGGCCTCTGCAGCCGGCGGCCCCGTTACCCATCGTGCTGGTGCGGCCCCTGCTGGCGATCACCCGGGCTGAAACCGTCGCCTTTTGTCGGCAGCAAGGATTGCCCCATTGGCAAGACTGCACTAACCAGGACCGGGCCTATGCTCGCAATCGTATCCGTCTCGATCTACTGCCCTATCTGGCTGAGCAGTTTAATCCCAGGGTTGAGCACACCCTAGCCCAAACGGCGGAGGTGCTGGCGGCGGAGGTGGCTTACCTAGAGACAATGGTAGATAGTCTCTATGCCTCAGTGGTGGAGGCGGATGCCGGCGGGCGACCGCGGCGGCTACACCGGCCGCCGCTGCAAGTGAGTCATGTGGCCCTGCAACGACGCCTGATCCGGCGGGTGCTGCAGCAACGACAAATCGCCCAGGTCGGCTTTGAGCAGGTGGCCAAGGTGGTGCATTTGATTACCGCGCCGCATCGCAGTCAGAGTGATCCCTTGCCGGGCGGTGCGATCGCACGGGTAGACGGAGACTGGATCCGCTTCATTGACCCCGATTGCGCCTAAACCACCTACCCTTTGCAACAGCCACTGAAACAGCCACGAAATTGCCATTTCCCCTGGCTCCCCGCCACTGTGGGCACCCTGGCACTGCCCCACTGGCCAGTTACCGCCGCCGATACCAGCCTGCCGTCCAGCAGCCGTTATACTGTCTTGGGACCTATCGGCGGGAAAGCTCTTGGGTGTAGAACTGCGCAGCTACGTATACATCGACAATTTGCAACCCCAGCATGCGGCCTATATGGGCACCGTATCGCTCGGGTTTCTACCACTACCGGGAGATGCCTCCCTCTGGATCGAAATTTCCCCCGGCATCGAAATCAACCGGATCATGGATATCGGCCTCAAGTCCGCCGTGGTGCGACCGGGGGTACTCATTGTCGAACGCCTCTATGGCTTGCTAGAGATCCATTCCAGCAAGCAAGGGGAAGTTCATGCCGCGGGCCAAGCCATGCTCAGCGCCCTAGATGTTCACTATCGAGAGCGGCTCAAGCCTCGCGTTATCTCCAGCCAGGTGATCCGCAACCTCGACCCTCACCATGTGCAGCTGATCAACCGCAATCGCCGCGGCAATATGATCCTGGCCGGTCAGACCCTCTACGTCTTCGAGGTAGAACCTGCGGCCTATGCCTCCCTGGCCGCCAACGAAGCCGAAAAAGCAGCCATGATCAATATCTTGCAGATCAGCTCAGTGGGCAGTTTTGGCCGCCTTTACCTAGGGGGAGAAGAACGGGATATCCTGGCGGCTCAACGGGCGGTGATCGCCGTCATGGAAACCGTATCAGGCCGCTCCCAAGAACTGCCTCAGCGTAAGGAGTAGCGTCAATCTCAACTCACCAGTACGCCATGGCCACAGTTGGCTGATCATTTGCTTCCCCTACTCCCCTGCGGCTGTGTTGCTTCCCTGGAGCCACTCCAGGCAGAGAACAAGCCCTGCCTGTCAATCTTCTAGATACGACCAGTGCTCAGCCTGGTACCACAGTCTACCAGGGGTTAAGGCTCCTGCTCCGGTGGGGGCGGCAACGGGGTTAACAGAACCTTGTCGATCCGCCATCCGTCCATATCCACCACCTCTAGGCGCCACCCTTCCCACTCCAGGGAAACCCCAGAGGTGGGAATGTGCCCCAGTAGGGTCAGCACAAAACCCGCTAGGGTATGATACTCACCGGTACTCTCCCGCGGCAGACTCTCCCATTGCATTATCCCCTTCAGCTCTTCCAACGGCAGCAATCCATCCAAGAGCCAAGAGCCGTCCTGCCGCTGAATTACCATGGGTTCGGTGGCATCATCAACGGTGGGCAACTCCCCGACGATGGCTTCCACCAAGTCATTTAGGGTAACCAATCCTTCCACGCCGCCATATTCATCCATGATCAAGGCGATGTGGGTACCCGAGGCCTGAAACATCTCCAGCACCTTCAGGGCTCGCACATTCTCAGCCACGTAGAGGGGAGGCTGGATCAACTCCATCAGGTCAACAGCCTGTCCCATCAAGTAGTCGGGCAAGAGACTACGCAGGCGAATTACCCCCAAACAATTGTCGATGCTACCTCGACAGACAGGGAAGCGAGAGTGGGGACTGTTGATCACAATCTGCCGATTGGTCTCATCATCTCCCTCCAGATCCAGCCAATCGATGTCGGTACGGGGAGTCATCAGGGCCTTGATCGATCGATCTCCTAGGTGGAAGATCCGCCCGACCATCGCCCCTTCCGACTCCTCGAAGGTCCCGGCGGCGGTCCCTTGCTCCATCAAGACCTTGATCTCTTCCTCGGTGATAGACGGCTCTTGGGAAGGCCGTACCCCCAGCAGATTCAGCACCCCATCCGTGGAAAGACTCAGCAGACGCACCAATGGGGCCGTCAGGCGAGCCAAGCAGTGCATGGGCCTAGCCACTCGGCAGGCGATGCGCTCCGGGCTATTCAAGGCCAGGCGCTTGGGCACCAGTTCCCCGAGCACCAGGGACAGGTAGGTAATGCTACCCACCACCAGGGCTAGACTCAGTAGTTGGCTGTAGGGCGCTACCCCAGGGACTCGAGCCAGCAAATGCCCTAGGCGTCGAGCCACCGTCGCTCCTCCCAGGGCCCCACTGAGAATGCCCACCAGAGTGATGCCGATTTGCACCGCGGAGAGGAAGTCATTGGGGTGAGCCGTCAGGGTCAGGGCCAGGCGGGCGGTCACCTTTCCTTGGCGAGCCTGCTGTTCTAGGCGAGCCTTGCGGGACGACACTAGGGCGATTTCAGAGCCCGCAAACACACCATTCAGCCCAATCAGCAGCAGAATCAATAACAATTCGAGACTGGTGGCAGACATGCCAGGAGTTCCTTCAAAGATGGGATCATGCTCGCCAGAGGTGCTCCAAAATGCCCTCCAGAAGAGGATTTTGAGATAGAGAGGTACCTCTGCTGACCATTGTCTCAAGTCATCGTAATGGCTACAAAGCCTAGCCTATTGCCGTGTACTGCTGAGTTTTCTGCATTGGGCGCGGCAACCGCGCCCCTACCTTGTCCCCTGTTCTCTCTTCGTTTTTCCGTTTTCCGTCCTCCACTCTCCGTCCTCCGCACTCCCCATCCACCCACCACCCCTATCAATACAAATGACCTACAATAAGAACGCCCCAGAGTCCACAGGATTTAATGCAATTGGCTTAGAATACTAGGACTAGTGTTAGCAGCTGAGAAAAAAGCCTTCTACATACTATTCCTAGAGGATGACCGAGAGGGCGATCGTGAGGCATTTGCGCCTGGCTATGACTACCCCCCGTCTCCATCCCGATACCATTGAAGCGGTCCGCGAACGGGCCGATATCGTCGATATTGTCTCCCAGCATGTGGTTCTTAAAAAGCAGGGAAAAGACTTTGTCGGCCTCTGCCCGTTTCACGACGATAAGTCCCCTAGCTTTAGTGTCAGCCCTGGCAAGCAGTTCTATTACTGCTTTTCCTGTGGGGCCGGGGGGAATGGCTTTAAGTTTTTGATGGAGCTGAATAAGCGCTCCTTCGCCGATGTGGTGTTGGAGTTGGCCCAGCGGTATCAGGTGCCGGTCAAGACCCTGGAACCGGCCCAGCGGCAACAGCTACAGCGACAACTCAGCCTACGGCAGCAACTCTTCGAGATTCTGGCCGTGACTGCCAAGTTCTATGAGCATGCCCTACGCCAGTCGGACGGAGCCGAGGCCTTGGCCTATCTGCGCCAACAACGACAGCTGCGGGAAGAGACGATTCAGCAGTTTCAGTTGGGCTTTGCCCCCGGTGGCTGGCAGACTCTCTATGGCTATTTGGTAGAGCAGAAACGTTATCCCGTGGAGTTAGTGGAGAAGGCAGGACTGATTGTGCCTCGCGCCAAGGGCAGTGGCTATTACGATCGGTTTCGTGAACGGCTGATGATTCCCATCCGCGATGCCCAGAGTCGGGTGATTGGTTTTGGTGGTCGGGCCATGGGCGCAGCCCAACCCAAATACCTCAATTCGCCGGATACGGAACTGTTTGATAAGGGCAAGACTCTCTATGGCCTGGATCTGGCTCGGGCTGCGATCGCAAAAGCAGACCAGGCCATCGTCGTCGAGGGCTACTTCGACGTCATTGCCCTCCATGCCGCCGGGATCAGCAACACCGTCGCCGCCCTCGGCACTGCCCTAAACGCGGCCCAAGTGCGGCAATTGCTCCGCTATAGCGACTCCAAGCAGATCATCCTCAACTTCGACGCCGATGCCGCCGGTACCAGGGCGGCCGAACGGGCCATCGGTGAAGTCACCGACATGGCCTACCGGGGGGATGTGCAGTTGCGCATCCTCACCATTCCCGAGGGCAAAGACCCGGACGACTATCTCAAGCACTATAGCGCCGAGGACTATCGAGCCTTGTTGGAGGCCAGCCCCCTCTGGCTCGACTGGCAAATTCAGCAGAGTCTAGAGGGCCGCGATCTACGCCAAGCCGATCACTTTCAGCAAGCCACCCAGGCCATCGTGGCCCTGCTCAGCCAGATTGCCAACGCCGACACCCGCACCCACTACATCCGTCACTGCGCCGAAATCTTCAGCCATGGCGACAGTCGTCTAGTGCCGCTGCTCGCCGAAAACCTGCTGGCCCAGGTGCGACGCCAGCGACGCCCGTCCCGGGATGGCCAAGGTCAAGACGCCATGGCCCAGCAGCCCCGCGCCCTCAGCGCCCTAGAGCAGGCTGAGGCGGCCCTACTGCGGATCTTTCTCCATGCCCCCGCCTTTCGCACCACGGTGACCGCCGCCTTAGATGACCGGGATCTGCAATTTAGCTTTTCCCACCATCGGGCCCTGTGGCACTATCTCCAGAGCCTATTAGACGAACCAGCCACGGGCGAAGATCTGATTACCCCTCTGCGCGATCGCATCGCTGAATTTTCCGGTCCCCTGAGCCAGACCCAGTATCTGCTGCACCTCGATGAGAAGACCCAGCGAGATATTCTGCGGGCTCCCCTGGTGATTCGGGCCGCCACCGCCTGCATGGAAAAGAATCTCTGCGAGAAGCGTTACCGCCACTTCCTGGCGCTCTGGAGCAACGCCGCCCCCCATGCCTCCCGGGAAGAACTGGCCCACTACCAACAGCAGATCTATGCCGAGAAACGGCGGATTCAGCACCTAGAACAGGAGCGCCAGGTCAGCTTCGCAGATCTGGCCCAACTGCCCTGGGTAGGAGAGTTCTATAACGCCCTGGAACCCAGTTCCTGAAGTCTGCCGTTAGTTTGCTAGCGCCGCTGTCTACCCTAAGGTCAGCATTCAGGGCCGCAAACGATGACCATACCATTACCGCAACGGGCCGATCTGGGGCGTTTAGGCGAATTACTGGTAGCCGACTGGCTGCGGCACCGGGGCGGCGAATTAGTGGCGCAACGGTGGCATTGCCGCTGGGGCGAGTTGGATCTGGTAGTGCGTCAACCCGACTCCCTGCTGGCCTTTGTCGAAGTCAAGACAAGGCGCCAGGGGAATTGGGATGCCGACGGCCTCATGGCCATCACCCCCCAGAAGCAACGCAAGCTGTGGCGAGCCGCCCAGCTATTTCTCATCCAACAGCCCCAATGGCAAGAGTGGCCCTGCCGCTTTGATGTGGCCTTGGTCACCTGCCAGACCAATCCCCAAATCGGCCTGCACCACAGACCCTTACCCCAGAGCCTTTATTCCCTAGTGCTGCAGGATTATCTGGAAGATGCTTTCAGCCTGGGCTAAGAAGACATTTGAGAACTCGGCTGAAAACCCTGCAGGGTAAGCGTTTTAGAGCGTATGACTCTGTTGGCCAGACTCCAGTCTGGAGCAAGGTTGCAGGGTACTTTCCAAATATCCTCTAAGGCCAGTTCTCACTACTTGGCACGGGCACAGCCCTTCTGCCCCTTCGACTGTTCGACTAGCTCAGGGCATGCTTCTGCCTTCTGCCTTCTGCCTTCTGCCTTCTGCCTTTTGCTATACACGTCAAGAACCAGCCGCCTGGGCCGCATCCATCTGACAGCGAGGGCAGAGGCCGAAGAATTCTAGGGTGTGGTAGAAGATGCGAAAGTGGTGGGCCCGGTTCAGCTGCTGCTCCAGGTCGTGAACGGGACACTCGTCGATGGCAATGGATTGACCGCACTGCAGGCAGGTAAGATGGTGCCTATCCTCTTGGGGCAAGCTGTAGAGAGACTCCCCGGTTGGTAGGGTGCGCACCTGTACAGCGCCTTCTAGCTTCAGGGCATCTAGGGCTCGATAGACCGTTGCTAAGCCGAGGGTACCGCCGCCATTGCGTAGCTCCATATAGAGATCCTGGGCAGAAATGGGCTGATCGAGCTGCTTCAGGGCGGCCAATACCTGGTTTTGGCTGCGGGTTCGTCCGGGCATACTGGATAAACTATACCGGCTTCATTCTATCAACTACTGGCCTGCCCCCTGACCGATACAGCGGTCAATTACCGGTGGGATGGCTGCCCCGACGGCAATCGCTACGGTAGGATGAAGTGGCTCTCCATTTTCCGGTGTCCCCGTGCAGACCTATCAGGCCGAAATTTATGTCACCCTGCGCCCCTCGGTGCTAGATCCGGCAGGCACCGCAGTGCAGTCGAGTTTGAATCAGATGGGCTATGACACGGTCAGCCAGGTCCGCATTGGCAAGTATATTCAGGTGACCCTGGCCGCCGCCAACGACGAGCAGGCACGCCAGCAGTTGGACCGCATCTGCGACCAGTTACTGGCCAATCCAGTGATCGAGACCTACCGGTTTGACCTCAACGCCGTAGCCACGGTCTAGGCCGCCACGGCGGACATTGACTCACCAGTTGGCTCCCTGTCTATACCCTGTTCCGCTTCTATCTATCTGGTATGAACGTCGGCATCATTGTTTTTCCTGGCTCTAATTGCGATCGCGATGTGGCTTATGTGACGCGCGATATTTTGCAGCAGCCCACCCGCATGGTCTGGCACCAAGAGGACGACCTCTCGGAGCTGGATCTCATCGTGGTGCCGGGGGGCTTTAGCTATGGCGATTATCTCCGCTGTGGGGCCATTGCTCGCTTTTCGGCCGCCATGCAAGCCACTGCCCTCCGGGCCCAGCAGGGCAAGTTGGTACTGGGGATCTGCAATGGCTTTCAGATCTTGACGGAGATGGGGTTGCTGCCGGGGGCGTTGGTGCGCAATCGGGACCTGCACTTCATCTGCGATCGCATCCCCCTGACGGTAGAACGCAGCGATTTACCCTGGACCCGGCAGTATCGAGCCGGCCAGGTGATTACCCTGCCCATTGCCCACGGAGAAGGCTGCTACTACGCCGATGAGGCCACCCTGGCCCAGCTAGAGGCCAATCGGCAGGTGATGTTTCGCTACTGTAGCCCCAGCGGCGACCACACCGAGGCCAGTAACCCCAACGGGTCCTTGCACCACATCGCCGGACTCTGCAACCGCCAGGGTAATGTACTGGGCCTGATGCCTCACCCAGAGCGGGCCGCCGATGCCCTCTTGGGTGGCACCGATGGCCTTGCCCTCTTTCAAAGCGTGATGCAGGCAATGGTGCTGGCTTAACCGTTCAGGAAATCCTGACAAACCGTCACACTCCGCTGCCTAGGACCACTTCTCTATGACAGCCGCCGAAAGCGGTACAGCCATTGCCGGCCAGATAGCTTGTCTCTCTAGCGTCACCTCTTTCCTAAGCTATCTGGTTGACGCTATGGTGTGATCCAGGGTTGTGATGGAGCGATCGGTAAATGTATGACTATGAAGCCCTAGCCGCGGCTACCCAGCGCTATCGCCCTCTGCTAGGGGAATACTGGCATCTGGCCATGGAGCCCAGTCTGGATGAGGCCGCCGCCGACCGGGTCGAGGCCATCTTGCAACAAGCCCAAGCGGATCCCTGGCTGAGCTTACTGCTGGATGAGGTGGACTATCTCCTGGCCCATGTTCAGGGGTTACTGGATGAGGATCTGATTGCAGACCAGCAGGCCAAGCTGCGAACTCTGTTAGAGCCCCATTCTAATCACCGGCTCCTGGCAGTCCATCATTAGCATTTGCAGGTCTAGTCAGTGGTCTTCAGCATCTTTGCCCACCACCCCAGTGGCTTGGGTCAGTTTGCTATATCAGAATAGCTAGGCTGCCTGACTCAATACAGACAACACCATTTCATACGGCGTACATACTACTGTCCCAGGGTTTTACAAAACTGTCTTACGGTCTTCACCACCATTAGATCAGTCTCCCTCTCTCGCAATACAATCCATGCGTGTAGCTGCTCAGAAGCTATCGCTGGAAATGCTAAACTTCTCTCTGCTTCTGTGACCTGCTCTCCCCGCAGATCCAAGATCTTAACCCTGCCCTTGCCATATACCCATAACTCCGGTACACCAGGGGCCTGGTAAATGGCCAACTTCCGATCGGAAGCACTGGCAATATCAACCTCAACCACCAAGTCTGGTGGCAGATCCGATGGAATGTCAGGGTTTATCCCCTGCACCCGGTGCGCATTCTGAATAAAAAAGCAACTGTCCGGCTCAATCCCCTGATCCAGGTCCTCACGATTCCAGGTCGTCGACCCCAGATCCACACTCTCCAGTTCCAGCTCCTCTGCCAGAGCAAAAATAATTTTGCTCAACAGCCGATTGATAATTTCGTGGAGCTGACTGGGCATCCGAATTTCCAACACCCCGTTGCTATAGGTTAACCGCGTCGCCCGATCATCTCCCAGTTCTTCTAAGAGCAACTGATAGTGTTGCCAGGTCAATCCCGACACCGTCATGGCGCTGCCAGGAGACAGCACAATTTGGTTCAAAGGAGCGGCGAGGGTAATGGTCATGGGCGGAGAACCGTAGCATCCGGTGATGTCAGGATAATATAGCAACCGTGCCGATGCTGAGGGGGGTTACTGGACGAAGACCTGATTGCAGACCAGCAAGCTAAGCTGCGAACTCTCTTAGAGATCCAGTCCCAGCACCAGCCCCTGGCGGTTCATCATTAGCGCTTGATTAGCGCTTGTAGGTCTAGTCCTAGTTCACTACTTATCTGAGACTTGCAGGCGACGGGTGGTGATGACCAGGCCATCTTCTCGGACGATCACGGCTGATATCCAGCGCTCATCGGGTTGACTGGGGGCCTGACCAATCTTAAACAGGCCGCCAGCGGCCAGCACATTCAGATTCAGGGGCCGAGGCTTGAAGAAGTCGTCGCTGGTTACTCCCTCATCTAGGGCGCGCCCCAATAGATCCCGCTCCCCTAACGGCTCGGCCACGATGGCGTCAAACTCGTAGCGCTCTCCCAGGTCCACCTGCTGGGGTAGGTTCAGGGTCAGGTTGGGGGGATTGCTGCCTGCAGTGAGACGGCTCTCCTCCGACAAGACTTCCTGATAGACGATGGCGCCGGCTTCGAAGCGCTGTCGCGATCGCACCTCAGCCGTCAAGGTCAACTGGCGGCCATCGCGCCGCTGGATTCCCTCCACCCGGGTGAGGGTTTCGGTCTCATAGCCACTGGTCGTGGACTCCCAACTCACCAGTTCGATGTCGTAGGTGAGGGCCGTATAGTGCTGCCAAAACTGCTTCAAGACGGCTTCCAATTCAGAGCGGTCAAAGCCATCCTGGTGGCGAAAGCTTTCATCATAGAACTGCAGCACGGCTTCTAGATCCTGCTGATTCGAGGCCGCTTCCATGGCGTCAATGGCGGCCACGACATCAGCGGGAGCCGTATCAGCCGGAGCTGCCTCCACCCTGGCGCCGACCCCGGCCCAAGTCATCACCGCTAGGGCTGGCAACCATGACCAGATTCGATGCCGCATAGTCTTATCTCTCCACCAGACCTGACCACCAAGGTAGCGCGAAATGGCGCCCATTGGCCAATTCTCGGGCTCGGCACGGTCAAGGCATTGTCGAGAACGCAGTTTACCTGCTGTCGCTCCCTGTGGGAACGTATAGACAGACCTATTCGCCAGCGGTGAGGATGCCAGAGACGCCGATTCGCCTGTTAATTGCCGCCAGTGGTACTGGGGGGCACTTGTTTCCGGCCCTGGCCACCGCCGAGCAGTTGCCTCAATACCAGATCGAATGGCTGGGGGTACCCGATCGCCTAGAGACCCGCTTGGTGCCCTGCCGTTACCAGTTACACACGGTCCGCATCGGCGGGTTTCAGGGGCGATTGGGCCTGGGCTCCCTGCGGCTGTGTACCCAGTTGGCCCGGTCGGTGCTGCAGGTGCGGCGACTACTGCGCCAAGGCCAATTTGCCGGGGTGTTAACCACCGGCGGCTACATTGCGGCGCCAGCCATTATTGCCGCCCGCTCCCTGGGCTTGCCGGCGATTCTGCATGAGTCCAATGCCCTGCCCGGCAAGGTCACCCGTTGGCTTAGCCCTTGGTGTACGGTGGTGGCCCTGGGCTTCGAGGCCGCCTCGTCTTATCTGCCCAAGGCCCAGTGCACGGTGGTGGGGACGCCGGTGCGATCGCAATTTCTAGCCGCGGCCGCCAGTCCGCGGCCGGCCCTGGGCATCCCCGAGGATGTGCCCCTGATCGTAGTGATTGGCGGCAGCCAGGGAGCCGTTGCTGTCAATCGCCTGGTGCGGCAAGCCACCCCGGCCTGGTTGAAGGCGGGCATCTGGGTGGTGCACCAAACCGGTGAAAACGACCCCGACGCCGAGAGCCTAGTCCATGAGCATTACCTGCGCCAGCCCTTTTTCGAGGACATGGCACCGCTGCTGCTGCGGGCCGATTTAGCCATCAGCCGAGCCGGAGCCGGTACTCTAACCGAGTTGAGTGTGACCGGCACCCCGGCTATCCTGATTCCCTATCCCTTCGCCGCCGAAGACCACCAGGCCTACAATGCCGCCGCCTTCGCCGCCGCCAATGCCGCCATGGTCATTCCCCAAGCCGACCTCAGCGCCAACCTGCTGCAAGATAAGGTCTCGATGTTACTAGACGATCGCCCCCGGCTGATGAAGATGGCTGCTGCCGCCAGCGACTTGGCCATCCCTGACAGTGCTCAGCAGTTGGCTAGCTTGGTGCAGCAGGCCCTAGAGCCGGTGGGGGGATCACCCAACCGGCAATGATGCCATCATTGAATTAGCTAGCCAGTGTAGGACCGGCTGTATGGAACTAGCCGAGGCCCTGGCAGCAGCGTAATACTGCAATCACCCTTTCCACCAATGAGCCTTAAAGACCGCATCAGCACCGACCTCAAAGCCGCCATGAAAGCCAAAGACAAGGTGCGGCTAGAGACCATCCGCAGCATCAAGAAAGTGATTCTGGAAAAAGAGACCAGCCTGCGCCCCTCGGGGCAAGCAGAGTTGAGTGAAGAGCAGGAGATCGACGTGCTCAACCAGCTGGCCAAGCAACGTAAAGATGCCCTAGAACAGTACCAGCAAGCTGGCCGGGAAGACTTAGCCGCCAGCGAGGCCCAAGAGCTGGCCATCATTCAAGAGTACCTACCGGCCCAGCTCTCCGACGCGGAGGTAGAAGCCATTGTGGATAACCTCATTGCCAGCACCGGCGCCTCATCCCCCAAAGACATGGGCAAAGTCATGGGACCTGCCATGAAGCAACTCAAAGGCCGCACCGATGGGGCCAAGGTTCAAGCCATGGTGAAAGCGAAACTGGGCGGTTAAACTCACCGCCGCTGCCGGGCCTCCGTTTCCTGCTCGTCGCCAATATCCGGGGGGCTAGCCCTGGGTGCCCCTAGAGAATGCGGCAGAAACCAGCACCTCGACGTTCGGTTCTACCCCTAGTCTGCGAAACGGTCAGTTCGTAAGCTTGAACTAAGTCATTGCGCCACAAACGTGTCGCAACTTAGTTGCTGCCTACAGCAAGGGAGCCATTTGGTGGCTAGTTTCTCCCATAGGTCACTGAGCAACATCCTAGACCAGGAACAGCCTCTAGGGAGGCTGTTTCCAGAGCATAGTGCGGACCATAGTGCGGGCGATGGGGCTGTTTCCTGGCCGCAGTCGTGCCCCCAGGTGCAGCAGCGGCTGCAGGCAGAGACACAGTGGTGGGGCAGCCTGGCCGCCGTCAATCAATTGCTTCAGACTAGCCTATCTCCGGTCCCGGAGCCGCCGGCTGCAGAAGCCACTCCAGGGGTGGTGATTTCGGGACCATTGCCAGTGCTACGGGACGCTCACCTATTGGCCAGGGTGTCTCCCTGGATTCTGATTCCACGCCAGTGGCTATCGACCTTGCCCAGGCTGCCTGCCCAGGGGGACCCGGCCACCCTGATCGGCAAATCCTGCCTGGTGCCCTTAGATCCTGAGGATCCCCTGGGTAACGAGCGGTTCTGCCTGGTGGTGATGCCTCACTTCAGTCTGTCTCTAGTGTTGGGTCAAGGACCTGCCTTCCGGTTTTCCTTTGCACCAGCCTTGAACGAGCAGATCTGGCAGCAGATGCGATCGCGCATTGCCCAAGTCTGCCCCCAACGCCTACCGGCCTTAGACCACCAGATCGGCGAACTGGATTTTCAGGCGCCAGATTATCGACTGGTCGCCCAGTTTAGCCGGCTCTTGCTCACCCATCTGCCCGTCGAAACCCCTTCAGCCCCCCGGACCGACGCCGATATCCGTCTGGCTAGCTGGGAGCCCGCCCAGGCTGCTGCCGCCTCAGCCAATGGACCCATGGCCAGCCCCCCTCTAGAGAGGCGCCCAGATACCCCCCTACCCTGGCCCCCCAACCAAGAGACACCGGCGACATCGGCCCCCAGTGCCGATGCCGAATTACTGCAGGCCATGGCCCACGAAATTCGTACCCCATTGACCACCATTCGCACCCTGACCCGCTCCCTACTAAAGCGACAGGATATCGCTGAGGCAGTTCAGCGGCGGCTACAGTTGATCGATCAAGCCTGCACCCAGCAGATCGATCGCTTCAATCTGATTTTCCGAGCCCTAGAACTGGAGACTCAAGCCAGCCAACGTCGATGTCCATTGGCTCCCATGTCCCTGGGACAACTGTTTCAAGACGCCATTCCTCTGTGGCAACAGCAGGCCAATCGCCATAACCTAACCCTGGCGGTGGATCTGCCAGCCCAATTGCCCCTGGTCACCAGCGATCCTACCCTCCTGAATCAGGTGCTCACAGGCTTGGTAGAGCGCTTCGTCCAGGGTTTGCCAGCCCAGAGCCATATTCAACTGGTGGTGGTGCTGGCAGGGCACCAGCTGAAACTAAAATTCCAGGCCACCTCTATAGATGGCCATTCCCTAGAACCGGAGCTAGAGCCATCGTCTCCGCCGCTGCGTTCTCTGGGCCATCTGCTGATGCTGCAGCCCGAAACCGGGGGCCTCAGCCTTAACCTGGAGGCCACGAAGAACCTATTCCAGGCCTTGGGGGGCAAGCTAATCGTGCGGCAACGGCCACAACAGGGAGAAGTGTTGACCGTCTTCTTGCCCTTAGAGCGCCGCTCTCTCTAAGTCTGTCTTGGTCATTGGTCTATTGCTCAGGCTCCTCATGGGTGGGAAAATACACTCGAAAGGTAGTGCCTTTACCCGGATGACTGTTCACCGTAATGGTGCCGCCGCAGTGGGTCAGCAACTGTTGCACAATGGTCAGCCCTAGCCCCGCCCCTTCAGGCTGATCCGGTGGTTGCTGCCGCCCCTGGTAAAAGTGGTCAAAGATCTTGGGCACCTCATTAGGGGCAATGCCCTGGCCAGTATCTTGAATCACCACCTCGACTCTGTCAGCTTGCCGCTGCTGGGCTGCCACCCAGGCTTCACCACCACTGGGGGTATATTTGATGCTGTTGTGGACTAAATGGATCATGATCTGGCGCAGCCAAGCCTCTGGACAGGCCAGGGACGGTAAATCATCGGTAATGGTACAGGTCAAGCGGATCCCCTTCTCCTCAGCCAGGGGCTGATAGGTGCTGATGACAGCCGGGACGGTCTCGATTAACCGGCTTGGTGCAGGGGTTACTTGGCGGGCATTGACCTCGATCTGGAGCAGGTCTAATACTCCGTTAATGACGGAACTCTGGCGATCGCATTCGTGGCTGATCAAGGTCAAGTAGCGCTGCTGTTGTTGTGGCGGTAACTTAGAAGACGTCAACAGAGACAGGGCCATTTTGATATTGGCCAACGGCGTCCGCAGCTCTTGACCAATGGCATGGCAAAATTCCTCCCTGAGTTGCAGTTGGCTCATCAGCGACTCATTTTGCCGGGAGAGGTCGGTGGCTGATTGGGCCTGTCGGCGGTACCGGGAGACTTGGTGGCCTAACTGCGCCTGTTTTTGCCATTGCCAGCAGAGAAACTGATCTAGCCAGGCTAGGTTAGTAGAGGACGCTGGTGGAGGACAAACAGTCTCCCAATGGCTGAGCAGGTCTGTCCACTCGACGTGATCCGGATAGGTCTGCAGGCAGGTATAAAGCATTTGCTGCAGGGCGGCTCTGACCTCGCTGACCACAGTCGGTTGCAGGGAACTGACAACGCGTAGCTCTACCCGTTGGGCGGCTGTCGCCTCCCCCGCCTGAGGTCCCCGTTGCGATGCTGGCGGGTGGCGCTGGGCCAGCAGAACCCCAGACCCAGACGGCAGGCAGAAGAGCAGCAGATACTCGCCTCGCCACAGCCGGCGATCGGGTAAAGGTAGGCGCAGCTGCGGGGGAGCTACTTGGGGACGATTGCCCCCCTCTTGCCTGGGTCGATCTAGGCAGTATAGATGCGATCGCGGTTGAGCATGACCGTATTGGCTCAGCAATTCCTGCCATCCTCTACCCCGCGGCAGCTTAGTCCAGATGATGGCCGCCTCTGACTGAGCTGCCAGAAAGCCTAACCAGGACTGTAGAATTGCCTTCAACCCATGGCTCTGAACCGATACTGGCTCCAGATGCGTAGCTACTCGGTCAACTAACCGAAATAGGGAGTCCTCTGGCGTTAACGCAGTGCTCATGGTGATGGATATCGCTAATGCTAGCCCTTAAGGCCACTAGCATCTACGTCCTAAACACATCGCCATGATTGTACTCAATGGTCACCCTGAATGTTACTGGGCATGACACCCTGTCCCCTTGCCTATAAGACCACATACGGCATCACAGAGAGGACCACAACCCCGTTGCCTGAATCCTGCACTAACGCAGTCGCCACAGTTTCACGGTGCCATCACTACTGCCACTAGCATAGAGGTTATTAGCCGGATCATACGTCACCTCGAGAATGCCGCGATCGTGGCTCTGGCCGTCATCACTCCGGCCTATTAATTCCTCGGCTTCCACATCCCAGAGCGCTAAGGTACCGTCGCTATCCCCCGAGAAGATATAGCGGCCATCGGGGCTAAACAGTAGGGTGTTGACGCGGCTGGGGTTTTCTAACAGCACGGGCTCACTGGCGCGGGGATACTTGCGGCGATAGTCTAAACCGCGGAGTTCTATGCCGCGCAGAGTACCATAGGCCAAGCGCTGATCATCGGGGCTAAAGGCTACCGTCTCGACTCCAAATGTTGTTTCGATGGTCAGTACCCGCTCGAAATCATCCTCGAAATCCCAAAACGTAATGCTCTTATTGTGGGTCCCGGCGGCTAGGTAGCGGCCATTGTTGCTGAAGGCCAACGAGGAGAAGCGGCCCTCCAGTTCAGAACCATCTTGGGCGCCAGTCTCTGGCTCTAACACCCCTGCCACGGAGCGATCAGTCCAGTTCCACAGGGTGACGGTGCCGTCATAGTTAGAGCCAGCCAGCAGAGTCTCGTTGGGATGAAACCCTACATTGGTGTCGACGCCATGGTATTCCTTTTCTTGCAATAGGTCAGTGGCACAGGTGTTACGGTGAGGGTCACAGGCATTGAGATCCCAGCGGCGAAAGTCACCGTTGTAGGTACCAGTGACGAGCCAGCGGCCATCAGCACTGAAGCTGAGGGAGGTGGCATAGGTATCTGCTGCCGGAACAGTGATCACAACTCGCACATAGTTGAGCTCATCTCCCTGTAGTAGGGCATTGACATTCCAGACTCGAATCTTGCCGTCTCCACCGGCTGTGGCCAACCAGCGACCGTCACGGCTAAAGGCCAGGGCATTGACGCTGCGACCATGGCTGATACTGCGCACTGCGGTGAAAGGCGAGGCAGCTTGAGCCAGCTGTCGGGACGGAGAAGAGGTCGGCTGCGACAGCTCCCGGGAGTTAGTCGCTGACCAGGGCATCGCTTCAGTGGCGAGGGCTAATGTCGGGGTGGTCAGACTTATGGCAAACAATCCAGCCCAGATTGACCTGTAGGCACGGGACTTCATGACGGAGCCTCCTGAGGTAGCGTGAATCTAGATAATCCAAAATTATGCGCGAATTCCCCTGGCATCGGTCAAGACTGCTCCATCACAGCTCCGCCTAACCCACGGGAATATCTGCCGTTGGCTTCTACCTCTGGGCTGACATGGGCTATGCAGTCGAACTGCCACCTTGGACCTGCGGAAGGGCCTGTCGGTCAGTCGCCAAAGATCGCGTTGCATCGGCAAGGCGTGATAAACCTCAGTAAGACCACACGTAATCGTGTAGCTCAGGGTGCTTGCCCGAGGGGAGCAGGGAGACCGGAGCTCAGAGCAATCTTCATCACCGCAGACAGACAACTCAGCACCCTGCTGCTACACACGGCACAGCCCTACGCACGGGCATAGCCCTACACTCTTCACTCCTCCCCATCACCCCATCACCCCTACCCTCCGGGAAGCCGCCACCGCGTCTACACCCCATCACTCGTCACTCGTCACCCCATCTACTCGCCTACCCTTGTTCCGTCCTTACTACTGAACGACCTGGGCCCCGTGGCTGCGGGGATCTTCCCCAGCACTGGCTTTGGGAGCAGGAGACTCGCCTAGCTCGGAGGTGCGGCCAAAGCCTTGTTGATGGGGTAGCGGTTGATGGGCTGCTAGTGCAGTTAGGTTGTCGGCTATGACACTGGCAGGCTGTTCGCCGATGGCCATGGCCACGGGTTCGCCGACCTCATCTAAGTAAACAAAGTGGGGAATGCCGTCGACGCGGTATTGCAGCATTTCCGGCAGCCACTTGCTGTTGTCGACGTTGAGCATGACGAAGTTGACCCGATCGGCGTAGGTTTGCCGCAGGTCGGCCATGTCACTGGCCATGGCCTGACAGGAGGTACACCAATTGGCGTAGAACTCTATTAGGGTGGGCTGTTGGTTGGCTAGGGCTGTCTCCAGGGGGGTGGCAGTTTCTGCTAAGGCAGTTAGGGAGCCACTGGGGGAAGGACCTCGCACCCCTACAAAGATGGCGACGGCTAAGACAACTGCTGTAAGGACAATCAGAAAGTTTCGTAGGCGCTGGCCAAAGGCAGACCCTTGAATATCAGAAGAACCTGGCAACTTTTCAGACATGACGTCACAATTGAGGCAACGGATGGTGTGTTCAACGTTTTACTAGTCCAGACTTAGCGGCTTACTCAATGGGAAATCCCTGACCTCGAGCTGAACTGGTACACGTCCGCCGTTTCTTAGTCTAACGGAATCGATTCAGCCCCATGAAAAAGCGGGTCAAGCTTACCTTTCCCCAGCGATCGGTACATATGCCAATTACCTATCGCCTGGCCAAGGATTTTAATATTGCTGCCAATATCATTCGAGCCCAAGTGGCCCCAAATCAGATTGGGACCTTAGTGGTGGAGTTGTCCGGCGACATTGATCAACTGGATGAGTCCATAGACTGGATGCAGACCCAGGGGATTCGGGTGTCATTAGCCAGCCGGGAGATTCTGATTGATGAAGAGGCGTGTGTGCATTGCGGGCTCTGCACGGGGGTGTGCCCGACGGAGTCCTTAACCCTTGACCCCCAGACCTTTCAGCTGCAGTTTAATCGCACCACCTGTGTCATGTGTGAGCAGTGCATTCCCACGTGCCCGGTTAACGCCATTTCCACCAACCTCTAAAGCGGATGCTATCCATTGACAGTTATCTGGCGGTTGCAGGCTATTGTAGGAGGGACGCTTTGTAGGACCGCCTTGGACGAGGTGTGGCTAGGGCACAAGATAAGTCGATGAAAACTCCCTGGCTCTCGTGGCTACTACTGTTGCTGGCCTATATGACCTATGGTCGCTTTCTCCATTCCCTGGAGGTGGCCACCTATGTGTGGGTCTTGAGCGGGGTATTTGCGATCGCATTAGCCAGCATCCTCACCATTTTCTGGGGACCTTTTCGCCGCATGCTGTTGCTAGGGTTCCAGTCCGACGCCGGCTACTCCATCATGGTCCTAGTACTGGCATCCCTATCGGTAGTGGCCGTCGTGCAATTTCATCTATTTGCCTACATCCTCGTGCTGGCCGCCGTGTCCCTATTAGCCCGAGTCGATACCCTATTGCTAGATCTGGGGGGACTACTCTCGTTCCTCGTGCTAGCTGGATTCCCCTTTTTAGGGCTGGGCATTGGTTGGTGGCTCCCCTAGTCCCAGGACACTCCACAAATCGGCACAGCCTCAGGGTCAATCCACCCAGGCTGAGCCATAGTAGACCTACAAGCGTTTAACTGTTTCGCCCCTATCCGCTGCCCTGGCATAGGGGTTCTTTCTTAGCAACTCCTAGCCGCTGTGCCGAGCCACCCACTCCTGCAGCAGGGGATTAACCAGCTCCGGCGCCTCATCCTGGGGGCAGTGCCCCACTCCCGGCAGGGGGATAAATGCTTCGACGGCCTCATACCGGCCAAGTTCCCGGCCCAGCGCCACCGGCTCCCAAGGATCCGCCTCTCCCCAGAGAATCAGCACTGGACATTGCACCTGGGGCAAGAGATCCTCAGCCAAGGGTCCCTGGGAATAGCGCACGAAAGCCAGAAACACATCGGCTGCCCCCGGTTCCTGGGATGGCTGCCACAGGGCCAGAATCAAGTCATCCGTTACCGCCTTGGGGCGACCGTAGGCCTGGCCTAGCAACCGACGAATCACCCGAGGCCGAGCAACACGGCTAAAGAAGAAATGGCCAAAGGGGCGATAGCCCAGCAACCGTTGCAATAACGGGGCACTGGCCCGTCGATACCAAGGCAGTCGCTGCCGCTTGCGCTCATGCAACAGCCGCAGGGAACAATCCAGCATCGCCACCCCCCGCACCTGCTCCGGGGCCATCACCGCCGCCTGCAGCGCCACAATACAGCCAATGGAATTGCCCACCAGAAAAGCGGGCTCGCCAATGACCTGACGGCAGAAGTCGAGGACCTGAGCTCCCCAGGTCTCAAAGGTATAGGCTATGGGGGCATTGGGCCTGGGCTTGGCAGACTGGCCAAAGCCAATCAAATCGATGGCATAGACCCGATTAGCCTGAGCCAACACCGGTAGGGTGCGTCGCCAGTGCTCACTGGAGGCGCCAAAGCCATGAATGCAAAGCACTGCCGGCCCTGTCCGGCCTACCTGTTGATAGCGGATCGAAAACCCTCGCCAGTACCACTGAGAGGACTGAATTGGGATGGAATCGGCGACAGTCACGATAAAACTCCAAACGCGTTGGGGATTGGCCGGTGGCATCCCCTGGAAACAATCGGCTTCTGTTTATACTTTACATAAAGTTACAGTTCAGACTCTCAGTTGCAGACGACCTCGGCCACAGCCGATACGAGTCGGTTGCCAGAGAACACAGGCTCTTGGAAAATAGCGCTGGTGATTATGGGCACTCCATGAAGCTGCCGACCAAAGGCTATCTCTGAATAGGGCAGGTTGTCAGAATAGAACCACTGTCCCCCAGCATTCTCCATCATCGCCATGGCCCAGCGGCAAGATTTAGACGCCGGGGTCGGAGTGCCTCACTTTGTCGAAGACTCTTCCCAGAGCAACTCCGACTCTCCCTATCTCCCTGACCAAGACTATTATCGGGCTCTGCAGGCTCTGGTCATTACCTGTGTAGATGTGTTGCTGGTCCATGCAGATAGGGTGCTATTGGGCCGGCGCCACCAGCCCCCTCGCCTGGGTTGGTGGGTGCTCGGAGGCCGCATGCACGTGGGAGAATCGCCCTTGGTTGCGGTCCAGCGTAAGCTCAATCAAGAGGCGGGACTCTGGCTGGCCAGGGAGCGGTTTCACTACCTCGGGGCCTATTCTAGTCACTTTAGCGGTGTTGCCCAGAAGCCAGCCCAGGAACAGGCACCTCCATGGCAACATCCCGGTCTGCACAGCGTTAATCTCACCTATTTCGCGACTCTCTGCGACGCCGAACGGCAGGCCATCACCCTCACTCCTCAGGAGTATGCCGGAGCTAACTGGTTCAGCCTCTCCAGTGTTGAGGCTGACCTGCGGGCGCAGATACCTACCCCCCTCTCTACCATGGATCTCTACCTGAATCACATTCTTAAGGATTTGCGTAGCTACCTGGGTCTGCGATAAAGGCCCTCCAGGTGACTCACAATTACCCGGCAAATGACTAAACCGGATTCCAGAGTCTCCCATTGCCAACGCCTAAAGCTGTCAAACCCTGGCCATAGCCTCTAGAATTTGGGGAGACCCTCGATACCAGCGATAATGGCAACGTCATCACCAGCAGTTTCATCTCAAACCCTGGCCGAAGCCGTGGAAGAGCGTCGCAACTTCGCGATCATCTCCCACCCGGATGCCGGTAAAACCACCCTGACTGAGAAGCTATTGCTGTACGGTGGCGCCATCCACGAAGCCGGAGCCGTGAAAGCTCGCCGGGCCCAGCGCCATGCCACTTCCGACTGGATGGAGCTGGAGCAGCAACGGGGTATTTCCATCACCTCTACGGTGTTGCAATTTGACTACAACGACTACACCATCAACCTGCTGGATACCCCCGGTCACCAAGATTTCAGCGAAGACACCTATCGCACCCTGGCCGCGGCTGACAATGCCGTCATGCTGGAAGATGCGGCTAAGGGGCTAGAGCCCCAAACTCGCAAACTCTTCGAAGTCTGCCGCATGCGGTCTCTACCCATTTTTACCTTCTTTAATAAGATGGACCGGCCTGCCCGCGACCCCTTAGAACTGCTTGATGAAATTGAGCAGGAGTTGGGGTTGCAAACCTACGTGGTGAATTGGCCCGTCGGCGCTGGCGATCGCTTCCAAGGCGTCTTCGATCGGCGGCGGCGACAATTCCATCTGTTTCAGCGTACCGCCCACGGCAGCAAAGCTGCGGCAGACACCGTCATCGATCTGGGGGATCCCCGCATCGAGGAGCTCCTAGACCAAGATCTCTACTACCAGTTCAAGGAAGAATTAGAACTATTGGACGAAGTGGCCCCGGAGCTGGATCTAGAGCGGGTCCATGCCGGTAAAATGACCCCGGTCTTCTTCGGCAGTGCCATGACCAACTTCGGTGTCGAACTCTTCCTGGAAGCCTTTCTTGATTATGCCCTCAAGCCGGGTCCCCGCCGCAGTACCCTCGGCGATGTCCCTCCTACCCACGAAGATTTTTCTGGGTTTGTGTTTAAGCTGCAGGCCAATATGGATGCTCGCCATCGCGATCGCATCGCCTTCGTGCGGGTCTGTTCTGGCAAGTTTGAAAAGGACATGGTGGTCAACCATGCCCGCCTGGGCAAATCGGTGCGCCTCTCCCATCCCCAGAAGCTCTTTGCCCAGGGGCGCAAATCCTTAGATGAGGCCTATCCCGGTGATGTCATCGGCCTCAACAACCCCGGCGCCTTCGCCATTGGCGACACTATTTACCAGGGTAAAAAGCTGGAGTATGAAGGGATCCCCTGCTTTTCCCCAGAACTGTTTGCCTACCTGAAAAACCCCAACCCCTCTAAGTTCAAGCAATTCCACAAGGGCGTGAAGGAACTGCGGGAAGAAGGGGCAGTGCAGATCATGTTCTCCGCCGACGAGTCTAAGCGCGATCCCATCCTGGCGGCGGTGGGACAACTGCAGTTCGAAGTGGTGCAGTTTCGTCTGCAGACTGAGTACAACGTCGAGACCCGCTTGGATCCCCTGCCCTACTCGGTAGCCCGTTGGGTCGATGGCGGCTGGGAGGCCCTAGAGGCGGTAGGTCGCCTATTCAACACCGCCACGGTGAAAGATAGCTGGGGCCGCCCGGTGCTGCTGTTCCGCAATGAATGGAACTGTCAGCAGGTGGAGATGGACCATCCTGAGTTGAAGTTGAGTAAGACCGCGCCGGTGGTGGCCGGTCAAGAACCGGAAGATTTATAAAGAGATTTGATGACAATCTGTCATTATCGGTTCATGAATTTTAGATTGCTGATGACAACTCTAAGAGGCGTGAGCTAGACTGTTTCCAAGCTCAGAATTTTGTAAAAAAATTAGTATGAGCTTACGGGAGCATCTCAAAGTTGCAAAAACATCAACAATCGTAGGCTCTATTCAGATAGGCACATCGCACCTGCAAGGCTTGCTGAACATTGTCGGGCACCCATTGAGCGCCTGGGAGTTTCATGCGATGGTCAATCTGCTTGATGGCTGACTCAACTGCACCTGAGCCAATCGAACAGATTTGTTCAGCTTGAAAATAGCCGTAATTCACAATTCGGTGACGATGTCGCTCCAAGTAATCACAGAATCGCCGGGCTTGCTCCAGAGCGCAGTCGGTAAATAACGCCTGGGTTTCATCAACCCGCCCTTCCCATAACAGAGCTTTGGCTTGTTTCAGCCGTTTTAATGAGCCCCCAACTCCATAGAGGTTTTCGACCAAGTGGTACCAATCGAGAATTTCTAAACGGGTTTCCACGGTGGCGATGGGACGAAACACCGCCCAGACGCCCCGATGCCCATCGCCAAGGCAGATGATGGGGTTCGCTAACGGTTGGCTATTTAGCCAGTCTTGCAGCCAGTCATTTGCCTGAAACGCCGCCCCATAGTACAGATTCTCGACCCGAGCACTCTTGTATTCTTTCCAGTAACTGGGTTCGCCTTTTTCCGGATGCCGCAGGCGCACTTTACCGCCATCGACACTGATCTCGGTGACCGTCTGCTTCGCCTCCGGTGGGGTCTCACGTTGGCGTTGCACGAGGCGTTGCAGCGTTGAATGACTCAACGACATCCCCGTTAAAACGGACACGTCGGTTTCGCCTTTCCCATAGCTTTGGCAGGCCGCAACCCGCAACGCACATTTCTCAAAGAGCGGGCTGAGACGACCGTGGGGTTCGAGGCCCAACCGCTGGGCTTGCTGTTCCCGAATCGGGAGGGTCCCCAGAACACTTTTTAGCTGCCGGGGGCGTCCCCGTTGGGTTTGGGTGCACGCTTCGACAAAAAAATTCCCACTTCGGGACTGACGTGCTCCAGCATCTGCTGCCGCACCGTCGTTTCAATGCCTTCAAGTGTGTCAACGGCTTCAGGAGGGCTATTGCGATGCAGAATCTTGGCAATCTCGCGGCTATGCTGGGCTAAGGCGGCTTGGTCTTCGGGGGACAAGAGCTTTTGGGGTAGAGACTACCCTTTCATCTCAGCACAGATGCTGGGTTCTCGCAAAAATGAGATGCTCCCACGACCCGCTTCTGGCCGAGTACTGAGAGACAGCTTGTATACTAATCTAATAATCATCAAATCAGCACAGCTTCTTCAGAACATAAAAAAGATAAAAATCATCCATAAATCGCAGCAAGAGGCTACATTTCAACTTAACGGAATTATCAACAAACTTTAGAAACTCTGCACCAATAATTTTCGTTGCATGAATTCCGTGAGGCAAACAATCAATGGAAACCCCTGTATTCGCCTCTCGGAGGAACTGCCCAAGATTCTCAACATCATTACTAGATGCTCCTATGTCGCTAAGCCATCTGACAATATAGTGATGATATATAGAGTTAAAATACGTAGCAATATCAAATTTAAGAGCGAATTTAAAATGTGCCTTTACATAGGCTAAATTTTTCTTGAAGTCTCCATAGCTTTTAGATGGAGATATGGGTTTTCCTTGTTCAAATCTATAGCCAAAACTACGTCTGTTTGGGCTAAAATCCTTGCGAAATAAGGAGCGATTTCTGTAAATAATGTCATAAATAAATAATTCAGCGACCGGGTCAAGTTTTACTGTTCGGCGCAAATGAAAACCTTGTTTGGAGGCATAACATCTGGCTTGCGACAAGAAAGAATGTGCAGGCTCATTTAGATTCAGTACCTTTTCATAAACATACTGAAGAACTTCAGTCCCAGTATTCTCCGCAATTACTTTCGTAGTTGATAGAGGAAATAGAGTCCTTGGGTAATCGTCGAGAAGGTATTGAACGCTGTTGTAGGTGCTCATTCGTAAATTTGGACTAGAAAAATGTCGCAGGAAAAGCTCGTGTATTCCGCCTAACTATAACTTAAGTGTCAGATCCGCTGGATAAGCCCCCTGTTTCCCGGTATTATGCAGCAGATCTACGGGATAATACCTGGTTTTTAAGGAATTAAACAGACTATTTGACTGATAAGTCCGGGGTTTCAGAGTGTTATAGCAACCCTAAATGAGTTTAGAATGGGTAGTATATAAATATCATCAAGCTGTCAATACAGTTGTACTCATGAATAGTTTTCAATTAGAACACCAACAAAAAGTAGATAATCGTGCTATTCTATCAGACTTTATAAGTAGTAATCCTGATTCAAGAGAGCTTAAGCGAGCATTGGCTGTAAAAATGGCATTGGAGGGTGAGCCATATTTTAAGATTACCAAATTTCTGGGAATAAACAAGTCTTTTATTACATATTGGAAGAACAGATTCGAAGCACAAGGCATTGAAGGTATTAAACTCGGCTACCAAGGATCAAAAAGTTACCTAACCCCAGATGATCGTACAGAAATTATCTCGTGGCTGAGAACCAGAAACTACTGGAACTTTGATGAATTAGTTTCATATTTAGATGAACATTATGATGTGATTTACAAGTCTAAGCAAAGCTACTATACACTTTTTTCGGAAGCAGGTATTAGTTGGAAGAAATCTCAAAAAACCAACCCGAAATCTGATCCAGCTCTAGTCAAAAAAAAAGAGAAGAAATCCAAGGATTTATCCGTCAAAACCAGTTCAAAATTGAGTCTGGGGAATTGATTGTACTTTTTTTGGATGAGTGTCATCTCCTTTGGGGTGATGTTTGTGGATATGTCTGGGGCAAGACAGATATGCGAATCGAAATCCCTATTACAAACGAGAGAATCAGGCAAACATATTATGGCGCATTAAACTATCAAACAAAAGAATTTATTTTGCATCCTTACGAGAAAGGGAATGGAGAGAATACAGTTGCTTTTATGAAGTACTTGCAGGAACAAAATCCTGGGAAGCAAATCGCATTAATTTGGGATGGCGCTAGTTATCATAAGTCACAAGAGATCAAAGATTTTTTAGCTACAGTCAATCATGGGAAGGAAGAGACAGAATGGCAATTCAAATGTATTCTATTTGCACCCAATTCACCAGAACAAAATCCAGTGGAAGATGTTTGGTTACAAGCCAAAAATTCATTGAGAAGATTTTGGAGGTTGTGTCGTTCTTTCCCCGCTGTAAAGTATCTGTTTGAGTTCTTTATAGATCATCAAAAGTTCGATTTTTCTAAAATAGAAGAATATTCACCTTGTTCATAAATCAACTGGGATTGCTATATTGTCGTATTTGTAGATTTAGACACACATAATCTGATTGGTTTAGCTCCTTCTCGCAAGCAGGTTGACATGCTGAGAGTGCTGGAAGGCTGGGGCCAATAGGTGTTAGAGCACATTCTTGAAGTCAGTATTGATTTGTCCGGAAACTACCGAAGTTTTGTGAATAAGTATCTTCCGAATGCTGATATTGTAGCGGACCGATTCCATATTATGAAGCTAGTTAACGATGAGTTAAATCGGACTCGGAATCAGCTCAAGAGAGAAGCGAATGCGGCTCCTGATACCCCTGAGAACAAGGTTGTAAGACAGGCACTTAAGCAGAGTAAATATGCGTTACTTAAACCGGAAGATAATTTGACAGAAGTGCAGCAAAATAAGCTTAATGAAATTAGAGATGCCTCTCCTAAATTAGCGGAAATGCATGGTCTGAAAGAACAGTTTAGAACTATCTTTGAAACGGCGAGTAAATGGTCGGAGGCTCTGTTTGAATTGCTTGACTGGATGGTCGATGCTGAAACATACTTCAATGGTAGTGTAGGTACCCTTTGTCGATGGTTTGGCGAGGTCCTAAACTATTTCGAAAATGGTACAACAAACGGCATTGTGGAAGGTATCAATAATCGATTAAAGCTCATTAAGCGACTTGGATTTGGGTTCAGTAACTTTGATAATTTTGAACTCAGATGTCTAATTTGTTGGAATATTGATATGAACTTGGCATAGCTTAGCCAATAGAATTGACATTCGTTCCGCCCTGATGGACTAGGGAGTCTGGTTAGGATGTCAACCGCTGCCGGATCAGCTCATAGAGGGCTCGCATTCCCATGGCCTCGCCGCCCTCTGGCCGCCCCGGCAGGGACCGTAGATTCCAGGCCATCAGATCTATGTGTATCCAGGGAATCTGCGGGGAAACAAACTCCCGCAAGAACAGTCCCGCCGTGATGGCCCCACCGTAAGACCCTCCAGAGATATTGGAGATATCAGCCACCTTACTCTCCAATAGAGCGCGATAGGGTTCGTGCAAAGGCAACTGCCAGAGGGGATCATCCACCCGTTGCCCCGCCGCCAGTAGAGCCTCAGCCGTCTCTTGATGATTGCAAAAGCAGGCGGGCAGCTCTGTCCCCAAGGCCACCCGTGCCGCCCCGGTGAGCGTAGCACAATCGATTAGTAAATCTGGAGATGCTTGACTGGCTTCTGCCAGGGCATCTGCCAATACCAAACGACCCTCAGCATCCGTATTACCGATTTCGACCGTCACCCCTTTGCGGGAAGTAATAACGTCCAAGGGATGCATGGCATTGCCAGCAATACTATTTTCCACAGCAGGCACCAGTAGCCGCAGCCGCAGCGGCAAGGCCTGGGCCATGATCAAATTGGCCAATCCCATGACCTGGGCGGCTCCCCCCATGTCCTTCTTCATCATCTGCATGCCTGAGCCTGACTTGACATGCAGACCGCCGGTGTCGAAGCAGACCCCCTTGCCGACCAGGGTTACCTGGACTGCCTCTGGATCCCCCCAACGCAGATCAATTAGACGCGGAGCCTGGGCACTGGCTTGGCCTACGGCATAAATCAAGGGATAGTTTTGGCTTAACAGCTCTTCACCGGTAATCAGAGTGAGGTCTGCTCCGTAGGTATCAGCCAGAGTGCGCGCCTGGGCCTCTAGCTGGGCTGGCCCCATATCATTGGCCGGCGTATTGATCAGATCGCGGGTTAGATAGGTGGCAGTTGTGGCCGCCCTGACATAGTCTGTGTCGGCCCCCTTAGGCATGACCAACTCTGCCAGGCCAGGTGGATCGGGTTTTTGATACCGGGTGAAGCGATATTGGCCTAAGGCCCAGCCCAGGCTGAGGCGGGTGGCTGTCTCTGCACTGAGGTCATCGGCTAAAGCATATTGATGGAGAGGAAGTACCTGGGGTAAATTCCCCAGCGTCCAGGTATCCAAGTCTCGCCCCCGACCCACCAGAACCTTGTCAATCCCTTCTGAACCAGGTACGAGGCAATAGCTACCAGGAGTTGCTTCAAACCCGCAAGCCTCCTGCCAAAGGCGGCTATCACTATGATGCTGGCGGAGCATCTCTGCATCGACCAGGTAGATGGGAATAGGCTGGGACAACGGACAACCTCCTACGGAGCAACAATACATGTTCGATGCGACCAGTGGCCGAACGACTCTGTCTATCCTAAGGCTTCAAGAGCCTACCAGCAGAGGATTTCCAGCCTAGACAGCCATCGACGGCAGGCGTTAGGATTCCATGTTGGTGTCCTAGGCTCTGGTCGCGTCTAAACTCACCACCGGCTCATTGCCCACGACTTCAGCCGTATGACTCTGGCCTTGAGGCACAGTCAGCATATCTCCGGCTTCTAGAATGACGGATTGACCCTGCATGGCCATGCGAAAGCGTCCGGAGAGGACGGCATCAATCTTATCGACGCCGTGGGTATGGGACGGAAAGCTCATGCCGGGGGGATAGGTGTAGCGGCTAACCCGGTAGCCCTTCGCTTCTAGCTTTTGGCGTAGGGCAGATTCTGAAAGGGGACCGTCGGTTTCGGGATTCCAGTGCTCTAGTTGCATTACCATAGCCTCCTACAGCGTTTCCTGTCTGGGTGAGGTACAAGCTTATTTTCTGAAGTCAAGGGCTTCCTAGTTCTCCCTGTACCTGACTAGCTTCAGCAGCGCTGTACCCTCACATTTTCTTGCAGCCTAGCATGCCATTATCAATGCCGGTTTTAGAGTCAGAACGCCTCATTCTCCGCCTAGGAGATCCCAAGGATATCGACAGCATCATCCACTATTTCACGGTGAACCAGGCCTATCTGCAGCCCTTCGAACCCCAGCGGCCCGATAATTTTCTCACACCAGGCTATTGGGCCGCAGAACTAGAGGCGCGTCGGCAGGATGCGGTCCAGAAGCGATCGCTAAAACTGTTTATTTTTGAACAGGCCGCCCCGGCTGTGGTCATTGGCGCCATCAATCTCAACAACATGATTTGGGGGGTCTTTCAAGCAGCCACCCTAGGCTACAGCTTGGCAGCGGCGAAACAACGGCAAGGCTATATGAGTGAAGCCGGGTCTCAGTTGATTCGCTATGGGTTTGAGGTGCTGAATCTACACCGGATTATGGCCAACTATATGCCCCACAATCAGCGCAGTGCTAATGTGCTCAAGCGTCTGGGCTTTGAGATTGAAGGCACTGCAAAAGACTATCTGTTTATCAACGGCGGCTGGCAAGATCACGTCCTCACCAGCCGCATTAATCCAGATTGGCGCCTTAATCACAGCTAAGGAGCCGCTCAGCATGGTCTGTCAACATCAGGGGCAGGATTTAGCAAGTTGCGGACGGCGCTGGCCCAGAAATATATCCTCAAGATGATCCGGGTCTATGCTGATTGAGCCACCTGCTTACATCGGGTCAAACACCGCGACAGGGCTGACCACATCCCCATCTCAGATGACCAGGTGGAGGAATACAACAAAATTGCCGCCGCAGTTGTCTATGATTGGGATTTAGAAATCGACAGCAGCGGCCCCGCCCCCGATGAGGCCATTCTGGCAGCGATTCAAACACTGCTGTAGCCAGCCTGTCAGGCAACGGGATGCAGGCACTTGGTTAAGAACGATGTCAACTGTAGCTAAATAGTTCAAATGAACTATTATGATGGTGGCGTTGCGATCGCATATCCGATAGTTTTCCACCAACTGCGTCAGATTGCCAGAGAGCCCTCTATATCCTCCACAAGGAGAACACGATGGAAGTCAATCCTTACCTATTTTTCAATGGTGACTGTGAAGCGGCCTTTCAGTTCTACGCACAGGTTTTAGGTGGCAACCTCGAGGCCATGATGCCCCATAGAGGCTCACCGATGGAGCAGGAAGTCCCTGCCGACTGGGGTGACAAAATTATGCATGCCCACCTCACCCTGGGCAATTGGGGCCTGATGGGCTCTGACTGTCCCCCTGGCACCTACGAAAAACCCCAGGGTTTTTCAGTGTCTCTGCAGATGACTGATCCGGCTCAAGCAGAACACATCTTTAACGCCTTAGCCCAAAACGGCACCATCCAGATGCCCCTGGCGAAAACCTTCTGGGCTGAGAAATTCGGCATGGTGGTCGATCAATTCGGCATTCCCTGGATGATTAACTGTGATGCAGCTGATTGAGTCTTGCGGGTGACCGGTTTGCAGTCCCAAGACGACAGCTAGATGACTCAGTCTACGGCAGCTAGAATTACTGCCCTCGACTCGGCATAGAGCACTCTAAAACCTAGTCAAGGAGATTACACCATGGCAACAACCGACATCCAACAAACCCCAACGATGCTAGCTGAACCCCAGAAGGAGCACCGATGGTTACATAAGTTGATCGGTGAGTGGACATTTGAAGTCGAAGCCATCATGGGTCCAGACCAACCGCTCGAAAAGTCATCGGGCACAGAAAGTGTCAAATCTCTCGGTGGGCTCTGGGTGGTGGCTGAAGGGCAGGGGGACATGTGTGGTGGTCATGGCACCGCAACTACGTTGATGACCCTGGGTTACGATCCCCAAAAACAGCGCTACGTAGGTACCTGGATTGGCTCGATGATGACCTACCTCTGGGTCTATGACGGTGAGTTAGATGCTGCCGAACGGGTGCTGACACTGCATTCGAAAGGTCCTAGCATGTCCAGTGAAGGGAAGCTGGCTCAGTACAAAGATGTGATCGAATTCAAGAGTGATGATCACCGGGTACTGACATCCTATGGCCTCGGGGATGACGGACAGTGGCAGCTCTTCATGACGGCCCATTATCGGCGGAGATGATCGAACTCTAGGTCAGGAGCCACAACCATCTGGCCCCATACTAAATGCCATGGGATGGTTGTCCATCTCAATAGTTTCGAGGTGATCATGATGCCCCAGAAAACCCACCCCTTTAGCCTTGACTCTACCTATGTGGTACTCGGAGAGGATGGGACTGCGATTCCCGTGCCGGTGAGCAGCACATTTTTTGATGATCTAGGGCGCCAATTCGGTAGCTTTCAGGGCAAACGGCTAGTGTCCCATTTCACCTTTGACCAAGACTGGGACACCTGGGAAATGCACCCCGCCGGCGAGGAATTCGTCTGTCTCCTGTCAGGCCAAGTCGATGTGGTGCTAGAGCATGATGGTGCTGAGCATAGGGTGCATCTCAACAGCTCAGGCGCCTATGTGCTGGTGCCCCGTAGCACCTGGCATACCGCTAGAGTCTATGCCCCCAGTGCCATGCTGTTCATCACCCCTGGTGAAGGCACCCAACATCGTCCCGTTTGACATGACAACCATTTACTACACCGCCACCAGCCTGGATGGCTTCATTGCCGATCAGGATCAATCCCTGGATTGGCTGTCGCAATTGGGCGAGCCGAAACCCAATACGTTTGAGGCGTTCCTAGCAGGCGTGGGAGCCATTGCCATGGGGGCCACCACCTATCAGTGGCTCTATGATCATCATATTGCGCCGAAAACTGGAGATTCTCGCCCCTGGCCCTATTCTGTGCCCACGTGGGTATTCAGTTCTCGCCGGCTGCCCGCGATTACAGGAGCAGATATACGATTTGTCAGCGGCGATGTACAGCCCATTCATAAAGAGATGACGATCGCAGCAGGGGATAACACCCTATGGATTGTCGGTGGTGGAGACTTAGCTAGTCAATTCTATGATTGTGGACTCCTAGATGAAATCGTGGTGACCATTGCTGCTGTCACGTTGGGGCGTGGAGCTCCCCTATTTCCACGTCGGATCCAGCCACCACTGCAGCTCCTATCAGTCCAGCCAATGGGCGATTATTTCGCTGAATTGCGCTATCAAGTCTCGTATTCTCAGCGAGATCACCCCTGAGTCCCTAGCGATTGAGGTCGCCCCCCTAGAGAGGAAGAATATGCGAGAAGTCACCTACTTTGTTGCCTGCAGTGTTGACGGTTTTATTGCCCATGCAGATGGCTCCCATGATGGATTTGCTCAAGATAGTGCTTATCTACAGGCGCTATTTGCGGCATTTCCTGAGACACTCCTCACCCATTTCCGTGCGGCTCTGGGCATCCATGGCGAAAATCAAAGATTCGATACGGTGCTGATGGGCCGCAAAACCTATGAAGTAGGCTTAAAGGACGGCATAACCAATCCGTATTCCCATCTGCAGCAATATTTGTTTTCCCGCAGCATGAAAACCAGTCCAGGTGAACATGTCGAGTTGGTTTCAGATGATGCTGTTGAGATGGTTGCGAGTTTAAAGCAACGCCCTGGCAAAGGGATTTGGCTCTGCGGTGGGGCAACGTTGGCGACGACCCTCTTTGCCAATAAGTTGATCGATCAACTTATTTTGAAGCTAAATCCGTTTCTGATCGGCCCTGGGATCCCACTGTTTTCAGGGGTAGTTCAGCAAACGGCCTTAGACTTGACCAATCAGATCAGCTACGACAATGGGGTTTTGCTGCTCCAGTATCAAGTATCCCACTTCAACAGATAATGCCACCAGCAATAGCACAGCACTCCAAACGTTGACTAGGCGCTCTACTTGCCTAGTACGCCAAGGCAGCAAGCAAGAAGGCAGCAAGCAGACAGGGAAATCCTGATCAATGCAGCTATTCAAGCCAGTCAATAGCAGCATGGTTTCTGCCACAGAATACTAGCTATATATATACAAGCAGAGATCCCTAGAGATCTCTGCTTACGGGGCTCGGGGCAACCAACCAGAATCAACCTAATAACTGCTGAGACCGATTCGTTCGCCTGTGCCCATTAGCCTGAGAGCGAGTCAATGCCCTACTAGCTAACTTGCTAGGCGAGCTGCTTAGCGGCTTCCAGTTGCTGGGCGACAAATTCCCAATTGATCAGGTTATTGACAAAGGCGTCAGCATACTTAGCTCGACCATTCTGATAATCGAGGTAGTAAGCATGCTCCCAGACATCCATGGTCAACAGAGGAAATTGGCCATAGACAATGGGATTAACCGCGTTAGGAGTATTGATGACCTTCAGACGACCATTCTCGAGGACCAGCCAAGCCCAGCCACTACCAAATTGACCGGTGCCAGCAGACTTCAAGGCATCCTTGAAAGACTCCAAGCCGCCTAGCTCCTGGTTGATTTTTTCAGCCAACTCTCCTGTGGGCTGACCACCCCCATTCGGGCTCATGCAGTTCCAGTAGAAGCTATGGTTCCAGGCTTGAGCCGCATTATTGTGTAGCTTGGTCAGTTCGGGATTGTTGTAGGCTGCCTTGATCACGTCCTCAATAGAGCGCTCAGCCATGCCAGCTTCCTGAACCAGGCTGTTATAGGTATTGACATACTTAGCGTGATGCTTATCGTGGTGAAATTCTAGGGTGCGCGCTGAGATATGAGGCTCTAGCGCATCGTAGGCGTAAGGCAGATTCGGTAGTTCGTAAGCCATGGAAACCTCCTTGGCGTCTCTCTACCCCTAGCTTGGGAAATTATGTGCCTTGATGATTCCGTCAAAAGACAGACATTAGTGTCCTGTAACCCCTTACTTACCAGCTAGAGCTTGCCACAGCAAGCTGACTCGCTATCTCTGAGCAAGCTCACAGGACACAGAGTCGCCTATCCTGGCTAGTTGACTGGTGAGGGATCCTGACAACTATGTCATGACATCGCCTACGGCCAGAACAGCTCAGCCAAAACTGGTCAAGCAGCGACTAAAGTCAGCCACTACAAAAAGCCGATTGAAGACTGGGGTGCTAGGATTCGAACCTAGGAATGGCGGGACCAAAACCCGCTGCCTTACCGCTTGGCTACACCCCAACGAGGCAAGCTTAGCCATTCTAACAACTTCTGTCGAAACTCTGTCAAGATTCTTCTGCCGATACCACTGTTTTCCGGGTTGGCCCGGTCGTGGTCCGCTCATCGGCAACCTATCAGGGGTAATGGCATGGCTAGGGCAGTAGCACTCGGCAGCCAAGCCCCCGTCGGCAGTCAAGCCTAAAAAAGGCACGTCTGACCCATGCCCCAGGGACCCAGTAGATCGAATGCTACTCGTCGGTCATGAAGGGCTAGCCTCCGGCCACAGCCGGGACAATGCTGACTTCGTCACCATCACTCAGAGGGGTCTCTTTCCCGTTGAGGAAGCGAATGTCTTCGCTGTTGACGTAGAAGTTGATAAACCGGCGCAGTTCACCCTGATCGTCGCAGAGGCGCTTTTTGATGCCGGGACAATTCTGTTCGAGGACATCCAATAGCTCAACGATAGTGGACCCTGTACACTCGATGGTGGCTTGATTGTTGGTGAACTTTTGCAATGGCGTTGGAATCAGAACTTTAACGGTCATGGTGCACTCAAAACAGTAATGGCTGAACGACAACAGGATCCCCCTTGTGATGTCGAAGCTTAAGCCCAGCTAGAGGGAACCTGAGAAGCAATCAACACACTCAGGTGAAACTGGGTATGGCCCCCGGCATAGTAGTATTCCAGGCAATTAAACCAATATCTGCTGCCACTCCAATCGGTCTAGGGTGCGGGCGCGATCTAGGGCCCGCTCGAAGCTGTCAAGCTTCGCCTCAATCGTCAACGGCTCCCCGATATACCCAGCGACGGCCTCTTGGGTTTTCAAACCGTTACCTGTGATATAGGCCACGGTAGTTTCATCGGGGTCGACTTTGCCTGCTTCTACCAGCTTCTTCAATACGGCGATGGTGGTGCCACCGGCGGTTTCGGTAAAGATGCCTTCCGTTTCTGCCAGCAATTTCATGCCTTCGACAATTTCGGCATCGGTGACGGCCTCAATGGTGCCTTGGGTCTTGCGGGCGATATCTAGGGCATAGACACCGTCAGCAGGATTGCCAATGGCGATAGATTTGGCAATGGTATTGGGCTTCACCGGAGAAATGAAGTCGCGACTTTCTTGGAAGGCTTGAGCGATGGGGGAGCACCCTTCGGCTTGGGCCCCACTGAAGCGGACTGCTTTGTCGGCCACCAGGCCAACTTTGGTGAATTCTTGGAAGCCTTTGTAGATCTTGCCAAACAGGGAGCCAGAGGCTAGGGGAGCCACGATGTGGTCAGGCAGCTGCCATCCGAGTTGCTCGGCCACTTCAAAGCCCAGGGTCTTGGATCCCTCAGAATAGTAGGGACGCAAATTAATATTGACAAATCCCCAACCGTGGGTGTTGGCAACTTCGGAGCAGAGGCGATTGACTTGGTCGTAATTGCCCTCGACGGCCATGAGGATAGGGCCGTAGATCAATGTGCCTAGGATTTTGCCGGCTTCTAGATCGGCAGGAATGAAGACACAGCAGTCGAGCCCGGCATGGGCGGCAATGGCGGCGGTGGAATTGGCTAAATTGCCAGTGCTGGCGCAGGAAACCGTGGAGAAGCCGAGTTCCCGAGCTCGGGTCAGCGCCACAGACACCACCCGATCTTTGAAGCTGAGGGTGGGCATGTTGACGGCATCATTTTTAATGTAGAGCCGCTTTAGCCCTAAGTGGCGGGCCAGGCGATTGGCTGGCACTAGAGGTGTCATGCCGGTGCCGACATCAATGGGGGTGTCGGTATTGACGGGGAGAAAGTCTTTGTAACGCCAGATGGAATTGGGGCCAGATGCGATCGCATCTCGGCTGACCCGTCGCCGAATTTCGTCATAGTCATAGACGACTTCTAGGGGGCCAAAGCACACATCTTCGCAAACATGGTTGGCGCCTAAGGAATACTCTTCGCCACATTCCTTACATCTCAAAGCCGTAAACGTCGACTGGGGGGCAGTCGACGTGGCTTGCTCAATCACCTGGGTCATAGGGCTACTCCCAACGCACAACAACAATACTCGGCGCAAACGAGGACTCGGCGCAAACGAGGACACAGACAACGACGGTATCTAGTACCAACGACGAAGCTGGCCGGATAGTAACACGGGCCACAAAACCCCGTCAAACATATCCGACTTTTTTAGTCGGGATTAAAGTAATTGCCGCCAGCGCTGTTTATTTCCCCTGCCCGTCGATCGATATTGGCAGGCAATATTGGCAGGGAGATATCGGTGCGTCAGCCCCAGAGGCGGGATAGCCATCGCCGCGGAGTCGGTGATGCCAGACTAGAGACAGGGGAGGTGCGATCGCATGGCCAGAAAAATCCAGCAAAGTGGCCAAATCAGCCGATTTTCTAGGGGTGACTGTAGTTTCTTATACAAAAAACCGATGAATAGGTAAGGTTAAGTGTTCTAAAGTCAGAGAACGCTTGCATTACTAGATTCAAGGGACCCTTTCTATCAGGACCCGTGGGGTCAGACGGATGATTTAAACCACTGAGTCTGGTGAATCTGGCCTCTATATAAATGGATCGGCTGGCGCGTTGGTAGACTTGAGGCTTCGGTAAGACGTCTCAGCCCTCTCTTACCATGGTGTAGTGCAGTTGTGATGGTCGTGACACAGGATAAGCCCCTCGCTGACGTTTTTCGCCAACTCTCTGGAGGCGCGTTCCCTCCAGTGGTCGAAACCTTCGATCGAGGCAAAACAATCTTTTTCCCAGGCGACCCGGCTGAGCGCGTCTACTTCCTAATGAAGGGAGCTGTGAAGCTCTCGCGGGTCTATGAGGCCGGTGAAGAAATCACAGTAGCGCTATTGCGGGAGAATAGCGTCTTCGGGGTGCTGTCTTTAATTACCGGGCATCGCTCCGATCGGTTCTATCACGCGGTTGCCTTTACCCCCGTAGAGTTGATGTCTGTGCCTATCGAGCAAGTCGAACAGGCCCTAGAGGAGCATCCCGAGTTAGCCATGCTGATGCTACGGGGACTGTCGTCTCGCATTCTGCAGACAGAGATGATGATCGAGACCCTAGCCCATCGGGATATGGGCTCGCGCTTGGTCAGCTTTCTCCTGATTCTCTGTCGTGATTTTGGCCTGCCCAGCCAAGATGGCATCACGGTCGATCTAAAGCTATCCCATCAGGCTATTGCCGAAGCAATTGGCTCCACCCGGGTAACCGTCACCCGTCTGTTGGGAGATCTGAGGCAGGAAGGCATGATTTCAATTCACAAGAAAAAAATCACAGTGCACGACCCTGTAAACCTCAGCCAGCAGTTCACCTAGGGTCTGTAACATGCAGTAGAGTGTATCTGAACTGCACGTCGCTGTTGCATGATCTCGGGATACGTCTTAATTGCGGCTGTTTTACTGTTGAGCGGGGTGATTGCAACAGTTGGCGATCGCATCGGCATGCGGATCGGTAAGGCTCGCCTGAGCTTGTTCAATCTGCGGCCTCGACAGACCGCCACCCTTGTCAGCATTCTCACCGGCGGCGTGATTTCAGCTTCGACCTTAGCCCTGTTATTCGGCGTGAGTAGCCAGTTACGGACTGGAGTCTTCGAACTCCAGGAAATTCAAGAGGCGCTACAACAGGCAGAACAGGACCTATCTCAAGCCCGCGACGCCCGAGAAACCGTCGAGGCCGAACTGGAGGAGTCCATAGAACAACGCTCCGAAGCCCGGCAACAGCTACAGCAGATTAACCAGTCTTTGGAGACGGCGTTGGCGCAACGGCAGCAGGCCCGCCAGCAGTTGCAGCGAACCCGGCAGCAGTTAGAGGCCGTGTCGCAGCAGGCCCAGACCCTGCGACGTGAAATCGTGCAGTTGCGACAAGAGCGGCAGTCTCTTCTAAGCGAACGAAATGCCGCTGTGGCCGAACGTGATGCCGCCGTGAGTGAACGGCGGGCCGCAGAAGCCGATATCGCCCGCTTAGAAGCTCGTTTAGAAGAGTTGGAGGCCCAACGGGCTTTTTTGGATCGGGAAGTCGAGCAGCTGGAGCGGCAATATCAGGGCCTCTTTCGCGGCAACATTGCCCTGGCCCGCAACGAAGAGTTGGCATCGGCCGTGTTTCGCCTAGATTCAACCCCCCAGGCGACCCAAGCCGTTAATCAATTACTTTTCCAAGCCAATCGAGTGGCACTGCAGCGCATTGCCCCCGGCAGTGGCCCTGATCGCCAGGTGATCTTGATCTCCAGTCGCGAGGTGGAGCAGATCATCGACCGCCTAGATGATGGCGAGGAATATTTGGTCCGGATTCTATCAGCCGCCAATTATGTCACTGGAGAGCCTTGCGTCATCCAGGGGGAGGAGCCCTGTATTCAGGTATTCTCCGATGTCACGCGTAATCGCATCATTTACCAGCCGGGTGAGCGGTTAGCCTCTACGGTGGTTGAGGCCTCCGAATTGACCAATCAACGATTGCTAGAGCGCTTCAATCTCCTGTTGGCCGCCGCCCAGTTCAGGGCTCGCCAGGACGGTGTGGTGGGCGATCAGCCCCGGGTTGCCGACAATCGTACTGAAGCTGTCGTGAGGTTTTTAACCAATGTTCAGCAGCTTGGGGACACGGTAGAGCTGCGTGCGATCGCATCTGAGCCCATATATACCGTAGGCCCCATCCACATAGAACTACAGGCCATCCGTGACGGTGACATTATCCTCCAAACTCGTCCTCCTACCCCTGACACACCAGAAACGAGCCGTCCCGAGCCAGATACGCCCTAGCTAGCCAACCCATCGCAATCAGGTGCAACCTGGCGCCATTGTTAACAGGCATGTACCCAGTTCTTTAAGAAAATTAATCACTTGCTATCATTCGTGTCGCCATCTCTACAACTGGCACCAAATCAGGAACCACCTGCCACTGGTGCCAGCAAGATGACCTGCCACGATAATTCTCTTTGGCGGCGAAAATTTAATAATCTCTAAAAAAATTTGCAGATAGTTACCAAATCCGAGCTGTTTGTCACTAATGGAAACCTCAGTGATTAGAATTGACCTACATTCTTGGATTCAGTGACAAGTCCATGATTCTATGGCGCTAACGCTTGAAATCCCTTGGAATAAGGAGATTACTCGTTAATTGGTAGCTCTAACCCTCAGTCAAATCTAGGCCTGCCCCTGATGCGAGGATAAACTCCAATTCCCTAGCTGAGTTTGGGATGTCGCAATGGATTATTAAAGTGTCTCTCACAGTTACGTGTATTAGTTTGCGCACTGTCGTTCTTGAGGTCGACAAGAGCGATAAAACTATCCCTGGTCAGGGACTATCAAACCAGGTTTAGAGGATATTTGGAAAGTACCCTGCAACCTTGCTCCAGACTGGATTCTGGCCAACAGAGTCATATGCTCTAAGACGCTTACCCTGCAGGGCTTTCAACTGAGTTTTCAAATGTCCTCTTAGGCCCTATACCAACGTGAACAAAAGAATACTTGATGCCAATCTGTTAGGGTCGCAGCTATTGATCCCCATCCTGACTCGAGGCAATTGCTCTCCCCGGTAAACTATCTAATTTGGCTGCGACGGGGTCTTTTTAGCATCGGTCTCTGACCACGGGTTCCATAACACTTACCTCTCAGCTTATCCCCGCCTATCGATATTGCCCAAGCACTCTTGCTAAGGATATCGCTGCTCAGAGTGAATCCTATTTACATTGCGGGATCAGCGCATTTGAATTTGGGATAAAATCATGAAGTTCGAAGACATTTATCAATTTTTTGCAGACCCACCGCCTATTTATCTCAACAAGGAACTAGCCGTCTGCTATGTGTTGGCCGTGCTGCTGCAGCGAGATTCCTATGGCACCGAATTGATTCAACTGCTAGGGCAAAAATACTCTGATTATCGTCTGTCTGACACCGTGCTGTATAGTGCCCTAAAATTCCTTGAGGATGAGCAAGCCATTAACGGCTACTGGAAGAAAGTAGAGGGGCGGGGACGCCCTCGCCGCATGTACCGTCTCAACCCTGATTGGCGCATGCGGGCAGAGGAACTGGCTGAACTCTGGCACCAATACATGAAAGAACGGCTGAGTACTACCCAGTACGAACATAGTCGAGTGGCCACCTCCTCTTAACGGCCTCTTCAACGCCCCTGACCATAGCGCTAACGAAAGGCAACTAACAAGCCAACTAACGGCATGGCCTAGGGGTCGCCATGGGGCTATGATTCTCCAATAAGACTCTGGCGACAACGCTGGATCACCAGGTGAGTCGAGTCAGACTACAATTCAAAAAATGAAGCCATGCAGCCCTAAGCCAGGGTGTAGACCAAAGTGCGCCCGAGTACTCCACAGCAGCAATAGTGCCTCTATCGACTAGCGCAGTAAGGCTGCAAAGATATTGCCAGTTGGTCGACCAATTTGCTCTCCAACGCCCCTATCTCCCTACTATCAAATACTGTCGACAGACTGGCGTCGACAGACTGGCGCTGCAGTCTCCTAGGCAACGCTGTAACATTGGAAGACACTTTCTAGATTCAGCTAACCTGTGACTACTCCGGTCTTATCATCTACCTTCCTACTTACCCTATTGCTAATGGTGGGGTTGACCTTCTTTATCCGGGCCTCCACCAAAGATCGCACAGAAAGGTGGCAGGGATTTGCCGCCGTCAGCCCTGAAGCCATCCTGCAGCAGATTAGAGAGCACTTAGAGCATCGGGCCTATCGAGTTGTTGTCGAGGAGCAAGGGCAACTCACCTTCAGAGGATTCGTGCGGCCTAGTCTTTTTCTGGCCATCTTTCTGTCCGCCTTGGCGGCCATTGGCGCCCTGTGCTTCGCCCTGGTGCTGGCTACACTCTTTCCCGATTATAAGAGCTGGTTCATTGGGCTACTCCTATTGGCTCCAGCAGCAGGCCGCTTTTACTGGACCCGAGCAGCTCGACCCGAACAAGTGACCCTACAGATAAAAGCGGCCGATGGGCCAGAGGCCAAGAGCCAGGTCACAGTTACAGCCCACCGCGACGAATTGATCGCCCTGAGACAGGCTGTTCCTATGCATCAGTGGGAAGCCAGCGAGCCCTGATCTTGAACTTGGAGCTTTCTAGAGCCGATTGTTCTATGCCATCGGTTTTTTTCTGGCCACAAGAGAGAGCCATAGCCCCCATAAATAGACCATGGCTCTTGCAATCATGCAGGGCGCCAATGAAAGGGCGCCGATCCAGACGACTCTCAGGCAATAGGTCTGCTGTCTATCGGGTAACAGAACTCAGGCCAGCGACTTCCTCGTCTTCACCCATAAGTAGGCGTAGACTAGGAAAGAGGAAATGGTTTTCCTCCACATACTGGGCCCCAAATAGCCCCTTCTCAGCCCAAAAATACCGGTCTGTAGTGTGCTCATTGCGTTTCACCAGCAAGAGTGCCGGTGGCGCAATCCCCTCTGAGTGAATAAAATTTCGAGCAGCGGTAACCGGTTTCTCGGCACCACTCTCGATACTATATTGAGGGACACACTCCAAAATCCGGCGCCCTTCCAAACGACGGCGACTCTTACGCTTACGTCTCCTTGCCAAACCGCCTACCTCCTCTCGTCAACTGATGCAGGTGTAGTGGTGGTTACAAAATTTATGAACCCAGCAAAGTATATCGGGTCAAAATCAGATTTTCAACTTCTCTTAAAATTTACTTGGTATCCTAAGATGCCCTCTTGCCGGTAGATTCTCTGGCTTTGGCCGGATTAATCTCAACGAATAACTGTAAAAAAATTGACAAAAGTTTAATCTTGGTTGCGATTCAAGGCTACGACGATCGTCGTGATAGGAATGCCGACTAGCTCAGAATTTATCGCGCTGTGTCAATCACAGGTACTGCTGCTGACCCAAAGTTTCGGGGCAACGTCGACGGTAGTGTACCTGGCAGAACAGTGGGTCGATCACGATAACCCGGGGTTGGTGCCTGTGGTGGCCTATCCTGATTTGCCAGGGGATTGGCATGATCTGTACTGGGATAGGCCTCTGGAGGCGGGGCAGTTGCCGGAGCTATCCACGTTATCCTTAGACCAGAAATTTTCCCTGAAAAAGCCCACGTCTGCGCTGCCAGCGTCATCATCAGAGCCCCTGCCAGAGGATTACCCAGGGCAGGTCAAGCCCGTAAACCGAGTGGAGCAAGAACATCATGCTGCCGACCATCAGGTGGTTTTACCCATGGTTCATGACGACCATGTGGTCGGTTTATTGGTTAGTGTCCGGCAGCGTTCGGCTTGGCAGCCAGAGGAGCGTCAACAGTTAGAAGGAGTGGCCCAAACCCTAGCCTTGGCAAGGGTATTGGATCAGCGGGGACAATGGTTGCAGCAACAGCTGCAGCAGAGACAGTCTCTGCAGCAACAGCAATCTGAGACCTTCCACGATTTACTTCATCAGCTGCGCAATCCCCTGACGGCCCTACGCACCTTCGGCAAACTGCTGCTAAGGCGCTTACAATCAGACGATGCCAACCAGTCGGTGATCACCGGGATTGTTCGCGAAAGCGATCGCATCCGCGATCTACTCACTCAACTGGAGGGGACGGTCAGAGATGGAGATGCGACCCTAGACAGGGCGTCACTCTCTGCTGGCGAGGAGACCTCCTTTTCGGCTGGTCAGGCTAAGGCACTACCGCCAGCCAATGTCTCAGTAGTCAGGGTGTCGCCCCAGCCTTGTCAGATAGCATCTGTGTTGACACCGTTGGTGACGTCGGCGGCAGCCATGGCTCAAGAGCAGCAGATTGATTTTCACTGGGAAATCCCCGATGGGCTGCCGCCAGTGTGGGGAGACGGACGGGCCTTACAAGAGGTGTTTAGTAACCTCATGGACAATGCCGTGAAATATTCCCCCAAAGACGGCGTAGTCTGGGTGCAAGCCGGTCTCTTTCGAGATGCCGATTCCCCCATGCAAGGAGTCTTGGTGGCGGATCGAGGGCCGGGCATTCCGGCCCAGGATCAGGCCCATATCTTTGAACGGCGCTATCGGGGAGTACAGAATCAAGGTCAGGTGCCTGGAACGGGTTTGGGGTTAGCCATTGCCCATGATCTGATTCAGCAACTAGGTGGCTGCATTGATGTGTATAGTCCCTTAAGCCATAGTGGCATTGAGCTGCCGACCCCACCTAACTCCAAGAACCTGGGACCTGGGACGGCTTTCATTGTGTGGCTGCCCAGCCTAGCCGTGCCATTTACAGAAGCGCCTACCCTGGGTAATCCCTAATCTCTCAGCAGCGCCTGGGAGGATCGCCCCAGAAAATTAGAGAATGGGGATTGTGCTGTTCACAATCACTAGCGCCATGACTTCAACCTTGTCTGTCCCTAACCCTGGGATCCAAGATACTCACCGCTGCCAGCTCTCTCCCTTAGCGGTGCCAGAGCGCCTGCTACTGGGGCCAGGGCCATCCAATGCCGATGCCACCGTAGTGGCAGCAATGAATCGACAGCCCATTGGCCATTTGGATCCAGCCTATCTGACCCTGATGGACGAAGTGCAGGAGCTGCTGCGCTATGCTTGGCAAACGGATAATGCCATGACCTATCCGGTGCCAGGGACGGGCTCGGCAGCCATGGAGGCAACTCTGGCCAATGGCATCGAGCCGGGCGATGTGGTCTTAGTCGGGGTGAATGGTTACTTTGGCCATCGCTTAGTGGATATGGCTAGGCGCTATGGGGCCGAGGTGCGCACCATTACCCAGGCCTGGGGACAGCCGTTTAGCTTGCAGGAACTGGAAAAGGCCTTAGATCAGCACCGGCCTAACCTGCTGGCCTTAGTCCATGCTGAAACGTCGACTGGGGTACGACAGCCCCTAGAGGGCGTGGGCGACCTGTGTCATCAGCGAGATTGCTTATTGCTGGTAGACACGGTGACCAGTCTGGGCGGAATGCCCATTTTCTTGGATGCCTGGCAGGTGGATCTGGCCTACAGCTGTAGCCAAAAGGGGCTGAGCTGCCCCCCTGGGGTCTCGCCTTTTACCATGAGCTCCCGGGCCGTGGCCAAACTAGAGCAGCGACAGACCCCAGTGGCCAATTGGTACTTAGATGCCACCCTGTTGCGCAAGTATTGGGGGAGCGAGCGCGTGTATCATCACACTGCCCCGATTAATCTCACCTATGCCCTGCGAGAAGCCCTGCGGCTGCTGGCAGAGGAGGGGCTGGACGCGCGTTGGCAACGGCATCAGCAGACGGCTGAGAAACTGTGGGCTGGCCTGGAGGCCATGGGGCTCAGCTGCCATGTGGCCCAGGAGTTTCGCCTACCGACCCTGACCACGGTGAGGGTCCCCGATGGCGTTGAGGCTAAGGCGGTGGCTCAGCAATTGCTGTTGGAGCACAATATCGAGATTGGCGGCGGCTTGGGTGATCTGGCCGGTCAGGTCTGGCGCATTGGTCTGATGGGAGCCAATAGTTATCCTGAGAAGGTAGATACCTTGCTGCAAGCGCTGAAACAGGTGTTAGTCCCTTAGGGATTACAACCGATGCGATGGCCTTCAAGGGTTGGTCTAGCCCCTATGGGGCGGCTTAGCCAACGACCATTGCACCTGCCCCTCATCTTCGCCACAACTACCCTTTTCCTGATAGCAGCAGGGGCAATGGGAAAGTGGGGCAGGCTCTAACCACAGGTCACACCTAGGAGATCAATAGTGCCTCTGTAAGCACCAACCCTATTCCCCTCCTCCCCCATGGCCCTCGACCTCAACCGCTTCTACGAAGCCTGCGACCCCACCCAGCCCCTGCGGGACGCTCGCTACTACATCGACTTCTCCACCGTTCGCGGCGGCGACATCGTCCAGGAATTGGAGCGGAAAATTGCTCGCCTTTCCCGCCATCGACCCACGACTCAACTTTTTACCGGCCATATCGGCTGTGGCAAATCCACCGAACTCTTTCGCCTGAGAAATAGTCTAGAGAAACAGGGGTTTCAGGTCGTTTATTTCGAGTCGGATCGCGATCTGGAAATGGCCGACGTGGAAATTTCAGACATTCTTCTTAGCATTGCCCGCAATGCCAGCCAACATCTAGAGACCATGGGTCTGGGGCTGCGGCCCAATTACCTACAATCCCTATTTCAGACTCTTGCCACCACCTTGCGCACCCCCATGGACCTCTCGGAGGTGAGTTTTTCCGTGGGCATTGCCAACCTCACGGCCACCGCCAAACAAAGTCCCGACATGCGCAGTCAGTTGCGGCAGTACCTAGAACCCCGTACCCGCAGCATTCTCAACGCCATCAACGACGAACTGCTCATTCCTGCCAATGAGCGGCTGCAGCAACGGTCCCAACAGGGACTAGTGGTGATCATGGATAACTTAGATCGCATCGACAGTACCCCGCGGGGAGCACGGCTGCAGTCGGAATATTTGTTTGTGGATCGGGGTGAGCAGCTGAAACAGTTGGCCTGCCACGTGGTCTACACCATTCCACTGGAGTTGATGTTCTCCAACGACTTGGTACGGTTGGCCAATCGGTTTGGCATCAATCCCCTGGTGTTGCCCATGGTGCCGGTACAGAATCGCCAGGGCCAAACAGACTTAGCTGGCCTAGCCTTGCTGCAGCAGATGGTAATGGTACGGGCCTTTCCGGACCTGAATGTGAATGAGCGGATTGATCGAGTTACCGATGTCTTCGATGGCCTCGACACCCTTAATCGCCTGTGTCAGGTCAGTGGCGGCCACATGCGCAACCTGGTGCGACTGTTAGACGGGTGCCTGCGCAAACAAGACCCTCCCTTTCCTCAGGCCACTCTAGAGGCCGTGATTCGCACCGAACGGGACAGCCTCATGGGCCTAATCAGCGATGAGGAATGGACTTCTCTGCTACAGGCCGTCTCGCGACAGGATGTCCAGGGCGATGACGACTACAATGTGTTGGTCCGTAGCCTTTTCCTCTATGAATACCGGGATCGCCAGGGACGCTGGTTTGGTCTCAATCCGCTGCTGGCCGAGACTGAACGCTATCGCCGCTGGCAGCAAGGGCTGTCAACATCAGCAGATAAAGTTTAGTTAACGCAGGCTAGGAGAGGGGAGCAGATAGCCTATAGTACCCATGCCCATCTGTCCCTGAGACCTGGTATAACCGCCATTATTGTCAGGTAGCGTCTAGCCCGGTATGAATTTTCCCCTCGTCCTGGACATTGCCCTCGGCCTCATTTTCATTTACTTCATCCTCAGCTTGCTGGCCAGTGAGATTCAGGAAATCATTGGTACCCTGCTGCAATGGCGGGCAGAGCATCTGAAGCAATCCATTGAAGGCCTGCTAGCGGGCAATGATGTTGCCAGCGCTGCGGCAGCTCGTGACCTATCGGATCGGCTGTACGGCAGTCCGCTGATTCGCAGCCTCAACCACGAAGCCCGGGGCTCCTTTGGTCGTTGCATTCGCTCTCTGCTGCATGGATTGGGCCAGGGTTATCGCTGGATTACCCGCACCCGCAATGTCTTTGGTCGGGCCACCAGTGGTCCCTCCTACATCCCAGCAGATGCCTTTGCCAATAGTTTGCTGGAGAGCCTGCAACTAGAACCCCTACAACAGCTGCTGGCCAGTGGACGACTGAAGCAGTTGGTTGAGGAACGGTTACTCCTGCCCATCAACCATGTTTTGAATGATTTCAAGGCCAGTATGGCCAATGAAACCCTGTTGGATCCAGAACGGCGGCAGCTAGAGCAGTCGATCCGGCAAATTCTAGTGGATTTTCAGGAGCGGCGGGTCACCCTAGCCGATACCTTGGAGCGACTGTTGGCCCAGTTAGATGAGTTTATGGCCATGGCCCAGGAGGTCTTACCTGCAGACCATCATCTCAGCCAGACGTTTCTGCGACGGGTCAATTCTTTGAAACGACAGCTAGCGACGAATTCCCAGGAGAAGGCGGCCTTGCTCAATCAGCTGTGGCCCAGTCTCAAAGAAGTCTTGACGGTCTTTGAGGAGGATAGCCCGCTGCGGCGGCAGTTGTTGTCTGCAGAGGCTCTGGGAAATCCGCAAGTCAAAGCCTTGGCGACTCATGTGAGGCAGCAAGTCCTGCCCGATTCCCTCAAGGCGAGTCTGATGGTGCTGGCTGAGAAGGGGCAGCAGAAAGCCGCGCAAATGGAGGATGAAATTAACCAGATGGAGACAGCCGTTGCCACCTGGTTTAATCGGGGCATGGATCGGGCCTCTGGGGTCTATAAGCGCAATGCTAAGGCGGTGGCGTTGATCTTGGGGGTTGCGATCGCAATTATCGTCAATGCCGACTCCCTGCACATTGCCACCCGTCTGGCCACTGATCCGACGGTGCGCCTAGCCGTGACCCAAGCCGCCGAACAGTATGCCCCTGAGGCCAGCAGCGGCGATCTCCAACAGGATTTACGCCAAATGCAGGATGCCGTGAATACTTCCCTGGATGCGCTGCCCTTTCCGTTGGGCCACAGTGAAACCGTTGTCAGGCAGCAGCAACTAGCCGAAGCTGAGTGGCCACTGCCGGTGCCGCGCCGGATCCTGGGTTGGCTGATCAGTGGCATTGCCATTGCCATGGGCGCTAATTTCTGGTTCGACCTGCTGAAGAAGGTGATCGGGGTGCGCAGCAGCGGCAAGGCGGAGAAATAAGCGGGTGCTGGACTCCAGCCCCAGACTGACGCCGAGTAGGCACCAAGCATCCCTTATTTTTCCCTCGCTCAGCCATGGCATTAGACCCAACGCATCAGTATCGCTGTCAGGCGCCACTGAATCTCTACAAAACCCCCGATTGTCAGGCCTTGGTTACCCAGGCCAGGGGCGGTCGCTATCTGCGTCGCTTGCCCGACACCGGCGAGACTGCCGTGCGGGTGTGCCTCTGTGAGGACGATTATCCCGGCTGGCTTGCGATCGCAGATCTGCCCCATCTGGTCCCAGCCAAGAGACCCTACATGGCTCCTGCCTGGAACACCGCTGCCGTCCAGGCCCAACTTCCTGCCGTCATCGCCTTCACCAAGGCAGCCATGGCCCAGCCAAACCACTACCTCTGGGGCGGCACCCTCGGTCCTAACTACGACTGCTCTGGCCTGATTCAAACCGCCTTTGCCTCAGTAGGCATCCCTCTACCGCGCGACTCTTACCAGCAAGCCGCCTTTGCTCACCCCGTCGACCTTGAGGCTCTCCACCCCGGGGACCTAATCTTCTTTGGTCGCCCTCGTGTCAACCATGTGGCGTTATATTTAGGAGATGGACAATACATCCATAGTTCCGGCAAAGACCAGGGACGCAATGGCATTGGCATCGATTCCCTCTGGCACCTAGAGGATCCCATCAGCCGCACCTATGCCCAGCAAGTCTGCCAAGCCGGCCGCATCACCCACGGCTATCAACCAGGCGGTCAGCCACTGGTATAAACACCTTGTTTGACAAATCCAGCAGATAGCGTTTCTAAGAGGGTTAAATAATGATGCCTATGACCTACCAGCTACAGTTGATTGGAGTGATCAATGTGCTACTGCTGGCAGCGGCAAACCCCTGTGTCGCCCAAACTGATCCATCATCGGTTGACCCCTCGGATGCAGAGCAGCTGGGCATTCCCCAACCAGCGCCAATTGCCCAGCAAACGGAGGCTGAAGCGGAGGTAGATCGCATCAACTACTTTGGCGTCGGTGGTACCATTGGCCTCAGCGATGAAGGCGAGACTGGCCTAGGTGATGGGGGATTTTCGTTAGTGGGGCGATTGTCAGTGACAGATCACCTATCTATCCATTCGGCCTCGGTGCTCACCGGCGACAGCCTAGCCTCGTTTGCCGTGACCGGTGGGTTGCCAATTCAACATCAATCCACGGGCAGACCATTACTATTTCCATTCGTGGGAGCCGGTATTTCCGTAGAAACAGACGACTTTGAGGTCGATCCACTAGTGTCTGGAGGGGTCGATGTCCCCATTACTGACCTGGTGACAGGAACCGCCCGCATCAATGCCAGTTTCGGCAACGATGGTACCGATGTGGGCCTGGTATTGGGGGTAGGGGTAGACTTTTTAGAGCTGCTTTAGAAATGCACTAGCGAACTGCTTGGCGTGAGCCAGCGCCAGGCTTGGTAAGAGATACTGACAACCCTTTTCCGGGTCGATTATCCTAGCTACGAGCTTCCCTATCTCTGCCTGTCCAATCACAGCTGCAGAGTGGGTAGGTCAATGCGAGCGAGGTCGTGATTGTGAGAATTTCCCTAGACAAGCTGATGCACTATCCATGGTTTTGGAGGAGCCATCTCCTATCTGTGGTTATTGGCAAATCTGCTGATCGGATTTGGGGGACCTCTATGGCTGGCCCGTCGCTTGTCGGGCAGTAGAGGTTCCTCTTGAGAATAATCGCTTTGGATGAAATGTTGGCCTGGGGTAGGTAAACGATGCGATTTCTGATTCAACTGATTGGCCTGGGTCTACTGCTGCTGGGGCTTTATTTCCTGGGCAAAAACATCTTTTTCACCACCAATGTCAATCCTTACTGGTGGCGTGGCATCGCTGCTGATGTCTCTATCTTGTTCTTGAGCCTGGGCATCGTCACGCTGCTGCTGGCTCCCCTGGGGGCAGCTAAGCAATTGGGCTGGGTGCTGATTGCCCTGGGAGTGCTGTGTGTCTTTGTCAGCAGCCGGGCTATCCTCAATCCGACCAGCTTGTGGCAGTTCTTCTTGGCCTTAGTGTCATTTACCCTAGGCTATCGCCTCTTCTCCACAGGACGGATTTCGTTGTGATGCCTGGCCACCGGGACTGCCGATTATTACAAAATGCAGAGCTTATATCGATGGAGTGTCTGTATCGACGTTTGAGAACGGATATCTCGATTAATAAACTCATATCCCTTGACAAAGTATGCTGCGTGGGGGCTATCCATCCTAGATATCATGCAACTGACTGCTGGATGTCATATTTCTTTCACGGCAACGGCTCCAGCTCCTTTAATCTTAATGCTCAGGCCCCGCAGTGGGTTTGCCCAATGGGTAATGAAGGAAGAATATTTATTGCAGCCTCAAGTTCCCGTTGTCGAGTATACCGACAGCTATGGCAATTTATGCCAACGGTTGATTGTGCCAGAGGGAGCCCTGGCGGTCAGCACAACAGTGCAGGTGGAAACTGCAGATCATGTTGATGTGCAACCAGGGGCGCCCTTTGTTCCCATTCAACACTTACCGGAGACAGCCCTACAATTTTTGTTGCCGAGTCGCTATTGTCAATCAGATAGTTTGGCAGAACTGGCCAGTGAAATCGTTGCCGATAGTCGGCCAGGATATGATCAAGTAGACACCATTCGCCAGTGGATTCACAGTCATATTCAGTATGCCTATGGTGCTAGCGATGTCTCCACCTCAGCAGTTGAAACGGCCCGCCATCGCGTTGGAGTCTGCCGTGATTTTGCCCATTTAGGCATTGCACTATGCCGCAGTTTAAATATCCCTGCCCGCATGGTAGTGGGCTATTTATATCAATTAGAACCGATGGATTTACACGCTTGGTTTGAAGCGTTTGTCGGGGATCATTGGTATGTCTTCGATGCCAGTCAATCGGAGTTGCGGGGTAATCGTATCGCCATTGCCTATGGTCGCGACGCCGCGGATGTGGCCTTGGCCACCCAATTTGGGCCCATCACCTTGACTGATATGCAGGTGTGGGTGGATGCGGTGGCTCCCCAGTGATATTAAGGGATCTACCCTGGCTAACTACCCATGTGGGGTGGCAACTGCCCCCATTGCGCCCATTAGCTCCTATCATTTCCCCTGGTCATCTTCCTCAGAGCATGGCTCTAGCTCCAGGCATCTTGCCAATTTGTCATCTGACGTTACAGAACACCAAGAGAGACTTGTCAAAGCGCTTCACCTACAGAACAATACCCTAGGCAAGACTAAATCTGGAGAAATATCGCCACTGAGTTCCCTTAGAAACTGAATAGCGAATTGTCTCGTCTGTGATCTATGACATAACGTATCTAGGTTCTGTAGATCAATACTACTGACTGAGCGCTCCGACAACTGTCGAGTGCCGGGGTATTGATAGCATCGGCGTTTAGCGAGCGGGTCAACCCCTAGGCCGAGTTGAACCATGGAGGTTGGCTGTCAAGAAAACAACTGAGCCCGATCTGACCTGGGTCTCACCGAACAGACGGCATGGTATAGCAGCCATCAGCCAGCATGAGACGGTTGCACGCCAAATCGCTCCCGAGTTTGGAGCCTTGAGCAAGGCTGACTAGCCTCAGCTATCTGGCTAACGCTATATTTTGGTGTCGTCTTACCTCACACACGTTCATTCTTAGGAAGGGTGACCATGACATCACTGGCAAGATTAAACATCACTGCACTGACTGCCGTTACCGTTGGCCTATTCGGTGGCTTGGGCACTGCCATCGCCTATAACCAGGTTCAGACCCCGCGGGCGACTGTTACACCTCAATTAGCTCAGACAGTCTATGGTAAGCAGGAAGTTGATCAGGATGATTTTCTGGTAGTGGCCGCTCCTGGTAGCCGTTTAGAGCCCTACAGCTTGTATATCATCGAGCAGATAAGTGATAGCCGTCCCTGCTGGCAGGAAACTGGCAGTAATCCAGTAGCCGTTGAGCCCCTGTGGACCACCTTTGACTTCTCAGGCATCTGTGGTCGGGCCTCTGATAGCAACGGCTATTCTATTCGGGTGGCCGATGAGGATCTGGGAGGGTCTTACCTCTTGCGGATTCGAGCAATAGATGGGGACTTAGTACTACAGGGAATCCCTAGGTTAGGGGGCAGACCGCTGACCATCGGCCGCACCAATGGCATTAGCCCCACTGGCTACACCAAAATCATCCTGGAACCGGGCTGGCGCATTACCAAGCGCACCTTTGAGGGCCGCACCCTAGGCCATAATTACTTCACCAATGATCTCACCCTAGCCCAGTTAATCGACGCACAGCCGACGCCGACGCCAACACCGACGCCGACACCGACGCCGACACCAACTCCCACGCCGACACCAACTCCCACGCCGACACCAACTCCCACGCCCGGTCCCGTATTTCCTGACATCAGTGGCGATCTATACGCCAGCGAAATTATTCGAGCCACTGAAATCGGATTTATCGCTGGCTTCCAGGATGGCACCTTCGGTCCCCGCCAACCTGTCACCCGAGAACAAGCCGTCTCCATGATTGTTGAGGCCCTGCGCACCCGCATCCCGAATCTCAATGTGCCTAACCAGGTCAATAGCAATCCCTTTCCTGATGTCCCAGCCAGTCGCTGGAGTGCTGCTAAGATTCAGTTTGCTAAGGTCAATAACATCGTCAGCGGCGACGATGTGGGCACTTTCCGACCCACGGCAAATGTGACGCGGGTGGAGCTGATGGCTATGATCCGGCGCACGGCAGAGTTCTCGTTGCGATCGCAAGGACTCAATACCGAGTTAGTCCCCACCCAGACAGCGTTCCAGTTTTCTGACATTCAGGGCCATTGGGGAGAATCGCTAATCACCACCATGTCAGCCTACTGTGGCGTCGCCACCCCGCTGAATGAATCGGGAACAGCCTTTGCGCCCAATCAGCCAGCCCTGCGCAACTATGCCTCGGCGGCGCTGGTGCGCTTCTATGACTGTGGCACCGAGGCCCAATAACTGCGTTGGGGGCAGCGCGTTGGCTGCCCCCTCCCTGACGGATACACTGGCATAGCTCTGGCTTAGAGTGTTCCCGCTCAATACTCATCCAAGGGCTGGCTGAATAGGCCAGATTAGATGGAATACTCTTAGGAAGTGGCGCGCCGGGCCCAATCAGTACTGCGCCAGATGAGAACATACATCATCCCAGCTACCAGGGCTCCGAGGTTCCACTTGATAGACTTCTCCAGCAGCCCCAGGCGTCGGGAGGAGCGAGTTTCTGCGGCCTGTGTGGCCAGGGACGCCTCGTTGTCTGCAATCGCCTCAGTAAATTGATTTTTCAGGGCTGAGATATCTTGTTGATCTCCTAGCTCAGGCACTGCCTGGGTCGCTCCAGCGGCCTGCAATAATGCCTGCATTTCCTCGGGAGTACTCACGGTCGCCAATTGCGCTTTAGCCTGCTCAATTTGCGATCGCACTTCATTCGTTTGGGTCGTGATCTGGGCATTATTTTGGCGGTCAATGCGGATAGTATTGACCACCCCCAGGGGAATGAGCAGGAAATAGAGCACCCCCACCAGTAGCGTCACCCAGGACAATATTTTGAGCAGAGAGACCTCCCATGGCAGCCGTTCATCCCGACCGCCGATAAAAATCAGGCCGACCCCAATCAGCGGCACGGGAACTCGCTCAATCAACTGGCCGAAGGCCTGAAATTCCCAGCGGGGGTTCATCAACACGGGCGGAATTAAAATTTCCGCTAGGTCAAACAGCGCTAACAGCAATAACCCATAGCCCGCCAACCGTAGAGGTGAGATTGAGCGCAGCATAGTGCTGCGGGATTTCCAGAGTTGTTTCAGGGCTTGAGTCAGCTGTTCGGTATCTGGCGTTGTCTTATTAGTCTTAGTCATCGGTTATTCAATGCTTGCGCAGCTCGTCAGTTAGCAACAACGGCACCCCTAGGCATCAGGGGGAGGGTCCCAAGGGAACTCCAGTGGGTCGGTCTGGGTTGAGGCGGCAGGCTTGCTGCTATCTAGGGTCAGCAATCCCATATACAGGCCGCCAAAGGTCAGCACGGCAAACAGTCCAAACAGCAAAGACCCGTCTCCCTCATGCCAGTAGTCGAAGGCGGCGGTGTTGTTCGTGGCCGCTAACACCGCCATCAGGGCCACCCGAATCCCATTGATGATGAATCCTAAGGCAATGGCCAACAGAGGAGTCAGCCAGGCCTTCACGCCCCGAATCGGAAACATAATCAGACAGATTACAGATAGCCCTAGCAGATAGGTCATGGATTCCATGCCCGAACACCCTGCATAGACCTCTACCCCGCCCCCAGGCAAGGCGATGATCAGATCTTGGCGCACCACCTGGAAACCGCCGTACCACAACAACAGGGTCGAAAACCGAGCCGTGATCGGCGAGATGTCTACGGTGACACTAGCCAAGATACTGGGAATGCCGAGGGCAGCCATAATCGCCACTTCCCGCCAAAACTGACGGAGATGATGCCAGCCTGCGGCCAGGCAGGCCAGAGCTAGGGTAGACAGAAACGGTAACAACCGTAAGAGGCTCTGAAAGAGTTGCCGCCGCAGTCCAGTAGGGAGGTGATCAGGATGCCCCTGGCCGGCTAGCCAACCACTGATTGCCAGGGTCAGTAGTAGTAGACCGCCTCCGGCTATGAGGCCGATGCGATCGCATCGCCACTGCAGTTGCTGTCGGCGCTCCCAAGTGATCGAGCCAGCTGCGACTAAGAACAATAGACTCATCCCTAAGTGAGCCACGTCATCAATGCGCCACAGCAGCCCCAGGTAAATACAGACCAGCGTAGCGCTCAGGCCCAACAGTCCCACTTTGGGCAGGCGAATCGTTGACACAGTAGGCATCATTGAAGACGGCATGGCGAAGTTTGAGGAGTAGCCAATATCCATCCATTAAGCCAAGGTCAATGCCCAATTCCTTAAAGTTGGTCGTTGAGTTTACGAAACCCTTACTCAGGCCCTAGCAAATCATTAAGTCTCCCTAGATCGGGAAACTTTCTGATACTTCACCGTCTTAAACTCTGAGACCCTCGCAACCCCAGGCCCTGCCGGAGGATCTATGCCTCGGCCTGCTCCAACTTCTCGCGAGAGTCTCCCCAGTAGGCACTGTAGGTCCAGACTTCATTGGCCCCCTGGTCTTCAACCGACCAGCGATAGATAGCAATTTTGGGGTCAACCCCCACCTCAATCAACTTGGCCCCCATGTAGTATTCCATCTGAGTCCGGGTGCGCTGTCGAAAGAAGGTGGACTGGCGTTTAGAGACCGTGCGAGACATATGAGCTTGCGTGTGTTTGGGCCGTTTTGCCATAGGCTCTGCTCGAATACAGGAAATTTAACCAGAGTACACCATCAGGCGCAATATTTTGCAAAAAGTTTGCTCACTAATACCCTCCTGCAGCCCCCAGTTCTAGGGGACTTGGAAGCACTTGCTTCCCCATTTAGGAGGGCTGGGAGGCCGTGGCGGAGAGCATTACTGCCAAGCGATTGCCGGCCTATGCATCCACTACTCCCACTGGCTTGGCCCCATCAGGTAAGCCAATTTCACTACACACCTCATAGAAGGTGGTTACTGGTGGTGTCGCAAACAGATGGGAGATCTTGGCTAGAGCCTGCTCATACACCTCACTCTCGTGGGCTTCCATATCCTCTACGTTTTCCCAGAGGATGATGGCAATGCCTCGATCAGTACCGGGTTCCTGCAGTAAATAGGCCCCCTTGAAGCCATGGTCATAGGTAGACACCGCTTTTTCATAGAGTTGGCGGGCCTCTGAGAAACACCCAGGCTTAAACTCACCAATGGCGACATAGGCATACTTGTGCTTGAGAAAGTCGAGAAATTCAGTCATGGCGATATGTATGCGTCACAGTTGCTAGAGTTCTAGTGTCCCTCAGACGCGATCGCATATCGCCAATTCTTAGTGAGGTTTTAGATTTCATGACTCCCTGAGGGCATTCCCCGGCTAGTTTTGCCGGGAGTCGATGCTACGGCTACCCTTGACTCAGGGCCTGGCCCCATCACTGCAATCGCTGTCCCAGCCAGCGTTTAGCCCGTCGCCACTGCTGGGTCATCGTGACCCTCACCGACGTTGCTGCATCCAAATCTCATCCACACTTCTATGATGAAAAAGCTAGCCAGTGATGGCAGGGGGAAAGCCGTCCCAGGGACAGCGGGATTCCCCTCCCTCTTGAGAGCATGGGCAATCTGCGCAAGATCATTCATATCGACATGGATGCCTTCTATGCCTCGGTAGAGCAACGGGATACCCCAGCCTACCAAGGACGGCCCCTTGTGGTCGGGGGACGCCCTGAGCAACGGGGGGTCGTGGCTGCTGCCAGCTACGAGGCCCGACGCTTTGGCATCCATGCCGCCATGCCCAGCCGCACTGCCCAGCAATGTTGCCCGCAGGTAATCTTCGTCAAACCCCGCTTCGACGTCTATCGCCAGGTGTCCCGGCAGATCCATGGGATTTTTCGTCGCTACAGCGATTTAATCGAGCCCCTGGCCCTGGATGAGGCCTATCTGGATGTGACGGCCAATAAGCGCCATCTACCCTCGGCCCAGGCCACGGCCCAAGCTATTAAACGGGCAATTTACCAAGAGACGGGCCTGACTGCTTCCGCCGGCGTGGCGATGAATAAGTTCTTGGCTAAGATTGCCTCCGGACATCAAAAACCCGATGGTCTCACCCTGATTACCCCAGGCCAGGCCCTAGCCTTTGTGGCCACTTTGGCGATTGAGCGATTCCATGGCATTGGCCAGGTCACGGCTACTAAGATGCATGGCCTGGGCATTTATACCGGGGCCGATTTACAGCAATGGTCAGAGGCCGAGTTGGTGCGTCACTTTGGTAAAGTCGGTCGCTGGTACTATCAGTTGGCGCGAGCGGCAGATCCGCGACCGGTTAATCCCAGCCGGGTGCGCAAGTCGATCGGGGTAGAACGGTCCTTTGCTCGGGATTTAGAAACCCTGGCTCAGCTGCAGCAGGCATTGGCACCCTTGGCGGAGCAGGTGGCCAGCCGGCTAAAACAACGACAACGCTGTGGCTATACGCTGACGCTGAAACTGAAATACGCCGACTATCGCCAGATTACCCGCAGTTATACCCGCTCGACTCCCTTTGAGACCAGTGCTGAGATTCATGCCCAGGCTACCCAGCTATTGATTGCCCATTGGCAGCAGCAACATCGGGTACGGCTGCTGGGCATTGCGATCGCAAATCTACAGCCCGTTTCTCCCTATACCCAGTTGAGCTTGGATCTAACCCTTGAGACTACCTCTCAGGTCCTCTCTGGACAGTCGTCAGGATAGTTCTCTATCTCCACCTCTATCGAGTAGGCGGTCAGTTCTGCGGGGGGGGAGAAATCATGTTGCTGAATGGTTGCCCGGGCGGCTTCATCCAAGATGGCATAGCCGCTGCTGGACAATATCGCCAAATCACTCTGAAGGTTCCCCTGGGAGTCTAGGACGACGCCCACATAGGCAGTGGCTGGAGGAGTATCCAGGCAGTGGTCTAGGGCATAGGCCATCGACAAGGGTCATTTTTTCCGGGGTGTGAGCCGGGGCCTGACCACCATAATCATTGGAAGCCAAGCCAGCCTGCCAGGTGAGATAGGCCACACTTTTTGCTCGGCCGCTTGACTTCACCTGGCTGCCATCATAGTCACCATACTGGCTGCGATCCTGCAGCCGTTCCTGCAAAGAAGGGGGCGTCTCTGCAGAAGCCTCAGGCGTATCTGAGGCAGGCCTAGGCGTCTCCGTGGCAGGGGCTACGGTGGTCTGGGGCATAGGCTCGGGAGAAGGTGATGGGGTGGCTTGGGGCTGCACTGGAGGACGGTTCTCTGGGGGGGGTGGCGGCGGCGGGGCCGCTGGGGTTGGGGTTTCTGGGGGGGAGAGGTCGACAACGGGGTCACGGCTATGGTCGCTACGGCCGCGGGGGTAGGCCTGTCGTCCTCAGTGTCTTCAGGCGAGTCATGGGTGGCTATCGGCAAAGACAATACCAACCCGTGTACGCCTAAGGACGCCAACAAGAAGGCGGCCCACACCAGTTGGCGCCACCAGGCCGAAGAGATGCGATCGCAATCTTGTCGCTCCATAGGTCCCTTAATACCTACCTAAAGCTTGGCACAGGCCAAGGCCGTCACTGGGCAATAGCAGGACGCTTTTTGAGCTGCACAATTGCCACAGTCACCACCATCAAGCTGTGGGCGGCACAAAACTTGAGCCACCCGTGATGTTTCAAATCTCCTCTGAGCTAATCTACAGGGGGCGATAAGTGGTGCTCCATGGCAAAGCGTGAAGATTTAACCTTGCTGGTAGCAGGGTTACTACTGGTGTTAACGACAGCCCTACTAGTAACGATGTATCCTAGGCTGTCACCCCGAATCCAAACTGAGGAGACACCTGCCGTGAGCAGCGGCTTACTCACCGATCCCTTCCTGCAAAATCCCACGCCCACATCGGTGCGGGTGGTCTGGTTCACCGAGTTTGCCGGTCGCGACCACGCGGTTGTCGCTGGCTCGGGACTTCCCCAAGGCGAGCCCGAACAATGGCGCGCCATTGCTACCACCACCCAACTCAGCCGGATGCGGGAAGACAGCGACTCCCAGGTCACTCTAGCGGATGTGACAGTGGCTGATTTAAAGGCTCCCATCCATCGGCCCATCTGGCGCCATGAAGCTGAACTCACCGGCCTACCAACCGGTCAACGCATTCCTTATCGAGTCATCAGCCTGAGGGAAGACGGCGAATTAATCCGCAGTGAGCTCTTTACCCTCAGCGCCGCCCCTGCGGCTGGCCAACCCCTGACCATTCTCTTAACTTCTGATCACCAGCTCAAACCCATGACCCCAGCCAACCTGCAGCAGGTGGCCGAGACGGCCGGGCAAGTCGATGCCATCTTTATGGCCGGGGATTTAGTCAACATCCCCGATCGAGCCTCGGAATGGTTCGATGACAATCAGGGGTATGCCTTCTTTCCCTGCCTACAGGGACGAGCCCACTATGCACTGACCCACGCGGATCAAACGACGCTTTACCGAGGCGGGGAATTAATTCAGCATGCTCCCCTATTCCCAGCCATCGGCAACCACGAGGTCATGGGCCGCTACTCCATGGCCACGTCTCTGGGAGAGCAGTTCAACGATCCCGTGCCGCGCTCTGCCGCCATTCAGCTCTATCAAGACCACGCCGAGGTCTTCAATCCTACCGATTCGGAACCACTACGACGCCAGTGGATTGTCGATAATTCCTTCAACAGCGACACCTATGAAGAGATCTTCAGCCTGCCCCGCAGCACCGTTCCCAACCCTGATCGCCCTGAGCAAACCTCCCGTTACTATGCCGTCACCTTCGGCGACGTGCGGCTAATCTCCCTTTACGTTACTCGCATCTGGCGCCAGCCAGACGTGGGCTTCAATACTCGAGGACGCTATCGAGAACGGGCCGCCGATCTCCACAACCCTGGGGCTTGGGGCCACGGCAATCACATCTTTGAGCCGATTACGCCAGGAAGCTGGCAGTATCAATGGTTGCAGCGAGAGCTAGCGAGCGACGCCTTTCGCCAAGCCAAATACAAAATCGTCATGCTGCACCATCCCCCCCATTCCCTGGGAGACAACGTCGTTCCTCCCTTCACAGAGCCAGTTCGCCGCTTCGACCGCCAGGATAACGGCCAATTGCAAGCCATCCGCTACGAATATCCCCGCCAAGATGATTATTTAGGGCGAGATTTGATGCCGCTGTTGGAACAAGCCGGAGTGAATCTGGTGCTCTACGGTCATTCCCATATTTGGAATCGTTTTGTTAGCCCTGGTGGGATGCATTTCTTGGAAACCTCCAATGTGGGCAACACCTATGGCGCCTACTGGCAAGAGCAGCAACGCCAGATACCACCTGCTGAGGCCAATGGAGATTTACGCTATGGCTATCGCCAGGACTACTATGCCGCCAGTGGCGATCCCAATGGGTTACGCCCCCAGATTCCTACCGTGGCCCCCCTAACCAATGAGCAGGGAGATCCCTTACCTTATATCGCCAGTAATGACATCACCGCCTTTAGCCTGCTAGACACCGAGAGCGGTACTGTTAGCAGCTATTACTTCGATACCCGTGCTCCAGAGAGCGAAGTGGTTAAATTCGATGAGTTTTCCCTAGGGACCTCATCGGCATCCAACGAGACATCAGTGGTTTCTCCCGAGTAAGTTGGGCGAATAGTCAGCCCACTTCTGCCCAGGCGACCTTGCGGGGCAGGTCTGCTACTGTTGGCAAGATTGCCGCTAAGTGCGCTCTAATCGCTAAGGCCCAGAAGCATAGACACTTCTGGACCTTAACGGTCAGTCAGATAAACCTTGATCTTATATCAGTCGTCGATGCCCATTAGAGTCAATAGCGGAAACATTCTGACTACTCTGGCGCCTACATGGCGGAGCCAACGCCTACATAAGCTCCGTAGAAATACAACCCGACGACAACGAGAATGCCTGTGCCAGCAATTGTCCCGACTAGCCACAGAGGAATTCGACCGCTTTGCAACATAATGTTCTCCTATCTATATCTCATGCACAGCCTAAACGAACAGTGACAATCTGGCATCGAGCAGCATGGTAACAAGGCCTATGCTAATCGATGCTAATTCAACCGCCTGGGAAAATACTGGGAATGTCTAGTTGAAGAAATAGCTGGAAAACAAAAATCCCAGCACAAATATGAGAAGCAATCCCAGGTACAACGACGTTCGATTTAGTTCGACTGGTTGCTTATTAGGGTTTGGTGTCCGCTCCACGATAAACTCCTATCGCTGAATAAACTGCATGGCGGCAATCGCACCGAGGAAGAATACAGTCGGGATAGCTAGGGCATGAACCGACAGCCACCGAACTGTGAAAATGGGATAGGTAACCGGTTCGTTGGGAGAGTTACTTTGCATAGGTACCTCACCTAATGACGACAAATGAGTTAACGTTACTGGCCCGTAAAGGTGTTAATTTGCTGATCGGCTTCGTAGCGGTCTGAGACCACTGGCAGCTCCATCTGGTTCTTTGGATAGTACTCGTTAGGCCGAGGGGTGCCAAAGGCATCATAGGCAAGGCCGGTGCTAACGAACAACCAACCAGCAATAAACAATGCCGGAATGGTGATGCTGTGAATCACCCAGTAACGAACACTGGTAATAATGTCAGCAAATGGACGTTCTCCAGTTGTACCTGCCATCTAAACGGTTCCTCCTTACTTACAAACAGCAACATGTTCAAGACTCTTCCTATTCAATCATACGGAAAGAACGAAATGCTTAACAACCGTGAGCTATTCTCTAATTTACAGTGAAATTTGACCAACCAATTGGGCATCAAGCAGTTTCAGTGGTGTCGGCATATTTCAGTAAATAGCCTCGTTGTCCTAGGACGAAGCCGCGATTAGCGTCGGTGAACACAATGCGATACAGATTGGATGGCACATCTTCGACAGATTCATCCCGATACCAGGTTTTGCCACCATCAAAACTGCAGAGCAGATTGCCACTGCCGCCCGATACCCAGAGCTCATCGGGGGTGCGGTAGGCGATATCCAGCAGCCCCCAGCTAGTGACAAGCTCAGGGTTAATTGGGTCTTCGAAGTCTTCGACTCCTCCAGATTCAGCAAATTGGATCTGCCCGCCCCGAGCCAACAACCAAAGGTGGCCATCCCGATCGAAGCCCATGTTCTGCAGCCGTCGTGAATTTTGGCGATTGTGGGGGTGCCACTCACGCTCTCCAGGTTGCCAGGTGGAGTAGAAGTTACCTCGGGAGGAGACTGCCACGTAGTGCCCGTCAGCAGAGCGATTCATATTGCGCACAACTCCTACAGCCCCTTCTACTAGGGCTTGCCAAGTTTCGCCGTTGTCTTCTGTGCGGTAGATGGCGCCGACATCAGTGGCCATCTCGGCAGATTGGCGGCCTAAAGCGGTAATGAGAAATGGCTTGCCGGGTAGTTTTTCACTCAGGGGAATCCGTTCCCAGCTAGCGCCGCCATCAGTGGTATGTAGCAATAGTGAGGGCTGACCGGTTACCCATCCCTCAGTGCCTGAGAAACTCACCGAGGTAAGACGGTACTTTTGGTCTAAGTCTAGGGTTTTTGGTGCCCAGGTGTTGCCACCATCTTGTGTTTCCATCAGGGTATTGCCGGTACCTACCAGCCAGCCATGATTCGGATCGGTGTCGGTAAAGGCAATGTCATTAAAGGTGGCATCGGTGGGAAGGGACAAAATGTCCCAGGGGTTTTCCTCTAAGTTGGGAAGCAGGTAGTTGCTACAGCTGGCTGCGAAAAGTGCGATCGCAACTAGAGCCAATCCCTGCTTTAATCTGGTGACCAACGCACGCATCACAGTCTACTTATCTCTACAGTGACGAAGAAACAGTCAGCAATAACTGCTGGCTCTATGGGCTCATCGAAGCCCATAGAGACTCATGAAAAACAAAAACCCTAAGGCCAGGGCACCAAAGATCAACGCGTTTTTCTGACGGGGGCTCAGAGTATTCACCCCTAGCCCATAGCCCAGGTTTTCCTTGAAGCCAGAGGGGGAGCCTGCCGGACCGATATTGCTGAATTGCCGCTTGGGAGCCCCGCAGATTGGGCAACGCCAGCCTTCAGGTAACTCACTGAACAAGGTACCCGCCGGAACATTCGACCGGTTATCTCCCTTCTCAGGCTCATAGACATAGCCGCAACTGCGACACTCATAGTGGTCTAACTCTCTAGGCTCAGCGTTCTCAGACACCGCCTGCTCAGGAGTCGCATCCATGTTGGCATCCATGTTGGTAGGAGTATTAGGCTCGGTACTCATAGCCATTCCCTATGGAGGTAATTCCATATCTCTATCTAAGACCAGACCACGGATCGGGAAAAAACCCCTTAAAATGAACTGCGTCTAGCTCAAAGCCCGGAATTTGCCTAGCGGGAAACTCCGCGTCTCAAGCTGGGCTTGGCATAACCGTGTGTTAAAGATTATGACATAGTCAGGGATTTATTATAATCTGCGTTGTTGGCCAAGGTCGTGAGGCGAGGACCAAAACCTGCCTGACAGGAAGATTCTGAGACGCTCCCCTGAAGTTGATAGATATGTAAATTATAATGAAGCTAAGGCCTAGACGGGACAACCGTCCTCAGAAGATGGCTGTGCTGAATGTTGAGTTGAGTGTGAGGCAGTAGCTAACGGGTGTTTGTCTTAAACGGATACGAATATTTTCTGGTTTTCCTGCTGTTCTGCAGTCTGGTGCCTATCTTGGCTTTGACGGCCTCGTGGCTGTTGCGCCCCAAAGGTCGCGGGGTAGAGCGGCGAACCACCTACGAATCTGGCATGGAGCCCATCGGCGGTGCTTGGATTCAGTTCAACATTCGCTACTACATGTTCGCCCTGGTCTTCGTCGTCTTTGACGTCGAGACTGTCTTTCTCTACCCCTGGGCCGTGGCCTTCCATCGCTTAGGGCTACTTGCTTTCGTAGAAGCACTCATCTTCATTGCCATCTTGGTGGTTGCTCTCGTGTATGCCTGGCGAAAAGGAGCATTGGAATGGTCATGAATGCAAATACACTTCCTCCTAAGCGCCCGATGATAGCGCCTGATGAACGCATCAGTAGTCCTGCGGCTCCACCTGCCGTGACCCAGGATCTCTCAGAAAACATCATCTTGACCACGGTCGACGATTTATACAATTGGAGCCGCCTTTCCAGTCTATTCCCGCTGATGTACGGCACGGCCTGTTGCTTCATCGAGTTTGCCGCCCTGATCGGCTCTCGATTTGACTTTGACCGGTTTGGTTTGCTACCGCGCGCTAGCCCACGGCAGGCTGATTTAATCATCACCGCTGGCACTATCACCATGAAAATGGCGCCGGCCGTAGTGCGTCTGTATGAGCAGATGCCAGACCCCAAGTATGTTATGGCCATGGGAGCCTGCACGATTACCGGCGGTATGTTCAGCAGTGATTCAACGACAGCGGTACGGGGAGTAGATAAGCTCATTCCCGTAGACGTCTACATTCCTGGCTGCCCACCCCGACCCGAGGCCATCATTGATGCCATCGTCAAGTTGCGCAAGAAAGTGGCCAATGAATCGATGCAAGAGCGGGCCCAGATGGAACAAACCCATCGCTATTACACCACCGCTCACAATTTGAAGCCAGTACCGCCCATCTTGACGGGACAGTATGTTCAGGCTGAAGGCCGCCAGGCTCCACCGCAGGAACTGGGGGCCGCTACAGGCATGCCAGTATCGCCGTCTTTAACAGAGTCACAGCAGCAGGAGGACACTGTCGACAATGGCTGATCAGCAATCCCAGGCGTCAACTCCTGGAAATGGTGACGATCAGGAACAGGCACAAGGTCAACTGGTTGAAATCGGTCCAATCTGTAGCTGGTTAACGGACAACGGTTTCGACGCCGAAGCCCTCGAACCTGACCACAGCGGTGTAGAACTGTTACGGGTAGAGTCTCAGTTTCTAATTCCCATCTGCACCGCCCTGTACACCTACGGATTCAACTATCTGCAATGTCAGGGAGCCTATGACACCGGACCAGGAGGGAAATTGGTCAGCTTCTACCACCTGATTAAGGTGAGCGATGATGCCGACCGTCCTGAGGAAGTACGAGTGAAGGTATTTTTGCCTCGAGAAAATCCTCGGGTACCCTCGGTCTACTGGATCTGGAGGTCTGCTGACTGGCAAGAGCGGGAGAGCTACGACATGTACGGCATCGTCTATGAGGGCCATCCCAACCTGAAGCGGCTGCTGATGCCAGAAGACTGGGTCGGCTGGCCCCTGCGGAAGGACTACATTTCTCCCGATTTCTACGAATTGCAGGATGCCTATTGATCAGACTGCTTGATCATAGGTAATGGGGGGAGCGTCGGCCTCGGCTTTACAAGTGGACAGTTGGGGGGCCAATGCTAAAGCGCAATAAGTGCTAGCCCCCTAAGGAAGCCGTTGTCGGCGCGACAGCACCATCTCACAGCATCAGGGGCTGACCTCGATCCGTGAATTGTACCGTGTCGATTTTCCAATCAGGGTGGCGCGTTAAGGTTTGACGCAGGCTGCCGAAGATTGCCTGTTGTTCACAGCTAGACAAAGAGACCAGGCGTCGGAAAGAATCGGGGGCCAGACGTAGATCGATAGTGATGGTGGCTGCCGTTGGGTCATAATCGACCCGATAGCCACTCAGGTCAAATCCTAAAAAGGTTTGCTGCGATAAGATTTGGCCAATGACGGTTTGTAGGGCCTGCTCTTTAGGGACCCGCACCGCTTCATCTATATATCCTTGGCATTGATCATCTAGGCGATACACAGTGACCGTGGTGAGATCGACGCCAGTCTCCAGGGCTCGATCGAGGGCAGCAATCACTGCGTCTAGGTCAAGGCCATTAGTAATGGGCCTTAGAGACGAAGGGGGCTGAGCGGATTGGCAGGCAACCAGGCCCAACAGGAGCAATGACGTCAACAGGCCACAGCACTGCTGCAGCATGGAATACTGGAATCGGGTTTCCATGGACATGCACCGTGAGCCCTCTCTGTCGTGTCGTCATTAGGCATATCTATCATGGCGGATGCCCAGTGGACTCGTCACCATGTGCTTTCCCTGGCGGAATTTACGCCCGCAGACTACGACACCGTGGTGCAGACTGCCGTGAGTTTTCGGGAGGTGCTCTCCCGTCGTACGAAGAAGGTGCCGACCCTACAGGGACAGGTGGTCACTAATCTATTTTTTGAACCGTCAACGCGGACCCGCAGTAGCTTTGAGCTAGCCGCCAAACGACTATCGGCCGATGTCTTAAATTTTGCCACCGGCTCCTCCTCTCTGACGAAGGGAGAAACCATTCTGGATACGGCCAAGACTTACTTGGCCATGGGAGCCGACATCATGGTGATTCGCCACCGGGAAGCCGGTGTCCCCCACACCATTGCCACCGAACTCGATCGGCTGGCTAGTGGAGTGGCGGTGCTCAATGCCGGGGATGGTCAACATGAGCATCCCTCCCAGGCTCTGCTGGATTTATTTACCCTCTGCCTCAGTCTCGATGCAAAAAATCCTGGCATTGAGCCGCTGCAGGGCAAAAAGATTGCCATCGTCGGTGACATTCTGCACTCCCGGGTAGCCCGATCCAATCTTTGGAGCCTCTCTGCCTGCGGGGCGGAGGTGCATCTGGCAGCCCCTCCTACCCTATTACCAGCAGATTTTGCCGCGGCGTTTACAACGGCTTCATCCCTACCGCGCACCATTGTGCAGCACTGGCAACTGGCACCGGCTCTGGAGCGAGCTGATTTTGTCATGACTCTGCGGCTGCAACAGGAGCGCATGAGTCAGCATCGGCTTCCCAGTCTACGGGAGTATCATCAGCAGTTTGGTCTCACGCACGCTCGCATCCGCCAGTGCCAACCCGGGGTCAAATTGCTACATCCCGGTCCGGTGAATCGGGGCGTCGAGTTGAGCTCGGAGTTGATGGACGATCCGGCCCTAAGTCTGATCCCGCAGCAGGTGACCAGTGGGGTGGCCGTGCGCATGGCCCTGCTGTACTTGATGGGAAGTCGGCCCCGCTGAGGGTGCGGTCTTCTGGGCGTAGCGCCCCCGAATGCCATAGCTGAGCCAACCAAGACACTCGCGAACCGTCAACAGGTGTCGTCGTGGCCAAGGCAGATGGTCCGGCAGGGGACTGGCGTGAGGAATCACCTGAAATCCCAGGGTTTCGAAGGTGAGGTGCGATCGCAACAAACGGGGCAGATCGCTGACCAGAATAATCCGCTGCTTACCCTGGGGTAGCAGAAGAGACGCCGTCTCCTGAGCACTTTCATAGGTAGTGCGGGAACAGGGGTCGATCAGCCGCCGCCGCCCCGGCACCTTAGCAGCAGTCAAGGCATTCTTGATAGGCCAGGCATCTTCCCGACCACTGGCGACAATCATCGGGGCCCGCTGAGTTCGCCAAAGCTCAACGGCGGTCTCGACTCGAGACATCCGCAAGGGTCCCACCCGACCTAGAACCACCAGCGCACCAGCCAACCAAAGATAGTCCAACTGAAGCTGGTCCACAGGCTGGTGGCATCCTCCGGGCAGGTCGGTAGGGTCAGCAACATAGAGAGAGTAATCACCGGCAATCGATCGCCAGAGCGGCGAACGCCACCAGAACGACACGGTATCCTGAAACTGTTATGACACAGGCATCCCCATTGGGGCTGTCGCCTAGAACAACTTGGTCGAATTATTGCCGTACGCCATGGTCACCGCCGTTTCTTCCCCCAGCGCCCTTCCCAGTACCGATTCCTTACGGATCACCTTTGCCCCCCTATCGCTGGCAGAGGCATATCAACTTGCGGATGATTCTCGCAATGGCGCGATCGTGGTCATGAGCGGCATGGTGCGCGACAACACCGACGGCCATCCTGTCTCCTATCTGGAGTACCAGGCCTATGAACCCATGGCGTTGGAAGTGTTCAAGCAAATTGCAATCCAGATCCGCCGGCAGTGGCCTGATGTGACACGGGTGGTGATTCACCATCGCACCGGCAAGCTGACAATCGGTGAGATCAGCGTCCTGGTAGCCGTCGGCTGCCCCCACCGCGGTGAAGCCTTTGCCGCCTGTCAGTTTGCCATCGATACCCTCAAACACAATGCCCCCATCTGGAAGAAGGAACACTGGCAGGATGGCTCTAGCACCTGGGTCAGTATTGGTGCGTGTGAAGAGGAGTAGAACGTTATGACTCAAGTCCTGGTTGAAAAACCGGCTGAACAGCGCATCTTATTGCATCACATCTCCTGGCAAACGTTCAAAAACATCTTGATGGAGTCTGGTACCGATCGCCGCACTCGCTTCGCCTACTGTCAGGGAACGTTAGAAATCATGAGTCCGCTATATCGTCATGAAAATATCAACCGTTTCATTGACGACCTCATTCGGACGATGACCGATGAGCTGGATATCGGGATGAGTAAGGGAGGCTCCACGACGTTAACCCGGGATGATGTGGAAGCTGGGGCGGAACCTGATTCTTGCTACTACATTCAAAGTGAACCCTTGATGAGGGGTCGGGAAACTATTGATTTGAATGCTGGGGATCCGCCCCCTGATTTGGTCATTGAAATCGATATCAGCACGAACTCGCTCGACAAACGGGGGCTCTACGCGGGGTTGGCCGTTAAAGAGTTTTGGCGCTTTACGGGGGCGACGATGCAGTTCTTTGTCTTGCAGCCCAGTGGAGCCTATCAGTCTGTTGACCAGAGCCCCACATTTCCCTGGTTTCCTGCGGACAAACTCACGGAGCTATTGGCAGACCGATTGGAACTGGGCGAAACCCAAACGCTACGACAGTTTCGAGCGTGGGTCGAACAGCAGATTGTGGCTCCTTGAAAAAACATCGTCCTGAATCGCCCGTGCCTTCATTCCGCATACCCCTGAGTATCGGCATCACAGGATTTAGCAAATATGGCCCTAGAGAACTATACAAGCAGCTCCAACTCACCTGAAATGTCTTCCATTGCGACATGTGCTTAAACAGCATGGTCTAAGGCATGAGTGGTGCATCATGTTGTGCGAAGGATCGTTGCCCTTGCCCCGACCCGACTCATGGACAATTTCACTATTTGCCCAGCCGGCGGACGCCAGGGGTAGGCAAGGGATATGGTTTCTAGCGTTAGGAGGTTGCATTGACCACAACCACATGGACAAACGCCACCCAACTGAGGCGAGATTGGTTTTCCAACGTCTCCCGCGATCTGTTGGCGGGGGCCGTGGTTGCATTGGCGCTAATTCCAGAAGCCATTGCCTTTTCCATCATTGCCGGGGTTGACCCCAAAGTGGGGCTGTACGCCTCCTTCATCATTGCCGTCGTCACCGCCTTTGTAGGGGGACGGCCGGGCCTAATTTCTGCCGCCACCGGAGCCATGGCGCTGCTCATGGTCTATCTGGTCAAGGATTACGGCGTTCAGTATCTATTTGCCGCCACCATTTTGACCGGCATGTTGCAGGTGATCTTCGGCCTCTTGAAGCTGGGCAAGCAGATGAAGTTTGTGCCACGGGCGGTCATGGTGGGATTCGTCAATGCCCTGGCGATTTTAATCTTCATGGCTCAGTTGCCCCAGCTAAGCGGTGCCTCCTGGGTGGTCTATGCCATGATGGCCACTGGGTTGGGAATTATTTATCTGCTGCCACGCCTGACTCAGTTAGTGCCTTCACCGCTAGTGGCGATCGTGGTGCTCACGGGAGCCTCCATGACGCTGGGGTTAGATGTCCCGACCGTGGGGGATATGGGAGAGTTGCCCACAACACCGCCCGGGTTGATGCTGCCCCAGGTGCCGCTGACCCTGGAGACGCTGCAAATCATCTTCCCAGTCTCAGCCACTCTCGCCATTGTCGGCTTACTGGAATCTTTGTTAACCGCTTCACTGGTGGATGAACTGACCGACACCCCCAGTGACAAAAATCAAGAAGCCAAAGGCCAGGGTATTGCCAACATCATCACCGGTTTTTTCGGTGGCATGGCCGGCTGCGCCATGATTGGCCAGTCTGTAATCAACATCCAGTCCGGCGGCCGCAAACGGCTATCCACCTTGGCTGCTGGCGTGTTTCTGCTGTTTTTCATTCTGGTATTGGGGCACTGGGTCAGCCAGATTCCCATGGCCGCGTTAGTGGCGGTGATGATCATGGTGTCTATCGGCACCTTCAACTGGTCCTCAATTAAAAACATTCGCCGCGTTCCCCGCAGTGAAACGGCGGTCATGGTAACCACGGTGGTGATTACGGTGGTGAGTCACAACCTGGCCATCGGCGTTGTTATTGGCATTGCGCTGAGTACGGTCTTCTTTTCCCGTAAAATCGCCCAGGTGGTGTTTGTAGACACGGTGCTCAGTTCCGATGGCAGCGAGCGCACCTACAAAGTGGCCGGGCAGTTATTCTTCGTGTCCGTGGAGGAGTTTCTCAGTGCCTTTGATTTTGAAGAAGAGCTGGAGCGGGTGACGGTGGATCTGAGCCATGCCCATGTCTGGGATCAGGCAGCGGTGAACGCCATCGATAAGGTGGTGCTCAAGTTCCGCCGTCATGGGGCCGATGTGGAACTGCTGGGGGTCAACGAAGCCAGTCAATCGCTGCTGAATCGGCTGGCCATCCACAACGAGCCCGATGCCCTGGAAAAACTCGCTAATCACTGATGTGCCCACTGATGAAACACATTCTTCTCTGTACCGATGGATCCCGCTTCGCCCAGAGCAGCTATCGCTATGCTGGCTGGTTGGCCTCTCGTCTGGAAGCTGAAGTGGATGTTTTGTTTGTGTCTGATATTCGCAGCCAGAAGGTAGCTTCTACAGGAAACTATAGTGGCGCCATCGGGCTAGGGGCTTCCCGTGAGCTGCTGGACAAGCTGGTGGAACTGGAGCATGAGAAGGCCAGGATCAACCACGAAAAAGCGCAACTGGTGCTGCAGGATGCTGAGGCGCAATTGCGGGCGGCCGGGGTGACCGCAATCGACTTGATCCATGAGACCGGCTTCTTAGTCGATATCTTTCATCGCTTTGAAGCCACCGCTGACCTGATTATCTTGGGCAAGCGAGGAGAAGCGGCGGAATTTGCCTCCGACCACCTGGGGGCCAATATGGAGCGCATCGCCCGGGCCAGCCATAAACCCTGCCTGATCACCTGCCGCCATTACAAACCGATTGAGCGGCTGCTGCTCGCCTATGACGGCGGCAAAAGTTGTCAAAAGATGCTGCACTTCCTGGTCGCATCACCCGCGTTTCAAGGACTCGATCTGCACATCGTCACCGCCGGCAAAAAAGCGGACGATGAAACCGCCAAAGCCCATCTCAAAGTGGCAGCCATGGAAGCCGAGTCTGCCGGATTTCGCCCCACCTGCCAGATGATTCCGGGAGCTGCCGAAAAAGTCATCACCCAATACATTCAGGCCCATGACATCAGCTTGCTATTGATGGGAGCCTATGGCCACAGTCGCATTCGCCATCTGGTGCTCGGCAGCACCACTATACAACTGCTAAGAAGTAGTCCGGTTCCGGTGTTGTTGTTCCGTTAGCATTTGTCTAACCCTTCCCTGTCGTATCGAGCCCCAGGCCTCCCATGCCGATCACTAACCGTATCAACCTTCGCAATGTTCGCGGTGACATCCTCGGTGGCCTCACGGCTGCAGTCGTGGCCTTACCGATGGCTCTTGCATTCGGTATTGCGTCTGGAGCAGGGGCGGCGGCGGGATTGTGGGGAGCTATTCTGGTGGGCTTTTTTGCCGCCTTGTTCGGCGGCACCCCCAGCCTGATTTCAGAACCCACCGGCCCCATGACCGTCATCATCACGGCGGTAATTGCCGAAACTACTGCCAGCAATCCTGAGCAAGGGCTGGCGATGGCGTTCACGGTGGTGATGCTGGCGGGGCTGTTTCAGATTGGCTTTGGGCTGCTGAAGCTGGGGCGGTATATCACCATGCTGCCCTACAACGTGATTTCAGGATTTATGACCGGCATTGGGGTGATTCTCATCTTCATGCAAATTGCCCCGTTTCTCGGTCAAGAAACCCCCGATGGGGGAGTGCTTGGGGTGATTAGAAGTTTGCCTACCCTGATCTCCAATGTGAGTCCCTGGGAAACGGGGTTAGGGATGTTGACTCTGGTGATTCTGTTTCTATATCCCCACTCCCTGAAACGGATTTTGCCGCCTCAGCTCGTGGCATTGATCATCGGCACGGTGGTCTCTCTGATCTTTCTACAAAACATTGAGATTCGCACGATCGCAACCATTGGTGAAATCACTGCCGGATTACCGAATTTTCAACTGCCGACCTTCACCCCTGGCAACCTGCGATTGATGTTTGTCAATGCCATAGTGCTAGCCATGGTGGGGTCCATCGATTGCTTGCTGACCTGTCTGGTGTCGGATAGCCTGACCCGATACGAACATCGGTCCAACAAGGAATTGGTCGGTCAAGGCATTGCCAATCTGATGACCGGACTTTGTGGCGGCATTGCCGGTTCCGGCGCTACCACAGCCACCGTGGTCAACATTCAAGCCGGGGGCCGCACGGCCCTATCCGGTCTTAGTCGCGCCCTAATTTTGCTGGTAGTGGCCCTCTGGGCAGCCCCGTTGACCTCGGGTATTCCACTGGCGGTGTTGGCGGGAATCGTCTTAAAGGTGGGCATTGACATTATCGATTGGGGTTTCTTGAAACGAGTCCATAAGATTTCCTGGAAGGCTGCCGGCATTCTGTACAGCGTGGTAGTGCTGACGGTCTTCGTAGACTTAATGGTGGCCGTGGGGGTGGGGGTATTTATCGCCAATATCCTCACCATTGCCCGATTAGATGCCCTGCAGTCGGAATCAGTGAAGGCGATTACAGATGCCGACGATCAGATCGTGCTGACTCCGACAGAGAAACAGGCGTTGGACTCCGCCAATGGTCGCATGTTGCTCTTTCATCTCAGTGGCCCCATGATCTTCGGCGTCGCCAAGGCCATTTCCCGGGAACATGACGCCATCGATCACTATGACGTGTTGATTGTCGACCTCAGCGAGGTGCCGGTGTTGGGTGTCACCTCTTCACTGGCCATTGAGAATGCGATTCAGGAAGCCACTGAGGAGGGCCGGGAGGTGATTGTGGTAGGGGCAACTGGTCAAGTCAAACGTCGGCTGGAAACCTTACAGATCGGTGGCTTATTCCCGGATGACTATTGGATGGATGAACGCCTACAGGCCCTGAACGCAGGATTGGCGATCGTGCAGCAGCGGCAATCTGCGATGTCTGAGCCTGCGATCGCACCGGACCTGACAAACGCTCCTCCCGGCGGGCCTTCACAGCAGCAGGGCTGAGAGATCTTCCCGGCGTCTCAGTCAGCTTTCTGAGCCTGGGCAGTCGAGGGATCGGATCCATCTAAGCTCAGCTGACCAGCCAATGCCACCTGAAGCGCTGACGAAGTGCTCTTGAATTCCTGAAAATATTCGGCCATGGCCCCATGATCTAAGGCCATCAACCACTAAAATTGAGGGGCTAACTCGACATGGATGATTGAGACGGAGTCTATGAAGGCTTACCTGGCGGCAGCAGTACAAATGACGAGTGAACCAGATTTAGAAAAAAATCTGGCCCAGGCCGAGGATTTGATCGATCTTGCCGTGCGTCAGGGGGCAGAATTAGTCACCTTGCCAGAGAATTTCTCTTTTTTGGGGGATGAAGCCGCTAAAATCGACCAGGCAGAATCGATCTGTCGGTCCAGTGAAACCTTCTTAAAAACCATGGCCCAACGCTACCAGGTCACCTTGTTGGGCGGAGGATATCCTGTGGTAGCTCACGAGGGCAAGGTCTTTAATACGGCTCTACTAGTGGCCCCCGATGGGGAAGCCCTGATGCGCTATGAAAAAGTCCATCTCTTCGATGTGAATCTACCGGACGGCAATACTTACCGGGAATCGAACACGGTGGTCTCTGGCCAGTCATTGCCCTCGGTTTATCCCTCTAAGGACTTGGGGAACTTGGGAATTTCTGTCTGCTACGATGTGCGCTTCCCCGAACTTTACCGCCATCTCTCTCAGATGGGGGCAGAAGTATTGGTGGTGCCAGCGGCCTTTACAGCCTATACCGGTAAAGATCACTGGCAAGTCTTGCTACAGGCCCGGGCCATTGAAAATACCTGCTATGTCATTGCTCCAGCCCAGACTGGCTTCCACAATGCCCGTCGCCAGTCCCATGGCCATGCTGCCATCATCGACCCTTGGGGCATGGTGTTGGCAGATGCTGGGAATCAACCGGGAGTTGCGATCGCAGAAATTAACCCTTCCCGCCTAGAACAAGTCCGCCGTCAGATGCCCTCCCTGCAGCACCGGGTTTTTATCTGAGATATCTGCTCGCAGCGATCCACGCCCACCCATTACGTCATGTAAAGTAGACGGGATGAGTTGTTACAGACTGGATGGCAAATTGGACAAATTGGCTTGAGGCCACAGGCACCTGGATGCCCTTAGCCCCTGGGAAGGCAAACATCCCCCTTCTAGCCGAGGTCAGCAAAGCTGAGCTAGAACCCTTAATTCTCGCCAGCGTTCTGCTGAGCCTGATTACCGTGTATCTAGCCGCCAAGCTTGGCGGAGAGCTGTGCGCTCGCATCAATCTCCCTCCAGTCCTAGGGGAATTAGTAGGTGGTGTCCTAGTCGGGGTATCCGCCCTGCATCTCATCGTCTTTCCGGAAGGGGCCGCCAGTGAATCAGAATCCCTACTGATCAAATTGGTCGAACTCACCGCTGGGCTTAACCCATCAGCCGCCCTAGCAGTGTTTCAGGGCGAAAGCGAAGTCATCTCCGTTCTGGCAGAACTAGGGGTGATCATCCTACTGTTTGAAATCGGGCTAGAATCCGATCTCAAAGAACTCATTCGCGTTGGCCCCCAGGCAGCTGTGGTAGCCATCATTGGCGTCGTTGCCCCCTTCTCAGCCGGAACCGCCGGTCTCATTGCCCTATTCAACGTTCCCACCGTACCTGCCGTCTTCGCCGGCGCTGCCCTCACAGCCACCAGCATTGGTATCACCGCTAAGGTCTTGGCAGAACTGCAAAAGCTGAGTTCCGAAGAAGGGCAGATTATCATTGGAGCCGCTGTCTTAGACGACGTCCTTGGCATCATCGTCCTAGCCGTCGTGGCTAGCCTGGCCAAGACCGGCGAAATTGAAATTGCCAATGTCATCTACCTGGTAGTTGGGGCCGCCGTCTTCCTGGTAGGGGCCATTTTCGTCGGTCGACTGCTGAGCCCTTTCTTCGTCACCCTAGTTGACCATCTCAAGACCCGCGGGCAAGTCATCGTCAGCTCCCTAGTATTTGCCTTCCTACTGGCTTACATCGCCGCCACCATTCAATTAGAGGCTATTCTAGGCGCATTTGCAGCCGGACTCATCTTAGCCGAAACCTCTAAACGCAAAGAATTAGAAGAGCAAATCAGTCCCATTTCTGACATCCTAGTGCCGGTATTTTTTGTCAGCGTAGGGGCGCGCACAGACATCAGTGTGCTGAATCCGATGGATCCGTCTAATCGAGCCGGACTAATCATTGCCTCATTTCTGGTAATCGTCGCGATTATCGGCAAGATTGTTACCGGCTATGCCATCATTGGGCAACCTGGCATCAATCGTTTAGCCGTTGGCATTGGTATGATTCCACGGGGAGAAGTGGGCTTGGTCTTTGCTGGTGTGGGCTCTGCCAGTGGTGTCTTGTCAGAATCCTTAGAAGCCGCCATCATCGTCATGGTGATTCTCACCACCTTTCTGGCACCACCGTTTCTGCGTTTGATCTTCAGTGATGATCCCTCCCAAGCCTCTGGAGAACCTGCCCTAGACAAGTCAGACAGTGTTGAGTCATCCCCCGAAGCCTCTTCCTGAAGCAGGTTTCCTGCCGCTCCAAACGCACATCCAACCATGACCCATCTTCATCCCTAGGTGATCCTGCATGAACCAGTGGTTTTCCCCTTCCGGTGAGCATACTGCCACGGCTCAAATTGGTGTGTTTGATAGTGGCGTCGGCGGTCTGACTGTCCTGCGGGAGTTACGTCGGCAACTCCCCGATGAATCCATCCTCTACTTCGGCGATACGGCCCGCTTGCCCTACGGCACCCGTTCCGCCTCAGACATTCTTTACTTCGTGCGCCAAATTTTAACCTGGATGATGGAGCGGCAGGTCAAGATGGTTATTATGGCCTGCAACACGAGCTCGGCCTTGGCCCTAGAACAAGTTCAACAAGAATTTCCTATCCCGATTCTAGGATTGATCCATCCTGCTGGCCGGGCAGCTGCCAGCGTCGGACGGCGCATCGGGGTCATCGCCACCCCAGCTACCATAGCCAGTGATGCTTATCGGCAAGCCATCTTAGAGGCCAATGCTCACTGCCGGGTTTGGCAAGTCGCCTGCCCACAGTTTGTCCCCTTAATCGAACAAAATCACATCCATAGTCCTCAAACCCGACGCATTGCCCGCAACTATCTAGCCCCCTTAGTCACGGCTCACGTCGATACCCTAGTCTATGGCTGTACTCACTATCCTCACCTAGCCCCAGTGCTAGAGTCACTGCTTCCCTCGACCATGACCTATATTGACCCAGCGGTCCACTTGGTAGCCGCTGCCGCCAAAGAACTAGATATTCTCGGGCTCAGACGAGACGGCTTCCCCCTACCAACTCAGTTCTACGTCAGTGGACAGCCCCAATCCTTTACCGGGCTAGCGACGCAGTGGCTACAGGAGCCTATCACCGTTCAACAAATAAAACTCCCAGCTATACCACCAACCATCACACCGGCTTTCCTAGGGGAAGCTGGTAAAAACGGTGAGCAGCTCTCTAAGAGTATTAATCCTTAGAGGTTAGACCACCAACCTAGCAACTAAGACTCCGGCTTACTTCGTCGTTCCACGCGATGAGCCAGCGTCAATAGTCCATAGACAATAACTAGATAACCAATTGCCAATGCCAGAATAATGAGAACAGAAGCGTCGAGTACCATGGTGAGTGAGGAATGCGGGAAATGGTGAATAAGCAGCCCAAGAGCCGTAGGGAAACACTTCCCCAACTCGGGCGAAATATCACAATCAAGATTTCCCTGAGCAAAGTCAATCACCGCAGGCGAGCATTCAGCCAGAGCAATCGACTAAAAACGCATGCATTAATCTAGAACGCACTTTGCCTCTAGAGAACAGCAACTAGGCATGGATAAACAATTCCATGGCCCATCACCGCCAACTTTTCAGCAAAAGCTAAACTCATCACCCCATGAGAGACGAATTCTTATCACATCTGCACGTGTTTCTATTTGGTTTTGGGAAATCTTAATAAGTAGTTTAGCATGAGCAGTCGAAATACCGAGGGGATTAGGGGGCAGTTTTACAAATCGCAAGGGCTATGATGGTGAGTTACCTGCTAACAGCAACACACAGGCAAACTTGGTCCAGTTGCAATGGCTAGAAGGCTAGGGAACCAAGCGGAACGGAAAGAGTCTCTTTAGCATCCAGACTACTGGCTGTAGGTCGCTGGCATAGGACTCTAGCATCCATGCACAGTAGCAATTGCGGCCATTTCTATGGCGATTCCCAAACTGGACCCGGTAGAGAAGCTGATCCCCGATTTGATCTCAGCGAGAATTTCACTTGCTGAAACCTTGGCTTAGAATGAGAACAGGATATGTAAAATTTCGTAACCGAACCGCCTTTGTCGGTCCATCCATGACTTCAGTCACTTCTTTGTTTGCCCCGGTTGAAGCCGATTTAGTTATCCTGGCTGATAACCTCAAGAGTCTCGTGGGTACTCGACACCCGATTCTTTATGCTGCGGCTGAGCATCTCTTTGGTGCCGGTGGAAAGCGCATCCGCCCAGCGATCGTCTTTCTGCTATCTCGCGCTACCATGCTTAGCCAAGACATAACCCCTAAGCATCGCCGACTGGCTGAGATTACTGAAATGATTCATACAGCCAGTCTCGTCCACGATGATGTGGTGGATGAGGCCGCAACCCGTCGAGGCGTCCCGACAGTTCATAGCAACTTCGGCAACCAAGTCGCCGTCCTGGCTGGAGATTTCCTGTTTGCCCAATCATCTTGGTATCTAGCTAATCTCGACAATCTTACTGTGGTCAAGCTGTTATCCCAGGTAATTATGGATTTAGCGGAAGGCGAAATTCAGCAGGGGTTAAATCGCTTCGACCCTGACCTCTCTATGGAGGCCTACCTACAAAAAAGCTATTGTAAGACCGCCTCTTTGATTGCCAATAGTGCTAAAGCAGCGGGTGTCTTGAGTGGACTGCCTGATGAGGCTACCCAGCAACTCTATGACTATGGTCGAAATTTGGGATTAGCCTTCCAAATTGTGGATGATATCCTTGACTTCACTAGTTCAGACGATGTCTTGGGCAAACCAGCCGGATCAGATTTGAAAAACGGGAATCTAACGGCACCAGTGCTCTATGCCTTGGAGGAAAAGCCCTATTTAGCTGCTTTGATTGAACGGGAATTTTCTCAGCCGGGAGACTTCGACCAAGCTATTGACCTGGTTGAGTCTAGCCAGGGGCTAGAACGCTCTCGGCAATTAGCGGCTCAGCATGGTCATCGCTCTATCGATTGCTTGCAGAGCCTACCGGCTTCTGAGTCTCGAGATGCCCTAGTCGAGTTAGTAGACTACGTACTACGACGCTTGCATTGAGCCAAGTGGTCTCTCCAGCTCACCCCATGGGGAAACATCATCTACCTGCTCAGCCTGTCACCTGTATAGGGGAATGTCTGATCGATCGCTTGATGGCTCCTGACTCCCTCACGGGGACAGACTATCCAGGGGGAGCGCCTGCCAATGTCGCCTGTGCCTTGGTGAAATTGGGCCGAGCTGCTCGATTTCTGGGCTGTATCGGGCAGGATGTTGCAGGGGACACTTTGATTCAACGGCTTCAAGCGATTGGGGTGGATTGTCAAGGGGTGCAGCGATCTAAAGCTCCTACTCGTCAGGTGATTGTGAAGCGTAATGCAATGGGAGAGCGTTGGTTTGCTGGGTTTAGTCATTCAGATCCCTCTGGGTTTGCTGATGCCCGGTTATCATCTGACTGGTTGCAATTGCATTGGTCCCAGGCAACCGCAGGTCTGGTCATGGGGACCCTAGCATTAGCCTATCCTCAGAGCAGAGCGGCAATGGCACAGGCGGCAACCCTGGCTCAGCAACATGACGTTCCTATTATTATCGACATCAATTGGCGGCCCATGTTTTGGCCAAATCCCGCCATCGCCCTGGAGATAATTCATGATTTCCTCAAACAAGCTACCCTGCTCAAATGGTCCCAAGACGATGCTCAGGAGTTGTTGGGAACAGCGGATCCAGAGGTCATCGCTAGGCAGTTTCCTCAGGCTAAAGCCGTGCTGGTGACTGCTGGCGCTGCTGGTTGTACCTACGTCGCATGGGGACAACGTGGGTATCAGCCAGCCTTTGCTGTCCCTAGTCAAGACACCACGGGAGCCGGAGATGCGTTTCTAGCCGCTTTCTTATGCCAGTTGCTAGAGAGGGGATGGGATAGCTTAAAACAGCCGCAGCAGGTGGCTGCTATAGTGGCCTACGCCAGCGCGGCAGGGGCCCTAGCTACCTGCCAAGCAGGAGCCATTGCCGCTCAACCAACCGCTGCAGAAATTGCTGCTCTACTGAAGGCATCATCACCACTTCAATAGAGAGCAGTATCTGCAGAACTGAGCCAGGTTAACGATCAACCGAGCCCATGATGATATCGACGCTACCTAGAATGGCGACGATATCGGCCACCTTTACCCCTCGCAGGATATGGGGAAAGATTTGTAGGTTGTTAAAATCGGGTGGACGAATCTTCCAACGCCAGGGAAAGACATTGTCATCGCCGATGATAAAGATACCCAGTTCTCCCTTACCGGTCTCCAGGCGCACGTAGTGCTCCCCGGAGGGAATCTTAAATGTGGGTGGGATCTTTTTGCCGATGAATTGGTAGTCAGTGTCGTTCCATTGAGACTTTGGTCCTTCAGCCATGCGTTTGGCTTCTAAGTTTTCGTAAGGGCCCCCTGGAATCTGACGGCAGGCTTGGCGCAGGATTTTCACCGATTCTCGCATTTCCCGAATGCGCACTAAGTAGCGCGCTAAACAATCGCCGGCGGTTTCCCAATGAACGTCCCAGTCGAAGTCGTCGTAGCACTCGTAGTGGTCTACCTTGCGTAGGTCCCACTTGACTCCGGAACCGCGCAGCATGGGGCCAGAGAGCCCCCAGGCAATGGCATCCTCACGGCTGATGGTGCCAATCCCTTCAATGCGGCGACGGAAAATCGGATTGTTGGTAATGAGGCGCTCGTACTCGTCAACCTTGGGATCGAAGTAGTCACAGAAGTCTAAGCACTTATCAATCCAACCGTAGGGCAAATCAGCGGCGACTCCACCGATGCGGAAGTAGTTGTTGTTAATGAGCCGCATACCAGTGGCGGCTTCCCAGAGATCGTAGATCATCTCCCGCTCACGGAAGATGTAGAAGAATGGGGTCTGGGCTCCAACATCTGCCAGAAACGGTCCCAGCCACAGTAGGTGGTTAGCGATTCGATTCAGCTCCAGCATCAGCACTCGAATATAGCGAGCCCGCTTAGGCACATCTACATCTGCCAGCTGCTCTGGAGCGTTTACCGTAATCGCTTCATTGAACATGCCTGCCGCATAGTCCCAACGGCTGACATAGGGGATGAACATGATATTGGTGCGGCTTTCGGCGATCTTCTCCATGCCACGATGGAGGTAGCCAATTACCGGTTCGCAATCAATCACATCTTCCCCATCCAGGGTGACAATCAGACGCAATACCCCGTGCATCGAGGGATGGTGCGGCCCCATGTTAATCACCATGGGTTCAGTTTTAGTCTCAATTCTTGACATAGGGTCAGCGCGGTCGTCGTCTGATCAATGGTTCTAAGGGTGAGATGTGTGGCTATGGCAACGGTATTGCCATAGGGTCAACTCTGGGAGATAGGGGACGAAGATACCTCAAGTCCTAGGCTAGACGCAATTTTGATGCATCTTTAAGCATCTTAATGTGAATTGCCTGATTTTGGGGACAGCCTTCCGTAAGAGATTCCCAATTGAAACCACAGGATCACTTTATAAATCAGCTATGGAGCAGCCAATGACGTCCGCCTCTACTGGGATGTACCATGTGCCGGTATTACCTAAAGAAACCCTGGCCGCCTTGGCCTTGAAGCCTGGTCTTTACCTAGATGCCACGGTGGGAGGAGGAGGCCACAGTCGTTTGTTGCTAGAGGCAGAGCCGGCTTTGCAGGTGACGGCGATTGATCAGGATGCGGTTGCGATCGCATCGGCCCAAGCCAGGCTAGCCTCCTTTGGGGAGCGCGTGAAATTTTGGCGGGGAAACTTTGCTGAGTTTGACCCTGGTTCCCATCGTTTTGACGGCATTCTAGCCGATCTAGGGGTGAGTTCCGCCCATTTCGATCAGCCTCAGCGTGGCTTTAGCTTTCGCCACCCAGCTCCGCTGGACATGCGCATGGATCAACGCCAAAGTCTCACCGCCGCAGAGATTGTCAATTACTGGAACGAGGTCGATTTGGCCAATTTGATCTACACCCTCGGAGAAGAGCGGCTTTCTCGCCGTATCGCCCGGCAAATGGTCGCCCAGCGCCCTTTCCAAACCACCACCGACTTAGCCGCTGCCATTGCTGGCTGTGTCCCGGCTAGTTATCGCCATGGCCGCATTCACCCTGCCACCCGCACCTTTCAGGCCCTACGGATTGCCGTCAACCGAGAGCTAGATGTTCTCGATACCCTGCTGCAAGAGGCTCCCCACTGGCTGAAACCAAAGGGCCGTCTGGTCATCATCAGTTTCCATAGTTTGGAAGACCGACGGGTGAAGCATGCCTTTCGGGCCTCGCCCCTGCTGACAGTAATCAGCAAAAAGCCCATCGTAGCCCAGCCAGAAGAGGTCAACACTAATCCCCGATCCCGCTCGGCTAAGCTACGGGTGGCTGAGCGCTTGCCATGACTTATGGTACGTGGTCTGAACGCGTCGCGCGGTTTTGCTTGGGGCCACCCCAGACCCAGCGGCTGGGCTTATCGATCAATGGCAATGACCTCGGTAAGACCACACTTGATCTCACCGATCAGAGCGTTCACCCGGGGGGATCTCGCTCCCCCCGGCCCCCTGCGACCAGGGCGAACCGCTTGTGGTGAGCGGAGTCGAACTACTGCCCTGGACCCTGCGGAAGGGCATGTCGATCAGCCGTTGTAGATCGCGCCGCATCGGCAAGGTAGCAATGAATTTTGAATTTTGAATTTTGATTTTGAATTTTGAATTTTGAATTTTGAATTTAAGCCTTCTGCCTTCTTACTTCCCCTATTTCCCCCTATCTCCCCATCTATCCTTTTCCGTTCTTCCTATGCCCTCCGGGCAGGCAAAGCCTTTCATGTCGCTTGGCGAAACGACTGCGTTGCTCCTACGGAGCCGCTGACGCGCTTGGCGGAGCCTGGCTGGAAGCCTTACAGGGCAAGCTCTTCACTCTTCACTCTTCACTCTTCACTCCACATCTACCCACCTACTCGCCCACCCATCTACCCATTTCCCTTTCCCTATCACTCGCCCCCAGCCGGCGGCAACCGCTGCAATTCTTCCAGGGGCGTTACTCCCTCAACGGTTAAGACAAACTCGATGTGGCTACCGCCACTGCCAATCCAATCCACCACCACATTGTTTTCATCCAGCACCGGGTCGTTGTTGTAGGTGGTGACGGCCACATAGTAGGTGCCAGTGCGGGGCAGGGAGTATCGCAGAATTGTCGACTCTAAGCCTCTGAAATCATCGTTTTCAGCCAGCAAGCGCCCCTGGTCATCGAATAGAAACAGCTGGGAGTCATCATCGGTGTAGAGGGTGCCGGTTAGGATCTGAGTCACCTCTACCTCGAGGGTGATCTGATCGCCCTCCTGGGCCACGAAGCTAAAGACCTCCTGCCCGCGCTTGACAGCACCGGCTGTCACCCCCGATCCAGCCTCAGTGTCGATGGGGGTGACTGGGGACAAGGCGGCCAGATCAATCACCTCGGTGCGAGCAATACCGCTACGCTCTAGAGCCGCCGCTTGGGCGGCCTGCTGATGGGGCAGTCGCCGCCGCCCACCAAGGGCCAGTAATAACGCCTGATCTGCTTCCCCAGGAAAATCCACCGGGAGATAGCGGGCCAGGGTGCGATCGCAAGTCTGCCGCTCCACCCCGACCTGTCCCAGGGTTGGATGTTCCAAATAATGGCGTAACGTCACCAATTGTTGCCGGTAAGCAGGCGTGATCTCAGAATGGGCCAGCAATGGTCCCAATGCGGCTATCGCCTGCTGGCGGTCATTTAGACAGAGGGCCAACTGCAAAGTCTCCTGCAGGGCAGGCAAGGGGGAATTAGCTGCAAGAGACGGCAAACTGAAACTACCCACCAGTCCCCAACCGATCAGGTTGATGAGCAGCAAACAAGGATTAACAGCGACCTGAGTGTGCGGCTGCGTCATCTGTTAGTACCATTTGAGAGAGTGTGCGATGGCAACCCTGTAGCATGGCCATAGGTGGCCCATTGATGCAGCCAGGGAAACTCCATCCAAGGTTCCGGCATCATCTTAGAGCGAATAGCCTATTTCACCCAAACACCGCTGAAAAAGACTCCCATGAAGAATCACAAATCGTCCTGATTTGTGATCTTGCTCTGGGAACACTGGGGCAGAGTAACGACGACCAAGTATCCTGATCAACTGACACAGATGACATGGACTCTCGATTAGTGCACCGCTGGAGTAACAAATTGGCATGAGTCTGGGCCAGGGTGACAAATTGAAATTGATGGTCGTCGACGACGAGCCCGATAACTTAGATCTGCTCTATCGGACCTTTCGCCGTGAGTTTCAGGTATTTAAAGCTGCCAACGGCTTCGAAGCCTTAGACATTCTGGCCCAGCAGGGCGAAATGGCCGTGATCATTTCAGACCAGCGGATGCCCCGCATGAACGGCACCGAATTTCTCAGCCGGACGGTGGCACACTTCCCCGACACCATCCGCATTGTGCTCACTGGCTACACCGACGTAGACGACTTGGTAGAGGCCATCAACTCCGGCAAGGTCTTCAAATACATCACGAAACCGTGGAATCCAGAGAACTTAAAGACCGTCGTGCTGCAAGCGGCAGATACCTATAAAGTTGTGAAGCAGCGGACTAAAGCCCTGACCCAGGCCCTGCGCCGCGAGTCTGTCATCAATACGGTGCTCAAGGCTCTACGGGAGTCGTTGGATTACGCCAGCATGTTACACAAAGTTGTACAAACCCTGGGGGATACCTGCGACGCTACCCACGCCATCCTGCATCCCATCCCTGCCCTACCCACCGGGCTCCATGACAGTCAGGCCCTAGAGTCAGGTCCCTATGCCTACCAGGCCAAATCTCCCTTATCTTCGGAGCTGCAAGCATTTCTGCTAGAAGACAGTCGCAAACGGATCTGCCTGGAGCCAGAGCAGCTCCAGGCTAACTTGGCGTCTCTAACCTTTCAGGGGTTGGCCATTCGAGCCCTCACCTTACCGTTGATCTATCAGCAGAATTACTTGGCGGTCGTGGTGCTGTATCAAATTGGCTCTGGCATTCCATGGAGCAGCGACACTCTAGGTCTCGTCGAAGGCATCACGGAACAGATCGCCTTAGCCATCTCCCAGGCTCAGCTATATCAGCACACTCGACTCCAGACCCATCAAATGCAGACCGAGTTAGCGGTCGCTCGTCAAATTCAGGCTAATCTACTCCGCCAACAGTTACCGGTGGTCAACGGCGTGCGGATTCAGGCCCGCTGCTTACCGGCTCGGGAAGTCGGAGGCGATTTCTTTGAGGTCTACTGTCATCCCCAAGGCGACCTGTGGCTAGCCGTGGGAGATGTCTCGGGGAAAGGCGTTCCTGCCGCCCTATTCATGGCCAGTGCCCTGTCTGTACTGCGACGAGAATTGGCCCAGGCAACCCCAGCGGCTCCCTATCGATTGATGCAAACCCTGAATCAAAGCCTATCGATGGAGCTGGTCAGTAATAATTGCTTCATCACCCTAGTGCTGGTGCGTTATGTTCCCACTACGGGACAGGTAATTTATGCCAATGCTGGCCATATCTATCCCATGGTGTGGTCAGACTATCAAGGGCAGGGACAAGCCCCGGCTAAGCCGCCCCACCCCAACTACCTAGAGCAACGGGGAGTGCCCTTGGGGATTTTGCCGGAATGGAATGGCCAGGTCGGGGAGTATTGGCTCAGGGGAGGAGATACCCTGTTGCTGGCCAGTGATGGGCTAACCGATGCCACTGTGACTGTTGCCGGAACAACAGACAGCCAGGCGACGCTGAAGCAGGTGGGCCTATGGCAGTTGTTGCAGCAACAGGCGCCTCCCCTGAATCTGGACCACCTCTTGAGTACTATTCAGGCTTTGAATGTGGGGCAGGTAGATGATCAGACGGTACTCTCCCTGGAGGTGCTGGCGCCATGAAGACAGAGTTACATATTCCCAGCGACCCGAGATTTCTCATGGTGGTCGAGAACTGGCTGCTGGATGCACTGCGGGTGGAGTTAGCCCAGCAATCGGACTGGCCTCAGGTGGCCTCTCGGCTACGGTTAGCCCTGGTTGAGGCCTATTCCAATGTGGTCCGCCATGCCCATGCCGAGCAGCCATCCCTGCCCACGGTTATGGTGCTGCAGGTCACTGATGTCGCTATTTCGTTAGAAGTTTGGGATTCCGGTATCGGCTTTGATCTCAGTTCTAGTCCAGAGCATCTACCCGCCCCTTCTGACTGCCGAGACGGAGGCTATGGTTGGTTGATCCTGTGTCGACTGATGGATGAAGTTCAATATTATCGGCAGGTCGAGGGGGGCCGCAATTGCCTGCGACTGACCTCGTTTCTCAAACCGACGTCGTTAGTTCCGTCACTGGGCCATAGCGGGCAATGATGTGCGGGTCGCCAGTGTCTTGCCGTTGCAGCCAGGCCCATAGTTGATCGCCTAGGGAAAAATGCCACCATTCCTGGGGATGCCGACGAAACCCGGCCGGTTCCATTGCCTGATTCAGTAGGGTGCGATCGCAATGCCACTGCTGCTCTTGCGCATCTTTACTGGCCGCAAAGTAATCCGGATCAGACCGGGGGGACAGCTCATCAATGGCAGTACCCATGGCGACGGGCTGGCCCTGGGCATCTACCAAGGTGATATCGACCGCCGCTCCAGTACTGTGGGGGGGCGGACTTGAGGGATCGGCGCTAGGGGGAGCCCAAAAGCGATACACCTGCTCTAGCAATTGCCGCCGTTGCTCCGCTGTCAACGGATTACACCAGCCCCAGGCCTGCTGCTGCTGTTGCAAGGTGTAATCCACCATAAACTGCTGCACTGCCACAGGACGGTAGGCATCAAATATCTGTAAACGCCAGCCTGGCCGCTGCTCCTGAAGATGGGCTTGGGCCAGCAACAGGGCCTGGCCGACACTACGACGCAAACGATATGGGGACTGGCCACCATAGGGAGCTCCCAACGCCGCATAGGGATGGGGTTGCCTCACCGCTAGCTGGTCTAGGGGCAGGGGCACCAGGGGCTCGCCGTTATCGTGAATCGGGATGGCGTGGTATGGCTTCATCGCAGGTCGCGCCGCTACTGGCTATGGCACAGGCATCTCGGCTCATTTTATCGCTGTCACGGATTGGTTATGGGTTGCTTTTAGCAGAGACATTAGCAGGCACAGGTGCTGTCCCTGTCGCTAACGGGAGAACGGCGGGGCTTGACTTAGCCGGATAGGGGGTGTCCTCGCCCGACATTGCTTGGATAGCCCATAATGTCAGGCGACGGAGGATCAAGGCAAAGTCAGCCGCAAGTATGGCCCTATTGGCTGACGTGAGCACCGGCACATGGATAAATAGGGCCAGGGTGGGCCAGCGCTGGCGCTGAATGAAGTCCAACAGCCTGAAATAGAGATAGTTACAGACGTAATTACCGGCATGGTCACTGATCTGAGTCACCCGGGTGTCTCGAACCAACCGGGTCAGATCTAGAGAGGTGTACAGCACTGTCTGCTGCCAGCGCCCCGTCTGCTCCAAACTTAAGCAGGGACGGCTCTCCGCCATACCACAGCAGAGAATCAACCGGGGGCACAACTCTAGCAGCTTGGCCATGACTATGGCCGGTGCCAACTCATAGTTAACGGGCAGGTGACGCAACATCGTCACGTTGGCTGGCAACCCCCGCTGCCGGTGCAGGTACATGAGTAAGTCGTCAGAGGAGTTGGACAGCTGATGAGCTTGCCAAGGGGCGAAAGAGGTGATCAGGATGGGGAAACTCATGGCAGGCAGGCCGTGGGAGTCTGTCGCGTTGGCCAGATAGCCCATTACAGGACTGTCCACATTACTTGGCGCTGAGAAGCTATCTGGTCTGAATGCCGCTTGCAGGACAATTTGAACTGTCTGATTGAGGGGTCAACAGTGTCTTGATGGATACCCTAAACCATCCACACCCCTGAGATCTTTGCCTTTTTTTACCCTGAATTCTCTAAACTATAGCCTGACCTTGGGATTTGTGGCTGACGGTGCCCAGATTTGCCAATGTGCTAGGGAAGCTAGCAAACTCAGACGTTAGCTGCTTTCTCCTTGGAGAGCAGCAGCATTCAGGTCGCCCCCACTATGCTTTGGAAAACAGATAGCCCGTGTAGGATAGGAAAGGTGAGGGCGGTAACCAGGAGGTAAAGCATGGTTCGCATCGCTGTAGTGGATTACGATATGGGGAATCTCCATTCAGCCTGCAAGGGGTTGGCCAACGCTGGTGCCCATCCTCACATCACCGATGCAGCCACTGAGATCGAGGCAGCTGATGCCGTTGTCTTACCAGGGGTTGGGGCCTTCGATCCAGCCGTTCAACACTTGCGATCGCGAGATCTGATTCAGCCCTTGCGGGACGTTATCACTAGTGGCAAGCCATTTCTAGGGATTTGCCTAGGCTTGCAGGTATTGTTTGAGGGTAGCGAAGAGGGCAGCGAACCAGGGTTAGGCATTGTCCCTGGAGAGATCCGGCGCTTTCAGGATGAACCCGATATCACCATACCTCATATGGGATGGAACCAGCTAGAACTGACCCAGCCTGATCTCCGCCTATGGCGATCCATCGCCAGTGGCGACTGGGCCTATTTCGTCCATTCTTACTACGCTGCTCCCAAAGACGCAACCATGACTGCCGCCACCATTACCCACGGTAGCCAAACCGTTACGGCTGCTATTGCCCGCGATAACATGATGGCAGTCCAGTTTCACCCGGAGAAGTCTGCTGCAAAAGGCTTACAATTGTTGGCTAACTTTGTCAGCCTGGCACAGGCTCAGACACCAGCCCTGAGGGTGTAGTCCACGTCGCCAATGGCTCTTCGCATATACGGCAATCGAGTCCTGAAAACATTGTCGGGTCAGGCCACCCGGCCTACACCTTCTAAGGTGCGACAGGCATTGTTCAATATCTGGCAGGGGGATATCGAGGGGTGTTGCTGGTTAGATCTCTGTGCCGGTAGTGGCGCGATGGGAGCCGAAGCTCTCTGTCGTGGGGCTAAAACCGTTGTGGGCATTGAGCAATCGGCAGTAGCCTGTCGGGTGATCCGCGAAAACTGGCAGCGGGTAGCCAAGGAGGACCAGTCATTTTTTCTGATCCGGGGAGATGTGGCTAAGCAACTGAAGCGATTGCAATTGGCGTCTAGACACCCCTCGGCACCACAACGCTTCGATCGTATTTACTTCGATCCCCCATACACCAGTGATCTCTATATACCGGTACTCTGCCAAGTAGGAGAATTTCAACTCCTAGCCTCCGGCGGCGAACTAGCGGTTGAACATCAGCCAAATTATTGGCAAGCAGAGGATATTTCAGGGCTAAGAATCATTCGTCAAAAGCACTATGGCAAAACTCATTTGACCTTTTACACCCAGGATGACTCCAGTGAGACATCGTCATCTTCAGGGAACACACAGACCCTCTAGTTGACTTAGCGCCCCTCTAATTTAGCAAGTCTTTAGCGGATGCTGATAGACAGGGATCACGCACAATCACTTCAGGATCTTCCCATCGCTAGGAAATCATGGGACCAACAGGAGAAATCCTCTACCCTTTGCAGGGGATCTAGAAAGACAGGAGTCGCCAGTGGGCATGCTTTCCACCGACTCCTAACTGGAGCTCCCAACTGCACACAGTGGCCACCGCGTCGTCCTTCCGGAGTATAGAAGCCGCAGCGACCACAGCAGGAGACCTCGCACTTCATTGCCTTCATAGAATGGTTCCAAAAGCGATAGACCCCATCATTTTCCCAGTTATTCATCCAGTCATTAGTGTCGGGTTTGGAAAGGCAGTTATTGCCTAGACAGGGTTTCGCCAACAGCTGTCAATCTATCAGTTTTATATTTTCTTTATTTTCAGTTTAAAAAGATATACAGGATTGAGATGGCCCGACGATTTCATGGCGAATCTAGAGCATAAACTACAGGGATCAATCCGTAAAGAGACTGATTTCGCGGTAATATGTTCCTGAAAACTTAAGAAAGATTAGCCGTATTATTACTGAGCTCTCCTGCTAGGAGCCAAGAGTAGGCAATGTTATCTGTTTGTAGGCTATTGTGATTCTCTAGTACTCTGTGGCAGCAATAGCGCCTCTATTACTCAAAGTGGATAGGCTGCATTTATCAGGCTTTCTCCTTCTGCCCTCCTACTTCTGGCTTGGCTACTAAAAGCATTAGCGATGAGTAGTTATTACCGGGAAAAACCAGTCTCTGAGAGTGTGCCAAGAGGCTCATGGTCCCCAACGTTTCGCCGCACACAGACCACAGGCTTGCCAACGCATCAATTCTCCTGGAGGACAAGGACTGCCACAGACAGGACATAGTTTCTGATGACGCTGCTGGGCCCGAATCTGCTGGGCCCATCGCTGAAATGCCTCCATGGCCGTCGTTGGATCAGCTTCATTAGAAGTCCAATCGATAGGGCCGCTCCAACTGGGATGAGATTTTATTAACTCGTTGTCACCCCTTGCCCTAGAATGGCTGGGGCTATAGCTCCATAGTCCTGGGGAAAATCGAATATCTGTGATCTCAACCCCCGGTATTGTCTGTAGCTTGGCCAGGATCTGCCCCCGCTCAAAAGTCAAGGTTTGAGCCCATGGGGCAGTTGAGACAGCGACCTGCAATATCTGCCGCTGCACTCCCACTGGTCGACTATGCTGAGCAACTGCTGCCCCAACAATATGAGGCCACTCCCTAAGCAATAACCTTAACTGTTGGTGTCGCTGCCAACTGGGTTGCTGCTCTAACCGTCGAATCAAGCTATGGAGATTATCTAAGGCCATTGTGAGGCCATTCTAACTCGACGAGATTTGATGCTAGCGATTCGGTAAACGCTACATAGCAAATGGGCTAGGGCAACCAAGGATATTGTCGGAAATCAGGGGAACGCTTCTCTAGAAACGCTTGCTTGCCTTCAGCCCCTTCCTCGGTCATGTAGTACAGCAACGTGGCATTTCCAGCCAACTCCTGTAGTCCAGCCTGGCCATCACAGTCAGCATTAAAAGCTGCCTTCAGACAACGGATGGCAATAGGGCTCTTCTGCAGAATCTCCCCCGCCCACTTGAGGCCCTCTGCCTCCAACTGCTCAACGGGTACGACACAGTTAACCAATCCCATCGCCAATGCCTCTTGAGCTGAGTATTGGCGGCACAGAAACCAGATTTCTCGGGCCTTTTTCTGGCCCACGATACGAGCTAGATAACTCGCTCCAAAGCCGCCGTCAAAGCTGCCAACCTTAGGCCCCGTTTGTCCAAAAATAGCGTTCTCGGCAGCAATCGTGAGATCGCAAATGACGTGGAGTACATGGCCACCGCCGATGGCATAGCCTGCCACCAGCGCAATTACCACCTTAGGCATGGAGCGAATCAGCCGCTGTAAGTCTAATACATTGAGTCGTGGCACTCCCGTTTCATCGAGATATCCAGCCTGTCCCCGCACACTTTGGTCTCCACCGGCACAAAAGGCATATTTGCCATCATCGTGGGGGCCAGCACCGATCAGCAGCACCACACCAATTTGGAAATCCTCGCGGGCATCACAAAAGGCATCGTACATCTCTACCACCGTCCTAGGACGGAAGGCGTTGCGCTTGTGGGGGCGGTTGATGGTGATTTTAGCAACACCATCCGCTTTGTGATAAAGAATATCCTGGTAGGATTTGGCCTCTTGCCAGTTAATCTGCATAGTAATGTAATGCGCCTCCTTATAAGGGGTACAGGCCTACATCCAGATTCAAACCAGGAGGTCTCCAGGTCATACCCTCTATGTCTGGATTCAGCCAAGACGTCTATTCTATAGGGGGAGTACGCTCGGGATTTTATGGTACTTCTCTCCCTGTAAGCAACGGGGTGCATGCGAGGTAATATCCGGTTGCACGAGGCTAGAGCGCCGGGAACCTTTAAGCGGTGCAAGGATTGGGATTACCGTCATAGGGTCCTTGCTCTCACAGTAGGTACGAGTGCGGGCATGCTGTTGACGCCATAGCATTCTGCCCCAATGGCACAGTCACACATCAAAGGCTAATTACCTTGACGTTATCAGCATTAATCAAAGATAATGGGAATTTGTCCATATTATGTTCGGACCAGGTTATAAAGGCTGTCTAGTCATCGGCAGCTACCTGTACGGCAACGGAGAGAGCATCCATGACATATGCAATCGTAGAGACTAGTGGCAAGCAGCTACGGGTTGAGCCTGGTCGCTTTTATGACATCGACCGCATTGCTGTAGCAGAGGATGAACAGATCACCCTAGACAGAGTGTTGCTTGTTAATGATGATGGCGAGATCGTGGTTGGTCAACCTACAGTTACCAATGCCACTGTCTCGGCAACCGTGATGCGGCACCTGCGCGGGCGCAAGGTTGTTGTATATAAAATGCGTCCCAAGAAAAAGACGCGCAAGAAACAGGGCCATCGCCAAGAGCTAACTCGGATTATGATCGATAGCATTACTGTTGGAGGCAAATCCATTGGTGAAGTCGCCCATGCAACCGAACCTGTGGAGCCTGTTGCCACTGAAGTCGTCGCAGAAGCAGAGTAAATCAGTAGTTAGGGAAGTACTATGGCTCACAAAAAAGGGACTGGAAGCACTCGTAACGGTCGAGACTCAAATGCCAAACGCCTAGGCGTTAAGCGTTATGGCGGTGAAGCTGTACGTGCTGGCAATATCTTAATCCGCCAACGGGGAACCAAGATTCATCCTGGTGAAAACGTGGGTCGGGGTAACGACGATACGCTATTCGCTCTCATTGATGGCATCGTTACCTTCGAGCGCAAAGGTAAAGGACGTAAGAAAGTAAGCATCTATGCTGCTCCCACCTCTGTCTAAGTCCAATTGGTTGATTTCGACAAGGGGGATGACTGAGCACCTTCTCTGCAGCAGCTAAAAATCAAACAACCGTGACAAGAGCGCCCCACTGACGGGACGCTCTTGTCAAAATTGCTGGTGGACTTGTCGGAGTGTCTCTCTCCAGGAGACCAGACAATCCCCTTTGCCGTAGCTTTATGCCTTCCCGGGACTTAGTCCAGATACCCCATCAGTACGGGGGGGGGTGGATCAACCACATCGTTGGCAGCAATGGGGCGATTCCCAGGTAAAAAGCCCAGATCCGAAACTTCTAGGTTACTAGCTACAATGGGACGATGCCCTGGCAGTAACTCCGTATTCACCACCTGCAGTACATCAGCCATAATAGGCCGAGTACCGGCAGAGTTGAGAGTGCCTACAACCGTAAACTCGTTAGCGGTAATGGGTCGATTGTTGGGTAGCGTGTTGGTAGGAACGACGCGAGTATTGTCCGAGAGGAGAATCACAGACGATGCATCAGTTCCCTCGGCAGTGACCAAATGGCTACCCGATTGCTTAGCTTGAGCCTTGGCAGGCGTTGTCTCTTGTTCCTCGGTAGCATTGGAATGACCGTTTGCGGCGTTTGTGCTCATGCTTATGACCTTCTCTCAGCTTTTGCATCAGCCAGAACCCAATTTAGCCGTGGTCTGGCATCGTATATCCCTAATTCACAGGTTCTATACAATCCCTCAGGTTCTATACAACCCCTCAGGGCTGCTCCCAAGGAAAGGGTAAGATACTTAAGACAATATTATAATCGAAAAAATTCACTCTTGAGTTTACAAACCGTTATGACATCAATAGGGACCACAGTGTAGACAACCGAACTAGTGAGCTCGCAAGAGCCTCTATAATAGAGGAACAATCACAAGGGGCTGTCATGGTTTCGACGTTCTGAGGAAAGTCGCTTTGTGATACAGGCCGAGAGGGAGTCCACTCTCGTTAATCAAGGCTCAACCAAACGTAAGTGCGAACAACATCGTTCCTTTTGCTCGCAAGGCTGCTCCCGTAGCTGCCTAGCATCTAACTAGATCGCGAGCGTCTACGGTCTGACTCCGTTAAGGGCTGTGGACCAAACCCCAACGGATGCGTCAACTAGTCTTCTCTAGTGGACTGGTTGACTAAGACTCAACTAGAGCATCCCACCGTCAGGGATAATTGATGGTTCCCGCCTTGAGGATTAGATAGGCTATGCCTGTGAACGAGCGAAGTGTTACTACTCAGAGCGGACACGGGTTCGACTCCCGTCAGCTCCATTTTTATTATTTCTGTGTTCGTTTATTAAATATTCTTCCATCTGAGGCTAAGACTCTTAGTCTCAAAAATTTGCGTGCCTATACTAGGGGTAAACAGTGATGATAGAGTCGGTCGAGGCACTGATCGGCTTAGGAATCATCTGTAGTGACGAAGTTCAATAGCCACAATGACTCCTCGGCACAATAAACTGAATTTCCCTGTCTGGCAGTATTTGAATCAGCCAGTCTTTAGTTCGGTTAATCCAGCTATCTTGAACCCCTGGACATTCTGGCGCGTCTATCGATTGCGTCATTTAGAGCGTTGTTGGCTGAAGGAATATCGTTCTGAAGAACAACGAAATTCCTGATGTACTTCAATAAGTCTCTAGTCGCACTCGAAAAGCTTAGTGGTCTACGGACAGCAGTTGTGCAGGAACAATTTAGTCATCGGTACGTTGTCGGTGCATATTCCCGTGGGGAATAGGAAGGCACGCGAAGCAAGAGCTTGAGCCGTAATTTAGGGCTTACTCAAACTTCACTGGGCTGGCTCGACGGATTATTGGGACGATTTTAAGCGCCCTAGGATGCGTTCTTGTAAGGCCATAATCACTACGTATAACACTGGCACCATAAATAAGGATAGAAAGGTGGCCACTAGCATGCCACCAAAGACTGCATTTCCCAAGGACTGGCGGCTACCAGAGCCAGCACCAGTCGCTAGTGCTAGTGGTGCGATGCCTACCAGCGTTGAAATTGCCGTCATCAGAATCGGGCGTAGGCGCTCTTGGGCGGCTTCTACGGCCGCTTTGACTAAGGGTAGGCCTTGCGATCGCAACTGGTTGGCAAATTCTACGATCAGAATCGAGTTCTTGCTAGCCAGGCCGATTAACATGACCAACCCCACCTGGCAATAGACATCATTGACCAGCCCTCGCATGGACTGCACCAACAAGGCTCCCATCACCGCCAAGGGCACTGCCAGCATGATGATGAAGGGATCCACGAAGTTCTCATACTGAGCTGCCAGCACCAAGAAGACAAAGACGATCCCAAGACCGAAGATCCAAGTGGCCTGGCCTCCCGACTCAATTTCTTCCAGGGACGTGCCCGACCACTGGTAGCCAAAACTGGGGGGGAGGTTCTCCGCTGCCAAGCGCTCCATGGTCTCCAGGGCATCGCCCGAACTCGCCCCAGGGGCTGGCGAACCAGTGATTTCAATAGAGCGAAATAAATTGAAATGAGTAATCGTTTGGGCCCCTGTCGCAGACGTCGTGCTGACCAGGTTACTCAAGGGAATGATCTCATCAGTGGCAGAGCGGACATAGAGGCGGCTAATATCACCAGGTTCAGAGCGAAACTCTGGTTCTGCTTGCACATACACCCGATAATTACGCTGCCCCAGGGTAAAGTCATTCACATATTGAGAGGCCATAGATGCCTGCAGCGTGCGCAGGATATCGTCGATATCGACCTGCATCGCCTTGGCCGTTTCCCGATCGATTGCAATAGAGAGCTTTGGGGTACCGGCGGCGAAGGTGGTAAAGACTTGCTGCAACTGCGGTTGTTGATTTGCTTGACCAATCAGTTGTCCGGCGGTTGCCACCAACGTATTGAGATCGTTGACCCCACGCCGGTCCTGCAATTGAAAAGTGAAACCGCCAAAGGTCCCCAAGCCTGGAATGGGAGGTGGATTCACGGCAAATACCCGCGCCTCAGTAATGGTGCTGAAGACAGGAAACAGACGGCCAATTAACCCTTGCACTGACTGTCCCGGGCCTCGCCGTTCTTCCCAGGGTTTTAGGGTGGCAAAGATGATGCCATTGTTAGAACTACTGCCGGCGAAGCTAAAGCCAGCCACCGCAAAGGTGCGCTCTACCTCTGGCAATTGCAAGATTTCCTGCTCAGTATTGGCAACTACATCACTGGTATAGTCCAGCGATACCCCCTCAGGCCCCTGAATTAAGGTAATGAAATAGCCCTGATCTTCATCTGGCAAGAATCCCGAAGGCACTGCGACAAATAGCCAAGCGGTTGCCCCCAGGGCCAATACAAACAGTCCGAGCACCACCATTTTGAACCGCATCAGGGTTCTCAGACCGGCCTGATAATTCTGCTTCAGCCAGTCCAAAGTGGCGTTAAACCGATTGAAGAAGACCGCCAACCACCCCGGAGGAGACTGCTCAGCTCGCAATAGCAGGGCCGATATGGCCGGGGTAAAGGTAAGCGCCAGGAATGTCGATACGGCAATGGAGAACGCAATCGTCAGGGCAAACTGACGATAGAGGGCACCGGTCGTCCCTGGAAAAAAGGCAACCGGAATAAATACAGCCATCAACACCAGGGAGGTGGCGATCACAGCCCCGGTCAGTTCCTGCATGGATTCCATGGCGGCCTGTCGCGGGCTGAGGCCCCGCTGGTGAATCAGGCGAGAAATATTCTCGACCACGATGATGGCATCATCCACCACCATGCCAGTAGCTAGGGTGAGCCCGAACAGGGTCAGGGTATTGATCGAAAAGCCGAAGACCTGCACGAAGGCAAAGGCACCGATCAGGGCCCCTGGAATAGTAATAGCTGGAATTAGGGTGGTGCGCCAATCCTGGAGAAACACGAAAATCACCAGCACTACCAAGGAAACAGCCTGCACCAGGGTAAAGACGACTTCGCTGAGGGAGCGCTGCACGAAGTCGGTGGTATCGAAGGCAATGTCGTACTGGAGACCCGGAGGGAACTGCTGCTGTAGCCGAGACAGCTCATCCTTAACCGCTTGGGCGACAGACAAGGCATTACTATTGGGGGCCTGGGTAATCCCCAAGCCAACCGCCTCAATGCCCCGAAAGCGCAACACCGTGCTGTAGTCTTGGGCCCCCAACTCGACTCGACCCACATCCTTGAACCGCACTAAGGTGCCGTCGGGTTCAGTCTTGAGGATTAAATTGGCAAACTCCGCGTCGGTGGTGAAGCGGCTCAGGGCCTCTAGGTCGATTTGATACTGCTGCCCATCGGGTACCGGGGGTTGGCCTAGTTGGCCGACGCCTACCTGGATATTCTGTTCGTTGAGAGCATCGACCACATCTTGAATGACTAGGTCACGACTTGCCAGTCGTTCTGGGTCTACCCACAGGCGCATAGCGTAGCGCCGTTCGCCGAAGATTTGAACGCCACCGACGCCATCGAGTCGCTTCAGGGCCTCAACCACGTATAGATCAGCATAATTGCTGAGAAAGGAGGTATCGTATTGACCGTCCTCGGCGTAGAAGCCAATGGCCATCAAGAAGCCACTATTTTCTTTGCGTACGGATACCCCAGTGCGTTGCACGACCTCCGGCAGCTGGGATTCCACCACGGCAATGCGATTCTGCACATCGACGGCGGCTAGGTCAGCATCGCGATTGGGCTCGAAGGTGATATTGATGGTGCTGGTGCCGTTATTGCCGCTAGACGATGACAGATAGCGAACCCCTTCAATACCGTTGATCTCCTGTTCGAGGATATTGGTGACGGTACTTTCGACGACCTCGGCGCTGGCGCCAGTGTAGTTGGCCGTCACTGTGACCTGGGGTGGAGTGACTTCGGGGTAATAGGCAACGGGTAGGTTAGGAATGGCCACTGCCCCAATCAAGATGATGATGATGGCCAAGACGCTGGCAACGACAGGACGGCGAATGAAGAGATTGGCAAACATAGAGATCTCAGGGGCTAGAGCCGTAATCGGGACAGAAACGGGAACAATCCGCTCTCGTAGATGACGCTACTTAGAGTTGCCAAGGGTAAGAGAGCCGGGGAGCGCTGGGGCCGAGGTCGTCCCTTAACTGCAGAGCGTGGCGATAACTCATGGAAATGGTTGGGAGCAGGGCTAATCTTACGAACTGCTGTCAGGGTTATGGGGTGGCCCCGTTTGCCGATGTGGTCTGAGGCATGATCGGAGCCCCGTCCGAGAGATTGAGAATCCCTGACACCACGACTTGGTCTCCTGCCGCTAGACCAGACAGCACTTGGTAGCGGTTGTCTTTGAGATCGCCCAGGCTAACCGAGCGCTGTCGGGCAATTAAATCAGGTCCATCAGAGGATTCAGGGGATGCGGCTACGAATACAAAGGGCTCACCGGCAATGCGGCTGACAGCCGTGGCGGGAATGGTGAGGCCAGGTTGCTCTTGCCAGATTAGGCGGGCCCTGACGAATTGGCCATTGCGTAGGCGACCATCGCCATTGGCAAAGGTGGCTTTTGCCAAAATCGTCTGGGCATCACTGTCTACGGTGGGAGAAATAAAGCTAATCTGCCCCGCACCAAGGCGATTGCCTTGATTATCGGTCAGCTCCACCGGCTGTCCCAATCGTAAATCGGGAGCTTGTTCGATGGGCACTGATAGACGTAAATCGAGGGAGAGATTCTGAGTCAGACTAGTGAGGATATCGTTGCTACTGACGACGTCTCCGAGACGCACGGGGATATCACCAACGATGCCGTCGAAGGGAGCCTTAACGGTTGTTGCTTGCAGATCAGCTTGGGCTCGGTTGGCGTTGGCCTGGGCCTGCTCTAGGGTGGCTGTGGCTGCCTCAAGCGTAGCTTGGGCAGCTTGGATACGACGCTCAATGGCCTCTAGGTTAGCTTGGGCGGCGTTGCGATCGCGCTCCACCCGATCTAGTTCTTGCTGGGGCAGGGCTCCCTGTTCCACCAGTTGGGCAATGCGAGTATAGTCTTCTTGCTGCAGCTCCAGTTCAGCTTGCTGGGCAATTCGTTCAGCCCTCAGGGCTTCGATTTCGGAGCGGGCATTGGCCTGCTGGGCTCTGGCTGAATTCACCGTAGCCAGACGGCTGGCCAGATCGGCCTGGGCCTGATCTGGCTTCAGCTGAATTAGTGGCGTCCCCGTCGTGACCCGATCACCATTGTTGATGTAGATATTGACAACCCGCCCCGAGACTTCAGGCCGCAGCACCACAGACTGCCGGGACTCTAGGGCACCGATAAACTCGGTGTAGTCTCTGACCGGAGCAGTCGTTAAGGTCTCTAATTTGACTGGAATCCCCTGGCTCTGGCCCATGCCAGCAGTTTGACTCGCTCCCTGGCGTCCTAGCCACCAGCGCCAACCCAAAAATCCCATCCCTGCCATCAGGAGCACTAAGCCCCCTAAGGCCAACCAAGGATGGCGGCGGGGTGACCAGGGGGATGCACCAGCAGCGTGGTCTTCGGTGTCTGTGGCGTCAATGGCGGTTGAATAACTGGAGGAAGAGGAGGATGGAACCATGGGCACTCTCGACCTACGATTAAGGGTGCTATGGCGGACTCATGAGCGGACTCATGCTAGGAACACGAAGACTGGGCAGACTATCCTAGCTGACATACCGAAGCGATAGCGAACCTCGGGCGGTAATACCGACACCTGGGATAACGTCTGAGCGATCTGGCGGCGGCCCCATGCGATCGCATAATGTACCCCACTGTTCTAAGAGGGGTATGGAGCCGATAGCCTTTGACGGGCAAGGGGATTCGCCAAGGTTTGTTCAGACCTGACGCATTACACGCCTATAAGACAATACCTGCCTAGCGGTAAAGTCGCTTTTATTAAGGAAATTTAAACGATACGTTTTCGTAGCGTATCGTTTCACCAATAGTCTGTCAACCAGAATCTGGCCAGACGAGAGCTGACGATAGCGACCCAAAGCACCTCGGCAGTGAATAGGGAAGGGGGTTTGATAAGATGACTAAGCATATTTTCCTTCCCCCATTTCCTTCGGCTTAGAAGTCTATGTATTTCCTAGATACAAATAGTCAATCTCAAGCTCCAGGGGAAAGATTCCCGTTTTTGGGGCGTTATAGCAGTCTACGTCTGTCAATTCTGGTCAGTCTGATTCATCAAAGTTTACAGCATCTCACTATCAAGACTCGATATCCAGGAGAACGAAGTCATTCGCGCGGGTGGAGCCCCAAGCAACCAATCATCATTCGCTAGCCGATAGTCTGAAACCCATGGGGCATAGTACAAAATCATCTCCTGGTCGTCCTCGTAGCACCGAGGCTGAGGAGGCCATTGTCCAAGCAACGCTAGATCTCTTAGGTGAAATTGGGTATCACCGCCTCAGCATCGAGGGGGTGGCAGCGCGAGCCAAGGTGGGTAAAACTACCATTTACCGCCGCTACGACTCTAAAGAGGATCTAGTCGCCACGGCTCTGACTCGTCATCGTCCTGAGTTTCGGGTGCCAGACACGGGAAATCTCTGGTCTGATCTAGACGATATCTTGCAGCAGGCAGTGAAGTCGGACCTATCCCCCCTGGGGCGGCAGACCCTAGCCATGATTATCAGCTTGGCGTCGACTAGCCCTCAGTTCGCCGATATCTATTGGAAAAAGTATGTCTTGCCCCGCCGCCGCGTAGCCTCCCTAGTCTTAGATCGAGCCAAGGAGCGCCAGGAGTTGGCCACTTCTGTGGACAATGACATGATCTGCGATTTGATGACCGGCCTGCTCTACCGGCTGGTCATTTTTGAATCCAACGCTGAGCAGTCTGCAGAGTATATGCGCCGAGCCTTGGCATTTTTACTGGAGAATTCCACAACTCACCCTTGACAGAGGTAGCCTAGCAGGCCTTACCTACCATGATTTGGGCAGTAGGGACGGGAAGCTGGGTAGAGAACAGGCATACTCACCTACCCAAGGGCCCTTACAGGGGACGATAGGTACGGTAGTTAATGGAAGGGAAAATGTTATCGATGGCCGCCACCTTGTCTAGCCAGCCGGCATCGATTTTGCCCTGGTTAATGTCTTCCCAGAGCTTGGTGAAGCGCATCAGGTGAGAGCGAGTCCGGCGGACGGCATAGGGAACCATGGTGCCGGTACGCATGATAAACGCCCAATCCGACGACTGGGCCAAGAGGAGTTCCCGAGCCGCTTGATTCAGGGCCTTCCATTCGAGCTCATCAACCGGTTCCCGCTGAGCCAGGGTAATCATGCGTTCGGTGGCCTTATGCAAATGGGGATAGATCCAGGTGTTGGTTTCATTCAGCCAATATTCATGGAAGCCTTTATAGCCCCAACTCGATTGGGAAGGACGAGCAATTTGCTGGTGGGGATTCTGTTGCAAGTAGTCAGCCAGATGGGTCATGTCGTAGGTATTTTGGTCATACCAACTCTTGCGAAATAGGTAGTCGAGGAACCAGGGGCCTTCGTACCACCAGTGACCAAAGAGTTCGGCGTCGTAGGGAGACACAATGATTGGCGACCGCTGCATGAGGTGGTGCAGGTGCTCCACCTGGCGTTCCCGATTAAACATGAAGTTGCCCGCATGTTCAGCCGCCTTTTCCCGGGCCCAGTAAGGGTCGTACCAGGCTTTGTCAGATAGCCCTAGGCCCTTACCCGTGATCTTGTGGTATTTAATGCCGACGTTTTTACGTTGGCCATTGGGCATGATGTAGGGCTTGATGTAGTCGTATTCGGCATCCCAGCCCAGGTCGCGATAGAACTCGCGGTATTCTGGAGCCCCAGGATAGCCCACCTGGGAAGACCAGACCTGCTGAGAAGACTCGTGATCTCGACCAAAGGCAGCCACCCCAGTTTCTGTGAAGATGGGAGCGTAGGTACCGAACTGAGGCCGGGGCCGAGCGTAGAGAATACCATGGCCATCGGTGAGAAAGTAGCGCAGGCCAGCATCGGCTAGCATGCGTTCTAGGCCCTCGTAGTAGGCACATTCAGGCAGCCAGATGCCGTAGGGAGGTCGGCCAAAGGTTTCTTCATAGTGTTGGCAGGCCACCTCGATCTGGCCCCAAACCGCCTCGGGATACATCTTCATTAGGGGCAGGTAGCCATGGGTGGCCCCACAGGTGATGATCTCGAGATTATTGCTGTCTTGAAATTGCTTGAAGGCGATGGCGAGATCGTGGTCGTAGCGCTCCCATACCTGACGGACATGGTTGAATTCGTTGGCATAGTGCTCTGCCAGGTAGCGCAGGTGGCCGTTGTGGGTATTGCGTTCGACTTCCATTTCTGCCAACTCTTCCAGCTTGGCCAAGTGAGCATCGTAACGCTCCTGCAGTAGGGGATCCCGCAGCATGGATACCAGGGGCGGTGTCATGCTCATGGTGATTTTGAAGTCGATGCCATCTCGCTTTAAGCCCTCGAAGACCGACAGGAGGGGCACGTAGGTTTCGGTGATGGCCTCAAACAACCACTCTTCTTCTAAGACAAAGTCACTCTCGGGATGGCGAACATAGGGTAGATGGGCGTGCAGAACCAGAGCTAGGTATCCGATACTCATGGGAGCCTCGTAGTGGAGGTCAAAAAATGGCAGGGACTCAAGGGACTATTATTACGGAGGTCAGCTGACGTAACCGCTAGGGGTCTTGCCTTGAAGTCACCCGACCCGGCGATATTAAACTGGATTGAGGATCGATGGCTAACCTGGCTAGCCGTCGGCAGTATGTTTGTAACATTGACAAGATTGTAAAGCAAAAGTTAAGCGCCGCGCGGTCAAGTGGTTGATAGGAATTGCTAGGGAGATTGCGGCGTCAGCTCAGCGATCAGTCATGGGCGGGGGAGACTGGTCTGGGATGGTTTTCAGACAGGCTGTGCTCTAGTGTTGGCCATGCTTCTTGGGCTATAGACACCGTCAGCCCAGCACCGGAGTCCAGGGATGGGGAGCTAGGGATATCTGGGAGCAGTGCTCCTGGGAATTAGAACTGCCCCGGGACAGGCTTGAGGGCGATGACGTGGTTTCCCAGTTAAGATGAGTGCCGCTGCAGGCGGCGGAAGAGTCGATACATCTCTGGGAGGCGGCTGTAGATGGCTGAGACTTTCAGATAGATTTTGTGGGGAACGGCGGGAGTGCCGCTGACGACTTGGCCGGGATCGACATGGCCGTTCACCCCGGTTTGAGCGGTTGCGATCGCACCATCTCCGACACGCGACTGATTCGCCACTCCCGCCTGTCCCCCCAACAGCACTCGATGCCCGATGCGGCTACTGCCACCTAGACCCACCTGGGCAGCCATGGCCACCGCTTCGCCCACCTGGCAACCATGGCCCACCTGCACCAAATTATCGATCTTAGTATTGCGACCGATGCGAGTTTCCCCCACCGCCGGGCGATCGATGGCGGCATTACAGCCCACCTCGACGCCATCTTCTAGCACCGTTCGGCCTGACTGCTCCATTTTTTCCCAGCCCTGGGCCGTGGCCACGAAGCCAAAGCCCTCAGAGCCAATCACGGCACCGCAGTGAATCACACAGTCGCGGCCGATCTGACTGCGCTCGTGAATGACGCAGCTGGCATGCAGCACGGTGTGATCGCCGATGCTAGCCCCCGGATAGATCACCACATTGGGATGAATACAGACATCATCCCCCAAGGTCACTCCTGCCTGAATCACCGCATGGGCGCCTACTGATAGGTTCTTCCCATAGGTGACTGAGGCATCGATCACCGCGGTGGGATGGATGCCTGGCTGGGGGCGAAAGGGTCGATAAAACTGGGCAATGGCTCGGGCAAAGGCCAATCGGGGATCGCGGCAGCTGACCCAGGCGATGCCTCGGGCCCTAGCCCGCCCCTGTAGCGTCTCATCGGTCGGCAAAATCAAGGCACTGGCTGCCGTTTGTTCAATCTGAGCGGCGAACTTGTCCCCCTCAATGTAACTGAGAGTCCCGGCGGTGGCACTATCGACGGCCATGACCCCAGTGATCTCGGGGTCCTGCTGGGGCGGCTGAGCGAGGCTGGTGGCTTCAACTGGACCCAGGTGCTGAGCCAGGGCGCTAAACTTCATGGCGGCCAAGGAAATAGGGCGATTCTACGCTACCAGAAATGCGACACATTCCACATGGGCGGTCTGGGGAAAGAAGTCGGCTGGCTGTACCGCCTGCAGCTGATAGCCGCCCTGCTGACAAAGCTGTTGTAGATCCCGGGCCAGGGTGGCTGGATTACAACTCATGTAGGCGATGCGCTGGGGACGCAGGGCAATCAGGGCCTCTAGCACGGTGCGATCGCAACCTCGTCGCGGCGGATCCAGCACCACCACCGCTGGCGGCTGGGGCAAGGTCTGGGCTACCTGAGGCAACAGCTGCCCCACATCGCCAGCCTGGAACTCCACATTGGTGAGGCCATTGCGGGCCGCATTCTGCCGCGCCTGCTCCACCGCCTCAGGCTGCACCTCCAGCCCAATGCAGTGCTGTGCTCGCTGCGCCAGTGGTAGGGTCAGGGACCCGACTCCGCAGTAGGCATCGATAACCGTTTCCGACCCCTGTAATGCCAACTCCGTCTGTATCACCTCCAACAGGCGTTCTGCCTGCTCCGTATGGATTTGAAAAAAAGTGGTAGGGGTGATATGAAACCACAGTCCAGCAAACTGTTCCTCCAGGTAAGGCTGACCGGCAAGGCAGGTGGTCGTGGGGCCAAAGATGACATTGGTTTTGGCGGGATTATGGTTGAGGCAGACCCCCACCAGCTGGGGATAACGCTCCAGCCAGATAGCCGCCCAATGCTCCAGATCCGGGACCGTCGGCTGGGCACTGACCAGGGTAACCAGCATCTGGCCAGTGCGGCGGCCAATCCGCAGCGATAGATGACGCAGCCGCCCCTGTTGGGCGGATTCGCTATAGATAGACCACCCTTGCTGCTGGATATCTGCTTTAATGTCCGCCAGTAATGGATTCAGCCTGACATCCTGCACCGGACACTGGTTGAGATTCACCAATTTATGACTGCCTTTGCGGTAGTAGCCCGCCTTCACCTGGCCCGTAGGTGAGCGCACCAGAGGATAGGTAGCCTTGTTGCGATAGCCCAGGGGAGAGGCCGCCGCCAAAATACGGCTGAGGGGAACTTGCTGGAAGCCGCCGATGCGGCTGAGGGCTGCGGCCACCAGCTGCTGCTTGGCCACCAGCTGAGCCGTATAGGCCACCGGCTGCCACTGACAGCCACCACATTTGTCGGCCACAATGCAGGCCGGCCGCACCCGTTGCTGGGATGGCTGCAGCAGTTGCAGCAGTTTGCCCCGGGCAAACGATGATTTCACCTGGATCAGGCGCGCCCGAATCTGGTCGCCTGGCACCGTATCGGGCACAAATACGACCCGGCCCTGCCAGCGGCCAACGCCATCACCGCTGTTACTGAGATCGACAATCGTCACCTCGACTATGCTGCCCTGCTGCCACGCTGTCATCGGTTTTTCTGCTGAATCTAGGGCTACCCTAATCCCAGTCTAGACGTGACGATTCGCTGCCATCGTTCTCCCCAAGATGGCGGGACAAGGGGGCCGAGCCCCAGATCATTACCCGCGCATGCACCTGTGCGCCGCTGTCTCTAAGTCTCTGTCCCAACTTAAACCGAGGAATTTATCCGAAAGCCTTAAGCGCGCCAGCCCTAGACTGGGTGTATGTATCATTTTCGTTACATAAAATCTTGACTGTCTCATCTTGTTGATCTCTATCAGGGAATGAGAGGAAACCATTGCGGAATCAAGGAACTTGTGTCTTTATCCGCAGGCAAATTCCCGCAGCTTAGGCCCATGACTAGCCAAGACAGGTGAGAAAATGACTTCCCTTGAGTCCCTCGAAGTCGCTAAACTATCAACGATATAGAGTCATCGCGGTCATCATATAAATTATGTCTGTCGTTAGCCAAGTCATCCTGAATGCCGACGATGAGCTGCGCTATCCTACTAGCGGCGAGCTCAAGACAATTGGAGACTTTTTGAACACCGGTGTGCAGCGTATGCGCATCGCCGAAACGTTGGCTGAGAACGAAAAAAAAGTCGTCGATCAAGCTAGCAAAGAACTTTGGAAACGCCGTCCTGATTTCATTGCCCCCGGGGGTAATGCCTATGGGCAGAAGCAACGGGCTCTCTGCATTCGCGACTATGGTTGGTACCTGCGCCTGGTGACCTACGGCATTTTAGCGGGGGACAAGCAGCCCATCGAGAGCATTGGCCTGGTCGGCGTACGCGAAATGTATAACGCCCTAGATGTACCAGTCCCTGGCATGGTCGAGGCCATCCGCTGCCTGAAGGAAGCATCCCTGGGTCTGTTGTCCGATGACGATGCCGCCGAGGCTGAACCCTATTTCGATTACATCATTCAGACCATGGCTTAGCCCTAACCTAACAATGGGCCTGTTCGGTTAACTCATGGCCCAGCAGAGGGGTGCGATCGCACCCCTCGTTAGTATTGGTAGCTCCCCCTTGTTGCGTTAGTATCAGCCAATAAATTCGCTAGCTGGACCTTGCTCTCTATCCCCCCAGCTATCTGGCCAACGTTGCACTTCAGATATCTCCATGCCAGCTGTTTCTGACGTTGCTTGCGTCCCCAAACGTCGCATTGGCCGAGTTGTCAAGTCAAATTCCCACTGTGACTATGTGGTACAGGTGGATGACGCTACCGATGTCACCGCCGCCCCTACCCCAGAAGACTTCGGCTTCAGCCAGTTTGTCGCCCTCGAAAACGATCAACGCCATTGGGCCGTGGGACTAGTCTATAACTCGCAACTCTTCAATCCCCTGTTTCTCAACAGTGGTCCTCGGCTGTCCAGCGAACCTGACCCCCTGTTCACTCCCGATCTAATTCAAGAAACCCGCACCCTACTAGGCGTAATCCTAGTGGGTACCATGGTATCTGGAGCCCAAGGTAACTACGGTGTTCACGGCATTCCTAGAGTAGTAGTGCCAGTCAATACCCCCGTCCGTCAAATGTCCTCCGAAGCCATCTACCAGTTTCATCGAGGTCCTGACGGTCATTGTCAATTCAGGTATTACACCCACCTGCTCCGAGCTGGAGGGCTGTTTGCCAACCAACTCGCCTACCAGGTGCTATCAGATTTAGTCAGCAGTAGCCTTTTCCAAGACACGGATAAACGAGCCCTAGCCATCCTGTGTAAGGAACTGGCTTGGAAAAATACCATCAGCACCATGGGTTAGGGAGATAGGGAGACTTGCCCTGAGCGAAGTCGAAGGGTGGGGAGATAGGGGAAGTAAGAAGGCAGAGGGCAGAAGGCTTCAATTCACAATTCACAATTCACAATTCATTGCTGCCTTGCCGATGCGACGCGATCTAGCGCTACTAACCGATAAGCCCTTCCGCAGATCCAGGACGGTAGTTTGGCAGGTTGCTCCTGCAGTTCGACTTCGCTCACTACGAGCGGAGCCGCTGTCGCGCTTGGCGAAGCCTGGCTGAAAGCCATACACCACAAGCGGAATGCCCTGGTCGCAGGGGGCTAGGGAAGCGAAATCCCCCGGGAGTCCCCCCTGGCTTGTCAGACTAAGTCCAGTCTTAACAAGGTCACACTGGGCCAGGGAAAGGCCCACAGAGACAAATTCATTGAAGCCAATGACCAATAAAAAACCGACAGATTCCCAAAGGGCTGTCGGTTGGTTGTGTGTTCCCTGTAGATGACTCGGCTAGAGTTGAGTCAACCTAAGTATGCTCATTTCCCACTGTAGTTCACACGATCTTTATCACACGGACTGGTGACAGTGATCACAGCTACTTCCTGAAAAAATACAAGTACTGACAAGTCAACAGCCAGCGCTCCTCCCGATAATCTTGAGTAGCCCAGCAATTCTCATGTTGAGGGGGCCAGCTCTCACAGGTAAAGCCAGCCGCGGTTGATCAGGGAGGAGAAAGCGGAGTTTGAGCCACGGTTCTCAACACGCAACGGTTTTGAGCAAGGGACCTCTAATTCAGCGTAGTCAGAATCGGCTGGTCAACGCTATACAATGAAGTTCGTCCTTTATCCGCTGACACCATGACCGCCTCCTCATCGGCACTGTCGACGGCTCCATTTTCTGAGGCAGAGATCACTGCCGAAGGCATTAAACCCGACGAATACGATGAGATCGTGCAGCGTCTCGGCCGTCATCCCAACCGTGCCGAGCTGGGTATGTTTGGGGTGATGTGGTCAGAGCACTGTTGCTATAAGAATTCTCGCCCCCTGCTGCAGCAATTTCCTACCCAAGGCGATCGCATCTTGGTCGGCCCCGGGGAAAACGCCGGTGTCGTCGATATGGGAGAGGGGCTGCGGGTGGCCTTTAAGATCGAATCCCACAATCATCCCTCAGCCGTAGAACCTTTTCAGGGGGCCGCGACCGGCGTAGGAGGTATCTTACGGGACATCTTCACTATGGGGGCTCGCCCCATTGCCGTCCTTAATTCCCTGCGATTCGGCTCTCTCGAACAAGCCCGCAGCCGCCGCATTTTTACCGGAGTTGTCTCCGGCATCGCTCACTACGGCAACTGCTTTGGGGTTCCCACGGTGGGTGGGGAAGTCTATTTTGACCCAGCCTATGCCGGCAATCCTCTGGTCAATGCCATGGCCATTGGCTTGATGGAAATTCCAGACATCATGAAAGCCGGAGCCTCAGGCATCGGTAATCCAGTATTGTATGTAGGGTCTACCACGGGCCGAGATGGCATGGGCGGCGCCAGCTTTGCCAGCGCCGAGCTAACCGATGACTCAGAAGCCAAACGACCGGCGGTGCAGGTGGGCGATCCATTCTTGGAAAAATCCCTGGTAGAAGCCTGTCTAGAGGCCTTCAAAACCGGCGCTGTTGTGGCGGCTCAAGATATGGGAGCCGCTGGTATCACCTGTTCTACCGCCGAAATGGCCGCTAAGGGCCACGTTGGCATCGACTTAGACCTCGATCTGATTCCCGTGCGGGAGACAGGTATGGTGCCTTACGAATACCTCTTGTCAGAGTCCCAAGAGCGCATGCTGTTTGTGGTGGAACAGGGACGAGAGGGAGAGTTAATCAATATCTTCCAGCGTTGGGGCCTCCATGCCGTGGTGGCTGGCCATGTAATCACCGATCCCATGGTCCGTATTCGCCATCAAGGACAGGTAGCCGCAGAGATTCCAGCCCTGGCCTTGGCCGAGAATACTCCCCTCTATCAGCGTCAGGCCCCTAATTCCCCACCGGACTATGCCCGCCAAGCTTGGCAATGGACCGTGGCCCAATTACCGCCCTGCTCCCTAGGAGGCATCCAGGAACAGGCCTGGGAATCGGTGCTCTTGACCCTGTTGGATACGCCCAGCCTGGCTTCTAAGCACTGGGTTTATCGCCAATATGACCATCAGGTCCAGAATAATACGGTGCAATTACCAGGAGGCAGCGATGCGGCAGTGGTGCGGCTGCGCCCAGTCACCCCCACAGGAGAACCGACAACGGCCCATCGTGGTCTAGCGGCCACAGTCGATTGCAATGCTCGCCATGTCTATCTCAACCCCTATGATGGGGCCAAAGCAACGGTGGCCGAAGCTGCTCGCAATCTCAGCTGTGTCGGAGCTGAGCCCGTCGCCGTCACTGATAACCTCAATTTTGGCAGCCCGGAGAACCCCATGGGCTATTGGCAGTTATCCGAGGCCTGCCGGGGCTTGGCAGCAGCCTGTGCCACCTTTGGCACCCCAGTGACCGGCGGCAATGTCTCTCTCTACAATGAGACGGTCGATGCCACTGGTCAGCCTCAGCCCATTTATCCGACTCCGGTGGTGGGTATGGTTGGACTAGTGCGAGATCTCAACCGAGTATGCGGCCAGGGGTGGCAACAGGCAGAAGATGACATTTATCTGCTTGGGGTTCCTATCGGCGCCACCTTAACGGCTAAGGCTCCGGACCATCGGGCCCTAGTTACTCTGGGAGGGTCCGACTACTTGGCCAGGCTGCACCAAACCGTTGCCGGTCGCCCCCCTGCCGTCGATATGGCCCTAGAAATGCGAGTTCAGGCGGCCTGTCGTCATGGCATCGCCCAGGGGTGGATTCGCTCTGCCCATGATTGTGCTGAAGGGGGACTGGCGGTGGCTCTGGCAGAGGCATGCATTAGTGGCCACCACGGCATCAATGTGACGCTGCCAGTGACCGATACAGGGTTAGCTCAACAGGGACTGCGCTGGGATCATCTGCTGTTTGGAGAAGGGGGGGCTCGCATCATTGTCTCCCTAGCCCCCCAGCACCGGCAGACCTGGGAAAATTACTTAGCGGCTCAGCTGCCCGACGTCTGGCAGTGGTTGGGGCGGGTAGGGGAAACCGCAGATAACATGCGCCTACAAACTGCCGATGGGGCCGTCGTGCTATCAACCCCAGTGGATACCCTGCAGCAGACCTGGAGTACGGCCATCGAACGACGATTAGCATGATTACTCCTCACTCTAGCCCTGATTCCATTCCTCTACCTATTGAGCTACAACCAAGGTTTCACGGGGCCAGGAAATGTGATTGGGTAGTCGCCAGTTGCCAAATCGTCGGTATGATGCTCCACCAAAAACGAAGCATGGGGCAAGTTGAGGCTGGCTCTGGCTGCAGACATCTATCGCGGTCGAGTAGTCGACTAGGCGAGGGGCAGGCTACCTTGAGAATGTTAGGATTATTTTGGTTTAAGGAATAGTTAAACGGGCCACAATTTGCTCATAAATCGGGTTCAAGTCCCCCCTTAGAGGGTTGGTTCAGGAAAAACGACCGCTCTCGGGCTGGACTGGCTGTAGATAACTCGTTTTGCTGGCATTCAGGAGGTTCGTTAGCTTATTTAGTGAGGCTGCCTATAGGAAATCCTGAAGCCGATGCCCTTAGCCTTTGCTGCTAAGAAGTAGCATCGTCAGAGTTCTCCCTAGGCTGACTTATCTGACCACTGCCGCAGCGTTTCCATTGGAGCCCATTTCCTGACATGATGCCTTTTGCCGCTGATTCCGTCTCAGATCCTGTTGGCCCTGACCATCTCGTCTCTTCTGATCAGGATCCTCCCTCCGAGCAGGACGCTAGCCCTGACAAACCCGAAGAAGCCTGCGGTGTATTCGGTGTCTACGCTCCCAGCGAAGAGGTAGCAACCTTAACCTATTTTGGTCTCTATGCCCTACAGCATCGAGGGCAAGAATCGGCGGGCATCGCCACTTTCGACGGTGATCAGGTGCACTGCCATAAGAATATGGGACTAGTATCCCAGGTGTTTACCGTCGAGCGCTTGCAGCAAATGCCAGGGCAGTGGGCCGTGGGCCATACTCGTTACTCGACCACGGGCTCTAGCCGGGCGGTGAATGCTCAGCCAGCGGTTGTGGAAACTCGATTGGGTCCCCTGGGTCTCAGCCACAATGGCAATCTGGTTAATGCCATGAGCCTGCGGGAAGAGTTATTACAGCGAGACCATGACCTGATTACGACGACGGATTCGGAAATGATCGCCTTTGCGATCGCAGAGGCCATTAACGACGGCCACGGCTGGGTAGATGGTGCTGTCACCGCCTTTCGCCGCTGTGAGGGGGCCTTTAGTCTGGTCATCGGCACCCCATCTGGCATCATTGCCACCCGTGACCCCCATGGCATTCGTCCTTTAGTCTTAGGCGTGTTGGGCGATGCCCCGACCACAGCCGTCGGGCCAGCCCACTATGTCTTGGCTTCAGAATCCTGTGGCCTCGATATCGTCGGCGCCGACCTCGTCCGGGAAGTGCAACCGGGAGAGTTACTGTGGATTACGGCTGACGGCGTTACCTCGGTGCAGTGGTCCGCTCAGGCGGAGCGCAAGCTCTGTGTCTTCGAGATGATTTACTTTTCCCGGCCTGACACCATCGTCAATCAGGAAAGCCTCTACAGTTACCGCCTGCGCTTGGGGCGTTATCTGGCCCGCGAATCTCCCGCCGATGTGGATTTGATTATGGCTGTGCCTGATTCTGGCATTCCTGCCGCGATTGGGTTTTCCCAAGAATCTGGCATTCCCTATGCCGAAGGGCTGATTAAAAATCGATATGTTGGCCGCACCTTTATCCAACCCACCCAGTCCATGCGGGATATGGGAATCCGGATGAAACTCAACCCACTTAAGGATGTCTTAGCGGGCAAACGTGTCTTGATCGTTGACGACTCCATCGTGCGCGGAACCACCAGTGGCAAAATCGTCAAAGCTCTACGGGAGGCAGGAGCTACTGAAGTACATATGCGGATCTCATCGCCGCCGGTAACCCATCCCTGTTTCTTTGGCATTGACACCGACAATCAGGACCAGCTGATTGCAGCCTCCCAGTCTGTTGCAGAAATTTCTGCCCAAATTGGCGTTGACTCCTTAGCCTATCTCACCTGGGAAGGCATGCTAGACGCAACTGGGCAAGACCCCAACAGCTTTTGTTCCGCTTGTTTCACCGGGAACTATCCCGTGGACATTCCGGCCCCCTTTAAGCGAGCAAAACTGAAGTTTGAACCTGCAACCGCTTAGGTGAGTCAGGGGTGATGGAGTAGTGAGTAGTGAGTAGTGAGTAGCGAGACATCGAAAGAACGAGGGCGGAAGAACGAACTATTCTCTTCTATACCCTCTTCATTCTTCACTCTTCACTCTTCACTCTTCATTCCCCCACTCCCCCACTCCCTGACGATCAAGCCGTAGGACACCGTCAGCTACTGTGGCCTGGAAACGAGTAGGCATCCTGGGGGGGATGAAAGCGGGGATGGAGTAACCGATGAATCGGTTGTCCTTGGTCAAGATGTTGCTGGACAATGTCTTTCACATCCTGGGGGCGGACACGGCAATACCAAATGCCTTCTGGAAAGACTCGCACCATTGGCCCGGAACCACATTGACCCATACAACCACTGGCACTAATCAGGCGCTGGGGACAACTGTATTGTTGGAACTGCTCGAGTACTCGCTCAGACCCACTCCTAAGGCAAGACCGGTTCTGGCACACCATGACCAGATGACGCTGGGGCATGCCAGGGGATGGGGACGCAGGCTCGCTCATAGGTGCTCTTGAGATGTCATCTATACCCTTAGCCTGACACAACTGCTAAATCCCTACCACGATCACCCAGCGAGAGCCTACAGCTCAACCAATGAGACAGGGGTTAGCAATCCGCGGTTTGGTTAGGACAGCTTGGATGACTGAGATCCTGAAGTAATTAGGGGTCAACTTATCCTGCGTCACACGCCTCTGCCTTTGGCTATATCAAGACATTATCAAGACATTGGGAATCTCTGACGTTCCTGGATTCGCAAGCTATCTGACAGTAACCAGGCATAGCCAATTCAAGCGGGTGGCATGGACACGTCAGCCAAGCCAACTGGCTGACAACGGCAAAAGGGGACACAGTTGATCTATGCCCCCTTTCATAGATGGCTTAGAGATAGCATGGCCCTGGTAAGCCCAGACATGACCCAATTGGCTAGGAAGACCTGCTCTAGACCTGATGGCTTAGAAGCTCATCTCTGCTTCCTGTACTTTCTCGATCTGTTTCTTCTTCAAGACCAGCATGATCTGAGAGATAGTAACTGCCGCGAGGAAGGCCAGGAGGCCTTTGATGCGGTTGGGACTTTGTAACACGATCTCGGTATCTACCTGGCCGAAGCCGCCCACATTGGGATTGTTGGTAAGGGCTTCTCCAGTTTTGATCGCATGCCACTGGGACACAATCAGTTCGGGGCCAGCTGGAATCGACTGCACTACCGCCTCACCATCATCCGGCTGAATCGTTACCTCATAGCCACCCGCTTCCAGGGGCTGAACGCTGGTGATGGTGCCAGTTGCCTTGGCATTGACTACGGTGTTATTACTGCTTTGACCGGTGGGATAGAGTTGGCCGCGGCCGCGATTGCCCCCCACATGGACAGAATATTTGCCGAAGTTGATGGCCTTATCCTGGCTAGGATCAGGAGAGAGCACCGGAAAGACGATTTCCTGATACTGCTCACCCGGCAGAGGGCCCACCAAGACGATATTTTGTTGATCTTCGCTGTAGGGCAAAAAGTAAGTATTCCCGACCTCTTCTTGCAACTCCTCCGGGATCCGATCCGGCGGAGCAATCTTAAAGCCATCGGGCAGGATCATCACCGCCCCTACATTCAGCCCTCCGCGGCTACCATCGCCTAATACCTGCTGAGTATCAAGGTCGTAGGGGATTTTAACCAATGCCTTGAAGACACTATCCGGCAGCACCGCCTGAGGGACTTCCACCTCCGTTGGCTTCTCAGCCAAGTGGCAGTTAGCACAGACAATCCGACCGGTAGCTTCCCGGGGAGATTCATAATTTTCCTGGGCCCAAAAGGGATAGGCTTCGGCCCCCTGGGGAAAGGCCACCATGCTAATCAGCATCACCACCAGGGCAGCAAGGGCCACGGGCCGCCGCAACAGCAGCCCCAGATAACGGATCGGAGCCAGCAGCTCCGCGACAATATTAACCGTTGTGTTCATCAGCCTGTACGCCATCAAAAATCGCTCAATTGAGAATCATCAAGTAGGAGAGCTAGGAGTCTTAGGTCCACCAGGGGGCTTCTCCGGTCCGAAAGTCGGTCTCTGTCCAAGGCGTCAGCGCTACCGTGTCATCTTCGGTAACATCAGTGTGGACCAATGCCAGGGACAACGGTGCCGGTCCCCGCACCACCTTGCCGGTGGGATCGTATTGGGAGCCATGGCAAGGACAAATGAATTTATTCTCACTAGCATTCCAGGGCACAACGCAGCCCAAATGGGTGCAGACCGAGTTGATGCCGTAGTTGGCCAAGGCATCGCCCTCAGTTACCACCAAATAGGTGGGGTCTCCCTTCAGACCTTGCACCAGCTGCCGGTCGCCCGCAGCGTGCTTGTCGATGAAGGCACTGGCGATCACATCTTTGCCAAGGGCATCCTTGGCGGTAACACCGCCACCTGCTGCACCACTAGACGGTGGAATAAAATACTTAACGACGGGATATAAGGCTCCTAGGGCCGTACCAGTCACGGCTCCAAAAGTCAGCAGATTCATGAACTGACGACGCCCCATATCGGGCACATCAGGTGTTCCAGAAGCTTGAGTCATGATCCAGGCTGTCGTACGGTTCCAAAGTGGTCAACACGAGCAAGACACCACGCATACCTCTTGCAGGGCAATCCTTAATTAGGCATTACGTTAGCGTCCTCATTTTGTCACAGAAGTTTGCAGTTGTTCTATATTATTGCACCTTGGGGAGCCTCACAGAATGGCGATCCCAGACCAATAACCGGGGTAGACCTGCTCTAAGCAGATATCATGACAGGTCTTCCAGGGAATACCCGGGCTAGACAACGCCCCCAGGGAAACCGTAGATTCTGCGCAGCCAGGAATGGCCGTTAGCCAAATATCCAAAGCGATAATCCTGGCAAAATCCACTCTAAAGCCAAATTTAACCGTGAATCGCTACAAAAATAGCTGACACGTTTCCCCTTGTCTGCCCCATTTCCTTGTCCTTCCAGGGATAATAATTCATGAATAAATGTAAAGAGGCCGCTGGCTCCTATTCGAACAACTGGATGGATCCCCATTGAGTTCTCAGATTGTCAACGCTTGAGGCTGTCAAAATTATCGAGAATCCAGTACGACTGAGGTAATCCCACCATGACTGGAGCCGAACTACACGCCTTAGTGCTATCGAAGTGGGGATACTCGTTCGATCTCCAGCTACGCCGTACCCAGGGCAAACTTTTCCTGCAAGTGATGTGGCGATATCAGGAACAGGCTTCGTTTCCCCTATCGGAAGTCGAGTATATGGCCCATCTGGAGCATATTGCTCACTACTTGAATGGCTGGGGGCAGGCGGAGGCCGTCGCCCGCTATATTCACCAAACCCGCCAGCGTCCCCGCCTGGGCCGGGCCGTCAGTATTCCCCTGGATTTGGGCGATCGAGCCTCGGAATGGTTGCTGGATGACCTCTGAAGCTAGAGATTCAGATCCTTTGTTGCCAGCCACTGTCTAAACCAGGAGCCTGACACGGCCACTCTATCTGTCAACGATACTCGACGACATCTGTATGAAATCTATGTCTCAGTACCTTGGGTTAATCGGCGTTCTAGTCCTGGGTACAGTTCTGCGATTGTGGCACTTGGATACCAAACCCCTGTGGAGCGATGAGGTCATCACGGCGCTCTTTTCTTTGGGACGCTCGGCTGCAGATATCCCCTTCGACCGCTTTTTTTCCCTCGATCAGTTAGATCAGCTCTTTACCCTGCAGCCTACCAGTTGCGCTGCGATCGCAACCGCCCTCAAAACCGATTCCTTACATCCTCCCCTATTCTTCTGCCTCATGCACCACTGGCTCGGGTGGTGGCAACCATCCCTAGCGGAGATGGCCTATGTGCTGCGGCTGTTGCCAGCTCTGTTTGGCGTCACTACCATTGCCGCCATTTACCTGCTGGGTCGGTTGGCCTTTACTCCTGGCATCGGCCTATTCAGCGCCGCCCTAGCCGCCGTATCCCCCTTCACCGTCTATCTCTCCCAAGAAGCTCGCCATTACACCCTACCCATGACCGGTGTCGCCCTAGCCCTCAGCTGCCTAGTCGTTATCCACACTCGACTGGCCCAGGGACGCTTTCCTCACCCAGGGCTGTGGCTAGCATGGGTTGTGATCAATAGCCTAGGGTTTTACCTTCACTACTTTTTTCTGTTGGCAGTCATTGCCCAGGGCATCCTGCTCTTAGCCCTGCTGCTGATCTATCACCGTCGCTTATCCCCATGCCATTGGATAGCCGCTAGTCTAGCCTTGATCACCCTAGGGCTCAGCTATCTTCCCTGGCTATGGACCTTGCTGAGCCACGTCGATCGCCCTGAGACCAGTTGGTTGAGCACCACTTACGACAGTTGGGGAACAGCCCTAGCCCCGATTTATCAGACCCTGGCCAGTTGGATGGTCATGGTGGTGATCCTACCGATAGAAGCCGATAGCGACGGGATAGTTATCCTATCTGCGGTGTTGATGGTGCTATTTGCTGGCTGGCTGGCAATTCATGGCTATCGAGGCAGCAAACCCCTCTTGAAGCAACCCTCTTGGCATCCAAATACCCAGCTACTACTGGGCTTCATTCTGTTAGTCTTAGGCCAGTTCGGCATGATTGTCTATGGGCTGGGGAAGGATATCACGGTAGCCCCCCGTTACGCCTTTGTTTACTATCCTGCCTTCTGCGTTCTACTCGGGGCTTGCCTCACGGTTCAAGACACCGGTCGTAGCCGCCAACCTATTCGGGCCTTAGCCCTAGTCGTGGGGGGGATCAGCGTCAGCCTTACGGTCACCGGCTGGGTATTCTCAAAGCCCTATGAACCGGGCGCCATGGCCCAGATAATAACCACAGATCCCTCTCAACCGGTGGTATTAGCGGTGGGGTATACCGAGCCCTTACAACAGGCAGCCCTGGGACTGAGTTATGGACTCGCCATCAAGGCCCAATCAGACTTTACCCAGCCCGTCTCCTTGGGACTATTTTCCGTAAATGCCCTCTGGCCCAGGCTCAGCGAGCAGGCATTACCGCCCCCATTCCCCACCAATCTTTGGGTCATCAGTCGCCAAGGCATGCCCAATCGCAAGGATCCGGAGACGCTATCCCTGGCGGCAACTGCCGCAAATTCCGTCCTGTGTCAGCGTGATCCCGATCGCGTCGGCAGGTTGCACTATTACTATCAACGGTATCGCTGCTCTAGCCGTAGGCAATCGTCTTAGGCCTACTATCTCTGATAGCCAACCCCTATCAGGCACCAAGCCCGGAGCCTCAGAGCAATGCAGTCAAACAGCCAATCCCATATAATGACAAATAACGCTAGAGAGCTATGCCGATGTCGTATCCGATGTCGTTCCCATGTCGATCCAGGGTGAACGCCATGGCCCTCCCGACCTCCTCTCTAGACTAGATCGCCAGCCCCTGAGTCCGTCACCTTGATAATTGCCTGAACACTGGGCCATATGTGACAGCTAGCTATTGTGACAGTTAGCTATGTCGTGACAGCTAGCTTATGTGACAACTGGCTATGTCAAAGTGGCCGGTGAGATAATGCCTAACATGGCTCGGCAGATAAATTTGTTATTCATAAGTTCACTTGCAGTTTTTAGTTAGACAAACTTTCCTATAGTTTCTTGGCTGACAGTTGCAGATTTTAAGATGTGGGTAAATGCCTGGGGCATTTTTCTTCCGGGTGCTAGGATTTCCGTGAAAAAGCGTTGAGGGCCTGTCGTGATTCGCTCTGCCACTCCGACCCTACAGACCGCACTGCCCCAACTTGGGGACAACAATCGTCTAAAACTGTTTTCGGGATCCGCTAATGCCATGTTGGCGCGTGAAGTGGGTCGGTATCTGGGGATCGACTTGGGCCCCATGGTGCGCAAGCGGTTTGCTGACGGCGAACTCTACATCCAAATTCAAGAGTCGATCCGAGGGTGCGATGTCTACTTGATTCAGCCCACCTGCTATCCAGTCAATGACCACCTGATGGAACTCTTGATCATGGTGGATGCTTGTCGGCGGGCATCAGCTCGGCAAATCACAGCGGTTCTTCCTTACTATGGCTATGCCCGGGCTGATCGCAAGACAGCAGGGCGGGAGTCGATCACGGCGAAATTGGTCGCCAACCTGATGACCCAAGCTGGGGCGAGTCGAGTGTTGGCCATGGATCTGCATTCTGCTCAGATTCAAGGGTATTTCGATATTCCGTGCGACCACGTCTATGGCTCGCCAGTGTTAATTGACTATATCGCCAGCAAGAATCTCTCGGACTTAGTGGTGGTCTCGCCTGATGTCGGTGGTGTGGCGCGAGCCCGGGCCTTTGCTAAGAAGCTGAATGATGCTCCCTTAGCCATCATCGATAAGCGCCGACAAGCCCATAATGTGGCTGAGGTGATGAATGTGATTGGCGATGTGGCTGGTAAGACAGCTGTATTGGTGGACGACATGATCGACACGGCAGGCACCATCTGTAAGGGAGCCCGGCTGTTGAAACAGGAGGGAGCCCGGCAAGTCTATGCCTGTGCTACCCATGCTGTCTTTTCCCCCCCGGCAGTTGAGCGGCTGTCTAGTGGATTATTTGAGGAGGTTATCGTTACCAATACAATCCCTGTCGAGGATGCCAAGCGCTTTAGGCAATTGACGGTGATTTCAGTGGCCAACTTGCTGGGAGAGGCGATTTGGCGTATTCACGAGGAAAGCTCTGTCAGTAGCATGTTTCGGTAATCAGGGTATTACGTAGACCCCTCTGCGCTCGATAATAGGCAATTCTCCACCAAGCCAGCGGCCCCGGCTTGCTCCCCATTCCCTCAATGGCTCAATACCGCCACGGAGTCAAGGCGAGTACTCATTTACTCTGTCTAGAAGGCCTGCCTAGAGGGCTGCAGTAATTGCCATGGCCAATGGCACCACCTAAAGGTAGTGCCGTGAAGCAGTCTGCCATGGTCAGGATCTATATCGCCGGGAGTGCGTGAGCCAAAAAAGCTTCTTCGACCTTAGGTCGAAGAAGCCTCCTATCCCGTCTAATATGCTATCGGCCAAATAGCTGCGACCCTGTGACTTACTCAGGGTCCTAAATTATGGCAGCTATCCACTGGGCAACCACCGCCAGTAGGCGTAATGGTTGCTACGACCTGCGATCGAGGGCGATCTAGTAGGCTAGACCCATGCTACGGGTAGTTTCAGCTCCCAAATAGACTCGGATGCTGAGGAAATCAGTGGGGCAAGCTGTTTCACAGCGCTTGCAGCCAACACAGTCTTCAGTACGGGGTGAAGATGCGATGGAACCAGCCTTGCATCCATCCCAGGGGACCATCTCTAGAACATCCAGGGGGCAGGCCCGCACACATTGGGTACAGCCGATACAGGTATCGTAGATTTTGACTGAATGGGACATTGAATGAAAACTCCAATGTTATCTATTACGACAGGGATGCCGCTCAGACCCCACCAATCATGAGAAATAAGGGCCTGAAACTGACTACCAGTAAGGGATCATCAATCAATGAATAGTCTATAGCGATGGTTTTCTGCCATTATAACGATGCCCATAAAAGTTTATGGAATGTAATATTCAAGAGGACATCTCAGGGAGGCATCTCTTCGATTCTCGCTATTCTCTTGGAGACGTTACGCTTTCGGATAAGATGAGAAAATGCCTAAATGGGGATCTCTCGGCATGATGCCTATACAGCATTTCCTGTCTAGGTGAGGTACAGGCTATCTCCATGAAGTCAAGGGTTTCATGGCTATCGGTTACCTGACTAGATTCAGACTAGATTCAGAAACGCTGTAGGGTTGATTTTGGAGTAGGTTCATGGTTTAGGTTTTTATTTGTGCTATCCGCTACGCAAAGGGGTTAAGGAGTGCTATGAGTGAGGACGTTTTCGCAACAGTCAAGAAGATTGTGGCTGAGCAACTGGGGGTTGACGAATCGGAAGTCAAGCCCGAGGCTAGCTTTGCCAATGATCTGGGGGCTGATTCTCTAGATACGGTGGAGTTGGTGATGGCCCTGGAAGAGGAGTTCGATATCGAAATCCCCGATGAAGCCGCTGAGAGCATTGGCACGGTACAGGCGGCTGTCGATTTTATCAAAGAAAAGAGTGCTGCTGCTTAGGCTTGGTGGGGGACATCAAGTTATTCTGCCCGCTATCTCGAGTTGAGTCATGGCAAACCTGGAACCCAAACGCGTCGTCATTACTGGCCTGGGGGCCATCACTCCCATTGGCAATACTCCGGATGAGTATTGGCAGGGGTTAGTATCTGGTCGCAATGGCATTGGTCCGATCACGGCTTTCGATGCATCTCAGCATGCGTCTCGCATTGCCGGTGAGGTGAAAGACTTTGATCCACTGCAGTACCTTGATCGCAAGGATGCTAAGCGGATGGATCGGTTTGCCCAATTTGCGATCGCAGCCAGTCAGCAGGCCCTAAGTGATGCCAAGCTTGAGATCACCGATCTCAATGCCGAGCAGATCGGGGTCATGATCGGCACTGGCGTGGGCGGCATCAAGGTCATGGAAGATCAGCAAGCGGTCTATCTGACGCGAGGGCCGAGTCGCTGTAGCCCCTTCATGGTGCCCATGATGATTGCCAACATGGCAGCAGGGCTGACGGCAATTCATCTGGGGGCAAAAGGTCCCAACTCCTGCCCAGTCACCGCCTGTGCGGCTGGTTCCAACGCCATTGGCGATGCCTTTCGGCTAGTGCAAGGAGGTTATGCCCAGGCCATGATTTGCGGCGGCACCGAGGCCGCCGTGACCCCCTTAGCCGTGGCTGGATTTGCGGCGGCTAGGGCCCTATCGAGCCGCAATGATGATCCGGCCCATGCCAGCCGTCCCTTTGATCAGGGACGGGATGGCTTCGTCATTGGTGAAGGGTGCGGCATCCTGGTCTTAGAATCCCTGGAACATGCCCTCAGTCGAGGCGCCCACATCTACGCCGAGATGATTGGCTATGGCATGACCTGCGATGCTTACCATATGACTGCCCCGGTTCCAGGCGGTGAAGGAGCCGCTCGGTGCATCCGGCTAGCCCTCAAGGACGGTGGGGTGACGCCTGCCGACATCAGCTACATCAATGCCCATGGCACCAGTACCCCCGCTAACGATCCCACAGAAACCCAGGCCATCAAGACAGCCCTCGGCACAGCGGCTTACCAGGTGGCTGTGAGTTCCACCAAGTCAATGACCGGCCATCTCCTGGGAGGCTCTGGTGGCATCGAAGGGGTAGCGACCGTACTGGCCCTTGCCCACGATCGGGTACCGCCGACCATCAATTTGGCAGCCCCCGATCAAGATTGCGACTTGGACTACGTGCCCAACCAGAGCCGGGCCCAGCCCGTCACCGTGGCCCTATCTAACTCCTTTGGGTTTGGTGGTCATAACGTCACTTTGGTGTTTCGTAAATACAGTCGCTAGGGTGACAAAATAGGTATAATGACTTAGTAAAAAAACTTTACTATCGTGTCTTGAGGATCCTGAGACAAGGGCCAGGCTAAAAGTGCTTAATTCAGGATGGCAAGATACTATTCTGGCGACGCTTGCTCCCCGCTTACCCCAGTGGGATGATGGGTGCGGCTAAGCGTCATTCGTATTGATGTCTCTGGGTTCTATGTCAAGTCCAGCTCGAGATCTCGAGATTTTGTTTGTAAACCTCCAGGTCTGGACTCGGACAGCATTCACCCCCCACAGGCCTCCGTTTTAGCGTCGTTGAGTTGGAAGAACTATGGCTGTCGCAACCAAAACCTTAGAAGAACTTTGTATCAATTCAATTCGATTCCTGGCGATCGATGCCGTTGAAAAGGCTAAATCAGGTCACCCGGGGCTCCCCATGGGAGCGGCTCCTATGGCCTATGTGCTGTGGGATAAGTTCATGCGGTTCAATCCCAAGAATCCCCAGTGGTTCAACCGCGATCGCTTCGTGCTCTCGGCAGGTCATGGCTGCATGCTGCAGTATGCCTTGCTCTATCTAACCGGTTACGACAGCGTCACCCTCGACGACATTAAACAGTTTCGGCAGTGGGGTTCCAAGACCCCTGGCCACCCAGAAAACTTTGAAACTCCTGGGGTAGAAGTCACCACCGGCCCCCTTGGCCAAGGCATTGCCAACAGCGTGGGGCTGGCCATGGCCGAAGCCCACTTGGCAGCCCGCTTCAACAAGCCTGACTGCACCCTGGTGGATCATTACACCTATGTGATCCTAGGAGATGGTTGCAATATGGAAGGGGTCTCAGGCGAAGCCTGCTCCCTGGCTGGTCACCTAGGCTTAGGTAAACTCATTGCCTTCTACGACGACAACCATATTTCCATCGACGGCTCTACTGATCTTGCCTTCACCGAGGATGTCGCCAAACGGTTCGAGGCCTATGGCTGGCATGTGCAGCATGTGGAAAATGGCAACAGCGACCTAGACGGTATTACCAAAGCTATCGAAGCGGCTAAGGCCGTGACTGACAAACCGTCTTTTATTAAGGTGACAACCACCATCGGCTATGGTTCCCCCAATAAAGCCAACACAGCAGGGGTGCATGGGGCGGCCCTAGGGGACGATGAAGTCAAAGCCACCCGGGAAAATCTAGGCTGGACCTATGGCGCCTTTGAAGTGCCTGAGGATGTGCTCAGCCACATGCGACAAGCCGTTGAGCGGGGAACTAGCTATCAGGCTGAATGGGAAGAAACCCTGGCCACCTATCGCACTAAGTATCCCCAAGAGGCCGCTCAATTCGAGCGCATGCTTGCCGGCAACCTCCCCCAGGGTTGGGCCGATAGCCTCCCGACCTTAACTCCAGCCGACAAGGCAATGGCCACGCGCAAGCATTCCCAGGCCAGCCTCAATGCCCTGGCCCCGGCCCTACCCGAGTTAATCGGCGGGTCGGCTGACTTGACCCACTCTAATCTGACTGAGCTGAAAAACTCGGGGGACTTCCAAAAGGGACGCTATGAGAATCGCAACCTGCGGTTTGGCGTGCGCGAGCATGGCATGGGGTCCATTTGTAATGGCATTGCTTTGCATAATTCAGGGCTGATTCCCTACTGTGCCACCTTCTTGGTGTTTGCCGACTATATGCGGGCAGCCATCCGGCTATCGGCGTTGTCTCAGGCCGGCGTCATCTATGTCATGACCCACGACTCGGTGGGGCTTGGGGAAGATGGCCCTACTCACCAACCAGTGGAGACCTTGGCCTCTCTACGGGCGATTCCTAACCTGACGGTGATTCGACCGGCAGATGGCAACGAGACTTCAGGGGCCTACAAGGTGGCTGTAGCCAACCGCAAGGCGCCCACGTTGATGGCCTTCTCCCGCCAGACAGTGCCGAACCTGGAGGGGTCAAGCGTTGATGCCGTTGCTAAAGGCGCCTATGTCCTGTCTGACTGTGATGGCACCCCAGATATTATCTTGATCGGAACCGGCAGTGAAGTGGGTCTCTGTGTCGATGCGGCAGCTCAGTTGCAGGCTAACGGCATCCAGGTGCGGGTGGTATCGATGCCTTCGTGGGAGCTGTTTGAAGCCCAAGATGCTGGTTATAAGGAGTCTGTCCTGCCGACAGCAGTGACTAAGCGCCTAGCCGTTGAGGCAGCAGCGAGCTTTGGCTGGTGTCGCTATGTAGGCAGTGACGGGGATGTGATCAGCGTGGAGCGGTTTGGGGCCTCTGCTCCTGGCGGTACCGTGATGGAGAAGTTTGGCTACACCGTCGATAACGTCGTTAGCCGAGCTCAGGCCTTGCTAGGATAAATTGAGTCTATTAGTCCCAGGTCGAAGGCTAAGGTTATATCTAGATGGCCATTAGTTTTAACGAGAGTGGATTAGCACTAGGCTTAATCACACTTGGAACCGGAGTGCTGCGGGTGCCCCTGTTTTGTCATTTCAGAGTAGACCTGTGGAGTAGAACTGTCTAGGACGGTGACCGTTAGGTTCCCGCTTTCGGATAGGCTAGACGGGAACCACTGTCCTCACCGCTCTCTTCATGAGTCACTTATCCTATCGGTTACGGCAACGGGTGCTATGGACTCAGGTATGGGGATTGGCGACCGTGCAGGGAGCCATCACGCTCAGCTGGGTCATTTATAGCCTATATCTGGTAGAGGTCTTGACTCAACTGGGCTTCAGTCCGGCGTTGGCTACTGGCTTGCTGGTCTTGGAAAATGGCCTGGCCATTGTCATGGAACCCTTGATGGGCAGTCTATCTGACCGAGTGCAGCAATGGCTGGGAAATCGCTTTTTGCTGATAGCCCTGGGCATGATTTTGGCGGCCAGTTTATTTTTGAGTATTCCTCTGGTGATGCTGGGCAATGGGGAGGCAGTACGCTGGCTAGTACCGACTGCAATGGTAGCCTGGGCCTTATCTATGACGGTCTTTCGCAGCCCGGCGTTATCGCTGTTGGGTCGCTATGCCCTGGCCACGAAACTCCCTCAAGCGGCCAGTGTACTGACTCTAGTGGGGGGCATCACTGGAGCCATGGGGTTTCTGGTGAGTGATTGGCTGCTGGCATTGGGGCCCTTGTCAGCCTTTGGCATTGGCTCGGCGGTCTTGCTAGGAGCGGCGGTGGTCTTGGGACTATGTCATCCGGCCCGAGCAGTGGTGGTGGCCCCGACGAGTCGCTGGCGAGATCTATCCCTGGAGGGGTTAAGCTTAGTCTTTGGCGCCGGTTTGGGGGTTTCCTTGGGAGGACGCCTGATGATTCAGACCTTTCCCAGGGCCTTGGCGGCTCAGGATCCTACGGTCAATGCCAGCATCATACTGGGCTTATTATTCATTGTCTTAGCCCTGACGGCGATTCCAGCCGGCAGCCTCGCTATCCGCATCGGCAACCGCTCGGCCATGATCCTGGGATTGGTAGGCATGGCGTTGCTTTGTCTGACGATTGGTGGCCTCACCTCTATGGTATTGGCTGGGATCGTTGCGATCGCATTGGGGGCCCTGTTCAGTCTAGTCTCGAATGGCACCCTACCCTTTGCCCTCTCCCTAGTGCCCTACGACCGTGGCGGGCTAGGCACAGGACTTTACTTTAGTGGCGGTGCGCTAGCTCTGAGCCTATTTGGCACCCTCTCTCGCCTAGGCGATTCCCTGTCACCGGTTCAGGGTGGCCAGTTAGCCGCCTCAGCCTTCGGGTTCGCGGCCCTCTGTGTCGGCGGCAGCATGTGGGTACGGAAGTAGGGGCGCGGGGACCACGATATAGCCTGTCTCAACGTCCCCGAGAACCCAGGTGCGATCGCACCCCCAATACCACCAATAGGCGGCGACATAGGCGCAAGTGAGGCTGTCTAGCTGATCCTCGACGGCTTTTAGGGCAGCGCCAGTCTCCGGAATCTCAGGCAAACTGGTGTCGTCGAGGCTCAGGCCGGGCTGGAGCCGAGGCAGCACCGTCAGTTGATAGTGCCGCAGCCGCGCTAGCTGGGACCGTCGTTGGGCCAAGGGTCCCTTCTTATATTTCAGGATGCGGGCCAGGCGAAACAGGTGCACCGTGGCCGGATGGGGAAAGACCTCCAGTTGGTAGCGGCCTCGGGGCTGGGGACCGACCCTAGGAGCATGGCGAAATCCCTGGGCTTCTAAGGCGAGGCCAAACTGCACTAGGCACTCGGCAAAGGGACGGCCTCGATTGGCCGGGTAGCAACCGGCATGGTAGCGACCAAAGTAGCGATGGGCTAAGCGGTCAGGCAGACGCATGCCAGTGGCATTGGGAATCAGGGTGGGGGCATCCACTGCGATGACAGCGGTTTGACACCCCTGGCTGCAATCATCAACCCAGGCGTGGATAGGTGCCATCGCACCTTGCCGCTGCAGATCGACCAAATGCAATCTGTTCCCTTGCCATTGCAGGCAACACAGACCGCTGGGTCCCGACTGCCAACCCAGATCGATACCCAAAAACCGTATCGGTCCGCTAATCAAGGAAACAGCGGCCAAAAATCAGGGGCCCTGATTGGCTGCCCCCCTAGTCCCATCACTGTTCCCGCATCAGGCGCAGGTAGTTTTGCTTTAATTGCAGGTGGCTCTCCGCAATCCGCTCCGACAAATGCTTCTCTACCTGACACAATTCTTGCCAAAAGCTAGCCGAGCGCTGGGCGGCGACATAGTCTTTCCAGAGCATCTGCATCATTTCCGCCAGGTCGGGATTGATCGCCTCCAGCTCCCCATAGATCGCCTCAAACGCCTCGTGGGCCTGAGAGTGTTGGTGCACATCCTGAGCCAGACGTATGGCCTCCTGCAGAGAAGTCATCAGGGATTCGGACGCTGAGGTTTTCATGGCGATATTTTAGTGACAGCAACTAAAAAGCGACTAAAAAGAGAGCCCTGAAGGCTCTAACATTCTTATAGAATCTTCACAGTGAATATATACCGATATACCGCCATGGGCAAGCAGCGCATTCTCTCCGGCATTCAACCCACGGGCACTCTGCACCTGGGCAACTACCTTGGGGCCATTCGCAACTGGGTAGACCTGCAGCAGGAGTATGAGGCGTTTCTGTTCATGGCCGACCTCCATGCCATTACGGTGCCCCACGACCCGGCTCAACTGGCCACTAGCACCTATCAGGTGGCGGCGATGTACATCGCCTGTGGCATTGACCCAGAGCAGGCTACCATCTTCGTCCAGTCCCACCTGCCAGCCCATGCTGAATTGGCCTGGCTGTTTAACTGCGTCACCCCCCTAAACTGGCTAGAACGAATGATTCAATTCAGAGAGAAGGCCGTGAAGCAAGGGGAAAATGTCAGCATTGGCTTGCTCGACTATCCGGTACTGCAGGCAGCCGATATTTTGCTCTATGAACCGGATTTGGTGCCTGTGGGCGAAGACCAAAAACAGCATCTGGAACTCACCCGAGATATTGCCACCCGCTTGAACTTTCAGTACGGCCGTGCAGAGGAGCCCATCCTGAAGTTGCCGGATCCGCTGATTCGAGAGGCCGGCGCCCGGGTGATGAGTCTCACCGATGGCACTAAGAAGATGTCGAAGTCAGATCCCTCGGAGCAAAGCCGCATCGATCTGACCGACCCGCCGGCGGTGATCAGCAAGAAACTGAAGCGGGCCAAGACCGACCCTCAGCGGGGCTTGTGGTTTGATGACCCAGAGCGACCTGAATGCCACAATCTCCTCAGTCTATACATGTTGCTGTCTAACCAGACTAAAGCGGCTGTGGCTGCCGAATGCCGCGAGATGGGCTGGGGCCAGTTCAAACCCCTGTTGGCCGAGACCGCCGTCGAGGCGCTGCGCCCGATTCAAGGGCGATTCCATGAACTCATGGCTGACCGCGGCTATCTAGAGGCGATATTGAAGCGGGGTAATGAAAAGGCCAATGCGATCGCACAGCAGACCCTGACCAGAGTCAAAGACGCCCTCGGCTATTCTCGACCGCTGTAGCCGATTCTACAGAGTCAGTAGCCATCAGCTATGAGTTATCTGGAATCAGTAACGTCTTCAGCCATTCTTGCTCTTGGGCTGACAATGCTGGCGCAGGTGGGGGTTGATGATAGTTAAGGCGGATGCCATATCGGGCATCTTCGTAGACCCGGCCAAACACCCCTTGCAGATCCAAGTAGACCTCCTCGTCGTTGGGGTTGAGAGGAATTGGGATGGTAGGCAGGGGTTGCTGTAGGTTCACGGCACAGATATCTCTCTTTGATGGGCACTGGCATGGGTAACATAACCCGTTCTGGTCGTATCTGAGTCGTAACAGGGGTAGCCGTCTTTGACACTGGCAACTCTTGGGTGGGTTGTCTGGCAATGACAGCTACATCGGGGATACCGATCAGCAACTCTTCACTGTTGTCGCTTTGGTAAGCCCGGGTTTTGACTTCGATGTAGTACTTAGGGCTAAGTTGAGGCTCAATGGCAGCAGCAATGGTTCCAATTAGCCGAAAGTGAAAGGATGACCAGAAGCTGGGTTGTTCGATATAGGGATCCATCCCTGGGAAGGGGGAAGGCATGGGAGATGGGAGCGGTGGTCAACTCAGTGACTCTATTTTAGCTGTGTCGCTCCAGCCCCAGCCCCAGCCATGGAGTAGGGGCCCGTCGGCAGGGCAAGAGCCTGGCCATTGACCTGCAGGTGAAAGAGGGGGTTATTTTGCTCCCCACCACCGTACAATCTCATCGCACTGATAGTGGTAGCCGCGGTATACTGTGCCCTACGGCATGGGCCCAGCTACTCCTGCCCCCACCTAATTTTCCTCACTCCCTGCCTGATAGCCATCGTGGCCTCTTCGACCCCCCTGTCTCCCCTGGGATATCAGTTCCGCACCGCCGTCAAGGCGGGTGACTTTTTAGTGACCGCCGAAGTCACTCCCCCCAAGGGCGGTGATCCCCAGCGCATGGTTAGCATGGCTCGCTGTCTACGAGGGCGGGTACATGGGGTCAATATTACCGATGGCAGTCGAGCCATGTTGCGGATGGCCTCCTTGGCCGCCGCCGCCATTTTGCAGCAGGCTGGCATTGAGTCTATTTGCCAGATGGCCTGTCGCGATCGCAACCGCATTGCCCTCCAGGCCGATCTGATGGGCGTCCATGCCCTGGGGATTCGCAATCTCCTAGCCCTCACCGGCGATCCAGTCAAAGCTGGCGACCATCCCGACGCAAAAAGCGTCTTCGATCTAGAGTCCATTCGGCTGCTGCGAGTAATCAACCAGCTGAATCAGGGGGTCGACAGCCATGGCAAATCCCTGCCCGATGGGGCCACCGACCTCTTCGCTGGGGCCGCCGTCGATCCGCAATCCCACAGTTGGTCCGGCCTCCAACGACGATTCAACCGCAAACTAGATGCCGGCGCCCAATTCTTTCAAAGCCAGCTGATCACCGACTTTGAGCGGCTAGAAAAATTTATGGATCAGATTGCTGTAGGGTGTCACCGCCCAGTCCTAGCCGGCATCTTCCTGTTAAAGTCAGCCAAGAATGCCGAGTTCATCAACCGGCACGTGCCGGGAGTTCAGATTCCAGAGGCGTTGATTCAGCGCCTCGCCGCCGCCAGCGATCCTCTCCAGGAAGGCATGCAGATTGCAGCGGAGCAAATCCGAATCGCCCGACAATTATGTCAGGGGGTCCATATAATGGCGGTACGGCGGGAGGACTTGATTCCGCCCATTCTTGATTTAGCTGGGGTGGCTCCCCTAGAGCCATCACCGTCCCATCCTAATCCCGCTTAAAATCATGCGGTTTTCGGCATGCAGCCTCTGTATCAATGAGACAACAGGTGTCTAGAATCCAGTCTAGTGGACACAGCGGATCGGCTTTCCATTGAAGCCCCCATCACAACGGTAACGGCTTACTCACATCAGGCCCAGGTAAGACGCCAGGGAAAACTCACCCTCAGCCCTGGCCAGCATCATGGGGTTCTGGCTCCCTTACCAGCAACCCTAGACCCAGACTCTTTACAAGTAGGTATCCACGGCGCCACGGCTCACCTCCAAGCCATAGAGTTGCGTCCTGTCGCCGCGGTCTCTCCCCAGCCCATGGAGTTGGTCCTAAGCGATAAGATTCAGCGACTAGAAGCCCAGCAGCAACAGCTCCAAACCACCTTGGCTGCCCTAGAGACGCAACATACCTTTCTGCAGCAACTGGCCAAACACTGCGCCCGCACAGTGGCTGACAGCCTAGCTCAACGGCAGGCTACCCTAGACGATGTCCAAGCCCTGCTAACCTTCCTGCAGCACCGCTTAGAACAGCTGATCGCGACCACCAGCCAACAGCAGCAACAGCAGCAGCAGCTGGAACAGACCCTGCAAGCGGCTCGCCAACAGCAAGCTCACTCCGAAAGCCATGCTGATCAACCCTATGGTCTGCACTTGGCTATTCAGGCCAAGGACGCCGGTGAATACACCGTAACCGTGACCTACACGGTTACTGGCGTCAGCTGGTCTCCCCTCTATGACGCCCATCTCGATACCGAAAGGGCCTGTCTCTATCTGAGCCAAGGGGTGCAGATCCAACAGCACAGTGGCGAAGACTGGTCCCAGGTGCGGCTGGAACTCTCGACGGCTTCACTGCCTTCCTCCCAGGCGGCGGCGCCTCCTGCCTGGATGCTGTGGCTCAACCATCCCTCCTTTGCTCACCGCCGCTCCTATGGAGACGAGACCCGACGGCTGATGGGGGCGGTACCGGGAAGCGAACTCCCGCCAGATCAGGGGACAACTAATGGGAACAGCGAGCCGGCCCCCGCGGCCACCCCCATCTTTCGGGTTGCCCTAGAAGGCACCCATACCCTACCCCACCAGCAGGCAACTCAGGTATTACCGGGGGTCAGCTATCCCCTTGACTGCCACCTGACCTATCAGGCCTTTCCCCAGACTCAGGATCGAGCCGGTCTCACTGCTACTGTGATTGCTCCCCGTGATAGTTTGCCCCTGTTGCCTGGCCCCCTGCGACGGTTTCGTGATGGCGTTTATCTAGGCACCGATCGTCTGCCATTTATGATGCCAGGCCAGCCCTTAGCGCTTCCCTATGGTTCTGCCGAGGATCTGCCACTGCAGCGTTTTCTAGTGAGTCGTCATCAGGTGAGTACACCGATGAATCGGCTGACACTGCGCTACCGGGTGATCCTGACCAATACCCATGCCCGACCAGTCACGGTGACTCTGGTGGAGCAATTGCCCCGCAGTCAAGACGATCAGATTCGAGTGCAGTTGCAGGAGGCGGAGCCCCCCACCCAGGTCTCAGAGGACAGTCAATGCCGTTGGCAAGTATCACTTGCCCCCACCATGACCCAGACCATTGAGTATCAAATTATGGTGGAATCTCCGGCCGGTATCCCGCTGCGGGGGATAGATCCAGAAGCGCAGTAATAGCCACTAATCCCCTTGGAATCCGCTAGGGTTGAAGCAACCCATTATCCGTCCCCATCCCATGGCTGAGTATCCTGGACTCTCTAGTGACGCCTTTCGCCATCCCCTCGACCGCCAGGCTGAAGCCGCCCTGCGCAGTGTGCCCGGATTTGATATCGTCGCCCGCAAATTTGTCGAGCTGTTGTATGAGCGACCCCAGTATGTCTATTTGATGGGCAATGCCATTCAGGTTGGCCCCCGTCAGTATTCGACGCTGTATCAGTTGTTTCGCGAGTGTGTGAGGGCGCTGGATGTGGAGCCAATGCCCAGCCTCTTTGTGGCCCAAAATCCGGCCGTCAATAGCTATTCCCTAGGAGAAGATCGGCCTTGTTTAGTGATTAATACCGGGGCGCTCGAGCTGCTGGATGAGGCAGAAGTACGCACCGTCATTGCCCATGAATTGGGTCATATTAAGTGTGGCCATACCACGCTCAATCAAATGGCCGCTTGGGCCATGACCACTGCTGCCTTGGTGGGAGAGCTCACCTTGGGCATTGGCACCATGGTCAGCAGTGGCCTGGTCTATGCTTTTTATGAGTGGCGACGAATGGCGGAGTTGTCTTGCGATCGCGCCGCCCTGTTAGTCACCGATGACTGGCGCTTGGTGATGCAAACCATGATGAGGGTGGCTGGCGGCAGCCGTAAGTTTGCCCATGAAATTAGCCTGCAGGAGTTTGAACGCCAAGCCGAGGCTTACCATTCACTCGATCAAGATGGCCTCAACCAGATTTACAAGTTTCTCCTGTACAATGGCACCCCTGGCGCCATGTTGAGCCATCCATTTCCGGTGGAACGACTGCAGTATTTGAAGCAGTGGGCAGCCTCAGAGGAGTATGCCGCCATTAAGCGGGGAAATTACCGCCGCCGGACTACGGAGGGCGCGGTGGATGTGTCGTCGTCTGCCGCCGATAGTGATGTGGAACGCTTGCGTCGGGAACTAGCGGAGCTGCAACAGGAACTGCAGCGGTTAAGGCGACCCTAGGGCTGGGATAGGCCCTGCCATTGCCGATCATGAACGATAAGTTTCTGTGAAGGGGGGCGGGACGGGGGCCTGGTGAGCTATATAGGAAACGCTATGACCAAGGCATAATGGCCATGTTTCCCCCAGACCAGAGCCTAGACCAGAGCCCAGACCAGGCTACCTCGGCGACGACTATCGAGGTCTCGGTTGTTGTCCCGGTTTACAACGGCGAGCAGGATCTACCACAGTTGCTGGCGGGGTTGCGATCGCAAACCTATCCCCGAGAGCGGGTGGAATATCTCTTAGTGGACAATGGCAGTTGCGATCGCACCCCTGAACTGCTGCAAACAGCCTGCGAGCAAGCTCAGCCGCAGGGGCTCACCCTAAGATCCCTGCGCTACGACACCATTCAGAGCTCCTATGCTGCCCGCAATGCCGGTATTCGGGCTACCCGCGGCGCGATTGTGGCCTTCACCGACGCCGATTGCGCCCCTGACCCAGAGTGGCTCACCCACCTAATATCCCCCTTTTCAGAGGCCACCGTCGGCCTCGTGGTGGGAGAAATTCAGGCCCAACCCAGCACCACCCTGCTGGAACACTACGCCGACCATCAAGGCATTTTGTCCCAGACAAATACCCTGGCCCATCCCTTCTGTCCCTACGGTCAGACCGCCAACCTAGCTATCCGTCGCCTGGCCCTGGAGAAAGTCGGCCTCTTTCGTCCCCACCTCACCACCGGCGGCGATGCCGATATGTGTTGGCGGCTGCAACAACAAGGGGGATGGCAGCTGCGATTCGCTGAGCAGGCAGTGATCCGACACCGTCATCGTCAGACCCTGGCCGAGCTGCGGCGGCAATGGCAGCGCTATGGCCGCTCCAACCGCTTTTTGCACGAGCTTTACGGCGTCCAGTTAATGCGCCCCCTTTATCCCAAAGAGACCCGCTATCGGCTGCTGCGTTGGGTGGGCAAAGAACTGCCCCAGGGCCTATTCAAATGGTTGACTGGCCGCGGCTCAGCCATCGACCTGATCGTTACTCCCCTGGATCTAATCTGCGCCAACGCTCGCACTCAGGGGCAGCAACACTCGGCCTTACCCCCCAGAGGCCCCAAACCATTGCATGGCTCCATGAGGAACTGGGATGTAACATTTTAATGATTTCGGCCACCTTTCCCTATCCCCCCACCCTAGGCGGGACCCAGGTACGCACCTTTTACCTGCTCAAAGCACCTGAGCCAGCACCACGCCGTCACCCTGGTCACCCAGCGTTCAGATACAGTTACAGATGCCGATATCGCCGCCCTGAAAGGCTGGGTCGATCATCTGCAAGTCTTTCCCCGCCCCAGCTCCCAGCAGCTGGCAGAGCGGTTGGCTCGGTAAGCTCAACCGCTTTGGCCATTTCCTCCTAGAAGCCACTCCTCCCCATGTGCACTACGTCTGGACTACCGCCATGCAAGATTGGCTCGACACCTGGGTAACCGCCGGCAAGGCCGACGTCATCACCTGTGAGCACAGCGTCAACGAAATCTTCGTGCGGCCAGCTTGGCGCCACTGCGTCAAGAAGACCGTGGTCGATATCCACAGCTCTCTCTACGGCACCTGTCAAAATCAACTACAAACCGGCACTGCCGAGAAGCCCTGGCGAGATCGCCTCAGCTTACCCTTGCTAAAGCGCTACGAGCGCCGGTACACCGCCAAATTCACAGACCTGGTCGTGACTACTCCAGAGGATCAACAACAATTTCAAGGCCAACCAGGCCAACAAACCCTCCACGTCATCCCCAACGGCGTCGACTTAACGGCATTTCCCTACCGCTCTATGGATCCAGGTGGCCATCGCCTGGTATTTGTCGGGGCCATGGACTACATCGCCAATATCGACACCGCCAAGTTCCTGGCCCAAGACATTCTGCCCGCCCTACGCCAGCGCTACCAAGATGCGGAGGTGCTCTTGGTAGGGGCCCGCCCCACAGACGAGGTCAAAGCCCTGGGGGCCCTACCCGGTGTCACTGTTACCGGTGCCGTGCCATCGGTGGTGGAGTATCTGCATCGAGCCACCGTCTGTGTGGTGCCCATGCGCATTGGCTATGGCATCAAGAATAAAACCCTAGAGGCCATGGCTGCAGGGGTGCCAGTAGTCGCCAGTGAGCGCGGGCTGGAAGGATTAGCGGTGGACTCCCCCCAACGGGCGCTGCGGGCCAATACCGCCACAGACTATGTCACGGCCATTAGCCGCCTGTTCGACGACGAAGTGCTACGTCAGGAGTTGGCCAAGCAGGCCCGCAGCATGATTGAAGCAGACTATACCTGGGAACAGGTCGGTCGCCACTATGAGCAAGTGTTATCCTCCTGAGAGAGTGGGTATAAGCTCTGCATGGACAGGCGAGCAACGGCCATCTCGAAATTGACAACGTCCTCTCCTGCCCCCCTGCATCGAGGCAGCGAGGATACTCCTGATGGTGGAGACGAATGGCCCCGATGGATAGGGCCATTGCTGTTATTAACCGGAATGACCCTGGCCACAACCGCCGTGGCGATTAGCATCTGGGTAGGTGGCCGGCTGATGATGCAGCCCCAACTACCCAACTGGCTGTCACGATGGGTCTCCACTGACTCAACCGCGGAGCCAGAGGCGCCCCAGCCATGGACAACGATCCAAGCTCGGGTCACGGCCGTTGGTCAGCGGCTGGGGACGCCAGTGCCATTGACCTCGACAGCCTCGGAGCCAGAGGGGGCCTATGTTCTATGGCCTATCCTGACGCGGGAGCCCGCCTGTGGCCAGGACTGCTGGGCCATCAGCGAATTGCGGGTATATCGCCGACAACCCGACACCACTCCCCCGCTATGGCAACTCATCACTCGCCAGTCAGTGCCAGGGGTAACAGATGCTGCCATCGTCGCTCCCCTCCTGGGCACTCCCCTAGAAACCACGGCGGCTCCCCATAGGCGTCCCCTCACCTCAATCACCGCCTTGCCGTCGACACCAGGGGCTCCAGGAGATTGGCTCCTCCTCTACAGTGATTGGCAACAGGGGTTGCGGTATGGGCAACTTGTCCATTTCGATCCGCAACATCAACACCTGAATCAACTCCTGCCCTGGAGTAGTCCCTCGGGGAAATTGCCCAGGTGGCAAGACCTAGACGGAAGCCCCCCGCCTGAATTGGTGGTGGATGCCACAGTGGGCTTAGAGCCTAGCTTCACCGCCTATCAGATACGGTTGGCCCCAGGCAGTCGCTATCTACAGCTGCAGACGATATCCCTACTGCCAGCGGCCCTGGAGGTAGTCTCCCTGCAGTCGGCTTATCAGCAAGCCCTACAACTGGCTCGAGCAGGGGTATGGTCAGAGGCTCACGACCGGTTACAGGCCCTTAAACAACGGGCCGGTTCTGACTGGACCATCGCCGCCGCGGGGCAGTTGAGCCTAATAGCCCTCCACGCCGATTACAGCCAGGTCCAGGCTGACCGGACCTGGGCCACCCCCAGCCAACAAGTTTTAGCAGCGCTATTGGATGGTCGCTGGCAGGCAGCCCTCAGCCACCTAGAACAGGCACCGGAGGCCAGTGACGCCCTCTGGCAACTGCTGGCTGATGACCGCGGTCGCCTGTGGAACCGAGTCATTGCCACTCTCCGCATCACCCCTGACCATGAGAGCGTTCAGATCTGGGGCGGCCTGATATTAGCCGCCCAGGAATCCCCGGCAGCGGCCCATCAGTGGCTGGCTCAACAGGCTCAGAGTCTGGCCCGGCAACGATTCTCGGCGACACTGGCAACGCTGGAGGCCGCTCGCCGCCCCACTACTTCCCCTTCCCCATCGGAGGCTGCAGCCGCTGCTACTCCTAGGCGGAATCACTCTACCCCAGCGCCAGCCATCGTTCATCTATTGGGTCAGGCCACACCCCTCAGCCTTACCCCAGCGGACTGGCAGCTGGTGCAATCCCCGCCCGCCCTCTCGTCTGATCGTCGCTGGTATGCTGTCCATATCAGCCACTGGCAAACCCAGCAGGGCTGGCAACAGGCTCAACCAGCAGCAGATTGGTCTACTCTGGCATCTCGTCAGGGATGGATAGGGGCTAGGCCTCTGACCATGGTGTTGTGGCAGCAGCAAGGTCCTCAGGCGACACCTGTACAGGTATACGGATGGCGCCTCAGGCAACATACCCTCAGTCTATTAGTCCCGGGGCCAGTTCCCACTGACCCAGATGCCCCCTTTCCCCCCCTAGTGACCTCTCTAGCGGATCTGACCTGGCCGTCTCAGGAAATGGCCACTCCCCTGCCCCAGTTTCTCAGCCTCTATCCCCATTGGCGCGATCGCATCGCTTCCCTATTCCATTTACAATCCCTGGCATCACTGCCCCCTTCCCTAGCCACGGCCTCCCTCTATCAACTGCCCTTGGGGCAAGATAGTCGGCCAGCCACCCTGCTCCGGTTGGCCCCATCTCCCCAAACCCCAGCATCCCATCCCCCCACCCTGATCGTGGCCGCCGATGGCACAGTCCTCTACGATGATAGACAGCAAGCCCAAGCGTTCGTTGCTCTAGCCCGCTCAGGGGAAACACCATCAGTTCTGGCTCTGGTGCATCGCCAAGGCAAATATGTCGTTGTGCCAGTGCCATAATTAGCGAATCGGCAACATTCGGGTTGTCTACATTACATCTAGCCATGAACTTCGTGATCCCCCCTTGCCAAGTCGTCCTGGCGGGCACACACTGAAGATGAAGCGCGTGGGTTAGTTCTGCCAGTTCCGAGGTTTTAAGTGAAACGAGTTTTAGCGATCATTCTGGGGGGCGGTGCCGGCACTCGCCTGTATCCATTGACAAAATATCGCGCCAAACCGGCTGTTTCCTTGGCTGGTAAATATCGGCTGATCGATATTCCCGTTAGCAATTGCATCAATTCTGAAATTCTTAAAATTTATGTCCTGACGCAGTTCAACTCGGCCTCGTTAAATCGCCATATTGCCCGCGCCTACAGCTTTTCCCAGTTCTCGGACGGATTCGTAGAGGTGCTGGCCGCTCAACAGACGCCCGAAAGCCCCAGCTGGTTTCAGGGAACGGCGGATGCGGTCCGTAAATACCTGTGGTTGCTAGAAGCCTGGGATGTGGATGAGTATCTTATTCTCTCGGGTGATCACCTCTATCGCATGGACTACCGCCTATTTATCGAGCGCCATCGCGATACTGGGGCCGATATTACCCTGTCAGTGGTTCCCATCGGCGATAAGCTGGCCTCGAGTTTCGGCCTCATGAAAATCGATATCGCTGGCCGGGTGGTGGACTTCTATGAAAAACCCAAGGGCGATGCCTTAAAAACCATGCAGGTGGACACCTCTACCCTGGGGCTAACGCCAGAACAAGCGAAAGAAAAGCCCTACATCGCTTCCATGGGTATTTATGTGTTCAACAAGCAGGTGTTGGTCGACCTGTTGCGGAAAAATCTCGATCAAACGGATTTCGGCAAGGAGATTATCCCGTCGTCGGCTCAGGATTACAACATTCAAGCCTATCTTTTTGATGGCTACTGGGAGGACATCGGTACCATTGAGGCCTTCTACACCTCTAATCTAGCCTTGACCAAACAGCCGCAGCCGCCCTTTAGCTTCTACCAAGAAGACGCCCCTATTTATACCCGCTCTCGGTATTTGCCTCCCAGTAAGTTATTAGACTGTCAGGTTACCGAGTCCATTATCGGTGAGGGATGCATCCTGAAGAACTGTGAGGTGCATCATTCTGTGATTGGCTTGCGGCAGCGGATCCATGAGAACTGTATCATCCAAGATGCCCTGCTCATGGGAGCCGATTACTACGAGCCCCTCTCAGAAAGTAGCCAGCATCTGACCCGCGGCAAGATTCCCATGGGCATTGGTGAAGGCACTGTCATCCGCAAGACCATCGTGGATAAGAATGCTCGCGTTGGCCGCAATGTGCAAATCATCAATAAGGAAGATGTGGAGGAAGCAGAGCGGGAAGACCTGGGCTTCTACATCCGCAGTGGCATCGTGGTGGTGCTGAAAAATGCTGTGATTCCCGATGGCATGGTGATCTAAGGCCTGAACGTCAGGGGAGATTAACAGCGCCTAGGTAACGGGGTTATGGTTCGGCGGCGGTGAGGATCCCCTTGATTCTGCTAATTGGTCTACCGGGTAGCGGCAAGTCTACCTGGGCGCAGCAATTTGTCAGTCAGCATCCTGCCTATGAGATTGTCTCCACCGATGCCATTCGCCAACAGCTCTTTGGTGACGAGGCGGTGCAAGGCTCCTGGCCCCAGATTTGGCGGCAGCTGCAGCACCAGTTGCAGCAGAATGTCGCGGCGATTCGTCAAGGACATCGGCAGGGAACCATCTACGATGCCACCAATGTGCGACGGCGGCATCGCCGCGATGCGATCGCATTGGCTCGCCACCTGGGCTTTGACTCCATCACCGCCCTCTGGTTTGATATTCCCTTAGCCATCTGTCTGCAGCACAACCAGATGCGATCGCGTCGCGTACCCGACGAGGTGATCGAGCGAATGCACCGCCAACTGCAAGGAGCCCCCCCTGCCCACTGGGAAGGCTTCGATGCGATCCATCGCTGGGGATGTGATGGCCGGATTGAGTAGCGAGTAACGAGTCACTCTGCTGCTACGCACGGGCACAGCCCTACGCACGGGCTAAGCCCTCCGGGCAGGCTACGCCAACGCCCTACACTCGTTACTTTTCCCTCTTCCCCTGCCCTCTCCTGATATAAGGGGAATGGCCCTAAGCACTATGATCTATATCTTTTGAAATTTCCGGATTTCGTCAACTTAACCCATCGCCATTCCCATCGAGGCCACCGTTGGGACGCGAACTGGCATAGTTTGCTTTGGACGACGGCGATCGTGCTACTGAGTTTACTGCTAATTTCTCCCATTGCCGTCGTTCTCAGTAGCATCCTCAGTGAGTCCGGCGACGTGTGGCGACATCTAGCCACCACCGTACTGCCGCAGTACATCACCAACTCCCTATGGCTGATGCTAGGCGTCAGCCTGGGTGTCATGCTCATCGGCGTGACCACTGCCTGGCTGGTGACCATGTGTCGCTTTCCCGGCAGTCGCCTGTTTGAGTGGGCCTTGCTCTTACCCTTGGCGGCTCCCTCCTATCTACTGGCCTACACCTATACAGACGTCCTGGACTACTTTGGTCCTGTGCAGACTACCCTACGCACCCTCTTTGGATGGCAGCGAGCAACGGACTATTGGTTCCCCAACATTCGCTCTTTGGAGGGAGCCATCCTACTGTTCAGCCTCACCCTCTATCCCTACGTCTACATGCTGACCCGGGTATCCTTTCTAGAACAGTCAACCACGACCCTAGAAGCCAGTCGCTCCCTAGGGTGTGGCCCTTGGCGAAGTGTTGGGACCGTGGCCCTGCCCTTGGCTCGGCCTGCGATCGCAGCCGGGCTGGCCCTGGCCTTAATGGAAACCCTAAACGACTTTGGCACCGTTCAGTATTTTGGCGTTCCCACCTTTACCACGGGCATCTACCGCACTTGGTTTGGCATGGGAGAACAGACGGCGGCGGCTCAATTGGCAGCAGTCCTGCTGCTCTTTATCTTTGGCCTGATCCTATTGGAGCGCTGGTCGCGACGGCAGGCGCGCTACTACCAAAGCCAGAACCGCACCCACTCCTTAGCAGTGTATCGACTGCGTGGTTGGCGAGCCTGGACAGCCTGGAGCATCTGCCTGTTGCCCATTCTGTTGGGATTACTGGTGCCCGGCGGGTTGCTCCTACAGATGGCCATCAACCATGCCGACCAACCCCTCACGTACTCCTTCATCGATCTGGCCAACCACAGCTTGATTCTGGCTGGACTCACGGCCCTACTGGCGGTCATCTTGTCGCTGATCATGGCCTATGGTGTGCGGCTACAACCCAAGCGGATATTGCATCTCAGTGTCCGTATTGCCGCCATGGGCTATGCCGTGCCCGGGGCTGTCATCGCCGTCGGCATCCTGATTCCCATCAGCCGCTTCGATAATGCCATCGACGCCTGGATGCGAGCCACGTTCAACATATCCACCGGCTTGCTACTTAGCGGGACCATCGTGGCCCTGATTTTTGCTTACCTGGTTCGCTTTCTGGCCGTGTCCTTCGGGGCAGTTGAATCCGGCCTCACTAAAATTCGTCCCAGCCTGGATGAAGCCTCCCGTAGCCTGGGCTATAGCCCCACCCAAACCCTGATGCAAGTGCATGCCCCCCTGATGGGCAGTAGCCTGCTCACCGCTCTGATGCTAGTATTCGTCGATGTCATGAAGGAACTACCGGCAACCCTGGTAATTCGACCCTTCAACTTCGATACGCTAGCCGTGCAAGTCTATCAATATGCCGCCGATGAACGGCTGGTCGAAGCCGCCGCTCCAGCCTTGAGCATCCTCTTGGTGGGCTTACTGCCGGTGATTTTACTCAGCTGGCAGATTGCCCGAGCTCATCCCCCCAACCCCTAGCCCAGGCTCAGTCAAATCAGGAAGCACACCAAAGTGACTCATCAATTACAATCAGTGGCCATGGTAACCGGGGCCTCGAGTGGGATTGGCCGTGCCATCGCCCAGCGTCTGGGCCAAGACGGTTATCGTTTAGCCCTCTGTGCCCGTCGGCAGGAGGAACTAGACACCCTCCAACAGGAACTGGTAGCCCAGGGAACTGCGGTCATTACCCGACCGGTGGATCTACGTCGTGAGGCCGATATCCTCGCCTTCTTCGAGGATATTCGCCAACGTTGGGGTGGGGTAGATGTCTTGATCAACAATGCCGGGTTAGGGCACAAGCAGTCCCTGATGGATGGGGAAACTGCCGCCTGGCGAGACATGCTGGAGGTCAACGTGCTGGCCCTGTGTATCTGTACTCGGGAAGCCACTCGAGACATGCGGGCCAAGGGAGGGCGCGGCCATGTGATCCACATCGGCTCTATGTCGGGGCATCGGGTGCCCGGTGGCAGTGGGGTCTATTCGGCCACTAAGTTTGCCGTCCGTTCCCTGACGGAGGGCCTGCGCCAGGAACTGCGCGCGACTGCCTCAGACATTCGCATTTCCTCCATCAGTCCTGGCTTCGTGCAGACTGAATTTGCCGAGAAATATCATCAGAGTGCGGCCAAGGCCACCGAGCTTTATAGCCAGTACTCGGTGCTGCAGCCAGACGATATCGCAGCAGCCGTAGCCTATATCTTGCAGCAGCCCGACCATGTCCAGGTGCATGATTTGTTGGTTCGCCCTACCCGGCAAATGAGTTAGCGGCTCGGCCAGAAAGATTAGGATAGGTTTGGGTATGTTAGAACATGTCCAGACTCGCCGTTATCCAGGTAGACCTCGTGGTTCCTCTTCGCGACGAAAATCCCATTCGGATTACGCCCTATGTTACCTATGGCCTGATTGCGGTCAATGTGTTGGTGTTTTTGGTAGAAATCAGCCTGCCCCCGGATGCCCTACTGGCGTTTTTTAAGAGTTGGGCGATGGTACCAGAGCAACTCAGCACCAGTTTTCAAGGGGGGGTGTCGGTGGTCAACGCCGAGGAATGGTTGACCCTGATCACCAGTCAGTTTCTCCATGCTGGCTTATTGCATCTGGGGGGCAATATGCTCTACCTGTGGATTTTCGGCAACAATGTTGAGGAGCAACTGGGGCGGGTCCAATTTCTAGGGTTCTATCTGTTGTGTGGGGTGTTGGCCTCTCTGGCCCAGTGGTATGTGGCTCCTGAGTCCGAGATCCCATCCCTGGGCGCCAGTGGCGCCATTGCTGGGGTGATGGGGGCCTACATCTTCCGCTTTCCTGAAGTCCGCATCCTCACCTTTGTCCCCCTAGGCTTTTTATTCACGACCCTGCGGATTCCGGCGATTTTATACCTGGGCATCTGGTTTTTACAGCAGGCCCTCTACGGGGTGTCTAGCTTAGAAGCCCCTGCCATGGTGGGTATGGAAGGAGGTGGAGTCGCCTACTGGGCCCATGCTGGCGGATTTGTCTTTGGCGCTGTGTTGGGTCCCCTATTCGGTCTCTTTGATCGGGCCTCTGCCTCTAATCAGTCTCTCGGGGCCGATGAACAACCCCCTAGCCCCGATCCACCCGAGTCATAAGATAGGTAGGCCTGGTACAACACGATTGTCGACGTGTTACTATCGCCTGGCTTCGGGGCATTGTTAAAGTATGGCTGGGCCATGATGATTTTTTAATAGTGTTCTCTGAGGAAGACAGCCTAGATTGGCTGGACTATTTGTTCTAGCTCATTCATGATTTATCCATCGGAAAATGTCTAGGGAATGCTAAGGATACACCGCTTTATTTAAGCTACTTCCTTACTTAAGAGGGATGCGGGGGCATTGTTTTATCTCTGTAGATGGTAGAAACCTTTGTCTTAAACTCATTTGCGATCGCACCTAGATTCATTTCCCGCCATGGCCAGCAATAAGCTCCGGAGAGGTGGCTATGGACATGCTTCAGATTGAAATTTTGTTGATCGAAGATGACGAAGCCGATGTCGATCTCATCCATGAGTACTTGAGCGAGGCGACCAATTGGCAAGTCACTATCCACCAAGTCAATCGTCTCGCTGCTGGCATCGACTGCTTGCAGCACAGACCCTATGACCTCGTCCTCCTCGATTTATCCTTGCCCGATAGCAGTGGGCTCGATACCTTCTTGAGACTCCGTCACCATTCTCCCCAGGTGCCCATCGTCATCCTTAGCGGCAACACCGATCAGACCCTAGCCTTTAAGGCTGTGCAAGCGGGAGCCCAAGATTATCTGCTCAAAGGAGACGTCGACACCCAGAACTTGACCCGAGCCATTCGCTATGCCATCGAGCGCCATCGCCTCTGGACCGAATTAACCCTACAAAAGCAGGCCCTCGAAGCCAGCCAGCATCGCTGGCATATCCTGGTCAATCAACATAGCGATGGGCTGGTAGTCACTAACACCCAAGACGTGATTCAATTTGCCAATCCTGCCGCGGAGCGATTATTTGGGCGCTCGGCAGCCGAGCTCGTCGGCACCACCCTTCCCATTGCCGGGATCGATAACACCGCTGAGTTATTGTTGAATACCTCCGATAATCATCCCCTAACCGCTGAAATCCGGTTAGCTGGCGTGCAATGGGAAGGCACCCCTGCCTCCTTGATCTCACTACGAGACATCACTGACCGCAAACAGGCCGAACAGACCCTACGGAAGCAGCAGGCGCTATTACGGACCATCATCTCTTCGGCCCCCATTGTCCTATTCGCCGTGAATACCCAGGGCCAATTTACCCTGGCAGAGGGCCAGGGCTTGTCCTGTTTTCCCCTTACTCCGGAACAATGGGTGGGAAAGTCCTTAGACACCCTAGCCCCCGATTTAGCCCCCTTGCCCCAGGATATGCGCCGAGCCCTGCAAGGGGAGACGTTCATGGCGACCCGCAAGCTCCTGGGGCACACCCTGGAGTGTTGGTATACGCCCCTGTGGGACGGTCAGTCTGGCAACAGGGTCGAAGCCATCGTCGGGGTGATCACCGATAGCACCACCATTAGTAAGCTGCGGGAAGAACGGGATCGCTTCTTTGAACTCTCGTTAGATTTACTCTTTATTGCCGACCAAGATCTACAGTTTCAGCGCCTGAATCCAGCATTTCTATGGAAATTAGGCTACGAAACCGATGCTCTCATTGGCTGCAATTTTTATGATCTAATTCACCCAGATGATGTGGCCTCAGCCCAGCATCACATCGAACAATTACGCCAAGGCGAGGGCCCCGGAGTCCTATTTCAAACCCGTTGCCAGACCCAGACAGACACCCATGTTTGGATCGCTTGGAGCCTGGCTTACTCAGCCGAGCAGACCACGTTCTACGCCGTAGGGCGAGATATTACTGAGCAAAAGCAGTTCGAACAACGGCTGCACTACCAAGCCAACCACGACGCCCTCACCGGCTTGCCTAACCGAGCCTACTTTACAGAAATCCTCAATGAACTGCTGCAACCCTCCCGGCGCCGCAAAAGCGATCTATTTGCCGTGTTATTCATCGATCTCGACCGCTTCAAGATTATCAACGATAGCCTGGGCCACCTAGCCGGAGATCACCTGTTGATTACGATCGCCCAACGGTTGCAGGGGTGTCTGCGAGACGGGGATTTGGTAGCCCGTCTCGGCGGCGATGAGTTTGCCATTCTCCTCAATCAAGTCAGCGGCTTAGACGATGTGATCACCGCTTCCGAACGGATGTTGCAGAGTGTAGCTCAGCCCATGGTCGTCCAGGGTCAAGATGTGCATACGTCGGCGAGTATCGGCATCGCTCTTGGTAATGACGCGTATACCCGAGCAGAAGATTTACTGCGGGATGCCGATACGGCCATGTACCAGGCCAAGTCTTCTGGTAAGGCTCAATACGCCATCTTTCAACCGGGTATGCATGACTATGTCTTGGGTCAATTACAGTTAGCCAATGACTTGGTGGGCGCCCTCGATCGCGATGAGTTTTATCTGGAGTATCAGCCCATTATTGCCCTCAATACTAGCCATATTTTGGGGATAGAGGCATTGATTCGTTGGCAGCATCCACAACGAGGTCAGGTTTCCCCAATTCAATTTATCGCCATCGCAGAAGAAACTGGTCTGATTATTGCCATCGGTAACTGGGTATTGCAGCAGGCCTGTCACCATTTGCGACAAATTCTCCTGGCCTACCCGAGCCTCGACAGGCTATTTATCAGTGTCAACCTATCGGCTAAGCAGTTGGCCCAACTCAACTTTGTGTCGTGGGTGACAGAGGTATTACGGGCAAATCACCTCAGCCCCAGCCAGCTCCAGTTTGAGATTACCGAGAATCTATTTATCCACGATGCCTCTCGAGCAGCCCAGACCCTGGAGCAGTTACGACAGTTGGGCGTTGGCATTAGTTTAGATGACTTTGGCACGGGGTATTCCTCCCTCAATCACCTGTACCAGATGTCAATTCAAACCCTCAAAATCGATCGCTCCTTTATCGGTGACATCGAGAGCCTTGGCGAGAAATGGGATGTTGTCCAGGCGATCGTGGCCCTCGCTCGCATCTTCCAGCTGCAGGTGATTGCAGAGGGAGTAGAAACTCCAGGACAGCGGCAACAGCTCTGTGGGCTCTCCTGCGTTGCGGCCCAGGGATACCTTCTCAGTCGTCCCCTGCCCTTCCAGACTCTACTCCCTTGGTTGGATAATTACGGCAATCCCTAGCTCTGGGCTAGTCTGCCAAGGCAGACAAGGAAATGCTGATACAGTTCGCCTTCCTGCTTTAGCCAATAGAGGGGCATTATTTCCATCGCAGAGTACTAGTTACAACCTGATTACTGCGACAACAGCTCGATATTGGCAAATTCGAAGGTCTGGGTATCGGGACCATGGTCGGTGTCGGTTACCACGTGGCGACGGCTAAGGATGAAGTAGTCGCCGACGCGCTCGTAGTCATCTTCAAACACGCTTTTACCGCCCCGGGGCTCACCGGTTTTGGGGTCATGGTAAATCGAGTCGTAGCGGTGGGAGAGATAGCCCTCGCCAGTGTTATGGCTACTAAAGGTGTGGATGGTGACCACGACGCCATGGATGTGGCGATGCACCATGGTGACTTGGTTGTCACGTAGGTGGTAGCGATCTCCGTCGGCCTTACCGCCCATGAGAATCTCAATGCCGCCATCGGCTAGGGTTTGGCCGTATTGAAAGCTATTTTGACCGTGGGTGTCTTCGAAGGCTCGCCGTACCCGGTGGATGGCGGTTTCCCAGAGTTGGTTATGAACGGCTTTTTGGGCGGTCTCATCGGTGATGTCTGTGACCTGGGCTTTCAGATCGGCTCCCACCCGTACCTGGCCAGTCACCGTCTGACCGTTGTGGGTATAGGTAACCTTGGCCGTATACCCTGGAAAATTAGCATCCCAGGTATATCGGTTCTCGTAGGCTGAGCGAAATAGATCGCGGGCTGAGGTCTGAGTTCCGACCATGGTGTCTCCTTGGAGCAACGTGCAGTGGACCTGGGGGCAATGGTAGCGTTTGCCAATCAGCTATGTTCTAAGCTACCTGATAAAGGCTATACCTAACATACTGACGATACTATCGCGATGATAAGGGGATAGGGGTGTGCGTCCATCCGGAAATGGCGCTGAGCAGTTGTCGGTGCTGATTTTAGCAGGCGGCCAGAGCCGTCGCATGGGCCAGGATAAGGCGTTGTTGCCCTGGCAAGGGGACACGTTGCTGGGCCGTACCTGTCGGTTGGCTCTGACCTGTTGCCCAACAGTGCTGGTGGTGACTCCGTGGCCACAGCGCTATCGCTCGCAGCTGCCGCAGGCGGTGTGCTTCATTACTGAGTCTCATCCCCCGGGGACGCCCCCCCCAGGACCGTTGATGGGCTTTCTGCGAGGGCTGCCCCAGGTTTCCACCGAGTGGGTACTGTTGTTGGCCTGTGACTTGCCGCGATTATCTGAGGCGTTGCTGCAACAGTGGGCTAGCCAATTAGACCAGGTGTCGCCGCAGATGCTGGCGTGGGTGCCGCGAACTGAGCAGGGATGGGAACCCCTCTGTGGCTTCTATCGGCGAGGTTGCCTCCAGAGTTTGCAGCAGTTTGCTGCCGGAGGGGGCCGCTCGTTTCAGCGGTGGCTAGATCAGGAGGCAGTGCAGCCCTTAACCTTGCCCCATGCCGCCGTGCTGTGGAACTGTAACACGCCCCAGGACTGGGCCACTATCGGGGGGCAAGACTTTTGCTAGCGCAGGATTAGGGGATCGCGGCGGCGGCTGGCGGCGATGCGATCGCACAGTCGAGTCACCGTCTCTTGAACTTGCCCACTGACCAGCAGGGTTTCTGCCTGGGCGATGCCCGCCTCCAAGCTAGAACAGAGGCCACTTTGCCAGAGATAAAAGCCACCATTCCACAGGGCCACCGGCATCAGCGGGGAAGGGGCTCCCCGGAGCAATTGCTGCAGTTGCTCGATATAGACTAACGGCTCCGACAACGGGAATTCGCTGCTGTCTCCCAACCCATACTCCCGGGCATGCAATAACAGCCGCTCTTCGCTGCCGTGACGATGGATACCAATGATGGCAGTTCGAGCCCTGGGTAGATCACTACTACCCTCCAGACCTTTCACCGTAAGGTAATGGGGGATGCCCTGCAAATCCAGCGTGCCCGTTAATAACCCCTCCGTAGGCGGGTGCACATACCCAGACACCAGACAAGCGTCTCCGGCATAGGGACACCACATCAGCTCGGCCGTGGCCATGGGGGGGCGCTTGCCAATCTGCTCTCGATAGGGAACCAGTCCCTGAGCCAAGGGAAACTGCTCTGGCAGATAGAGAAAGCCCACCCCCGTGGCCTGAAACACAGCCTGTACCTGGGCTAAGGATAGCCCCATCCAGTCAATGCCAAGCCCCTGCCAGATATCGATCAGCGGTAGTCCGTACTTCGTCGGCATACAGTTGCTGCCATGGAGCACCACAGGACATCCCATCGTCGCCAGCAACAGGGCCACCAACGGCTGGGCTGGGGCCGTGCGAGAGCGACCATCATAGGGCAAGCCGAAGACCATAGCAGCTTTCGAGGACGGCTGGCTAGACAGTCGCGGACCTAAGACCCCATAGGCATCTAAGATACCGGCCAACTCGATGGAGGTGGGTCGGCGGATGCGATGGGCGATGAGAAAGGCGCCAATCTGGGCCGGAGTGGCCTCCTGCTGCAACATCATCCTAGTGGCCAGGGCTGCCTCCTGCCGAGTCAGTTGCTTGGATGTATGGGTACCACTGCCAACCTTCTTCAGCAATTCCCTAAACTGATGACTCATGCCACACTCACCTCCCAATCATTTGCCGACCCGCCCTAGCCATCTGGCTATTGGTGCCAGGACCAGTGCTTGATAGCACCCATGCCCCACTAGGCCCCTAGGCAACGGCTGAAATGATGCGCTGATTGGCGCCGCGCACCAAGGCACAAAACCGTTGAATCGGAGGGATGTCAACCCGATCCTGAGTGGTCACTAGCAACACTCGCCGCACCAAAGGTGGATCTTCAGTGGGGCGAATGGCCAGGGTCTCATCCTGTTGACTATCGATCAGAGCCGATTGGGGCAAGAGGGCAATGAGCTGCCCCTGCCGCACAATGCCCCGAAAGGCCTCCAGGGTGTTTAACTCTAGCACTGTCTTAGGCTCTACTCCATAGCGCTGGAACTGCTCCTTCACCAAACGCTGCATGCCATAGCCATCCTTAAACATCACTTGCGGACGATGCACGAGCTCAGCCCAGGGCACAGCACTACAACGACTGAGGGGATGCTCGGCTGCCATCAGTACCTGAATCGGTTCTTCATAGAGGACATCGACCACCATTTCCGGCCCCGTGGTCAACAGCGGATTTTCCATGACAATGGCTACATCCACCAAGCCATCCCGCAATACTTTCAGGGAACGATCGCTGCCTAGGGCCGTGACCCGCAGTTGCACCTCTGGATACACCTGGCAAAACTGCTGCAGAATCGGGGGCAAGAAATAGGCACAGACAGACTGAATCGCCGCCACACAGAGCTCTGGTTGCTTGCCGGCCATTAGCGTATCGATCTCTTGCACGGCCTGGGCCCACGCCTGAGAAATTTTTCGGGCTTGGGGCAGGAGGCAGTCTCCGGCGATGGTGAGCTTGGCCTGGGACGTGCGGTGAAATAGAGATGTCCCCAGTTCCGCTTCCAGGGTTTGAATCTGGCGACTGATGGTAGATTGGGTCACATTACATTCCTGGGCAGCCTTTTGGAAACTGCCAGTGGCAGCTACAGAGAGAAAGGCCTGTAGATGTTCTAGACGCATGACAATGAGTTGCAATCGGAAGCTCCAGTGGCTCCCTAAGGCATCATCACCAGAAGCGGGCTCTAGATTTGTATCAGCGACACCAAATTGATGGGAAGAATCATGGCTTAGGGGGCTTCAGGCGCAGAGGAGCTCCCCTGACTATTGAGTTGACGCAGGGCTTCGCTCGCATGCATACGCACTCGCGGATCGTCATCCTGCAGGAGCTGTTGCAACAGCGGCAGGGCATCGGGATGACGTAAGTATCCTAGGGTGAGAATCAGGTGAGGCCACAGTGGAGCCGGGACAATTCCGACTCTCAGATAGTGGCAGAGGGTCATGGCAGCTTGCTCTTGCAGAGCCCTATCCTCTAAATGATTGAGACCGCTAATGATCTCTGCCTGGGCCGGCAGCGCCAAGGTCGTCCACCGTTCCATCAGACAGCTGAGGCCACCTTCCGTCAGACACCGCATTAGCGATCGCACCAAGGCAACTTGCCGGTGAACCGGGGGAGGCGGTCCTTGTAACGCCGTGATCAAGGCCGTGATGGCAGGGGGGGTACCCAGCCGTCCTAGGGTGTTAGCCGTCAATTGGGCAACGTTGTCATCAACATCGGTCAGCCCCTGGGCCAAGCGCGCAATATGGGCTGGCTGCATCTGAGTGGCGGACCACCGGCCCAGACCCCGAACCGCTTCAGCTCGAACCGTAGCCTCACGGTCATCCAGAGCCATCATTAGCACCGGCAACAGATCTGGCTGGGAGAAATGGCCCAGGGCTGCCATAGCTGTCGCTCGTACGCTGGCTTGCTCATCTCGAACCACCTGCATCAGTAGCGGGATAACGGCACGGTGGGGGATACGGGCCAAGGCCTGCACCACCAAGGGGCGCTGAACCGGATATTGCAACAAGGGAGCTAATGCAGTGACCGCGGCCACGCCGATTTGAGCCAGAGCCGCCGCCGCCATTTGCCGCAGGTCGTCGTCGTCACTGTGGAGAAGTAACTGAATCAGGGCCTCAATAGCCGTCGATGATTCAAAGTTACCCAAAATGCGAGTCACAAACCAGCGCACCTCCCAATCTAGGGCTTCATCCTGCATCAGTTCCAACAGAGCCGGCAGGGCAGCGACTCCAATCTCAGAAAACTGCTTGGCAACTTGCCAACGGTCCTGAAAATCTCCGGCCAGCAGGGTGTCAATAGCCGTGGCGATGGCCGCAGGCTGGTCGGAGAACATCGCACCTTGAGAATCGGAAACAGGCGACAACACAGGACTCCTAGATTCGTCTGCTCTAGCCTACCACCGTCCTTCTCCATGCAATACATGCATCGCCGTTATACGTTTATTGCAAAATATTTAGCAAACCGTAGTTGGATATACAAAGTACTTTCTAAGGCTTACCTATCGTGTTGACAACTTAGGCCGCTATCTAATCGTCATTTAAGTCTCAAATCGGGCCTTGGCTGCTGCAGGAATCATGCGTCTAGGGGAGAGTTACGACTTGATATTTGTCAATTTCATGACACACATCGGGCAAAGTTGGCGTTCTTACAGAGGCGCTGACAGTCTCCCAGGAAGATAACCACTAATGGTTCATCACAGCGAGTTCCCCAGGGATGACTCCCCGCTCAAAATCCTATCTATGTTGCCTAATGGTCACTTGCAACGGCCATGACGTCTCGGGATTTTACAGTGTATTTCATAGATCTTGATGTTGTTTAGAGGAAAACCCCGTGGTTTCAGCCTCAAAAAAGACTGGCACTAAACTCAATAAGTTTGAGCGCTATAAGGCCGAAAAGGATGGCCTAGCGGTTAAAGACGAGCTTGAGGAAATGGCCCAAATGGGTTGGGAAGCGGTAGATGAAACCGATTTAACCCAACGGCTGAAGTGGCTGGGCATCTTCTTTCGTCCGGTTACCCCTGGGAAATTCATGTTACGGTTACGCATGCCCAACGGCGTTTTGAATAGCCATAGACTGCGGGTGTTGGCCACTATTGTGCAACGCTATGGCGATGACGGTAGTGCCGATATTACCACTCGACAAAACCTGCAGCTCCGGGGCGTTCGTCTAGAAGATATCCCTGACATTTTTCAGCGCCTCAAGCATGCCGGCATGACCTCAGTGCAGTCTGGCATGGACAATGTCCGCAACATCACTGGCTCACCGGTGGCTGGTCTAGACGCCAATGAATTGATTGACACCCAGGGGCTAATTCGCAAAGTCCAGGACATGATTACCGGCAATGGCGACGGGAATTATGCCTTCACCAATCTGCCCCGTAAATTCAACATTGCCATTGAGGGCGGGCGGGATAACTCAGTCCACGCCGAAATTAATGACATCGCCTTCGTTCCTGCTTATCGGGAGGAGCAACTGGGCTTCAACGTCCTAGTGGGAGGCTTTTTCTCCGCCCGTCGCTGTGCCGCCGCCATTCCCCTGGATGCCTGGGTTCCCCCTGACGACACGGTGGTGGATGTGTGCCGCGCCATCCTAGAAGTGTATCGGGATCATGGCCCGCGAGCGAATCGGCAGAAGTCTCGCTTGATGTGGCTGATCGATGATTGGGGCTTGGACAGGTTCCGCAGCACCGTCGAAGCCGCCATGGGTCGTCCCTTGGCCAGGGCAGCTGCCACCGATGAGATCGACTGGGATAAGCGAGATCATATCGGTGTCCATCCCCAGAAACAGCCTGGTCTTAACTATGTGGGCTTACATGTGCCAGTGGGGCGTCTGCAAGCAGACGACATGGTCGAGATTGCCCGATTAGCTGAAGTCTATGGCAATGGCGAGATTCGGCTCACCGTGGAGCAAAACTTGATTTTGCCCAACATCCCAGATTCTCGCCTGCCGGTGTTTCTGCAGGAGCCAGTGCTGCAGAAATTCTCCCTGGAACCGACTCCCCTAGTGCGTTCCCTGGTATCCTGCACTGGCTCTCGCTTCTGCAACTTTGCCCTGATCGAAACCAAACAGCGAGCCCTGGCTCTGGCCCAGTCCCTGGATCAGGCCCTGGCTGTGCCCCAACCCGTGCGTATCCACTGGACTGGCTGTCCTAACTCCTGTGGGCAACCCCAGGTGGCTGATATTGGCCTCATGGGCACCAAAGTCCGTAAGGATGGCCAAGCCGTCGAGGGAGTCGACATCTATATGGGCGGGAAAGTCGGCAAAGATGCCCAACTGGGCCAGTGCGTGCAGAAAGGGGTGGCCTGCGAAGACTTGCCCCAGGTGATGCAACAGCTGTTGATCGATCACTTTCAGGCCCAACCTCGAGAGGCTGACAACCAGAGTCAGCACAATGGCCATACGGTGACGGCCCTCTAAGTTTCGATCCCCACGCCTCTTTCAGGTCATTCCCAATCCATCGAGGGGATCGCCTGGCTCAGCGGCGGCTGAGCGAATTCCTGACCGTGAGCCATGACTCACCCTGGGATTACCCACGCAACTTCCATCTACTAAGGAGACAATACCCATGCTTGCTGAGATGTGGTCCTTACGAGGCCGCTATAAAATCCTCCACATGACGTGGTTTGCCTTCTTCCTATCCTTCGTCGTCTGGTTTAACTTGGCTCCCTTAGCTACGGCGATTCAGGAAGAGTTTGGTCTCGATGCCGGGCAGATTCGCACCATTGCCATCTGTAACGTAGCCCTGACCGTCCCTGCCCGGATCATCATCGGCATGTTGCTGGATAAGTATGGCCCCCGCCTAACCTACTCCCTGCTGCTGATCTATGCCGCTATTCCCTGTATTGCTTTTGCCGCTGCCCAAAACTTCAGCCAACTGGTGGCAGCGCGCCTGGCTCTGAGTATTGTGGGCGCTGGCTTCGTCATCGGCATCCGCATGGTGGCGGAATGGTTTCCACCTAGGGAAATCGGCCTGGCCGAGGGCATCTACGGTGGCTGGGGCAACTTCGGCTCTGCTGCCTCTGCCTTTACTATGGTGGGCTTAGCCACTTTTCTCAGCTTCTTTCCCGGAGCCTTTCAAGTGGCCGATGGTCCCCTACTAAACTGGCGCATGGCCATCGCCGCCACCGGCATCATTGCCGCCCTCTATGGCATTCTCTATTACTTCAGCGTGGAAGATACCCCGCCGGGTAAGCCCTATCAGCGGCCCCACAGTACCCGTGGTGTTGAAGTGACCAGTCAGCGGGATTTCTGGTTCTTGATGGCCATGAACTTGCCCCTAGTCGGTATTCTGGCGGTGCTAGCTTGGCGCCTCAAGGGCATTGGTTTCCTCAATGATGGCACCTTTGCTATTACTCTGATCGTCTTGGCGGGTCTCTATCTATATCAGGCCTACAACTGCTGGCACGTCAACCAGGAGCTACTCACCGGCCGCAAGCGCTATGCCCCCGAAGATCGCTATCCCTTCTCCCAGGTAGCCTTGTTAGAGCTAACCTACATCGTTAACTTTGGCTCCGAGTTGGCCGTGGTCTCCATGTTGCCGGCCTTCTTCGAGCTCACCTTCGGCCTCAGCAAACAGGCCGCTGGCATGATTGCGGCCACCTATGCCTTCATGAACCTGATGTCTCGCCCGGGGGGCGGTCTGATTTCTGACCGCATGGGCAGCCGCAAGATGACCATGTCCGTATTGTTGCTCTGTATGGGCATTGGCTACCTGATGATGAGCACTGTCACCAATGCCTGGCTCTTGCCCTTGGCCATTGCCTTGACCATGGTCTGCTCCTTCTTTGTGCAGGCAGCTGAGGGCTCCACTTTTGCCATGGTGCCGCTGGTGAAGCGCCGCATTACTGGTCAGGTGGCCGGAAATGTCGGGGCTTACGGCAATGTGGGCGCGGTGGCCTATCTCACCATCTATAGTCTGTTGCCGGAAGGCGTCATCGGCGATCGCATCTTTTTCCAGGTGCTAGGTGTGGCTGGCGTGGTTGTGGCCATGCTCTGCTTCTTCTTCATGAAGGAACCCCGGGGCTCCTTCGCTGAATTCCATGAAGGGGAAGAAGCCTATGTGACGCCGTCTACGCCGGCTCCCCTACCGGTGAAGGAATAGGTCTATGGGGTGGGGTAGCTCCCTTGCGATCGCAAATCTCAACCCCGGGCTACCCTGCCTTTGATTAACCGGTTAATCAACCGGTAAGCAATTGCCATAACTCAGCCATTTTTCTATCCATTGTCCAGCCCGACACAGCCCTACTGTTTCGGGCTGGCTGATGTTCTGTCACTCCAGCTTGCTTATGACTGACGCCACCAAGACCCTCTGCCCTTACTGCGGTGTTGGCTGCGGCTTAGAGGTATTGCCCCCAGCCCGCCGTGGTCGACCGGTGCAACGCGATAGTCAGGGGTTTCCCCTCTGGCAGACCCGGGGCGATCGCAACCATCCCTCCAGCAAAGGGCAGGTCTGTGTCAAGGGGGCCACGGTGGGCGAGGCCCTCAATAAAGATCGGCTGAAACACCCGATGCTGCGCTCCTCCCTGGAGCAGCCCTTTCAGCAGGTGAGTTGGGACGAGGCCCTGACGGTGCTAACCGACAAGATCCAGACGGTGCGGCAGCAGTTGGGCCCCGAGGCGCTATGCATGTATGGGTCCGGTCAGTTTCAGACCGAGGATTACTACATTGCCCAAAAGCTGATGAAGGGCTGCCTGGGCAGCAATAACTTCGATGCCAATTCTCGTCTCTGCATGGCCTCGGCGGTGGCCGGCTACCTGCAGAGCTTTGGCTCCGATGGCCCTCCCTGTTGCTATGCCGACCTAGAACTGACAGACTGTGCCTTCATCATCGGCTCCAATACGGCGGAATGCCATCCCATCGTCTTCAATCGCCTGCGCAAGCACCACAAGAAGAATCGCCAGGTGAAATTAGTGGTGGTCGATCCCCGTCGCACCGAGACCGCCAAGGATGCCGATCTGCATTTAGCCATTAAGCCGGGCAGCGACATCACCCTGCTCAACGGCATGGCCCATTTGTTGCTGCGCTGGTGTAAGCTGGATGCCCTCTTCATCGAGGAATGCACCCATGGCTTTACCGACTACGCCGCCGTGGTTGAGCAGTATCCGCCCGAGAAGGTGGCCCAGGCGTGTGGCATCACGGTGCCAGAGCTAGAGACGGCCACCCGCTACTGGGCCGAGGCTGAGCGAGTGCTATCCCTGTGGTCCATGGGTTTAAACCAATCGGCCGAGGGCACGGCCAAGGTGCGGACGCTGATCAACCTACACTTAATGACCGGCCAAGTGGGGAAACCGGGAGCAGGGCCATTCTCCTTAACCGGCCAGCCCAATGCCATGGGAGGACGAGAAGCCGGCGGCCTAGCCCATCTGCTGCCGGGCTATCGCTCGGTGGCGAATCCTGAGCATCGTCAGGTGTTAGAACAGGCATGGCAGTTGCCAGCAGGCAGCATTGCGGCGGCACCAGGCTTAGATACCTGGGAAATGGTGCGGGCCCTAGAGCGAAATCAGGTGGGACTGTTGTGGGTAGCGGCCACCAACCCGGCGGTGAGTTTACCGGATCTAGAGCGGGCCCAGGCGGCGTTACGGCGCTCTCCCTTCACGGTGTATCAGGATGCCTACTACCCCACGGAGACAGCCGCCTATGCCCATCTGTTACTACCCGCGGCTCAGTGGGGCGAGAAGACCGGCGTCATGACTAACTCCGAGCGGGTGGTGACCTTGTGTCCGGCTTTCTGTCCGCCGGCAGCGGAGGCCCGCCCCGATTGGGAGATCTTCGCCGAAGTAGGGCGCCGCCTCGGCTTTACCGAACAGTTTGCCTTTCAGTCTGCGGCCGAGGTGTTTACCGAGTTCGTGCAGCTGACCCGGGGGCGGGTCTGTGACATGACCGGCCTCAGCCACGAGTGTCTGGCTCCAGGCCCCAAGCAATGGCCCTATCCCGCAGACGACCCCAGCCAGGCCATGGACAAGCGGCTATACACAGACTTGCGATTTCCCACCCCAGATGGCCGAGCCCGCTTCGCGTCCTTCCACAGCCGCGGCTTAGCAGAACCGCCCAGCCCAGAATTTCCTTTTGTGCTCACCACTGGGCGCCTCTATGGCCACTGGCACACCCAAACTCGCACCGGCCGCATCGAGAAGACCCGCACCATGTATGCTGAACCACTGCTGGAGATGAATCCCCGCGATGCCCAGGAACTGCGCCTGCAGTCGGGCCAGTGGGTAGAGGTGCGATCGCGTCGTGGCCAGGTGCGGGTAAAACTGCGAGTCACCCAGACCATTCGCCGCGGCACCGTCTTCTTGCCCATGCATTGGGGCGTCCTCTGGGCCACAGCAGCTGAGTGTAACGCCCTGACTCACCCAGAAGTCTGCCCCGTCTCCCTGGAACCGGAACTGAAAGCCTGTGCCGTGCATATCACACCAGTCTCGGATACGGTGACGGCCCCGATGCAGCAGGCGCATCCGGAAGCCATGCCAGTGGGGGCTTCACCACTGTAGGCGATGATGATGCCACTGGCGACAGTCATCACTGGCTACCCACTCGTAGGAAAGTTTTTCGCCAGCAGTATCAACACTGGGGAAGTCTGATTCAAGATCTATGGTGATGTCTGAGAAACCCGTTTTTTTTGCCTTTGAGGCCGACTTCGTCGAGTCGCTGCGCTGCATTCCCATGCAGGTGCGGTTCAAGCTCGATACCTGCGGCATCAAGCTCAAGCTCGATCAATGGCATCGCTTCGATGCCCAGGAGCGGTACAGCTTAGCCCAGTGGCCTTGTAGCACTGAGGCTGAGATCCAAACCTATCGCACCTACCTGCAGCAGCTGGTGCTGCAACACACCCAGACGCCGGCCAAAGATCTAGCAGTCGATCCAGAGCCGCCTTGGCATCAGCCGGGGGCAGTGCCGGTCCAGACCCAGGAACAGGCTCAGGCCCTGGGCATCACGATTCCGGTAGACAAATGGGCCAACCTTACCCCCTTGCAACGGTTTGCCCTCTACAAACTGAGTCGCCCCGGCCACGAAAATCGCAACTTTCTGCCGGCCCTGCAAGAATTTAAGCTGGCTGAGTAGATGGGAGGTTAGGTCATCTTGCCGGCATGCTTGCAGGCGATCGCATCTCTAGCAAAGCAAGATCCAACCGGCACATTAAAGAATCCAGCTGCCATTAAAGGTTGCAGCCAACCCATCACAGGATTGGCAGCCAGCTAGAGCCGCTTGATCATGATTCTGGGTCAGTCTCACAATGACCCAGATCTTCTCACTCAGCCATAAAACGCTCTCCAATGAGACAAGCTTATCTCAACGTGCCTTGATATACTGTAGTTATACAGACCTGTCTATACAAAGCTTCATGGCTCGTACGCAATCGTCCCGGTCCTCTGCACGCGATCGCATCTTGGCAACCGCCGCTGATCTTTTTTATCGAGAAGGGGTGCAGAACGTCGGCATCGATCGCATCATTGCCGAATCGGGGGTTGCCAAGATGTCCCTCTATAACCACTTCAAGTCAAAGGATGCCTTAATTGCCGCTTGGCTGCTGCAGCAGGACGAAGCCTGGCGCAGTTGGTTTCAGACTCGGGTGGAGCAATCGGCCACAGAGCCCCTCGATCGCCTATTGGCCATGTTCGATGTGCTGGAAGAATGGTTTAATCAGCCCGACTTTCGCGGCTGTGCCTTTCTCAATTCCACCGTCGAGCTGGTGGACCCCAACCATCCTGGCTATCAAGTTTCCATGCAGCATCAACAGCTCACCTTTGACTACATCCTGGGATTAGTCCAGGCGGCTAATTTATCCGATCCAGAAGGAATAACCCGACAGGTGATGATTATCATGGAAGGAACTGTAGTCATTGCTATGTTGCAGCATTGCTCAGGTATCGCCTGTTGCGGCAAGCAGATACTCTCTACTCTGTTAGAACACCAGTAAGCAACCGGGTCCACAAATTGCGTATCTATTAGCAGCAAGCTGGTCATACTATCATTGGCCTGCCCTTGATTTGAGCCTTTTGCATCATGCCTTCCCTACCCACAGAGCGTATCACAACGTCCAGTAAGACGCCTCTTCACTTTGGCCCCTTAGACCGGCGGAGCATCGTGGCAGATTTCAGGGGCGGCGAGATCAGTAAAACCTTCTGGGCTGGCGCTAGACGGGGGGACTGATCCTAAACATCCTCGATTGATGCCAAATGAGTCTCATTTAGACCTGTAGAGGGTTTTTGTTGGTTGGAACCTGCGATCGCAGCTTTGCCTGGCTACAGCTTCAGGCAAGAAATCGACCCTCAAACTGGCTACCGGGAACTGTGCATCAACCTCGCTAGACAGGAATTGCAGCAACCGGGCATGTAGCGGTTAACCCCGCGACCGTGTCGACGAGAAGATACCACGCCGCTCCTAGGCCTGGACCTCTCAGTAAGATAGTCGGCACAGGCCGACTTCGATTGTATAGCAGCGGTTTTAACCGCCCCGCATTAAAGTTTTGTCTTTTATTTTGGGTTCTTAGGGTTAGTCAATATGTCAAGTTTCAATCCCTAAGAAGGGTTTTTGTTGATTGGAACACGCCGGGGCGTTTTGCCAGATGCTGATCCAGTTGGTTTCAATCCCTAAGAAGGGTTGGTTCTATTGGGTTTATTATGCTAATGTAGCGAGCTATACAGGAAAAGACAATGCAACCCCTTCTAACCAAGCTTCTGAATTTGCCTGGGGTTGAAGTTGAAGATTACTACGACCTCGGTGACCAGCTGATTCTAGATGTTGAAGCTCAGACTGACCGAGCAACCTGTCCTCGCTGTCACCAAGACAGTCATCATGTTCATCAGAATCATCCCTATCTTGTGCGGGATCTAAGCATCAGTGACCGGACGGTGTTACTCAGAGTTAATCGACGGCAGTTCAAGTGTCTGACCTTCGGTAAACCCTTTAGTGAACCATTAAACTTTGTCGGGAAACGGCGGAAACATACCGATCGATTTTGCAAAGCCATGGTGCAGCAATTGATTCATAGCGATGCCCATAACGTCGCGATGAATAATGGATTGACAGATGAGGAGGTGGCCTCGATTGTCAAGTACATTGCAAAAAAGACCTAAAGGTCAATCCTCATGGGCTGCGCCGCCTCGGAATTGATGAGATTGCGTTGCGTAAGGGGCATGAAGATTATATTGTCGTATTTGTAGATTTAGACACACATAATCTGATTGGTTTAGCTCCTTCTCGCAAGCAGGTTGACATGCTGAGAGTGCTGGAAGGCTGGGGCCAATAGGTGTTAGAGCACATTCTTGAAGTCAGTATTGATTTGTCCGGAAACTACCGAAGTTTTGTGAATAAGTATCTTCCGAATGCTGATATTGTAGCGGACCGATTCCATATTATGAAGCTAGTTAACGATGAGTTAAATCGGACTCGGAATCAGCTCAAGAGAGAAGCGAATGCGGCTCCTGATACCCCTGAGAACAAGGTTGTAAGACAGGCACTTAAGCAGAGTAAATATGCGTTACTTAAACCGGAAGATAATTTGACAGAAGTGCAGCAAAATAAGCTTAATGAAATTAGAGATGCCTCTCCTAAATTAGCGGAAATGCATGGTCTGAAAGAACAGTTTAGAACTATCTTTGAAACGGCGAGTAAATGCAGGGCAATCGCATGTAAATCAGCTTGACATAATGCTCAGAATCCAGATCAGGATTTTATGAGTCATGCCAGTTTTAGATGCTGAAAACGTGATTCCAACCCCGTTGGAATAGTCTGAAGAGCTGCATGAGCTGGATTGTCGTGTCCTCCAATCGTTTGTGTCCCCTTATCAGGGCCGTTTCGCTGGCCTTAGCCAACGTCATGAGCAAGCAACACCTCGATGACAAAGTCATTGTCCATGGCAGCGCGATAGCGTTTCTGTTTGAGACTCTGCTTAGAGGGAGCCCGGTTGAGTAAATTCAGGGCCAAACGCCGTAAGAGGCCCATGTTTTCAGGACCATGACCGCTGCGAATCCGACTCGAGTCTTCCCGAAAGGTGACATCCAACACCCAGTGCAAGCTATTTTCGATGCCCCAATGGGAGCGGATCGCTTGGGCCAACACACTGGCCTCAGCTGGCAAACTGCTGATGTAGAGGCACACCTCATGGGTCGTCTTGTTCCACAATTGGCGGTCGCGCTGACCATCACAACGGTAGCCAGGCCGCTCCAGGTCTGGTGAGTGGGCAACTCGGGCACTTGACTCAGCGGCACCGCCCAGACCTGACGATGTTCAATGCGATGATGACCGGCTTCTGTGGTGCTACTGTAGCTATAATCCAGGGTTGCCCACTGAGTGCGCTCCGCCTCCTGAAAGAAGGTCTTCACCGCGTGGTGGAGGGTCCCTTGATTGCCTTTCAGTGCCAGGATGTAGTCCCCTCCTTGCTCCCGGATCTGGGCAGCACTCTCCCGTTGCGTGCCCATGGCATCCAGGGTGATAATCGCACCGTCGAGATCCAGCAGGTTGAGCAATTCGGGAATAGCGGTAATCTCATTCGAGGTGCTTTCGACGCGGTGTTGCGCCAGCACCAGATGATGCTCTGAGGCCCAGGCACTGACGGTCTGCAAGGCTCTCAACGACCTCTCTCGGTCATAGGACCCCCGCGCCGTTTTCCCGTCGAGATGAATCAGGTTAATCTCCAACTGCTCCGTGAGCTGCTGCACCCAACTCAAGAAGCTCTCCTGCAACTGCTGGGGGTCTACTAGGGCTAAGACCCTGGAGAAGGTATCATGCGAGGGAATGCCATTCGGCAACGCCAAAAACGTCTCCAGCCACGATTGCTTGGCTTTGCCATAGGTTGCAACGGCCACCATGTCATTGGCTCCTGAGAGCACCGCCAGAATCGCGATGGCCACAATATCGACGAGCAAGTGCTCGGGCTGCCGTTTCACCCGAGGATCTTCGAGAGCCTCAAACCGCTCAATAAAGCTCTGTCGCAGCTTTTGGGCGGTCGCTGATGGGGCAGAAGCCACTGAGGGAGCAAATCCTTTGGACATGAGAAGGCCGGGGTCGAGAGTAGAACAGTAGAGAGGCTTGCAGTCTCGCGGATACCAGGTGACCTGTCTAGCCCTAGACACCTGGGTTGACAAACTATTCTGTCAAGTACGATTGATACAAAATAAGTGCGATTGCCCTGCGAGTAAATGGTCGGAGGCTCTGTTTGAATTGCTTGACTGGATGGTCGATGCTGAAACATACTTCAATGGTAGTGTAGGTACCCTTTGTCGATGGTTTGGCGAGGTCCTAAACTATTTCGAAAATGGTACAACAAACGGCATTGTGGAAGGTATCAATAATCGATTAAAGCTCATTAAGCGACTTGGATTTGGGTTCAGTAACTTTGATAATTTTGAACTCAGATGTCTAATTTGTTGGAATATTGATATGAACTTGGCATAGCTTAGCCAATAGAGCCGAAGGATTTTTGTTGATTGGAACACCCTATGAGTACGGATACAGGGGCGGAATCATTCAGGTTTCAATCCCTAAGAAGGGTTTTTGTTGATTGGAACCTCCGTCGATTCGGGCAAGACAAGGGGCTCTCGCTAAATTCTGCAAAAACCATATTAGGTCAAGTCAGCGAGCTAGATGTTGCTAAGAAAGTTGATGAATTAAAAGCTGATTTACTGAAAATTAGACGAACAATTTTCGAAACTTCTGGAGGAGTTACTTTTGAAGAGGAAGAATATTATGAGAAATTAACATCTGAACAAGTTGAATACTTACTAAATCTTTTAAAGGAGGCAGACATTGATGAATCGGATGCAGAATTGGTTTTAGCATTACTGCGAGATCATGGAACTGATGTTTTGTCGCGAATGAATGTTTTTCTGGAACGATTCCCGAGTTTGAGTAAGAGTATCTACCATTTCTCAAAGTATGTAGACGATAGAGAATCTCTTGCTAGCTTGATATTAAATTTTATTAGGGCAGGCGAGAACATCACTGAAGATCAGTTGTTTTGGATGGGCAAACTCTCGGAAGATTATCTAGCTGACACTTCTGAATATTCAAGCATTTTGCTTGAGCTTTACGAACATCCAAATGCAACTCTAATATCTCGGGCCAAGATTTTAGAGATTCCAGAACAAAGATTTGGCATGATTGAATTGAGGGAAGAACATCTTCGCACTGGTAAATCAGATTGGCTTGCGTGGTCAGCCGCAGTAGGTACACGTGGAGCAACTGCAATTAGTAGGAACCATACTTTAACTTATTTCTCGAAAGCAAGTCCTATGAATAAAATCATTGGTGATTGTATTCGAAGCTTGCCTTAACGCCTAACACGTCACGGCAGCGGACGGACGAAATCCGCTAGTGCTGAGTTTTAGGTTGCTTGCCGCCGCTGCGTTTTGCCGTTATGCTGCTGCAAAAATCAAAGCGGCCACGTAGCAAAGTAGGCTATGCAAGTGAAAAGGTAGTTTTATCGATTTCATCAGAACCCTACATGCAGGCAAATATGCAAACTGTATAGACCTTTGACACTACCCATAGAGCTTTGGTTGTCATTTTGCCGACAGAACGCTTATACTACTTGAAGGCAATGGAAACACAAGTTCTAGTGAGCCCCACAACTACTTACTAGGAAAATTTAGGCTATTTGCCTGACACAAATCGTCAAAGATGCCTTGAAGGTTAGAGAAGTAGGAACACAAGACAAAAACATAAGACGAGGATCTATTCGTGGCTGTGGAACATGCTGAGATCGGTTTTGCTTATTTACTGAAGGCAATAGCGCTATCTCCTGACGGTCGAGCATCTTCGGGATTGCCATTAAGGGAGACTGAACATGCTTTAGATCATTTTGCCGTTGCCGCTTTCAAACAAGGTGTTCATCCACCTGGCAATTGGTCTGAGCTTGTTCGGGAAGTCATTAATGAGCCTTACTGTGAGTGGCCCAGTTACTTACAAGGTGATTTATTAGAACCTACTGATCGGCTAATACAGTTTGGCAAGATACCGGATCAAACTATTAAGGTGAGCGCTTGGGTTAGCGAACTTGCAGACGATGAAGACTATGTAGCTCTACGCAACAGTCCTGACGAGATAGAGGAAAATCAATTTTTTAATGAGATGCGGTCTTATTGTCAGTCTCAAGAAGATCCACAGAGGTTATATGTTGAGTTGCGGCGTTATCTTGTTTCGTCCGTGAGTAAGACAGAGGACGAAATGATTGATTTCCTGAGTGGTAAGCCCAAAGAGTTGAGGGGATTAATAGATAAAGCATATTACATAGCCGATACGGCTCCAAGTGATTTTGCCTGTAAGCAGTGTGGAGCGCCTTCGATTGATTGTAAACCTCATCCTCAGTGCCGTGACTGTATTTCAATGCAGTCGATCGAGGTTAGGAAATATGAATCAGGGGAAAAAGTTTTACGGGGGCGTATCGCCTCAGCTTTTTACTTTCGTAGTGCAATTGATGTGAACTTATTTGAGGAGTTTAAGAGAACATTGTCCACTTGCGAATTGTGGCCCAACCTTGACCTTGATGGAGATGTTTCTGTGAAGTTCCCGAACGGAGATTATTGGATCTTTGATTGCAAGGATTACCTTTATCCGCGCTCCTTAATTCGCAAAGTCAGTAAGGAGCGATTTACTAGGGATTGCGATCGCTTCATATATGTTATCCCTGACCGGGTTGGTGAAGTTTATCTACAGCAAGCGAGAGATGCTTTACCGAATCACAATTTTCTGTTTTTTAATCGAGCGATCGCAAGTGTAAAAGATAAGGTTAGGAGGATACGTAGTGCCAGGACGTGATTTATCAAAACTAGAGTCAGTCATTGAGGTTTTTGCTGATGAAGAGGTTATTGAATCACCTCGATTAACGGCAAAGCTAGAGGCTTGTCTTTGGGCATTTCATCACCTTTACCCCAATGAACCGATTGACTTATTACGGTTTGTAGTATCTGGGAATGTTCATCAAATTGACGCTACCAAGCCAACTCAACTGCACCGAAGTTTGCAAGTCATTGGTGGCCCTTTCCTTACCTGGGAGTACGCTCGCCGTAGTGTGTTAAGCCCTTACTTTGAGCTACCTGAAAGAGTTCGAGGCTTCAGCATAAAAGATGACTCTGTGCATCTGCAACTTGGAGAATGCCAAATTGAGCAAAATTCTCAAGCAATCTTGCCAGGACGCTTTGATATTTACAAGGATTGCATGAGTAAACCTATTCCTCTAAAAGAGACTCACGTTAAGCGTCGAGGAAATGGCATATATCTACTAAGAAGCTACAAGCATGATGATGGTCAACTTGAGCGTATTGAGATTGAAGGATTTCCGCTATGAACTTGATTCAAATCCCTCCCCAGCGTAGTGCAAATCCTGAACTAAGTGTGACGTTTGACCAGTTGATAAATTTCACTGGTGAATTGGTCAGTCAGCAAAGGCTACCCAAGTACTACCTTGAAGAACTGCATAATCTAAAACTCTCACAATTTCCTAAAATGGGTGAGACCGAAACGCTCACTTTTAATCAGGTAGTTGCTTTACATGGTCCTGCTGGTACAGGTAAGTCTATTCTGATTCGACTGGTGACTCTATACTTCGCTAATAAGTCATCTTACAGAATAGCAATTATTTCTCCTACTATCACCACAGCTTTAAGCACAGCACAAAAGCTGTGGCCTTATCTCTCTCACGGAAAACAAGATATTGCCGTCATTGTTGGGCGAAGTAACCGCAACCGATATCGTAAGGATTTCCTTGAAACTCCAGAATCTTCTAATCTTGAGCATATTGGACATGATGTCTTAGATTACTCATGTGCTTTGGCTGGGCTCAGTGAACATGTAGACCGTGAAAATCCGCCATGTCTCGATCTCAAGTATCGTTCAGAACGAGGAGAACCTAATTGTCACTGCCCGTTTATTGATAATTGCTCACGGCACCGTCAGGAACAAAACTTGGCGCAATCTTCAGTTTTGATCACAACTCCAGAGGGTGCTTTATTATCTAATATCCAACTCGCTAACCAGCCCATGCCTGTGTTGGAGTATATTACTAAAACGTTTAATATCTGTTTTATTGATGAGGCTGATTCTGCTCAGCAAAGAATCCAGAGCCGACTTTCTCCTGATAAGGATTTGAGGGAGTGGCTTGAAGAGGTGAGCAGCTATCAAGACGTGATTCGCAGGAAAAGGTCGCGAAATCTTAAACGATTATCAGTGGCAGGTTTAAATAACGATTTGAATCAAGCGAGCACTATCTTTGATTGGTTGATCGGTTATTTGTCACGACGACCTGAAGCTTGTACAAGCCTTGAAAAAATGTCATTTTTTAACGCGACTTTTTTACAGCTTAATTGGATTAAGAAGACTCACGAATTTATCAAAGAAATTCAATCTGGTTGGAGTAATGAAGATTATCAGGCAATCAAAGAGCAGCTATTTCCTCTGTTGAAAAAGGGAGTTAAGTCTACATCGGATGATCCTTTCTCAATTGCAACTAGCCAGATTTTCTATGAAGAGGATTTTGATGGAAGCCCAAATAATATAATTGCAGTGAAGCTGTCCCAAGCATTATCCCAGTACAAATCATTTCAAAGCTTAGAGGAAGCTGAGCAAAGACTTTTTGTTGATTACTTTCTGATTATTTTAGCCGTCAATGCGCTCTTAGTTTTGCTGCATGATGCTGATCGCGGGTTGACCGCTAGCGAAATGGCAATCTCAATTAAGAGAGATGCTCCCCAACCTGCTCTTAGCAGTAACCCAAAATATTTGGAAAATATTTTTCCTCGTTTAATCACAGGGCGAGCTGCCGGACTGGTTTTAGATCGTGGCATTAATCATGATGATCTTAACCTCTTGTATTTCTCACTATTGTTTAGTGGGCCTGACCTGGTCGCTAACTTGAGTAAGCTGTATGAACTTGACGACTACGCGGGATGCCACTTTGTCCTCGCAACAGCAACGGGATGGTTACCTGATGGCCGCTCGATTTATCACTTACGCACAGATGGTTATCTCTTACAGCGGCAAGACCGACAACATGGGCAAATTAGTCTGCACTATCATCCGTTTTATAAGTCTGACGGTAACCCAATCTTTGTGAGTGGACTTGAAACTGAAGACAAGCTTGCAGCAATCTCTGAAATTACTAAGCGACTCTTTGAGGGGGGATCTGCCTCGATCGTTGAGCAAGACTTACAACAATATCCTGAAGCCCGACGGCGGGCACTTCTGACGACTAACTCAAAAACTCAATGCTGGGCCGTATGGGAAGCACTTGAATTTCTGGGACAGGGTGATCGCTGTAAAGTTCTAGTTGGAGATAATGATAACTTAGACAGCTTTGATCCCCGGAAGAGAGCCGCTTGTCTTCGTCGTCGTCACGCTGAGCGCTTTGCCACTATTCCCGGTGTTGATGTCCTGATTGCTTATTTTCAGGGTGTGAGTCGTGATATTAATATTGTTCCGCCCGGTAGTCGCGAGGCTGCGTTTTGTGCCCTTTACTCGTTGGTTAGACCACACGCTCATCCAACTGACCTACAAATTTCTATTGAGCTGTTTTTGGTTTCACTTTTTGAAACTGATCAACGGTTACCTGACATCTTGGCTCGTCGAGCTAAGCTTTTAGCCGAAAAAGATCCACCTCAACGATTTAATCTACTTGATCAATGCCGATATTATGCACGAATCGCAGATCGGCTAATTGATCAAGCTTTCAAACGTCAGATACGTTATCTTCCCCAAGCTTCCAAGAGCTTTATGAATAATATTCTCTTAAATCGGTGGTGGGTTGAGGATATTGGGCAACTATGGCCTCGCATCATGAGAGGGCAGGTTGATGCAACAGTACGGCTGTGTGATGCAGCTTATTCTTCTTATCTTGGCGATGCGATTGACCGAGCAAAACAATTGCAAAAAGATCCTAAAGCAGTATTCCTTTGGTCACAGGGCATTCAAGCACTTCTCAATGTTAAGGGTTTCTGATCATGAAAATCTCACTCAAAGCTGCGGCCTTGCAGCTTAACCCCAACCAATTGCGTGATAGTTACTACAGTTTGACTTTTCCTGCTGACCTCAAGCAGATCTTACTTGTTGACTACTCACGAGATCGCTCACAGCGAGGCAATCATCCAATCAGCTTGCCAGGATATCAATTCAAAGCTCTAGTTAATGCCTCAATCCCTCAAGTTGTTTGTGCCGATGGTCGCTTGCCTACTGACAAGCCTTTCCTTTTCTGCCTTGAACATGTCCCTGAAGAACGAGTTAAGCGATTGCTTAAGCATTGGGTGAGAGAGACCTTTACACTTCCTAAGAAACGCGGACAAAAATCAGCAGTCGAGCAAGATATTACAGCATCATTGGCGGCTATCGAACAGGCTTCATTTAGATGGCAGGAACATCAGCTTTCACCAGAAGACTGGGAGCTTTCCGTCAATAGTACTGCGCAACCACGAGATTCTTGCTTATTTGAAATAATTCCGAGTATTGTAGTTTCACAAATCGTAAAAAGTAATCTCAGTTTTCCTGAGTTTAGTTCTCAATTCCAATCAATTAAATTTCTTCCTGCTTTAGAAATCGCAAGCTCCTTATTTCAAAAACCTCAATTTTGTATTACGGATGTTTTTTATTCCAAAAAAGGTAACCCTTACTCCTTCATGATTCATCCACGATTGCTTCAGATTCCGGGGCAACCTCAAATATATTTACCCCTCGACTTTGGGGTGCGTCGTTATCTTTCTAAGCCTTACACCCGCAAAAAACTGCCTGAATCTTTTAGCGTGATGATTTATACTCCTAATGGAGTTTGTACTGCAAAAATCAATGAAGTTCGATGCTGGGAAAACAACTTAGCTGAACTTCTTAGTAAATTTGACTATGATTCTGTTCCTAGTGCAGATGAGCTTTTAAGTAATCCACTTGGTTGGTCTAATCCTGATTTAAAGCTGCGTTTTTTGGTTGTCAATCGTGAGGGGCGTGAAAAATTTCAGGATGTTACAGCGGGGGTTACACCTAACGATTTAGCTCACTTATTCGACACAATCGCACCAATATTACAACCTGGCTTTGAATACTTTGAACCTAAGATTATTGACAAAGGCAATTCTAAATTTTCAAAACTCCGACCCTCTTCCTGTCCTGATTTAATCCATTATGTTGATTTTCAGGATATAGGCAAAGCACTTGAACATGAAGCTAAAAAGCTTAAATTCAACCTCATTAAGGAAACCGATCCAGGGCTGGTTGAAATGTGTAATCCAATACCTGTAACACCTGAAGATAATTGGCAGCAACGTAACCAGGATCGTGACCAGGTAATAGCAGAACGAGTTAAAGCACTCCCTGAGCGTTGCAACGAGACAAAAGTACTCATTCTTCCGATTTATCCTGAGAATTATTTCAAACAAAGACCGCAAGAGGATCCATATAATTCACTTGAGGAGTTTTTGCCAGATCGTAACTTGCTTATAAAGAGATTGACAGTCCCGACAGGTGAAGATGAAGTTGAGGAAATATCGCACAAGTGTAAAGCAACCTTGCTCACCATGAAATGCCGCTTGGGCTATCATGATGGGTTAATCCCTGAAGCCCTCAAAGCCTACGAACTTCCTCTAGACTTGCAAACAATCGGCATTCACTTGCACAAGCTCTCTAATGGAAATTACTTGCCTGTTGCTGTAAAGTTGGACGCGAAAGGAATATTAACAGGTCGCACTGCGATCAGCACTTGGCAACCTTTACGTGAATTTATTCCTTACGTTCAAGCTGCAACTACCATTGAAGGTTGCAAAGGATTAAAGCTGAAAAATCTTACCTCCAGTTTTTTTAGGGAGCTTGCAGATTCAACCATCTCGACATTAATTCTACCCTACTCAAATAATACGAGACAGGCTCTCAATGGATTGTATGATTCTAAATTTGGGGCGGACGGCACAATTTCTTTACTTAACCAAAATGGCGAGTTAGAGCTGTTTAAACTACCAAATAATTGTCGAGTGATCCGATGTCGTGATGGTGGAGAACTGCCACAGGCGACACTTTGGAATAACGATAAAAATCAGCCTGCACGAGGTAGAGCGATTGCTCAATTTGGTGATAATTCATATCTCCTAATTCGCCCTAAAGCTAGTACTGATCAAAGCAACTCTCAAGAGTCAATGCTGCGACCGTACGAGCATAGATCCGGCAAGGTTATTCAGCCTAAAACGAAAACCACTGCCAAGAAAATTACATTGGTTGAGGCAAATCCACTCCTACAACCTAATGATAAAACTCTTCATTGGCTAGGTTATCTTCAGTATCTACAGCGGATTGCTCCACAATATGACAATTTTCTGCATCTCCCTCTAGTACTCCATATCCCTAGCGCTTTTCTTTAGTCTTAAAGCCATGTCGTCAGGTAGGTCAGCGCAGCATAACAACTCGTTGGTGCGGACGGAACAAAGGTTATCGGTAGGATACCAAAGTTATCTGCCGGCATGCCGATACAGGCGACACACTAATGGGGTGAAAGTCCCCTGACCCTAATTGTTCGTTCAAGGGTCTAGCCAATGTATGCCTCCGGCACGCTTCGCGAACGAGTTGAGGGAGTGATTCCTGGGCTTAAGTGAGCAGCGGCAAACCAACGGGCCGCAACGAAAGTGAACTCAAATCAGCCTCGTCAAACCTAAAGTTGTGGGAGCAGACCGGGTCGGCAGACCGGGAATGCTGCAAGAAGGAAGGGATTCAACGAACATTTGACCAACCTTCCCCCATCGGGGTAGTGGAGGTGGCACGTTGGAAAAGTTGGTCGTTCCAGGTCGGGAGATCTCTATCTATGTTCGGTCGCGACGAACAACAGGTCTGTATAAGGGAACTCCGAAATCAGAGCTGGTAGATGGAGAAGTCCGCCAGGTTCGTAGTACTGCTTGAGGATGTGGGACAACATAACCCCATCGGAGGGAAGGAACCTGACTTCAGTTAACAGTATCCAAACGAGTTGAGGATGTTTTGATTGCCAATGGCTACCAACGAAACAGAAAAAGTTCGACAACTCCAGAGGAGCTTATATCGCAAAGCTAAGCAGGAGCCGCAAACAAAATTCTACAGTCTATATGACAAGCTCTGTCGAGAAGATGTGCTGTGGGAAGCGTGGCGACAAGTCAGGCTAAATCAGGGCGCACCTGGGATCGATGGCGTTTCGATTCGCGAGATTGAAGAGAATGGACAGGCGGTGACATTGATCCAACAATTGCAAGCGCAATTACGGAAACAAACCTATCACTTTGATGCGGTACGACGGGTGGACATCCCGAAGCCGCAAGGAGGCACGCGTCCCTTAGGGATTGCGACGGTAAAAGACCGGATTGTGCAGACAGCAATGAAGTTGGTATTAGAGCCAATCGGCTCTCCTGGGATAATTATGCAGCAGCAGGAGAAAAATGCCAGCAGATGAGGCAGCGGAGCCGAAATCGCTCAAAGTTGGTGAACCCGTCCAGAGCGCTTGATCAACTTTAGGCGAGTATTGATGCCTTCGACGACACCGCTTGTGGTGCGGTGTTCAAAGTACTGGAGGATTTCGCCAAACCATCGCTTCATCGTTGCCACAGCCTCGGGGTAGAGGGATTGCGCGGTTCCCATCCAGCCCAGGAAACCCGGCAGGGCTTGAGCCCAAGACTGAGCCTCAAATCGAGTCCTAAAGGCTTCTTTGGTCTGATGCATCAAGGCGAGTTTCGGCGAAACAGCTTTGACCTCAACGAGCTTGTCCTGCTGGGTCTTGGTGAGATGGGCTTCTGGCTTGAGGAGGGCATACTTACTGGATTTGAGCGCTGCTTTAGCCGCCTCAGGAGTGACGCCCTCGGCTAAAGCCTCGGGTGTCCGCCGGAGGGCGTTACGGGCTTGATTCAATTCCTGATTGACCAGACTCATGACATGGAAACGGTCGGCCACAATCTCGGCTTGAGGCATCAGGCGATGCACTAAGCCCCGGTAATTGCCGGAGAGATCCATGCTGACTTCTTCAATGTTTGAGAGCACTTCGGCACCCCAGGTGTTGAGCACGGCTTCAATCGCCGCATGAGTCCGCGCTGGAGCCATCCCAATCAGCCTGTGAGTATCGAGGTCACTCAAGACCACAGCAAAGTCCTTGTGACCTTTACGTAGCGCGATTTCGTCGATGCCCAACCGCCGCAATCCACTCAAGTCAATACAGACTTTTTTTCGCTGACATACTCCACCATGGACCAGACGATATCTTCGCTCAACCCGTGCTGTCGCGCCACATTAGCCGTATTACTATGAATCACCTCACTCACCACCACCTCGGCATACCGGTCCGTGTACACCCGACGCGCGCCGACAAACTCCAGCTCCTCGCTGAAGGGTTTACCGCAGGTCGAACACTTAAACTGGCGGCGATTCACCCGTAACCAGGTCTTCCGGTAATGGCTGATGGGTAGGTCACGCACCAGGTAGCCATGATTCTGATGGAGGTGGTGGCTCAAAGTCCCGCAGCGAGGACAGATTGCTGTGTCCCTGTGCGCTTCTACCTCCAGAATCAAGCCATCCTCGCTCTCCTGGTATGACTCCACATCAATGCCAGACAACCCCAAGAGTTCACTCAAGAGAGGTACCATAGCGATACGGTATAGCATCTACTACACCAGCATACTCATTCCTGCAGAGCCAGCCAATCTTTGAGGCAGATTTTCAGGAGTGTTCCTATGGGTATCGCCCGAAACGGGATGCGAAGATGGCATCGCTTGCCATCCGAGACGACCTGTATCGGGGAGCATGGGGCGTGGTGGAAATCGACTTGAAAAGGTACTTTACAAGCATTCCACACGACAAGCTGCTGGTGTTAATCCAGGAGCGAGTGGTGGATGGGAGTATGCTGAAGCTGATCAAGCAAAGCCTGAAAGTGGGTGTGGCATATGCAGGTAAGATTGAGCCAACGAGGGTAGGTGTGCCACAAGGTTCGCCAATTGCCCCCCTCTACAGCAACATCTACCTGAATTTGCTGGATCGGGTCTGGCAATCGCGAGGGTATCCTCAGCAGTTAGGCGCGACGATGCACCGGTATGCCGATGATGTGATTCTGGTTTGCCGAGGGAACGCACAACAAGCGTTACAAGCGTTCGAGGCGATTGCCCAACGGATGGAACTGAGCTTGAACCGGGAGAAAACCCGGATTACAAGATTAGCCGATGGGTTTGATTTCATCGGGTTCCATTTTGTGAAGCGACGCAGTGGGCGCAGCGGCAAGCCAACGATCTATATTCAGCCCAGCCAAACGGCTCAACAGCGAATTCGGCAGAAAATTCGGCAGATTACCAGCCGACGAGCACCGATTTCGCCAAACGAGTGGTTGCAGCGGATTAGCCTGATGGTACGAGGATGGGTCAATTATTACCGACACACCAGTGCAAGTCAGGCGTTTCGTCGATTGCAACACTTTATCAATACCCGGTTTCGTCGATACTTGAGTTACCGAAGCAAACGTCGAGGCTTTGGATGGGACCGCTATCCAGACTGGAAACTCTATGCAATGGGAATGATCTACATTGCTAGTGGACTCATCAAGTACGAAAATCGGACTGTGAATGCTCTGCGATGAAGACTGTCGGATCGCCGGACTCGGGAAAACCGAATGTCCGGTGAGATGGGAAGGGGATGGTGAACTAACAATGCAGGGTTAGTGAGGCACTGCAAATGAGGAAACTCGCAGACAACAGATAGATCTTGCTAATGTTACTGAACCATTCCTTTACCCTAGCCGCTGGCTTTCACCGTTATCCGCCCAGAAACATATCGGCAATTTGAGGGTTATTCAGCAGGTTTTGGCCGGTATCTTCGTAGCGGTTTTGGCCCATGGTGAGGACGTAGCCGCGATCTGCCATCTGTAGCGCTTGCTTGGCATTTTGCTCGACTATCAGCAGACTGACGCCCAGTTGGTTGATGGTGCCGATGATGTCGAAGATTTGCTGGACAAATAGGGGAGACAGTCCGGCGGTGGGCTCATCGAGTAGCAGTAGCTGGGGCTGCACCATGAGGGCACGCCCCATGGCTACCATTTGCCGTTGGCCCCCAGATAGGGTTCCGGCTGGTTGCTGATGCTTTTTTCGCAGGGGGGGAAATAGCTCGTAAACCTGCTCTAATTGGGGACGATAGTCATCGTCACGGACGAAGGCACCCATCTCTAGGTTTTCTTGTACGGAGAGGGAGGCAAACACGTTGTTGGTTTGGGGAACATAACAGATGCCGCGTCGCACCATGCGATCGCATCGCAGTCGGGTAATCTCTTGGCCCTGGAAGAAAATTTTGCCCTGCCGCACAGTCGCCAAGCCGAACAATGACTTCAACACTGTCGACTTGCCAGCCCCGTTAGGGCCAATGATGACCACTATTTCTCCCGGCGCCACCCTCAAGTTCACTCCCTTGAGGATATCGACCCCACCATAGCCACTGTGCACGTTGTTCAAAACCAGACTCATGACGACAGCGTCCTCGCCGGATGCACATTTCCCAAATAGGCGTCTTGGACTTGAGGATTTTGCCGCATCTCCGCCATCGTTCCCGCCGCCATTACCGTTCCCTGGGCCATCACGACCACATGATGGCAGAGGTGATCCACTAACTCCAAGTCGTGATCGATCAGGCAAATCGTACAGCCCCACTCCTGATTCAACCGCACGATAATGTCAGTCAGCTGTCGCAGTAGCGTGCGATTGACGCCAGCCCCAGGCTCATCCAGCAAGATTACCTTGGGCTCGATCATCAACGTCCGTCCCAACTCCAGCAGTTTCTTCTGGCCTCCCGACAGATTTTGAGCCAATTCATCGCGCACATGCAGCAGATTGACCCAACCCAGCACTTCTTCGGCCTTATGCCGGATCTGCCGCTCCTGTCTTAACACCCGTTGCCAGCGAAACCAAGACATCCAGAGGTTTTCACCCAACTGGCAGGGGGGTACCACCATTAAGTTCTCTAAGACCGTCATCCGGCCGAATTCCCGGGGAATTTGAAACGTTCTCACTAACCCCAAGCGAAACAGCTGATGGGGAGCCATCCCGGTCACGTTCCGACCATCCAACACAATATGTCCCTGACTGGGTTTTAAGACCCCCGCCACCATATTAAACAGCGTTGTCTTGCCAGCCCCATTTGGGCCGATCAACCCCGTGATTTTACCGGCCTCAATCTGGAACGAGCAGTTGTCTACCGCTCGAAATCCAGCAAACGTCTTCGACACTCCTTCAAGGTGTAGCAATCGTCAACAAGAACTCAGTAAACATCAAACAATACCCCACTGCCTCGCCCCACCCTCTGCTCGATAGCCCATCTAGAGCAAATTCAGGGAGCCAGGCAACTCAGCTGCCGTTGAGCCACGCTTTCAATAATCTTAACGGTAGAAATGCCGGCAAGCCAAAACCTGGTTTGCCGTGCTCTTTATCTATGGCGCACTACCAGCCTTCAGGCCATCAGTTCAGCCAAAGACCGTAAGAGGTATTGCATACCCCCACTTCTGAATGGCTTGAGTTCCAAGCAATCCTGATTGCCCGTGATGAGATGAGTTTCAGCTGTGAGGCATTGATGAGCTAATGCCGACATCAAACGTCTCCGCGAAATCCTAGCCTGGCGGTCAACCATCTACAACGGGCCATATCCTGGAGAGAAATCCATCACAGTATAGCGTTGGCCAGTCAGCTTAGCACAGAGCTGATCGCTCGATGGCCCAGTCTAGGGAGTCGCCACCGCACCCAGCATGGTGGCGGTGGCTATAAAGCTTTCGAGACACGGTAAACTCTCATAAAAGATTGTCTAGATTCCTGGTAGACCCGGCTCAGCAGGCTCCTCAGGAGACTTTGCCCATGAGCGTCTCAAGATGTGCTGTAGAAGATGGAGAACACCTGCCTGCAGCTGACCCGTTACGGAGGACGACACTATGGTTGCGACTCATTCTTGGCATTATCGCTGGCGTCAATTCGGGGCGACCGTCGCCATGACAGTCCTGGTGGCTGCCTGTGGTGGCACCCAGCAGACCACTGAAGATACCGAGGCAACGACTGAATCTGCCTCTAGAGAAACTGTCGACTTGGGGGCCCTATTACCCATGACGGGAGATCTGCAAGCCTTTGGCGAGACCTCCCTGAATGGTATCAACATGGCCGTCGACGACATTAACGCCGACGGCGGAGTGCTGGGCAAGACCTTGGCGGTCAATGTGGGGGATACTCAAACAGCGGCCCAGCCTAGTATCGATGCCGCCCAGAAATTGATTTCCCTAGAAGGTGTCGTGGCCATAATTGGTGCCCTCTCCAGCGGTAATACCATTCCGGTGGCTGAAAGCATTACCAGCAAGAACACCATCCCCCAAATCTCCAGCGCCTCCACCTCCCCAGTGATCACTGGACTCAATGACAACGATTTCTTGTTCCGTACGGTTCCTTCTGATGCCTTTCAAGGAGTAGCCTTGGCTCAGATAGCCCGAGAACAAGAACTAGAGCAACTGGCTGTCATTTATATCAACAACGACTACGGCCAGGGACTAGCCGAAAGCTTCAAGGCAGCCTTCGAAGCTCAAGGGGGAACGATCACTGGCATGGTTCCCTACGAGCAGGCCCAGGCGTCCTATCGAGGAGAACTACAGCAATTAGCCCAGGGAGATGCGACGGCCTTGACATTGATTGGCTATCCCGAAAATGGGATCACCATCTTAAAGCAGGCTCTGGAAGAAGGTTTCTTCGATAGCTTCGTCTTCACCGATGGCATGAAAGCTCCAGAAGTCATTGATGCCATTGGTGCAGAGACCCTAGAAGGGGCCTTTGGTACAGCCCCCCAAGCACTGACGGACAGTGATGCCTATCAGACCTTTGTCAGTGCCTACGAAGCCGCCTACGGCGAACTACCGCCTAAACCCTATATCGATACCGCTTACGATGCCACTATGCTACTGGCCCTAGCCATTCAGAAGGCGGGGAATACGGATGGTGCCGCCATCCGGGATGCCTTGCGGGAGGTCGCCAATGCTCCTGGCACCAAGGTGGGGCCTGGGGATTGGGCCGTTGCTGTTGACGCCTTGGCCGATGGGGAAGACATCGACTATGAAGGAGCCTCAGGAGCCCTTGAGTTCGACGACAATGGCGATGTTGGCGGCACCTTTGCCCATTGGGTTATTCAAGATGGGGAGATTGTCACCGTTGAGGTGTTTGAACCCAAAAGCTGAATCTCACTCGGAGCTGACAAACGGGTAGCTGTAGAACCAATACTCTGCAGCTATCCTAAGGGGCTGACCCCAGCTTTTGATTTCGGTTAGTAGTTAATTCTCAAGCCTGACGCTCCTGACAGTCACTATTGGCATGACAACTAAGAACGGGGAATACCGGTGGTGAGGCGGGCTCGGCACACCCGGAGATAGTCTGGGTTGTCACTAACCATGTCGATGCCGGTGAGATCAACACCATGCATATGAGCTCCGGCTAAATTGGCCTCATGGAAATTGGCCCCACTCAATTCGGCATCGGTGAGTTGGGCCCCTTGTAAGTTCGTCTTACTCAGGTTGGCGTGGCGGATGTTAGCCCGAGACAAGTTACTGCCCGTTAGGTTGGCCCCATATAAATTGGCGTCTTGTAAATTTGCGTCAGCTAAATTGGCGTGGCTCAGATTGGCCCGACTGAGATCCGCCCCCCTCAAATCAGCTCGGCGTAAGTCTGAGCGACTTAGGTTGATACCGATTAGATAGGCTTGTTTCAAGTCGGCGTCTCTAAGGTTGGCTGAGAGAAATGCACGATTTCCCTTATCGTATTGAGTGAGTAATTGATGACCATCCATCACAATCTCCAAATATTAAGGCGTCAGAGTGGTGGGGACACAGGGGCTAGCATTCTGTCATTTAGGGGGCACGTTAGCCTAGGCTGATGCAGGAGACTCCATCAAATCCATCTACATCTAGCGCGACGACAATGCTTTAGGGGGGGATGTGTCACACCTGGGAATTGCCGTCAATCACTCTTAATTATGTGTATCAATACCGGTTTTCTCCGTATTGATTAACAGAACGAAAATTCCCTAGCGAATCTAAATACAGCGCTTTTGCAGCTAGTGAGGTATGTAGATGACCTGAAACCTTTGATATCAGAAGGTAGGTTGTACCTCACCCAGCAAGGAACTGCTGCATTGCATCGGGGAACGATAATGCTGGCTAATCAGCGGCGTAAACGCCATCTACGCTTGGGTTCAGAGTCAATGGGTTGGGGAGGATGCTCTGGCCAAATACCTTCTGGCCGGGCCAATAGAATCACCTGCAGTAATCCTCCAATCAACAAGAGACGTAGGGCACTGGCTCGAGTGACCCAGGCCACTGGCACTAAATTGGTAATGAGTTCGGTTCCTGACCATAGTGCCCAAATGGCAATTGCTCCCAGGACGGCACCGCGAGTGTTACCACTGCCGCCGGCAATCAACATGACCCAGACGATGAAGGTAGCAAATTCTGGTTGAAAGGCCTCTGGGCTGATAAAGGCGACGAAGTGGGCATAGAGAGCGCCTGCCAGGCCCATGAACATAGCTCCTAGGATGAAGGCCTGTAAACGAAACACGAGGACGTTTTTGCCGGCAGCCTGGCTGGCTGGTTCGTCTTCTCGTAGGGCCCGCAACACTCGACCCCAGGGAGAACGGTAAGCCCGATCGCTGGCCCAGAACACTAACCCCAAGATCACAAGCACTCCTGCCAGATAAAGGAGGCCATTGGCGCCTGGTAAGAGTCCTGTGAAGGGGTTAGCGATTCCGGCAATGCCGCGAACTCCATTGGTGAGCCAGGCTTCATTCTTTAGCACCAGGCGCACGATTTCAGCGATGCCGATGGTTGCGATCGCAAGGTAGTCCGAGCGCAGCCCCAGGGTGATGATGCCAATCAACCCGGCCAAGATGCCAGCCACCGCCATGGCCAGCAGTAAGCCCACCACCATCGGTAGCTCGAAGCCGCCGATGTAGTTGTCGCTCTGGGGCGTCGTTGCGATCGCACTGGTGTAAGCTCCCACGGCAAAGAAGGCACCAACCCCAATATTGAGCATGCCAGCATAGCCCCATTGGATATTCAGCCCCAGGGTCAAAATGGCATAGATACTAGCCAATGTCGCAAAAAAGATCCCAAAAGCCAGCAGACCACCTAAATCCATCAGCGTCCTCCAAACAAACCCGTCGGTCGCACAATTAGCATCAGCACCAAAATGGCAAACGCCACCGCTGATTTGTAAGCTGGGGACAGCACTAACGTCGATAACTCCGAGGCCAAACCAATAATCAGCCCGCCAACAATAGCGCCATAGGGGCTGCCAATCCCCCCCAAAATAGCCGAGGCAAAAATCGGCAGCAGCAACCGCCAGCCCATGGTGGGATTCAACTGGGTATCCAAGCCGAGAAATACCCCAGCAGCACAGGCCAACACCGCCCCAATCACCCAAGTCCACATGGCCACCCGCTCAGTGTTAATGCCTGATACCCGGGCCAGGTCGACATTATCCGCCATGGCTCGCATCGCTTTACCCGTGCGGGTATAGCGCAAAAATAAATGGAGTGCCACCATCAACCCCAGGGCTCCCACGACGATGGTAATCTGATCGGGCTTAATGGTTAGCCCTGCCCACTGCAGCGGCGACTGAATGCCCTGACGGTACACCCGTTGATCCGCCCCCCACCCCAACTGAATCAGGCTGCGAAAAATCAGGGCAATGCCAAAGGAAGAAATCAGCAGAATCACTGGGGAACGTTGGCGCAGATGACGAAATACTAGCCAATCCGCGGCTAAGACTGCCAATACCGTCAATCCACACGCCAGCCCCAAACTGGGCCAGAATGGCCACTGCAAGAGCACTATAAACGTGAAGGCGAAATAGGCTCCCATGGCCATGAAATCGCCGTGGGCAAAATTTGCAAACCGCAGAATGCCAAACGTCAACGACACACCAATGGCCCCCAGCGACAAAATGCTTCCCAGCACTAGGCCATAGATCACCAGCTGTAGCAGATCAAGCACGGGGTGAACTTACTCCTCAAACGCTGACAGCATTAAACCTTAGGCAGGGCAAATTCCCAAGCCTCTGGGTTTACTCCCCCCTGTCGACAACATCGTGAGCAGCAAAAAATAGTAATTTCAGCCATCTTAAAAAAGTGTGCATTGCCAGTGCCAGCCTTACAGAGGTCACTCCCTGCCTAACGGTTCGTCAACTCCCATAGCCATCGTGCTCCCCTGTAACCCCTAACCAAAGACATTAGGAGAAATAGCTCATGGTACTCAAGCAACCTCTACGGCCATCCCAGCGCCTAGTCGTGCGGGATGGAGAATTCCCTGATGTCGTCCGACTGGGAGATCCCCATTCCCCTTGGCGAGATCTCTACCACCTATTAATCACGATCCCCTGGATTGGCTTCATCCCCCTGATGGGCCTAATTTATTTGGCCGTCAATGCTGCCTTTGCCATCGCCTATCTAATCGGTGGTAACCATATCGCCAACGCTACTAACGGTTCCTTCTTCGACACTTTCTTCTTCAGCGTTCAGACCATGGCCTCCATTGGCTACGGAGCCATGTATCCTCAAACCCTCTATGCCAACTGGCTCGTCGTCATAGAAGCCTTCGTCGGCTTACTGTTTATCGCCATGGTTACAGGGCTGAGTTTTACCCGCTTTGCCTCACCCACCGCCCGCATCTTATTTAGCCACTACGCCGTCGTCGCTCCTCACAACAGCATTCCCACCCTGATGTTCCGAGCCGCCAACAAGCGGCGCAACCGTATCTTAGAAGCCCAAATCTGGCTGACCCTAGTGCGGGATGAATATACCACCGAAGGCGAATTTTTTCGCCGATTTTACGATCTGGCCCTGACTCGCTCCCATACCCCCCTATTTGCCCTGAGTTGGACCGCCATGCATCCGATCACCCCAAGCAGTCCCCTCTACGGCGAAACCCCTGATTCTTTGGCAGCCGCCAACGCCGAAATCATCGTCATTCTCACCGGCATCGATGAAACCATGTCACAAACTATCCATGCTCGCCATTCCTTCATCGCCGATGAGATTCTCTGGAACTATCGCTTTGCCGATATCCTTGGCTGGACGAGGGATAAGCGGCGGGCCATCAACTTCAATTGCTTCGATCAGGTTTCCCCGATTCGCTAATCCTGGATCCCTATCTATATTCCTTGCTAGAGACGAGAAGAGTTAACGGGGATAACGCTGCATTAACGCCTGCACTTGCTCGGCATGGTAAGAACTACGGGTTAACGGAGACGAGATCACCTGCAGAAATCCCATGGCTTCCCCCGCCTGGCGCCAGGCATGAAACTGCTCAGGGGGAACAAAAGTTTGGACAGCCAGATGCTTGGCGCTTGGCTGCAAGTACTGGCCGATGGTAAGGATATCACAGTCTACGGTGCGCAGGTCCGCCATGACCTGCCGCACCTCATCATCGGTTTCTCCCATCCCCACCATCAGCCCCGACTTCCTGTAAGTCTTGGGAGAGAGCCCACGGGTACGCTCCAGCAAGTCTAAAGTGCGGCGGTAGTTTCCCTGGGGACGCACTCGACGATATAGTCGAGGCACCGTTTCGGTGTTGTGATTTAAGACATCGGGTTTGGCGGCAAGGATGGCAGCTAGCGCCTCCCAGTTGCCACACAGATCTGGAATCAAGACTTCAATAGTGGTAGTTGGTGATTCCTGGCGAATTTGATTGATGCAGTGGACAAATTGCCTGGCCCCACCATCGGGTAAATCGTCCCGGTTCACAGATGTAATCACCACATGATTCAGCCCCATGCGCTTCACTGCCTCGGCCAGGCGTAGGGGTTCAGTGGTGTCCAAGGCCTTAGGTGTCTTCTCGAAATCAATGTCACAGTAGGGGCAAGCCCGGGTGCAGGCAGGCCCCATAATCAAGAAGGTGGCGGTGCCAGCATGAAAGCATTCCCCAATGTTGGGGCAAGAGGCTTCTTCGCACACCGTATTTAACCCCAAATCCTGTAGCACGGCTTTAACATTGCCAATTCGCTGCCACTGGGGGGCCTTTACCCGTAACCAATCTGGTTTAACCGCCACACGCTTACCCTAGGTCGATTCAGCCTCATCTTAACAAGAGCCAAACGCTCTGGTTCGCTCTATCCTAGGTAAATAAGTTGGGAGATGCTGAGTCTCTGACTATGCTAAGCTACCTACCCATCACCCGCTGCTTTATGCTGTTGTGCTTCGCAGCAGCAGGTATCTTGGTCATGGGGCAGCGGTATTCGCCAGTCCCGAGATCCCCATCACCCCAACCAGAATTCTTGCAACCCCTTACATTGGGGGCTTTGGCTCCTCTGATGGAACAGGTGCCAACCATGGTGCGGGCCCATCAGTATCACCTAGTGGTGTCTCTGGGGCAGCGGCGCTTAGAGTTACAACAGCAGGGTGAGCCTATTGTGAGTTATCCAGTGGCCGTTGGCCAAGAGGATTGGCAGACGCCGGTTGGCACCTTTACAGTCCAAACCATGCGGCGTCATCCCGTGTGGCAGCACCCGATCACAGGCGAGCCCATTGCACCTGGCCCCGAAAATCCTCTGGGAGCCCGTTGGATTGGCTTTTGGCAGGATGGGACTTATCAAATTGGCCTGCACGGTACTAACCAGGAGGACAGTATTGGTCGAGCCATCTCCCATGGCTGTATCCGGCTACGTAATGTCGATATTATTGACCTCTATGATCGCATTACCCTAGGAACCCCAATCACGGTGACTCCCTAGTACGCCCTGGCAGAAGTTGACCCACCATTTTGTGCCTCAACTCCCTAGCTTCCTGCCCCTTACCACAACCGTTAAACGTATGCCATGGGCTACTGGTTGGCATTACTTGGGAACTTCTTCGTACTTGGGCGCATAGTCTTTCAGCAGAGAGCTGACCTGACCTAGCACATCGTCCCCGGTGGGCTTGCGCTTCAGGCTTTGGCGTTCGGGGTAGAACTCAGGCTTGTTGAGGTTGCGGGTGATGGCTTCCTCAACTTCGTCAGAGATCAGGCCAGCCAGCTCTGCCCGAGCTTTATTGCGCTGGAAATTCGCCCCCTCTTCCGTGGTGGCATAGAGGGGGGGTAAGCGGTTAAGGGCATAGGCGGCAATGTCACCCAAATCGAGGGTTTGGTCGCTACTAGCTTCAATCTCGGCCACCCGGGCGATGGCCTCAGTGAGGACCAACTCTTCCATGACATTGATAAATTGCTTGCGGGGTACAGCCACTACTTCCCCGGTTAATAACGCCCCCATCAGTCGATCAAGGGCCATATACTCTTCGATGGAGAGCTCTGAAGCAGTATCACAAATACGACCGACTTCCGCTTCCATGGCCGGCGTTAGATAGCCATCTTGCAACGCCTGCTCAACGATTTTCTCAATACTACTCATTTGCCTAAACACTCCTATGAGATTACTTAGACCAGGCCAATAGGCGGCAACGGGTATGATGTCCCCTCTGGTTGGATATGGTGTACTGGTGTTAGTGTGCCCCTGCTTGCCGCGGAACCCACAGGTTTTCAGTAGGAATTTACTGATGGCTTACAGATTACCGACATAGAACCAGATCGGATTAACGCGATCTCTTTGGGCGGAACCTGGACAGGGACTGATCGTGTCACCCAATCCCCCCATAGCGCCACGGCACTGGATCTACGGCAACGCCATGAACGTATAGCCCCCAGTGTAAGTGGGGACCCGTCGATACCCCTGTGGAGCCTACCCCCCCAATTTGCTGGCCAGCCTGTACTACTTCTCCTGCCGTGACATCAATGCGGCTGAGGTGAATAAAAATGCTGGCCACTCCCTGGCCATGGTCAATGCCGATGGTGTTGCCATGGAGGCGAAATCCATCCCTGACCCGTCCGACCAGGACTATGCGACCGGCGGCTGGGGCGATGACGGCAGATCCAGTGGCGGCAGCATAGTCGACGCCACGGTGATAGTAGTCTCGAGCAAAGACGCCGTTGTAGTAACGACGCACCCCATAGGGAGTACTCACCCGCCCCTGACTGGGTCTGAGAAAGGGCACCTGCCAATGGCGCTCAGGGGTAACGAGTTGCTTGAAAGTAGCGACGCGCTCAAACTCGTGGGGAGTGCCTTCAATGCTGGCTCGATCCGGCGGTAGAGTGATGCGCTGGACTGAAAAATGCCGGTTCTTGAGCCAAACGGCCAGGTTACGGGTGGGCTCATCCCCTATCACTTGGACTAGATAGCGCCCGGGGGAATTTAAGGGGCTGGTAGGCAAGAGGGCGCGAAACCGCCCTGCTTCTAGGGGAAATACCGGAAATGCTTGACCGTTTAGCTGCACTGTCGGCTGAGCAGTCCCCCCCTGATTGGACTGTACGATAACGGCAATGGTATCGCCCAATTCCGGAGCACTAGGGCGAATGTCCACGGCATAACCTAGGGCTGCCCGAGGACGTCCCAGGCTGACGGTTGTGGCGCCGCCGAGGATGGCCCAGAGTAAGTGGCGGCGACTAAGTTGGCGGGAAGCCGGCGGGATTTGTCATGCTTGAGGTTGGACATAGGCAATGGCACGGCGCCAAAGCAGGGTCGGTTGGTTACTCCCGTCGTCGATACAGAGACATTCTGGATCTTGCCAGCGCAGTCTACCGGTTAAGAGTTCACCGGTAAACTAGTTTGATTTCCAAGCTCTGTTGGTCGCGAATGAAGGCCTGCAACTGCCGAACATGGGGGGAGGTTGACATCTACTTCAGAAAGCCATGGGAAAGGATCGAGACGGCACGAGTGAGTCGATTTTAATCGATTCCTGCGTTCCCGTTCCAATGACTGGAGGAATCAACTAAGGTCTGCAGTATGGCTGGGTGATGGAATGTCCTGAGCCCCGATATAAGTAAGAGACGGCTCAGTGATCGATCTGAGTTCCGGGCAATGGCGAGCTAAACGGTATGAGTTTTCTGGGTTTGCGCCAGCGACCTAACCGCTAGCGTGCCTATTCCCAAAAGACCTAGTAGTACCCCCGGTTCTGGTGGTGTAGTCCCCAAAGGTTTGTCCAGCCAGTAAGGAATTGATGCCAATATTGGCCGATCCACTGCCAGATACGCCCAGGGTCAGGGTTCCAGCCTCGGCAGGGAGCATGGCAGTAGCCCCGACCGTCAGCAGAGTGGCGCTGGTAGCCAGTAGGGTACGTGTAACCACCGAATTACCTCCGAGATAATCAGAACTGTCAACTTCTGCAATGTCACAACCCGCCGAGCTTCTGTAAGTTTACTGAACTTGTCTGGATATGCTCTGAAGTTGTGGACAATGCCTGTAAAGCTCTAGTGAATATTCGGAGATAGCCCATCGCCAAGCGAGTAGCGCAGCAGTTCTCATACCCGTTTTCGTAGAGAAAGCCATCTAAAAACCAACTGTTAGTCGCCAGGGAGCAGAGGAGCAGAATTTGGTCTGTTAGCTCAGAAAAGCGCCATTAGCATCTAGTCAGAAATGGTCCAGGTAAACCTGCTGGGAAAAGGCTTTCGGCCTGGTGGGGCTGTCAGCTTAGAATGAGCCTATGGCGAGTGGAGCATGGCATGGCCGTTGAATTTGTGAAGTATCACGGGTTGGGCAACGATTTCATTTTGATTGACAATCGTCATCAGCCGGAGCCGGTGTGGCAACCCGAGCAGGCGATGCGGTGGTGCGATCGCAACCGGGGCATCGGGGCTGACGGGGTGATTTTCGCCTTGCCGGCCCAAAGGGATACAGACTACACCATGCGTATCTTCAATGCCGATGGTTCAGAGCCAGAGATGTGCGGCAATGGTATTCGTTGTCTGGCTAGGTTTCTGGATGCCCTGGAGAGTGCTGAAGGCCATCCACCGACGCTGCCCCATGCTTACCGCATCCACACCCTGGGGGGCACCATTACTCCAGAATTACAGCCCGATGGCCAGGTCAAGGTGGATATGGGAGTTCCCAAGCTGCTGGCTCAGGACATTCCCACTACCCTGGTCGCCCGTGAGCAAAAAGTCATCGATCAGATGTTGCGGGTGGCGGGTCAAACCTGGGAAGTGACTGGCGTCAACATAGGCAATCCCCACTGTGTCACCTTTGTAGAGGATGTGGCTGAATTACCCCTAGTGACTCTAGGGCCACAATTTGAATATCATCCGGCCTTTCCCCAGCGGGTGAATACGGAATTTATTCAGATCATCGGCCCTAAGCATCTGAAAATGCGGGTTTGGGAGCGGGGGGCAGGAGCTACCCTGGCCTGTGGTACTGGGGCCTGTGCTGCCCTAGTGGCTGCAGCGCTCACCGGCCGATGCGATCGCACCGCTACCGTTGAGCTCCCTGGCGGCCCTTTGCAGATTGAATGGTCAGCCAACAACCGTATCTACATGACTGGGCCGGCTGAACGGGTCTTCCAGGGGCAAGTAGAGGCCTAAGGCGTTACACTGCCAGTCATGTCTCGAGGCTGTATATATTCCGTGACCATCGTATTAACCAATGACGACGGCATTGACGCACCTGGGATTATGGCCCTGCGTCAAGCCCTCAATGGTCGCGCCGCCGCCATTGTTGCTCCCGAGCAGCCCCTCTCCGGCTGTAGTCATCAAATCAATCGAGGCGGGCCGATTACCATTGGTGCTCGCCACTGCGATGAGTATGCCATCGGCGGTACTCCCGCCGACTGTACCCGAGTTGCCCTCAGCCATCTCTACCCTCAGGCCCAATGGCTGCTCTCGGGCATTAATGCGGGCGGCAATTTGGGGGCCGATATTCATGTCTCCGGTACTGTCGCTGCCGTACGGGAAGCAGCCCTATTGCGGATACCCGGCATTGCCCTGTCCCACTACATCCACCGAGGGCGGCCCATCGATTGGACCTTGGCCATTCGCCTGGCCACCAAGGTGCTGGAACGGCTGTTGGCACATCCTCCCAAGGCGGGGCAGTTCTGGAATGTCAACCTGCCGCACCTGACCATGGCAGACCCAGAACCGGAGCTAGTCTTTTGTCCGCTATGCACCCAGCCCTTGCCCACTGACTTCGTGGTCGAGGGCGATCAGTTCCATTACGTGGGGGACTACAGTCAACGGCGGTATGACCCTGATTCGGATGTGGCGGTGTGTTTCGGCGGACAGATCAGTGTCACCCCCATTCACCTATGGTGAGAATCTGAGCCCGACCGCTATGCTGAGAGTGGCCCCTTTGCGTGTTCTGAGCTGGTATGACTAGCCCCCAAATTCAGCGGTCTGAACCGACCTGGCGTGCGATTGTGCGGCTACTGCGATGGCATAAACCCACGGGACGTTTAATCCTGATGGTGCCCGCGTTATGGGCAGTCTTTTTAGCAGCCCGAGGGGGGCCTCCCTGGCCCCTGGTGGGGGTGATCGTGGTAGGCAGCTTAGTGACGAGCGCGGCCGGATGTGTGGTCAATGATCTCTGGGATCGCCGCATTGATGCCCAGGTCGAGCGCACCCGCCAACGGCCCTTGGCGGCACAAACTCTGTCGGTGCCAGTGGGCATCGTAGTGGCCCTAGCCGCGTTTCTCTGCGCCTACGGGTTGGCCCTCTATCTCAATCCCCTCAGTTTCTGGCTCTGTGTAGTGGCGGTGCCGGTGATCGTGCTGTATCCGACTGCCAAGCGAGTCTTTCCAGTACCCCAGTTGGTGCTATCGATAGCCTGGGGATTCGCCGTGTTGATTCCCTGGACAGCGGTGACGGGTCGATTGGAAGCCCCGATGGCATTACTCTGGGTAGCAACGCTACTATGGACCCTGGGATTCGATACGGTCTACGCCATCCCCGATCGAGAGTATGATCGGCGCTTAGGCATTCACTCCAGTGCACTATTTTTCGGGCGGCGCACCCCGGTGATGGTGGGGCTATGCTTTCTCGGATCTGGCCTATGCCTAGGAGGCCTGGGCTGGGTTATGGGCCTAGGAGTGGCCTACTGGTTAGCCCTGGCGATCGCACTGTTAATCTGGGGTCGCCAGACCTTTCAACTCAGCCAATATGCCCCGCCTCCTCAGCGCTATGGCCAAATCTTTCGCCAAAATGTCTGGCTGGGGTTTTTGCTTCTGGCTGGCATGATTCTGGGAATGCTCTGAGGGGCGCACCGCAGTGCGCCCCTCGGCCCATGGAGATCGATATCCGATCGGGGTGAGCCTAGAAGGTATAGCCCACTCCGATGACGCCGTTGACGGGACTGGTATCGGAAATGGACCAATTGACCGCGGCATTGGCCGTCAACTGCTCAGTGAGGCGATAGTCGGCCCCAGCGGTGAGGAGGCCCCCCACTTCCTCATTTTCACCCGTTTCTACGGAGAGCCCGGCCCCAGCATAGGGCAATAGCTTGCCGTTGGGGGTAACGGGGTTGAAATCGTAGGTAATGGGCACCAGGACGTGGGTTTGGCCATCGTCGAAGTCAAAGTCGGTGATGGCCCCGGGCCGCAAGGAGACGTTATCGCCCAGGGTGATTTTGCTGTTGACGGCAAAGCCGACATCGCTATCGCCCACGTTGCCGACACCGACACCGACGCCAACATAGTCGTAGTCGGTGGGGGCGGTTTGGGCCTGGGCGGCCATCGGCAGAGTTGCGATCGCAGCCGCGACAACACCAGCGGACAGGGTAGCAAAGAGACGAATAGTCATGGTAGTTCTCCAAATCAAGTCGTGTTTACATTGCACGCCACCAACGGTCCCCGCCTGATTCCGTAGAACCAACCGAACCTAGTCAATGGGTATTGGGTGTTTTCCTGCCAATCTGCCCGTTCACGGCAGGCGCTCGGCCCTGCGCCTGTCTATCTAATGCAGAACAGCAGGATCTAAACGTCAAACAACGACCCACAGGTCTATAATCAAGCCAGCTCTAGATCGAGGCTTCCGGCAGGTAACCCGTCAGATCTAAACGGGACCCAACCAAAGTCCACGTCTACATCATCAGGAAGCTTGTCTCAGGTCTGAGGCTGGGGGATATGGTCGTCATCATAGGTAGACCCATGCCGTTGGGGTGCAGCCATGAGCTTTTAGGATGTGCTCAGGCTGTATCTATGTTGTAACGACTACACCGGCCAACCTAAGGCAGTTCTATGCCACTTCCCCAGCTGGCTTTAAGGGCGGCAGCCATGCCAGCTCCCCAGGCTGCTATTGACACCTGGCTGCAAACACCATTAGTTGCATTGCACTGCGGCCGTTAACCGACCTCTGGTGCTTCAGTGTCCTGACCCTCTACCGCTGCACCCACCGCCACGGGGTAGTCAGCCTTTACCAACCGGCACAGGGAATAGCTATTGCGTTTGTCAGGTAGCTTAGGACATTGAGAATCGCTCCCATGCCTAGCCTAGGGAGCTACCTGACCGCAACCGTCCTAAGCATAGGCACGGTTGCTATATCACCTACCCAATATCAAATCCGCATTAGTTTTTTGAGGCTGATCAGCTGGATGTGATCTAACTCTAGAGCGAGTGCCAGGGGCCAATCTGCAGTGACATGCTGAAGGCCCCTGGGTAATTGCATACATGGGTAGTTGCATACAATGGATGTATTCTGCGGGAGGTTCACCTATGTCTCAGCCCACAGCCTCGGTTACTGAAGCGGTTGCAGCCGATGACGTGCAGTGGCTCCCGAGCAATCTCTGGAGTGATGAACCGCCCTTGGAAAGCGATTTTCACCGGGACCAAATCGACCTACTGATTCGAATCTTGCGCGGGTGGTGGTGCGATCGCAACGATGTTTACATTTCCGGTAACTTGACGATTTACTACAATCAGCAGCAGCTCAAATCCCGCGATTTTAGGGGGCCGGACTTTTTTGTGGTTCTAGGCACCGAGAAAAAAGATCGTCGCAGCTGGGTGGTATGGGATGAACAAGGCCAATATCCCAACGTAATCCTAGAAATTTTGTCCACCTCGACTAAGCAGGTCGACAAGGGGCCTAAAAAAGTCCTGTATCAAAACATCTTTCGTACCCCCGATTACTTTTGGTTTGATCCCGATACGTTTGAGCTAGAAGGCTTCCACCTGTTGGATGGTCGCTATGAACCCATTCCTACCACTGGACAAGGCTGGCTCTGGAGCAATCAACTGGAACTTTACCTGGGAGTGCATGAAAACAAGCTACGTTTTTTTACCCCAGATGGGGAATTAATTCCCTCCCCCGAGGAGCTAGCGGCACAAGAACGCCAGCGGGCAGAGCAGGCAGAGCAGGAACTACAGCGCCTCCGGGCTCAAATGAAAGCGCAGGGCATTGACCCTCTCGATACCTGAAAGTTGCTATGTGGCTGGGCTTAGTCTGAGGACTGTCGCTCTGACTTGGGTTGCCAACCCGGAATCACCTTCTGCGGTGCCCGCGCCACCACCAGGCAATCGTCCGGTACATCTTTGGTGACCACCGAGCCAGCCCCCACCGTGACTCCCTGGCCAATGGCAACGGGGGCCACGAAAACACTATTGGAGCCAGTCTTGGTGTGGTCGCCAATGGTGGTGGCATGCTTCTGGTAGCCATCGTAGTTGGCGGTGATGGTACCTGCCCCCACATTCACCTGTTGTCCTAGGGTGGCATCGCCTAGATAAGCCAAGTGGGCCACGTTGGTGCCATCTCCTACCGTGGATTTCTTAATCTCGACAAAGTTGCCGACACGGCACTGTTGGCCAATGGCTGCTTGGCCCCGCAGGTGGGTGTAAGGACCAACGCGGCTGTCACTCTGTACCGTGCTGTCGCTGATGACGGAATACAGGGCGGTGACATTAGAGCCAATATGGCTATTCTCGATCAAACAGTTGGGGCCGATATGACTGTCCCGACCGATGGTGGTCTTGCCGCGTAGGTGGGTCTGGGGCTCAATCACCACATCTGGCTCCAGGGTGGTCTCGGTATCGATGGTGATGCTGTCGGGATCAATTAAGGTGACGCCAGCGGCCATCCAGTGGTCCTTAATCCGTTGCTGCAGAATCGCATAGGCAGCCGCCAATTGCTTACGGTCATTGATGCCGAGGATTTCTTGGGGATCGTCTACATCTACCGCCATTACGGGGGACATTTCTTGGATGACATCGGTGAGATAGTATTCTTTTTGGTCATTATCGGTCTGTAGGTGGGGCAGGATCTGTTTCAGGGCAGGCCAGTGAAAACAGTACACCCCGGCATTAATGCGGGGATTTTTGAGCTGGGCTGGGCTGCAATCGCGATGCTCCACGATTTCAGTGACGAGGTTGTCCTCACTGCAGAAAACACGCCCATAGCCACTGGAGTCAGCGATCTGGGCTGTGAGTAGGGTAGCGGCATTGCCATGGTGTTGATGCAGGTCGACCAGCTTTTTCAAAGAGCTAGGCCGTAACAGGGGCACATCTCCATTCAAGACCAGCAAATCTCCGGCGTAGTCGCCCAGGTAAGGCATGACTTGCTGCACGGCATGGCCAGTGCCCAGCTGTTCCAGTTGGTCTACAAAGGTTAATCCTGGCAGAGAGGCCAGGGTGGCTTTCACGTGTTCACGGCCATAGCCCACAACAATCAGGCGAGGGTCGGGATCAATCTCACTCAAACTTCCCAAGACTCGCTCTACCATGGATTGCCCCCCCACCAGATGTAGCACCTTAGGCAAGTTGGACTTCATCCGCGTGCCTTTGCCGGCAGCTAAGATCGCAACCGCTACCATGTCTCCCCCTTATTGACTGATCGCTGCAATATTGCTGCAAGGGAGTATATCGCGCTTCTTTAGTGGATTCCAAAAGCGGCGGCTCTATTAAATGGGTTAATACCCAATTCACGCCTAATGTGAATTAAGTGAGGCATCTTCAGTGGCCTGGAGAGTCAGGACATATAGAGCGACACCCGCTCTCCGACTCCGTGGATATTGGGCGGGCCCCAAGGCCATGTTCCTGGCCAGCTTTTTGTTTGGGAATGGGGCGTTGCTGCTGTTCAACCGCATGGGCTATTTCCAGCCGGGATTTGATCTTGGCAAAACTGCGATCGCAACGGCCTTGATCGCAGCGGCGGCCACCCTGGTATAGCCACTGCCACAATGTTTTGTGCGGTGGCGAGCCAGTCAGCCTGCCTAAATTGGGCCATTGGGCGATCAGTCATGTCCTAAGCTGACTGGCCAACGCTATAGAAGTCCTGCCGTTTAAGGACATTGATAATGTCACTCTACCGCTGGTGGTACTGATCCTGGGACAGGCCCTGCTCTCGGCTCAGTGATTTCCGACCAATTGACTCATCTCTTTCCCTCGGGTCGATGTTGTCTGTCTGTGCGATCGCATGGCGTAACGTCACAAAGACTACTCAGAGGTCTGTTCCTACCCTGATTAAACAAGCTACCGTTATCCCCCCCGACCACCAGGGAATTTTAAGGGAGTAGCCGTGACGGTTGACCAATGTCCATGCCCTTTCAAGCCGAATCGTTTTTGATCCTTCTGGTTGAGGACGATCGATTGACGCGCACAATGCTGCGTCAAGCCCTAACCCAGGAAGGATACCGAGTCATAGAAGCCAGCGACGGAGAAGAGTGCCTGAGCGTCTACGGGCGGCAGCAACCTAATCTAGTGTTGCTCGATGCCATGATGCCAACCATGAACGGCTTTGATTGCTGTGCAAAACTGCTTACCCTACCCGGTGCCGCGCAAACCCCCATCATCATGATTACCGGATTGGAAGACAAGGCATCGGTCGATTGGGCATTTGACCTAGGAGCAACGGACTATGTGACCAAACCCATTCACTGGCCGATTTTGCGACGGCGTGTCAGGAACCTGCTGGAGAAGGAATATTTTTACCGGGAACTCGCATTAGTCAACCAAAAACTCCATCAGCTTGCCATTACCGATCAGCTGACCAACCTAGCCAATCGTCGTTACTTCGATGACTGTTTCGAGCGTGAGTGGAGGCGATCGCTGCGCTATCAGACGAGTCTCTCGCTCATCCTATGCGATGTCGATTATTTCAAGGCTTACAACGATATTTACGGGCATCAGGCCGGGGATGCCTGCCTGCAGCGAGTCGCCCAGGTCTTGAGTCATGCTGCCAAACGGGCGACCGACATCGTAGCCCGCTATGGTGGCGAAGAATTTGCCATTATCCTGCCGGATACTAGGCTCGACGGGGCCATGGGCATTGCCCAAGCCATCCGAGCAGAGCTCAAAATCCTTGCCCTTCCCCACCCAAACTCAGTCAGTTCCCACGTCACCATCAGTCAGGGAGTAGCCAGCACGGTTCCCACCCGAGACATCGCAGCCGCTGTCCTGATCGAAGGGTCCGATCAAGCCCTGTACCAGGCGAAACGCAATGGACGAGATGCCATCGCCGCTTTCAGTGCGGGTCAGCTGATCACCCCGTTTGACAGTCATCCTCCACGACACGGGTCTTAAGTTACCCCACTCCCATTCTTCAGGAGCCCGTTTACTCATGCCCATTCATCCTGCTGCCGTCTCGACTGCTGGTGTTATCAGCCTGATATGCCTGCTGGGGTTGAGTGCCTGTGGTCAGCCTTCGTCGTCCGAGCGTCCCGAGGCTTTCGCTGATCCGAGTCGCGATACTGCCTCTGATGGTGTGACCCGAGTCCCAGCATCGGCACCGGGAATGGTCGCTGTTCAGCGCCCCGTGCGGGTTGGGGTCCTTGCCATTGATAGTGCCCTATCCATGCACAAACGCTACCAGCCGCTCATTGACTACCTGGCAGAGACTCTCGATCGTCCCGTTGAGCTGGTGGCGCTGACCCAAGACAGCCAGTTTACAGCCGTTGCAGCGGGCGAGATAGACTTCATAGCCACCAACCCCCTGGCCGCCGTGCAGGTGCAGCGGTTTTATCACACAGAGTTTTTAGTGACCCATTCCCGTCCCAGATCAGGCAGTGAATTTAGCGGGTTAATCATTGCCAGAGCCGATAGTGCCTTGCAGTCCCTTGAGGATCTACGGGGCCAGCGAGTGGCCTGCGTCGATTTTGAGACGGCTGCTGCGGGCTGCCTGTTTCAGATCCATCATCTGCGCCAGGCCGAGATTGATCCCTTCAAGGATTTTGGCGAGTTCATCGAAAATCCATCCCAGGACAGCATTGTACTGGCCGTTCTCAACAGGACGATCGACGCCGGCTTCATTCGCACGGGACAGCTGGAAAAGATGGTAAAAAACGGACTGTTGCCTGACGCCGATGGGATCAAAATCCTCGACCAGGCCAGGGATGACTTTGTCTATCCCCACACCACGACCCTTTACCCAGAATGGCCCCTCGCCGCCTTGAGCGACACCGACCCGGCCCTGTCCGATGCGGTGGGAGCCGCATTGTTGGCGATGCCGCCCGATCATCCCGCCCTGGCGGCTGCCAACCTGGAAGGCTTTGTGGATGCCGTCAATTACCGACCCATTGACGAGCTGATTGAAACCTTACAGCTAAAGAGCTGGGATGCCGACTAGGATGGGCACTGCCCCGACAATCACTGAGCACTCAATGACGAGGAGGACGACTGGTATGGTGCGGCGGCAACACGGGATTAGAAACAGCATCGCGGTGCGATATCTGGGCGCCACCCTCGCCATTTTCATGGGGGTGCAATTCTCGGTTCAAGCCATTCACACCCGCCGGGAATCGGCAGAGCGTTTGCAGAACCTGGAAGAAAGGCTTGAAAGCAGAGTCCGACTTTTAGAAGGAGTCAGCTCTGAAGCCCTGCTCAGGATGGACTTTCTGGCCCTTGAGCGTCTGATGGAGCAGATCAACAGGGATGGGGCTGTTGTCTACAGTGTGGCCGTGTCTCCCACGGGGGATGCCCTGACCCAATACCTCAATGCTGCAAATCCTTACGTCGCCAAGGCGATCGCGGCGTCCCCCTCGTCTGAACCCCTATCGGTTATTGCCACCATTCAGCAATCGTCCGACATTCGTGAAATTCGGGTGCCGATTCAAGCGGGAGACGAGCTCCTCGGCGAAATTTGTCTCGGCTATTCGACCCGGCAGCTTCAACGAGAAATTGTCAATAAGATCGTGGCGGAGGCGATCGCCGTCCTGATCATCAGTGTTCTGGTCACGGCCTCAACCCTGGTGTTGTTTCAGCGTGAGATTTTCACCCCGCTGAATGAACTGAATGAACTGGCTCACGCCCTGGCCAGGGGCAATCTCGATCGCCGAGCAACGATCAAGCGCCATAACGAAATTGGCAGCCTGCAGCGTGCGTTCAATGCCATGGCAACGACGCTGCAGCAAACCCTAAAAGATATCAAAGGGCAAGAAATCCTGCTGAGAAGCATCATCGATCGCATCCCCCAGGCAGTGTTTTGGAAAGATCGCCAGGGGCAGTATCTCGGCGGCAACCACAGGTTTGCCCACGACGCCGGTGTCTCAACCCCAGACGACATCATCGGCCTGGATGACACCCGGCTGCCCTGGCGAGACCAGGCCCCACGGCACTATGCCGATGATTGCCAGGTGATGGAGCACAACCAGTGCAAACTCGATCAGGAAGAACTCTACGTCAGGGCAGACGGGACTCGGCGCTGGCTGAAGTCCAGCAAGGTGCCCCTGGCGGATGCGGCAGGCAACATCATCGGCATTGTGGGGACCTATGAAGATATTACCGAGTCCAAGCTCGCAGCCGCGAAACTCGAGCAGCAGGTCGAACGAGAGCGGTTACTGGGCCGCATTACGCAGCGAATTTACCGATTCCTGGATCTCGACAAAACCCTCGACACCACCGTCACCGAAGTCCGGGAATTTCTGCAGAGCGATCGCGTCGTGATCTACCGCTTCAATGCCGACTGGAGTGGTGCAATCGTCGCGGAATCGGTGCAGGAGGATTGGCAATCGATCTTTGACATCTCCATCAATGATCCGTGTTGTTTTGGCAAAACCTGTGCCCAACTCTACCAGACGGGGGGTATCAGCAACGTCAGTGATGTCTACACGGCTGGATTTAAGCCCTGTGAACTCGAATTGTTAGAAACGCTGCAGGTCAAGGCGAGTTTGATCGTTCCCATCATTCAAACCGACCAGCTGTGGGGTCTGTTGATTGCCCATCAGTGCGACCGGGCACGGGCCTGGCATGAGACAGAAGTCGATCTCCTGCGGCAGTTGGGAATGCAAGTGGCGATCGCGGCCCAACAGTCTGAACTGTACCGGCAGTCGCAGAGTGAACTGCGGGAACGGATGCGGGTTGAGCAGAATCTGAGAGCCAGCGAAGCCCTGTTGCGATCGCTCTATGAAGTCACCTCTGCCCATCAGCTCGACTTTGACCGTACGCTGCAAGCCATTTTGGAGCTGGGGCGGCAACAGTTTGACCTGGAAGTGGGGGCCCTGGCCAAAATTGAGGGCGATCGCTACGAAATTGTGCTCAGCCAGGGGCCGACTGGCACCATCACCCGGGGAGCGATTTTAGATCTGAAACAGACCTACTGTCACAATGTGATCCAGGCGCAATCGCCCATTTTTATCAACCGTGCCGAGCACTCCGACTGGCACCATCACCCCTGCTATAGCGCCTTTGGCATCGAGGTCTATGTCGGTGCCCCCATCATCGTCAATGACGCCATCTACGGCACGTTGCACTTTTACAGCACCCTGGCCACCGAAAAAGCATTTAAGTCCCTCGACAAAGAACTGTTGATGCTGATGGCCCAATGGCTTGGAGGCGAAATTGAGCGGCAGTTGGCCGCTCAAGACCTGGCGCAGGCACGAGACGAAGCCCTGGAAGCCACCCGGGCCAAGAGTGAATTTCTAGCCATGATGAGCCACGAAATTCGCACGCCAATGAATGCGGTGATCGGCATGACAGGGCTCTTGTTAGACACGCCCTTGACCCCTACCCAACAAGACTTTGCCGCAACCATCCGCAGCAGCGGTGATGCCTTGCTCACGATTATCAACGACATTTTAGACTTCTCGAAAATCGAGTCGGGCAGGCTAGAGCTGGAAGAACATCCCTTTGAGATTCGGGACTGTGTGGAAGAATCCTTTGATGTGCTGTTTGCAAAAGCAGCCGAAAAGCAGCTCGAGCTAGCCTATCAAATTGATCACGATGTGCCTGATTTGGTGCTGGGAGATGTGGCACGACTGCGGCAAATCCTGGTGAACCTGCTCAGCAATGCGGTCAAATTTACCCCCAAGGGCGAGATTGTGGCTCGGGTTTCGACCTGCTCTCCCTCAGATGGACTGGCCAGAGAGGCTCAGACCGAGGATTGGCGATCGCTCCAGTTTTCGGTCCAGGATACGGGCATTGGCATTCCGGCTGAACGCATGGATCGACTCTTTCAGCCCTTTAGCCAGATCGACTCCTCCACCACCCGTAAATATGGCGGTACCGGGCTGGGGCTAGTCATCTGCCAACAGCTGGTCGAGCTAATGGGCGGCAAGATATGGATGGAAAGTGAGGTCGGCGAGGGAACCACCTTCTTTTTCACCATCACCATCAAAGCCTTGGAGCAAAATCATGGGATCCATACCAGCAGCGCTCACGACCTGCAACAGAAAGCGGTGCTGATCGTAGACGACAACGACACTAACCGCAAAATCCTGATGCGACAAACCCAATCATGGGGTTTGATTCCCCATGTGGCTGCATCGGGAACAGAAGCACTAGAGATTTTAACCCGCCATCCCGAGATCGATCTAGCCATTCTTGACATGCAGATGCCCCACATGGATGGCCTGATGGTGGCTCAAGCGATTCATCAACAACCGTTCTATCGCCACTTACCGCTGGTGATGCTGACCTCGATTGGTCAGTACGAGATGGACGAGGAGCAGATTAAAGCGCACTTCGCAGCCTTTCTCAATAAGCCCATCAAGCAGTCTCAGCTATTCAACGCGCTGATTGGCATCGTTCACGAGCAGCCCATCCGGATTCAGTATTCTGAACCACAAAAATTTGAGCTGGATCATCAATTGGCAGAGAAACTTCCCCTTAAAATTTTGGTTGCAGAAGATAATGGGGTGAATCAAAAGCTTGCCATCCAACTACTTCAACGGCTGGGCTATCGAGCCGATATCGTCGCTAACGGACTGGAAGTGCTCGATGCGATCAGTCGCCAATTCTATGATGTCATTTTGATGGATGTGCAGATGCCTGAAATGGATGGACTCACGGCCACCCGACAGATTTGCGAGTGCTATCCGGCGGTAGAGCGCCCTTATATTGTTGCCATGACGGCAAATGCCATGCAAGGCGATCGGGAACGGTGTTTGCACGCGGGGATGAATGACTATGTCGGCAAGCCGATTCGGTTCAACGATCTCATCCAGGCCCTAACTCGTGGGTCTTCTCACCTGACGAATCGCCAACCTCCTGTCCTGCCCACCCCCGAGCCCGTCGCTGAAGACGACTCCTCCGGTAGCCGCGTCCCCATGATTGACTACGGTGCCCTGCAAACCACGCTCGCGTCCATGGGAGCCAATTCCCGTGACTGCCTGACAATGCTGCTCGACATCTTTGTAGAAGAAACCCCAGCATTGATTCAAACCATGAAAACGGCGATCGCTCACCAAGATGCAAGCGCCCTGAGTTTTGCAGCCCACAAGTTGAAATCTAGCAGTGCCAGTTTAGGAGCCGTGTCGCTTGCAGAACGATGCCGCTTGCTGGAGGGAATCGGCAAAGAGGGCGATTTAACCCATGGGGCAGCCATCGTCACGGAAATTGAAGCCCACTATAGCCACGTCGAAGCCGCCTTGTCTACCTTTGCCGTGACCGGGCAATAGCGTTACTGGGCAATGGCAGCAAGCCGTTGATCACTGGTTCACTCAACTGGCTCCTGAATTCGTGCGTTCACTGACACAGTGGGACTGGATAGTCGAGGCTCTATGTGTCGCTGGAATTGAGAGAATTGGTATCGCCTACACACGGGACTAGTACTTCATGGCGGACGTTAAACCGACCATTCCTGCCCCCCTGCTCCCTACCTCTCCAGTCAATGGATAGTAATCGCACTTACGCCACCGCTTACTAGGTCCGTCCTAGCCAGCGCTTGCGCCATTGCCCTGTCGGTCTTAAGGGAGAGGTTTGCTGCTCCTGGCGGCGGCGTTGCTGAATGGCTTCGGCGGTATCTTTCAGGGTGGGGTCGCGGTAAGGAACAGCTGCTTTAGTGTCCAGGTGTTCCTGTTCTCGCTGAGTCAGGGCAGGTAAGCCTATGCCCGACCAGTTAACCAGGGTACCGGACCAGCGGCGACCAGCGGCAGGGATGGCACCAATGCTTAATCCTGTCTGTTGAAAGGCGGTACGGACGGCGGCAGCACAGGAGTAGGTGGCGAGATAGCCTGCGGGTTTGAGGCAGTGAGCCACCTGAGCAATAAATTCTACGGTCCAGAGTTGAGGACAGTGGGGCGGTGAGAAGGGATCGAAGAAGATGGCGTCGGCTTGGAACCCGCTCTTTACAAGCGGTTGGATAGTTTGGCGAGCATCTCCTATCAATAGGCGGGCCTCGAGGTAGTCAGTCTGGATGGTGTGCTGATGGGCCAACTGCTTCAGGATAGCTTGGGTGTCAGGGGACCATCCCTCAGTAAATCCGGCCTCTACCGCGGCCACCGGCACCCTAGCATCTAGTTCTAGACCCACCAGGGTGACTCGACAGGTGGGATTGGTCTGCCAGATGATGTCTAGGGCGGCGGCAGAGTTGTAGCCCAGACCGTAGCAGACATCTAGCAGGCAGAGCCGTGAGCCAAAGGCTTTCTGGCACAGTCGGGTACTGTCTCCATAGGTGTGGCGGGCTTCCTGATAGGCCCCGGCGGCGCTGTGGAACCCTTCGTCGAAGGTCTCAGAATAAAAGGTGAAGGAGCCATCAGCAGTAAGCTCTGGGGCAAAATCGTCGTAGGGAACCAGTGGATGATGGACCATAGTCTTTCCCCAGGGCGGCTGTGAGGGTCTTAGGGGCGTTGCAGGACACTGACAGATGGTGACCCTTTAGCTAAGGTGTTAGAACCAATAAGCAATTGTAACGTTTGCGTTACATTTTTTGCGCCAGAATAGGACTAAGTAAAAAATCCTATGGCTACCCTAGCTGGGAACTGGATTAGAGACTGGACTAAAAAGGGTGATTAGGAACAGGGCCATAGTCGTTTAGCCACTCTAGAGAATTGCTTTGGAACGGCGTAGGTATTGAGGAGGACTCCCATGGTTACTAGCGTGCAGCCTAAACGCCTGACGATGCAGGTGGCTGATGTTGCCCCAGAGATGACGACTATACGTTCTCTAGATTGGGATCGCGATCGCTTCGACATTGAGTTTGGACTGCAGAATGGCACTACCTACAACTCCCACATCATCCGAGGAGATAAGGTGGCTCTGGTGGATACCTCCCATGAAAAGTTTCGCCAACTCTATCTCGATACCCTGACGGGGCAAATTGACCCTAAGCGCATTGATTACATCATCATCAGCCATACGGAGCCCGATCACAGTGGGCTGGTGGGAGATGTGCTGGAACTGGCTCCCCAGGCGACGGTGGTGGGCGCTAAGGTTGCGATCGCATTTCTAGAAAACCTGATCCATCGCCCTTTCCAACGGCAGGTTGTCAAAAACGGTGATGTGCTAGATCTGGGCCAGGGCCATGAACTGACCTTCATCAATGCTCCCAACCTGCACTGGCCCGACACCATCTTTACCTACGATCCTAAGACGGCCATCCTCTTCACCTGCGATGCCTTTGGCCTCCATTACTGCAGCGATGACCTCTACGACGAAGACCTAAAGGCCATTTCTCCCGACTTTCGGTTTTACTACGACTGCCTCATGGCCCCCAACGCCCGTTCCGTGCTCTCGGCCATGAAGCGCATGGATGCCCTTGATGCTCCTATTCAGACCATCGCCACTGGCCATGGTCCCCTACTGCGGCACAACGTAGAAGAACTGACCGGGCGCTATCGCCGCTGGAGTCAAGCGAAAAGCCAAGCCGAGACTCTGGTGGCCGTGTTCTACATCTCCGACTACGGCTACAGCGATCGCATCTCCCAGGCCATTGCCCGAGGCATCACCAAGACCGGTGTGGCCGTCGAAATGATGGACATGCGCGGTGCCGACACCCACGAGGTGCAGGAACTGGTGAGTCGCGCCAACGGTGTAGCCATTGGCATGCCTCCCTCCTCTGGCGATCGGGCCAAGCAGGCCCAAGCCACCCTAGGGACCATTCTGGCCGCCGTCCACAGTAAGCAAACCATCGGCCTGTTCGAGTCCTACGGCGGCGACGATGACCCCATCGATCCCCTCATGAGTAGGTTTCAGGAACTGGATGTCACGCCCGCCTTTGCTCCGATTCGCCTGAAAGACACGCCCACAGAAGCCACCTACCAGCTTTGTGAAGAGACGGGCACCGACTTTGGCCAATTGTTAAGCCAGAAGGATCGTCTGAAGCAACTGAAAGCCTTGGATGGCGATCTGCAAAAGGCCCTGGGCCGCATCAGCAGTGGTCTCTACATCATTACGGCCAAACAAGGTGATATCAGCAGCGCCATGGTGGCCTCTTGGGTCTCCCAGGCCAGCTTTGAGCCCTTGGGCTTTACCATATCGGTGGCTAAGGATCGGGCCATCGAATCCCTAATGCAAGTGGGTGATCCCTTCGTGCTCAATGTGCTCGAGGAGGGGCGTCACCTACCCTTGATGAAGCACTTCCTCAAACGCTTCCCGCCAGGGGCCGACCGCTTTGCTGGAGTGCGCACCCGTCTGGCCCAGAATGGAGTGCCAATTCTAGCTGATGCCTTGGCTTATCTAGAGTGCCAGGTGGCCACTCGCATGGAAATGAGCGATCACTGGCTGGTCTATTGCACGGTCCAGGATGGCAGAGTCTCTAATCCCGATGGCATCACCGCCGTCCATCATCGTAAAGTCGGCACCTATTATTAACCCAGGCCCCAGGTCCGATCCGGAGTGCTCCCAACGGGGAGGCTCCGGTGCCGTAGTGGGCCTGAGCATGCCGGCGTTCGTTGGCCGCTATTCACTAGGGGGGACCCCCATGACTACCACCCATTCACCTAGAGATGTCCAGGTATTTCCCATCGCTGCCCAGACCATGGCGATGCGATCGCGCAGTTGGAATCGGCTACGCTTCGAGATTGAATATGCCCTCGAGCGCGGTACCACAGCCAACAGTTATGTGATCAGTGCCGACAAGACGGCCCTGATTGACCCGCCGGGGGAATCTTTCCTCGATAGGTTTCTGACGGAACTCACCCGCCATATCGATCTCTATCAGATCACCTACATTGTGTTGGGCCACATCAATCCCAACCGGGCCGCTACCCTGAAGATATTGCTGCAGCGGCTGCCCGATGTCACTGTGGTCTGCTCTAACCCGGCGGCTTTAGCCCTGAAGGATTTGCTGCCCGATGCCTCTCCTCGAGTGCGAGTGATTCGCAGCGGCGATGACGAACTGGATCTGGGCCAGGGCCATCGGCTGCAGTTTATACCGATTCCTACCCCCCGCTGGCCAGGGGGACTGGCCACCTACGACACCTATACCCAGGTGCTCTATACCGATAAGTTTTTTGGCGCCCATTTGTGTGGTGACGACGTCTATGATCTGGGCTGGGACGAACTACTGGAGGACCGGCGCTACTATTTCGACTGTCTGATGGCCCCTAGTGCCCGCCAGGTCATGACCGTGCTCGACCGGCTAGAAGCCTTTCCCCTGCGAGTCATGGCCCCTGGCCACGGTCCTATCGTGCTCTATGGTGCCCGGGAGCTATTTCAGAGTTATCGCCAGTGGAGCGTGGCCCAGAAGGGGCAGGAATACTCGGTGGCCTTAATTTATGCCTCGGCCTACGGCAATACCGCCACCATGGCTCAAGCTCTGGCCCGGGGCATTACCAAAGCGGAGATGGCAGTAGAGGCCATTAACGCCGAACAGGCTGATCCCGAGGAGATTCGCACCGCCGTAGAGAAATCCGCTGGCTTTTTGATCGGGTCTCCTACCTTAGGTGGCCATGCCCCCACCCAGATTCAGACAGCCTTAGGCATCGTTTTATCGACGGCCTCGAAAACCCAACCCGCTGGCGTCTTTGGCTCCTTTGGCTGGAGTGGCGAGGCCATCGATCTCTTAGAGGCCAAACTGAAGGATGCCGGCTATACCCTGGCTTTCGAGCCGCTGCGAGTTAAATTCAAACCCACCGATGTCACTCTCAAATACTGCGAAGAGGTAGGTACCGACTTCGCCCAGTCTCTGAAGAAAACTAAACGAGCCAAGCAACCTCGCACCCCCGCATCTTCTGTGGAACAAGCAGTGGGACGGCTAGTGGGTTCTCTCTCTGTGGTTACAGCCTATCAGGGGGAGGTGGCCAGTGCCATGTTAGCCTCCTGGGTAGCCCAGGCCACCTTTAACCCTCCTGGCTTCACGATAGCCGTGGCCAAGGATCGGGCCATCGAGTCCCTGCTGTATCCCGGTAATGCCTTTGTCCTTAATCTCTTGGCTGAGGGCAAACATATTGGCCCCATGAAACACTTTCTCAAGCCCTTTGGCCCCGGCGAGGACCGTTTCGCCGGCATTGATACGAAACCGGCTGCCAACGGGGCTCCCGTACTGCAAGATGCCATTGCCTGCTTAGAGTGTCGGGTGGAGAAGCGCATGGAATGTGGAGACCACTGGGTGGTGTATGCGATCGCAACGGCTGGACAGGTGTTAGACCCGGAGGCTAAAACTGCTGTTCACCAGCGTAAATCGGGTCGCCACTATTAAGTCAGGGTTAACCATGAAGCCCAGTGGTAGGACATTTCTCAGTTACGCTGTGAAACATGGGTTTAATAAACTACTGATTCCATGCCAGTCGTCCCCTACCGCACGGTTATTCAGCAACATCGTTCTGCCATTCATGCCGCCCTGACTCAGGGCTATCAGCAGGCCATTTGCACCAACCGCCCTCATGTAGTCAGCCTCAGCCTTCCGATTCCCTCAATTGATCCGCTTAGGCTGCTACATCAGTCCTCTCCCTATGAGCGGCACCTTTACCTAGAAAATACTTCCCAACATCAGGCCACCGTGGCTCTAGGTAGCCTAATCGAGGCATCGGCCATAGGACCAAGTCGCTTCGATCGGGTTCATAACTTCATTGAAACCTGGTGTCATCAGATCAGTTGCTACGACGAGCTAGCCGAGTATTCTCCAGGGATTCAATTTTTCTGCAGCTTCGCCTTCTTCGACACCCCCACTCATTCAGACTCCCCATTCCCAGCCGCTAGCGTCTTTCTACCCCGCTGGCAAATCACCCAATGCCGACAAACCAGTACCCTCATCGCCAACCTACTCCTAACCCCCCTTTCCGATTTAGAAGCCCTGCTACCAGATATCCTGCAGCAGTTGCGACGGATTGAGTCCCTGGCTGAGTCTCCCCTATCTGCCTATCCGCCCGCCCCGTCGCTAATTCAGCCTGCTTTAGCTACCCAGGTCTTTACCCAGGCTGTCCACCGTGCCCTGCAGCGCATCTGCCACAATCGGTTGCGCAAAATTGTGCTGGCCCATGCTCTAGATGTATTAGCGTCCCAGCCCTTTAACCGAGCTCAACTGCTAGAACGATTACGGCAACAACACCCTGACTGCTATGTGTTTTCCGTCGGCAATGGCCACGGCGTTAGCTTCATTGGTGCTAGTCCAGAGCGATTGCTCAGCATTCGCCAACGGCGGCTCATCACCGATGCTTTAGCAGGGTCTTCACCCCGGGGCGATACTGCCGAAACAGATGCCCTACTGGCTCGACAGTTGTTAACGAGTGTCAAAGAGCAAGACGAGCATCAGTTTGTGGTTGATTTCCTGGTACGGCGATTGACGGAACTGGGACTGCGTCCTAGCTACCGTACCCGACCAGGACTATTGCAGCTCTCGAATATTCAACATCTCCACACCCCCATTCGAGCCACCGTACCTCTCCACACCCATCCCTTGCACCTAGTTAAGGCGCTACATCCTACCCCAGCAGTAGCCGGAGTGCCAACTGATCAAGCCTGTCAGCAGATTCGCCGCTTCGAGCAGTTTGATCGAGCCCTCTACGCTGCCCCTATTGGCTGGATTGACCACCAGGGTAACAGCGAATTTATTGTGGGGATTCGCTCCGCCTTGATTCAAGCTAATCGTGCCCGCCTCTACGCCGGGGCCGGCATTGTAGCCGGATCAGATCCAGAGCGAGAACTGGATGAAATTCGCCTGAAGCTGCGGGCCTTGATGGAGGCACTGGTCTGAATCAACCCTTGACCCCCTTGCTCAGACCAGGTTTAACCATTCCATGATGGCGATAGATTACCGTAACACCAATACCCTATGGGCATCGGTGCTGGTGGAAACCCTGGCCCAGTTAGGTCTGCGCCAGGCCATAGTATCTCCTGGCTCCCGTTGTACGCCCCTAACTGTAGCCCTCACCAATTACAGAGAGATCGACGTGTTGTCTATCCTAGATGAGCGCTCTGCTGCCTTCTTTGCCCTAGGAATAGCCAAGCGCAGTGGTTGGCCCAGCTTACTCGTGTGCACCTCAGGCACCGCCGCCGCCAATTATTACCCAGCCGTCATCGAAGCCCACGAAAGCCAGGTACCACTGCTGTTGCTCACTGCTGATCGACCGCCAGAGCTACGCGATTGCGCCTCTGGCCAAACTATCGATCAACAAAAGTTATTTGGCCATTTCCCCAATTACTACGGAGAAATGGCCACCCCCATGGCAAATATGGCCATGCTGCGCTACCTGCGCCAAACCATTAGCCATGCCTGGCGTCGGACCCTACTGCCAGCGGCTGGGCCGGTTCATCTCAACTGTCCCTTTCGCGATCCCTTGGCTCCTATCGAAGACGGCTCAACGGCAGATATAACCCTCGACGCCTCATTCTTTGCTCATCTGTCTATCCCCAGATTGCCAATGCTAGCCACCTGGGAGCCTGGAGCTGCCGTATCTGAGGATGTCAGCACCTGGATACGTCATCAACGACAACAATCCCAAGGCTTGATCATCGTAGGCCCCACCCACTCCAGCAATCCTGAAAACTATTGCCTCAGCATTGCCCGACTGGCCCTAGGCCTGGGATGGCCAGTGCTGGCAGATGGACTATCGCCCCTACGCAACTATCACCACCATCTGAATCCCCATCTTGTCACCACCTACGACGCCATTCTGCGACACCCCCCCTGGGCCACCAACCTTATCCCTGACCAGGTGATTCAGATTGGCCCGTTGCCAACCAGTAAGGTGCTGCGACAGTGGTTGCAGCATCTCAAGGCCCAACGCTGGATAATTCACGGCCGGGGGCACGACCGCAATCTCGATCCGTTACATGGTGCTACCACAGCCCTACCCTGGTCCCTGGCGACTCTCGCTGCCTATCTAGCTGGGGTACCACCTGCTCCCAGTAGTCCCTATCTACGCCAATGGCAACATCTAGAAATCCATACGGCTCGACGTCGAGATGAAGCGCTTGCTGTCTGGGATGATCAGCAGGGATTGTTTGAGGGTAAACTCACCTGGCTACTACCTCAAACGTTACCGGAAGAAACGCCGGTGATGATTGCCAATAGCATGCCAGTGCGAGATGTCGAGTGGTTTTGGCCAGCCAATAATCGCCACCTGCACCCCTACGTTAACCGGGGGGCCAACGGTATCGATGGTACCCTCTCTACGGCTTTGGGCCTTGCTCACTGCCATCGCCCCAGTCTACTACTGACAGGGGATCTGGCTCTCCTACATGACACCAATGGCTTACTCAGCCAAGCTCACTTGCAAGGACACCTGACCGTGCTAGTCGTGAATAATCGGGGAGGCGGCATCTTCGAGATGCTGCCTATTGCCCAATTTAACCCCCCATTTGAGGCCTATTTCGCCACACCCCAGCAGGTTAACTGGCAACATCTGTGTCGTGCCTATGGGGTAACCTACGAGCAGGTGACAGACTGGCCTACCCTAACGGAGCGACTAAGTCAATTGCCTACTGCCGGAGTACGGCTGCTGGAAGTCGTCACTGACCGCAAACTGAATGCACAGCAGCGCCACCAGCTCCTCAACTCCCTCGCTGACCCGGTCCATATCCCTAAAATGAATCTGCCCTAACTCGCCTCATTCCCAGACGGGCTCCGATGGCGGCGGTGCAGTTCTCTGGCGCCGTTGCCGCTCAACGCGTCGACTGATGTCCAAGAAGGCATCCTTGCGCAGATAAGGATAGTCGCTGATCCAGAGTTTGTGATCTGAGATGTAAATGTCCGAAATCATGGTAATGCGACTGAGATCGGGCCGGTTAGACATGACCACCATCTCTGCCCGGTCCCCGGGCCTAATCAGGCGATGGTCTCGCTTCAACGGTACTTGGGTGTGGGTGGTAAATCCCGTCTTGTCGCCCACCTCTAGGTTAAGGCGGCGTTCTCGGTTTTCGACAATCACTAGTTCCCCCCGGCTGTTGACCGTTTCTTCGGTACCGATGATCTCATCAGTGACGAAGGCATCTAGGACCCGGCCGCGCCAATACCCGCTATAGGAATTACGGCGTCCCTCACGATTGCGCTGACTAGCCCAATAGACCGGGCTCCAAAGCCAATAGAGCCCCAAAATCGTGGCTAGGATAAACGCTAGAGATTCAAAGGCTTCGCCGAAGAATAGCCGCAGGATAAAGATGGTAATGAGACCCACCACCGAAATCAAGATGCGTCTAAGTAGATCGGATGGTTTCCCCCAGCAGTAACGATACTGATCGACGGTAGCAATCTTGGGAATCAGATTGTCAAAGGTTTCGCGAGTTAGAGGTACGAGCATAGGACAATAAGGGCGATGGCAGGGTGAAACCCCATCGATTCTTAGAGCCTATCATTGCCGGCTCCTGGCGACCATGCCATCATTGACAATGGTGAAAGTACGGAATTACTTAGGCTGTCTTCAGAGCATCTTAGTCAGAAAATCAGTACTTTCTGTGAGGGCATAGCCCTGTGGGCAGACGACAATGGATTTAATTCTGGAGAACGCCTGTAGAGCAAATCAACTTCATCTCATGGGGGCTATTGATTGAGAGACGTTGTTGCAGTTCTGCAGTGGAAAGCGTCCTTACAGGTGAATTGCCTGATCCCTTGGGGGCATTATGGGGATTAGGCAATTTTTTTATGGCTTGTACAGCATTTTCTTTCTGGGTGAGGCACAGCCTATCTCCTAAAATCAAGGGTATTGTGGTCAGCCATGCGCCTCACTGGATTCAAAACCGCCGTAGAGCCGATATTTCCAATGGATTAGGCCTAGAGTATTTTGTCGAGGCCGTAGATAAGAGACTTCAGCGGTAAAATCCGACGAATGGCTAATAATACTCCTGGCATAAAACTAGAGCGGTCAGAGGTGTCATGACGTAGGGTGTAGAGCTGCCCCGGTGCACCGAAGATCACTTCCTGGTGAGCAATGAGTCCGGGTAGCCGAACACTGTGTATATGAACACCATCTGCCAGGGTGCTGCCCCTGGCACCGGGTAGCTTCTCGGTTTCGTCTACTTCAGGGGGATTGAAGGGCTTATGGAGTTCTGAGAGCATCTGGGCCGTTTGGATCGCCGTACCACTGGGGGCATCAGCCTTTTGGTTGTGGTGTAATTCGATGATCTCGACATGGTCGAAATACTGGGCGGCTTGCAGGGTGGCTTGCTGCAGTAGCACCATACCGATGGAAAAGTTAGGGATAATCAGGCAGCCGATGCTGGCTTTCTCAGCAAACTCAGCCAGTTCCTGAATCTGGTCAGCACTGAGGCCAGTGGTCCCCACGACAGGGCGAACTCCATATGCGATCGCAGCTCGTACCGACTCATACACCGTATCGGGGTGGGTAAAATCTACCATGACCGAGAGTCCTTGCCCTTGGGCCATGACCAACGTCGCCTCCAAATCATTAGTGACCGGTACCTCCAGGAGACCACAGCCTAAGACGTCACCAATGTCTTGCCCTAGGCTGGCTGGATCCTTATCAATCGCCCCGACTAATGTCATATCTTCGGCTTGGGCAACGACTTTAACCACCTCACGGCCCATTTTGCCGCAAGCTCCATTCACGACAACTGGAATTTGGGACTGACTACTCATAGGCTTAAGTTCTCAAGGGAGTTGTCTAGTATCCTGCAGCAGAAATAATGCCTCTATTAACTAGAGTGGAAAGACGGTATTTACTCAGGATTTCCCCTCTTGCCTTTCCTATGCCCTTCAGGTAGGCCTCGGCCTAAGCTCAGCCGATCGGCTTCGCCACGACTAATGCTCACGGCCAGCTGCCTTCCTACTTCTGCCTTGGCGTACTAGGGCATTGTAGACTAACAACAAAACGCCCTCGTTTGGTTAACGAGGACGGCCGGTCATCGATGATCTAATTTGGTGCCCACACCCTAGCTGCTATTCGATTCCTGCCTTAGCTGAGGGCTGAACCACTGCGAGCATAGTCACGGCTAGCACTGGAACTAGGCTTACCCTGAATGTGTCCCCAATACTCAGTTTCACCAGGCATACCAATTTCCTCATTGGTGCGGCTTAGCATCGACTGCTGCCGATTCTTAATCAGATGATGATGACGCAGCATTAAAGCACGAGCTTGATCGGTAGCAGACATGTCAGTGTCCTCCAGAAGGATGAAAAACCTGTTATTTAACAAGAATAGCAAAATTTTCTGTATCAAAGACTACGAAATGTAGGCTGGATTACAATTTAATCGAAATCTTAATGTTTGGTTACAGGAAGAGGGCATTACTTTTAGTCTATTGTTGGACCATTACTAAGAGGAGTTACCATCACCGGAGTCAATCGGCCCTATCCACAATTATCTACCGAGCTTCATAAGGCTGGACTACCTCGGCTATATCAAAACGAGGGCTCTGACTCAGATCGTGGCTCTGGCATAGAACTCTCCGAGAGTGAATCGTTGTGCATTATCTGATGTAAGCCGTTATGTAAGCCGTGCACTAAGGCTTGGGGCACTAGATGGTATGTACCGAAAGGAGCTTCAGATATAGCGCATCGACAGTCTGGATCAGCTAGTTGAGCTCTCGACTAAGGCTGAGGAGTGTTCTCTAACAAAGATTTCATAAATCCATCTCCCAGACCTTGACTAATACTTTTTACGTAAGCTTCTCTAGATAACAGGCTCCTAATCCGAATCCGAGAACCTCCTTAGCAAGGAAAAGAGGAATATTGAAATTCACAAAAAAATAACTTATCTCACGGAAAATAGCAGCTAAATTGAACTATAAACTGTCCATAATTACTAATATTATAAATCTTAAAATTATGGAAAGTCTCCCTTAATGAAATCATGGAATGCGGAGTATAAATGCTGAATATAGATCAGGGTGATCAGCGCCGAATAAATTGGGCTCTGACTCAAGTAAGTTAGGGAGTCACTATCGGTTATAGACATGAAGATCTTAAGTGTCCATAATAAATATAAAGTTCGGGGTGGTGAAGATGAATCATCCGCAGCGGAGAATCACTTACTTAGCGAGAAAGGTCATACAGTCAGTCTCTATGAGAAGTCCAATCATGACATCGCCCATCTTAACCCCATTCGACTAGCAGGAAGAACGATCTGGTCTCAAACGACTTATAACGACATTTGTGAACTGTTAGAACATACAAGTCATGACGTTGTCCATGTTCAAAATTTCTTTCCACTGATATCCCCATCTGTCTACTACGCCGCTCAAGCTAACAAAGTTCCAGTTGTCCAAACTCTTCGAAATTATCGGTTACTGTGCCCTAATGCACTCTTCTTTCGCCAAGGAAAAGTCTGTGAAGACTGTTTAGGTAAACCAATCCCTTATCCCGGCATCTTACATGGATGTTACCGGAATGATCGGGCGGCTACAGCAGCTACAGCAGCGATGTCAGTCATCCATACTACTCTAAATACCTGGCAGAATCAGGTGGACCTATTCATTACCTTGACTCAATTTGCTCGTAAGAAATTTATTGAAGGTGGACTGCCACCAGAGAAGATAGTTGTCAAGCCAAATTTTGTTCATCCTGATCCAGGTCTCGGATCGGGCCAAGGAGAATATGCCCTCTATGTTGGTAGGTTATCTGTAGAAAAAGGATTAGACACGCTGTTGAGTGCTTGGAAACTTCTCAGATCACCAGTTCCGCTCAAGATCGTAGGAGATGGGCCTCTAGCTGACCAAGTTGCAGAAGTGACTACTAGACTTCCCAATATAGAGTGGCTAGGGCGACGTCCTATGGCCGAAGTTCACAATCTCATGGGAGAAGCTCAATTTCTCGTTTTTCCATCCAAATGGTATGAGACCTTTGGTCGGGTGGCCGTCGAAGCCTTTGCGAAGGGAACGCCGGTCCTAGCTGCAGATCTTGGTGCAATTGCTGAATTAGTAGAAAATGAGCGAACTGGCCTACGGTTCTGCCCTGGCAATGCCGTAGATCTAGCAGATAAAGTGGATTACCTCTTAGCACAACCTAAGCGCTTAGAGGAAATGCGTCGGTCTGCTAGAGCCGAATTTGAATCCTGCTATACTGCAGACCTAAATCATCAGCAACTCATACAGATCTATGAGCATGTGCGTATGTTGTCGTCATTGAGATGACAAGTGACTATAAGATTAGTAGCACGGCCCTTTAGTCAGTTTACAAACACTTCGCAGATGTGTGAATCTTCAGAAATACTGCCTGTAAACCTGGGATCTATTAAGTTCCATCTTCAATAATTACTATTGAGCAGCTGGTAGAATCTCCGATGCTTAGTCATTTGAATATCTTAAACGTTAATTATAAATTCATATAATTAACGTTTAAGGCTGACTTTATTATCCGCAAATTGTGATTCACTGGTTGCTAGAGTCTTGTCTATATTTCTTAGTGTTAAATAAATAGAAAGCTGTTTTTAGGTTCGCTAACTATGTATAAAGAGGCTGATATTGCCAATATTCCTGTCGCGATTCTGTGTGGCGGTAAAGGTACCCGCCTGAAAGAAGAAACTGAGTTTCGACCAAAGCCTATGGTTATGGTCGGCGACCGTCCTATGATTTGGCATATTATGAAAACCTATGCTCATTATGGGTTTCAGAATTTCATGCTCTGCTTAGGCTATAAGGGCGAGATGATACGAGAGTATTTCTTTAACTATGACTGGAACCATAATGATGTTCTCTTAGAGTTAGGCGACAAAAAAGTTACTAAGTTAAATAATGGGCATGAAGAGAACTGGAAAGTCTGGTTGATCGACACTGGCCAGGAGACGATGACTGGAGGAAGACTCAAAAGATTGACTCCATATCTTGAAAAAATGGATAGCGATATTTTACTTGGCACCTATGGAGATGGTGTTTGTAATGTCGATATCACTAAGCTACTAGATTTCCATTACAGCCATGGCAAGTTAGCAACAATGACAGCTGTGCGACCTACCTCACGATTTGGGGAACTGGCCATTGAAGATAATTTAGTTACCTATTTCCAAGAAAAGCCTCAAACTAGTGCCGGTTGGATTAACGGAGGTTACTTTGTTTTACATCGTAAGGTTCTAGATTTAATCCAAGGCGACGCCACAGTTTTTGAGGCTGAACCTATGAAAACTTTGGCGGCTTTGGGTGAGTTAGCCGTTTATAAGCATGATGGGTTCTGGCAATGCATGGATACCTACCGTGAACTGGAGCTGCTGAATAAATTGTATGCCGCTAATCAGGCCTCATGGAAAATATGGTAGATCATTTATTTTGGCAAGGTAAGCGGGTACTGCTGACTGGGCATACGGGGTTTAAGGGGGCATGGCTGTCTCTGTGGTTATTGCACCTAGGAGCCAAGGTGACCGGACTAAGCCTAGAACCTGATACTCAGCCCTCATTATTCTCGCAACTCAACTTGGCAGCGGATCTCGATCATCATATCGGTGATATTCGAGATGCGACTTTGGTTAAGGCAATCGTGGAACGTACCAAGCCAGATGTTGTGTTGCATTTAGCGGCTCAACCATTAGTGAGACGCTCTTACCTGCAGCCTGTGGAGACGTGGAATACAAATGTGATGGGTACTATCCATGTGCTGGAAGCACTAAAGCAATGTACTCATCCCTGTGCTGCAGTCTTTATTACCACAGATAAGTGTTATGAGAATAGAGAATGGAATTATGGTTATAGAGAAAATGATCCTTTAGGAGGGCATGATCCTTATAGTTCTAGTAAAGCTGCTGCCGAACTTGCGATCGCATCTTGGCGAAAGTCATTCTACAAAACTTCCTCCAGCTTTGTAGCTATCGCTAGTGCTAGAGCCGGTAATGTGATTGGCGGTGGAGATTGGGCTGAAGACCGCATCGTGCCCGATGCGATGCGGGCTCTAGGCCGCAATCAACCTATCCTGGTCCGTAATCCGTTTGCTACTCGTCCTTGGCAACATGTTTTAGAACCCTTAGGAGGATATCTAATACTGGCGGAGCGTCTATATAAGCAACTGGCAGTACAACCGGCCAACAACCAGCTACATAATTTAATGGGTGCCTTTAACTTTGGTCCTCATCTCTCTTCCAATCAGTCAGTTAAAAATTTAGTAGAGAGTATTTTAATGCATTGGCCAGGTCAATGGATAGATGCATCTGGACGGGATGTAGTTCATGAAGCAAAGCTCTTAAATTTAGTGACCGATAAAGCTTTTCACCAGTTAAATTGGACACCTGCTTGGAATTTTTCAACAACTGTCCAAGAAACTGTTAAATGGTATCGTGAATCTGCTCAATTTAATTTGACTAGCTATGAAGAATTCCGGCAACTAACTTTAAAGCAAATTCAGCAGTATGAGATCGCAGCAGCGCAGCGAGAACTCTTATCAGTGAAAGCATGATATTATACACATTTCAGATATTTAACTTTGATTATAGTAGTCATAATCTGGAGTAATAAACTGTGAACTGCTGGGAAAGTAAAATTCCGGGATGCTACGAAATACAATTAAGAGTATTTCAAGATCATCGAGGAAAGTTTGTGAAAACTTTTCATCAAGGAATATTTGAAGACCAAAATCTAGAAACCCAATTTTCTGAAACTTATTACTCGATCTCTTCCAAAAATGTGTTGAGAGGATTACATTTCCAAGTTCCTCCAAAAGATCATGTTAAGTTAGTCCATTGCCTACAAGGAGAGATTCTAGATGCTGTAGTTGATTTAAGAGTTGGAGCACCTACATATGGCCAATATGAGACGTTTCATTTAACCGAAGACAAAGGTAATTCAGTATATATTCCGGCTGGATTGGCCCATGGATTTTATATATTGAGCGAGCAGGCAGTAGTTATTTATCAAGTTTCAACTGTTTATGCTCCTCAGTATGAGCAAGGTATTCTTTGGGACTCTGCAAATATTCCTTGGCCTACAGATAATCCTAACATTTCAGGAAAAGATAGTAATTGGAAATCTTTATCTGAGTTTAAGAGCCCATTTGTCTATAATGCTCCCAGCTTTGTATGATCATGAATAAATCTCAATTAAAGACAGTTATAATTTCTGGAGCCAATGGATATTTTGGAAAAATTGCCCAGAAATACTTTAGAAATCAAGGCTGGGATGTCATAAAAGCCTGTCGTGACAGTGATGGCGATATACAGTTTGACTTAGATACTCCAGACATAATTGCCAAAACTGCTTTAGAGGTTCCCGCTAGTCTTTTCATTCATGCAGCAGCAGCTCATGAAGTTACTTGTAAACAAGCTCCTTATCAAAGTATCTATCAAAATGTTGCCGGCACAAGAGCTGCATTAGAGTTCTGTCTGAAAAATCAGATTCCAAAGTTTGTTTATATCTCAACCTTCCATGTCTTTGGAAATCCCGCAGGTGCTATTGATGAAATAACACCACCTGTTCCAGCAAATGACTATGGTTTGACGAATCGCCTGTCTGAAGAATATGTAGAACTCTATAACCGTCAAGGTAAGCTTAAGGGTATGGTGATTCGACCTAGTAATTTTTTCGGCACTCCGGCTGAGCTTGATCGTTGTCGGCGATGGACCTTAACACCACTTGCATTTTGTCGAGATGCAGTTGAGCAAAAAAAAATCATATTGAGAACTCCAGGATATCAACAGCGTAACTTCGTCTCGATCCTGGATCTTTGTCGCGTGATTGAAGCTGCTGTTGATCGCATTGATCACTTTCCCCTACTTCATGTAGCAGGGCCTGATACCTTAAGTATTCGCGAACTTGCTCAATGCGTTCAACGCATGATGAAAAAACATCTCCATCAAGACATTGAGCTCATAATACCAGCGGGAAATCTGTTAACACACCAGTTCTCCTACACAAGTCGCTACTTAGCTGATATCTACACTCCCAAGGACAGGATTGAAAATTCTATTGCTCAGCTCTGTATTGGACTCAACAAACGACGTTATCAATATGCTAGCTAGTTCCAAATTTAATTTGTTCGATACAAAGTCAGTAAAAATGTCAGCATATAAAGTTTTAGGCAATTTTTCTAATAAGTTAAAGCCTTTAATCCGTCCTTGGTATAGTCAAATTTTCCTAAGGCCAGCGATAGATTTGTTTTTAAGTACTACTAATGTTGAGAAAGAATATGGCAAGACTCATAAGAAAAACTTTTTAGAGCAAGAGACAGTAGCAACACCAGAAGTAAGGGGAATGCCACCGTTCGATGCTCCCTTTAAATATTTGGAAAAAGACACATATACAACCCATGATATCTATTCTACAGTTGTTGAAGATGTCTTATATGAACCAGGAAATGGAATTGTATTGACTCAATCTCGTAAAATTTTATCAGAGTCTATCTATCCAAGGATGGATTTAATCACAACTGCTGGAGCATTTCTTCACAAGGATTTTCTAATTCGCAAGTTCACTGAATCTCCTATAAAGACTATCCGAGGATATTCTAGTATTTATCAAGGTCTACCCAACGGGTATTATCATAAAATTATTGATTTGGTCCCGCGCTGTTCTTTACTGAATCACCCCGACTATACACAACTTGATGAGATTAAGTTATTGTATGCTGAGCCACTAGCCGAAGTAGAGAAATTGATGGTACCCCAGCTCATTCCCTCAAACACGACTCGGGTAAGGTTGGAGCCTGGACGGCTTTACCATTTGGAGAAATTAATTTTACCAACATTCCTAACTCAATTTGGCTCTGGATATCTACCAAGCTTCTACATTCAGAAGCTGCGCGATACCTTTCTACCGAAACGTCCTTCCAGACGAGAAAATAGAATCTATATCTCCAGGAAAAAGTCAGCTCAGAGGCAAAAAAAACGTCATATAATAAATGAAGAAGAGCTATTTCTGGAATTGGAGAAGTTTGGATTTAAGAACTATTGCCTAGAAGACCATTCCTTAGTTGATAAAATCGAACTTTTCTATGATGCAGAAATGGTGATAGGGGCTTACGGTGGCGGTTTAACTCATATTCTTTTCTCGGATAATGTGAATGTCTTAGAGCTACAGGTCATGGCTAAGATGCAAACATATTATTATTATATAGCCAAGGCACTGGGGCATAATTTCCAGTTTTTATGTGCAGATAGAGCCAATAACCGAGAAAACTTTTCGGTGAATATTGATAAAATTATTGAAATTGTCAATCAATGGCAGTCTTAGGAATAAAACCTTAATAGTTTCTCTATTTAGATTTTGATTAGAAACCTGACTCAAAATGGGCCAAAGCCTAAGTTATCAGAGGAAAAAGACATATATAGCAGGATCAACACTGGTTTTGCTGGCATTTTCAACTGCCTTTTTTTCTCGGATTGTTGACAGTGCAGGTGCTCCATCAGCGATTAACTTTCTTCATTTTTTGACGATCCCATTATTCTGTGGCCAAGTTATTGTCACGGCTCGCGGCCTTCGAAGTTATCAGCGGAATATTATTACAGCTTTTAGTTTTGGACTAGGTGCTTTGCTGTCAATTATGCTAGCAAGTGCTATCCAAAATGATGCAGGGTTTATCAATGTTGTTTTAGATTTTTTGCTTTTGGGGGAACCTTTCATATTGTTGATTGCGTTTATTAGTCTCCCAATTAATTTAGCAAGAATCCGTAAGCTAAGAACATGGCTGAGTATTTTTTGTATTACTAATCTTGTATTTGCCTATGTTCAGTATGTCTTATTTGCTATCCTAAGATTGCATCCAAAACCTGGTAATCCAGATTACATTCAAGGTATTTTCTACCATTCTGGTGGGGGTCATGTTGTCAGTGCTTCAGTGTCTCTAGCCTTTGGCATATACTATGCCTATACTGCCAAGTCATTGCCTCTGTGGCTCAGAGCAGTGGTTATTATGGGGACACTGGGCCACATGTTAATGGCTGATGCCAAGCAAGTATTATTATATTTTTTAGTAGCTTTTATTCTGCTTTTAATAACAAAGCTAAAGAGTGTTGGTGAGGCTATAAAATATTTTTCTGGGGCCATTTTATTTGGATTTGTCTTTTTATGGTGCGTTCAAAATGTTCCTGCCTTTGGAGCATTTCAAACATGGGCTCGTCCAGAAATTTATGGACCCGATGGAGAGGCTACGCTACTTAAGTCAGCAGCGCTGCGGATAATTCTCGAACACTATGAGTCGCCTCTCAACTGGTTATTTGGGTTAGGCCCTGGCCATACTGTAGGTCGCCTTGGGGGATGGATGATTAGTGGATACTGGGATTTACTAGGTCCTCTGGGGGCAACCCGGCATCCTGTTCCACCTGCTGTTTGGTCCGCCGTAGGCCAGAGTTGGCTAGGTGACCAATCTAGTATGTTTTCCCCCTTTTTTGGTTGGGCTGGTATTTGGGGTGACTTAGGCGTACTTGGGCTGGCTGCCTACATTTCTCTAGGGGTGATTACGTTTCGCCATCTATGCTTAGATGATTACTCTAAGCTCTTGGTGTTCAGTGTCTTTGCAGTGGGTCTCGTCTTTACTCAGATGGAAGAGCCCGGTTACATGTTGAGTGTTGCTGTCATGATTGGTTTAAGGTGGCAAGAAGTTACCCTAAGACGCCTTGATCCAGGTGCCATCAGAAACCTCAACCCTAAAGTCAGGCTGAACTTGGGGAAGCCTAAGCAATTGCTGAAGGACATTATTCTAATTCCCCGTCAGAACTTCTCTGATAGGAGACCTGTTCATCAACCTATGGAATGAATATTTCTTAACCGGGTCGAGCTAGATTGCGGAAACGGGTAAATTGAGGTTCGAATAATAGTTTGACGGTCCCGGTGGGACCATTACGATGTTTAGTGACGATCACTTCTGCAATCCCTCGATCAGGCGTATCGGGGTCGTAGTATTCTTCACGATAAAGCATCATGACCAGGTCAGCATCTTGTTCGATGCTGCCACTTTCTCGCAGGTCTGACATCATAGGCCGTTTATTGGTGCGAGACTCGACGCCGCGGCTCAACTGCGATAGGGCAATAATAGGTACGTTTAGTTCTCGGGCTAGACCCTTGAGAGAACGAGTGATTTTAGACAACTCTTGTACCCGGTTATCACCGCCCCCCTCCATGAGTTGTAGATAGTCAATGAGGACTAGGCCTAAGGCTCCGCCCTGCTCGGCCTGAAGACGTCGAGCCTTGGAGCGCATTTCTACTACTGAGATGTTGGGGGTGTCATCAATGAAGACAGGCACTTCTGACAACATACCAATGCTATGACTCAAGCGTTCCCATTCCTGTTGGGCAATGCGCCCTGTGCGTAGACGATTACTTTCAATTTCTACTTCACTGGATAGCAGCCGGTAGACTAATTGCAGTTTGGACATCTCCAGGCTGAAGATGGCGACTGGTAACCTTTGCATTGCGGCGATATTGCGAGCAATATTGAGGACAAAGCTAGTTTTGCCCATCGACGGTCTACCGGCAGCAATAACTAAATCGGAACGCTGAAATCCTTGGGTCATCGCGTCTAGGTCATAAAAGCCGCAGGCAACTCCAGGCATGACCAATCCTAGGGAGCGTTGCTCGATCTCGGCAAAGGTATCAATCAGGATATCGGCGGTTGAGGTAAGACTTTGTTGAGGGCGATCTTGGGTAATACCAAATAGTTTTTGCTCAGCTTGGTCAAGAACAGTTTCCAGTGGTGTATTGGCCTCATATCCTAATTGAATGATGTCTCCGCCAACATGGAGAAGCCGTCGCCGAGTATATTTGTCCATGACCAGAGTGGCATACTGGTCGATATTGGCAGCACTAATGGTGCGGTCAACCAGCTGAGCTAAGCGACTCTGGCCACCAATTTTTTCCAATTGCTCTCGATCTTGCAGCCAGGCGGTGATGCTAAGTAAGTCGGTGGGTAGCCCCTTGCTATTGAGATCTAGTGCGGCCCGATAAATTTCTCGGTGGGCGCTGATATAGAACGCGTCAGGATGCAAGATTTCCATGACTCGCCCCAAGGCTTCTGGATCAAGCAGAATGCCGCCTAGGATAGCCTCTTCAGCTTCAATGTTTTGGGGCGGTAGGCGATCATTGATGGGCTCAAAGTTAAGGGATTGCACCATTATGACTGTGATTGAGTGCTTGGGTGCGACTAGCGAACCGGGGCATAGATTTGCATCCTGACGGAAATGGAATCGGCGAAATAGACTGGTGGATCCATGTCTACCTCAAAAAAACTAGTCAGCAGGTTCCCTCATGATGGCTCGCTTTGACAACAAAGATCGATGTAGATGCAGAGATTGCTTTGACTAGTCAGCGTAGGATATTGCTGATTGTTCCAGTACTAAGTTTGGAAAAGTGACTGGCTTGCCATCACATACATTAAAGGACAAGCCAATGGAGTCGTTACCATTGGCTCGCTTAGAAAGCACTATATAGTCTAATTCGATCAGGCTAGTACCAACCTGAATGTAGACTAGTGTTTCCTGATTGGCAGCTGATTGGCAGCACCCTATGACTGGAGTCCTCACTTCGGTAGGCACCCCAGAGAATTATTGGGCAACGACCCGCAGATTGATCGTGGCGGTGACTTCACTATGGAGCTTGATGTCTACCTGATATTCACCGAGCCTGTTGATGTCATCAGGCAGCGTAATGTTACGCCGGTCAACTTCTTTGCTGGCTAAGGATTGAATCACGTCAGCTACGTCAGCGGCAGTGACAGTACCAAAGATGGCGTCCTTTTCCCCGACGGGCTTTTGGACGGTAAACAGGCCAATGGTTTCTAAAGCTGTCTTGGTGGCTTCGGCATCCCGTTTAATCTGTAGCAGACGTTGCCGCTCTTCTTCACGGCGACGTTCTACCTGTCGCAGTACGCCTGGAGTGGTGCGTACAGCAATGCCCCTAGGAATAAGGTAATTGCGGGCATACCCTGGAGCAACATCAACTAAATCGCCGGACTGACCCAGCTTGCGTACGTCTTGATTGAGAACAACCTGTACCCGTTTTGCCATAATTTTCTCGTAAAGCCCAGCTCCTTATTATGCCGAATCAATAGATGCGATCGCAACTATTACAATAGGCGAACAGGCATACCTCCTTGACTATCACCGCGATCATGAAGCTTGTTCTCTCTTTAGTGCCAGCCATCTGGGTAGCGGCTGTGGCCATCCTCTCCGTGCAGAATGCCACCCCTGTCTCCCTGCAATTTCTTACCTTCCGCTCTATTGAGATGCCGATGGGGGTGCTATTGGGCATCTGTGCGGCTGGCGGCATGGTCGGCACCGCCCTGCTCATCAGTTTGGAGAGGCCGCGTCAGCAGCGGTCCCGGCGATGGTAGGGCTTCCCTTTCAGGTTAGAATGGCCCCGCCCATGAGTTTGGTATAGCGGCGTTGTAATTCGGCCCGTAGCCGGGGCCATCGCTCTAGGCGTTCATCTGCTTGTAATAGAGCTTCGGCTGCCTGGCGGGCCAACTCCAAGACAGCCTGATCTTGTACTAAACTGGCCAGGGCAAAGTCCGGGAGCCCGGATTGCCGCGTCCCCAAGACCTCACCCGGCCCGCGAAACCGCAAATCCATTTCTGCGATCACAAACCCATCCTGGGACTGCTCCAAGACTTTCAACCGCTGCAGGGCTGATTCACTACGGCTACTGCTCATCAACAGACAATAGGCCTGATCAGCCCCTCGCCCCACCCGTCCTCGCAGCTGATGCAACTGCGACAGGCCAAATCGTTCCGCATGCTCAATCAACATTACGGTGGCGTTGGCAACATCGACCCCCACTTCTACCACCGTCGTAGACACCAGAATATCGATCTCTCCAGTGCGGAAGCGGCTAATGGCAGCCTCCTTATCGGCAGAACTCATGCGACCATGCAAGAGGCCTACCGCAAACTCCGGAAAAACCACTTGCTCTAAGTGTTGATGTTCCTCGATGGCTGATTTTAAGTCGAGCTTTTCCGACTCGTCCACCAGGGGCAACACCACATAGGCCTGGCGGCCCTGGGCAATTTCCCGACGAATTAGGTCATAAGCATGGATGCGATCGCGATTGGTCAGCAGGGTCGTCTGAATTGCCTGACGCCCTGGCGGCAATTCATCGATTTGGCTCACATCCAAATCCCCATGTAAGGTCAGGGCCAACGTTCGAGGAATGGGGGTGGCGGTCAGGGTCAACACATGGGGATTGTCTCCCTTACGCTGCAACCGAGCCCGCTGCTGAACACCGAAGCGATGTTGCTCATCAATCACCACCAACCCCAAGCGACAAAACTGTACCGGATCCTCGATCAAGGCATGGGTACCGACGAGCACCGGTAGTTCTCCCGTCGCCAGCTGGGCCAAGAGCTCCCGGCGCTTTGCTGTCCGCGTCGAGCCAGTCAGCAGATCCACAGGCAAATGCAACTGATTGAACCAACCTACTAATTTGCGATAGTGCTGCTCTGCCAATACCTCTGTGGGAGCCATCAGGGCCGACTGATAGCCCGCCTGCAAGGCTGCCAACATGGCCACCACCGCCACCACCGTCTTACCAGAACCCACATCTCCCTGCACCAGTCGATTCATCGGGGTGGGGTGTTGAAGGTCCTGCAGAATTTCCTGAATCACCCGTTGCTGGGCTGCTGTCAGCTTGAAGGGCAACCCTTGATAGAAGGCCTCCACCAACTCACCAGTTGGCGGCAAAGTAATGGCCGTCGTTTGCTGCTGCTGCTGGCGGCGGCGACGCAGCAGCCCTAACTGTAAATAGAAAAATTCATCGAACACCAAGCGGCGACGGGCCTGGGTGCAGGTCTCTAAGGAGTCTGGGAAGTGAATCTGCTGCAACGCCTGCCCTAGGGGCATCAGATCATGGCACCGCCGTAGCGGTAGGGGCAAGGGATCCTGCAGGGTATCCAGGGCCGGCAGGGCAGCTGCTACGGCTCGACGTACCAGATCCGCCCCCACCCCCTCGGTTAGCCCGTAAACCGGGACAATCCGGCCAATGGTAAGGGAGTCGATCTGGCCGCCGGGACCATCTAAGACTTCCAGATCGGGATCATTGAGGGTAATGCCATACTTACTTTGCTTCACCAGCCCTGAGGCTGCAATGATAGCGCCCCGGGGATACTGCCGCTGTTGCCGCCGCTGCCAGGTGGGTTGACGATAGCGGTTGCCGGCAAAAAACCGACTGAGTTTGAGTTGGCCGCTGGCATCCTGGAGCAGAATCTCCAGGATGGTGAGCTTGGAATTACGGGGACTGCTAAAACAGGTACAACGCTTGACCGTGCCCACCACTGTTGCTGTCTCCCCTGGCACGAGATCCCGCATTCGTACCTGTTGAGAGTAGTCGACATGGTCCCGGGGATAGTAAAACAACACATCCAAGACTGTATGTAATCCCAGCCGAGCGAGGCGTTCACTGTTTTTAGGGCCGATTCCTTTTAGATAGGTCAGCGACTGATCTAGCGTCGGCAGCCGGCTCGGCAAACTACCTAGGGCCGTCGTTGGGTCTGCGGCCTTGGTCGCCATAGTCGGGCGAGGACGATGGGAGCTTGTTTCTCCCCTTAGATTGGTTGATTCCGCTGCTTTAGAGACAACGGATTGCTCCAAGGCTTGCCGAGTCTGTTGCAACAGTCGTCGGGTGTCAGCGACAAGATGCTGGCGCTGGGCAAAGCTGAGATCAGCATACTGACGAAACTGAGTGGCGAGTGCTTGCCAGCGCTGCTGTTCTGAAGGAGGTAGATCCGGTGGTGGTGCCCCTAGCTGTTGAGACAGGAACTCGCTGAAGCGTTGTTGCTTACCAACCAGGTCATTAAAGCCCCGGTCTGCTTCCACAGAAAGGGCCTTCTGTAACCGGATCCAATCAACAGCGGGGGCTGAACTCATGGTCGAGACTCTGGGGTTTAGGGAGATTCCCCCGGTTAGCACGATCTCAGGTGGCAGTATAGCAACTGCCATCGAGCTAGATGCCGGTGTGGCAATAGCCCGACTATGGCTGAGGCAAGGTCAGTCATCGTACCAAATGGCTCGCCAAGCCGCTTCTGCCTCGGCGATTGCCTGTTCCTGTTGCTTTTTCTGATACTGACGACCCAGTTTTTTGAGTTTGGCCAGAGCCTCTCGTAGTCGACTCCGCCAAAGGGAGGTCTGGGGATCGGCAAACTCAATATCTGAGAGCTGCAGATGGATAGCCATCAGGTGAGTCACGCGGCTATCGTCTTGGTCCTCATGGTCAGCGGCCTCCTCCTCTTCTTGTTGATCGAGATCTTGATCGAGATCGACCTCGCTTTGATCATCTGAGATGCGATCGCGCATTTCTACCAACACATTTAATAAATTGGGTGGGGATGGGCCCCGATCCATAGCAGTTGACTCGGCCGCTGCCGCCAAGACCACTTCGGGTAAATCCGGCAAGATTCCTGCTTTCTTCAGGAGAAAATTAGCCGTTTTGGTGACCCCCTGCAACACGGTGCGAATATGCTGCTCTAGATGCAAGTGTTTCTTGGCTAACCGAGCAGGAGTCAAAGGCTCCTTAGCATCTGGTGACGTTGCCCTGGCTGCGGCTGACTCGTCAGTTCCTTCCCTAATTTGACGCAAGGCAGCTGCCGCCGCTTTCGCAATCATATCTGGGGTTGCCACTGGGCCCTCAGCAGCCTTGGAAACCTCCGGCCCTTCAGTTGAGGGACTCTGAGAAGTATTAGTCTCCAAGGACATCTCAGCGTCGGTTTCCTCTGGGGTGTCCTCTGGCAGCGTGCTTTCTGATGCAGAAGATTCATCTATCGGCTCTGATGACTGCTCTTCCGGCAAAGACAGCTCGTGGGTCAGGTATTGTTCCAACCATTCCATCGGGGATGCTTGCCACACTTGCAGGCTAGCCTGTAAATGTTCCTGAGCCTCATCTCCGAGCTCCCGTATCGCCACCTGTAACTTCTGACGCTGAGCCACTGATAGGTTGAGGAAGGCATCAGGATAGGCCTGAGTGCAGAGACGATAACTGGCCAGGATTAATTGTTGCCGCGCCGCCTTACCTAGGGCCTGCAGATAATGCTTATAGAGCTCTTGGAAGTCTTCTGCCAGGGCTGCTGTAGCCTCGGTCAGAGAATCTAATTCCCGGCGTATTTGTTCAACTGTACCAGCCATAAAGGTTTTGCCTATGAACGGCAACCGCCTCAGTCTTTAAGGCTGTGACGACAGCAGGGCCGACCTCTACAATCGGAGTCCGCCCTGCCCACGCCCCAGTCGGAGTAGGCTAACTAAGACCAGAGGCTATGCTTTGCCGGTCTGAGCAGCTACCTCTTCGGCAAAGTTGCTCTCGTCTTTTTCAATCCCCTCACCCAAGATGAAGCGCACAAATCGTCGCACTTGGATATTCTCACCCAATTGCGCCACGCTTTGCTTCACCAACTCTTCGACCGTGATGTTTTGGTCTTTGATAAAGGGTTGGTCCATCAGAGATAGTTCCTTCAGCCGTTTATCGATGCGGCCTTGGACAATCTTCTCTCGAATATTTTCAGGTTTGCCAGCCAGATCATCACGGCCCATTTCAATGGACTTTTCTCGTTCGACGATGGCCTTTGGAATGTCATCACTGCGGACAAATTCCACGTTAGGACAGGCTGCAATCTGCATAGCCACATCCCGTACCAGGCTCTTAAATTCATCGCGGCGAGCGACGAAGTCAGTCTCACAGTTGATTTCAACGAGTACTCCAACCCGGCCACCCGTGTGAATATAGCTGTCTACTAACCCTTCCGCCGCCAAACGGCCTTCTTTCTTGGCTGCCGAAGCGATACCTTTCTGTCGCAGCCACTCGGTGGCCTTGCTCAGATCGCCATCGTTTTCCTGCAGTGCCTTCTTGCAATCCATCATGCCTGCGCCAGTTTTCTGGCGCAGTTCCTTAACTAATTTTGCCGAGATCTCCGCCATAATCCCTTCCTAATGCGTGAACAATGAATCCCCCAAAGGGCTAGTGTCGGTATGCGATCAAGCTTCAGCTGAAGCCTCAACTGGTTCTTCACCTTCGGCAAAGGTGTCCTCATCGCCTTCATCATACTCAAAGGCGTCCTCGGCACCATCGTAATCCTCATACTCTGAGTCGACTTGGCCGTGGGATCCTTCGTAAATGGCGTCGGCGAGTTTGCTCAAGATCAGCTTAATCGATCGGATGGCATCGTCGTTAGCTGGAATCGGTACGTCCACGACGTTGGGATCACAGTTGGTATCTAGGAGGGAAACGATGGGAATATCAAGCTTCTGGCATTCCTGCACGGCATTATATTCCCGTCGAATATCGACAATGATGGCAATGTCTGGCACCCGTCGCATGGTCTTGATGCCGCCCAGATACTTGCGAAGTTTCTCTAATTCGCGCCGCAGAACCGCCCGCTCCTTCTTGGGGCGAAGGGCCATAGCCCCCGTTTCTTCCATACGCTCTAGCTCTTTTAGATACTCTACCCGGGACTTGATCGTCGTCCAGTTGGTGAGCATCCCTCCCAGCCAGCGCTGATTGATGTAGTGGGCCCCACAGCGACTTGCCTCTTGGGCAACGATGCCAGCAGCTTGGCGCTTAGTCCCCACAAACAGGAATTTTTGTCCTTGGTCTGCTGCAGTCTTGACGAAGCTGTAGGCATCTTCCATTAACTTAGCCGTCTGGACCAAGTCGATGATGTGAATGCCGTTACGGGAGGTAAAGATATAGGGCTCCATCTTAGGGTTCCAGCGGCGAGTCTGGTGCCCAAAGTGAACCCCCGATTCCAATAGTTCGGGCAGTGAGATAACAGGCATGGTCATTGATCTCCTTTTCGGGTTTAACCTCCATCCAGGTGCATCTCCCTGAGGAGACACCCGAAATCCTGGATGTGCGAAATAGACAACCTTTCTAATCTATCACGGCCAGTTAGCCATCCCGACAAAATCCCCTGACCCATTGGCCAGGGGAGTAGCGGAGAGTCGAGCTAGAGGTAAGGCAAGCCGATGACTCGGATTGTCGTTTACTCTATAGCTGCTACTCTAAGCTGCGTCGTTAAGGAGTCAGAGAATGTCGCGTTGGAGTCCGCAGGTTAAGGGACAGGCTGCATAGACGGGCAAGGTTAAGGGATCGGCTTCGGACTTCAGCCAGTTAAGCCAACTAATGGTATGGGGATGGATCCCCCGAGCCGTCAATACCAGGGAGGCGGTAGCAATGGCGATGAAATTGAGGCCAATGGTAGTACTGGCGACAATTAAGAGAGCACTGGCTGGCATCAGAGGGTGAAGTGCGATCGCAACGGTCGCCGCCCCCGCCACAATTAGCACGACCAGCGGAAAGCCGATCACCAACAGACACACCTCTAAGATAAACAGCCAGATTAAAAAGCTTTTGATAGCTGCAAGAGCTGCTGTCCAATACCCATCTCGAGAAACTGAAACTGTCATATCAGGACTCCTAAAACTAGCTTAAATGACGTTGATCAAATCAACGACGAGACGACAGTTGAACCATAGGCACAATCACTTACACGGCAGTCACTTCTCTTCTCAGACAAGTTTCAACAATATATCTGCAGACAATCTTGCCTTTCCTGGAGACGATACGGCGGTCTTAAACACCAACAGTATCAACCCTAGATACATCCGACAATTAGCGACAATTAGTGATGACATCCTCCTGAGATACTGACGAGCAACTACTTCAAAGATTGCTGACGTCAGTGTGATTCCATCCAAATAGTTATCCAAATAGTTGGAGTTGGCAGCCAAGTTAGCTAGATTTCCCTAAAAAGCCGAGATCACCCAAAATACCCAAATAAGCCGAGATCAGAGAATTACTGAAATGGTTGTGACAAATACTTTAGTGCTTTATCTAAATGCTTATATCTAAATGCTCATATCAACGGCTTTGCCACATCGGCATCCCTTACAAGGCGCTTGCGATCGCAGGGCCCACTGCCCTGCAACGACCTATATGGGTATACCCGGTCCAATCAACCATGGACAAAGACGGAACAAAGACGATCAATCATGAATTGTGGCTGTATAGAAGAGAGTATATAAGAGGTTCCCTGAAATCATAAATACTCCTTCTTCAAAATTCACATGCAGGGGCAAGCTGTAATCTATTTAAATATTTCAGGAAAGAATTTAATTGCGATACTATATGCTAACCTGCGTCCAGCTCACGCTCGGTTGCTGTCCCATAATCAACCTGTTGGCCTGGATTGGGAGCATCATCCATCCTGCTACGCTAATAGCCAGTCTCGGCTTGCCTGACATGGACATAGTACACCTATGGTGCTAACCACTGCTTTGATTATCTTTACCGATTTAGATGGCACGCTCCTGAATAGCGATACCTATCACTATGAAGCCGCGCTGCCTACTTTAAAGCACCTGAGACAAGTGGGAATTCCTGTCATTCCTGTTACGAGCAAGACGCGAGCGGAAGTTGATACCTGGTGTCAGCATCTTGAATTACAGGATCCGTTTATCGTCGAGAATGGCAGTGCCGTCTTCTTGCCTCGTGGAACCGTACCCTTCCAACTACCGGCGGGAGAGGATGCCGGTGCCTATCGAGTGCTACAGCTGGGCTGTTCTTATGTCATGGCTCGGGCTGGACTCAAGGCCATTGCCCAAGAGCTGAAGCGCCCCCTGAAAGGATTTGGAGATTGGTCTGTTGAGCAAATTCAGCAGTTGACCGGCCTCTCCTACGAGGAAGCTAAACAGGCCAAGGCCCGGGAATTTACCGAGCCGTTTTTGACCCCTAAAAACATGTCGGCAGCCCAGCTAAGGCAGGTGGTAGAGGCCAGAGGCTTTCAGGTGGTAGTGGGCGATCGCTTCTCCCACCTGATTGGTAGCGGTGCTGGCAAGGGCGTTGCCGTGCAAGCTGTCATTGACTTGTATCAAGCCTGGGTTCCTGGACAGCCTCTGATGACCCTAGGTCTAGGCAACAGCCCTAACGATACGGCCATGTTAGAGCAGGTAGATTACCCCATTGTCGTACCGGGGGCTCAGGGACCTCATCCAGCACTAGCTCAGCGAGGATGGTCAGTGGCACCAGCCGTCGCTCCAGAGGGCTGGCGATTGGTCGTGGAAGCCACCTTGAAAAAGCTGGCGCCCGACTCCGTCGGCCAGCTCTAGTCACCACTCCGAAACTGGATGTGAGCGTGGGCTGCCGTCTACTCGGCCCCTAAGAGTATTCCATCTGAAAAAGTAGCCTGATCTAGATCTAGGCTATTGAACTCAGCCTATCTAGGCTATTCAGCAAATCCTTGAACGAGTGTTTAGTTGGAACACTCTAAGGAAGATAAGTGCTCATCTCTCACCTGCTGCAATAACTGCCGTTGTTCCGGCCAGAAGATGGGTGGCAACTGATCGATGGGAAACCACTCAACCTGATGAGTCTTGGGATCACTAGGCAGCGGTGTGACTTGCTCTGTTTGGAAGAGATAGTAGTGGGTAATTTTCCAGTGGGTCTTAGAAAAATTGAGGCGCTCGAGAACTCCCAACTCTCCTAGCAGTTGCAGGTCCGAAAATCCAGCCTCTTCTTCAATTTCCCGTCGGGCAGCTACCTGCAAAGACTCACCGGATTCCACATGACCTTTAGGTAAGGCATAGTCAGGCAGACTACCTTCGCGAATTAAGGCTACCCACCAACAGCCCCTATGCTGTCGCAGGATCACCCCTCCGGCAGCAGCTTCTGTAGGCGTGCCGTGGGGGTGTTGATACCAACTCTGATCAATAGTGGGGACCATATGGGGACTATGGGTTAGTCATCGGGAAATTGCCAGCAGGGGATGGCTTCGATACCCTTACTGCCACATCGGCACGGCTCAGCGGCAGAGGCTACCCAGGTATGGTCGCATCGTCGACAATGGCACAGAACATTGTTGAGATTAGCCTGTTGCAGACCAAACTGCCACTGGCGCAGTTCATCGGGGGTGAAGTAGGAGGATGATTCAGTCATTTCGGGTTATCTGGACTCTGCTGCTGATTGTCGCCGTTCCCAATCTGCCACCACCAACCGAATTTCGCCATAGTCATAGGTTGGCCCTAACTGATCGTGCAGGGCAGACAATGAGCCATGGCCTCTAACCTGAATGGCTATCCGGATAGCATCTTGGCGTTCAGGGGACACCAAGCGCTCCAAGTCTACGGCCTGGTCAGCTAGAATCAGCCGTTCTAGGTGGTTGTGGATAGTTCTCAAGGTCACTCGCCGTTGGCGGGCTATCTGATCAGGGGGCAATCCCTGCTGATGCAGCTGTAGGGTGAGGAAGTGGGTGTCCGTCGGAGGGCGATAGCGCCGCGACCCAGGCCTTGATGCGACTGAAGCTACGGATTTCGGTGCCACCCTTGGTAACCGATTGTCTTGGCAAAACTCGCGAATGGCCTGCGTAAATACCTGACCATACTGAGCTAATTTGCGATTGCCAACTCCAGAGATGTGCCCAAAGGCCGTGAGGGTTTGCGGTCGTTGCTGAGCCATCTGCCGCAATGACGATTCTGTAAATACCACATAGGGCGGAACTCCTTGGTCGTCGGCTAGCCGCTTACGTAGGGAGCGCAAGTGCTGTAGCAACTGCTGACTGGTGGGATCGTTGTCCTCAGCTATCTGCCGCGGTTGGCTAAGACGTTCTGGGATTGCCACCTGCACCGATGCCTGCTGGCGCAGGATTTGCCAACTAGCTCCAGTCAGCTTTAGCACTGGATAGCCATCGGTCGTCTCCGAGAGTAACCGCTGATGCAGCAGAGACCGGCCCAGCAATCGCCATTCGTCGACCGAACGATCCTTGCCGATGCCATAGGTTGACAGCTGGTCATGGCCCAGATCAAAGATGCGTTGTTTGCGAGACCCCCGCAGTACATCGATAATGTGGCCCATACCAAAGCGCTCTCGACACCGAGCCACACAGGAAAGAAACTTTTGGGCTTCAATGGTCCAGTCCTCTAGGGGAGGAGGATGTAAGCAATTGTCACAATGGCCACAATTCCCGGGATAGTCTTCCCCAAAATAGCCTAGTTGAATAGTGCGGCGACAGACGGTGCTCTCGGCATAGTCAATCATTTGCCGCAATTGTTGACGGGCTAGACGTTGCTCTTGGGGGTCTGACTTTTGCCCAATCAAAAACTCAGCAGTGGCCACATCGGCATAGCTGAAGTAAAGGATGCAATGGGCAGTTTCGCCATCGCGGCCAGCTCGGCCTGATGCTTGATAATATCCCTCCAGGGTGCAGGCAATGTCATAGTGGATCACAAACCGCACATCTGGTTTATTGATGCCCATGCCGAAGGCAATGGTGGCTACGATAACCCGTACATCATCCCGTATAAACCGTTGCTGATGCTCCCGGCGGACCTGATCACTGAGGCCAGCGTGATAGGGTAAGGCATCGATATCATCCTGACGCAAGCGAGCGGCTAGCTCATCGGCCCGTTTGCGACTGAGACAGTAGATAATGCCGGCTCCTGACCATTGGTGCAACTGCTGGCATAGGTCGGCATAGGCGTCTCGGGGCTTAGGGCGGACTTCGTAATACAGATTGGGACGATTAAAGCTGGCAATATAAATGCCTGGATCTCGGAGCCAGAGTTGAGCCATGATGTCTTGACGAACTCGCTCCGTGGCTGTGGCTGTCAGTGCCAGAATCGGCACTTGAGGATAGTGCTGGCGCAGTATCGAGAGTTGACGATAGTCGGGTCGAAAGTCATGCCCCCACACAGAGACACAGTGGGCTTCATCGATGGCAAAGGTGGCTAACCCCACGGTTTGGCTGAGACGGTCTAGCAACTGTAAGAAATTAGGATTCACCAGCCGTTCCGGAGCTACATATAGCAGCTTGATCTTCCCGGCCAATAGCGCTGCTTCTTGCGATCGCACCTGCTGCCATGACTGGGTACTATTCAGAAACGTTGCCGCAATGCCATTATCCTGCAGGCTATCGACTTGATCCTGCATCAAGGCAATCAAGGGAGAAACCACAACGGTAATCCCTAATTTCATCAGGGCTGGCAACTGGTAGCAGAGGGATTTGCCACCACCGGTGGGCATAACCACTAAGACGTCACGCCCCTTCAACACCTGCTCAATAATGGGACGCTGTTGCCGCCGAAACTGGTCGTAGCCGAAATAGTGCTTCAGCGCTTTTTCTAGTGATGGAAAGGCGAGTCCCAAAACTCTGAAACCATGACATCCGAGGCCACCATTCCCGATGCCACGACAAGCAGCCGACTCCCATTGCGGGATCATGGACTGAGTCTAGAAATGATCGACATCTGGCAAGGATGAGCCCTTTGATAGTATGCCCCATTGCTGCAGATAGACTAACCATTTAGGGTGGTGCTGCGGCCGGGGCGATTGACCCCTGAGGGCATGGCGATAGCTGGTATAGGCCTGATGATAGTGTCCCAACCGATGTGAGGCCACTCCATGAAATAACCAAGCCTGAGCATGGTGAGGCTGCAGTTTTAGGGCGTGTTCACAGCACCTCAGGGCCGACTGGGGTTGAGATAAATGCAGGAGACAAACGGCCTTAGCTACCCAGATATCAGCCATGTTGCCATGCAATGCCAGGGCCCGATCCAAGCTGTCCAAAGCTTGATCATACTGACCCTGATTGGCAAGCACTTCCCCCTGTAAATACCAAAAGGCATACTCAGCCCTGGCCTCGGTTGGGAACGTATCCAACAGTGCTAAGGCCCCCCCATAGTCCTGGGCTGCCAACCGGCAGGCCACACCATCGTAAAGATGATCAAGGGCCACGTCACTTATGCCCATAGCAGCCCCTTCAGCAACTGAATCAGGAATGGGAACAACTCCCTGGCCAACCTCCAAGAGAGTATATCGCGGCAATTTCGGCCCCTTCAGACACCCTTTGCATAAGTTAACAGCAGGTTAACTGCAGCCTGCAGCCCGGTTGGCCCTGGTAGACAACGACACAGGATTGCCGCCAATTTGCCCCCAATTACGATGGGCGGTGATGGGCTCGAATCCTAGAGCTTTCACATGCCGCTCAGATAGGCGTTGCCACTGTGTCAGTGGGCGTCTATATGGTCGTGGCCGCAGCCGTGGCCGCATAGACTTCTTGAGATCACTCTTGCCATTGTTTCTGACCTGGCGAGCCCCCGTCCGGACAGTCATGCTGGGCAATGGGCAATGTAACGAAGTGTAACAAGACTGACGTCATGCCAGCATGCTGTCTTGACAGCTCTGGCGGGCAGCCGATATGGTGACATTCATACCCGGGTACTGCTATTGACGTGTGATATGCAAGATACGCAGAAGGCTACGAAGGTCACGTTATATCTCCCGCCCGACCTGCATCGTCAACTCAAGATCCGCTCTGCGGTAGATGGGGAAGCGATGTCTGCCATTGCCGAACGAGCGATCGATTTCTACTTGGCCCACTCCGATGTCGTGGATGGCTTGGAGCGAGCATACGGTCATACCCATCAGGTCTACAGTTGTCCTAATTGTTCTACGTCTGCTGTCATCCGTGAGGGTGAGCTAGTGAATCTGTCAGAAGCCGCTGTCATTGATGCATCGGAAGACTTACCAGTAGATGTTCAGGAGATGGCGCCGGAATCTCAGCGCCCCGAAGAGGGAGAGTTGGTGGTTTGTTAGCTGCCTGAGTTAGGTCTAGGTGTACAGGTCCTAGGCATCAGGTAACTTAGGTCAACTAGGCCTTATTCAATTGCTCAGTAGTCATAAGTTCGTATATTTTCCCGCTAGCTTGATTTCCGCACGCCGTCTTTCGCCGAGGGAGTGATGGTCATGAGAGAAGATCTCAACGTATTGATACAGGCTCAGTATCCTCTAATTTATCTGGTTACGTTCGAGGAGGATCGGGCAGAGCAGACCATCGCCTCTGTCGCTCAACGGTTACGGCCTCAGCGTCGAGTATTTACCTGGACCATGACCCACGGCATCGTGGAGCATGGTCAGCCTCGGAATGTCACTCAGCATAACAATACGGTATCGCCAGAGGCAGCCGTGGAGTGGGTGATTCGACAGCGGGAGCCGGGACTCTTTGTATTTAAGGATTTACATCCGTTTCGGGATTCTCCGGCGGTGACGCGTTGTCTCAGAGATGCGATCGCAGGCTTTAGGGACTCCCATAAAACCATTATCCTGATGTCGCCAGTGCAGGAAGTCCCCATCGAGCTAGAGAAAGAGGTGGTGGTGCTAGACTTTCCGCTGCCTGATATGGGCGAGTTGAATGAAGTCCTCTCTGCTGAGCTCGATCGAGCTAAGAGCGCCAACATCACCACCGAAGTGCGCGAGAAGTTGCTAAAGGCGGCCCTAGGACTGACCCGCGATGAAGCTGAAAAGGTGTATCGCAAATCCCGAGTGATGACTGGACGGCTGACCGACGACGAAGTCGACATTGTGCTGAGTGAGAAGAAACAGCTCATTCGCCGCAATGGCATCTTGGAGTACATTGATGTCGATGAGACTATTGATTCCGTCGGTGGGTTGGAAGAGCTGAAGCATTGGTTGTGTCAGCGCTCCGATGCGTTCACCGAGCGAGCCCGCGAATACGGTCTACCCCAGCCTAAAGGCATGCTGATCCTGGGTGTGCCGGGGTGTGGAAAATCCCTCATCGCCAAGACTACCTCCCGGTTGTGGGGCTTGCCACTGCTACGGTTGGACTTAGGTCGGGTCTATGATGGCTCTACCGTAGGCCGCTCTGAAGCCAATCTACGCAATGCCCTGCGGACAGCAGAATCTATTTCCCCAGCTATCTTGTTTATTGATGAGATTGATAAAGCCTTTGCTGGTGGAGCAGGGTCTTCTGACTCCGATGGTGGTACCTCTAGTCGCATCTTCGGCACCTTCCTCACCTGGATGCAGGAAAAGATGTCTCCGGTATTTGTGATGGCAACCGCCAACCGAGTCGAACGGCTGCCCAGCGAGTTTTTGCGGAAAGGTCGCTTCGATGAGATCTTCTTCGTCGACCTCCCCAACGCCGAGGAGCGCCAGGAAATCTTCCGCATTCACCTACAGAAACGTCGTCGTGACATTTCCCGTTTCGATCTCGATCAGCTCACCAAGGTGTGTGACGGCTTTTCTGGGGCTGAGATCGAGCAAGGATTAATCTCGGCCATGTATGAAGCATTTGCCCAAGGACGTGAGTTTACCCAACTCGATATCATTGCAGCGATTCGGGCCACTATGCCCCTGTCGAAGACAATGAATGAACAAGTGACGGCCCTGCGCGATTGGGCTCGGCAGCGGGCACGTCCGGCGGCAGCCTCCGTCGCTGAGTATCAGCGGATGGAGTTTTAACAGACTTTCTTCTCTGTGTGTGCAGGGAGAAAGGCTAGCATTCTGCTAGCAGTCCCACAGCCCATAGCTAGTCATCTCTAGCCCACGGGCTACTTACGCTCAAACCTCGTTGTCTCTCTCAATTTCTCTCAGGAGGAAACACAATGTCTCACTTCAGCACCCTACGCACCAAGATCACTGATGCCGAAATCCTCAAGACATCCTTGTGTGATCTTGGCGTCTCCGTTAAGACGGATGCTGACGTTCGCGGCTACAACGGTCAGCGTGTTCGGGCTGACATCGTCGCCGTTCTAGACGGTGAATACGATCTGGGCTGGTCTCGCAATGCCGATGGCTCCTTCGATTTGATTGCGGATCTCTGGGGCGTCGCCAAGAAGCACAATCAGACTGAGCTGATCAACTCCATCAACCAGAAGTATGCCGTGAACAAGACGCTGGCTGAGGTTAAGCGCCCTGGCCTGCAGAATGCCAACGTTAAACTGGTGCTTCAGTAAGCTCCCAACGCGTTCCCGAATTTGGGCTAGCTATTTCTCTAGGGCTAGCCCATTTTTTTAGCAAGATTCCTTTAGACTGTCAGGTGTTAGGGCCTTAGCCTGATAGCCATCTGGAATTCTGGCTTATTTTTATGGCGCCCCTTGCGACTGCCGAACTCGATGCTATCCAGCAACTGTTATTAGCGTGTGGCCAGCAGGCTAGACAAGCGGCTACTCAAGTTTTTGAGGTCTTTGAAAAAGGGCAAGATGACTATGTCACCAGCGTCGATCGAGCTTTAGATCAACAGTTGTTCCAGGGCTTCTCTCGCTGGTTTCCTCAAGATGGCATCATTACGGAAGAGAATGTTGCCTCTCAATCCGCCTTTGACCAACGCCATAAGCGGCTCTGGTTGATTGATCCCATTGACGGGACGGATAATTTCATTAAACAAGGTCGGTTCTACGCCATCATGGTGGGACTATTGCAGCAGTCTCGCCCCCAAGCAGGCTGGATCTATGCCCCGGCGCTAGACCGTCTATATTGGGGAGGGCCTGACTGGGGATTATTCCAAGCTGAGGCTGGCAACTCTTACCCACTGAAACCGCAGCCGCCTGAAGACACCCTTAGGTGCGATCGCATCCTATTGGGTGATAAAGATCGACGCCGATTCGGCGATGCGATCGCCCGGCATAGTGCTGCCCTTCCCTGGGATGCCGTTGGCAGTTTTGGCCTGAAAGTACTGGCGGTCATGCAGGGAAAAGCCAGTTTATATCTCTACCTCAATGGTCGTGTTAAGCTCTGGGACACCACCGGTCCCCTAGCCCTAGCTACCACTGCCGGTCTTACCTGTTGCGATCTAGCAGGCAATCCCATCCGCTTCGATGGTAACGCCGTAGATCAACAGACCCTGACCCACCATCAAGCCATCCTAATAGGATGGCCCCGGCGAGTCGATGTCCTCAGACCTCAGATAAAACGGGCTGTCGCCGAGGTCCTAGCCACCGAAACCCCAGTTACCTAACCTCCATTGCGACACCTCTGTCAATAAATCCACCGCCCCCATGCAAAATCTGAGGAATTTGTCGTTACTATGTTGCAAGAGGTCTTGCAACCAGTGCCTTCAAACCTCGTCCAAATTCGGACCTGTAGGGGTATTCCAAGGAAAACTCCAGATCTCTAGCTGGGCGAGGTAGATTAAAGCATCTGACACTGTCTATCTTCCTTGTCCATCCCATCGTGACATTTTCATGCAGCCTGACACCTTTAGCGAGCTGTTCTCCCTATTTAACGCAGCCAATCCTGAAACCATTGAATGGCTGCTTTCTGTCGCCACTGAACACGAGTACCCTGCAGAGCGAGCTGTCTTGATGGAGGACGCTTGGGGGAACGCTGTCTACTTCATCGAATCCGGCTGGGTGCGAGTCCGTCGCCATGCCAACGAAGACGTCGTCACACTAGCTGTGCTGGGGCAAGGCGATTTCTTTGGTGAAATGGCCATTTTAGATGAATCTCCCCGCTCCACCGACGTCGTCGCCATGACGGCCGTTAAATTACTCAGCGTCTCTGCTCAACGGTTTATTCAAACTCTATTTAAAGATCCCCAGTTGCATCACCGGATGCTGCAACTCATGGTACAGCGACTGCGGCAGACTAATTTCCGTTTCCAGTTACGTCACCAGCCTCCTGCTGTGAAGTTAGCTAACACCCTGGCTACCCTACAAGAAGCCTACGGTCACCCCACCGAAGCCGGGATCGAAATCCTGAATATTCCCTCAAAAGATCTTGCGGATGTCACAGATATCTCTGCCGATGACGCCAGCAAGATCATGGAAAAACTGCTCACCAAAGGATGGCTGCAAGTCGATCCCGATCGAAATACCATCACCATTATTAATACGAAGCAGCTAGCTCACTTAGCCGGCCATACCTGATCTAGGCCAGAGGCCTCAAGATGCCGACATAGGCGATTCTGTAGACAATGGGAAATCACTAACCATACCCTATGGTCTGTGGTAGGGTTAGCTTCAGGTTGGTCTATCCAGTTGCTGTTTGAAGGAGGCCCAGCATGGTCCACCATCCCCCGCCCCCCCCCTCTATCTCACCTCAGCAAATGACACTCTTGCGAGTCGTCAGTGCCATGGCTTGGAGCGATGGCAATCTCTCCCAAGAAGAAGCTGACCTCATGGTGGACCAATTCAGTCGTCTGTTTGCCCAGACTCCCCAGCAGCAGAGGACATTACAGCAAGAGCTCCAAGACTATTTAGTCCAGAATATTCCTCTGGAAGAACTCGTCCCTAGACTGTCAAGTCAAGAAGAACGAGAGCTCGTACTGCGCTTAGGCTATGCCGTCATCAGCTCCAGTGCTCGAACTCCTGAGGAGGCCCTAATCAACCAGGAAGAAGAAGCCGCCTATCAACGCCTCGTGGGTCTACTCGATTTGCCCGAAGATGTCGTTGAACGCGTCGAAGGCGAAGCTAAAGCCGACGTAGGGCAGTCCAAGGGATTAGTAGAGCATCTGACCGAACACTTGCAGCAGTTCTTGGATAGCTAAATCTTGAGCAAGTCTAGCGCTAGGCCTTGCCGTAAGGGATTCACTTTTACCTAGCTCCTCCCTAGATAGTTCTCCTGGGATTGATACCTGCGAGTCCCCTAACTCATCTCCAACATGCGTTGGATTGGCCGCAGAGCCGCTTGCCGTACATCCTCTGGAAGCACGATTTCAGGTCGCCGATGGATCATGGCTTGATGCAGCTTTTCCAGGGTATTTAAGCGCATATGAGGACACTCGTTGCAGGCGCACTGATTCATTGGGGGTGCTGGAATGAAGAACTTGTGGGGCAACTGCTTCTGCATCTGGTGGATAATGCCTGACTCCGTAACCACGATGAACTGTTGTGTCTGACTCTGCTTGGCATAGTTGAGCAACGCAGTTGTGGAGCCAATAAAATGGGCCCGTTGCAACACTGGCTCTTCACATTCAGGATGGGCAATTACCTCAGCCGTCGGATATTCCATCTGCAGTTGAACCAACTTCTTCTCAGAAAAGGTTTCATGAACAATGCAGCTTCCCTGCCACAGCACCATGTCTCGTCCTGTTTGGGCCATGACATAGCGGCCCAGATTGCGATCTGGGGCAAAAATAATGGGTTGCTCGGCCGGAATTTGTTGTATCAGTTTCACCGCATTAGAGCTCGTGCAAATGATGTCGCTCATCGCCTTAATCGCCGCTGAGCAATTAATGTAAGACACCACTAAATGGTTAGGGTGAGCTGCCTTGAAGGCTGCAAAAGCATCAGGAGGGCAGGTATCCGCCAAGGAGCAGCCCGCATCTAGATCTGGCAATAGCACCTGCTTCTCTGGATTGAGAATTTTGGCAGTTTCCGCCATAAAGTGAACACCGGCAAACACGATTACATCAGCATCTGTAGTGGCGGCTTTTTGAGACAGTCCTAGGGAATCACCAATATAGTCGGCCACATCCTGAATATCGGGCTCTTGGTAGTAATGAGCTAGGATTACTGCATTAAGCTCCTGTTTGAGCCGTTCTACAGCCTCAAACAAATCAATTGAGCTATCTGGATAGGAGGACTTAGGCAAAGACGTGGTAAACACAGGCATTCGTTTTAGTCAGCAGTATAAATGGTGATGATTTGAATTATAGTTGATTTCACCAAAAAACGAGTAGGGGGCGTTGATGACTCTTCAGGTGTTACTGATGGACGGCATCTGCTAGCTCGGGTATTGGGCCCGTCGCCAGTTAGCTAATTGCTGAAAGCTACCTTGGCCACATTCCTTCTCAAATTCCTCTACGATCCAGTCTTCCCGCTTACCCAAGCGCCTAGCACTGCTCTGGAGATAGCTGAGATAGTCTAGCTGCTGTTGTGCACTGGGTCGATTGCCAAAGATAGAGCCTCGGTACCAGCTGCTTTGAGGCCAACGGCCACAATGCTCCCAAAAGGAGCGCTCGGCCCAAGTCGGGGCATTGCCCCGTTGATAGGCCCGGCGCCGGTGACTATGGAACAACTCGATCAGTGTTGGGATGTCGTTGATTTGATGGGCCTGATCTCGCGAGTAAATCTCTACCATATCCTCCAGATTCAGAGGGCGGTCACTCAACCATTGGTGATTACAGTCAGGACACTTGACCACAAAGGCATAGACAATCCGCCCGCATTGCGGACATGGTTTCATCGGGGGTGGTTTGCCACCGCTAGATCCGTCCTTTTTCAGGGGCAGTCGATATTCCTTGATGTCCTCTGGAAACCCCAGCCGTTCCAGATTTCCCGCTTGGTCCAAAATGATTCCACAGACCTTATGGGTTTGGGGTGAAATTCTCATCACTCGGCCAATCTGTTGAAAATGAAGGGCGCTAGACTGGGTCGGACGCAATAGCAACCCTACTTCGACACTGGGCTCATCAAACCCAATGCTAATAACATTGCAGGAGGTCAGCACCAAAAGCCGTTGGTCACGTAAGTCACGATATAGGCGATGTCGCTCCTTAATGGGTGTTCCTCCCTCTACCGTATCGGCTGGGATGCCTACTTTACGGAAGGCCTGAGCCACATGGCGAGCGTGCTCAATATCCACACAAAAGGCAATGGTTCGTTTACCGTGGACTAGTCGTTGCCATTCCTGCACAATTTTGTCGATGAGTTCCGGGCGATCGCATGCATTCTTGAGGCCTACTTCGTCATAGTCACCCCGCACAGTTTTAATGCCCTTGAGATTAGCCACACCATCCGGCGGCATGCTGTAATAGCGCATGGGCGCCAGAAACCCCATCTGCTGTAGCTTGCTTGGCGCTGGCGAAGCCACTAACGTCTCCAGATGTTCTCCCAGTTGATCCTTCCCGAGACGCTCTGGTGTGGCAGTCATGACCAAATGCACCGCCTGAGGATGCGTCTTGTAAAGCACCGACTTACCGATGCGGCTAAACAAGGTGGTATGCCCTTCGTCATAGAACACGACATCTGCGGGCCATGTGCGCCACCATTTACGCTGGGCCATGGTCTGAACACTAGCAATTTGAATGGGAGCGTTGCGATCCTCCTCCCAGCCTGCCTTAATGAAGCCGCAATGGAGGCCAAAGGCCTTCATCTTTTCGTAGGTTTGCCCTACTAGCACATCTAGGTGCACTAAAAACATCAGCCGCTTACCTGCTGCCTCAGCATGAGCGCAGATTTGTCCGCTGATTACAGTTTTACCAGCACCAGTACCAGCGATAATGGCAACTCGCCGATGGCCTTGGTTTAACGTGCGATAGAGATCATTGATGAGTTCTATTTGATAAGGACGCAGTTGTGGCGGCGATGGGGACATAGATGATTGCGAAGCAGAGAGCAGATGACTAGAAAGAGTCAATCATTGGTAACTAACTAGTCTATCGGTACTATCTCACTCTCCTGGGGCAGACGCTAGGCATTCTCACTGGCTTTATTGAGTCAGTGCTGGAGCCCCTCTCTTGTCAGGGCAAAACTATCCCGATAGATTATCCCATTCCTGTAGACGTAGAGGGAGGATAAGGCTATGCGTTCTGTTGCTCAAGGTATGCCGATAATCACCATCGAATGGCTACACTTGGGGGAACTCGTTAGGTGCCTCCTAGAGCTGTCCCTAAGGGCCGCCCAATGCGGGCTGTATTTGTACTGTTGCCATATCTCTCGCCATAATGAGGCTGTCAGATTACTTGCTCAACATAGGCTGGTTGATAGCGTTGAGTAGCTGCCAATCTGCCCCTTTAGAACTTTATATGGGAGAAGCCTCTGTCCCAACTGACTCGACGGCTACGGCTTCTGACTCATCTGTTCATCTATCTCCGGGAACGTATTGTTTTCAGGCTAGAACCGAAACTCTCTCGGCAGACCTCCGGTTGGTTCTGGCTCCAGATTATGCTGTGACAGGCCAAGGATCAGGTATCATCCAGCATGAGCAAGGAAACTTCTATACCGTCTACGATAAAACCCTGTCTGGTCGGTTGGAGCAGTCCCGTCTGTCGTTAACAGTGACGACCACCATAGAGTCAGACATTCAGCAAGTTCGAGAATTTTGGGTAATGACGGCAACAGAATTAAGCGGCCCACGCCAGCATTATCAACGAATTCCATGTGCAGACCAGACTGCGTTGGAAGAGGTGGTCTCTCCGACTTCCATTTCAGATGTCGGGTCTACAGCAATTCAGTTTACCCCTGGAACATCTATGACGACTGTTGAGGAGCAGGTGGCGATGGGAGAGCGAAAGATTTATCGTCTTGATGGCAATATTGGGCAGCAAATTGTTCTAGACTTGACCTCTCTCAACAACAATGCCGTTTTTGACGTGGTTTCTCCCGATGGTAATCTCTTGATGCACCGGGCTGTCGTTGCTGATGTGCCCCTATCCACCAGTGGGGCTTATTACGTGGTTGTCAGCAGCGAGCACGGTGACGCCAGCTATCGCCTCACCGTGTCGCGTCAATGAGCTATGGAGATAGTCAAACAGCGGCTTAGGATAGTCAGTCTTGGTTGAGACTAAGCAGTTATCTGATTAGGGTATGTACTGGTTGTCAGCCAGCCCAGATCTCCAGCTAGATAGGTAGTTAGTGCAACTCAACCAAGCACCGTTAATAAAAACCAAAATCTGTAGTGACTATGCCCTAACGGGAACCACCAGGCTGGAGCCGCTTTGGCTTACCCCGATTGGTGGGCTTATAGGCTTTGGCTAGATGGCGCTGACGGCGCGAGGATCGCTTGGCAGGTTGATTGGGCTTATGATTTCCGGAAGACACCATGGTAGAACTCCTGAGGCAAGTTGAACATTGGACGATCACGGGAGAAATGGGGGATTACCCGCTTACTATAGTTATTCATCCCAAATGGTCTTGATTTCGCACATTGGCACTAAAACTATGGATTCTATTGGCTGGATAACTGTAATGGGGCGAGTGATCCCTGGCTATGGAGTAGCCTCTGGTCAGGCCAGCGATCATTGAGTAACCCTGCTGGTTTCCCATTCAGCTCAGGTGACATGTCCAAGTCTTACTGATGGTTCTGGGTCGCTGATGATCTGACCTCTGAGGGGGAGAGGTCAGAATGGGCAACACGCCCATTTCCATCGAAATTCCGGAAATGGATCACCTGCTGAGGGACGCCGATGCCAATACCAGCTTGTTCGAAGGCAATTTTAAGGCGACGGCGATATTCCCGAGCGACATCCCATTGTTTCAGAGGTCGAGTTTTAATCCAGAGGCGAATGGTCGCTCCAGCATGATCGAGTTGGTCAACGCCTAGCAGCAATGGTGGTTCTAATATCAGTGACCCCCAGGACTCATCTTGGCCCATAGCGTCGGCGACCTGTCTGACGATTAAGAGGGCCTGATCTAGATCAGCTGTTAACGCCACTGGAATCAAGAGATCGACGCGAGACCACTCCTTGGATAAGTTTTGTACGATGGTGACTTGGCTATTGGGAATGGTAATCAGGCGACCTTCTTCGTTGCGGAGCTGGGTAATACGCAGGTTCATGGTTTCGACAAATCCTGCCACCTCACCGACGACGATGACGTCTCCAACGCCGTATTGATCTTCTAATAGAATTAAAAACCCATTAATGATGTCTCGGATTAAGTTTTGAGAGGCTAGGGATATGGCTAAACCAACGATGCCGGCCCCTGTGATTAAAGGACCTACTTGAAATCCAAGCAGGGTTAACCCCATGAGCAATCCAATCGTCAGGATGATAAAGTCTACGATACTCTTGGCGACTTGAGAGAAGGTAGAAAAGCGGAGAGCGAGGCGCTCGGAGGGTTCAGGGGCTAATCGTGACCCCTCTTGCAAAGTAATAAAAAGGCGATCAACCCAGAGATTACTGAGGCGAATCAGCCAATAGACGATCAGGCTTAATAGGGTTAGCCTAAACGGCAATTTCAAGCCATTGAGGATGACGTGCTGCAGCCACCGGGTATAGGGGAAGAGGCCCAATAAAATAAAGCCGCCGCCTAGCCATAGGGCTATCTGCCCTAATCGCAACAGTCCCCGTTGTAGATCCAAAATACCCCGTCGTTCCCGGTTGACCATTTGTTGTCTGAGGGCAGTGGCGAGGTGGTCGTTGTCGAACTCGATCGTTTCCTTGTTGGCAAGGGCTTGTTTTCGACTCTTGAGCGCTGCTTGGAAGCGCGTCAGCAGATAACTCGTCACAGCCAGGGCCAGTAAGATCGCGGCCGCTATTTTGCTCTGGCGCCACAGGAAGGCGGGCTGGCGTTGTTGGACATAACGCAGCAATGCTCGTTGAATAACCCGGGTTAATTCATTGGCTCGAATTTCCAGGTTGTTCATCCCTTGGAGTTGGGCGTCTAGGGCAGTCACGGTGAAGAGAAAGTCGCCGTTGACATAGATGATGGGCTGGTTACTGCTGGACTCTAGCTCCCAAGTGACGTCTAGGGTTTGGGCCGTGAGCTGGCGACGGGCGAGTTCCCGCAATCGTTCTTCGATCTCTTGGGCTCGCTGATCGGCGGATAAGATGTCATTGGGGCGATCATTCGGGTCGATGACTGGAGCCGCCACAAAGAATAGGGTGCGTCCATCTAGGCGTACGGGAGCTGAGACAACGTCTCGTTCTTCACCAGCCAGTAGTGCGGGGACATCCGATGGTGTTAAGTCTTCTAGGGAATGCAGTAGGGGTAGCGATGGGGCTACTGGTGTACTTTCGGCCTCTTGCGCCTGCAGCCAGGAGGGATGACTCGTAAAGACCAGGAGGATCGTGACTATCGCTAGCCACAGGTAGCGCTGCCAGGTTGTCCAAGGTGATGGTTTTCGTTGCATGGTGTAATCACTCCCCCACTCACTGCATGCATCCTTACCCAGCTAGAGTTGATTTGGGAAGGGTAATCCAGGAGTGATATTGGTCACCACGTTTCAAAGTGTACGCATTTCGCAATAATAAGCAACACTATCCCTGATTGTGGCTGGACCATGACAGGATGCCGTTGTCGATTATCGTCTATGGATGCTGGGTTGAAGATAGCTGGCTGCAGCAATGGCCACCGTTGGAGAGCATTCTACAGCACCTGTGAAGGAGGAAGGGGACTTGACAGCTGAGTGGGGTGACGAAGCATGGATGCGGCGCTGCTTGGTGCTAGCTGGGCAGATGGCTGGGAAAACGGCTCCGAATCCTCTGGTAGGAGCTGTGGTGGTGAGAGAGGGACAGTTGGTTGGAGAAGGGGCTCACCCCGGGGCTGGACATCCCCATGCTGAAGTATTTGCCCTGCAGGCTGCCGCTGACCAGGCTCGGCGGGCAACACTCTATGTCAACCTAGAACCGTGTAATCACTATGGTCGCACTCCTCCCTGTACAGAGGCCATTTTGCAGGCGGGGATTGCTCGTGTCGTGGTGGGCATGGTGGACCCGGATGAGCGGGTCTCAGGCCAGGGGATTGAGCGACTACGCCAGGCGGGGGTTGAGGTGACGGTCGGTGTTGCGGAGGCCGATTGTCAAAAAATCAATGAAGCATTTGTGCATCGCTGTGTGTATCGTCGGCCCTTTGGCATCTTCAAGTACGCTATGACATTAGACGGCAAGATTGCCACGTCTACTGGCCATAGCCAGTGGATTAGCGGTCTTGCGGCTCGCACTGAGGTGCATCGTCTGCGGGCAAGCTGTGATGCGGTGATTGTGGGGGGCAATACGGTGCGCCGTGATGACCCATTATTGACGAGCCATGGGGTGTGCGATCGCAACCCCTGCCGCATCATCATGAGTCGCCAATTGAATTTACCAGAGACTGCCCAACTGTGGGATGTGACCCCTGCCCCGACCCAGGTATTTACCCAGGCCGATGTTCCCCCGGAGCGCCAGCAGGCTCTCATGGAGCGCGGCGTAGAGGTCATTGCCCTGCCAAGGCTAACTCCCGCAACGGTGATGGCTACCCTATACGGGCGTGGTTACTTATCGGTGTTGTGGGAATGTGGCGGTACGTTGGCGGCCCAAGCCATTGCCGATGGCAGCATTCAGAAAATCTGGGCCTTCGTTGCGGCCAAAGTCATTGGTGGCCAAACTGCCCCGGGACCTATCGGTGATCTAGGCATAGATCACATGACTCAAGCGATTGCCCTGAAGTCTTTCAGCTGGCATGCAGTCGGTTCAGATCTCTTACTGGAAGGATACCTGCCGAATACCCTGCCGCAGAAATAACACCTCTATTGAGCAGGATTTCCCTGTCTGCCTCCCCTAGGTCCTTTTACGTCTGCTTGGGTGTACTAGTCAGATCGCCCGCGAGTATACGGATAAATTGGTGTCAAATTAGCGATATACCCTTCCATCTCACGGCTACGCATAAAGGCGTCCAAGACCATGCGCAAATCATCTTTGCCCCGGAAGGTGTCTAGGCGCTGATAAAGATGGCCATGGTCAAAGAACATGAGGGTCGGTAACGTCGTAAGGCGATAGAAATTGGCGAGTTTTAGGTTCTCATCCGCATTAATATCTATCAACCGAATGTAGTCGTGCCATTCACTCTGGAAGTGCTCTAGCACGGGCGAGATCATCTTACATAAACCGCACCAGGGTGCCCAAAAATGAACTAAGACAGGAGTAGATGACTCCATTACCTCTCTCTTAAAGGTGTTTTCGTTAACAGAAATTGACATATCTACTTTAAAGGTGCCTAGATATCCGTAAACTTCCCTTTGGGATCATTGTACAAGGACAAGAGAGCACTAGTAAGTCTATCTAGAATTCTGTTGTTGACGTCCCGTAACATAGACGACAAAATCTGAAAAATAAGTATTTATACTCTTGATTATTGCTGGGGACATCGCGGCAAGGGAATAGGTATTTTAGAGCGCGTTTATGCTCTCATTCCCTAGGATTTGTTTTGGCTCTATAGGGTTTTCTGATAGTGATTGTAATCGGGCCCGCGCTAATCAGGCCCGCGCTAGGGAAGTCTTAAGGGAGCTCCCCTGGCACGGGTAGATTATGGGGTCATCAGGAATAGGCTTGAGCTAGTAACTGCTGACGCTGCTCTGATGGTAGGCGACCTAATCCTCGATTGACTGCACTCAGCACCGCTAAGAGCGAGGCGGTGACAATACTACTGTGAATGCCAACCCCATGGACTGGCGACGTTAACCAGTCGGTGGCGATTTCGACACATGCGATCGCATCGGCCTCACTCCCTTGACTCAAAGAGCGCTCCTCATAGTGATGCACTCGCACCCCTAGATTCAACGCATGGACAAAAGCATCAATAGGGCCATTACCATTCCCTTCGATGGTGATCGGAGAGTCTTCCAACTCCACCGCTGCCATCATCGACGGTTGCACGACATCATCGCGCCAATGATGCAACACATATTTGAAAGGAGCGGTTGCCTGCAGATATTCTTGCTCAAATAGCTGCCAGAGATCTGCCGACGTCATCTCGCGCCCCTGCTCATCCATTGCCTGCTGCACTACTCGGCTAAACTCAATCTGTAATCGGCGCGGCAGACTCAATTGATAATCTTGCTCTAGCAGAAACGCAATTCCCCCCTTGCCCGATTGGCTATTAACCCGCACCACCGACTCATAGGTACGGCCTACATCAGTCGGATCAAGCGGTAAATAAGGCACCTCCCAAGGAGTTCCCGGCTGCTGAGCCGCTAAGCCCTTGCGAATGGCATCCTGATGCGACCCTGAAAACGCCGTAAAGACCAAATCCCCCACATAGGGATGTCGCGGATGAATCGGCAACTGAGTGCACTCTTCTACCGTGCGAGCCACCTCATTAATCCGGGAGAAATCCAATCCTGGATGAATTCCCTGAGTATAGAGATTTAAGGCCAGGGTGACCAGATCCACATTGCCAGTGCGTTCTCCATTGCCAAACAGACAACCCTCCACCCGGTCAGCTCCAGCCATTTGGGCCAATTCTGCAGCACCAATACCACTGCCCCGATCATTGTGGTTATGCACACTCAACACCACCTGTTCACGGTAGGCTAAGTGTCGATGCATCCATTCCACCTGATCGGCAAAGATATTGGGAGTCGCCACTTCCACCGTAGCCGGCAGATTAATAATCGCCTTACGCTCTAGGGTTGGTTGCCATACCGTTAACACGGCATTACAAATGTCCCGGGCAAAGTCCAACTCCGTCGCCGTAAACGTCTCCGGTGAATACTGGAAGCGCCACTCCGTCTCTGGGTGTGCTGCTGCCAAAGAGCGCATTAGTCGAGCTGCCGTCACGGCTAACTCAATTGTGCGTTGCCGCTCCCGTTGAAACACTACCCGCCGAAACAATGGTGATGTGGCATTGTAGACATGGACGATGGCCCGTGCTGCTCCCTGCAATGCCTCAAAGGTGCGCCGAATCAGATCTTCTCGAGCCTGGGTCAACACCTGAATCGTGACATCCTCTGGAATCCGCTCCTCTTCGATCAGCTTGCGAACAAATTCAAAATCCGTTTGAGAGGCCGCTGGAAACGCTACTTCAATCTCCTTAAAGCCAATAGCTACTAGGAGCTCAAATATCCGTAACTTACGCTCCACTGACATAGGCTCAATTAGGGCCTGATTGCCATCGCGTAGATCAGTGCTAAGCCAGATAGGCGGATGAGTAATCACCTGATTAGGCCAGGTACGGTCTGGTAAGGCCACTGGTACGACAGGACGATATTTGGTTTCAGGTTGACGTAACATCAGTGTCAGCTCCACGGGGTAACGTAGTCAAAAATCAGGCCATCGCTATGGCGTAGCTGCCTTAGCAGTAGTAAATTCGGACCTATTCTTCGGGACACCAGTCGACAACAATGATCCCTCTAAATCATCCTGAACCAGCACTTCCCGAAGCGATTAACCAGAGTCAATCCTTACTCAGCTCCAAGCCACCTCGAAGACAGTTGCGCTTTAGAGGCACACCTCTGAGCTAAGCTCGACGAAAATATATTCAGGGCTATTAGCCTTTATGTGAAAAATCTATCTGCGCCCAAGGCGCAGCAGCAGCCTTAGCTCCAACAGGAAGCTGGCGACAACGTAGCGTAGTAGTAACTGCTGGTGCACCATGAACGAAACGTATAGCCTTTGGAATCCTAGCCCTGACACAGACTAGCGGTCAACCCCCCCACCCATCAGCCAGGAAGACTAAAGTGACAGCAACCGGTCACGGCTCCATCAGTCCATGACACGGTGAAAGATATTGCGTAGACGTTTCTTGGCCCGAGATCCCCGCTGTCGCAACGTAACTTCATGGGGAGCGTCTCGTCCTTGGCGTATCAACCACTGCCGAATTTGCCGCCAAGACCATCCTTCTACTGTTCTGAGATAAAGCAATTCAGCTGCCTCGGGCTCTTCATCTCGTAGTTGCTCCATCGCCTGATGCAGCGCTTCAATTTCTGCCTCCAGGATAGAACGCTGCACTGGACCTGGCCGTTGGTCAGACACCAAAGCCGCCACAATGCCAGGATCAGTTGCCCTAGCCCGTTGTTTACGTCGGCGTTCACGAATGACATTGAATCCCGTGTACTTCAGCCAGGCATGGGGATTGTAAATGACCAATCCAGCCTGGAGTTGTTTCTTACCTCGCAAATAGGCTTCATTCAAAATTTCGTAAGCTTCTACCATGGGAGATAGCCGATTCTGTCTGAGACTGCGCTCTATAGCTGTCAGTACAGAATAGGAGTACGGATTTCCCTTGCCTAGAATTTCATCTAGAGCATGGTCTAAAACGTCCTGCGGCGGTGACTCAAACGGTAACGAAACGCCCTGACACCGCTGATTCTCTTCAAATTGAGTCATATATCCGGCGAATGCAATAGATACCTGACAATAAGTGAATCAAATAGTCGCAGTGTGACAGGCTAATATATCTAGTTCCCTCAACCGTATGCATCCAAATAGTCGGTTTCCTCGAGAGCTAGAGGGTTCCCTTGAATCAACCTTCCAGATTAGCTAGAGACATGGTTTATATCGTCACACTCCGCCAGGACACATCACTAATATCCTAGACCTACCCTGGGAACGCTTACAGGAGAACAGATTATGAACGACATTACTGAACCAGCCACCATGACATCCTTTGACTCTCAGGACTTTGTCGGCCAGTTGATACAGGCATCCACTCGCTACACTACTACCCTGCAGGAGTATTGTTACCTAGCGATGCAACCAACCTTATCGGCAGCCGACGAAGATTACCTGGCCAATATTTTGGCGCAAGCAACCCGCGATCCCCTGTTGAGTTTTTGGATTGACGAAGCGGATCACTTTATAGCTCACCAACTCGGGCTCATTGATGAAGCCTTTATCGCTCAACAACAGGGTAAATTACGGCGGGCCATTAGCCAAACCTGGATAGATACCCTCTGGAGCAATCTGCAAAACCGCACTAAGGCCCTACAAGCCTATCTGCAACGCCTAGGATTTTATCAAGGAGCGATTGACGGCATTGAAGGACCCTTTACTCAAGCTGCTATCCGAGCGTGGCAACAGCAAGGATCAGATGACATGGGGCTTGTGGGTAGCTAGGCAGCCTCCCTGACAGGCTATGCTGATATTGGACTTACTGAAATGCTCAACCGATACAGCGTTGAGCTGCCAAAAGGATAGGGGGCGAGGAAACAGGCTGTGTTGTCATGCTTTACAGAATTGGTTTGGCCACCGCCAAAAAGCCCGAGGCGATGGCAAACCAATTAGTCTCTCCCTAGACCTAGCAATTGAGCTAGCCACTTTCTTCACAGAGTCGTCACTGGTTCATGCTTAACTGGCCCGAAGGCACCAGAGTAGACTAGACCCCGCCGGGTATCCAAGGTCAGAATAGTGCCGTCCCTAATAATTTCTGTAGCATTTTCAACACCAACAATGACAGGGACTCCCAATCGCAGACCAATCACTGCGGCATGGCCTGTCAGACTATCGTCTTCGGTGATAATACCACCGGCCCGGCGGATAGCATCGACGAAGTCGGCACTTGTGCGAGGGACAACCAAAATCTCGCCCGGGTTAAAGTGGCTCACCTCTAAGCCGCTGTGGGCAACCCGAGCCCGACCACTGATCGAGCCCTCACCGATACCAGTTCCTCGTCCCAGCACTGCCGTCACCACATCTACCTTGATTAAATCGGTGGATCCGGAGACACCCTGTAATGTGCCCGCTGTCATTACAACCAAGCCGCCTTCTTGCAATAGTCCCTTTTCCTGAGCCACATTCATGGCTGAGTGAAAGGTCTGGGTTGTCGAGGGTAGGTCAAGCACTAACAGTGGTCGCACTCCCCATACCACTTGCAGTTGACGGGCAACTTCTACATGGGGAGTAACGGCCAAAATCGGAGTTTGAGGCCGATATTTTGATACATTTCGAGCCGTTGCTCCCGTTTTAGTCAGCGTCATGATTGCCGAGGCCTTTAATTGGGCAGCGATGCGGGCTACGGCTTGGCTGATGGCATTGGGAATAGAACGGGCACCAGCCGCCTCTTCCATGGGAGGACGGGAATTTTCTTGCTCCGCTCGCATGGCAATGCGAGCCATAGTCGCTACAGCCTCTACGGGATAGTTACCCACGGCTGTCTCATTGGAGAGCATGACTGCATCCGTGCCATCTAGAATGGCATTGGCGACATCAGATACTTCAGCCCGAGTAGGGCGGGGATTGTTGACCATACTGTCTAGCATCTGAGTGGCTGTGATTACTGGAATCCCTAGGCGATTGGCCGTCAAGATCAATCGCTTTTGCAAAATAGGAACTTCCTCTGCCGGCAGTTCTACCCCCAAATCACCCCGGGCTACCATAACACCATCGGCTAGGGACAAGATTGCCTCCATTTGCTCAATCGCTTCATGTTTTTCGATTTTGACAATGACAGGCACCCGCTTATTGGCGTTGGCAATTAGCTCTTTGATCTCTAAGACATCTTGGGGATTGCGGACAAAGCTTAAAGCCACCCAATCGACTCCTTGGTTCAGGCCAAACATCAGGTCGCGACGATCCTTTTCTGTCAATGCCTTGATGGACAGATAGACCCCTGGAAAATTGACCCCTTTGCTGTTAGATAGCTTGCCGCCCACGATCACCTGGCAGTGAAGTTCCTTCTGCTCTAGATCGACGGTTTTGACTACCATTTCTACTCGGCCATCATCCAGGAGAATTGTGGAGCCGACGGGAACTTCGTGAACTAGGGGCTCGTAGGTCACTGAGCTAATCTGCTGATTGCCAGTCAGGGGACGGCTAGTCAAGACAAATGGTTCCCCCTTCTTGACTTGAACGGCTCCCTGCTCAAACTGCCCCAGACGGATCTTAGGACCTTGTAAATCCTGCAAAATCCCGACCGGTTGATTTAGCTCAAAAGAGATCTGACGGATCAAGCGGATGCTGCGTTGGTGAGTCTCATGATCTCCGTGGGAGAAATTCAGTCGCAGCGTAGTAGCTCCCGCCTCAATTAACGCACGCAGGACATCTGGATGTTGGGTAGCGGGACCAATGGTCGCTACGATCTTGGTTCGGCGGAGGGCACTGCGCAGTTGCATAGGCGTCCAATAGCAAGAGGGGTATGACGAAGATTCCAAATTGCGGAAGCTAGCCGCGATGCAAGGCAACTGGGATAGTAACACGATTGTTTGACCTGGAGATGCTCCTGGTTCTAGAGGTCACCTCAACCTAGGGGATAGCCCCATCACTTCTATGGTCGTGGTATCCGCTAAGGTGAGCGATGATGGTGTTAGCCCCTGAGCTGCCGTCACAAAACTTTATTAATCTCGCATCGTAGCGTATACTACCGGAGACTAGTGTGTAGGAGTAATGCACAATGTCGGCGGCAGCCGAATCTCTGACCATTTCCAAGGCAGTCCCTTCGGAATTGTTGAAGGCAGATGGTGGATTAAGCCTCAACCTGCTGATGTTTCTAGGCGCCGTAGGACTGATAACCGTTTCCTCTCTTGGCTATTTCCTTTGGGATCTCCCTGGCTGGTGTGTCTTCTTCATGAATGTGCTGTCGCTGCATCTAGCGGGCACGGTTATCCATGATGCTTCTCACCATGCAGCCCATCGCAGTCGATTCTTGAATGCGGCTTTAGGCCATGGCAGTGCTCTCTTGCTAGGGTTCTCATTTCCAGTGTTCACGCGGGTGCACATGCAGCACCATGTCCATGTGAATGACCCTGAGAATGATCCAGACCACTTTGTTTCGACGGGCGGACCGTTATGGCTGATTGCCGCTCGTTTCTTCTATCACGAAGTTTACTTCTTTCAACGCCGCCTTTGGCGCCGCTGGGAACTGTGGGAGTGGTGTCTGGGGCGCTTAGCCGTAGTCGTGCTGGTGATTGCGGCCTGGCGATTTGACTTTCTAGCTTATATATTTAATTTTTGGTTTTCTCCGGCATTAGTGGTAGGGATTGCCTTGGGGCTCTTTTTTGACTATTTGCCTCATCGCCCCTTCAAGGAGCGAGATCGTTGGAAAAATGCTCGGGTCTATCCCAGTGGGGTACTGAACCTGTTGATCATGGGTCAGAATTATCATTTAGTCCATCATCTTTGGCCCTCTATTCCTTGGTATAAGTACAAACCAGCCTATGAGGTCATGAAGCCTTTGCTGGATGCTAAGGGTTGTCCTCAATCCTTAGGACTTTTCCGAGGGAAGGATTTCTTTGGTTTTCTCTATGATGTGTTTCTAGGGATTCGGTTTCATCACAGCCAGTCTAAGAAGAAGTCTTAACTGAAGCGGCTCAGCCTTGATAGATAGCCAAGTCGGGAAGAGTTGACTAGGCCAGGGGCAGGTCTCAGTAAGCACTCAGTTCTTGCTTGGTTTCAGGCTGCTGAATTGCTGACTTGAGTGAACATTTTTGCAAGCTTCACCGAGTGGATTACACCGATGTTTTAGATCGTGGCTACAGCTAAAGACACACAAGATAAACCTTACCCTGTGAAAGCCATGGATGTAGCTCCATAAACTCGATTTGCGAGCAATGCTGTAAGGACTTAATCACGACTAGAGGGTGTGAGAGTAATGGGGGAAATACTCCAATCGGGTCGCAGATCTTTGGCGCCTCGCAGGTAGATGTGCTGTACCTCGGCATGGAACGCGGGTAATTGCGCGTGAATCAATAAGCGAATACAGCGGGGTAAGCTACCTTCCACATGCATCTGCTGTACATCGAGTAGAGGCACATTATCCCAGTGAGGACGCTGTCTAGCAACGGCGGCTGGAAAAATTGCATCGAGATCGCGGGTGACTGAAAAGGTGGCACTAATGATGCAGTTGGGGTCAAGGTGATTCCGGGTTTCCAGGATCTCTAAGAGTTCGTGAACGGCATCTCCAATTGCTTTGGCTGTGTTATCTGGAACCGTAATTGCTCCACGAATCGCCCGAACTTGCCAGTCCACACTCAATTCCTCCACTCGCTTTTACCAATGAATGATTGTCCAGGGGTGATTATCAAGGGAACGCTATTAGGGGTACCGACCGAAATACTACGTCTTAGAATCTATTCGACTTAATCCTAGCAGAGAGCCTATTCGCCCCTGGACAAGTCCCGGTAGTTATTACAGTTGACTGAATGGAGATGCCCACCCCAAGCTGGACTGCATCGGAGCCAATATCGCAGGCTATACGGTTGGGTCGCATTGGTCAGGGCATGGTGCTTTCAAGCAGGGGACTAGGGTCGATACAACCATAGGGGTAGACCACTGGTCGTCAATTCAAAGTCTAGCCAGTCTAGGGAAGATTGCACTTGATTAAGAATGGGTGGTGTGGCTAAACTCTCTTGCCGTCCTGGAATCAAGCGAGTCCATAGGGGTTTTCTATCTTCTAGGGTGATGCAGGCGGCTTTGTCGGGGTCTAGGCCGGCTAACTCAGCAGCCCACCGCTGAGCGCCATATTCGCTACCGAGGCGATCGACAATACCCAGATGCTGGGCTTGTTCGCCAGTAAAGATGCGGCCATCGGCGAAACTCTTCACGGTCTCTTCGCTGAGGCTGCGAGCCTCTGCAATGGTTTTGACGAACTGGCTATAGCTGACGTCAATGAGCTCTTGCAGAATAACCTTCTCCGAGGGGGTTAGTTCGCGGTCGAAGGCCAGGATATCTTTGTAGGGGCCTGACTTAATAACCTTGAAGGAGACTCCAACTTTGTCTAGCAGGCGTTCTAGGTTGTTGCCCCTAAGGATGACGCCAATGCTGCCTGTGATAGTGCCGGGATTGGCCATAATATGTTCGGCTCCCATGCCAATGTAAACGCCCCCAGAGGCGGCAATATTGCCGAAGCTGGCAACTATCTTGGTCGTTTTCCGCAGGCGCGTAAGTGCACTGTAGATCTCTTGGGAGTCGCCAACGGTACCACCGGGGCTATCGATGCGGAGCAACAGAGCTGGAAATTTGCGCTCTTCTACTTCTTTGAGGGCCTTGAGCACCCGTTTGCGCATGGAGGTTGCGATCGCACCAGCAATCTCGATACGAGCAATAGACTTACGGACTCTCGGCTTAAATGGCCAAATCATAGACTAGGTATCGATGGACAAATAACAGCAAGGCAGTCATACAGCATTGACCGGATGGCATGGCAGACGATTTATCAAGGTGCTCCTGAGAGCCCTGCCCTGCATCAGCGGATGACAGCCATTGTACCCAGCTCTTAGACCTTCATGAAACTGGCCCTATGACGCCCTCAATGGTGTGATCCATTAACATTCCTTAAGATAAGCCTAGGAAAGCCTTAATATCGGACTGTGCCCATGGATTCAACTGCAACACCATCCCGCCCGATTAAGGGACTTGCCTTAATCGCCCCATTTTTTCTCTGGGGCACGGCCATGGTGGCGATGAAAGGAATCATTACCACGACGACCCCACTTTTCCTGGCATCCCTACGCCTAATGCCAGCCGGAGTCTTAGTGTTGTTGGCAGCGAGCTGGATGGGGCGTCCCCAACCCAAGTCTTGGCAAGCCTGGGGCTGGGTACTGGGCTTTGCTGTTATTGACGGCTGCTTATTTCAAGGATGTCTGGCCCAGGGTTTAGTGCACACTGGGGCGGGTCTGGGCTCGGTGATGATCGACTCCCAACCCTTAGCCGTAGCCTTGCTGGCCCGATGGTTATTTGCTGAACGCATCGGTTTACTGGGGTGGTTGGGGCTAACAATAGGGCTCCTGGGAATCAGCCTGCTGGGGCTACCCGACGAATGGATCTGGACTTGGTTAGGGGGACGTTTTCCGACCTTAGATGGCGCCATCGGTCAGCTATCGGTGCAAGCCTTCCTCACCCATGGGGAATGGTTGATGTTACTGGCAGCCCTATCCATGGCCGTGGGAACGGTAATGGTCCCTTACGTGGCCCGACATGCGGACCCCGTAGTAGCCACTGGCTGGCATATGGTGTTGGGTGGACTACCGCTACTAGCTTGGTCCGTCTTCAGTGAGACAGACCAATGGCAATACCTAGATTGGTCTGGTTGGATGGCAATTCTCTACTCCACTGTGTTTGGCAGTGCCTTAGCCTATGGCCTGTTTTTCTATTTGGCGGCCCAGGGTAATCTCACCAGTCTGAGTGCCCTCACCTTTCTAACGCCAGTGTTTGCCCTGCTCTTTAGCAACCTGTTCCTAGCAGAGGTCTTGAGTTGGCTGCAGTGGACCGGTGTCAGCCTGACCCTAGTGAGTATTTACCTGATCAACCAGCGAGAGACTTTGCTGCAGTGGATACGACAATGGCTAGAGCCTCCCATAGAGCCCTTGGCCGAGCCAGTGTCCCTGGACTCTGACCCTAGCGAAACCTCCTCCCTCAAATCCGGCAGGTGACGCAGAAACAGCTGCCTGCTCAATGTTTCTAGCCTCTGTTGCAATTCATAGCTTCTTCACGTGCTTAAAGGCACCATGAGGTTCCCCCCTGACTTCTAGATTCGTCATGCCAATCCCTGGAGTGTCTTACCGCTTTGAGTTAAGTTAAGCTGAGATGCCGTAGCTGACAGAACAATCGGGCGTTGTCTTGACATCTGCTCAGTGGTCAGCCTAGTTAAGGGGCCAGCCCCTGGTGATGGCCGCCTAAGCTGCTAGCCGAACCATAGGTATGCCAGGATATGGCAGGTGTTGTGCAATATCGCAATGCCTCTCCGAGTCCGGCAAACATCAGTAAAATCTCAGGTGGGCAGCCCATGATGTCAGTGCGTAGCATAGCAATAGCAGTGCATACGCTTTGGGAGGCGGAAGGAAGGTAATCAAGGCATGGTCCAACGTTCGACTCTACTCGCCACAATTTGTCTGGCTGTTTTTGGGAGTCTGCCTGAAGGGATTGCCAATGCCTCCCTAGCCATCAATACTGATGCAACAGTCGCATCGGCATACGAGTTAGCCCAGGCATCTCCCACTGAGCCAACAGCCAATCCAAACGCCCCGGCATCACCCGAGGGAATTTTGCTGGCTCCCGGAATGAAGGGCAATGAGGTGATGCTCTTACAACTGCAACTACAGCGGTTGGGGTTTTACAGTGATGCCGTCGATGGGATCTATGGACCGGCAACCCAAGAAGCCGTCGCTGACTTTCAGCGAGAGATTGGGGTGTCTCCTACCGGCGTCTTAGACCAACTGACCTGGCAACGGATTCAATCTCCTCAATTCGTGCCATCGACGGAGTTACCGTCTGGGGACGAATCGACTGCATCGCCGCCAGCTGCAGACACCCCCACTGACACTGCACCGCCTGAAGAGACCTCTCCCCCGGCGACAGAGGCTCCTGCCCCCACGACCTCTACCGAATCGGAAACCGAATCAGAATCAGAAACTGCAGAAGCGCCCTTGGCTGCAGAGGAGGCCGAGGCTGCTCCTGCCGCAGAGAACGGTAATCCCTTTACCTGGCTGATGCTGGGATTGCTAGCCCTGCTGATTATCGTCAGTGGTGGCATCCTGCTGGTCCTATTCTTGCGACGACCTCAAAAGCTTTCAGCGCCAGCAACGAAGGCCAAAGCCGACACCTCGGTCAACCAGTTACCCAGTGCTGCTGCCGCTGCGGGTAACGGAACTACTGAGCCCAGCCTCCAGGGACAAAATGGGGCAGCAGCAAACCCCAAAACCCTGCTGGCTGATGCGTCGCCTCGCATGAGTCGGGTTAATATTGTCAATGAATTAATCGAAGAGCTAGCCAGCCCTGATGCAGCTAAGCGCCGACGAGCCATTTGGGAACTGGGGCAGCGGGGAAACTCTACTGCGATTCAACCCCTAGTGAATTTGATGCTAGATGCTGATTCGAAGGAGCGCAGCTTGATCCTAGCTGCTCTGACGGAGGTTAGTACCCGCTCGCTGAAGCCGATGAATCGAGCTCTGGCTATGGCCCTACAGGATCCCAATGCCGAAGTCCGTCAAAATGCCATTCGGGATCTGACCCGGATTTACGACTTAATGGGGCAGGCCAGTCAGATGCTAAGCCATGTGGTCGCTGAAGATAGTGATGCTGAGGTAAAAGATACGGCTCGGTGGGCCTTAGAGCAATTAGGGCGGATTCGCCAGCTAGCAGGAGTTGATTCTACCCTCACTCTCGGCAGTACTCCTCAGCCGACGGAACAATTGCAAGCAGTAGAGGATGAATCTGAGCATCCTACTCCATCCTAGGGCAGCCAATGGAAAAAGATACCGATTCCATGGCAAGGGCACCGCTACGATTGCTATTACTATCGACTCCCGTCGGTCCGTTGGGCTCTGGGTTAGGCGGTGGGGTGGAATTGACCTTGAACGTTCTCAGCCAAGAGCTGGCTCGGCGAGGGCACACGTTGCGATTGGTAGCCCCGGAGGGATCCACTCTGGGAGCTATGGCCATTGAGCAGGTGCCGGGGACCTGGCAGCCGACGGCCCACACCCAGGGACCGCAGGTGCCGATCGTCTTGCCCCCAGACTCAGTGCTGGCAGCCATGTGGGACTATGGCCGTCAGGTGCAAGCTGACTATGATCTATTGGTGAATTTGGCCTACGATTGGTTGCCCTTCTATTTGACCCCCTTTTTCCGGCGTCCCATTGCCCATTTTGTCAGTATGGGATGTCTCAGTGATGCTATGGCAGCAGCAGTTACCACGGTGGGGGAGCGATTTCCTGGTACCCTTGGTGTTTATACTCGCACCCAAGCAGCTACTTTCCCGCAGCCAGATCAGTTTCGCTGTCTTAGCAGCGCCGTTGATCTGACTTGCTATGAATTTTGCGGCAATCCGGGGCCAGAGTTAGTCTGGTTAGGCCGTATTTCTCCGGAGAAGGGCTTGGAGGATGCGGTGGCGGCGGCAGCCCAGAGTCAAATGCCCCTGAAGATTTTGGGTAAGTTAGAAGACCAGGCCTACTGGGATCATATTTGCCAACGCTATCCCCAGGCTCCCATAGAGTACTTGGGGTTTTTGCCTACCCACCAGCTGCAGGCAGTAGTGCGGCGGTGTCGGGCCTTGCTGATGACCCCGCGTTGGCTGGAAGCCTTCGGTAATGTCGCCATTGAAGCATTGGCCTGTGGGGTGCCGGTGATTGCCTATCGCCGTGGCGGTCCGGCCGAGATCGTGCAGCAGGGCAAGACGGGGTGGCTGGTGGAGCCAGATCACGTGGCTGGCTTGGTGGATGCGATCGCACGTCTTGATCAGCTCGATCGCCGTGCCTGTCGCCAGCAAGCCGAGGCCGAATACTCCCTCTCGGCCCTAGGGAATCGCTTTGAAGCCTGGTTCCGAGACATTTTGGCTCGCTATGGGACTGACAAGTAAGTGGCAGGAGGCGTTTAGGTGGCAGTGTCAGCGAGTGGTGGCCTGAGACCGTAGTTCTCAAGCCAAGTACCGTCGTCTATGAAGCCACGATCTTTTAAGTCAGGGAATCCACCCTCTCGCCGTCAGATACAGACGCTGATTCGGGATCCATGGGAGGTGGGCGACGACTGCCGAAGAGGCGAGCATAGACATAGGTCAGTTCGCCGCCGAAGAAAAAGACCTGGCTGGTGAGGTAAATCCACAGCATCAGTACCATCACCCCCCCAATCACCCCATAGGAGCGAAAACGACTACCTAGGCTAATCACACTGTTACTAATTAACTGCTGCAATCCCACTAGCAGCAACGCCGTGACCAAGGCCCCGAGCCAGATATCCCCCCAAGCCACCCGGGTAGAGGGCAGTACCTTGAAGAGCACCATCACCACCAGCGTCAACAGGACAAATGATACTCCCCATTGCAACCAAGGCAACAGGGTGACCTGGTCAATGGGAGGAAGCGCCAGTTGGGAGCTGAACTGCTCTAGGATGGCCAGGAACATATCGATGGCGATATTGAGCAGCAGCGATAGAAAGATCAAGCTGGTAGAACTGAGCACAAGAATGAACGCAAATAGACGCTGCCAGACCACATTCACGACTGCCCAGACAATATGCCCGCGTTTGCCCAGAGAAGACTCCGTCCGCCAGATCTTATCGAAGGAACGACTGAGGGCACCAAAGAAACCGCTAGCCGTAAACAACAGCACGATGAAGCCGACGATGCTGGCCCCAGTGCTATCTTCATGCAACCGCAACAGGGTCTCCTGCACCACCTCAAAGGCATCTGGTGGTAAGGCTTGGCTGGTAAAGACAATAATCTGGTTGTAGGCGTAGGTATTGGGGCCGATAAAAATACCGACAATGCTGAGGATGACCAGAATAATGGGAAACAGCGAAAATAAAGCGTAATAGGCTAGCGCCGCCCCCATTGATAAGCAGTCGTCCTGTTGCCACTTCAGGCAAGTGCGGCCAATTAGCTTAACCCACCGTGACTTCCAGGGCATAATTTTCCAGTGTTCCCCTATAATCCATTGCTATTCTCAGCGACGCTCCCCGACAAATTACCCGTTGTTTCCTCCTCCATGGGAACAATTTGCCTAAAACTAGCAACCCGTTTCCCCTGGTCTGTTTTGAGATCTAACTGGTTACCACGCACCTCAAAGCTGGCAGTGACCTCTAACCATTCTAAAAATAATGTTTCCTGGGTCATAATTCCCTCAGGCTGGGGGCAGTAGCGACGTCCCAGCATTGGGGACTGGATGTGAAGCTGCGACGCCTGCCGTTCATAGGTCGCCATGAAAGGATTACAGCCAGCAAACCCAATGGCCCCCCCCTGATTGTCAAAGATAAGGGTTACCCGGCTTTGCCGCAGAGGCGGTACCCAGTTCCCCTGGTGATCCACCAATCCCCGCAACTCCCAGAGTCTATAGGCTAAGGCTGGCCCAGAAGCCACCTGGGCATGAAACGTCAACAGCGGGGTATGGCTGGCATCCAGTAACTGTAATTCACGATTCTCCACCTGAAAATGGACTGTCCTGGTCAGGGCATTGAGATAGGCTACTTCCTGAGCCATATAGCCTGGTTCAGGACAGTAAAACAGGGTAGAGCTGTCAACCGTTAGAGTGAGGCGCTGGGATTGGCGCTGATAGTTCCCTTGAATATCGTTGCAACCGGTGGTTCCGCGCATCTGATTCGGCAAGGCAAACTCCAGGGTGAGGGTCGTGCTCGGTAAAACCTTTACCACCTCTCCAGCTGACGTGTAATACCTATGCAACTGCCAAAGATAGGCCTCTAGAGGCCCCGGAGCCAAAGATTGCTCGATGAGCTCTACCAGAGTCCAGGCCGTGGTTTCTGCGTCCGGGGGCCGCACCTGTAGCTGGTAGTGGTAACCCGCTGCATAGGTGAAGCCGGCAATCGCATGGGGCCACAGGCTGTAATGGGATTGGGGTACCTGGCGAACCAGCAAGCAATTGCCATCAGCAGCCTGAAAACAGGGCACTTGTTCAGGACCAACCCATAGATTAATTGGGGATGCCATGGTCGGTTGAGCCCAAGCCATGGCAATGGTTGAGCATGCTGTCATCGTGAGTAATGGTGGCCATCCCCCAGCCATGGACGATGCTCCCCTACGATTATTCCTGTATTCCTGCTGCTACCTTATCAAGGAGAGGGCACACGCTTGGGGAAACTATGCTACAGGCAATTTTGTTCGATTTGGACGGGACCTTAGCCAACACCGATCCGATTCACCGTCAGGTCTGGCAGGCAGTACTGCATCCCTATGGAATCGAAGTGAATCCAACGGTTTATCAGCAGACCTTTAGTGGTCGTCTTAATCCCGATATCTTGCAGGATCTATTGCCTCATCTGTCTTTGGAGCAACGGCAACAGCTGAGTCAGGCTAAGGAAGCCGAGTTCCGTCGCCAGGCCCGGGCCCAATTACGGCCCTTACCAGGGCTGATAGAGTTGCTGGCCTGGAGCAAAGCACACTGCTTGCAGGAGGCCATTGTCACCAATGCTCCCCGCGCCAATGCGGAATTCACGCTGCAGACCTTGGGCCTGACAGAGCGATTTGCAACGGTGATCTTGGCCGATGAGTTGCCCCGGGGCAAGCCCGACCCCCTGCCCTATCAGGAAGGACTGCGACACTTGCAGGTGTCGCCGGAGGCCGCGGTAGTCTTTGAAGACTCGCCGTCGGGTATTCGATCTGCGATCGCAACTGGCATTCTCACCATTGGGGTTGCCACCACCCATGAGCCTCAACACCTCTACGACCTAGGGGCCACCCTAGTGATTTCAGACTTTACTGATGCTCGTCTGTCCCAGTTAGGGCTATTGTGCTAGCCCATGGGTTCGGTGGTCTATTGGGACAGAAATCCTGCGATCAACAGGGGCACCAGTAATAGCGCCGTAATCACGGCAGCGACCGTCACTGGGTCAGCTTTGATCACCGTCTGAGGGGACTTCTCATTCTTTGGATCCTCTGCCATAGTGGCTCCTCCGCTGTCGGTATCTACAGTGACGCAACTGCCACGCCTAGAGGCAGCTGCGCGCCAGATAACTGCTAGAGTCCAGGCCCCGATCAGCCTCAACTATCCCCGCTATCTGGCTCCAGCATCAGACTTAGAGAGTTCCAGCTAAATACCTATCCGAGGACACCCGGCCACAGGGCTAAGGGCATGAGTTCAGTGTCTTGAACGGGACACTTTTTTAGATGGAATACTCTTAAACCAGTACGGTCAAATCAACACTCAACCCACAGTCCTTTAGCCTGATACTTCTAAGCCAATACGTCTAGGCTAAAGCCGACGTAAACATCCCCTGACAAGATTGCGACAATTCTTCGTGCGCTCAACGGGTTCTCTAGCGACGACCAATCGTATACTCCCTGTCTGACTAGGCTCTAGGCTCCCTGGCAGACATGGCGTTGGCCGTGAGCGCCAGACCCACCGCCCCAGTCTCTGCATTGGCCTAGTGGCGATGGCGACGCCATGGCGCCCATGGGATAAGGGGGGCAAGGAACAAAGTGTCTAGCTGCCATCGAGATAATTAGGACTAGGACTAGGACCTTGCTAGTCCGGTCACTGCCGAGTCTAGGAACGTTGACGGGCTATCCCCCTTAGCATAAGGGCAGCGTCTGGGTGTTTGCGTTCCCCAGGGTAACCCCGTAAAGTGAAGGGTTGTTCAGCTCCATCCCGTATTTCTTAGGCAGATCGATGGCCCTTGACCACATCCGCATCGTGTTAGTAGAGCCGGCGGGTCCCCTCAACGTGGGCTCTGTAGCTCGGGTGATGAAAAATATGGGCCTGAGCCAATTGGTCTTAGTGAATCCCCACTGTGACCCCAATGCCGCTGCTGCTCAACAGATGGCGGTTCACGGGCAAGATGTCCTGACGGCCGCCCGTCGAGTAGACTCCTTGCCCCAAGCCCTACAGGGGTGTCGCCGAACCATTGCCACCACAGCTCGCCCCCGCTCTCTGGATAGCCCCTTAGAAACCCCAGAAATCGCACTACCCTGGTTATTGGCCCCCGAAGCGGCGGCGGTGGCCCTCATCTTTGGCCCAGAAGATCGCGGCTTGAATAACATCGAGCTCAATTATGCTCAGCGCTTGGTGCGTATTCCCGCCAATCCCGATTATCCCTCCCTAAATCTAGCCCAGGCGGTGGCAGTCTGTAGCTATTTGCTCTCTCGTCTCGATCAGTCCCAGGCGACGACAGCAGCCTCAGCAGCGGAGGCGATGGTCCCGGGTCAATCGAGTGCCCTCAGGGAGGCTGCACCTGCCATGGCGCCCCATGAAACCACCATCGCCCCCGACTCTGCCCGGGCAGCCATCGACCAAATTGATGGCTTTTATTCTGATTTGGAAGCATTATTGCTAAAAATCGGCTATCTTTACCCCCATACAGCCAATAGCCGCATGCAAAAATTGCGTCGGTTAATGTATCGAACGGCTCCCACATCCCAGGAATTGGCTATGCTAAGGGGAATTATCCGCCAGGTAGAGTGGGCCCTGGCAGCTTCTGATCCCAATACCCTCCCTTCGCCCTAGGCAACGGCGACCATAGAGAGATAGCACCATGGCACAGTACGGCAACTCTTCTCAGCAACCATCTCCCCCGCTGCGACGGTATTCCCCTCCCACTGCAGGCAATAATACCGCTGGCTCCCAAGGGGCACCTCGGCCCCGACCTCAGCGTCCTAATCCTCGCCGTCGCAACTGGTGGCGCACCCAACAGCAGATGTTCCAGACGCCACCTGGGACGTCGCGCCGGTCAACCCCGACGGCCTCTGATCAGCGCCCGTCTAGACCTGCCAGCAGCCATCCTGGCTCGCCTCAAGCGGCGCCACGGTCGGCCCCCCGAGCGCCCTATCAGGCCTCCCCTGGCCAGGGTCACAGGCGCCCTTCCCAGGGCCCACGCCCTCAATCAAGGCCGCTGTCCCAGCCACCACAACCCTCACCCCCTCGGCCAGAGTCACGCCTTCCTCACCCCGATCGGAAAGTCACTCCCTTACGACCGAAACCGACCAATACCTCTAGATCTACGGCTAAGGCTAGATCTACGGCTAAGGCCCATCGGGGACGGCCCCCACAGTCCCCCACTCGATCTGAGCGGTCCCATGCTGCTTCCACGCCACGACGACCTCGGCCGACAGCCCTTCCCCTGCTCTATGTCATGCGGCTGCTGATCCTAGGGATTGGGGTTGCCGCGATTGTGGGGACGGTGCTGTCAGTTCTAGGGCCGACGGAGGCAGATGCCCCGACACCAGGGGCTCTCACTCAAGCTGAGCCTGAGCGTTCCCAGTCGTCATCGAACCCCAGGGCGAACAGTGGTCTGTCCTGGAATACTGAATTAACCTATCTGGCGGCTGATTTGGAAAGTCTATCGGCCCTGACACCTGGATTGACCCAAGCCACCTTCATGGTGGACTTAGACACGGGCGACTATGTTGATGTCAATGGCAGTACTCCTGTGCCAGCAGCCAGTACCATTAAGGTGCCTATCTTAGTGGCATTACTACAAGCTATAGATGCAGGACAAGTTACCTTAGATCAGGGGCTAACTCTGCGGCAGCAAGATCTGGCCGGGGGGTCTGGGGAGCTCCGCGAGCAGCCCTTAGACACACAGTACCCCGTACTTGAGGTGGCTACCCAGATGATTGTTAGCAGTGACAACACTGCCACCAATATGATTATCGAGCTGTTGGGAGGGGCTACAGCCTTAAACCAACAGTTTCGCCAATGGGGGTTATCTGCCACCGTGATTCGCAGCCCCTTGCCTGATCTAGGGGGAACCAATACAACCAGTGCTCAGGATTTGGTGACTTTGATGGCCAGGGTCAACCAGGGAGAGCTCTTGTCGCTACGATCGCGAGATCGGTTGCTGGCGATCATGCAGCGCACTGATAATCGCTCTTTGATTCCATCAGCAGCTGGAAATGGCGCCATCGTGGCCAATAAGACCGGAGATATTAAATCCTTACTCGGGGATGTTGCCCTGGTGGACACCCGCAGTGGTAAACGTTACGCCCTGGCCATTTTGGTGCAGCGCCCTGACAATGATGGCCGTGCTGGCGAATTGATCCGACGAATTACTGAGCGCGTACAGCAGGAGATGACTCAGGCTGTTTCAACGACAGAGACGACGGTGCCGGAGGAGGCAAGAGATGCAACTGGGGATACCAGGTTCGATGGCGAGGCCACTCCGTCTCTTTCTCCAGGCGATGGTACTGATCTCCAAGTTCCCCAGGGCTAGGGCGTGAGTAGTTTATGTCTCTTTAAGATTTCACCTGTCGCTGGGGCATCCTGGGTAGCCTAGAGATATCTCCTAGGATTGCCAACCATGAGTGCCAGCGATGAAGTCTTCTTCAGGGCTAACTATCTGTGTCGTCGTCGCGCCTACGAACAGTGGCATCGGGCCCAGAGTAAACAGCATATTTTGCGATCGCAAGTAGGCTTTTGTGAGAGAACCACGTCTCGTCCCCCAGCCTGCCAGGGTTGCATTAACTACCATGGCGTCACCTATGGTACTAGCCAGGCAACCCGCACAACGTTGATTTGTGCCATTCATCCCTACGGTTGGCAACAAGAGGGAGCGTGCCCTGACTGGCAGTCCTGATTGAGCAGTGACCGACAAATTACTTGAATACAAGTCAGAACAGGGCCTTTATTGGCTGAGCAACCTAGTAACTCTTCACCGCAAAATTCGATTTCCATAAAGGCTATGCTGACGGGGAACGAGTGTGAAAAAATAGTCGTCAGGGGATAACGGTAGTGCTGTGGCCAATGATCCGTCTGGGTTTCCTGGGAACCATAATCGAAAATGGGGTGCCGTCTGCTTGCGTCGACAGCGTGAATCTACCCGGCTAAACATGCCAGATTTTACGGTCGCGATCCGAACTCATAACGGCGCCCTGCGATTGCCCGCCGTCTTAGCGGCGTTGCGATCGCAAACCGGCCTTGATCAGATTCCCTGGGAAATCGTCATCGTTGATAACTGCAGCGTCGATAATACAGCTACTGTCATTCACAGCTATCAGGCTCACTGGTCTGCTGCTTCATCCCTTCGGTATTGTTACGAGCCCAGATTAGGAGCCTCCCATGCCCGACGTCGGGCCATCGACGAAGCCCAGGCCCCTTTAATCGGCTTCCTAGACGACGACAATGTGCCTGCTCAAGACTGGGTCAAGGCAGCCATCACCTTTGCCGCTGCCCATCCCGAAGCTGCTGCCGTCGGTAGCCAGATTCATGGCGTTTACGAAGTCTCCCCTCCCCGAAATTTTGACCGCATCGCACAATTTCTACCGATTATTGAGCGCGACGAAATCGTCTGTTTTACTCAAGGTATTTATGCCTTCACCAACACCTTACCCCCGGGAGCAGGCCTAGTGATTCGCCGCGCTGTCTGGCTCAATCACGTTCCCCAACGGCAAATTCTTAAGGGACCCGTGGGACGATCCCTAAGCCAGAAAGGGGAAGATATTGAAGCACTGCTCTACATCAAAAAGGCTGGCGGAACCATCTGGTTTAACCCCGCCATGCACATCTACCATCAAATTCCTAAAACTCGGTTAGAGCGAGACTATTTGCTGCGCTTTTTCCGGGGCATTGGTATTAGCCGATATCATACCCGCATGATTCGATACCCCCATTGGCAGCGCCCTTTGATTCTGCCAGCGTATATTCTCAACGATTTCCGCAAGCTAATTTTACATCTGCTGAAATACAAAAATACGGCCAGAAACGATGTTGTCGTCGCGTCTGAGCGAGAACTCCTGATGAGTTCTCTGTTAAGCCCACTACAAACCTGGGTCACTTGGCTTAAGGCTCAGATTTATTGTCTTCGCAACCCTCGCCGTTGTAATTAAGTCACGTTGCAACTATTAGTCAGATTTATGAGGTTTAACCTTGACAGGTGCTTTGAGAATTGTGGCTTGGCCTGCCCATAAAAAATGCTATAAAAATCCCTATCCCTGTCTTTTATACAGCCAGTTGAATCGCCATGGAGTGGATGTTCGAGAATTTCAATTTTCCAGTTCATTGCAAGGCCCCTTTCATATCTTGCACATCCACTGGCCCCTAGAAGACCTGCTCGATCCCAATCGCCCCTGGCAATCTCGGGTGAAAGTCCTAGGAGTGCTGTTGATTCTGCGATACATGCGCTGGCGAGGCACTCGCTTAGTGTGGACAATTCATAACCTCCAGCCCCACGACGCCTATTTTCCGACCTTGCAAGCCTGGTTTTGGCGACAGTTTATTCCCCTGCTGCATAGCTATATCAGCCTCAGTCAAACCATTGCCCAGCAGGCTCAGCATCACTTTCCTCAGCTTGCCCGATTGCCTAAGTGCATTATTCCTCACGGCCATTATCGAGATGCCTACCCCAACGATATCGACAGGGCTGCAGCTAAAGCCAGGCTGGGCATTCCAGTCACCACTAAAGTATTACTCTTCCTGGGGCTAATTCGCCCCTACAAGAATGTACCTGCCCTGATCAAACAGTTTCGACACCTACCGGTCTATGATTGGCAGCTAGTGGTGGCTGGCCAACCGATTAGCGAGACCATGGCTAGTCAGGTACAACAAGCAGCCAATCAGGATCCTCGCGTTCAATTACACCTAGACTTCATCGACAATGACAGACTCCAGGTCTTTTTCAATGCTGCCAACCTAGTAGTATTACCCTTCAGCCAGATCGCCAATTCTGGCAGTGCCCTACTGGCCCTCTCCTACAATTGCCCTATCCTGGTTCCCTCCCTAGGGGCCTTGAAAGAACTCCAGACCCAGGTGGGTACCTCTTGGGTGCAAACCTACCAGCCTGACTTAAACGCATCAGATCTACAGCGAGCCCTGCATTGGGCTATTACCACACTCCGTCCAGCCCAAGCCCCCCTAGACCCATTTGAGTGGTCTGTGATTGGACGGCAAACCCTGGCATGCTTTAAGGCGATCGCATCCTAATCATGAGTCCGCTCCAGGAGACACCTCCCCCATTCCTGGGCATACTGGACTTACAGATGAACAGTCACTCCAGGGTTTGAGACGTTGTTGCGAACGCTGTTTCTCACGGGCAAGCCAATTTATCCACCCATGGGTGGAGCCGCCCTGCGCAATTGGCAAAACATCACCGCTGTCAAAGCCCTGGGACCAGTGGCCGTCGTCGCGATACTCTCCCGCCGGGCCCCTCGTCAGCAGGAAGTTCCCCCCGACGTTGCCCTCTGGCAGAGCATTCATGGAGATGACATCGCCCAGCAACGACATATTCTCCGTAAGCTGGAGAAAAAACTCTGGTGGCTACGCCCCTATGGCCACTGGTGGGCTGACGATTTTTATTCCGGCCGAGTCGCCTGGCAATTGCAGCAGCTCGTACAAGACTTTAAACCGGATGTGATCATCCTGGAAGAGCTTTGGTTGCATCGTTATCTGCCAGTATTGCTGCAAAGTTCGGCTCGCCTCATCTATGACGCCCATAATGTTGAATTTTCCCTACGGCAAGCCATAGAACAGAACTTAAGTGATTTCAGAGATCGCCTAGAAGCCACCTTGCTCAGCCGTAAGGTCAGAGCCATTGAGCGGCGAGTGATTGGCCAAGTCGATCAGCTCTGGACCTGTAGTAAGCAAGATGCCCAGTTGATCCAAAGGCTCTATGGTCGTCCTCCATCGTCAATTCAGGTTGTCCCCAACGGCATCGACACTAGATTTTACGCAGGGGTTCGCTCTAGAGAGATAGCCTCCCCCCCCCATTTACCTGAGGGATGCCAGTACTTACTATTCACTGCCACCTTTTCCTACCAACCCAACGCTAAGGCCGCCGAAATTTTAATCGAGGCGATCTTTCCTGCAGTCCAGGCAACTCACCCTAATACGCGACTTTTACTGGTGGGTGATGCCCCGACGCCGCTGATGCGCCATGCAGCTCGGTTATCTCAGGGAGCTATCACCGTGACTGGTCGAGTAGCAGATGTGCGACCTTACTTGGCCATAGCCACCCTGACAGTGATGCCATTACAAGTTGGCGGCGGCACTCGCCTAAAAATTCTAGAAGCTTTTGCAGCGGAATGCCCGGTCGTAACTACTGAAAAGGGAGTTGAAGGAATTGTCGGTTATCCTGGCACTCATTGGTTACAGGCGAATACGGCCGATGAAATCATCGTGGCAGTCTCGAGACTCTTGGTAGATGATACCCTCAAGAATCGCTTGAGACAGGCAGCCTATGAGTGGGTGCAAACTCAGTATTCTTGGCAGGCATTGACGCCAATTATCCAAGCAGCTACAGCCGATGTCGTCAACACTTCACCTTAGGAGATTGCCATGAGAATTGGCTTTTTGCAGACGACGGATGCCAATTCAGAATACGAGAGTGGTGTGACCCGGTATGGTCGCTTGCTAGCTCAACAGGGAAAAAAGCGCGGTGAGTTAGATATTCAAGTAGTAGAGGTCAAGCTAACGGCACCTGATGCCGATGCTTGCCAGTTAAAGGAAGCTGGTCACAAACTATCGACTTGCAATGTGGTGCATGGGCAGTTTAGTAAATATCTCTGGGGAGGAGGCTGGCAACAGTGGCAACGACTGCGACAATTTCTACAGTCCTTGGCTGTTCCACTAGTTGTCACAATGCATGATATCGATACGGTGTTATACTCCCCGGCTCAGCTAGGGCAGATGGTATGGCAGGAAAATCAGCGGCAACGGAGCTATGCTAAGTCACCATCCTTGGCTTTGCGCAGCACGCTGCGGCAACTGTGGCAACAGCGGTTGCCAGATAGCATAACCCTGCTACATCTGGTACAGCAGAGTGATCGGGTGTTAGTTTGCACGCAGGAAGAAGCTCAGCATTTGCAGTATATCTGCGGCAGAAATTGGCACAATTCTGCAGATATTGTTTATTCGTCTTCCCGAGCTCATGGCATTTCGAAACTTCAGGTAATTCCCCACTTCGTGGAAGAGCCAGTGCTACGGCTATCTCCTCAAGCAGCTAAAGATCAACTTGGCCTCAACCATCGCCAAATTGTAACCCTGCAGGGGTTTATTTCCCGAGGAAAGGGACATCGCTTGGCTATTGAAGCCTTGGCCCAACTCCCTGATACTGTCATGCTGATCTTCGCTGGCATGGCTACTTCGGAAAATCAGGCCTTTTTGCAAGAACTACGACAGCTAGCAGCAGACCTAGGGGTGACATCACAGTTGCTGATTACTGGTTACCTCGACGATGAGACCTTGGCTCGCTATCTGTGGGCTAGTGATTTAGCGTTGTGCCCCTTCTCGAAGATGGCAGCATCGGGGTCATTATCTACTTGGATCGCCTTAGGGCGGCCAATTCTGGCTTCTCAATGGCCTCAAATTGAGGCCTATAACCAGTTGGAACCAGGAGCGATTAGAGTCTTTACTCCCTATACGGCAACAGCCCTAGCAAAGGCTATTAATGCTCAGCTGCAAGATTCTGAAGCTGTGTCAGCAGTCCACCAAGATCAAGCTCTAGCTCGCCTCAGGGGACGACTACATATTGCCCAGATATTTGAGGAGCATTTAACCATCTATAAATCAGTCATGGCCTTAGAGGACATTTGAAAACTCGGCTGAAAGGCCTGTAAGGTAGGCATTTTAGAGCGTATGGTTCTGTTGGCCAGAATCCAGTCTGGAGCAAGGTTGCAGAGTACTTTCCAAATATCCTCTTAGGGCAATCCTGTCGAACAAGCTGCTAGTATGCTCGGGGTTACATGTCTAGTATCTGATGGAGATTGAGTAACTGTAGACGAGAGCGCATCGTCGATGCCCAATGCCAACTAGCTAAAAACCAAGGCGGGACAGTTAACTGATAACCATAGGTCTCTAGCTTTGAACGAGTAATCAACTCAATATTGACCACCTGACGCCGAGAGAGTCGTCGCTTCCATTTGTGAAGACCTTGTTGACTAATCGGCTGTAGGGCCTGCTTCAGGTGTCTCTCAGCCCAACTACAGCGGTTAATGACCGGGCAAGTCTGCTCGGAGCGATTTGTAATCATGCTAGGGTCGTAAACTTCGCCGATAAATTTGCAGACCTGAACCAGGGTTGACTCTGGGACAGTGACTAAATCTTCATACCGCACCAGCAGCACTCGATGATCTCGTCGCCAACGGGTCTCAAACAAATGTAGACTGCCCAGCCAATGTTGGGCATTGCTGCGGGCTGAATTACTGGCCCAGGCTAGTGGTAACAACGAGGCCACCGTTGCCCGCGGATCTCGTATCATCCAAATGACTCGAGCATTGGGATACCAGTTTAGTAAGGTCTGCAGATGGCGGTAATGCATGGGGGTTTTCTCGCCCCAGCGAGATTTTCCCTGGCTGATAGCATACTCTTCTAAAAGACTTTGGAAGATGACTTTGAAGTTGATTGCTGGCTGCGCTTGAAGACGTTGAAACACCTGCTCTGGATCAACCCCGAAATAGGAAAATCGCTGACTGCTGCTCCAATTCTGCCAGAATTGCTGGAAATGATCGGCTCGCTCAAGGGCACACCAATGTTGGTAGCGTGGTAACCATTCATCTAAGAAATGGGTTTCCGGAGAGATGGCAACACGAGCATGGGCAGATAGCAGGGTGGTCATGAGGGTCGTGCCTGAGCGAGGCACGCCCACGATGAAGATAGGCTGAGTTGTCATGGCGATGCACCTGATGGATCACTGTCATTACCTTAGTAAGTCCTCCAGAGAGGAGACTGGGGACTGCCAACCCCGATTGTATTGAGCCAGGCCAGTTAGAATCGCGCTATGGGCCTGAGGCCAACGGGTTAAGATAGCTTCTGCTTGGGTCGTAATGGCAGTGGTATTGAGGTTTTCCAGGGGATGGACATAGGTAGTCTGATCAATTGCTGCCATGAAGCCTGACACTTTGGGGTCGTACTCGATGGCTATGGCCGGTACGCCACTTCCTGCGGCCAAAATTAATGAGTGCAGTCGAGTTCCAATCATCAGATCTAAGGACTGCAGGATCGTCAACAGCTGGTCTAGGGATGCAATGTAGGGATGGCAAATCCATTGTTCGGGGTAGCGGCTAAGCTGCTGACTGACTAAGCCAAAGGCATGGTCGTCTACACTAGGACGATGTCGCTTGTGATACTCAGCCGGATAAGCCTGAAAGGGCACGAGATGAATGGTGGCTCCGTGGCGTTCAATTAACGTGTCGGCAATGGTGGCCATTACCTGCTGGAGATGGGCATCTAGGGTTAAAGCTCTGTCAGCTTGGCAGGCATCCTGTGCGATCGCACCTCGTCCCATCACAGACCGAAGAGACAGGCCAACTTGGGGAGATTCTCGGGACTGTGACCGCTGCTGAATAGCAGTCGGAGGCAGCGCCTGGAGAGCCAGATCGGGCATCACCTGAATCGGTCGCCTCACTCCTAAATCAATCAGCCTGTGCCGCGATATCTGGTCTCGCACGGCGATCAGGGATACCCGATTCAACACCCGAGGAATTTGCTGTCGACTCTCAGCTTTCCAAATATCGCCAACGCTAATGCCCAAGACCAAGGTGGTATGTCCCAGCTGCACTGCCTGCTGCAGAGGAGCCAACCATACCCCTGCTACCTCATGGGTGGGGCTATCCCGCAGTAGATCGCCTCCGCCCAAGACAAAACAGCGATGGGTCAGCATCGCTCGAGTATGCTGCCATTGCTGACGCCAAGCTTGCAAACGCCGACGCGGCGGCACTGTCGAAAGGGTCTTCACCCCATGACGAGCCTGGGTATTATCAGGGGCCGCTGAATAGACAGTGACATGGGGACAGTAGGGGCGTAGTAGCCGTAGCAACCCCGTCAACATGGCCTCATCGCCCCAGTTGTAATGGCCATAATAGCCACATATCAGGGTATTGGATGCTCCCATATTGTCTCCCGAGCGACTAGGACAGCAACAGTGACATCGCTCAAAACACTACAACCACAACAAAATTTGCTGCAGTTATGCAACAGACATGACCACCGTCATACAGGACGTTAAGCATCCATCTTGCTCTAAGGCATCTGAGCAACTCTATAGTTCCCAATTCAGAGACTTTCTCTACAGCCGCCTAAGAGATTCTATGTCCCATGGGTGACGACCTATGCAGGCTAGGCAGCCTCGACTGGACGTCTAGGGCAGTGTAATTCTAAAGCGCAGTGCCCCGACGTTACTAGAATCTACGGTGAAGCCCGTGCCTCCTAGGATGACACCGCCGCCAGCCCCGACGCCAATGGTGGTATCAGTGGGGCCGGGTGGGCCAACGGGAAAGGCGCCGGGAGCATTGATACAGGAGGGCTCTAAGGGAGCTAGGGGATTGCGAGTGTCTAGTAATCCACTGGCACCGAAGGCCCCTAGGGGACCTGGTAGGGCCACTGGAGCCGAGAGCGCTAAACTCCCTGGCACGAAGATGCTGGGAGGCTCTAACTCATCGCAGAGTTGCACGTCATTGACGGCTAGGGCGCCATCATTGAAGAAGTAAATGGTGTATTCTACTTCATCCCCTGAGAGCAGATTAGTGGGCACCGAGAGTAACCCCGCGGGTAACTGGCCGCCACTAGCGGCAATCAGATCATCGTCGTCGGCGCCGGGACCATTGATGACGGCACTGGGATCACCGCCAATCTCGGCAGCAGAGAGAGGAGTCCCATTGCGGAAGACATTGGTAATCCGCTTCACCAATTGTAAATCTCCGACAAATAATACTGGGGTGGGGGTATTCTCGTCCGGCTCATTGGCATTGGCATTGCCATTGGGATCGATAGCGGCTTGGGTACCATTGTTGGAGAGGTCGTCAACTGGAGTGTTGGTGAAAGTGCCCTGGGCCGTCGCTTCTACCTGATTCTCGAAGGGACCGGGGAGAGGGGTGGGCAATGTAGTGGAGGTTTGATCGACATCTACGGTCAATTGCAGTGTGGCACTCTCCCCAATATCTAGGGTGCTGGTAGCTGCCACCAGGAGTTCAGGGGTAGCACCGCCGTCGAAACCACCATTGACGGTAATTGTGTTGGCTCCGGCGGTTTGTTGCAAGTTCTGGACTTGAAAGCTGCCTGCCCCAAAGGTAGGGGTTAGGTCTTCACTGAGCTGCACCGTGTCGAGGGTTTCGCCGCCAATGTTTTCGACGACGATCTCGTAGACGACGCGGATCGTATCACCGCCAAAGGCCCCGGTAGGGGCGGCTGTCGTTGACACCACTCGTTTAGAAGTGCCGATGGCTGGCGTGGGAGGCAGGCGCACGGGAGTGGGCGTACTATTGTTGGCGGGGTTGCCATCCCCGTCTTCATCGGCATCGGCACCGTTATCCGAGGTGTCTGAGACGTTACCGCCACTGGTGCGACCGACACCACTGGCATTGACCTGGTTACGATAGATGGCTGGAGGTGCTGCTGGCAATGGCGGAGAACTGTTGCTGTCTGTCACTCGCACAGTAATTTGCACCGTGCCACTGGCCCCGACGGCCAAGGTACTGTTAGCCGCATCCAGCAAGTTGGTATCGGTGGTTCCATTAAAGCCACCATTGGCGGTCAGGGTACCAGCCGTCACCGTGGGTCCGGCAGCGATGGTGAAGTTGCCAGCCCCGAAGGTGGGATTGCCGGTGGTGGGATCAATCAAATCTTCCACCAATTGCACATTGTCTAGGGGCTCATTGCCGAAGTTTTCCACCACCACCTCGTAGGTAATGTCGAGGTCGTCAGGATTTGGGGTGCCGCCGACATCCTGAATATCGATCACCCGCTTGGCCACCCCAATTGCAGGCAGGTTCACCACAGTGGGGTCATTTTCGGTGGGGCTGCCATTGCCGTCGGGATCGGGGTCGGCACCGTCGTCTGACTCATCGGTAACGGGGGCACCACTGGGACTTTGGCCCGTAGCCGTCACGTTGTTATTGAAAGGACCATAGCCGCCGGCTCCAGCTCCGGGAGTAACGGTGACATCGAAGGCCAGGGTCAGGGTGTCGCCAACCGCGAGGGTGCGGGCGGCGGCTGAGCCTGCTAGGAGGGTGGTGCTGGTATTGCCGTTGAAACCACCGTTAATGCTACCGCCGAAGCCCCCTGGCGAGGCCACGATGCGAGGGTTGGAGACAGTAAATCCATTGGTGGCGGCAAAGGTGCCAGTTAGGTTCTCGGTTACCTGTACGTCGTCAAGAGCAACTTCTCCCAGGTTTTCCACTACAACGGTGTAGGGAATCGTGAAGGTGCCATCAGGGTTTTGGGTGGGCGTGCCGGCCTGTTTGGCCACCCCAATGATGGCAGGTTGGAAAAATACATTGAAGAGGCCGATACCGTGGTTGGCTGGATCGGCTGGTGAGTCAGGACCGTTGCCATAAACTAGAGTTGTTTGATCAACAGCCGAAGCGTAGTCGGCAACGATGTTACCGTCTGCAGTATCATTCTGTGCTTCATCAGTTGTCGCAGGGGGGTACACGCCTGTGGCGACATTACCCGCAATATCGACAGTTAGTGCATTTGTGATGCCGGGAGTAGTAGTAGGTGGTGCTGGGGGAGGATTAGTGGCATCGGAGATGGTTGGTAGTACGTTTGTGCCGCCGAGGGAACCGTCTAAGGTAACCTGATCCTGCCAACCACCTAAATCATCACGGTCGATGTCAATCACGATCAGGCGGACCCCTTCGACTGGTATGGGGTTACCCGCGTCGTCTAGGTATTCAATGGTGAGGTTGACGGTTTCGGCAACGGTATCGGGATCGAATTGAATGTTTAGATTGTTTCCGGCTCCCAAGCCACCTGTCAAAGGGCTGGCGGCATCACTGAGTACGGTAAAGTCATCGGTGGCTCCGGTCCAGGTAAACCGCAGCTTGACGCCATTGATGGTGGCAGGGTCACCGATGGGGGTGGGAAAGACCTGGGTAATGGGGGGGGGGTCTGGAGCCGGTGCTGTCCAGTTGAAGGTCCCCCAGTCTAAGGTGGCAGCGGATGCGGATTGGGGAGAGAGCAAACCCGTTGCGATCGCACCAGCCAACGCCGCTCCCCAACCGGTGACAGAGGAGCGGCAGCCAGGCTGCGGCAGGGATAGGCGAGAGCTTAAAATGTCCTGAAAACGCTTCATATCTTAGTTCTACGCAAATCAGCTGGACTGGCCGTTGCCCCTAACGGAGCAATCTTAGGGTTCTATCTGTAGATCGCTCTCTTGAGCCTCAAAGATAATTTCAAGGCCGCGGGTATCGAGGAAGATGAACTCTACCCTGCGATCGCGGGCATAGTCGAGGCGGGTGTTGCCGCTGGTGGCGCGTTGGCTTTCTCCCAAAGGCAAAATCCGCAGCCGCTCCGGGGCAATCCCCTGCCGCAGCAGATACTCCCGGGCGGCTAGAGCCCGGCGCTCGCTGAGGGCCTGGTTATAGGCAGCACTGGCTCGAGGGTCGGTATGGCCCCGCAGTTCGATCACCAGAAAGGAGTATTGCTGCATCACTGCGACAATTTGGTCGAGGATGACGGCACTCTCGGGGCTAATATTGGAGCGGTCCAGCGCAAAATGAATGTTACGGGGCACCCGCAACTGCAGCGGTTCTGGGGGCGGCGGTTCGGCGGCCACTGCCGGTGGCAGGCAGCTAGCTGTATAGGGAAGTTGAGGGCTACGTTCCGGCACCGTGCCCTCGCTGCCCAGCACTTTGACCACTGGCGAGGGTTCTGAGGTGCCATAGAGGGGGTCGCTGGCAATGGCACTGAGCCAGGTCCCCTCTGGTTTCTCCCAGCTCAGTTGGAAGCGCCCTTGCTCATCGGCAGTCACTGTCGTCAGGGGCGTATCCAGAGGACTGTAGGGACCGCCACCTTCGACCACCTGATAAATGTCAACTTCACTGCCTGGATCAGCGTTGCCTGTCACCAGCGTTGTCTCGGTGTCTGTCCCAAACTCATACTGGTCAAACCCAGGCGCATTAATGGCGCCATTGGCCGTATCCAGACGGCGGTTGTAGGAGTTCCGGGGAGGATTAGGACCATCGGCCTGCTGGAAGTCCCGCACACCAGTATTGTCATCGGCACCTAGGTCGATGCTGAGACCGTCTAAATGGGTGAAGCGGTTATGGCGAATCAGGTTGCGATCGCTTCTGGGAAAGGCGCTAATCGCCACCCCCGGTCCCGGTTGATAGCCGATGGTATTCTCTAACACCTGATGGCCCCGGCCCATGAGATACACGGCTGCCCGCTCAAAGCGACGACCATTGAAGCGAATATCATTCCCCTGAATCAGACTGGCGCCCTCCGGCTTGAATAAAAACAGACCGCTGCCATCGTTGCCACAGATCAGGTTGCCTGTAACCACAGTGCCCTCAATCTGACCTTCCAGACGCACCGCATCCGGCATCCCAGCCACGCCATTGCCCAGGATGACATTTTCCGTGAGCCGTAGCCCCTGGGCCCGCACCGCCGTGATCACGCCGCTGCCCTGGTGGTGCTGAATCCGGTTTTGCCGCACCACCGTATCGACCCCATTAAATACCGATACCCCAAAGGCAGAGCGATGCTCGGGAATTGACTCATCGGGCGTTATCCCCAGCCAGTTCAGCTCAATCACCACATCTTGAGGGGCCAACGCCGGATCTTGAAACTGAAAGAAGCTCACTGGCGGTGACGCTGGGCTGGCATCGGCTGGGGGCGGCGCATTACTGATGAAAATATCCGCCGGCGGTGTAGTCTGGGTCGCTCGATGTTGAGCTCTGAATCCGTAGAGACTCATCCCCCGCACAGTGACGCTATCCGCGGTAATCGTGAGCCCGCGGAAAACCTCCTCTCCCGGAGCTGCCGTGATACTGACTCCAGGTGTTGGGATATTGTCAACGGCAGAGACTGTCTCACCGTATCCGGGCTGGGTGGTGCCATCGATAACAACATCGGCTGTGGCAATTGACGGCAATAAATCTACCAGCTCAATCACCCTGTCATCGCTAGGCAACTCAAACTCGATAATTGACCCGGGCGCCGTGATCGGGGTAACCAGCCCTCGCTCCACCTGGCTCAGATCTTCTAGCGACAACTCATGATTCGCCAGCAAGATGGCTTCTCGCAGAGTCAACTCCACATCGGCAGCAACGGAGCCATCGAGAGCACTGTTGACCGTAATCCGATAGGCAGAGGCGGTCACATCTGCTGACGATACCGACGTCGCCAGTCCTAGGGTCATGGTTCCGGCCAACACTAATAGCCCAGGATGAAACATTGCTTGCGATCGTAGGGGTCTAATCACCGGGATGTGCCTCCTGGTTCAGTGGACAGATCCTCAGAATTGTCGTCATCAGGAAGCTCATTGTCTGGGGGTTGAGTCGTATCAACATAAGACTCTTCCTGTTGAGCTGGGGCAGTGGGTTGCACTCCAAAGCCATCAAACAGTTGATTTACCTTCATCGATATGCCCAGATAGGGACCACCAGCACTACGGGCGCCACTGCCGCCAAAGGAATCATCATCGGCCCGACCAAAGCTATAGCCCACACCAATGCGCAGATCTGGCGTTAAGTAATACCCCAATTCAATGGCGGTGCCAATCTCATTAAAATTGGCAGCTGGTTGACCAATCCAGCGCACTTCCCCTAAGACATCCCAGTGGTAGGCAAAGCGATAGGATGCCCGCAGTTGGGCTAGGTGAATAGCGTTACTAAACGAAAAGTCATCGCCAAAGCTACCGCCAATAGTGGCATTGCTATAACGCATGGCGTATTTGCCGTAAAACTCCCACTGCCAGTTAGGCGCGTATATCCCCTCCAGAGACAGGGTGTGATCGGAGGACTCACTGCTGACATCCTGCAGAATACTTAAGGGTGTGGTGGAGGGATTTTTGCGATACTCATAGCTCAGCAGTCCATTAAACTTGTCGTTATTGGGGTTGCGGTAAGCCATGCCTAACCTGAGATCGATCGAGTCTCCCAGTTGGTCAATGGTCTGGTTAGAAAAATTGGCGTGCTGATAGCGAAATAGGGAGGTCAGCGCCGGGGTAATGCGCCCCGCTGCCGAGGCTGAGATAACGGTGTTGTCTCCGGCAGAAGAGTCTCGATGCTCAATGCGGGCACTGGCTTGAAAGGCCGGATTATCGGTATATTCCAGCCCCACAGAGTAAGCCGTACCTGACTGCAATCCCAAGGCAAAAGCTCCAGATCCTACCGCAAAAGGCTGAGCAAACCGCTGGCCACTGCCCGTTTCCTCGAAGCCATCGCTGAAGATGCGCTCTAGGGCAAAATTAGCCCGTAGTCCTGGAGCCAAGGTGACCCGATGGTTAAGGCCAATGGCGCCCTGGCCAGTAATGCCATTGAACCCTCCCAACAGAGAATAGCGCCCAGTCAGGCTAGTATTGTCGCTGAGCTCGTGGTCAAACAGGGTATCTAGGCTAGTGATTGACCCTGGTTCCTCCCCTCCAGAGAAAAATTGTTGGGCTAAGCGTAGTTTCACCCCCGGTTCGACATCATACTCCAGGCCCACCACGGTACGGGTGGGGTAGAGGGGATCGCGCTCGGAGCTAACATTCAGCTCGTTTTGGGCCAAAAAAGTTAAGTTGGGCAGCAGGGGCCAGTTTAGACGAGATACTAATTGACTACTGCTGGTGTCCGTACCAGCCGCCCAGTCTTCGCGAGAGCGATGCACCCAATCAAGGCCCAACGTCAGAGGAGCAATGCGCTGCTGTACCCCAATGCTGAGGGTATTAAGGCGATTGCTAACCGGTGGTCCCTGGGAGGCCTCCAACCCTGGGGAGAGCAAGGCATCTGCCGAGGTCAACACCGTGGACGAGGGACCAAAGTTGGTTTCTTGATCGAACTGGGCCCTGACTTGGGTATCGGGACCCAAACGAGCATCAAAGCTACCGCCCCAGCGAGTTTGCCCTGGTCGAAAACTTAGGGTGCTGTTATTGCGGAAATCACTGTCAGTGGAACGGAAATAGGCCCGGGCATCAAGACCCTCTAAGGGCGAACCGCTAGCTTCTAGACGGTAGGCTTGCCCCGAAGCATCCAACTCCGGCGAGGAGGAATCGGAGTGGGCAAATTCTCCCACCAGTTGTCCCTTATCACCAAGGGGCACCATTAGGTCCACTCCGTAGAGGGAAAAGTCTTGAATCCCTTGGTCTTGGGTGAGAACGGTTACGCCAGTCCAGCCGTCTGCATCAGTCTGGCCATTGAAGTTGTATTGCAACCGACTGGCAAAGAGGTCTCCCCGGGCTTCTTCACCATCCACCTGATAGGTGACCACAATGCGCCTGACTAGGGTCACACCCAGAGGATCTACCTCCGTAGCCAACAGGGGTTGCCGGAATAGTAAGGTACCGCGGTCGTAGTCGATTTCGTAATCAGCGCCACGACTGAGTTGCTGCCGCTCTACCACAGTACCGGGTCGGTTTAACTCTTCGGTTTCGATGAAGACATTTTCGCTACCGGGTAGCACTAACCGCCGGGAGAGGAAGTAGTAGCCGCTGGTGCCATCGGGGACGATGGTGTCTCGTTGAAAGGGGCGCAGGTTGTTGGCATATAGGGCCGTCAACTGCAGCGGTCCCCAGCTATAGTTGCCCTTAAAGCCATGTAGCTGCCGGGTAATCGCAGTGAAATCCTGAGAGGCTCTAGCCAGCTCTTGAGTATGGTAGTCTCCCCACATCACATAGTCCGGCTCGCGACCCAGGATCTCGGAATCCCGTTGCAGCCGCAGATACACGCTATCGATAGACGGGGTCAGATAGTCGTTGGTGGAACTGTCGCCATAGACCGGATACCGCTGCTCACAAAATTGATCGTCCCGGAAGAGCTCGTTATTACCATCGCAGCGCTCATTCAGAGGCCGCTCGCTGTTATAGGCTCCAGTAAACTGCCATTCTCCCAGGGGAAAGGTGCCAAACAGGGCCACGCCCAAGTCAACATCGACGTCATCAGGGTCGTCTGGGGGCAAAAATTCTCGGAAGCTATCCCAAAAATCTGCCCCCCCTGGACCGATGCGAAAATCGACGACACCAGAAAATAGAGAGGGCCGTAGATTGGTGATAAAGGAAACTTGACTGAAGGCCTCCAAAGTAGGATAGGGTTCATTCACGGCCTCCGGATCCAGACCCCGGGCGTCTATGCCACTAACCGCGGCCCGCACCCGCACCGATTGGGCTTCCAGGCCAGAGCGCAGCCGAGCCTGATAAGTACCTTGGCGAGCTAATACCTGAAATCCGGGGCGATCGGGGTCATAATCTGCGCCGACAAATTCTCCCGCCGTAGTCGTTAGGGTTACTACCACATCGTGGGTGATAGGTGTACCATCGACCTCAAGAACTTCGCCCTCCAACAGGAGGGTAGACCGGTTGTCAGCGTGAATAAAGCTGTCTTCAGCTGGCCTCAGGGTCAACCGAGGTTCCCCTGGTCGGGGCAACAAATCAGCGGGCTCGAGGGGATGAGGCACTAACTTTTCCTCTGTCGGCACCCCTACTGACGACTCCATCGAGCGCCCTGGAGCCGGCAGTAGGGGGGGCGACTGGGTCCTCCTCGGCCTATTTGTCGGTATGGCATCGGGAGTAAGCGGTTGGGAATCCTGCCGCTGGGCAAGTGACTGCTGACTATCGGCAACACCTAGGGGCATTTCTGTCACCGCCAGCATGCTATCCAGCGCAACTGCTGAGTCAGCAGGAGCAGCTTCATCGCCATGGGTATCGGCTTCTGCCGGAGTAGCAATAGCACTCCAACTGAGTAAGACAGCCAAGAGTGGCCAGGAGCGATAAATAGGTAGTGCAAACATTAGGGCTGACCCTCCCCAAAGGTCGGTGTGACAGCGAAGTTCATGCGGGCCAGTCCCCCTGGAGCTAGTCGCACCAGACGGGATTGGCTATTCTCAGAGATGTGGTAGAGGTTGGGTGCCAGGGTATACCCCGGCAAACTAGTGAGATCCAAGGTGCCAACCCGGTTACCGGAAACAACGTTGGCCAAGGAAAACAAGCCGTCTGCATCTGTAATGATGCGGTTGCCACCATCTAGAAAGATGACGGCGTTGGGAACCCCAGGCTCGCCAGACTGTTGCTGCCCGTCGAAGTTTTTATCGACGAAGACGCGACCAACGATGGTGCCGCAGTCGGATAGAATGCCCGGGCGAATGGCAACTTGAAACGTCGCTGTCACTGGCGTGAAGCCTGGAGCCGATGCCTGGGCAACATTGCGACCGGAGCCTCGAATGGAGTCAGGCGTTAACAGGACGCCGTAGGCAATGGTTAAACTCTCACCTGCGCTTAAGGTGGGGAACGTAAACGTAACTTGCCGTCCGGAGACACTTACAGAAGTCGGATCACTGGGAGTGCCGCGGACAGAGTCTTCAATGAATTGCAACCCCAAGGGAAGTTGATCTGTAATGGTGACTGGCGTGGCCGCTACGGCTGACTCATTAGTGACAACCAATTGGTAAACGACCACATCTCCTGGTTCGGCAGCAGCGCGGTCAGCCGTCTTAACAATTCTGAGAGCGGCTGCCTGAGTGCCCTGTTGAAGTGTCGTAGCGTTCGATTCTGTGGTTTGAGTATTACCGGTGCCGTCTGCAAATTGGGCGCCGGCTTGATTCTCGATCACTGTTTGTGCAGACACTGGCGAGACAGGCTGCAGCACATGTCCCATGAAAAGGGTTACCAGGAGTGACAACCCGAATATCCATACGAACCGGAATAGTCGCTTACGATTAAACACTTATCTAACAAGAGAGAAAGGTGACATGGAGACGATCGTCTAGTGGCAACCAAGGTCAGACTGTCTACTCAAAAGAAAGCTAACAAGTGACGCTTTTTAATGCGATAGGCATATCACAGCTAACCATGACGCCTGTACGATAGGGACACTCCTACTGATTGAAGAAATATCTATCTATAAATCACAATTTGCAGATGACTTACTGCATGCATGCAAGAATGAGGCAAACACAAGCGAGTATCCAGAATCTGACGACACTGGACGTTAGCTAAGGCAGTATGAAAAACCCATAAAAAAGCTATATTCAGACAACCTCAACAGGCTCTCATGAATTAGCTCGAATAAATTGTGGCTAGGCCTGTGCAATACCGTTGGCAGAAGGCCCCTAGTGCGCCAGATAACAGATCAATGATTGACGCGAAGAAATCTGTCTAGGCGGACGCTGGGCACGTACCGATTATTCTGATGATTAGTCATTAGCGTTATTCCTCACACCTGATTGTCGACGCGGTCAGTTCGATCGCATTCAATACTACCCCATGATGCGGAATTCTCATAGCGCTTTTTTTAAAAAAATGCACTAGGGGGCAGACCCAAAAATATCAATTTTTGCATGCGATCTCAGGACAGGAATCCTGTCAACAGCTGCCCAATCAGCTTTACAGCGCCATGACTCTATCTGCGTAACTCGCACGGAAGTTTAACGTAGTAGGCACTCAGCATAAATAATATCTATTACTCCCTGATCTCATGGCTGTTTAGTTATCCATCTATGCAAGTCATTTATTGATTAGCTAGAGCGGCTTTAAGCTGCTGGCAAAACTGACCAATTGCTTGTACTCCTGCCTCGGCGGCACCTTCGCTGAGTCGTTTTACGAAGGCGCTGCCGATGATGACGCCATCGGCGCCCCATTGACTGAGGGTGCGGGCCTGTTCAGGTTGAGAAACCCCAAAGCCAACGCCAATGGGCTTTTGGGTAACCTGACGAAGTTGGTGGAGTCGTGCTTGTACTTGCTGTTGCAGATTGGTACGGGCTCCGGTAACCCCGGTGACACTGACCAGATAGATAAATCCCTGGGACTGGGTTGCGATCGCACGCAGTCGCTCCTCAGGGGTCGTGGGGGCTACCAGCAGAATGATTTCGATGCCAGCTGCATCAGCCGCTGCCTGCAGCTGGTGTACCTCTTCTAGCGGCATATCTGGAACCACCAGACCCCGGGCGCCTGCCGCCGCAATGTCAGCAAAGAAGCGGTCAATCCCCCAATTCAGGATGGGATTGTAATAGGTAAAGAGAATGATGGGAGCCTGCAGCGAGGGGCTGACCTTTTTGACCACCGCCAATACTTGAGCCAGAGTGGTTCCCCGCTGCAGCGCCCGGGTAGCCGCCGCTTGAATCACCGGCCCATCCGCCAAGGGATCCGAATAGGGCACCCCCAGCTCAATCAGATCGGCACCACTGCGGTCAAGCATGTGCAAGGCTTTCACAGTGGTCTCTAGGTCCGGATCCCCAGCTGTGATGAATGGAATCAGGGCACATTGGTTGCGATCGCGCAGCTGACGAAATGTCTCGGACACAGAAACCATGGTATTTGCTCACGGGTGAAGAACCGGCCCCGACGCCAACCTGCTAGCTGCGATGCTAGCTGGATGTGGTCATTAGACTCAAATCTATAGAGCAATCTAGAGCAAGACGGTCTCAGCGTCCATAAACTCCTGGGGAAGCCATGGTTTTATCCTTTTTATCCTTCCTGATCCTGAGCTACAGTCGCCTCTCGCCTAGGGATTACTCTTCCCCAGAGGCATCGGCGTCTGCAGCTGCTGCCGGGGTCTCTTCCACCTCCTGCTGCAACTGAGCCAACTGCTCAGGAGTCATCTCCTCCAGGCGCTTTTGCAGCACTGCGTCCTCATACGCTTTGAGCTGCTGGTTGTATGTCATTGTTTGATTGAGGGCCCTCAGCCCATAGGTGACTACCCAGCCTAGTAATCCGGCGATCAGAACCGCCTGGCTCCAGATGCCGGCATTGCTGGCGTCTAAACCAGCCACTCGCAACCCGCCATAGAGGAAGCCACCCGCTAGAAAGACTATTAGCCCGATGAGTAGAACGTCGATTCGCCGCATGGTGAGTGCCTAGCCAGCTAAAAACGTCAGCATATCCTGCTATTTAGAAGACAGGAGGACGCTTAGCTGGCGAGATTGCGCTTACGGGGCCGAAAATTCAAAAATGGGCTCATCAGCAACATGCCGGGGAAAAAGGCAAATACTAGCGCATACAGAAACGAGCGCTCTACAGAGCCAGCCGTATACCAGCGAGCCCGCAAATACAGAAACAACAGACCTGGCACCACCAACAAATAGGTACCACCTAACACTAAGTAAAGAGCAGCAACTAGCATAGAGCCTCACTAGGGGATGATTCGCTAGGATACGCGAGCGGCGATTTGTAACAGCACCGGCCGCTCTGTACTCCTATGGCTCATTCTAAAGGGATACCCACTTGCGATCGCAACGTTTCCTACAGAGGTATTGCATCGAACGACAGTTGGTGGTGCAATATATCCACGGTGCTTTGCAGAGAACAATTACCCACTGTGAAGCCTACGGGGGCGTGGCGGAATGGTAGACGCTACGGACTTAGACAACTGAGCCTTGGTGGAGAAATCTGCCAAGTGAACGCTCTCAAACTCAGGGAAACCTACCTCCAGTGAGGATTTCAGCCTATTCTCCTGGACATGGCAATCCTGAGCCAAGCCGATGGACAGTCGTCTCGCCATCGGAAGGTGCAGAGGCCCGACGGGAGCTACCCTAACGTCAAGCCGAGGGTAAAGGGAGGGTCCAATTCTCAAAACCGTGGCCACGACTTGGTGCCACTGGCAGCAGTGAAAACTGCAGGAGAATGAAAATCCGTTGACCGTTAAGGTCGTGAGGGTTCAAGTCCCTCCGCCCCCATCACCATCTAGCACTCAACTCACAAGTGGCACGACCGTGCAGTGTGGGCGTTATCCTCAGCGTTCTGCAGCAAAGAGAAGGGGAAAGCCAACCGTCGGGCAGTAGTCGCGAGCCGACGTCTGACTCTTTGCCTAGCTTAAGTTGATCCCCATTCAGGGCAGTGTCTAGAGCCGAGCGCTCCCCATCAGCAGACTCCCCATGGGGAGAGGACCGACTGGACGAAATCATCTATAACTAGATAAAATCTCAGCATCCTATTGGCGTCCAACCTACCTAGACTACTTCATGATCTAGATAACCGCGGTGAGGGGTGTAACCAATCGTCCTGCTCAAGGACATCAAGCTCTAGGGCATTGCCGGAAACGGACACCTTGCCGTTGGATCTAACGTTGCCCCAGTACATGCGCGAATAGGCCCACTCCAGCGCCTTAGCTAGAGTAAGTGCAGCGATTGAAACGTCTTGTATCCCCAGGGAGACTCTATCGGTGAAGCTTGACATACTAGAATCGAAGCTCCAACAGCGATGGTCCGGCGCCTACTCAACCTCAGCCATATCATTGATACGACTGCTTAGACGCAGGTAGTTGGTTAGCCGTAATGGTTCACATTGCCGTTACTGCCAACCTCGTCTAGACCTAGAGGGTCAGCGTAGCAGCCACGGTAAACCTCGAGCCGGACTTGGCATAACAGATTTGACCATCGCCCCCACCCCCCATTGATATGCTTGAAGAACACGTGTCGAGCGACTATTCATCCCAGATACCCAAGCATCCCAGAAAGGCTGAGTTAGACATCCCTCAGGCTCAGCAAATCATCTTTGACTTTCTACTCACCATCGTCAAAAGTTGGCCGGTAGAGGATGTCCTCAATGAGTTTAAGCATCTATTCATTCAGCACACAGAAACGGCTAGCTCGGAGACACTGCCAGCCCTGTACACGATCATCTTCGCCAACAACGAAGAGGAATTTCGCAACACTCTGAAGCGCTGCTGCTATATTCTGGTCAACAACTGGGAAGTTGCCCGTGACTATTTTGCGATTCAGCAACTGGTCGACTTATTTGATGATCCACTCTTAGAAAAACAGACCTTATCACCAACCCTAAGGCGTTTACGGACTTGGCTGCTAGCGTTCAAGCAGAGTCAAGATTTTCAAGATTTAGCTCTATTTGCAGCTCGCATCAATGCAGATCGCCACGTTAAGAATCCGGACGAGCACTGGACTGCTCGCTATACGTCTTATCTGCTGGTGCCGCAGTATATTAATGCCGAAAATCCCATCGAACAACGGGAGGCGGCTCGGGCCTTGTCACAGCGATTGAAGGACCAGTTTAAGTTTGAGTTGGCCATGTATACGGCCCACTCACAGTCTTCCGTGCCCAGCTCCAATGCTCCCCAGAACCCCACAGTGCTCGGGGATGGAGTGCTACGCTTGATCAAGCGAATTGTGGCCAAGCAAGGGCAATTCAGTTATAAAAATCTGGCTCATCTGTTCTTGGAGCAAGTTAAGCAGCTCACCTATCAACAATTCAAGAAAAGCCTGCTGCAATATCTGCTATATTCCATAAATCGCAAAGGGACGGCGAAAACTATCAAGCGCCAGTTGACCCATAAACTAGAGGATTTATATCCAGAATATGCCGATGAAGAAGTTGACCGATCGCTGATTCTACGCACCTGTAACCGGGTCATTGACAGCTTGATGACTGAGGATAAGAAAAATCCTTCTCAACTCTTCACTCTGATTCTATCCCAGGGTAACTCGCTGACGTTGGTCGTGCTGCTGCTAAAACTAATTTTAATTTCTAAGAACTCTCACCCCTATCTAGAGGCTCGCATTGCCGATCTGATCCGCTATTATGAGCAATTTCCCCAGGAGCAATGCCAGTGGGTGATCAATTTTCTAGAAATTTTCCGGGTGACCTTTGCTATCTATGCCGAGAATGTGGAGTATAACCTAGTACGGATGGCGGCCCAAACAGTTGGGTATCAGTCAGATCAGGATGAGGATGGAGCTGCCCCGAGTCGCCGGGCTGATGCGGAGACAGTTCGGATCTTTTCTCGGCTTCTTTATCAGACCGATGCCCTGGATGAATCTCTCCTATCGGTAGAGTCATCAGAGTCAGAAGAAGAGTTGGACCTAGACGAGGCAGCTGCTTGGCTGGATGAGCGGCTCTTCGATGAATCATTTGATGAATCATTTGATGATTCACTACTGGATGGAGATATCGATATCGAGGAAGAGGGAAGGTAGGTAGCTGCCTCAGGCTGGCTATGCCAGCAGTGCAAGGCCACGCGATGGATCTCGCGCCAGGGGCGCTGATGCTGTTGGGCTAGCTGGGCACAGTCTTCGTATTCAGGCTGAGCAGTGTAATGGGTTCCGGTGGTTCCATCCCACGCCAGTTTCATATGTACGGTGCCATAGGGAGTGGCTACCGGTACTCGTTGCCGTTGCAAGGCATGGCGGTGTTGCCAGTGCCGTCGAATTCCTAGGGTCGTGGTCTCTTGAAACAGCAGGGTTTCACAGGTGGTAATCTGGTCTGGCCAGCAGATCACCGTGATCAAGACCCCAGGGCGATTTTTTTTCATGGCAATGGCCTGGGTGAAGACGTCCAGGGCTCCTGCCTGGAGTAATTGGTCGAAGAGGTAGCCAATGGCTTGGGGACTGAGATCGTCTACCTGAGTCTGGAGGACCGCGATGGTTTCTAGGCTAGGGGGTGTTGCGGCTGGGGATAGGGGAGTTGTGGTTGTTGGAGATGGCTGAGAAGGCTCAAGGGTAGCCGGCCCCAGCCACAGCCGCAGCAAATTCGGCAGCGACAGATCACGCCCCCCAGCCCCCAGCCCTAATCGCTGTAGCCGCAACGGTGGCGGCGGGCCGAAACCTTGGGCGAGTGTCGTTGCGATCGCACATCCCGTCGGCGTTACCAATTCGGCCTCAATGCCATTGCTATAAATCGGCACCTGGGCCATTTGCATCAGTTGCAATACCGCTGGCGCCGGCACTGGCAACCAGCCATGGGCCGCCCTCACCCGGCCGCCCCCCGTGGGCAGAGCCGAACAGTAGAGGGCATCAATCTGCAGCCAATCTAGCCCCAAGCAAGTGCCAACAATATCCACAATGGCATCGGTAGCTCCCACCTCATGGAAATGGACCTGCTCCAGGGCAATACCGTGGACCGCCCCTTCCGCCGCGGCCAGGCGCCGAAAAATGGCCAGACTCCGGTCTCGGACCTGGGGTGGCAACTGGGCCTGCTGGATCAGCTCTTCAATGTCTCTCAGGTGGCGATGGGGTCCTTGGCAGTTTAAATCGACCTCAACCCTGGTGGCAGCTTGGCCATTGCGGGTGACGAGATGGGAGCGCAACTCAAACTCATCGGAGAGTCCCAACCCATGGAGTTGCTCTTGCAACATCTCCAGAGGGACCCCAGCATCGACTAACGCTCCCAAACACATGTCGCCCGAAATCCCAGTGGGACAGTCTAAATAGCCAATCACAGTTGCTCTCCCTATGGTTCCGCTCATCTGTGCGCTTTAGTTCTAGCGCATTTCTTGGCGATCCCCTACGGAGTTATCCTGGTAGTTGATGTCTTTAGGCTGCCCCAGTGGCTGTGAAGAGCGGGGTTTAACAGCCGTAGCATTGGCCAGAGGAAACTGTACATGAAAACAGCTACCACTGCCGATGGTGCTGGTCACCCAGATTTTGCCGCCATATTGTTCGGTAATTGCTTTGGTGATTGCCAGTCCCAAACCGCTACCGCCAGCCGGTTGAGAACGGGCCTTATCGGCTCGCCAAAAGCGCTCAAATACTTGAGGTAAGTCTTGGGGGGCGATGCCAATGCCGGTATCGACCACCGCCACCAAGGCGTGTCGGCGAGAGCAAGAAAGTCGCACCTGCACCCAACCCTGATAGGTATATTGCAGGGCATTTTGAATCAGATTGGTAAACAGTCGGTTGAACTGAGCTGGCTGACCGATGACCGCCACGATGGCAGATTCGGTAAACGTCAGCTCGATGCCCTGAGCACGAGCATTGTCAACATATAACTCCACCAAGTTCCGCAGGAGTGGATTGAGCAACACAGTCTGGGGCGACTGGCCGATGGTATCGGCATCCATGCGAGCTAGCAGTAGCAGATCGGCAGCCATGGTGCTTAACTGGGTCGTGGCACTTGCGATCGCACTCAGCTTCTTGATGTCGCGAGGATGGATCCGCTCGGGGTGGCGCTGCATGACCTCCACCGAGGTTTTGATCGCTGTTAACGGTCCCCGCAGCTCGTGGGAAGCATCCGCCGTGAATTGCATCAGCCGATGATAGCTCTGTTCAATCGGATGCAGCGATATACGAGTTAACCACACCCCTCCTACTCCCACTAATACCAGCGCTACCCCACCGCCAACCCCCAATCCTAATAGCAGCTGCTGCTTGGCCGTCTGAATACTCTGGGCCGTCTGGCTGGCCCGAATATATCCCCGTAAGGTAGGGCTACCCGCGTCCGGGGCACCTTCAAAGACAGACACTGTAAAGGTATACACCGGGGTACTGCCCTGAATAGTTTGGGGACCCACTTGAGGAGGCACCGACAACTCAATTTTGCCGCGTCGAGCCAATAACTCCCCGTTGACGTTGAACCATTCCAGACTCTGCTGATCACGATTAAAAATATCCCGCCAGGGCACCATATCCAGCTGGTTGAGATAGCCATCCCCTCCGGAGGCTACTTTGGTCATAGATGGGGTTGCAGCCTGGGCTAGGGTCCTAAGCTTTTGCTTCGTTTGACGATAGAGACTGTGGCTAAAGAAGGTATATGCCCCCAGACCAAATACCACTAAGATAGTCGCCATCACCGAGAGCTGATACAACAGCAACCGCCATCGCAGTCCTGCGAACATCCCCACACCTCATTCATCCAGTTGTTTGAGTCGATAGCCCAACCCATAAACCGTTTCAATCAGATCCTTGGGCGCCCCTGCCGCCTCTAGCTTTTGTCGCAGTCCTCGAATATGGGCTTTTACCGTCGACTCATCTGGCATCCGTTCAAACGGCCACAGTTGTTCCAGTAATTGCGCCCGGCTGAAGACCCGGCGCTGGTGGCGCAGAAAAAATTCCAGCAGGCTGTACTCCTTGGGGCTGAGGGCAAGGGGCTGCTCACCATAGCTAACATCACAGGTGTTGGGGTTGAGGGACAGCTGGTGCCACTGCAAAACCGGTGGCGTCGTGGTTTCTCCCCGCCGCAGCAATGCTCGAATGCGGGCGGAAAGCTCTTGCAAATCAAAGGGCTTAACTAAATAGTCATCTGCCCCAGCATCTAAGCCCAATACCTTATCGGCAATGGTATCGCACGCTGTCAGCATCAAAATTGGGACCTGATGTCCAGCCTGACGTAGCCGTTGGCAGAGGGTAATGCCATCAATTTCAGGCAACATTACATCCAGCACAATCAAATCGTACTGAACCATATCGGCATAGTCCCATCCAGTCTGACCATCGTAGACCACATCTACCGTATAGTGCTGGTCACTGAGATCCTCGGCCAGGGCGTCGGCGATACGCTCATCATCTTCAATCAGCAATAGCTTCATGGTTGGCTGCAGTAAAAATTACATCGTCTAGCCTGTCCTGTCCATGGGTACCAGAGTTCAGGTAGTGATCCAGCCCTGCCTCGCCGAGTTTTTTACTTTTGGTCTCTACGCTATCAATCGTAGCGAGCCCTATTGAACTGCACTGCAGATACGCTAAGAGAAACCCATGATCCTAACATCACACCTGCTCAAAGGCTCTCTAATTGCCGCGATGCTAGCGGTTACGCCAATGGTCATATTAGGAGGGCAAGCTGTGGCCCAAGAGCCTCAACCCGCTCAGGCTCCACCGCCTGAGACGCTAGACAGCCAAGCCACCTTATCTGAGCAGCAAATTGAGCAGTTTGCTGACGCCTACAAGGCCATCCAGACCATTCAAGAAGATGTTCAGGCTGACATGATCCAGGCCGTAGAAGCTGAAGGGTTAACGGTCGAGGAGTTCAATACCATTGCCCAGAGTCAGCAAAATCCTGAGATCCAGGCAGAGGTACCGCCCGAGCAAATCGAGCGGTTTTCTGCGGCCACTGAGCAGATCAACGCCATTCGCACCAACGCTCGAGAGGAGATGGAATCAGCCATTCAGGCTGAGGGCCTAAGCGTGGAGGAATTTGAGCAGATTCTAGCCATGGCCCAACAAGATGAAGCGTTGCGACAAGCCATTAACCAACGCCTGGCACAGTAGCGCCCTGTTAATTAACCCCAAGACTTTTCACTTCAGGAGGATATGTAATGAAGTTGACTAAATGGTTAGCTTGGCCCGTTGTGGCTGGATTTGCTCTGTTAGGGGCAGCCTGCGGCGTCGGAGAACAACCTCAGCCAGAACAGCCTCAGCCGGAGGAAGAATTGCCATCTGATCCCATGGGTGAGCCTGGCAGTGATCCTATGGGTGAGCCTGGCAGTGATCCTATGGGTGAGCCTGGTAGTGATCCTATGGGTGAGCCTGGCAGTGATCCTATGGGTGAGCCTGGCAGTGATCCTATGGGTGAGCCTGGCAGTGATTCTGAGAGTGAACCCGGCACACCATAGCAGTTAATGTCTCGAGTCATTGCAGACGTCATAGAGAATTGAATGGGAGCGGAGGTACTCGTGGCACCTCCGCTTTTCTTAGTCCCTTCTCCATTCGTCCAGGTCGTTCAGCTGGCCCTTAGGCGCAATAGGTGTTTCTCTAACAGGTGCCAGAGTAGTCACCAAACAAGATTTAATCAATATCTGAATATTCCTCACCGCCTGCATCTCAGCCCTGCCACCATCCCCACTATTAAGATGGGGAGATGACGGCTGGAACTCATCACTGGGAGATCAACCATGGCTACGGTCTACAAAATTCATCCCGACAATCCCCAATCCCACAAGATTCAAGCTGTCAAGGATGCCCTAGACGTTGGTGCCATCGTGCTGTATCCCACCGATACGGTCTATGCCATCGGCTGCAGCCTCACGGTGAAAGCCGCCATCCAACGGGTGCGCCAGCTGAAACAACTGGCCAACGACAAACCCCTCACGTTTCTCTGTTCATCCCTCTCTAATATCGCCGATTATGCCTTTGTCAGCGACACCGCCTATCGCATCATCCGCCATCTGATTCCGGGCCCCTATACCTTCTTGCTCCCGGCTACCAAGCAAGTGCCCAAACTGGTCATGAGTCCGAAGCGGCGCACCACCGGTATTCGCGTGCCTAACAGCACCATTTGCCACGCTCTGTTGGAAAGCTTGCAGACTCCGATTATTTCCACCTCAGCCCTGTCGCTCATGCCCTTAGACCATGGCAGCGAACGGCCGACCTTCTCTAAGGCCAGCCTCTTCGACCACTTAGAAAAGCAGGTAGATCTGATCGTCGACAATGGCCAGGAGCTGACGTATCAGGTCTCTAGCATCTTAGATTTAACTGAGGCTGAACCCACCTTGGTCAGACAAGGGCTGGGCTGGGAAGAAGTCTCTAACTGGGGTGTCCTCAGCTGAGTTCCTCCTTGAGTTAGGCCTCGGGTTCAGCCAATTGCCCTGATGGCGGTTCAAATTTATAGCCTACTCCCCGTACTGTTTGAATCAGAGCAGGTTGGGTCGTATCTTTTTCAATTTTCTTGCGGATTTGGCCGACATGGACATCCACCACTCGCTGGTCGCCCACATACTCGTAATCCCACACCTTCTGGATCAATTCGGCCCGCCGCCATACTCGCCCAGGATGGCTAGCCAAAAAGTGTAGCAGGTCAAACTCTAAGGCCGTGAGGGGAACCAGTTCGTCATCCAGGGTAACTTCCCGGCGCACCGGGTCGATGGCCAGACTATTGAAGGTGAGACACTGTTGCTCTGCAGCGGTGACCGGGCGTTGCCGCTTCAGGATGGCCCCCACTCTGACTTCCAACTCTCGCAGGCCAAAGGGTTTGGTCAGATAGTCGTCGGCCCCCTGGTGGAATCCCCGAATTTTATCGTCTTCATCGGTGCGGCTGGTCAGCATCAGCACAAACACGCCGGTACGCGCCTGCATCTCACCACAGAGGTCGTAGCCGTTGGTATCGGGTAGGTTAACGTCAAGGACCACCAAATCTGGATTCAATTGTTCGAAGATTGCCAGGGCCCCTTTACCGTCTTCTGCAGACTCCACGTGATAATCTTGCTTGGCCAGAAAACGATGGATCAGATTGCGAATGGCAGGATCGTCATCAACAACGAGAATCTTGGCAGAAGCCATGGTCTTAACCTTTGCTGCGAGATGAACACCGATGCGACAAGATGGTAGCGCAACTGTACACACAAAGTGGCTCCATCATAATCGCTCAATCATTCACTACAAGGATTTTCATCAAGTTCCGCGAAAAAGTTATAGATTGCATCCATAGCTTACTAGAGAATTTAACTGGGTGTGGATCCTAGATAAAGTATCTAGACAACCAAGGGCTGAATTGGGCCCCATTTTCGTTTGGCCAGAGGATGGTTACACTGGTGGCTAGGGACCATCATGGGCCGTCTTCTGGCCGGCAAGAGTAGGGTTGATCAAGGTAGCCTGTCAGTAGGATAGTCTGGGGGCTCTCGGAGGTTCTAGATGAACGAACAAAACTCGTATGAAACGCTGGGGTTAACTGAGTCCTCCTCCTTTGAGGATATTCAGGAGGCTCGCGACCGCTTAATCGAACAGTGCGCCGATGATCGAAAGCGGATTGAAGCGATTGAGGCGGCCTACGATGCCATCTTGATGGAGCGATTGCGCCTGCGTCAGGAAGGGAAGATTAAAGTGCCCGATCGGATTCGCTTCGCAGAATCGGCGGCGGAGCCTTTACCATCGAAGCCTGCGACTCCGCCGCCGACTCGGCCTGAGTGGTTAACTCAACTGATGGATACGCCAGAGCGCAATGAGGTGCTGTGGCCAGGGTTCACCTTCTCTGTACTGTGTTTACTGGGGCTCTATACGCCTTCTTTGGCTTTGGCTCTGGGCGTGGGGGCCACCATATACTTCCTCAACCGTAAGGAACATAAGTTCTGGCGCTCGGTGTTGCTGACGGTGGCAGGTCTGGTCGTTGGCTTTGCCGTTGGCCTATCGTTAGCCCAAGGGTTAACGGCGTCGGGGCTGCAGTGGGCCTGGGCTACCTCAGATGTGGTCACGGCAGTGGTGACCTTTGTGGTGCTGTGGCTGTTCAGTAGTTTCCTGCGTTGAAGCCCTCAGCGTTGTAGTTCTACTGGAGGCTGCCCCGCTGCGCCTGCTGCCGTTCGATGGCCTCGAACAGGGCCTGGAAGTTGCCTTCCCCGAATCCCTGGGTCTTGCAGAGTCGCTGATTCTGTCGGTAGGGGCAGCGTTCGATCAGCTCGAAAAAGCAGGTGGGTTCCCTGAAAATTGGTTCGGTAAAGGTCTGCAGTAGCAGGGCCTCGGGGATATCTGGTAACCAATCGACTAGAATCTGCTGTTGTGCGATCGCATCCCAGTCAGCCTGCTCAGGTCGAAAGCCTGGTCGCTGTTGCAGCTGCTCATAGTAAGTCGACGGCACTTCTAAGAACTTGACCCCTTGCCGCCGCAGCTGGGCCACAGTACGGACAATATCGGGAGTCTCGATGGCAACGTGTTGAATCCCGGCCCCCCGGTTGTGATTTAGAAACTCCTGGATCTGAGAATTAGCCGAGGTGGGTTCGTTGATGGGAAACTGAGCCGACCCCTGGGGATGGGACAAGACGACACTGGCTAAGCCCGAGCGAGGGGTGGTGATGACGAATCGTTGTTGGGACTGAAAGCCCAACATGGTTTCGTACCAGCGGGCGGCTTGGGGGAGTTCTCCGGCCGGCACATTTAGGACCGCATGGTCGATGATCATCGACGATGGGCTGGGCACATCTATCTGGGGCCAATTGGGTACTGGCGGCGTGGTCCCGTGTCGCTCGATCAAAGTGTGGCACAGGGAACCCCAGCCGCGAATCTGGCACCAGCGCAGACAGGCTCCCTGGCGCTGCCAGGTTTGCAAGGGGCGGCAGAGCCGCCCTCCTAGGCGACGAAATCGCTCTAACCACGCCGCCAACCCTTCGACTCGAAAGGCCACATCGACGATGCCGGGGGGATGCCGCTTCAGGTAGGCCGCCGCGGCACTGAGGGAATTTAAGGGAGCCGTTAGCAGCACCCGCACCCGTCCCCAGCACAGCAATTCGCTGTGATGATCGGCGTCAGTCAGGCTGCCGAGGGACTGGTAGCCAAACCGCTGCACAAACCACTGACGCCAAACCATGGCTTCGTCGACATAGAACTGCAGATACTCAATATGCAATCTGAGATCCTCCCACTGCCCACTACCACGACAGAACGACTTAATTCGGCACTGCCACCCAAGTGCCGGAGTCATCGGCCTGGTGGGTCAAATCCATTAGCAGCTGGGAATAGACCCCGTCGCGAATTGATGGGGCCGATAGGGTGCCCTGATCGATGCAATTAACCCAGTGGTTGACTACACGAATGAAGGGGGCTATGCGACCATCTGCGTAAGTCTTAGGAAAGGCCAGCTGGTCTGGAATGGGCAGCTCCTCTAACGGAGCGCCCTCCTGGCTGCCATAGAGCCTAAAGCCATGAACATAGTCCTTGAGGTTATCGCTGCCCAGTACCAGGGTGCCGCGCTCCCCATAGATCTCCAGCCAATGGCCTCGGCCGGCATAGGTCACCGAGCTAATGGCGACTTGGCAGGGGGTGCCGTCGGCTAACTCTAGGATGAGGCTGCAGGTATCATCGGCATCCACGGGCTTGGGTTCCCCTGTCTGTGGGTCCGGGCGTTGAGGAATGGCCGTGCTGAGGCGGGCACTGAGGCGCCGCACCGGACCGAACAACCAGGCAATATAGTCGAAACTGTGGGAGGCAAAGGCCCCTAGGGCACCGCCCCCCTGGTCCCGACGGGCGTACCAACTCCAGGGGCGCTGCGGATTAGCCCGACCGGGCACCAGCCAGTCAATTTTGATCAGCCGTGGTTGACCCACATAGCCCTCGGCCAGGAGCTGAGCTAGCCGCTGCCAGGCGGGAACAAAGCGAAATTCGAAGTCCATCACCGCCATCAGCTGGCGCTCCTGGGCCAGGGCCTCTAGTTGCCGTGCTTCCTCCACTGACAGGGTGGTGGGTTTCTCTAGCAGTACATGCTTTCCGGCCTGGAGGGCAGTGGTGGCCATGGCATGATGCAGGAAGGGCGGGGTGGCGATGGTGACGGCATCTACCTCTGGCAGGGCGACGATGTCTTCGACCCGCTGACAAGCGTGGGGAATCTGATACTCCTGTGCGATCGCACGGGCCGTCTCCAGATCGCGATGATAGACCGCGACTACATTTGTGCGGTGATGGGCCTGCAACCCTGGAATATGAACCTTCTGCCCAAACCCAGTCCCGACTACCGCAACACCAATGGGGGCCTCTGTCGTCATAACTGCTCGCCCTACTCAAATCCGTTATCAGCCTACCGGTGGATTTTGGGAATGACAACTTTCTCGGCCATGACCAACTTTGAGAGCACCTGTCAACACCCCCTGGCCAGGAAAGCGGACCAGGTTGCCCTCGGCTGACCATTACAAAAGTGGGATGCACTTTCCCATCCAATCTCCGCACAATAGGAAAAGAGTTGATCCCTTCCCTATGCACTTACCGCTGATTGGAAAAGTTCGTCGCCCCTGGCTCTGGGTTCTGGGCATTGGGGTAGCAGCCGCGGTGATCATCTCTGGATCGGCTCTCTGGTTCTGGCGCAATCGCGGTCCCCAATACGACGTTGAAGCCCTGACACAACCGGTGACAGAGCAACCCCTGACCATCCGCATTACGGCTAGTGGGACCGTACAACCGATTCAGACGGTCAATCTTAGTCCTAAAAATGCCGGCATCCTGCAGGCCCTCTATGTAGAGCAAGGGGATCGGGTCAACCAAGGCCAATTGATTGCCCGCATGGAAAGCGAGGATGAGCAAGCCCAAATCGCCCAACGCCAAGCCGCCGTGGCCGAAGCCGAAGCCCAACTGCAAGATGTCCTCGATGGCAATCGACCCCAGGAAATCGCCCAGGCCAGCGCCGCCCTAGAGGCTGCCCAGGCCCAACTTCGGGACAACCAGGCCCGCCTCGATCTAGCCAATGCCCAGCTAGAACGCAACCGCCAGCTCCAGGCCCGCGGTGCCATCTCCCTAGAGGCTTTGGACACAGCCAGGCAAGAGCAACAAAGTGCCCAGGCGGCCTATGAGCGGGCCCAGGCTCAGGTACAAGAAGCCGAGCAGCGATTACAGGATCTGCGCACGCAACCCACCCCGGAAGCAGAAGCCCAGGCTCGAGCTCGCTTGGCCCAAGCCCAGGCGCAATTACAGGCAGCCCAGGTGCAATTAGAAAACACCCTGGTGCGAGCCCCTTTTGCTGGGGTGATTACCCAGAAGTTTGCCACCGAAGGAGCCTTCGTCACCCCTACGACTTCTGCTTCCGATGCCACCTCTGCCACCTCCACCGCTATCGTCGCCCTGGCCCAAGATCTTGAAATTCTAGCCGAGGTCCCAGAGGCCGACATTGGTGCCATTCAACCGGGGCAAGCCGTAGAAATTCGAGCCGATGCCTTTCCAGAAGAAGTATTTCGAGGGCGAGTGCGGTTGATTGCTCCAGAAGCCATCGAACGCCAAAATGTCACCCTGTTTCAAGTGCGGATTGAATTGCTCACCGGTAAAGAGCAGTTGCTATCGAATATGAACGTGACCGTGGCCTTCATCGGCGAGCAATTGGAGGAGGCGCTGGTGGTACCTGCGGTAGCGATCATCACCCAGGAAGGCCGCACCGGCGTGCTGGTACCCGATGAGCGCGGTGATATTGAGTTTCGCCCCGTCACGTTGGGCTCCCAAGTTGGGGAGCAGATCCAGATCCTGGAGGGACTAGAGCCTGGCGATCGCATCTTCACCGATCTGCCTCCAGGACAATCCATAGAAAGCTTGACCTTTGGCCGCGATTAACCATGGATCTTCAAGAAAGCCTGAAAATGGCGACCCGAACCCTGATCGCCCACCGCCTCCGCAGTGCCTTAACCATGCTGGGGATTGTGATTGGCAATGCCTCTGTGATTGCCATGGTGGGCATCGGCGAAGGGGCGCAGCGGTTTGTCAACGAGCAATTGCAAACCCTGGGACCCAATGTGCTGTTCATCGTCCCCGGTAACCGAGAAACCCGAGAACTGGGGGGCTTAGATGTGCCCCGCACCCTGGTGGTGGCCGATGCTACCGCCATTGACAATCAAGTTCCTACCGTCGCCGGAGTGGCTCCAGAGTTTAATACCCGAGAATTGATCACTTACCGCAACCGCAGTGCCAACGCCAGTGTGGTGGGCAGCAATGAACAATTCCTGCAGGTGCGCGGGTTTGACATGGCCCAGGGGCGCTTTATCTCCGATCTGGATTTACAGCGCCGCAGCCAGGTGCTGGTGATGGGAGCAGACTTAGCCGACCGCCTGTTTGATCAGCAATCTCCTATTGGTCAGTCGATTCGAGTCAAGGGCGTGAGCTTCGAGGTAATTGGCGTGATGGCCCAGAAAGGATCGAATCTGGGACTCAACTATGACGACGCCGTGCTCATGCCCATTACCACCCAGGCCAGCCGCATCGTCGGTCGCCGCTCTCCCTACGGCATTGAGGTTTCCTTTATTGCGGTATCGGCTAAAAACCGAGACAGCATGGATACTGCCGAGTTCCAAATCACTAACTTACTGCGGCTGCGCCACAATATCCGTGGCGATGATGACTTTTTCATCAACAGCCAAAATACCCTGCTCAACATTGCCGGCACCATTACCGGCGCCCTGACCATCATGTTGGCCGCCATTGCCGGTATCTCATTGCTGGTGGGGGGCATCGGCATCATGAATATCATGCTGGTCTCAGTGCAGGAACGCACCCAAGAGATTGGTCTGCGCAAGGCGATTGGAGCCTCCCAACAAGATATTCTGGTGCAGTTTCTGATCGAGGCCATGATTTTGTCGGTGGCTGGCGGGGTGATTGGTACTGGCCTTGGCGTCGGCGGGATCGTGGTGATTAGCGCCCTCACCCCTTTTCAGGCAGGTATTTCGGTGGTGGCCATTACCGTAGCTGTTAGCGTTTCCGGCGGTATCGGGTTGTTCTTTGGTGTCGTGCCGGCTCGACAGGCGGCCAAGCTAGACCCCATCGTGGCCCTCAGGAGCGCATAACTGATCCATGAACACTCCTCTGATTCACTTCCAGGATGTCTGCAAGGTTTATGGGACCGGTAATACCGAGGTCAGGGCCCTATGGCATGTCAACTTGACCATCGATACCGGTGAATACTGCGCCATCATGGGGCCATCTGGTTCTGGCAAGTCCACCGCCATGAACATCATCGGCTGTCTCGATCGCCCCACCAGCGGAGACTATTATCTCGACCGCCAGGCCGTGGCCCAGTTGGACGATGATGCCCTGGCCCACATTCGCAATCGCAATATTGGTTTCGTCTTTCAGCAATTTCATCTGTTGCCGCAACTGACGGCCCAAGAGAATGTGGAGTTACCCATGATCTACGGCAGTGTGCCAACGGCAGAACGCCAGCACCGAGCCGCAGCGGCCTTGGCCCAAGTGGGGCTGGGTCAGCGCCGCCACAATAAACCCACCCAACTCTCGGGGGGCCAACAGCAGCGGGTAGCTATCGCTCGGGCCATTGTTAATCAACCGCTATTGCTGCTAGCAGATGAACCCACTGGGGCCTTAGACTCCCAGACGACCCAAGAGGTGATGGAGATTTTCGCCCAGCTTAATAGGGAGGGCATGACTGTTGTCATGGTGACCCACGAGCCCGATGTGGCTCGTCTGGCCCGACGCATTGTCTGGTTCCGCGACGGAGAAGTCCTCGATGATCATCTGGCCCCTGACGATATTGGCCACCTGACGACGACCATCAGCTGAGAGGATGTTTGGAAAGTACCCTGCACCCTTTCTCCAGACTGGTTTCTGGCCAGCAGGGCCATACACTCTAAAATGCTTACCTTTCAGGCCTTTCAGCCGAGTTTCCAAATGTCCTCTGATGGCATGCCTTTGGATAATGATTCCAGAAGCGTCATCAGACCCAGCCAACAGTAGACTGAGCACTCTGCAAGCTGCGAGCGCTTGGCATTGACCAAAGAAACCATCACCCTGATGTAGAAAATCGACGAAGCGATTCCATTCTATCCTGGCCTATTGAGTGATAATGAAACTGTCGCCAGCATTTTGATGGGACCGCCGCCGCCATTTGTGGCAAGATTCGCGCCGAGTTCAAAACCAAGGGCACCCCGATTGGGGCTTATGACCTGCAAATCGCCGTGATCGCCAACGCCCCTACTACCTGCTCCAAAGCAACCCCATCAAAGGCGCGGATCGACCTCGACAGCGCTAACGTCCACACAGTGTTAATAGTTAGGCCCCCTGACCACAGGGCCAGGGGGCAAGGTGTGAAATCATACAGCGGTTATCGCAAAGCGACTGAGTCAGCCTTTAGTCTTTGTCTAGGTTTTCCCGGCGAAGTTTATCCCAGTCCACCTTCAGTTCCAGATGTTCGGTACGTAGGGTATCGAGGGAATTTTGGTCTTTGTCTAGGTTCTCTCGCCGCAGTTTATCCCAATCTACAGCGGCGGCTGCAGGAGCTAAGGCCGCTGTGGCTAAGGCCGCTGTCAGTAGAGCGTAAACGAGGCGTTTCATAGAAGACGCTCCTTTCTTAAGCTTATCGTCTGTTACTAATATTACAAAATTTCTTAAGAGGCCTCTGATACGATAATGAGTTACTCCTGAGAAGTGTCTGAGAATTCTGAAAATCCGTTACAAACGTTTAGAGTTAAACGGCATGCCAACTTCCAGGTCCTGGTTACAATCGGCCTATCGACTGACTAGTGGGGCATTGGTGCTGGCAGTGCTAAGGTAAGGGGCGACTGAACGGATGGGGGCATGGGGCAATGGTTAAGCAAGGCGCTATCCCTAAGGGAGTCATCATTGGTGTCCTCGGTATCATCTTGGCGGGATGGGCCGACTTTCCCCAGTTGACGCAGCCGCTGTGGGCTCAGGATCAGACTCCGGCAGGGAATTCCTCGGCGGCTGAGGCCGAATTGGACCGGGGCCTGCAACTGATCAAACAAGGGCAGGTTGAGGCAGCTATTGCAGCCTTTCGGCAGGCGGCGCAGCTGGATGCTACTCTGGCCCCAGCCCACTATAATTTGGGACTGGCCTATCGGCAGCAGGGGCAACTGCAAGCGGCGGCAGATGCCTTTTGGCAGGCGATTCAGGCCGATCCGCAATTGGCGATGGCCTATGCCAATTTGGGGGCAGCTCTGATCGAGGGCAATAATCTGGAGCAAGCCACCGATTATTTGGAACGGGCCATTGAGATTCAACCAGACCTGGGCATTGCCCATTACAATCTGGGTTTGGTGCATCGAGTCCGGGGCAATCCGGAGGCTGCGATCGCATCCTTGCAACGGGCCATCCAGAGCAATCCAAATGCCCCGGAGCCGTCTTACCATGTGGGGTTGATTTATCTAAACCAGGGACAACCCGGGGAAGCCGAGGTCGCCTTCCGGCGAGCCCTGAGTCTTCAGGAGCAATATCCCGAAGCCCACTACAACCTTGGAGTCGCCCTCTTTAACCAGGGCCAGCTACAGGCAGCCCTCGATAGCTTTCGCCAGGCCACAGACCTACGCCCCACCTATGCCAATGCCTACTACAGCGCTGGGCTGACCTTCATCCGCCTGCAGCAGTACGAGGATGCCCGCACCGTATTAGACTACGCCCGCACTCTCTACCTCACCCAGAACAATGCTCCCTGGGCCAGGCCGAGCTCAAAGCCAGCTGCAGCGACTTGCTGAGCTGGAGGCGTCAATTGAATACGGCGATCAGAGATAGCCCCGGGGGGTGATCATCCAGCCTTGGTGTAGGCGACTGGTGCGGTTGCCAATCAAGACCACCGTCACCATGTCGATGGGATGCCCCAACAGCTGATCCAGGGTGGTGCAGATAACCGTTTCCTGCGGTCGATAGGCGGCCCGCACGATGGCCACCGGGGTATTGCCGGGGCGGTGGGCCAGAAAAATTCGATGGGCCAGGGCCAGGGGCTCGGTGCGTCGCTGGGACTGGGGATTGTACAGGGCCACCACAAAGTCGGCTGTTGCCGCCGCCGTAAGCCGTTGCTCGATCACCGCTAAGGGAGTGAGTAAATCGCTGAGGCTGATGGCGCAAAAGTCGTGCATTAACGGCGCCCCCACCCGAGCCGCCGCCGCTTGCAGGGCGGTGATGCCAGGGTAAACAGCCACAGCTGGGGTCTGACCATCCCAATCGCTGAGTGCTAGGTGCTCCAGCACCAACCCGGCCATGCCATAGATGCCACAGTCCCCGGAGGAGACCACTGCCACCGATAGGCCCCAGCGAGCTAATTCAATGGCGCGCCGTGCCCGTTGTCGCTCTTGGCTAATGGGCAGGGCTTCCACGATCTGCCCCGGTCGCAGCAGCGGCCGAATTAAATCCACATAGAGGCCATAGCCGATGACCACATCGGCCCGGGTAATGGCCCCCTTGGCAGCTGGGGTGAGCTGATCTAAGCTGCCAGGTCCAGTGCCCACTAGGGCCAGGTGCCCCTCTCGCCCGGTATACTCACGCGAGGCTTGGGCAATGGCGAGGGTAACTGCCCCCGATACTCCTGGCTGCCGCCGCACCTGCTTGGGCACCAGCAAGGGAGGAGTTGTCGCTTGTGCGCTCGACGCTTGGGCCGCCGCCAGAGCCGCCGCTTCTGCCACGCTGGGAGTGCCCACCGCCTGCGCCACCACTGCTGAGGGATGGGGCACCTGTATGGTGCTGAGATGGGCTGAAGAAAATAGCTGCAGGGGCCAGTGATGGTCTTGGCAGAGGGCCACCAGCCCCGGTTCATCGGCCTTGAGCTCGAGGCTGGCGAGACCTGCGATCGCATCTACCGCCAGGCCATAGTGCCCACAGATCTGCTCGATGGCCTGGGCGATTAAGGCCTGGGCCGTGCCCCGTTCGCAACCGACCCCCACCCACAACACCCGCGGATGCCACTGACCTTGGGGCAGGCCTTCCCCGGGGGACATCTGCCGTTGCCGAGGACTGATCCATACCCGAGCCTGGGGTGCAGCCGAGGAACTATCTGTATCTGGCCACTGAAACGGATGGTCTGCAGGCAGATGCTGCTGCCACAGCGCCGTGCCCGCCTCCTGCACGATGGCCACCGGCTGGCCCTGGGCAATGGTCGCACTGACCCCGTCCAATCGCCCTGGCCCCGTCGCCAGCCAAAGGGATGCCCCAGCACATCGATGCCCGGTAAGGTTTGATGGTTAGCGGCGCCAGTCAGTACCGGCGTGGCCTGCAGATATTGGGCCACCTCTCGGGCTAGCCCATCGGCTCCCCCTTGATGCCCACCGCAGAGGCTGATGACAAACTTCCCAGCGGCATCCACCACCACCACTGCCGGGTCGGTGGCCTTGTCTTGCAATAGGGGGGCAATCAACCGCACCACTGCCCCAGTGGCCAATCCGAAGATAAACCCGGGGCGCTCTGGCCACAGGGACGCTAAGATCTGCCGCAACGGTCCCTGGTAAGCCCGCAGGACTACCCCGCCAGGGTGCTGCACTGAAGCGGTTAATTTCGCCGGGAACCAAAGTTCTGCCTGGACTGCAACACAGACCGGTAGCAGGGTATTGAGGGCAGTGGGAGTCGTTGCTAGGGCAACTAAAGGCCGAGAAGCAGTCACAGCGATTCACCAAGCACAGGCCTACCAGCATAGCGGCTCAGCCGACCCCGCTGAGAGGATATTTGGCAAGTACCCTGCAACCTTGCTCCAGACTGGATTCTGGCCAACAGAGTCATAAGCTCTAAAACCCTTGCCCTGCAAGGCTTTCAGCCGAGTTTTCAAATGTCCTCTGACGGATAGTTAGCATCGACGGCAAACGCGAAGGTGATAATTACCCAGACGGCTTGGCAGACGAGTCTGCCGGTGAAAAGTTCTCGAACCAGCCGCGGCGCCAGAAGAAGGCCACCAGCCCCGAGGCTACCGCCAGCATCAGCAGCCAGACGGCGGGATAGCCCCAGTACCAGTTCAACTCCGGCATGTTGAGGGGAGACACCGTCGGGTTGAAGTTCATGCCGTAGATACCGGCGATGAAGGTGAGGGGAATGAAGATGGTGGAAATCACCGTCAGGGTCTTCATCACCTCGTTCATGCGATTGCTGACTGCCGAGAGGTAGACATCCATCAGGCTGGAGGCCAGCTCCCGATAGGTTTCTAGCATGTCTAATACCTGCACCACGTGCTCATAGCAATCCCGCAGGTAGATCTTGACGTCCGTCGATATCAGGGGATTGTCTTTATGCAGCAGGGCTGCGATCGCATCCCGGTGGGGCCAGACCGAGCGCCGTAGGGACAACAGTTCTCGCTTGATCTGATGGATCTCCGCCAGCGTCTTGGTGTGTGGGGCATCGGTCACCTTGGTCTCCAGGGCTTCCAGGCGTTCCCCATACAGCTCTAACACCGGGAAATAGCCATCGATAATGGCATCCAGCAGGGCATAGAACAGGTAATCGGCCTGGCGTTGGCGCAGAGATCCCTTACGGTAACGGATGCGAGCGCGAATGGGATCGAAGCAGTCATACCGGGGCTCTTCTTGCACCGTCAGCAGATAATTAGGCCCCAGCACAAAACTGACCTGCTCCTGCAGAAACCGCTCCTGGTCCGGCACCACCATCACCATGTGGGTCACCACCACCAGTTGATCCTCATGGTCCTCTACCTTGGGGCGCTGCGGCACATTGACCACATCCTCCAGGATCATGGGATGCAACTCAAACACCTGAGCGATGCGACGCCAGATCGATTCATCCCCCAACCCCTGAATATCGATCCACGACACCGAGCGAGTATCCAGATAGGGAGAGCAATCTTCCGGCGCCTCTATCACCTGTCGCACAGCCGTTTTGGCGTTGTAATCAATCAATACAATCTGCGGTGGCGGGGCATCGGCGCGGATTTGCAAGGTTCCCGGTGGGCTGCCGGGCTGGTCGTAGGCATAGTCGACATAGCTATGCTCTGGGCTCGGTGACGGGGGATGGGCATTGGCCATAACGCATCAATAGTCCATAAGCGGTCAGCAGCTTCAGCATAAAACTACGGCTGCCATTCCCTATGGCTCCAGGGGCAATCCCAGCAGCATGCTGCCCGAACAGACATACACCCTAAATTCAGGGTCAGCCATGACACTCTCCTTACCTCTTATTGGGAGTGAGTGGCAGAATAACAGAATAAGGGAGCACATCAATTGTGTGTCTCTCGTTGAGATCTACGGCAGTCTGCTAAACCAGCTACTCACTGTAGGCATCGCTGAAATCTGTACACCGCCTAGACTATGCGATTGCTTTCTATCGAAACCACCCCTAGCCCTAACTGCATCAAGCTCAATCTAGATGAGACCATTAGCGACAAAGCACTGACCTTCCAGAAAGGTAACCCCTCGCCCAATACCCCTGAATGGGTTCAGCAACTGCTGGCAATTGAGGCGATTCAGTCTGTCTTCGTGGTCAAAGATTTCGTTACCCTCACTCGCCAAGGCAGATCAGATTGGCAACCGATTCTCGCCAAGGCGGCGGCTTTAATTGGTGTAGCAGACCATGCTGATTCGAAGCTGCTCACGCAGCTATCCCAGCCGCTGCATCCCACTGAGGATAATTCGAGTGCGCCCTCGTCTAGCTCAAATTTGGGCCAACTCGATGTAGCCGTTCAGGTATTTCGGGGCATTCCAGTGCAAGTACGTGCGATCGCAGCTGACGGGCAGCAGGCCCGCGTTGCCCTACCCGACCGTTTCGCTCAGGCGCTACAGCGAACCATTAGTGCGACTGGGGCTGACTATGTGATAGAGCGACGCTGGGAGCCTTATCAAGCGCCAGCGGGGGACCCCCACCTTGTGGCCCAGATGGTGGCCGATGAAATCGATAGTTTGCTTGACTCCCAAGCACTGACCCAGCTTGAAGCCGTGGCGGTTGAAGATCGTTCCGATGCCCCCCCTGCTGACAAAACGGACCAACAGCAAGCCCTCATCGCTGAGTTAAACCACCCCGACTGGAAACGTCGACTTAAGGCACTGCAGCAGCTAGACGTGACTGCCGAGACTGTATCGGCAGTGGTGGCCGTACTCGATGATGACAAAAGCACAATCCGGCGTTGGGCCGCAGCGCTACTCGGGGCCAGTGCCCTGACGACTGCGGTTGCCCCCCTCTGTCGTCTCGCCCGGCAAGATCCCTCACCCATCGTCCGCCGGACTGCAGGTGATGCCCTGAGCGATATTGGCGATCCTAGTCCTAGCGCCATGGCCACCATGATTGCAGCCCTGAGCGATCCCTCTGAGCTAGTACGCTGGCGCGCTGCCCGGTTCTTAAACGAAATTGGCGATCACTCGGCAGTTGAATCGCTCCGTCGGGCGCTTGAGCAGGAATCTAAATTTGATGTCAAGGTCGAGATGATGACAGCCTTAGAGCGGATCGAGGCTGGGGCAAACACCCAGATGCCGATGTGGATGCGGCTGACCCAGGCAGGAGAGCCCTGATAGGCGCAGCAGCCAGCGCGCTGTGTAATCAGGAGATCATTGCCCGCTGCCAGCAACTCAGTTGCTTTTTGGATATTCCAGCACTCCGCTCTTTGATGTTTGGCATTGGCAGTCTAGGAACATTTACGTTGTTTGTGATCAGCTGTCGGGCTGTCCTGATGTGAGTAAGCTTGCGATCGCATCTGTGGCGACAATTTCACCCAAGCTCAGTCCCAAAAATAAAATTGGTGGGCAAGTTGAGATTTTTGTGCATTGCTGAGGCCACCGGCAAGGTGCTTGCCCACCCTACCCACTACTATAGCCAGATCAATGAATTCTCAGAGGTGTTTGTGCCTGTCCCTACCCACGGACAGTGACGATACCACCACACACTGGGGAGATAAGGCCAGAGAGAATGGGATGATGCCATGACCCTGGGCATGGGTGTAGGCCACAATGGGAAAAATTCCCTTGGCCTAGGCTAGGCAACACCATGTCAGGTGATTCTGAGCTGCGATCGCATCTGTTTCGACAATTATCCGCCCTACCCCAGCCCCAGTTCGAGGAGTTCCTGGTGGCGCTGAACCTGCCCCCTGGCATCATTAGTGGGCCATCGGCCCCCCAGGGCAACCGCGTGGCGGATCTGCTCAATTGGGCCACCGGCTCCACCGGCTGCGGCTTAGACCCATTGACTGATCTGCTGGAGCAGCGGTTTGCGCCGAAGGCGATCCAGCGTTCAGATCATATTGATTTTGAGCCCTATTTGCAGTCTATCCGTAATCACGAAGACTATCGCGAGCGGCAAGAGGTCTACACTCGTACGACGGTTGCAGGCCGCAAGCAAGTGCCACGACCCAAGTTTTCACCGCTCCTAAAGCTGCGGGTAGAGACCGTTAAGCCCCAGGAAGATCGAGAAGGCAGAGATCGGGTAGAGACCGTTAAGCCCCAGGAAGATCGAGAAGGCAGAGATGTAGAGAGAATAGAGAACAGGGAACAGGTTGAACAGTGGGATGTGCTGGCGGGACTACGCAACTATGCGGCGGAGCATGTGCTGCTGATTGGCAAACCGGGTTCGGGGAAATCGACATCGCTGGAACGGCTGCTGTGGGAAGAGGCCAGCAACGCATTGCAGAATCCTGCTGCAAAAATCCCGGTGCTGGTGAAGCTGCGCCGCTGTACTTCCACCCTTGAGCATCTGATTCAAGACTATTTCAGTGGTCATGAGCTGCCGCTGGAGATTGCCGAGATTGAGCGCTTGTTACGGCAGGGCAGGCTGCTGCTGTTGCTGGATGGCTTGAACGAACTCCCAGAAGACTACCGAACAGAGGTGACCAATTTTCGCGATCGCAACCGCGCCACCACCCCGATGATTGTCTCCACCCGCGACCTAAGCGTGGGCGGCACCCTGGGCATCACCAAAACCCTGAAGATGTTGCCCCTGACGGCACCGCAAATGCAGGCGTTTGTGCGGGGCTATTTACGTGAGGAAGGCGATCGCCTGTTTCAGCAACTGCAAGGAGACCGGCTGCGGAAGTTTGCCGAAACGCCCCTGCTACTGTGGATGCTCTGTCGGGTGTTTGCCCAGAACGGCGAGGTGCCCGCCAATTTGGGGTTGGCGTTTCGCGAGTTTACTCAGCTGTATGACCAAGGAACTGAGGAGCATCAGGCGATTCAGGAAGATGCCCCGGTTGATTCCAGAAAGCAGTGGCCCAAACTACTGCGCCATCTGGCCTTTGCCCTGATGCATGACCAAGACCCGGTTGAGTTTCGCCTGTCCATGCCTCGGGAAGAGGCGGAGGCGGTGTTGGCGGACTGCTTGCAGCAAGAGGGTAGAGCCAATGCCCGAGCCTGTGCCGAACGCTGGCTGCAAGACCTGCTGGACTATCACCTGCTGCAGCCGGTGAAACAGCCCACCCTTGAAGAACACATCGAGTTTCGCCACCAACTGATTCAGGAATATTACGCCGCGGAACAGTTGCTGCGGCTGCTGCCAGAGCTAAGCGACGATCGACTGAAGCGAGACTACCTCAATCTGTTGAAGTGGACCGAACCCGTGGCCCTGATGCTGGCCCTGGTGAATGAGGAGGAACAGGCGCTGCGGGTTGTGAAACTGGCGATCGATGATGTGGATTTGATGCTGGGAGCGAAATTGGCGGGAGAGGTGAAACCAAGTTTTCAAGAGCAAACTGTTCAGCTAATCACCGGATGTAAAGAGAATCCTTTACAGCTCAAAGTAAAACTTTTGGATAAAGCTCGCTCAGCATCGGCGATTCCTGCATTGAAGAAGATTCTTGAAGAGGGAGACGATCATTTTATTAACCAATCATGGTTAGAGAAGTTACCTATCCTTCGAAAAAAATGCCGGAACAGAAATACTCCAATAGAGGAAAATCTCTCGAAACAAAGGTTGGAGCGAAATATTATCCGAGCACTAGCAAACACCTCATCGGAGGAAGCTATTAAGATACTGGCTAAGTATAGCACTATCTCATTAGGAAAACTGGGTAGCTCACTAGCTATTCCTCATCTTCTGAAGTTATCACAAAGAAAACATGAAATTCATACTCGCCGAGAGGCGGCAACTGCCTTGTTAATGCTCAATGCCGAAATAGGGGTTCCGAGTCTAATTGATTTCTTGGAAGATTATGATAAAGATATATTTGATGGACTCGATGATTTGGATTTGATATGGGGAACCAACGCTAGCATATCAAATTTAATAAGACCGTTGGACATAGAGAATCATGTTTCAAAATTCTTGAATTTACTTAAAAGCCAGAATTTTTCTGCTCGTTTTAATGCAGCTCAAATATTAGCGATTTTTGATAAACAGGAGGCAATCCCAGTTTTAAGTGAATTCATCACTAATGCTGATCCAGATAGTTATGGATGGAATTATGCTAAAAAGCGACGTAGTATATTGTTTGAATTGGCAAGTTTGGGTTGCAAAGAAATAATTCCAGAATTATTTCGAGACGTTAAAGAATCTATCCATTCCGATTCCAATCTTGAAGAATCTGAGTTTGGATTCACTAAAGTTTCTTTAGATTCGTCTAAGGAAATTTTTTATTCATTGGAAAAATTGAAATCCGATCCAGGATTGAAGTCCGCAATAGTTTTGGTCCACTACTTGAGGAGTGAAAAAACTATTTCTGGCTTGATCCACCTTAGCAAGCATGAAGATGCTATTGTTAGAATTCGCGCAGTTTTGGCCCTGGGATACCTGGATTCTGGGGAATCTATTTCAGCTTTAAGTCAGGCATTAAATGATTCGCAAGATGAAGTCGTAAAAGCCGCAGCTAATTCTCTGGCTCGACTAGGTACTAATAATGCTGTCCAAGAGCTTAAAAAATCAATCGAGTCAGGGTTAAGAATAACAGACAAGCATAGAGCTTGTTTAGTTATTAGCTCATTGAGCAAGTTAGATCCTGTGCATGCTATCCCCATCCTTAAAACAATATTTTTAGATGCTTTAGAACGTCAAGAAATTAAAGTTCAAGCTTGTGTTACATACACTTTGGATAAATTTAACAGTGAGGGAGCTATTCCATTGCTACAGAGAGCGATAAAAAGCCAATACCCAGATGTTCGTAAATTTGCCGCTTTCGGATTAGGTAATCTAGGTTGTGAAGAGGCTTTTTCAGAGCTGCTTATAACACTGAAAGAGCGAGACTGGTCTTTGCGAGAGATGGCTGCCAATGCACTTGTCAAACTCACAAGTCAGGTAAAAAACGATAAGATAATTCCTGCTTTGGTTAAAGCAGTCAAAGATAGCAGGAAAAATAAAAACACTTCCCTGTATAGAGATTCCATCCAGGCGTTAGATAACTTAGATTGCGAAAAAGCACTTTTAAAACTTAGATATATTCTTGCAAAAGAAATAGATCCGTATCGTCGTATTAAAGCCACTGAAGTTTTAGGAGATTTAAGTATCAAATTAGATAGCAGATCAGACATCAAAAGGGCTACTGAAGCACTATTGGATGAACTAAGGCAAGGCTTAAAAATGAGAAGAAATCCCTATGCTGGGATATATGAGCATACAGATAGATACAGAAAATGTTGTGATGCCCTTAAGAAAGTCGGGTTTCCTATAGCTATTGCCGAGCTTTGGCGAATCTGTCAGCGAATGGATAACATTAGTCTTATTTCTACTATCGCCGCTATCCAAAACCGCTGCAAGTTCTACAACTACGAAATCTGGCAGGAGGCAATTCAAACTGCAAAATTAGAAATTCAAAATGAAGGTCAGATAGCTCCTGGCCAAACGACATATGTTTTCCCCAATGCTACAGAGGCCAAAACTTCGGGCGGGTTGATCGCTACTATGAGCATCCCCCAGACCCCAATCCATAGCCGATAAAATCGCCGTCCTTCCCCTGAGAAAACCATGACAACTTTCACTGTCTCCCTTCCTGAAGCCCTAACTGCTTACCTGCAAGCTCGCATCGACTCTGGTGAATTCAGTACGGCAGATGCCTACATCCAGGCTCTAATTCAGCAAGATAAAGCCCGCCAGGAACATCTCGAACCGCTTCTCCTTGAAGGACTAGAATCGGGCGAGGCAACCCCGATGACCGCTGCCGACTGGGAAACCATTCGCTCGAACGTACGCAAGAATCAGAGCGATCAATCTCAGCATGGCTAATCTAATCAAACGCCCCGTTGTTATTCAAGATCTAATTGACCATGCTACATACATCAGTCGAGATAATCTTGATGCGGGAGATCGCTTTATCTATGCCGCCGAGGCTACTTTCCAACGCATTGCCGAGTTACCTGCAATTGGAAAATTGAGCGGTTTCACAACGCCAAAACTCGCTCAAGTGCGTCAATATCCCATCAAAGGCTTCAACAAACATATCATTCTATCAAATACACCCCGAAGCCGTTGAGATTATTCGAGTCCTCCACGGGGCTCAAAATCTGGAATTCATTTTGGAACAGGAGCCGGAGCCATGACTGAGAGTTCGAAATACCATTTTCCCAAAGCCGAAAAAGTGCAAATTTTTGAGCAAGTTGAAACCTACATCGAGACTCAAAATAACCATCCGAGTGACCCAAAGGTTAAACAGGCGATCGCTGACCTGCAAGCGCTACTCACCCAGCTTCAGGCTCGGCATCCCAGCGTCACCACCGAAACTGAAGCCCTGGCCATCATCGATGCTGAGTTCACCGACATCCAACAGTCGCCCCATCATCGCCTCACAACGCTGCGCCAGCAACTCCTCAATCCCGAACGTCATGCCCAGGCGCTCAAAGCCACTGTTGGAGAAGTCGCCAAGCATTATCTAGAAGAGACCGTTTTGGCAAAGGCGGCCATCACCTACCTCGATAAACTGAGTGAATCTCCTGACTACGGAGCATAAGATTCCTGACTAGCACCGCTGACACCATTTTGCTATGGATAGCCTATTCCTCTCTCCGCTTAACCGACTGGCCAACGCTATAGAATAGGCTTCGGGATAGATACTGTGCAGATGCCATGGTCGCCAAACTCAAACCAGACTGGGCCGGAGAAGATTTACTAGCACGCCTGGTCAATGGGCTGATCCAGACCAAGCCCCTCTACGCCGTCATGAAGCGGCAAGCCCGCCGGGTCTTAATCAAGACGGCGGAGCAGAAAGGGGTGCCCTGGCGGCAGACCTGTGAGCAATTGGCGGCAATCGATACAGAGTCCCTGCTGAGTCAGGTGAGCAATCCCACCGTCACCTATCCCGACTATTATCAGGTGCCGTTCCATGCCTATGACCAAGGCAATCTCTGCTGGCAAGCCGCCTATGAAGCGGCCCCAGCCACCTATGCCATGGCCCTGCGAGTCTGGCCCAAAGAATCCTTGACCTGGCAAGCCGCCCAGGCCCGACTGCGGGGTAGTTTCCATCAGGTGTTAGCAGAGCATGGCCCTGAAGCTGTCCAGGATATCTTGGATATCGGCTGCTCCGTGGGCATCTCCACCGTGACCTTGCATCGCTTCTACCAAGGGCGTCAGTCTCAGCCGGTACGCACGGTGGGCCTAGATTTATCTCCCTATATGCTGGCGGTGGCCAAGTTGCAGGATCAGCAGCAGGACATCGCCCAGTGGTTGCACGCCCCCGCCGAGGCCACCGGGTTGCCAGATAACGCCTTTGATTTGATCACCCTGCAGTTTGTGGTCCATGAACTGCCCCGGCAGGCCACCCAGGCCATTTTTAAGGAGGTGCTGCGATTGTTGCGTCCCCAGGGAGCCCTGGCCCTAGTGGATAATAATCCCCGCTCTCCGGTAATTCAAAACCTGCCGCCGGTGCTATTTACCCTGATGAAAAGCACCGAACCCTGGAGCGATGATTACTACACCTTCGATCTAGAGAGGGCCTTGAGCCAGATTGGATTTGATCCGCCTGTCACTGTTGCCAGCGACCCCCGCCATCGCACCATCGTGGCGCGTAAGCCTACTGCTTAGGTCGGCATCGGAGCAGCTGTTGTTGGCTAGGGATGGGAATTCTTTTGGCTATCTATAAAAGAGAATTATTCTCGATAGTATTGACTTCTTGGTCATACCTGGAGATACTTTCCTCAGGGCTTATTGATTTTATATCTCAATAAGCTTAACCCTTTGTCTACCTGCCTATGGCTGGCCCTGGTGATTTACTGTCCACTGTGCTGCAGAAGTTGAGCTGGCTTTAGTGTCGCTAGGTTGCTGCGTGGTCCTAGGCAGGTGGCGGAGGATTGATGGATCTCAAGGGAAAGACCCTAATCAGGAAACATTATTATGGCAACCATTGGACTCTTTTATGGATCGACTACAGGTAAGACAGCGGATGCTGCCGAGCAAATTCAGGCAGCCTTGGGCGGTGAGGCGGTCGTGGCCTTACATGACATTGCCGATGGAGACGAGGACCAGATGGCGGAATATGACTGTCTGATCATTGGTTGCCCTACTTGGGATATTGGTGAGCTACAAAGTGACTGGGATGGGGCGTTTCCAGAGCTTGATGACATGGACTTCAGTGGCAAGACCGTGGCCTATTTTGGCACCGGTGACCAGGTGGGCTATGCCGATAATTTCATGGATGCCATCGGCATCTTGGAAGAGAAAATTACGGCTCTGGGGGGCAAGACAGTGGGGTATTGGCCTGCCGATGATTATGACTTCAATGAGTCCAGAGCGTTGCGGCATGGCAAGTTCTGTGGGTTGGCCTTGGATGAAGACAACGAATCTGACAAGACGGCTAAGCGTATCCAAGCCTGGACAGCCCAGCTCAAGCAAGAGTTAGGGCTATAGATAGGCGGTAGGTATTCGTCGTCAGGAGAAAATGCCATGGCTAGGCCTGCAACTGTCTTGGATACTGCGCCTCAGATGTTCAAGCGCTCGGCTCGGATTCCAGTTCGAGGGTCTCATTGGTGGCGCATTCACGCTGGGGTGGTGAGGACCATTACCTGGAACTATGAAGGAGCGGTGGTGCCTTTGGGGTTTTGGGGCCAGGGCAGTATTGTTGGGGCCGCCGTGGCCTTGGTCGACCATTACGACATTCAGTGTTTAACGCCGGTGATGGCGGTGCCGTTGGATTCCCAGTATCAACTCACTGCCCGCGTCTCGGCGGCTCACCTACAACAGGCTCAACAGCTTTTGTATATTCTCCATAGTCGGCGGGTCGACTGTCGCTTGATGCAGTTTCTCCAGTGGTTGGGGATGAATTTGGGCTATCCCGTCGGTCAGGGATGGCGATTGCCCTTTCGTCCCACCCACCAGGAAATCGCCGAAACGATTGGTAGCACTCGGGTGACTATCACGCGACTACTGCATCAATTAGTGGAAGAGGAACAATTGGTGTGGTCTAAGCAGCCTCATATCTTGCCGGTTAACTGTGACAGGCAGCTGATTCAGCTACAGGGTCGAATGACGTCCCTCGGAGGCTGAGAAGGAGGCTGAGGCCTCTGGGGGGACTGCGGCCTGAATCAGACGGGCATAGGTCTCAGAGGGGCAATCCTGCAGGTGGTCGGTGGGCTGTCGTTGGGGACTGTGGCTGAAGTCGATGGCAAACAGGCCAAACCGGGGGGTGTAGGAGCCCCATTCGTAGTTATCGGTGAGGGACCAGTGGAAGTAGCCCAGCAGGGGCACCTGGTCTTGCCGGAGCTGATGCACTTGCTGCAGGTGGGCCTGGAGGAATTCACTGCGCTGCAGTTGGTCGGAACGGGGCGGGGCCACCTGGTTATCTGTGGTGCGGCGCAGGGCCATGCCATTTTCGGCAATCAGCAGCGGTAGATGAAAGTCATCGGTGTAGGCTCTGACGAAGAAGCTCAGCCCTTCCGGCAGGCAACGCCAGTCCCACCATTTGCTGGTGATGCCACTCATGAGCCAACTACGCAGATCGTTAATGCTGGATTCCACGTCTGAGAAGGTGGGCCAGCGGAGGCTGTGGGCGAAGAAGGGATCATAATAGTCGATGGCCAGGAAGTCGACCACCTGGTCCCGGGGGGAGGCCTGCAGGGTGTCTAGGACTCCGGCCACCTGCTCGGCGTTAAACAGGCGATGGCCGATGGCGTTGGCCACCCAGCGGACACCCTGACCGATGCGATAGGCTAAGTCTTGCGTAAAGGGCAGATCGGCCTTGTCCAGGGTGGTTTCCCACTCAGTGGCTTGCTGGTGGATGTAGGGCTCTATCTGGGTGGCTGGAATCTGCCGCGATCGCATCATCATCAAGTCCCACAGCACCTTCTCCGACCAGTAGAGATCGCTGCAGTAGGTGTTGAAGGTCACCTGAGGGGTGGGCCAGTCTGCGGCCTCGTAGAGATCGTGGATCAGGTTATAGGCGCGGATATGGGCCGACAGCAGATGGGTATAGGCGGTCAGGGCTGCCGCGACGCCCCAACGGTGGCCGGGAAATTCCCCCTTCAAGTAGGTATTGGCCACCAGGATATTGGGCTCGTTGATGGTGATATACCAGCGGATGGGGGGCTGTTGGTAGCGCTCCTGCAGTTGCTGGTTGATGGTGGTGACTGCGGCCCGAACATAGGCCAGGTAGGCGTCTACGGTCTGGGGTTGCAGCCAGGCGTCGGTGCCCAGCCAGGCGGGATGGGTGAAGTGTTGCAGGGTGACCAAAGGTTCTAGGCCATGGTGGCGACAGGCGGCGATGCGATCGCAATACGCGGCCAAGGCCTGCCGATCCAACGGCGGCGGCGAGGTATCCCCCAGGTGAGTGCTGGGCTGCACCCGGGCCCACTCGATGCTGAGGCGAAAGGCATTCAGGCCCATCTGACGGCAACGCTGAAAATCGGCCTGATAGCGATGCCAGAAATCGGCGGCGCCGCCGGTGGTGGCCACCCGTCCCTGCTGTTCCCACGCGGCCCAATTGTTGTAGGGCTGTTGAGGGCCGTTATAGCCCCCTTCGTGCTGATAGCCTGAGGTAGAGACGCCCCAGAGAAAGGGACTGGAAACATCTGCCATGGTGGTGGATGATTACGAGTTGTTTGCTGGAGCCAGGGAGGCCAACCGCTGCCGATCTTGCTGCCAGTGCTCGATAATATGGCGGGCAATGGCCAGGGCCGCCTCGGGACGGCCCAAACTGAGGGCGGCCTCGCTCATGTCGGCCAGGCGCTCTGGATGGCTGAGCAGATGCCCCACAGCCGGGGCAACCATCTCCAGCAATCGCAGCTGCACCCCCGCTCCGGAGGCCGCAATCACATCGGCATTCTGTTCTTCCTGACCGGGGATGGGATCCACCAGAATCATCGGCGTGCCCCGGGCCAGAATTTCGCTGGTAATGAGCCCCCCGGCCTTGGTGATGACCAGATCACTGGCCACGATCAGATCGTCAATGTAATCGATCATACCGAGCTTACGCAGGCTGACGGTATCGTGGCTGCTGAGATCGGCGATGGCGTCCAGCAGATCCTGATTGCGACCGGCCGCCACCACCAACACATCCAGGCAGGCATACTCCAATAAGTCTGAAACCACTTCATGGACGCGCTTCGGGGACAACCCACCCCCCATCAGGGTGACGACCCGGCTGTCTGGGGGCAGTTCCAGCTGCGATCGCACCGTCGCCTTATGCTTCTGTTCCATGATTTCCAGGCGAATCGGAATCCCGGTTACATGCAGCAGGGCTGGATCGACCCCCCGCTGGACCAGAAAATTCCGGCCCAGATCATTGGGCAGAAAATAGCCACTGACGCCGTAGTTGATCCAAGTACTGTGGGCAATGGCATCGGTGATTACCACATACTGAGGCCGCCGCACCGTATCTTGTTTCTCGACTAGCTGCAGTAGACGACTGGGAATTTGCTGCACGCATACCACCACATCTGGATTAGCCGCTTGGACTAAATTCTCCAGCTTGCGAAAAAAAGGCCGCTCCAACTTAGCCCAGGTCAAATTGCTGTCCAGAGATTTTTCTAGATCCTCCACATCGCTGCCTTCGTAATAGGCCTTGTAGAGTTGGGGCAAGCGCTCACTCAGCTGCTCATAGGCCTCCCGCACTACCCGTCGATAGACCGGACTGGCATGCTCTAAGGCATCTTCGCTGCGCACCGTCATCTGGGGGAAGCGGGCGAAGGCTTCCTGTAACGCTTTCGAGGCACTAATGTGGCCCGACCCCAACGACGAATGCAAGATCAATACGTTAGTCACAGCACTCTGACCACCCATGGATTCAATTTACATCGTAACGGCTGAGATGCCCCTCTGATGCCCTAGACACAACAGTTGCCTCGATCCAGACAGTGCGAATTGACGGAGTCAGCCAAGATACTTTCTGGCCGATGATAGAGGACTTTGATATCGTCTTCGTTTACCATAGAATTAAGTATATGGAAGATACGCGACAATTTTATTCTCTTAGGTATGCCTAACGAAACACTTCGTCCTCGCTCTCGGCGACTCCATCAAGTTCTCAGCAGTAGCATTTTGACAACCCTGGCTATCGTAGCGGTAGCCATTGCCGATCCCCAAGTGCCCTACTCAGCGGATCTCAATCTCTCCTCCCAAGCTAGTTCCCTGAAACTACCGGCATTCCAAATGTCCAACTGGGGCTCAACCACTGACAATCAACTCCCTAGCCCTGTTGTGAAACAACCGCTAGGCCAAACTCAGATATTAAGGACCATCCCTTCTCTGTTAGAGGCCAAGTTTATTGCTGCAGGAACAGCAGTTACCGAGGAAACCGCGGCGGACTCCCAAGCTGAGCCCATGGCCGTAAAACTCAACGAGATGTCAAGCACTGCTTGGCCGTCCTTGCAAACAGACTAATGAGTCGATAGTTCCACACACAGCCCATGAAACAGCATCCCCCTACGCCTGCATCAGTCAGGCGTAGGGGGATGACTACGATGATCACAATGGCGATGCCGGTGCCCTAGCCGTTCCTATGGCGGCTAGATACCGGGCCAAGGCCTATTACCACCAGACCCGCTCGCCGTCCTCTGTGGTGCGAGCCTGACGAATCACATCGGAAATGGCCTCGGCATCCCGGACATGGTGAAGAGCCTGACGGCTGCCGTCGGGATTATCCACGATGAAATAGGTGGGAATGACCACGGCCTCGGCGGTGATGTCCGGGGTGTTAATGGCCACCTGCTGCGCCTTTTCTTCTAGAGACAGGGACTCATCCACCCGATCTCCAGGATTCACGGTGGGATTCTCTGTTTCCAGAATGCGGCGATGGGTTTGCTTTTGCTCTGGAGACAGCATTTCGGGTGACGTCGGTTGTCGAATTGGTGTTGTCTCTGGCTGTGCCATAGAGTAACCCTCCTGTTGATGTCGCCATTTAAATTCTATGAAAGGAATACAATGACCCACATCGCTCAGAAGAGGCATTTCGCCACCGCCCTAAAGCGCGAGATGGTGACTGTATGACCTTCGCCTCTAGCCACAGGCAGAGGTCAAAAGGACGAATTGCCCCTGACTACGCTAGGGTCTGAATCACCCCAGTTGTCCTAACCAAACCACGGATTGCCATGGGACTGAAATCATTCCCTCGACTAAAAGCCTTCCGTGGAGTCTACCCAGACGGCACAGCCTTCTGGATGGGAGCAATTGGGCATGGTTAATTCCACATAGAAATAGCCGGAGTAGGGAGCATAGACGATGGGCTCAGCATCTAGAGCGTCATCACCAGTGATGAGATTGCCATCGATGTCGTAGAGAAACAGATCGAGGTCGTAGCAATCTTGATCACACCAGCCGAAGATGGCTTCTCCGTCTAGGAAGTAGCCCTCGACAAGGGTGGCTTCTCCGTCGTACAGCCACAGCTCTCGGCTCTGGGCCTGAGCATCAGTCACTAATCCAATGGTCATAGCGGCCGTCAGGCCTGCGATCGCACCCCACATCCGCACCGGATTTGCCGTTGTCATGATCAGTCACCTATGAGGTAGGGGAAGTGAAGGTATTAATGATCACCTTCTAAATTCCGTATACAAGCGCTGCGATCGCAAATACGGACGGCGGTAACATATCGCTATACTTTAGCCTGTGCCATGGGGAGCGCTTTGTCAGTCAAACCATCGGCGCTGCCTCCAATATCAAAAGAGTTAATTCAGCTTACCTTGATCCTTAGTAAAGCTATTGTCAGGAGATCTCAGCAGTAGGGCTGGGCAGCGAAGGCGGGTAGACCATGATGGTCAGGGGCAGGCCCCAGCGCCAGGCTAGATAGGATAGGGCAAATTTACGGCGCAGGGCCGCGGGCAGCTGGGACCACTGGGCCGGAACGAAGCCGCGGTGCTGGTAAAAGCGAGCCAGCCGCTGCCCCAAACATTCTAGAAATAGCGGCAAGTGAGCCTGGGCAATCAAGTGATCGCTCAAGAGGGAGCCTAACCCTTGTCCCCGCCAGGGCCGGGCCACCACCAGGCTGCCCAGTTCCTGGGCACCGGGGAACTCCCGCAACTGGCCACAGGCGATAATCTGCTCCCCGGTGTCGATCACCCAGAACTGGGACCAGCGAATCTGGGTGGGATCTAGAAAGGCCCCCAATACCAAACGCCGCAGCGCCCACTGATCGGCGGCCTGGGCTGGCCGCAGTCGACAGTTGGGGGGGAGTTGGGGAGCCGGTGCTGCCATGGCACGGGAAGACCTCAGTCACTATAGGCATCCATGGAGGGGCAGGAACACATCAAGTTGCGATCGCCGTAGGCCTGATCGATGCGGTTCACCGCGGGCCAGAATTTATGCTCTCGTACCCAAGGATAGGGAAATACGGCCTGCTCGCGAGAGTAGGGGCGCTGCCAGTCGACGGTGACCAGGTCGGCGACGGTATGGGGGGCTCGTTTGAGCAGATTGTCCTCGGCGCTGACCTGGCCGCTTTCCACGGCTCGAATCTCTTCCCGAATGGCCATCATGGCTTCGCAGAAGCGATCCAGTTCTGCTAGGGACTCACTTTCGGTGGGCTCCACCATGATGGTGCCTGCCACCGGCCAGGACATGGTGGGGGGATGGAAGCCATAGTCGATCAGGCGCTTGGCCACATCATCGGCGCTGATGCCGGCCTGTTTGCGGAAGGGACGCAGGTCGATGATACACTCATGGGCCACCAGCCCATTGCGGCCGGTGTAGAGAATATCGTAATGGTCCCGCAGCCGATAGGCGACGTAGTTGGCGTTGAGAATGGCCACCTGGGAGGCCTGGGTGAGGCCGGTGGCGCCCATCATGGCGATGTACATCCAGGAAATGGGCAGAATGCTGGCGCTGCCCCAGGGGGCCGATGCGATCGCACCAATGGCCTGCTTTCCTCCCACGCTGGGCGTGAGGCCATGGCTGGGCAAGAAGTCGCGTAAGTGAGCCTGGACACCAATAGGACCCACCCCCGGACCACCACCACCATGAGGGATACAGAAAGTCTTGTGAAGGTTGAGGTGGCAAACATCGGCACCGAAGTCAGCCGGACGGCAGAGGCCCACCTGGGCATTCATATTGGCTCCATCCATATAGACCTGGCCGCCATGGCTGTGGACGATGTCGCAGATGTCCCGGATCGCCGTCTCGAATACCCCATGGGTCGATGGGTAAGTCACCATCAGGGCGGCCAGGTTATCTTGGTGCTGGTCAGCCTTGACCCTGAGGTCAGCCACGTCGATATTGCCGTCTTGATCACAGGCCACAGCCACCACCGTCATGCCAGCCATGACGGCACTGGCGGGATTAGTGCCATGGGCCGATTGGGGAATCAGACAGACCCGACGGTGTCCTTCCCCCCGCTGCTGGTGGTACTGTCGAATCACCAAGAGCCCGGCATATTCTCCCTGGGAGCCAGCATTGGGCTGCAGGGAAATGGCAGCAAACCCAGTAATCTCGGCCAACCAGCTCTCTAATTCCTGAAACAAGTAGCGATAGCCTCGCACCTGATCCAACGGGGCAAAGGGATGGATCTGGCTGAACTCTGGCCAGGTAATCGGCACCATCTCCGCCGTGGCGTTCAGCTTCATGGTACAGGAGCCCAAGGGAATCATGCCGGTGGTCAGGGAGAAGTCCTTGCCCTGGAGCCGATGCAAATAGCGCAGCATTTCCGTCTCAGAGCGATGATTGTGGAAGACGGGATGACTCAGATAGGGGCTGGTGCGGGCCAACTGTTCGGGAATAGCCAGAGATTGCCCGTCCAGGGTGAGCTCCGTAGGGGCAGGGGACTCTGAATCGCAGGCAAACACCTGCAGCAGCTCCTGGACATCTTGCGGCGTGGTGGTTTCGTCCAAGGAAACCCCTAGGGTTTGATTGTCAATCAGCCGCAGATTCATATGCTTGGCAGCGGCTTGGGCCAGAATGGCGGCCTGGGTTTGGCCGATGTCAACCCGTAGAGTGTCGAAATAGGGGGTGTCAGCCAAGGTATATCCCAGAGCCCGTAGCCCTTGGGCTAAGGCCACCGTCAGCTGATGCACCCGAGTAGCAATACGCTGCAATCCGTCGGGACCGTGGTAGACCGCATACATGCTGGCGATGATGGCCAGCAGGACTTGAGCGGTACAGATATTACTAGTGGCAGCATCGCGGCGGATATGTTGCTCCCGAGTCTGCAGCGCCAGTCGCAGGGCCAGAGTGCCATGGTTGTCCTTAGAGACGCCGACTAGGCGGCCAGGCAACTTCCGGGCAAAGGCGGAGCGGGTGGCGAAAAAGGCGGCATGGGGACCGCCAAAACCCAGGGGTACCCCAAAACGCTGGCTATTGCCCACGGCGATATCGGCGCCGAATTCACCGGGAGGCTTGAGCAGGGTAAGGCTAAGCAGATCGGTGGCTACCGTCACTAGGGCCTTGTGGTCATGGGCCTGGTGGATCAGCTCACCGTAGTCATAGATGGCCCCATCGCTGGCCGGGTATTGCAGTAGCAGACCAAAGTAGCTGTCGTCAGGGGTGAACTGCCGATAGTCTCCCACAACAACTTCGATGTCTAGGGGTAGGGCCCGGGTCTTCACGACCTCTAGGGTCTGGGGATGACAGGCCGCTGACACCCAAAAGCGCCGCGCTTTCTTGTTTTTACGTAGATTGAAGCTCATGGTCATGGCTTCGGCGGCGGCGGTGCCCTCATCCAGCAGGGAGGCGTTGGCGATCTCTAACCCGGTTAGGTCGGTGACCATCGTCTGAAAGTTGAGCAATGCCTCCAGACGACCCTGGGCAATCTCGGGTTGATAGGGGGTGTATTGGGTATACCAACCGGGATTCTCTAGAACATTGCGCTGAATGACGGTGGGAATCTTGGTGTTGTGGTAGCCCAGGCCGATGTAGGAGCGCCAGACCTGGTTTTGCGATGCGATCGCACGGAGCCGTTGCAATGCCTCAGTTTCCTCCAGGCCAGGTGCTAACTGTAGGGGCTGGACCAGGCGAATGTCAGCCGGAATCACCGCATCAGTCAGGGCATCTAGGGAGTCATACCCCAGCCGTTGCAACATGGTTTCAATGGCTGCAGGGCCAGGGCCAATATGTCGTCTGGCAAAGTCTGTTGCCCCATTAGCGGCTGCATCTATGGTGGATTGACCAACGGTCTGTTGACGACGGCCATTAGCCGTTTGCCGTCCTAACGTCGTAGGTGCGCCCAAGGAGGAGATACCCTTGGTAACCGTTGTATCTGACCCGTAGAAAGACTGCGACATACTCAATAATCGTGAAAAAGCATCTAGGCCGTGGCCTACTATCCACACCTTAAGGGGGATAGTGACCTAGCACCACCCTATACATTGTGTAACAAATTCTAAGGGCAGACCCAGGCAGGTCCAGTTGCAGGACTATCCATACGCCATAGTTGTCCGCAGAAGCCGGGAGTGCTCAGCTAAGACCCCACGAGAGCGCTTAGGATCAGCGTCCATTAGGCCGCGATCATGCTTCGACTTGATCTTTATACTCTTCCGCCGACATGGCATCATCGAGATCCTCAAGATTCTCAGCCTTGACCTTAACTAACCAGGCATCGCCATAGGGATCATCTGCCAACTGTTCTGGGGCATCCAACAGCGTCTCATTGCGCTCAATCACATCCCCACTCAGAGGAGCCTTCAAATCTTCAACCGCTTTCACCGATTCAACGGTGCCAAATTTTTCCCCTTTCTCGATGGCATCTCCGACCTCAGGCAATTCCAGAAACACGATGTCACCCAATTGATCCACGGCAAAGGCCGTAATCCCAACCGTAACAACATCATCTTCATCGAGCCGGGCATATTCATGGGTATCGAGATATTTCAGATTAGTCGGATATTCGAACGCCATAGTGCCTCCTGCCTCTTGAATCCACCAATCACACACTGGTTCTGTCAGTGTCGCATGAGCAACCACTGATAGCACAGCTATTCCAGCACATTTCAGGTCCTAGCGCGATAAAACGGCCGCTTTACTACCGTAGCCGTCCGCCCCTGGCCCCGAATCTCTATGGTCACAGCCTGACCCACCTGGCCTAACTCAGGCGGTACATAGGCCAGGGCGATGGGATACCCCAGACTGGGGGACAGCGTGCCGCTGGTCACCTCACCCACGGGTTGATCGTCTTGGAGGACCGGGTACCCGTGGCGAGCGATATGTCGTCCCTCCATCCGTAGGCCCACTAATTTTCGAGATACCCCCTGCTGTTTTTGCTGCTCCAATATTGGGCGGCCTAGGAAATCTCCCTTACGGTCTAGGTGCACTAGCCACCCCAATCCCGCCTCCAAGGGCGTAGTTGCTTCCGTAATATCCTGACCGTAGAGGGCCATGGCCGCTTCTAAACGCAGAGTGTCGCGGGCCCCGAGGCCACAGGGGGTAACCTCCGCCTGCAGCAGTGCCGACCAGAGACGACGGCCCGTTTCGGCGGGCACCATAATCTCAAAACCATCTTCCCCGGTATAGCCGGTGCGGGCCAAGAATGCCGGTTGCCCCCAGAGAGTGGCTTCCCCATGGCAATAGCGCTTGATGGTAGACAGATCGATGTCCACCAAGGCCTGCAACTTGGTCGCCGCGTAGGGACCTTGCACCGCTAGCAGCACTTGCTCTGCTGAGAGATCTTGCAGCTCAATGGTGGGCTCCAGCGCTTGACGCAACCAGGCCTTATCTTTGGCAGTCGTGGCTGCATTGACGATGGTGACTACCCGCTCCCCCTGGCTATCATCCTCCTGGCGATACAGGAGCAGATCGTCAACAATGCCAGCCTCAGGGGTCAACAATACTGTGTATTGAGCCTTACCCGGTTGCAGGCGACTCAAATCTGTCGGGACTAACCCATCCAGGGCAGCCAAGAGGCCAGGGCCCCGCAGGACAAATTTACCCATGTGGGAAATATCAAATACCCCAGCTTGCTGCCGCACCGCTCGATGTTCCTGTTTGATGCCGGCATACTGCACGGGCATTTCCCAACCCGCGAAGTCCACTATGCGAGCGTTTTGGTCTAAGAGCAGGTCATACAAGGGGGTGCGTTGGGATGCCATGGCAATGGGGCAGTAGATCAACAGGGCCAATTGTACGGCAATCCTCTACAGCCCACGGCAGCAAATCTGGCTAGCTAAGCACCTATCTGCATAGGGAAAGGTCCCGCAGACATACCCACCAATGCCCCTACTGACAAGGATGCCAACTATAGCCATCCTTAATTATTTTTGAGAGCAAAGCACAACGGCTGAGATAGAAGAACTCAAAGCGTTCATCAGTAAAGAGAGAGACGGGCGACAGGTGAAGCAAGCGCTGGCCGTCAAGCTGTTGTATCAGGGGGCTATGAAGCGATTGTGGTCATCTTGGACGTCTCGATGGGCTCTATCAGTAACTGGAAACTCGCCTATGAAGCCGAAGGCGTGAGACTTACTATGGCGCCCTTGACTTGCTGAGCAAGCGGGTGTTGCTAGCCGCCCATCCAGCAGGCAACACGACGTGCACCATTGCTTATCTCAAGTTTTTGCAGCAGCAGTTTGCTGGTCAACGATTACTCGTGGTGTGGGATGGAGCCAGCTACCATCGTTCCAAAGACCTACAAGCTTTTCTCAAAGAGGTCAATCAGGGCTTGCCAGAAGCCCAGTGGCACATTCACTGTGTCCGCTTTGCGCCCAACGACCCGAGTCAGAATCCGATTGAGGATGTCTGGTTGCAGGCGAAGACATGGCTACGGTCGTTAGCCGGACTGAAGCCTTGTTTTACAGCCCTCAAGGCGCTATTTGAGCAGTTTTTCAAGCTTGATGTGTTTGATTTTCCAAAGATGCATCAGTACGGTCGATTCTCATAATTCAAATAGGATCGCTATAGACAGTTGGGTCCTCGATCGAAACGCTACTCAGCTAGTGGTTAAGAAGATGTAGATGTTTGTCAAACGTTTGAATCAACGCTCAATGCAGTCACTGTGACCAAAATCAGTCCCATGCCGAAGATTTGTGGGCCTACCAGGCTTTCATTTAAGACCACTACGCCGAATAGCGACGCGATGACGGGTTCGATCATTGCCAGGATTGAGGCTATGGCCGGTGCGATACGGTTCAGGCCGACGATATAAAGGACGAACGATAATCCCGCGCCAAACACGCCCAGTGCCACGAACAGCGGCCAATCCGGCGTGCTTAGGACTCCAACGGTCTGATTGACATCGCCCGGCCAGATCAGGATGGTGGCAAGTACTGCGAACGCTATCGTGAGAATCGCCTGCGGGCTGCCGTGCGGTGCCGCATACTTGAAGCCGAGAATAAATACCGCGTAGGACAGCCCGGCAAGCAGCCCGGCACCCACACCGATCGACGTGACACTGCCCGCGCCGACATCGTAAATCTGGGTAAGTAACACAATGCCAAACATCACTACCGCGATCGCGGCCAAATTCAACGCGGTGGGTCTTTCGAGCTTTAGTGCGAATGACACGAGATACACGAACACGGGTGCGCAGTACATCAGTGTAGCCGCAATCGCGATACTGCCCTGCGCGATGCTCACGAAATAAAACGCGAAATTGCCAGCTACGCCGAGACCGGCAATCGCTGACCAGAACCATAATTGGCGACTGGCCAATCCGCTACCACTCGGGCGCAACGCTAGCCAGACGAAGACGAACAGCAGACCGATCACGCCCCGGTAGAACGACACCACGAATGCGTCCCAGCCGTCGGCCATCAAAATACCGCCGATCCCGCCTGATACCCCCCAGCAGAGAGCCGCTAGCACCACGTAAACCGTACTTGTGCTCGTCATTTGATCTCCTGGTTACATGGTGAAAACTAGAAGGTTAGCGGTGGTGAGTAGAGTGGGCATTGCCTTATCTAAGACTTTGATGGTATCTGTGATCTGTTCAATGCCAACTTTCTCCTAAAATGGGTGGGCAAGTTGAGATTTTTGAGCTTTGCCAAGGTTATCGACAAGATGTTTATCCACCTTACTCACCACTTGCGTCTGTTACCTGTGAGTAGTGATGGCTTAGCCTGAGGGTGTTGGGTTTCGTGCCTCAACCCAATCTACGGTGATATGCGATCGCACTGCGTTGTATGGTTGAGTACAGTTGGCAAAGGTGGGGTTTGAGGCTGAAGGCCTCATCACCGTCGCCTGGATGGAGATCGACTCGCACCATACATTAAGGAAATCAGTATCCCCTCGACCAATAGCACCATGACCCAGAAGAATAGTTCAAGCAGTAGAAGCGATACCGGCTCATGGAACATGTTAAACGGCGTGTGGAACTCGAAATATAACGCCATCAAAGCCCACAAAATCACAGCGAATGCAACACCGCGTTTGATTGTGCTTTTGGGGAAACTTGGTTCAATATAGGTAAAGACTAATCCATGCACAATGCCGATAACCGTAACAATTGCCATGTAGAGGGGGCTGTTAGTAAACATCAAGGGAAGCGGTTCCAGCTCAAATAAAACCGCTATAAATTTTTCACTCTGTATATCTGGATCAAAGAGAATTGGCTTACCAATTTGGAAAAATAAGAGATTGCTAACAACATTAGCTATAGCAAAGGCTATGGCTCCGGCAATTCCCCCTCTGACTAGTTTGAACAGCATAGTAACTCTAGGCTTGCTTATTAGAAGGTCCTGTGTTCTAGGACTGGTAGATTTGCTACATCTGGGATCGTAATAGATACAAAACCATTACACGGCAAGTCTCATCCGTATAACGGTGAAGCTCAACGGCGGCAGACAACCTCTTGCCTCAGATCGACCAACTAATCGCCGTCCGTTGCAGCGAGGTGTTAGCCTGCTTTAGACTTAGGTATGCACAAGCAGCCTGTCCGTATTATGAGCTATCGCGACATCATTACGATTGAGCCTGATAAGCGTGGTGGCAAGCCATGCATCCGCCGGATGCGGATTACGGTCTACGATGTCTTGGGCTGGTTAGCGGCTGGTATGTCTACCGCTGAAATCATTGACGACTTTCCAGAATTAACGGAAACTGACATTAGGGCTTGTTTAGAGTTCGCAGCTGATCGCGAACATCGTTTAGTTGCATCGGTGAGTGCTGCTTGAAGCTGCTGTTTGACCAAAACCTTAGCCGTAAGCTGATTAATCGGTTGGCTGATATTTTTCCTGAATCCAGCCACGTTCAATTCCATGACCTAGCTGAGAAAACAGATACTGAAATCTGGGATTTTGCTAAGCTCAATGACTTTTGCATAGTGACGCAAGATGCAGATTTCTCTGAAAGAAGTCGGCTTTATGGCTCTCCACCCAAAGTTGTTTGGTTGCGATGTGGCAATGCACCAACTAATCAAGTCGAAGCATTAATTCGTTCCGGAGCAACAGCAATTCAAGAACTCTTGAACAATCCCGAGTTGCACTGTCTGGAACTTCATTAGTGTTCTTTTCAACGACCATTGAACTTGGATAAATTGCACTGATAACAAAGGGGCTGTATGTTGTCGATGTCATCTGTGCCACCAGCGGTCAGTAGTGAAGTAGTGAAGTAGGGTGGGCAAAACCATAATAGACACCCCTTGCTATCGTCTCTAAGCTTTGTTTGCCCACCTTTTTTCAGTGGTGGGCATTGTAGGTTGAGTATGGGTTAGCAAGGATCTCGGAAAAGATAATGCCCACCGTACAATTATACTGGCTAAAGCCTGTGAGTGTTGGGTTTCGTGTCTCAACCCAACCTACGGCGATATGCGATCGCACTAATTCATCAACTCTTGCTAGGTTTGCTTCAACTCGTCCTGACTTTCTGGCTCCATAACACAGCTCACCAATGACAATGCTTGGAATGAAAACTTCACTGACTTGAGCAAGATTGTCTTTAACGATCGCCTCATCTGCAAGAAGTGCAATAACGATGTTGGTATCGAGCAAAAACCTACCACTCACTAATATCGACTCGCTCACAATCTTGCTCGATCGCCTCACGCATTAATTGAAGGTCATCAGAGGGAATTGAACCAGCGAAACGTAACAATTGATGCCCTGGTGTACCTCGGACTTCCGCTTTTACCAGCGATCGAACGAATTCAAGCACCTGCCTTTGCAAGGGTTGAGGCATGACCTTCAATTGTTCAACAACCTCGTCGATGATAGGAATACTCATATTGCCCTCCTTATTGCCATCTTACACCGCTTACTGAGAGAGCGGTAGAAGAGCAGCCTTTAATGCTGACCGAGGGTTACAGGTATTGCCTTCACCGAGGGCTTCAGCCGCATAACGTCGAAGTTGAGCGGCGGCCAATATTTTTGCATCGATGCCGGGATTATAAATTCCGTCCGCTCCTGTGTAGGGTTAGGCGGCAGGGCCAGGGCATTGTCTACACCAGAGATTATGTTAAGTCATTTACCTAAACTTCAATACGTAATTTAATATTGATCGCCACCACCTCTTCCTAGGAGCTGGGTAAATGTTGTCCACCACTTTATACGATCCGTTCAAGTTTTGAACTTTATATAATTGCTGATTTGTTTCATTGTATATATGTCGGTATTTTTGATCCCTTAATGAATACCATCTAAGATACCAATATTCCTTTGTCTCGGCAACGTACCCATCGCCTCCATTAGGTTTCACTTGAATGTCTAATATTAGATAGGTAGATGGGTTATGTTCGTTTGATATTATCCACTTTTTCTGACTATGTTGAACTAAGAGATTATTTATCCTTTTATACGCTCCGCCATTCACGTCGAAATGGTTTTCAAGTTTCTTCAATTTTATCTTTGGCAGTTGCTTGTATACGGAGTATTCTGCTCCAATTGCAGCTGCAACCAAATCTTGAATAGCCCTGTAGCCGTCCCAGCTGCCACCTATTGAAACACACAATTTCCTCCATTCATTAGCATCATTTTGGTCATTGGATAAATCGCACCATATTATGTCACTTAGCAGGTCAGGTACTCCGAGCTTATCTAAAACGACTGGAATAGATTTTCCCTGAATGCTTCCTGGGTCTTCTGCACGAGCCGTTTCTAACTCTTCTCTACACCATTCAGAATCGAGGAATTCTCTTGTGCATACGAATATAACCTTTCGAGATGATCTAATATAATCCCGTATGGTGCCTGCAATACGTTGTCCTGGCAGAAAATCTTGGTGATCTATTACATAATTTACTTTCCAAACTTTTAGCTTTGGTAGTAGATATGCTTTCACCCAGTCAAAATCGGTTCTTCGGTAGCTAATGAAAACGTAGTCATCAGATTTATTTTGGTAGCTAGTCATATTGATATTGGTGCTCTGGTAGCCTAACCTGCCGCTTCAATCTCTATAGACAACCACTGCTTCACAACCGATCAAATCTCGGCGGTTGGTTTGCGAGTAGATGTTAGGTTTATTTAACTCAGCACTGTTGCTTTTGTAACCCATACCAAAACTGCAAGGGATAAATAAAAACCCCATATAGAGAAAGACCTTAGCGCTTCTACTTGAAGAATACTCATCTTGCCAACAGGCGAAATCGAATACAGATCCTGTTCTGTTATTTGCTTATTGTGCAGCTTTCGGATAAATGCATTGTATGAACTGCGAAACGCTTTCTCAAGCGCTAAGTAATATGTATCCAATGCCGCAAATGCTACAATTGGAAGCAATGCTATCCATGCATATTCCGGCTTCCCTTTATCAGCCACTAGGACTAACACAGCGGCGACCAAGCTAACGCACCAAGCTTTGCAGGCCGAGCTGTTACTGGACATTCGTTGAATCACGTTCTGAATAATTCCAAGATGAGTTTGGATCGAAGATGATTCGGGGTCTATATCAAGGAAAGTGTTTTCCATGTGCTTAGTTTTGCTTATTTTTTATGGCCCAGCGGATCCAATTTTCAACATTTTTAGCAATCTCATCATATGCATTCAATGGGCTAGGGTCATAGCACGTAACGAGGGAAGACAACTTTGTTCCGCTCTCAAGCTGTAGCTCATCAAAAGGATTTTTTCCTTTTTTACTAAAACCATTTCTGGGACACTTTAGATTATGGATGTAAATACCCAAGAGCGCTCGCTGATCATTCCAGGCCTTTTTAATTTCATATTTCACCCAAGGCCTGTTTGCTGTATCAGAACCGATCAAAACTATAACGCAGCGCTTGTATTTCATATTATCTTCAATCCAGCGTTCAACAGCAGTCTCACCTGTACGCTTCAACCGTTCCCAATCATTTGGCGAAGCGGGTGAATTTCCTTCGAGTATGCCAATGTTTCTTATTTGCTGAACGCGCATCACATCATTGTCAAAATGAAAGCTATAAAACACTGGAATTTTTGCCATGTCTGTCTCCTTATATGATTTCTTGCAGCATAACGGCGTAGTTGTGCGGCTGGGCAGCACGTTTCAAGTGTAGCCGATAGTTTTCGCTCAGACCGCTCCAACACAGGGTTCGGGGGCCAACCTTCTGGCGGGGGCGGCCACGATCGCAACCTGAACTCATCCCACTGACCAATCGCTCAAAACCACTCACCCTAGGCCATTCACCGATATCGACTGGGACCTCGGCTACTGACCCACCGTTGACAAAGCGTAACCTTGGCCAGTTGGCAGACCCCGCACACCCACCGAGCGCACTCGTCGATACCGCCATTCGCGATTAAGATCCTGAGGCAAGCAACCGCCAGGATCTGTTGGGACTGTTGAGACTTAATCAATCGCTAACAATACTTACCCTGACGCTGCTGACGACAACTTTTTGAAACCTGTCGCGAGTTGGAATCACTGAGTTGAACTCAACTGAACAACGGCCGATTGCTCCACCGCCAGTCAGACCCTTGGTAGAATTTCTCTCTCGATTGCCGACGAACGGCTCGCCGATAAGCTGCAGGCGCCGAAGGCGACCGTCAGCTTCATCGGCTTGTTAGACCGCATCATCTGTCACTCCCCAAGCCCCGACCTTTCCCATTCCACTGTGCGCCGCAAGGCCTCGTCGAGCGGGACTGGCGAAACGTACTCGAGGTCAAAGCGCAACGCCGCAGTGTCAGTCCACAGATGGAATCGCCAGTCCACCGGCTGCCGAAGATCATCCGGCAGCTCGGATCGCGGCACTGCGACGACATCGCCTCCCCAACCGGCCACGCGTGCGATTCGCTCTACCCACTCGCGCTCGGTGAAAGTGGGTTCATCGCCAACGTTGTAGACATGACCTACGCCGCGGGGATCCATGACCGCCAATGCCACTGCAGCGGCAACGTTTTCGACGAAGCCTCGCGTCCAGCGCCAGCTGGCCTGTCCCTCCTCAAGGAGGATTTGAGCTTGGCGGTCCGTCATGCGCTGCAGGTAAGGCCGCAGCCGGTGCTGTCTGTCCCCAGGGCCGTAGACGGCAGGAAGCCGCAGGACGGTTGCGGGAAGTGCTGGCTCACCCAGCAAGAGCTGCTCGACCAGAATCTTCTCGTAGTCTTGCGCGTACCCGAAGTTCATTTCGTGGCCCCGATAGGGATACCGCGTCTCACGAAGCGGCGCGTTCTCCAATAACGGCACCGGATCAGGTGGAGCCGTGGCTTTCCCGCGAAATCCGTCGTAGTTGCGATAGACATCGCCGCTGCTGACCGCGACAACCCGGCCTCCTGTGCCCCGGAAGATATCGACAATCTGTTGCGTCTGCTGCTCGGTGTATAGGATCAGGTCGAGTATCACATCGGGTGCAAATCGTTCGAGCTCAGCCCGGCAATCAGTTAGCCGATCGCGGTTACCTCGGATCTCGCGTACGTCTTCTGGCGGACTCTGAACCGTCTCTCCCCGGTGCAGCACGGCAACTTCATGCCCCCGGTCGATCAATAGAGGGAGAACGTTCTGGCCGATGAAGCCCGTCGCGCCGATTGCCAGCACTTTCATTCGCAACCGTCCTCAATGCCGTCTAACGGCTCGCGGCTCACCGGCGCAGGGTGCGCCGACGGCCAGCCGAAGTAGTGAGCTTGCAAAATAGCGAAGCGGTAATCCAGACGCACCGGCCCTGCGTCCGCGTGCAGCCGCTGGTTATGCCGCGCCTGAGGGCAAACCCGCCCAAGCTCGCGCCCGCTCCAGCAACGACGCCATGACGTCTGCCTTCCGTTCCGAGTACGCAAGTAAGCGCCCGGTCGCTCTTGCCGCCTCGCGCTTCCGGCAGTAGTGGCGCCCGGGCACGCCCGCCTCTCCCAAGCACACGTACCCCGACTGGCTCAGCGTAGCCAGCACTCGCTCGGATGGCGGATAATGCCGCAGCCCGATCAACACGTCCACGACTGGCTTGGCGGTGAGGCCCGGAACCGCCGTGCTCCCGAAGTGCTCGGCGGCGACCGCTTCAGGGCTGAGCAGAGGGAGGAGCGCGGCCTGCTCGCACTTGAAGGCTTCGGGCCATGCCGGATCGTAGGCAACGACCTCAACGGGTTCGTCCACGTCGTTTCGGCTGTACTCATTCGGCGGCATAGCGTTGCTTGCGCGGCATAACTATGTATTAAGTGCCAGATCTGCTGGATAAGACCCCCTATACCCCACATTATCTATCAGATCTACGGGATAATACCCGGTTTTTAAGGAATTAAACGGACTATTTGATTGATAAGTCCGAGGTCTCAGGGTGTTATCGAGCAGATTTTATGGTTAATCCTGGAGATTAGGGATGTTATCCGTCAAAACTGCTGGATAATACCTCCAATGCCGGGCTTATCTAGTGGTCAATCTCCTCAACGAAAAGAAGCACCCCGAAGGATGCCCCTGCTGTAGACCAACAAAGAGTTCAGTTAATCGCAGTTACTCAGCCTTGGCCGTCGCGGGTCGGCGAGACCGTTGAAACTGTTGTTTCAGATTATCGATCACCTCATCCAGGCTGATGCCCTTCCCGCTGGTCTTGATAGATTTATAAGCCGCTCGGGCGGCGGTGTAGGCTTCACTGCCGGTATCTTTCACCAAGAAACACAATTGGCTCAGGGCCTGCAGGATCGGGTTCAGGGTTTCGAAGAGTTCGAGATCACGATGGGCGGCGTCAGGAATTGAGACATATCCCACCCATGTCTCTGCCCAAAAAAATCTACAGCAGGGGATCACTACCCTATGACTGCTAGTTTCCCACCTAGGGTCATCAACTAAAGAAACATCCATGTTACTAAAGGTGATAGCGGTATCTAGTTAAGAAACATCCATGTTGTTAAAAGTGATAGTGGTATCTCTCCGAGTGATAGTGGTATCTAGTTAAGAAACATTGATGTTACTAAAGGTGATAGTGGTACCTCGTTAAAAAACATTCATGTTACTAAACGAGCTAGCGGCACCTCGTTAAAAAACATCTATGTTACTAAAGGTGATAGTGGTATCTCTTTCGCATCAAACGGGTTGTTTAAATCCCTCAGGGTTATCGCTGCAAGTGCTAGCAGTAGGGATGGAGACGGTAAGCGAGGGGGCTGCTGAAGTACTGAAGGATCATCGCCTTCGACGATGTCCTGTCTTAATGGCATGGCTACTGCTGCCTGGGTTCCAGCAGCGGTCTAGGAGTCAGCCCGACTCGTGAAAGTGGCCCCGCCTATCTCTTCAGACGCTGCGCTTCCTCTATAGCGGCAGCCATTATGGTTATATCAAATCCGGTTAATTCACCTAGGAAAACAGTTCTCTGTCATTGTTCTGAAAGTAAACACGATTTTCATCGTTTGGTGTGGCGCGTCAGCGCCATGGACGATTCCCGCCGCTGCAGGAATCCAGGGCGTCAAGCCTGGCCCCACGACATCTACCCCAAATGCCAGGACGCCTCCTCACCGATGCAACGTGATCTAGACCACCCACAGATCAGCCCTTCCGCTGGGTCCAGGGCGGTGGTTCGACTGCGTTGCTCCTGCAGTTCGACTTCGCTCACTACGAGCGGAGCCGCTTTGCGAACACCACAGGCGGTTTGCCCTGGTCGTCGGAGTCCGAGGGGAACGAAATCCCCTCGGGTGAGCCCTCTGATTAAGACAGCCAAGTGCGGTCTTATCGAGATCTACCACCACCCACCGACAGCCGCAGGTCCAGGGCAGGCGTACCCCGAGGGCATAGCCAGAATCCCATCCCTGAAAATCTCCGCCGAGAAGTTCTGTGCGGATAGCACAGCCCTCTGCCTGGATTCCAGGTCGCGCTGCGCTTGCCCGGAATGACGGATTGCAGTTGTGATACATCATCGTAATGTTGCCTGTCTTAGCGGATTTGATATAGTGCCCCTCGACTCCGCTCGGGGTGAACGGCATCTAAGCAAAGTGACTACCGCTATGGTTATGGGGACAGCACAGTTGCTGTTGATGATCAGGGACTGGGTTGAGCTTCTAGGTGCAGCAGAAACTCCAACAGCTCTTCGTCGCTGAGGTCGTGGCGGGAGCGTTTGCCGTAGGTGGCTTCTAGGTATTCGCGTCCCTGGGCTACGGTCCATCCCAGCCGCTGCAGTTCTACATCTGTCTGGGCGATGATGTCGGAGAGGTCGATGGGGGTATCTCCTGGGGCAGTCGGGGCAGCGGCATTGTTGACGGAGGTAGGCGGTGCTGACGGTTGAGGTGGAGAGGCAGAACCGTTGCAGGGATGGGTAGTCGTCGGGTCTGGTTTCGGGGGAGTTGCTTGAGCACTGGCAGGCGCGGCAGGGGGCTGAGTCGGCTCCTCTGTAGGGGAATCTGAGGACTTGTTTGCAGGAGCTGGCGCTTTCGCAGCGGCGGGCGGCGGGGATTTTGCCGGGGGTGCTGGCGTTGCTTCTGACTCAGGAAAGGCGTCTGATTTTGGGGATGGCGGGTCAGTGGTGTCGCCCAAGTCTATGGCCTGCAAGGCCCGCAGCTTGGCCCGGTCTTCGGCGGCTTCTACGGTGGTGGCGGCGGCGAGGCTGGAGGCGACGACGATGCCGTTGATGGCCACCTGCGATCGCACCACGAAGTTACCGTCATGGACCATCAGCAGGTCGGCGGTGAGGCTAGCGGTGGGATAGCGGCGATGCAGCCGCGTCAGCAGGGAGCTCAGCATAGGGCGTTTACGATTTGGCTAGGCGGTCGACGGCCCGTTGGCCGCCGAACCGCTGGGCGATGATGTCGTCGTAGGTATCGGCGATGGTGACCACCGAGAGAATGCAGGTCTGCAGCTCCATCAGGTCCATATTCTCGCCCCCCAAGACACTCTCGGAGAACAGCACCTGATTGGCCTCGTCTAGATGGAAGGCGCCGAAGCGCATGCGTCGGTTCTCCGTCAGCAGGAAGTGCATCAGCTGGGCGTTGATGCTGCTGCCCACGGTGACACAACTGGTGGCCCGCACCGTGGCCAGATCCGCCGCTTCCCAGGGATGCACCTCCCAGGGCAGCACTTCGATTTCCACCAGGGTAGAGCCATAGAGACTGTCGAAGCGAGGCTGGTCAGTGTCGGCCCGCACTGTCTCTTTAAACAGATTAGAGGACTGCAGATAGTCGGCGACTTTGCGGTAGCTCAGTTCTTGAATCTGACTGGCGAAGGAAATGGTCATGGGAGGGGGTGACGGGGATTTACAGAATAAACATGCGCCGATCTAGGGCCTTGGGATCGTGGGAGGCGATGAAGTGCTCTAGGTTATCGTCGGCTTCCAGGGTGCCATCGACCAGATTGATGATGCGGTCGGCCACATCCAGGATACGGTTGTCGTGGGTCACCATCAGGATAGTGCGGTTTTCTTCCTGGGCCAGCCGCTGCATCAGCATCACCACATCGCGGCCGGATTTCTTGTCTAGGGCGGCGGTGGGTTCGTCGGCCAGGATCAGCTGGGGTTGGTTGACCAGGGCCCGTGCGATCGCAACCCGCTGCTTCTGACCGCCAGAGAGGGCCTCCGGCTTATAGTCGGCCCGATCCTTGAGGCCGAGCTGGGTGAGGATATCTAGGGCCTGCTGCCGCTTGCTCTGGAAGCGACCGGTCAACTCCACCGCCATCTCCACATTCTGCGCCGCCGTCAAGGACTCAAATAAGTTATGGGACTGGAAGATAAAGCCGATGTTGCGCCGCACCGCCACCAGCTGGCGATCATTGAGGCCCACCAGCTCCCGTCCCAACACCTGCAGGCTGCCGTCGCTGGCCCGCCGCAGGGCCCCAATCAGGGTCAGCAGCGTGGTCTTACCAGAGCCGGAGGGGCCGGTCATGATCACGATCTGGCCCTTAGGCAGATCCAGACCGATATCGAATAGCACCTGCTTCCGCAGGTCTCCCCGACCGAAGGCATAATTCAGCCCGCGCACCCGCACCGCCAGGTCTGCCTCTGCAGAGGCTGTGGCTGCCTCTGGGGCTGCAGACTGGGACGATGGGGCCGGGTCCATTAGTTAAACACCTCCGCCGGATCGGCAGATTGCACCTTGCGCATGGCCATGGCCCCTGAAATCAAACACATCAGCAGGGTGAGCCCATAGAGAGCAAGCACGCGGGTTAGGGTCATTTTGAAGACCAAGCCGGTGGTGCCGGCTGCCAGAGCATACAGCAAACTGCTGACCAAGAACCCAGGAATGAAGCCGATCATAGACAACAGCACGCTTTCTTGAATCACCACCCCGATAAAAAATTGATTGTTGTAACCCATGGCTTTTAGGGTGGCATATTCTGACCAGTGATCGGCCACATCGGTGTAGAGAATCTGATAGACCAGGATGATGCCCACCACGAAGCCCATCACCGTCAGCAGGGTGAAGACGAAGCCGATGTTGGTATTGTCCTGCCAGTAGATGCGCTCCCGCTGCACGAACCCCTCCGGGCCATCCCGCGGCAACACCAGCACATCATTGGGCAGGGTATCCCGCAGGGTTTGCACCAGCCGCTCGATATCGGCGTCGGGGGCCACCTTGATTAAGCCGATGTCGGCGGTGGCAAAGCTGCGCTCATCTTCCTCGGGCCCGCGGTTGGCAAAGTAGCGCAGGAAGTTGACATCACTCATGATCAGGTTGCCATTGCCGGCGGCAAAGTCGGTGCCCAAGCTGAAGGTGCCGACGATGTGGATCCGGCGCTCGGCCAGTTCGCTGCTGAGGCCGGCTCGGGTGGGCCCCACTTCGGCCCGGGCCTGGGTGTCGATCAGGGCGGTATTAGGTTGTTTTAAGGCCTCTAAGTTGGCCAGCACCCCTGGTAGGGGCAGCACTGGGTCGGCCAGGTTAAAGGCCAGCACTCGTACCGGCCGGGTCTTGCGGGTTTCGGGGTTTTTCCAGTTGGCCTCGCTGGTGTAGAGGGGATAGGCATCGACGACCCCAGCCAGGGCCCGGGCCTGGTAGAGGCGGCGTCGGGCGAAGGAGCGGGGCACAAACATGGTGGTCTTGAGCCGGTTGATCACGATGATCTCGCCGTTGAGCCGCTGCAGCAGCTGCAATTGGCTGTCGTAGAGGGCATTCATGAAGCCGTTGAAGAGGAACATCAGCAGCACCGCAAAGCTGACGCCGGCCAGGGAGGTGAGAAACTTACGCCGATCGTGGATCAGGTTGAGCAGGGCTAGGGGAGTGCGCCTGAACATGGGCCTGAACATCAGCCGAACACCTCCGCCGGATCGGCGGTGACGGCCCGCCGCACCGATATCAGGCCGGAGAGGCCACACATGAGAATGGTCAGGGCCAGCACGAAGACGACGCGAAACCCGGTCATGGTAATGGGCAGGCTGCCGGCCGTCGCTGTCACCGTCAGGGTGTAGAGCCCCAGGGAGACGACCAGCCCCGGCACATAGCCCATCAGGGCTAATAGCACCGATTCCTGCAGCACCACGATGAATAGATACCGACCGCTGTAGCCCATGGCCTTCAGGGTGGCGTATTCCCGCAGGTGATCGCGAATGTCGGAGTAGAGAATCTGGTAGACAATCACCACGCCCACGACCAGGGAGACGATCACCCCGAGGCCGAAGATGAAGCCGATGGAGGTAGTCTGAATCCAGAAGCGACTATCGCGGGCGATGATTTGCTCCTTGGTCAGCACCAGCACGTCTTCTGGCAGTTGCGATCGCATCGCTGCCGCCACCCGCTCAGGCACCGCCCCTGGTTGCAGCTGGATCAGGCCCAGATTAATCGTATCCAGGGGCCGCGGCGCCAGGAAGCGACGGAAGTTCTGGTCGCTCATGATCACGGTGCCATCGGCGGCGAAGCCGCCCCCCAGGGTATATTGGCCGCCGATCACCACCCGTCGTCGGTCGGCTTCGGTTTCCAGGCCCGGGGTTTGGGGGCCAAATTCTGGCCGCGACAACCGATCGAACAACACCGTGTTGGGCCGCTGCAACTGCTCGATGGTCTCGGGGCGCTGCAGTTCTGGCATCAGGAACACCGGGTCCTCGGGGTTGATGCCATAGACAAACATGGCCCGGCTGATGCGGGTCTCGGGATTGCGCCAGAGAATGTAATCGGTATAGAGGGGCATCACCTGCTTTACCCCGGCAATACCCCCCGCCTGATATAGGCGCTCCCGGGGAAAGGGCTCGGTGCTGCTGAGTTCTAAGGACTGGGGCGAGATCAGGAACAACTCCGCATTGAGCTGGGTATAGACATTGGTGGCCGTAGCAATCAAGGCCCCCAGAAAGCCCAGATTCATAAAGATCAGCAGCACCGCGAAGGCCACCCCAAAGATGGCCACGGTCAGCCGGGTGCGATCGCGCAGTAAGTTGTACCAGGCTAACGGGACCCGTTTCATTATCCTTGCGGGCTAGGCACCGCTGGGCTGAGAGTTTCCTCGGTAGTCGGCTCGATGTCGATGGCCACATCCACTTGCAGGTTAGTCAACCCTGCCACTATTTCGCTATCATCGGGGGCAATCCGAATCCGCACCTCCACCACTCGGGCATCGGCATTGGCGGCGGGGTCATCATCGAGGACATCGTTTTTAAAAATCTGCAGTCCCACCTGCTCCACAGTGCCGCTTAGGGTCTGGTCGAAGGCGCCATTGCGGCTGGTGATGGTGGCCGCTTGCCCCACCTCCACCTGCTCCACATCGGTCTCATGGACTTCTGCTACCACATACATCTGCTCGGTATTGCCCAGGGCCAAGACCGGGCTACCCTCCAGATTCGAGACGGCCTCCCCCGGCTCCACATAGAGCCGCAACACCTGGCCAGCGCGGGGGGCACGCACCAGGGTCCGCTCCAGTTGTTCCTCGGCCAGGGCCAGATTGCGGGCAGCCGAATCTACCCGAGTTTGGGCTTGGGCCAGGGTGAGATTGGCCTGGGCCGAGTTTACCTGGGCCTGGGCATTGCTGAGATCACTGACCCGAGCCTGTTGCAGCTGCAGCTTGCTGGCCTCGGCACTGGCGAGATCTGCCTGTAGGCGATCCACATCGGCCTGCTGGCGATCCAAGTCCTGGCGGGGAATGGCGCCGTTCTCATACAGTTGTCGAAACCGGTTTAGGTCCAGTTGAGCCAGCCTGAGTTCGGCCTGGAGCCCTTCAATGCGAGAGGTCTGAGCCGCGATAGCAGCCGCCTGGGGCCGATCGATCTGGTCAATGCGGGTGTTGGCCTCGCGAATGCGAGACTCCCCTGCCTGGGTCTCTGCCGCCAGAATGGATTGGGCCTCGCTCAGTTGACTGGCGGCATAGTCGCGCTCGGCCAGCCGCACCTCGTAGAGATCGAGATAGGCCACGACCTGATTCGCCTCGACTCGCTCCCCTTCCTCCACGACAATGCGGCTGATGCGACCACTGTCGGGGGCGGCTACATCCACCACCCGGCCCTCGGGTTCCAGCCGCCCCAGGGCCACTACCTGCACCTGACGGGGAGGGGGCTGGCTGGCTTCCTCTTGGGCGGGCCTGACGGGACTGTAGGATATTGCGGGTCACCCACCAGGAGACGCCTCCTAAAAATATTAAGGCGCCAATCAGCAACCATACTGTCTTGAGGGATCTGGGTTCAGTACGGCTAGCAGTCATAGCGTCACGCCAGTAATGATCGGGTAATAAATGGATCGAGATATCGCTTCTATCCTAAACGCTAGGACCATCGGGGGAAAGCGGGGGAGGGCTTTTGGGTAGTGGCGGTAGACCTCGGTAAGGCCATGCTTAATTGTGTAGCTCGGGGTGCTCACCCGGGGAAATTTCGCTTTCCCCGGACCCCTACGACCCGGGCGTGCCGCCGCCTGGACCTGCGGAAGGGCTATTGATCAGCCGTCGTGAATCGCGTTGCATTGGCAAGGTGTGGTAAACCTCGGTAAGACCACACTTGGTTTTCCAAGCCAGAGCGCTCGCCCGAGGGGATTCGCTCCCCTCGGACTCCGACGACCAGGGCAAACCGCTGCCCTGGACCTGCGGACGGGCATGTCGATTAGCAGTGCTGGATCGCGTCGCATCGGCACGGTAGCAATAAATTTTGAATTTTGAATTGAAGCCCGCTGCCTTTTCCGCGCTGCTGCCCTGGACCTGCGGCAGGGCTGGTCGATTGGTCGTTAGGTTTTCTGCCTTGGGCCCGGCAACCGCGCCCCTACCCTCTATCCGCTATCGACCGACTCACCCGCCCAATCACCGTTTGACAGGGAGCCAAACCATTCACTCACTCAAAACTCAAAACTCAAAACTCAGCCCTCCAGGCAAGCTCCGCCACACCCCATCACCCATCACCCCATCACCCCATCACCCCATCACCCCATCACCCATCCCCCATCACCCCATCACCCCATCACCCCATCACCCCATCACCCCATCACCCCATCACCCCATCACCCCATCACCCCTAAGCCCTTCGGGCAGGCTCCGCCAACACCCCACCACCTATCTACCCGTCACTCTTCACCCTTCACTCTTCACTAAACATCACCCCACCATCTCCATCCAGGCCACCTCCCACACCAGCCGCGGCTGCACGAAGCTGCGCAGCTGACGGCGGGCTTGCTCTAATCGCTGTAGGATGGCCAGGGTGGTGAGGCCCTGTTGCCAGTAATGCTGCTGCAGGTAATCGATCAGCCAGAGTTGGGTCTCGGTATCCAGGGTGCTAGTGATGTGGCGGGCGCGTTCTAAGGCGTCCCGCAGGCTGCGGGGAGGACGGTGCAGGGTGGTTAGCAAGTCGGCGGGGATGGTCTGCAGCTGTTGCCAACATGCGATCGCATGGCCGGGACTGCCCTGGGCCATGGCCAATACCTCGGGGTGCCGCAGAATATCTGTATGCCCAGTCTGCTGCAGCACCTGCTGCAGATCCGCAGCCGCCAAGCGCACAAACGGAATCGTCTGACAGCGAGAGATCAACGTAGGTAGCAGGGTCGTGGCGTCCGGCGCCAGCAGAATCAAGGTGGCCCGACCGGGCTCCTCCAAGGTTTTCAGCAGGCCATTGGCGGCGGCTTCCGCCATGGTTTCGGCGGCCTCGATTATCACCAAAGACTGAGCCGCCTCCAGGGCCGGGCGACTGAGAAAGCCTCCGATCTGTCGCACCTGTTCCAGCCGGATCTGGGGCGGACTCTTACGGCGCAGGCCCAACTCCATGGCCTCTGCTACCGTCACCGGCCGACCCTGGTGCAAGTAGGTTGGCTCCACCCAAAGCAGATCAGGATGATTGCCCTGCTGCAGGCGATGGCGTAAGTTACCTGCCTGACTAGATGGAGTGTGCAAGAGCCACTCAGCCAAGGCCAAAGCGGCTCGCCGTCGTCCCACGCCCTCTGGACCGGCAAAGAGATAGGCAGGGGCGACTCGCTGCTGTTGCACGGCCCGGGTTAGCAAGGCTACTGCTGTCGATTGGCCTACGAGACCGGAGAAAGGGGACGATACCATCGCTGCAAGCGCTGCATCACAATTGTTTGGATCTGCTGAGTCACCTCAGTCACGGGAGCTGCCGCAGCCACTGGCACAATCCGCTGGGGATGAGCCGCTGCTAAGGCTTCAAAGCCCTGTTGCACTCGTTGATGAAAGGCCACATCAGCCTGCTCCATGCGGTCAATGCTGCCCCGTTGGCGACTACGAGCCAACCCTGTGGTTGCCCCCAGCTGCAGCCACAGGGTCAAATCAGGGACTAAACCGCCAGTGGCGATTTGGTTGAGCTGCTCAATCAAGGTTAAATCTATGCCACGGCCATAGCCTTGGTAGGCCACGGTTGAATCCACATAGCGATCGCATAGAATTAAACAGCCCCGAGCCAACGCCGGGGATAGAACCTCCTCTACATGCTGGGCCCGATCCGCGGCGTAGAGCAATAATTCCGTGCGAGCGGCAATGGCAGTCGTGGTGGTTTGAGTCAGTAACAGCTGACGTAATTCCCCGCCTAAAGGGGTTCCCCCTGGTTCCCGAGTGATGATGATATCGCCAATCTGACCTTGGCCCCGGAGCGCTTGAATCAGTGGCTGAGTCCGTAACCAACGGTGTAAATACCCCAATTGAGTTGTCTTGCCACAGCCTTCTATCCCTTCCAAGACAATAAGTTTTCCTTGCATAGCTGGTCCTGCCCCATCGAAATCCTTAAATCATTTGCCCTAGGCATTGAGACAAGCGCGGCATTTCCTTAAGAATTAGTAACATAATCTACAATCTAGCCTGGTAAAGGATGCAAGCTTGAGGGTAATCCTGAGCAAGAAATTAAGCTAGGGGCTCCAAACTGACAGCGTGACAAGAGCCTGATTGTGACTGTGATAGCCTGATACAGTCCTCATCTTTAGGATAAAGGGTGACCTTGCTAAGCTATTAGTATTCCTTAGTCTGCAGGATGTCGAGCGCTCTGAACCCCTGAGGTTACCGGAGTCAATCGAGGAAACTTAGCTGACAGCAGCTTATTCCTGATAGTTCGTGCCCACGTGTGTACCCGCTAGATGCTCTCCATCGGAAAAAGCCATGGCTCGATACACCAATTTGTTTAAGACAGCAAACTCCATCCCGACCTTGCGTCAGTCCTTGATTAGCACTCTGCAATCGTGCGATTTTAACTTGATCTACGAGACGGCAGATTATCTGGTGGCAAAGGAAAAGCCTGGGCAGGTTTCCATCAGCCAACTAGCCACCATCGAGTTGCTGATTAATCCTCCCACGTCTCAAGATCAGGAGGTCAAGATCAGCCTGGTGGTCAAGAATGAAGAGCTGCCCCTACGGCGCAACAACCACTGCCAGAAAGTGTTTGAAGTCGTCAATCAAGCCATTTCCACCTCGACCCTCTGGCAACCGTCCTAGCATCTGCAGCGCTACCTAACCACCTAACAGGGGATGGGCGATGTCTCGACGTGAGGTGCGACGTACTAGTGCCAATTAATGCTTAATTAATGCTTAATTAATGCTTAGAGATGCTGGGCGGTTCCATGCCATCATCATCTTCGGCCATCTTTTCATCAGTCTCCTCTTCTACCATGTTGGGGCTGATGAGGGTAATGTCGAATTCGTCTGGCGGTAAGGTGGAGGAGGCATCTCGCTTGAGCTGATAATAAATCGCGCGAGCTTGGGGGCCAAATACGATCTCGTCTTCGTTTTTCAAATCATGGGCCTGTAATTTGCGGCCGTTAATCAACATGCCATTGGCACTAGGCTTGCCCTTCAGATTGCCATCGACAATGCGGTAGTAATAGGAATTGTCGTCCTTGGGTAGCTGCACCAACGTGGCATGGTGACGAGACACAAACTGGGATGATAGCCGTATATCACACTTGGGGTCGCGACCGATGGAATACACCGACCCATCCAGAGTGATCTCTCGGCGGCCCTTACTATCTTCGACGATTAAAATGCTGTTGAGATGCGGTTCTGAAGCCATTCTCGGGAGCTGAGTTCAAGGGTGAATAGAGCTATAGATTGAGCCAGATAAGGCGAAATAGTTTGAGCTAGCCAACGCTCTACATCTGAGCGCTATCTGACTTGCCAGCAGTCGCAACTACTAGATCGAATGATATAGATCGAATGATAAAGCCTGCCAGCCCAGAGACTTGAGCAGATTGATGCCTCCATTGCTATCCTACCAGTGTGACATCAGGGACTGTTCCGCGCCAGTAGCTCCCCTCTAGGACGAGTCTACTCTGGCTCTGAGGTGGGCCAATCGGCCTCAGTGGGGGCCGTCGGGTTATCGCGCAGTCGACGCATCAACCAATCGAAGCGGATACCTCCAAGGGAAATCGTTTCGGCCATATCGCGGGAACATTCTTGATCCGACAGCACTACCGGTTGCCAATGTTCGCCCTCGAGGTGCTGAACGGTGGTGCGTAGCCGGCTAGAGAGTAGGATCGCCAGGGCTCGGTAGAATCGAGCGGCGAAGCGGCTGTCCTGCTGAAGCATTGACTGCAGGGGGGACCAAGGAATGGCCAGTAACAATGCCGGAGTAGCGGCTGTCACCGTGGCTGACGGCGGCCGGGTGTCAACAAAGGACATTTCTCCCACGACTTCGCCGCTGGATAGCTCAGCGATAATTTGATCGGGCCAGGAGGCTACGGACACATGGAGAGTGCCATCGAGCAGCAGATAAATGGCCTCAGCCTGCTGTTGCTGTCGAATCAAGACATCGCCGGCATGGAACTCTAAGCGTTGCCCTACGGTTAGTAGCCAATCAATATCATCATCCTCTAGCACTCCCAAAACAAATAACACACGTTTCATCATGGTTGCCTAACTGTCATCTGCGGTGACCAACTCATCGGCATAGACGCGCTATAGATAAGCTCGATATATTGCCTCTGTCAGGTAGCTTAGGTCATTCGGTATTGCCTGAGGGCCCAACCTGGGAGCCACGCCAGTACCGTTGGTCATGGTGTGGCGAGATACCCCATGGCCGTCGGCACCCCATTGGGGTGACCAACCATCCCGACTGATCCCAGACCATACTTGGGATCAATCCTAGCCAACCACCTATGTTCAAATGTCTACCCTACTGTTTCCCGATCAGGACGTTATTCAAGCACGAGCCTATTTTTTAGGCCAAAGCATCGATCTCAAACCCTTTAGTGATCCAGTAACCAGCATGATGTCACCCCTGATGACTACCATTGGTGAGTCGGGGCAAGCGGTTGTCTTTGACTATGGGGCGTTTGTGGTATTTGGGGCGTCGCCCTGCCAAGAGACGGCCTTCCTGGAGCGGGTGCAGGCCCACACCCAGGACTGTTTTGAGCATCCTGAGACGGAGGCCGTGATGATTCGCTTGCGGCCAAGCAATGCTGGCAAGGTGGAGGATGGTGTCGTCTGGTTATCCCAGTTTGATCCGGCTAGCCTGCAGTTGGTGGCAGAGGTGCTGGCCAAGAGTGTTGTCCTGGCTCACTATGAGGTTGGGGCAGCCCAGGTCTTTGATCAAATTGAACCCTTTGCTGTCAGCTTGCAACAACCTGGGCAAAACCGCCATCGTGGGCAGGAGCTGCTGAAGCAAATTGGCAATACCCTCTTGATTCAGCATAAGACGGTGGGACGGGTGGAAATCATTGATAAGCCGGAACTGCTGTGGGAGTATCCAGAGCTGGATCGACTGTATCTACGCCTAGAGGATGAGTACGAAATTCGCGAGCGCCATGCTGCCCTCGACCGTAAGTTGGAGCTAGTTGCCCGCACCGCTGAAACGGCCTTGGATTTACAACAACAAAATACGGGCCTGCGGTTGGAGTTGTATGTGGTGATTTTGATCGTGATTGAGGTGATTTTGTCCCTCTATGACCTATTTATCCACAGGGCATAGAGATCGCCTGTATTAACGATCGCGTGTACTGCTATCGTATTGGATGCGGCCCAGGGCAAATGGATGATTCCCAAGCAATTGACCCTGACAAATTTCCTCAGTTATCGGCAGGCCAGTCTCAATTTCCAGGGCCTGCATGTGGCCTGTATTGCCGGAGCCAATGGAGCCGGTAAGTCATCATTACTGGAGGCCATTAGCTGGGCACTTTGGGGCCAGAGTCGCGGCAGTTGCGATGACGATGTCATCCATGGGGGCGAGATGGAAGCTCAGGTGGATTTTGTCTTTGAGCACCATCATCAGACCTATCGCATTCTCCGCAGCCGCCGGCGTCGGCAGAATAGCTCTTTAGAATTTCAAGTCGAAACTGAGTCAGGCTTTCTCAGCTTGACTCGGCGAGGGGTGCGGGCAACGCAGCAGCTGATCTGCCAGCAGCTGCGACTGGACTATGACACCTTTGTCAACTCGGCCTATTTACGTCAGGGACGCGCCGATGAGTTCATGCTGAAGCGCCCCAGTGAGCGCAAGCAGATTCTGGCCGATTTACTCAAGTTGGATCAATACGATCAGCTGGCGGATAAGGCTAAGGAGCGGGTTCGCCAGGCCAAGGCCGAAGCTAAGGTTTTGGAGCAAACCCTGGTGGATCTTCAGGCCCAATTGAGTCAGCAGCAGTTGGTGGCACAACAGCAGCAGGAATTGACCACTCGCTTGGCCACACTCGATCAGCAACAACAAGCCGACCAAACTACTCTGGCCGGGTTGCAGGAGCAACGGCAGCGGCGACAACGGTGGCAACAACAGCGGACACTGCTACTGCAGCAAGTTGATCACGGTCAACAAGTACGAAGCCGATTACGGCAAGAATTGCAAGAGCTGCAGCAACGGCAGCAGGCGGTGAGTCGGTTGTTGGCTCAGGCAGAGGCAATTAGCCAAGGCTATGGGCAGTGGTCACAGCTACAGGCGGAGGAGGCGCGTCTCTCCCAGGTTTGGGAAGCTTACCAACGGTTACACGCCCAGCGAGAGCAGCTGCAGCAACAGGTCACCCAGCCTCGAGATCAGTTGCTGAGACGACAGCAGCAAGCTCAGCAGCAGTTGCAAGGGCTGGAGCAGGAGGGGGTGGAGCTGGCGGCCATTTTGCAGAGGCAGGATCAGGTGATGACGGCGATGGCCCAGCTGCGCCAGGCCCAGGAGCGCTTGCATCAGCTCGATCAACGGCAGCTACAGGTGTTGCCGCTACTGCAGCAGTGCCAGGCGCTACAGCGCGACTTACAACAGGCAGCACTGCGGCTGGCGGCTCGCTTGGAGGAACTGAGCCACAGTGAGCAAACTTTGAAGCAGCACCAGGCTCAGCAGCCTCAGTTGCAGCAGGCAGTGCTGGAGGTGACCCATACCCTAGAACAGTTGCAACGGCGGCGTGCCTATCAGGAGCGAGTGCGGGAAAAGGGGTTGGAACGCCGTCGCTTCATGGAGCAGCTGCAGGACAGACAGCGGGCCTGTGAAACCCAACTGGCCCAGCTGGAGCAGAAAATGGAGTTGTTGGCGCAGCCCGATGCCCCATGCCCGGTGTGCGATCGCACCTTGGGAGTGGACCACCGGCAAGGCATCTTAGCGCGCCATCGCCAGGAGCAGCAGGACCTACAGCGAGAGATCTGGGTGATTCGGGAGCAACTAGCGGTGTCGGAGAAGGAGCTGCAGGTGCTACGGCAGGAATATCGCGATCTAGACGCTGAATTGGCCAACTACGACCCCACCCTGGAACAGCGGGGACAGCTGCAGGCCCAACTGGATAGCAGTGCCGGCATGCAACAGCGGTTGCAGCAGATTTTGCAGGAGCAGACCCAGTTGCGCCAGGCCCTAGAGCACCAGAACTATGCCGCCGATGTGCAGACGGCCCTGCAGGCAGTGGAGCAACAACTGGCCGAGTTACCCTACGACGAGCGCGATCATGCCCTGGCCCGGGGACAGGTGGATCGGCTGCGTTGGGCCGAGATCAAGCAGGCCGAGATTAAACAGGCCCAGCAGAAGCACCGCCACTTGCAAGGACGCCGTCAGGCCCTGGAGGCAACCCTGGCAGAGGTGGAAGCCCAGCTAGCAGCCTTGGCAGCATCGCCTCAGCAGCAACACCTGAGCCAGGTGGAGCAGCAGTTAGCCCATCTCGACTATAGCCCGGACTATCATCATCAGCTGCGCCAGCAGCTGCGGGCGGCCCAAGATTGGCGGCTGCGGTACCAGGCGCTGGAGCAGGCCCGGCAGCAGCAGCCCCAAGTGCAGCAGCAGGTGGATGAGATCGAGCGGCAGGTGCAGATGCGATCGCAGGAACTCAGCCGCCTACAGACGGAGCTCACCGAACTAGACCAACGGCTGCAGACCACTCCCGATCCCCAGGCCGAAGTGGTCCACCTAGAGCAGCAACTGCAAGGGCGTCAACAGGCTCGGGAGCAGCATCTGGCCCAGTTGGGAGCCCTGCGTCAGCAATACCAGTATCTGCAGCAGCAACAGGCCCATCTCGACAGCCAACAGCAAGCCCTGACCGCGGCCCGCCATCAACAGCGGGTACATCAGGCGGTGGCCCATGCCTTCGGTCGCAATGGCATTCAGGCCCTGATCATCGAGACCCTACTGCCACAACTGGAAGCCGAAACCAACCAGATCCTCAGCCGCCTCAGCGCCAACCAGCTCCATGTGCAGTTTGTTACCCAGCGGGTCGGGCGCAGTCGCCAGAGCAAACTGATCGACACCCTCGACATCTTGATCGCCGATACCCAAGGCACCCGCCCCTACGAGACCTACTCCGGTGGTGAAGGCTTTCGGGTCAACTTTGCCATTCGCTTGGCCCTGGCCCGGTTACTAGCTCAGCGCTCCGGCGTGCCCCTGCAGATGTTGATCATCGATGAGGGCTTCGGCACCCAAGATCAGCAGGGCTGTGAACGGTTGATCGCCGCCATCAATGCGATCGCAACCGACTTTGCCTGCATTTTAGTGGTCACCCACATCCCTCACTTTCGCGAGGCCTTCCAAACTCGCATTGACGTGGTTAAAACCGAGGCTGGTTCCCGCTTAGACCTATCAATGTAATTCAGCAGTCTCCTATTCCGTCTCCACCAAGCGGGTTTACCAGCATAGGATGCGACCGGTCCCTCTCCTGGGGAGTTAAGCTTTTAGACAAGTGTTGACATTAGCCTGTCTGGAGGGCAATCGCCCTAGACCTAACCATACAGCATTTCCTCTCTGGGTAAGGTACAGCTTACTCCTGGGGTCGAGGGTTTCATGGCCATCCTCATACCTCACTAGATTCAGAAACGCTGTGGGCAGATATCATCTAATCAGTGAACAAATGATTTTCAGCTTAGTATTTGACTCGAGTTGAGGTGAAATTGTGCTGGGGTTCGACCGCATCACGTTTGATTCGCAGATCATGGCAGGCCAAGCCTGTATTCGAGGAATGCGCGTGCCTGTTTCTTTAGTGCTGAATTTGGTTGCCAATGGTAAGACGACTAGCGAAATCATTGAAGATTATCCCTATCTAGAAGCCGAGGATATTCAGCAATCGTTACAATACGCAGCTTGGCTCGCATCCGATCGCGTCTACACTACAGCGAAGGCCGGATGAAGTTTTTGGCGGACATGGGCATTTCTCCGCACACAGTGGAGTGGTTACGTCAGCAAGGCTATGATGCGGTACATCTGCCCTGGAGCAATTATTTCGGTGAGCGATGAGATGTTTAGGGTGAGAACTCTGCCAATGTGATATAGGGCCAGAAATCGTCCTCCCACGTAATTACATCCTGCGATCATTGAAGAAGTGAATTGGTTTTGCTGGTCAGGGGTGTTATGAGAAGGTCTTGCGACAGGTGCGAAGCATTGCTATTTCCTGGCAGGGTGATACAGCCTGCCTTCTGAGATCAAGGGTTTCATGGTCATCTGTGTACCTCACTAGCTTCAAAAACGCTGTAGTCTGGTTATCTAGGCACATCAGTCTATGCCCCCATTTGTGGATGTCCACGATTAGGTTAAATAAACTTTTGCAACTCCCTTTCTGCAGAAGCTTGAACTTTTCCAAACCCTCGGCGCCGAGAGGTTATGGCCAGGTTAATCTGAGGCTATAGCCATGAAACCCTCCCTCAGTAAGGGTCGCACCAGCGAGGGCGATGAGAGCCTGAGTGGGAATCTGAGTATGAAAAAGCGTTGATGTTGCTTCACCCTTCAGCCCTTTACCCCCGTCGATGACGGCTTTGTTCTCCACTAAGCAGCACCAGATTTAGAGAGTTCCCATCTGCTTCGTCCCTTGGTTACTTTTGGGGGCCATGGGCAGGGTCTGTGGCTGGGCGTAACTATGTCATAGGGGTAAACTGATGACCCAAAAAGTATTATCGGGCTCACGGAACGTGGCAATTGTGGGTCCCTACTCTAGTGGTAAAACCACCCTGCTCGAGAGCCTACTATTCGTAACTGGAGCGATCTCCCGCAAAGGCAAGATTGAAGACGGTAATACCGTCGGCGACGCCACCCCAGAAGCCCGAAACCACAAAATGACCGTGGAAGTCAATGCCGCCTGTACCAAGTACGGCGGCATTCATTTTAACTTTATTGACTGTCCTGGTTCTGTCGAACTCCTGCAGGAAACCTACAACGCATTGATTGGGGTCGATGCTGCCATCGTCGTCTGCGAACCCGATCCCACTCGCATGCTTACCCTAGCCCCCTTGTTTCAATTTCTAGACACCTGGGAAATTCCCCATCTGCTCTGGATCAACAAGATGGATCGCCCCAGCGGCACCTACTCAGACGTATTGACGGCTATTAAGGAAGTCTCTACGCGGCCTCTGGTGCTTCATCAATATCCCATCCGCCAAGGCCAGGATCTAGTGGGTTTCATTGACCTGATCAGCGAGCAAGCTTACCATTATCATGCCGGAGCCGCCGCGGACCCGGTGCCCCTGCCAGAAACCCTGCGGCAGGAGGAGCATCAGGCTCGCTCAGATATGCTAGAAACCCTAGCCGACTTTGATGACCACCTCCTGGAAGAACTGCTGGAGGAAATTGAGCCGCCTCAAGAGGAAATTGTCAGCGACATTAAGCTAGAACTCGGGGCCGACTTGATTGTGCCTGTGGGGTTCGGCATCGCTACAGAAGACTATGGGGTCCGTCCCTTGCTAGATGCCCTGGTACGAGAAACCCCTGACCCCGATGCCACCTGGCAACGCCGGGGTGAGGGTATCTCTGTCGATCTGCCCCTAGCCCAAGTCCTAAAGACTTACTACAGTCCCCAGGGGGGCAAATTGTCTCTAGTGCGGGTGTGGCAGGGGACCCTAACAGACGGTGAGAGCCTCAATGGCGAGCGTATGGGCGGGCTCTACCAGTTGATGGGGCAACAACAGATCAGCCTCAGCCAGGCCGGGGCTGGCAGCATCGTCGGCGTTGCCCGCCTGGATAGTGCCCAAACCGGAGACACCTTGACCATTGGTGAGGATTCTGTCGAGCCGTTACCCCGAGCCGAGGAACTAGCCCCGGTCTATGCCCTAGCCGTGGTGCCAGAAAATCGACGGGATGAGGTGAAGTTGAGTGGGGCCCTAGGGAAATTGCTGGAGGAAGATCCAGCCCTACACTGGGAGCAGCATGGAGATACCCACGAAGTGATTCTCTTGGGGCAGGGAGATATGCACCTGCAGTTGGCCATAGAACGACTGCAACGCAAGTACACCTTACCGATGACTACTCACCTTCCCCAGGTGCGTTATCGGGAGACGATTCGTAGGGCCCAAGACTCGGTCCATGGTCGCTATAAGCACCAGACTGGCGGTCATGGTCAATTTGGTGATGTTTACTTGTCAATTTATCCCCTAGAACGGGGGGCCGGATTCCATTTCGAAGACACTATCGTCGGTGGCGTCATCCCCAAACAATATATCCCCAGTGTCGAGGCTGGGGTGCAAGAATATCTGGTTCAGGGGCCATTGGGCTTTCCAGTGGTGGATGTGGCCGTCACCCTGACCAATGGCTCTTACCACAGCGTCGATAGCTCCGAGCAGGCCTTTAAGCAGGCGGCTCGCATTGCCATGCAACGGGGCATGCCCAATTGTGAACCGGTTCTCCTGGAGCCGATTACGGCGGTGGATATTTCGGTGCCCAATAGCTTCACTGCCAATGTGTTGCGGCTCATTAGCGGTCGGCGAGGTCAGATTCTGGGCTATGCCGAGAAGCCTGGCTGGAGTGGTTGGGACTTGGTTTCGGGCTATATTCCTGAGGCCGAACTGCAAACCATGATTTTGGAGTTGCGATCGCTAACCCTGGGCGTGGGGTTCTTTCAATGGCGTTTCGACCATTTATCCCCAGTGCCGGATAAACTCATCAACAGAATCTTGACCACGGCTGACGCCGCTAGTTAGGGGCTAGGCCTGCTACATCTGGGTGGGACCTTAGGGGTCCTGCCCATGGTGGCGGCCCAGTTCATATACCCCACCGCCAATACAGGCAATCATGGCCAGGCTAAAGGCCCAACTACGCCCTAGGCCCACTTCCACGGCATAGTTCAGTAGAGCGCCGACCAGTAAAAACGGCACGATACTCATCAGCGAGCCTAAAAAGGCGTTCTGAGCTTCCCGACCACGGCGGGTGCGTTCAAACTCTTCTTTAGAGGTGTATAGGGAGCGCTCAGCAAAGTTCAGCCAGCGATTAAATTGATGGGCCACCCAGTGGCTCAGGGGAGAAAACCCTAAGTATAGAGCCAAGGCCCAGAGGGCGACGCTAGCAATTACCGTGGCATTAAACACCAGCGGGAACGGCAGTAATTCACTCATGGTTTCTCTAGACAAACGCTTCAGCCTAACGGAATCAATCTACCCAGCCGATATCCTCATCGGAGAGGAGGCTAGGTTGGGCGTCCCGTTGAATGGCATAGTCAGGAATGCGGCGGTCTTTGACGATGTCGCGGCCGCGAACCATACGCGATTTTGCAGCAGGTGGTTTCGCCTCTAAGGCCGGTCGAGCCGAAGCGGTCTTGGCGTCGGCCGTAGTCGTTACCGCTGGTTTAGTAGTGGCTTCGGTCATTTTCAGGATGACTTGTTTGGTTTCTGCAAGCTCCTGGGTGAGGTTGGTAATCTGGGTCGCCTTATCGTTGCCCTCAGCCTGACTCTGAGCCAACTCTGCTTTGAGGTCATAGAGACGTGTCTGATGGTCTTTGAGGTCGGCCCGGAGGTCATCAATCTTGATCTGCAGGGCGGCTTCCCGCTGTTGGCTAGCCGCTAGGGTTTCTGTCAGGTCCTGCACCTGTTGCTCTAGGTCAGCCTTTGTGACTCGTCTGCTGGATCTACTAGATTTATCAGAAGAGTTGGGTTTGGTGGCTTTGGCTGCCGGGGCCGGGGCAGCCTCAGGCGCCTGGTTCTCTTGGTCGTCCTGAGGGGGAGGTGCCTCTTCCTTGAGAAGGTCAGAGAGACGCTTTTTAGTCATGGCTTGCTCCATTCTTGCTCTAGTTCCTCTGCCACGCGGCAGTAGTCTGCTCGGGCTTGCGAGCCGTGGGCCCCGCGCCAAGAAGTAATTGGGACTCCTTCTAACGCCGCTCGCTCATGGGCTTTGTAGGCCCGAATGTAGGTTTTACAGGCGGCAATGCCAACGTCCGCTAGGGTGGCCAGGGCGTCTAGGGCTTCCCCTAGGCAACGGGTGTCAACTCGGGTCAGTAGGACTCGGTGGGGCACCCCCACTGTCATCACCGCCCGTTTGATGGTGGTAATGACGGCGGCTAAATCCATGGGAGCCGGGGGTGTCGGCATCAAGAGATAGTCGGCCATGGGAATAACGGCATTGAGTGCCTCAGAATCCAGGGCCGGGGGGGTATCAACCACAATTAAATGATAGGTCTGGACGGTCTTGAGTTGACTCAAGAGATGAGGATTTGTTTCCTGGGTGAGATCAAATGTCCAGGCGGCTGAGTTGCGCTCTACCCACCAGCTGGCCGAACCCTGGGGATCGGCATCGACCAGTAATACCGATTGGGTCTCTGCAAAGACGGCAGCTAGGTTAACAGCGGTGGTCGTTTTGCCGACGCCACCTTTGCCATTTAAGACGACCAATACTCGAGGGGTCTGGGTTGCCGTCACCCCACTCTCCTTCCTGTTCCAGGACGACTATAGCGCATCTGCGATCGCAAGTAATTGCTCTGGTGCCAAGACCAGAAAATTAGGGTGATGGTCTGCCAGTACATTTTCGCTATTGAATCCCCAGGTGACTGCAACCGAGCGGATGCCCGTCTGCCGGGTGGCTTCGATGTCGCGGACCTCATCCCCCAACGTAAACAGTGGTGGCAGGGTCTAGCTGATAGCGACGCAGAAGCTGCCGCAGCGGCCGTCGCTTACCCAAGAGGGTGGCTCCAGTGTACACAAAATCAAACAGGGGACTGAGGCCATGCAGCCTCAGAAACAGGTGCACATTGTCCGCCGTATTCGAGGTCAAGATCCCCAGGCGATATCCCCGCTGATGCAACGTAGTCAGCACCTCAATCATCTCTGGGAAGGGCTGCAGGTGAGGAATTTCCCGTTGCAAATCCTGACGCACTCGCCGCAGCAGCCACAGTACACTGCAGCAAGATAGTCCCGACTGCCGCAGCAGTTGGCGGGTGTGCAGGTCCTTAAGGTCAGCCACCTCTGCCGGAGACTTGGGCTCATAGCCAAATCGGGGGGCCAAGCGATTGGTAATGGCAACAATAGCCCCCAGACTATCGGCAATGGTGCCGTCGAAATCGAAAATAAACGTTGCCACCACCGTGTCAAAATCCCAGATGCGTCAGTAGCCACGGTATTCAGCATATAGCACTGCCTCCACAGGTTAGCAGGTAGCCAGGGGCACGGCCCCGGCTACCAGGGACGCCAATCCTGCCAAGCTTCATTGAAAATGGAGGTGCCAGGGAAGGCGGTGGGGTTTCCCTGACCTTCCAGGCGCCAGCGCAGTTGCTCTAACTGGGGCTCGGATTGGGGCAGATCATCGACTAGTTGATAGGGCAATAGTCCCTGGTCTAGGGCGAAGTCTACGGTGGTGCCAGCGGCGGCCCCGGCCGACCACTCGAAGGAGTGGACTCGATAGGCGGCGGCGGCGATGGTGCTGGTGGCGATGCTCTTACCTGCCACCAGCAGGTTGTCAATCTCTTGGGGAATCATGGTCCGCAGCGGAATCTGAGCCGGATAGGCCTGGCCGTGGGCCTGGCGCACCCCAGGACGTTCGATGTTGCCAGGGGCCTCGGGAGGATGCTGGGCCATGCAGGGATGAAAGTCGATGGCGTATTGGGCAATACCGACGGCATCGGGGTAAATTCGCGATCGCATCCGTCGGGGAATCTCCTCGGCTGGGGTGCCCTGCTCGATCACCCTAGTGGTGGCCAACCCGGCCAGGTTGCGCCAAAGGCGGAGATAGGTGCGGGGATCGAGCTGAGTTTGGTAGTACTCGCCGCGAAAATCTTGCCAGGAAAAGTCCACCTCGTGGACGGCAAACCCCTGGGGATAGCCGTAGGCGGGGCGACCGATAATGCGCCGGCCCTCTCGGATATAGGGATATTTCGACAGACCGTGGGCAGTGCCCATGGGGGTGTCAAAGCCGGCCAGGAAGCGATGGTTGGGATGCGGTATCTTGACGCTATCGTCCAGCTGGGAATCGGTGTTACCCGCCACCAACCAGTAATAAAATCCTAGGCATTCTCTCTTCTCCCCCGACGCAGGGTCTCCAGGGCGCAGTCCCCCCACCATCCCCCCCGGTTCCAATTGCCCCCGTTGCTCAAGCTGGGCTTGGGTGTAGATCAAATTATCCTGGGCCGTGCCCGGGCGGTAATCATTGCCCCAGGTCCAGTTCTGCATGGAGACATCGCCGACATGGGGGCGAGCCACCCCGATGATGGTGCCAGTATCCTCAGGTACCGGGGGGCTCCAGATGCGGCGATAGGTGAAGACAAAGTCGAAATAATCCTGGGCCGAATAGCCCTCTCGTGCCCGTTCGTAGCTGTAGTAGGAGGCATATTGAGGATAAAAGGGTGGCATCACCTGGATCTGAGGCTCCGCCAGCTGCTCCATGGCAAAGGTATAGGTAAACCCTTGCGTGCAATAGGGATCTTGGGTTTCCACTGGGGAGGAGGGATTGAGGGGAGAGCGCGGGTCGAGCCCCAGACGATAGGGCACCTGGGCCAAGGCCACCAGTTCGCCGGTTTCGGTGGCTTCGATCACATACCAGTCGGCGGGTGGCGCCGTGGACGGCTTCTCGGATGGCTCCGCCTCGGGAGGCAGGGGCACAAATTGGATAATTTCCTTGCTCAACCGGGCCGACCCCTGATAGTGGTAGGCATCTGCAAGGATATGGGACAGGGGCTGGTTGTTCAGCGCTGGGGTGCCAGGGGCGGGCTGATGCCGAATCGCTGTGACTGCTTCAATTTGACGACCATCAGCTCCTAGGCTTAGGTCCTTGACCACGGTATGGGGAAACCACTTCAGGTCGCCATTGCCTCGCTCGGCTGCCGCCATCAACATGTCAGACAGCAGGTTATGGGCATCTGCCGGTAGAAAGCAGGTGGCACTGACCCAGCAGTCGCCGGGGTTGAGCTCACCATAGTGCTCACGGATGCGATCGCGCAGTTCCTGATAGCCGCGGGCATAAAATAGCAATTGCCGCTGCCGCCGGGCTTCGTCTAGGGCAGTGGTGCCCTGGGATGACAATTGGCCGCCGATCCAGTCGGTGATGTCCGTCAGACAGACGGTGCGTCCAGCTAGCAAGCCCTCATAGGCGGCGGCTGTACCGGCTAGGCCCCCACCGACGATCAAGATTTCACAAGTGACGCTGCGATCAGCAGCACGCGGGGCACTGGCCCGGGCCATGGGCAGCCCCAGCCAACCACCCAGGAGCAGCCCCAGCAAGCTCCAGCAGTACCAACGGCAGCGATTGCTCATTGATCAATACTCCCCACCATCTATGGAGCTAAGCCTTACAGTTCTAGGAATCGATAGAGGACGATGCCGCTGTCGGGATGATTTTCGATGTCCACATAGCCGGATTTCATCATCTCCGTCAGCAAGGTTTCCACCTGGGCAAATCCCAAGCCAGTGGCCAATACCCCCTGGGTCACCGACAGTTTTCCCCCATGGGCTTGGGCCGCTCGCAGCAGCGTTACCCGCGGGTCTGGCTTGGGCTCTACCACCGTGGCGGTGGCCCCTTGGTACCCTGTGGTTCCTCCAACCTTAGCCAGTCGCTTCAGGCGATACTCTTCTGCCATCTTGGGGACAAAAAACAGATCGATAAACTGGCCTACATAGAGAAGGCCGAAGGTAAAGAACCACAGCAACCCAGTAAAAATCTTGCCATTATAGAGACGATGTAGACCATGGATGCCAAACCAGCCTAGGGCCCAGAGCACATAGGACAAGATCAGGCGATCCTGGGGCGAAGTCACTCGGCTAGAGGATGCGGTTTCTGGTAGGGCAGCCATCGCAGGGAAGTCCTCTACTGACCATGTCGCCATTATAGGAAAGTTGCCTGGCAAGCACCCACCCTGATGCCATGGCTGACATCCTAGCCTCGCCCCAGGGCATTGCGCACGGCCTGTTGTTGGTCGCGGCGGGTGATCCAACGTTGGTAGGTACGATTGTGAATGGCCACCGAATGGCCCATCATCCGAGCTGCCACCGTGTCGGGTAAGCCCATCAGGATGGTACGTACGGCCCAGGCATGGCGCAGATCATAGGGGGAGAAGGGGATGCCATAGCGGCGAAACTGGGTGGTGACCTGCTGACCGATGCGCTGTAGCGAGGTGCGGCTGAGGTCGGTTTGAATCTGGGGCAGTTGCACAGAGCGGAGCCCAAACTGATCGACCCACTGGGGTGGAAAGGGCCAGACTTCATGGAAGCCCGTCTTGGTGGTTTCGTCGACGGCAATAACTGCCTCGGGATCTCCTTGCCCTAAGGCAGAGTAGTCACAGAAAAAGACCTCGTGGTTGCGTAGGCCATAGCTGGCCATGATGCCGTAGACGAAGCGCCAGGCCGGGTTGGGAATACGCTCAAACCAGGTCACGATGTCGGCATCGGCAGGCAGATCCCGCTTTTGGGTGCGACCACTGCCGTAGCGACCCCAGTATTGCTTTAGCTCAATGGGTAGGTCAATGCGATAAAACTCGGCAAAGGCGGCCAGGGCGGTGCAGCAGACCTGGCGGCTGCGGCTATCGGCGGCGGTGGCCTGCACCGTGGCGTAGATGGCTTCCGGTAGGTTGAGGGAAGGGGTGCGCTGGCATCGGACCAGCAGTTGCCGCAGGTAGGGGGCGTAGGCCTTCTCCCAGGTGGTGTGCGCCGAGGTGGTGGTTGTGTCGGAGCAGCGCCTGGCCAGAAAATGCTGGCGAAAGGCCTCAATCTGCTGATCCAGATCCCGGCTGCTCAGGGCTGGCCCCCCCGGCTGTAAATAATCATGCCAGTCAAAGCGGTGTTCGATCAGGCGGGCGGCGATCACCTTAGCTTCCTGCTCGATCTGTTTCAGCCCTGCCTTCGTGGCCGGGATGCCCAGGGGAATCCGCTGCTGATAGCTACGCAGGCGGTGACTCCCGGGGCGAGGGGGAAGGGTGCCCCGCAGATTCAAGGTCTGTCCCCGCCGCTCGATCCGCAGGCCCAGCCGGGCTGCCTTCAGGCGGGCATTCACCTGATCGATGCGAGGATCAAGGGAAGAAAGCTCTGTCATGGATTTGGCAACGGCTGGCTGTTTTAGAGAGGAGAGCCTGGTAGAATACCTGCACCTTTCTGATCTCAGGCTAGGGTTCCTTAATGGTGGAGCTAGTGTCTAGCTCAGCAGTCAGGGGCCACGACAGCCCGTCTTTGCGGCTCATTATGAACCAGGTTCGAGCACACCTAAAGCCCGAGAACAGGTGATCTCAGGTTTTATGTTTCAGTCATAGAATCATTGTTAAGATAATCGAAGAAATATTAGAAGTCTAGGAAACGAGCTGTTGCCATGGGCCGTGTTGGGGTTTTGCTGCTGAATTTGGGCGGGCCAGAACAGATTGAGGACGTACGTCCCTTTCTGTTCAATTTATTTTCGGATCCAGAGATCATTCGTCTCCCTTTTCCCTGGCTGCAAAAACCCCTAGCCTGGCTGATCTCTTCGTCTCGTGCTAAGCAGTCCCAAGACAATTATCAGCAGATCGGTGGTGGCTCTCCTCTGCGGCGCATTACCGAAGAGCAGGCCCAGGCCTTACAAGCCAGTCTGCGGCACAAGGGCCATGATGCCAATGTTTACATTGGCATGCGCTATTGGTATCCCTTTACCGAAGAGGCAGTGGCTCGCATCAAGCGGGATAGCATTGAGCAGTTGGTCATCCTGCCCCTCTATCCCCAATTTTCCATCAGTACCAGCGGCTCTAGCTTTCGGCTGCTAGAGCGTCTGTGGCTAGAGGATCCTGGTCTGCAGCGGATCAGCTACACGCTGATTCCCACGTGGTACAGTCGCCCCGGCTATGTGCGGGCCATGGCTGAGTTGATTGCTCGGGAACTCGATCGGTTGCCAGACCCCGATGCCACCCATGTCTTTTTCAGTGCCCATGGGGTGCCGAGCAGCTATGTGGAGGAAGCGGGAGACCCCTACCAGAAGGAGATCGAGCACTGCACCCAGCTGATTATGAAGGCCCTGAACCGGCCCAATGATTACACCCTGGCCTATCAAAGCCGGGTGGGACCGATGGAGTGGTTACAACCCTACACCGAAGATGCGATCGCAACCCTGGCCGATCAAGGGGTGAAAGACTTGGTGGTAGTGCCGATCAGCTTCGTCTCTGAGCACATCGAGACCCTGCAAGAAATCGACATCGAATATCGTGAAATCGCCGAAGAAGCTGGCATCGAAGGCTTCCATCGGGTCCCGGCCCTGAACACCCATGGCGGCTTCATCGATGACATGGCCGACATGGTAGTCGAAGCCCTAAAGGCTCCCCGCTGCCTATTCTCTGATGTGGTCCAACCCGAGAAGGTGAAGCTTTACCCTCAAGAACGCTCTGCTTGGGGCCTAACTCCCTTCGCCGAGGTCTGGAATGGCCGCCTAGCCATGGTGGGCTTCTTGGCTCTACTGCTGGAGTTAGTCAGCGGCCAAGGTCCCCTCCATTTTGTGGGCTTACTGTAGACCGCGATCAATCTGCCGACGCACCCACTGGCGGCAGTCTACTTCGGCAGCCACCTCATCCACCAGCGCCGCCTCTAAGAAGGTATAAAGATCGACCTTCTCCACCCAGGGGAACGTGGGCGAGTGATCGCGCTGGACGTATTGGTCGTTGACGAGGCACAGAATGATCCATTCTCGGCCGTCGAAGCGCCAAAATTCCGAGACACCCAGGCTGGCATAAAGGGCACATTTATTAATGTCTGTGTGGGTAATATCCACTTCCACCACCAGATCCGGCGCTGGGTCACGATCTAGGTCGACTTCGTGGTCGGCGACCCGATGGTAGTTTTGGAGGTAATATCCATTATCGGGCTCAGCGCTTTTGAGCAAATCTGCCCGTTCCAGGGTGGTCGACCCCATGGACTTCATCTTCGCCCCCATCTCGACCACCATAATTCGAATAAATAGTTCAATCAACCGGGCAAATCGCTCATGGCCTTCCAGGGGCATAGTGATCTCTAAAATTCCCTGATCGTAGGTGAATCGGGCATGGCTGCGCTGGGCTAATATCTGCTGAATTTGTTTGAACCCCTGCCAATCAAGGGCATGGAAGGCCATGCGTTTCTCACCGATTGGTTTGACTGGCGCGTCTAGATACATGGCCGTGGCCTCCAGGTGACGATACGTTCTGGCCCAGGTGACCTCATTCTAGCCAGGAGTCGGGTGACCTCATGACTCTGACGCCTGGCCCTGAGTATCGACGCTGCCGCCGTCTCAATCTTGGGGCCGCAGGCGCTTGCGGCGGCGCTGCGAGCGCTGTAGGGGGCGACCATACCACTGTCGCCAGGCCGTAGAGGTGCGGATCACTAGCCACAGCAGCAACAGGGCAATAATGCCGCCGTGTTGAGGGGCATCAAAGGCCGAGAAGACCAACCCAATACAGAGAAAATCCTCGGCCACCAGCACCCAAAGCCGAGGCGGTTGAGGCCGATAGAACCAGCCCAGCTGCACCAGATGAATGACTAAGGCCAGTAGCGTGGCCACTCCTGCCACCAGCACCAGCAGCCAACCCTGCAAGGCAGCAGTGCGGGCCACTGCAATACCGGCCAGCAGCCCGACTACCGGGCTCAGGACCAACTCCGTCAGCTGAAACAGTCGCTGACTAGGGCGATCCTTCGATAACACCAACTCGGCCAAGGACCAAGCAGCCAAAATCCCAATCACCAATTGAGGCGGTAGGTGAGCCAAGAGCGGTACATTAGACCAGAGTTGCTCTCCCGAGAGTAGCCCAATCAGCAGCAAAGGCATGGCTAGCCGAAGGCCAGTGGCTGCCCCAATCGAGAGAACTGCTAACAGTTCTGTGATGAACACCTGAGGGAGTAGGAATGCTGTTCTTTCATTGTTTAGTGTGACATCTAGATCGGGAGTTAGCCGTGAACTTCCGGTAAATCTAGGGTGAATGGCAGGCAGCCTGTCATATAGCACCGTTAACGCCCTTGGCGTAGCCGTTCGGCCGAGAGCTCAGGCCGAGGCCTGGCCGCAAGCCATACATGACCAGCTGCCTTTGGCCTACTGCTAACCGACTTGCCGATGACTAACCCTAACGACGATGGCACCCTCTGGAGCGAACTGCAGGCTCAGGTCTTGATCCTGGGGGGACTGGTGATAGTGATATGGCTGGTTCATGGCGTGGATTGGCTGCTTCCTCGAGATTTGAGGGCCTATGGTATCCATCCCCGCACCTGGATGGGCCTGCGGGGCATTCTGCTGGCCCCGTTTCTCCATGGCAGTTGGACTCACCTGATTGCCAACACCATACCCCTGGTGACCCTGGCTTGGCTGATCATGCTGCGACAGATTCGAGATTTTTGGCTGGTGAGCCTGGTGGTGATGCTAGTGGGCGGGCTAGGAATCTGGTTAGTGGGAGCTACGGGGTCGGTGCATATCGGCGCCAGCACCCTGATTTTTGGCTACTTTGGCTTTCTGATGATGCGGAGCTATTTTGAGCGCAGCCTAGTTGCGATCGCAATGGCGATTCTGGTGTTTTTCCTCTATGGCAGCATCATCTGGGGCATATTGCCCACCCAGACCGGTGTTTCCTGGGAAGGCCATCTTTTCGGTCTGATCGGGGGCATCATTGCCGCCCGTTGGCTCAGCCGTCGCTAGCCCAGGCTTTACCCCTGCTTAATTCAAGGTGGTAGATAGATAGTCCGCCGCCGCCTCCACCACAGCCACCACATTTTCATACATCATGCGGGTAGGCCCCAGCAGACTGACACTGCCGATGGGCCGTTCATCCTTAACATAGGTGGACGAAACCAAGGCACACCCCTGCATTGGTTCCAGGGGATTTTCCGAGCCAATCCAAACCTGCAACCGAGACGCCTCCACCGCCGGCGATGATTTTCCAATTAGGGACCACAGTTGAGACTGCTCTTCTTCCAACAGGTGTAAAATGGCCTGCAACTGCTGAGACTCAGAGAATTCCGGCTGCCGCAACACCTCAGCCAAGCCGCTAACAATGAGCTGAGTTGGAGCCAAGACCTCAGTATGGCGAGCCAACTCCAACATGGCCTCTCGTAGGGCATCGGCATAGCGCTGGAACTCTCGGTCCAACTCGCTCCAATCCAGGGTGGTAATCTCAGACAAGAGCCGCCCCCGCAGATGATGGGTCAGAAAATTAGAGAGAATCTGTAACTCTCGATCTAGGGCCTCTAAGCCGGCCTCCTCAGCATTGCCAGGCTGAGGCAACGGCAGCACCATAGACTGAGTCGCTAGAGAATCGAGCAACACCAACAATAGAATCTGCCCTGACTCTACCCGAATTAGCTGTAGATGGCGGATCAAGGCCATGCTAGTCTGGGGCACGGTGATCACGGCCAAGTAACCACTCAGGGTAGCCAGCACCTGGGCCGCTCCCTTGAGCAACGCCTCTAGACTCCAGGCGGGCCAATTGAGATCGCTGCTGAAGCGGGAATCCACCTGACGGGCTAATTCCTCTGACGGCTGCATCAGGCGATCCACATACAGTCGATATCCAGAGTCCGAAGGCACCCGCCCTGCCGAGGTATGGGGTTGATACAGCAGCCCCGACCGTTCCAGTGCTCCCATGGCGTTACGAATCGTGGCTGGACTCACCGACAGGTTATATTCTTGAACCAGGGCCTTGGATCCTACCGGTTCTGCCGTGGCAACGTAGTGGCGCACAGTTGCCCAGAGTACATGTTGTTGTCTAGGACTCAATCTCAGGGAACGCGACATAGGCAACCGAGGGCAATTCCCGGTACAAGTCTTTTGAAATACCTTAGCAGAAGTTCCATACCCCACAGCTGCGCTACGTCTCCTGGGACTTGCGGGAGGGGTGTGCTTTAGCCCCCTTAGCACCTCAACTATTCCTCAACAATTCGGTCAACTTATGGCGGGACTTAGGCAGGTTTATTTCAGGAGATCGCCGCAAGCAAGTAATCTAGGGAGTGCGGATCGTTTGTAATCCTTTATCAAATCGTGGAGTATCTATTGTTGAGGTTAAACACTAACGATCCTAAACAGGGGAGTCAGTTGCCTTGGGCTCACAGCCTATGACAGTGTCTAGGCAACCCTGGCTCAGGTGTCTGGATAACGCTGATGCCAGCGTTACCATCAATTCCACGCCTGCGGCAGTCCTTACCCTGTCCTTACCTGACGTCAAGACGCTCTAATGCTCTGAAGTTATGCGTTTGGTGGGTGTTCTAATGTTTCGGGTTAGTTTTTATGTCTGACCTTCCATTTACTCTAGATCAACTCCGAATTCTCAAAGCCATCGCGGCTGAGGGAAGCTTCAAGCGGGCTGCCGACAGCCTGTATGTATCACAGCCGGCTGTCAGTCTGCAGGTTCAAAATCTAGAACGTCAGCTGGATGTGCCCCTGTTTGATCGGGGCGGTCGTCGGGCTCAACTGACCGAAGCCGGACACCTGCTCCTCAGTTATGGCGATCGCATCCTTAGCCTGTGCCAAGAAACCTGCCGGGCTATCGAAGACCTACAAAACTTGCAGGGAGGCACCTTGATCGTCGGCGCCAGCCAGACAACAGGCACCTATCTGCTGCCTCGCATGATTGGCATGTTTCGCCAGCACTATCCCGATGTGACGGTGCAACTACATGTGCATTCCACTCGCCGCACCTCCTGGAGTGTGGCCAACGGTCAGGTGGATTTAGCTATTATTGGCGGCGAGGTGCCCCCAGAATTGCAGGATTCCTTACAGATCTTGCCCTACGCTGAAGATGAGCTGGCCTTGATCATGCCGGTCTTCCATCCCCTGGCCAGTAGCGGCCAGATCCAGCGGGACGACCTTTACAAGCTGCAATTCATTGCCCTCGACTCCCAATCCACCATCCGCAAGGTCATCGATCAGGTGTTAAGTCGTAGCGGCATTGACACCCGACGATTGACCATCGAAATGGAACTCAACTCCATTGAAGCCATCAAAACAGCAGTGCAATCGGGGTTGGGCGTAGCCTTTGTATCTATTTCGGCCATTGAAAAGGAACTGCAGATGGGAGTGTTGCACCGGGCCACCATTGATTCCATTGTGGTCAACCGCACCCTGTCGGTGATTTTCAATCCCAATCGCTATCGCTCCAAGGCCGCCGAAGCCTTTACCCAGGAGATTTTACCCCAGTTCACCAACCACCCCCTAGAATTGACGAAGAAGTTGGCCTCTGCCCAGAAAAATGGGGCAGTTCTGGAGACTGCAGCGGCAGCAACGGCAGAGGTGTCTTCTTCGGAGGATGGGGTATCGGGGGAGTAAGAGAGTGGGAAGGTGAAGGGTGAAGGGTGAAGAGTGAAGGGTGAAGGGTGAAGAGTGAAGGGTGAAGAGCAAATCAACTACTCGTTACTCGTTACTTGCTACTGTCGTCTGCTGCTGTTTGGTCGTTTCCCAGTGCAATGGAGATTTACTGCACCCGTCCCGGTTGCTCTAAGCCTGTCAATTGGTTTCCTAAGCTCACGCAGGCAACCCTCAAAACTCTACCCCAGAAATATTGCACCAGCTGTGGTATGCCCCTGATCTTGGCAGGGCGCTATATTCCCCAGCGGACCTTGGGACGAGGCGGGTTTGGTGCTACCTTTTGGGCGCGAGATCGTTACACCCCGACCCAGCGACCCTGCGTGGTGAAGTTATTTCAACCGGCTACCTCCATGACGCCCCAGACATTGCAGGTGGCTCAGACCCTATTCGAGCGTGAGGCGATGGTCTTAGAAGAGTTGGGAAATCAGCATCCTCAAATTCCTGATTTGTATGCCTTTTTTCCTTTGCAGGTGGCTGGGGGGCCCGGCACCCGGACGGAGGAATATTTCTATCTAGTGCAAGAATTTATCGATGGCCAGGATCTAGGCCAGATTCTGGCGCAACAAGGGCCTCGCCCTGAGGCGGAGGTGCAGGCAATGCTGACATCAATGCTAAAGGTGTTGGCCTTTGTCCACCGCCATGGCACCATCCATCGGGATATCAAGCCCTCTAATATCATGCGGCGGCGAGATGGCCGCTTATTCTTGCTGGATTTTGGCGCGGTGAAGCAGGCCACGGCAGCAGCCCCTCAGTCTACTAGCATTTATTCGACCGGCTACGCGCCACCAGAGCAAATGGCTGGGGGGACGGTGTACCCCGCGACAGATCTCTATGCCCTGGCGGTGACCTGCTTAGAGTTACTTACCGCTCAGGAGCCAAAGCAATTATACGATCCCTACCAAAACCGCTGGCAGTGGCCGCCTCAGCTGCAGGTGACCCCGTCGCTGAAAATAGTGCTGCAGCAGATGTTGATGGCAGATCCCCAGCAGCGCTATGCCAGTGCTGAGGATGCCCTGGTCGCTCTGCAGCCTCCCAAGCTCTCCACTACTCTGCAGCCTTCTACTACTAAGTCAGCCCCAGCCCAGGCTCCTAGTCCGTCCGGGAAGACTGCACCCCCGACTCCGCCTCCCCCATCCCGCCGCCGTTCTACTTCTTCTTTCTCTCTGGTTGAGTTTCTCGGTGGAGCCGCCTTCACCGGATTTGAAGGCAGCCTCCTAGCCTTGGCTCTAGCCAGTACCCTAGGCACCACTTGGTTAGGGAGTGGCGCCTGGTTGTTGCTATTGGCCGGGTTAGTCGCACTGCAGTGGCGACGGGTGATCGAGCGTGTCGATCTGATCATTATTGCCGCAGTAACCCTGGGGGTGGTGTTGTGGTTCCCGCCGTTGCGCTTGGTTCTGGCCGGGTTGAGCGCTCCGGGGCAAGCCGTGGTGGCTTTGGCCATTATGGCGGCTCTGGGGACAGTTGCGATCGCAACCCTCTACCGCCTGATTTACCACTTGATTTCCCACCTGCTGTGAGCCCTGGATATCGAGGCCCCACACTTAGGCCTGTTGTTGTTGCACGATATCGGCGGGGATAGCCAAGAGCCCATCTTTGTAGAGTCGAATCAGCCCCTGTTGGCGCAACTTCCCCATCAAGCGAGTCACCGTCACCCGAGTGGAGCCAATAGCACTGCCAATCTGAGCATGGGTCAAGCTCCAGGGTAAGTAATAGCCCCCCTCATAGGGTTGGCCAAACTCCTCAATCAACAAAATCAAAAACCCCAGTAGCCGATCGATGGTGCGCCGCTGGCCCAAGGTACTGAGCCAGAGCAATTTCCGTTGATGCTGGTAGCGAAAGGCATCCAGCACTTCCCGACGAAAATGGGGCCAATTGTCGAGGTCTTGCCAATACATCCAGAGCACACTGGTTTGATCGACGTGGGCGTAGCTCTGCAAGGCAAACGGAGACTGAGCAATGATTTCAAACGGTTGCCCGGCCCCAACGAATCCCAAGAAGGCCTCTTCATTAGCCGCCTCCGCCAGGGATTCAGAGGGCTCTTGAGACCGCTGACTGGCAATGACATGAGCATCACTGACCAGCCGCACTGCCCCCCGTTCCACCAAATACAACAAGCCAGTCCGAACCGGAATCCGTTCGTCTTTACTAAAGGTGCGAGAGCGATAGTGCTTCTGGGCCCAGTCAGCAATCCGTTGCCAGGTCAAAAACGGCCGGGCATAGTCAGACGGCGTCAGTGGATACATGGCCAAACATACTGGGTGATACTGCAATGACGGGAACAGACGTAAGGATCGTCACATTAGCTCCTAATGCAACATTGGCAGGAAACACACCAGATTTCGGGCAGGATAGATGGCACTGACCATGGCTAGCATACGGCTAGAGTAGAATGCCAGGAACATGCTCCCGTACCGAAATGGAGTACAGATCTTAGCTACGAGCAACTAGCAGCAGGGCCAGCAACGCGCTAAACCCCTTAATACTAAACCAAAGACTCCGTAATTTTTCCCTGATCTCTCCTGGCTGTGGATATTTATTAACCAAATCACTGCCAGTAATTCATCTGAGACAGATCGGTGACGATTCAATCCCCTAGCAGGAGTCTGCGGTCCACTGCGATGGCGATGACAGTAGCGATGGTATCTATATCCCTCAAACGCATGTTGCAAAACGCACTACATCAGGCCCTGCCTGCGGCAATCCTACGGCTAGACTCGGCGGCAGTGGCCCTCATCAGCCAGGCCGATATCGGCACTCATTCTGGCTCCATTCCCCTACATCTGGACGTCCCAGGCCCGGGCCTCACCTACACTTCTGCGGTGGCCCATGCCGTAGCCGCCCTTGGCCCTTGGCCCCCGATGGCCGTGGCCCAAGCCCTGCAGACCACCCTGGCGTCCATGTCCCTGGTAGCGCCCCCGCTCCAAGTGGCGCTGGTCCCCCAAGTCAAGGGGGAGGGTTGGTTGCAATATTGTCTCACCGCTGCTGAATTAGCCAGTTGGTTAGAGGCAGTGTACAAGGCCCCCCCGGAGCCAGCTCTACAACACCAATGGCCCCTGCCCCTGCCCTGCGATAGTAGCCCCCTAGCCAAAAAGCTACACCTATCGGAGCTCGCCTTGCTGCAGCATAGCCATGCCAGTTGCTGGCGCCTGTTGCGGCAGGGACACCAAATGGGTGGGCTGGACGACCTAGCCCCCATGGAAACGTCAGGTCGCTGGCCAGCCATCGCTCTTCCCCCTTTGCCATCACCACCCCAGCCGCTGCCCCCAGTGGCCCAGGGAGTCTTACACCGATTGAGTAGACTCGTGGATACCCTAGCTACCGCCGATCCTAACCGCCATCGCGGTCGCCACGGCCTCTATCTGGCTGAGCAGCTCTATGACTGGGAGGCCACCGCCTGGCAGTGGCCCCAAGCCCCCTCAGCCCAACGCCACTATTACCTGGGGATGGTGGCGGCCAGTCAACGCAGTTTACAGCGACTGCTAGACCAAGCCGGACTGCCTGCCCCCCGCAGCCTCTAGCAGTTTGAACAGCCTGATGCTGAGCGTTGGCCGAGCAGCAGCTAGCCCGGCTTCAGCGCGGTCGTTAGGGAGGCTAATAGAGAAAATAAGGATTATTTAACGATTCCTTCGCCACCGAGGGGGTGACAAACCCATTGCCATTGCCTATACTTGAGTTGTGTGTGAGGAGCGAACCAGCAAGGGCATCGAGACGAAACACGGCCAGTCGTCGGTGCCCTTTCTGACGTTTAAACGCAGATTTTAATCAACGCGCTTCAAAACGCCGGCTCAGGCCCGACCGCATTCCTACCCCTAAGTCAGTCATTCTAAGTTAGCAAGAAGTGCTCGATGGCAGTCGCTACGCCATCGGCTTCGACGCTGGGGGCAACCCAGTCAGCCTGTTGCTGCACCACCAAGGGAGCATCAGCCATGGCAATGCCGATGCCAGCATACTGAATCATCTCTAAATCATTGAAATTATCACCGATGGCCATCACCTGCTGAGGCCGTAGCTGCAATAGGGTTTCGGCTAAGTACCGCACTGCTGCCCCTTTATTAGCCATGGGGCTGGTAGCTTCCAAGAAGGTCTGCACCGATTGGGTCAGGTAGAGGGCGTTGGTGGCATAGCGAGGTCGCAGGGCAGCGAGCAGCTGGGAGACAGTGATGGGATTGGGGCTCTGGGCCAGGAGTTTGGTGGTCTGCAATTGGGGCCGTTGCAGCAGCAGTTGCTTCAAGTCTCCTACGGCCAGAGGTTGGATACCAGAACGGGCAGCATAGGCTTCGGTTTCGCTGAGAATCTGGCGGACGTGCAATTGGTCGTCGATGTAGAGATGGATGGATATGGCCTGTTGGGTTTCCCAGGGGGCCAGTTCGTCCAATAGGGTCAGGGCTAGGTTCCGGGGTAAGGGACTGTGGCGGTAGACCCGACCACCGCGAGGATCCTTGATCAAGGCCCCTTGGTAGGCCAACAGTGGTAGAGAGGAGGCAATAGCCTGGTGAAAGCGTACGGCAGCACAGTACATGCGACCCGTGGCAATGGCTACGGCAATACCCTGTTGCTGAGCCGCTGCCAAGGCCTGTTTGACAGGCTTGGATACCTGATTATTGGCTCCAGCCAAGGTGCCATCGATATCGAGAACTATTAACTGAATATCCGACGCCACAAGCGAGTCTCCTTGCTCCCTTCCCTATTATCTGGGATGGAGGATGGAGTGATGGGGAGGAGGGAAGAGGGAAGAGGGAAGAGGGAAGAGGGAAGAGGTGATGGGGAAAAGGAAAACGGAGAACGGCTTGCCCTGTTCGCGAAGCGGCTCCGTAGGAGCAACGTAGTCGAAGGGAGAGCGGAGAACGGAAAAGGGAATAGGGTAGGGCCGTGGTTGCCGCGCCCAATGCAGAAAAGCTATCAGCGGTTCACTTCGTAGGGGGCGGTGGGCGTGCAGTAGTATTGACCCACAGCGTTGCCGAGGGGCATGAGCAAGGAGGCCGATTCGCGTCGCATTAGCTATCGCCTACTGGTGACTATCCTGTGGGCAAACTTGCTGGTGTTGGTGATTGAGGTCGGTGCTGGCTGGGCTAGTCAGTCTCTGCTGCTGCTGGCTGACTCCCTTCATACCTTGATCGATAGCTTCAGTACCCTGCTCAGTCTAGTTGCGATCGCATCTCCCCAGCGCCCCTTGGGCCGAGAAATCTGGGGCCATGGCCGCGGCGAAGTGGCTGGCACCCTGATCCTGACTGCCTTTCTGGGCTTCACCGGCTTCAGCCTAGTCTGGGTGGCTCTACGCCAACTCTACCAAGCCCTGCAACAGGGCAGCCAGTCTTTCCCCGTCCAGATCGATCTACCGGTGCTGCAGCTCATGGCCGTGCTGGTGTTGCTCAGCCTCACCCTGGCCCTCTATGGCAGCCACCATGCCCGCTCCCTCCATAGCCTCGCCCTAGGCCTGACCACCCAACACAGCCTCCAGGACGGTTGGCTGAGCCTGGTCATGGTGGCAGGATTGGCCGCCATCTGGCAACAGCAGGCCTGGGTAGACCCGATGTTAGCCTTGGTCTTCACTGGCCTAGCCGTGCGCAGCCTGTGGCGGGTGTTGAATGCCCAACTGCCCATGTTGCTGCGCCCCACCGCCATTGCCCCCGAGGCCATTGCCCAGACCGTTGCCCAAGTGGAAGGCGTGACCCGCTGTGTCCGCATTCGCTCCCGGGGCATGGTAGGCCGTCAAGTCTGGATCCAGCTACATCTGGCTGTCCATCCCGAATTCATTGATATGGCTGATCAAGTAGAAGAACGAGCCGAGGCGGCCCTGCGCCAACGCTATGGTCCCCTGAGAACCCAAATTTGGATCGAACCCGCCCAGGCAGCAGACGCCTATGGCCTGCCCTCGAATATTCCCGACGGCGCTGATTGGAGTGATTAGGTGACCGCAGTATAGCCCCATAGCCTTGGTCTTGACGCAAGAGACCGTGGCAAAAGTCTGCTAGAGTCTCAAAGGTGTCTCAATGGAGCCGCTGACACCAACATACAAGTGAGACAGAAAACGCTGTCATACAAATATGTCCCGTGATGGATGGCCATCGATTTTTGAATGTTTAAGCTTTGTTGGGTATAACCATCGCTAAGGTACGAGCGCTAAGGTACGAGGATATCCAACGGTTGAATGGCATATCGATTCAAGGCACAGGAGTCAATCCCTACCGGGATTAAGCGCATCGCTGACGAACAAATTGAGTCGTCCATTCACAGACTCACCCATGAGATCGAGGCCGATCGGGCCGAAGCGATTCATAGCGCGCGGAAACACTTCAAAAAACTGCGAGCCCTGGTGCGGTTGGTGCGGGATGAGGTGGGTCAAGTGGCCTACAAGCGAGAAAATATTTTCTTCCGCGACGCTGGCCGTGAATTATCTGATCTGCGAGATGCCGAGGTGCGCATCGAAACCTTAGATAACCTGATAGACCACTATCAAGACTCCATTGTCTCCGACCAATTTGAGGGGATTCGTCAGGTCCTGGTTGATGCTTACGAAGCCACACAAAAATCTGAGGGGCCTAAGCAGCAAGAGATCGCGGCCATCGTATCTGACCTGAAACTGGCCCAGGCGCGGATTCAAGCTTGGGACATGCAAGACGAGTGGGAGACTCTCCGAGGTGGACTGCAGCGAGTCTACAAGCGAGGGCATCAGGATTTCTTTCAGACCTGCGAACACTCGACGCCAGAGCACTTGCATGAATGGCGCAAGCGGGTGAAATATCTCTGGTATCACCTGCGGATTCTATCCCCCACGTGGCCCGAAACGCTGAAGGTGATGAAAGATCAGGCGAAGGACCTCTCTGATCTGCTGGGTGATGATCACGATTTAGCCGTGCTGCGGGCCTTTATTGTGGATGATCCAGAGGCATTTGCCGACGATGAGCAATTGGGCATGCTACTGGCCTTGATCCAACTGCGGCAGCTGGAATTGCAGAACCAGGCCCACTTCTTGGGCCAGCGCCTCTACGCCGAAAAGCCCAAGGCCTTTAGCGCTCGTATGGGAGTCTATTGGCAAGCATGGCGGACTGAAGTGGCACAGTCCCCTTGCGAAGAGTTCCAGCAACTGAATCGACCAGCCTAGCGCACTGCAACCTCGGTAGATTGGTTCTTAGATATATCAGTATGAAATCAATGATAAGTGGTTAAAACTATGTTGTCTTTAAGCTTACTGATAAGTAATTAGTAAATAGTTAATGTTATGGTATCAGAATCTTCTGGGAACTCCCGATCAAGACAATGCGAGAGCCCTAGAAGGCCCTCTCCTAAAACCCTCGGATTGCCTCTCTCCATGAAGAATTGAGATGGGCTCGTCCTCCTCTAACTGGCGATAATCCTGGCAGGCTTTTGATTGGGAAACGTATCCAAAAATGTTTCCTGTCAATGCTTTCCATATATTCAACCTCCTTGATATCAGTGATACAGAGTGACTGCTGAAATCTTTCGCTAGCCTAGTTCTGGCTACACCGTTACACTATTCGATTCCGGATTCTAACAATAGAAAAGAGCCTCTGACGACTGACTACGTCCACCATAAAAGCGTCAGGCCCAGTCAGTCGATATACCCTGTGACAGTTATCGAGTTGATCGGCATAATCACGACGTCACTAAGCCATCTGCTTGATAGATTGCGGCGTCAGTTTGGCTGCTGGTTTAGGGCACAGATTACCCGAAAGCCGACATCGTGGTGACTGCTGCTGTCGCGAAAATGGAATCGACTAGCCGCACGGCAGCGTTCAGGGGTGCTATACCAAGAGCCTCCTCGCACTACGCGATGGGTGGCTTGGTTAGCTTGAACATTGCCTTGAACCTGTTGTTGAGTCATGCCGCTACCATAGTCCTGATGCCATGGGTCTTGGCACCACTCCCAGACATTGCCATGCATCTCGCAAAGCCCAAAGGTATTGGCAATGTCAAAGTGATCGACCGGGGTTGTGGTCTGCCGATAGTTTCCTAAGGGGCCACGGTCATAGGCCTTGGTGCCCCGGTAATTTGCCACATCTGTGGTGATGGTCTGGCCGAAGTGAAACGGTGTGGTAGTGCCAGCTCGGCAAGCATATTCCCATTCGGATTCAGTGGGCAGCCGGTACGAGCGCCCTGTGTGACGACTGATGCGATCGCAAAACTCCACAGCCTCATACCAAGACACATGCTCCACGGGAAGAGTGTCTCCGGTAAAAGCAGATGGCTGTGGTGGCAGCTGCCGATTCACCAACGGCAACTCTACCACGAACCGCCACTGGCTCTGAGTGATAGGGTATTTACCCATGAAGAATCTAGGCAGGCTGATCTCACACTGAGGCCCCTCCCGTTCCATACGCTCCAGCTCCCGGGGCGGCGACCCCATCAGAAACTGGCCTGGGGGAATCTGCATCATCGCAATAGTGAGAGTATCGTTCAGGGGCTCCTGATAGCCATAGACGGTTGCCGAGCGACGGCGAGCCATGAGGGCGCCGTCGTTAATTGGCCCCTGTCCACTCCCAGCAGAGACAGATCTGGCTTCAATTGCCCCCAACAGAGTCCGTTCAGCCTCAGACTCCGATTGGCCAACGAGGTCGACTTGAGTATGCCCCTGCCAATGGGAGGGAACCTGACAGGTATCCACGCGAACTGGCACAGTCTTCCAGGCGGTTAGAGTCGGAGCTTGCCGAGGAAATGGTGGCCAGTCTGGCTGAGTACTGGCAACAGTAACATAGTGGGTTGATAGCACCACGAGAAAAATATCAGCTGACTCAAGGGTCTGCTGAAATCGGCCAACAGGACTTCCCTCCAACTGGCTATCTAGAACTTGCGCTGTCGTGGGGTAGCCATTTTCCTGCAGTACCCAGGCAATCCAATCTGCCCAGGGCCGATCACTGCTAGCGTAGCTGATGCGGATGCCACTCACAGTCAGGGGCCTTGTTGACCATGGCTATGATCATATCCCAAGCAACAGCTACTCTTCTCTCAGAAGATAGGGGCATGAGTGATCGCCCCTGGCAACAAAAGATTACAGTATTGGTATTGCTGCCGTTGGCTAGGGAAAGCTAAAGATGAAAGCGGTTGGCAGGGCCGCCATTGGCAATGCGCTACGGGCCTATGGCAAATACTTCCCAACCAACAGTAAGGACAGACATCATGGCTGCTTACCACAAAATTTTGGTTGCTTTAGACAGTTCTCCCCTCTCTGACAAGGTATTTACCTGTGCCAGCACCTTAGCTAAACAACAGGGGGCAAAGCTGATGCTGATCCATTGCTTTACCCTGCCCAAACCCCACCAAGACTTTGGTGATCGCTACGGGGCCAATCTGGGAGAATTTCTGAGCCTAGCCCAGACCCACATCGAAGAGGGCATGGAAGCCACCCGCCAATGGCTGAATGGCTATGCCCAAACCGCCAAAGATATGACACTGGACGTGGATTGGGATTGGTATGTCGGTGAAGCGGGTCCCCAAATTTGTGCGGCGGCCGAAGACTGGAATGCCGATCTGATTGTGGTCGGTCGTCGAGGGCATACAGGCTTGCAGGAAATTTTGCTGGGCAGTGTCAGTAACTACGTGTTGCATCGCTGCCGACGTGCAGTGTTAGTGGTGCAGGGAGATAAAGTATAGCCCACCCGTAATCGGCCCTGCCGGTTCCCCCTAGCCCAGGCCAGAAGGGTTAAAGTGATTAAGGAATGTATCTAAGATCGGAGCTTTGTAACAAACTCTGTGAATTCTAAGGGAGAGAGAGGCCATCTCCCGAGTTGGGTCTCGTACCTTGAAAGATACACCTGGTGACGTTTCGGCGGAGTTCGTATAGTCAATTATGTTGCAAGATGTCAGAGCGATTCGCTACTACCAACGCATCACCGATGCCCTCACGGAAAACTGGGATCGAGGCTATCGACTCGATGAGCTACGTCTCTATCTGGAAGGATACTTAGCAGCCCTGCGTCATGCTGATGCCTTAGAACCCTATTTAATCCACCGATTGGAAGAGGATGTGGTCCGCTATCTCCATGATCCATCTAACTTTTCTACAGCAGACCCCAAACCCAAGGTGGACTATTATTAGTGCTCGACTATTAGTGCTCGACGGTGCCTGTGCCGAGGCTGACTTTGGCATCAACGTCTCTTAGGGCTTCACTGACAATATATTGGGTGGCCTCATCTAGCTGCAACCAATCGATATCGCCGGTTTCATCAAATAGGGCCGTATTTACTTGGGCTGTTCCCCCGGCTTGGTCGTACCCTATGAAGCAAAGGCGAAAACAAAGCTGCCAGATGTCAATGGTGTAGAGTTGAGCCGCGATGGTGATTTGCAGTTGGTAGCTGGGGAATGGAGTCGGTAATTGGGCCAGTTCTGCCTCAATGTTGGCGGCTTGCTCTGAAGCGGCTATGCCGTAGTATGGGGGTTGGTGATGGCTCACCACTGCCCAACTCCCCGACACTGGTCCCAGGAGGATATCCAGCTCATCTACCAGACGGCGTTGAAGCTAGCCTCTGCCCCTGCTATTCAACAGAGCTCAATCAAGCTCCTATGGCACTAGATGGAATCGCTGTACATAACCAGCAGGTGCGTCAGCGATTGCGCCCTACCTATTCCCTGGCGGAGGTGCAGGCCTTGAGGCAATGGCTGCAAACCAAAGGAACCTTTGAAGTTCCCCAGCTAGACAATGGTCTATTTCCAGCTGCAGTCGTCACCGAGCAAACCCGCTACACTGGCTACGACTGTGTTTGGGTGCGTGATACGGCACACATTGCCTACAGTCATGGGCAGCAAGGGGACGAGGCGACAGCCTACCGGGTTGCCGATACCTTGATGACTCATTTTATGAAACAGAAATCCCGCTTCGAAGCCGTTATCGATGGTCGTATCAGCCCCGATAACCACTACGAGCGCCCCCCGGTTAAATTCATCGGGACTACCCTGGAAGAACTTCCCCAGCCCTGGCCCCAGGCTCAAAATGATGCCCTGGGCTATTTCCTCTGGTTTTACTGCCATCTGTATCAGCAGCAGCTGACCTCCCTAGCTCCTGAGGTTATCGCTACCCTACGACGCTTTATTCCCTATTTCCAGGCCATTCGCTACTGGCAGGATGAGGACCATGGCCATTGGGAAGAAACCCCTAAAATTCAGGCGTCTAGTATCGGAGCTGTGCTGGCTGGGCTGCAAGCACTCTACCGGTGGCTGCCTTTATCTGCCTCTGAGCGAGTTACCTGGAAGCACCTGATTCAACAGGGAGAACAGGCCCTTCAGATCATCCTACCTGCCGAATGCCGTCAACCGCCACCCCAATATCGCCGCTACGATGCCGCCCTACTGTTTTTGATCTATCCCCTGTCGATAGTAAACCGTGCCATGGGCCGACGGATTGTGGCAGAGGTGTGCGAAAACTTGCAAGGAGCCCATGGCATTCGGCGTTATTTGGGAGATTCTTTCTGGTGTGCCGACTACAAGACTAAATTCTCTCCAGAGCAGCGCACGGGGGACTTTAGCCAGACCATGGCACAACGGGATGCCTGGCTAACGCCGGGGGAAGAAGCTCAATGGTGCTTGTTTGATCCACTGCTGTCAGTGATCTTTGGCCGCTGGTTTCAAGCCACTGGCAATCTCCAAGACTATCAGCGGCAGCTCTATCACTTTAATCGAGCTTTGGGGCAAATTACGGCAGACACCTGTGAGCAGGGCAGTTACAAATGCCCAGAACTTTATTATCTACAGGATGGTCACTACGTCTCCAGCGACGCCACCCCTCTGTTGTGGACTCAAGCCTATGTAGCCTTGGCCTTCTGGCAATTGGAGCAGAATTTACACCATGATGTTTGAGAGTTCACCGGTCCTAGAGGATGCCACCTATCTAGCCCACTGCCATTGGATGCAGCAGGCTCTAGCGTTGGCGGCAACGGCAGGGACAGCCGGGGATATACCCGTGGGAGCGGTGATTGTAGGTCCCGGTGATACTTGCTTGGCAGCTACCGCCAATCATCGTCAACGGGCGGCTGATCCCACTGCCCATGCCGAAATCTTAGCTCTGCGGCAGGCTGGGCAAGCCCTGGGAACCTGGCATCTAGAGCAATGTGTCCTCTACGTTACCCTAGAACCCTGTCCCATGTGCGCCGGAGCCATTATTCTCAGTCGCCTAGGATTACTGGTCTATGGAGTTGGTGATCCCAAGGCAGGCGCGATTCGTTCGGTGGTCAACTTACCCGACAGCGCCTGTTCCAATCATCGCTTACCGGTTCTAGCCGGGATTTTAGCGGAGCCCTGTCAACGGCAACTCAGCCACTGGTTTCGCCAGCGGCGGCAGGCATAAGGGTTATTTATCTGTCCGTCGGGACAGCCATAAAACTGTCCTTGTGTAGACGATGTAACTGAGACATTCCCCTTACTGTGAAACCATCAGCTCTAATTCATGCCATCTAGGTCTGTACTCACTCCAGCTTAAGAGCTGGAGTTTCCCCTGAGTAACTCTCTAATTCTGGACTTGGGGCGAGGTTTATCACTGCATTACTGTGAGTATGAGCCATGGTCTACCTTTCCGCATTTACCATGATCCATCCCGATACCCATGACTTTGCCACGATGACGCCCCAGATCTCTCGCTTTTCTCCATGGCTGACGCCACTAGTCTATTGCTTGGGCAATCGCCTGGTACTACCTGCCTACTTCGGAACTATTCGTATCCATGGCATAGAGAATTTGCCGCAGCAGGGACCGGTGATTTTGGCCCCGACTCATCGCTCCCGCTGGGATGCCCTATTGGTTCCCTATGCCTTCCGGCGGGCTGGCCAAAACCGTTATTTGCGCTTCATGGTGACTGCCGATGAAGTACGGGGAATTCAGGGATGGTTTATCCGGCGATTAGGCGGATTTGCCATTAATGTGAGTCGCCCTACCATTGCTAGCCTGCGTCACGGTATTGAGCTTCTGCAACAGCAAGAACCCCTGGTCATTTTCCCGGAGGGAGGGATCTTCCGTGATGAGCAGGTTCATCCCCTCAAGCCAGGATTAGCCCGGCTTGCCCTGCAGGCAGAGTCTCTGCAAGCTGATTTGGGCATACATATCGTGCCGGTCAGTATGCGTTATGGTGAGGCAATGCCCTCTTGGGGCTGTGAGGTGACTGTAGAGTTTGGTCGGCCTTTATTGGTTCGTGATTACCTACCGTCACACCAACATGGAACCCTGAAAGCAGCGGCGCAACGACTCACTCAGGCTTTGCAAGCAAAGTTGACGACGTTGCATACGTCGGAATGCCCTAAGCCTTTGACCTTGACCACTTAGTAACCAACTCCCCTAACCCGTTCATTGGGCCTAGGGGAGTCATTTGGCTGACTATCGTCATGCTTATGATACTGGTTCAGATTGCTGGGTAAATGTATGGACCAGAGCCCCAGAATTGGAAGCTAGCTGGTGTACATCTACCGGTGATTAATCTTCGTCCTCGTCGTCATCATCGGTGGGATAGATGAAACCCTGAGACCGACCAGTCAGAATGGATTTGCCTAGGGAAAGTGCTTTTTGTGCTTCCAATGCGGCTACCCGGTTCCAATGAGCGCGCCGCATGTTCCGCTTGGATTTCGAGGTTTTCTTCTTGGGAACCGCCATGACCCAATTAATCTTGAAATTTCACAACCTTTCAATTATAGAGTATTTTGCCTGGATTGGGCATCAACTGTTGGAATTATCCTCGTTCGTTCGACGAGAGTTAGGGCCGGGCCAGTCCGTGGCCTCTTCAGCGGCTCGAGGTGGTGGGACAGAGGGCTCAGGATAGGGAGGCGGTACCAGTTCCAGTTGTTGGGGAGCTGCCTTTGCCCCTGAGGTGGTCCGACGACGGCGGAAAGCAATGGCTTCTTCAGTGGTTTCCTCAGCAATGACTTCGTAGAGCAGGGCCAACTTATTACCTGAGCCCCTCCGTAGGAGTCGACCTAGTCGCTGCACATATTCCCGCGTCGATCCGGACCCCGAGAGTAAGATCGCGATTCGAGCTTCGGGGACATCGACGCCTTCATTTAAGACATGGGAAACGACTAGAGTGGAATAGTCGCCCTGACGAAAAGCTTGAAGAATCTGGTGGCGTTCTTTGACTGGAGTTTGGTGGGTGATGGCCGGAATTAAGAAATCCTGGGAGATGCGATAGACTGTGGCATTATCGTTGGTGAAAATTAGGCAGCGCTCGGGATAGTGCTGAGTTAGCAGATCTGCTAGGATACGCAACTTACCATCGGTGCCCAGGGCCATGGTTTTAGCCTGTCGATGGGCGAGCATGGCTCGGCGTCCTGCGCTTGATTGAGCGCTGGCGCGGACAAAGCGTTGCCATCCTTGGGCTGAATTGAGCCAAATATTGGCCTCTTGCAGAAATTGATTGCGCCGCTGAATTAACTGATCGTACTGGTGCCGCTCCTGGGGTGATAGCTTTACCTTGATGGGGATGATCTGATAGGGAGCTAGAGCTTGGCCAGATAGGGCTGCTGCTGTTTGGTGGTAGACCACGGGACCTAGTAGGGTATCGAGATCGGCATGGCGGCCATCGGCTCGGTCGGGGGTTGCCGTTAGCCCCAGGCGATAGGGAGCAATGGCGTATTCAGCGATGACGCGATTAAAGTCACTGGGTAGATGATGGCATTCATCGCAGATCAAGAGACCATAGCAATTGCCCAGGGTTTCAGCGTGAATGGCAGCACTGTCGTAGGTGGCAACTAGAATGGGGGTACGATCTTTTGATCCGCCTCCCAAGAGGCCGATGGTGGCGTCGGGAAATGTGGACTCTAGATGGGCGAACCACTGGTGCATTAAGTCCAGCGTTGGCACCGTAATCAGGGTGCTGCGAGGAGTAGCTTGCATAGCCAGTTGGGCCAAGTAAGTCTTGCCGGCAGCCGTCGGTAAGACCACCACGCCACGCCAGCCGCTCTGGGTCCAGGCCTGTAGTGCTTCTTGCTGGTGAGGGTAGGGAGCCATCACCACTTGGGGCTGGAGATTGAGTGCCTTGAAGCCAGGGACGGCATCGTCGAAGGAAACCCCCTCGGTACGCAGGGTTTCTACCAAAGGACGATACTGGTGGGCTGGGATGCGAAAGCGCTCGATGCGATCGTCCCACAGGGCATAGTCGATCCAACCTTTGCCCCGGGGCGGTGGATGCAGAATCAGGGTACCACGGTCGAAGGTGAGTCGGGGGATACGGGCCATTGCCAGGAAATGCTGCCTGTTGCTGTCCTATGGCGCTATTGTATGGCGTCAGGCCTGAAGTACTGACTGAATTTCAGGTTGCTGCAGCACGGCGGTGAAATTGGGATCGGTTTGAACCATGACCGAGTAGAGGTTTGGACTTTGGTCAATGGCATGACGCAGGCTATCGGCAGCTTGGGGAATGTCGCCTCGTAGAGCGTAGGAGGTGGCCTGTCCATACCAGGCATTAGGATTGGACTTGCGGTATTTGAGGGATTTGGCAAAACACCCCAAGGCCTGGTCATATTGATGGAGCTTGTTGAGAATTAGGCCTTTGTAAGTCCAGGCGTAATGGCAGTTGCGCTTTAGGGCAATGGCACTATCGAGACTGCCGAGGGCTTCGGGATAACGGTATAGATGGGCCAGGGCTAGGGCTTTGTTGTACCAGGCCCGATGGCTTTCTGGTTTATGGTCGATGGCCTTGTTGAAACTGAAGAGGGCTTCTTCATAGCGATGTAGCCGTAGCAAGGCGTTACCTCGGTTATACCAGGCTTTTGGGTCGTCCTCGGCTAAATCTAGGGCATGATCAAAGCTCTGCAGGGCGGCCTGGTAGTTTCCCTGCTTGGCTTGGACAACACCACAACCATGCCAAGCTAGAGCTTGCTTAGGCTGCAGCCGCAGGGCTACTCGAAAGCTATCTAGGGAAGCGTCGTAGGCTTGCAATTCACAGAGGGCTTGGCCCCGCAGTACCCAGGCATAATAATTGGCGGGATCCCTTGCTAAAACCCGATCAAATTTAGCGACTGCCCCGTCGAAATGACCTGCCGCCATCAGGGCACTCCCTTGACCGTACCAGGCATCCCATTCCGCTGTCACAGAGTTATCAAACTTTTCAGCCATACCAATGCCATCGCGACATCATAGACCAATACCAAGGTCGGCTCGAGATCTGGTGTGTTCTCCGAGTAACACGCTAGATCTCGAGGTGATAAGGTTGAACGATGCCCCTGATGTGCTTGGTGATGGTGATGAAGGGGACTGCCCCAGGCCCTGAGTCATATTATGACCTATTGGACCCAAGACTCGTAATGTATGTACCAGTTGGGTAGGCTAGATTAGCCTGGCTGCAGAGATGTGCATGGATGGATTGTGAATGGATATGGTTGAGTCGTCGCCTCAGCGCCAGGAAACGGATTCTATGGGTGTGCGATCGCTTCCAGCGGAGGCCTATTATGGCATCCAAACTCTACGGGCGTTGGAAAACTTTCCTATCAGCGGTCTGCGCCCCCTAGCTGCCTATGTCGATGCCTGTGTGCTGATCAAGAAGGCGGCGGCCATGGTAAATGGAGACTTGGGCTGTATCCCGGCTGACCTGAGCCAAGCCATCGTGCAGGCGGCAGATGAGATCTTGAATGGGGCCCTGCGGGACCAGTTCGTGGTGGATGTGTATCAGGCCGGGGCAGGTACCTCTCATCATATGAATGTGAATGAGGTGCTGGCGAATCGCGCCCTGGAATTGTTAGGCGACCAGAAGGGAAATTATCAGCGGCTGAATCCCAATGACCATGTCAACTATGGCCAATCTACCAATGATGTGATTCCCACGGCGATTCGCATTGGTGGTCTCTTGGCCCTGGAGCGGACGCTGTTTCCGGCTCTGGCCGATGCGATCGCAACCCTGGATCGCAACGCCGAGGGCTTTCAAGCCGTGGTGCGATCGGGGCGCACCCACCTGCAGGACGCCGTGCCGGTTCGATTGGGAGACACCTTTCGGGCCTGGGCCCAGATCTTGAGTGAACATCTGATTCGCATCGAGACTGCCAGTGGCGACCTGACCCTGTTGGGGTTGGGGGGCAGTGCCGCCGGCACCGGCCTCAACACCCATCCCCACTATCGCCAACGGGTCGTGGCCCGCTTGGCTGAGTTCATCGATCAACCGCTGCGACCGGCCCCCCACTTGATGGCCGCCATGCAGAGTATGGCCCCCTTCGTGGCGGTGTCTGGAGCCCTGCGCAACCTGGCCCAGGACTGCGTTAAGATCTCCCACGATCTGCGCCTGCTGGACTCAGGGCCAAAGACCGGTCTGAAGGAGATTCAACTGCCGCCGGTGCAACCGGGGTCCTCGATCATGCCGGGCAAATACAACCCGGTGATGGCGGAAATGACCTCTATGGTCTGTTTTCAGGTGATGGGCTACGACAGCGCCATCGCCTTGGCCGCCCAGGCTGGACAACTGGAACTGAACGTGATGATGCCCCTGATTGCCTACAACTTGATCCACAGCATTGAGCTCCTAGGCAACACCCTGGCGGCCTTGAATCACCGTTGTCTGCAGGGGATCCAGGCCGATCGGGAGCGTTGTCTGGCCTACGCCGAAGGCAGCCTAGCCTTGGTAACTGCCTTGAATCCTCACATTGGCTATCTCAATGCCGCGGCCATTGCCAAGGAATCCCTGGAAACCGGCAAGTCACTGCGGCAGCTGGTGCTGGAAAGAGGATTGATGTCTGCCGAGGATTTGGCCCAAGTGCTGGATTTAGACACCATGAGCCAGCTGCCGGGGGACACCTAAAGCCTTAACGCTGGATGCCCTGGATCAGCGATTGGGTGGTGAAGCTGGCCAGGGCTGCAATATCTTGCCCCTGGGTTAGGGAAATCTGGCCGTCAATCACCAGCATGGCCAGTCCATGCACCAAGGACCAGGCCACCCTGGCTAGGGTCTGAGGATCGCCAGTGATGATCTGCCCGGCCTGTTGACCGGTTGCGATCGCATCCACCAGCACCGCAAAGGTCTGGCAGCCGACGGCATGGAGGGCGGGATAGGTAGCGTTATCCACCTGAAATGCCCCAAACATGACCCGATAATGGGCCGGATGAGACACGGCGAATTGCACATAGGCGACCCCACTGGCCTGCAGGGCTGCCAACGGATCTGCAGCCGGGGTAACCATACTGTCCTGCAAGTCGACCAACAGTTGATGAAATCCCTCCTCGGCGACTGCAGCCAGGAGAGCTTCCTTATCGGCAAAGTGACGGTAGGGAGCCGCCTGGGATACCCCCACCCGACGGGCCACTTCCCGTAGAGATAGGGTGTGGACATCCTGTTTCTCCGCAATCAATCCCAAAGCGGCATCAATCAGCGCTTGTTGTAGATCTCCGTGGTGATAAGTGCGCTTAGGTCGAGATTTGGCCATGGGCAAGGAGGCCTGAAGCAGCTTTGATGCTGATTTTAGCACTCCATGTTGACGGCGATAACATATCGAGCTAGGTTGATGTTGACAGCGACAACATCCTGTGTCGGATCCAGACAGCTATAGGTTGCTGCGCTCACACGCCTTTACTCTTGAGGATTTTTGCCATGACCACCCGTCCTCGCCAAGACTACGACTTGATTCTGATTGGCTCCGGCATCGGGGCGCTAACCGTGGCCAGCCTCATGGCTCAACTGCGCCACAAGCGGGTGCTGATTCTAGAGCGCCACGTCGTCCCCGGAGGTTATACCCACAGCTTCAAGCGCCGCGGCTTTCAATGGGATCCAGGACTGCACTATGTCGGGCAAATGGCCGCAGGCACTGGTCCTCGCAACCTATTTGACCTGATTACCCAATACCAGGTGCAGTGGACCAAAATGCCCGACCCCTTCGAAAAATTCGTCTACCCAGACCTAACCTTCGATGTCTACGGTGATCCCAAGCGCTTTCAGGCTGACCTGATTGCCCGGTTTCCCCAGGAAAAACAGGCTATCCGCCGATACTTCAACGACATCAAAAAAGGAGCCGCGGCTCTGTTTCTCCACGCTGCCCAGCACAATGGCTCCCGACTCTATAAAGGGTTGGCTTCTCTGGCCAAACTCTGGCATGGCATTGATCTGCGCCTCACAACCCAAGACTACCTAGACCGCCACTTTCACGATCCCCAACTGAAGGCGTTACTGGCTTCTCAGTGGTTGGACTACGGAGTCTCTCCCGAGCAGAGCCCCTTCGCCCTCCATGCCACCATTGTCAGTCATTATCTCCAGGGCGGCTACTACCCCGTCGGTGGCCCCGGCACCCTTGCCCGCAGTGTGCAATCAGTGGTCGAGGCTCACGGCGGCCAGATACTGCTCCACCGCGAGGTCACTGAAATTCTGATGGATCAGGGCGCTGTTGCCGGGGTCCGGGTCCGTCATCTAAAGGGCGGCGATCAACCGATGGAGGAGTATTACGCCCCCGTGGTGGTGTCCAACGCCGGAGCCTACAACACCTACTGTCGGCTGATGCCCTCTGCCCAGGCTCGACCCCAGTGCGAGCAGCTGCAGCAGTTTTATCAAGCCCACCCCCCTGCTACCCATGTGTCTCTCTATATCGGTTTTGCAGGTGACCCGCGCCAGCTAGGCTTTCGGGGAGAAAATCACTGGATCTATGAAACGATTGACCACCAGGCCGTTGATCGGCGCCAGCATCATTGGGTGCAGGGCGAGGAACCACTGCAGGTCTACCTGTCCTTTCCATCCCTGAAGGATCCTAAAGCCAGCCGCCACACCGCCGAGGTGATCGCCTCAGCCGACTATGCTAGCTTTGCGCCCTGGCGAGATCAGCCCTGGTTGCAGCGGGATGAGCATTACACCGCGCTGAAGGCCCATATCCGCGATACCCTGCTGGCTCTGATTGAGCGTCACTATCCCGGCTTTACGGCCTTAGTTGACTACTGTGAAGTGTCTACTCCCCTGACTAATGAACACTTTACGGCCCACCCCCAAGGGGCGATGTATGGCCTGCCCATGGTTGTCGACCGGTTTGCTCCCCAACACCGAGCTTGGAGCCGGGTCAAAACCCCCATCCCTGGTCTCTATATGACCGGCAGCGATGTCTATGTACTCGGCATCATGGGCAGTGTCATGGGGGCCCTCTTCACCACCAGTCAGCTGCCCGATAGCATTTCCCTGCCCCAGGCTTTTACAGCGGCAGCTCAGGCTAAAGCCAAGGCCGCCTCATCAAGGCTGCAAACTGCTTAGTAATAGGCTACGGCGTGAGTGGCTGAGGTCTTGGCGTAGTAGGGGGGCAATTTATTTATTTGAGCGGCTACCAGCGCGGGGAAATAATCGCTCTAGACTCTCCTGCAACTGGCGATGGGGATACACATCTGGCTTTTTGCTCCAGACGTAGTCTAGGGCTTGGGCATAACTCCACTGGGGGTGTTTGTAAAAGCAGTAAGCCACCCCAACCGACCCGCTACGACCAATACCAGCCCGACAATGGACCAAGACTCGTTGTTTGCCCTGAGCTAGCTGGTGCTCAATCCAGGCTACGGCCGCTTGCAAATGGTCCTCTGGAATCGGGTGGCCAGCACCATCTCGGCAGGCTAATTTGCCATAGGCAATGCCATTGCCCACGGTAGGATTTAACTCCTCTGCCATATTGAGGACGGCATCGAACCCAAGCGCTTCCGCCTGAGAAGCCGCCATAAAGTTCCCCACATATACCCCGGGCATGATTTCGGTGGGATTGGGCCGTTGGGTCCATTCTTGATCTGGGGCTGGCGGAGCCACTCGCAGGACAGCATTGTCACGGGGGCCAGCCAGCCACTGCATCATCTCGGGATTGGCCCGGTGGCTGACCCGATAGGTCAACTCGAAATCACCAGGGCTAGTGGGGCGTAGGCTGCCTTGAAACCGGTAGTGGCCATGGCTAGTCTCTAGGTAAGGAATTTCGATGGCATACCAAGTCCCGTCACCATTGAAACGAGTGGGTAAGTTAGTCCAGACTTGCACCTGCAACTCCTCAGGAAAATGAGGGCTCTGCAGCTGCAGCACAACGTCTATGGGTTCCAACATATAGCGGGTCAGGACATAGTTGGGGGCGGGAGATACATCAAGCCAGTCGGTAATCATAGAACAACACGGTAAAAGGCAGGCTGCCGCAATCGTGATCAGACTTGAGATGGTTGCGGGCCAGATATAGCGTAGGCCATCCTGAGTCTGGCTGCGGATAAGCCCCAGCGACTAATAACTAATCAAACGTTAGAGGATACTAGACTGCATCTTAGGTAGCAGACAGCAGGCATCGCGGGTCAACACCTTGGTACAGCGGCTGCGCCAGAATTTAAACTGCGATTCTAGCCATGCGGTGGTCTCAGCTGCGATCGCAAGTGCGCCCCAACTTTGGGTCGTGGGCGCAACTGCCCCCTTCAACCAGCGGGTGTCTGCAGCAGCCTTGGCAATGGGCCTCCGCTGTACCGTCGTCGCTACCCCTAGCCAAGCCCTGGCCTTACTGCGAACCCAGCTCCCCGCTGGGGTCTTACTCTGGATCGATCAAGCTACCCTTGACATTGGAATGACCCTGTTGGATGCCCTCACCGATCACGGCGAACACATCCCGTCATTGCTGGTCACCGATACCCAGGATTTTCAACAACGACTGCAGATGGTGCAACGGGGAGCTGATCGACTGCTCCTCCCATCGATCTCGCCTCAACATGCCCTTGAAATCATCCAGGAAAGCTTACACACAACGGGTGCAGCCCACAAAGTCCTCATCTTAGACGATGACTCCCAAGTCTTAGAGCTGCTGCAAGCGGTGCTTTCTCCCTGGGGATTTCAGCTGACGACCCTAGCCGATCCCACCCAGCTCTTGCCGACCCTAGAGGCCGTGCGACCCCGCCTGCTGGTGCTGGACGTGGAAATGCCTCAGATCAATCGATTAGAGATTTGCCGTGTCCTTCGGGCCGATGACCGCTGGCGGCAGTTGCCAATTTTAATCCTGACTGTTCATGAAGATATTCCCACCCAGCAACAGGCCTTCCAGGTCGGAGTCGATGATTTCATCAGTAAGCCTGTGATGGCAGCAGATCTGGCCAATCGCATCTTAAATCGACTACAGCGCGTCCAGGCCCAGGAGTCATCTTAGGCAGCGGCGGCGACACAGCGCAGCTTTGACTAAACGTCAAGGCTACAGTTATCAGGAATTCTCTGTCTGCCTAATGCTGTCTGGCGTCTGCCCTAGCGCCCTAGAGATCGAAGCTGAAGTCTTCACAATATCCTCAACTTCTCTATCTAGAGTAAAACCTGGAGGGATCACCTCTGCGAGATCTGTTTCAGGAGATAGTCACTCCCCCAAAGCATTGGCCCAATGTTTGGGGCGGGGATAAGTTAGTGTCCCTATTTCCCGGCAGCTAGTCTCGCAGGTTTGCTCTAAAAGACATGAAGGAATATTGAGATGAATACCCAAGATACGGCGCGGCAACACTTGGCTCAACAGCGGCAGAAACAACACCATCTGCAACAGTCCATGCAGGAGCGCAGCGAAGAGGAGCTTACTGATCTCAGTGATGCCGCCATCCAGGCGGAAGCTCGGGAATCCCTGACCAATCAACGTCATCACGATCACCAGTTGGAAGACACGATGACCAGTCGGTCAGCGGCAGAGATTGAGCCCCAGGCATCCCCCGAGTCAACGGCCGAGTAAGCAACAGCCCCCTGTGGTCAGATGGATAAAACCAGGAGGATAATATGGCCAGATTGCGGACGGCCATGGCTGCTGTTGGTCGTGCTCTTGATAGGGCGCAACTAGTCTTTGGCAGTCGCATGGCCGACGCCCTACGCCTGGCCCATCACCCCCTAGAAGAATGCCTATCGGTGCCGGGCTCTATTGTTGGCATCACTCCCCTAGTGCAGCAAATCGTGATGCAACTAGTAGTGCATGGCATAAATAAGCCGACCATTGAGAGTGCGGGCATCTTGCCCGCGACGTGAGCAAGACGCTCACGCTATGGTTATAAAACTTCCGCTGTCTTGTACTAGAGTCCTGGCGGCAAAGCGGCCAGGTAGATCATATCTGGGTCTTTCATAACCGTCCTGCCGCAGGCACCCAATCAACCCCTACCTTGGTGCAGCTATTTCCCCTCAGTTACCTCTATCTACAGACATTGCAACGACAGCCCTGGCCGTGCCGGTGCCGTCCCCAAATTACCCTAGATAGCAACCGCCTCTTTTCTGCCGTGTTTCAGCAACAAGGGTTTATTCGTCTCTATCGCGCCTGTGCTGAATCTCTCGCCAGCGAAAATGCCAGCCGCCTAGCCGCCATGCAAATTGCCGAGAAAAACATCGAAGAGCGCCTAGCTGAGCTAAAAACCACCTTCCAGCAGCAGCGCCAAGACACCATTACCGACGAACTGCTGGATATTATCTCCGGCTTCGAGGCCCTGGCCCCTCCTGCCCATGGCGGGTGATGCGGTTCCTTATACCTGAGGCATGATCTGCACCGGCACATCTAGCAGGTCGTGGGGGAAGGCGCCCGGTTCCCTGGGAGGCTCCAACTCCCATAGTTCGTGGGGCCTGACTGTCGGAGCAGTGTTTGCCTGGGAGGGATCCAGGCTACCGCCGATGCTAATAGGCGTGCCTACTACCGTGGCCTCAGCCAGATTGAGGTTCTCCATCGATGCCCCAGTGACATTCACGTAGTAGAGCTGGGCCTGGGTTAAATTGGCGTTGTCCAGATCGGCCCGAACCAGGCTGGCATTGGTCAAAAAGCTGCCGGTAAGATTGGCCCCGGTGAGATTGGCGGCGGTCAAGTCGGCGCCTTCTAGATTGGCCCCGGTGAGATTGGCGCCAGTGAGATCTGCTTCTCGCAAATCGGCCCCAATCAGGTGGGCGCCGCTTAAATCGACGCCGGCTAGATCACAGCGGCTGCAGCTGTTGGTGATCAGGAGCCGACGCACGTTAGTAGAGCGGAGCTCTGACGGCGGCGCTTCGGCTGGGGCTGCCCCAGCCAACAACAGGACTGATAGCAGCGACAACGGAATCGAGTAGTCACGCCGCATCGCATCCTCCTTCTAGCATTGGCTGTCATCATCTACTACCCAGCGTCTGTCGTTTAGGGACAGAGGCTGGACCCGCTAGACGCCATGCTCAATCACTCGGCTGCAAGTCTGGGCTCAGAGGCTGATTAGGCGCTCTGACATGCTAGTTTTTACAGCATTTCCTGTCTGGGTGAGGTATAGCCTATTGCCTCAGGTTAAGGGGGGCATGGTCATCCTGTGCCTCACTATTAGATCTTGCCATAGTTGCCTGTAGGCAGGCCGTTTCGATGATTAATTTAATAAACTCAATCCGCTGGCGCCCCTAGCAGACGCCCCCCCACTGGGCTTGCTGACGGACTTTCAGCTGGGCCAGGTCAGTGCCCCTGAGCAAATAGTTGCGATCGCATCTTTGGGATACTGCACCCCGATCCAGATTTTCCGATCACCTTTGCTAGGCTGAAGCGGTAGCCACGCTAAAGTCTATGGGCAATCGCTATCAGGATTTGATCGAGGGCATCGTCACCGCCATCCTCAAGGGCCAAGTGCGTTCCAAGGAGCAGATTTACCAGAGGTTGCAATCCGAGGTCGAGATCGGCACCGGAGAACTGTTCGAGCGCTGTCTGCAAGACCGCTTTGATGCCATCGAACAGGTTCTAGCCACTGACCCCGATGAGCTACAGCAAGCCAAAGCCACCCGCCAACAGCGGGCCCTCAAGACCCTCCAGAGCGAATGGGAACGCTGGCAACAGGCCAATCAGGTCCAAGCCATCCTCAGCCAAACCCTAGCTCGCCTCACCAGTGCCGAGCCCCAAGAGCGGCTGCCACGACTGCTACAAGCCCTAGATATCAATCAGCCCCACCCCCTCAGCCGCGATCAGGTGCGGCAATTGGGGCGTCAGTTGCAGACGGCAGCTTCTCCGGAGGATGCCGCGCCCTCCCTGCAGGACTTAGCTCGGGGCCTGCAGGGAGGCCTCGACACCTGGCAACAGCTTCAGGGCCATGCCATCAGCTGGATCTACGACCAGAGTCAACCCTCCTTAGGCTTTGACAATCAGCGGCAGCGAGGTCCCTGGCCCCACTGGGCTCAAGTCATTAAGCAACACCCCCTGCACAGTATCTTCGCAGATCTGGCCCAGCATCAGACCATCACGGCAACCGGCATCCCGCACCCCTTGTCCGTCTGCGATTGGTTGGCCCTGGCCTGGGTATTGCAGCGGCTACAACTGGGCCTGGTCAGTTGGTTTGATCAGCAGCCCTACGATTCCAGGGCGGGCAAACGCCTGTCCATCGCCACCTACCTCACCTTTGCCGTGGTCTGGAGTCAGCTGCGGGCTCGCCTACAGCACCTGGGACAGTCCAACCTGGTGCAGGGCTGCTTTCAGATGACCCTGCAGGTGCTCTATCAATTTGCCCAGCAAGACTACTTTCCCCTCTACGGTGGGCTATTTGCCGCCCTCTCGGGGGAATCCCTGCAGGTGCTGTTAGATTACCTGGACCAACCCCTGAAGCAGGAGCCCAACACCGCTGGCAAGGCCCGTATCCTGACGCTGTTGGGCTACTCCCAGCGGGCCTTAGGGCGCTATACGGTGGCGCAACAGTTCCATCACCGCGCCCTCGATAGCGCCCGCCAAGCCGGCGATACCCGTTGCGAAATCGCCAACCTCAACCACCTCAGCCGCACCGCCGTGATGGCAGAGCAATTTCAGCAGGCCATCGATGACAGCCAGCGAGCCCTGATCATGGCCCGGCAAGCCGGCGATCGGCTGGGAGAAGCCAATGCCCTGGCCAACTATGGCTATAGCCAAGTCTGCCAAGCCCGGCAGCAGTCCCTGCAGCCCCAGCAGTATGAATCGACCTTGACCTACTTACAGCAGGGGTTGGCCCTGGGCCAACAGCTGGGCGACCGTCCTAGTCAGGCCCTCTGCGCCAATAGTTTGGGCATGGCCCAGGTGATGCTGGGCCGCTATGATGCTGCTTTAGAGTCTCTGGAGCAGGGACTGCGGGTGGCCCACGACATCGGCGATCAGTTTCTTCAGGGCATGAATTATGCCTATATGGCCAGTGCCTATCGCGGCCTGGACACCCTAGACATGGCTATTTTCACCGGCTGTCTAGCCATGTATCTGCTCCATCAGATCGATTCAGAGCACTGGCGGCAACCGGCAGGGGTGGTCAGCATTCTCTATGGCCAACTGGGTGCCGGCAGATTTACAGACACCCTGGCTAACTATCGCAGTGGCTTCCTGAAGCAGATCGGGGTCGATGGGTATGACTACCTGCCCACGCTGCTGGCCGACTATCGTCAGTCTCTGGATTAGAGAGAGCAGCGGCCAGGTTGCATTGTCGTGTCATCAGGATATCTGCCCGTGCTTGGGGTTGCCATCGTACTACTATCGGCGTGCTTTTTCTGCGTTCAGAATGTCATTGTTCGAGTTCTCTTCAACCAACAGGTGGTGCTCGGCATCGGCGTCACCGGCGGCTTCGTGCCCCCGACCCTAGAGAACTCATTTCTGTTGCTGGTGATGCGCATGGTGCTGGTGGTGCCCCTGATGGCTGGGCTGGCCGCCGGTTTCTATCCGGCCACGTGGAAGGATATTCGCCAACTGGGCAGTAGCCACCAACGTCGCCCGCTGCTCCAGGCCATCGCCGGGGGGGGCTTGATGTTTCTCTACCTGGCCCTGCTCTATGTGGCCATCGGCCTGCTGCCGGCCGGTATCGCCCTGACCCTGTTTTTCAGTTATCCCGTATTTACCGCCCTGTTTTCCTGGGGAGTGTTTGGTACCCGGCCCAGTCGCTATCGCTGGGTGATCATGGGCCTGATTCTGCTGGGCAGCTATCTGACCATGCCCGCTGCCAGTGGCGGTGACAGCCAGTCATGGTTGGGGGTGCTATTCGGCCTTGCCGCTGGGGTGGCCTACGCCCTATATACCGTCAATGCCCAAAAAAGCTTCGACGTTGTCCATCCCTTTCCCTTTACCTGGATTAGTTTTGCCACGACCCTGGCGCTCTCGACCCTGAGCCTGTCTCTCGGGCGGGGCAATGTCTCCCAGGTGCCTGCGGCAGCCTGGGGACCACTGTGGATTGGCGGGTTGCTCTCGGCCTTGGTCACCTTCGCCGGCCATGTCCTGAACAACCTCGGCATTCGCGGCATCGGCGCCACCGCCGCCGCCATGATTGGCGCCAGCAATCCAGCCTTGACGGTGGTGTTAGCCTGGGTTGCCATCCAAGAAGCCATCACCCCTGTGCAGCTGTCAGGGGTGATACTGGTGACGGCGAGTGTGGCTATGTTGGCCCGGGAGCACCGGCCCAGGGGCAGGGAGAGTTAAGAGACAATGTCAACCAGTTCGATGTCAAAGACCAGGTCTTCGCCAGCCAGGGGATGGTTGGCATCTAGGGTGACTTTGCCGTCAGACACTTCGGTCACCAGTACCGGCAGGGGCGGACGCCCTTCTGGTCCTTGCAACTGCAGCTGTTGACCGATGTTCAGGGGAATTTCATCGGGAATTTGCTGACGGTCTACCACTACCACCATTTCGTCTCGATGGGGGCCGTAGGCTTGGTCAGAGCCAATGGTTTCGGTTTTGGAGTCCCCGGGGCTCATGCCAATGACAGCGGTTTCAAAACCGGGGATAACATTGCCAGCGCCAATGTCAAATTGCAGCGGACCTCGCTCGACCGAGGAGTCGAAGACGGTGCCATCTGTGAGCTTGCCAGTGTAGTGAATTAATACTGTATCGCCTTTTTGAGCCTGAGCCATAGCGTTTTTCTCCTGAAGACTAAATTCCAGAACGATCCTGTTCACCTTAACGGCATTTGTCCAAATTGGGTACGCAAGCTGACGGATCGACTGATGCCGATGCGGCCCGGTGGCGCTACCCGGTACCGCCTTCCCAACGGGAATGGGGGGATTAGGGGGCCAGATCGCTGGCAAGTCATTACAGATAACTTATGGGTTCTTAGCTCAGCAATGGGTAGGGTGGGCAAATTCATTGCCGCTGCTCTTAGCAACGGTCGAGACCCTTGGCTTGCCCACCAATCCTTGCGAACAGGGCAAACAGAAAGGCAGAAGGCAGAAGGCAGAAATAAAGGCAGAAGGCAGAAGGCAGAAGGCAGAAGGCAGAAGGCAGAAGCAATGGGTAGGGTGGGCAAATTCATTGCCGCTGCTCTTAGCAACGGTCGAGACCCTTGGCTTGCCCACCAATCCTTGCGAACAGGGCAAACAGAAAGGCAGAGGGCAGCTTGTCCTGTATGACTTTCAGTCAGGCTCCGCCAAGCGCGTAGCAGCCCCGCAGGGGCAACGAAGCCGTTGGCATAGCCTGCCCGGAGGGCATAGGGAAGGCAGAAATAAAGGCAGAAGGCAGAAGGCAGCTTGTCCTGTTCGCGTAGCGGCCCCGCAGGGGCAACGAAGCCGTTGGCATAGCCTGCCCGGAGGGCATAGGGAAGGCAGAAGGCAGAAGGCAGCGAGTAATCGAGGACTTTAGAACTGTGGAAAGGCTTGAAAATTATGGCCTATACGACAGTCAGACATGTCCCTTTCATCCTTCATCCTTCATCCTTCTGCCTTGGTTGCCGTTTCCATTCAATTAGTTTCCCACCTAGTGGGAAGTCGCCTTGCTGCAATTCCTGGAGGACTCTTTAGGAGTTTCCATTCAATTAGTTTCCCACCTAGTGGGAAGTCTGAAGTCATCATCACCCCCGGGTGGTGCGCGAATGTTTCCATTCAATTAGTTTCCCACCTAGTGGGAAGTCTGAAGTCATCATCACCCCCGGGTGGTGCGCGAATGTTTCCATTCAATTAGTTTCCCACCTAGTGGGAAGCACGCGTTATCTGACACCATCACCGGCCAAACAGAGTTTCCATTCAATTAGTTTCCCACCTAGTGGGAAGTCGAGTCTCGAAGATGAGTCGTGAACAGGCTCAGGAGTTTCCATTCAATTAGTTTCCCACCTAGTGGGAAGCGGTTCCATCAAGGCGCGATATAGAGCTTCTGATGGGTTTCCATTCAATTAGTTTCCCACCTAGTGGGAAGATCCAGTCAAGGCCTTCCTCCCATCAGGAGGAAACGGAAGTTTCCATTCAATTAGTTTCCCACCTAGTGGGAAGATCATCTGGGCGACCCGGAAAGAGTGGGAGGCCCGTTTCCATTCAATTAGTTTCCCACCTAGTGGGAAGCCCGAGAAGCTGGGCAGGTGCCCAGCTGAATTGTGGAAGCGGTTTCCATTCAATTAGTTTCCCACCTAGTGGGAAGTTGAGAAAAAGCTAATCCGCCCTCGTCCAAGACTTGTTTCCATTCAATTAGTTTCCCACCTAGTGGGAAGGTCTACAAGCTTCTATACAAGAAGCGAGCGGACTGGATGTTTCCATTCAATTAGTTTCCCACCTAGTGGGAAGGATGAGTCGAGGGTGAGGTGTACGTATGCTTGCATGTTTCCATTCAATTAGTTTCCCACCTAGTGGGAAGGGTCGGCCTCTGAAAGACCTACCACACCTGCATTCTACACCATCATTTCTGGGGGGGTCCACAGGCAGGCCAAATACATGACAATTTTTCTCAAAAGCACCCTGTGGAAAACGTCTGTATCCCTTAGCTGGAAAGCAATCTGGTGGGGTCGACGAGAGAATGGGGGTTTCGGCGATGGACAGACCCCCACAGGACTGGGAGCATATGGTCGTGAACATAGTCAAATACCTGGATTTTAGTGATAGATCCTGTCTGATCCGGAAAATTGCTAGATTCGGCACTGTCGGTCTCGTTCCAGGGTTACTGATAGCCAGGTAACAGTTGCTTTGATCATGACGTAAGTTGCTCGCATCGGGCCGTGAGTTACTTTGATCGCGGCGTGAGTTACTTTGATCGCGGCGTGAGTAGGTGCGATCGCGGCACGAGTTACTTTCATTGCGGCGTGAGTAACTCTGATCATGACGTGAGTAACTCTGATCGCGATGCGACATACTCTGATCGGGCCGCGACATACTTTCACCGCGACAAGCCTTACTTTTGTTGTGCCGTGAGTAACTCACAGCCGCATGATCCTTACTTGAGTGGCGACACGAGTCAGTGCGATCGCATCAGCCTCACGCGTGTGCGCCTTCTCCCGAATCCGTAGCGCATCCAATTCGGCCTGAAAGTTGGCCAGTCGACCACCGCAGGCAGCGCCGGTGTGCCGTGGTAGAACCGCTGCGTCCGCAGGTTGTCGGTGGTGCCAAGAATGTCTATGGTCATGTCTGTCTCCTCCTAAGTCTGCATAAACAGCGAATGATTGTGAGTTCCGTTTGACTACCTTCGTGAAGTGGAGCCGAAATTTCTATGCCACCTAACGCCCACTGAATGCATGGTTGAACCGCAACTTGCTTCTGGCGATTTGTGGGGTCTTTGGCGAAACAAACACTGGTGCCTCAGTCTGCTTTAGCGAAATGCGCCATCTGGTCTGCATGCGCCTTCACGAAGGCAGGACGAGCGGTTGCGTGCGCGACATAGTCACGACAGGCCGGGGATTCCACCAGCCCGTCGAACCGATCGACAAGGCGCAGCACATCCGCCATGAGTATGTCGGCGACGGAGAAGGTTGCGGTCAACCATTGGCGTCCCGCCAACACCTTCTCCATGTGATGGAGCCGAGCCTTGAGGAACTCATCTAGGTGCTTTCGTCCCGGCGTCCCTTCAGTATCACCAGAGAACTTAAATAGGGACCATGGCAGGCTCGCCATCTCGACTGAGTTGAGCGCGGCGAACAGCCATTGAATAACTTCGCTGCGACCGTGCGGCTCGGCAGGCATCAGCCTGTCACTCAACTCGCCCAGATGAAGCAGGATCGCCCCGCTCTCGAAGATCGAGATATCTCCATCGGTCAACCATGGCACTTGCCCGAAGGGTTGGTGCGAGAAATGCTCGGCGCTCCGATCGCGAAATGGCACGCTCGTGACGCTGTAGGGCAAGCGTGCCTCTTCCAACGCCCACCGCACCCGGATATCACGCACATAGCCCCGGGGTGTCTTGGGAACCCAGTCGAAAGTTGTGAGGATCAGGTCGGTCATTTTCGTCTCACCACATCTCATTCGCCATCTTTTTGCGTCGCGCCAACTCCTGCTCACTCGGCTCGTCACTCGCGATCGCATCGGGCTGGATATCGCTATCTGGTATATAGGTGCTCATCACAACGCCAGTGGTCGAAACCTGAGAGCGGACGAGCCGCAGCGCCAATGGCTTGGCAGTCTCACCGAAGAGGCGCTTGCCTCGCCCCAGCACCACTAGAAAAGTCCACAAGTGGGTATTGGTGATGGGCGTTGGCGTCTCGCATCACCGGACTGCTGCGAGTGATGCAATCCTGTCAAAACGCCCAGATCGGCGGCTCTAGTGCGGGCGATCGCTATCCCGCAGTCGGCTTCCTGATCAGTTGGTCAAGGTCATTTGTTTGCTGCCCGCTCAATATCGGAGATGTCAATCTTCACCATCTTCATCATCGCTTCCTGCGCTCGACGAGCGCGAGCTGTATCGAGCCAATTGAGCGAGATAACACGTTCGTCAATCTGTTTGGCCACGGTCACACCAGCTTCTTACAGAATTTCACCGAATTAGGGTAGGCACCCTACTGAGCTTAGGCGCTGCTCCCAGAATTGGGGATGAAAGGAGGCTATTCGTAAGTTCTATCTGCGTCGATAATGGGCAGTCATGAACCAGTGCCACTGCCCGTCCGCTCTCATCATGTGGGAAGTCATTACCCGATGGTCATCGTCTTCAAAGGCAATCTCGTCTCTGTATTGAGCAGTGCCGTCGCCCGTCATCGCCGGGCCTTCGGAGATCAGCGTCAACACTTGTCGGGCGGCATCGAGTTCGCCGTCATATACCCACAGAAGGCTCATCATTGAGCCGACCCAGGTGCCGACGTACCGCTGCGTCTGCGGGTTATAGCCCAGGGTCATGATGGAGGTCATGTCACCGCCCTCGCCACACATTTCTCCCTGCCCTAAAATCGTATTCCTTCTCAGCCGAAACGGCGACATGTTAGCTAATCAGCTTCGATTCTCTGAACTCGATTAGCATCTCCTTAAAAAAGAATTCTCGACCCCGGCGACAGGCATTCTTTCCGGTTGTAACTGTGCCATCTCCCTCAATCATGACAATGTCATCAGCGTAGTATTTTTCAAATGCAGCAGAAGTTTGGAGATTAGCGACCAGTTGATTGATGTCAGCTAGTTTTTCTTGCAGTTCTTCGAGTGTCAGTGTCATAGGTCGAATAGGGTTACTCCTCAGGCGCTTTGTCGCAATTGACCATCCAGGGAATGCCAAACTGATCAGTCAACATGCCAAAACGCTTGGCCCAAAAAGTTTCCTGAATGTCCATTTTGACGGTGCCGTTTTCGGCTAAAGCCCTGAAGATTTGCTCGGCTTTTTCAGGATCATCAATTTGGATAGTTACCTCAGTGCCCTGGGGTTCTTTGAAATAAGCAGGTGGCGCATCCGACCCCATGATTTCCTGATCGCCGATAGTCAGGTGAGTGTGCATAATCTTGTCGTGCCATTCGGGCGGCACGTCTGCTTCCATCGGCGACCCTTTATAAATCATTTTGTCGCCCAGTTTGCCGCCAAAAACCTGTTCGTAAAACGTGAATGCGGCTTCGCAGTCACCGTCAAAGTTGAGATAGGGAATCAGTTTCATAGCGCCCTCCTTGGGCTAAATGGATGAGTTGTTCCTAACCAGCAGTCCACGGGTCGTAGGTGCCAAAGTTCCACACATGACCCTCCGGGTCGCGGCAAGAGTAGTCGCGCCCGCCGTAATCTTGATCTTTGATATCCGTGACGATTTGAGCTCCCGCCGCAACGGCCCGTTCGTAATGTTTATCTACGTCCTCGACCAGAATGTAAGGACTCTGCGTGACGACGGCGTTTCCCTGACTCGGGGGCTGTTGCAGCCGACCGAATTCATCCTCACAGGCAGCGCCCACCATCACCATGCCGTTGCCAAACACCAGTTCGGCGTGGGCAATCCCGCCATCGTCATCGGGGACAACCAAATGCTTTTCAAACCCAAAGGCTTGGCAAAGCCAGTCAACGGCAGCAGATGCATCCCGGTAGCGTAAAGTCGGAATGATGGTTGCGATCGCGGTTTTTGCGTCATTAGTCATTGCCTGCTTCCTCAGTTTGCAAATGGCAATAGGGTATGTCGCGTTGGTCGGGTAGGTTAGGACATATGCAACTGCTAAAACGCTCAGAACTGGGAATCTACCCGACGCGCAATCGGCCAAAGCGTTGGCTCGATTGCTGTAACTAGTTTATCTGTATTATATTGCCTGGATGTGGAACTGAGGTAAAAACCCGTTTAAGAAAAGCAAACAGTATGAGGAAACCGATTTTGCTTTAGAGCTTACGGGAGTTCTATCTTCAGCCAATGGGCATCGAAATATGCTGATGGGTGATGCGCCAGTTGCCATTAACATTGCAAAGGCAAAATGTAGCGCGCACCCAGTCTTCAAAAGTTTTTCCATCGGGTTTTGTGCCCCCACATCGAATCAAACCGTAGGCAAAGGCCACATCCTTACCCGCTGTGATTTTAAGGTTGTGGAGCTCAAAAATCCCCGGTCCCTTGGTTGTCGGCTGCCACTCATCCCAGCTTTGGCGGTACGCGTCTGCGCTCTCATATTGAAGAGGCGGTAGAACGTCGAAGATGGTGACATCTGGAGCATGATTCACCAGGACATCGTCCTGTTTGCCAAAACGAGTGGCACTAGCCCATTGCTCCAATAAGTTTTGAATCGATGCTTTACGGGTCGATTGGGTATCGTTATCTGCCATACATATCTCCTTTGTTAATTACCAGTTAGAAGTCCCGTCGGTGCCCCCAAAGCTAGCAGGCAAATCTTTGAAGTGTGGTAAATCATCTTTGACCGGCAGAACGGCATACCGGCAATGGAGATGAAAGTCGGGTTTGAATTCTCCTTTTGGCAACAGATTTGCCTTGATGCCAACTTGAGCCAGCCCTGGCACTTCAGCCATAACGTGGGTGCCACAAACGGCACAGCGCTGTCGGGGCAAGCTTTTGAGCGTCCAGGTTGTGAGTTCACCCTGCATTATCTTGACGGCATCGACAGGATAGACGGCCACGCCAATGTAGGCACCGCCACTAGTGGCCTGACAGTCGTCGCAGTGGCAGTAGAACTGGGTGATTGGATGGCCCGTTAGCTGCACTTTGACGGTCCCGCAAAGACAGCTAATTTCAGTTGTTTTCATGGGATATCCTCCCCAACATTCAATCTCTAGAGCAGCTGTAGAGTCTCCAAGCAGCGACGGGTCACCTCTACCCTGGCAGCTGGATCATCCTCATCTCGAATGTCGATATTGGTAGCGAAAAAGTAAACATTGTCAGCCTGTTCTACGTAGCCTACGTACCAGCCGATTTGCTCCTGATCGGGTTCACCAAAGCCAACCCAGCCCGTTTTGGCGCGAATGGTGTAATCAGGGGTTTGTTCCACGATCATGATGTCTTTACCCAGGGCGATGACATCCTCCGAAAAGGGCACATCATCGTTATAAAGGCGACGCAGAAAATCAATTTGCTCTTCGGGGGTGGTGCGTAAATCACCTGTTAACCAGAAGGTATCAATGTCTTCAGCACTACCAATATCCTGGTTACCATAGCCAGCCTCCGCCACCGACTGTTGCATGCGATCGTGACCCACCCGACGGGCCAGCACCTGGTAGAACCAGACGGCGGATAGGGGAAAGGCGGTGCGCATATTCAGATCCCGGTTCCATGCGGGGACGATGCGCTCAACTCCGTCCCAGGTAAGAATTGCCAGGTCATTGTCAATGACGCCTGCTTCTAAGGAAATCAGTGAATTGAGAATTTTGAAGGTCGAGCCGGGCAAGTAGGGAGTGCTATTGCGCTCAGAATTGTGCTGATAGGTCTGGTTCAGGTTCAGGTCGTAAATGATGATTGAACCTTCTATCCCCAGATCCTGAAAATGCGGAGCGAAATCCACCTGGGCAGGGACTTCTTGTTGGGCAAGCAGGGGGGTGACAGGCTGAACCCCTGCTTCAGCCAGAGCAGGTTGTGCCACTATGGTCATGACACTACCCGCGACTAGACCGCCAAACCATTTAGGAACACAAATCATTGGAGCAACTCTCCTCACTCGCTAAAATTTGTAAGCTCTGATACTACATAGACCTATGGTTCCAGGTCAACAGCGGCCTTAAAGCTGCCATTCATATAAAAAGGCACCGAGATATGCTCATGAACTACGCGCCACCGGCCATCCTGCTTGCGGTAGCCAACGGTCATACGCACCCAGATATCGAACTTTTCCCCAGTGGTTTTGACTCCACTCATTTGGTTGATGCTGTTGCTAAAGGCCACATCATCCCCGACCGAGAGATTCAGGTTGCGGATTTCATACCCAACATCGCCCTGGATGGAGGCAAACCACTCCTGTCAGCTTGTGCGGTATGGGTCTGCTCCGTGATGCACTAGGGGAGGGTCGAGATCATACAGCAGCAGACTCGGCGCGTAATGGGCCATGAGTGCGTCTACATCTTTGGCTCGAAGCGCGGCTATCCAGGTATTGATCCGTTGGCGAATTTGGACTTCCTCCGCCCTGTTTCTGTTTCCAATTGTCATTTTTCTGGCCTCAAGAAGTTACGTCAGATTCCATAAACATGACTTCCCAAATGTGGCCGTCTAAGTCCTGAAAGCCGTGGCCATACATAAACCCGTGGTCTTGCGGTTCGCTATATGTATTGCCACCCGCCGCGATCGCGTTACTTACAATTTCATCCACAGCGGCGCGACTCTCCATCGACAAACACACCAGCACCTCGGTACTTTTTGTGGCGTCACAAATGGGGTTTGGCGTGAACGTTTTGAATTTTTCATGGGTCAACAGCATGATATAAATGTCGTCGCTGACAATCATGCAAGTGGCCGTTTAATCGGTAAATTGAGGGTTAAATCTAAAGCCCAAATGAGTAAAAAACTCCACAGACTTTTGGAGGTTTTTGACGGGTAGATTCACGGAAACATTGGTTGCCATGATGTCTCCTCAAAAAAATACGAAAAATTACACGTCTGCATCTCTAGAAATCCCGTCTCTGTCGGCACCTCTAACATGCTCGTCGAGAACCGAGAGACCGGGTTTCTCAACTCCGCGCTAGGCGCTTTTCTGCTTCTCCATTTCGGTGCACAGGCGCTCTTCCTGTTCCCTGAGTTCTGGGGTGAAAGCTTCACCGAAGTCTTCGTCAGCAAAGATGGGACGAATTTCGACTTCGCCGTCTTGAAAGGGGCTGCGTTTGATCCAGTCAAGCGCTTCTGCCATGGATTGCACCTGCCAGAGCCAGAAGCCCGCAACCAGCTCTTTGGTTTCCGTAAACGGGCCGTCGATGACGGTGCGATTTTTGCCGGAAAACTGCACCCGCACACCTTTAGAGCTGGGATGCAGTCCCTCACCCGCCAGCATCACCCCGGCTTTGACAAGCTCTTCGTTGAACTGGCCCATTTCAGCCAGAATCGCTTCGGTAGGCATGACCCCGGCTTCGGAGTCAGGAGTCGCTTTGACTAGAACCACTACTTTCATCATGAAATCTCCTATTGAAGGATGGTTTTTGCTCAGTGCCAGGGTGAACAGCGTCTCACCCCTGGCTCTATTGCTTAGTCGAATAGAGAACGTCTAAATCGACAGGTCGATTAATTTTTTAGGTCACAAGAAGTCAAAAATATTGACTCAACTCAACACCTTGGTTGAGCGGCTACAAGAAATCTTGGCCGTAGCCTTCGTTCAGTCATCAATTGGCTCAACCCCAAGTCGCTCAAGTCGTTCTAGTCCGTCCTTCATGGCTTTGAGCACTTCAGGCGAGTGCCCCTGCCAATCCGTGATCTCGCCTGTAACCCGTAGCGGCTCCCGGGAACGGAATGACTTCGTCGGATTACCCCGAAACTTCTGATTCGTCAGATTGGGGTCATCTTCAATCGGGCCAGTCGGTTCCACGATGTAAATTCTGCCGGGACCTTCACCGATGGCCAGCTCCGCTCCCCACGTGGCGGCATCCAACGTGCGAGTTAGATAGACGTTGGGTGTTGTCCTATCCTGATTGCCGAAGTTCGGGGTATGGCCCGGCTTAATCAGATCCCCTGGCTTCAGGTCAGCCCGAGTGCCATGGTAAAGAGGCCACTCCGTGACCTCGCCCGTGACCCGCAACGGCTCACGGGAGCGGCATGATATCGACGGATGTCCTGGAGACTTCTGATCCGCCAGGTCGGAGACATCTTCAATCTGGCCGATCGGCTCTACGATGTAAACTCTGCCGGGACCTTCGCCGATCGCGAGTTCTGCCTCCCAGATGGCTGCATCCAGATTGGGGGTCAGGTAGACATCGGGTGTCGTCCTGTCCCGCTCATCGGTGCTAGGCTCGATCAGGTCTCCTGGCTTCAGCTCAGCCCGTGTGCCATGGTAGAACCGCTGCGTCTGCAGGGTGTCGGTGGTGATAAGAACGCCTTTGTTCATGTCTGTGTTCTCCTATGTCTGTGATGTGGCAGCGCCCAGAAACCAAGAATCAACTTTCCTGCCGAGCATAGCTGACCGTCAACATTTCCCATTGGTGTCCGTCTGGCTCGTTCCAGTAGATCATACGGCCTCCAAACGCGGTGTTGATTTGCATATCCATGCGTCCCCGCAACGTGCTGCGGTACTTGATTCCAGCCGCTTTGATCCGGTCAAGAATGGTATCAAACTCGTCTTCTGTGACCCTGAAGCAAACGTGATAGATGGGGAACTCTTCATCCGTTTCCTGGAAGTCGAGCGTTAGCCCACTATTGATGTAGACAGGCGAAAATGGACCAACACTCTTCTCAGCCCACGAAACCCCAAGGAGTTCTGCCAAGAGCTTGGCCGACTTCACTTGACTGCGAGAAGGAACGATCGTGTGATCAAGTTCTATGGTCATCGGCATTCTCCTGAGTCTGCATAAACAGCGAACGATTGTGAGTTCCTTTGACTATCTTTGTGAAGTGGAGCCGAAATTTCTATGCCGCCTAACGCCCGATGAAGTAGAATCGCCCCGCTCTCGAAGATCGAGATATCTCCATCGATCAATCATGGCACTTGCCCGAAGGGTTGGTGCGAGAAATGCCCGGCGCTCCGGTCATGACGTGCTCAGCTTGTTTATTTACCGCTGCTTGTGGCCTGAGCGTTTCAGCCATTTCCGAACATCCTGCCCTTTCCACATCCATAGTCCAGAGAGGATCACAATTGGAACAAAGACAAATTGGGTGGCGGCGAATGCTGCGTTAGGTTTACCTGCGACGGGTTCGTAGATATAGCCGACGATCGGGAAGCTTAAAACGATGTGAATCCACCGCATTATTTTTCGTTCAGTGCTGACCTTCATCAGAATTGCCTCATGACAGGAATAATGATTCGTTCGAGTTTTGATTAGCTGTCATGTAGCTTCATTTTCTCTCCTCCTTCTACGCAATAAGCTGCCACACCCTGCAGGGCCACACGTCTACTCAATCACCGAGCGCAATGGTGAACGATGCCGCTGCTGCCAGTGCTGCTGCTGTCCGAACATGGTTCCAGTTTGTCCAGTTGGTCAGGAAGCTGCTCCACAGGCTCGCACCGTCAGTACTGCCTGGATCAACGATCGCCAGTGCATCGTTCAGCGGCACATTGAAAATGCCTGTCACTCCTACTGCGCCGACAAGATAGAGCAGGCTACCGGCGAGCAAGTAAACGGCACCGGGTTGCTGCCACTTGAACAGCGAGGAGATAGCTAGAAAGAGGCAAGCCGCTGCCGTTCCGAAGATTGCCAGCATGAACAATGGGTTGATCGCTGTAATAATCATGGCTTGCATCGCGGCAATCCCCTGTGGTGGGGGGAGTCGAGCAAGAGCCGGCATCACAAAGGTCGAGAAGGCAAAGAAAACTCCTGCTACTAGCCCACAACCGAGTGCCTCGAACAGCTTCAAATTGAGATTGCTTACCGGTAAGTTCACAAGAATTTTAGTAGCCATGTTTTCTCCCTTTGAAAGTCCAATGCACGATGAAGCATCAGAACAACGGCGCTAACGTAGAGCGGACATGTCATAGCTCCTCCTGCATCAATCACCCTTTCAGCTTAGGCAAACACCTTGTGCTCAGCTATCTGATTCCTGCGGCATTATCACAATCTTGCGAGCAATTTTCAGATTCTATGCATGGCTGGAAGCACCGCGAATAAACAAGATGTGCCATCCAACACCTGAATTAAGCCGCGCCCCGAATTCACATCACCGCATCTCATTCGCCATCTTTTTGCGTCGCGCCAACTCCTGCTCACTCGGCTCGTCACTCGCGATCAAACCGGGCTGGATATCGCCAACTGGCACATAGGTACTCATCACCACGCCAGTGGTCGAAACCTGAGAGCGAACGAGCCGCAGCGCCAATGGCTTGGCAGTCTCACCGAAGAGGCGCTTGCCCCGCCCCAGCACCACTGGAAAAGTCCACACGTTGTACTCGTCTATCAGGAATGCGGACTGCAGCGTTTGAATCAAATTGCCGCTGCCAATAATCTGCAGGTCAGGGCCTGGTTGGGTCTTGAGAGCGATGATGGCCGAGACGACATCGCCGGAGAGCAGGGTCGAGTTGTGCCAGTGAAGCGTCGTCAATGTGCGCGAAGCCACATATTTTCTTGCTGCATTGAGCGTCCTCGCAGTCGGATCGTCATCGGGCTGGTATGGCCAGTACGCTTCGAATATCTCATAGGTCCTACGACCGAGCACCAGCTCTCGATCTTTGCCGTCGAAACCTGATGCTGAGAGGTCCATGGCTTCGTCCCAGTAGTTGAACATCCAGCCGCCGAGGGTAAAACCGCCAGTTGGGTCTTCTTCCGGTCCGCCGGGTGCTTGCATGATGCCGTCAAGCGACGCAAACGTTGATACGATAAGCCTTCTCATGGGAACACTCCTGTCGTTTTTAAGAAACGGGTTTTGGCCATGCGCGCTAACGTGCCAAGCTCATCGGGTCGCTGCGAGTGATGCAATCATGTCAAAACGCCCAGATCGGCGGCTCCGGTGTATGCGATTGTTATCCCGCAGTCGGCTTGATCCGCGGAGCAAGATCATCCGTTTGCCGCCTGCTCGATCTCGGAGATGTCAATCTTCACCATCTTCATCATCGCTTCCTGCGCTCGTCGAGCGCGGTCCGGGTCGGGATCGTTGAGCAATTCGATCAGTCGGGTCGGAACGATCTGCCAAGACAGCCCCCAACGATCCTTGATCCAGCCACAGGCGACTTCTGAGCCGCCATCCGCAAGTGCAGCCCATAGTCGATCGACCTCAGACTGATCGTCGCAGTAGATCTGGAACGACACGGCTTCAGTGAATGGAAACTGCGGGCCGCCGTTCAGCCCCATATATTTCGCCCCAGCCAACGTGAATTCCACGGTCAGCACCATCCCTGCGGGGCCGCTTGGTGTGTCAGCCGGCGATTTCAAGACACGGTCGATTCTCGAATCGGGAAGTAACGAAACATAAAACTGTGCCGCTTCTTCAGCGTCGCCATCAAACCACAGACAGGGAACGACTTTTTGGGATTTAGTTGGGGTCATGGTGATAAATCCTCAGGGCTACAAAATTTTTTTCTACGCCTTGTGCACTGACCATTCCAGCCTAGGTAAATCGCTCAAGCCCAGCTATCTGATTCTTGCGTCGCTGTTACTTTCTTGCGGCTACTCCTTTGCGGCTACTCATACTGGGTAGCTAGGTTGGTAGACTTGCAGAGCCTAATTTTCTGGTGCGATCGCCGTTACCAAACCCTGCTCAATCAAACCCAAAAGGGCTTTCAACGCTTCTGGAATGAGAAACTGGGTTACTGCTATGACGTGCTGGATGGCCGGAAGCCACGACCCTGCGTTGTTACGGCCCAATTAGCTTCTGGCGGTGACCCAGTGCAGCGGGACGGCAGCTACCACCAGGGAACGGTGTGGGGTTGGCTCATGGAGCCTTTTGTGCAGGCACACAGGCAGGTGTATTGGGATCCTGCTGCAGCGCGCCGTTTTCTGATGCCGTTGATTGCCCATCTCCAGGGGGGGCTGTGTTGGCACCCTCAGCGAAATCTTTGATGGGGATCCGCCCCACGCTCCACGCGGGGCTTTTGCCCAGGCTTGGACAGTAGCTGAAGTCCTGCGTGTCTGGCTTTGCTACAAAACGCAGGCGATACATAATTCTCGCAAGCTCTGCTAACAACAATCAGGCATCGGCGAAGACGATGGTTTTATTCGCTTTTTGGTGGACAGGGGCGACCGTTGGTATCCACAAAGTAACAGGCCGCTTCCGGGTTTAAGACTCTATCGCCTGCGGGGTCAAACGCGGGATTACAGATGCGTTCTAAGTTAATGATTTCGCCGCTGCCGGTTTCCATGTAGCAAACCAGGGTATCCACCTCTGACGGTAGCACCATGGGATCATGCGGTCGCGAAAATCCCGTCGGATTGCTCTCGGCGAAGCCGGGAGACAGCCCTAGAAACAGGGTTGGTAGCGGTATCAGCCAGCGCCAATGGTAAAGCATGGTCACAATCCCTGATGAATACGGCGTTAGAAGATCGGCGTTAGAAAATCTGCAAAATAGATCGGGTCGAAATGCCGATTCCAATAACTGTGATGCCTAGCGCACTGATCGCGGGTAGCCATTGCATCAGCGGTAGACGCGGCGTTGGAATCCGTTGAAATACCTGTCTGGCATACACCAGCAGCAGCCCTAACCCGGTTAGCACGCTTGCCAGCCCTAAACTGAAGGCCAGCACCAGCACCAGACCAGACAGGGTATTGCCCAGGGCGATCGCCCCCAACAGCAGCACCAGCGCAGCGGGACAGGGCACTAATCCGCCTGAGAATCCGAGCATGAGTAAATTGCGCCAGGTTACCGGCGTGCTGTCCGTCGTCAGCGGTAGATGGGAATGGGTATGCCTACTGTGGGTGTGGACGTGATCAGCGGGGTGGTGAGCATGGGAATGGCTGGGGTGATGATGGCGATCGCCGCCGGCATCGTGGCAATGATGGTGGACATGTCCGGGATCGTGAGGATGAGTCTGCGCATGCGGCGCATGAGCATGATCGTGTCCATGGGAATGGACCTGTCCGCTTATCACAGCCGTCGTCCGCCGTCGCCGTTGCCAAAGCAGATTGAGCCCGATCGCGATCACTAAGCTCCCTGAGATCAAACTCAGCCAGGGATAAAGCTGCTCGGGCAGAATATAGCGTGCCGCCAACAACGTCACTAAGCCCAGTGCAATCACCCCAAGCGTATGGGTGACAGTGGTCGTCATCGCCAGAAAAATCGCGTGTAACGGCGTGGCCCGTTCGCCCACCAGGTAAGCACCAATCAAGGTTTTGCCGTGCCCGGGTGACAGCGAATGCACCGCCCCCCAAACAAAGGCTCCGATCAACGGCAACAGCCACGTGCCTGCGCCGAATCTTAATCCCCCGGGCATCAACGCGAAGGTCGGTTGCTGAGGCGTAAAGACATGGGTCGTCAACTCATTCCCTTGGACAAGGGTGGCGAGACAACTGGCCTCTGGCGCATTGGGGACAAACAGGGTGTAGTTCATCACCAAGCCCTGCATCGCATCCGGCCAGCGATAGGTAAGCTGCAAAGTGGAATGGCTGTCTGGTGCCGCCGACAACATGGGTGAGGCAAACGCCTCTCCCGATTGCACCTGCAGACTGCCGAGACGATTCAGGCCATCCTTTAAGGCAATGCGATCGCCCAAAAACGCTTGCAAGGCAGTCTGATGGCGGTCAATCTCAGCAACTGCGAGTTGCCCATTGCCATCATCATCGGCAAAAGCGGTCAACCGGGTGGGGTAGGTCAGGGTCATCTGCACCTCAGTGTCCCCCACAACCAGCTTGGCGGCAGCCAAATCGTCCCAGTGAGCCAGGCTCGGACTCGTCGTGACGAGACTCAGCCCAATCGCGATCATCCCAGCCAAGAGACTGAGCAAACTGTATCGGTGGCGTTTTGGCAGCATGGCGACAGATTTAAGGATGGGCAACGAGACCAAGTCTGTGGCGGACCTGATCATCAAACGTCGGATCGGCCTCTTGGGCTTGCTGAAAATAGCGCTCCGCTTGCTGGGGATGCTTCAGAGCCGCCTCAATCACGCCGGCTCGGTAAAAGATACCAGCGTCTCGAATGCCGTGATCCAGCGCCTCTTGAATGACTTGTTGAGCTTCTTGCCAGCGATCGCCCCGCGTCAAAGCCCAGGCGAGCAGGTCCAGCGTTGCGGCATCGCGGCGATTTTGGACCTCAGTTTGCAGGAGCGCGATCGCTTCAGGCACATCTTCACCATGGCCGCGTTCCAGCAGCAGATGAGCCAGGTCGCGACGGTGCCCCAGGGCATTCTCGTCGATGTGTTCGCGCAGGGCGGATTCAGCGGTGTCCCAGGCATCGGTTGTCGCCACGCCGCGCAGCGATCGCACCCGGGCCAATCCATGCAGCGCTACCGGATCATTGACCTGGGCATAGTGGCGTTCAGCCGCGCGATAGTGGCCCAGTCGGGTTTTCAGCACGGCCAGTTGAAGGCGGGCCAGCGTGTTATTGGGATCAATCACCAAAGCTTCGCGGTACAGCGGTTCGGCCAGATCGTGATCACCTTGCTGAGCGTAGAACCGGCCCAGCAGGGTTCTGGCCCAAGCAGAGCCACTGGGGTCAGCCGGTTCTTCTGCCGCGATCGCTTGTTGAAAATCTCGTAACGCGCCCTCGCGATCGCCCTGAGCCACTCGTGTTAAGGCTCGTAGAGTCAGGCTCCCCAGCGAAGGGGTAAGATTCACCAGGGTCTCAGCAGTGGCATTGGCTGCCGCAACCTCTCCCATCGCCAACTTGGCTGTCACGATGAGGGCCAGCGCGTCCTCGCCCGATGCTTGTTCCGCCAGGCGAATCGCCTCAGCAAAGTCATGCTTAGCCTCGGCAATTTCGGCTAACACCAACACTGCTCCGTCATTGCTAAAGGGAAGGTTAGCCAGTGATTGCTGGGCCGATTGTTCGGCCAGCAGATACCAGCGATCGTCCCCGGTGGCATGCGCCATCTCCAGGTAGGCACTGGCCAGAGCAGCGCGGTCCAACCCATCTCCAGGATTGCGCTGAATCCGCCCTTCATAAAAGGCAATTTTGCGTTCGATCGTCGCTTCCCCCCGTGTCCCCTCAGTCAGCGAGAAGGGATACGGATGGGGACTTTCTGATTGCTCCAGAGTGTGCCGGACATACCATCCGGTCGGGGCTGCCAGCAGCACCGTCAGGACTGCCCCAAGCGCGATCGTAGACTTTGAAAGTTGCACGCGCTGAGCAGGTGTCTGATTCGACTTTAGCGTCAACATAATTGGCGTCTGGTGAATGACATCTCCCAGGGGAGGGTTTCAGGCAAGCTTGCCGTTGTCGGTGGGGTGAAGCGCCAGCGTCACCCCACCAAACCCTGGCTACTGTTGGGGTTCACGTCGTTTCACCCAACCTACGCTCACCCCATTTTTAGGGCTGACAAACGCCTAGTTCGGCGGTGCCAGATACGGGAAGGCAGGCACCAGCGGTTGGTGTCCTTGCGCTGGATTCCCCGGTGTACCGTCGTAGGAGACGTTGTCAGTGGTGATGGTACCGTTGGTCAACACGGAGAGGGTGATATCCACCACGTCATCCTTCAATAAGCGACCGCGCACGGGACTCCCTTGGGCATTGAGCGCGTTGGCGTAGCCACTAGGGCCAGTGGTGTCAATCCGCATCACATCAGGTAAAAAGGCCCCCAGCAATGCATCGGCACGATCGTCACTATTGCCGATCGCCAGTAAGGTCTGCGTCGCTTCGTTGACAATCGGCGCCGCTGCATTCGCAGCAGGCTGTTGTCCAGCTAGAGCAGCGGCTTCAAAGTCGGGGCCAACGCTGTTGAGGGTATTGAGCAGGTCATTCGTGACGATCAAGCCCTCGTTGATAGCAGGACGTGCCAACCGCTCGACCTGGTTGAATTTGCCGCCAGCCGCTGGAACAGAGATGGTTTCCCACACATCGAAGGTGCTGGCCTGCGACGAGCCCTGTAAGAAGGAAATGGGTACCTGAACTGCGATCGCGTTGACGTTGTAGCCAGCCGCAAAGTCCACTGCGGTGCTGGGGTCACGGAAGCCGACAGCGGGGCCGATATCCAAGGCTCCGGCGCGCACCCGGAAATATTGCTCCACATCAAAGAAGAACGGATCTTCTCGCAGACCAGCAAATACTTTCAGGTTGGTGCCCCCCAGGGAGACTGTGTTCACCTCTGGGGTATTGGTAATCGGCGTTGTCTGCCCCTGCCCAGTAAAGGTCTGGCCGTTTTTGAGCGCCGTCACCGTAAAGGTTTGCTGATTGTTCTGGTCAGGCGGCTGAAATTGGAATCGCAGGGTGACGTCTGCAACACCCGTAGGGGCATCATCCACATCAGCGACCTGTGTCACCTTAAATTCATACTGAGCCCGCGTGCTGAAATAGTATTGCTGTCGTGCCAGCGATCGCGGGTTGGTGTTCATAATGAAGACCAAATTCCCAGCGGCAGCATTGGGATTCTGATCCCGTTCGCGAAACACGTACAAATCGGTCAGGTTGAGATTGCGTCCCTTGATGTCGGTTTCGCCATCATCATGGTCGGAAGCCTGCACGTAGACAGCGCCAGCACCTGCTACGAGGGTTAATCCTAACAATACGCCAGCTAAACCAATGGGCTTCTGCCAAGCAGTGAGCCGCTTCAATATATTCCACATCATTTTGAGTTCCTATCGTTTTGTCAGTTCTGTTATTGCGTTACGAGTGCGGGCTACGAAGCCTATGCCAGCTAGTGCCAACACGCCCATGACGACGCTAGGTTCGGGAACACTTGCCGCTGGGGCAGCGATCGTTTGCGCCCCCGTCAGCGTGATGGTGTAGTTCCCGCTGGTATTGCTAACCCCGGCGAATCCGGTCAGGGGGGCTCCGCCACCAGGGCCGGTGGGACCCCACAACGCCATTCACAGGGGTATCGGGAAAAATCTCGCCATCGGCACTGACCGGATCAAAATCAGCGCTGGAGATGCCTAAGAAATAAATGCCAGACTCCGCTGGCGTGAGACTAAAAGAGGATGGCAAGGTGGCTTGGACGGAGGTGAATCCGTCGTCATTGGCGTAAACGCCATTGCCCATCGCATCAAATAAAAACAACTGTGGATCTCCCAGTAAGTCGCTAGGACTACCCAGGGTGTCGTCAATAGGAATGCCGATCAGCGAGTCCGTATTGATCGTGGTCGCTGAAAACTGTTGCCCCCCTGTCAGAAAGAGTTGGAACAGATCGGCATCGCCTGCAAGTGAGCCCGCAATGGATTCTAAGGGCGACATCGTCTCCGTCGTGACGGCGATCGCCTCACCGAGCGTCTCACCGGCATCGCTTGCTTCTGTGAAGGTAGCGGCTCCGGCAGGAGCTGCTGTCAATAGGGCAGCTAAGCCTGACAGAACAGCGACCCCCTTGAGGTCGATTGGTTTTATTCGCATACTTTTGCTTGCCTTAATTAAATCGTTGGGATGATTGCCGTGATGCCAGCCATACGTCCGTATGTTTACTGGTCTCCCCCGACTTCCTTAGCAATACGCTTAAAGGCCGCTATCGGATTTTGTCCATGACAAATGTTTTATTTGTTTATAAAGGCGATCGCGTCTGGCCTGAACCCTGAGTGTGCGGCTGTGAGTCAGGCTGAGGAGTTGGAAGAGACTCACCTCTTCCTTGAAATGAATCTTGTTTTCACCCCAAAGGTGAATTCCGATCAAGTCATTGAGGCCAGCCTGGGTTACTTTATTAACCCTCTGGTCAGTGTTTTGCTGGGCTTTTTAGTGCTGCAGGAATGGCTCCGACGTGGGCAGCAAATCGCAGTGGGGCTAGCCGCGATCGGGGTCGGGTACTTTGTCTGGCAGTTTGGGCCATCCCATGGATTGCCTTGGGGTTAGCATTCACTTTTGCCTTTTATGGTCTTGTACGCAACGTGAGTTCGATGAACAGAAATCGGCAAGAAAAAAGCTGAGACTGGATTTGAAGAATTCTCCGGCTCAGCTATGGACACTACTCTAACCGAAGTTTCGCGTCTCGATGTTACCCAGATCTTTTGGGAAGTCGACGACTTCTGCCAGCTGTTTGAATGGCAGTGGCAAAGCCAACCGCAGTTGCCCTCGATGCAGTAGGAACGCCCCTGTGCTCCCGGATGAGCTTAAGTGATGAGCAGTTTGAGTGACCCCACACCCGTGGGGTCAAAGAAGGTATTGGCCAAGACCAAAGGTTCTGGCAACTGGCTCGGGCCCTCTCCACCCTATACCCCAATGGCACCGAATGATAGTGTCGTCAGGTTGCGATCGCATCCTCTGGTCTCCTAGTTTGAGCTATATCTATCGTGCGATCGGGCTAAAAAGGATAGGGTGGGAGACTGAGGTTTTGGATGAAGCGGTAGTCGCGTTCTCAATCGACCGAGCCGAATCGATCAAAATATCGGTATCAATCAGCATCCGGGTCATGGGTGAGACAGATTTAGCCTACCTGGGACTGTTTCCCCTATGCGATCGCACCCGCTTGCTATCGTGTCCAGGCGGCTGGCCGCAGTTGCCATAAAACCTAGGCAGCTATCACAGCAATGACCGGGGCCAGCGGCGGCTACCAGCAATAGTTAGCCGTCACTTAATGTTCTAGAAGTACAGATAATAGTACAACAGGTGTTAGGCTCTGTTGTCAGGGATCTAGTTGCCGAGGTGTAAATCTGAGGCTAGATTTCCCTAGAGAGGTAAAAACCAGGCATCGGTCTGTTGACTGAGGTGTTGTATCCGGGGCAACAGGCCTTGCCAGGCAAGCATGGCCACTGCCGAATCCTCTCCATAGGCTGTCTTTGATCCGGGTCGAAGGCTGTTTATGCCCTCCTGACGTCCAGCTCCAGCTCTAGAGCTTGCCCCCAGTCACCCGCCAGAGCTGGCCATCGATACGGAGCGAAACGTATCCCACCCTAGTCATCTGCATCGTTTAATATTTCACCAAGGAACCGCGGCCCATGGCAGACCAATTAAACATCCTCTCAGCCGGACAGGTAGTGCCCACAGCACTCCACACCGAGGTGCAGCGGTCCTATTTGGAATACGCCATGAGCGTCATCGTCGGTCGCGCCTTGCCCGATGTGCGCGACGGCCTCAAGCCCGTGCATCGGCGCATCCTCTATGCCATGCACGAATTGGGCTTGACTCCAGATCGGCCCTATCGCAAATGCGCCCGTGTAGTTGGCGATGTGCTGGGTAAATATCATCCCCATGGGGACCAGGCCGTTTACGATGCCCTGGTGCGCATGGTGCAGGCCTTCTCCAGCCGCTATCCCCTGCTGGATGGCCACGGCAACTTTGGCTCGGTGGACAATGATCCGCCGGCGGCGATGCGATACACCGAAACTCGCTTGGCTGCCATCGGCCATGAGGCCCTCTTGGGCGACATCAGTGAAGCCCTAGTCGACTTCATCGATAACTTCGACAGTTCCCAGCAGGAACCGATTGTGCTGCCGGCTCAGGTGCCCAACCTGCTACTCAACGGCAGTTCTGGCATTGCCGTGGGCATGGCCACCAACATTCCTCCCCACAACCTGGGGGAGCTCATCGATGGGCTGATTGCCCTAATCGATCGCCCCAGCCTCGGCGATGAGGAGCTGTTTCGATTGATTCCCGGTCCTGATTTCCCGACAGGCGGAGAGATTATTAGCACTGAGGGCATCCACGATGCCTATCGCAGCGGCCGCGGCAGCATTCCCATGCGCGGTGTCTGCCAGTTCGAAGAAATTCGTCCCGGTCGAGGCCGGCAGCGGCGCAACGCCATCGTCATCACCGAATTACCCTTTCAGGTGAATAAGGCGGCTTGGATCGAGAAGGTGGCTGACCTGGTCAATAACAATCGCCTCGACGGCATCGCCGATATCCGCGATGAGAGTGACCGCGAGGGCATGCGGGTGGTGATTGAACTGAAGCGGGAAACCCAGCCCCAGCGAGTGCTAAATGAACTCTATCGGTTGACGCCCCTGCAGACGAATTTTGGGGCCATCCTGCTGGCCTTAGATCGGGGGCAACCCCGACAGATGTCTCTGCGGGAGCTGTTGTCGGCGTTCCTGAATTTCCGCGAAGAGACCCTAACTCGCCAGTATCGGCATCAGTTAGAACGCACGGAAGCCCGCTTGCATCTAGTGGACGGGCTCTTGAGTGCCCTGGACAATCTCGATGCCGTCATCGATATCTTGCGCCATGCCCCCGATGGCACCACCGCCAAGGTGGAGTTTCAACGGCAATTTGCCCTGTCTGAGCGGCAAGCCGATGCCATCTTGGCTATGCCCCTGCGGCGGCTCACGGCCATGGAACGGCAAAACTTGGAGACGGAGCGGACTGAACTGCAGCAAACCCGCACCACGTTGCAGCGGTTACTCTCAGACCGCCATGAGTTGCTGAAGGCCCTGAAGAAGGAACTGCGGGCCCTGAAGAAGAAATTTGGCGATCCGCGCCGCACCCGCATTCAAACCGAGGCCGAACGCCAGGAGGAGCATCAGCACCTGGCGGAAATCCTGGCGGAAGACGAAGAAGAGGCGGTGATTCTGGAGTTCACCCAGAAGGGCTATGTGCGGCGCTCATCGCCGCGGGCCTTCCAACGGCGACAGGCTCGACTCGACAGCGAGGATAGCCAGGCCCTACAGGAGGTTGAGGATCCGGTGCTGCAGACGGAATCGGCCTTAACCACCCAGGAGCTCCTGGTCTTGACTCGAGCTGGCAAGGCCTACACCATCACCGTCGGCGATATTCCGGTGGCCCAACGCCAGTCCCGCGGCGTCCCCCTGGTCAGCTTACTGCCAGATTCGGTCACTGGCGATGCGGAGATTGTGGTCTCGCAATTGGTCTTAACGGATGCCATGCTGGCCCAAGACCTCTTGCTGGTGACCCGTCAAGGCAAGATCAAGCGGGTGCCGCTGCAGGACTTCACTAACCTCACCGGGCGCGGCCTCACGGCATTGAAGCTGAAGACAGGGGATGAACTGGCCCGCATTGCCCTGGCTCGGCAGGGGGATAATCTGGTATTGGGCACCTCGGGGGGGCGGCTGCTGCGCTTTCCCATTGATGATGAGAATTTGCCGGTGTTGGGACGCAATGCCCAGGGGCCTCAGGGGCTGCGGATGCGGAAGCAGGAGACGCTAGTGGGCTGTGTGGCAGCCGCTGCAGATACCGATTGGGTGTTGTTGATGTCGGCCATGGGCTATGCTAAGCGTCTGCCAGTGGCGGCGTTACCCCTGGCCAGCCGGGGTGCCATCGGCACCCAAGCCTTTCAATTTAGCCACAAGAGCGACCGACTCGTGGCGATGACGGCGGCCGTGGCCGATACGACGGTCACCATCTTGACCACCGCCGAGCGGATGGCCCAGATTCCCCTGGTTGATATTCCCCTACAGGGACGCAACCATCCCGGCCAGCGGATGCTGAAACCGGCCCGGGGTGAAACCATTGCCACGGTCACCATGGCAGCGCTCGCCGATAATGAGGATCAGACTTCTGCCTCGGCTGGGGCTGCAACCACCCGTCATTCTCCATCGTGAAGGACCCTGTGACTCACCTCGTCATCGACCAACTGTATAAGACCTTTCCTGCTGGCCCTGCCCACCGGGGAGAGGCCACGGCGGTGCTGCGACGGATTAACCTGACGGTACATGCCGGCGAATTTATGGTGCTGGTGGGGCCCTCGGGCTGCGGCAAGAGCACGCTGCTGCGTTTGCTGGCCGGGCTGGAGACGGTGACGGCAGGCACCCTGTCTGTAGGCGGGCGTCGCCTCAATGAGTTGCCGCCGAAGCAGCGCAATATTGCCATGGTGTTTCAGAGCTATGCCCTATATCCTCACCTGACGGTCTATGACAATTTGGCCTTTGGGCTGCGCCGCATGCGTGGCCCCATGGCCGCTGCCAAACCGTCGCCCGCCTCAGGGGAGAAGCCTGGGACCCAGGGCAACCAGGATCTGGGCTGGGCCCTGAGTCATAGTACCTGGTGGCGAGAGGCGTTGACGATGGCGACGCGGCCCTTCCCGAAGCGGTTGCGCTATGTCTCCCAAGCCGAGGCCCTGATCGACCAGCGGGTGCGTCTGGTGGCGCGGATGCTGCAGATCGAACCCTTACTTAACCGACATCCGCGGCAACTCTCGGGGGGGCAGAAGCAACGGGTGGCCCTGGGTCGGGCCATGGCCCGAAATCCTGAGGTGTTTCTGATGGATGAGCCCCTGTCTAATCTGGATGCGAAGCTGCGGGTGGAGACCCGGGCCCAAATTGTGACGCTGCAACGGCAGTTGGGTATTACTACTCTCTATGTCACTCACGATCAGGTGGAAGCCATGACCATGGGCGATCGCATCGCGGTGATGCACCAGGGGGAACTGCAACAGGTGGCCCCGCCCCTAGAGCTCTACAACCATCCCGCCAACCGCTTCGTGGCCGAGTTTATTGGCTCCCCCACCATGAACTTCTTGCCGGTGCAGATCAAGGCCCCGGCGGGGGGGTGGTGCACAGCAACTTCCGGCTGTCCTTACCCAGTGCCTGGCAGGAGCGGCTGCAGGGCTATGACGGCCGCCCGGCCATTTTGGGCATTCGTCCGGAACATCTCAGTCTGGGGGGTGCCTGCCCCCAAAAATTTGCCGGGACAGGTGCAGCGCCTCGAAGCCCTGGGCAGTGAAACCTATCTGACGGTGACGATGGATAATCAGCTGTTGCAGGCCCGCATTGCCCCCGATTATCCGGTGCAGGTGGGGCAGGAGGTCTGGCTTGCGATCGCACCTGAGCAGGTTCACCTATTTGATGCCCAGACCGAACAGGCCCTATAGGCCATTGGGGCTATCGCTGCAGCTAAGACCCTGAAGACATCTGGCGGGGGACCGCTTCCACCGCCGCAGCCCGCTCCGGCGGTGCCGCCCCATTGGGGATAATGGGCTCAACCATGGCCTCGGTGGCATTAAAGCAATAGCCCACATTGCGCACCGTCTGAATAATATTGGGGTGGCGAGGATCCGGCTCAATTTTCTTACGCAAGGACAGAATATGAGTATCCACAGTGCGAGGATTATCGATGGCATCGGGCCAGGCCCGGCGCAGCAGATCTGAGCGACTCAGGGGAGCCCCCCCGGCCTGGGTCAGCACATACAGCAAGCTAAACTCCTGGGGGGTGAGATCGATATCGATCCCACGGCAACGCACCCGCCGTTGCACCAAGTCGATGTTGAGGTCTCCGTAGGTGAGACTGGCCGGGGCCATGGTTGTGCGACGAATCCGCCTGACCAGAGCATCCACCCGGGCTAAAAATTCCTGCATGCCGAAGGGCTTGGTGAGATAGTCATCGGCTCCGGCCCGTAACCCCGCCACGATATCGGCCTCCGTATCCCGAGCCGACAGAATTAAAATCAGCGGCTGCCCCTGCTGGTAGATCCAGCGGCACAGCTCTAAGCCATCCCCGTCTGGAAATTGGGAATCTAGGATGACTAATGCCGGACTGAACGACTGGAACACCTCGCGGGCCCGGGCTAAGTTAGCAGATTGGTGAACTCTGTACTGGGCCTGCTGCAGATGCCAACCCAGTAGCGAGCGTAGATGAGGATTGCTTTCAGCAATTTGAATAGAAACAGGGCCCACCGGCATTGAGAGATATCGCTAAATCACGCGACTGGCCAAACTGCACCTTAGCCTATCAGAGCCAGGCTAGTGGTTTTGTAGCTGCAGCTACCCCGGCTCGCCGCGCCGCCCAACCCATCGCCCTTTCTCTACTCACCGTCGCCACCCTCGGCATCGTGGTTGCCCCGGCAACGGCAAGGGATGGCTACTCCAATGCAAACACATCGGCCAAGACGCTGTGGGTCTCGGCATTGAGGCGATGGGGGGCGGGAGCATCGTAAACCACCAGCAGGTTAGAAGAGGGATCGGGGCAGAGGGTGATGCCTTCGGCCCGGTCCGTGTCATGACCATGGGGAATCTCGAAGAGATGGTCTGGTGTTAGACACTGAGACGGCGACAGGTCTAAGGCATCGGCTAAGCGAAAGACCCCGATCGCCCCGTTCAAGGCCATGGTGGGACCGGCCAAGATCAGCAGATCGGCGCCCTGCCAGCAGAGATCGCGAATGCCCATGCCCGCCAAATCCAGAAAGTATTTGCGGTAGCGATGCCCGTCTTCCCGCTGCCGCAACCGCAGCCGCTCCGATGTCTTTTCCTTCACCTGCAGTTCTAAGAGGATGGCCCAGCCCCGCAGTACGGGGCCCCGCAGGCCTACAAACAGGCGGTCCTCGGCCACAGCTAGCCCTTCGATGTCAAAGCCGTTGTCTTTACCGGGAATATCCGCCTTCAGAAAGGGCCGCAAATGGGGATCTTTCTTTAAGACCTTCGTGAGCTGATTGCCATGGCGCTTCCGTTGCAGTTGGGCCGCGGTCAGCACCTGCTCCGGACGTTCCGGGTGCAAGCACTGATGATGCAGTTGGCCGTTGACCAAGGGAATGCGGCCCAAGAGATAGCGGTTCTCGTCTCGAGAGAGGGTGGCCAAGCGCTCCATGTTCTCGTCACTGCTGTTGTCGGGCTGGGGCTTTTTGCGTTTGAGGCTATGGGAGCCCGCCACCCAGAGGTAGTAGTCGGCATAGGCCAACCCTTCGATGTCGATCTCTTCGTCTTTGCCGTCGGGCAAGTCCAGATAATCCCCGAGATCAAGATGCTGGTGCTCGCCGATGGTGTCCCCATCTAGGGTCAAGCGTTCTAACCCGGCCGCCTCATCGCTGCCCAGCCAGAGATAGCCGTCGGCATCGCAGCGCACCGCTGAGAGGTCGTAGCGACCGTGGGCATGGGCCGGTTGCAAGGGGAGAGGCAGCTGCCGCAGGCGGGAATAGGTGGTCATGGCACAGGCGATAGACGGCAAGGGAACAGCTAAATTGGTACGCCAACTCAGCCGGGAGGATGTTTCGTAGGGTACCGCCAAATGGGACTATCGCCTACTGTGCTGTCCCCGGTGATTCTTCCCTAGGGGCAATGGTAAGGTTCAGGAGAATCCTGTAGGAGATCGATCTGTGGCAGGCTATCGCTGGCTTTGGGCACTGTTGTTGAGCCTGGTAATGCTGGGACTGGGGGGCTGTCAGGCCCCGGCGCCGCCGCCTGGGGTGGTGCAGCTGACCCTATGGCATGGCATCAGCCCACCGCCGAATCGGGACGTATTTCAGGAGTTGGTAGACACGTTTAACCAACGCCATCCCGAGATTCGGGTGAAGGCCCTCTATGTGGGGCAGCCGGACCAGCAAATTCCCAAGATCTTGACGGCGGTGGTGGGGGATGCGGCGCCGGATATTCTCTGGTATGTGCCTACATTGACGGGGCAACTGGTGGAGTTGCAGGCGATTCAACCCCTGGAGGACTGGCTGCGGCAACTCCCTCTAGCCGAGCAACTAGATCCGGCCTTGTTTTCCACCATGGAACTGGAGGGGCACCTGTGGTCGGTTCCCTTCGCCACCAACAACGCCGCCGTTTTTTACCGGCCCAGCTTATTCCAGGCGGCGGGCATTGAGCAGGTTCCCCTCACTTGGCCGGAGTTACGGCAGGCGGCTCAGCGGCTGAGCCGGGACAGCGATGGCGATGGCCGCCTCGATCAGCATGGCATGATGCTGTCCCTGGGCAAGGGCGAGTGGACGGTGTTTGTCTGGCTGCCCTTTGTCTATAGTGCCGGCGGCTGGCTGAGCCGGCAGGGGCAGCCGGACCTGGTCAATGACGGTGCGATCGCAGCGCTGCAGTTGGGCCAAGACCTGGTGGAGAGTGACTCGGCCTTGCTATCGGCCCCAGAGCGGGGCTATGAGATCAATGACTTTTTGGCCGGTAAGGTGGCCATGCAGGTGACCGGTCCCTGGACCCTGACCCAGATGAAGGACGCCGGCATCGACTTCGATGTCTTTCCCTTTCCCGTGGCCGAAGAACCGGCGGCGGTGCTGGGGGGCGAAAACTTCTTTCTCTGCCAGACCAGCCCGGAGAAGACCGAAGCCGCTAAGACCTTTCTGGAATATGTCTTGAGCGCCGACTTTCAGCTGGATTGGGCCCTAGGCACCGGCTATCTGCCGATCAATCGTCAGGTGCGCCGCAGTGAGACCTATCAAGCCTTTGTGGCCGAGAACCCTACCCTGCAGGTGTTTCTAGACCAGATGGACTGGGCCCAATCCCGACCCATTGCCCCCCGCTATCCCTACCTGTCTGAAAACTTCGGCCGCGCCATCGAAGCGGCTCTGCTGGGGCAGGATCCTCGCCAGGCCCTGCAGGAGTCTCAACGGCGGCTAGAGCTGATCGTCGGCAATGGCCAAGAGGGCTCTTAATCAATCCCTCTGAGTAACATCCATGCTCTGGACGTTAAAATCGACTCACGATATCTCACGAGCATTGGGCCGTCTGGTTAGGACCACCCGCCATTTTACCTTAGCGGAGGATTTGGCCTGTAAGGATAACAGTGATCGGCGCCATGAATTAGTGAATATGGACATGCTACCTCCTGCTTTAGTGATAGAAGTCGTCAAGCAGGACACTGGACAGTCATAAGTTTGCGCTGTGTTCGCTAAAGAGGCAAGGATGTCAGCGTCGGCGTTTGAGGGGATAGTCTTTTAGCGGCCAGTAATTTAGCGAGAAGTAGGGCCTGTCTACTTTCCATTAAATGATGCTGCCATTGATGTTGAAGCGCCAGCTGAACGAATTGAGCGGTGGGCAAGCCGTGTTTGGGGCGTGTGCGAAACCATCTTGGTGAGTGAGTCCAAACGTCGTGAGGCATCTCTAAGGCGAGGACTTGCAGGATGCCTAAAACGATGGCGTTGAGGTTGAGAAACCGTTCAAAGGCTTCAACTTTGCGTTTGACCTGATGTTGTAAGGGTTCATCGAGGTGAGCCAGGATTAAGGTTTGGGGCCAAGTGGGTGTGGCGGTCATGGCCTTGAGCCAAAAGCGGTAGCCAAAGCCGCCCAACAGGTGAACCAGGGTGCGAAAAGTGACCTCGATTTTGAAGCGCCAGCCATAGGCTTCAATGACTTCGGGACCACTGAGGGTGACATCACTGGCAAGCAAAATGAAGGGTTTGCCCCCCGGCAATTGAGTCAGGACAAACAAAACGGGGGCATCGGAGCTATCCCAATAAAGTTCAAAACACTGATAAGCGACGGTGACATAGCGGCCATAGAGCCAGACCGCTGCTTGGGGACAGTCTTCCAACGGGGCAAATAATTCCCGTAACCGCACCGAAGCCCCCCATTTGCGCGGTCGTCCCGGTTGCCGTTGACCGGGCAAGGGGGAAGAGGGGGCAGGGGCGACCGTGGACAGACGCACCCGCGTAATGAGGTGTAATCCCTGTGCCCGGAAGGCTTGCAACACCTTACCCGAAGCGTAGTAAGCATCCAGAATAGCGGTGCTGCCGCTTTCCATCAGCGTCACACATAGCGTCGCCATCTTATCCACTAGGCTGGGGGATTGAGCCAACTCATCGGCCTCAATCCCATCGTGAAGTTGCAGCCTCAGGGGCACCACAAACAGCGCCGCACCTCGCCCTAACAGCAGGCCCAAGGCACTGAAGTAATGCCCGCGAATCCACTCCGGCTTGCCCACATTCGCCGACTCCTGATGCAGTTGCTTTACCCCCGGCATCCGACGACCCTCCTTGTTCACCTTGATGCCATCGCCGATATATACCCGCTGTCCTCGCAGCCGTAAACAATGGGGATGTGCTTGCAGCCAGTTACTCCAATGAGCACACAGCACTTCGACACTGAAGGCCGTGGCGTGGAACCAGTGCAGAACTTGAGCATAGTACCGTTCACCCAGGCCAAGGCCATTGACGTAGCTGGTCACCGCAGGTGGGGCGGTACTCAACAGCACCCCCCACATCAGCAGGACAAACCAGTCGAAGGTCTTTTCACGCTTGAATACCGGGCGCAACGCGCACAGGATTTGCTCCCAACGTTGACATAACTCCATAATGAACTTGGCTGATGATTGCAATTTCAGCCAGTGTCGAACATTCCGGGCTTAAATGCCTCAGGAATGTTCTTTTTTCAGATAACGCTGATTGCCTAGAGAACTTCGCACTGCCCAGTTCTCTAAGCCTTACAGGATTCCACACGCTGAGCCTTCTCGGCCTGTAAGTTGTCTTCCCATGGCGTCCCGGTTCATGAGCACACCTTCTAAAAGGAACTGCTTGATAGCCCGAGCGTGGGCTTCTCGGGTATTGGGGTTGCGGATGTTGACGAGAAAAATTCAACGAAGCGGCGAGCCGTTTCAGGGCCAGCATTCGTAATCAGGCTTGGCAGCGATAGCTCGGAACCATGAACGAGGGCAAGAGTAGCCGAATTATTTTGAGGATTGGCAAGTAGGCTCATCACATACAAAGAAACGCCGGAATTGGCTCAGTTTTTCTCCTCAGGACTATATGACATAAAGAGGAGTTATGTAAGATAAAAGTTAGTAGAGAAGAGCTTATTTCTATTGCCGTTGAGTTTCGATTTCCTGCAAAAGTAGCTGGTTTTGACAATACCCAGACATGAAAATCTACTACACGAACCACGGAGTACGCTCTAAGACTGGGTGTAATTTAAATGGCTCGCTTTGTCGCAGAAATGCAGCAGTCAGATATGCAATATTTCCTGCGTATTTAGTCGTGATTGGCTCAGATGTGAAAGAATCGGTCGAAGCCCAATTCAGTTTCGTCAAACTGAGCACCTGAAGTGCTAAAGACCTCAAATCACATTTCTCTGGCTCAATACTACCGGGCCGATAATGATCTACGGAAATCTCAAGAGGTCGAGGGGTTCCTAATGACTTTCGATAGACATTAGTTCCAGTGGTCGAGAGTAGTAATCGACGACGAGAGATGGAGACAAAACTACCTCGCTGTATACTTCCATCTGTTTCTACCTTTGAGTCAAAAAGTCGGAAGTTGTTATGACTATTCACCCACACAAACGACACTGAAGCATCTGGCGCAACCTCTCTCACACCAAGAAGAACAGCGTTGTAGTCTTCTTTGGAGATCCGCACCGAATGATGAAATACTAAACTTGCCCCAGCTGGTAGCGACTGCTCACGCTTAAGACGTTCAAGAGCTGATTTGGCTAGCTGCGATAGATATTCGCTCCGCTTCTGAACATCAAATGCTGTCGTGTTACCAGCATAAAATTCCCACTTACCATAGCTATTAAAAACATTCGCAAAACCAAGTATTTTTTGGCCGCTCCTTGATTGTGTATATGAAAGACCCACAAAGAAGTCAGCATCTGGAATATTCTCAGGAAGCACCCAGGGAGTTACACCACACTTAGAAATGATATTCAGTGAAAGATTTAAATCCTTCCAGTCAGGATTATTAATCGTACCTGTGTCTACCATTTGACAGGGAATTCCTGCTTCTAACAACCTCCTCTTTAGGACAAAGTAAGGCGAATTTTCGTCATCTATTGAATACCCTCGTTTAGGCGTATGAATTAGAAACAAACGATTGAGATCTGCATTCCCATACCAATCAGGATGTTCCGAAAGAAGACGTTGAACCTCACCATCTATTCCTTCTATATGACTAGCCGTAATAATTGTTGGATAGGTGAACCGAGTCGAAAATGTACGCTCTGCTCCACGATATTTATACTTACCGCTCTTCAATCTCTCGATTAAAGAATTCATTTGCTGCCTTTGTGACTCAAGGCAAATAGGTATGAGTTCAATCCTATGTGGGTCGTTGTCATAAGAGCCATATTTAGTAATTCCCTCCCGTACGTCTGGCAACTTATGGCGGTCTCTGAACTCTACAGCGGGCTCACTAATACGCTCAATGCGAAATGTTGACGCTGAGTTAGAGTCAACCTCTGATAGCGATACGGCATCTGCACCCATTTGAACCCTGAACTCTCCAAACAGAAGCGGAAATATGCCAGAAAATAGTTGGGTTGCGGTCGCTTGTATCTTTTCGGCTCGCTTTCGCGATGCCCCAGTTGAATCGGCAAGACTATGTGTTTTTATCGCCCTGTGTAGGTCAAAGGAAGTATTTCGACTTTGAAGAATAGCTTCTATTTCTGTTAGGGATAGGTTCGGAATTACTTTATCTAGCTGAACTTGTTTTTCCTCATTGCTATCAAAAAAATAGATGATCGCCCATTCCGTATCTAAAGATACAATCTTTCTACTTTGCCAGGACTCTGAATAGGCATTACAACGTTTTCCGATCAGCACTCCACATGAAAGATGCTGTACTACTTCGTGTACTTTCAGCACATTCAAAACTTGGCAAGTATAATCCACTGAGAGGTAAACATTCCCCAGAAGCTCATGAACTTGAAGACAATAGGCGGGATAAAATCGGACTACAGACTTTACATTAGTCGGTATTGGTAAATCTACACCTCTCCTATGAGCAACTATTCGGCTATAGGCAAAGCGGTCAATATGCCAGTTATGAGCAGACAAAGTATCTCGCAAGGCTTTGGTTAGATCGCCTAACCGAATATGGATTTCATCTCTTGTTGCATATCCATCCCCCTTGAATATATTCAACGGGTAGATGTTCATAAACTCTGTCTTTGGAACCTGGATGCTGGCCAGAAACGCTGCCTTACGCTTTTCAGCCTCACTTTCTAGCTTCAGAATTGTCTCATTCTCACGGAGAAAAAATGATGGCGGGGGTAATTTCAGCAGCATCATTTCTCGTGCCATTCGCTGTGTTCCCTCACTGAGAGCTTGAACAAATGCTCTGCCTTCAGGGTCTTTCATGAGACGAAGCCATTCGATGAGCTTTCGATTACGCGGCATTGAATCGAGAACTGTTGCATCGAGTCGAAATCTGTCAGGCAAGTCAATATTTTGCTGTTGAACACGACCAGGATTCTTAACCACAAATGCATCGGTGTAGTGTTCGCAACAGATAGGATTTCTTGTCTGATAATCGCGATGGGCAACTGCATTGACAATGGCTTCATCTACCGCAATTGATGGAAGCTCTGCCTGCTCTTCAAAGCCTCCCTCAGGTCTCCGATATTGTAATCTCTCAAAAAAGGCCGCTTCCCGAAGAAATGTCCGGGCAGCACGGATTTGCTTTGTGACAGGGCCTCGAATGTCTTTATCAAATGAGGGCAAACCTCGATTACGGAACTGACTTGAAGGTACAACGAACTTCAGAAGACGAAGGTAGGCATGTGGTAACACTCGTTGTGGATTTGACGCAAAAAACAAAAGACCAGGTAAGGTAAACCAGTATTCGTTTTCCTTTTTGACTATCGCTCCAGCCTGGTAGAGAAGGTGCTCATCTGAGAAGTCACGAGTAGACTCAGGATGAAACACACGTCGGAATTCCTTAAGAACTTCAGCATCAATATCCTCTTCCGAAAACGGACACCAGGGTTTCCCCTCTATATCAAGCAACCCCTTCTGTAAACGAACGCTCTCCCTTACGTCCTGATTCATTGGAAGAGACTGAGGCCCATGTCTGACCCATGCTCTTGGAGTTTTCTCAGGTGTCTCACATATCGCGCTTGAGAGATACCCTGAGTAGATCAGACAAAGAGTTTTCTCCTCTCCGTTTATGTCTTGGCAAGGGTAAAACTTAACCTCTGCAGCATAAGCACGAAGTAGGGTATTTAAGTCGGTAAGGGCATTACAGTTTGGTTCACTTAGATGATCGACACCAACTATCTTACCAGCAGATGATATGCCAAGAACCAACAAGCCTCCTTCACGATTACTATTCGCGAAAGCAGACACTGTCTTGATCACATGATCTTTAAGCCCATTAAGTTCATTTTTAGAAATGCTTGAATTTCCTTGTGACCGACCAGCTTCTTTGCGATCAAAATGCTGTCCTTCAAAGTCATCATCTTTTGACTGGGTGAGAAAGTCCCATCCAGATAGGGGGGTATCGAATAGTTCACGAGGTGACGGACGTGACATCAGTAAGCAAATCCTCCTCAGCAGTACTGCCGGATATAGCCATACGCCTTTTCAAACAGCTTCGTATCCTGATGGAGCTGATGCTTGAAGAGCGTTTTCCGTAATGCCCATTTCACTTCCCGCTCACTTGCACAGGTTTGCTGCCAGTCGGGAAAACTGAGCAAACGAACAATCTCATCAATGTTGTTAACGATGCGCTCGATCACTTTTGATGTCTGGTCAGTTTGCACCTGTGTTAGGAGTAGGAGAGGTGCAAAATTGAGCGTCAGTTGTCTGCTGGGAGTAGCAGAACGATATGATTTTTGGTTTCCATATCTCGAAGAACTCATACACTGCTCGTCCCTCTTGTCAAGAACTTTGAATATAACATCTAAATTATACTGATGTACTATTTCAGCTCAAGCCCGTCGGAAACCTCTTTCAGTAGTTCATTAAGCTTCGCGATCACAATGTCTGGATACCTTGCCATATCAGTCAGTTCTAACAAGAAGCCTTTATCCGTTTGAATTTAAGGGTGGAAACGTTGTGAGGGAAAGGACTTGGTAATTTGTTCCCTCTAGCGCTCGGATGAGCTTACTGTCAGCAGTCACTAACGGCACCTTCAGCCGCTCCGAGAGTTCAACATAACAGGCATCATAGGCCGAAATGTTGTGCGCGATCGCAATATCCAACGCTTCATTCACCAGTTCTGGAATCGCAACCCTCTGAAGCGCCAGGGCTTTAAGCCTCACCAGGCTGGCTTTAGCATCAGTAGCCGGATAATTTGCCCGTCGCACATATTGCCAAAGCACATTGGCACATTCCGCATAAAACAGCTCTGGTACATACAGCTCAGTGTCGGGTCCTGTACTGAGTTTGGCGAACAGCACCTCTGCTTGCTCAGACCCCTCCTGCTCAATGAAGAGCTTAATCGCAACACTCGCATCAACGACACAGCGCACAGGGCTATTCATCGTAGCCTCGAATTTCTCTCAAGATCGCAACGCTGTCCGGTACGGTTTGTGGGGGTGTCCAGCGGGCTTGATGAATCTCTTGAAGCACCTTAGTTTGAGTCTGTCTTTGCATCTCTGTCTCTAAAGCTTGCTGCAATAGCACCACAATTTGCTCATTGATCGAGCAGGCTTGAGCAAGCGCCATCCCTTGAATTTGGGTAAATAGCTCATCCGGGATTTCTAGCGTGTTGATGTGGGTCATACTACTCACCTCCTTAATCTATTGGTAAAGTTTGATTAGCCGTTAACGGCGGCGGCTGGATCAGCCTTCTTCCATCATTAACCATGTGCCTCCTGGTTTTCCACCCAAAATATGTCCCCTGGTATTAAGGACTCAATCTTGAGGTTGCTCTCGCCATGGGGATGATTCGGGTTGCTTCTCGGTGAATTACCGCTCGAAACACATCGTGGGGATGGGCCAACGTCTCTGTGGCCGTGCCGATCGTCACCACCTGTAGTCTCAATAAGCGACGCTTGATATCCAGCAGGATGATCGCAAAGCACTCCTGGCTCCGCCACATCAACTCCTAGGACAGGGCAGCCACAGCAACAGTAGCACCAGCAATTTTGGCTATCGCACCCACCCCATTCATGGCGATCGCCGTCTCCATGCCGAAATTGATTTAGGTACGCCTAGTAGCACCATCGTGCGGACAGCAGATGGCGGGCGAGTCACCTTTTCAGGCATCAGCGGCTATCTCGTCACCTTTTAAGGTGATCTCACTGCCCTCAGAAGCGGGTGGTGACCAGGATTCAACCTGATCTGCCAAGCGTTGTTCCCACCGCAGAATCGCGGCGTGGGACTTCTTGTACACTCGCTTGGTGGCCCACACCCCCATCCCTTCCGTACGACCATTCAAAGCAAATTCAACCATGCTTGACGGGGTGCGGAGACGGACCATGGGGGTACCGGTGCGCTCATTAAAGTTCCGATGACACTCTCGGCAGCGATAATACTGTACGATTTGATGGTCTCAGAGACGACAGGTCCCATTTTTGACGACGGTTTCGCTTTGGCAATGGGGGCACTGCATCGGTAAATAGCTCACGACACCTTTATTCTAGACATCCTCCTTTGGCAGACCAGTGCCGAGGATATCGTGAGAATCAACTGGTCACCGACAATGGATTCACCGGCTCCTTAGAATTGCGCTTCCCTCTATCGGCTGCTCCTGGAGAGTTACAGCTGACTCCCTTTGTAGAAGGGGGATTTGGCTGGAACGAGGAGACATCTGTAGAAGGACTTGCCAGTATTGGCGTTGGCTTACGCTGGCAGGTGGACCCAAGTTTCAGAATTCGTCTGGACTATGGCTACCCCCTTATTGATCCAGATCAGGATGAAGACACGCTGCAGGAAAACGGCATTTACTTCTCTATAGATTGGATGTTTGAAGAGTAAATCGTATCTGGGTCCAGACTATGCCTCGTCCGAGTCCCATTTGATATCAAATCCGCTAAGACAGGCAACATTACGATGATGTATCACAACTGCAATCCGTCATTCCGGGCAAGCGCAGCGCGACCCGGAATCCAGGCAGAGCGCTTTGGGCGTAGCTGAGATTGACGCTCTGGATTCCCGCCTTAAGGCCTCCGACCTCGCTTCGCGAAACGCGGGAATGACAGAGAACTGTTTTCCTAGGTGAATTAACCGGATTTCATATGAGTTCTGGAATTCCCTCTAAGGTTAAACTCCAAGCTCAGTTGGCGTCTATTCAGCATCCCGTTGCCCAGAACCGCTACACTGCCAATGTAATGTCCATCACCGTCGAAGCCTCGGCCCAGATCCCCATGCGTGAGACCACCTTCAATACCCTTGCGATCGCAATTTTTCTGGTCACCCTCACCAGTCTGCTAGGTCCTCTGGTAAATCTCTCCCCCGTCGTACCAGCCCTGGCCACGGCGGGGCTCTTGGGACTGGTCACGGTGGATCAACTGGGGCTCAACGGCAGCCTGGGCCAGATCGCCATGGACGGGCTAGCCCGCACCTCCGCCGACTATCGCCAGCGGGTGCTGCACCACGAAGCGGGACACTTTCTGGTGGCCGCCCTGTTGCAGGTGCCGGTGGTGGACTACAGCCTCAACGCCTGGGATGCCTGGCGCCGGGGCCTGCCTGGTCAAGGGGGGGTGGTCTTCGATGACCAGGCCCTGATGGCCGATCTAGAGCAGGGGCGCATCAGCCGTCAGCAGATCAACCGCTACTGCACCCTGTGGATGGCCGGCATCGCCGCCGAACAATGGGTCTACGGCCAGGCCAGCGGCGGCCAGGACGATCGACAGAAGTTTCAACTGCTCTGGCAGCAGCTGCGGCGTCCGGCCCGGGAAGTGCCGATGAGCCAACGCTGGGCCGCCCTGCAAGCCCGCTCCCTGCTGGAACGGCACCCTGAGGCTTACCAGGCTCTGGTGGCGGCCATGGATCAAAAGGCATCGGTGGCCGACTGCTATCAGTGTATGCAATCCCATCTGGCCTGCGGCCAGGACCAGACGACCTAGTCGGCCAAGGCAGAAGGCAGACAGGGAAATCTTGATAAGTTTTAGTCTTGCTGCGCTAGTCAATAAGAAATATTATGTCTGCCCCAGCGTCCTAGGCCACCACCCGGTTGCGACCGGCGGCCTTAGCCCGCAGCAAATTGTCATCGGCCCGCTCCAGCAGACTCGTGCCCTGGGCATCGTCCTCACTGCTAAGACTGGCCACGCCGATGCTGATCGTTAGGGGAATTTCCAGGCCATCGTCGTTGAGGATGAGGGGATGCTGGCCGATGCGATTGCACAACCGCTGAGCCACGATTAGCGCTGCCTCACTGTTAGTCTCCTTGAGGATGATCACGAACTCCTCACCGCCGTAGCGATAGGGCATTTCGTGAAAGCGCAGTCCATGGCGCAGGCGTTGGGCCACCATCTGCAGCACCTGATCCCCGACCAGATGACCATAGCCATCATTCACCGCCTTGAAGTGATCGAGATCCAACATCAGCAGACTCAATGGCAGCTGTTGTTGCCGAGCCTGCTCAACCTGGCGCGACAATTCCCAATCAAAGGCCCGCCGATTCTGCAATTGGGTCAAGGCATCCACCAGGGCGATGGCCGAGAGTAAATCATTGGCTCGCGTCAGTTTACGGTGAGCATCGATCTGATCTAGACCTGCCTGGAGCTGTAACCGCAGCAGCATCTCTAAGTCCTGCGTCATCTCCCCCTCGGGAATCCACAGATAAGCATCGGCATGGGCAGCCAGGGCGGCAGCTAGGGATTGCCGGTAGCACTGCAGAGCCTCGCAGCCATCAACTCCTACCTCACAGGGCCGATCATCCAACACCAAGCAGTAGTTCTGGCCGGGGGATGACTGCTGTTTAATCCAGTCACACAGGCAGAGCGTTTGGGGCCAGCTGCCTTGCAAAATCACTAAATCTGGCGGGGTGGTCTGCATTGTCGCCTGGGCGCCACTCATACTGGAGGCTGCCTCAGGCAGGAGAGACGCCAGTCGTGGCAATCGATTCATCCATTGCTGGATAAACTGTGACTCCCCAACCAATAGCGTCGATAAGGTCATTGCAGAGATGGGTAATCCGGCAACCCTGGCCGGCGTTGCCGACATTTCCGTTGAACCGGCTAAATCCAGCGGCGATGGTTCTAGACCGGTAGGAGACTGAATAGATACCGCAGGCACTCCACTTAGGGAACCGTGAGCCAGCCAATCGATCGACAGCAGATAGCATCATGAACGGGTGAGAGGGGCACACCCAGGAGCTATCCGGCGCACAACCACCTCGAAGATGCCGGTAGTTATCACGATCAACGCCTGTCCCGTGAATATGCGGATACTTTATCGTAGCCTTCTACCCCTGTTGTACTAACTCTGGGGGTGGCTGAACACAGCGGAGTTGCCGAAATCAGGATGTGATATTTTTACAGACTATCTACGTAGAAGTTTGGGGATGTCTAAGGACCTTATCGGGGAAAATACCAAGAGTCCCGTCAATTTGCCTGAGCCGTGGAGCTTAACACTAGGTAGCCTCCCCTAATGTCCTCCGTAAAATTGCGGGGATTCCTTAGAAGAATGCCGAGGCTGGCAGTCAGATCACCCGGCCATCGGGCAAAATGGAAAGAAACGTCAATACTGTTAATATGTTGCATTGGCCAGTCAGCTCCGGATGCAGCTGAGCCTGGAATCCATGCCCCCCTAAAGGGCTGACTGGCTGGCAACCGCACAAAGCGTGTGGCGGTTGCTATAGTCACCCTAGAGTTGCAGTCTGCTCCAGAAGCTCCATGTCTATGCCTTCGTCTCAACCCGTTGCTAAAACCGGGGATTCCATTCGCCAGACATTCCTAACCTTTTACGAGCAGAAGGGCCATCGCATCCTGCCCAGTGCCTCCCTGGTGCCAGAGGATCCGACGGTGCTGTTGACCATTGCCGGCATGCTGCAATTTAAGCCGATCTTCCTGGGGCAGCGGGAAGCGGAGGTGCCACGAGCCACCACCTCCCAGAAATGCATTCGCACCAACGACATCGAGAATGTGGGTCGCACTGCCCGGCACCACACCTTCTTTGAAATGTTGGGCAACTTCAGCTTCGGGGACTACTTCAAAGAGGAAGCTATTGCCTGGGCCTGGGAACTCTCCACCGAGGTCTTCGGCTTGCCCCCAGAGCGTCTGGTGGTGAGTGTGTTCCGGGAAGACGACGACGCCTTTGCCATCTGGCGGGACCAGATTGGAGTGCCGCCCCACCGCATCATCCGCATGGGGGAAGCCGATAACTTCTGGAGTTCTGGCCCTACCGGTCCCTGCGGCCCCTGTTCTGAGATCTACTACGATTTCCATCCGGAACGGGGGGATGAGGCCATCGATCTAGACGACGACTCCCGCTTCATCGAGTTCTATAACCTGGTGTTCATGCAGTACAACCGGGATGCCGAGGGCACGCTGACGCCATTGCAGAATCAGAACATCGATACGGGGCTGGGGTTAGAACGCATGGCCCAGATCCTGCAGCAGGTACCCAATAACTACGAGACCGACCTGATCCTGCCGATTATCGAAAAAGCCGCAGCCATCGCTGGGCTCAAATACCATGACTGCGACGACAAGACTAAGGTGTCGCTGAAGGTGATCGGCGATCATAGCCGAGCCGTGATGCACATGATCGGCGATGGTATCACTGCCAGCAATGTGGGGCGAGGCTATGTGCTGCGGCGGTTAATCCGGCGGGTGGTGCGCCATGGCCGCCTGATCGGCATTGAAGGCGCCTTCATTACCCAGGTGGTGGAGACGGCGATTCGGCTGGCGGAGGAAGCCTATCCGGCTGTGCGTCAACGACAATCTGTGATTGAGGCAGAGCTAACTCGGGAAGAAGCCCGCTTTTTGGAGACCCTGGAGCGGGGCGAGAAACTATTGGCCGAGATCCTGCAGCGGCGCAGCCAGCAGATCTCGGGGCAAGATGCCTTCGTGCTCTACGACACCTATGGCTTTCCCCTGGAGTTGACCCAGGAGATTGCCGCCGAGCACGGCCTCGCCGTGGATATGGAGGGCTTCGAGGCCGAGATGGCGCAACAGCGGCAGCGCTCCAAGCAGGCCCACGAGACCATCGACCTGACGGTGCAGGGCAGTCTAGACAAGTTGGCGGAACAGGTGCACTCTACTGACTTCTTGGGCTACACCGACGCCAGCAGTTATAGCCAGGTGGTGGCGGTGCTGGTGCAGGGGGAGCTGGCCCAGGCAGCCGAAGCAGGCACTGATGTCCAGGTGATTCTAGATCAGACGCCGTTCTATGCCGAGTCTGGGGGGCAGATCGGCGATCGCGGCTACCTCTCTGGCGAGGGGCTGGTGATCCGCATCGACGATGTGCAGAAGGATGGGGACATCTTCGTGCATGTGGGCCGGGTGGAGCGGGGCACCGCGACTCCCGGTGCCCGGGTGACGGCCCAGATCGACCGGGCTTGCCGGCGGCGGGCCCAGGCTAATCACACGGCCACCCATCTGCTGCAGGCGGCTCTGAAGAAGATCGTGGATGACAGTATTTCCCAGGCGGGTTCCTTGGTGGCCTTCGATCGGCTGCGGTTTGATTTCAATTGCCCGCGGCCCCTGACGCCGGAGGAATTACAGCAAGTGGAGGAACAGGTGAATACCTGGATCGCCGAGGGCCACCAGGCCGACGTGGCGATCATGCCCCTGGATACCGCTAAGGCCAAGGGTGCGATCGCAATGTTCGGCGAGAAATACAGTGCCGAGGTGCGGGTGATCGATTTTCCTGGCGTCTCCATGGAGCTGTGTGGTGGCACCCATGTGGGCAACACCGCCGAGATCGGGCTGTTCAAGATCATCTCCGAGACCGGGGTGGCTTCTGGCATTCGCCGCATCGAAGCGGTGGCAGGTCCAGCGGTGCTGGAATACCTGAACCTGCGGGAAGCGGTGGTGCGCGATCTCTCAGAGCGCTTCAAGGCCAAGCCAGAAGAGCTGCCAGAGCGCATCACCACCCTGCAGAACGACCTGAAGGCGGCCCAGAAACAACTAGATAGCCTGCGGTCAGAATTGGCCCTGGTGAAGTCAGATCAGCTGCTGCAGCAGGCCGAGACTGTCGGTAATCTGAAGCTGTTAGTCGCCGAGTTACCCGGGGTCGGTGCCGATGCCCTGAAGACGGCGGCAGAGCGATTGCAACAAAAGCTGGGTGAGGCAGCGGTGGTGCTGGGCTCGGTGCCCGAGGCGGGCAAGGTGAGCCTGGTGGCCGCCTTCAGCCCGGCGGTGATTGAACACAAGCTGCAGGCCGGTAAGTTTATCGGCGGCATCGCTAAGCGCTGTGGCGGCGGCGGCGGCGGTCGGCCTAATCTGGCCCAGGCCGGGGGCCGCGATCCGGCCAAGCTGCCCGAGGCCCTGGCGGCAGCGAAGCAACAGCTGCAGCAGGCCTTAGGGTGATTAAGAGCTTTGAGCTCACGGGGCTGAATGTCGAGTTGGGCTGTTCTCTCAGTGCTGACATCCGCGCGAGGCTTCGCCGGAGCCTTGGAGGCGGTGTCGATCTGTGGGTACAACCCAATGCCGCAGTCGCCCCAGCAATTAACGATCAGTAGCAGAACAATACACCAGGGATCCAACGACTGCTGATAGACCGTAGGCATCTCCTCATGGCTGGTGCGGCTGGGGGATTCAGAGGGCGATTAATCTGGCCACAAGATAGGATGGTTTGGGTTTTATAAACAAATGAGAAAATATACGAATCTTTATTTCTTTATTGCCCTTAGGCGAAGCAAAAATTGCTAACTAAATTACATTTAGGCATGTGCATATATTCAATATATGCAATTATAGCAATTTTCTGAAAATAGATCATTTTCAGAGCAGAGTAGTCTATTCTTTCATATCCGGAAGGTGACTTTTTGGGGATGTCTCGAGATATCTTCTATTCCTTTAAATTTCGACATCTCACTCTTTAAAGCTGAGGAGTATTCTATAGAAAAATCATTTCCCAGGCTCAATATACTCTTGAGTAAAAGGTTGGCTACAAGGAGTTTAATCTCTCTAGAAAAATTAGGTATTAATCTACAAGGAACTTCACTGCTTCAGGAGAGATAACTGAGTCGATGGAGGGGATTCCATAACCTGAGCTATTGATGTTTAATGCTCGGTTTTAAGACGGCTTTAAATCCCCTAAGAATCTGGGATTTCCCCACAGGTCAGGCTGGCAATATCGTGATTGGGGAAATTGCGATCGCCAACCTTCCTACCCGCACCAACTTTCCCAACATCCTTGCGATCGAAAAGCCGGCTCCTCCCCAATGGATGCTGAATGAGAGTATTTCAGACATCGATGCAACCAGGTCTGAATTCAAAGTGGAAACAAACTCGTGATTTGCCTGGTAGTGACTTCATCATGAATTTTCCTAATGGAGTTTTAGTAAAGGATAAAACTGATTATGAAAAGTCGTGAAGAGCTGATTAGACAACACGAACAACTTCTCAAAGTACATGAAAAAGTCAAAGATGTATTGGCAGGCTATCCTAACGTAGTTAATGTAGGAATAGGAATCAAGGAAATAGATGGTCAATTGACTGAGGAAGGATGTATCAAGATAATTGTAAGAGAAAAGAAAAGCGAAGCTGATCTTGAATCGAACGCGGTAATTCCCAAAGAAGTAGAGGGGATTAAAACCGATATAGTCATTCAGGAAAACAAAATACTCTTGGCAGTTTGCGCTGAAGATGAAGGAAATTATCGCCCAATCAAGGGCGGAATTAGGATTAATAACTTTAGAAATACTGGGGTTGGTGGGGGCGGAACATTAGGCTGCCTTGCCAAACTTGATGCTGATGATAGCTGGGTAATTCTTAGCTGCCACCATGTTTTATATGGGCAAGATGGGGATGAAATAGGACAGCCTTTAGTAGGGTGCTCTTGGTGCTGCAAAACCAATGTCATTGCTGAGAATTTCGATAAAGACAAAATCCGAGATGCTGCGATCGCAAAAGTCAAAGATGATATCTCACTTAAAAATATAATTCTGGAAATAGGCAATATACAAGGTACTGGAGTGATTCCAGGAGTAGCTTCGCCAGTTTCTGGGGAACGTGTAAGAAAAAGAGGTTCAACGACAGGTCTTACATCTGGAGAAATAAGCTACATTGATCCAGGTACTTCAGAAATTACTATTCGTCCCAATCCAAATGGGGGACCTGCAGACAATCCTGGGGGATGCACCAACTATGTCAGTGGAGTCAATATTTTTGCGTATCATGGTGATTCGGGCTCTGTAGTCGTTAATGATAATAATGAAGTTATTGCATTGCTATATGCGGTTTCCAACAATTATTCTCAAGCTTTCGCAAACGATATAGAACTAGTTCAAATAAGCTTGGGGATTACGATTAATACAACTAGCTCGATACCTGGCAGAGTTCCCATCTCAATCTCTTCAGCTGATTTACCACCTAACGCTAGCTCAAACGGTCTAAATGAGATCTGGCTCGAATATATAGAAGAGCGGTTAGAAGAAACACAGGCTGGCCAGAGAATCAAAAAAATTATTGATGCGCATCAAGAAGAAGTCTTGAGGTTAGTGAATAAGCATCGTCCTGTCATGGTGACCTGGCAGCGCAAACAGGGTCCAGCCTTTGTGGCAGCATTGAGCCGCAGCCTGAAGAATCCGGAATATGTCATCCCTTCTGAAATCAATCGAGTCTCATTGCAAAACCTGCTAATGAGTATGGCTGCTGTGTTAGAAGAGCATGGCAGTGAAGCCCTGCGAGAAGACATCCAAAAATATGCCTTAGAGGCCATTCAAGTTACCAAACGTTGCAGCACTGCCGAAGATTTTCTCAACGTTATTGAGCAGTTAGATGCTGAGGCGAAGATTCAGCAATCATCTATACTCACGAACTGATCATGGCTACTCCAGGAACTCTAGAATCAATTGCCATATGGTTGGCGAAATTATTCCAACCACTCCAAGAAGAACTCCAAGTGGGAAGAATACGGTTCTTCTTTGCAGAGTTGGGGATGGAGTTCCCACCTGAGCTAGAAACCAAAGCGGCCTTCACGAGGGTATTGGGTAAAGCCGTCACTAGAGCAGCCCAGCTGCCTAGACAGGTCACAGACCTGATTCAAGCGATAGAGGCTGAAGATCTATCCAAAATTACCAACCTAGGCGTTGACTTGTTTGGCACAATCAAGTCGCTGGTTGAAAGCTTCCAAAGTATTGCAGACGAACTCAAGAATTTAGGAGGTAGTCTGCCGGGAATTTCTGCGGCAGAATTAAACGCATTTGCAAATGAATTGCCCCAAAATATATTTGACTATTTGGTGATCAAAACTTTAGAGGGTACGCCAGGAATGGCGGAGATCTTCGAATTTATAGACGCCATTGAGCGGCAGGAAAATATATCTGGCGATTTCACCTATACCAGCCGAAAAATAAAGCTCAATCAATTCACTCATTTTATTAGTCGGCCCGGAGAACACCTTGAAAACCTCTATGATTGGGGTCGTTCTTCTTTTGATGGCATTCGTTTATTGAGCACCCTCGAAAAATTATTGAACCGTAGTGGTGTGCCTGCCATCTTCGATCAGACAGCTGCCACCCCCGTCTTAGATTTAATTTATCTGGAAGCAAAACCAGAAACGAATATCAATCCTAAAGGATTAGAGTTATCCTTGCTCGATCGGATCATCGTAGACAGTGAAGAGTATGGACTTGATGACTGGATAATTCGCTTTATCTCAAATACTGATCTGGTGCCGGGTGTTGAAATAATCATCCAACCTGATGGAAAGGTTGCATTTATTCCTCCATCGGGACAACTCAAAGGGGAGTCATTTTTAGAGTGGATTGGTGGCGATAAGAACGGTGATCCTTACCTGATTTTGGGGCGACCCGGTGGTAGTCGCCTAGAAGCGACACAACTGTCCATGAGAGCAGGAATAGGTTTTGCCTGGGATCCGTCTGCAAACCGAGCGATAGGTGATTTCACAATCGGCGGGGAAGTTAAGGGCGGAAAACTCCTCATTGATTTCAGTCAAGGAGATGGTTTCCTAACTAGGATCTTGTCGAACATCAAACTGGAATCCAATTTTGATCTTGGTTTTGGCTTTTCTGGTCCAGACGGCATTTTCTTCTATGGCAGCAGTTCTTTACTGGTCCAATTGCCAGCTCATATTGACCTTGGGGTCGTCAAAGTTAAGGCGATCACTATTGGCGTGGGGATTGATGCCAGTGAGATTCCTATTAGCCTGAGTGCTGATATCAATGCCAATTTTGGCCCTCTAATCGCGGCGATCGAACAAATTGGCATGCGGGCAGATCTCAGTTTCCCTGCGAACCAGAATGGAAATCTTGGTCCCGTTGATTTAGATATTGGATTCAACCCCCCTAAGGGTGTTGGGCTAGCAGTAGATGCAGGTGTGATAAGAGGCGGCGGCTTCCTCCGTTTTTACCCCGAGAAAGAACAGTACGATGGCATTCTATCCCTTGAGCTGATTGGCATCGTCAGCGTTACGGCAATTGGCCTGATCACCACGCGCCTGCCAGATGGTTCTAAGGGCTTTTCCTTATTACTGATCCTTTCTGCTGAATTTGGCTCAGGGTTTCAGCTCGGGTATGGTTTTGTCTTGCTGGGAGTTGGGGGTCTGTTGGGGCTGAATCGCACCATGAAGCCCGAACCCTTAACCGAAGGCATTCGAACCGGAGCAACTGAGAGCATCATGTTCCCACGGAATGTGATCGTCAATGCACCCAGGATTATCAGTGATCTACGGCAGTTCTTCCCACCAGAAGAGGGAATCTTCCTGATTGGCCCCATGGTCAAACTGGGTTGGGGAACCCCGGCTCTGATTACTTTTACCCTTGGTATCATCTTTGAGATTCCAGGCAACATTGCCATTTTGGGCATTCTCAAGGTGGCGCTGCCAGACGAAAGAGTTCCCCTACTCGTACTTAAGGTTCTTTTCATTGGTGTCCTTGAGTTTGACAAGCAGCGGGCCTACTTCTTTGCCAGTCTCTTTGAGTCACGGATCCTCTTTATCACCCTTGAAGGAGAGATGGGGCTACTCATTGCCTGGGGCAATGACAGCAACTTCGTGGTTAGTGTGGGGGGCTTCCACCCGCAGTTCACACCGCCACCGCTGCCCTTCCCCACTCCCAAGCGGGTTTCCCTCAATATCCTGAACGAATCCTGGGGTCGGATTCGGGTGATGAATTACTTTGCCATCACCTCTAATACGGTGCAATTGGGGGCCAGAGCAGAATTGTTCTTTGGCTTTAAGGTCTTTAATCTTGAAGGCCATTGCGGCTTTGACGCCCTGTTTCAGTTCAATCCCTTCTTCTTCATTATCGAGATATCCTGTGGAGTCTCCCTCAAGGTCTTTGGCATTGGGCTGTTCAGCATCGAACTGCGGTTCTCCCTAGAGGGGCCGACACCCTGGCGCGCCAAGGGATACGGCAAACTCAAGCTGCTCTTCTTCACCATCAAAGCCAACTTTGACTTCACCTGGGGTGAAAAGAAAGATACCTCCTTACCGCCGATTGAGGTCTTGCCCTTGCTGCAAGGGCAACTGCAACAGCTGGCAAACTGGCAGGTTCGGCTGCCGACATCGAGCAATCTGCCGGTGTCCTTACGGAAGCGAGAGGAGGACAATGAGAGCCTGGTGTTGCCTCCGGCTGGCACCCTGATGGTGACGCAACGGGCAGTGCCGCTGGGTATCCGGCTCGACAAGGTGGGTAGTCAAAAACCCAGTGATGGCAAGCGGTTTTATCTGGAAGTGGTCGGTGGCTTGAAGAAGGTAAAAGATCTGACCGAGCAATTTGCCATTGCTCAATTCCAGGATTTCAAAGACGACGAGAAGCTCTCTCAGGCAGCCTTCCAACCGGAAGATGCAGGATTGGAACTGGCAGTTTCAGATCGATCCCTGGCCACAGGTAAAGCGGTCAAGCGCAACATCCGCTGGGAGACTCATATTATCGACACCAACTCCCTATTTGCATTGATTGCCCTGCTGGGTTTGGTCAGTCGGCTGTTTAACCTTTTCCTCAACGGCAGCGTCATCACGAAATCAGTGGTATCTCTGCATTACAAACGGCAATTCCAGCCATTTGACGAAAAAATTACGCTCAGGCCCGAACAATTTGTGGTGGCATCTACGGTTGATAACAAGGCGATCAGCCAGCAGGCGATCTTTACTAGTGAGGCTAAGGCCCGTGAATTTATGCAGGCAGAGGTTGCCAAAGATGCCACGCGCCGAGAGTTGCTCCACGTCATCTTATCCGATGAGGTCAATATCGACGCATGAGACAAGATCATGACTGAACTGGGCACCTATACCTTCCTGCCATGGCTGCGCCAAGGCATAGCCAACCGGATTAACGCTACCGATCTGGATCCAGCTGTCAAAACCCGAGCGTCGGTCCCCATTACCCTCAAGCTCAAGGGCGATCCCATAGAGGGCACGACTCCACTAGAGCAGGAGATTTCCCAGGATATTGAGCTTTATGGCCCTGGTGATATTGTCGGCATTGACAGCAAGGCCATTCTAAAGGTCGAACCGCGCAACTGGATCACCAATTTTGAGACGAATTTCCTTCCCCATATCGAGTTTCCCTACCCAGATTTTCCCTGGCTTTATACCCCGGCCAAACCCGATAACTCTAACAATCGGCTGCGCCCCTGGATCATGCTGGTGGTGCTGACTGAGGAAGAATTTCAGCAGGGGAGCAGTGGGAGCGAGCGCCCCCTCCCCTACCTCATTGTTGAGGATCCCTCGGTCTTTCCCCCCTCGGCGGATCTCTGGGCCTGGGCCCATGTTCATATCAACAAAAGCCTGATGGCTGGAAGTACCGATATGGTGATTGAGGCCGATGAGAATGATCCTGTACTTGCCCAGTTGCAGCAAACGCTGAAACAAAATCCAGACCTGGCCTATTCGCGGATTGTGTCGCCCCGCAAGCTGGCTCCGAATACGGCTTACCACGCATTTCTCATGCCCGTCTTTGAAACCGGACGGCTGGCTGGATTGGGGCTGGATCCGATCACGGCTCCCTACGCTACCCACTGTGCCTGGGATGCATATCCTGAAGGAGCATCCAACCCTCGGCAAGAGCCGACCCACTATCCTGTCTATTATCGCTGGTATTTCCGTACCAGCACTGCTGGTGATTTTGAGTACCTGGTGCGGTTGCTCAAGCCCAAGCCGATGGACAGCCGGGTGGGACGGCGGGACATGGATGTGCAGTTTCCCGACGCCAACCTGCCGGGCATTACTGATCCAGAACTGGGAGGGGTGTTGAAGCTCGGTGGTGCCTTGCAAATTCCCTTTGACACCCTCAAGGAGGAAGACCAGCAAGAAGTTCTGAAATACGAAAACTGGGATCAGCCCTATCCCCATCCATTTCAGTCAGAGTTGGCGGCCTTCATCAATTTGGCGGAGGGCTATAGCCGCTTGGAGGCTGAAACCGCCAATAGCGATCCCAATTTGCCTGACCCCATCAGTACTGATCCCGATCCCGATCCTCTGATTACGCCCCCGCTCTATGGACGCTGGCACGCCAAAATGCAGCGTCTGCTCACGGATGAAACGGGCAATGACTTGCCTCAAAACAGCAACTGGGTTCATGATCTCAACCTGGATCCTCGGTTTCGCGCTGCCGCTGGCTTTGGCACCGAGGTGATTAAGAAAAACCAGGAAGCCTATATGGATGCTGCCTGGGGCCAAGTTGGTGAAATTCTCAAAGCCAACCAACAGATCAAGTGGGCACAAGTTGCCAAGGAGATTTCCTGGATCTGGTACAACGATCACTTGGGGTCCCTCAAAGACACCAACCCCGATCGCTTTTTCACCCTGACGGCTCCGCTGGATCGGCGCATTCTGGTGGAGGGCACCACCCGGTTCCATGCGATGAGAACCAGCTATGTCCCCCGCACTGCGGTGGCGGCTCCCATGCGACGGATGATGCGATCGCGATCACGCCTGATCAAGAAGCTTAACTTTCCTGCCAACCGCCCGCCCGAATCCCTGGTGACGCGTCTCAACAACCGGGACGTCTTCCCGGCCCCCCCGAAAACCACGCCCCCCAGCTTACCGACTCTAGATGAACTCGCAGAAGAAATGCTACCCCAAGTACCGGGGATAATTCTAGATTTAGTGCGCCGCATCCCATCATGGCTGAGGTTTCTGATCTTGCTGCTGATCGCCTTGATAGTGGCACTGCTCTGGGGATTAGCGGGGTTAATCGTGGGGATTCTTGCCTTAATCGTCTTCTTCTATCTGAATGCCATTGGCAGACAGACCAAAGCTGCCGATAGCCTCAAGGAAGAGAATCAAACCCCCGAACGAGTAGACGATTTACCCCAAAGCCCCGACTTTGTCCTGACCCGACCGAATGAAGATGTTCGGCCCAGTCAGGGCAATGCCGATAGTGCTGAGGCTACCCGATTCAAGGCCGCCCTCAAAGATACCTACCGCCTCATTCAGGCGAGTCACCAAGTTGCTCAGGAACCACCCAAAAGTTCATTGGATCTGCCTGCTTTAACAGCGGGGACGTTTCAGGCGATCAACCCCGATGTAACCATTCCTCGGGCGACTCTGACGACAATTTTTATTCCCCCCCGGATTAAAGATGCCCTCTTCGAAATTTTTGAAGAGGCGATGGCCTATCCAGAGTTCGACATCCCCATGTACAAGCCTCTGGTGGAGATCTCAGACGAGTTGTTTCTGCCCAACCTGCAATACATTGAGCAAAATAGTATCTCCCTGCTAGAAACTAACCAGCGCTTCATCGAAGCCTACATGGTGGGACTCAATCACGAATTCGCTCGAGAACTCCTCTGGCGAGAATACCCTACCTACCAGCGGGGCAGCTATTTTCGCCAGTTTTGGGATGTGAGTAGCTTCCTGGATCGCGACAACACCGACCAGGAAGCCCTGAAAGAACGACTGCGAGACATTCCGCCTCTGCATCGGTGGTCAAGGTTTTCCAACTTGGGGGACCATGACCACCGGGAAGCACAAGGGGACAAGGAAGAAGAACTGGTCTTAGTGATTCGAGGCGAGCTATTGAAAAAGTATCCCACGGCGGTAATCTATGCCCAACGGGCAGATTGGCAGCTGACTGATGATGGTGAAATTGACAAGACCAAACCCCGGATGCTGTGTCCTCTGGCAGCGGATGAGGAGGAGAACCCTCCCCCGGATAAAATCCGCACGCCCCTCTATGAAGCCAAGGTAGATCCAGATACCTATTGCTTTGGTATTGATCTGAAAGCAGAGGAAGCCCGAGGGGAAACGGAGACGAATCCTGATTTTCCGGGTTGGTTCTTCGTGATTGAGGAACGTGGCGTAGAACCCCGCTTCGGCTTTGATATCGACCAAGATGGGGCAGGTGGAGGTACCAAGCGGTACTGGAATGACTTGTCCTGGGAGGATGTACTGCCGGGAAGTGCGGCTGGAAGTTTCGTCCGACCAACGATGACGCCTGGGGTGGCACTTGACGATACACCCCCAGCTAGTGACGAGGAAGGCCAACGGCAGCACGCAGAAGATGTGCAAGTGACCTGGACGGGTAGCGTCAGTGCCGCTGAAATGGCTTACATCATGTATCAGGTACCCGTCCGGGTTGCCGTTCACGCCTCAGAAATGTTGCCGGAGTAGGACCCATGACGCAATTCGACGACACATGCAGACAACTCCACCAAACCAGACAGCAGCAGGAGAATACCCGGTTAAACCTGTTTGTTGCCCGCGAGCAACTGGCGAAAAATCAGAGGTCACAGCAGCGGCTAGATCGATATTTCAATCCGCAAAACCCGCAGCACCAGGCTCGTCAGCGCCGGTTGCAAGCCCAACAGGCCAAAACGGAGGCCACTATCAGTCAACTGGAAAGCGGTCTGGGTGAATCTGTCAGAATGGCAGAGAGATTGACTGCCGAATTTCTGCCGTTTACCGATCCCCGCGACAATCTTCGCTTCAAAAGTACCGATTACCCTGTTTTGCTGTTTCCCCTGCGGCTCGAAACCCGCTTTAAATCGGTGGAGGTTCCAGGAGCAACCCAGGTCGAGCAGCTCTGGGTGCGGGTATATCCCGATGAATGCCTGGTGGATACCTTTGAAGCGGTGCTTTCAGAAAGTGAACTGGTCAGTGTCCAAAAGTTTTGGGTGGATTGGGCAAAAGCGGGAGGGGAGGAGGCTGAACAGCGGGGAGCGTGGCGATCGCTCGTCGCTGGCTTTGGTGCTGGACGGGCGGCCTGGTTGATTCAGCAATACCGTCCTGATCTGGGTACCCCCTTCCCGCAAAAGACAGACTTCGACGTAGTGTTGGTAATCTCCACGGAGTCTCCCTTGCCCCCTGAAGAGAAACCTGCCGTTGAAGCATTCTGGATTGCCTGGTGGCGGGCCGCGGGTGATGCCGCAGCGGAGCAGACTGCCGTTGAGACATTAGCCGCGGCGATCGGGATAGAGCAGGCGGCCGTAATGCGCACCGATTATGTCCCTGCAAACCTGGCAGATGAACCACCATCCCCCCTGACTCGGCCACAGGCGCGTGTCGCGGTCGCCTGGCTCGAATTCCCTGACCAGGAGCAGATGGCAACTCAACAACAGCCCTGGTCCCAGCCTCCCCGTGTGACAGTGCTGCCGGAGCGGTTGGTGTTGCTGGGTTATCGCAGGGGAGAGCGGGTGCTGGAGCAACTGGGCAATCCTATCTCCATGCCGTTGATTGCAGGGCCAGATCCTCTAGCGGATGAGGCCGATCAGCTACGCCTGGAGAATGGCGATGTGGTGGTCAGTGACGCCATGCGGTGGATGGTCGATTTCGATCGTGCCGTAGAGGTGGGAATGGGCTTTCGGGTCGACCTGAGCCCTGAGGATCTAAACCTGGGTTTTGATCAGCTGCTGGTACTGGGGGTGCGGCTGAGCGCCGATGCGAGTGCCGGACAAGAGATGCTTGAAACCCTATTTCAACATCACGAAACGGGGAATTCTGGCTTCAGCTTGGTGCCCCAGGGAACCCCGACAAACAATACGGAAGGGGCAGGTTCTGGCTTTTCTGAACGCGAGGATGCCGATGATACCTATGATCTGGTGTTCAAGCCAGACCCATTGACCCATGACCCGGATTTGCGATCGCGCAGGGATGGCCAGTGGCTTGCCGATTTGTTGGGCATCCGACTCAACACTTTTGATCGTACACCCTGCGCCCGGGGGCGCGACCAGTGTGAGGCCCGGGCCATGAATACGGTGTTGTGGCCGGGCACCTGGGGCTACTTGATGGAATCGATGATGGCCCCGGTTTTCGATGCCTCGACCATCGAAAAGACGCGCTGGTTCTTCACAAACTTTGTCTCGGCCCGGGGCATCCTGCCTGCGATTCGCATTGGCGACCAGCCCTATGGCATTCTTCCCACCACTGTCTTCAGCCGGGTGGTCTGGCTGCGGGAGAGACGGTGGCCCCGCCCCTTGGGAGTGCCCCATCCGGAGGGCTACCGTAACTACCTGATCGAGTTGCACCAGCTCCTGGAAACGATGCGGGTAGATTGGCAGCAGCAGCTCTCGAAGGTTTCCTATGTGGGCAAGGGCGAGGAGAGCGAGGAGAGTGACCCCCATCAGATTTTGCTGGATGTCGTGGGACTGCATCCCTCGTCAGTGGAATACTACCAGCGCTATGCCGAAAGCCTGGAGCAGCTGACTAATCGCCTGAAGTTACAGGGGGCTTGGGGACACCTGCTGGTGGCGCTGATTGCATTGGGCTATCCCCAAAGCGGCATGGATTTGCTGACCCGTCTAGGGTACGAGGATACGGCTATCCCTGAAATCCTGGAGAAATTTTTTCTGAAGCAACCCGACAAACTGTTAGGAGATCTCATCGACGATCAGCCCCTGTCGGAGATGAACCCCATCCGCGCCTACACGGAGGATGGCCGCAACTATATTCGCTGGCTGATTGATACCGCCCAGACCTCCTTTGATGCTTTGCGCAAAGAAGAGGGCTTCGCCCAGAAGCCCAGAGCCTTGCTTTATCTGATGCTCCGCTATGCCCTTGAACAAGGCTATTGGGATGCAGGACTGCGCCTGTTTCAGACGTTCGAGCTACTCTCCCCAGCACAACTGGCAACGGCTCGACTCGATCCGAGTTTCGTGCATGTCGCCGATCGCGCCTTTGAATCTTCCTTAGAACCGACTCCCAACCCGTTGGCAACCTCTGGCAAGCCCGTCCGGCTCAACCAGCGGAGTAAGAGCCGCTATGAATATCTCTACCAGACGGCCCCTACCATCACCAACAATCCCGACCTGGTGGTGGCAGACTATATTCCTCAAGTCATCAGTCAATTGCCTGCCACCCGCTACCTGTATCAGCAACTGGAGGCATTGAAGCACCTAGAGAACACGCCGACGGCCCGGTTAGAACGCCTGTTAGCGGAACATGTAGATCTATGCACCTACCGATTGGATGCCTGGCGCTGGGGACTGTTGAACTATCAGCTATTGGGCATGCGGTATGGCAATCGCCCCACGCCGCCAAGCACTCCCAGCCCCCCCGACGATGGTTCCGACGACGATATTGATGACGACATTGATGTTGAACGTCTGGCCGTTGCTGGGGACCGCTCTCCAGCGCGGCAGGGCCTCTACTTGGGGGCTTTCGGCATTGTGGAACGAGTGAAGTCAGAAAACAAACGGCTCACTCCCGTGAAGTCGGATGAGTTGGGTGAGGAACTGGACACCATCTTCAACCCTCCGGAAGCAGAAGACCTGCCCCCCCTGATGCGAGACAATACCAACGGCGGATTTATCCATGCGCCATCACTCAATCATGCGATCGCAGCTGCCATTCTCCGCAATGGCTACATTGCTAACGCCACACCAGGCAATCCCGATCTGCTGAAGGTGAACCTGTCCTCTGAGCGGGTGCGGTTAGCGTTGGGCATCATCGAAGGCATCCGCAACGGGCAAACCTTGGGAGCGCTGCTGGGGTATCAACTAGAACGGGGCCTACACGATCGCCACCCCGAGGCCGAAGTCGATCAGTTTATTTTTGAACTGCGCAAAGCCTTTCCCCTGGTGGCCGATCGATTTCGGGAGACCCGCTCGGAGGAAACCGATGCCATCCAAGCGATCGAGGCCCGCAATGTGATTAATGGCTATGCCCTGGTTAACCAGATCAAACAGTCCAACATCGAGACCTATCCCTTTGGCAAGGGAAGCCTTCCCACAACGGATATCACAGATGAACAAAAAGCCGTGATTAACACGGAGGTTGACCGAATTCTCGACGTCCACGATGCGGTCGCCGATTTGGTCATGGCAGAGGGGGTTTATCAGGCGGTACAGGGCAACTACGGACGAGTAGCATCAAACCTGGATGCCTACGCCAAAGGCACCTTTCCTCCCGAACCAGAAGTGGTGCAAACACCGCGTAGCGGCATAAACCTGACCCATCGCATGGGGCTGCACTTCGAGTCGGGGCTGAATCCGGCTATTTCGCCCAATGCCCTTGCCATTACCCCCCGCACCCATGCCGAACCCGCCGTCAATGCTTGGTTGAATCGCCTGCTGCCCGATCCTGCCACGGTGATCTGCAAAGCAACCTATCTGAATGCGGCAAACAGTACCTTGACCACAGATGAGGTGAGCCAGCAACAACTTGGGCTACAACCTTTAGATTTGCTCTACCTCGTCAATCCTGAAACGAATCAGGCCATGACTGAACTGGATGACCAGGTGGTCTATCATGTGCTGACAACCCACAATCCTCGCTGGGATGGGGATATTCAGATTCAGTATGTGCTGAAGGAACCGGGCCGCATTTCCTTCTTTGAGGTAGGGGCCATGCTGGGTAGCCTGCGCAGTTTAATTCTGAAATCGCGCCCCCTGAATGCAGCGGATGTGGCACTGCCCACGGAGACCCGACAAGAAACAGCAGAGCAAGTGCTGCTGAATGAGAATCGGCTAACCCCTCTGGTAACGCAACTGGGAGAACTGGTGTCCCATCCCAATCCGGGCACTGATGATCTGGATGCCCTGATCGCCGATCTGGATCTGTGGTTGCCTGATCCAGAAACCCACCGGAGCAACATTTTGGGGGCGATCGACAATTGGATTGATCGGGTGATGGCGCTGTTTGTCCAGGCGATGAAGTTTAGCATTCCCCAGGCAGGCATTGGGTTTACCTATGACTGGAAAAAGCAGCAGTTTGGGATACTACGAGGCAAGGTGGATGAACTTGTGGAACGATGGCAAGACCGACTCGACCGCTTCAATACCCTGCTCACCACCGACTATCCGGCAGCAACCACCGACGAGGAACGGATTAGCCTGCTGCGGCAGGCGGAAGGGCTGGTCTCGACAGAATTGACCGTGCCCCTGCCTGCAATCCCCGAAGAGTACCGAATGGCTGCCCAGGCCAAGGGCGCAACCTTCGAGGCGGAACTGAACCAGTTGCGGGCGATCCAAACTTCCTCTAATACAGCCCTATCCCAGTTGCTGACAGACATCAATGCTCGGCTGCCCCTGGATGCTTTTGATTACCAAAAGCTGGAGGTGGCGGCGGTGGAGGAAGAAATCCTGCGGTTTGCGGGGGACCTGTATGACCGAATGACTCTGCTGCGCACGGAACTGCTGCGCCGACAAACCACCGCCAACGATCAGATTTCGGCGGCCCTGAGCCTTGGAGCAGCCCCGGCACGCGTAGAAGGGTTAACCCAGGCGGCGAGAACTTTGCTGGGCGAGGATTTCAAAATCATTCCAGAATTTTCCTTATCTGAGGACCAGGCCAGCGAGTGGAACAAGGCTTGGGGCGATCGCACCCTCATCCTCTCCTATCTCACCGATCCAGAGCCTGCTGGGGTGGGACTAGATTTTCCCGTAGATGAATGGCTGTACGGCGTGGCCCGAGTCCGCGAAGATGCTGCCCACTGGGAACGGGTGATGATGCTGAGCCGTGCCTTTGGCACTGGGGAACCAGAGTTGATACCCATACAGTTGCCCTATCGTGAACATGATCGATGGCTGGCTATGCCCTATCCGCCAGATTATGAGTTTGAGGGCGATCGCCTGCTCTACACGGCTCACTACGCGATCCCATTCAATCCAGGCGCAAACCAGTGTGGGCTGCTGCTGGACGAGTGGACGGAAGTCATCTCGACGCCAGAAGAAACAACGGGCATCACCTTCAACTATGACCGGCCTAACGCCGAACCCCCACAAACGATGCTACTGGTGGCCAGCCCCCATATGGATGGGGCATGGCAGTGGAATGACCTGGTCGATGCCATCCGCGAAACCATCGAAGAAGCTCGCCTGCGTGCCGTCGAGCCAACGCAAGTAGACGACACAGCCTACGCCCGTTTCTTACCCGCGACGATTTCTGCAGTCACTTTCCATCCCCTCACCATCATGCTCAACCTGGCTCTCAATAACAACGTCTACCGTCTTATCAATACCGAAGAAGATGCCTGAATTTCCTCCAATTCAAAACATGGCAGCCGTACTCAACAAGCGGTCCTTTCCCACCATTACCCTGTGGAATCGGTTGGAGGCACGACCTCGCCGAGACACCTTCGACCTGGCATTCAAGGTTGAGGTGCGCGATGCCCTCTGGATGCTCTGCAAGCAATGGCAAATGGGAGAATTTCAGGGAGACGACGCCGGATCCCCCATCTTTGCCAAGGTGCATATGGGCACCACTCGGCTCACTAAATACCAACCCCATGGCCATGACCCACGTCCTTTTTCCGATGATGTTCCCCTTGAAGCCCAGGTCGAAAACCGCCCCATCCCCTTCACCATCGGCGAGCAGTTCATTTCCCTCAATCTTCGCTTGCTGATGGGCCGACACTGGCTCAAACTGGTCAATCAATCCATTGGCAACTTTAATGCAGATTACATTCAGCAATACCCCATTGCCGAGCCAGATCCGAACGACGCAGCAGATGCCCAAATTTGCGCCCATCCCGAGGTCTGGCAGCAGGTAACAGCAGTGGCGGGGCGCATGATGGATGGCTATGCCTTCTATCGATATCTCATGGGTGATCCAGCGCATCGAGCCTATGACAATACATCTATCCCGGTGGATAGCCGCCCTGAGGTGGATAGGCTGGCAGACAGATTCCTCAGTTGGTTTCAGCGGCAGTTTTACCAACCCGCAGAAACCCTAGGCGAAGCATGGAAACCCTCGCAATTGGAATACCAGTTTGCCTGCTCAGCTCCAGTAGCAGATGAGGAAATGGTTTACGTCGCGCAGGGATACCATCAAGGTCAGCTGGACTGGTACAACCTGGATGTGGATCCCAATCAAAGGGAACTGACCATTCCCAATCCCCCTCCTAGCTCCGATCCAGAAACCCCCGATCCAGACGCTTCAAATCCTCAAGACAGCGCCCCTACGCCACTGTCATTTATCCCCGTGCAAGTTAGCTATGATGGCATGCCCAACACTCGCTGGTGGGCGTTCGAAGACCGGAAAACCAACTTTGGCGATATTAACCCCAAAACTAGAGATCTCTCCAAACTACTCTTTATCGAGTTTGGCCTGGTCTATGCCAACGACTGGTTCCTGATTTCCTATCCCCTTTCTGTCGGTAGCATTGCCCGAGTGAAAGGTATGGCGGTAACCAATGTGTTTGGCGAGCGCATCTGGGTAGAACCCGCAGGTAGGGGTGAAGATGACGACTGGCAGCGTTGGAGTATGTTCACCATCAACACCCAAGGGCAAAACCAGGAAGCAGCCGATCTCAGCCTGCTTCTCCTGCCAACAGTACCGAAGATTCAAGAAGGGCGATCGCTTGAGGAAATTTCGCTGATCCGCGATGAAATGGCGAATATGGTGTGGGGCATTGAAACGCACATCCCATTGCCCTCAGGGGACAGTAAATCGGGGAGTGAAGCTGGATATGAACTGTATAACCACTACAAGCGCTTGCTAGGGCAGGACATCGAAGCAGGTAGGATTGTGCCTCCCCCTGAAACCTACAATGCGCCTATCCGCTATCAGGCGATGAACCGCGTACCGGAACAGTGGATTCCCTTTATCCCAGTTCACGTTGAGAACGACAATCGTCAGATTCAACTACAACGAGCATCCATGCCTCGTATTTTATCGGGGAGTCCAGACCGCCCCAAAGTCAAACCTCGCACTGTCTTGCTTCGGGAAGGTCTCGATCTTCCGGATGATCTGGAAAAACAGCGATACTTTATCTATGAAGAAGAAGTGCCTCGTGCCGGGGTCAAGGTCTCCCAAAGGTATCAACGTACACGATGGCACAGAGGAACGATTTACACCTGGTTAGGAGTTCGAAAGCAAACAGGGCGTGGAGAAGGAAATAGCGGATTAGTCTTCGATAGCCTGGTCAACGTCCCGGCAAACCAGAGAATGGTTGCCGAACCTTCGGAATAATCACCGGCGACCTAAATCACCTTACCTAACCCAGATTGAAATGACTCCAATCAATTTTCGGACACCAGACTAAGAGCAGTATCCTTAGCATAGGAGCAGGCGTTTCCCGAGGCGTTTTGGCATGCATGGGCTCCATTTCTCTCTGGCAGAGACCTTACGGCAGCGGCGGCGACGGTTGGCCGCATTCATCGATGGCCCTATAGCCCTCTGGGCCGGACAGCCTCCCAGCCGCAACTTTCCCGCCAATACCTTTCCCTTCCGGGCCAGTAGCCACTTCCTCTACTTCACCGGACTGCCCCTAGCCCAAGGCGTCATCCTCCTGCAGCAGGGGCGGCTCACCCTGTTTCTAGACGACGCCTCTCCAGAGGAGGTTCTCTGGCATGGCCCCAGCCCTGGCCGGGATGATATCGCCGTGCAGATCGGGGCCGATGCCGCCTATCCCCTGGCCGATTTGGCCCCCCGGGTGCAAGGCGCTGCCACCATTGCCGCCTGCAATCCAGCGGTATTGGCCCAGCAAGAACAGATCCTGGGTCGTCCGGTGCCGACCTCGACCCAGGCCACCGATCCTGACCGCCAGCTGGCAGCGGCCATGGTGCAGGTGCGGCTTTGCCATGACGAGGATGCGATCGCCCAGATCCGTGAGGCCGCTGCCGTCTCCGTGGCCGCCCACGAAGCAGGCATGGTGGCCACCCCCTGGGCCACCAGCGCCGCCGAGGTGCGAGCCGCCATGGAGCGGATCATCCTGGCCCACAACATGGACTGCGCCTACGCCAGCATCGTCACCCCCCACCACGGCGAGGTCTTGCATAACCAGCAGTACCACCAGCGGCTGCAGCCGGGCCATTTACTCTTGGCCGATGTCGGGGCGGAAGCCCCCTCCCGGCTGGCCTCAGACATTACTCTCACCTGGCCGGTGAGCGGGCATTTTTCCCCCACCCAGCGAGCCATCTACGATATCGTGCTGGCTGCCCACGATGCCTGCATTGCCCAAGCCGGGCCGGAGGTAGAATACCGAGACCTGCATCTCCTGGCCTGTCGTGTCCTGGCGGAGGGGCTGGTGGACCTGGGCCTATTGCGGGGCGATCCAGAGTCCCTGGTGGAGCAGGATGCTCACGCCCTGTTTTTTCCCCCACGGTGTCGGCCATCTGCTCGGCCTCGACGTCCACGACATGGAAGACCTCGGCGATCTGGCCGGTTATGCCCCAGGCCGGCAGCGGAGCCAGCGCTTTGGCCTGGCCTTTCTGCGCCTGACCGCCCCCTGCAAGCGGGCATGGCCGTTACCATCGAGCCCGGTTTCTATCAAGTGCCTGGCATTCTCAACGACCCCGCCCGGCGGCAGACCTATCGCCAGTGCGTCAACTGGGACTACCTCACCCATTTCAATGATGTGCGCGGCATTCGTATCGAAGACGATGTGCTGATTACGACCGAGGGCTGCCAGGTGTTGACGGCGGCCCTGCCCACCCAGGCTGAGGCGGTGGCGGCCATGGTCTCCAGCTGATTGAGCCCCTGGCGTCTAGCTAATCACCGATTGAACCGAACCCCAGGCGCTACTATCGTATAACCAGACGATATGGTTCAATTACCGTCCCCCGGGAGCACTCGCAATGGATAAGCAGGTTTGGCCAGGCAAATCCCACCCTTTGGGAGCCACCTGGGATGGACAGGGCACTAACTTCGCCCTGTTTTCCGAAAACGCCACCGCCGTCGAGCTGTGTCTGTTTGATGACCAGGGGCACCAGACCCGAGTCCCCCTGAAGGAAATCGACAACTATGTCTGGCACGGCTATCTGCCCCAGGTGGGACCAGGCCAGCGCTATGGCTATCGAGTCCATGGCGCCTACGCTCCCGAAGAGGGGCTGCGGTTTGACCCCAGCAAGTTGTTGCTTGACCCCTACGCCAAGGCCATTGCCGGCGACATTCAGGCCGATGCCAGTACCTTCAGCTACGCCGTGGATGAGGCGGCTGATCCAGACCGGGATCTGATGCTGCTGCCCCAAGATGATACGGCGGCGATGCCCCGCTGCGTGGTAGTCGATCCGGCCTTTGACTGGGAAGGAGATGCCTATCCCGATACCCCTTGGTATCGCACCGTGATCTACGAAACCCATGTCAAGGGGTTTACCCAGCAGCATCCCGATATCCCTGAAAATCTGCGGGGCACCTACGCCGGCTTGGCCCATCCAGCCGCCATCGAACACCTCAAGTCCATGGGGGTGACGGCGGTGGAGCTGCTGCCGGTGCATCACTTCACCGCCAATCCAGGGCACTTGGCCGAATTAGGGCTGCGCAATTACTGGGGCTACGATTCCATTGGCTACTTTGCTCCCTACTCCGGCTACAGCGCCTCCGGCATCTACGGCGATCAGGTGCGGGAGTTTAAGGGAATGGTCAAGGCCCTGCATCGGGCCGGCATTGAGGTGATCTTAGATGTGGTCTATAATCACACCGGCGAGGGGAATCACTACGGCCCCACCTTGGCCTTTCGCGGCCTGGATAACCCCGCCTACTACCGCCTGGTGGACGATGCTCCCCGCTACTACATGGACTTCACCGGCTGCGGCAATTCCCTGAATGTGCGCCATCCCCAGGTGCTAAAGCTAATCATGGATAGCCTGCGCTACTGGGTGCTGGAGATGCATGTGGATGGTTTCCGCTTTGATTTGGCCTCGGCCCTGGCCCGAGAACTCTACGAGGTGGACAGCCTGGCGGCGTTTTTCGACATCATCCACCAGGATCCGGTGTTGTCCATCACCAAATTGATCGCCGAGCCCTGGGATGTGGGGGAAGGGGGCTATCAGGTGGGTAATTTCCCCCTGTTGTGGTCGGAGTGGAACGGCAAGTACCGGGATTCCATGCGCGACTTCTGGCGGGACCAGGACTGTCGTCTGGGGGAATTTGCCTATCGCATCACCGGCAGTTCTGACCTCTACCAGGCCAATGGCAAGCAGCCCCACGCCAGCATCAACTTCATCACCGCCCACGATGGCTTTACCCTGCGGGATCTAGTCAGCTACAACGAGAAGCACAACGAGGCCAACGGCGAAGCGAACCGGGACGGGGAAAGCTACAACCGCTCCTGGAACTGTGGGGTGGAAGGGGAGACCGATGACCCGGAGGTCTTGCAGTTGCGATCGCAACTACAGCGCAACTTCCTGGCCACCCTGATGCTCTCCCAGGGCGTGCCGATGCTACTGGGGGGAGACGAGATGGGCCGTACCCAGCAGGGCAACAACAACACCTATTGCCAAGACAACCAGCTGTCCTGGTTTAACTGGACCCTCCGCCCCGATGACCAAACCCTACTGGAGTTTACCCAGCGCCTGATCCACCTGCGGCAAGAGCATCCCGTGTTTTGCCGCCGCCACTGGTTTCAGGGCCGCGAAATCCATGGTTCCGGCGTCCTCGACATCGGTTGGTATAACCCCGACGGCACCAGCGTCACCGACGAACAATGGCATGATGACGACGTCAAGGCCATCGCCGTCTTCCTCAACGGCGAAGAACTGATGAGCCCCGATTCCCGTGGAGAGCGCATCACCGACGACAGTTTCTTGATGTACTTCAATCCCCATCCGGAACCCCTGGAATTTACCATTCCCCCCTCCCTGATCCGCCAGTGCTGGCAGATGATCTTGGATACCAAAGAGCCGACAGGATTTGTCAACGGCGACCAGACTTACTGTGCCAGCCAGGCAATTCCCGTTGCCGGACGCTCCATGGTGGTGCTGCACTGTGAAAACTGCTTCGAGAGCGAGAGGGAGAATGGAGGGTGAAGAGTGAAGGGTGGATGGGTCGGTGAGTAGCGGGTGAAGGGGCCTATTCCCGTCCCTCGCCCCTCCTCCGGCCTCCGTGTCTCCGCCTTCCCCATCCTCTACCTCTACATCAACAGGGGATCTGGGATGGAACTATCGTGGGCCGAGTCGATCTTATTGGTGATCCAGAGGGACTGATAGGGCTGCAAGGTGTAAGCCGAATAGATATCTTGGAATTGATCGCCGCTGATTAGGTCATACCAGGTATCGGTGTTGAGCAGGTTGAGATCGGCCAGGCGGAGCTCCTGGGGCTGGTTGCTGAGGTTGTGGACCGAGAAGATACTCTGATCTCGGGCCATGCTCTGACGCCAGAAAGCTAGCAGCGCCTTATTAAGCGGGTGCAGGGTGTATTGGGTGGCATTGGGGTGAAAGGCCCGCTGCCGCCGGCGAATCTGAATCAGGCGGCAGAGTTCCTCGAACACGATGGCATGGGAAGAGTCAGAATCGGCCAGGGCTGCCTTCAGGGCATCGTAGTCCCACTTGTGGCGATTGATGGAGCGTTTCTGACCAGTCTCTTGCCTGCGGGCAGTATCGTTATGGGTCGCCAAGAGACTATGGATATAAAAGGCAGGAATGCCTTCCAAGGACATCATGATGGTCTGAGCACACAGGAAACGCTCGATTTGCCATTGATCAGGTCCATCGACGGTACCTTTGAGGGCATCAAATAGGGAAATATTGATCTCATAGGGAGACTCACTGCCGTCGGGATGGCGTCGCATGCTGATGTCGCCGCCGCACTGGCGCATCGTCTCCAGAAGGGTATCGTATTCATCTTGGGATAGCAGCCCCTCGGCCGGACGCAGGCCGATGCCATCGTGGGAGGCGGTGAAATTGAAGTAGGCACAGCCAATGGGCGCAGGGGGCATGCTCATCATCCAGGTTTTCAGGTGATCAGATTTGCCCTGAATCAGCGCGTGCAGCAACAGGGGCGGCAGGCTGAAGTTGTAGATCATGTGGGCTTCGTTGCGGTTGCCGAAATAGCTGAGGTTCTCTCGATTCGGCACATTGGTTTCCGTAATCAGGGCAATGCCTGGGTCGATCAGCTGCAAAATTTCCCGGAAGAGACGAATGATGTTGTGGGTTTCAGACAGATGAATACACTTGGTGCCAATTTTCTTCCAGAGAAAACCGACGGCATCGAGGCGCAGGTAGCGAGCGCCATTCTGAACGTAGAAGAGGATGATTTTCAGGTATTCCCATAGGACATCTGGATTGGCAAAGTTGACGTCGATTTGGTCGTTGCTAAAGGTAGACCAGACATACTGACGCCCCTTTTTGGTGTCGACTGGGGTCAACAGGGGCAGGCTCCGGGGGCGGACCACCTGGGAGAGATCGGTGTCTGGATCGACGGTGATGAAATAGTCACAGCCTGGTTTCTGTCCTTGCTTGAATTGCTGAAACCAACTGTGCTGACTGGATACATGGTTGACGACTAGGTCAACCATGAGATTGAAGTGATGGGCAATGTGTCGAATGTCTTCCCAATCTCCCAAGACTGGGTTGACCTGTTGGTAGTCGGTAATGGCGAAACCATCATCGGAGCTGTAGGGAAAGAAGGGAAGAATGTGGACGCCGGTGATAGTGTCTTTCAGGTAGGTATCTAGGAAATCTCCCAGGGCTGTCAGGGGGCTGCGTCCGTCTGAACTGGCGATACTATCACCGTAGGTAATCAGCAGAACGTTGTCGTGGTTCCACTTTTTCAGGTTTTCCTCTGCTGCTGAGGTTAAGTAGGGTTCGATCAGGTGAAGAATTTTGTCCAAGAGCCCAGGAATCACGGGCTCAGGATAAATCCGCTTTAGGAGGGGCTCGATATAGCTGCTGAGTTGGGTGACCTGCTGTTTGGGAACGGCAATCATGGGATTGATGTTGAACCTAATGAGTGCAAATAAACCAATACAGATAAACGAGGGCAGATAGAGGCTGACGGGTTCCCTGGGTTGCCTAGAGCTTCCATGGTTGAAAGGACAGCCAGACAACGGCGGGAAGCATCTTGCCGATAGGGAAATGCCAGGGGCGAGACACCTGGCATTTCTAAGGACACTAGATATGGATGAGCAAAATCCCTCCATACGTTGCTATAACGCTGGAGAGGAGCGAAGATTATGCACCTTGACTATCTGGATTTTGAGCAATCTAGCGAATCAAGGGTATCTCCGTCTAGACCTCAGTCCAGAGCAGATGGGACTGCTGTGGAGTGGGCGGTGGTTGGGTGATATTGATGGCTTTAACCTCTGATTAAAGCCAAGGTGCTGGCAAGATAAACCGTATCATCGGGAAATTTACGGTTCCTTGATGCACTAGCAAGGAATGGCAAGGCTTTAAACCTTTGCAAGACACCTTAGCGGCTGCGGCGGGATCAATTTGTATCAGAGGTGATTGAAATGAGAGGTGATTTTCAAAATGCCTCAACAGCCGTCAGAGCAAGGTTTTCGGAATCACTGTAAACACTCAAGCAAGGTCGCTAGAGTCTTGACGGCACTTGCCTGGCAGGCTTTTTAAGATTTTCTTTGCAAAAACACGGCCCCAAGCTACTGACCAGTCCCCATCAGGGGGGACACGGCCCGCATGCCATCCCGCCGCAGCATCATTTGTCGCTGGTCGATCACGAGCCAACCCTCGGCCTTAAAGTCCTTGAGTAGGCGGGTGACGGTGACTCGAGTAGTGCCGATGGCGGTGGCGAGTTGATGATGGGTCAGACGCACGGGAATGCGAATGCCGCTGGGTTCTACCTGGCCAAAGTCTCGGGCCAATAGGATCAACAGGTGTTTGAGGCGGTCGGCTACCAGGCGCTTGCCGGCCAAGGCTAACCAGGCTTCGGCCTGTTGCAGCCGTAAGGAGAGGTGGCGGAAGATGCCGGCCATCAGGGCCGGGGAGGCTTCCACCTCGGCAATGTCTAAGGGCAGCACATCCACATCAGTGAGGGCGGTGGCCCAATAGGGGTCCACGGTGGTGAGGCAGAGGCCGATGGGCATGGAGGGTCCGGCTAGACCCAGTAGAGTTTCGCTGCCGTCTTGTTGAATGGTGAAGAGCTGGACAACTCCCCGGCAAACGATGAGTAGCCGGTCAGTTTTGAGAGGAATGGTACGCCCGGTACTGTAGGGAGTGAGGGTGCGATCGCAATAGAGTTGCTCGAGCAGATTCACAAAAGGCTGCTGGGAAGACGTCTGAGGCAACGACCCGAAGCGAACTGTCGACTGTACAGACACATCTATTCCTCAGAGACCATCTAATCAGGTGTCATCTCAGGGGCCAAGAGGCAAGCCCGTTGGTCCTTGGCTGGTAAACAGGGCAAGGTTCCCCAGTCGTGACACGCTTAAGTGTAATCATTAACACTTGAGCTTAAGCCGGGAAGATCTCGAGGTTAAATTTTGATGAAACCTTAGTTAAGTCCTGTAATTTCACCCCATCACCCCTACCCCCTTCGGGATCGACAGCAGGTCACGCACATCGGCCACCTGACCGCTGATGGCTGCCGTGGCCACCATGGCTGGACTCATCAACAGGGTGCGGCCCGAGGCGGAGCCCTGGCGGCCCTTGAAGTTGCGATTAGAGGAGGAGGCGCTGATCTGGCGGCCCTGCAGTTTATCGGGGTTCATGGCCAGACACATAGAGCAGCCTGGCTCTCGCCATTCGAAGCCAGCAGCGGTGAAGATCTGGTCCAGGCCTTCGGCTTCGGCCTGGCACTTTACCTGTTCGGAGCCAGGGACCACGAAGGCTTTGATGCCAGCCGCCACCTGACGTCCCTTAGCCACCTGGGCCGCTTGCCGCAGATCGCTGATGCGGCCGTTGGTGCAACTGCCGATGAAGCAGACATCCACCGGCGTGCCCTGAATCGGCTGGCCCGGCTGCAGATCCATATAGCGATAGGCTTCGGCGGCGATGGGGCGATCGTCTTCCGGCAGAGCCTCCAGGGTAGGAATGGTTTCATCAACTGCGATGCCCTGGCCCGGGGTAATGCCCCAGGTGACCGTGGGGGCGATCTCGGCGGCGTCGAACACGACGACATCGTCATAGTGGGCATCGGCATCGCTGCGCAGGCTATCCCACCAGGCCACGGCCCGATCCCAATCGGCTCCTTTAGGGGCAAACTCACGCCCTTGCAGGTATTCGTAGGTGGTGGCGTCGGGATTGACATAGCCGCAGCGAGCCCCTCCCTCGATGGACATGTTGCAGAGGGTCATGCGCTCTTCCATGGCCATGGCGGCAATGGTGCTGCCGGCGTATTCGTAGGCAAAGCCGACGCCGCCTTTCACCCCCAATTTGCGGATGACATGCAAGATTACATCTTTGGCGTAGACCCCCGGGCGCAGCTCGCCGTTGACCTCGATGCGACGCACCTCGAGCTTACCCAGGGCCAGGGTTTGGCAGGCCAGTACGTCGCGTACCTGGCTGGTGCCGATGCCAAATGCGATCGCACCGAAGGCACCATGGGTAGAAGTGTGACTATCGCCACAGGCCACAGTCATACCAGGCTGGGTTAGTCCCTGTTCCGGGGCAATCACGTGAACGATGCCCTGGCGACCGGAGCCAATGCTATGGAAGGCGATGCCATGCTCCCGGCTATTACGCTCCAGGGCCTGCATCATTTCCTCAGCCAGGGAGTCGGCAAAGGGGCGAGCCTGGCTTTCTGTGGGCACGATATGATCCACCGTAGCCACGGTCCGCTCCGGAAACATGACGCTCAGGCCTCGCTCCCGCAGCATGGCAAAGGCCTGGGGGCTAGTGACTTCGTGAATCAGGTGCAGGCCGATAAACAGCTGGGTTTGCCCCGACGGCAAGGTGCCCACGCTGTGTAACTCCCAAACCTTATCGAAGAGGGTGCCGTGGCTCATGGCGACTGAAGCAGGAAATATCAGCAAGCTTCCATCTTAGCAGGGGAATCGAGGTCAGCCATGGCCTGGACATAGGCTTGGTCGAATAGGGCTTCCAAGGAAGGATGAACACCGCGCAGGGCATCAACCACCTGTTTCGCCCACTGACAATAGTCTCGACGGCGCTCCAGAGACCAGCCTTGGGGGGGATGCTGTCGCAAGTCCCGTAAGTTGTGAATCTTATCCGCCAGTTTCACTAGCTTGGCCCGGTCACACAGATGGGGAGCATGGTCGATCTGTTGCTGCTTGCGGGTCGCCTTGGGCAAGGTCTTATCATCAGTGAGTTGACGCACGATGGCTCCCACCTCAGGGCCAAATTGCCCATCGATCTGCTCGAAGCTAGTGCCGGTATCTTCCACCGTGTCATGGAGCAGAGCACTCGTAAGAACCACAGGGTCTTGGATGGTGGCCTCGTGCCAGAGGATATGCACCAGGGCAATGGGATGATTAATGTAGGGCAGCGTCTCTGCTCCCTTGCGGCGTTGGTGGCGGTGTTGGTGGGCAGCGAAGGCTAGGGCCTGCAGAAATTGGTCGAAATCAGGGGCCATCATCAACACCACCCTCACTAGGCGGGCCATTGAAGATCGCGTAGACCCGGCGGCAGCAGGACTTTAGCTGCTCGGCTACCGTGTGCTCGGGCGACACATTGCCAGTAAAGCCCCAGGCCCCGATGGTGGAGAGATTCCATTGTTTGCCGCGGTGGTCAAAGCCACCGATTTCTATGCCGATGACGCGGGGCTGGGGGATGTCGGGATCGGCGTGAAAGCGAATCTGCATCAGCAGGCTGCGGCACTTGAATAACCGACTGACGCCAGGAAAGTGAAACCCAAGATCGATGGAATCGGGATCGGTCAACTCCCGAGTGGCGTCATCGTTTGCCCACGGTTTCAAGTCCACCCGCAAATCGGGGAACTCGGTCTTAACCATGCGAACAACCGTAGCAATCTTCGTGGCGAATTCGATGCTAGTAGCCTGCTCTGCTGCATTCACACTGGTTCTCATGACGAGCGTCGTCTTACAAGCATAGGATATCGCCCTGATGGGAATCGTCAACTGGTAGACAGTGGCAGAATTTTGCCGACCATGGCGATAGTCAGGGACCTAGTATGCCAAGGCAGAAAGGGAGATCCTGATAAATTCAGCCTTGCCGCTCTAGTCCATAGAGGCGTTATTTCTGCTGCAGAGTACTAGTGCTAGAAGCCTTGAGAACACTGGCCTTGACGGCTCTCTAAGATTTCCTTTGCCAATTAGCTCTCAATGGCCTTCAGGCCAGCAGATCATTTTGCTTTTCAGTGATGTGACCTTAACCGGCCCTGCGGTGATAGCGGCCTATGGCCTGCGGTTCAAAATGATTGAAGAAATGTTTCGCGATTTTAAGGCTGGTAGCTATCCTCTAGAAGGGTCTAAACTAGCACCAGAACAGCTTTCTAAGTTGATGATTGTGGTTGCCATTGCCAACACGAGTGCTTGACTGCAAGGCCGTCAAATTAAGCTTATGAGGATTCAGAAATATGTCGCAAGGCCGGAGGCAAATACCAATGGACAACGTCGACACAGTGCTTTTTACCTGGGCCAACATTTGCATCATTGGCTCCGATTAGGGCAATTGTGCCAAACAACTTTGAATGAACTTTTGCAAACTCAATTCACGACTTTCTGCAGGAAAATTTTACCGTTGTCATCATAGGTCTTGTAAACCTTTAGCTTCAATAAGTCACCCTCTGAGGAGCCATCCATTAAACAATAAGTCACTGCATGCCCTGGACAATAAATGTGGTTTTCATCATGAAACCCATCGATCAGATTGAGCCCCATGTGCGGACAAATTGCATTCACAGCCCAAAGCCCTTTAGAATTTCTAATAATAACAACCCTCTCTTGCCTTAAACTAACTAGCATCTTTTCGCCAACACCGAGGGTATCAGAATCACACAGAGCTATTGGCTTTCCCTCGGAAAAGTTAGAATTCACTGTAATCGATATCCGTTTCTCTACATGAGGATTTCGTCTACCTTCATGCAGAACTCCAAGATTATCCTTCATTGGTACTTTAATAAGATTTCCCCAGTCACCTTTAGAAATATCTTCGGAGGAATAAAAACCAGTTCCCCTTTCGTGGAGTGAGTCAGGGTTGAACTGAAGCTTAGGATATATCTGGGCTATAACAGCAATTCTTGTAAAGTCAGAAATATTTAAGTGACTACTATGTAACATGTCATAAGTGAAGAGCAAAACACTACCATCCGGAACCTCTATTTTTTCAGGTTTTGTTACTGTAATTCCAAACGGAAGGTAACTAGTTTCACTTTCTACACTAAAGTCAATATCCTCACCAAGCATATTAGGATAGAGGACTACACCGTTATTCTCTTTTGCTCCCTCAATAGCCCACCAAAGACTTATTCCATCTAACGGGGCTCCATACCAACTGTCTATATGTGGCTGGTGTATTTTTGCTGCATATGGCTGTTTTGCGATTCTAGCAAACCCTTTATAGGTCTGTTTGAAAGCCTGCTTTCGATTAAATCTAATTGATTTTAGAAATGCCGTTTTTACCTCTGTTTTTACTTTCTCTATCAACCTGCCAATGCCTTGGAACTTTTCTACCTTTTGCCTCAATTCCCATTTACGATTCTCCTCTAAGGCTATTTTATTTCTCAATTCCATATATTTTACATGGTAGTCTTCATTCGTTACTGTTGAATTTATAGCCACTCTATGCGGATAGCTTATTTTGAACGCAAATGGATTTTCTTCTATAAAAAACTCTCCAGAGATTTTTAAATTTTCCTTGCCCACGGAAAAGGCGAGTTTCAGCATTATTTCTTTGATGCGCTTACTTCCTTTAACATGCAAATCTAAATCAGCCAGTTTGTCTGCTGGGAAGTAATAATGCATCTTACATAAACCATTTTTCTCAACTAGCCGACGGCATTTAATCCCTTCAAATTTTTCTATTCCGTCTAAGATTACTTTTTTCACAGCCTCATGTAATATGTTCTTATTAGTAAAGTTGTCGAGGACGAAGTAATGTCCTTCTCTGAGTTTGTTCAAGATTTCATTAGAACCTGTAGCTTTTTGATCGGGTTTTACAAAATTTGTAACCATGGGAAAACCTTTTGAAAAGTTTATACTATTCTTATCGAGCAATACATCCTGATTCGTCGTTTGTCAAGAGCAGGGTTTTCCCTGCAAATCGCGGAGAGAATTCACTTTCGAGAGAGAAAACTTAGAACTCCAGTTGCTTCATCGATCGCAGAAAATAGCTCGACGATAGAATAAAGCTCCCAGTCTTTTTTGGAGAACGAATTAGCCCTACCCTACCAAAGGAAGCGTTCAGATTTTTGATGAGTTCTTCGAGTCTTTCGATAGCTGCTCTTCTAAATGCGCTATGCGCTTATTGAAATGGCCGATATGCTCTACCAGAGGCGCTACCTCCTGCTCGCTGAGCTTCCCTATCGTCGATACCAGATGATACCCCCCCCCTTTGACGCTTTTGGGGGTTGTCTCCCAGTCCGACTGCGCGATTCGGATCCCGGCCATCTCGATTTCGCCTGACCTGCCAATCTCGCCCGACATAGACTCAACTTAGTGGAATCGAACGGCTGGAATCCCTAATTTTTCATTAACCCCTGAATGGATACCGGAATTCAATGATAAAGTCACAGTGTGAATTAGAGACTGGTAAAGACGAAAATACGTCGAAATTCCTAGGCATCCTGTTTCTGAAGTCGCCTAGAATCCTTGTATCGCAAGGATCATAATTTAATTTAATTCACAAAATTATGTATCAAACCGAAATCCAGCTGTACTGGAGTTCTGGCAATGAATGTGATGGATTTTTTTCAGCTCAGCACTGGTAAATGGCGATCGCAGCGCACAACGCATCACCTTCCCTTTCAGCGAGCTGAAACCGGTGATTCCGAGATTGAAGTTGAGGCACTTGCAGCCACGCACCCCAAGATTATTGAGATTTGTGAATTCCATCAAGTGGATTCGAGTTTGGCTGTGGGTGGAGCATTGGCGAGCTGGCAAGGCTCTATGGCCTGGGACCGAGAAGGAGAAAACCATGAAGGGACAATCCTATTTGCCCTTGTTCCTGATGTTGACAACCGCAGACAAGGTCGACTGTTGCGGGACCGTGGCTATCTTGAGATCGTGCCTGTCATTGGGCGCTACCACATGGATAATGAAGATGGGTTAGTGCTCAGTACAGAATATGAAACGATGAGCTCTGTTGAGCGTTTGTGGTTTATCAGTCCCAACCTGCGGCTACGGGCAGGCATCGTCAAAAGTTTTGGTGGTTTCAGCACTGCCTCATTCTGCGCCGAGACCCGCATTGGCTCTGATCAGGATAATCTCACCCGTACTGAGCTAATGCCAGAGAATATGCAGGCAGCTTGGCAGGCACAACAACCTTACTCAGTTTGGGGTTGGTGAAACAATACGAGAGATATTGTCAAATGTGGTATATGTGGGGGAATTAGGCAACCTTCTGGTGAACGATCGCAGCATGTGGTTGAACAACCTTACAAGCCATCCTTGAATTGAACTCCTTCAATCACGTCTGCGAGATGCTGGCACTGGTTTCTAAAAGTGGGATGGCCTGCCCAAACGTTCGCCCAGCCAAGGTCTGAGGCAATCGGTTGCTAAACTTCTAAAACCCTTACCCAATGAAGCTTAACGGCGTTCATCCTACATTACCAGACCAGTGCCCACTAGCTTTATAGGGCCGCTTTACAGGTTGCCAAGATGCGCATGTCGTTATCACTGGGCTGAGCCAGACGATAGAGTCCTTCCAGGGATAGGGGCTCTAGTCCTTCGCCGGTGGATGCGATCGCATCGTTACTGACCAGAGAGATGGCATACGGGTAGGTTTCCTGGGTATAGCTATTGGTGATGGTTAGAGCCAATTCATTGCCGTCGACCCGTCCCTGGAAACAATCAAAGGAAGAATGGGGCATATAAAAGGCACCGATCACCTGCTGATCAACGGCCTCCATAACCATATAGCCCACCCCCAACTCTTCTGGGGTTGGCGATTGTCCATAGAGATAGACCCCATCGGCTGGAAATTGAGGCGTCGTCGTCTCAGTGCTAGCCATATGCACAGAGGCTACAGAGGGCTGAGCCACATCAGCAGCAGGGGGGGTCGCTTGGGCTCGAGACAGTGGCAACAGACTCAGCATCAACGCCAAGACAAGCAACAGACGAGCCAGAGGACGGTTCCAGCGTAGAGCCCGATAGATCAACCCGCGATTGAGCCAATTTGTCCAGGGATAATGAGAATTATGCGTAATGGCAGCGACTGACAACACTGGCTCCTCCCTATAATCAATTTCTGTATGACTATCTTTATGCCTATGATGAATAACCCTGATCCTCTAACTTCACTGTAGAGGACTCCTCGGGACAACTGGTTTAGCAGTTAGGGGAGTGTAATATCTCTTTGAACTTGACTTAACCTTTTATCAGGGGAGAATCAAGGGAGAATAGTCACGATTCTCGCAGAGCCCCTTCCTGCATATCCCCTTAGTAATGTATATATCGCAGTCAGCTAAGCCGTAGGTCCCCATCCGTGACAGCCTGACAACTGTCTACACCGGCAGCCAACCAGAGCAATCGCCAAGCCAGTCAACTTGCTAGAATCGGCAATTGGGAGTATGGGACCGCACCTGGATTCGATTAGCCGACCGCCGAGAGAATCCGGCGATAGACGGCATCCGTCTGACCAGCCAATCGAGGCCAAGCAAAGCGCTGCTGCAGTTCTGCATAGGCAGTATTGACTAGGCGGCGGGCCAGCTCTGGGTGCTGCAGCACTTGTAAAATCCCCCAAGCTAATGAATCGGCGTTATTGGCCCAGGTGACGATGCCACTATAGCCATGGCGAACCACCTCCGGTAGGCCCCCAGCATCGGATACCACCACCGGCACCCGAGCGGCAAAGCTCTCTAGAGCCACGATGCCAAAAGGTTCATAGAGACTGGGAAAAACGGCACAATCCGCCAGATCCTGGCAGTGCTTTAGGTCTTGCTCTGCCATAAATCCAGTAAAATAACACTGCTGCCAAATGCCGAGATCCCAGGCCTGGCGCTTCAAATCATCGGCATTACCGCTGCCGATGATGATAAATTTCACCCCCCCGCCCATTTCCCAGAGGACTTTCGGCGCCGCATTCAAGAGAACTGCCACTCCCTTCTCAAACGTGAGTCGACCCACATAGTAGACAATTTGCTCGTCATCGGCGGCGAACCGCCGTCGCCAAGCTGCCAAGTCAATGTCTGATACCGAGGCTCTCCCTGGCAGGCGAATACCGTTGTAAATCACATCCAACTTATCCTCAGGACAGTCAAAGGCTTGGATGACTTCGTGTCGCATGTAATGACTGCAGACAATAATCCGCCAGGCATGGTAAGTCAAATCCCATTCCTTATGGTGAATGTAATGATGAATGGGCTGGTGTAAACCGTGGTGACGGCCAGATTCCGTAGCATGGAACGTCGCCAACAGCGGCACCTGAAAATGATGCTTTAGGGCAATAGCGGCATCGCCCACTAGCCAGTCGTGGGCATGGATGAGGGCAAAGGGACCGACCTCTCGCATCAACTTGCCGCCATAGGCTCCCATACTGTCATTTAAGTGAGCTATCCAGCCGAGGAAATCAGAGGCGGGGGGGACGGCCACCCGATGGATATGGATGCCCTCAACTATCTCATAATGGGGAGCCTGACCAAATTCCACCGTGATTAGGTGAATCTCATGGCCCAGGGCAACCAACTCCGGATAGAGTTCAGCAACGTGGCGAGCAATGCCCCCAATGATGCGGGGCGGAAATTCCCAAGACAGTACCAATACCGGTTGCATCACCACCTCCTGCCAGTTTGGCCCCCACCAGCCTAGCCTGTCTGATACCTATAGCGTTGAGTTACCTGGCGCCTGAGACCTGATCGCCCGACCTAGAACAGGCTAGGCTATTAGGAAGATCAATCTCGCCCCATTGTTCACACGCATCATCCAGGGAAACTCCATGGAGGCTACATCTCAAGCCAGCCAGGCATCAAAAGTCCCCCTTAAGCTGTTGTTATTTATCGATAAACGTCCCAGCTCTAGCGACCATGTGCGGCAGATCCGACAGTATCTCAAAAGCCTAGAGGAGCATTTTCATATCAACCTAGATGTGGTTGATGTGGGTGAACATCCCTATCTGGCTGAACATTATCGCCTCGTTGCTAGCCCCGCCTTAATTAAAATTGCTCCCTTGCCCCAACGCACCCTAACGGGGAGTGATATTGTGCCCCAACTGCAACACTGGTGGCCCCGTTGGCATCAAAACGCCCAGGCCCAGGTGGCCCCGGCTGCTGATGGAGCCTCTGGGGATGAGTTAGTTTTCTATGATCCCAATGATTCCATTGCCCACTCCGCCGAGTTGATGAAACTCTCCGACGATATCTTTCGGCTGAATCAGGTCAAAGAAGAGCTAGAAGCTCAACTGCGCTTCAAAAATCGCATTATTGCCATGATGGCTCACGACCTACGCAACCCCCTAACGGCAGCATCCATTGCCGTCGAAACCCTGGAAATGGGATATGGCCATCAGCAGGAAGGCACAACCAAGCTCTCTCCTGAACTGACTAACCAGTTGCTGAAACATGTTAAGACCCAGATTCGGGCGATCGATCGCATGATTACCGATATCCTGCAAACTGCGAGGGGGGCCTCGGCAGAGCTGCAAATCCAACCCCAGGATATGGATTTAAAAGCGCTCTGTTTCGACGTGTTGGGGGCCATGAAGAATCGCATCCGGGAAAAACAACAACGGGTGCAAATCGACATTCCCCAAGACTTACCCCATGTCTATGCCGATGGCAGTCAAATCCGGCGGGTGATCCTGAACTTGCTGGATAATGCCATCAAGTACACGCCCTTGAAAGGCACTGTTGAAGTTATGGCGCTGCACCGAACGAACCAAAAAGTGCAAGTGACCATTCATGACAGTGGTCCTGGAATTCCAGAGGAAAATCGAGACAACATATTCGAAGAACGATTCCGACTGCAGCGGGATGAGAGTCAGGATGGCTATGGCTTGGGATTGGCTCTCTGCCAACGCATCCTGCGGGCCCATTACGGGCAAATTTGGGTGGACTCTGTAGTGAATGAAGGTAGTTACTTCCACTTCACTTTACCGGTGTATCGGGCCTGAGGGGGGTGAGGGCAGTGGTTTGGGACAAGGTTACACTCAGAGCAAATGGCACTGGCTGCCGGTGCCAATGGCCTGTTGATTCGTGAGGTGACGGGTAATGGAGCCGGTGTGCTATGCCCATGCGTCGCATTAGACGAGCCTTATCGGTTCGTGCATTTATTCGATTCTTGCGCTGTCTCTTAACCCCGAAGACCCTCCGGGAGGTAGTCCGGCGTACGGGGGAGCAGCGGTTGCCTAGTTTGGCCTCGGAGATGGCCTACAACGCCATTCTGGGCCTGTTTCCGGGGATTTTGGCCCTGCTGACGGCCATCGGCCTGGTGGCCTCCTTGGAGGCGACTCTGATGCAACTGGCGAGTCGCCTCAGTGATGTGACTCCAGTAGAGGCCCTGACGGTAATTCGCAACTTCACCCAGGAGGTGAACCAGGGCAATAGCAGCCGACTGTTTTCTCTGAGCTTTGGCTTCTCGCTGTGGGCTGCCTCAGGAGCCGTTAGTGCTGCCATGCGAGCCCTGGATGAAATTCATGAAGTGCCTCGAGGGCAATCTCGACCCTTCTGGAAAGCCAAGTTAGTGTCCCTGGGATTAACCCTAGGAACGCTGCTCTTGCTACTGGTGGCCTGTGCCTTGGTATTCGTTAGTAACTGGTTGGTGCATCGGGTGGCTGCCCAGGGAGGCCCGATGATTAGTCTGGGATTGCTGCACCTGTGGCGGTGGTTAAGCTGGCCCTTGGCCCTGGCCATTGTGGCGGCAGCATTTGTACTGATCTATCGCTTCGGCCCCAGTCGTTGGCAACCGGGTAAGCCGCTGGTGCCAGGGGCAGTATTGGCGGCTCTAGCCTGGGCTGGACTGTCCATGGGCTTTCGCCTCTATGGGGCCCACTTCGGTCACTTCAATCGGGTCTATGGAGCGGTGGGAGCAGTGATTGTGTTGCTGCTTTGGCTCTATTTGGGCTCCCTGAGCATGCTCATGGGGGATCAGTTGAATGTAACTGTGGGCGATGATTTGCGGCAGCGTGCTGTTCGCCGAGGCCTACGACCTCAGGGGCCTGGGTTGCCGGTGGCTCCTCCGTCCTTTGAGTCGTTTACGATTCGTCGCCGAGAGGATGGTGCTAGCCCTAAGCGATGGTCGCCATGACTTATGTATGAGCTCTTTGATCCATAGGCTCCTTAGTGCATGGACCGCCAACTGCTGACGATGCCAGTAGCGATGGAGGTCAGTAGCAGCAGCCACAGAATAATGCCAGGCAAGAAGGCCAAAATAGTGAGGCCACGCAGAACCCACACGGCTAGGGTGAGCACTGCTAGGACGATGAAGAGTTGGGTTTCAGGACGGCGCGATGACATCGGGGATATGACAAAGGGGACCCTAAACAGGTGGCAACCCACCGTGGTGAGCAGCATCCCTATTGTGGCATAGGCCCTGAATTCCTAAGAATGTCGTAGAATTCACGGAAGCTTTACGGCCAGAGGGCGGTTAGCTCATAGTTTTGCCACATGGACTAGCCATAATAGCCAGTAGTCAAGCGGGAATATGCCTTTCCCCACCCTGAATTGTCTGGAGTGACCTCGCCTATGGTACTGGCTTTAGAGCGTCCCCCCCATCTACTGGTTGATGTGCCTCATCCCAGTGATCATTGTCTACAGGCGCTACTAAGGGGGCAGATTGTGGTAGATACATATGGCTATACCGAAGCTGGCAAGGCGGTGACGGCTCAAATGTATGTGCCTTTGATGCGATCGCATCTGTGGGAGCAATTAACCCACTACAGCCGCTGGACCCAGTATTTCCCCAACATTGTCCACAGCGAGCTCCTAGCCAGCCATCATCGTGGCAGCCAGGGCTGCCGTCGCCTCTACCAAGTGGGCCGCAAAGCCTTCTTGATGATGAACGCCCAAGTGGAAATCTATCTAAACGTCTTCGAAACCCTGCACCGGCGCATTCAATTTCGGTTTGAACGGGGCAGCTTCACCGACTTCGCCGCTGATCTGACCTTGCAAGACTGTCAAGGAGGCACCCTGCTGACCTATTCAGTTCAGGCCACTCCCCTGATTCCAGTGCCCGGTTTTTTGGTAGAGCAAGCCATGCGTCACGATTTACCTGGCAATATGGAACAGATGCGACGGGTACTGTGTCGTTCGTGTTGAAAAGACTCAAAGGCAGCCTCGTCATGGGGGTGGGCTATATGCTCTCGCCCTTGTCTTGGTGGAATGACTTATTTTTTAACCTGCCGATTGCCTATGGCTTTGCCTATGTCGTCACCTGGGGACAGCCTGACTGGTTCTGGGCAGCTACGGTAGTGGGCTACTGGCTCTCCAATGTGTTGGGCATTGTGATGATGCAATGGGGCGCTGTCGATCTCTTCTTCAGCCAACGTCAGGCCAACTGGCGCCGTGATCTGCTGATTAGCCTGGGGAGTTCTACCGCCTACACGCTGGTGGTGGCAGCGCTGCTCTATACTCATCTGCTGCCGGTGCCGGAGTTTCTGGCCCAGGCCCCTAACTGAAGCGTTCTACAAACGCTCTTCCGGCTGACATGGCGGCACTGCTAGTGCTGTAGAGGGTACCATCGCTGAGCACATCGAGATCGGGATTGATTACCCAGCACTGGTAACCGCTATCTTTGACATGGCTGATGCCGATGATCCAGCCTGTAACCGCTGAAATCTGGACTACAGAGCTCTCAGACATGGAGCTACCTCCCAGGGTGATCATATGTAACTGGATAGCGTAGGCAGCCTGCACGAGGCGCCTAAAGCTAGGGGCTACCTGGCACTGAATTGCCTTCACGGGTGATGATGTTGGCTATGGCCACCGGCCACGCCGGGTTAGCGGTGACCTACCCATTATCTGCCACACCCTGGCAACCAGGAATTCCGTAAAACTTGTCTAAGTCTAGATTCGAAGGGTTACCTAGAGGGAAAACCGATCGAGCTGGGGCTGAACTCGGTATTACGGACTCGTTTCTAGGTATAGCAGGTAAATCGGACGATAATGCATGCAGGAGCACTGCACATTCCCCATGACCCGCAAGACCCTGAATTTAGATGAGTCGTTATACACTTACCTGTTAGACCATTCCCTGCGAGAACCGGAAAGCCTGGCCCGGCTGCGGCAGGAAACAGCCAACCAGCCCATGGCCCAGATGCAAATCTCCCCTGAGCAGGGGCAGTTTATGGCTCTGCTGGTGCGACTGATGGGGGCCAAATGGACCCTGGAGGTGGGTGTATTCACCGGCTATAGCGCCTTGGCTGTGGCCTTGGCCCTGCCCCCAGAGGGTAAGCTCGTGGCCTGTGATATCAGTGAAGACTACACGGCTATCGCCCGCCGCCATTGGCAGCAAGCCGGGGTGGCCGACAAGATTGACCTGCGCTTGGCACCAGCCCTGGAGACCTTAGATCAGCTGCTGGTTGAAGGGACACGCTTTGATTTTGCCTTCATTGATGCCGACAAGCGTAATTATTTGGCCTACTATGAGCGCACTTTGCAGCTGTTGCGACCCGGGGGGCTGATGACCATCGATAACGTGCTCTGGTCGGGGCGTGTGGCAGATGATACGGTGAAAGATGCTCAGACTGAAGCGATTCGGGCCTTTAATCAAGCCCTTTACGAAGACGATCGGGTTGACTTAAGCTTAGTGCCCATTGCCGACGGACTGACCTTGGCCTTGAAGCGATAGTAGTTCGGCTACGCTCATCACAAGCAGTGGGGACACCAGTGACCTGGCAGGTATTGAGGCGAGGCCTGGTCCTCAGGACTAACGGGATGACCGCAGCCCTGGCACATCTGGTGGATACCAGGCTGTAATCCATGGCCCACGGCGACGCGGTCATCGAAGACGAAGCATTCCCCTTGCCACAGGCTCTCGGTTTCTGGGATGGTCTCTAGGTAGTTGAGGATACCCCCTTGCAGGTGATAGACCTGTTCAAATCCCTGTTGTAGCAGGTAGGCAGAGGCTTTTTCGCAGCGGATACCGCCGGTACAAAACATGGCCACGCGTTTATGGACGGTGGGGTTGAGTTGGGCAACGTAGGCAGGAAACTCGCGAAAACGATCGGTTGCAGGGTTAATTGCCCCCTGAAAACTACCAATGCTGACTTCATAGTGGTTGCGGGTGTCGAGCACTAGCACCTCGGGATCGCTGATCAGGGCGTTCCAGTCTTGGGGAGAGACATAGGTGCCCACTTGCTGGATAGGATTGACCTCGGGTCGCCCTAGGGTGACGATTTCTGGCTTTAGCTTCACTTTGAACCGCTCAAAGGGCAGGGTAGGGGTTGTAGCTGTCCGCGGGGTGATGTCTGCTAGGACAGGATGCTGCCGTAGCTGATGCAGCATCTGGTCGATGGCAGGCTGGTCTCCGGCTAGGGTGCCATTGATGCCCTCGGGGGCTAAGCAAATGGTGCCGCGCAGGTTAAGGGCTTGGCCCCAAGACAGGAGGTGCGATCGCAATTCCTGCGTATTTGATAAAGGTACAAATTTGTAGAAGGTCGCGACGATGAAAGCCATGGACACGTTGCAGTCAATATCGGAGCCCTAGTATAGCAACCCACTAAATCAATTCACGAAACACCGCCGTGGCCGCTCGATGCACCAAGGAATGTCGCCAGATCAACGCCTCCATGTCATCACCGTAACCCCCACCGATCACACAAGCCACTGGATAGCCAGCCCGAGCACAAGTCTTGAGCACACAGTGATCGCGCCGATAAATCCCAGCATCAGACATGGCCAATTTACCCAGCCGGTCGGCTTGGTGAGTATCCACCCCGGCATCGTAGAGCACCAGATCAGGATTTACCTGCTGCAACAGACTGGGCAAGTAATCCATCAATGTCTTTAAGTAAGCATCATCCTGCATGCCCGCTGGCAAGGGCACATCTAGATCGCTGAGTTGCTTCGTCCCGGGAAAATTGACGGCGCAGTGCATGGAGAACGTAAAGACCCGAGGGTCTTGGTTAAAAATCCAGGCGGTGCCATCCCCCTGATGCACATCTAGGTCGATGATCAACACCTGCTGCACCAGGGCTTGCTGCAGTAGCACTCGGGCAGCTACAGCCAAGTCGTTAAAAATACAAAACCCCGTACCGTAGTCGGGGAAGGCGTGGTGGGTACCGCCAGCAGTATTACAAGCCAGACCATGGCGTAAAGCCAATTTCGCCGTCAAAATGGTGCCGCCGACAACCGCGCAGGTGCGTTGCACCAAGTCAGGGCTCCAGGGTAGACCGATACGACGTTGGGCCTTGGCTTCAAGGTGGCCCTGGCAGTAGGCCGTGACATAACCTACTCCATGAACCAAGGTGAGCCACTCCAAGGGAGGTGCCCCTGGTTGATAGACCTGAGTTGGCTCAATTACTCGCTCTTGCAGCAAGTGATGATAAAGGCCGCCAAACTTAGCCATGGGAAATCGATGGCCAGTAGGCAAGGGCGCTACATACTGAGGATGATAGACAACGGGCAGATGGCTCAAGGGGCCTACAGCAGGGAAGAGAGGGGACGACGCTGGCGCAAATCGAGATCATGCACCAAGCTATCTGGCACATCTAAAGGATGGGGATGATCGGCTGGTACCACTGTGACAGCAGCCGACGTCGATCCTGGGGAAGAGGTGGCAGCCGTGGTGGCAGGGCTAGCCCCTTGTTGCCCGGCGGGGGAGGAAGGCTTAGTTCCAGCTTGGGGAGGGGTTGCTTCAGAACTCACTAGAGGTTCCTCTCCTGTCCTAGGTTGTAGCCGCTTCACAGTTGGCACCGTTGGTCGCCGGGAGGGGCGACGGGACGAGCGCCGACGGCGTTGCCGAGTCCTGGGTGGCGCTTGCAACCGTTTCGAGATTGTCAGGCATCCCAGGGCGCAGGTTCCAACTAGGGCCGCCATAGACCACCAAGGAATCGTCGCTGTCTCCATTGTCATGGGAGCCGTAGATGATGGGTCTGGAGACGATGACGGTAGGGAAGGCTCGGAGATGGCTGCCGACTGCGGCGCTGGCCTATTGGCTTGAAGGGTGCGGCCCGTAAACAGCAATTCGCTATAAGCCAAGGTGGCCACCCCAATCAATCCCAGCCAGACAGCCGTCAACACCACCAGTAACCGGTGACGCCACAGCCAACCCTTGAGGGAATGGCTCCAGGATGTAGGAGGTGTATCTGCAAACAGGGGTAAGGCGTCGGGAAAATGGGACGATGACCGACTCATGGAACGATAACGCTATAGATATGGCCCATTTTAGGCGCTTACTCCTCACGGTGCCAGTGGGGGTGTTGGGGAGATGGGGAGAATGGAGGACGGAGGACGGAGAGCGGAGAACGGAGAGCGGAGAACGGAGAACGGAGAACGGAGAACGGAGATGGGGTAATGGGGTAATGGGGTGATGGGGTGATGGGGAGGACGGAGGACGGAGAGCGGAGAACGTAGATGGGGTGATGGGGTGATGGGGTGATGGGGAGGACGGAGGACGGAGAGCGAAGAACGGAGAGTAAAGAGTGATGAGTGACGAGTGACGAGTAAAGAGAAGTAGCGTGGGCCGTGCTGCTCAAACTGGGTAAGCAATGTGTGGCAAGGGAAGGATCCACGGGTTGATGAGTTTTGAATTTTTGAGTGAGTGAATATTCCAGCTCCCCTTGTGGAAGTAGGGGTTGGGGAAAGGGAAAAAAGCCCCTCGCTACCTTGCCGATGCGACGCGATCTATTGCTCCTAAACGACAAGCCCTTCCGCAGGTCCAGGGCGGCGGAACGCCCTGGTCGTCGGAGTCCGAGGGGAACGAAATCCCCTCGGGTGAGATCCTTGCTTGGTGAGATTAAGCGTGGTCTTATCGTGGTCCCTCGCTCCTAACCGACAAGCCCTTCCGCGGGGTCTAGGGCGGTGGTTCGACAGGTTGCTCCTGCGGAGCCGCTTTGCGAACACCACAAGCGGAACGCCCTGGTCATAGAGAGCCGGGGAAATGTCACCCGACGGGAGGTTATGTCTGCCTCAGGCACCATCAAGTTTGCCCTGCCTGGCCCGCTTAACCTGTGAGATTAAGCGTGGCCTGATCGCGATCCACCGCTACTCATCCCCCCATCCACTCTCCTCGCCTACAGAGCTTGCAGTGCTGGGGCTTGGGCCTGGAAATAGCGCTCAATGGCGGCGGCATCATCATGGCCCAGGGTGATTTGTTGATAGGCCACTTCTAAATTGCCAGGAAATAATGCCTGGAAGAGGTAGTCGCTATAGGTGTCGGGCAGGGGAGTCTGCTCGATGGCCTCTGCTTGGGAAAGTCCAGCAGCTTCCCAAGTCATGGCCCAGGTCTCAAGCTGCTCCAGATAGTCCTTTAAGGTGGTTAGGTGGGTGCGATCGCTAACAGGACCGTGGCCTGGCAGAATCGTAGCCGTATCATAATCGACAGCCAAGTGCTCTAGGGTCTGCTGCCACACCCGAATGTTGCCATCGCCCAGGTAAGGTAGCCGTTGGCTGAACAGCAAGTCACCCGCCATCAGCACATCGGCATCGGGAATATAGATCACTAAATCAGTGCCGCCAGAGTGACCATCAAACTCGGTCAGCTGTATCTGCCGCTCCCCTAACCACAGTTCTCCAGCACCATTCACAATCACCTCAGGCGGGGTGGCGTTAGGATCCATCTCCAAGTTGCGGCTTAGCATAAACTCTCGAATCGGTCCTCGCCCCAGAATAGGTAGGTCCAAGGCCTTGGCAGCGGCGTTGCCACCAGAGTGATCGAAGTGATAATGGGTATTGACCACATAGCGAATCGGTTGATCTGTCAGGTTGGCTACGGTGGCAAATAGCAAATTAGCCAACTCCTCGGTTTGGAAGGGGTCGATCACCAATACCCCGTCGGAGCCAATGACAATGCCACCATTGCAAATGGCCATGGCAGGATCACTGGGGGGAAAGTCGGTGCTGGCAATGAGACCGTATACACCGTCGGCTAACTCTTCTAGGGTAAGTCCAGCCCGATTGAGAGTGAGCTCTGATGGTGCTTGAGCCGGGGTCTGGGTCTGCAACCCGACAATAGCAGCTAGGGTGATCAGGGCCACCAACCAGCCAATTGCCCAGCGACGGAGTTGATTCATCATGATTGGGGTGGGCGAATTTGCCTGCATCGATAGTCTTCAGTTTTACTATGGGCGTCAGCCTCTGACAATGGCAGGGGAGCACCGATACGATAGACCGCATCGATTGACAAATGACCCCATTCATTGCCCACAGCCGTGCTAGGCTCATGGCTATAGCCGCTGCTGCCCAGACTATCCACTTCTCAAGATTCAGGTGCTATGACCCAGCTGCAACAAGCCTTCATCCTGATTACTGGTGCCAGCGGTGGCTTTGGCCAGGAATTTTGTCGGCAATTGCTAGCCCTTGATGGCCAACTGATTCTTACCGATATCCATGGTCCCACCCTGGAGCAACAAGCGGCTATTCTCAGTCACAGTGTTTCCCCAGGCAAGATTCTGGCTTGTTTGACGGCTGATCTGGCTAGTCGCGACGGCTGTGACAGCCTTTACCAGCAGATCCAGGGCCTGGGATACCCCGTCGATGTGTTGATCAATAATGCTGGCCGAGGTTGCGTAGGACGCTTGGATGAAGTGCCCGCTGAGCAATGGGAGCAGTTGATGCAGGTGAATTTGTTGGCTCCGATGCGACTAAGCGCTCTGTTTGCCAATGTCATGGTGCAGCGTCGTCGGGGCCATATTGTTAACCTGTCCTCCTTGGCTGGATGGATTGCCCCGCCTGGGTTGGTGCCTTACGCCGCCAGCAAATTTGGCTTGCGAGGGTTTAGCCAAGGGCTGGCCAGGGAGTTGGCCCCATACCGAGTGCAGGTGACTGCCGTATATCCTGGCTTTAGTCGTACCCCAATTCTGCAGTCTCCCCGCTATGGTAGCTTGGCGGGCTCCATGGCAGCCCTGCCAGATTGGCTAGTGAGCGAACCGGCCTCGGTAATTCGAGCCACCATTCGTGCCATTCAGCGCAACCAGCGACAGGTCTTTCCCGACCGCGTTGGACCGATAGTACAACGACTACAGCGATTTACTCCGGGCCTTGTCCCCTGGCTCAGTCATATTCTCGATGCCTAGGTTTTGGCAACGATTCAGTGGGGATGACGTTGTCGATAATCCCAGGGCATCTCCGGCCGGGGCTGCTGCCAAAAGTTGAGGCGAGCCTTGCGGGCAATGGCTTCGGCCTGGACGTAGCGATCTCGAAATTCCCCTTTGAGATGGCGCCCATAGGCGACAGCATGGCCTTCAGCTAACAGTTGCGTGTTGATGCAACCGTCTTCTACCCACACTTCTCCCACTAATCGGCCATGGCGATCGCGGTCGACCTCAATCACCTCAATGGTGTCGTAGGGCTCTAGGAGTTTTTGAATGCGCTGGCGGGCGGCCTCGCCATAGGGAGCTTGAGCCAGTTCTGGACAGTCGATGCCATAGAGTCGGACCGATTCGGTGATATTGTTACCACTGGCAATCAGGGTATCCCCGTCTTTGATGACGTTCAGATGGAAGGAGTGTCGAGGCAGCGCCATAGTATTTCCTTGAGCACCTTTCCCTTATAGCAGATTCGTTCCCCTTGCTTGGGCTGGCTCCGGTGCTACTGTCAGATAATCTGGGGGGGTGGGTGAAGGATTGTCTGCCTCAATGCATTCCTCACGTCTTTTACCTGGAGGGGGTTCATGGCCAAACAAACCTATGCTGATTTTCTTAAACAAGACTTTAAACAACTCTTTGACGCCCTGAATTTAGACGATATTCAACGGCATTATTTGCGATCGCGTTGGCTGGATCAGGTGATCTGGATGGAAAAGAAGGCGGCCTTCTGCCGCGACTGGTACTACCGCCTGCGGCTCACTGCCATCACCCTGGGCATCATTGTGCCGATCTTGCTAGGCCTAGAATTCACCAATCCCCGGGCTAGCCAGGTGAAGAAATATCTGGCCATCGGTCTTAGTGGAGTGGTTGCCGTCAGTGCCGCCATTGAAGAGTTCTTCCACTATGGTGAACGCTGGTATCACTACCGGCGCACGGTGGAGTCCCTGAAGACCCACGGTTGGCAGTTTTCTCAATTGAGCGGTCAGTACAGTGACTACGATACCTGCAAGGCTGCCTTCGACGACTTCACCGATCAGATTGAAGAATTGATCCAGCGGGATGTGGAAATCTACGTCACCCAGATTGCGCAGCAGGATAAGACTCAGAAATCCCAGCAGAAGCAGAGTAAGCTGCCAAGGGAGCAGACGTAGTCGGGCTTAGTGGGTCCAGCGAGCTCGATAGCCGCGGGCATCTAGATGGGCCAGATAGGGAAAGCGGCGGTAGCGGCCCAAGCCGCCAGGCCACCAGGGATCGAGGGCCCAGTATAGTTGGTTGCCGCTGAGGCCGTCGCAGTAGAAGTCGATGGCATCGCCGATGATATGGCGACTCTGGGAAGCGCCACCGACCCGAGCGTTGATCTCGGGGGGGCGATACCAACTGGTGACCTTAAAGGGACGACCGATGCGATCGCGAGCCTGTTGAGCCAATGCAGCAATGCGGACCATGGCGTCGATGGTGGCTTGGTTGGGGGGTAGGCGGGTACCACCATGGGTGGCCTCGGCCCAGGTGAAATTCCCATTGGGAACAATCGAAGCGGCCAGTTGTACATTCTCCGGGGTCCACCGGGGGGGGCGAGGGGGCTGGGGAGCAGCCTCTGGAGCAGGCATGGCCTCCACCGCATGGCGCTGGGCCCGTTCCATACGGCGCAGATCGTCGCATAGAGCTTGCAGAGTGGGAATGCGACCCTCTAGGCGACGCCAAATTTGCACCAGGCGGATCAGGGCTTCGCGCTGGGTCTCGGTTTCCTGGTAGGTCTGTGGCACTGACTTGATAAAGGCCAGTAACCCCTGATCAATCTGAGCCGCTGTCTCCGTCAGGGCGGTTTTGTCGTCGGCCTGCTGGACAACGGTGCGGGGATCGACTCCCAGGCTTTCCAGGGCCATTGCTCGAGAGGCCAGCTGCTGCCAGAGACGATAGGCTTCGGTCAGGGCAAAGCGCTGATCGCCCTGGCCTTTATATTGACCGGGTAGGTGCTGCACGAAGGCAATCAAGGCCGGATCGATGATGTGCAGATTGGCTTCGTGGGCGTGGGGATCGTGGCTAGCCAGCCACTGAATCGTCTCCTCCCGCGAGTCCATCTGGCGCCAGAGCTGGACTAGGCGTAATAGGGCTTCCCGTTGATAGGGATAGCCGGAGTAATAGCGCACCGCCCCCTGCACGAAATTAACCAGGGCTTGGTCCAGGGCGGTTTCGTCCGCCTGACTCACGGGTTCAGAGATCTCTAGGGCCTCGAGCACAGCCTCATGGCTATCGAGTTTGCGCCAGAGGCGAACCGCTTCCAGCAGGGCCTGGCGTTGAAACCCTAAGCGGCCGTAATGGGGGGGAACCCGCTCAGCAAAGGCCAATAGGGCTTTATCCAGATGGGCTGGATTATGGGGCAGTTGGTCTGCCTCGTAGTCGTAGACGATGTCAGCTAGATAGGCGTCTTTGAGGGTATTGAAATCGCTGGCCTCTAACAGGGCAGCACTGGTGTCGCTGGCAGGGGGACGATAGCCTGCGGCCAGGGTACGCAACAGCCGATCGCTATAGCGGCTTTCGCTAGCATTCCAGAGGTCGCGGCCTTGCCACCCCTCAGCGGTGAGGCTATCGGTGAGGCTACGCACGGTATTGGCAGCGTATTGCACTTGCTCTGGAAAGGTGTTGACCTGATCGGGGCCGACTCGGTTAACTGGATAGATGCCTAAGCCCAGTTCGCCGTCGGGCAGTTGAGGTTGGCCGTGGACAGCATACAGGGCCGCCAAAATTGGCTTATGAATCCCTACTCGAGCTGCTTCGCTCAGATAGTAGTCGTTGCGTTGATCGGGTAAAAGGGTCGCCATACCCAGGAGATACCTTGTCACAGTATCCACTCAGTGTAGAGGATGGGAGAAACCTAATTCCTCACTTTCCATGGCCCGATTGCAGTCTTTAACCACTTCTGAATTTATCCAAACCCGCCGCCATATTCGTCTGATCGCCACCGACATGGATGGGACGTTGACCCAGGCCGGGCAGTTGACACCGGGGCTATTACAGGCGTTGATAGAGTTGCAGGCGGCAGGACTAGCGGTTTTAATCGTCACGGGGCGTTCGGTGGGCTGGGTGCAGGGATTGGTGTCTTATCTACCGGTGGCAGGTGCGATCGCAGAAAATGGGGGGCTGTATATGGCTAAACCAGATCTGCAGCTTCAGCCCTTGGTAGACCTAAGGGATATCACTGCTCATCGGCAACAGCTGGCCCAACTCTTTGCCCAGCTGCAGGGGCAATACCCCCAGCTACGAGAGTCTAGCGACAACCGGTTTCGCCTCAGTGATTGGACCTTCGATGTGGCCGGCCTTAGCCCTGACACCTTGACATCCCTGCAAGCGACCTGTGCACACCAGGGTTGGGGCTTTACCTACAGCACCGTCCAGTGCCACCTGAAGCTGCCCCATCAGGACAAGGCCCCTGGACTACAGACGGTACTGCGGCGATATTTCCCGGACCTGAGTCCAGAGCAGGTGCTGACCGTAGGCGATAGCCCCAATGACCAGAGTCTGTTTGATACCGCCTATTTTCCTTACTCTGTGGGCGTCGCCAATGTGGCCCACTATTGCGATGGTCGCAGACTGGCCCCTGGGGGCCATCCCATGACCCACCTACCCACCTATCTCACCACTGCAGCAGAGGCGGCAGGCTTTTGTGAACTGGTCCAACAGCTCCTGGCCCAGGCCCATCACCCCTAACCCCTTAATCTATTGAGGTAATTGTCGCCACCGGGGGAGCCGGCGCCAGAGGCGATAGCTAACCCGCACCACATCCAGCATCCAGTAGGGCACCCGCAGCCGTACCCGTGACAATACTGGAAGATACAGCCAATAATAGGCCCGCTTTAAATCGCGCCAGGCAGAACAGGCTTCTTCATGCAAGAAATCCGACACATCCACCACGAGTCCGCGCCCATTCTGCATCATCACATTGCGCCCGTGGACATCATGGGGACAGAGGCCACGACTGCGGGCATAGTCTAAAGCCCGATCGATATAAGGTCTGCCCTGTATGGCTTGCAGCCAGGCTATAGAGAGCTACTACGCTCATCTTGAACCGAGTCATGGCTGCCGTCAAATACTCAAATTTCCCTTAGCGCCCGACTTCTGAGTCCACTAGAGCCATGAATTGTCTCAAGAATTATGGGTGCCCTGACTCACTTCTTGGTCATGGACTTCACAATCGGCAAATCCTTGAGGGACTTAAGCAATCCCGCCGGTTCCGTTTTCAATGCGCCATTGGTTTGGGATGGGAGTGCCTCGTCTTGGGTATAGTACTGATAATAACTGTAGGATGAGGCCATCTGGTCCTCTTTCGCTCCATTGGCTACCAGCCCCAACACCGGAATCATCGACACTTTCAAGTCTTCTAGGGCCTGCTGGAAGACGGTGCGCTTCACCTTACCCAAGCCCACCACCATGAGAAAGCCATTGCTGTGAACCCCGGTTAAAAAGGCATCGGCAAAGCCCAGCAACGGTGGCGTATCGTAAATGACCAAATCAAACTGCTGGTTGACCATGCCGATGAATTCCTCCATGCGACGAGAGGACAACACCTTCGTGGGATCTGGTGGTAGAGAGCCAGCCGTGATGATAGAGAGATTGTCATCCAGGGGAACTGGCTGAGTCACCTCTTCAATGGAGAGTTCCGGAGAGGCAATATAATCAGTCAGGCCTTTGGCGTTTTTCATGCCAATTTTCTTGTGCAAACTGGGACGGCGTAAATCTGTATCCACGAGTAATACTCGCCGCCCCATGGCTGCTGCCGCCTGTCCCAAGTGGAGACATACCGTTGTCTTACCGGCACCGGGAGTAGCCGAGCTCACTGTCAAAGAGGTCAAAGAGCGATCGGGATTGAGTAACCGCAGACTGGCATAGAGGGAGCGGAACGATTCAATAAATGGGGTAGAGGCCTGGCTTTGCTCCTGTTCGTCTGCTTTGTTGGTGATGTTGAGAATGTACCCAGCCTGACGCAGACGGGTAGCTACACTGGCTGCAGGGCCGTAGCGCTCTAGATATTCGTTGAAGGGAATGACCCCCAGCAACGGTAACTTGCTCAGGGATTTCAGCTCTTTCGGGGTGTAGATCACACTGCTGAGGCGATCTATCAGCAAGGCTGCCCCAATGCCTAGAAGCACGCCCAAGACGCTGCCCAACAGTAAGTTGCGCTTCACGCTGGCGGCAGAGGCCCGCGGATTACCGGGTTGACTCAGCAATTCCCAGGGCGTTTGCCGCTGGGCCGCATCGATGCGGAGGGCTTCTCGCTTAGACAGGAACTGGTTGAGGTTTTCGGTGGCAATTTGCAATTCCCGCTGAATATCGCTGTAGCGTCGGGCTACCGATGACAACACTTTCATGCGCTGGTTGAGCTGATCAATGGCCTGCCCCAGAGCTTGATCGCGGGTTTCCAGTTCCCGAATCATTGACACTAACTGCCGTTCTGTCCGTTGCCCTTCCTGGGCTAACAGGGGTAAGAGCTGTTGCCGCTGCTCCCGTAAATACTGGATTTCAGGACTCTCTCCCATGAAAAGCACCGAATCTTCGGCGAGTTGGGTATCGATTTCTAGGAGCTTATCCAGTAGGCTCTGGTACCGGGGATTTTCATTCAGCAATGAAGCGGCCGCGAGCTCTCCCTGCTGGTCCAGTTGTTGATCTAAATTGTCGTACAGCAGCTTGGCTTCGTTGAGCTGTACCCGAATGTCGAGGCGCTCTTGGGAAAAACTGCTGATTTGTTGGGTTAGTTGCTGCCCCTGAGCTTCTGGATCAATCAGATTGTACTGCCGCCGTAGTGCTTCGAGTTGAGACTGTAAGGCATCGACACGCGATCGCAACTGGGGTAGTTGCTCATCGACGAAATCAATCCCGCGTAGAATGTCCCGTTGGCGCTCCTCTAGGCTGAACTGCAGGAAAGCATCTTCAACCACATCCAGCACAGCTGTCACCACCGCTGGATCCGGATGCTGATAGGTGACAGTCAGAATGTCTTGGGACGTGGGCTGAACTGTCAACCCGCGGGCGACATCTCCATAGTCTATGGCCGGGAACGTCTCCTGCAATTCTTCGACGACTGGATCAATGACCTTAGGACTCTTGAGGATTTTGAGTTTGGCTTCATCTACGGATACGGCCACCACATCCTGTTGGTTACTTAATGTTTGCGGGTTGGCCGCAGAAATGATGCGGGTTTCCAGGGTGACTGGATTGGTCAGAATCTCAAAGCTCGCCTCATAGATGGGGGTGTCCGTTAAGGCTTTCAGCACCGCTGCCGAAGCTACTACCGTAGTCACCCCTGCTACTAGTAGCAGCCGCCGTCGAATGGCGTCGATGATTTGCCCTAAATCTATTCCCCCCTCATCGTCAGAGCGATTGGGCAAAAAGGATTTTTCAGCAGTGACTGGTAGTGATGAATCAGCATTCATGGAAGTAGTTACCTGACTAGACCCTACTGGCTAACGGCGATAGTCGACACCCCCTATGGGTTAATAGTGGCATATAGACCCTTGGGCAACCACAGCATATCCCTGGGAGTACGTGACAAACCTGATCTAAGTTCAGACCTAGAGAGTGACTGGTAGAAATGCCCAGGTCTCTAGCTGGACTCGACAATTGACGGTCCCTGTAAGCGCCACAGGGTTCGAGGATTCTTGCTGGTATGGCGTCTAATGGCATGGAAGAAAGCATCGGCACAGAGAGCCCTATCACTAAAACGATTCAAATAAACGCAACAGGGTTAAGGGAATCGTAAACAGGGAGATGGCACTGCTGATGGGACGAGCAATGGTGTCTAAGGTGTCGCCGATGGTGGCGGGGGTAGAGCGCCCCACAATAATGACATCGTTGTTCCGTATCGGTGGATTAGTTTCGTCGTCAAGTCCCTGGGTAAAATCAACTGGAATCTCCCGCTGCTCAACGGTGCCATCTGGATTCAAGCGAACCAGATCAACCTCGCCCCGGCTGGCGCGATTGTTGAACCCACCGGCGGCCAGTAAGGCCTGATTCAAGGGGGTATTGGGCGCCACCTCGATGATGCCGGGTCGACCCACTTCTCCGACGACGTTAACTTTCACCGTGTCCGGCGAGAAGCTAGCAGCAGCAATTTGAGCCGCTTCCTCTTCGTCGATGGCGGTAGCAGTTGGCACAATCACCGTGTCGCCTTCCTGCAGGACAATATCTTGGGTTAAGTCCCCGGTCTGCAGCAGTTGCCACAGGTTGACGGCGATGGTTTGTTCACCGGCGGTGCGGGTTTGGCGACGAATTTGAATGTCGCGAATGTTGGCCATGGGACGAATCCCCCCCGCCACCTGAATGGCCCGGGTGACGGTAGGGGGAATCGCGGTGCCGCCACCACCGCCAGGCACGCCTGCGGCCCCAGTGCGAGCGGTGCCGGTGACAGTATAAGGACCGGGGCGAAAGACCTCGCCGACGACGGCGACATTCAGGGGGCGACTCTCATTGGAGGCAAAGCTGGCGGTAGACATTTGCAGGGCTTCGGCTAGATTGAGGGATGCGGCGGTGGGCACCCTTACCGTATCTCCATCCCGTAGGGTAACGTCGTAGCGCAAGTCCCCGGTTTGTAATAGCTGCCACAGGTTAACATTAATAATTTGATTGGGGCCAAACCGTTGGGATCGATAGATTTGCACTTGCCGCAAATCTGCCATTTGAGTCAGCCCGCCGGCAGCCTCTAGTAATGCGGTGATGGTAGGTGTCTCGCCGCTGTTGAGGGTGTAGGAACCAGGTTCGGTAACTTCACCGGCAATCCCGATGCGCAGCGGCCGTGGAGTGACCAGGGAAACCGTGATGCGGGGACGACGCAGAATGTTGCTGTAGGCAATGGCAATGGCCTCAGAGGCTTGGTCGAGGGTGAGGCCGGCTAGATCAACGCTGCCGGCGACGGGCAAATTGATGGACCCATCTACTAGCAGGTCGTGCTCACCGCTATACTGCGGCACCCGAAAGATATCGATGCGGATCCGGTCGCCTGCCCCCAGACGATAGGCTGACTCAAGGGTCGATGGTGGCGGCGGCGGTGGGGTAGCTCGCTGGCTAGGCAGGCTGGCCGTTGCCGGCAATGATACAGCAACAAAAGTCAACAGGGTTAGCCCTGCCAGGGGGGACATGAGCTGGGGGGGAAAGAGTCGGTAAGAAGTCATCCGGGCCATTTGCTAAGCCTTAATTAAGCCTTAATTGCGATGCTGATACAGCGTTCACCAGTCAGCCTAGGACACGGCTCATCGCTCAACTGCCGGGTCTAAGGGGAGAGACTGGTCTGCAACCGCACAGCCTTTGCAGCGGTTGCTATGGCTAATGCCAGGGGCAACAGGATTAAAAACACAGTTAATCTTCCTTCGATACTACTGATGCGATCGCATCGTCTCCGAGAAATTTGCCAAAGATTTGCGAAAACTTTTTGTGCCGGTGTTGAGAGTGTCTGCTTCAGGGCATCGGTTGTCGTCTTGCTGGCAGTCCGGCGTCTAAATTTAAAGGGTTTATGAATCGACGGCGCAAAAATCGAGGACAGGCTATTCTTTTAGTAATTTTTACGGAGTGATCTGTCTTATAGAGTCGTCAATGTTGATCTCGTTTGTCCTTGGGGAGCATCACCTAAATTCCTGCGACTAAACTATGACCGATTTCCCTGATTTCACCCCCTACGGGTATACCCTGACGGATGTGCTTGGCTGTAATCGAGCCGGTGGCCGGGTGACATACCTAGCCCAAGACTGCAACCACTGCACCGAGGTAGTGATTAAGCAGTTCCAATTTGCCCAAACCACAGCCTGGTCAGATCTAGAGGCCCATGAACGGGAAATTGAGGTGTTACGCTCCCTCAACCATCCTGGCATTCCTCGCTATCTAGATAGCTTCCAGACCGATAACGGCTTTTGCATGGTGCAGGAATATAAGCAGGCCCGCCCCCTGAGTGCCACCCGTAGTTTCGGCCCGGCGGAGGTGAGACAACTTGCGATCGCACTGCTGGAAATTCTGGTCTACCTGCAATCGCGATTTCCCCCTGTGATCCATCGCGATATCAAACCCGACAACATTCTGGTAGACGATCACTTGCGGGTATATCTAGTGGACTTTGGCTTTGCCCGCATCGGCGACGGAGAAGTGGGGGTTAGCAGCGTCGTCAAGGGTACCCTGGGGTTCATGCCACCCGAGCAGCTCTTCAACCGGGCCCTAACCGAAGCCTCTGATCTCTATGGCCTGGGCATGACCCTGGTCTGTCTGTTGACCAAGACTCAGCCCGACGCCATTGGTGATCTGGTCGACATCAGCTATCGAGTCAAGTTTAAGCATCTCTTACCCACCGTGAATCGGCCCTGGATCAATTGGCTAGAGCGGCTGGTAGAACCTCGGCTGAAGGATCGATATAGCAACGCTGTCACCGCTTTAGAGGCCGTCCCCAACTGTGCGATTTATTCTCCCAAAGTGCATCTCAGCACAGCCACCATCCAACTGGCAGCTACCCAGAGCCGTCAAACGTTAACCCATTCTCTACATATTCATAACCCCATTCCCGAGACCACGTTGCAGGGCACCTGGACCATAGAGCCCCACCCCAGCGATGGGCCGTCGGACCTCCAACGGCATCCCTGGATTAGCGTTCAGCCAGCCAGCTTTGCCGGCAACCGCATCGACTGTCAGATTACTGTAGACGTCGGTCGATTGATGCCAGATCGCCTCTATGAGCGCACCTTGCGCTTAACCAGCAATGCCCTGCCCGAGGCCTATACCCTACCCCTGCAAGTCCGCACCGCCTCAGTCCTGGCGCAAAAAAGCCAGACCTATTGGCAGTCCCTCAGCCTCCTGTTTCTATTTGCCTTGTTTTTGTATCGTGGCGTGTATTGGTTTGTGGGCAATCCTTTAGCGGTGGACGGCAACCTAGCCCTGGCTAGCTTTGGCACTGCCGCAGGCACTGCCGCAGGCTTTGAGATCGCCGGTTGGACCTTGGCCACTACGGGAGCAACCATCAGCGCCAATGCCAGTATCATCGCTGGCGGTGGGGTGGGGCTGATCACTTTCCTAGTGGCTTGGTCGATGGCTGGAGCCATCGGTGGCAGCCTGACGGAGATCTTGCTAGGCGGTGGCGTTGGCCTAGCCAGTGGCTGGATTGCAGGCATTGCCCTGGGGATGACTGTAGAGGCCCTGATCAACCGCTATCTGAGTCCAGGATTTGCCATCCGCTTGGCCCTCTTAACCATGGCCCTGGGCTGTAGCCTCAGTTTAGGGTTAACCATCGGTCTGATGCGGCCAGAAATCCTGGCCTTGCTGACCCTGCTCAGCCTTAGCCTGGGTACCCACCTGATACAAGAGCCGCTGCGTCGAGCCCGAATCATCGCTCATCAGCAACGCACCCACCGTCATCTGATCCGGCCCTAGGTTTAGAGAGGTATCTTAGAGAGGCATCTTCAGGTTGGCTGCTAAGAAAGCCCATTTGTCAGCTACTTCCTCAATCACCTTGGTGGTGGGTTTACCGGCCCCATGGCCAGCCTGAGTCTCAATGCGAATCAAGACAGGAGCCTCTCCTCCCTGAGCTGCCTGCAACGCTGCTGCAAACTTAAAACTGTGGGCCGGTACTACCCGGTCGTCGTGGTCGGCCGTTGTAATCAAGGTGGCGGGATAGGCCGTTCCCGGTTGTAGATTATGCAGCGGCGAATAGCTATAGAGGGCCTTAAATTCCTCTGAATCCTGGGGAGAGCCATAGTCAGATTCCCAGGCCCAGCCGATAGTGAACTGATTGAACCGGAGCATATCCATCACCCCCACTGCCGGTAGCACCGCTGCGAAAAGATCCGGACGCTGGGTCATGCAAGCCCCTACCAGCAATCCACCATTGCTACCGCCCATGATGGCCAGCGTTTGAGAACGGGTATAGCCAGCTGCAATCAACCATTCGGCAGCGGCAATGAAATCATCAAAAACGGTCTGTTTCTGAAGCTTAGTGCCGGCCCGATGCCACTCTTCTCCATACTCGCCGCCGCCACGCAAATTAGGCACGGCATAAATGCCGCCTAACTCTAACCACACTAGATTACTGACTGAAAAGGTAGGTGTTAGGGAAATGCTAAAGCCTCCATAGCCGTAGAGTAGGGTGGGGGTTTGGCCATGGGGCTCTGTCCCCCGCTTGCGGGTAATAAACATGGGAATGCGGGTGCCATCCTGGCTGGTGTAAAACACCTGCTCAGTGGTGTAATCTGCCGGATTAAAGGCTATCTGGGGCTGACGAAATAACTCGCTGGCTCCCGTGGTCAAATCGTAGCGGTAGATCGTCGTCGGTGCGGTGAAGCTAGTGAAGCCATAAAACGTTTCCGTATCTCGCCGTCGACCGTCAAAACCCCCGACCGAACCGATACCTGGCAGGGCCAGATCTCGAATAAACTGGCCGCTGAGATCGAAGCTGCGCACAGTGTTATAGGCATCCTGTAAATAAACGGCCACAAACTGGTGATTCAAGATACTGACGCTCTGCAGCGTCTGGGTCGTCTCTGGGATCAGCTCTTGCCACTGCTCTGGTTGGGGGTGATCGAGGTCGATGGCCACTATCCGGCCCCGGGGGGCTTGCCAATCAGTTTGCACCCACAGTAGAGCCCCATCGTTGTCGATGACACTAAACTCGGCCTCAAACTTGGAGATCACCTCTACGACCGGACTGTCGGGCTGACGCAGATCCTTATAGAAGAGCAAGTTGCGGGGATCGGTACCGCGCCAGACATAGATGATTAGATAGCGGCCATCATCGGTGACCTGGCCACTGAAGCCCCATTCCTTCTGGTCGGGACGATGGTATATCAGCTCATCTTGGCTTTGGGGAGTGCCAACCCGATGGTAATAGAGTTTTTGGTAATAGTTAACGGCCTCAAGCTTGGTGGTCTCGTCGGGTTCGTCGTAGCGGCTGTAGAAGAACCCTTGGTGATCATGGGTCCAAGAGGCCCCAGAAAACTTAACCCACTGCAGGTGATCCGCTAAATCTTCACCGGTCTCGATCTGCCGTACCTTCCAGTCCACCCAATCGGAGCCGGCCGTAGAGATGCCATAGGCCAGGTAGGTCCCATCTTCGCTGACAGCGATGCCGCTGAGGGCAACGGTGCCATCTTCCGAGAGGGCATTGGGATCCAACAGCACCCTAGGCTCTGACTCTAACCGAGGCAAGGTGTAGAGCACGCTCTGATTCTGCAAGCCGTCATTTTTGTAATAGAAGTAGCGCCCGCCGCGTTGGAAGGGAACGCTGTGAGCGCTCGTAATTCCACAGCCTCGGTAAGGCGCTGACGAATCTGCTCTCGCCCTGGTAACTGGGCCAGATAGTCGAAGGTGACCTGATTCTGGGCGTCAATCCACTGGCGGGTTTGCTCTGTGAGTTGGGGTCTTCTAACCAGCGATAGGGTCGGCGATCTCTACGCCGTGATAAGTATCGACATGGTCACTGCTAGGACTAGGGGGATAGGTTAGAGACATGGGGATTCGGTGGCGAAGTCTCTTGGTAGTTTACTGCCTGCAAAACTAGGTCGGCCAGTTTAATAGCTGCCCCAGGCTGTCCCCGCACGGACCGGAGTTCGTGCTGAATTGCAATCCAGGTGCTGCTGGGGTGCTCCAGCCAGGTCAGGGCCTGCTCGGCGATCTGGTTGGGGGTAAGGCGGCCGATCAGCTCTGGGACAATTTCTCGCCCAGCCCAGAGATTGGGCCAGGCAAATAGGCGCCCTTCTCTAAGGATTTGCCGCAGTGCTAGGGCATTAATGGCTTTGGCCATGGGGCTGCCCAGGAGGGGTAAGTTGGCCAATAGGCCAGGAATGCCATCCCAGGCTCGCATGGCATCTAGCTTTTGAGTCGGCAGCAATACGATCATGGGGATGCCTAAGGCCCCGAGCTCCGCTGTGTTGGCCCCGTTGTGTGAGGCAGGGGCGGCACTGCTGAGTAGATCATAGGCAGGAAAAGGAGTCCATAGATCGACCTCAAGACCCCGGGGTGCGGAGGCGCGGTCGTGGTGAGTCTGCCTCCTATCAGGGTGGGTGGCTGGGGGGTGCCGTTGACCAGGGTCGATATATGGATTCTGGCTTGGGTTGCCATAGCGAGCCAGCTGGGCCAGGGATAAATGAGGCGCCACGGGTATGACAAAGCGGGTCTGGGGACGGCGGCGCCAGATGGCTTCGGCGGTAGCTAGGGCTAGAGGGACGCCTAGGATGAGTTTATTGGCCTTAGATCCGGGCAGGAGGCCGATCAACTCGGTATTGGCGGGGAGGCTGAGAGCAGACTGTACCGTAGCGGTGGCTTGGGCAGATTGATGGATATCGGCCATTAGGTCTCCCACCACGGTGAATTTGGACCTCAGGGTTGGTGCTACCCGCTCTCGAATCCTGGCGGTCATGCAGGCGAAGTAATCTATCCAGCGGTGCCAGCGTGCTTCCCATTCGGCATAGACGACGGTGGCATAGCCCAGACGCCTGCCAATGATAACGGGATAGAGCTGATCTCCCCCGAGGAAGATGACTACGCCTCTGGAATGCCAATCCCAGTTATCGGCGGTTTTGCCCCAGAGCAAGAAGGGGTAGAAGTGGCTGGCGGCCTGGACCCGGTCGACTTCGTCATAACTGCGAACAATGGCAGCTTCCCGGCCGGAGGCATTGGTACAGGGAGAGAGCACTACGGAGATGCGAGCTTGGTGGTGATTGGGGAGTTTTTGCCGTAGGGCTTTGACCACCGGGCGTACCCAGGTGGACACTTCACCAGGACCATTGGAGAGGATCAGGATATCGAGGGGGGCCATTGAGGATATCTGGAGCGGGGGTAGATCATCTATGGTACGGCCAGAGATAGGAGCGGGAAAACCTGGTCTGGGTGCTGTTACCCCATGGGACGAAAGGCGCTAGCCTAAGACAGGCCCTCTCTATCGGTTGTCACTGTGACCTTGCCGGATAAATTGCGTGGTTTGCTGCAGGCTGTGGCCCAGGGGCAGGTGAGCCCAGGTCAGGCCTTTGAGCACCTGAAATATCTAGATTTTGAACCGGTGGCGGAGTTTGCCAAGGTCGATCATCACCGTTCCCTTGCGCACGGGCTTTCCAGAAGTGGTGTGGGGACCGGGTAAAACCGTGAGGCAGATCGTTGAGATCATGCAGGCCCTGCGCCAGCGTCATCCGGTGGTGATGGCTACCCGGATCGAGCCGGATGTGTATGAGCAGGTGCGATCGCATCTGCCCGAAGCCCTTTATTACGAATCGGCCCGCATTTGTGCCCTGGCGCCCCTAAATCTTGTCCCCTGGCAGCCAGGCACCCTAGGCATCCTCAGTGCCGGCACTGCCGATCTGCCCGTTGCCGAAGAGGCTGCCATCACCGCTGAACTCTCCGGGTTTCGGGTGCAACGCCTCTGGGATGTGGGCATCGCCGGGTTACATCGGCTGCTAAAACATCGAGATGTCCTATATCAGGCTGATGTACTGGTGGTGGTAGCGGGCATGGAAGGCGCCCTGCCCAGCGTCGTGGCCGGGCTGGTAGACTGTCCTGTGATTGCTGTTCCCACCAGCATTGGCTATGGGGCTAGCTTTAACGGATTGGCCCCCTTGCTGACCATGCTCAACTCCTGTGCCGCTGGCATTGGGGTGGTCAATATTGACAACGGCTTCGGAGCCGCCATCTTAGCTGGACAGATTCTGCGCACTGCTGGGCGATTATCCCAGAGTGGCAGTCACTAGGAGACGTCAGGCCGATAGGAGCAACGCGATCCCAGGAAAGATGGAGCCGAGGGGGCAGGAGGTAATGTGTATGTCGCGTCCTCTCAGCAGACCTAAACGAGAGGATTTCATCGCATTAACCCACGTCAGATCTTATGGCTCCCTCCCCATCCTCGTCGCGGCTACCCCTACAGTACTGGCTAATTGCATTAGTCGCCTTCACCAATGCCGTTAGCTTTACCCTGATCATTCCGCTGATCTATCCTTACGCCAAGGAATTTGGTCTCAGCGACTTTCAGGCCAGCCTGCTGACCACTGCCTACGCCATTTCCCAGTTCATTGCCACCCCAATCCTGGGGCGTCTATCGGATCGCCTGGGTCGCAAACCCCTACTGATCGCGAGCCTGCTGGGAACAGTTGCCGCTAACGCCATCGCCAGCGTCACCCTGGTCCCCTGGCTGTTATTCGCTGCTCGCATTTTGGACGGCGTCACCGGCGGCAATAACTCCATCGCCCGAGCCATCATTAGCGACACCACCACCCCTGAGCAACGGCCGCGGGCCTTCGGTATTTTTAGTGCCTTATTCCGCCTGGGATTTGTGGCAGGTCCCCCCCTGAGTTACCTGGCCCAGACCATGCCCTCTCTGCCCGGCATCTCCTCCCTAGGCATGGGCTTCCTATGGGCCGCGATCATTGCTGGTATCGCCGTGCTGCTCTGTCTGTTCCTGTTACCAGAAACCCTGCCTCGTCGGGGCGCCTTTAAGCTGAGCTGGCAAGAGTTTGGCTTCGGCGAAATCACTCGATCTGTTAGCGATCCTCGCTTTGGCCGGGTATTTCTGCTCACCTTCTTCAGTGGGGCCAGCTTCACCATTTTTACCTTTGCCTTTCAGCCGTTTTTCCTGAATGTCTTGGGTCAGGATGCCCGGGCTCTAGCGATCGCCTTTGCCGCGGTAGGTATCGTTGGCTTTGTCACCCAGGTATTTGGCCTAGACCCTCTGCGGCGACGGTTTAAGCTGATTAATATCCTGGCTATCACCCTGGCCGCTCGCGGGGTACTGTTTCTGCTGATGCCCACATTCCCCATCCCTGAGTTCTTTGCCCTCAGCTTACTCTTGTTTGCCGCTGTCAACTCCTTCCCGATGCCTTTAATTGATGCCCTACTGTCTCTGCGCAGTGGTCCCCAGGAGCAGGGTCAGGTAATGGGGCTAAACTCGTCCTATCTCAGCATCTCTAATGCCTTGGGTCCTGCCATTGGGGGAGTGCTGGTCAGTGTCAGCTATTCCTTTCCCTTCTGGGTCACTGGCGGATTGACCCTACTGACTGCCTGGTTTGCTCTTAGCCTGAAGAAAGGGGGGAATGAAGGCGTGGGCGAGTAGGAGAGTAAGGGATTCGCGTGAAGATAAAGTACCCGTCAAGGGGATAGCAGGTGGATGGGCAATACCCTGTCTGCACAGCGGCTCCGGAGGAGCAACTTGTCGAAAGGTGGATGGGCTTGCCCAAGCAATATGGTGGAGTTATTCGCTGGGCTAGCGGCACCGAGAATGCGGCTCAGATCGGGCGACATCTGCTCCCAGTGACTAGTCAATCCGCTTACTCGCTTAGCGAGCAGACCATAGGACCTCATCCACGGCCGTACGATGCCGTTGCCGATAGTCCCAGGGAGGCACGGCATTCTCATCCCCCCAGATCCCTCGCTGTTGGGCTTGGGCCTGCTCCTCGGCTCTTGCTAGCAGCCTACCATTAGGGCAGGCATCACTGTACTGGGCATAGTGATAGGCATAGCCATCGAGCACCATCTGGGTATTGAGATGAATCTCTTCCGCCTGACCGGCCAGGGGCACGAAGATTTCCGCCACCGTGCGACCATAGCGGTCCTGCTCCACCGGCACTAGCAGCAGCGATCCATTCCCTTGAGCCAATAGCGATCGCAAGTGGTCTCGCGCCGCTATCCCTAGGGCCTGCTCTATCTCTGGGGCATCGATACCACATAGGCGGATCTTAAGGTCTCCACGGCCATTGGTCACCCTGAGGGTATCGCCGTCATAGACCGAGCCCGGCACCAGTTCATAGACCTGACCCGCTGCCTCAGGGGGCTCGGCGGTGTCTCCGGCCATTACCTGCGTCAGGGAATCCGGAATCCACCGCACCACTATGGCAATTCCCAGCAGCAGCAGTGCTGGTATGAATCCTCGTAGTACTCTCATCTACCGTACCTGTATGCAACGGCTCCCCGCCCAGCCGTCAAGGCAATCCTGGCCGCCCATGGCATCGCCGGCTGACCCGGCTCATCGTGCGCTAGATCACCTCAGACCGCCGTCGAGGACACCTTTAACAGTATCAAATGTCACGAAATTTCCCTGGAAATCGGTCAGGACTGGGCTGAAGTTCTGTACAGACGATTCAATTCCCCCGTTCAAGGAGCCAACATCATGACCATGAACCCCCACCCCAAAGCCCACCGTCCCCTGCCCCTGCTGCAGGCGGCCGACGGTAGCTCTAAGTCAGAGCCTCTGCTGCAGCGACCCTCCCCGTTGACCGCCCAATGGGTAGTCATCGACGGTAAGCTCCTCTGCCAGTGGCGGGCTCAGTAACAAAGGGCCCGGCCGACTCTCACGCCTCCCTCAGCCCGCGGTTGGGGGAGGTTTTGCGATGGCCAAGATAGCGGGGACTGGCTGCAATCATGGCACTACCGGGGGCACTACCGGGGCTGCACTGGTTGCCCCGCCTCGATCTGGTCACTAGGGTGGAGAATCACCCGGTCCCCCGGCTGCAGGCCAGCGGTGACCACGGCCGCAGTAGGCGTACGCTGACCGATGCTGATCTGGCGGGGATCGGTCCGGCCATTGTCCACCACGAAGACACACCAATGCTGCCCACAGCGATAGAGGGCGCTGACGGGCACCTGCAGTACCTCCTCGGCGGCCCAGACGACGATGCCGGCTTCGATGCGATAGCCATCCCCCAGGGAGACGGCGGCCGGGCGATCGAACTGGCCGATGACATTCACCCGCTGCTCTTCTACTCCCAGGGCGGAGACTTCGGTGAAGGCGGCCGGTTCGATGGCGCTGACCCTGGCCCTGAGGACATCGTCACCGCCCCACTGCTTCACCAGAATTGGATCGCCGGGAGTAATGCGGACGGCGTCAGCAGAGAGCACGTCGATGACCAACTCTAGCTCTGCAGGATTGCCCAGCTCTAGCAGGGGCTCCCCCTCTTGGACCACCCGGGCGCTGGCTTCCGGCACCCGCAACACTTTGCCAGCCACTGGAGCCATAATGGTGGTGCGACGGGCCTCGTCGGCCAGATTGGCCAATTCTGCCTCCACGGCGGCCATCTGGGCCCGGTACACGTCGATCAGGTAGTCGGGGTCTCGCTGTTCTGCCCGCAGCAGGGGCAGGGTTGCTCGAGCCGCGGTCACCTCTGCCGTGGCACCGTCCAACTGTCGCTGGGCCGCCGCCAACTCCTGGCTCAATCGGGTGGCCTCCAGTTCGGCGGCTTCCCGCTCCTGTCGAGAGATGGCCCCCTGGGCTTCCAGGGTCTGGGCCCGGGTGCGATCGCGTCTGGCCTGTTCTAGATCTGCCCGCAGCCGCTCCGCCTCGGCGGCTGCGGCTTCCCGGGTCGCTGTCGCCGCCTGTAAGCGGGCCTGGGCCTGGGCCAAGGCCTCTGGTTTCGGTCGTTGTGTATCTACCCCCCGGATCTGCGCCTGCAGTTCCCGCAGCCGGGCCTGGGCCGCCCGCACCTGGCTATTCAGGGGCAGGGGATCGATCTGAGCCACCACCGCCCCGGCGGTCACCGCATCGCCCGCCTCCAACTCAATGCGCTGCAGCCGCCCCGTCACCGGGGCTGCCACCACATAGCGCTGATCCACCCGGGTTTTGCCCTCGGCATCGATGGTCACCTGCAGCGGTCCGCTGGTGACGCGGTGCCCATATCCACCGCCTCGGGGGCGGGGCGTAGGGCCAGGGCCACCAATACAGCCACCCCTAAGCCAGCCAGACCAGATAGGGCAGCCAACGGGGCCATCGCCGCCACCAGCGTTGCTTTCCAGTCGCGCGTTGGCCGTGGCCTCGGAGCGCCGTTGCCAGGCATGCTCCCCGGTTGAGTCCTGGACCTCTCCCATGGCCAAATCTCCTTATTCGCGGGTTTTTAGGACAGCAATCAAATCGAGGCGGTTGAGCTGGCGGCGAATGATGCCGCCGGATACCAGAGCCGCTGCCATAATCACCACAAAGGCGAAAGCATAGCTGGCGGGGGTAACCACCAGCGGGAAGCGAAAGAGCTCCCAGTCGTAGAAGTTCGTAATCAGGGCTGCCAGCCCAAACCCCAGAGCAAAACCGACAGGTATTGCCAGCACCAGCAGCACTGCCTGTTCTCCCAGCAAGATGAAGGCAATTTCACCTCGGGTAAAGCCGATGATGCGCAGGGTCGCCAGCTCCCGCCCCCGTTCGGACAGGGCGATGCGGGCGGCGTTGTAGACCACCCCGAAGGCGATAATCGAGGCAAACCCTACCAGTACCGTGGTAAATCCACCCATGCTCTCGGCAATGATGTCGTTGAACTGGTCGATGGTGCTCTGGCGTAGAGCAACGCTAGCGACAACCGGGGTTTGCTTCAGTTGGGCGTACAGTTGGGACTGTTGCCGGGCATCCACCTGTAGATAGGCTCCGGAGAGGGTGAAGCCTTCTCGCATCAGCCGGTTGAGGGCGTGGATATCCATGTAGGCGGAGATACCCACCAGTTCATCGAAAATGCCAGTAACAGGCACAGTGCGGGTCGGGCGTTCTCCTTCCAGCACTTCCACGATCAGCTCATCACCGAGCTGGGCCTGCAAAAGGTCCGACAGTTTGGTGGATAAGACGACGCCTTCAGGAGGCAGCGCCACCGGATTGCGATCGCGATCCAGCAGGCGGCGCAGTTCGTTGGTGGGTGCTACTCCGGTAATGCCGCTGAGTTCGCTGAGGTGACCAAACCGCAGGCGGGCAGGGACTGTGCGAAATGGTTCGGCCCGCAGCACTCCTGGCAGGTGATAGAGGTCGAACTGGGCCTGGGCAGAGAGGGGATTGTTGAAGACCAGCGTGATGTCTTCTCTTTGGATGGTGCGAAACTGGATGTCCACCAGGGCGTCCATCGCATCGGTGAAGTAACGGCCCAATACCAGAATGGCGATCGCAACCGCAATTCCCACCACCGACAACAGTCCCTGCACCGGGCGGCGCTCCAAATTGCGCAGAATGATGCGACTAGGGGCGGAAAACCACCGTTGTAGGCCCAGCTTTTCCACCAAAGTCGGGTGGTAGATAGCTGGGGGCTCAGGTCGCATTGCCTCCGCTGGGGGCAGGGTCACCGCCCGCTGCACCGCCAGAAACGCCCCCAAGATAGCCGCCCCGCCACTGACCAACAGCGCCATCAGTAGCACTGCCGGACGGATTTCGTAACGCAGCAAAGGGAAGTGGTAGAAATCCGCATAAAGGCGCGTCATCCCCCAGCCCAGCCGCCACCCCAAACCGCTGCCCAGAATGGCCCCCAAGATCACCACCACCATCACTAGCTTCAGATAGTGCATCCCCACAGCCATATTGTCGTAGCCAAACGCTTTCATCACCGCGATCTGGTCCCGCTGGGTGCTGACCAGACGGCTGAGCACCAGGTTGAGCAAAAAGGCCGCAATCCCCAGAAAAATGCTCGGTACCAGCACAGCTTGGGCGGAGAGCATGCGGATCTCTTCGGAAATGAACTTATTAGAAACCTGGTCTTCCCGCCCGAAGGCCCCCAATCCGCCGTAGGTTTCCAGGTGCTGGTCGAGCTGAAAGATGGCCTCGGCTTCGCTGGCCTCTGGCATGAGCCTCAGGCTGGACATCGTTAAAGGCCCCCTCGCCTTCATATCAAAGGCAGTGCCGAGGGCATCCTGCTGCATCCAGAGCAAGCCGAAGTGCTCGTTGTCAGGCACCAACTCAGTGCCGCGAATCTCGTAGACATACTCTGGTGACAAGGCAGTTCCCACAATCCGCAGCGTCTGCCAGCGACCATTGATGATCGCTCCGACGGTATCATTCAGGCCGAGATGATTGGCTTTGGCAAACGCCTCACTCGCCAGCACCTCATCCCCCCGCTCCGGGTAGCGCCCAGTGCGAATAAACAGGTCGTTGAGCATCGGGGTGGGCCGCTCTGGAATGGAAATCAGCCGCCCAGTGGCCGGCTCCACCAGTCCCGCCACCGATAGCGTCACATCTTTCACCACCCGCGTCTGCACCGCCCCCACCCCAGGCAGGGTCTCGATGCGCGATACCAAACTCTCGGGGGCCCGCTTCAGCTGCATAAACACCTCGGCAAAGCGGTACTGCTCATAGTAAGTGTCTTGGGTCAGCTTCAGAGAATCATAGGTGCTCATCATCGTCACCAGACTGGCGATGCCGCACGCTACAATCAGCACGATCGCCAGCACCTGCCCCCGCATGTGCAATAGATCGCGAAAGAGTTTTTGGTTGAGAGCTTTCATTGGAAATCAGACATCAGAAGTGTTAGGGAGTAGGGGGTAGGGAGAAGAAGTTTTGAATTTTGAATTTTGAGTTAGGGCTTGATGCTGTGAATTGAAAACTGAAAACTAAAAACTAAGACCTCAAAACTCGCTTCGACTTGATGATCTTGTTGATAATTCTGACTTCCCACTCTCCATCTCCCCATCTCCCCATCTCCCCATCTCCCTATCTCCCTATCTCCCCATCTCCCCATCTCCCCATCTCCCCTAAGTTCATAGCCGATAGCTAACACACGGCACCTTACCATTCCAACTGACTGGGGGAGGCCTTCTGGGCGTTGCGATCGATCTGGGTGATACGACCGCTGCGCATGTGCACCACCCGGTTGGCCATGGGCGGCGATGCCGGCATTGTGGGTGATCACCGCCGTGGTGGTGCCAAATTCCTGGTTCACCCGCTCCAGGGTTTCCAGCACCCGCTTGCCGGTCTCAAAGTCTAGGGCGCCGGTGGGCTCGTCGCACAGGAGCACCTCTGGCCGCTTGGCAATGGCCCGGGCGATGGCCACCCGCTGCTGCTCCCCCCCGGACAGCTGGGCCGGAAAATGGTCCAGCCGATCGGCCAGGCCCACCAGGTCCAGGGCCTGGTCTGGGGCCATGGGGGCGGCGGGCGATGTCGGTGACCAGGGCCACTTTCTTTTGGCGGTGAGGCTGGGAATCAGGTTGTAGAACTGGAATACAAACCCCACGGCATGGCGGCGAAACCGGGTCAGAGCCTGCTCATTGGGCTTGGGGTCAGGGCCTGTTGCGAAAATACACCTGGCCGCCGCTGGGCACGTCTAGGCCACCCAGAATATTTCAGCAGGGTAGACTTGCCACTGCCGAGGGACCTAGCAATACCACGAATTCTCCTTCGTAGAGGTCTAGATCTACGGACCTGGAGGGCATGGACTTCTACTTCGCCCATGGCCGTAGACTTTGCTGACCTGCTCCATATGGAAGACGGCGGGGCGGGTAGCGGTGGCGGCGGGGTCAGGGACCATGGGAAGAGTGTTGAACGGGAGCCTAGGGGATTACTCCTAGACCTTAGCTCACGGGCATGGGGAACTTGTGATGGGCTGGTCTCAGGACTGCATCGACTCGCTACGGTTGCGATCGCAACCAGACAGCCAGCAAGACCAAGGCTCGCGGCAGCAGCCACAGGGTCAACTCGCTCACCAGAGCGGCCATACCCCAAACCCGAGAGCCAGGGCCACCAGATAGGTCAGGGTCAGCCCCACCAGGGCCAGCCAGAGTATTTCAATGCCCTGAGGGTGATTGTCAACAGCCAGGGTCGAGAGCGTCGCCGTTTCATCCTGTCTCCTGGCTACGCCCTAGGGGTTTGATCAATAGGGTGATGCCGTCACGGCCCACCACTTCCACCGGTTCTCCTGGCGCTAGGGCTGGCCACCGGCTGCCGTTGAAGAGGCGGGCGGGCCAATAGCTGGCCTGGAAGCGGACCCGGCCCCGGTCTGCCGGGGTGATGGTGCGGCCACGACGCCGCGGCCGCGATAGGGGAATAACTCGGGGTTTGAAAGACGTCGGCTAGGTGCATGGGGTCTCCTGGTAAGTTTTGCATCCATGGCCCTCAGTGTGTCGGGGCAATGGCGTTATTCCCAGGAAGTTCGGCAGCTTAGGAGAAGGTTGCCAGAAACTTTCTGGCCACCCCTAGATCGCCCCTGCAACCGGCCCTGCCGGGCAGGGGAATTTTTGGGAAAGATCGCCTACCATCGGCATAAGCCTCGGGAACTTTCCCTTAACATTCCGATTGTCGAGTGCTGTGAAACGCCACTGCCGCCCCAAGGGCTCCCGCCGGCTGTGTGTCATCTCCCCCCCCCGCCCGCCATGAGTCAGCGTCAACGCGGTGTTGTCCTCACCGAGCCCGGCCAAAAGAGACTGGAAGCTGCGATCGCAGCGGCCCAAGATCGAGAGAAATACGGCAAGCGTTTCACCCAAGCAGAGTTGGAAGAGCGAGCAGGTATCAGCCGCAAGACGATCAAGAAGATTTGCGATCGCACGGCACCCGTAGATGAAGCTTCGGTGCAAACCTTTTTCGCAGCCTTTGGGTTAGACCTGGAAACCACTGATTATGGCCTGCCTGAATTGCCTCCACAAGCAGCAGGTCCCGAGCCAACACCTCAGGAAACGCGATCGTCGGCCAAAATTGACTGGGGCGAAAAACCGGACACCAGCATTTTCTTTGGCCGCACAGAGGAGCTCGCCATCCTCAACCGCTGGATACTGACAGAGCCGTGCCGCCTGGTGACGCTGCTGGGCATGGGCGGCATCGGCAAGACTTCTCTGGCCGCCAAGGTCGCAGACCAGATTTATGACCAGTTCGACTATGTGATCTGGCGCAGTTTGCGGGAAGCCCCACCGCTGGATGAGATTCTGGTGCGGCTGATTCAGTTCCTCTCGGACCAGCAGGAAACGGAAATCAATCTGCCCACCCGCCTGGGCGAACGCATCATTCGTCTGCTCCACTATTTACGGGAACACCGCTGCTTGCTGGTGCTAGATAACCTGGAATCGGTTTTGCAGGCGGAATCAACCGGGCAGTTTCGAGGCGGATATGAAGGGTATGGGGAACTGATTCACCGGATTGGCGAGGCCGAGCATCAAAGTTGCCTGCTGCTGACCAGTCGGGAATGTCCCCGCGAACTGGCTCCAATGGCGGGCGATCGCTTCCCTGTGCGTCTGTGGTCGGTAACGGGCATCAATATTGAAGCCGGACGCGCAATTCTGAAGGCAAAGGGCTTAGAACTGGATGAAGCCGATACCCAAGGCCAAGAGCTGATTTGTCGCTATAGCGGTAATCCCCAAGCACTACATCTGGTGGCGACGGCCATTCAGCGAGAGTTCTTGGGCGATGTGGATGATTTTCTGGAAGAGGAAGGGGCCGCGGTTGAGGATGTGCGCAGCCTACTCGACCAGCACCTTACCCGCCTTGTGCCCTTGGAGCGTTCCATTCTGTTCTGGCTGGCAATCAACCGCGAACCCGTGGGGCTGGATGAGTTGATGGAAGACCTGCTGCCGCCCGTGACGAAGCGGGAAGTGCGGAGTGCGTTGAGGGGGTTGACTGACCGTTACCTGATAGAAACCGTGGACAAGCAGTTCACCCTGCAAAACGTGATCATGGAGTTTGCTACAGATCGGTTTGTTGAGCAGGTTAGTGGAGAGCTAAATACTCAACAATTTGACCTTTTTCATACTCATACGTTGATTCAAGCTACAGCGAAAGACTATGTGCGAGAAACCCAGATGCGCCTTATTCTGGAGCCAATTGCAGTTTGTATTGCCAATTTAGATCAACACGTCTGCGTATCACTTCAAACCATTCGTCAACACTCTGATTGGGGTAGGGGATATGCTGCTGGCAATCTATTAAATTTGCTAGTTCAGGTGAGATCAGACGTCCAACCGTTTGATTTCTCTCGATTGACCCTCAGACAAATTTATTTAAGTGGAATAGAACTGCATGGATGGAATCTAGTCAATAGCCGATGGATTCGATCTGCGTTGACCTACCCGTTTGGGCGAATCTCTTCTGTCTCTTTCAGTCCGGATGGACAATGGTTAGCCACAGGTGGTAATGATGCCACTATCCGTCTATGGCAGGTAAGTACAGGGGAATGCTGCCAAACCTTAACCGGACACACTAATTCGGTCAAATCTGTGGTGTTTAGTCCCGATGGGCAATGGTTAGCTACAGGTGGGGATGATGGCGCTATCCAATTGTGGCAGGTGAGTACAGGGGAATGCCGCAAAACCTTAATCGGACACACCAATTGGGTGAACTCAGTGGTGTTTAGTCCCGATGGACAATGGCTAGCCACAGGTAGTGATGATGCTACTACTCGCCTATGGCAGGTAAGTACAGGGGAATGCTGCCAAACCTTAACCGGACACACCAATTCGGTCAAATCTATGGTGTTTAGTCCCGATGGGCAATGGCTAGCCACAGGTAGTGGAGAGGCCATTATCCAGCTGTGGCAGGTAAGTACAGGGGAATGCCGCAAAACCTTAATCGGACACACTAATTGGGTGAACTCTGTCGCGTTTAGTCCCGATGGGCAATGGTTAGCCACGGGTAGTGGAGATGCCATTATCCGGCTGTGGCAGGTAAGTACAGGGGAATGCCGCAAAACCTTAATCGGACACACCAATTGGGTCAGATCTGTCGCGTTTAGTCCCGATGGGCAATGGCTGGCCACGGGCAGCGATGATGCCACGATTCGTCTGTGGCAGGTGAGCACGGGGAAATGCCGCCAGACCTTAACAGGGCATACCAACTGGGTCAGTTCGGTTGGGTTTAGTCCCGATGGGCAATGGCTAGCGACAGGCAGCGATGATGCCACGATTCGTCTGTGGCAGGTGAGCACGGGGGCATGCCGCCAGACCTTAACAGGGCATACCAACTGGGTCAGATCGGTTGGGTTTAGTCCCGATGGGCAATGGTTAGCGACAGGCAGTAATGATGCCACCATTCGTCTGTGGCAGGTGAGCACGGGGAAATGCCGCCAGACCTTAACAGGGCATACCAACCGGGTCAGTTCGGTTGGGTTTAGTCCCGATGGGCAATGGTTAGCGACAGGCAGCGCTGATGCCACCATTCGTCTGTGGCAGGTGAGCACGGGGGCATGCCGCCAGACCTTAACAGGGCATACCAACTGGGTCAGATCGGTTGGGTTTAGTCCCGATGGGCAATGGTTAGCGACAGGCAGTAATGATGCCACCATTCGTCTGTGGCAGGTGAGCACGGGCGAATGTTTAAAGGTGTTGCAAATACCCCGCCCCTATGAAGGCACCAACATTACTGGAGTAAGGGGGCTGACGGAGGCTCAGCGGGCGTCAATGTTGGCGTTGGGGGCGGTTGACCACTCCTCGGAAAGCTCAGCAGCGGGTGAAGTGGGTTCATCTACCATCCTTTGACTACGCGCTAAGCTGATAGCTATATCAACCGACCATTCCAGTGCAGCAATGGCTCTCTCACTCTCACCGGAGTTACAGCAGTTTTGCGATCGCCAGCTTGCCAGTGGCAAATACGCCTCCCTGGATGACATCCTGCTGGCAGGACTGCAAGCGCTAGCGGAACGTGAGCAGCTTTATCAGGGACGCTTTGCAGAACTCCGCAGCGAGGTCTTGCTGGGTGCAAGTGAAGCTGAGCGCGGCGAACTGCTAAAAGCCTCCTCAGAAATCGACACCATTCGTCAGCGTCTTCGGCATCGCCACGCCGAGCCATGAGTCGAGTTTGTCACATCATACCTCGCGTCAGTCGGGATACTTTCGTCCTACGCAGCTTCCCAAGACCGCTCGAATACGCTTTCTAAAAACAGCGTATCCGGGCCAAAATCTTGTTCATGGGGCCACTGCACACCCCCAAAGAACGGCTTGACCTGATTAAAGTAATAGCCATTTTTTAATTCCTGAAAGATGCCTTTTCCCAGATACGGAGAGACATCAAATCGTCTGACCTCACTGTTATCAAAAAATAGTCGCAGTTGGTAATTCGTTAACGGTTCGACTGTTACAACCTTGGGAGACATTGCTTCCTCCTACCTTAGCGGGTCAATCTTGAAAACTTGCTCACCCGCGATCGCCAATTCCCAATTAGCCATCAGTTCATCCTGGTGGATTTCAATCCAGGCTGCAACGAGCTTAAGCTTAGAGCTACGAATTTTTCCTTCTAATACCACACCATCCGGAATTGAGCGGATCACATATCCAGTATTCCGGAATATCCAACACGCTATACTCCGCCCGCTTGGCCCGATAGTCTGTGCTCTTGGTAGACTCGCTCACTACCTCTATCATCAGCAATGGTGGCGGCTCATTCAGGCGAATGACCGCTTTCCGCTCCTGCAATGCCTCCCATGTCAACTCGAAATCACGGCAACCTATCACCAAATGACAGATATTGCCGACGCCTGAATTTTGCGATCGCGGGTAATGATAGGCAGTTTGAGAGAAACAGCCGTAGCAGTAATGATTCGGTCTGGCAATTCTGGGACGATGTCTCGGGGCACATCTTTGAGAGTCAACACGGCGGCAACATTGAGCGGGATTTCTACCAGAAGTGTGCTTTCAGAGGCCATTTCGGCTATCAACCTTTCCAGCGTTTGTGGGTTGATCCGTTCTCGTTCACCCAAATAGACCATCTCGGCTAACGTAATGGCCGACACCGCAAGTTGATCACCTGCTTCTGCCACTTGCTCGATAAAATTGCGGGCCGTTAACGAAAGTCGGGAATCCCCATAGAGATACCAGATAAGTGCATGGGTATCGATAACCGCACGCAGCATCACATTGCATCCCGTGGAAAATTAGCCCATGCCTCGTTTCTGGCTTCAGTGATATCGGTGTCAGACGGCGCGTCTCCAAGATCGACACAGATTCCCCACAAAGATTTGCGAGGTAAAGTCTGCGGATTCTGCAAAGCACGCTCAATCTCAGGTGCAATGCGCTCGATCAGTTTGACCTGATCGAGTACTGACAGCTGTCTAACTAATGCAAATATGTCATCCAGGGTCATTCGCTTCTCACTTAAATTGAGGGAGCATCATCCTTATGCTATCCAGTTAAGCAGACTCTTCTCTTGCCGCAATGACTCTCTCACTCTCACCGGAGCTACAGCAGTTTTGCGATCGCCCAATCGCCAGTTCGTTTGGCATGTAGTTCGCAAAGTCTTGCAGATGCTCATCATCATCCGCCACGATAGTCAAGGTGCCGACTGCACTGCCTGGTTGTCGGGGGGCACGGGCGACTACTCCCTCCTCAGCCACTAACCAACCGACAACCTGCTCTCCGGCCACGATTTGGACGGCTTCTCCGGGATTCAAAGTCTTGAGCAACTCCAGCAAGTGCTGCTGCACCTCTTGCACCGTTACCTGGTTCATGAAAGCTCCCTATTGAAAGAGATCCTAGCCTTTAAAGAATATCCTTGACGATGAGTTTTAAGCTTGAAAATGTCAGTGATTCGATTTCACTTTCAACTGCATATTCGGCTGCCTCATACTATCCCTATAGCAAGGTACACACTGTCACCCTCTCCTTCAGCGGGTCTGCAATGCCTCCCATTGCTCCAGCGTCAGCGCCGTCACATCGGGAATGCGTACTGTGTCCCAGGCCTCGGCCCGAGGAGATTGCAACCCGACGTTTGCTGCAAGCGCTCAATTTCATCATCCAAAAGGCGCTCCAATCACTTGATGATGGGAGGGACAGATGACTGACCACTTAATCCCAGCATGGCCAGCATCTGGGCCATTGCCAGGCCATCTGTCTCGCTAATGCCCTTGATATCCAGGGTTCCAGAGGTACAGGAGAATTCCCAACCCTAGGCTCGGATTTTTTGCTTCGCTACCCACTGGGAATGCCGTCGAATCTGAGGATCGGCTTGCAGCTTGTCGACGGTGGGAAACTCCTTGGCCAGGGTCATTTCGTCGTAGTGGTCGTGAATGCCGTTATGGCAGAGGCGACAGACATAGACGCCGCGATTGAGGTCGGCTTTGGAGTAGGTCTTTTTGAAGCGGGTGCGGCGATGCAGCTTTTTGGGAATCAGATGGTGAAAGGTTAGGGTCACCACCCGTCCACACAGGGGACATGGGCCTGCTTTATCCGCGACCACAGTCCGTCTATCACCAACGACTCGCCGTCTTTATTGTAGGGAGTTCGGCAGATCGCCGGGATGACCAGAAACGCTATCCCTATGTTACTGCTGCGCCTGTCCGCGGGGACATAGGTCCAGCAACACACAGCGATCGCATCCCCTTTACAGATACCCACTCTTTTTCAACAGTATTAGACTGTCTAGGGTAAAAATCGGTTGCCACCAGGGCAGGTCAGGATAGGGATTGGGGATGCCGCCCTCGGGTAAAAACGCCGCCGTTACCGCTGCCGCCGCCTGGTCCAAAACATTCGGCTCCACATAGTCTTGGGCGTAATACCAGTAGCGGCTAAAGAGGGGAAAATGCTCGGCATTATCCGCCAAGACGGCCAGAAGCTTTGCCAGTAAATTGCGGAAGCTGGCGCTGTCTGCATCGGACTGTTGATAGCGGGTCAAGTAAGCAAACTGGGGATAGCTGTAGAAGCTGGGCTCTTCCGGGGCCGGCGTCTGGTCGTAGAACTGGCGCGCCTTGGCAAAGAAGAAGGGCTTGGCGTCTTGCCAGTCCTTGAGTTGAGTGGCCAGCACCAACACCCGCTCTGCATCGTCTCCCTCCCACCAGGGCTGATGGGGGTACTGCTCAAATCCCTGGGGGGGATGCCGCATGCCGCCGGTCTCATCTTGGTTGGCCGCCAGCCAATCCAACAGCGGCAAAATTATCTGCGGTTCCTGGTAATCCAGCAGGTCCAGAATAAACAGGGCGGTTTCCGCCCCGATGGCGGAACTGCCGGGGCAGAGTAAATCCGGCTCCAGGCCATTGCCGAAGCCGCCATCTGGGTTTTGGTAGGCCAGCAACGCCTTCAGGCAGGCCTGGCGCTCTCCCTCTTCGAAGACATAGCGATACAGCTGCCGTTCCAACAGCCGCCCCTGGCAGAAGATGAGGCCCCTGGCGCTAGTCAGTTGTTGCTGAGTTAAAGATGTCATGATGCTTGGCATCATCCCGAATCACCACTGACTTTTCCCAGATTACCAGTACCAGACAGCCGTCGTCGCTGGTGACGGCGTGGTCGGAGCCGGGAGGATTGATCACCAGGGTGCCGGCGGCATAGGTCTGGTGCCGATCACGTTGGGAGCCGGACAGCACCAGGATATGTTCGTAGCCGCTGTGGTAATGATGGGGCACATGGGCACCAGGGTGATAGCGCAGCAGGGCGGCGGCGGGACCGCTGCCATCGCCGTAGAGGCGACAGATGTCGACGCCGGGGCGGAAGGGTTGCCAGGGTAGGGTGTCGCTGCGATCGCACAGGGTCCCCAGTTCCGGAATCACCAGGGGATTAATGCCCGGCCATGCGTTGGCCGATGACGCTGAGGTCGATATCTGCGATCGCATGTTCATAGACAAATTCCCCTTCACTCATGACGATGATGCGATCGGCCAGGGTCAGCAATTCATCTAGGTCTTCACTCACCAGCAGCACCGCCACCCTCCGATTGCGGGCGGCCACGATGCGGTCATGGATGAAATCGACGGCGGCAAAGTCGAGGCCGAAACTGGGGTTGGCGGCGATCAGCAACTGCACCGATTCCGACGATAATTCCCGAGCCAGCACCGTGCGCTGGATATTACCCCCGGAGAGATGGCTCACCGGGGTTTCGACGGACGGAGTTTTGACTGAGAAGGCCTGTACCAGCCCCTGGGCGGCGTTGCGAATCGCCTTCAGCACCAATAATAGATTCCACTTAGCCTGAGGCGGGCGGTCAAAGGTGCGCAGGGCCATGTTCTCAGCCACACTCATATTGGGCACACAGGCATTGCGCAGCGGTTCTTCCGGCAGGGCATAGACTTGGTGCTTGGCCATCTCGGCCCGGGTGGCAGTGTAGGGTTCCCCGTTTACCCGCAGCGTCCCTTGGGCGGGCAGCCGCTGTCCTGAGAGCACTTCCACCAGCTCCCGCTGGCCGTTGCCAGAGACACCGGCGATGCCGACGATTTCGCCGCTGTGGACCTGCAAATTGATGCCCTTGACGGCGGGTAAGCCATTGTCGCGGTTGGCATGGAGGTCGTTCACCTGCAGCACCGGTACCTGGGTCTCCAGCTCGGCCTTGGCCACCGTCTTGGGTTGCCGTTCCTGGCCCAGCATCATCTCGGCCATGGCTTCGATGGTCAGATCCTTAACATGACCTTGGCCCGCCAGTTTACCCCGCCGCAGAATCGTCACCTCGTCGGCAAAGGCCTGCACCTCGCGGAACTTATGGGTAATCAGCAGCACACTGAGGCGGCCCTGTTCCACCTCTTGCCGCAACAGCCCCAAGACCTCGTCCGCCTCGCCCGGGGTGAGCACGGAGGTGGGTTCGTCCAGGATCAACAAGCGACTCTTGAGATAGAGTTGCTTCAGAATTTCCAGCTTCTGCTTCTGCCCGGCGGCCAGCTGCCCCACCGGGGTGCCTAGATCCACATGGAAAGGGGCCTCCTCCATAAAGGCTTGCAGACCCTTCAGTTCGCGCTTCCAGTCGATCAGGGTCTTATGGTCATAGCGGGACAACACCAGGTTTTCGGCCACGGTCATGGCCGGCACCGAGGTGAAGTGCTGATAGACCATGCCGATGCCACAGGCGTGGGCATCCTTGGGGCTGTCAATGGTTTGGGGCTGTTGATCGATGAGGATCTGCCCGGTGGTGGGGCGATAGAAGCCCATGACACATTTCACCAGGGTACTCTTGCCGGCCCCGTTTTCCCCCAGTAGAGCGTGGAGGCTGCCCGGCTTCAGAGTCATGGAGACTTGATCCAGGGCCATGAAGCTGCCGAAGCGCTTGGTCATGGCGACCACATCGAGTCGGGGCGGCTGCTCTGTCAGGATGGGTTGGGTTAAGGTTGCCGTATCCATAGGTTAGCTCTGGATAGCCTCAATCAGATCGGAGGACGTCGCCACCGCCCCGAAGACGCCCCTTGCATCGTGATCATCTTCAGGGCGGCCAAATAGTTGCCGTAGTCGGTGGCGCCCGGTGCAGTCAGACAGCATCAGGCATTCATAGCCGCGGTCGTTGGCTTCCCGCATGGTGGTATGGACACAGACATCGGTGGTGATGCCGGTGAGGATCAGGTTTTGCATGCCCAGTTGGCGCAGCAGCAGATCCAGGTCAGTGGCGTAAAAGGCCCCTTTGCCGGGCTTGTCGATGACGATTTCTCCGGGGAGAGGCGCTAACTCCGGAATAATCTCCCAGCCGGGTTCCCCCCGCACCAGGATCTTGCCGCAGGGACCGGGGTCGCCGATGCCGGCCCCGATCTGTCGCGATCGCCATTGCTTGTTCTCGGGTAAGTCGGAGAGATCAGGGCGATGGCCCTCACGGGTGTGCATGATGGTATAGCCCAGGGGCCGCATCACCGCCAGTAGCGTCTGCAGCGGCTGAATCGGGGTGCGGGTCAAGGTCAAGTCATAGCCCATGGCGTCCACATAGCCCCCCTTGCCACAGAAGTCTGTCTGCATGTCGATGACGATGAGGGCAGTGTTTTCGGGGCGCAGCTCGCCATTGTAGGGATAGGCATAGGGCTCGGCGGTTACATAGCGTCCCATAGGATGGCTGCGGTAACAAAGTATCACCGGAGACTTACCATTTCGCTGTGGCTCAGAAGAGTTCAGGATGAACACCTGCTGCTGAATTCATGTTTCTTGATGTTTCCTCAAGGGCCTTTGCCCTCAAGACGGGGCTGTCTCCAATCCGACAACCGTCCTGAATCGTATTAACCCTGGAATCAGGCAGTAATGCCCCGAAGCATGCTGTCTGAATGCTTGAACAACACCTAAGTGAATAAGGACATCAGACCTATGAGAAGTCAGCTGTGGAGTCTTGGTATGGTACTAGGAGCACTGGTGGCAGGCAGTCTGCTGCCCCAAGATGCCAAGGCCGGACATACCAATGTCATCTTGACGACGCAGTTAGATGGCAGTGCCGAAGTTGCCTCGGACGGAGATCTTGATGATATTGTCGGCGACCCCACTGGCACGGGGCAGGCCTATGTTTTTGGTATCGATGGCGATGCCACCACTCTGTGCTACGTGCTTGAGGTCTCAGGGATTCAGACCGTGCCGGTGGGAGACGGCATGGCCGCCCATATCCACGAAGGGGGACCGAACGAAAATGGTCCGGTGGTAGCGGCCCTGGCCGGACCCGAAGATGGCAACGCCGGTGACTGTTTGACGGAAGGGGAAGAGGGTAAATTCCCCACTGGGGAGGCTGGCATTGTGCAGCGCATTCTCAATAACCCGCAGGACTTTTACATCAACGTGCACAATCCCCGATTCCCGGGGGGAGCAATTCGGGGACAACTCAGAGCCCATATCGATCATGCCCACTAGTTAGTAAAACTAGGGGAGATAGAGCATTACTAGCCTCAGTCCATGCTTGTAAGCCCACGGAATATCAGTCCATGGGGGTTTGCAAGCATTTTTTAATGGCCTTTATCCTTCTGGAAGAGACCCCCTGCGTATTATTTATCTTTACAAGGAGACACACCCATGGCATCTGCACCCAGCTATGGCACCGAGCCTAACCAGGCCCAATCGATGATGCAGGCCATCTCAGATACCTTGTATACCGGTGCCACCCAGGCGGGTGACGCCTTCATTCGTCTCACCTATCCCCTGATCGAGCAGGGGACGGAGGTCTTGGGGCGCACCGTGGCGCCCATTGCCGATTTCCCACTGATCAAGACGGCCACTGGCATACCTGGCATCAATTGGCTGTTGGCAGCCCTAGGGCAGGTGAATGCCGAGGAGGTCCGCGGTGCGATCGCACAGTTACGACGCCAGCATCCCCTCGATACCGATGAACAACTGGCCCAGCGGGTGATGCTAGACACCGCTGGCCGCGCCGCCCAAGTGGGCCTGCTGACCAACCTGGTGCCGCCGCTGGCGCTAATGTTATTTGCCCTAGACATCGGTGCCATCGCTGCCCTACAGGCCGACATGATTTACCGCATCGCCACTATCTACGGCTTCTCTCCAGCAGCGGCCAGCCGCCGCGGCGAGGTGCTGGCCATCTGGAGTGTGTCCACCGGCAGTTCCGGGCTGGCCAAATCAGGCCTTAGTTTTGTGGAGCTGTTGCCCCTGATCGGCCCGGCCGTGGGAATCACTTCCGACGCCGCCATTGTCTACGGCGTCGGCTTCTTGGCCTGTCGCTACTACGATGTCAAGCGAACGCGATAAGTAAGTAACCTATCCCTCGGACAAGCTGATGTCTGCCTTCTGCTACAGCCACCAGCCACTGGAATCCTACGCCAAGGTGGGCATCGAGTCGCTAGCGCGATAAACGAGACGATGCTCACCCCATGGTTTGAGATAACCAATCCCCCGATTACCGATTGGAAGTTTCCCGCCTAGGTGCTGCCGCCATGGCCTCTGGTCCCTCTTCAGTCAGCAGCAGATGCTCTTCATGTAAGCCGCGGTAGAGGCTGTAGCACATGACCAAGAGCACGATGGCAAAGGGCAAACCAGTCGTAATCGCTGCAAGTCGCTAGGGAACAACTGCAGACAGTGGCATGTTGGGGCAATTGGGGCGGCACCGGGGTGGAGATGGCTTGACTTATATCGCCTCGAAGCTGGTAATGCTGTCGAAGCCCGCGTCGGCCGGGGCGGCATTGCCGGGGCGGCAGGAGAGCAGGGTCTGCATGCCAGCGGCTTGGGCAGCCTTGAGTTCGGCGGTGACGTCGGAGATAAAGAGGATGCGCTCTGGGGGAAGGCCGATGGCGGCGGTAATTTTTCGATAGCTGTCGGGGGCTTTCTTGGAGCCGGTGGTGGTGTCGAAATAGCCACTCAGCAGCGGCCTTAGGTCCCCGGCTTCGGTGTGGCCAAAGAGGAGTTGCTGGGCCTGCACACTGCCGGAAGAAAAGATATAGATGTGTTTGCCGGCGGCGTGCCAGCGTTCCAGGGCCGGTTTCACGTCGGCAAAGAGCTGAGACTGCAGCTGCCCTTCCCGATAGCCCTGGTTCCAGAGTTTGCCCTGTAGGGATTTCAGGGCGGTGGATTTGCGGCCGGTTCCTGAACCATCGCATTCGATCAAATAATGGATATAGGGCACCGCTGCCGTGGGCTCATCGCCGAACCAGGCCGGTACTGTCTCTGGCTCGTTGATATACTCCCGCCGCAGTTGGCTCAAGTCTTCCTGCACCGCCGGCTCCTGACCATGTTGGCGCAGAAACTCGGCCGCTCGTTCCCGGGCGAAGGAAAACAACACCTCAACCACGTAGGCCACTGGGGTGGTGGTCCCCTCGATGTCTAGCAAAATCGCCTCGGCGGCATCAGCGTAACCGGTCATGGTACTCCTGGTGCGTCGCAATACAACTCACGGTTCCCTATTATCTCATCTACCCCCGACCCCCTATGACCAGGGTCGTGGCCCTGACCCCCGTGGAAGGACCTGTCGGTTACTTTTCTGCATTGGGCGCGGCAACCGCGCCCCTACCCTGTCCCCTTACCCTCTATCCGCTATCGGCCTACTTGCCCGCCCATCCACCGTTTGACAGGGAGCCAAACCATTCACTCAAAATTCAAAATTCAAAATTCATCACTTTCCTTCGCCCTCCGTCCTCTCTTTCCCCCGTGGGTCCTTCCCTGGCCACTCATAATTTCCCCCGCCTAGGTAAAATGACCCACGCTACTCACTCCCCATCACCCCACCACCCCATCACCCTTTACTCACTCTTCATTCTTCACTCTTCACTCTCCCCAACAGGGCCTGGCGATAGGACACTTCCAACAGAAATTCCAGAATCTCCAGGTGGCGACGGGCTTGGACCAGGTTGTCGCCCCAGGTGTAGAGGCCATGACCGGCTAGCAAGATGCCGTAGGGGGGCTGGGAGGAGCGTAGCTGCGATCGCATCTTCTGCGCTACTGCCGCCATGTCCTGGGAGTTGGGCAAAATGGGCAGACTGACTGTCGCTTCGTGGGTGGTAATCCCCTGCAGGCCCTTCAGCATCTCATAGCCGCTCAAGACAATCTCCCCCTGAGCCGCCCGCACCACCGACAGCAGGGTATTGGTCACCGAATGGCTGTGCAACACTGCCCCTGCCCCGGTCTCGGCTACGATAGCCAGATGCAACTGGGTTTCCGCCGAGGCCTTGCCGTCCCCCCGCACCACCTGTCCCTTGGCATCCACCTCGATCAAGTCGCTGGCGTTCACCAATCCCTTATCCACCCCACTGGGGGCCATCAGCAACCGCAGCGGCTCTGGTTGCAACACCGCACTAAAGTTACCGCCCGTGCCCGTGGCCCAGCCCTTGCTGTGAATGTCACGAATCACCCAGCTGAGGGCGGCACGGGGGTCGGGAGCGTGGAGCATGGGTCAGGGTTCCTCGGCAACACGACTCTACAGCGTAACGGTGATTACACCTGCCGCTGCCTCTCACGCTTAAGATCATAAATTGTGATCACGCACACTCGTCTTAGTTCGCAGAGGAAACCGGTGGGTATGACGGCGAAAGCAAGCGTGAGCGATCCTCGACAAATTTTGTCGGCGGCTGAGTTGACGCGACTGAACCAGCGCTCCGATGCCAAGGGATGGCTGCAACTGGTCAGCCATCTCAGCATCATGGCCGTGAGCGGTGGACTCTGGGCCACTCAGTGGGGGCACTGGCCGCTGGCCCTGCCCGCTCTGGTGATCTACGGTTTCAGCCTGGCCTCCATGTTTGCGGCGGTACATGAGTGCGTCCATCGCTCCGCCTTTGCCAGCGAGGCGACGAACAAGACGGTGGGCTGGGTGGCTGGCCTGCTCTCGGGGTACAACAGCACCTTCTATCGGCGGTATCACAAGTGGCATCATCGCTACACCAAACTCCACGGCAAAGATCCGGAGCTGGAAGATTTGATTCCCACTACCCTGGCTGACTATCTCTGGGTGATGAGCGGCATGCCCTGGTGGATTGGCAAGGTGCAAGGTCATTGGCAATTGGCGACGGGACAGTTTGAAGACATGCCCTACGTTCCCGAAGCGGCGTATCGAGACGTGCAGCGATCCACCTGGTTGCAGCTGGGGGTGTATGGCGGCGCCATTGCCCTGTCTCTCATCTTCCGTCAGCCCTGGTTTCTGCTGTACTGGGTGCTGCCGCTGGCGGTGGGGCAGCCAATCTTGCGGTTCATTCTAATTGCCGAGCATACGGGCTGTGCCGATGGCGAGGACCCCCTCACCAATACCCGCACGACGCTGACGATCTGGCCCATTAAACTCTTGATGTGGAATATGCCCTTCCATGCGGAACATCACCTGTATCCATCGATTCCGTTTCACCAGCTGCCGCGGGCCCATGTTGAGTTGGCGCCTCACTTCCAGAACGTGGTACCGGGCTATGTCGCCGTGAATCGCTCGATCATCGCCAGGTTTGGCCAAGCGGCGTCATGACCGATGCGGCGCCTGCGTTCACGCTCCACCAGTTTGACCTCCAGTGTGGCGTGACGCTGCCGGAGGCGACGCTGGTGTATCAGACCTATGGAGAGCTGGCCAGCGATCGCAGCAATGTGATTCTCTATCCCACCTCCTACGGGGCCCAGCATCCCGATATCGACTGGCTGATTGGCTGCGATCGCATCCTCGATCCCAGGCGCTATTTCATCGTCATCGCCAACCAGTTCGGCAATGGACTGTCCACCTCTCCCAGCAATGATGACCGTTGTGGCCTGGCCGAAGATGGCGTCTGGTTCACCCACTACGACAACCTCCGGGCTCAGGAACAGCTGCTGCGGCAGGTCTTCGGCGTCGAGCGGCTGGCGCTGGTGTACGGCTGGTCGATGGGGGCGCAGCAGGCCTATTACTGGGGGACACACTATGCCGATCGGGTGGAGCGAATTGCGGCGATTTGTGGCACGGCCAAGACCACTGACCACACCAAAGTTTTTCTGGGGAGTCTGCGATCGGCCCTCACCGCCGATCCCGCCTGGAACGGGCATCGCTTTGAAGGCATCCCCGATCGCGGCTATCGGGCCTACGCCCGCATTTATGCCAGTTGGGCCGCCTCCCAGGCTTACTATCGGGAAAAGCCCTACCGGCAGTGCGGCTATGACTCGTTAGAGGATTATCTGTTGCGGGGCTGGGAAGCCAATTATCGCCGCCGCGATCCCCACAACCTGATCGCCATGATTGACACCTGGCTCCGCTGCGATGTGGGGAATACGCCGGTTTTTCAGGGCGACACCGCCAACGCATTGAGTACCATTCAGGCCCACACGCTGGTGATGCCCGCCACCACCGACCTGTACTTCACGCCGGACGATTGCGCCGCCGAAGCCGAACAGATTGCCAAGGCCACCTATCGCCCGATTCCCTCCATCTGGGGCCATCGAGCCGGAAATCCCTATCAAAACCCGGAAGACGAAGCCTTTATCCGAGATGCGATCGCAGCGTTACTCAACCATTGACCCACCCAGAGGTGTAAACATGTTTCAACTCCTCTATTTATAACTTTGCTTTAGAGACTTGGTATTACACCTTGACTATCTAGCCTTTCTCCGAATGCCTCTTAAACACCAACAGATAAGCGGACGAATGCCCCACAACCAAAGGGTAAACAACCTAACGTCATGGCACTGTCAGATTATGGAGTGAGAGCTAGACTTTAGATACAGCAAGCCTTTCGGTCCAATGCCTTGTATCCATTGTCAGAGTGAAGCCATCGTCAAGAATGGCACCAAAACCCTCAAAACGGGTCAAGTGCTCCAGCAATATCTCTGTAACACCTGCGGTCGTCGCTTCAATGAACGCAGCGGCACCCCCATGGCCCGTCTACGCGCCCCAGTAGCCACCGTCGAGATGGCCCTCAATGCTCGACACGAAGGGCTGGGCGTCAGAGCCGCCGCCAGAGTCGTGGGGACATCACCTAGCAGTATTACGACCTGGGAAGAGCGTTCATCCTCTCATCTGCCCGCCTGGTCCCCGCCTGCCGGGGCAGGCGGAGATGTCACCATAGAAGGCGATGAACTCTACACCCGTGTCGGTGAAAACCTTCCCCCCCGCAGCCTCTGAGGGCTGGACCATTAGCTTCATTGAACGCAAGAGTCGCTACTGGCTAGAAGCCAGCGCGGGCCTCAAGGCGGCTGAGTTATTTGAACAGGGAGTTCAGCGGGCTTGGCAGTGGGCAGAGCCCAGTGCATGGATTCGCTGGTTTACCGATGGAGAGCGGCGCTACGGCAAGGCATTGTGGAAACTGGCCAGCGTTTATCTGCCGAGCCACCTCAGCAGCGACGCCTATCCCTATCGCAAGGTGTGGCGGGAGGGTCTAGAGGTGGCCATCAAGATCAAAGGCTCTCAAGGTAAACCTAGGGTAGAGTGGCTCAACGTTGAGCATCCTTGGACGGCCCTCAGTGCCCTCAGCGAGGTTCATGCCAATCACCTCGAAGCCTTCAACAGTGCTTTGAGGCGACGGGCAACGGCCTATCGCAGGCGACAGAATCACTATGCCAAGCAGGTGGAGGGATTACAGCGAGCTTTGGATGTACAGCGTTTGATTCACAATTGGGTGCGGCCTCATGGGAGTTTGGGCAAAGCCAGAACACCAGCCATGGCCATGGGATTTATTCAGCGCCCCTTGAAGCTCTCTGAAATCCTATTAGCCAGGGGATTTGAGTCTCTCACTCTTTAACAGGACAGTGCCAACGTCATAGTTGAGCCGACGCAGATAGCATCATAATATAGACTGATAACCTCTCGCCGTTCGGCTCCAACGACGTGTTAGCTTGCGCCGCGACCTTATGCCATTGGTTACTCAGTGCGCGGTGTTTCATTTTTTGCTTGTTCCATTCCCTCCTTGCGTGCTGCCGCAAGTTCCTCTGCAGTCGCAGTCATGCCGCTCTGAAAGTAAAGTTCTGCTGCTTTGCCAATACCATGTGTCCAGAAAAATACGAATGCAGCACCTCCAAAACCCCCAGCACCGGGTAAGCCAATTTTGAACAGCGCAAGACATATTTGTTGACCAAGCATTCCGCCGCCAATAACCGCAAGCATCTCTTTAACTGTTTTACTATCAATTTTGTATCCATAAATATTACCGATAGCCCGAACCATAAGCATCTGCACTGGTGTAATCGTCCAGATATCGGCGAATGGTATAGGCATAGGTGCGATAGCCGCCGCTGCCCAAGCCGTAATTTGGCGAGCTTCTGTAGCCATTTCTCGACGTTGAGAATCATCTATATTGCTGAAATCATCGCTTAGGAATTGCCTCATGCGCACACCATGCTTGCCAAGATGCTGAAGTAGCTGAACTGGAATATCACTCATCTCTAAATAATCCTTTATGTAAATTAGCTCTAATATCACTAATATTTCTGGCTAAAATTTCCTTGCAAATCCTTTAAATTATACCTGCAATAGATATAGTGTTTAATTAATGCACAAGTCTTCCTTAGCGCCTGAATTCAAATGACTTCTTATCTTCACAATTGTTTCTTGGTTTAATGGATTAGATATCACAACACCGCCACGCTTTAAGTAAATAGTCGCAGCTATTCCTGAGCTTCGGTTCACAACACCAACTGCTACAAATCGGCCAAAGTCCTCATTTCGCACCCAAATCTCATACTTATGGCCAAACTCAGATGCCAACAACTCAAAGTAATTATGAAAAGGAATTTCCTCAGCAGAAAGTTTATTGACATTATATAATTTATCGCTCATAAATTTATTTTTCCTCGTTTATATGCAAGATTATTTACTTGTCTGATGTCGTCTTTAGGAACTTTAAATCAGTAAAGATCTTCTTCTAATGCCAACTTTAAGGCTTCATTTTTTGAATGGATCGTCTCATCATAAAACCAGCCATTTTCAGAAGATGCAACCATGGCATTAGAGTAATCCGTCATATAATCAAGGATTTCCCTCTGGGTATCTTGATAGTATTCATCATCATAAGCTTGATATTCCGTTGAAGAATAAAACTCTTCGAAATCGTCTTCCGACTTTTCATCGAAAGCATCAATCTCTGTGTACAAAAGCTTTAAATCTACCTTAGATATTCCATACTTATGATGAATGCTTCTTATAATCTTGTCGTTATTTGTGGCAAAAATAATCTTGGAGTATGGCTTCTCGAAACTGGTGCTGAGTACTAAAGCTTCTTTTTCACGAAGCCATACTACTGTTGCCTCATCTCGATTGGGAGGAATAAATAATCGACAGATAAATCTGTATTCGTTATATCCAGCGACCTTGCCTTTAAAGGTGCCAATTTCAAATTTCGGAATGATTTCCATGTTTCTCTATAAAGTTATATAGCACTACCTATCAGCCCAAATGCAGTAGATAACACCCTTTATTCTACGAGCTAGAACAAATCTAACCTTGGGCATACCCTATTGACAACGTTCAAAACACGTCTTAATCAAGAACCAATACTGACCAAGCATGGCAACCCAACCAAGGGCACGTGTTTTTGGGATATTGCAATCCGGGGATCAGCTTTTTCTACGTCCAACCAATATCTCAGCAGGCTAACTCGTTATTAGAGAGAACTATTCTGCATAACTCCCCTATATGGGTGATTAGGTGGAAATACATCAGCCCATATGCCCTATTTGGGTGTATGGGTGGAAATACGTCAGCCTAACCGCCCTATATGGGTGATTAGGCTGAAAGATTCAGTATAATCAACCCTCCGCTTTGCCGCCTTGAGTGTTTAAGGTTTGTTTACCATCTCTATTGGTATTCGGCCCTATGCACCCGGAATCTCGTCCTAAGAAGCTGCTTGATCAAGTTCGCGACACCATTCGTCTGAAGCACTACTCCTACCGCACCGAGCAAACCTATGTGCAGTGGATCCGTCGGTACATTCTGTTCCATGACAAGCGCCACCCCAAAGAGAGCCGAAGCCCTACAGCCTAGACTTACGCCAGAAGGTCATTGACGCCATTGAACTCAATGGGATGACGAAGAGTGAGGCCAGTACTGCCTTCCAAATCAGCCGTAACACGATTGACTTATGGCTAAAGCGTCAAGCGTCAACGGGCGATCTGGCACCTTCCTCTAACACCCCGGTTTCCCGGCAGCGTACCCTAACCGAGGGCTGGGGTATGGTGGTATTAGAAGCGATCGCATCTGGACGCCCCGTCATCGTCTCCGACTAGGCTCTCTTCACCGAATTCCTCGACCGGGACCAGGCCTTCTGGGTCGATCCTAGCGATCCATCTACCATCGCCAAAGCCATGCTCCAGAAAGTTAACGGCGATCGTATCGGCGTCATCAGTCGTAGTCAGGCGGCCCTGGTAGACTACAGTTGGTGCTGCTCTGCCCGGCAGCATGTCCAGCACTACCACGAGCTGCTGATGGAGTCTACATGAATGGGAAATTGGCAGTTCATAGGTCACAGTTCATAGTTCAAATTTTAAAATTTTTCCCATCCATCTACCTGCGCCCCCGCTGATGCCTGAAATCCGCTTCCAAATTGAATGGCCCGATGGTTCGCGAGATATCTGCTACTCCCCTTCCCTGGTGGTGAAGGAGTACTTCACTGCCAAGCAGCGCTATCCCCTAGAAGAATTTCAGATGCGATCGCAAGGCAATCGCCCTGACAAGCTATGTCATCCCTCTGACATGCCTCGCACTCGCCTTGACATGCCATTCAACGGTTGGATTTAGGATGCGCTCAATGGTGCACGTTATGTCCATAAAGGAGCCTATCGGGCGATGGCCTCGACATCCGATGGCAACCGCTGAATCAGGGATGCGATGACAGATTGGTAATGTCTGCTACGACGGTGCCGCCGCCCTCACTGGAAGATTGTGCTGCTTAGGGATGGACTCCTGCTGCGGCTCTTCTATTCACATCCACCATGACTCAGGCGCTCTCCGACATTGCCCGCGACAAAGGCATCCGCTATTTCCTCATTTCCTTCACCGACCTGTTTGGGGTGCAGCGCTCCAAGTTGGTGCCGACCCAAAGCATCGACATGATGGCCGCCAATGGGGCCGGCTTTGCCGGCTTCGCGGCCTGGCTGGACATGACGCCCGCCGATCCCGACGTGCTGGCGATTCCCGACCCCAACAGCTTGTTCCAACTGCCCTGGCAGCCGGAAGCGGCCTGGATGCCTGCCGACCTGTACGACGTGGATGGGCAACCCATCCCCCAGACCCCTCGCTTGGTCCTGAAACGGGTGCTGGCCCAGGCGAAAGAGCAGGGCTATCAAGTCTGCACCGGCGTGGAGTGTGAGTACTTTCTGTTGAATGCCGACGGTAGTGATATCTCCGATGGGCGCGATCGCCAGGCCAAACCCTGCTACGACCAGCAGGCCCTGATGCGCCGCTATGACGTGATTCGCGAAATCTGCGACGGCATGTCCTTCCTGGGTTGGGGACCGTATCAAAATGACCATGAAGACGCCAATGGTCAGTTCGAGATGAACTGGACCTTCGACCATGCGCTCGTGACCAGCGATCGCCAGGCCTTCTTCAAATACATGGTCAAGAGCATTGCCGAAAGGCATGGCCTGCGCGCCACCTTCATGCCCAAGCCCTTCCCTCACCTCACGGGCAATGGCTGTCACATGCATCTGTCGGTGTGGAATGCAGACCGCTCTGTCAATCTGTTTCTCGATGCCGAGGGCGACCTGGGCTTATCTCCCCTGGCCTATCAGTTCATCGGCGGCGTGTTGCACGGGGGCGAAGCGCTGTGCGCCTTCTCCAACCCGACGGTCAATTCCTACCGCCGCATCAATGCAGCGGTGACCACCTCCGGCGCCACCTGGTCGCCCAATACCCTCAGCTACAGCGGCAACAACCGCACCCACACCATCCGCATCCCCGATCCAGGACGCTTTGAACTGCGGCTCGCCGACGGTGCGGCCAATCCCTATCTGCTGCCGGCAGCGCTCATTGCCGCCGGCCTGGACGGCATGGCCGAAAAACGGAATCCCGGTCCCCGCCACGATAACAACATGTACACCGAGCCGCTACCACCCGGCACCGTCAAACCCCTACCCAAAAGCTTGTTGGAGGCGCTGGGCCATCTGGAACAGAACACCGTACTGCCCGAGCGCATGGGCCCAGACTTCACCGCCGCCTACCTGAAGCTACAGCACCAGGCCTGGCGCGAATACACCCGCCAGATTACCGCCTGGGAACTGCAGACAACCCTGGACTGTTAATCAGATGCGCCATGGGGTAACGCTTTAGACAAGACAGTGGCCTACTCTGTTGTCATGCAATTCAAGCAGATCGCAAATACTCTATTGGCAATTCTGGAAGCTTTATCGGCGGCCCTGAAAGCTTTCTTTGCGATCGTGGCGGCTTTGTTTGTGTCTCTGGAAACTTCCTGCGCGACCGTGAAAGGGGCCTTCGCAGTCATGAAACCTTTCTCCGTCATCGTAGAGGCTTTGTTTGCACTCGTGAAACCTTCCTTCGCCGCCGTGAACCAATACTCCATCAATGCAGATCGTTAATCACATAGATGCAATACTTGGTTAGAGGCCGTGAACCAATACTCCATCAATGCAGATCGTTAGTCGCATGGACTGGAATCTTGGTTAGAGGCTGTAGATCAATATTCCATCAATGCAGATCGTTAGTTGCATAGATAAAATACTTGGTCAGACGCGGTGAATGACCCCGCCATCAACGGTGAGGTTCAGGACGGCAGGGTAAACCTAAGGTGTGGCAGCGCTGAGGAAGGGTAACGCGACCCAGAATCCAGGCAGAGGGCTCTGTTTCCTTGCCAAGGTTGACGCTCTGGATTCCCGCGGCAACGGGAATGACGATAATGCAGTTTTCTTAGGCAGCTAACCTACCGCAAGAGAGAGTCCCGTCATTCCGGGCAAGCGCAGCGCCACCCGAATTCAGAGAGAGCGTTCTGTTTCCTTGCCAAGGTTAACGCTCTGGATTCCTGCCGCCGCGGGAATGACGGGAGTCAGGTCTACTCAGCAGATCGTTGTTCTCCTTCCGCCCCTTGTGGGAGGAAGCATGCCTTGAGCGGAGTCGTAGGCTTTGCCTGCCCGGAGGGCATAAGGGAGCTAGAGGATGGAGGGGAACCCCAGCGCAGCACGATCCAGAATTCAGGGCGAGGTCTACGCGATTATCAGAGCAGGAGCGAGAAGAGGTTTATCGTTACCTCGCCAATTCCTGAACGTCTTGAGAAGATACGGTAGCGGAGACAGTAGCCTAATGCCGACCGTTCTTTATCTAAGAGGGTGGCGATTTCACTTTTACTCTAACGAAGGCAATGAACCCATCCACATTCATGCTCAAAAAGGTGATTCAGAATGTAAGTACTGGCTCGACGTGGAGTCGTACGATATCCGCGAAGCCTATGCCTACAGATTGTCCCGCCGCGACACTCGTGAAGTGCGCAAAATCATCTTGCAACATTTCGATGAAATTGTGGATGCTTGGAATACTCACTTTGGAAGCCAATCATGAATAAGCATCATAATGTCCAAAGCCTCGATTTTGAAGCTCATTGGATGATCTTGACCGTCGATGATCAAACTGTCCGTTTGCCCATTGCCCAAACCTCCAGCCGCCTTGCAAATGCCTCGGACGCCGAGCGCAAACTCTATCAAGTCTCCCCCTCTGGTTATGGCATTCACTGGCCTGCCATCGACGAGGACCTGTCGATTGATGGCCTGCTCAAGTTAGCTCAAACTTTGCCCCAGCAAACAACCGCCTGATCTCTTACAGCATTTCCTGGCTGGGTGAGGTACAGCCTACCTCCTGATATCAGGGGTTTCATGGTCATCCGTGCACCCCACTAGCCTCAAAAACGCTGTAAATTGAATCTAGGATTTGATGTACCCAGCCGACGGGAATGGCAGATGGTGCAAACGCCTGTTCAATCCATCACCCTGGAAGAGTTTCTGCAACAGCCAGAGACCAAACCTGCCCGCGAATATATCGATGGACAGATCATCCAAAAACCCATGCCCCAGGGTCAGCATAGTCGCCTACAGCAGAAGCTAATGAGCGCTATCAACACCGCCACAGAAGATGACCAGATTGCCCTAGCCCTGCCCGAACTACGCTGCACGTTTAGTGGACGCTCCATTGTTCCCGATATTGCTGTATTCCAGTGGGCACGCCTCCCCGTTAATGAAGACGGCAGCATCGCCAACACCTTCAGCGCTCATCCCGACTGGACTATCGAAATCCTGAGCCCGGATCAATCTTCCACCCGCGTTGCTAGTAACATCCTCCATTGTTTGGATCACGGTTGCCAGCTCGGCTGGCTCATCGACCCTGGCGAACGGTTAGTGCAAATCTACGATCCCGACAAACGCCTCACCTCTCTAGAGTCCTCCGATGATGTGCTGCCCGTGCCTCCCTTTGCCGCCGCCCTATCCCTCACCGTCGGCAAGCTCTTTGGCTGGCTGCAAATTCGTTAAAGACTCTTGATCAAGGCCTTAGTACTTTGCGGTATAAGTAACTCACCTATTTGCTAAAGCAGAAACCCTGATGTGACATGGAATTCCCTTTCTGCCTTCTGCCTTCTCACTTCTGCCTTTCGGTACTAGGTATGTCCACCCCAACACGGATGGCTATTTTCTGAGCTAACTCTCTAAAATCCCAATATACATTCTGAACCGCTGCCACATGAGCGCCAATGGCTCCATCCGCAGGTTTCAGGTGAAAAATTGGTTTGCGAGAGGCTTGAGCCATCGGCATGAGGCTCTGATAGTGCTTAATTAGTGCCAAACGGCTGGAGTCTTTTGATAAATCAATAACATTATCATTTTCTGTGTAAACAACATCAGAGTGATAGACATTTGGAATTCTTTCTACCCATCTCTGAAAAGCTTTCACCGGTCGATCGAATCGAACTCCGTGCTGCAGAATCACATATCCAATAGGCTGCATATTTCCTGCAGGTAACATGAGGTCTGGAGCAGGATTTTTAGGAATCCGCTCCTTCCATTCCTCTCGCCACCGTCTCAAAGTAGGTCCTAGGTTCTTCAGCCCTTGCAATGAGAATAGATCGGGTGAAAGCGGAACAACGACATAATCTGCAGATATCAGAGCGGCTCTGTTAATGGCACCCAAGTTGGGTCCAAGATCTATCAGAACAATGTCTGCCTTGCTGCTTGCCGAAGCCTTGGATAGGAGCCTCCAGAAGGCAGAGATTACTCTGAATGCTCTTTCCTTTCCGTCTAGACAGTCTGGCCATTGAGATGATAACTCATCTTCAAATCCAGAAAGCTGCAAGTCACCAATCAAAAGATTTAATCCGTCATCTATTGATTCTAATTCTGGATTTGCAAGATCACCGATTCCCCTGAGCAAAGGCCTAACACACCGAAAAACAGTGTTAAAACCCTGTTCCTCTTCCCAAACCTGTTCTAGGCGGTCCTCATCTAAAAAAGCCGATGTTAAGTTCGCCTGAGGATCTAAATCTGCGGCTAAAACCCGAAGACCTAAGTCAAAATACATCCAAGCTAAATGATAAACAAGAGATGTTTTTCCGACACCTCCTTTATTGTTAAAGAAAGCAATGATCGGCGCGCTCACTGTTTCCTCCTAACCATGACCAAAATATATGAATCTTCAATAATAAATTCTGCGGGTGGATTCCCATTCTTTTTCAGTTCCTTCTGGGCTGTGGGTATGCCAATCCCAAAACGCTGAACATAGCCAAGATTCTTCATAGCTTCTGCTAAATGAGGATTACGGTAGTCAGTAACACCTTGACCAAAATTACGTCGATTTACTTGTCCAAACAAACCACCTGGACTTTGGATCTCTATTCGATCCTGAAACCAATAGACTCGCACCGGAGCATGTGTTTCTTCATAGGAGCGATGCATGACTGCATTACGTACAAGTTGCTGCAAGGCAGTAATTGGATAATCTGGCTGTTGTATTTCAACAGACTGCGTTTTGATGTCAGTGGCCGTTGAAATATTGGCTTGTAATACTTCATCCATGTAACGTAACAGGTCCATCAGGCTACCGCTGATATCCTTCTGATCCCGAATAGGGGCAGTCAAGTCCACACCATCAAAGCGAACAAACTGTATATAAAACCCTGGCACAAATTGTCGTGGATCTTTTCCTGCAACCAAGATCCCTAAGCTGGTCGGATAAGCACTTGGCTCTGGTGTCATAAATCTTAGGGAGATAAGCTTTTGCTCTATAGATCTTTGATTTTCCTCTAACACATCGGGTGCAAGTGCGGATGCTAAGTACTCACGCTGGAATCCCTCTAAGTTTAGATCCTTGATAGTGGCAGAAACAAAAGGGCGTAAATCAAACGGTAAGTCTCTTGCACGTCTTTTCTCGTTTAGTCGGCGTTCCTCTTCAGGTGTAGCTATTGCACGTCTAGGGCCAACTCGTATGTAGGTACGCCCATCAAATCTAACTGGAGGAGCATCTGAGGGCTCTACGATAATCACAGCCATCTCACAATCATCAATCACTCGCTTATTTACCTGCAAGACAGGAAAGGGGAGAATTTTTCCCTCAGAACGTATGCTGGATAGATTTAGTAAAAGGTCATCTGTGATACGCAGATTAGCGCAGGTGCCGTCGTCATTGACTCCTATGAACAGAACGCCTGGTTGTTTATGGTTCGGCAGGTCGTTGGCAAAAGCGCAAATTGCTTGCCTTATTTTCTTCCCATCTGAATTTGAGGCTTTGCGCTCTACCCTATCAGATTCAAGATCCCTAAGAAGCGCTGATAGCGCCTGATCATCCATGCCTCAATTCCTAGAGTTGTCTCTACAAATCATAGTTAGTGACGGCGGAAAGGTCTAACACTGTGTTGGTGTAGACGGCACAAAGGTGATTGATTGCTATTCAAGGTGCTCTGCCGACGCACAACTTCACCGTTCCGAAGACTTGATCTCTCAGAGCCCGGAGCGCAGATCGTTTCCGCCGCTGCAAATTGTCATATCGTGCCCGTGAGTGACCTACGCTCCGGGCTACCGCGAAAACACATCTCGTCATTCCGGGCAACGCTCAACGCTACTCATGGGTTGTAACGGAGGCATTGCCATGCCCCCCCTTGGCCCATGCAAAAAATCACCCTATTCTTGGCCTCCTCATCGGAGCTGAAAGCAGACCGAGAACAGTTTGAGATCTTCATCTATCGCAGGTGCAAAGCCTGGTTCGATCGCGGCATCTTCTTGCACCTCGACATCTGGGAAGACTTCCTAGACGCCATGGCCCCTGGGGGCCTGCAGAGCGAATATAACCGGGCCATCCGCAGCTGCGACCTCTTCGTGCTGCTGGCCTACAACAAGGTGGGCAAGTACACGGCAGAGGAGTTCCGTCAGGCCTTCGGTCAGTTCTCAGCCACCCAGAAGCCCTTTATCTTCACCTACTTCAAGACGCCGCCCACCACCACGAATCGAGAAGAGCTGCAAAGCCTCTGGGCCTTCGAAGACACCTTGAAAGAGCTGCAGCACTACAAGACGGAATATCACACCATCGAGGGGCTGCGGGAGCATTTCGGCAATCAGCTAGAGAAGCTGGCCGCTAACGGGTTCATCCACCTGAGTCCAACGGTGGATGAAACGGCTGGTTCAGAGGCGCGACCTGGCCCCACGGCAACGGTCACCGGCGACGGCAACAAGGTTTACCAAGACATCCAGGGCAGCAGCATCAACGACAGCTCCAAGACCTACAACATCGACAAGATTGATAGTGCAAGGTTTGAGTGATCATGGGGGACACCAAGACCTACCATATCGGCACCATTGAGAATGCCCAATTCGTCTATCAGTCCCTGGACTATTAGGACCTGGTCAGGCGGATTGCCGAAAAGCAGGAGCTGATTGAGTACTACCAAGCCACCGGCAAACCGGAGCAGGCCCTTAAGGCCGGGGCCGCCCTGCAAGACCTGGAGCAGCAGCTAGAGAGCTTTAAGGAAAACGTCTTCCGGTTATACGAGACCTTTACTCGCATTGAGATCGACACCGAACGCCTGGCCCAAGCCAAGGCCTACTTCGACCAGGGGCAATTTCGCGAAGCCGATGCCATCTTAAACACCACCGAGATGGCCCAGGACCTGAGCCGCCTGCTGGAACGAGATCAGCAACTGGACCAGGAAAAAGCCGAGATTGCCCGCAGCCGCCACCAAATCGCCGATGAGTATCTAGTCAAGGCCCGCCTCTGGACCACCTTCTACGACCAGCCTCAGCGCTTTGAACAGGCCTGTGAGTATTTCGACACCGCCCTAGAGGCGGCCCGCACCCCGACGGCTCTGTTCGAGTATGCGGTGTTCTTACAGAACCACAACTGTTTCGAGCCAGCCACTGTCCTCTATTCAGAGGTACTGACGAGCCATCGCCAGTTAGCCCAGGAGAATCCGCGGGCCTATTTGCCCGATGTGGCCATGACCCTGAACAATTTGGCGATTTTGCAAGCGGATCAAAATCAACTCAGCGCCGCCCAGGCCAGCTATGAAGAAGCCTTGGGGATTAGACGCCAGTTAGCCCAGGAGAATCCGCGGGCCTATTTGCCCGATGTGGCCATGACCCTGCTTAACCTGAGTATTTTTTATCTGCAGGCGGTGCCGGAGCGGCAGACCTCCACGGCCTTGGCCCGAGAAGTGCTGGCAATCTCCCAGGAGTTTCCAGGGATTCCTCGCGTCGCAGCCTATGCAGCGACGGCGCGGCGGGTGCTAGCGGCCCATGGCGACTAAGGAGGTTGCCACAAATAAAATGAGTGCATTGTAGGTTGCGGTTGAGGGACGAAACCCAACGCCTAGCGGCCCATGGCGACGGCGAATGATCCATAGGTTTCTACATAGTGTCGATCCCCTGTGCGTTTTTTGTCGCTGTGGGCAATCTACCCATAGATGAGACAACCGCCGCCCAGCCCTCCCCGGTGTCTCGGTCTTATCTGCAGCGATTGCATCTTTTTCATCATCCTAGCTAGACGCTACAGCCTCCCCTCGGGTCACGCCTCAGCTCTAGATGGGGTGAGCCGGTATCCCCAACGGCGATTCAGTCCCTGCAGATGGTCACGCTTCCGCATCTACTCATTTTTTGGAGACTTGCGACCCATGAGTACTGTTAACTTTTCCCGCCGGGTATCGACCAAAACCGTCAGTGCCGACATCGATTCCTTCCACGGTCTCGGCACCATCTCCGACTACATCCCCGTCCGCAATGAAGCCACCCCGGAAGCCCTGAAGGCCGCCTACGAGGCCATGGTGGCTAAGCAGCGCCAAGAAACCGAGCTGATCGCCAAGACCAAGGCCGCCGCCGATGCCGCCCGCCAGGCGGAAGTGGAGTTCCACGATGCCGTCATGGCCATGAAAGAGTCGGTGCGGGGGCAGTTCGGCCCCAACAGCGACGAAGTCCAGGCCATCGGCTACAAGAAGAAGTCGGAATATAAGCGTTCCCACCGCCGCAGCGCTTAGGGTTATTTACCCCTTCCCCCTTAAAAGCGAAGACGTTATTGAGGTTATCAATCACCAAGCCCATGGAAATTCCCCATGGGCTTTTCTTATGGCCTTCATACAGAGTCTAGACACCAACATCAAGCAGACGTCTCCCGAGTTTCTGCAACTCAACCCCATCGGCAAAATTCCGGTACTGGTGGATGAAAACGGGCTGATTTTCTGGGATTCCACCCTGATGGTGGAATACCTATGCTCCAGCCCCGGTTCGCGACAATGCACCTGGGGATCGATCACCCCCGGCAGCAGGGTGAGGCCGGTGGCCTCGATTTCCGGCAAGTCTGGAGTGGTTGGGGACAGGGCTGCCCTACCGCTACGATCTGGGCTCCCTCCAGGCGCACATCCCCCGGCTGCATCTCCCCTGACGCCAGCAGTATGCGCGCGTTACGAATCATCAGGCCCATGGCGGAAATCCTACTCCCGTCTTCAGGTTAAATTTACTATGATCGAGTCACTCAACTTGGTGTGCGATCGCATTTCGGAGTTCTGCCCGTGCCTGATAAGTTCGATTCTTCTCCTGTTGACCATTCTCGGAAACATCCTACTCCTGAAGCCAATCGTCCTAATCCGTGGGTTGAAGGGCTCCAAACCATTGGCCTAAGCATCGTCTTAGCGCTAGGGATTCGCCACTTCGTCGCCGAAGCCCGCTATATTCCCTCAGGGTCCATGGAACCGACCCTGCAGGTCAATGATCGGCTGGTGGTGGAGAAAATCAGCTACTACTTCGAGGCGCCTGAGCGCGGCGATATCGTCGTATTTTGGCCACCGGAGGGAGTATCCCCACCGGGGCACCGTCGCGACGCCTTCATCAAGCGGGTGATTGGGCTGCCGGGGGAAACCGTCACCGTCCAAAACGGCGCGGTCTACATCGATGGCACCCCCCTAGAAGAGGACTATATCAAGGCCCCCCCTGAATACACATGGGGACCCGAGACAGTGCCAGAGGGCTCCTATCTGGTCCTCGGCGATAACCGCAACAGCAGCTTCGATAGCCATGCCTGGGGCGAGGACCAGGAGTTTGTCCCCTACGACAATATCATCGGTCGAGCGGCGGTCCGGTTTTGGCCCCCCAGTCGGTTAGGGGGAATTGAGTAGAACGGTTCAGTGGCGAGCGGCCAAGCCTACTGCCTCGGTGATGGTAGTTAGCCCATGGGCTTGCAGATGGCCCAGGAGGCCCTCCAGGGTGCGGCGCACCAGCCAAGGCCCTTCGTAGATCCAGCCGGTGTAGACCTGTAGGAGGGAGGCCCCGGCGGTGATTTTCTCCCAGGCGTCGTCGCCGTTGAAAATCCCCCCCACGCCGATGATGGGCACTTGGCCCTGGCTGTGTTGCCAGATGAAGCGAATCACCGCCGTCGAGCGCTGCCGCAGGGGGGCACCGCTGATGCCGCCGGGAGCTGCCGCTACCGTCTCCCCAGTGGGCCGTAGCACTCGGGTCTGTAGCTGATCGCGTCGGATGGTGGTGTTGGTGGCGATGATGCCGGCTAAGTTGTATTGCTGGACTAACTCGATCACAGTTGCGATCGCAGCCCAGTCTAAATCCGGGGCGATCTTCACCAGCAGGGGTTTTTGCGCCGGGTTGGCTTCCTGCAGCGCCGCCAGGATGGGCTCCAGCTGATCGCGGGCCTGTAGCGATCGCAACCCCGGCGTGTTGGGCGACGACACATTCACCACGAAATAGTCTCCCCAGGGCTGCAGTAGGCGAAAGCTGTGGAGATAGTCTTGGGGGGCCTGCTCCAACGGAGTCACCTTAGACTTGCCCACATTAATGCCCAGGGGAATCGGCGATCGATCCGCCGCCCACAGTTGGGCTAAACGCTGGGCCATGGCTGCCGCCCCCTGGTTATTGAAGCCCATACGGTTGAGGGCGGCGCGGTCTCGCGGCAGCCGAAATAGCCGCGGTTTGGGGTTCCCCGCTTGGGCTTGGGCCGTGACGGTGCCCAACTCGGCAAAGCCAAACCCCAGCAGCGACCAGGCTCGACAGGCTTGGCCATCCTTATCGAAGCCAGCTGCCAACCCCAGAGGATTGGCAAACTCCAGTCCCCAGAGCCGCTGCTGCAAGGCTGGCTGCTGCACTCCCAGCTGCCGTCGCAGCCAGGCCTGAGGTGGCGATAGGCCCAGGGTCGAATTGGCCTCAGTTGGGGGTTGACCCAACCAGGCTAAGCGCTCGATCAGATACCCATGGAGCCATTCGGGATCCAGTCCCAGGCCAAACACCATCGGCCGCACGACAGCGGTATACAGATCAGCCAAACCCACCTCCCACCGGAACGGTCCTTTCTCGTCGTTGTGTCAATTGATTTTGTATCAATTAATTGCAATTTCCCGGCGGCAGTAGTTCCGTCAAAGAAGGGGGGATCACCCCTATCTGCCATCAAGGGCTACATACCTGGCACCGCCGTCAGGAGCAAACTGGTGAAAAGTCGTGATTTTCAGTACTCTGGAGACATCTTACCGTCAGGATAAGCAAGGGACGCTGGCTAGCCTGTTCTAGCCTTCGTTTAAGGTTCACGGTAAGGCCTGACTGGGCTGTCGTTGCCTGTCGTTTAATCGCCATCCACACTGCCTAGCCACTGTTGGTAGTTTGGTACAGATCGTTAGCGATCATAAGGAGATATCAGAGACGGATATGGGCCAGCCTCATCATCCCCCGCCCCACGAAAGACGACTGGTGGCCCTAGGACGTATTCTCCAAGCCCTACGGCAAGGAGGAGCCCCTGACCAGCTGGTGCAGTTGGTATTGGATCACGTCAGGACTGAGTTTGATTACCCCATCCTCTGGGTGGGGCGCTACGACCAGTCGAATCATCAGATGCTGTTGCAGGGCAGTGTTGTCCCCGGCGATAGCCGCGTGTTTCGGCCTAAGTTATCCCTATCCCCTGGGGATCTGATGGAGCAGGCCCTGATCGAGCAGCGCCCCCTGATTGTGGTAGACCTGCGCCAAGAACCCAGTGCCGGGGAATGGACCACCATTGCCCAGGGTCTCAATATCCAGAGTGCTATCCTCTATCCGATTCGCCGTAAGGATAGCTGCATTGGCCTGATGCTGCTGGGGGCTGAGCGTTGGGGCATTACTCCCAGTGCTGAAGAACGGGCCCATCTCTCGGTGTTGCTGGGCACCCTGGCGGAAGCATGGCATCAGCATGATATAGAGTATCAGCGGCAGCAGCAGCAACATCCCGACCGGGTGCTGGAGACGTTGCTGCAGCGGTTGGTCCACATCGAGCATTTAGACGAGCGGCTGACGGCGGTGGTCCACGATACCCATCAGTTGATTCAGCCGAGCCGGTCTCGGGTGTATTGGTTTGAGCCCAGGACCAATCACTTCTGGTTGCGGGTGCAGTATCCGAAGCCGACCAAACAGTCGCGCTCAGGGGAGCCAGGAGGACAGCCGTCTGCCACCATTCAGGTGCAGGAGGCCCGCAGCTTTTACCAGACCCTCTGGGCCGATCAATTGGTGGTGGTGGGAGAGGCCCATAGTTCCCTGAAGGCAGGATTGATGGCGCCGCTGATGGCGCAGATGCAGGCCCAATCGTTGATCGCAGCGCCGATTTTCTGCCGCAACGAACTGGTGGGGGCACTCTCGGTAGAGGGAGACACGCCGCGCCTCTGGAGTGAGGCGGAGAAGCGCTATATGCAGACGGTGAGTCGGTTGCTGGGGTTGGCCATGCCGGTGGCGGCGGCCGATGAGCTGATCGCCCAGACTCAGCGTGATCAGCAACTGGTGGGGGGCATCGTCCACAGCATCCACAGCGATGCCGACTGGCGCAAAACCCTCGATCTCTGTGCTCGGCAACTATGCGATCGCACCGACGCCCACTACTTTCTATTGCTGCTGCACGATACCGAACACGGCGGCTATGAGATCTGCTACCAAAGCCACGGGCCAACGGGGCGGGTGCCTCCATTGACTTGGCCGTCTCTAGATGAGGTCGACTGGCAGATGCTAGAGCGCAGCCAGGGCGTCATCCGCATCGAGGATGTCGAGCACGACCTGAAACTGATGGCCTGGCGCGGCAATTTTCAGGCTCTCGGCGTCCAGTCCCTGCTGGTCTGCAACGTCTCCATTGGCCATGCTCCAGAGGGGCTGATCATTATCGGCGACAAGACCTGCCGTCATTGGTCCACAGCAGAGTGCACCCTCCTAGAAACTGTGGCCCAGCAGATTGGCCTCATCCTGCACCAGTGGCAACTGCAGCGCCAGATGGATCAGCAGGGACATGTCTACGAGGCCATCCAATGGGGCCTGCGCATGCTGCAGAGGACCTTTCAGCCCGAACAACTGGATGCCGCCACTACCCAACACCTGGCCAACCTATTGCAGGTCCCCGCCGTGGTACTCGTGAGTTGGGCCATCGGTGAAGACATGGCCCAACTCAGCCAACTTGTCCTGCAGACCAAAGCCTTTCAAATCGATGAAGACGCCGTTATTCCAGTGGCCTCCGATGCCATCATCAACTGGGCCTTACAAACCGATGGCATTCTCCCCCTGACCATGGCTGATCTACCCGATCTGAGTCGGCAATGGCTCTCCGGCCCCAACGACAGTAATCTGCTGATTACCGCCCTCCGCACCGCTCCTAAGCACACCCCTACAGCCGTCCTGATTGTCCTGGCACCGCCCGAGAGACGCTGGACCGAATACCACTTCAATCTCCTGACCCTAATTGCCAACCAGCTGGCCTGGGCCCGACGACATCTGAGCCTGACGGCAATGCTCGTCACCCAGCGGGAAAAATTAGAAATGCTCAACTGGTATAAACATCGCCGTTTCGAAGAGGTGTATCACCAGTTAGAGAAAGGCATCCAGCGGCTACAGGCCCTAGGCAAGAAACCAGATGCCCTGGCCAGTCAGCGGTTCCAGCAGATCCTGAGGCAATTGAGTAGCCTGCTGACCAGCCTCAATCCACTGCTGCAGCATGAACACTGGAAACTCCATACCGATTACAAAACCACTCCCCTCATCAGTTTGCTCAATCGCTTGATGGAACGGGTCAACCCCCTGATTCAGGCGCAACAACTCTGGGCTAAGGTCCATAACGAGAGCAATCTGATCATCGGTGGTGACCTGATTAAAATTGAATTTATTCTCTATGAATTGCTAGCCAGCGCCTGTCAGCGCTCGCCTCGGGGCGGTCGTATCGACGTTTGGTGTCGCCAGGTGGATCGCCAGTGGCTGGAATTGTCTATCACCGACGACGGCAAGTTACCCCCCACCCTGATCGATGAACTCAATCTGGGTCGCCCGGAAGATCTGCTAGCGCCTTCCGCCCTAGATGACCCCCCCGGCTTGCATCTCGCCATCTGCCACGGCCTGATGAAACAGATGGGAGGAGACCTCTCCCTGTCGATTCTGGATGACCAGCGGATTTTGAGTCGGGTACTGCTGCCGATCGCTAACAATTCTCGCAGCCACCGGTCCGGACCGCTATCACCGCCGGGGTCAGCTAGCCAGCCCTTCTCTCGCCACCATGGCCGCTAGGCATGCCCTCCCTCGGGGCAAGACCGTTGCCTAGCGACGTACCCGACCCCTGAAGCCGGATGCCTTGAACTGCTTCAACTGCAGGGGTTCCGATCGCATCACTTGCATTTCCCTGAAAGCCGACTTCAGCTTAACCCGATCCGGCGCCCCCAAGGTAGGTGGCTCAGGCGGATAAGGACAGTCGCTGCCAGAGAGCCTGGCGCATGGTGTCGATGGGGACGGGCTGTTGCAGCCAAAGGGTTAGGGCGGCCGCCCCCTGTTGCACTAGCATCTCTAAGCCGTCTACGCTGGTTAGCCCTGCAGCCACTGCTTGCTGCAGAAATTGAGTGGGGCGCGGGGTGTAGATCAGATCATAGACAATGGCCCCCTGCGGCAGCTGGGCCATCATGGACCTACTGAGTGGCGAGGCCTCCACCTGGGGCGCCATGCCCACCGGAGTAGTGTTGACCAGGAGTCCAGCCTGGGGCAAATGCTCATACAGCCGCTCCCAGGTGTCTACTCGCAGAGGAGGCTGAAGGGCAGAGGTCTGCCACCCGGCTAAGAAGTGCTGTAGCTTAGTGGCTCGGCGCCCAATTACCCAAATGGCCTGACAGCCCAGGTGCGCGCAGCCAGCTACCACTGCCCGTGCCGCCCCGCCGTTGCCCAGAATTACGGCAGTGGTTTGGGCCCAGTCGCGAGGGTAGGCTGCTAGGGGAGCCAGGAAGCCATCGACGTCCGTATTGGTCCCGGCCCAGCCCTGGGGCGTGGGCCAAATGGTGTTCACGGCTCCAATCGCTGTGGCCATATCGGAGACCTGGCAGAGGAGCGGAATCACTGCTTGCTTATGGGGAATGGTGAGGTTCACCCCTTGCACCCCCAAGGCCCCTAAGCCATCCAAAGCCGCGGGCAAGTGTTGAGGCGACACTGGAAAGGGCACATAGACCAGGTCAACCCCTAATTCCTGCAGGGCGGCATTGTGCATGACGGGAGAGAGGGAGTGATCTACGGGATCTCCCATCACCCCCAATAGCCGGGTCGAACCGGTGATCATTAGGATTTAGAGAGTAGGTTAAACGACTGTGATGCCTCAGCATCCTACCTGGTCCCTTGGATTCGGTTCAATAGCCGTCTATGCTGAACATCTCAGAGGAACTCACTGGGTAGAATCAGGGCAAGGTCCTTTAAGGTCACTATGATCGGCACGTTGCTAGCAGGACGTTACAAACTAATTCGAGCCCTAGGATCAGGAGGATTTGGTCAGACCTATCTGGCTGAGGATATTAGGGCCACAGAGGGACAGGCTGATCACGACGGGCTTTGTGTGGTGAAGCAATTACAGCCGGCCAGCCAGACCTCTAATTTTCTGACTGTGGCCCGCCGCCTGTTTGACACCGAAGTCTCTACCCTAGAGACCTTAGGACAGCATGACCAAATTCCGACCCTGCTGGATCATTTTGAAGAGGACAATGAGTTCTATCTGGTGCAAGACTTCATCGATGGCCAGTCACTCAAAGAAGAATTTAAGGCCAAGGGACGTTTCGGTGAAGCCGACGTCATCGACCTGTTACATCAGGTGCTGACGATTCTCAGCTTTGTCCACAGTCAGAATGTCATCCATCGGGATATCAAGCCTGATAATTTAATCCGTCGCCATCGCGACGGCAAGTTAGTGCTGATCGACTTTGGGGCCGTCAAGCAAATCCGAACCCAGCTGTCAGGCCCCTCAGATACGCAACTGACGGTGGGGATTGGCACCCAGGGGTATACGCCCTGTGAACAGTTGGCAGGCAAACCTCGCTTCAGTAGTGACCTCTACGCCCTAGGCATGACGGCAATTCACGCCCTCAGCGGGGAGTCTCCCTCGGATTGGGTCGATGATCCCGAAACGACTCCCCTGCAATGGCCAATGTCGGTATCGGTGAGCCCTGGGTTAGAGCAATTCCTGCGTCAGTTAGTGCAACCCTCGGTATATCGCCGCTATGGCTCGGCCCAGGCGGCCTTGGCGGATTTAAATCGCCTAGACCAGTTGGTCCTCGAGGTGGATATCCCCGAGACGGTCCCAGATCTGCGGTCCAGTCAAAAGGGGGGGCAACCCTGGTGGTGGCGGTTAGCAGCGCCAGTCATGGCCACGGCCCTAGTATTTGGGGTGCGCCAGCTGGGGGGCTTTGTGCCGCCAGAGCTGGCCGTTTACGATTGGCTGGTCTATCAGCAGCCCGACCTGGGCCCGGACCCGCGGTTGCTGCTGGTGGAAATTACCGAAGCCGATTTGCAGCGCTTACAGCGCCCTACCCCAACCGATGCCACCCTAGCCCAGGCCATCGACATCCTGCAGGGCTATGACCCTCGGGTCATCGGTCTCGACATGCATCGGGAACTGCCCCAGGGCGATGGCCATGCCCAATTACTAGAGACGCTGCAGGCTCCCAATCTAGTGGCCATTTTCAGCATTGGTGGCACCTCGAATCAAGCCCTGCCGCCCCCTGACACCGTGCCTTCTGACCGGGTGGGGTTTAATGATATCCCGGTGGACTCCGACGGTGTCATTCGGCGCAACTTGTTGTTCGCCTCTGCCAGTAATGAGGCCGACGCGCCGGTGTGTATTACAGCTTTTCCCTACGGCTGGTGGCTGCAAGTATCTGGCGGCAGAGGGCATTGAACCCGAGGGGAGTCAGGTGGATCCTGACATCATGCAACTTGGAGAGACGATTTTCTGGCCCCTGACCTCCAATTTCGGGGGGTATCAGGGGGTCGATGCCCGTGGCTACCAGTTGTTGCTGGATTATCGCTCGCCAGAGCAGGTGGCCCGCCAGGTTTCCCTGACTCGGGTATTGCAGGGAAGTTTGCCGTCTAATTGGGTTAAAGACAAGCTGATATTGATCGGCACCACGGCGCCCAGTGCCAAGGATCTGTTCTATACCCCCTACAGTAGTTTCGAGGCTGACAATCACCAGATGGCTGGGGTCACCATCTCCATAGTCAGGCCACCAGTCAGGTTGCTCAGTGTGGTGTTAGATCGACGCCCTTGCCCTGGAGTTGGCCGGAGTGGGTAGATATTCTTTGGTTCTGGGGGTGGGGTGGGGTGGGGTAGCTTCGGGCTGCTGCTGCTCTCGTCACCCTGGCGGCAGGGAATCGGTTGGCGTCTTGGCCCGGGACGGTGATTGTCGGGGTGTCGGTGCTGTGTTTTCAGCTCGGAGCTGGATCCCTCTGGCTGCGCCTCTGGACAGGGTTTGTGGTCAAGCGCTGTGGGTGGCTATCTTGGTGCACCGGGGCTCTCCACCGGGGCGTCGGTCTACCTTCACCTGGCAGCCATTGATTAGTCGGCTGTCGTCGCGGCGGCGTTGAGAGACTGGTGATAGAGATGCACGATTTTCGCCACCACATCGTCGATGGTGAGGCCGTCGGTGCATAGTTCGATGGCATCGTCAGCCTGCTGCAAGGGGGCTACCCGGCGGGTGCTATCTTTGCGATCGCGTTCGTCGATGGCCTGGGCCAGATCCTCTAGGCTCACGGGGGGGTGTTGCTGGGCGGCCAGGTCCCGCTGTCGTCGCCGGGCCCGCTCTTGCACCGAGGCAGTGAGAAAAATTTTCAGTTCTGCCTGGGGAAAGACCTGGGTGCCGATATCGCGCCCTTCCATGACAATGCCGCCATGGACGCCATGGACCTGCTGTTGCTGCAGTAGCCTCTGCCGCACCATCGGTTGCGCTGCGACGGTGGAGACATGCTGGGTCACCGCTGGGGAGCGAATGGCTCGGGTCACTTCTTGGTCGTTGATCCAGATGCGGGAGGGGAAGGGGGTGCCTGGCTCGCCAGCGGCTAGGCGAATCTCACAGTCCGGGATCACCTCGGCGACGGCGACCTCATCCTGGGGATCGATGCCCCGCTGCAACACCAACCAGGTGATGGCCCGATACATGGCACCGCTGTCTAGATAGAGCAGATCGAGGGTTTGGGCTACCCGGCGAGCCACCGTAGATTTACCGGCGCCGGCTGGACCGTCGATGGCGATGATGGGCCGCCGCGATCGCAACCACCAATTATCGATCAAGCGGGTCTGGCCGACATGGGCAGCTACCGCCAACAGCCCCACCGTGTCAATCTGCCAGAGGGGGGTCAGGGTCTGGGGATGGACCAACTCCACATACTGGGGCCGCACCGCCGGGACGGTAGCCAACACCGCCTGAACGGTATCGATCAGGACCTGTCCCTGGCACTCCCCTTGCTGAAACCTTTGAGCCGCCGCCTGCAGACCTTGGTAGAGCACGGTGGCCTGCTGCCGCTCTTGGGGGCTGAGGTAGCGATTGCGAGAACTGACGGCCAGGCCATCGGCCTCGCGCACCGTGGGGCAGGGCACGATCTGGCTGGCGATGTTTAAATCCCGGACCAACTGTTGCAGGATCGCCAGCTGCTGCGCGTCTTTCTGGCCAAAGTAGGCCCGATCGGGCTGCACCAGGTTCAGCAATTTGGTCACCACCGTGGCCACGCCAGTAAAATGCCCGGGGCGGAAGCGACCGCAGAGACACGCCGTCATGGCTGGGGGGGGCACCACCTGGGTGACTCCGGCTTCCAGGCTGTCGCCATAGAGCACCGCCGCAGTAGGCGCAAACACCGCATCCACGCCCAGATCATGGCACTGGCGCAGATCTTCACTCAAGGTGCGGGGATACTGGTCCAGGTCTTCTCCGGGGCCAAACTGCAGGGGGTTGACGAAGATGCTGACCACCACCTGGTCATTGTCTTGGCGGGCTCGCTGTATCAAGCTAGCGTGCCCTTGGTGCAACGCGCCCATGGTGGGGACGAGACCAACGGTCTGGGCCGCTGGTGCCGCCCGCAGGCGCACCAGGTAGCAGTGTAATCCTTCCACCGTTTTGAGCAGCTGCACGGCTCCACTCCTGTGATAATCGCAACCCGCATTGTATAGTAACCGCGATGACGGGGTGGGGAAGACGGTCAATCATGACCCTTTAGATCATGACGCCATTCCCTGGCAGAGGCCGCAGGTCAGGGGAAAGTTTACTAAATGTTGACGGCGACTTTGTGGCCAAGACAACCAAAATGGCCCCCACAAGGTGGCTGCCTGGCAGCTTCTCGACGCAATGAGCCCGTCAAGATCTAGGGGAGTAAGGGGGCTGGGGCTTGATTAGGCAGATATCAGGGCGCTGCCGTCTCGGGGCTGAGGGTGGCGATCAGGGCTTCCACCCGCTGACGAATCTGATCGCGGACCTGGGGAAAGATCTCAGGCTGCTCTGCCGGATCCTCCAACTGCCAGTCATCGAAGTGGGGGCGGGTCACCCATTCTGGCGGCAGGTCGACGCCGCAGCCACAGAGAGAAATGACGGCGTCGAAGTCCTCGGGGGAAAAGTCGCTTAGCGCCTTGGATGTCTGGTCACTGATGTCAATGCCCACGGCTGCCATGGCGGCAATGGCCTCTGGCCGCACCTGGCTGGCGTCTAGGCCGGCACTGGTTACCTCGATCTTGCCAGCCCCAAAGGTCTTGGCGAAGCCTTCCGCCATTTGGGAGCGAGCAGAATTTTTCTTGCAGACGAACATGACCCGTTTCATGGAAAATACCTCAATTGAGTAATGGTGACGATTCGGAAACAGGTAATAAAAGCTGCATGCAGATTGCCGAGTCTGGACAGAGAGATGCAAACTCTGTCGTCTGCTGTATGGTTGTCGGGGCAAACTGGCGCTCAATGCAGGCGAAGCCCAGTTTGGCAAAAAAGTGAGGAGCTGTATTAGTGAGTAAATACAGAGCCTGGAGACCTTCAAACTGAGCCTGCTGAATCAACTGACGACAGAGCCGTTGGCCATAGCCTTGGCCTTGCCAGGACGGAGCAATCACCAAGGAACGCAGGAGGCCATCTTCCCCATGACGTTCAATACCGCCTATACCAACAATGTCGTTTCCTTGAACACCTAGATACAGACAATCGAGAATATCTGAGAGGTCCTCAGTCGGTAGCTGATGTTGCCCCAACCATGTCTGGATCAACGGTTGATCAGCCACCGTAGCCGAACGCAAATACAACCCTGGTAGTTGAGAAACCATTAGAGATGGGCTTTCAAACAGCGGGGATCGGATAAGGTTGCCTTTTCCGGATCTCGAGGGAACCAGAAGGCCGTACGCTTGCAGAGGTCTACCAACAGCAACATCACCGGGACTTCGATCAGTACCCCAACCACGGTGGCCAAGGCCACTCCTGAATTGAGGCCGAATAGGGTCACCGCCGTTGCGATCGCAACCTCAAAGTGATTACTGGCCCCAATCAGCGCCGCTGGGGCCGCATCCTCGTAATAGAAGCCCAGCTTCTGGGCAATGGCGTAGGTGATCAGGAAAATAAAATTTGTCTGCAAGAACAGCGGCACCGCAATCAGCGCAATATGAAATGGATGGCGCCCAATCAAGTCACCCTTGAAGGCAAACAACAGCACCAGAGTAATCAACAGGGCCGCCACCGCCACCGGGCTCAAGTATTTCAAAAACACCGTCTCGAACCAGGCTTTACCCTTGTGGCGCAGTATCCAGGTTCTAGACACGGCCCCCGCCAACAGGGGTAGGCCCACATAGATCAGGACTGACAACACAATGGTTTCCCAGGGCACGCTCAGGTTATTGGCCGCCAACAACCACCGCCCCAGTGGCGCATATAGAAACAGCATGGCCAGGGAGTTAATCGCCACCATCACCAGCGTGTGGCCCTGATTACTAAAGGACAGATAGCCCCACATCAGCACCATGGCCGTACAGGGGGCAATCCCTAGTAAGATCGCTCCGGCGATGTAGCTATCCGCCAGGGCAATCTCTCCACCGCGGATTAACTCCGTGCCAGCCAATAGCGGACGAAACAACCAGCCCAAGAAGACTTGCGCAAATATCACCATGGTGAAGGGTTTTATCAGCCAGTTCACCACCAGGGTCAGGATGACCGGCTTCGGCGTCTGGGCCGCCTTCTTGGCCTGGCCAAAATCGATCTTGACCATGATGGGATACATCATGAAAAACAGGCAGATAGCAATGGGAATCGAGACTTGATAGACACTCATGGCGTCCAGGGCCACCGCCACCCCAGGAAACAGGCGTCCCAATCCAATGCCGACGACAATGCACACCACAACCCAGACGGTGAGATAGCGCTCAAAGAAGCCGAGTCGCCCTCCGGCATGAACCGCCCTGGCATTGATCTCTGAAGAACCTGTACCCATGGAATCCTCTACTCACGCGAGGGGAATCAATATCAATATGGAGAGGCAAACCCGGGATGCGGCTGGTCTCTCCATATCCATCATTTCAATAAAATTTGATTTGTCAAGCTCCCATCATTGGCCAGGAAATGAATTCCCAGCTTGACGTGTATGGCTCTGAAGAGGGCTTTGCGGTTAGAGTAGCTGGCTCGACAAGTCCAGGGCTCAGCTAAGCAGTGTCACCATTAGAGGTGATTTGCAAACCACCTAGACAGCAGTCAGAGCCAGGCTTTCGAAAAATCTGTTAATCTCCAAGTGAGATCAAACCCTAGAGAAAGCTCACCCTGGAGCTTTTTTAAGATTTCCCTTGCAAATTAGCTCTTAGGTGCCGGCGGACAGGTTCTGGCCGGCAACATCGAACTGAAGCGACGGAACTCAGCCAAATACTGCTCTAGTTCAACCAACCGGGTCAGATTGAGGCTGTAGTAAATCCAACGTCCCTGCTGGCGAGAGCGAATCAATCGGGCCTCTTTCAGAGTCTTCAGGTGAAAGGAGAGTTTAGACTGGGCTACCGCTAGAGAGTCACATAAATCGCAGACACATAGCTCCTGTTCCCGTAGCAACTCCACCACCTGCAATCGCAGCGGATCCGAGAGGGCTTTGAAGGCTGTAACAAGTTCAGTTGATATGACTGGAGCCGTATTTGCCATTAATGCTAGTAATAGCCGATAGCCAGGATATGTCGGATCTGCCTAGCAGTGTAGCAGGCCCTAGTTAACGGCGACGCTCCATAGAGAGGCCCGTAGGCGATAATGGGGGCTGCAGATTACTCAGATGCGGTTGAACTTAAGCTAAGGTGCCTCTAATTCTCTGGGTTACGGTTCATGCGTCTTCATACCACCGTCGCCGGTAGCGGTTACCCCATCCTCTGCCTCCATGGCCATCCTGGCAATGGTCGCAGTCTTAGCGTTTTCACCGACGTCTTCAGCCGTCGCTTTCAGACCATTGCCCCCGATCTGCGCGGCTATGGCCAGAGTCGCAGCCGCTATCCCTTCCAGATGAGCGACCATCTTAGCGATCTAGTGGCCCTCCTAGACGAACGCGCCATTGACCAATGCCTAGTGCTGGGCTGGTCCCTGGGTGGCATTTTGGCCCTAGAGTTGGCCTTAGCTCAGCCGGAGCGCATCCGGGGATTGATTTTGGTGGCAACGGCCGCCCGTCCCCGGAGTAGCCATCCGGCGATTACCTGGCAAGATTTGCTCTATACGGGGCTCTCAACTGGCCTTAACTGGTTACGTCCGGGGTGCGACTGGGCCATCCAAACCGGTCGCCGCTCCCTTTACCGCTATCTACTGCGGCACCACACCCAGGCAGTCTATCGACGGTTGGCCGGGGAAGGAGTGCCGGCCTATCTGAAGACCTCACGGGGAGCTCGCCAGGCCCTATCCCAAGCCCTAGTCCAGGGCTATGACCGATCATCGGTCCTGGACTCCCTGACCATGCCTTGCCTCATGCTCTGTGGCCGTGAGGATCGCCACATCACCGCGATGGCGAGTCAGGAGACAGCTAAATACCTGGCCAACTGCCAGCTCCATAGCTATAGCAATGTGGCCCATCTTTTTCCCTGGGAAATTCCTACCCAGGTCACTGGTGACATCCAGACCTGGCTGCGGCAGACCTTCCCGGATCTATATATAGCCACCGCTCAGAGCTAAGGCAGAAGGCAGAAGGCAGAAGGCAGAAGGCAGAAGGCAGAAGGCAGAAGGCAGAAGGCAGAAGGCAGAAGGCAGAAAGGGAGATCCTGATCAATGCAGCCTTGCCGCTCTAGTCGATATAGCCACCGCCACCATGCTGGGCGCAGTGGCGAGCCAGTCGGCCCCCCTAGACTGGGCTATTGGGCGATCGGCTCTGTCCTCAGCTGACTGGCCAACGCTATATGTGCCGGTTAAACATGCCGCTGTATCGGGTGATCGGCTCAGTCCAGGGCGCCAATAATGATCAAAACCTGGATGGCGTCCTATCTAACGCCTGTTAAGACTGGCTAAATGCAGGGGAGGGAATACCGCCGATGGCATCGCTCTCCTCCGCTGAGATGGTCAGCTGCTCTGGCTGCTGGCAATGTTTAACCGCAGTCTGGATATGAGAAGCGCCTTCCTGCTCAAGATCCTCGATGTAGCCGTTCTTAGCTAGCTCGGCTTCTTCAGCAATGGAAAATGGTCCGAAGTAGTAGGTACAGACAGGATTTTGGGTTTTAATTTCCACCCACCATGCCTTGTTGGACCCAAATAGGTTTTTAAACAGACGACCAATCATAAGCTTATTATCCTCTGCCTAACTGGAAATAGGGTGCCCTAACTCCTCGCGATCACCACACCCGGAAAGAGAACGGCGATATTGTTCAAATTCCGTTATACTTCTTTACTTTTCTTTTTGCAAAGAATCCAGATACAGTTGACTCACCCATTGTTGACGATAAATCTCGTAGAGCGCCATGCCGGTAGCAACAGATGCATTCAAGCTGGGGGTCTTGCCTCGCAGGGGAACGGATATCAGCTGGTCACAGCTCTCTTGAATGGTCAGGCTGAGACCGTCGCCCTCAGCTCCCACCACCAAGACGGTGGGGCGATCGAAGCGGGCGGTATGCAGCGATCGCCGTCCCGTTGCCGCCAGCCCATAGATCCAAAAGCCCTGTTGCTTCAGTTCTTCCAGGGCCCGCCTCAGGTTGACGACCCGGGCTACGGGAAAGGTCTCTAGGGCGCCGGCGGCGACTTTCGCCACAGTGGCAGTGATGCCGACGGCTCGCCGTTGGGGAATCACGATTCCCTGGGCTCCTAGCGCCTCAGCACTGCGAATGATCGCCCCGAGATTGTGGGGATCGGTAATGCCATCGGCGGCGATCACCACGGGAATCTTGACTGTCTGCTGAGCCTGGGCCATGAGATCGCCGAGATCCCGGTAATCGTAGGAGGCCACCTGGGCCACTAGGCCCTGATGGTTGGCGCCGTTGGACAGCTGATTGAGGCGGCGGCTGTCGACTTCGTCGATGACAGCACCCCTGGCTTTTGCCTCTGATAGTAGCGGCAAGAAGCGGGAGTCATAGCGGAGTCGGCTGTTGACCCAGAGCCGATTTAGGGGACGCTGATTGGTGATGGCGGCTTCGACAGCATGGCGGCCATAGATGAGATCGGCAGCGTCTTCTGCGTCTGGCTGATCGGCCGGGGTCCCGGCTGTTTTGCTCGGTTTTACGGGCTTGGGTGCTTTAGTACTACCGGAACGACGGGGCTTGAAGGTATCTCGGCTGCGCTTGGGCCCCCCAGAGCGCTGGGGACGAGATCGCCCGCCCGAGGGACGAGGATGAGGTTGCTTCGAAGCCATGGTATCGTTGTTCATTGCGTTCTGGAGGCCGTTAGGAGTGACTGCTGACCGTTAAGGCGTGGGGGCGGTGAAATCAAGATGGTTGAGGAGCTCTAAGAGCCGCTGGGGATCGTTTAAGTAGAGATAGCCGATCAGGGCTTCAAATCCGGTGGCCTGTTGGTAGGCTTGGGGATCACTGCGGCCGGGGCGCTTGGGAGCGGCGTTACGACCACGACGGACGATATCATCTTCTGCTGCCGTGAGCTGCGATCGCAACGCCGTCAAATGACGCGCCTGCTGTTCCGCCCGGACTTGCGCCACTACCCGACGGTGATAGGTTTTGATCCGACTGGGGGGAAACAGAAACTGTTCCCGCACGAATAGTTCATACACGGCATCTCCTAAATACGCTAAAGCCGTAGGAGATAACCCTTGCGAGGGGAGCTCAGCCCTAGTCATCGCCATTGCCTCCGCAGTGAGATGGGCTCGCAAGGTCCAAAAGCGACTCGACTCCAGCACCATGGATCTACCTTCCTAGCGGAGACTGGATTATGCTGCCCAAACTCCCACTAGTTGCCCAGTAGAACGACAATGGTCAGGTCTTCTCTCAGGTCTTCTCTACATTAGCAATGGCCACCTCAACCGAGGGCTGCAGAGACAGAAATTGTTCCAGGCGCACCAATTTAACCGTTTGAGTCACCCGGGCATTGGTGACCACCTGCACACTGCCTCCCTCTGTCTTTGCCTTCTTGACGATTTGCACCAGCGCCCCTAGGCCGGAACTGTCCACGAAGTCAATGGCAGACAGGTCCAGGATAATATTGCGGGGCCCCTCATCAATGCATCGGTTGAGCACCTTACGAAAGGTCGGCTCAGAGAATGCATCTAGCAGCCCAGTGAGGCGAAAGACTTGATAACTTGCCCTGACGTCTCGGGTGCCTCGTAAGCTTACGGTCAGGGTTAACGGCTCAGCTATGGGAAACCTCCTAGCTCGATCTCCGAATTCGACGCTTCAGTATATGCCAGTATAAACGCAACTGCAAGGCATCGTGAGGGGGGGACAAAACCCGTTAGGCCGACGCTACAGTAGTGCTCAAAAGGTCTTCTGCAGGGATTTCTGACGATGTTGCCGCATGGTCTCAACAAATTTTTGGAATAGGTAATCAGCATCATGGGGGCCGGGACTGGCCTCGGGGTGATATTGCACCGAAAACAGCGGCAGTTGCTTGTGCTCGATGCCGGCGACGGTGCGATCATTGAGATTGAGGTGGGTGATGGTCACCTGCGAGGTATCCAGGGAGTCAGCATCCAGGGCAAACCCATGGTTCTGGCTAGTGATTTCCACTTGCCGCTGGAGACCACAGGGTTGATTCAGACCGCGGTGGCCAAATTTGAGCTTGAAGGTTTTACCCCCTAAGGACAGGCCCAGGATTTGGTGGCCCATACAGATGCCGAAGGTCGGCAGTCGATGGTTCAGGAGGGCGCGAATTAGCGCTGGGGCTTCCGCCACCGCTGCCGGATCCCCAGGTCCATTGGAGAGAAAGATACCGTCTGGGGTGTAGCTGAGGATGGTCTCTGGCGAGGTCGTCACCGGCACCACAATTACGCGGCAGCCGTGGCTGGCCAACCGACGGAGAATGTTGCGCTTGATGCCAAAGTCAATGGCCACCACGGTAAGAGGCGGCTCGTGGGCACTCGCTGCAGGTGGACTCACTGCCCAAATCGGATTGCTGGCCTCGGTCCACTCGTAAACCGCAGCCGTCGTGACATCTCGCACCAAATTCAGCCCTTCCATGGCAGGAACCGTCTGCAGCTGTCGCAGCAATTCATCGGCATCCAAGATGTCGCTGGAAATGGCCCCATTCATGGCCCCGAGGCTGCGAATCTTGCGGGTGAGGGCCCGGGTGTCTATGCCGTAGATGCCGGGGATGCCATGGTTTTCTAAGTAGCTCGGCAGGGATTGGGTGGCCCGCCAGTTGCTAGGCAACGGGCAGATATTGCGGGCAATCACCCCAGACACTTGGGGATGGGGCGATTCGTCATCATCGGGGTTGACGCCGGTATTGCCCAGTTCCGGATAGGTAAAGGTGACGATCTGACCGCGGTAGCTGGGATCGGTTAACACTTCCTGATAGCCAGTCATGCCCGTGTTGAAGACCACCTCCCCCAGGATGGTGCCTGCGGCGCCAAAGGACCAGCCCCGGTATACTGAGCCATCTGCTAGGACCAATAGGGCCGGCTTAGCCTCGAGAAAAGTCATAAATCGACGGTATCCAGGTTTGTAGGGATTCTGTAAGCGCTACTATCCTAAAGCCTATGGGCATGATTGAGATCGCTAAAATAGACCCTGAAGCGTCTTCCATCTAGAAAAATATCCTGGTCTAGGCGATTGAACTCAGCTTATTTGGCCCGTTCAGCCAGCCCTTGGCTGAGTAGTTAGCTGGAGCCCTCTAACGCCGATGCCACGGCGATGATTCCTGAGGCATTAGACGCTAGGGCTGGAGTCTGATGATCATGGCACAGCCATGGAGCTGTCATCCCCATAGCACCGGAGCAAGAATCAATCATGCGGTTGCGACCTAATTGGATGCTGGGTGGTTTAGCCTGTCTCTTGGTCAGCTGCGGTCCTCAGCTCGAGGATCCCAAGGCTGCAGACTCGACGGCAACCGTTAGTATGGCGAGTGCGGCCAACCCAGAGGAGAGTGCCTCCGGGCCTACCCAGGCAGCGGCCCCGGCCACCCCTAAGCCAGCCTCGAGCGATCATTTTCGCCAGGCCGTCAATGCTGCCACGAGTGCGGTTTCCATTGGCCAATCGGCCCAATCTCCCCAGGATTGGGACTTAGCCATCAATCGCTGGCAAGTGGCCATTGATTTCATGGCCCAGGTGCCCGCCGGCGATCCGAACTATAGCAAGGCTCAACAGAAAATAGCGGAATATCGGCAAAACCTGGCGGCGGCTCGCCAGCAGCGTCAAGCCATTGGGACAGAGCCGACCGTATCGTCATCAGAGCCAGTCGCCGCCGATGGCCGCGTCGCCCAGATTCCGATTGTTGCCCGTAGAGGGGGAATCCCAGTGGTGCCAGTTTCCCTGCAGGGGCAGCAGGGGCAGCGGCAGTTCACCATGCTGTTCGACACCGGAGCCAGTGGCACCCTAATTACCCGCCAGATGGCCGATGCCATCGGAGTCACCATTGTGGGTGAGGCCACGGTTACCATTGCCGATGGCAGTCGGGTAACGTTGCCCTTGGGCTATGTCAATGCCATTGACGTCGGAGGACTCCGCCAGGAAGGTGTCGTGGTGGCCATTGGCGGAGATGTGGGACTCTTGGGCCAAGATATCTATGGCGACTATGGCATTTCCATGGGCTCCCACGCGATTCACTTGTATCCCTAGGGAGTGAGCCCATGGGCGCTCATGGCCGGCTAAAAAAGATAGCCGCCAAAATAATTAAGAGCAGCAACGCCGCGGGGACGAATAAATTGATCGGGTCTATCATGCTCTTACGTCCCGTCTAGGGTGCAACTGAACCAGGGCTAGAAGCCCTATCCCTGGTCTGGATGGGGCTTTAGGTTTCGGTAGACTCGCTCAGGAGCCCCCTTTACCCATGCCTATCCCTGACATCGTGACATGGTTGCAGGAGCGAACGGCCCTCAACCTACTCAGTGAAGACATTTTAGAAGCATTGGCCCCGTGTTTAGAGGAGCGTTCCATCCAGGCCCAGCAGCGGTTGGTGGTGGCGGGTGAGCAACCAGATGGCCTCTATGTCTTGCATCAAGGCCGACTGGAAACCGATGAGCGGCCGGGGGCGGTGAGTTATTTGCCGGGGGCGGTTCTAAATCTAGAATCGCTATTGCTGGATCAGCCGCCTGACAAGACCGTGGTGGCTTTAACTCCGGTGCGACTCTGGTATTTGAGGGCCGACCGCTTTCGGCAGCTGCTGAGCCAATACCCGGCGATTTTACAAACCTTTACCCGCCAATTGGTAAATGAGCTGAAGCAACTGTCTTTCCAGTTGGATTACGAGCAGGAGCGGCAAGCGATCTTACGCCCCTATGTGGTCACTAAGGCCAAACGGGGAGTGATCGGTCGCAGTCGCTATGCAAATCGGTTGCGATCGCACATTCGCGAAGCCTCCGATAATCAGGCGTCGGTGTTGATCTTTGGCGAGCCAGGCCTGGAGAAAGATAACCTAGCGGCGCTGATTCACTTTGGCTCCGCCCGCCGCCGGGATCCGATCATCCAGGTGGATTGCTCCAAGGTCCAGGCCAGTGGGGCCGACCTCTTCGGCCGCGGTCGCGGTCGCCCTGGTCTGATCGAGGCCCTGGGGCAAGGCACCCTCATCTTCAACAATGTGCAGGAGCTACCAGAGGAATTACTCCCCGCCATCGTAGAGTTGCTGCAGACGCGACGCTATCACCCAATCCACCGCCCAGACGATCCCCCAGCCTCGGCTAAGACCACCCAGGCCCGGCTGATCGTGATTACCGAGCGGGTGATGCCTCAACTGTCTGCCGCCGTCGATACGGAGATCAAGGTGCCACCAGTGCGGGTGCGTAAGGCGGACATCAGCGACCAGGTGGACTACTACATCAGCTTGATCTGCCGTCGTCGCGGCATTGAGCGCCTACAGGTGGCCCCAGAAGCCATCCGCAAGCTGCAGGCCTACGATTTTCCCAACAACTTGCGGGAGCTGGAAAACCTGGTGTCTCGCGCCATTGCCCAGGTGGATCCGGGCGGCGTCATTACCGAAGAAATCATCTGGCCCTCCCAGGGGAAAAAGCAGCAGCTACGGTTCAATCTCCTCAATGGTTACCCGAAGTTGCGGCGATTTTTGCGCAGCCCCTGGTGGCCGGATCGCATTAACTACGGCTTTACCTTGGCCTTCTTCGCCCTGGTGGTGGCCGTCCTATTCATCGGCCCCCAGACCCGCCAGGAAAATGTCGCCCTCAATCTGTTTTGGGCTTGGTGGTGGCCCCTGGTATTGATCGGCTTCCCCTTCGTGGGACGCGTCTGGTGTGCCGTCTGCCCCTTTATGATCTACGGCGAAGTCACCCAGGCCCTGCGACAGCGGTTACTGCCCCAGCCCTTAAAACGCTGGCCCCGGCAGCGGGCGGAGCGCTGGGGAGGCTGGTTCTTGTTTGGTCTGTTCGTCCTGATCTTGCGTGGGGGAAGATCTGGGATCTGGAGGACACCGCCTACCTCTCGGCCTGTCTGCTGTTGCTGATCACCGCCGGGGCCATGATCTTCTCGGCCCTGTTTGAGCGGCGCTTTTGGTGCCGCTATCTCTGCCCCATCGGCGGCATGAATGGCCTGTTCGCCAAGCTGTCCATGACCGAGCTGCGGGCCCAGCAGGGCATTTGCTCGGCGGAGTGTACCACCTACCAGTGTTACAAGGGCGGCCCCCAAAAGGGGGAAGGGTTGGAGACGACTGGCTGCCCCCTCTATTCCCACCCGGCTCAGCTGGAGGATAACCGCGACTGTGTGCTCTGTATGACCTGCCTGAAGGCCTGCCCCCATCGGCTCGGTGGAGTTTAACCTGCGCCCTCCCGGCATGGAGCTGTGGACTACTCATGTGGGCCCGCTCCTATGAGGTGGCCCTGATGTGGGGCTGTTGGCTGGGTGCGGTATTCCTTGCGGCGGCCTCCCGGAGGATTCAGGTCCAGCTAGGGCTAACGTGGGGATCTGAGCCACTTCTTGGGTCTCACCTGGTCGTTCTCGGTTCTGGCCTTGGGCTTACCTGCGACCGCACGCCGCTTGCTGGCCCATGGCCTCATGGTGTTGCTGCATCGATGGCGGCCATTGCTGAAGCCCGCGTCCCTTTATCACCTTGGCCTACGGCTATCTGCCTCTAGTGTGGGCTGCTAATCTAGCCCACTATCTGCGGCTGGCGCCTGAGTGAAGGGGGACGGGTGCTGCCATTGAGCCTGGCACCATTAGGGCTAGAGGGGAACCACCTACCGGTCTTGGTGGCCCATCCAGCGGTAATCGCCTTCTTGCAGGGTAGTGTGCTGCCTGCTGGGGTGGGGTAGCCTCAATAGTATTTGAGCCAGAAAATTTGCCCGTCAGCCCTGGCGGCACTTGCTGCCCCCAGCACCTCTGTGCCCTAGGAGATCGGGGCAGGATTGTGGCAATTTGATCTCGGGTCTGAGCTATCAGGGATAAGATCTGGAGGGGGTGGTGGGTAAGACCCCCTCAGTCATTCAGGCCTGGCGAGCTAATCAGTCATGATTTTCTCACATGATTGCTCTCAGTAGATGTTCCTTGGTTTAGGAGCCTCTGGTTCTGCTCCGTTGACCATTGGGTCATGGCCGCAGCGCGACTTAGCCAACGCAAGCGACTTAGCCAACGCAATGGATACCGACTAGCCCTATGTCCCATGATGGTTCCCTGGACTTCAAGCTGGTGCAGCGCATTTGCCTACTGCAACGGGCCCTAGATCAGGCCCTAGATGCCTTAGACGACTTGCAGCAGCGGGTGGAAGAGCATCAACTGCTGGAATCCCAGCTGGTGAAAACCGAGCGGTATGCCAATGTTCAGCAACAGATTATCGTCACCCTGAAGCAGCAGTTGGCTGATAAGACCAGTTGGCAACAGCAGGTTTTGTGGAATCTGGTGCTCGGCATCGCCACCGCCGTCCAGCAACAGCAGCGGCAGATCCAACAGCTGCGACGGCGATTACAACAGAGCCAGATCGAAGTCCAGACCTATCTGGGGCGCCTGACCAATCAGTGTCAGGACGGTCAGCTCGAGTCTTTGGCTGGCGACGCGGCTCAGTCCCGATCTGAGTTGATGATCGTTCGTAGCCTAACGGTGACCCTAGGGGGCCAACTCCAACAGGCCTACGGCCATGTGCAGCAACTGGAGGCCTGCCTGAGCCAGCACCGACTGCGCTTGCTCAGGTTGCAGGTGGCCTTAGAGGACGGGGTGCCGTCGGCGAAAGCCATGGCAGCGACAGAGGCGGAAGAGTCTGCCCCGCCGCCATCGACACCCGATGCGTTGGCCGCGGATTCGCAGGCCCTGGAACCATGCCATCAGGCCGAGACCCTCTTCCAAGCCCTACAGATTACCCAACAGCAGCTCAGTGATCTCGAAACCGAGCTAGCCGAGCAGTTTCAGCAACAGAGCCAGCTTAAGTATCGCTATCAGGCCGTGGCCGCCGAACGGGACCAGTATAAGCAAGAAAACGACGCCTTGCGCCGGGAAAATGTGGCTCTGAAAGCCAGGCTACAGCAACTCCAGGGCAACCAGATCATGCTCAGACAGGTAGGCGATTGGTAACTCCCCGCTCAGAGGGGGGATGAGTAGCTGTTATCCGGAGAACTAGCATAAGTCAACGTCGTCAGCGGCGGAATTGGCCCTGTCGTGGCTGACGGGCAAGACGATGCAGTGCTCTTGGGGCCAGTGGTCACAGGAGTTGGCCCAGAATCACTTAATGGTAGAGCATCCATTGATTCAGACTGGAGGACATCCCATGGGACGAGCCCCCAATCGCAGTGGTATCTACCGATTGACCACGCGGGTCGTGAAATATCTAATGCTGGCCTTGTTTGCCTTTCTCTTGGTGTGCCTGACGGCGCCAATTTTTAGTGACTTTCAGGTGATTGGCACGTTGGTGTCGACGATCAGTCCTTGGTTTTGGCGTCTAGCGATCGTGACCATCTGCCTGATGGCAACCAGTGCCGTGGCGGAAGCCCTATAGGCCGTTGAATGGCAATGTATCGGCCTGATGGCGTCCGATCTTGCCAGGCTAACGGGGCACTATTTTCCGGCTATGAGTCAAAAAACTCCGGCTAGGCATCCTTTTGGCTCTCCGTTCTCGTTACGCTACTCTCGTTACGCTACTATAGCGCTGGCCAAATAGTTTAGGCAGGTGCTATGGCCGGGTTGTATTGGATAATGGCAACTCCATGGGGGGATCGGAGCAATCTTATCGTCAACTGTTGGTCACGTACCTTGCCCCCCAACGCGGCCGAGTGATGGGGCTGGCCGTGACGTTGCTGGGGGGGATTGGCTTGCAGGTGCTGAACCCGCAGATTTTGCGTTATTTCATCGATACGGCGGTGGCGGGCGGGTCGCAGCGGTTGTTGGTGTTGGCCGCGTTGGGGTTTATGGCCATTGCGTTCATCCGTCACGGACTTGCGATCGCATCCACCTATTTCAGTGAGACTGTGGCCTGGAGTGCCACCAATGACCTGCGCCTCGATCTAGCCCAGCACACCCTGAATCTGGATCTGGCCTTTCACAAGGCCCATACTCCTGGCGAGTTAGTGGAGCGGGTGGACGGCGATGTGGATGCCCTCTCCCGCTTCTTTTCCCAGTTCGTGCTACAAGTGATCGGCAATGGCCTGCTGGTGGTAGGCATTTTGACCATCTTGTGGGTCGAAGACTGGCGGGCTGGCCTCAGCCTCAGCCTGTTTGCCCTGGTGGCCTTGGGGATTCTAGGAGGGCTGCAATCCTTAGCCGTGGCCCCCTGGCGCCACTATCGCCAGGTCAGCGCCGAATTCTACGGATTTGTGGCCGAGCACCTGGGCGGCCTGGAAGATATTCGCGCCAACGGTGCCGTCGACTATGTGATGCAACGGCTCTACCGTCTGCTGCGACGTTGGCTGACGGTCTTCCACCAGGCCCGCTTCACCAGTACTCTGCTCTGGGGCAGTACCGTCGGCCTATTTACGCTGGGACATGCGATCGCACTGGCCATCGGCGCTTACCTGTGGCAGCGCAACGCCATCACCATCGGCACGGTCTACCTGCTCTTCTACTACGCCACCCTGCTGCAAGACCCGATCGAACGCATCCGCCAAGAGCTGGAACAATTCCAGCAGGCCATCGCCAGCGTCCAACGCATCCAGCATTTACTCAGCCACCGTAGCAGCCTCCTTCCTGGTGGTCAGGCTGTCTTGCCCAAGGGGCCGCTGTCAGTGGAGTTTCATGAGGTTTGGTTTAGGTATGAGGGAGAGGAAAAAAATTTTGAGTTCTCAGGTTTGAGTTCTCAATTCAACATCACTCAACGCGATCCAACTCAACATCCAGAACTCAACACTCAAAATTCTCTCTATACCCTACAAAACCTCACCCTGCACCTGCCAGCTGGCCAGGTCCTGGGTCTACTCGGTCGCACTGGCAGTGGCAAAAGCACCCTGGCTCGTTTACTGTTGCGGCTTTACGACATTCAGCGGGGGCAAATTCGCTTAGCAGGAATCAATATTGCTCAGGTGCCACTACCGGAGTTGCCGCTCCGGGTGGGATTTGTGACCCAGGATGTGCAATTGTTTCAAACCTCGGTGCGCAACAACCTGACGTTTTTTAATGAGCACATCCCCGATCAAGCTATTTTGCATACCCTGGACCAGTTGGGGCTGATGCCCTGGCTGGAGCAACTACCACAGGGATTGGATACCGAACTAGGGGCCGACAGCGGCGGGCTGTCGGCGGGGCAGGCGCAACTGCTGGCCTTTGCCCGAGTGTTTCTAAAAGATCCGGGACTGGTGGTGCTGGATGAAGCATCGTCTCGCCTGGATCCGCTGACAGAGCAGCTGATTGAGCAAGCAGTAGATCGGCTGCTGGCAAACCGCACAGGCATCATCATCGCTCACCGATTAAAAACCGTAGCGCGAGCCGATCAAATATTGATCTTAGAAAAAGGCCAGATTGTAGAGTATGGCGATCGCCTCTCCCTGGCTGGTGATCCTAATTCGCGCTTTGCTCATTTGCTCAGGGCAGGCTCTGCCACTGAGCTGGCTTAGCGCCGCAGGCAATATCGCATCGTTACCCCAATGCCATGGGTCCTTCTAGGCAAGGTGTAGTGGGACTTAGCGGCGTAGATGAACGATGAATCACTGCCCAGCCCCTAGCCCGGTTGCTGCCGTCAGGTTCAATGTAGGAAAGACGGCAGAAACTATTGGCTGGTCGCCTCGCAGCATTTGCCTTTCATAGCGCCCCTCTTCGCTCAAGACACATACGGTTAAGGTCGGTTGCTTCGGACGACCGATGAAGAATTCACCCCCTAGACCTTGATGATCAGCAATCCAATATTCTGGAATGCCTAGTAGGGCGTAGTCTTCAAAACTGAGTGGGGTTGGTTGAGTGAATCGATCAGTTGCAAGTGTCATCGTTGACCCCTAAGAGGGCATTTGAAAACTCGGCTGACAGTCCTGCAGGGTAAGCGTTTTAGAGCGTGTGGCTCTGTGGGCCAGAATCCAGTCTGGAGCAAGGTTGCAGGGTACTTTCCAAATAGCCTCTAAACCTGGTGCCTGAGTATGTAGAGGTTGCCGCAGCTGACAATTAGGAATTAATTGAGAGAAACTCTCGATTACGGTAGAATTCGCAAGAGGCGACTGTGGAGTAACCTAACCCAATGAGAGCAATCCGACTTAGCTGGTGGCCCTTTCTGCTGGCATGCCTAATCCTGCCTATGCAAGCTGGGCCAGCCATGGCCCAATCGGCGCAAGAGGTGGCTCAAGAGGGCATCGAAGCCTATCGAGCCGGAGACTATGAGGCGGCGGCCAGGGCTTGGCGGCAGCTGATTGAACTGCAGCCAGAGAATCCCGATGCCTATAACAATTTGGGGGCGACGCTCTATTTCTTGGGGGATTTAGAGGGTTCAGCCGCCGCCTATCGCCGCGCCATTGAGCTGGACCCTGACAGCGCTACGATCTACAACAACCTGGGGATGGTGTTAGTCCAGCAGGAACAGTATCAGGAGGCCATTGCTGCCTATCAACAGGCCATTGAGCTGGATCCGGAGATGGCCGAGACCTACAACAATCTGGGGAATTTGCTAGAGGGGGAGGAGGCGGTGGCGGCCTATCAGCAGGCCGTAGAGCTTAACCCTGACTACGCCGAAGCCTATAACAACCTGGGCACGGCCCTGGCCAATCTGGAACGCTACGAGGAAGCCATTGCTGCCTATGAGCAGGCTTTAGCTATCGACCCTGACTTTACGGCGGCCCAGGAAAACTTGACTGCCGTTGAGCAGAGGCTGGGGGCTACCGCTGAATAGGCAGCAAGATCGGGTGTGTGAGGTGCGGGGAGAAGTGTGGGCGGCAGGGCGCGGCATCTTGGCAGCCGGAGTAGATATTGACCAATATTAGACGCTGTTTACCGGAATAGCTGTGAACTGCCGAGGTGCTCACTGGCCGATACTCAATGCGCCCAATACCGCCCAGGTGTCAGGCGTGAGCTCTCTACTACGCCAAGCCTAGGGACTCGGCCGCTTCGATCAAGGCATTTCTAAACTGATAGCTGGCCTCGCTGATGCGCTTACGATCAGCAGTGCTGAGTGAACTGTAAGGCATGGCAGCAACCTGCCCATCGGGGTAGAAGGGCGCAATTGCATCCATACAGGCCTTGTAGGCAGCATCAACGTCGGTCATGATCTCAGCACTGAGTACCGTTTCAAATGGCTGGACCTGGCTGTAGATCCCAATCCAATTGTTTTTGAAAATCAAAAGGCTCTGGTCAGACCACGTCTCTTCTTCGCTGGAAATCTTCTTGGCTGGAATTTCTGTGGCCAGGCCAATAATGCCTTCAAAATTGAGCGATGAATTGAAGTTGGAGGGGTCGTTGAGTTTGTCAATCAGCGATTCTACACTGGCAACTAACCCTTCCGCATAGGGAATGGCCGCGGCGACGTCACCGTCACGAAATAGTAGGGCTTCGATGCGGTGAAAGCTGATAAAGTCAGGCGAAGCTTCCCCCTGCTCGAAGGAGTAGGGACGCGCATCAATATCGGAATCTTCTTGCTCGAAGCTGGCGGCAAGAACTTCAATTTGTTCGTAAGGGGGGCGAGCTTCGATGTAAGCGGCTTTGGCGGCTTCTAGGTCTCCAGTTGCGAGGACAGCCAGAAAGTCTTTGACCAGCGCTAGCTGCTCAGCCGCTTTTTCGCGGAAATAGGCAACGCCCATGTCGATCTGCTCGGCGTAGGGATCGTCAGCTGCCTGGGCGAGTTGAGCCTGGGCGGTAGCACTCGGGGAGGAAACGGCTTGCTGGGTGTAGGAGGCAGTGCCAACAATGCAGAGTGTGGCTAGTAAGCTCAGGAGCACGTTGCGCAAGAGAGTCTTCATGGAGATGATTTGGAGTAACAACCAGTAGCACTAGGCAACCCGTTAATTGACACGGCGAATGCCTGGAGGCAGGCGTATCGCCGCAAACGGAGCCCGTAAATGCTTGCTGAGCATTATAGTCTATTGACTTTGGCTTTCAATAAGTCGTGGATAAAAAAATATCGGCCCATGCCTGGCGACCTCTCCGCTGCATCGATCTCGTATTCAAGCTAAGCTGCTGAAGCCGACTCACGGGTCGATGGCCTAACCGGACCGAAAGGGCTATTGCATCGCGATGGAGCCGGTCTGGCGTAACGTTGTGTTTGAGAGTGATTTGCAATTGGTGTATTGTCGTACGATGACTAGCCACGATGGCTCACGGTGGGTAATGCTATGACGATCACGCTGTCCCAGGCAGATTACTGGGAGCTGTTACAGGAATCGGTGTCCGATTGCTTCAGTGAGGACACCTTAAATTGGGTGTGTGCGTTTTCCTCCGCTTTAGGCCAGGGAGTGCGCCGTGACCTCTCGCTGCGCGATGGCATCGACCTGGTGATTGAGGACTCTTGTTTTCAAGACGATCTGGTCATGCAGCATTGCGATCGCATCCACCCGGTCGAATACACCTTTGAGCAGATCAGCCTGGCGGGGCGACGGCAGCAGCGCTATCACTTCTACGGCAGTGGCCTGGCTCCGGGCGACCCCTGGCGCATTCCCAGTTGCGATCGCATACTCCGCATCAACGTCCATATTGATCCCGAGGTGCTGCAACGGTGGCTGGGAGACACTCCCCAGGCCCTAAACCTGCTATTGCGCTTACCGGATGAAAAGTTCTACGAACACTCCGGTGCTCCCACCGCAGCCATGCAAATGACGGTGCAGCAAATCTTGAACTGTCCCTTTCAAGGGCTGACCCAGCGCCTTTATCTAGAAAGTAAGGTCTGGGAGTTGATGGTGCTGCTGATTGAGACGCTACAGTCCGGCAACGATGCTCCCCAGAGTGCCTACCGCCTGACCCCCGACGATGTGGAGCGCATTCACTATGCCAGTAACCTGCTGCATCGACGATTGTTAAACCCGCCCTCTCTGATCGAACTGGCCCGCGCCATTGGCATCAATGATCACAAACTCAAAGTCGGCTTTCGTCAGGTGTTTGGTACCACGGTCTTCGGCTACCTGCACCAGCAGCGGCTGGAGCGATCACGGCAACTGCTGGAATCAGGAGACATGAACGTGACCCAGGCGGCTCACGCCGTCGGCTTTGCCAATCGCGGCCATTTTGCCGCCGCATTCCGGCGCAAGTTTGGGGTGAACCCGGGGGTGTATTTACGACGACGGCGAGGATAAATGGGAGGTCAAGGCTATGCCGCTAATTCTTTCTGCGCAGGACTGGGATGAACTATGGGACGCTGACCCGGCCAAAAACCAAACGATCGAGCAGCCCGATGCCTTTGAAAGGATGCGTAACTGGAGCAGTTCTTTTGAGCAAGGCCGTCAATCGACCGACCTATTTATTCACCAATTTGCCTGATTTGCCAACTGTTGAAAGTGCCGAGGCGTTACTTCAATTTGTCGAACTCTATCGTCAACACGATGGCGAATCCATTCCCGGTCGCCAATTTCCTGAAGCGCTGCAGTCCGCACAAGTCGCCAAAATCCCAGCGGTGTAGAATAGTTGAGAGTCTCTGAATGAGTTCACCCTGTGCCCCAACTGACCCTGGACTTACTAGAGCAGATGACTCAGCGGTTAGTCGCTGCACTCAAACCAGAGCAAATTATTTTATTTGGCTCTTATGCCTACGGAGAGCCAACCAAAGATAGCGATATTGACTTATTGGTAATACTCTCTGAGTCTGACGAGCCTCGCTATCGGCGGGCGCGCAAGGCCCATAGGGCACTACGCGGGATGGGCATTCCGAAAGACATCCTGGTCATGACTCGTGCAGAAGTAGATCGTCAAGCCAGCGTGTCAAGCTCGTTAGTCGGTCAAGCTCTCCGTCAGGGTAAAGTTTTATATGAATGATGCCCAATACGAAGAAACTCAGCAGTGGTTGATCAAGTCTCAGCGAGACTTGAAAGTAGCCCAAGTACTGCTTGATAATGAGGAGTCGTTGCTCGATGCGGTGGTTTATCATTGCCAGCAGTCCGCAGAAAAGGCGCTGAAGGCCTATTTGGCATCTCAAAACATAGCGTTTGTAAAAACTCACGATTTGGATGTTTTACTAGGGCTCTGTTCGTCTTCTAAACCTGATTTTCAAAGCCTGCAAGAAGCAGCAGATATCTTGACTCCCTACGCAACAGAAGCCGTATTGGTATTGAAATTTGTGACTCAACGGTTACCGGAGCAATAGGTCATATCTAATCTCATCCTACTTCGGCGAAGTCTACCGCAACAGCCAGAACGGCGACATCCCCTGGAAGCAGTTTCCCGAAGCACTGCAATCCGCACAAGTCGCCAAAATTCCATCGGTCTAAGCAGCGTGGGTGCCATACTAGAAAGGGCACTCAGGACTAGCCCTTGCGATCGCACCTCTGTCTGCCTTGTCGACAAGGGACGAGTTAACTGTGAGTAACTCGTGTTGCGATCGCACAGCCCCTCTTTTGCCGAGTCGCTCCAGCAAAGCGAATACAATGAGGTTGGTTCTGGCAACGGCAGAAATCTCATGAGCAATCCACTCGCCACGACCGATGAGGTCACATTTCCGGATGCTAATCTACTCATCACTGAGGATGATACGCCGGTGGACAATTTCGCCTCAGCCAAGCAGCAGCGGTTGCTGGTCAGTAGTCTCTACAGCTCTCTGAGGGGCTCTACTTTTCTCGCTGAAGCAAACGTTGGCATCTATCACGCGGTGAACCAGCCCGCAGTGGTGCCCGATGTCTTCATCAGTTTAGACGTACAGGTACCCGAAGCGTGGTGGGAGAAGCCCAACCGTTGCTATCTGGTGTGGAATTTTGGTAAACCGCCGGAAGTGGTGCTGGAAGTTGTCTCCAACCGGGTTGGCAATGAGCTGACCAGTAAGCTCCAAACCTATGCTCAAATGCGAGTGGGCTACTACGTCGTCTATGACCCAGCCAGGCAGTTGGGGGAAAACCCGCTATACCTCTATGAACTGCGGGGGCTGCATTATGCCGAACTGTCGGAACACTGGCTAGAACCGATGGGGATTGGCCTCACCCTCTGGCAGGGAGAATTTGAAGGGCGGCACGATACCTGGCTGCGCTGGTGCGATGCTCAAGGAAATATGTTGCTGACGGGAGATGAAAAAGCCGAGCAAGAACGCCAGCGAGCCGAGCAAGAGCGCCAGCGAGCCGAGCAGGAACGCCAACGGGCAGAACGGTTAGCGGCTATGCTCAAAGCTCGCGGCATCGATCCGGAAGAACTGTCAGACACTTAGATCTCAACACCCAGTCAACCAACTGTTAATCTGCCAGATATTCTGGGTCAGACGGTTCCGGGTTGAGGACCTCCGACCCAAAGATTTACTAACTCACGGCGCGATGATAGTTACTCGCAGCGCGATCGCATCCCGGTTATCTGGCCGTGAGGCATGGCTGGCCAAGGTAACGTGACGAAGTATTGAGAGTTGATCTCAATTAAGGTATTGTTTTAAGGATAGGTTATCGAACTGGTGCGATCGCAGCCTCTCTTCCATGGCCCTGACCCTTTCCCAGCGCGACTACCACGAGCTGATTCAAGCCAGCGCCACCGCCGCAACAGGGGCGACAGGAGACTTTGAAGAGAAATGGCACTATCCGGAGAGTCTCGGCCAGGGGTATCAACACTCGATTGAGCTGCGAGACGGGGTCCAGATGGACATCGCCCGCTACCAACTACGGCATCAGGTGATGACCACTGCTGAAGAGCGTCCCCATCCGGTGGAGTGCACCTTTTACTTAGAAGGAGCCTACACCGATCCACCCCTGGGCCCCAAGTGCTATGGCCTCTACGGCAGTGGTCTCGCCCCGGGGGGTACCTCGATTAAGCCGGCCGAGCATCCCCACGCCTGGCTCAGCCTGCACATCGACCCAGAGCGCTTGAGCCAGTGGCTCGGCTCTCGGGCGCTGCCCCTACCGGAGCTGCTGCGCTCGCCCCAGCAACTTTACTACAGTCAGTTTGGCACCATGACTGCCCCCATGCAGATGGTGCTGCACCAGATATTGCATTGCCCTTACACTGGGGTGATTAAGCAGCTCTATCTGGAAAGTAAAGCCTGGGAACTGCTGACCCTGTGCCTGCATGATGCACTGAGCCAGCAGCAGCCCCCTGGCCCCTCAATTAACCTCAAACCCGCCGACATCGAGCGCATTCACCAGGCCCGCGATATTCTGCTGCGGCACTTCAATAACCCCCCGACCCTGGCGGAACTGGCCCGGCAGATTCACCTGAATGAATGTGCCCTGAAACGGGGCTTTCGTCAGGTCTTCGGCACTACCGTCTTCGGCTACCTGCACCACTACCGGCTAGACTATGCCCGCCAACTGCTGCAGCAGGGGACCAAAACCGTCACCGGCGTGGCCCACACCGTCGGCTTCGCCAGCCGTAGCTCCTTCGCCCGCGCCTTTCGCAAGAAGTTTGGCATCAATCCGGGGCAGTACTTGCGGCAGGGATGAGGGTGGGGAGTGAGGGAGTGAGGGAGTGGGGGAGTGGGGGAGTGGGGGAGTGGGGGAGTGGAAAGTGAAGGGTGAAGAGTGAAGGGTGAAGAGCTTGCCCTGAGCGCAGTCGAAGGGTGAAGAGCTTGCCCATCACCCCATCACCCCATCACCCCATCACCCCTATGCGCTCCGCGCAGGCTCCGCCAACACCCCATCACCCCAACACCCCATCACTCATCTAAAGTAGGTTTAAAGCAATCCCCTGCCCAATACAGATCATGGTTCAACAGCTCAGCGCCCGATTTCAAACCTTTGAGGAGTATCTCGCCTACGACGATGGCACTGACCGGCTCTATGAACTCTTTAATGGAGAATTGATTGCCGTGCCACCAGAGTCTGGATGCAATGTGCAAATCGCCAATCGACTATTTTTAACCTTTGCCCTGCGACTAGGAACCGATCGGGTGCGGGGGCATGGCTTAGAGTTGGAGGTGCGGGGCGAACCGAAAAATCGCTACCCAGATTTGACGCTTATTCGAGACGAGCATGTGTCCCTGTTGGCCCAGCGCAACACCATTCGGCTGACCATGTCGCCGCCGTTGCTGGTGGTGGAGGTCGTCAGCCCAGGGGAATTGCAATGGCAGCGGGATTATGTGGCCAAACGCCTGCAATATCAAGATGTGGGCATCCCGGAGTACTGGATTGTTGACCCCCAAGCGCAGACGGTATTAGTGCTAACTCTGGAAGGTGACACCTATACTGAACTGGGCACCGCCACGGGGGAAGAGCCAGTGCCCTCTCGGCAATTGAGCACTCTGGACCTAACGCCCAGCGCCCTATTTGCAGCCGGGGCGCAGTAATGGTTTAAGACAGCAGTATGTTACCAAATCGACGCTAGGGGTCACTCGAACCCGGGCCAAACCGCTTCCCCAGACAGAACCTGAGGACTCTCCAGGATCTCGGCAGCACCTTCAGAGGACATTTGAAAACGCGGCTGAACGGCCTGTAAGGTAGGCGTTTTAGAGTATATGGTTCCGTCGGCCAGAATCCAGGCTGGAGCAAGGTTGCAGAGTACTTTCCAAATATCCTCTCGGGCCGAACCAGTCAACGGTGCGATCGCACCGATTAATCAACCAACCCCACAGATGGGAGTAAATCCCCGTTGCTCATCACCCCACCCCCCTTTTCCGTCCGCCGCTCTCCGTCCGCCGCTCTCCGTCCTCCCCAGCACCAAAAACTCCCGCCTGGATTCACAAAAATTCCGTCTGGGATTCGCAGCAACGGCTGAATGTCGATATTATTGTCCCCACATTAATGCAAGTTATTTGCATTTGATTTGCCAACGGTGTGAGGAGGTTGAATTATGCGATCGCATTCCATAACAGGCCTAGTCCAGTGTTCCTATGCCCTAGCCAGCACCCTGAGCCTGACGACGCTAGTGGCCCTCGGTTGGGCACAACCCGCCACAGGAAATGACCTAGGCGAGCGGGCAAGTGGGCAAGTGGGCGAGTCAAATACCAACGAGAGGGGCACCTCTCAAATACCCACCACCCCATCACCCCATCACCCCACCACCCCATCACCCCTAAGCCCTTCGGGCAGGCTCCGCCAACACCCCTCTACCCCACCCCCCGCCACCACTGTTACCGAGTGGGTCGCTCAAATTGAAGCGGCGATCATCGAAATTACCGGCGTGCGGGTTGAAAGCAGCGAGACTGGTTTGCAAGTAATATTGGAGACCGCTGACGGAGATTTGTCTGTTCCGACCACAGAAACCGTAGGCAATGCCCTCGTGGCAGAGATTCCCAATGCGGTGCTGGCCCTGCCAGAGGGAGACGAGTTTCAGGCAACCGACCCAGCTGCAGGCATTGCCCGGGTGTCAGTGACGGCTGTGGGCCAGGATCGCATTCAAGTAGCGATTATGGGCACCGATGCGCCACCGGAAGCGACCGTGAGTGCCGAAGCCGGTAATTTGGTCTGGACTGTCGTGCCAGGCATCGCCCAGGTCGATGATGCTGATGATGCGATCGAGATTGTGGTGACGGGGGAGCAAGAGGGCTACCGTACGTCCAATGCTACTACAGGCACTAGACTAAACATTCCCCTACTAGAAACGCCAGCCTCCATTGGGGTCATTACTGAAGAGCTAATTCAAGATCGAGCCGCCAGACGAGGGGAAGAATTAGCCCCCTATATTAGCGGTGTGATTCAAGGAGGGCAGGAAGGTGCTTCGGGAAACACTCCTCAATTTACAATTCGTGGATTTGATGTCCAACGACAAACCTTCGTGAATGGTTTACGGGATAACCCTCGCTTCTTGGTCAGAGATCTAGCTAATATTGAACGCATTGAAATTCTGAAGGGATTTTCTTCTCTACTCTTCGGTCCAGGAACACCTGGTGGTGTCGTCAATTACATCACTGAGAGGCCTGAAGATACCCCTAGTTACGATATTAGTTTTGAAGCTGGGAGCTTTGATTTCTATCGTGGAGAAGTGGACTTGACAGGACCACTAACTCAAAATCAGAATCTACTGTATCGGCTCAATCTCGCATTCCAAGAGTCTAACTCTTTCGTCCCCAATATTGAAGATGATCGAATTTTTGTTGCTCCTGCATTGACCTGGTTAACCGGAGGAGGAGGATCTCTCACCCTCGAAGCTGAATATTTTCGGCTAGAAAAAGATGGTACAACTGGTGCTAAATTCTTTGATGGAGAATTCTTCTTTGATCGCAGTTTCACTGACCCTCGTAATAGCGATATTAATCGCCACTTTCGAGTTGCTGCCTACTTTGATCAACCTATTAGTGAACAATGGTCAATTGCCCTAAGTGGGCAATATTTCGACACTCGCCGAGAATTAGATCCTTCTGCAATAACTATCAATGTTAACGCCAACAATGAACTGCCGCTGTTTGTGGGTCAGATTTTAGATGATTTTAATCAGGCTAATTTACGTGGTGAAATTAGAGGGGATTTTGAAATTGGAGCTTCTGAACACCAGTTACTAGCAGGCGCTGAGTATAACAGATCAGAGACTGACTTCCCACTTAGGCTTGGGTCTGACTTCCCAATCATTGACGTTGCTAATCCCACCTTTGACTTCCCGCTACCGCCTTTAGGTGACCCTATACCAATTAATAACATTAGTAACGATTGGGGCATCTATATTCAGGACTTCATAACATTGGGGCGTTTCCGTTTATTGGCTGGGCTGCGTTATGGCCAGTTTGAAAATAAAGATGGCATTAGTGACGAGGTCTTTCAAGACGACGATTTTGTCGCACCTAGTGTTGGTTTACTCTACATGTTGAGTGATTCGGCTTCTATTTATGGCAGTTTCAGCCAATCAACCGAACCTCAGTTTGGTGAAACTATAGACGGTGAATTTATTGAGCCTAGGCGAGCTACGCAATTCGAGATTGGTGGCAAGGTTAATCTATTCGATAATCGACTAAGTCTCACCACAGCCCTGTTTGACTTGACTCAAACCAATATTGCAGAGACTGATCCAATTGATCCCAACTTCGTCATTCCAGTTGGAGATGTGCGTAGCCGAGGGGTAGAATTAGACATTGCTGGTCAAATCACCGATAACTTTAGGGTAATCCTAGCCTACACTAACCTATTTGAAGCAGAAATTATCGACGGTGAACCAGATCTAGAAGGTAACCGTTTCCTCAATAGCCCTCGAAACAGTCTCGGACTTTACGGCGAGTATGAGTTTACTCAAGGTGCCTTAAATGGCTTAAGTTTAGGGGCAGGTTTAGTGTATGTTGGCGAACGAGCTGGAGATACTGCCAATAGTTTCACAGTACCTAGTTTTGTACGAGTTGATTTGGGGGCAGCTTACCAAGTAGAAAATTGGACATTTAGATTAACGATTGATAATCTCTTTGACGAGAGATTTATTGTATCTGCTTCAGATAGAGCGCGCCTGCCTCAAGGAGAGCCTTTGTCGGTTACTGGTTCTGTTTCAGTCAGGTTTTAATCCGACGTTAGTTCCAAGTAAAGTGAAGAGCAAATGAAAAGTTGATGGACTAACGAATGATTGATCAGACACCAAGTATTGGCAATTTGAGAAAAATACTTTCAGGAAATGGTTGTAATGTTCCTGGAAGGCTGCGACATGTTTTGTCAGCAATAGCTATGTTTCTTCTCATCTCAGCTTGCAGTGGAACGTTTTCCCAAAACTCTTCTTCCCATCAACCCTCATTACCAGTATCGGACTGCCATATTGTTAAACATGCGATGGGGGAAACGTGCGTTCCCAATAATCTACAACGAGTCGTTGTTCTAGGAGGATTAGATTACGTCTTGTCTTTGGGTATAAAACCAGTCGGTAGCGACGAGTTAGAGGCTGATTTTCCCCATTTAAAGGACAAAACTAAGGGGATTGAAAATGTTGGTAGTGTGAATATCCCGAATCTAGAAAAGATTCTGCAACTCAAGCCCGATTTTATCTTGAGCTACCGAGATGGGCTTAAGGAAAATTATGACACTTTATCGAAAATTGCCCCAACAGTTATTTTCCCATTTGAACATAGTGATAAATGGAAAGAAAGGCTTATGCAGTATGCGGAGACACTGGATAGGATAGACGTGGCAAAGCAGATGATAACTGACTACTATGCTCGACTCGAAGCGTTTAAAGATCAGATGGGCGAGCGCCTGAATCAGCTTGAGGTTTCAATAGTCCGTATTTATCCAAATCAGATCGTAGTCTATCTCAAAGACTCATTTTGTGGAACTATCTTGGCAGATGCTGGGGTATCTCGTCCGGCATACCAGAATCAGATGGGAGGTCAACAGGACATCAGCAAGGAACGAATCCACGATCTAGATGGGGATGCCATGTTTGTGTGGACCTATGGCTATAATGCTGAGCAAGCTCAGCAAGCAAACAGTGCTTTGAAGAGGCTGAAAGCAGATCCGCTCTGGTCGCAACTAGCGGTGGTGAAACAAGGTAAGGTTTACGAGGTTCCAGGCTATTGGATTGGGGATGGTCCACTGGCTGCCAATGCTGTTGTCGACGACTTGTTTAAGTACCTGGTTGGGGAAAAGGAATAGATCAAGGATGTAATGTTGTTTGTTGTTTTTTACCCATAGTCACTTGACTAACAGTCAATCTAATGAACAATCACTAATCACTCAAAAGGAGTTATGACCAAAGCTGAGATTCTAACTAATTTCTGTTACTGCTGTGAAGTTTCTAAAGCGAACGGCGAAGATCCAATTGGATCTGCTGGAAACTACGACGCCTTCCTATTTATTGAAGTCCCAGAACCCTGGCCCATAGAGTTCTGGCAGGCTCAGCCCCAATTTCAACCGATTGCCGATCTGGCCACTCAGCTCAAGAAGGAGCAAGGTCTCAGCTTGAGGGCAATGGCGATTGCACCTGATTGTCAATACTCTCAGCCTAACTATACCCGCATACTATACTATCGGCGACCTTCCGAAGAAGGCTTTGTTCAGTTTGAGAAACAAGAGTTTGTCGTTCCAGACGAGCAAGTAGTTACGGTTGTCCTGGCGTTACTCCAGCAACCCGATTTATTGCCTCAGTTTGAGAGCAGTCGCCAAGAAACAGAAGACATTCGGGAGATGATGTTGTGTACCCATGGGAGCTACGATGTTGCCTGTGGACGATTTGGTTATCCTCTATATCGCCAGCTCCGCTCTGAACACGCGGCGAATTCTGGAGGCAAATTGCGAGTCTGGCGGTGCACTCATCTCGGTCCCCACAACTTCGCTCCCACTCTGGTCGACTTCCCAGAAGGACGTTACTGGGGCCACTTAGAGCTAGAGGTATTAGACCTGTTGGTGTATCGCCGTGGACCAGTTGCCGACCTCTATGACTATTATCAGGGTTGGGCTGGATTGAGTCAGGTCGAGCAAATTGCTGAGCGAGAAATGTGGATGCAGGAGGGATGGAACTGGTTCCATTATGCCAAAGTGAGTCAGGTGTTGGCTATGGATGAGTCAGACGAGTATTACCCCGACTGGGCCGAGGTTCGTATTGACTTCAATTCTCATGAAGGCAGGGTATCGGGCACTTACGAAGCCCGTGTGGAGGTTAGCGGCACCGTCAAAACGATGTGGAGTTCAGGCAAGGATAAACCACTGTGGGAGGTGAAGCAGTATCGAGTCAGTCGTTTGAATAAAGTTGTGTAAAAGTACTCATGGTCAAAAAAGCTGTTCAAGGAGGCTTGCGTATTCTCGTAATATAAATTCCATTCCAGATATATGACCATAATTATAGTGTGAACGAGTTTCAGATTCCCTCCGCATTTGAGCCCTTTATTTAACTTGACCAAGGCAATATATTAATCTTTCTGCTAGTACTTGAACATGAGGTAGATGAAGCATTGTGTAATGATCACCTGGAATATCTAAAATCTCTAATGGTCCACAACAAAGTTCTCCCCAACCCAAGGTTTGACTATCAAACTCTCTAGAGATGCCGTCGCTGGCTCTGAAAAGGAAAATTTGACTTGGATAAACCTGAGGTATATATTCAGACATGGCTCTAACATTACTCTTAAAAACTTTTACAAAACAAAGAAGTTGTTGATTCCCAATATCTGCAGGCACAAGGTTTGCCATCTTCGTTTTGCTTCAAGAAATAATAGACTTTATCGGAAATAGGGGAGAGATTGTTGTGAGTCAGCATCTCTCCCAATTCTTTGGAAACTAAGCAGCTTGGCTTAAAGCGTCACTTTGCATTTTCCGATAAGTCAAGCGGAAATTGTGTAACCCGCAGGCCGTTTCCATCACGTCATCGATGTAATGGTCGACCCAATTGCGAAACGGCTGCACCAAAATTTGACACCGTTTGATACCTCCAATGTGGTGTTTGACTTCCACACGAATGCTGGCAATGTTTTTGGTTATTCATCTTCTCAATCGTACTGAGAGAGCGCTTGCGGGGTTTCTTCTTCGGTGGCTGAATCGTCACCCCCGCTGGGGCAAAGCCTTGAAACCCCCTATCCTGCCATAACGTACTGCCCTCCGGGAATCGTAAGTCCTTCTCGTCCGCGATCGCCTTGTCGTGCTTCTTGCCTTCATAGGTGTCACTCAGATAGTGCACCTTGCCCTTACGATCGTGAACCACCACGTTCTTGACGCTATGAGCCTGCCGCTTACCGCTGTAATATGTCTTGCGGTCGGTCTGATCTTTGGGGCGATTGATGCGACGTTCGCTGCCATCGATCATGAACTCTAAACTCGGACAGGGTTGGAGGATGCTCTCCAGCTTCGCCGGTTCTCGCTCCGGCAGTTGCTGCTGGTAGCCGAGGGCCTGGTTTAACACCCCCGTGAGGCGGTGAATCCATTGATTCGCTTGCGCCTGGCTCATGCCAAAGAGAAAGCCTTGCACCGCCTGAGTGGGATAGAGGCGAAAGTACATCAGGATGAACAGCAATTTATCTTCCAGCGTCTTCAGGTGCGCTTTACGACCCGCTCCCACGGCTCGTTTACGCCCTGCGCGCTCAAAGGTCTCTCGCACAAAGTCATCCCAGGCATCGCCGAAGCTCGGCAACAGTGCCTCAAACTCGGACCCTCTCAGTCCAGTCAAACTGCAGAGGGTGCGAGGTTTGCTCCGCAACTCGGCATAGGTCACTTTCATGGCATATCCCTGGTCGATGCTCCTGATATTGATTCTATCGGCTCAATTTCCGATAAGGTTTAATTTAGTGCGATCGCGGATCTTGTAGGGTGCGTTGCGACAAGCAAACGCACCATCACTGCCATCGCCCCTCCAGCCCAAACTCAACTGGGTAGTCACCCCAATTGGGCGGATAAATCCCTTCAATAATCAATCGATGCACACTTGAAAATTGCCATTCTGTTGGCACTTGGCACAACTGATGATGCACTGGATTGTAATGAATATAATCACAATATTGAGCAAAATCCGTGTCGTCTCGAATCAAATGTTCCCAAAATCGACGCTGCCACAGATTGCGCTCCTTCCGCTTCCTGCGAGAATCTGAAACGTCTATATCAAGTCCTAACTGAGTTCCATAATGCCTCGTGACATAAGTTTTGATCAGACGCAGACGAGTGGATAAATCGCTGTCGTTTTGAGGTAAAGTCCAAAGACAGTGGAAATGATCGGGTAACAGCACAAAGGCATCAATCGCAAAAGGACGAGTGCCTCTAACCTGATTGATAGCTGTCCGTAGCGCATGACGACCAATTTCACGACACAGCCAGGGCTGGCGTTGATAGGTGACTTGGGTGATGAAGTAGGTGCCACCTGCAATTTCAGGTCTTCGATAGTCGGGCATGAGAGAAGGCAGGTCAAGGATTAATGTTAGGATGCCCCACAAAATGGTGCGTTTGCTGTTCAGCAACGCACCCTACAAAGCAGGGCTATTTCATTCTAAAAATGGCCTTGAGGGTATCTAGACCAAACTTGCAGAGTCGTTCAGCCTGAGCCATATTGGCGAACTCGTTGGAGCGATAGAGGTTGAGCGCGAAGTTTCGAGCGACGGCGAAGATTTGCGGCAACTGGTGCATACGAATGCGCGAAGCATCTTCTCCCTGGGTCACATCCCGGATATGATGTACCTTATTTTCAACGCCCCAATAGCCCCGAATGCGCCGAGCCAAGGATTCCGCTGATTCTAAAAACGAGGCGACATAGTAGCGGGTCTCAGTTTCTAAGTGAGGCTGCCCGCCCTTCTTGAAGTGTCGCTCACTCTCCACTCGAATGAGCGTCTTCAGCCCTGGCCAGGGCTTGATGTTATCGAGGGTGGTGCATAGGCTAACGACCCGCTTCTCCAGTCGCCCATGCCCTTTACTGACCTCGGTGTAGCTGTCCTCAGCGATAAAGTTGGCCTGAACGCTTTTGTGCAAGTTACCCTGATTGCCTTTGAGGGCACCCAAGTAATGATTGTCGGTGTCAAGGATGAGCTGACAGTTTTTTTTGGGTGCTAATCGCATCAAAGGCTATCACCACCCCCTTCAGCGCCAGTTGCTTAATGAACTCGGGCAGGGCTTTGATTTCGTTGGTCTTGTGCTCTACCTGATAGGGCTCCAGAATCAACCCCCGCTCCACCAGATAAGCACTGACCAATAGAATGGCGGGATGAGGGGGAGAGTCAGGATTGTCAGTCTCCAGTTGATACGACCCGCGTAAGACTTTGCCATCCACCGCTAAGGTTTCACCGGCTAACGGTTCAATGCCAAAGAACCGAGCCAAGGCCGCCGAATACTGTCCATAGTCTAGCTTTAGCAGCACCCGGCGAATCGTGCTGTAGGAGGGAAGACGGCCCTTGGGCGGGTTGAAGAGGTCAATCAACTCGCTGCGGTAGCTTTTGAGCCAGTCGCCAATGGCCAGAAATCCACGATTACCGGCCGTCACCGCCAGGGTGAAGAGCGCCAGGCATAAGGCCATCTGATGTCGTTTGCCAGAGGCCTGACGGACATCTGGCAGGGCAACGAAGGCTTCGAGGATCTCGATGCGCTCTACAGCAGGCTCATGCCTCGAGTCGAGGGTAGTAGGGGTAGGGGGCAGACGCATAGACGCTAGGACCATTGGGATTAGCCTGAAACTCTAGCATCTTTAGGTCCCCTTGAGAATGAAATGGCCCTGCCCTACAAAGTCTGCGATCGCACTGGTTTCAGCCTGCGGAGGCACACTTTTTCAAAACTTTGATGCCGACATTATCTTTGTCTGGACTTGGGGATATACTTCGGAATTTGCCAAAGATACAGAGAAACTTTTGGAGAGTCTTAAGACAGATCCGCTCTGGCTACAACTTCAAGCAGTGAAGGAGGGTAATGTTTATGAAGTACCGGCCTATTGGATGGGAGATAGCATCTTAGATGCTTATGCTGTCATCGATGATTTGTTCAAGTATCTAGTAGACGATCAGTAATATCTATGTCCAAACATATCTTATTTATCTGCAAATCCTGCAACGCAAAATCCGAGCAAGAGCACACCTCAGATCCATCTGACGGAACGAAGTTGCTCAACCAACTTCAAATCCTTCATCAAACTTGGCCCCATCAAGCCGATTTAGAAATTCGCGAAGTCGGCTGCCTCTGGACCTGCTCTAGCCCCTGCGCTGTGGCCTTCTCTGCCCCAGACAAAGCTACCTACCTCTTCACCCAGGTTCCTGCCACCGAAAGCGCTAAAGCCTTGCTTAAGTTTGGTGAGCACTATCTTGCCAGCAACGACGGCACCATTCCCTGGAAGCACTTCCCAGAGGCGTTGCAATCCGCCAGCATTGCCAAGATTCCATCGGTTTAACCTAGAATAAGAATGCTGGAGGTTAATGTTCAGGCAAGAAAAAAATTAAGGATAACAGTCATCATGAGTACGGCAGAGACTATTTATGAGCTGGTTAAAACCCTACCTGAAGACCAAGCTAACTTAGTTTTAGTCTTTGCAGAGTTTGTACATCAGCGAACTCAGGCAAGTGACAATCTAAATAATTCATCCATTACCACCTACTTTGGTATTCTCAAAGACTCTCCCAACTTTAATGAAGATTCCGTTGCGATTCAGAGGGCAATGCGACGTGAGTGGGAGTAAGTTTCTGCTAGATACCAACATCGTTATTGGTCTCCTCAAAGGTCATCAAATAGTTCTTGGCATCTTACAAGATCACGCAGTTGAGCTAGATATTTGCGCTCATAGTTTCATAACCCGTATTGAACTATTGAGTTATCCGGGAATTACAGAGGCTGAAGTACAGGGCATTACTCGCATTCTCCAGATCATGCGATATCTCCCGATGACTCAGGCCATAGAAGATATGACGATTCAATTTCGACGGCAATATAGCCTAAAAATACCCGATGCTATTATTGCTGCTACAGCAAAGGTCACTTGCCTGGAACTGCTTACCCTTGATCAGCAATTAGCCAACCGCATGTCTGAAATTTTGGAACAAACTGAGTAGCAACAGTCCAACGCACCGCATAATTCTAGGCCGCGCTGCCAGCCTTCTCACAAATCACCTAGCTGTCACTGCGACTATCGGGTCAGGACAGGGTCATGCGATCGCATCTACTGCATCTGCCCTTGCCAGCACCACATCCTCATAGAGGGCTGCCAGGGTATCGCTAAAATCGAGGCTCTTCAGGGAAAACGTGGTTGTCTCAGGGGTGTAATACTGCAATACCCACAACCCGGCCTCATTACAACGAAAGCACTCCACCCGTTGATGGCGCGTATTGATCAGCACGTACTCTTCCAAGCTGTCTAAGGCTTGGTAATCCAAAAACTTATCACCCCGGTCAAACGCCTCGGTAGACTCCGATAGCACTTCTACAATCAACTTGGGAAAGCGTTTGTAGTCCGACGTTTCCCGATCGCGCCCGTCGCAGGTCACCATCACATCGGGATAGAAAAAGCGGTTGCGGGCTTCGATGCGGGCCTTCATATCCGATATGTACGCGGCAGCCGCTGCCTCGCAAGTGGCTGCGGAGTAGGGTAGCTAGATTGAGGGCAATGGTGACGTGGGCATCGTTGGCCCCAGCCATGGCGTAAATGTCGCCATCAAGGTACTCATGCTTGACGGGGCTTTCAGCCTCTAGCTGTAGGTAGTCTTCAGGGGTGACGGACTGGGGCGAGGCAACCATAGCGATGACGGCAGATCGAGTTGTTTTTTGATCCTATGCGATCGCAACCAAGGAGCCCAAGTCGGGTGGCGTGGGCGTTGTCGAAACTAAGCTGGGTGTCCTGGCAAAAACTCCGGGATGCGATCGCAAAAACTCCGCCACCGGATCGCCAGCGGTATTGCCCTGTCCCCGTCATCCTGTATCTTCTTGAGACAAGTTCTTAATTATGGCCCTGGCAACGCTGCGATTTCAGCGCCAGAGCCATTGGCATTTATTCCTGTGGTGTGATGGTTGATAAGTTGCAACGATTACTGCTGTTAGCCGGAGTGCTAGCACTTGTGCCGCTGTCTCCTGGGGCGGCGGAAACCGAAGACAGGCGTAGCGAGCGCCCGCGATCGCTCAGCGCCGAGGCGAGTCAGCTGGACTTGGCTCAGGGGCTAGTGCAGATTACGGATGTGCAGGTAGACACCAGTGCAACGGGATTGCGTCTGGTGCTGGAGACCTCTGGTACGCTAACTGCACCGGAGACGACAACGGCGGGGAATGCCCTGACTGCCGAGATTCCCAATGCCGTGTTGGCGCTGCCCGACGGTGACAGCTTTGAGGTGGCCGATCCCATTGATGGCATTGCCCGAGTTGCCCTGACCAATCTGGCCGGCGATCGGGTGCAGGTCTCGATCACCGGTATTGAGGCGCCACCGACCACCGACGTCAGCGTAGAGGCCACGGGCTTAGTGCTGAGCGTGGTGCCAGGGGTAGCGGCGGCGGCCGCCGCTGACGAGGAGGCCCTGCAGATTCTGGTGACGGGCGAGCGCAGTGACTATGTGCCCACCGAAGCCAGCGTTACCCGCCTGGATGTGCCCCTGCGCGACACCCCCCGCTCCATTCAGGTGGTGCCGCGCCAAGTGATCGAGGATCAGGCGGCCAATCGGGTAGGCGATGCCCTGCGCAACGTCAGCAATGTAGTCAGAGATGGCGGTTTCGGCGGCACTGCCGACCAATTTATTATGCGGGGATTTTTCCTGCGCAATATCTTCCGGGATGGCTTCCGCGATCCCACCTTTTCCATTCTGGAGACGTCCAATATCGAGCGTATTGAGGTGATCAAAGGGCCAGCTTCGGTCCTGCAAGGCAATCTAGAACCGGGTGGCGCCATCAATGTGGTGACGGAACAGCCCCTGGCTAATCCCCGCTACGAAGCCCAGCTGCGGGCAGGCAGCTTCGGCTTTATCCGTCCCACGGCGGATCTCTCGGGTCCCCTGACAGACGCCGGAGATCTTCGCTATCGCGTCAATCTGGCCTATGAAGGCTCCGATGGCTTTCGCGATTTAGACCAAGATGTGGAGCGTGTTTTTGTCTCGCCAGTGCTGGCCTGGGATATTACCGATGACACCACCCTGACCCTGGAGTTCAGCTACCTCGATAGTGAGCGTCCCTTTGATCGGGGCCTGGTAGCCTCGGGTCGTGATGTGGCCGATATTCCGGTACGCCGATTCTTGGGGGAACCAGATGATTTCTACGAGCTGGAAGAAATCTCAGCCGGGTACCGTCTCGAACACCAATTCAATGATCAGTGGGGTATTCGAAACGCGTTTCGATTCCTCTCCTCTGATACGGTGGACTTTCGGGCTGAACCGCTTAACTTGAATGAGGCTACAGGAGAGCTGACTCGTAACTTCCGCTCCAACGATGACCTTTCTCAAACTTATTTGTTGCAAACGGAGGTCAATGGCCGTTTCAACACCGGGTCGTTAGAACACAATGTGCTGCTGGGATTTGACCTCTCGCGAGTGACTGACGGCGGTACCCAGAGCCGACTGCCAGCAGGCCTCACCCCGAGTATCAATATCTTCAATCCGGTCTACAATCAGGTCACGCCGCCGAGCTTTGCGGAGCTGACCAATGTGGTGCGAGATAACTTCATCCGCACTGACAGTATCGGCATTTTTGCCCAAGACCAGATCGAGCTGACCGATAATTTACAGCTATTGCTGGCGGGTCGGGTTGATTTTGTCGAGCAACGCAGCGAGAACAACCTGACTGGCACCAGCGACAGCCAGTCGCCTACCGCCTTTAGCCCTTCCATTGGCTTGCTGTATCGCCCGGTTGAGCCCTTGGCCCTCTACGCCAGCTTCTCCCGCTCGTTTCAGCCTAACTTTGGCACCGATATCGATGGCAACTTCTTAGACCCAGAACGGGGCACCCAATACGAAGTGGGCCTGCGGGCTGAACTGCTGCAGGGAAATCTGATTGCCAATTTGGCTGTCTTCCACATTAATCGCTCTGGGTTAGCTACCTTTGATGCGGCTACCGGAGCCTTTGTCCCGACTGCCGAGCAGCGCAGTCGCGGTGTTGAACTGGATATCAGCGGTGAAATTTTGCCGGGCTGGAACGTGATTGCCTCGGTAGGCTATATCGATGCCGAATTCACGGAGGAGTTCTTTGGGTTGGAACCGGGGAGTCGAGTAGACAATGTCCCTGAACACACGGCCAGCCTCTGGACCACCTATGAGATTCAGTCGGGCGACCTGCAGGGACTTGGGTTTGGCGCTGGCGTGTTCCATGTGGGTGAACGGGCCGGAGACTTCGGTGACACCTTCGACTTGCCCGGTTACTGGCGCACCGATGCCGCCGTGTTTTACAACCGAGATAACTGGCGGGCGGCCATCAATGTGCAAAACTTGTTTGATGTGCGCTATTTCACGGCCAATAACTTTGGCCGGGTGGCCATCGAACCGGGCGCACCGTTGACGATCATTGGCACCCTCTCGGTGGAGTTTTAGGCAGGGCGAAGGACGGAGGACGGAGGACGGAGGACGGAAAAGGGAATGGGAGACAGGGTAGGGGCGTGGTTACCGCGCCCAATGCAGTGGTTACCGCGCCCAATGCAGAAAATTGACTTAGAGGACGTCATGAGGGGCCAGGGACGGACCCACGGGGAAAAACAGAGAACGGGGAACGGGGATTAGCAGCTTGAGAGATTGGAGCCGATGAGACGACAGGGACGCCGGTGGCTGGCGATCGCATTGGCGGGGATGTTGGCGCTGGTGGTCGCCTGTGGGGGGCGATCGCCAGACTCGGCTACGCCCCCTGATAGACCAGACGAGACCACCTCGTCGTGTCACGTTGTCAGCCATGCCAAGGGGGAAACCTGTGTCCCCTCTGACCCGCAACGGGTGGTGGCGCTGGGCAATTTAGAATACGTCTTGGCGTTAGGGGTGCAGCCCATTGGCAGCGACGATGTCACCAGTCCGAAGGCTTACTTGAAAGATGAGGTCGAGGGCATTACGAATGTGGGGGGCGGCAACGCCCCCAGCCTAGAGAAAATCCTGTCCCTGAAGCCGGATCTGATTCTAGGGGGAGAGTACCTTGACCTCAACTATCGGGCGATGTCGCAGATTGCCCCAACGGTGCTAGTGCCGTTTGATTACAGCGGTGAATGGAAGCGCTTTTTTCGGGAGGTGGCGATCGCACTTGACCGTCGCGACCAGGCCGAGCAGGTAATGGCAGAGTATGATGCCCGCATCGAGGAGTTCCAGCGGGCCATGGGCGGGGCAGAGCGCCTCAGTCAACTCGACGTCTCCATTGTCCGCGTCTACCCGGATCGGGTGAACCTGTACCTGAAAGACTCCTTCTGCGGCACCATCGTTGCCGATGCCGGGTTGTCGCGCCCCCCCAGCCAAGATCTCACCGCTGCCGAAGCCAATGCCCTAACCGGCAACCCCATCCAGTATTCCATCAGTCGCGAGCGTCTCCTCGATGCCGATGGCGACGTGATTTTCCTGTGGACTTACGGCGGCAACGATCAGCTGATCCGGCAGGCCCACTCGCAAAAGGCGAGGCTGCAGACCGATCCCCTGTGGTCGCAACTGCAGGCGGTGCAGCAAGGGCGCGTCTATGAAGTGCCCAGCTACTGGATCGGGGATGGCCCCTTGGCAGCCAACGCGGTGTTGGATGACCTGTTTAAGTACCTAGTAGAGGACTGATCTCTCGATTTCGGACAAAAGTTGGTGTGACCTGTGGATGGAGAGTCGGCAGCAGGCTCAGCAAGCTGATCCACAGGATAGTGGCGATCGCATTGCCCTCTGTCCTGAACATATTGGCCAGGGTTATAGGCGCGATATCGCGTTGCCCAGCGGCATTGACCTGACGCTGCATCGCTATCGATTTCACGACGACTTAATCTCATCTGAGGGGCAGGAGGACGTCACGGATTGCCTAGAGTGGGTGTTTAACCTGTCGTCCCTATCAGGGTGTCGTGAAGCAGTTGTATCTAGGAGAGCAAGAGCGTCGAACTGATCGCATTGTGGCTAGAGCAGGCTACGGAACCTAGCGCAAAATTTCCCCTCATAGACTTGCCACTTTGTTGGCGGTTCATGGTCTTCTGGTTCGGTTTGTCCCAGGTCTTCAAGCCTCAGTACCGGGTGACAGAAGCTCAACCACCACAAAGGGACTGACTCCCTCTTGTCAGATTACGTAGCTAAGACGCAAATCGTGTCCGTCATAGAGTCGGGGAACTCCCACAACCCCAAACCAATCTGGACGCTTATACCAATTTGGGTAGCGACCATCGTAGTAGAGGTTCATGTCGCTGCCGCTAAACACCTGTTCGGGCCAATGGGTGGGAGGCCGAAACGTGAATCGTAATAACTCCGGTTGAAAGTCATGAAATACGTCTCGCGACGGGCTAGCGCCAACATCAGGCAAGCCAGGTTCCTCCGGGTCGTCGCTGGGTAAGTCATATATTGAACTAGTGCCACAATAATGGCAGGAAATTGAATTCGGCAGACACGGATTGTCTGGAAGCCCTATGTCACTGACTGTCAAAGACTTAGAGGACTTGCAAGCCCACTATCCCGACTATCGACTGGAGTTGGTTGATGGCAAGATTATCGTCATGAGTCCTTCTGGGTATGAGTCGGATGAGGTTGCTTTTCAGGTCGGGGCGAACCTGTGGAACTGGGTCAAACCTCGGCAGCTCGGACGGATTACTGGATCGAGTGCCGGGTTCAGCCTTGCCAATACCCGCGCTCCCGATGTTTCGTTTATCCGGGCTGAGCGGCTTCCCCGTTCTCCTCGTGGCTATGCCACTATTCCTCCTGATTTGATGGTAGAAGTTAAATCACCCACCGATCGGGTGGAGGAGCTGCGAGACAAGATTGATGAGTTCCTCACTCAAGGCACAGTGGTTGGGCTTTTGGTGAATCCAGAAGACCACACAGTGGAAATTCGACGCCCAGAGCAAGCGTCAATCACATTGGGCGATGGGGATGTATTAACTGTTCCAGACTTGCTACCGGGTTGGGAATTGCCCATCTCTGAGCTGTGGCCGCCTGTGTTTGAGTAAAGTTGCTCTGAGCTGAATCTACTGATTGACAATTTCTATCCCCAAGAAGACTTGTTGTTTCGAGGACGGATATGCGTTACTTAACCTTTAAAGGTTTCGCGGCTTGACAGATCGTCACTGTGAGCCACCACGTTGGCTACATTGGGGTATGGGACGCTCGCCTAAGGGAGTTACCGCTGCCAGTCCACTGGCGCTTCAAAGATTTCTGCCTCAGTGAAGGGGCAAGATTGAGGGAGTTGATCTGGATCTAAAGGCGTTTCCCGGTTGACTAAATCCAGTCCTTTCCGGTAACCTCTGATGACTGCTTCTGCCAGGTAGGGCTTCAAGCTGGGATTATCCTCCAAGATTTCATGAATTTCTCGACGTTGCTCGCGGATGGTTGCAGCCCAACTTTTAGATCGGGCTTCTGGTTGGTAGCGCCACTTGAGGAGATGCCCCAGCAAAACACCGAGGCGATTGCATAGCTCTTGCCGTTGTTGCTTGCCCAACGATTCAATCTCCTCGATCAGATTTTCAATATCCAGTTCCCTAAGACGGCCAGAGCGCAGCAACTCTGCCTGGTGCTGAGTCCAAGCGTGAAAATCTTGGGCGTAGAGCGTGGTGGTTTGCATGGGAATCACCGTACTGATTTACCTCATTCTGTCACTCTCCTTATTGTCTCCCATCGCCGCGCCGTGCTGGAGAGGTGCGATCGCATCATTGTGCTCAACCATGGCAGAGTACAGTGGGCGTTGCAGCAAATTTTAAATTGTCCTTACGAAGGCTGGACACGACAGCTCTATCTAGAAGGTAAGGTGCTTGAGCTCATTGCCTTGCAAACCCATCAGTATTGTCAGGCAGCGCCGATAGTGCCCAGTGGTGTATCCCTGAAACCGGCTCAAATTGAGCAGATTCACGCTGCTGCCGATCTGCTCGAGCGATATTTGGACGATTCTCCGTCGCTGCTGCAACTGGCCCGCTGGGTAGGGCTGAATGACTGCACTCTGAAGCGGGGCTTTAAGCAGGTCTTTGGCACCACGGTCTTTGGCTATCTGCGGCAGCGGCGTCTGGAACAGGCGAGGGAATTGCTGTTGGAGCAGGAGATGAGTGTGACTGAGGCAGCAACGGCGGTGGGCTATACCCATGTGGGGCATTTTGCCGCAGCGTTTAAGCGAGCCTTTGGGGTGAGCCCGCGGCAATTACGGCAGTGATTCCGGCTGGGGATAAAAAAATTCCGGGATGGGGAAGTTGCGATGGCCGAAGGCCGGTCTGCGACCATCGCACCCTATCCCCTATGCTATGCCCTAGCTTCTGAGAACAACTTGCAACAGCTTATGATGACTCAGCGTGTGGGTGTGAGTTCCCTGAAATATTCCCTGACCCTGGGCCGTGTCCTGGGCATTGCTGGCCTCCTCTGTATGACTGGTGGCCTCGTGGCACCTGTGGCTGCCGACACAACCGACCCTGACAAGGCTCCGACTGCTGCCGACTGGCTAGCCCAACTAGAGAGCGAGCCGGCCACCATTACCCACCTGCGCCTGACTCCGACAGACGCAGGACTGACCCTGACCATCGAAGCCAATGGCGTATTGCCAGCTCCCACTCTGGAAACCCTAGGTAACGCCCAAATTGTCACCATTCCCAACACCGTATTATCACTACCGGCGGGGGAAGAGCGCTTCCACAGTCAGCCCGCTGAGGGGATCGCGGCAGTCGCGGTGAGTACAGACGGCAACGCGGTGCGTCTGGCCATCAATTGAGAATTGCTCTCATTTGAGATATGGTCTTAACCATGACTTGGCAACGTTAAGCCCATGACGATTACCCTCTCACAGCAAGACTATTGGCAGTTAGTGCGACACATCCAGGAAACGAATGCGGCTGCGAGCCAGCCCCATCAGGATATTAACCGCAACACCGACGAGTATGACATCACCTGGAAATATCCCAAGCAGCTGGGGGCAGGGTATTACCGAAAGATTCGAATTCGAGACGGAATCGTGCTGGCGATCGCAGACTATCGTCTTCATGATGATCTTATTATCACCAGCGATGAGCGAGAACATCCCCTGGAACTGAACTACGTGTTGATGGGCGCTGCGCCTTCCGAGTCATACCCAGTGAAGGTTGGGCAGCATTGCTTTTGTGGCAGCGGTATGGCTCCTGAGGAAGCAGGCTATGAGGTGGCGGATCTCCATAAGTTTACGGTCAACATCCATATCGAGCCAGCACTGTTGGGGCAATGGGCGACGGACTGTTCTAAGGAACTTTCCCAGTCTCTAAACTACCTAATAAAACCCCCCGATCGGCTCTATCATTTGCAGATATACAACACCAGCTCAGCCATGCAGCAGATCGTTCAACACATACTGCAGTGCCCATTTCAAGGATTGACCCAGCGCATATACCTAGAGGGTAAGGTGTGGGAACTGATGGCACTACAGCTGGCTCAACTACCCGAGATGGATGGCTCCACCCCGTCTGCTAAGGGGTTGAAACCCGACGATATTGAGCGCATTCACTACGCCAAAGAGCTACTGGTGGCCCGACTCGATGATCCGCCGTCGCTAATTGACCTGGCTCGTCTGATAGGCATTAATGACTGCAAACTCAAGGTTGGATTTCGCCAGGTGTTTGGCACCACCGTCTTTGGTTATCTACAGGATTGCCGTATGGAGAGGGCTCGTCAGCTATTGACAGCTGGTGAGATGACGATTACTGAGGCGGCCCAGGCTGTAGGATACGTCAACCGCAGCCACTTTGCCCTGGCCTTTCGCAAGAAATTCGGCATCAATCCCAGCGTCTACCGCAAACGTCAGCGGCATTTTTGGCAGATAAGTTAGTTTCCCACAGGGTTCTGTATCACAACTCTCGGGTGGTTTTAACCATAACAAACTAAGACTGTTTGTCTGTTGGTAGGGCACGCATGCGGACCCGGTCTATCTCAACAACGCTGAAATGGCCAATCCAGTCGGTGCGTAGAGATATGGCCTGTGTCACCACGCTTGCAACCTGTTGAGCAGAGGTCATCCTAAAGCGAAAGAGTACGATGCCAGTCGTTGCCGGAAGTCCGAGACGAAACGCTAGCTCACCAAAGTCTCGATCAAAAGTCAAAAGAATGCGATCTTCGGCTTGAGCCATTGATAAAACTTCAGAATCGGAGCTGCCTGGAGCGTCGGTACGAATCCATCGGACATCGTGCCCTTGCTTGCGAAGCGCTTCAACGGCATCGCCTGGAAAATTTTCGTTAGCCAGGAACCTCACCGTTATACAGACAAAGGATAAACCCGCTCAGCTTTGAGAAGTTCGCTGGCATAGCGAAGGCAGGCTTGAATATCTTCTCGAGTTATGCCGGGGTAGTTTCGGAGTACTTCTGGCTCTGACCAACCCTCCGCTAGTAAGTCGATGATGAATTCGACAGCTAGTCGAGTACCGCGAATAACGGGCTTACCGACTAGGATGTCAGGGTTGACGACAATGCGCTCTTGCCAATCCATTAGAAGAGAGAAAACGGTCAATCTTTTATTTACCTTAGCGTCAAAACACAGACTCGATGCATCATACGGACGGCTAAACCACAAAAACTCCGGAAACCGTTCAAAAAAGCTCCTGCTGCCGTTCTCACCGGCCTTCTATCCCTCACCGCCTTCCCGTAAGCTTCTTGGGAAGTGTTCCGATTTAGGTGTGGGAGTGAATGATGCGTCAACTGCAGAGATTATTTTGGCTCACGGGTGTGTTTTCGGTGGTGCTGGCGTCGGCCGCCCAGGCAGACTCTTTGGAACCATCCACCGTTGCTGAGACTGAGGTCGTTCCGGTAGAAGATCTTGATCGTAGCGAGGAACCCCAACCAGCCACCACGGTCGCGGCATGGATGAGCCAGATTGAGGCTCAGGAGCGATCGCCTGCACCCTCGGCTGACATAGCTCAAGCCCTGACTCAGATTACCGATGTTCAGATCACCGAAACAGAGAACGGCCTGCAGCTGATGCTAGCAGCCACCGGTTCCATCGCGGAGCCTGAAACCTCCGTGGTGGGGAATGCGCTGATTGCCGAGATTCCCAATGCAGCCCTGGCCCTGGCAGAGGGGGATGAGTTTCAGGCCGCCAACCCGGTTGAGGGCATTGCTTTGGTGAGCGTAACAGGGCTACCGGACAATCGGGTGCGGGTATCGATTACGGGAACCGATGCGCCGCCAGAGACTCAGGTAGGCACAGAAGCAGGAAATCTGGTGTTAAGTGTGGTGCCGGGAATTGCCCGAGTCGGCGATGCGGATGACGCCATCCAAATCGTGGTAACTGGGGAGCCGGATGAGCGGTACAACGCTCCAACGGCCACGACGGCCACCCGCACCGATACCCCCCTGCGCGACATTCCGCAGTCGATTCAGGTGGTGCCCCGTGCCGTAATTGAAGATCAACAAGCCACCGATTTGCAAGAAATTGTCCGTAACGTGAGTGGTGTCGTGGAGTCAGATACATTCAGTGGCACATTTGACAGCTTTAACATTCGTGGGTTTCAGCAAAGAACCTTCCTACGTAACGGATTTCGAGATGGCGAAGTAACAAGACTTAGAGAAACCGCCAACGTGGAGAGGGTAGAGGTGCTCAAAGGCCCTGCTTCCATCTTGTTTGGGCGTCTAGAACCGGGCGGTGTCATCAACTTAGTCCCCGAACGACCGACTGCAGAACCATTTTTTGCCTTGGAACCGCGTGTGGGCAGTTTTGGTTTCATCGAACCCTCGATTGATGCTTCTGGCCCATTGAATGCTGATAGAACAGTACGCTATCGGCTCAATGCCCTTTATGAAAGACAAGAAGGGTTTCGGGATTTTAATCGCGATATCGAACGATTCTTTGTTTCACCGGTTGTGACCTGGGATATTGGCGATCGCACCAATCTCACCCTGGAATTCTCCTATACCGATGATGAACGCCCCTTTGATCAAGGACTAGTTTCTATTGGTGAGGGCATTGCTGACATTCCCTTCGATCGCATTGTCAACGAGCTAGACGATTTTAATGAATCGACGCAGCTCATTGCCAGCTATGAACTAGAGCATGAATTTAACGACAACTTAGAACTGCGTAATCGCTTCCAATTTTTGCGGGGAGACCGATTAAATATTGAAAACCAGCCTTTCAGTATTAGCGATGCTGGAGAGTTACAGCGATTTGTGTTTTCTAACGACGCAATCGAGACAAGCTACGGTTTGCAGACTAATCTTGTTGGTGATTTTCAAACTGGGACCGTTGGACATGAGGTACTTTTTGGTTTTGATCTCAATCGCGAGGTTGAAGATCGACAGGGTCGAAGCACTGATGATAGTTTTGGCGTGACAACAATCAATATCTTTGATCCGGTTTATGACGATGGTACACCTAGCAGAGACGAGCTTAACTTTACAGCTGTTGATATCAATAACCGGACAGATTCCCTGGGCATTTATCTCCAAGACCTGATTGCCTTTACAGATAATCTCAAACTTCTCATCGGGGGTCGATTTGACCTGGTGAGTCAAAATAACGAAAATCGCTTGAGTGACACCACTGAAACTCAAGACGATACGGCTTTTAGCCCCCGGATTGGTCTGGTGTACCAACCGATTGAACCCCTATCCCTGTACGCCAGCTTTAGTCGCTCGTTTGTGCCTAATGGCGGCGATGGTCAGGGCGGCATTCTGCCCCCCGAGCGCGGCACCCAGTATGAAGTGGGGCTTAGGGGTGAGCTGTTGGAGGGGCGGCTTTCGGCTAACCTGGCTGCGTTCAACATTACTAAAAGCAATATTGCAGTGGGTGTCCCGGGCCCTCCTGCGGGGCTGCAACGGGCCATTGGGGAACAAAGAAGTCGAGGCATTGAGCTGGATATTGCTGGCGAAATCAGCGATGGCTGGCGAATCATCGCCTCTTACGCTCATACTCATACTGAGATTACCGAGGATAATGGCAGCGACCAGGAAGGCAATGAACTCCAGGGCGTTCCCAGAAATGCGGCCAGTCTTTGGACGACCTATGAATTTCAACAGGGTGACTTGCAGGGGCTAGGACTGGGTGCAGGTGTCTTTTTTGTCGGGGATCGGGAAGGAAACCTGGATAATAACTTTGAACTGCCTAGCTATGCCCGCGTTGACGCCAGGATTTCTTATCAAAGGGATAACTGGGAAGCCGCCCTGAACTTCAAAAACCTCTTCGATATTGACTATGTGGAGTCTCCTGGTTTTGGGCGCTTTTCGCTTGATCCGGGAATTCCTTTTACGGTGATTGGTACTTTTTCAGTGGAATTTTGAAGAGGCTTCTGAACCAGAACTGTGGTCAAAGCTTGGTCTAGGTATAAAACCTTTGAGCACCTAGCTCATATTCCGGCTTGACTACAGCTGTAAGTGTCGCTATCAAAACAGGTTCATCGTCCCTATGCCAACGCTTTTTCCAGTGTTTAAGCAACTCAGAAAACTATTGACAGCGGCAGGAATTTTTGGGCATCGCTGTCGGCAGATGCTCAATGCAAAGCGGTATCAAAGGCAATTCATTGGCTTCGCTTTAGTGGTCATAGGGTTCGTTGCTGCCTGCAATGGTACTTCCTCTAATAACTCGGTGCGATACACCTCGGCAAATGTGCAGACCGACCAACTAACCCGCACCGTTGAGCACGCTATGGGAACAACGCAAGTCCCAGAGACGCCTCAACGTATGATCACCTTGGGAACTTTCACAACCGAAGCGCTGTTAGCAATCGATACTCCTCCCATCGGCGCTGTGGCTCGCCCAGAGGCTTACCTGAAAGAGCAACTGCAAGGTACCGAGAGCATTGGTTATCGGCGTCCTGATTTAGAAAAAGTATTGGCACTGCAACCAGACCTGATTTTAGGCTCGACTTCTCTGGAAGAGATTTATACTCAAGCGTCACAAATCGCGCCCACTGTTTTGTTTGAGTTTGACACCAGTGGTGATTGGAAAGAGATATTTGCCTCAGTGGGACAAGCTATCAATCGCTCAGAAAGAGTAGAAGCCGTCATGGACGAATATCGCGATCGCCTAGCGACCTTTAAAGAAAGAATGGGCGATCGTCTGAACCAACTGGAAGTTTCAATGGTGCGGGTTTATCCTGGCTACTTTGAGCTTTATCAGGAAGATATCTTTGCCGGCACGATTCTGCTAGATGCTGGCTTATCTCGTCCTCCCAGCCAGCGCGGGGGGCAACCTGTTCAGCGAATCAGCAAAGAGCAACTGCACTTAGCTGACGGGGATGTCATCTTTCTGTGGACTGACGGTGACAATTTCGAATCCAAACAGGATGCCCAAACTGCGATCAAACAGCTTCAAGCCGATCCCCTATGGTCACAGTTAGAGGCTGTGAAACAGGGAAACGTTTATCAGGTCAGTGGTGAACACTGGATTGGGTCAGGACCAGTAGCAGCCAATCTCGTCGTTGATGATCTATTTCGCTATTTGCTAGAGGAGGAAGACCCATCGTAACTCCGCCCACCAGCCTGCGAACTTTCCTAATCATTTGGATTGGGCAAACTGCCTCTATTTTGGGGTCGAGGATAGCCACCTTTGCCCTCACCATTTGGGTATGGGAAGCCACCGGACAAGCCACGCCCTTATCTTTACTAATATTTTTTACGGCGACGCCGCCCATTATTGCCAGTCTGTTTTCCGGCATTATTATTGACCGATTCCCTCGCAAACAATTGATGCTGTTGGGAGACATCGTGGCGGCAGCCTCTACAGTCGTCATTCTGTTGTTGCTGCTGATCGATACCCCCGCCATCTGGCATCTTTATCTGGCTGGGGCTGTTAGTGGTTTATTTGGGTATCTGCAATGGATGACCCTATCGGCTTCCATGGCGACCATTGTTCCCCCACAACACTACACGCGAGCCTCTGCCTTAGAATCAGCCAAGGGATACGGTTCCAATATTTTGGCCCCCGCCCTAGGAGGAGCCCTCTATTACGTGATTGGGCTGACAGGGATTTTAGTGCTCGATCTCATCACTTTTCTGCTGGCAATGAGTACCCTGTCACTGGTGACCGTTCCCCAACCTCAAGGGAGCCAGTCAGCCAACAAAATAGACACTCCGAACCAGCAGAGAATATGGCCCCAGTTGACTTTTGGGTTTCGCTATATTCTCAAGTATCCTAGTTTATTGGCCATCCTGGTATTTCTACTCAGTGCCAATTTAGTCGGCAATATCGGCGGTGCGATCTTCCCGGCCATGATTCTAGCGCGCAGTGGTGATAATACTGCGGTGCTGGCAACGGTTGAAGCGGCGAGTGGAATTGGCGGCCTCAGTGGGGCAATATTTCTGAGTGTTTGGGGTGGTTTTCGGCGTCGAATTCACGGCTTGTTGCTGGGGTCTATCTTGTCTAGACTCGGCGGAATTGTGATTGGCTTAGGACATCTGCCATAGATATGGGCAATGGCAGGGTTCGCAAAAACATTTTTTGGGGTGTTTATTGGCAGTTCTAATCAGGCAATTTGGTTATCGAAGGTGGACCCAGCGGTGCAGGGGCGAGTATTTACCTCTCGCTACCTGCTGGCCCAGATCACCTCGCCAATCGGGCTGGCGATCGCAGGCCCTTTGGCCGACTATGGGTTTGAGCCAGCCATGCAGCCGACTGGGATATTAGCAGGGGTCTTAGGGAATATATTTGGCACGGGCGAAGGGGCAGGAATGGCCGTTCAATATACTCTATTTTCCTGCTTGGGCCTGCTCGCCGGGCTAATAGGATATGCCTATCGCCCCTTACGTCAGGTAGAACGCATCATTCCCGATCATCACACAGCTGCGTCGTAGAATTGCTTGAGCATCAGATGGCAACAGGATGGCAGTTTTGTTGGTTAAACCCCGATGGAGCGGTAACCTCGCCCGGTTTGAGACCGCCAGGACCTCCTCATGTCCGAAGTACCGGGATTGACCAGCTTGGGCGATCGCCTCGCTCTCCCAGCCTGCACGGATAACCTGTCGGCGTTTTCATCAACAGTGTGTCTGTTAATGTAGTGACGAACGGCTCGCCAGCCTGATTCCCGACCTGGTTGAGCGCATAGAGGTGATTCCAGGTCCCAGCCTGTTGTGTTCAGGACAAGCTTAAATCGTAGCTTACCGTTGGGAATCTCAGGAACTTAAAATGCCGTTCAGCGATAGGACAAAACCAGACAAGACCTGTTCGCCAGAAACCTCGGTCGGCGATCGCAACACCTCCACTGCGCACTTGCCCCGATAAATTTCTACCTGTTGGTCCTGGGGATTAATCAGCCAGCCTAGCTGGAGACCATTCTCCAGATATTCCTGCATCTTGGCCTGCCCATCCGTAAGCTGGTCGCTGGCGGACTGCAGCTCAATCACAAAGTCAGGGTAGAGCGGCAAAAACTTGTCTGGGTCAGGATTCAGGGCCTCCAGCCGGTCTCGTTTCACCCAAGCGGCATCGGGCGATCGGACGCCCTGTTTGGTAATCGAAAGCCTGTAGATAGAGTCAAACCCGATCCCTGTTCCATCCACATCAGCCCAGTTACCTAGCCGCTGAACCAATCTTGAGGTCCGATTCCCGGTTTCCCATCCTGTGGGCGGCATAACGATCAACTGTCCTGCCGCAGTGCGCTCTAGCCGTAAATCGCGGTTCGCCTGACAGAGCCGATAAAACTGCTCATCACTCAATTCAATGTCCGCCGATTGAAGGTCCAGAGTCAGAGACATCATGGCCCACACCCGCCGCACTATCCTCCAATTCTAAAGCGATCCGTAGGGTATGCATAAAACTCCGCTGAGCGGTCGAAAAAATCCGTCTAGGGCTCCTTTGGGAAGTGGGAGGATGGGAAAGTGGATGGGTGGATAAGTTTTTAGTTCTTAGTTTTGAGTGTTGAGTTCTACCAGCCATGCTTCAGCTCAAAACTCAAAACTAAAAATTCAACACTTAAACCTTACTGCCCACTTACCTGCATCCCCATGCCCCCTATCCACCAGCTCCTCTGGCAGCTCATCCGCTATGCCCAGCGTCTCTACTGGGTCGATACTCTGTTGTGGTTATTTATCTTGGGCCTGCCAGCGGTACCGGGCATCTTGATTCGTGGGTTTTTCGATAGTCTGACCGATCACGCTCATCTGGGCTGGTCTCCCTGGGGGTGGATCGGGCTGCTGCTGGCCACTGGATTAGCGCGGGTGGTGGCGATTTTTACTGGCCGTATCACTAAGACCCAGCACCGGTTTTTGATCAGTGGGCTGGTGCGGCACAATCTTTTGGTTGAACTGCTGAAACGACCTGGAGCCGAGTTGGCCACTGGTGGGGCTAATGGTCGAAATACGTCCCCTGGGGAAATTCTCAGCTATTTTCGCGATGATGCTTTTCAGATAGAAGATACCGTCGTCGGCACCAACGAGATTTTTGCGGCCGGGGTGTTTGCAGTGGGGTCGGTGGCGCTGCTGCTGAGCGTGAATCCCACCATGACACTGCTGGTGTTTTTGCCTCTATGTGCGATCGCAACCCTGGCGCAGCGAGCCGAACACCGACTCAAACGCTATCGCCGCGCCAGCCGCCAGGCCACCCAGCAGGTCACCGGGCTGATCGGTGAAATGTTCACCGCGGTGCAGGCGGTGAAAGTAGCGGGTGCTGAGCCCCGCATGCTAGAGGAGTTGCAGGACAGATGCGATCGCAGACGCCGTCTGATGGTGCGCGACCAAGTCTTCAGTGCCATCCTTGACTCCGGCTTTGAAAGCATCGTCAGCCTCGGCACGGGCCTAATTTTATTGCTGGCCTCCCAAAGCCTTGGCACCCAAGGGACTCTAACCGTCGGCGACTTTGCCCTGTTCGTCTACTACCTCTCCTTCGTTACCTACTTTTTGGCATTCTTCGGCGGTTTCCTAGCCACCACCAAGCAAAGTGAGGTGTCCTTTGAGCGGATGGCAGGGCTGATAGGCGCAGGCGAGGAGGCAAGGGGGCGAGGGGGCGAGTCTAATCCCAACGAAATAGTCGAATCTCAACCTCCCAGCGACCCACCGACCCAGCGACCCACCTTCCCTCTCACCCAGCCCCACCCCCTTTACCTCAAACCTATCCTGGGTTTCCAGCCCCCGTTGCCGTCCCCCTTACCGGCAACAGCCTCAGAGTCACTACAAGCACTGCGGGTCGAGGGACTGACCTACTACTATCCCGGGAGCGCTAACGGTATTACCGACATTAGCTTTACGCTGCAGCGAGGCAGCTTGGTGGTGATTACGGGTCGGATTGGATCGGGCAAGACGACCCTGCTGCGAGTGTTGCTGGGGTTATTGCCAAAACAGTCGGGCTCAATCTTCTGGAACGGTCAGCCGGTTGACGATCCGGCGAATGTCCTGGTGCCGCCTCGGGCTGCCTATACCCCGCAAATTCCCCAACTGTTCAGCACCTCCTTGCGCGAGAACTTGCTGTTAGGGCTAGACGCTGCTAACGCTTCGGCCGACCTGGAAAGTGCCATTGCCACTGCGGTGTTCGACCAAGATGTGGCCACTATGCCCGATGGCCTCGACACGTTGATAGGCACCCGCGGTGTTCGGCTGTCGGGGGGACAAAAACAACGGGCTGCTGCCGCCCGCATGTTGCTGCGCCAACCCGAGTTGCTGGTGTTTGACGACCTCTCTAGTGCCCTGGATGTGGAGACGGAGCAACGCCTGTGGGCACGGTTGTTGGGGAGTAGTAGCAGAGGGGGGGAGTGGGGGAGTGGGGGCGTGATGGAGGGAGGGAGTCATAGGGCTACCCCGTTACCCCATCACCCCGTTACCCCAGCCCTCCAGCCCACTCTCCTCATCGTCTCCCACCGTCGTGCTGTCTTAAACCAAGCTGATTGGGTGATGTTGTTGGAGGCTGGAAACGTGACGTTCTCTGGAAAGCCGGTTGAATTCTGGCATCAATGCCCCGGCTTCTGGCAAGACCTAGATTCCCATCGTTGATCCCTTAACCTTGTGGTGGCGCTGTTTTAATAGCATCAATGCCCCATGCCCATAGCCCACTGGCGACCGACTAAAATGGTTCCCAGCCCTACAACGATTGACTCACGGGAATGCACAGAGGCGTATTGGACACTGGGTCGGCAATGATGCGGCTGTCTAGATCGAACACCTGCTTGACCAGCGCTTCGGTGACCACATCAGATGGATGCCCTTGGGCGATGACGGCGCCGTCACGTAGAGCAATCAAATGATGACTGTAACGGCAGGCCATATTGACGTCGTGGAGCACCATGACAATGGTGCGGCCGGCATCCCGATTGAGGTGATAGAGCAGATCTAGGACTTCAATTTGATGGGCTAAGTCTAAATAGGTCGTCGGTTCATCCAGCAGCAGGGTCTCGGTGTCTTGGGCCAGAGCCATGGCGATCCAAGCCCGTTGCCGCTGTCCCCCAGAGAGGGTATCGAGGGGGCGGTTGGCAAAGTCGTGCAGGTGGGTGGTTGCGATCGCAGCCTCTACTTGCAGCTCGTCTTGCCGCGACCACTGCTGCAACCAGTTTTGGTGGGGATAGCGGCCCTGGGCCACCAGCTCCCGCACCGTCAGTCCCTCTGGAGCCGCAGGGCTCTGGGGCAAAATCCCCAGACGCTTAGCCAATTCCTTGGTGGGCAAGTGAGCAATGGCATCACCGTCTAGGTAAACGGTGCCTCCCTTTGGCTTTAACAGGCGCGCCATGCCCCGCAACAAAGTGGACTTACCGCAGCCATTAGGCCCCACCAGTGTCGTCATTTGGCCGTGGGGAATGGCTAAATCCAGCCCCTGGATAACGACGTTGCCATCGTAGGCCAGCGTCAGCTTGCGGGTGGTGAGGGTAACTTGGGTGGCAGTGTCGAGGATCATGGTTGGCGAGTGGCGAGTGGTGAGTAGGTGGGGAGATGGGGGGATGGGGGGATGGGGAGAATGGAGAACGGAGATGGGGTGATGGGGTGATGGGGTGATGGGGTGGCGAGTAACGAGTAGTGACTTAATCTTCACTCTTCACTCTTCACTCTTCACCCCTCTTCTAGCTGTAATCTCGCAGCATCTTCTTGATCTCCAGGTTGTGCATTTCTTCCTGACCGATTTTGGTGCGGGTATATTCCTCTAGGTAGATGCTGGCGTTTTCGACGATGCCCAGGAGTTTTTTGTACATGTTGAGGGCCTTTTGTTCGTGGCTGAGACTTTCTTGCAGTAAATCTCTGACTGAGTGCCGATGGGTTTCTTCGATGGTGGCGATACGCTGGCTGGGGTGACCTTCTAAGCCGGTGATGATTTCCCCCGCTTCTTGGGCATGTAGGAGCGACTCGCTGGCTTGAGCTTTGAAGAAATCCACAATGGGGATGCGGTTGGGGCCGGTCACCATCAATGAGTAGTGGGTGTAGCGAACCACCCCCGCTAGCTCAAACTCCATAATCTGGTTTAGTAGCCCAATGGTGCTGTGGGTATCGAGATCTTTCATGAATAGTCTGTAGTCAACCTGTAGTATTGATCAGGGTAGGCATTGCCTTTGTTAAGATACTTTATCAATAGATCCCCGCGATTGCCCGGTTTAATTGCCAGAGACGTGAACGGCAACCCCACACTAGAGTCCTTAACCCGGGGAAGACAGAGTTGAATTGGCCATGTCGATGACCACACAGCGGTGTCGGTGGCCTCGGCAGTTGCATTAGATTTGCTACGGTTGTAGGGTCTGACGTTAAGCATTGCTTAACGTCTCAATGTCTTCATGGAGAGTACGCCGTTGTCTGGCATTCACCCCTCCACCTCATCTCTGAAATCCCGTTGGGAACATCTAGAGCCCTATTATCAGCAGGTCAAAGCGGTCATCCTAGAGCGGCAGCATCCCGTCACGGGCCTGCTGCCGGCCAGCACCGCCGTGACCGTCCACGGTAACTATACCGATGCCTGGGTGCGGGATAACGTCTACAGCATCTTGGCGGTATGGGGCGTCGCCTTAGCCTACCGCAAGTTGGACGAAAACTGGGGCCGCACCTACGAACTAGAGCAGAGTGTGGTCAAGCTGATGCGAGGGCTGCTCTTCGCCATGATGCAGCAGAGTGCCAAGGTGGAGCAGTTTAAGCAGACCCAAGATCCCCTCAATGCCCTCCATGCCAAATACCACACGGCCACCGCCACGACGGTGGTGGGCGATGAGGAATGGGGACACCTGCAGCTCGATGCCACCTCCCTCTATCTGTTGATGTTGGCCCAGATGACCGCCTCCGGGCTAGCAATCATTTACACCCTGGATGAGGTCAATTTCATCCAGAACTTGGTCTATTACATCGGTCGGGCCTACCGCACCCCCGACTATGGCATCTGGGAGCGGGGTAATAAGCTGAACCACGGTCGCCCGGAACTCAACGCTAGTTCTGTGGGCATGGCTAAGGCTGCTTTGGAGGCGATGCAGGGGCTGAATCTGTTTGGCGTCCGCGGGGGCCAGTCGGCGGTGGTGCATGTGTTGCCCGATGAAATCGCCCGGGCTCGCATTACCCTAGAGTCTTTACTGCCGCGGGAGTCTGGCTCTAAGGAGGTGGATGCGGCGCTGCTGAGCATTTTGGGGTTTCCGGCTTTTGCCATGGGAGATGCCAATGTGATCGAGCTCACCCGGGCCAAGATTATCGACAAGCTAGAGGGGAATTACGGCTGCAAGCGCTTTCTGCGGGATGGTCACCAAACCGTGATCGAAGATACTACCCGGCTGCACTACGAGCCCGAAGAATTGCAACAGTTTGAGCACATCGAGTGTGAGTGGCCGCTATTTTTTGCCTACCTCTGGCTCGAGGCTTTGTTTCGCGGTGAGACTGAAACGGCTCGCGTCTACGAGACTCGCCTGCAGGCCCTGGCTGTCGAACGGGATGGCTGGCTCCTATTGCCGGAGGTGTACTATGTCCCGGTTGAGCACCTAGAGGCGGAGCGGCAGCAGCCGGGGAGTCAGCCCCGTCGCCCTAATGAAAATGTGCCCCTGGTCTGGGCTCAAAGCCTTTATGTGCTGGGGCAGTTGCTGACCCAAGGGCTACTGAAGCCGGGGGATCTGGACCCTTTGGGGCGTCACCTGCGTGTCACCCATACTCGTCATCCCATCGTGCAGATTGCCCTGGTGGCTGAAGATGAGACCCTGCAGGCGGAGTTGGCCACCTTTGGCATCGTGACCCAGTTGCGATGGCCGCAGGCCGGTCCGCGACCATCGCAACTGGAGCCGATGCAGATCTATCCTGCCGGGGAATTATCGGCCATCTATGCCGAAATCGGTCGCAACGACAAGCTAGGGCTCAGCGGTCGTCCGGTGCGGCGTCTGCGCAGCCTCACGACCTCCCGCGCCTTTCACATCGGTGGCGAGACGGTGCTGTTCCTACCTTCCTGCCTCGATCAGCAGCAATTCTACCTCACCCTCGATTACCACTTTCTGGTAGCTCAAATCCGCAGTGAACTGGCCTATATCCATGAGCACTGGCATGAACCGGGGCGACCCACGGTTACCCTGTGGCTCACCCATGCCATGTTCGAGTTGGGCCACAAGCCCATCCACCAATCTCCCCTGCTGACGCTATTGCAGGAGCTGAAGTCAGGTTCCTGTGGTAGTGTGCCGGTCTGCCTCGGTCCCCTCTATCAACTCTTGCTCACTGCCGGCAGTGAGCGCATCGACGATGTCAATGGGTATCCCTGGGGCCGCTCTTCCCTGATGGGGCGTTTGATTTCGTCTGCCTACCTGCTCTTGACTCCAGATAATGTCTGGCCCCTCTCCATCATCGAGGAGTTTGACCTAGAGCAAGAAACAGACCTGGAGCGGCTGCTGACCATCCTGCGCCAGTCAGACAACCTCTACGAACAGATTGAACTGCTCAGTAGCTTGAAGCGGCTACAGGGCCTCGAGTTTAATACGGGCCTAGGTGACTCTACTCGGGCCGTCACCGTGGCTGATCTGCTGAATGAAATTTATATTAAGGCGGGCAAGCTGGAGCACTGGGGCATCGTCCGTCGAGCCGCCGGGTTGCTCGAAAAAGTCGACATCAGCTTATCGGATTCGGTGACAGAGCTGCTGGTGCGCCAGAAGCATATTGCCGTCGGCAAGGCCTACAGCCAGGCTGCTGTGATTCGAGATCCCATGCCCCATGGCGACATCATGGCCAAGATTCGCACCTTCTGCAGTGAAGATGTGCGGGAGCACGCCCTCAGCCAGGAGATCTTGATTTACCTTAGCGTGCTGATTAAGACCGAACCGACTCTGTTCGATGGCCTCCTCACCTTGCGGATCAGTTACTTGATCTTGCTACTGACCAGTGAACTGAGCCACGAACTTCGTGTCAGCCAGGATGAGGCCTACGAACACTTGATGGGCCTCAGTCCCTTTGAGATCAAGCTGCGCCTGCGCCAGGTGCTAGCGGGCTACCAGGGCCTCAACAGCACCCTCTTCCGTCAGGAATCCCTGCATGTCAGCCATCCCGCCGCCATCGACTGGCAGGTGGTGCCCCAAAAGGAAATTACCCTGCCAAAAGACGGCGATTGGCTGCGGAAACGGCGCATTGATGGCGAAATCAATCGCTTGCCCGATAGCTTCTACACCGGGGTTTGGCAACTATTGCGCCACTGTAGAGGCATTGTCATCGGCGATAAGTTAGAGCGCCGCAATCGCCTCGATAGCCAGGTGGTGCTATCGGAGATGACTCCAGGAGAGCAGAATTTCGCCCTGCGGGTGAATCACCTACTGAACAAGATTCAGGCTCCCGAATATCGCCATCTCACCGTCGAGGCCCTGCAGGAACTGGCTGCCCTGGTGGAGGGTAATCCCGAGCTGCAGTTTGAGGACTATATGGTCTTGGATGTGTTGATAGGCCATGCGGTACGCTTGGCTTGGCTAGAGATCCATCCTGAGCGTGCCGTCGATTACGATACCGACAAAGCCTCTGCCTGGCAGGCATTCTATGGCCAGCCTCCTCGGGAGTGTGCTCGCTATGTGGCCAAGGCCTTGCAATTCCTGGCGGAGTTGGCCGAAGCAGAGCCCACAGACCAGCAGCAGGTGGCCTAATATAGCTGGCTCGCAGCCGCCCCTAGCTAGAATGACTCTGGGAGCACTGCAGTGGAGGGAAATGTTTCAGGCGACTCGCTGTCGGTTAGCCCTCTGGTACACCAGTGTGACGGCGGTACTGTTGTTGTGCTTTGCCAGCGGGTTTTATCTCTATGTGCGCACCACCTTGGTAGAGCGGGTGGATGACACCCTCAACCACGTGTTGGAGGTGGTGCAACGGTCTCTGGTGATTGAGCCCGGCTCGGTAGAGGCCCGGGTGCTGACGACTCCTACCGCTACTGGTCCCTCCCTGCGGGTGAATGTGGAGGCCAGTTTTCGCGACAACGCCCAAGCAGCGGAGGATGACCACATTGACTTGGAGTGGTTTAGCCCCCAGGGAACGCTGCTCTGGTCTACCCTGTCTGAGCCCCTGCCGATTCCTCTACATGTGAATCCAGCTGGGGAGACGGTGTCTGTTACCGAGGAACAGGTGCTGCGTCAGATTACTCGCCGGGTGCAGGCGGGCAATCAGGTGGTGGGGTATCTGCGGGTCAGTCACCCCTGGTTTGAGGTAACCAAGCCCACCCGGCGGTTGCTGGCGGATCTGAGTCTGGGGATCTGCGTTACCGTAGGCGCGGTGGCTGCCATTGGCTGGCTGTTGTCGGGCCTTGCGATCGCACCAGTGCGGGATTCCTATCAGCAATTGAAGCAGTTCACCGCCGACGCCTCCCACGAATTGCGCAATCCCATCGCCGTCATCCAGACCAATGTCCAGGTGGCCCTGGCCGACCCCAACCCCAACCCCCAGGCCCAGCAGGGGCAACTGCAGGTGATCGAGCGCTTGACCCGGCGCTTGGGACGATTGGTGGACGATCTGCTGTTTTTGGCCCGTCAAGACGGTGGATTGACCGCGATGCAATGGCAAGCGTTTGACCTCAACCACCTGCTGGCCGACGTCATCGAAGAGCAGCAGGCCATTGCCCAAGACCAAACCCTGCACTTGAGCTATCAGCCCCCGGCCACCATCCTCGACGCCGAGGCTACCATCATGGGTGACCCCGACCAGATCACGCGGCTGTTCACTAACTTGATTAGCAATAGCCTGCAATACACCCCAGCTGCCGGCACGGTAACTGTGACCCTGAGTCCTGACAAGCATCAGGGCCACAGTTACTGGCAGGTACGCATCTGTGACAGTGGCATCGGCATTCCGGCCGCGGCCCTAACCCATGTGTTCGACCGGTTTTACCGGGTTGACCCGGCCCGCGCTAAACCTTGCGATGGTCAAAGACCGGCCCCGAAGGGCCATCGCACCGGCAGCTCCGGCTTGGGCCTAGCCATTGCCCAGGTGATCGTGCAGAACCACAAAGGTCAGATTCAGATCGACAGTGTGGTCGATAAAGGCACCACCGTCACCGTCTGGTTGCCCATGGCCAGCCCGCGCTAAGGGGACGCGAGATCTCGCGCCCCCGAGCATGGTTAGGCGGTTTGCCGCCGCCGTAGCGTCCCTGCCCCGAGGCCAGCCAGAGCCATTAGCCCTAGCACCGTGCCCGGTTCCGGCACCGAGGCCGGATCCTGGCTGGGGACAGCATCGGTCAGCGTGATGCGACCTTCACCATCAGGCTGATAGCGAGGATCGCCCGCAGAGATCAAGCCGTTTAACTCATTGCTGATGTAGTCAGCCAGGGCTTGTTCGTAAGTCACCCCTAGAGACGTAAAGTCGCTGCGATTGAAGGGATATTGGTCGCCGCCGCGGGCTAGAAAGTCAACTGTAGCAATGTCAACCGTAGCATCGGTGACCACTCGTCCCGCTTCTACCAGCACGGTCCCATCATTGAGGATGATCGTCTGAATGCGCTCACCATCAACGACGGTGGTAACGTTTAATCCTTCGCCTTCCACTTGGGCTGCCGTCAGCGTCGGATTGTACTCGAAGCTAAAGCCAGCGATCTGGGCAAAGCGACCGGTGCCCTCGCCAGAGCGAACCGGGTTACCATCGGCATCCAGCTCGATACGGGACACAGCATTCTCAAGAATTTCCTTCAACTTGCCAGCTTTGACATCTTCAATCACCGTGACAAAGTTGGAAAACTGGGCAATTGACTTGGTGTCGGCCCGGGAGATGTCTCCGGCAGGGATCGGATCTTCGTTGCGGATACCGCCGCCATTGGTTAGGGCAATATCAACATTCTCAATGCCGAAGTTGCTAGAGAGTTGCTGGGCACTAGTTAATATGGCATCCGCCAGCAAGTTACCAACATTCGCTTCCCGGGCCCGGAAGATATCGCGTCCCCCTTGAATTTCCACCTCCGAGGTGCCAACGATGGTCTGGTCGAGGCTATCCACAAACGCTTGCACCGGTTCGACCACATTGGATTGCACCGTTGGATCTGGGGCAACGGCATCCGGCTGACTACCGCCAGCGACGCGGATAGGTCCCCCATTCACGGTAATCACGTCACCGTCTTCAAAGGTCACATCCAGGCGCCCGAGGTAGTTATAGCCTCCCGCTGTGGTAACGATGGGAATTGCTTTCCCGGTTTTATCCTCAGAGAAGATGGGATACGAATCGGCGGCAGTATCTCCTGGGATGAGTTCGTCACCTGGATTAGCCAGGAGTTCATCACCCCCCCCGGCGATGGCAACGTCGATACCTTCTAGCTTGGCGATTAACTCTCTGTCTTCATCAACTCCTTGCAGGTGACTGATGAAGATAATATTGTCTACTCCTGCAGCCGTCAGGGCATCAATCTCAGCTTGAACAGGGGCAGCGGGATCCTGAACGCCAACGGCTCCAGGACTCGAAATGAAAGATAGGTTGGGCGTCGTGGCTCCAACAATGCCGATTTGTTGGCCACCTTTCTCGACAATGGTGCTGCTGGCAATTTTGCCATCTGCAGCCAGACCAGAGAGCGCTGGCTCACTACTGAAGTCCAAGTTGGCACTCAAGAACGGGGCTGTTCCCCCAGCATCGTTATAGGCCTGAATCAAATCGCCCAGGATACCAGGGCCAGAGTCAAACTCATGGTTACCAATCGCAATCGCGTCATAACCGATTTCATTCAGCAGTAGCGCGTCGTAGAAAATGCCATCGGCCAGGCTCGCATCGAACTCAGGTCCAGGCAGAAAGTTATCCCCACTGGATAGGGTGAGAACATTACCGCCGCTACTTTGAATACCTTTGACCAAGGTAGTAAACTCAGCGGCGCCGCCAAAATCAGGGTTACTCTGACTGCCAAAGATATCAGACTCACCGTCGTTATTGTGCAGAATAGTCAGGTCGAAGGTGACGGCTTGAGCAGGACCGGCGCTGACGAGAGCGACCATGAGCCCCGCGAGTCCACCTTTCAAATAGGAGCGAATACAAGACATGTATGTTCCTCTTAGAACGCTGAATGAGCTGGATAGCTGTCGAGTCAGTCCGTAACTCAGCAGAGATGCTTTCGGGGTGAACCCATGCAGAAGCTGCCTGAAAAGATGAACCCGGTAGCATCGACTACTTAGCCTACGGAAAACCCTAGACTCTAAAGCCCTGAGACCGGATGGGATACCGTTAAGCCTGGAGCCGATATAACCGGCAAGGAGCTTCTGAGACAGAGCTACCCAGCCTGTGATCTAGGGGTAATCTCCCAAGTCGACATTAAATGGCGGTAAAGTGAACTTTAAAGCTGGTGTGAATACGGAGACTTGGTCAGAACTTTATCAACTGGCCCCGAGTACTTTACATTTCCTTCATTGATCCCTGAGGAAATCCGGGGCTGAGGTTGGACGCGTCCCTGTGTGAGTGTGATCACGAATACCTATCTAGGGAAGTCACAATTCACTGCTGCGATAGGTCACGCTATCGGGTGGGGCCACTGTTTAGGATGAATGTATTCTTTGCACAGCACTCTATCCATGGCGAAACCCTGTAGTAAGCCGCTGCGGCTCAACCCCTTTGTCACCTATCGCGATCCCGAGACAGGACGTTGGCATGTGGTAAAGTCTGTTGCCTAGTGCCATCTTGCGGCTGTCTAGGGGGAGCCCAGCAGCTGCAGACACTTGAGTCTGAGGAAGATTAGGCTCGTCCAAGTCTAGATTTAGAGGGCTCTGAGAGCAAGGTGATCGATCTCAGACTGGCCTGGGTGTAGGACCGATCCCCTAGACCTGGCACAATGGCAATAGCTTTATGGTCCGTCGTTTGTCGTTATGCGCCAACTGTATCCCGCGCTTGATCCCTACTATCAGGGGTATCTACCGGTTTCTGATCTGCATACCCTTTATTTTGAAGAATCGGGCTGTCCGGAGGGGCAGCCTGTGGTGTTTTTGCATGGGGGCCCCGGAGGCGGTACGCAAGCCATTTATCGACAGTTCTTTGATCCTCATCAGTGGCGCATCGTGCTGTTTGACCAGCGAGGCTGTGGGCAGAGTACGCCCCATGCCGAGCTGACTGAGAATACCACCTGGCATTTAGTGGCGGATATTGAGCGGTTGCGATCGCATCTAGGCATCGACCGCTGGATCGTCTTTGGCGGCAGTTGGGGCAGTACCCTGGCTTTGGCCTATGCCCAGAGCCATCCCGATCGCTGCAGGGGCCTGATTTTGCGAGGCATTTTTACCCTCAGGCCCCAGGAGATCCGCTGGTTCTATCAAGCCGGTGCTAACCATCTCTTTCCCGATGCTTGGGAACAGTATCTGGCCCCAATTCCCCCAGAGGAACGGCACGACCTAGTCGGGGCCTACTATCGTCGCCTCACCAACCCCGACCCGGCCATCTGTCAGGCCGCGGCTCGAGCCTGGTCGGTCTGGGAAGCCAGTACCAGCAAGTTGCTCCCAGACGCCAGCCTCATGGAGAAATTCAGCCAGGACGAGTTTGCTGTCGCCTTCGCCCGCATCGAGTGTCATTACTTCATCCATGGCGGCTTCTTTGAGCCGCCGGATCAGCTGCTGCGTCAGGTGGACCAGATTCGCGCCATTCCCGGGGTAATTGTGCAAGGCCGCTATGATGTGGTGTGCCCCATGATCACGGCCTGGGAACTCCACCGAGCCTGGCCAGAGGCAGATTTCATAGTGGTGCCCAATGCGGGCCACTCAGCCACCGAAGCGGGCATTCTCAGTGCCCTGGTGGATGCCACAGACCGGTTTGCCCAGCTGAGTTAAGCCGTCACTGCAACAGGGAGGTCAGGTGCCTCAGTTCCGGCAGAATCAGCTCATCCATGGCTAGCCGCACCGCCTTGGTAGACCCCGGCAACGAAAAGATGAGGGTGTTCTCACACACCCCCGCCACCGCCCGGGAGGCCATGGCCCGGGAGCCAATCTCTAGGTAGCTGAGATAGCGAAACAGTTCGCCGAAGCCTGGCAGGGTCTTGGTGATCAACGTTGCGATCGCATCATAGGTAACATCGCGCGGGGCAATGCCAGTCCCCCCCGTAATGATCAGCACCTGCAGGTCAGGGCGCTGGGCCAACGAGAGCACCAAGGGGCGAATCTGCTCTGGCTCATCCGCCACCAGATGATAGCTCCCCACCCGGTGACCCGCCGTGGTCAACCGGTCTTGAATCAGCTGGCCACTGCTGTCGGTCTCTGGGGTGCGGGTATCACTGGCGGTAATCACCCCACATCCAACCGAACGGGGCTGGCCAGCCTCAGACAGAGGCACCATCGCTCTCTAGAGCATCCTAACTCTTGGTGAAGCCCAGGCCATTCTCCTCGGCATAGCGATTCATAAACCGCATAAACCGATCCCACTCTTCTAAACTTCTGATGATGTAAGTAGCCTCAATTCCCGTGGGTTCGCCATTGACAAACCTGGCATTGACCTCACGGCTTACCAGTTCCCCTTCTTCATCGATCAGGTACATGCCCGTGACCTCAACCCCTTCCTCCACAGACAGGGCCTTGGGATGATCAAAATAGAAGGTAGCTGTGCCATTGGTGCCATCCGGCGAGCGAGTCATGCGGACATCAGGCACCGCCTCTTCCTTGATCCCACGAGCAAATTGAATCTCAGCCATGCCAATCTGGTTCCTATACTGACGTAACAAATCAATGCCCAGTCCAGCCCAGGATTGGTCATGCTACCCAAGAGAAACTCCAGAACTGAACTGAGGCAAGTTTAAGCATTAATTATCTCATCTTATAGAGCCGAATCAACGATTTCAGGAGAGGGGGAGGAGGGAAGAGTGATGGGTGATGGGGTGATGGGTGATGGGGTGATGGGTGATGGGTGATGAGTGATGGGGTGATGGGTGATGGGGTGATGGGTGACGAGTGACGAGAAGGAAGACCCCACGGGTTGATGAGTGTTGAGTGTTGAGTGTTGAGTGAGTGAATGTTTTGGCTCCCTGTCAAACGGTGGATGGGCGGGCGAGTAGGCCGATAGCGGATAGAGGGTAAGGGGACAGGGTAGGGGCGCGGTTGCCGCGCCCAATGCAGAAAACTATCACGACTCACCGATATGCCCTTCCGCGGGTCCAGGGCAGCGGTTTGCCCTGGTCGTAGGGGTCGGGGGAAGCGAAATTCCCCCGGGTGAGCCCCTCGAGCTACAGAACTAAGCGTGGTCTTACCGAGGTCTATGACTACTCACCAACAAGCCCGTCCAAGGGAATCCAGGGCGGTGATTCGACTACGTTGCTCCTGCGGAGCCGCTGAGTGCAAAGCACTCGCTTCCCGTTTCATGTCGCTTGCGAAACGCGAACACCACCGACAACTCGGTAAGCCCATCTCTCCCCTATTCTCCGCCGCCAGTGGCTGTGACAATATAAGGAGACGCCACCGGGGCCAGGCGCTCCTGGGCTACCAGGGCTTGATGCACCATGGCGGCCACCTCGGCCCGGCTGGCAACGCGGTTGGGGTGGCATCGCTGTGGATCGGGAATGGGTGACCACCAGTCCTAAGCCGGTGGCCTGGGCGATGGCTTGGCGGGCATAGGCCGGAATCGCGTCGGCATCTTGGTAGTGTTGCCACTGTTGGCTATCGGCAGTCGCAGCGGCAGAAAATAGGCCATTCACCAGAGACACCAGTACTTGCACCCGCAACAGAGGATGGTTGGGGCCGAAGGTATGGTCGGGAAATCCGGCCATGAATCCAGCCCGATAGGCCGTCTGAATGGCGTCAGCGCCCAGAAGTCGGGGGGCACGTCCCGGAAATCCCCTGGCGGTTGCTGGGGAGATTGGGTGGAAGGCCTGGGTCAGCATGGCGGCAAACTGGGCCCGAGTCATAGGCTGATCCGGTTGAAAGCGGCCATCGGCATAGCCTTGGATCAATCCCCGATCGGCCAAGGGCTCAATGAAGGCGGCGGCCCAGTGATGTGCCACATCGGTAAAGCGGGGCCAGTCTGCTGTCGCCGCCACCACGTAGGGGGAGGTCATTACCGTCGCCTGGCCCTGGTTGACTAATCCCTGATACACCAAGGCCGCTACTTCGGCCGAGGTGATGGGGGCCATGGGGCGCAATTCTTGGGGATGGGGATAGTTGACCACTAGCCCTTGTTGGGTGGCGGCGGCTACGGGGCCTACCGCATAGCTGGGGATCTGGGCCCGATCGCGGTAGGTCACGGGAATTGCCGTTGAGGGCAGCCCTAGGCCGTTAGCCAGGGCCACCAGGGCCTGCACTCGGGTCATGGGTTGATCTGGGCGCACAGTGCCATCGGGATAGCCACTGAGAAATCCCTGGTCTTGGGCCGTTGCGATCGCAGCGGCTGCCCAGTGCTGCGGCGGCAGATCCTGAAATGGAGCCGATGTCTTCCTCGTCGTGGTGGCATTGTTAGCAAAGCTGGCCACGGTCAGGGCGGCAAACTGGGCCCGGGTCACCTGCTGGTCAGGCCGAAAGCGACCATCGATAAAACCCTTCACCAGCCCGCGCTGGGCCAGACCCTCCACAAAGGGGGCGGCCCAGTGGCCAGCCATATCACGGAAGCGGCTGCCCTGGGGCGATGGGGTTGCCGGAGGTGGCGCTGGGGACGCAGGGGGCGAGTCAGGGGTTGGGGGGGCCTGGCCTAAGGGAGGCGGCACTGCCACCGGGTCAGGCCGTTGGCTGGCCACCAGAGCCACGGCTCCCACCAGTCCCTGCGGTACCACGTCATTGCCCACCGATTGCAAGCGACGGGCCGTGTCATTGCGTAGATCAGCCTGGCGATTGTGCCGCCAGACATTACCGCCGTCATCTTGGGGATGGCCCAAATCCGGCAGGGCCTCTGCGTCTACCCACAGTCCAATCTCATTGTTATCTAGCCGAGTCTGCCGCAACACTGGCCGAGCCGTAGCCCCGATGCGGCAGCCGACTCGATTGCCGCTACAGTGCAGGGCGCTTAGCAAGGGAGCCGCCGCCCCTAAAATGCTCAGGGCCTGACCGCTTTGGCGACATTGGCAGCGCTGGACCTCTCCTTTGGCGTGCCCCTGCCACTGCAGGCCGACGGTCCCGTTGGCCTCAATCAAGGTATCGACGATGGTGGGCCGGGCCTGGGCCAAGATCTGGCCTCCCCCATGGCCACACTGGCGAAGCCGGCAGCGACTGACTAGGGGCGCCCCCTGCTCAATCCAGAGGCCGATACCCCCTGCCCGGGGATTGGTGACCGTCACGCCTCGCAGCTGGGCGCTGCCCGCTAAGATCAAGGTGACCGTCTGCTCCCCCTGGCTAGGACTGTGGTGAGGCCCTCCCCCGTGGATGACGATGGCGGTGCCCTGGGTGGATTCATCGCCCAATAGCAACACCCCGTCCGGGACCAGCAGCGGAAAGCGTTCGCCGCTGGCCTGGCTATAGGTTCCGGCTGCCAACTGGATTAGGGTACCGGCTGTGGCCTGCTGTAAGGCGTGAGCTAGGGTTTGATAGGGACCACCAGGGCGATCGTCGCGACCACTGGCCGGGTTCACCTGCATTGACCGAGACACCGTCTGCACCACAATCCCCTCACCTCCTCTGCAGGCTGCCACACTTGCGAGTATGATCGAGCCACGGCTAGGATTCAATTTTATGGCAGGGATCCCCTGGGTTAGTTATCCCTAAGGGGCAGGGACGGATCCAATGCGCTGTTGACTCGTCGCAGCTGAGCGAGACATCTGGTGATGGCAGGGGAAACGGGAGACATGGTGGTACTGGTAGTGGTTGGCCTCAATCTTGCGATCGCAACCGCCGGATTCTATCTGGCTTGGCGATTGTGGCGTCTGCGCCTACACCTATCTCGCTTGGCCGATCTCTTACTGGCCTGGCAACAGGACAGTCAACGACACCTGCGAGAAACCCCTCTGCATCTGGGCCGCCAGGGCACTGCTCGACTGCGCCAGCAATACGCTCAGCTGCAACAGCAGGTGTTACTGATACGACGGCTGGTCTCGATCATGGGATGGCTAGCGGCCATCCTGCGGCGTCGCCAGCGGTTGGGGCGCTCGTCTTGATAGCCCTGGCCCTGCCCGAGGAGTCAGGACCGTGACTCAAGGCAGACAATATCAATGGCAAGGTTATGGGAGGACTCTGTTATGGCAAATAATTCAGCCTCTTTCCTCGGCGGCATGTTACTGGGGACGGCCCTCGGCACCGCCGCTGGGTTGCTGGCAGCTCCCCGCACGGGACGAGAAACCCGTCATCTGCTGCGAAAGTCAGCCGATGCACTGCCAGAGTTGGTGGAAGATCTCTCCAGTACCTTACAACTGCAGGCCGATCGGCTCTCGGAAACCACGCTGAAAAATTGGGACCACACCCTCGATCGGCTGCGAGATGCGATCGCAGCCGGCCAAGCCGCCAGTCGTGCCACCTACGATAGCCTGACCCAATCAGAACGTTCGCTGTCTGCCGAATCCCCATCCCAGGAGTGAGGCAACCAAAGCGCTGTGGTGTCTCCTCTCATCTGGTTGGTATTATCCTTTTGCCTCGTGGCCATTAGTGTCACGACGGTTTTGGTTGCCATCCTGCCAGCCCTACGGGAACTAGCCCGGGCAGCCCGCAGCGCCGAAAAACTCTTCGACACCCTTAACCGGGAACTGCCTCCCACCCTAGAAGCCCTGCGCCTCACCAGCCTAGAGCTGACAGAACTCACCGATGACGTCAACGAGAGCATGCAGCGGGCCGGTGATATCGTCAAGCAAGTCGATCAGGGTATTACCGTGGCTCGCCAGCAAGCCCATCAGGCCCAGATTGGGAGCCGCAGCCTCTGGGCTGGCGTCAGGGCCGCCTGGAAAGTCTGGCGGCGGTCAGGGCAACCCGCTCGTCGCCCCCGCTCTCACCGCCGCCCCCCCAAGCAGAGGAGACGCCCCCCTGCCCCTAAGTCCCCGTCTACTCCTATAACTCTGCCTCGACTCCCTCTGCTACCCCTCCCCCCCCTCCCCCCAGGTCTCCCCAGAACCAGCGCTAGGGGGTGCTTAAATTGACGAGTCCTGGCAAAACTCCCTACTATTAGAATTAAGTAAACAACAGTAAACAACTGTTAATAAACTACTCAACGGTCAGATATCAACGCTACGGAGTGCTTGGCTTGTAGCAATGCGCTGACCAAAAGGTTGTCTTAGCCGGGGTCTATGAAAAACGCTAATCAGGTTCGGGGAAATTCAACGGCTACTGCGGGGGCTGTTACTAGGAGCACTAGTAGTGGGTCTGTGGTCGCTAGCCCCAGCAGCTCGTGCCTTCGATAACCCAGAGTTATTGCCACAGCAGCCTACCTCTGTCATCGACCTAGCCCAAGTCCCTTACCAGTAACCAAGAAGAACGCTTAGACCAGGAACTCAACCGGTTCGAAGCAGACACGGGCTGGAAGTTACGGGTGCTGACCCAATACGATCGCACCCCAGGTAGAGCCGTCAAAGACTTTTGGGGCCTAGATGATCACAGCATCATGCTAGTTGCGGATCCCCGCGGCGGCAATCTGCTCAACTTCCGCGTCGGCGATGCCGCCTATGAGCTGCTCCCCCGCACCTTTTGGATCGAACTCCAAACCCGCTATGGCAACCAGTTTTTCGTGCGAGAACAGGGGGAAGACAGCGCCATCTTAAGCGCCCTGGAGTCGATCGAAACCTGCCTGAGCCAGGGCGGTTGTCAGGTAGTGCCTGGGCTGCCCCAAGAACAGTGGATCCTGACGCTAGTCACATCGGTGGTTGGCGGGCTCGTGTGTGGTTTTGCGGCCCATCCTCGCAAGGCCGGACAGGCCATTGCCTGGCAGTGGATGCTGATTTTCTCCCCGCTGTGGGGCATCCTGTTCATTGCCTTTGGCATTGGTCCCGTGGTCAGCCGCACCACAGAGTTGTTGCCCCTATTCCGTAATGTCATGGGCTTTCTCATCGGCTTCCTAGTAGCCTACCTGATGCCAGCGTTTGGGGCCTCCTCTACCTCAGAAAGTTAGGCTCAGAGAGCTAGGTGGGCTCGACGGTGGCAGTAGGCAAGCCTGAGACCCTAGTTGCAATGGGAACCACAGCTGGATACCATTAAGCCCAGCTGTCTCCCCCAACTCTGCCGTGTTATGGAATGGCATGTCACCGACGCTCAGAGCCTGAAGCTCATCGACCGTGAAATTGGAGAGCATACCCTATCGCCGTCGGAGTATGAAATTGTGCGGCGGGTCATCTACACCACAGCAGATTTTGACTACGCCACCCTGATTCATTTTTCTGACCAGGCGCTACAGTCTGGGGCGGCGGCTTTAGCAGCCCGCACCACTATTATTGTCGATGTGCCCATGGTCCAGGTGGGCATTACCCCAGAGATTCAGGGCACCTTTGCCAACCCAGTCTATTGCAGCATGGATGCCCTGACTCGTCCCCAAAAGGGAAAAACAGGCACGGCTTGGGGGATTGAGACCCTGGCCCATCGTTATCCCGAAGGCATTTTCGTCATCGGCGCCTCCCAGACTGCCTTGGCCGCCCTGGTGGATTTAATTGAAGCGGACCAAGTGCGTCCAGCTTTGGTGGTGGCAACGCCGGCTAGCTTTCTCGATGCTGAAGGCATTAAAGATCGCCTCAAGAACTCTTTGATTCCCCATATCCGTATCGCAGGTCGCAAGGGCAGTGCGGTGGTAGCAGCCGCCATTGTCAATGGGCTGGTGGATTTGGCTTGGCAGGCCTATGGGCAAGATGCTAAGTCCCTAGGCTAGTACGCTAAGGCAGAAGGCAGAAGGCAGAAGGCAGAAGGCAGAAGGCAGAAGGCAGAAGGCAGAAGGCGGAAGGCAGCTTGTCCTGAGCGAAGCCGAAGGGAAGGCAGAAGGCAGCTTGTCCTGAGCGAAGCCGAAGGGAAGGCAGAAGGCAGCTTGTCCTGAGCGAAGCCGAAGGGAAGGCAGAAGGCGGCTTGTCCTGAGCTCGTAGGGTGTGTCAGCGCAGCGTGACGCACCGCAGCATGGGTATTTTTATTCCCAGATATCTCCTAGAGCGGGCGAGTACGCCAGGATCGCTAGTTGGATTGCTCCTTTTTGCTCCCTAGCGCCTCGGCCAATGACTAGTTGCTCAACTTATCCCGCCGTCTATTCAGGGACACTGGCACAGAAATTGCCGTTGTACTTGCGGGCAGGGGAGTTAGCTGCCTTGCTCAGGGCAACTGCGATTCTCGATTTCGCCATCAGGCATGATGGTATTGCAGAAGCGAGCCCTGCTGCGATTCACTCCCCGCAGGTTGGCATCTTTCAGGTTGGCACCAGTGAGGTCAGCGGTGCCGAGGGTGACGCTCAGCATGATGGCTCCCCGTAGATCGGCATTGCGCAGATCGGCATTGCCGAGGTTGGCTTGGGTCATCTCTGCCTCATGCAGATCGGCGCCTGCTAGCTTAGCCTTGTTAAGGTTAGCGCCGTTCATTTGAGCCGAGGCCAAAACTGCTCCGCTGAGATCGGCATTGGTAAAGTCGGTCAAGACTAGGTTGGCTTTAGTCAAATCGGTGCCTTTCAGGTTAGACTCAGCCAGAACGGCAACCTTGAGGTTGGCCTTTTGCAGATTGAGGTCGCTGAGGTCGGCTTCATTGAGGATGCAGACGGGACAGCTATTGGTATCTAGCAGTAAGTCAACGTCGTCTTGGATGAAGGCCCAGCTAGGCGGTGTCCACAGCAACCAACTCAGCACGACGGCACAGACAACCCAAATAGCATGTCTCATGGGGATTCCTCTTAATTCAACGTAGGCTGGCTCACGGACAATACTTTTATTACAACCGATAGCTATTGCCTTTGGTATTTTCCCATTCATTGCGATCGCATCACCAGCTACTGCAGCATCTAGGACCTTGCCTACGGAAACTTATCCTTCCTGGAGTCGTCTATATATCTATCTACAGGAGTGGTTCTAGATCAGCGCGGCTTTAGAAGACCGTTTATCAGCCACTCAAGGGAGGTTCAGCTTCCTTTCAGGAGCCCTCGCTATACCGAGCGGTATCAGAAAGCCCCCCTGCTCTAATGGCTCAGCCAAACCCCATTACCTTTTGTTAACCTCTGCCTCCTGTCGCTACCCATCTACCTCGCTCGTCACCTTGGAGGTGATCATGAACCGTCTACTGCTTGCTACCATACCGCTGCTGGTCATAACGACTGGTGAAGTGGCTCAGGCCCAAACGACCCCCAGCCGTTCCCCCGACCTGTTTACCCAACCCCAGGCCCAGGCCCAAACAGCCACCAGCCTCAACGCCGACAGTAATATCGACGATACTCTCTATCTCAACCATGATCAGGTCAGAGAGCACAGTTTGAGATTGAGGGAGACCACCCGCTGGAACGGCATCACCCTTCCCGCTGGTAGCGTTATCCGCGGGCAGTTTGAGCCCATTGAGGGTGGGCTGCAATATGTGGCTACCAGCGTCGAGGTGCGCGATGGTCAAAGACCGGCCCGAGAGGGCCATCGCACCTATTCCCTCACAGCATTATCCGACCCCCTGCACGACGTCAAAGATCCTCGAGAAACCAACACAGGGGCTATTCTCACCGATGCCGCCATCGGTGCCGCCGGGGGAGCAGCCCTAGGCGAGATCTTCGGTGACATCGATCTACTAGAAGTCCTGGGAGGCGCCGCTGCCGGGGCCGCTGTGGGCAACGTCACCGCCCAACGGGTCGTGGTCATCGAACCCGGACAAGTCATCCCCCTCCACACCCAGTAGCGACTCAATCCAGCCGCTGTCAATGTCACAGACCTCTCAATACATGGTGTTCCCTTGCCAGAAATCGGCTGGGTCGGCCTTAGTGTGATGCCTAGGCCAAACGGCCAAGCGGCCAGATTCGAGGGCATCGGATGGGGGCACAGGCAACCCCAAGCCCAGGCAAAGGTGGGACAATACTCGGCCAAACCCCTGATCATGGCCTGGCGATCTCAGCACAGCATGGGTATATTCATGGGCAATCACCCCCAACCAGTCGTCGGGAATTAGGCAGCCCACATCGATGAAGAGGGTGATGGGCTGGCTGCTGAGATTACAGAATCCATCTAAGCTCATCCGTTCCGCCAAGGGAGCCGCCAAGATATGCACCGGCGGCCGCGCCTGAGGATGGAAGCAGGCCTGGCAATCGGCTAGCAGCTGGTTGAGGTGTTGATTAACTCGATGGATGTTGTGGCCAATCCACTCGCACATCTGCAACCGCTGCCGCAGCTCTCCCCGCAGCTCGATCATGTCAGAGCGATAGGCCCACTGTCGCAGCGTCGCCAGATAGTCTGTCCCGCGTAGGGCCCAATCCACATCTGGCTCAGGCTCACCAACCCATAACGGAGTAAAACTGAGACTGGAGGTCGGTGGCTGGGGCTGACTCATCACGGCTAGCAGGCAGATCAAGACGGGTTTCGGCGCAGAATGAGGCTGTACTAAATCCACCGAATCGCTTCACGGTGCTGGTGCGTAGTCGCAGATTGGCGTTAGGGAACCAGAACCGCTCAATGGAACTCATGGTTTCATATTCTGTGATCAAGACCAGCCCATCTTGCTCATCCACTTCATAGCGACCCACCACGGGCACAATTTCGGCATAGCCTCGTTCCCGCAGTAGACTGCCCTGATGGGGCTGCTGCTCATCCGGCACCAAAGCTAGAATCGTCGAGCCCGAGTGACCATTGTCATCTTGATCCCAGGCCATCGAGCCTTGCCATTGCACCGACGCCCCACCAATGGCCAGGGATGGATCAATCTCATGCAACTGGCAGATCTCGACTACCTTGGGGTCATCTGCCTCCAAGGCTTGGGCCTCGATCTGCAGCATGCCCAGCTCAGCCCGCCGGAAGGGCAGATGATGGGTGGTCCGCTGCGACCGCCAGTGCCCCTCGCTCAAGCGGAAAAAGTCCATTGCCTCCATCCAGGCTAGCTCCTATGATGCGCCTACCACTATTGCTAGCCAGTCAACTGACCTCAGGCTCAGTTGCATAGCCCTCAGCCTTGCCATTCGCTAACTAGCAAACACGATATCCCTTATCTTGCCTAGAAATGAGGGTCCTGGCAAGCCTCACTGACTGACAAAACCTGCTAGAACCCAGACTATCCAAAGGGGCAGGGAACCTGCCCCCTACAGCATCCGAAATCTGGTAAGGGCGCGGTTTCCGCGCCCAATGCAGAATCTTTTGTCAGTCAACCAGCCTGGCAAGCAGGGATCACAACCGGTAATTCTCATTACAGCTCAGGACACACCGCTCAGCCAGCGGTGTGACATTCGCTTCGACTCCGCTCAGCGAACGCTCTCTCAATTAGTTTCCCACCTGACAGAAAGGCAGAAATAAAGGCAGAAGGCAGAAGGCAGAGGGCAGCTTGTCCTGAGCGAAGCCGAAGGGAAGGCAGAGGGCAGCTTGTCCTGTATGACTTTCAGTCAGGCTCCGCCAAGCGCGTAGCGGCCCCGCTCGTAGTGAGCGAAGTCGAACTGCAGGGGCAACGAAGCCGAAGGGAGTCGAACTGTTGGCATAGCCTGCCCGGAGGGCATAGGGAAGGCAGAAATAAAGGCAGAAGGCAGAAGGCAGAAGGCAGAAGGCAGAAGGCAGCGAGTAATCGAGGACTTTAGAACTGTGGAAAGGCTTGAAAATTATGGCCTATACGACAGTCAGACATGTCCCTTTCATCCTTCATCCTTCATCCTTCTGCCTTGGTTGCCGTTTCCATTCAATTAGTTTCCCACTGAGTGGGAAGTTTTTGGAGAAATTACAACTCCAGGGTAGAGCGAGGGTTTCCATTCAATTAGTTTCCCACTGAGTGGGAAGATTCGCCACCTACCGAGGCGTCGTCTCAACGTGTACAGTTTCCATTCAATTAGTTTCCCACTGAGTGGGAAGCAGCCGTTGTTGACGGGGCTTTAGTACCCGTTGAGGTGTTTCCATTCAATTAGTTTCCCACTGAGTGGGAAGACTTCTACTTCACCACACATACCAGCACAAGCTGGCAGGTTTCCATTCAATTAGTTTCCCACTGAGTGGGAAGGGGTGGGTAGATCCTACACGTGGAGTGGGCTTTTGGTTTCCATTCAATTAGTTTCCCACTGAGTGGGAAGGGTCGGCCTCTGAAAGGCCTACCACGCCTATATTCTAGACCACCATTTCTGAGGGGGTCAAGAGATCGTCGATCTACATGAGAAAATATCGCAACAAGGCCCTGTGGAAAACGTCTGTATCCCTTAGCTGGAAAGCAATCTGGTGGGGTCGACGAGAGAATGGGGGTTTCGGCGATGGACAGACCCCCACAGGACTGGGAGCATATGGTCGTTAACATAGTCAAATACCTGGATTTTAGTGATAGATCCTGTCTGATCCGGAAAATTGCTAGATTCGGCACTGTCGGTCTCGTTCCAGGGTTACTGATAGCCAGGTAATAGTTGCTTTGATCATGACGTAAGTTGCTCGCATCGGGCCGTGAGTAGGTGCGATCGCGGCGTGAGTAACTTTGATTGCGACGTGAGTAAGTGCGATCGTGATGCGAGTAACTCTGATCGCGCCGTGAGTTACTTTGACCGCGACGTGAGTAGGTGCGATCGCGATTTGCATGACTTCTACGACCGTCGTGAGGCTCGCCGCAATCGAGCCGCCTCAGCCCAGGTCTGCCCCTTAACAAAGTAAATGACGGCGGTTAGCAGGGCCAACAGCATGTAAAATCCCCGAATTCCCCAGCCAGCGCTTTCGAAGGCCATCGAGAAAATACCGGGTTCTACCCCACTGAAGCGGGTCAACTCTGAGCGCAACCAGCGCTCATCCTCTGCCAGCTGTTGTAGTTCTGAGGGGGAGGTCGGCAGCAATGGCACCCGAGTGGTGTAGCGGAAAAAGCCAATAAATCCTGCCGTGCCAGTTTCCTGTCTGAGTACCTGATTCGTGAGCTGCACCGCCTGCTGATGGGGAATATTGGCCGTCTCACTCACGGCTTGAATCCAGAGGGTTTGCCGCACCCAGTAACTGGCTGAAAACACAATTGGAATCGCCAGCACTAACAGCAGTCCTCTCAGGGCTATGGGCGTGCGATGGCTCAGATAAACGGTGGCCGCCCCTAGTCCTAAGCCCAAGAGGGCAAAGATAATAATATTGCTCAGCTCCAGCACTTCTAGGCTCTTAAACAAGCCGCCTATCATCGGCAGACTGTAAATGTAGCTCTCACTGACCCAGGCAATTCCCCCCTTAGCCAGCACCAGGGTGATTATCAACGCGAGTGAGCACACCAGATAGAGTAGGGGGCGAGATCGAACGGGAGGCATAGCAGCAATCATGAATGCCAGTATTCAGCGACGATATTCATCGCCACAGTCTCCAATCAGCTGAAATAAGTCATGGCTACCCTGGCAGGCGGCCTGCAGCCGAGCCTGGTCTGAGTCGGTTAAGGCAAAATCAAACACCCGGCTATTATCCTCTATGTGTTCGGCAATTATGTGTTCGGCAATGCTCAGTCGCGCCCCTACAATAGCACCCGCCACCGTTGGCTGCTCTAACACGTAACGTACTGCCACATTAGCCATGCTGACGCCATGGCTGTCAGCAACATGGTCAGCCAAGTCTCAGGTGGTAAAGCCTGCCTCCCAATAGCAAAGCCTGGCCTAGCGTGTCACCATCCCAAACTGTGGCCGGGTCATGGCAAAATCTTGGTGTAATCACCATCACTGTAGATCCATATCCGCTAATGTCCACCGCTTTGGCCAGAGAATGGGGCCCGTCTGTCGATTCTTCCCCCTCACCTTCTAAGGGCTGTGGCAAAATAAACGGGTTGTACCACGTTCAGCGCTAGATCGGTTGCTTTTCCCTGGGTAAAGCGTCAGATCTGCAGTTGGACTTGGTCTCCATTGCCATTGGCCTGGGTTAGCTAAACAGACATGACTAAGTTCGTCTTCGTTACCGGCGGCGTCGTTTCTAGTATTGGGAAGGGAATTGTGGCAGCTAGTTTGGGGCGGCTGCTCAAGTCCCGTGATTATTCCGTATCCATCCTCAAACTCGATCCCTATATCAACGTTGATCCGGGGACCATGAGCCCCTTTCAGCATGGGGAAGTCTTCGTCACTGAAGATGGTGCCGAGACCGATTTAGACCTAGGCCACTATGAGCGCTTCACCGATACGGCCATGTCTCGGCTCAATAGCGTCACGACCGGATCGATCTACCAGGCTGTCATCAATAAAGAGCGGCGGGGGGATTACCAGGGAGGAACGGTACAGGTGATTCCCCATATCACCAATGAGATCAAAGAGCGGGTGCATCGGGTGGCCCGCAACACCAGCCCCGACGTGGTGATTACGGAAATCGGCGGCACTGTCGGAGACATTGAGTCTCTCCCTTTCTTAGAAGCCATTCGTCAGTTTCGCAAAGATGTCGGTCGCCGCGACGTGCTCTACATGCATGTGACGCTGGTGCCCTGGATTGCCTCTGCTGGCGAATTAAAGACGAAGCCCACCCAGCATTCGGTGAAAGAACTGCGCTCCATTGGCATTCAGCCCGATATCCTGGTGTGTCGGTGTGAGCGTCCGGTTCCTGATTACATTAAGGAGAAGATTTCGGAATTTTGTGATGTACCTGCCGGCTGTGTCATCACCTCCCAGGATGCCAATAGCATCTATGAGGTGCCCCTCAACTTGGAACAAGAGGGGCTGGCCCACCAAGTGCTAGATATTCTGCAGCTACCCCAGCGTCAACCGGACTTAACCCACTGGCGGGCTCTAGTGGATGGGCTTTACAGCTCGACTAAGCCGGTAGAAATCGCCATTGTCGGCAAATATGTCAGCCTCAATGATGCCTATCTATCGGTGGTAGAGTCCCTGCGCCATGCAGCCATTGCCCATAAAGCTGCCCTGAGGGTGTGCTGGGTCAATTCAGAGGACATCGAGATCTACGGCCCGGAACGCTACCTCAGTGGCATGGACGGCGTCGTCGTACCGGGAGGCTTTGGCACCCGGGGCGTGGGCGGCAAGATACGAGCAATTCAATATATACGAGAGCAGAAAATTCCCTTCTTGGGGCTCTGTTTGGGAATGCAGTGCTCTGTGGTGGAGTGGGCCCGCCATGTGGTGCATCTGGAACATGCCAACAGCTCTGAGTTTGAGCCCAATACTCCCAACCCAGTTATTAGCTTGCTGCCGGAGCAGCAAGATGTGGTGGATTTGGGCGGAACTATGCGTCTGGGGCTTTATCCTTGCCGGCTTCAGCCTGATACCTTAGCTCAGCAACTTTATCAAAAAGAAGTGATTTACGAACGCCATCGCCACCGCTACGAATTCAATAATGCTTACCGCAACTTGTTTGTGGACTCTGGCTATGTGATCAGCGGCACCTCGCCCGATGGCCGCCTAGTAGAGATGATTGAATTGCCGGATCATCCCTTCTTCATTGCCAGCCAGTTCCATCCCGAGTTTCAATCCCGCCCTAGCACTCCCCACCCTCTATTTCTCGGCTTTGTGCGGGCTGCTCTGGAACAGCCCTCGGCGGCATCACCAGCGGCTACGGATGCCGCCACTGTCGAGGTGACCCCTGCTGATGCCATGGTCTGAGTCAGGATTGGGCAGTAATGAGGCGATGGAGTGAATCTGCAGAATCGTGCTAGTCCTCAGGATTGCTGTCAGGGCTGGTCTCTCAAGGACCGAGACCCAGCTGCTATCGCGGCGATGATGCGCCTGTGGCGATGGCTCTATCAGTACTACTTTCGGGTAGATACTGACGGCTGGCAGCATATTCCCCAGGATGGCCCATTGCTATTTGTCGGTTCCCACAATGGCGGTCTGGCCACGCCGGATCTGCCTATGTTCATGTATGACTGGTATCGCCGCTTCGGTCTGGAGCAGCCCATTTACGGCCTGATGCATCCCAAAGTGTGGCAGATATTTCCTAAGACAGCCCAAGTGGCGGCCTCCTTAGGAGCCATACGGGCCCATCCTAAGATGGCCATTGCCGCTCTGGCCCAGGGCGCCCATGTATTGGTGTATCCAGGGGGAGCCCAGGATAGCTTTCGGCCCCATCGGCTACGCCATCGCATTCACTTGGCTGGTCGCACTGGCTTCATTAAACTGGCCTTGCGCCAGGGGGCCACTATTGTGCCCCTGGTCTCCTGGGGGGCCCATGATAGCTTGATCGTGCTGGAAGACTGTTACGACCAAGCCAAATATCTGCATCGGCTGGGCATGCCCTGGCTGTTTAACACCGATCCGGAGGTGTTTCCTATCTATCTGGGCCTACCATGGGGGGTGTCCCTGGGAGCATTGCCTAATATTCCCCTGCCGGTCCAGATTCATACCCGGGTGGGGCAACCGATTCGCTTTCCTCACTATGGTCGCGATACCTTGCGGGATCGGACCTATGTCATGGCCTGCCATGACATTGTGGTCACACAAATGCAGGCGCTGTTGGATACATTGGCCCGAGAAGTGGCGACCTAGCCCTGGCTGGTGGGCTAGTGTCTGCGGCTACGGGGCTGGATGGGGCTGGTGGAATCGTTGATCGGTTTCGACCTGTTGCTGATGGGACTCGTCGATGTGCTGCCCTGAGTTATCGATCACCGTTGCCGAGATTTAGAAGTTGGCGAGAGTATCCCAAGTCAATGCTTGCGCCAGTTATTTAGCGTTTCAGTCTCGTTGCCGAGATTTAGAAGTTGGCGAGTTGGCAGGGGTGCTGCTGGTGGTAGGCTCTGGCATGTTTCAGTCTCGTTGCCGAGATTTAGAAGTTGGCGAGCTGACACCAACGGCAAATCGATCGTCCGCTTGGATAGGTTTCAGTCTCGTTGCCGAGATTTAGAAGTTGGCGAGCTGTGTTCGGAGTGGACGCATCGGGATAAGGGATCTGTTTCAGTCTCGTTGCCGAGATTTAGAAGTTGGCGAGCTCTACAGGCCAACCACAGTCGGCCCACAGGGTCGGTTTCAGTCTCGTTGCCGAGATTTAGAAGTTGGCGAGAGGGCTAACCTGCGTGGGGCGTACCTACATGGGGCGGTTTCAGTCTCGTTGCCGAGATTTAGAAGTTGGCGAGCTGTACTGCACGGCATTACTGGCATCTTTGCTGTGTTTCAGTCTCGTTGCCGAGATTTAGAAGTTGGCGAGAGCCTGGGGGGAGCGTTCACCATATATCTCACTGCTAGGTTTCAGTCCTCGTTGCCGAGATTTAGAAGTTGGCGAGTACTCACTGGCCCATGCCCCACTCCCCCGCCACTTGGCGTTTCAGTCTCGTTGCCGAGATTTAGAAGTTGGCGAGAGGCAGCAGGTTGTCCCACACCACCTTGACTGATCGGTTTCAGTCTCGTTGCCGAGATTTAGAAGTTGGCGAGTAGGCATAGTGTCGTGCTATTGCCGCATCTTAGCCGCGTTTCAGTCTCGTTGCCGAGATTTAGAAGTTGGCGAGAAGGGCTCAATCACAAAATATCGTTGCATTTTCCTGTTTCAGTCTCGTTGCCGAGATTTAGAAGTTGGCGAGAAAGAGGACCTTCTTGACCTCCCTTTCTGAGTAAGCGTTTCAGTCTCGTTGCCGAGATTTAGAAGTTGGCGAGCGCCGCAGAAACCGCCAAATACCGGACTGAGGACAAGTTTCAGTCTCGTTGCCGAGATTTAGAAGTTGGCGAGTGCGCTTCTTAAAAGCTTGCCAGACACAGGGATATGCCGCCTATCTTGGCAAACCCGACATTTAAGACAGCATATCCTCTGCCTAGATATCTGCCAAGGCAGAGCTATCCTGGACAAAAGTATTGAATTTTCAAGGTTCTAAGGTTTTGGCGAACCCCCTAGGCAAATTGGGGATGCTTAGGTTTGCCAGAAATCTGCTACCTTCCCATCATAGGATGATAGCTTCGGGTTGTCTGGGCCTTTTAGAGCCATAAACCAGGGTTCGTTTAATTGCTCCGGTATCCAAAATATAGATTCTCACCGAGTCTGTCTCCGGCTTAATCAGGCGCTCGATCTGTATTTGCAGCCGGGCGAACTGAGTGGCTGTCAAGAAGCACTCAAATACACTGTACTGGGTCCATTCCCCGTACCCAGAGAGCATCTTATGCAAGCGATTGCGCCGCTTGTTCGCCGCCTTGTCATCGGGCAGGTCATAGATGATGAGGTACAGGAGCTTGATGGCCATTGCAGGATTATGGAAGGAGCAACAACATTCGATGTACTGAAGCGGCAGGTACAAAGGTCAGCGCAGCATCAGAGGTTTGTAGGGAATAGCCTCCTGAAGATGGCGACTGAGCAACCTGGCCTGAAGTTCAACGGCTCGCCGATAAGTGCAGCGGTAATCAAATACCGGATGTTTGAACTCATCCGTCATTTTGCGTTCAAAGGCTTGTAGGAAGGTTTTTCTGCCACGGTCGGATAGAGTATAGGCTCCCAGGCTCTCAGTAAAGTCTTGAGGTTGAATCTCGCGGTTATTGATCACCGCTAGCACCAAGTTGTCGGCAATAAGGGGACGAAACTCTTCCATCACATCCAGTACCAGCGCCGGTTGTCCGTGGTGTACTTCGTGGAGATAGCCAACATAGGGATCTAGCCCTGCCAGATGGATAGCTGCCGTAACCTGTACCTGCAGCAGGGCATAGGCAAAACTCAGCAAAGCATTGACCGGATCTCTAGCAGGACGGCGATTGCGCCCGGTAAACCCCCAATCTTGCTTGAGCATGGCAGGCCAGCAGGCAAAATATTCTCTGGCCGCCATCCCCTCTATGCCGCGAACCTTGTCCAGAGTCTTCTGCTTCCGGGTCGCTTTTTTCCGATGCTTCAGAGGGTTATCGGATTGTCCGTGGCGATAGAGCACACTGAACTGATTATGAATCTTTGCCTCCACAATGGCTTGAACTAGTGCCAATCGCCGGTCTGGATCTATGTGGAGAGCGTATTGGGCCAGTCGCAGTTGACCGTTGCGAGAGTGCCCCGGCAGGGCCGAGCCCAAATACTTCCCGAAACTGGTCAGGTAATGAACCGGTAGCCCCAGTTCCAGAGCATAGGTGAGGGCATCCCCTGTAATCTGGGGATTACCCATGAGAATGACCTGTTCAACTGTTTGAGCAGGGACAGAGCGTTTCTGCCAGGACCCATCCTCTTGGCGCAGGGCGACGGCAAAGGCTTCGTATTTTTTGCTGAGAACAGCGTCGGGTTGGGTAACGTAGAGCGTAGTCATCGTTAAGTGGTTTCGCGAAGAAGGTTGACTTCAAACGGCAGGCAGATCCCCTGCAAGCTACAGGCCTGGCACTTGCGCTTGTTGGTAATCGGCTTAGGAATGGGGGCATTCAACGAATCGTGGGCGGCTAGAATGGCGTCTTCTGTCGCCTGACGCAGCTCTGGGGTAAATGGAACGTGCTGTCGTCGTCGGTTGCTGTGATAAAAAATCTCGCCATGGGTGATGGGCTGTTGAGTGCGTTCTTCCAGGCAGAGCCCGGCGGCACAAAGCTGAAAGTGATCACTCAGGTGCCGTCCCATGGCTCCTTTCTTGAACTCTACGGGGATGAGCTGATCCCCTTGCTGCTCGACCAAGTCGATGACGCCTTTGACTCGGAGACGATCGCTCCACACCCACTGGTGGCGTCGCGTCAAGATATCGCCGTCGTACTGTTGGCCTTCGTCGTCTACGACCCGGTGCAGGTGGCGCCCCAGAATAATGTGTTCGTTGTCGGCCATTTCCCCCAGTTGGTATTCCAGGTAAAAGCGGCGGGGGCAATATTCCCAGGCATTGAGGTAAGCCAGGGGAAGATAATCGTCTTGCATGACTGGTGAAGGTTGCTATTGGTCAGGAAAATAGCGGGTGAAGAAGTCCTGGGGAGTGAGGATAGGAATGCCGGAAAATTCGGTGAGCACTAGTAGGTCGAGATCACCAGTTACAATTGCGTCGACGCTACTTGCGATCGCATTGGTATCAATGACGAGGTTCATTCTTGATGATTACTCTGTTGCATGTCTCGCCGCACTTCTTTGACCAGGTTGGTGATTTCTTCCATGTTGAGCTGGTCGGGATCTGGCCCGAGGGCATCCACTCTGGCCATGAGATCTTCAAAGGAGGATGGCTTATGAATTTTTTGCAGGTGTATGCTGTCACCTGACTGCCAAATCAGGTATTCATCCCCTCGGTTGAGTTGAGCCTGAATTTCGGGCGAGATTTCTAGCTGGCGATCGCGAGTAGCCCTGACAATCGTGGCTTTACGCATGGGAGATCTCCTAATAGCTTGGATTTAGGGTGTCGAAGGCTGGGGTTAAGAGTATTTTGCTGTTAGCCCGCTCAATTCAGTGATAGGACAGTTCTGGTGCATCACTAATGGGATTGAAGCCTCCAAGATAAACCACCGAGGTTAGGGGAACATCGGGAACAAGGGTGCCTTTTACACAGTGATGAGCCCCGTAGTAATGTTTGTTATTGACATTGAGTTGGATCTCTAGTGGACGGACGACACTGACATCGTTGTACCCGCCTTCGTATCCACTGATGACGACTGGGGTGTTGGGGTCAAATTGACTGAGGGTTGCAATCAGGTCTTGAATCGTCATGATAATCGCGCAAGGGTATGGCAGGACATGAGAGGGCTAGGCATGATTAAGCGACTGCACTTGCCCCATGCCCATCGTAGTTTTGTAGCCAACTCCAGCGAAGAAGGCATACTGAGCTAGCACAGAAGCAATTCGGGCTTGCTCGGCATCAAGGAAACGGTACCTTATCCAGCCCACAGAACCAATTTGAGGGCCACCTTCAAGCCTAAGCACACGGGTTTTGAGGTCAAAGGCAGACACCATACCCTGCCACTCAATTTGGGAAAACTGCAGATCCTCCGGGGCAAAGGCATTCCAACGGCGTAGGAGGCTGCCAAAGACCAACTCTGGCAACGGAAATGGCTGGATTGTTTTTTTACCCTGCTTGAAGGCGGTGGGCGATCTCAACTCCAAGGAAAGATCATCACTGACTGGACTGGTCTTGCTCAATAGATGGTAGTTGCCAATCTGGACCTGCTTATGCTCACCGGGTAACGCTTCTACCCCTCGCAAAACAAAGGGGAAATTGCCCAGAGAAATGGGTTGAGTCCCCCAGGTATCTAAGCCTGCCAATAAGGGTTCCAGCAGGTCTCCATTCAGTAGACCAATGCGAAAATAGAACTCGTCATCTGGTCGAGTGCCTTGTTTACGGCGACGTCCTACCAGTCCTGAAAGGCTCATGGGGGAAACCTGAGTACTATGGACAGCCTGGGCTACAGAGGAATCTCCTGCCTGCAACCAGGTTAGAACCTGAGAGTGAATTGCCCGCCCTAAGGTAGCCGGGAAGCGGCCTTGGCCAGCCGCCGCCAATTGCACCACGATGGAATAGAGTGATGTAGATCTATGAGGCGTTGGCCATATATCTTGCCCCGTAGTAACAGCCAATGGGTAGGCAGGTTTCATCGGGAAGCCTCCAGTATTCACCTTCTAATTGTGCTTGGCTCACTAAACTCACGGGCGGCATCACAATGCGGTTGTAGACCATTAATCGAATAGATACTGCCAAATCTAAAGGGTTAAGAGGATGGCGACAAATAAATGTGCCGGAACCAGTTGTCTCGCCTGCAATAGACTTGGCCTGAATATGGATTTTGGCAGCCCACTTTCCTAGACGAATCCAGGTCCGGCGTTTGTCGTCATCCTTTTGCTGCAGCCAGTCTGGTAAGGTAGCCTGATCCTTTGCCATGATGTAGGTCCGGTAGGTGCTGCCTACGGCTAACTCTTTAGCTCGCCCAAAGTTAATGGGGTAGTTGCGGTCAGCGCCTTTATCGCCAAACTGTTTCGATTTGCCGTAGTAGTTCACCTGAGCAGCCTTAAACGTGTTGACTTGGTAGGCCCACTGCAGCGGTTGTGCAGGAAAAACATATATCCCAGTCTCATTCAGCGGATGTAGGCTCTGTTCGTGGCTGCTATCCAAATAATTGGGTTTTTGAGCGTATTCTCCCTGCAATCGGTAAGGGCGATTGAGGTATTGTCCCTCGAAAAGGGCATAGCTTAAAGCCCAGTTATGCAAGTACTTTTCAGTTTCAAACAGCGTCCCCATTTCGCGAGTGGCAAAAAAGACGTTATCGTGGAGGGTCAAATCACATTGGTAAAGCATCTTATCTATCCTCCAGATACTTACTTGCGTCTGCCTTTCTTGCCTGAATTTGCCCCATAGGTTTCGGCATAGGTTTGGGTTTGTTGGTACAAGATGCTAAGGACGGTCTGTGACTGGGCTTCGTCTTGGTAGATAGCTGTAACTTCTGCCAGCAAGCTATCTAGCTGCTCTCCAAAGATTTGCTGAGTCTTCCGCACGGGTTCTTGAGCCAATAGGATTGCTGCTACTTCCTGAGCTTTATTTCGCACTTCGTCAATTGGGGCATCTAGATCATTTTTGAGCGCGTCATAGAGTGCCTGGGTGAAGTATAAATTACTGAAGATTTCTCCATCCGCAAAGGCAATACCAATCAGGTGATTAGTCATGGTGCCTGTACGCGACTCTTGTGCCCCATAGCGGCGGGTACGGAGCAGATTACCCAGGACGTAGATAAAGCCTTCATAGGTGGGGTCTCGTAGCGTTTCTACTGTAGGAAAATTGACCTCGGGTAGGATGTGGTCGAGTTCATTGATGGCACTTCGCATTTCCCCTGCTTCGCTCATGGTGCCTCCCTCAAAAGGAGCATTGAAGGTGAAGCTCTTATGGGACTGTTCGTAAGGGCTGAGCGAGAAGGCTGAGTCTGAGTAAACTTTGGAGCGCTCAGAACCACTATCGCCAATGGCAAAGCCATAGATAATACAGTCGGGGCACTTTTTACAGGAGCCTTCGCCGTTGTACTCGCAAAACCTTTCCTTGTTTTCTTTGTCAGCAGTGGTTAGGCCCAGTGAGCGCAACAGCTCACGCCCTGCTAATCGCTCTGGTGTGGTCTGCTTGCGTTTGAACATAACCAAGCGGCTGAATTTATCAGTAGTGTCTAAGCCTGCCTTAGTACGAGCTACATTCAACACACCATCGGTTTGAAAGACTGGGAAGGATTGGCTATGGCGCACCATCAAAAAGTGAACGTATTTGCCAGAGGCGAGGCGAGGAAAGGTGCTGTGGAATTCAGGCTTGAGGGATTCGAGGATAGTCATGTTTATTTTTCTCCTTCAGTTTTTTGATTTTTAGTTTCGGCTTGGCTTTCTTGCAGAGTGAGCCAACGGTAGGCAAATTCGACACCCGATTTAATGCGATTGCGGTTTTCTTGGAGTAGAGCGCGATCGCCCTTACACATTTCGCCAAACAAATCTTTTACGCAAGTTGTCACAAATGCCTGAATAGCTTCTAATTCCTGAACCTTACGTTCCTGGTAAGGGAGAGATTTATCCGAAAGGATAGGTCGGTATACTTTTTGGCGATCCAGGGCATCTTGAAGCTGACCAGAACCCTGCAAAATAAGCTCTTCATCATCCCAATCTTCTGGTACCGACAGTATCAATTCCAGTGCCTTAGATAGAGGTAAAAGGATGGCATGACTCGATTCGCTTAGATTGACCCTGTAAAACTTGCGATATTCAGTCACAAGCTGTTTCGTAATCTTCAATTTTTTCTGCATATTGGTATTTCCCTCTGTCCAAATTTGTGCATAGCGCCAGTAGCGTCCAACTTCATCTGGGTAAGGTTCTCGTTTCAACTCTCGAAAATGAGATGCTGCAAGTGAGAAGATGTTTAAGACATCTGTCATCATGTCCCTGACCGTATTGGCGAAAGCTCTCCATCGTGGATCTGGGGGATCTCCTTCACAATCAAGATGTAAGGCATAGGCGATCATCAAGCGGTTCAGTAATTCATCTAGCCGCTGAACCCGATTCTGTAACCATTCCTCCAGATGCAATGAGTTGGGTAAGCCTAGCGAGTTCCAAAAGCCTGCTGGCCCATCGAGTTTTACTGACTCTCGAAACTCGCTATCGCTGCTATAAAGCGGGGCCGGACTGGTTGAAGCCACTACCTTGACCCCCAACAGCATAGGTAGAGCCATTGCCAGGAAAGCCGGTTCAATCCAGGCATCTGTAACCGTTTTTCCTCGTGTTGTTGTATATGTGATAGCTACAAACGGTAAATCTCGCCTATCTCCACGACCATAGTTTGGATTGCCGAAACGCCCCGCTTCTGATTCTTCTTCCAACCACGAATATGACCTCAAAGCCTGGATATCCATATTGTTCTCTTGCCAAAACTTACGGATATCCCAGAAATTGATGCGATCCTTGAGTTCATCCATTAAAACCCGAACTACTTTGGCTGTTTGAGGCGAGTAGACATAAGCTGGGAAGATATAAAGAAACACAGGTCTTTGATCTTCAAGTTTGCCAGCAGGAACAGCCCACATAGCTTGCCTAATCAGCATTTCTAAAGACCAAATTTTGGAGATGCCACGCTTAATATGTCTGCCACCTAAGGGGTTCTTGTTGCTGTATTGCTGCGGCTTGAACAGTACAACAGAGTCCATTTGGTCTTCTGAGGCAAACTCTCCTGAGCTAAGTGAGCAAATAGGTTGCTTAGAAGCCTTGGTTTTGGCCGCAGTATAGGCCGACAGTTCATCATCAAATGATGTTAGACATGGTTCCCAACCTGAAACTTCCAAATTTTGATTTAGATATCGATGAAAAACGTCTTGGGTTGGGCTTTTATATTCTGGTAGTAGATCATTCTCTTCTGCCCAATCAGCCAAGCTATAGGCCAGGTTTTCTAGAATTTTCTCCAGTTCCTCATTGTCAAGAGTGTTTTTCTGTGTAACAGCAATATAATAAGCTGCTGCACGGTACCAACCATAATTAACTCCCCCTGACTGAACCTGAGTTTGTTCTGGTGAAATACCTTGTTCAATTCCCAAATATTTGAGAACCCAGGGTACAAAGTCAGGGCAGGCTCCGAAAAACTCTTTTTGGGCTAAAAAAATTAGCTCTGCTAAGCGATCACTTCTTAAATCTGCCGCAGGTTCAAGCTTTTGACACTCTGTATCGCTTAACTCTAAGGATGCTAACCGTTTAGGTGTAGCTGGATTCTTGGCGTTCCCAACCTTTGCGATGATGACATCTGGTAATCCACGAATAAGTTGAGCTGGCTTGAATACTTCTAAAGTCTGGGGAGCAACTTTAAGACCTTTGCCGTCGCGCTTAAACCCAATATCTCCACTTAGCATTTTGTTGGCTAGCAACTGCTGGATTTGCTCCCAAAGCACAGCTTGAATAGTTTCTCGATCTGGAGTTTCTGAATCTAGCGGCGCTAGATAAACGACACCTTGAGCAAAAAATAAGATGGGTTTCCAGTCTAAATCTTCAGTGAAGTGTAAAACAGCGTTGTGGATGCCAGTAGTGAGCAGACCAGTGCAGTCTCTCAAACGGTGATAAACTAATTTTCTCTCTATTTGAAGTGTTTCCAGATGTTCTCTTAAAGCATGTCCGCGAGATCTACTTTGGTTGCCTTCCTTTGGTGTAACGATATCCGCTGGGTCATTCATATGAACTGCAATATCCCCAAAAGCAAGGAGAGGTCGAAGTGGATTTTTCAATCTTCTCTGATCAGTAATCTTGGGATTCCAAACTTCTAACCTGGGATTGGTTCCGGTCTTATACTGTGTATTCTGAGCTAGAAAACCTATATCACCAAGATAATTTTCCCAGTCTTGCCAAAAATCTGTAAAGTTCAGCTTATGCCCTAATTTATGGCAAAGCCCTAAGATCTCTGAAACCTCATGGGTCTTGGGTGCATCTTCTTCTTCCCCCTGACAGTATTTGTTGTAGTCATGGAGCGTTAGCCCCAAGCATAACAGTTTTTTCTCTTCCTCAGTAAGCTGTTTGTCCTCATCTAGAAAAGTCTGTAAATTCCAGGCTGTTAGGATGGCATTGATGACATGAACTAGTAAGCTTTGGTCTGCACTTTGGTTCCAGCGCTGGACTTTCTCTTCACAAAATGGATCATCCCGGAGCCGGTAACGATGTACCGCATCAGAACCCCCTAGAGCAGGAACGAGGGCAAATTCCTGTTCCATTGCGGGCACCACAGTTTCAACAAACCTCTGAATAACTGGATCGGGCTCTTCTTGCAGCGTAGTGGTGAGTAAGTCTTGTAGGAGAGTCATTGTAATTTGCAATCTAAAAAAACATTGGGGCTGAATTTTGGCGGCAGAGTTTGCTTAAGCGCCCATTTCTCAACGCTTTAAGTAGCAAAGCATCTTGCCCAAAAGCACAGGCATAGGATTTTTCGGAGCTATCTAACAATGGATACAAACCAAAAAGTGGACCAACTCTAAGGGCATCTCTCACTTTCCAGTAATCGCCTGGTACTAGGAAGCTAAGAAACTTCTTGCGACTCATGCAGTTGATAACATCGGCTTGGGGATGCTGAGACAGTCTGAGTTTGCCAAGCAAAATTAAGTCACAGCATTGCAATTCGCTACTATCCCGTCCAGTCCGTAGCTGGATATCTATACGCTCATCAACCCACCTCTGTACTTTTAAGAACACTTGGGCATATTGGAAGGTGTAGTCCCGATAGCCTCTGCGATAGGCAGCTTCTAGGAATTCGGCTTCGTCCAATACTTCGACCAGGGTATAAGGCAACAGTCTGAGCAAGTCGTAGGTGTAAAAGCGGTTCTCATCCCATACAGCAGCCTGGATACTGGTACCACCACGAAAGCGAATCAACTCGGTCTGGATTGCCTCAGCGACTGATTTATCGTAATCTCGTAACTTTCTTTGGGCAAAGCCTATGATGTTGCTGCCATAAAGAGGCTGTAAATCTTTGGCGATGCGCTCGTAGACGGGCTGCATCACCTTGGCATATTCTTTGGCTTTTAACTGCGACAGCATCCCTTGAGCCTGAACTACACCCCACTCCCGACGATATTCCTGAAACTCTTTGGGGGCATCAAAAGCGTCAATGATGGTATCGCGAAGCTCTTCACGGTCAACGCTTGCCCCTTCAGTGAGCTGTTTTTTCAATTTGCCCAAAATCCAGGAGGCATATTCTGGCAGTAGCGCAATCGCCCGATAATGCTTGAAACCTTCATGTCTCCCCAACCTGCCGAGTCGTTGGATAACAGTGGCAGAGTCACTACTTTCAAAAATCAGCAGATGAATTTTGAAATCTACACCAACATCTACAGCCGATGTACCAATTACCAGGACAGGTTTCCGGGAATGTTTCAATTTTTCCTGAGTTACCTGACGAGAAGCTCGATCCATCCGCCCACTAATTTCCTCGACCTCTACCGAGTTCTGAAATAAACCTTTCAGCAAATCAACAACTCTGCCAGCTTGAGCTACTGAGTTGAGGATGATTAGTCCTCGCCCTCGTTGCTCATTTGCTAGCCATTCATAGACTTCGTGGTATTTCCCCTGTAACCACTCCAAAACATCCTGTTTTTTGAGCTGCATAAATTCAAGTTCGACAGGTTCAAGAATTTTTCGATATCCGTCTTGTGGATGATCTGAATAGTTTCCAGGAATGATTTTGGGTTCCCCAAAGTCGGCTGCCTTAAGTTGTTTTACGAAAGAATCTTTGGGAGTTGCAGAGGTAAATAAGAACCGTCGCTTGCGTCGCTGAGACCGCCGAATAAAGCCCATGCTGTTAATGACAGCTGATTCCTGATGTGGTCCAAATATATGAAATTCGTCAAATAACCAGAAATCTGGAAACTCAGCCATTAACAAAGGAAGCTCAAAATCTCCATAAGCAGGGTTCTTATACTGAAAATGCGTGATCAAATGAAAAATGTCTGGGTTAGTTAATATCAGAGGCTTATTCTCGATTGCTTTGCGCAGTTCTTGAAACCGATTACTTTCTCCATCGCGTACCCGACGGCTAAGTTCTTCACCATAAAGACGATCAATGCGTTTTTCCGCATTCAAGCCAAACGTTGAATGCCAGCCCTTTCGGGTATCACTGTCCCGGTGACTTCTATCCTGGTCATCAACCAGCTCGATAGTGGGATACATTCCCACCATCCGGAGGTTCTTATTCAAGAGAATAGGTAAGGTAGCAGCCAGAGACTTCCCATCCCCAGTTGCCGCCGTATTAAAGATTACGTCAGTATCCCCTTGCACCACAGCTTCCCAGGTAAGGGCCTGGTGTAAAGATAAGGCACAAGACTGGCCTTTTAGGGGCTTTAGATCTGAATTTTCAGCAACTCGGCACTTCTCTTGACACCCAAGAGGGCAGTTCCCTGGCCCATCATTGAGCTTGGAATATAGTGGTTTAAGAAAAACTTTCATGATTTATATTCCGGTATCTGGGTCGATAGTAATACCAGTACCAAATTAGATGTCGTCAAAAAAAGACAACATCTCCTATCCGTAGGAGGTGGCTTCCGTAAAGCTCACAGAAGCCACCCAGTAGATTTAGAAAGAAGCTATTTCCCAAGAAAATGAACTGCCGTTGGCTTAATCCAGATATCCCATCGCCAACGACCATTGACCTTTTCCTCAACCGATGGCCTGATATCCAGACTGCCAAGTGGATAACGTACTTCTAAGGCGCCTTGAGATGCCATCTCTCTGATCAACTTGCCGGTGATCGCTTGCTGGGTAATCAAGGGCACTATCTTTTCTACTTCTTCCGTTCTGAGGCCTAATGCCAGGGGGGCATTATAGTCTCCGAAGTTGAAGCTATAATTCATGAGTATCCTCCGTGGATATTGTGAGTTAGCAGTTGTCTGAGTTGGAAGCTGTGGACTAACTGCGTTTTTTGAGGGCTGCGCCGCTTTGGTGTGGCCCTGCTTTTATTTAAGGTAGCACAGTGGTTTATATACTTGTTCTATTACCACAAATTATTCTCCATGCTTCTGGGTAGAATGCTATTCTGTGCCATGGAGGGGATACCCGAATCAAGACTCGACTTACCAGAATCCTGCCAGGCGGGACTGAAACATAGAGCAAGTGTATGATTTGGAGTCCCCTCTACTGCTCATGCTGCTCACCACCTCATCCTCCTAGTGAGTGACGCGAAGCTACATTCTCTGGCCTTTTCCCTCGAAATCTTGAGGTGCCTATCAGAGCAACCTCTCACCCGTGAGGCATTGAGCCTCCGAATGACGGATTTTCTAGACCGGCATGGCCAGTCCTCTAATGACATTGATCAGAAAGTTAGCCGAGCCATCCGGAAGCTCAGGGACTGTGGCTTTACAATTAGCAGTGCTCCTAACCGCCCCTACGAGTTGGTGGAGTCCTCTTTCCCAGTCCTGCTTTCTCCCAAGCAAAGAGACTCTCTGGCACTTGCAGCATATGTCCTCAGCGATATGGGCTTCTCTGCCCAGGCCAGTGACCTACTCCATATTGGCAAGCTAAGTGAGCCCGTTGAGCCATCCCAAGTCAAAGTTGCCTTTAGTCCTCCTGTTGATTACAGCGAGACTAAGCTAGAAGAGACGGTTAAACAATTACAAGACCGCTTTCAGCGAGGATGTCGCTACGTCATTCGATACCGTAGCAGTTCCGGTAAAACCAATAACTGGGACTGCGATCTCTCAGAACTCCGCTTTCACAACGGCTTGCTATACCTATTTGCCCATATCTCTAACTTTTCACCTCGTTACAGTGAAAAGCAGCCCAGCATCGAGCAAAACCTGATCTTTCGCATTGATCGTATCCTCAAGGTTTACCCTGCTTCAGATACTCTCTGGTCCAGACTCAGCTTCCCGACAGAAAAGGTGCGATACCGTATGAGTGGCCCCTTGGCCCACTACCAACCCCGCCGAACCAACGAAGTTGAACTGTATCGGGATCCGGATCAACGATTCGTCGATATTGAAACCTCTGAAGACCATTGGTTTTGGTTCCGTCAACGAATGCTGCAATATGGTAGCAACGTCAAGGTTCTTGAGCCTCAGTGGATGGCTAACCAGCTACTGAAGGAATATGAAAGGGCTTATCGAAATCATCAGGGATGAGTCAGTTGTGGATCTCTGATCCAGAGATATTCAACCAATTGGATGCGATCTGGATAGATTTCTCAGCAGCCGCTGCGATCGCATCCTCTAGTCTCCTACCCGAGCGAGATTCCCCATGCGATCGCATCACGATTGCGTCTCTCAGGTCGCTTAGCCTGAATTATTCAGGTGAGCCATCCAGGTACTGATACCAATTACTTATAAGGCTGCGCTCAATAGGGCTTCCAAGACGAAATCATAGGAAGTCAAGGACATCAAATGCTCTGGGGTCAGGGTTTCTAGCACCTCTGTTACCTCACCCCTTAATGCCGCCAGGGACGGGCAATTCTGCCAGCGCAAAGGCTGCTTCAGGGCTTGCCAAACCCGCTCAATGGGATTGAGTTCGGGCGAGTGCGGCGGTTGAAAAATCGGGATGATGTTCTCAGGCCATTCCAGGGCTTTGGCACAGTGGGCACTGCAACGGTCGAGTTTCAACAGGGCAAGGTCTGACCCTAATTGCGCCGACAACTGGTTGAGGAATTCCTGAAAGCAAGTGCTGTCGAGGTGGGAGAACTCGTAGAAGAAGCTGAAGCCCCTGAGAGGTTCGACTGCTCCATACTGCTCCATAGAGGTAAAAGGCCTCTCGTTGCCACTGCTGAGGTCCGATGGGTTTGATGCCGGGGGCCGTCAGTAATCGGCCAGCAATCGTTTTGAGTCCTAAGCGGGTCTCATCTTGGCATAGGTAACGCACCCGACGTTGACCGCCCTGCAATCGCTGCAGTTCCCGCATCGCTAAGGGGAGGGTTTTTAAACGCGGTTTGGGTCGCTGGGTCGGTCTTAACGCTTCGAGGCCGAGGCACTTTCAGCTTGGCTCGGAGGCGATAGCGCACCAGTTGATGAACCGCCGTGTAGGACAACTCGATGCCCCACTCCGCCTGCAGCCACTGCTGCACCTCTCCATAGCTACGAAATCCCTGGGGTTGTGCCAATCGAGCTTTCAAGGCCGCTAACGCTTGGCCGCGCACCTGAGGCGTTTTGCCAGGGGCTTTACCCTCATGTAGTAATCGTGCTAGGCCACCTTGACGGTACTTGCCGAGCCAGCGAGTCACGGTGGCGTTGTCTCGCCCTAAGCGACGGGCTAATTCATCGCGCCGATCAATCTGTCCACTTTTGAGCCAGTAGAGCATTTGCAACCGTTCTTTTTGGCTCGCTGTACGCGCTCCTTGCAGGGACTTTTTGAGGCGGTCTTCGCTTTCGGCGATCGCAATCTTGAGAGGACGACCCATGGCACTTCCTGATTTCTGAGTATGCGCTTTTGCTATGGCGCATACTCACTTGTAATTGGTATAAGCAGGCGATGGCCTGTTGTCGCGCTTTCCAGTTGACCAATCGAATAATGCCGCAGTGGGGGGTGCCCCGCACGATGGCCAACTCACCAAAGTCTTTGTCAATCGTCACCAGCACCCGTCCTTCCTGATAGGCCGTTAGCAGAATTTCTGCGTCTCCTGGGTCGCTATCCCAATCCCCGGCCCAAACGACATCATGACCCGCTTCAGATAAAGGTAATTTGGCACCTCCCCAAACACAGCTATCGAGTAAAAGCTTCATGGTTAAGCCTCGATCAGGAGAGGCTCAACCCGCTCATGGCCAATGAGACGATGAGCGTAGACCAGACAAGCTTGGATGTCTTCCTGTTCTAACCAGGGATAGCCCTCTAGTAGCGTTTCCACAGAATCGCCAGCCGCTAGCATTCCTAAAATGTGTTCTACTGCTAACCTGCGCCCTCGAATAATCGGCTTACCGCCAAAAATGTCAGGGTTGATGGTGATGCGCTCTAGCAGTTGTTGTTCTTGCAGGTAGGTCATCGGTTCAGATCCTCGTTAATAAAATGGTCTTTGACAGATTCAAGGATGGTTGATTTGCACTGATCGGCTGTCACATAGCCTCAGAGCCCTCACCACCAGAGCATAGAGTTGTTGATATTCCAGGTCATCGGGTTCAAAACAGTCCAGGCGGGTAACGCCGACCTCATATTCTGTTTGATTGAAGTGGAAAGGCTTTGAGGGAAGCGCAATGGAGGAGGGCAGATTGAGTTTATTCAATAAAGCTGTCCAACTTTTGGCAACAGCCTGGTTCGCTTGTGGATGGAGCCTGATGCTCTGCTTCGTCGCCACCTCAGATAATTGCCAACCGTTCGTCCAGGCTGAATGATGTCTCCCCGCAGCCATGATGACAACACTGAGAAGATTATTGATTTGCTCCTCATCAAGATCAAAGTGATCCTCAAGTAGAGGCACGAATTGAGCGTCCAGAAATTCCCAACCCAGAAATGCACTCTCAATGGCATGTCCGGGACGTGGATCGGTCGTCTCATGAATTCGCATTCGCTGTTTTTGAGTTCTTCCCTCTACGTCCTTCGTTTCTTTATCATTAGGGTCATAATCTGTGTGGGCTAGCAAGAGTGACCTGGGATTGTGAGCCTTGAATGTTTCAGATCGAAACTCTTCGTAAGCAATTTTTTGCCATAATCGCATGGAATCCTGCCAAGGTTGCTGAAGCTTGCCGAGGTCATGGGTTAAAACTGCCAGGAACACCAGAATTTCAAACAGGGCTGTAGTCTCTATCTGTCGTAATTCAGACTCAGTAATTTTGTAATCTGGCAAGACCTTCTCTCGAATAAAACGACCTCCTGCCTCACAAATCTCATCTTTTACACTGACATAAGGTTCGTAGCAGGCTTCATTCCAGCATCGCCACATCAACGCTAAATGCTCAACGTAGGTATCCATGTGGTACTGATACTGATTGATGACAGTCTTTTTCTGCTTGGGCTGCGAAACAAAAGGCTCGCCATCCCTTGATGGCTCAGGATCAACGATAATTCTTAGGCCAACATCCTTGCTGTAGAACACATATTCAGGATTCACCAGAATACGGGTGCTAAAGATAATGTCTTTAGTGGTGTTAATGTCGCTGAGGATAGGCTGACTATAGGTTTCAGCTTTCTTGTCTGCGGGTGATTCAATGCGCTTAAATAGCCAACTTTGATTTCCCAATTCCTGAAAATCTCTCAAGGCTTTACAGAGTGTTGTTCTCGGCAAAGAGAACGGCTCTAATTCATCGATAGATACTTCGGAGCTTTCACCATCAATAAGAATGGGTTCTCTGGCAACAAAGATATTGCGGTTATCAACCCAGCGGATTAAGTCACGGGAAGCCGAGCGATCACCTCGAAAAATAGCATCCTCAAATCGAGTGATAAAGCTCTTGCGATTGTTTTGTCTGCGCTTGATTTGTAATTGTGACTCATCTTCGTGAACTTCGTTTACCCAGTCTTCCTCAATGTTGAAACCCACTGGAACTGAAGAGTCATGCTGCTTTAAGACCTTCCAGGTTAAATTGCAGATTTCATCTTCATAGGGTAAGAACTGCCGTTTCCTCCCAGTCTGCTTACCCTGCTCGTCAACATCTTCGGCAATATCAGCCTCCGTCAAAGCTGGCGTGTCGCCTCCGACCTGAATCTCACGGTAGACTCTGACCTCACCCCTACCCCCAAACCGGGCACAGCGTCCGGCGCGTTGCAATAAAGAACTCATCGGCGATAGATGGGTATGCATGACCTCACAGGTGATATTGATGCCCACCTCAATTACCTGAGTTGATATCAACACATGACATTTACCGTCATCCTGCTGTTGCCACTCCTTTCCAAACCTCCTTTCCAAATCCGCTTCTTTTTCCTTTCGGTCTTCGGGTAAAAAGCGGGAATGGAGCAGCGTAATCTCTAACCTATCAGAATCTTTGTGATTGACTAAGTCCTGAAATAATCCCTGGGATAAAGATACGACATTGCAAAGAACAATAACTCGTCTGCGATTATGCTCACGAATATCCTGAAGGATTAAATCGGCAGTCAATGGAGACTCAATGGCGGCAAAAGTGCGACAGCGATCGCCCTCTATTTTCTGTAAATCTGATGATTGCACTTCAATAACTTTCATTGGGAAACTACCTTCTGAATTTCACCTGCTAGCTCATCTGTCAGAGTCGCAGTCATTAACAAAAAAGGAGAAATCCCATTCACTTGCTCTAAAACCTTCAAAAGGGTTGCAAAGGAGCGCTCTGGATCAAGCAAATGCAACTCGTCAAAAACTAAGTAAGAAGAAAAAATAGCACCTGCATTCACGTTGGCAGAACCACGACCTACTGAATATGGAATATTCAGAAAACTGCTTAACATTTGATCAATCGTGCAGAAAATAATATCTCCTTCAAATCTTGGATCTTCAGGATTTTCTCCAGTTTGAAGTGTGACTGCCAGTGGGCGATTGAGCAGGTGTTTCTTCGCCCAATCATTTACCAGACCCTGGGTTCTTACCCGTAAACTATTGGCCAAAGTTCTTAACGGCACTACATAAATCAGTTTTTTAGGAAACTCTATGCTTAACGTCCTTGCGAACAGATAGGGGGATACAGCTGTTTCCGTTTTGCCAGACCCTGTGGGTGCCCGCAAGAGCGTCCCCCTGAAGCTACCTTCTAAGGCTCCCTGTAAAATCGCTTCTATGGTTTCTCGTTGAAAATTTCTGGCAGTAAACGAGGTTAAATCCTGAAAAAGAGTGTCTAAGGTATCCACTTCTAATGCTTGTCGTTTGACAGGTCTACTCATCTTAGTTTCCATACGTCAGTTCCTGTTGAAAGTAAAAATTATTCATAGCTGCGATCTCATTGGCAATCATGTTTGAACTAGCTTGCCTTCATGCTAGTTGAGGTACCCTGCGAAAAAGCTTCCGGGTTGAAGATAGTTCAAGAAAATTTCAAAGATTGCTCTTATGGATAACCTACCTCCGGAGCATAACAACGTAGACTGTGATGATAGTTACCCTATCTCAGTAGATTATGGTTCCACCATTCTGCAGTTGTCCCCATACCTGTGGAGGTTAGTGAGCCGCTGCGATCGCATCCTCCAGCCTTCTACCCGAGCGAGATCACCGTGCGAGGGTCGCAGACCGGCCTGCGGCCATCGCAACTCTGACCATTGCTGGATCTGAGATAGCGCTGCTAATGCTCTTCCCCCAATCGATCCGGCAGCACCTCTTGCAGCAGGGGCTTCAATTCATCCTTAATTTGTCCGGCCCGAATGAACTCGGCGTAGGTGTCCGATTCGATCGCCAACAATTCATCCCGCAGCTGCTGGGTGGCGAAGGCTTGAATCTCGGGATTCTGACGGACTAACTTGGTCAGCTTTTCGTTGACCTCATTGAGTTGACCTTCCACCAGGGCCATCTGATAGCCCAATAATTCCGGGTCCATTTCCTGGCGCTGCTTCAGATCTCTCAGTCGCTGCATCACCCGATTCATGGCCACCCGATGGGCCACCATCTGCTTATACTCCTGGCGCAGTGGTTCATCCCCGAGTAGCCCCAGCTTTTCTAACAGGGGCTGGGTGGTCAGCCCCTGCACCAGCAGGGTAAACAACATCACCCCAAACACGATGGCGATGATCTCTTCCCGTTGGGATAGACTCACCGGCACACTCAAGGCCAAGGCCACTGACACCGATCCTCGCAGCCCCCCCCACCAGAGCACGGTCTGGCCCTGACGGGGAATATTCGCCTGCACCAGCCAGTTGCTCAGGGCACCAAGGCCAAAAATACTGACCAGCCGGGTGATCAAAATAATGGCGATGGCAATGCCGATGACATTGAGATTATTGGCTAACCCCTCGAATTTCACCTGATCGCCAATCAACAGAAACACGATGGAATTGACGAAGAAGGCCACGAACTCCCAGAACTCTGACACCGCCAGGCGGGTGCGGGGATTCATGCCGATGCGGGAGCCGAAGTTACCCAAGATCAGGCCGGTAGTCACCACGGCAATTACCCCAGAGCCGCCCAGTTCCTCGGCCACCAGATAGGTACCATAGGCCGATACCAGGGTGAGGGACTGCTCGACTAGGGGCAAGTCGAAGCGCTGAGTCAGAAAGGAAATGCCGAAGCCAATCAGGGCCCCGATGCCAGTGCCGATGCCGACGAAGACCAAAAAGCGAGCCACGGTCACCGAGACGTCGAATTGCTCGACTCCCAGGGCCAACCCCACCAGCAGATTGAAGGCGACCACGGCCACCCCGTCATTAAACAGACTTTCCCCCTCCATTAGGGTGGTGAGGCGTTTATCCACCCCCAGTTCTCGAAACAGGGCCACTACCGAGACCGGATCCGTAGCCGATAGGCTGGCCCCCACCAACAGCACCGTGGCTAGAGACGCCCCGGCCAGGGTGCCCAGGCCCAGCACTAGGCCGCCAATGCTGATCAGCACTCCGACGACGGCATAGAGCAGAATGGGAATAAAATCACGCCTGAGGCTTTGCCAGTTTAGGTTCCAGGCGGCTTCAAACAATAGCGGTGGCAGGAAGATGAATAGAATCAGCTCTGGGGAGAGGTTAACCAGGCGCACATCTAAAATGGCCAGCCCCAGCCCCACCAGCAACAACAACAGCGTGTAGGGAATGTTGCGCAGCAGGGTCAGGACCCGCGATAGGGTCGCAACCCCCAGGGATACCAGGAGTACCAAGCAGAATTGGCGCAGGTTCGCTTCAATCGCTGGATCTTCCAGGGCCGATTCCACCACCATCAACCAGGACATGGGCACACGGGACGCTAGGTTTTCCACTCCAAAGTGTAGAGGTTATTTTTTCTGACGAATAGTATCGGCCTGGGCCAGCAGGGCATCGGCAAAGGTGAGGGATTGTTGATGGGATTGACCGCCAGCCAGTTGGGCCAGTTCTTGCCGTTGCTGCGACCGATCTAGGGGAGTTACTCGCACCACGGTACGCACGCTATCGTCAGGGTCGCCCTGGCCCGGGGCTCGACCAGTCTGGGCCGAGGCATCGACGACCTGCTTATCCACCTGGAAATGGATGTCGGCCATGGCCGCCACGATGGGTTGATGGGTGACGCAGAGCACCTGATGCTGACGGGCAATCTGATGCAACTTCTCGGCAATGGCCTGGGCCACCCGCCCTGAGACGCCCACATCGATTTCATCGAAAATCAAGGTAGCTACGGGATCTACCCGCGAGAAGCAGGTCTTTAGGGCTAACAGAAACCGGCTCATTTCCCCCCCAGAGGCAGTCTCAGCCAGGGGTTGCAATGGTTCCCCTGGATTGGGACTGAACAGAAAGCGAACCCTATCGGCTCCAGTGGCCGTGGGCTCCATGGGGCGCAGATCGACCTGAAATTGCACCCGTTCCATGGCCAGGGGTTTGAGTTCGGCGACCAGGGTGTCTTCTAGTGACTGGGCCGCTTGCTGGCGCTGGTGGGTTAACTCGGCACAGGCGGCCAGTAGGTGCTGGCGGCGGGTGTGATAGGCCTGCTCCAGGGCCTCTAGGGACTGGCCGTCGCCCTCCATGGCCGTTAGTGTCGCCTGCAGCTCGTCGCGATATTGGATTAACTCCGCCAAGGATCGATCGTACTTGCGGATCAATTGCTTCAGCTGGCTGAGGCGCTCTTCCACCGTTTGCAGCCGCTGGGGATCGCTCTCGATGGTGTCACCGTAGGCGTTGATCTGGCGACCAGCCTCTTCCACAGAGGCCAGGGCATTGCTGACAAGATCCAGGGTGGGGGCAATGGTGGGGTCGAAGTTGAACATGTCGCTCAGCAGGGATTCTGCCTTGCCCAGCAGGTCGGCGCAGGCCTCGCCGCCAGTCTCGTTCTCGTAGAGGATCTGATAGGCCTGATAGCTTTGCTGCTGCAGCTCTACACTATGGCTCAGCCGTTGCCGCTCTTGCTGCAGCTGGTCTAGTTCGTCGGGATCGTCTAGGTTGGCCGCGGTCAGCTCCCGGCTCTGATAGTCAAACAAGTCCAGCTGTTCCAAGCGCTGTTGCTCGGCCTGGCGACGGCGTTCCAGGGCCCGTTGAGCCTCTAGGGCCGCATTGTAGAGTTGGGTCACCTGTTGGCGCTGCCGCGTCAGAGATTCTCCCCCGAAGCCATCCAGCCAATCCCGTTGCCGGTCGGGGGAGCCCACCTGTAGGGTCTGTCCCTGGGCCGTGATCTCGACTAGCAGGGGGCGTAGGGCTTCGATCTGGGCCTTATTGACCAGGGTGCCGTTGAGGCGAGAGCGGCTGCGGACGGTGCCACGCCCGGCGGTGAGGTCTCGGCTACAGACCAATTCATGACTCAGGGGAATCTGGGGATGGTGGGTCTGCAGCCAACGTTTCAGATCGGGTGACAGGGTAAAGGTGGCCTCTAGAAAGGCCTTTTTGGCGCCGCTGCGGATTAACCGCTGGCTGGCCTTGCCTCCCAACAGGGCATCAATGGCATCCAGGATAATGGACTTACCGGCACCGGTTTCACCGGTGAGCACATTCAGCCCAGGTTGGAGCTGCAGATGGAGATGATCGATCAGGGCAATATTTTCGATGTGAAGGGAGGTTAGCATACCCAGCCTGGCTGCGATGGATAGGACATCCGAGAAGCATCTATCTTTTGAGGGTACAGCTTTCTTTCCACTCTCCACCGCTTTGTCCCGTCGTGCTCCGGCGCAATTCGTTACAATAGTTTACAGGAGCAAATTTTGATTTAATGACGTTGACAAGCACTCCCCTGGACGGGTCTTCGAGGACGGCTATGGCATCGCCCCATTTTTCCGGGTCAGATTCACCAAGTGCGACGGTTACGGTGGCCAGTGAGCCAGTGGTTGACGATAGCGGCGCCCTAGCGCCGTTCCCAGCATCATCGGGGAGCGCTGGCAAGAGCATTTTTGAACAATTGCGGGTCTACGACCCCGATGCGATCGCAGCTTACTATCGCCGTCGCCCCTGGCAGATCGTCTGGCGATTTCTCAGTATTCTGTGGCCCTTCGCCACCTTTTATCTGACGATTTGGTGGGATCGCCGCCAGGGCAAAAGCGAGCAACGGCAGCGGCAGCGAGCCGTGCAGCTGCGGGAATTATTGACGGATCTGGGACCGGCCTATATCAAGGTGGGCCAGGCCCTCTCCACTCGGCCCGACCTGGTGCCGCCCATCTTTCTAGACGAACTCTCCAGCTTGCAGGACCAGTTGCCCCCCTTTGCCAATGAGTTGGCCTACCACTTCATCGAGACCGAGTTGGGGGCTCCGCCAGACGAAGTTTACGCCGACCTGACCCCAGACCCTGTGGCCGCCGCCTCCCTGGGGCAGGTATATAAAGGCCGTCTGCACAGCGGTGAGGTGGTAGCCGTCAAGGTGCAACGGCCCGACCTGGCCCAGCGCATTACCCTGGACGTTTATATCCTACGGCTGCTGGCCCAGCTGGGCACCGACTACATTCCCCAGATTCGCAGCGATCTGGTGGGGATCATGGATGAGTTTGGGGCCCGCATCTTCGAGGAGATGGACTATGCCCACGAGGCTCAGAATGCCGAGCGCTTCGCCAAGCTTTACGGCCACCTGAATGACATCTATGTGCCCCGCATCTATCGTCAGTACACTCGCCGTCGGGTGCTGACCATGGAGTGGATCGACGGCACTAAGCTGACGAAGTTGAGCGAACTGCAAACTCGGGGCATCGACGCCACCCATCTGATCGAGATCGGCGTGCAATGCTCCCTGCGGCAGCTGCTGGAACATGGCTTCTTCCATGCCGACCCCCACCCCGGCAACCTGCTGGCCACCGCCGATGGCAAACTGGCCTACCTCGACTTCGGCATGATGAGCCAGGTGAAGCCCTATCAGCGCTACGGCCTGATCGAGGCGGTGGTGCACATGGTCAACCGCGACTTCGAAGGGTTGGCCCAGGACTACATCAAGCTGGAATTCCTCACCCCCGATACCGACCTACGGCCAATCATTCCGGCCCTGGCCGAGGTCTTCAACAACGCCCTGGGGGCCAGCGTGGCCGAGTTGAATTTCAAGAGCATCACCGATGAGTTCTCGGCCCTGATGTATGAATATCCCTTCCGGGTGCCGGCCTACTATGCCCTGATCATCCGTTCGTTGGTCACCCTGGAGGGTATCGCCATCAATGTAGATCCCAACTTCAAGGTGCTCAGCAAGGCCTATCCCTATGTCTCGAAGCGACTGTTGACGGATCCGGCCCCAGAGTTGCGCACCTCGCTGCGGGAACTGCTGTTCAAGGATGACCGGTTTCGCTGGAACCGCTTGGAAAACCTGCTGCGCAATGCCCGCAACAGCGAGGACTATGACCTGGCCAAGGTCTTAGATCAAACCATCGAGTTTTTATACTCCGAGCGGGGCCGCTTCATTCGCGATCGCATCGCCGCTGAAGCCGTGCGCACCCTGGATCAGCTGGGTCAGCACCTGCCTCACCTGCTCAGCCACACCCTCTATGAACGCTTCGGCTGGGGCGAGGCTCCTGCCCAGGCTGAGACCGCCGGCAAAAACGGCGCCCCCCCAGCCGAGGAGGACTGGCAGCACATCGTCAACATTCTGGCCATCCTGCGGGATACGGAGGGGTTTGACCCCACCTTGCTAGCCAGTCGACTCCCAGACCTATTGATGCGGCCAGAGACCCACTCCATGGGGCAGCGCATCGTCGGCGATCTGGCCCAGCGGACTGTGGCGCGCTGGCTGCGGGGCTGGCTACTCGCCGATGCCGATGCCGATGAGCAGCGGCCTATCCCAGAGCGAGCCGCCCTGCCCGCCTCGACGTCATCTTGAGGATTCCATGGCCATGATGCCTGCCACCGAGGCCGAAGCCCTGATTCTGCAGCTGGTTCAGCCCCTAGATCCACTACAGGATCGAGAGCAGGTGCCGCTGCCCCAGGCCCTGGGCCGAGTGCTGGCGGCTGAGATCAGCAGCCATCTGGACTTTCCCCACTGGGACAACTCGGCCATGGATGGCTATGCCGTGCGCTGCCAGGATGTCCAGGGGGCCACCACCGAGGCGCCCGTGGTGCTGACGCTAATCGAGGAAATCCCGGCCGGTCAGGTGCCCCAGCAAACGGTGCACCCAGGGCAGGCGGCCCGTCTGTTCACCGGTTCCATGCTGCCGGCCGGGGCCGACACGGTGGTGATGCAGGAGCACACCCAGGCCCAGTCTGGCCGAGTCCATATTTTGCAAGCCCCCCAGCCCCAGGCCTTCGTGCGCCAGCGGGGCAGCTACTATCGAGCCGGCGATCCCCTGTTGCCGGCGGGAGGGGTCCTGGGGGGGGCTGATATTGCCGTGCTGGCGGCGGCTCAGTGTGCTCAGGTGCCGGTCTATCGCCGCCCTCGGGTGGCCCTGCTCTCCACTGGCAGTGAGTTGGTCTCGCTGGAGACGCCCCTGGGCCCCGGCCAAATTGTGGACTCGAATCAGTATGCCCTGGCGGCCCTGGTCAGTCAGGCTGGAGGGGAGCCCCTCTGCCTGGGCATCGTGCCCGATGATCCACCGCAATTGCGCGCTGCGATCGCATCGGCCCTGACCCAGGCCGACCTGGTCCTCTCCTCCGGCGGCGTCTCCGGGGGGGATTACGACCATGTCGATACCATCCTCAAGGATCTGGGCGGCACCCTCCCTATTCGGGCCGTCGCGGTGAAGCCGGGGAAACCCCTCACCGTCGCCACCCTAGCGCACACCCCCAGCCTCTACATCGGCTTACCGGGCAACCCGGTTTCGGCCCTGGTCTGTTTCTGGCGCTTTGTGGCCCCCGCCCTGCGCAAACTCTCGGGCCAGGCCAGGGGCTGGAGTCCGGCCTTCGTCCCCGCTACCAACGAGCAGCCCCTACGGGCCGGGGGGCAACGGGAGACCTACCTCTGGGGCCAGTTACGGGCGGGCCAGGACGGCTATAGCTTTCGCCTAGCGGCCGGTAGCCACAGCTCTGGCAATTTAATCAATCTGGCCCAGACCAATGGCTTGGCGGTGGTGCCCATCGGTCAACGGCAGATCGCGGCCGCCGCCATCGTGCGGGTGCTGCCCCTAGGCGGTGCCTAGCCCCTGTCACAGGCCTCGCCGTTTCTGCACTATCCCCTGGGATAGCGTACTGCAGCCAGCGCCTAGGTTGCCAAGGCAGAAGTAGGAAGGTGGAAGGCAGAAAGGGAGATCCTGAATCAATGCAGCCTTTCCACTCTAGTCAATAGAGGCGTTATTTCTGCCGCAGAGTCCTAGGTAGTCGCTCACAGGAGGGGGTCCGTCGCCCTGCTAAGACTCGGCGGTTGACCGACGGGCTCTGTCCGCCGCTGACTGGCCTACGCTATCTCTGTTCGGGAACCGTATTACTCAGATTGTGTAACACCATGCCTACGTCCAATCACATCGCTGTGAACGCTGACCTTAGGGCTCTTCTAGATAGCCAGTACCTGGCCCGAATCCATGAATATTGTGCCCTGGCGGTGCGATCGCATCTGTCTGAGGCCGATGCCAATCGTCTGGGGGAACTGCTGACCATGGCCGAGACCGATGGCCACCTAGATTTCTGGATTCATGAAGCCGACCATTTCTTAGACCATGCCCTGGGTCTTAGCAGCGAGACCCGCGTCTATGCCTTCATCAACGAGAACTTAAAGGCCCGCCTGCGGGAACTACTAACCGAGGACGCCAGCAACGACGAGTCCTGCGAGTTGATTCAAGAGATCCAAGAGAGCCTCAACAGCGGTACCCGCCAGATTCAACAACAGCTCAAATCCCACGGCTTTGACCCCGGTCCCCTGGATGGCGTGCCCGGCCCCCGCACCCAAGCCGCCCTGAGCCAGTTTCAACAGGCCCATGCCCTCACCACCAGCGGCCTAATTGACCCGGCGACTCAGTCGGCACTGGGACTCTGAAGCATTCTGAAAACACCCGGTTAAACCGAGTCTGGGTATCACTGCTACAAATGAGGACGCAGCCTGTGATATTGCTGTCGCAGCCGCTCTAGCGCCCGTTGCCCGCGCTTGCGCAGAGTAGCTTCACTGGGCGGGGCGTCATCGAACCACTGCCCATACCATTGCCGAATTTCCCGCCAGCTGAGGCCGTTGATCACCTTCAGGTCAATCAAGATGCGATCGCACGCCGCCAATGCCCCCAACGCCTGCAACACGGCATAAATATCCGTATCGATTTCCTGGGCATCCACCAGTTGTGCCTGTTGGTCCTGGGCCACCACCTGACGACCCAGATCATTCTCGATGAAGTCATCGTAGGCCAAGGCCGCATAGCGATTCTGGTTGCGATGCAACTCCCGAATCACGTTATAGGCCGTGGTCCGCATCCAAGCCTTGGGGTGGCGGATCGAGTTCCCCGCCTGCTGTAGGTACTGAATCCCCCGCAAATAAGCCTCCGTGAAGATATCAATCTCGGTCAGGTGACTATCCAACCGAAACTGCTTCAGGCTTCTGCGAATGAACGCCAGCAGCGAACGGGCGTGAGGGTTATGGGGTTTGAGTAAAAACTGAATTTCTGCGTTGAACTGTCGCACAGCGGGGGGTGACGGCTGATGGCACATGGGCATTCTCAAAGGGAAGGCTCTAGGGAATAGTGCAATTCCTGGCAAAGTGTGACGGCCATCGTCTTATCCTTCATCAAATTTTCAGCCAATGCTCAAAATTTCTCAGACAGCTATCAACCTTTCCTCAATCGAGCCGCCCAGGATAGGGATGGTTTCGATGGCAATTCACAGCATTGACATCATTACGGAGACTTATCCATGCGTCGTCTTGCACTAGCTACTCTATCAGTTCTGGCCTTAGGCACCGTTGCCACCACCGCGGCCAATGGCATCAAACCCATAGACATGAACGCCCTCATCCATCCAACCGCCAGTGCCTCCTCCCTGACCACTCCCACCCAACTGGCTGCAGCCCAGACTGCAGGAGAGTTCGTCACTGTCGAACAAGACCATGCCACCACCGGCACCGCCAGCATCGTCACCGAAGGCGACCAGCGGTATCTGGTCTTTGACGACGCCTTCGATACGGCTCGGGGACCCGACGTGCAGGTGGTGCTTTACACTGGCTCTACGGTACCCGTCAATCTAGAGGAAGGGGATTACGTTACCCTAGCGCCGTTGCAGAGTTTCGAGGGAACCCAACGGTATCTGATCCCTGATGATATCGATCTAGAGGACTATCAAGCCGTCGGCATCTGGTGCCGCCAGTTCAACGTCACCTTCGGCTACGCTCCCCTCTAGTCGGCTGCTAGTACGGCCTGTGCTCAGACCTGGTAGCAAGTTGCGATTGGGAAAGCCCATCGCGAAGATCTCCCCCAATCCCTCAGCTCCTTACCGTGTACATCGTCACCATGTACATCCCGAGTAAGAGGGATTGGGGGATTTTCATACTGCGAAGGCCTCAGAATTTATGTAGATCCAGTAGCTCTGTACTCTTCTTGCGGAGACGGCATTAGCACAAGCGGAAGCGGCTCGAGCAGCAGAGGCGCAACGACGGCAGCGAGGGCAGGAAGAAGCAGCAAAAGCGCGGTGCCAGACTGTGATCGCAAAACAGCAATAGCAGATAGCTAAAGACCAAGAAGCAGACGCCAAGCGGCAGAGAGATATTGCTGAAGAGCAAACTAAAATTGCTCAAGCCAATGAAGCCAGAGCCAAAACCCAGCAGTAGATCGCCCTAGGGCGCTAACTCACCGCTCAAGCTGAAGTATTCCAGAACGCCCCGACCAAACCCCCAGAAGTACGCTGCTAGCCATTGCCGCGATTCGGCATAAACCCGGTGCCCCGTCCATTTAGGGAGGTAGCAATACCGCAATAGGCTGCCATGGTGGCGGTTGCTCTATTCTCGGAGAAGAGCTAGCCATCCAGGTGAGGGCAAGCCCTCTTGTATATTACAAACACATTTAGCTAGTTTGGGTCTAAGAGAGTCGAACCAGACTTCACAAAATCAATAGCTCCTAACGCCTGCTGAATCGGCAGGGTAGTGAGCTACCCCCATTGGTTGCCAGCTACAGTAAGATAAACCAATGCCAATACTGGCTGCCTAATTGACGAGTGTGATGGCATCATGGAATTCTCCAACATCTATAAAGTCGATATCCAAAAGACATGTGAAGCAGCTAGATCTTCAGCGTGTACGGCTTATCAGCAATTCCAGTTTATTTGACAGACACTACCATACTTTCCTCTGGGACAGGTAATTACCACTGTGAATTGGCAAAACAGATTTAAATTGGGTCTTCCGGCTAGGGTATGCAATACAGCCCCGAAAATCGCTAGAATCTTTACGGTGCAGGATTTTGCAGCATTCGTGACTCTGTTTGAGTTTCTAAGGCCTACAAGTATTGCTACATAAGGGATTCGAGGTTTTTAGTAATGCAGTCAGCATAGTTTAGTCCAAAGAGCCTTTAAATTTTTCCCGTAATCAATCATGCTATCTAGTTTTCAAATCAGGAATTTTCGATGCTTCCAAGAGCTTAAATTCGATTCACTGTCCAGGATAAACTTGATCGGAGGAAAAAATAATACTGGAAAAACAACACTCCTTGAATCCTTATTTCTGAGTTTAGGACCCAATAATCCAGAACTACTCATTAGACTCAATGCCTTCAGAGGAATTCAACAATTTAGAATTCAAAATAGCTCTCTATTAGAAGGTCCCTGGAAGTGGCTATTCAGAGATGCAAGAATTAATTCCATGATCGAAATTATTGAACGATATACCGAAAGCGAAGAAAGAAGACTGACTATAGCCTATTCCAAGTTCAATCAAAGTATTCTAGATATAAAAGGCTCAGCAGAAGACATCCCCCAAGCCTTGACAACATCTGAGGATATCGCGGGCAAAGAGATATTACTGACATATTCCATTGCAGAGGAAGTATATAAATCAAGACTTTTCACAGGCATAAAAGGCGAGCTTGAGATAGAAAGAGCGGGGGGAATACCCCTTCAGAAAGGTATATTTTTATCTTCTCGTACAAGATCACCCTCTGAAGAGGCAGAAAGATTTAGCAAGGCTGAAAAAGAAAATAAGCAAGATTTCATTCTACGTTCTCTACGTTTTGTGGAACCTAGAATAAAGCGCCTGACTCTATTGCTAGAAAGCGGTCAACCAATGATCTTTTCAGACATTGGAATTGGGGAGCTAGTTCCTCTTAACTTTATGGGAGAAGGACTGTCAAGATTACTCTCAATCTTACTAGCCATAATTGATGCCTCCAATGGCAGAGTACTTATTGATGAAGTTGAAAATGGTCTACATTACTCTGTCTTAGAAGATGCATGGAAGGCCATTCAACAAGCAGCGCAAGATTCAAATGTTCAAGTATTTGCCACAACTCATAGTCTTGAGTGTATTCGAGCTGCCCATAGAGCTTTTAGCAATGATGAGGAGTATGACTTCAGCTATCATAGAATTGACCGCAAAGATGGCTCACTTAAGGCTAAGACTTACGATTGTGAAACTATTTCTACATCCATTGACATGAATTTTGAAATGCGTTGATAATGGTTGCTAATACCACTCTATCTCAAATTAAGGATTTAAACAAACCAAAGCTCATTATTGGAGAAGGAATTGATGAGCGTAATTTTTTACAAGCTTTTATAAGATTTCTGAGTATTGATGATGTTGAAGCAGAGGAATATAGCAATCCCAGTTGATTTATGAACAAGGTGAATATTCTTCTATTTTAGAAAAATCGAACTTTTGATGATCTATAAAGAACTCAAACAGATACTTTACAGCGGGGAAAGAACGACACAACCTCCAAAATCTTCTCAATGAATTTTTGGCTTGTAACCAAACATCTTCCACTGGATTTTGTTCTGGTGAATTGGGTGCAAATAGAATACATTTGAATTGCCATTCTGTCTCTTCCTTCCCATGATTGACTGTAGCTAAAAAATCTTTGATCTCTTGTGACTTATGATAACTAGCGCCATCCCAAATTAATGCGATTTGCTTCCCAGGATTTTGTTCCTGCAAGTACTTCATAAAAGCAACTGTATTCTCTCCATTCCCTTTCTCGTAAGGATGCAAAATAAATTCTTTTGTTTGATAGTTTAATGCGCCATAATATGTTTGCCTGATTCTCTCGTTTGTAATAGGGATTTCGATTCGCATATCTGTCTTGCCCCAGACATATCCACAAACATCACCCCAAAGGAGATGACACTCATCCAAAAAAAGTACAATCAATTCCCCAGACTCAATTTTGAACTGGTTTTGACGGATAAATCCTTGGATTTCTTCTCTTTTTTTTTGACTAGAGCTGGATCAGATTTCGGGTTGGTTTTTTGAGATTTCTTCCAACTAATACCTGCTTCCGAAAAAAGTGTATAGTAGCTTTGCTTAGACTTGTAAATCACATCATAATGTTCATCTAAATATGAAACTAATTCATCAAAGTTCCAGTAGTTTCTGGTTCTCAGCCACGAGATAATTTCTGTACGATCATCTGGGGTTAGGTAACTTTTTGATCCTTGGTAGCCGAGTTTAATACCTTCAATGCCTTGTGCTTCGAATCTGTTCTTCCAATATGTAATAAAAGACTTGTTTATTCCCAGAAATTTGGTAATCTTAAAATATGGCTCACCCTCCAATGCCATTTTTACAGCCAATGCTCGCTTAAGCTCTCTTGAATCAGGATTACTACTTATAAAGTCTGATAGAATAGCACGATTATCTACTTTTTGTTGGTGTTCTAATTGAAAACTATTCATGAGTACAACTGTATTGACAGCTTGATGATATTTATATACTACCCATTCTAAACTCATTTAGGGTTGCTATATGGGGGAAAAGATAATCTTAGAAGTTATTTGAAATCGCTTAAGGTTAGGCCAGGATTTGATGATTTATCTAGTATTGGAATTACTAGAGACGCAGATGATTCATGTAATTCTTCTTTCCAAAGTGTTAGGGAAGCTTTACGCAAGAACAGTTTCTCTGCCCCCAATAGTCTTAGTTCCTGTGGCCCAGGAGAACTGGAGAACTAAAGACCTCGATACTTATTTTGCCGAATTCTTCAGGCCCAGGAATGTTAGAGGATTTATGCCTGTCATCTATCTCTCAATATGAGGCCAGATGTATTGATCAATATCTTCAATGTGTTTATGATTGCACTAGTCAGCTTCCAAGTGCTTTATCAAAAGCAAAGATTCACGCTTGGTTAGCTACACGATCAAAACCTGACAGACGATTAGGAGAAGCTGCATTAAAAGGATATTTCGATTTCAACAACTCAGCCTTTGAGCGGATCAAACAATTTATATTGGACCTTTGAAAAGATTTCTTCATAACCTAGGTCGCAACACCTCAGACAGTTTTTGACAGCTAACGAGAGTCACGAGTTGCAACGCTTTCACAAAAAATTGTCCGGAATATTACGTCGGCAGATCAGAGGATTTATAGGGGGTGTGCATTGCCTTTGCTGAATGATACTCGTCATTTACTCAATGCCCACCGTTTCAAAGAATTGGTGGGCAAGCCCAGAACCTCGAGCGTTGCTGAGATTAGCGGCCATGAATTTGCCCGCCCTACCCACTCAGCAACGCCAATAATGATGCCATCCCGCCCATAGGCGATAATGAGGCTGTATTGGCACCCCCACCGCGATGACCAACAGCAACAACCGCCTAGACCGCATTGAAACCATCTTGGCCAACCTGGCAGAACAGCAAGCGGCCAACGATGCCTCCCACCACCAGAGCCTCACCAGACTAGAAGCCCTGGTCGAATCCAACGCCAGGACCATTGAGGCCAACAGCAACGACATCACTGCTGTACAACAACGGCAAGAAGCCTATGAGGCCTTCCATCACCAAGCCCTCACCAGACTAGAAGCCCTGGTCGAATCCAGTGCCAGGACCATTGAGGCCAACAGCAACGAGATTGTCGCCATACAACGACGACAAGAACAGGGCGACCAGCAGTTACGCACCTCCATTGATGATGTGGTGGAGATGATCGGTAACCTAGGGCAGCACATCGACGAGTCCCAGCAGCAGCAGGCTGAGCGACAGGCCGAAACCGACCAGTTGCTGCAGCGACTGGCAGCCCAACAGGCCGAAACCGATCAACGATTCAATACCCTACTCGCCGATGCCAGGGCCGATCGCCAACGGGCAGCGGAACGAGATGCCGCCAATGCCGCCGAGCATCAGGCTTTTCAACAGATTGTTCAAACCATGCTGGCGGAGATCACTCGGTTGTGGCAACGACTGGCGGGTTGATGCTGCCGCTGCCCTAGTCCCCTAGCGCTCTCTTCATGAGGGACTTCTAGCTCGTGGTTATCGCTGATGCTGTAGCGATTTGTATCGATAGCCTAATACGAAATCTGGTTAATCAACCTGGGAAAACGTTTATCTGTCATTGCTCTGAAAATAGACACGATTTTCATCGTTTGGTGTGGCGCGTCAGCGCCATGGACGATTCCCGCATAGGCGGGAATCTAGGGCAAAAATCTCGACTAGGTCCGGAGTGCTCGACCTGGATTCCGGGTCGCGCTGCGCTTGCCTGGAATGACGCATTGCAGTTGTTATAAATCACCGTAATGTCGGTCATCTTAGCGGATTTGATATCAGTAGTCCGTCTTTCTCTCTGCTGCTAGAGGCTAAAAATTTCTTTGAGGCGGCGGCTGGCCCAGAGCACCGGATTGGCATCGGTGTCGGCAATGTCAATGCCGTCGGCCCGCAGTTGTTGCTGGCGCTCTGCCAGTTCTTGTTGATGGTGTTCTAGGGCTTGTAGGATAGCATCGGCCAGTTGTGGATACTGATGCAAGAGCAGCGAAAATCCCTGGCGATGGATCACAAATACCAGGGTCGGCTCGACGGTTTTGGCGGTGGCGGTGCGGGGGATGCCTAGCAGCAGGGCGACCTCGCCAAAAAACTGTCCAGCCCCCAAGGAGGCTAAGGTGGCTTGGGTCGTCTCGGCAATGATGTCTACCTGCCCCTCCAGGACAATATAAAAGGCGTCGCCGCTGTCGCCTTCTCGAAACAAGACGGTGTTGGGCAGCAGACGGCGATGGTGGCCAATTTCGATCAAGCGACGCAGTTCTAAATCACTAAACTGCTCGAAGTAGCTGACTGACCGCAGTAGATCTCGTAGGGCGGGGGGATGCGGCGGCGGCTTGGGGGCAGTGGCGGTGGGGGCTGAGGTGCGCTCTTGTCGCTCGATCAGGCGTTTGATTAGATCTTCGGAACTGCGCACCCAGATGTCGTGCTGGGCGCAGGCCAGTTCTAGCCCCTGTTGCCGCAGGAGATATTCGATGGTGAAGTTGAGGGCACTCTGGACGTCGAAGCGGCGAGAAAATTCCACCCATACCCAGAGCTCGAAGTCTAGGGATTCTTCGCCGAAGCCTTGGAAGAAGACCTTGGGCATGGGTTCGCTGAGGACGGCGGGTTCTAGATAGGCTGCCTTCAGCAGGGTTTCGGTCACGGCCATGGGATCACTGCCGTAGACGATGCCGACAGGCAAGCGCAGACGACTGACTGGGCTCTCGTAGCTCCAGTTGAGGATGCGGCGAGAGATTAACTCATTGTTGGGAATGACGACATCGCCGTTATCCAGGGTGCGAATGATGGTGGAGCGCAACTTGACTTCCTGGATGGTGCCCATCAGGCCGCTGAAATTGTGGTCGTCTAGCTCGATGAAGTCGTTGACTTTGAGGTTGCGCTCAAACAAGACAATCAGGCCGCTGACAAAGTCGTTGGTGATGGTTTGCAAGCCGAAGCCAATGCCGACTCCTAAGCCCCCCAGGATGATGCCCAGGGAGGTGAGTTGAAAGCCTAGGTTCTGCAGGGCAACGATAGTTGCGATCGCACCGAAGCCATAACTGGCAATCGTGGCAATGACCTCTCGATTGCTGGCATCCAGGTTCAGGGGACTGAGTATGCGGTGCTTGAGAAACCGTTTCACCAGCCCCATGGCCAGGACGATCAAGATCAGAGCCACCACCAACAGGAGCAGCGAGAATACGGTGATGACGTTCTCATCCAGCCGAATCAGCGGCGTCGTGAATACTGAGATCAGCCACTCGAGCAGTTGCCGAATGAAATGCATCATAGTTGCCAGGGGAGGGATCGCTGCTCCTGTTTAGAGCATAGGGGATGGGGTTGCCCCTCGTCTGGTGCACCGATGCCCCTGACCCACTAATCATCGAGTTTAGACATCCGGTTGATGGGCGTAGCGTTCCTCTAACCAAGCTCGAATCTCTTGCTCTGACTGGGACATGATCGAGCGACGGGTGAGGGGATCATAGGCCTGCCACACTACATTACCGGCGGCATCGTGGCGTTGGTAAATTCGCGGGGCGTTGCGATCGCGAGTCAACCACTCCACTACTGCCGTCGCCAGGGCCTGGGTCCAGCGAGACAGACCATAGCGAAACCGAGACGGAGACTGATGATACAGTCGCTCCAAGATTTCCCGTTGCAGATAGGATGTAGAGTGCATAGAACTACCTCCTGGGCAGAGCTAAGGGAGATGTCAGGCATCATTCAAAGGCAGCTTCCGGCCGGACTGCAGTGCAGCCCAAAGGCGGGTACCTAGCAGCAATACCCTGGCGCTGGCCTAACTCGGTTGCCTAAAACATGTCCAGTACATCCTTACCCTAGAGTTTCCCTTCCACAGAGATCCAAGCATGGGGCCAATGCTATCCATCGACGATAACGATAAGATAGCCCGACAAGCGGTTCACCCTGGTCGTAGGCCGAAGCAGGCGCGAAGCTAGGACTCCCGGGGGAAGCGAAGACTTACTGCTGCGCCCTGGACTTTGAGTCCAGGACATTAATGTCCTGGCGGTTGAAGTGGGTAGACCCAGTTCTGAAGGCAACATGAGAAGTGCTGCGAAAGCTCTTCCAGGTAGGAGTCTGAGATAATCTCACCTAACTACCCGAGAGACCCACTACCGTCATTCCCGCGGCGGCGGGAATCCAGGGAACAAACCTCGGCTTTGGCTCAGAGTACTCTGCCTGGATTCCGGGTCGTGCTGCGCTTGCCCGGAATGACGGGATTCGGTTTCGCAGTAAGTCTGCTACCTCGAGAGACGGTAGTGGTCTGAGATAATCTCACGTGACTACCCTCTTCAATAACTGAAAAGCAAGGTGAATTCCGCTAGAATGAAGAGCCGACGGAAAGGATGAGACTATGGCTCAGGCCGTTGCCAGCATCACAGGGCAGGGAATCCCCCTACAGGGAGATGATATTGACACCGACCGCATCATCCCAGCCCGGTTCCTGCGCTGTACCAGCTTCGATGGCCTTGGAGAGCAAGTCTTCGCCGATGACCGAGCCTCTACTCAGGGCCAACATCCCTTCGACCAGCCCCAATTCCAGGCAGCCAAGATTCTAGTCGTCAACCGCAACTTCGGCTGTGGTTCCTCCCGGGAGCATGCTCCTCAAGCCATTGCCCGATGGGGCATTACCGCCCTGGTGGGCGAAAGCTTCGCGGAAATCTTCTTTGGCAACTGTGTGGCCATGGGTATTCCCTGCGTCACTGCGCCGACCCAGGCCGTGCGCCAGCTGCAACAGGCCATTAGCAGCACTCCTGATTTGTCGCTACAGCTGAACCTAGACACTCTGCAGTTGCAATACGGTGATACCTCCCTGGCCGTATCGCTGCCAGAAGGCGCCCGTAAGGTCTTTCTAGAAGGTAACTGGGATGCCTGCGCTCAACTCGTGGCCCAAGCCGAAGCAATTCGGGCCACCGCCGCCAACCTTCCCTACCTGCAATGGGGTCGCCTTTCGGCTTAGCTAGGACCTAGTCAGGGCATTGCAGCCCGGATCAACGCTCAAGTCCGCTACCTAAACAGGCCGAGATAAATCTGCCTCAGCACAATCGCTTATTCGCCATTCCAGATAAACGCCGTGCAGTGGGAACTGGTATATTCCCACTGCGGTACTGGAGGCGGTGGCGAAGCACTCAGTGATTCCTTAAACCGGGCCATTAGACGATCCATCATGTCCTCCGCTGACTAGTCAGCGCCATGGTAGGCAGGGGCCAAGGCCATCCTCCCTTGACCCTCTAGTAGGCTGGAGTGTTTAAGCTAAAGGTAATCGTAGATCGAGTATTTCCTATGCAAACGTTGACCCTAACGGTGCCTGATATGGCCTGCGCCGCCTGTGCCGAGACCATCACCAAAGCAGTCCAAGCCATCGATACGAAGGCATCGGTGCAAGCCAACCCAGACACCAAGGCCGTCATTATCAACAGCGCTAACGACCCCAACGCCATCACTCAGGCCATCACCGATGCCGGGTATACCGTGGAGCAGGCATAACCACTACTCCAGGCAACAACCCTTTATCACGGCATCTCAATCTCTACCTCGCCAGCATTGCCATGAAATCCCTCTCGCTGAAATTGCAGGGCATGAGTTGTGCCGCCTGCGCCAGCACCATCGAAAAAGCCTTGAATCAGACTCCTGGGGTGATTGACGGGCAAGTCAACTTTGGTGCCGAACAGGCCCAGGTCAACTACGACCCCGATCGCACCAGCACCGATGCCATCGTGCACGCCGTGGAAGCCGCTGGCTACCAGGCCTTCCCTGCCACCTCAGCGACGGGAGAGGATGAGCTGGAAGCCGCCCAGCGTCAGGCCCAGCAAGATTTGACTTGGCGAGTTGCAGTCGGAGTCGTGGCCAGCATGCTGCTGATGTTGGGCATGGTGCCCATGGCGTTGCCCTGGCATCTGCCGTTTCTGCCCCCCTGGCTGCACCATCCCTGGACCCAGTTGATCCTGGCGACGCCGGTACTGGTTTGGTGCGGTCAACCCTTCTTCACCGGGGCCTGGAAAGCCCTGAAGCGGGGGAGTGCCGATATGAACAGCCTGATCGCCCTCGGCACCGGGGCGGCCTATATCTATTCCCTATTTCCCACTATTTTCCCTAATTGGTTTGCGGCCCAGGGACGTCCCGAGGTGTACTTCGAAGTCTCGGCCATGGTCATCACCCTGGTCTTGCTGGGGCGATTGCTAGAACACCGAGCCCGGCGGCAGACCTCAGCCGCCATTCGCAAACTCATGGGGTTACAGCCCCAAACCGCTCGGGTGCGTCGAGGGGACACCCTCGACACCCTACCGGTGGAGCAAGTGCAGTTGGGAGATATCGTGCTGGTGAAACCGGGGGAACAAATTCCTCTGGATGGGGAAGTGGTGCGGGGTCCCTCCACCGTCGATGAGTCTATGGTCACAGGCGAGAGTATCCCGGTGGAGAAAAGCGTTGGGGATGAGGTGATTGGCGCCACCCTGAATAAAACCGGTAGTCTGCAACTGCGAGTGACCCGGGTCGGCCAGGACACCACCCTGGCCCAGATCATTCGGCTGGTGCAGCAGGCCCAGGCCTCAAAAGCTCCCATCCAGAAGCTGGCGGATCAGGTAACCGCCATTTTTGTACCGGTGGTGCTGCTGATTGCGGCTGCCACCTGTGTCGTCTGGTTGCTGGCAACGGGAGAACTCTCCCTGGCCCTGATTAATACCGTGGGGGTGTTGATTATTGCCTGCCCCTGCGCCCTGGGGTTAGCCACACCCACCTCGATTATGGTGGCCACGGGCAAGGGGGCCGACTATGGGGTGCTCTTCAAGGGGGCCGATAGCCTGGAGCTGGCCCACAAGATTCAAACTGTCGTCTTGGATAAAACTGGCACGCTGACGGCAGGTCAACCCACCGTGAACAACTTCATTGCTGTCGAGGGCACAGCCCAGGGCAACGAACAGCAGCTGCTACGGTTAGCCGCTGCCCTGGAGCACTATTCCGAGCATCCCTTGGCCGAAGCAGTGGTGCGCTATGCCCGAGATCAAGGGATACCCCAGTCGGACATTAATGCCTTGGACGTGACCGACTTTGCAGCGGTGACGGGCCGAGGGGTAACCGGTGAGATCGACGCGCATGCTGTTCGCTTGGGGACTCGGGATTGGCTAGTAGATCAGGGGCTGCCTGTCGAGGTAACCACGAAGCAGGGGACTTCCCTATCGGCCTACCAGGCAACCTGGGAACAAGCGGGGCAAACCGTGGTCTGGTTGGCCGTTGATGGCAATGTCGTGGCCCTATTTGGCATTGCTGACACTTTAAAACCATCAGCTGCTGAAGCCGTGGATCGCCTCAAGCGTCTGGGGCTGACGGTAGCCATGCTGACTGGAGATAACCCCCAAACGGCCCGAGCCATTGCCCGCCAGGCCCACATCACCGATGTAAAAGCCCAGGTGCGTCCCGATGGTAAAGCCGACGCGATTCAGGCGTTTCAGGCCAAGAGCCGAAAAGTGGCCATGGTGGGAGACGGCATTAACGACGCCCCGGCTCTGGCCCAGGCCGATGTGGGCATGGCCATTGGCACCGGTACCGATGTGGCCATGGCCGCCAGTGACATTACCCTGATGACAGATGACCTCCACGGCATCGTCACCGCCATTCGCCTTAGCCGCGCTACCCTGGGCAATATTCGCCAGAATCTATTCTTCGCCTTTGTCTATAACAGTTTGGGCATTCCCATCGCCGCTGGAGTGTTATATCCGATTTGGGGATTGCAGCTGAGCCCAGTGCTGGCAGGGGCGGCGATGGCGTTGAGTTCGGTGTCGGTGGTGACCAATGCGTTGCGGCTGCGGCGGTTTCAACCGTGATGGTGCTCTGATGAGCAATCTGATTTATTATTGCCCGGCGGCAAAAATCTGATCGACAGTGAGTTGAAGACCGGGAAATGTGGGGGACGACAAGCGGGCGTTGCCCTGCAGTCGCTGCTTCCGATAGCGATCGCCCTCTAGGATACATAGGGTTAGCGTCGGCTGCTTGGGGGTGCCAATGTAGTCACGTCCACCTAAGCCGAGGTAATCAACAATCCAAAATTCTGGAATACCCAATAGTGCGTAGTCTTCTGTTTTACGGGCATAATCGTTTTGCCAATTGGAGCTTACGACTTCTATCACCACCTTGACAGAGCGCCCCTGGCAAATAACAGGTTCTTGCTGCCACAGGGGTTCTTGGCTCAGCTGAGACTGATCTAGAACAATCACGTCTGGGCGAAAGGTGGTGTCAGTTCCCAGCATTTTGATCAGGCAGCGGTAAGGAATGAGATAGGGGGCGTTTTGCTGATCGATGGCGACGTTGAGTTTACGCCCGATGAAGCCAGCGACTTGCTCGTGGAAGCCAGTAGGTTCCAAGTCAATAAGTTCTCCATCAATCAGTTCGTAGCGAACGTCGTCGCCGTAGTGCTCAATAAAGTCAGGCGCGGTCAGGAGTTTAGGCTGAAGTTGAACCATGGCGATGAATGACAAGGCTATAGGTACCATTAGAGCACCTCTACTTTCTTTATCGCGATGAGTTGAATCCCGAAAGTACTGTAATCCCGTCATTCCCGCCTCCGCGGGAATCCAGGGCGTTAACCTTGGCAAGGAAACAGAGCGCTCTGCCTGGATTGCGGGTGGCGCTGCGCTGGCCTAGATAGCGTCTCGCTGGGTAAGCGACGTGTCACCTCGACTCCGCTCGGTGACCGATTGTCGCTGGGTGAGCGGCTTGCCTTGAGCGTAGTCGAAAGGGTCGAACCCCAGCGGCTCAGAAAGCAGTCCGAGATATCGGCAATTGGCGTAGCCCTCTGCCTGGATTGCAGGTGGTGCTACGCTTGCCTGGAATGATTGGCAGGGAGCGGGAGTGTTTGCTCACGTTCACTATAGGTTCAGAGTAAGATACATTTGAGCCTATCATGAGCCCTACTACAGGTAATAGGTAGTCGTGCGATTGCCTCAAGACGCAATTATTGCCGAAGAAAAGCTAACCCGATATTTACTAGTTCCCTTACCCAAGGATGACAAATCTAAGTTTTTAGCCCAGGCAGGTTACGTAATCGATAACTGGCAACAGCTTGAGCAAGATTTACGGACCCAAGTTCTCTCACAACCGGCTGAGTTAGTGGAAACCACCCTCTACGGCAAGAAATATCGCATTCGTGCAGTCCTGACAGGACCTAATAAGAGAGTGCTCAGTGTAATCACAATTTGGATGATGACAGACGACACGACTAAGTTTGTAACCTTGGTCCCGGATAAAGGAGTGAGCCTATGAAGGTAACGTATCCGCTGTTTACTCAGGTTGCCTTGACAGAAGACCTCCCCGAGCATCACCTCAAACGGGGAGATATGGCAACAATCGTAGAACATTATCCTATGCCCACCGGGGAAGAGGATGGCTACAGCCTCGAAGGTTTCGACGTGCCAAACATCACCGTTGAAGTGTCTGCTTCACAGATCATGCCTATCAAACAGTGGCAGCACGAATCAGAGATTCTGGTGAAGTTACGTCGCCTGTCTCAATTGAGACAACGACAGCTAGAAGAGTATCTCGATTTTCTCCTACAGAAAGAGCAATCGGAGCGAAGGAGCGCTTGAGGTTGCTCTCATGGGGTAGAGTTCAGCTGGGTGAGTGGTGTGTCACCTCGACTCCGCTCGGTGACCGGTTGTCGCTCGGTGACCAGAGGCTAGCGGGGTGAGCGGAGGCTAGTGGGATGAGCGGCTTGCCTTGAGCGTAGTCGAAAGGGTCGAACCCCAGCGGCTCAGAAAGCAGTCCGAGATATCGGTAACTGGCGTAGCCCTCTGCCTGGATTCCGGGTGGCGCTACGCTTGCCCGAATGACGACTATCCTTATCGCGATGATGTTGAGGCCTGAAGAAAACGTACTCCCGTCATTCCCGCGGAGGCGGGAATCCAGTTACTGAAGAACAGTACCTAGGATATCTGCTGACGGCGAATACCTCTGCCTGGATTCCGGGTCGCGCTACGCTTGCCCGGAATGACGGCAGTCTTTTTCGCGGCAGGTTGGCTGTCTGAAAAACCTCATTGCTGTCATTCCCGCTTCTTGTGGAGCGTGCCCGGAGAGCATAGCGGGAATCCAGGTGTGTGGAGCTATGGATGGCGGAGTGTCTGCTGATACCATAGTCCTTTGCCCGGAATAGTGGGGCTCTAGCGACTGCCTCCAGAAAAAATTGATACCAGTGATATGAGAATTGCCTGAGGTGGGTAACCTACCCCAAGGATTACGACCTACACTATCCCGCTCTCACAAGGAGACACCGACATGCAATCTAACTTTAAGACCAAACTATTGCAGCACCTGCTGAAGAAGCGCCAAACCGGCGGCTTCACCCTGATCGAACTACTGGTGGTGATCATCATCATCGGCATCCTCGCCGCCATCGCCCTGCCGTCTTTCTTGAACCAAGCTAACCGCGCCCGCCAATCGGAAGCTCAGACCTATGCAGGCTCGGTTAACCGGGGTCAGCAAGCTTACAGGCTAGAAAATACTACCTTTGCCGATGCAATTAGCAAACTGGGCTTAGGAATCAACACTGAGACTGAGTTCTACACCTATGGTGATGACTCAGGTAATAATCCTGATGTTACGGAAGTAGTTACAGACGCTAGCGGTACGTTATCCAATAACGCTGCCGTTTGGGCATTTCCTAAGGATGAAGCTTTGCTGAGCTATGCTGGCATTACCTATACCCTGCAGGATCAGCAAGGTAACGCCACCACAACAGCACTGCTGTGTACATCTGACAATCCTTGGAATAATGACGCTAACAACATCGTGGGTATTAGTGCCACTGGTACATTTGGCGAGGATCCTGTAGTAACGGGAGATGATGGAGAGTGTAACTAGGGCTAATCATGGGGCTTTGGAAAGTAGCTATTTGGCTTTAAGAAGCCTCTTTCTCTTAAGCGTATAGCGAGATAGGTTTAGGAGTGAACCAAAGCTCTTTGCTTTATAAGCCATGAAATAAGGTAGGCAAACCGGCCTACCTTATTTCTTTTCAGGCTTCGCTACAATGGCCTCACAGTCTTACTGCAGCCTCACTATCGCCCTATGCTCTACCACAAACTTATAGCCACTGGGCGTAACCTTGTCATCTTTCTAGCGCTACTTGCCGGAGTCGCTAGCCTCCAACTATCCCGCTTACAGACTCTACAGCGTCCCGGCGATGACTACGCCCAGATTGAGATCGACTCACAAGTGCGGCTCGACGGCTTGCGGCTGCAGCTCCTAAAGCAATTGCCAAGTTTAGGCTTTCGCAACCTCATCGCCAACTGGACCTTCTTAGACTTCCTTCAATACTTCGGTAAAACCGAACTGCGGGAACGTAACAATTACCGGCTGAGTCCGGCCTATTTCAGGGTAATTGTCGATCGCGATCCCTGGTTTCTTCGCCCTTACATCTTTCTCTCCAATAGCGTCTCCATGTATGCCGGGCAACCTGATGTATCTGTAGCCCTAATGGAGCAGGGACTGCAATCCATGACGCCGACGCTACCGCCACGTTCCTACTTCGTTTGGCGCTATAAGGGCATTGATGAACTGTTGTTTTTAGGAGATGGTATGGCGGCCCAACAGTCCTTCGAGATGGCGGCTGAATGGGCGCGTCAGTCTCCGGATCCCGAATCAGATGCCATCGCCCAGGTTTCTCAACAGACAGCTCAATTTCTCTCTCAAAATCCTGTTAGCCGGGAGGCGCAAATTGGTGCCTGGGCAGAGGTATATTTGCGGGCTGTCGATGACAAAGGTCGCCAGATTGCCAGGGAAAAGATCGAGGCTCTGGGGGGAGAGATTGTTGTCAGCGAGGGCGGGCGGGTGAGTGTGCAGTATCGAGCCTCGGAGTCTCAGGGTCCGCAGGATAGTCGTTAGCGGCTTTCTGCGACGCTTGAAGAAACCTATTACCGTCATTGCTCTGAAAATAGACACGATTTTCATCGTTTGGTGTGGCGTGCTAGCGCCATGGACGATTCCCACCTCCGTGGGAATCCAGTTCTCGGGAATCTGTGCCTAACCTCGAATTCGGGTACTTTGGTGCCCGGTGACAACGACACTTGTGCCCATTTGAGACAATCAGCACGGGAAGCACCGACATCGTCTGGCAAGTCCTCGTCTACAAAAACACCGTGGATTAATGGCTGTCTGGTTACATGAGGGAGCGGATTGCTATATCGCTAGGCTACCAATGGATCGATCCATCACGCCTTCCCAAGGGCTGATCGACGCTGTCAGCGTCAGGCCGCCAACAGCACCACGGAGTAGACGGCGGCTCCGGCCACGAACAGGCCAAAGTGGCTGTCTTGCTCTGCGGGAAGTTCTTCCTTGAGCACATTCAGGATGATGCCGCCGGCGATCAGGGCCCATATCGATGCGATCGCAACCTCATCGATATGAATGGCCTGCCCCAGGATCCAACCCAGCACGATTGCCCCCGCCAACAGCCAACGGCCCCAACGGTCGTAATTCTGCTTGTGATGCTCCCGCAGGCTCACATCATTGACGATGAAATGCAGGGCCAGGGCCACAAACAAGAGCAAACATGCCATTAAGCCGTGGTTCTCTGCCTCCCGCAGCAGATAGCCCAGAATCCCGTTGTAGAGGGCAAAGGCAGTGACATGAATCCAAAACACCCCCGGGTGGGTGCAGTCTTCACCATGGCTGTGGTGGCGATGCGATCGCGATCGCATCGCCAGTTTCTCCAGCCCGTAAAATACCGCCAGCCCCACTAGGGCCAGCAAATACGCATGATTTTCCAAATATTCCAGGACGGGACCAATGCCATGTTCCACCTCGGCCTGGGCTGCTTCTAGCTCTGGGAAAACGTCGAGGAAGATGTAAGCGATGGACACACCGCCGGCAATGGAGATCCACCAACGCTGAGGAATGTTTCTCAGCCATTGGGTTTGGCTGGCAAAGATATGGACCAGGGCCAAACAGATCGCTAGCGACAACCCAATCATACTCATGCTGTTATCCCGTGGAAGATAGGACCTATCTTAGGGAGTATCCCTACTCACTCCAGCCCGATAGAGGGCGTACTCTCCCACCCCTGGCATGACCGGCCACTGCCAGAAATATCCAGAGCGATGTAACCCAAGTCACTAGCATGCCCCCTTCAGATCACCCGCTGTGGCCATCTACGACACCGCCATCCCTTAGAAATATCACCCCTTGACCACGACTCAGGTCACTCCCGATCTAAGGCAAGTGGGAGATGATTAGCATGTCCGAAACACCCCCCCCATTACTTGGAGTCTGACCCATGGAATTGATTTATCGCGGCACCGCTTACCAAGCTGCCATCGCTGGCATTGAGGCTACCGAGACCACCCAGACCGGTACCTTTCTCGGCCGCTCCTACAAAATGAAGCAGACACCGGTAGCCCAGCGCCAGTCTACCCACCAGTTGACCTATCGCGGCGTGCGCTATAGCGGCTAGAGTTACCCGTCCTTTCCTGCAACTCATCGACGCACACACCCCTAACCCTCAGCCATGATGGCTGGGGGATTTTCTTTATGCCTTAGCCTATCTGGCATGGGGCTGCCAACCAAATGTTGACGGCCGGTATAGTGGAGCAGGAAATCTACCGGGAGCAAGTCAGCAAACGCCGCCCATGGCGTGGTTTCATCCGCTGCCATTTTCATCTTTTCGGCTAATGAGACTGCCAGTTCTCGCCGTTGCCTCGTCCTGGTTTTAGCAATATGATTTCCCGTCTCTATCATGCTGGCGAGGGGGAAAACCAGGGTCGCTCCTTTTTTGAGGATAAGTTTCTTTAACATGAACCCTGTCGTCCCCATTTTGCCGCCTTTCAACGGCTTTATTCTCGCTCACTCATTGCTTAACTAGCCACTTCGTGAATGATGAGAAACTGCCATGATCAGCAGCCATGAAGCCCATTTTCGCTCTGGCTAGGGGGTGGGATTTTCCAGCTAGCGGCAGTTCCGTCGCCTGCCGTTGACGGACCGACGACTGCAAAAGGGGACCATGCTCTATGCCTGGACAACGTAGCTCGTGTTTGTCTCAGGGAATGCTGGCTGAGCGGAGTCGAAGCTAGCGATTGTTAACGCATTACTGTCACACTGACAAGAATTGTAAAAATTGGTATCTCCCCCGCCACTCGGATACAAAGCCCGTGTCGGCAATCACCGGTGGTATCACCGTTGCAGGAGTAACTAGCCAGTCAGCGAGTCTCATGGGGGTGAAAGGCTCAGCTGACTGGCCCGGTCCCCATTACTGGGCCGCCTTAAGCTGGGACTGATCGAGGTTGATGAAGGGTACGGCTCCCTCGCCCCCCAGCACCTGGGGAAACTTGCCGTCCCATTTCTCGATGGCCTGCTTTTGCAGCAATTCCGGAGTCAGGGTCTCCCGCAATAGCCGCTGGGCTTCGGCTTGACCGCGGGCCCGGTTGATGGTGGCTTCCGCCTCTTGTTTCGCTTCTCGGGCGATGTAGACCGCGCGGCGGGCTCGCTGCTCAGCAATCTGCTTGTCCTCCACAGCCCTGGCAAACTCCTTGGAGAAGTTCAAATCGACCACGCTGGTGTCGAGGACGATGATGCCGTATTTATCTAGCCGGGTCACCAGGGCCTCATCGAAGTCCTGCTTGAGTTGGTCCCGCTGGGTAATCGCCTCCTCCACGGTGCGACGGGCCGCCGCCACCTTAAATGACTCTTGGGTCTGGGGAGCGATGATTTTGGCCACAATGTTTTGCAGGGTGCCCTGGGTACGACGAATGGTGACTACTTGCACCGGATCTAACCGGAAGTTGATGGCAAAGCTGGCGGAGAGTTCCTGCAGGTCCTTGGTGGAACTTTGGGCTGGCACTTCAAACTTTTGCACGGTGACATCATAGACATCCACCTTAGAGATCAGGGGTGGTTTGAAGTGAATCCCTTCCAGGAGGGCGCCATCTCGAGCTTTTCCGAGGATACTAAGAACACCAGCCTCGCCGGGATTGATGATCACAAAGGCGTTGAGGACAACAATCGCCAACAGTGCAACGATGCTCAATAGCGTCGGTAATTGCCAGTTGGGTTGGTTTTTCATTTAACTTGGTCTATGCCTGTTAGACAGCAGAGGAAAACATCCCGTCTCTAGCCTAGGGGATTTAGGGACCGGGTGTCGCGATGGATGGGCTTAAGAGTGTTCCAGCTAGAACTCGTCCAAGGACTGGCTGAATAGCCTAGATAGGCTGAGTTCAATAGCCTAGATTGGGATACTTTTTTTAGATGGAATACTCTCATGGGCTGGTTACGAGTCTTACCGCTAATCGTCGTGGGCGTGCTGCTGCTAGGGCTGCTGTTCTGGCTGGTGGAATCGCTGCTGCGGCTCTACAGTGCGGTGGCCTGGTGGTCGCCCCTGTTGGCCAACCTGGTGCTGCTGCTACTGATAATACTGCTAGTAGCGGTGCTGGCAGTGGGGGGCTATTACGGCTGGCTATTTTTGCGGCCACGGCGGCGGCGGCCCCAGCCACGACCGCCTCGGGATAGTAAGGCGGCGGCCCAGGCAACGCTGACAGCGGTACAACAGCAGATGGAGCAACTCCAGAGCGAGGTGGCCCGGCAAGCCCTGCAGCAGCGATCGCAAACCCTGGTAGCGGCCCTGGAACGGCGGGATGTGCAGATTGCGGTGTTTGGGGTGGGGTCGGTGGGCAAGACCTCCCTGGTCAACGCCTTTGCCCGGGACCTGGCCGGGGCGGTGGGGGCCGCCATGGGCACCACGGCGGCGGCGGTTAGCTATCGGCTGCGACTGGCTGGGCTACCGCGGGGGATTCAGCTGATCGATACCCCCGGCTTGTTAGAAGCCGGGGCCCTGGGGGAGGGGCGAGAACTGGCGGCCCGAGAACTGGCGGCGACGGCGGATTTATTGCTGTTTGTGGTGGCCAATGACCTGCAGCAGAGTGAGGCCCAGCTGCTGCGTTCCCTGCGGGCCATGGGCAAGCGGGTGTTGTTGGTGATCAATAAGGCCGATCTCTATCCGGTGGAGGACCTAGAGCAGATCGAGGCCCGGGTGCGATCGCAACTAGACGACGTGCTGGCCCCCCAGGATGTGATCACCATCGCCGCCAACCCGGCCCCGGTGCGGCTCACTTCAGGGGAATGGGTGCACCCGGCCCCCGATATCGATGCCCTGCTCACTCGCCTGGCCCAGGTGCTGCGGCAGGAGGGGGATACCCTGGTGGCCGACAACCTGCTGTTGCAGTCCCAGCAATTGCAGCAGGAAGCCCAGCGGCTGATCGAGGCCCAACGGCAGCAGCAGGCCGACGCCATCGTGGACCGCTACCAGTGGATCGGCGCCGGGGTGATTGCGGTGACGCCGCTGCCAGGGTTAGATCTACTGGCCACGGCGGCGGTGAATGCCCAGATGGTGGTAGAGCTGGGCCGGGTCTATGGCTGCCACCTGAGCCTGGAGGAGGGCAAGGCCCTGGCCCTATCCCTGGCCAAGACCCTAACTGGCCTGGGCATCGTCAAGGGCACCATGGAGCTGTTGGCTTTAGGCTTGCAGAGCAACTTGGCCACGGTGCTAGCCGGCCGGGCCCCTGCAGGGGGTGAGCGGCGCCTACCTGACCCGCATCGCCGGCAAGAGTTTCATCGAATATTTTCGCCAGCAGCAGGATTGGGGCGATGGCGGCATGGCCGAGGTAGTGCAGCGGCAGTTCCAGCTGAATCAGCGCCAGGCCTTCCTGCAGCAGTTTGTCCAAGATGCGATCGCAACGGTGGTGCCAGCTCTCGATGACGACGACCAGGAGGGCTCCGGTAAAATCGAACTGTGACGTTATGTTTCTGTTGAGCACTATGGCCGGGCATAGTAAATGGGCCAATATCAAGCGTCAGAAGGCGCGGGTAGACGCAGTCAAGGGTAAGGTCTTTGCCAAGCTGTCTCGAGAAATCATCGTGGCCGCCCGCCATGGCAGTGCCGATCCGGCGGCTAACTTTCAGCTACGCACCGCCATTGAGAAGGCCAAAGCCGCCGGCGTCCCCAACGACAACATTGACCGGGCCATCGCCAAGGGCTCGGGGCAGCTGGGCGGCGATGGCGACGCCTTAGAGGCGATTCGCTACGAGGGCTATGGCCCCGGCGGCGTGGCCGTGCTGATCGAAGCCCTGACCGATAACCGCAACCGCACCGCCGCCGACCTGCGGGCCGCCTTCAACAAGGTCAATGGCAACCTGGGGGAGACCGGCTGTGTCGGCTGGATGTTTGAGCAGAAAGGCGTGGTGACAGTGGCGGGCCCCATCGACGAAGAGGCCCTGTTGGAAGCGGCCCTGGACGGGGGGGCCGAGAGTTACGACTTGACCCAGGTAGATGAGGAGACCGCTGGGGCTGAGGTCTACTGTGCTCCCCCGGACCTAGAGCCGCTCAGCACCGCGCTGCAGCAACAGGGATACGACCTCAGAGCCACAGAACTGCGCTGGCTTGCCAACAACACCGTGCCGGTGAGCGATGCCGACCAGGCCCGAGCCCTGCTGAAATTGATGGATGCCCTCGACGATCTCGATGATGTGCAATCGGTGACCGCCAACTTCGACATGGCCGACGACCTGATGGCCCTCAGCGTCGCCTAATCCCCCTCTCGGTCCTCCGTCTTCCGTCCTCCGTCCTTCGCCCTTCCTTCCCCGTGGGTCCTTCCCTGGCCAATCATCATTTCCCCCGCCTAGTAAAATGACCCACGCTACTGACTTTCTTTTCCCCATCCCCCACTCCCTCTTCCGTCCTCCGCCTTCCGTCCTCCGTCCTCCGTCCTCCGCCTTCCGTCCTCCGTCTTCCGTCTTCCGTCCTCCGCCCTTCCTTCCCCGTGGGTCCTTCCCTGGCCAGTCATTATTTCCCCCGCCTAGTAAAATGACCCACGCTACTGACTCCCCACTCCCCCACTCCCCCACTCCCCACTCCTTCTGCCCTCTGCCTTCCCTTCGGCTTCGCTCAGGACAAGCTGCCTTCTGCCTTTATTCAGATGCCATCGATGCCTTTTGACACTGTCAATCACGCCTCGGCTGTTCCCACTGCCGTCCGCCAGTCAGACGACGCTTCCCAGTCTCTGACTTATGATTTGGTCATTGTCGGGGCGGCATCGTCGGCCTCACCCTGGCTGCAGCCCTGGGGCAATCGGGGCTGCGGTTGGCGGTGATCGAAGCTCAGACCTTTGCCCAGGCGGCGGCTCGGCAACGGGCCTATGCCTTTTCGCTGACCTCAGCTGCCATTTTCAAGGGGTTGGGGTTGTGGCCCCAAGTGGCACCCCAGATTACCCATTTTCGCCGGGTGTCCCTCTCAGATGGCGACTATCCCCGGCGAGTGGTGTTTACGCCCCAAGACGCCGGGGAAGAAGCGGTCTATTATGGGGCCGAGCATGGGGTCTTAATGGCGGCCCTACAGGCGGCCGTAGAGGCTAGTGAGACCATCCACTGTTGGAGCCCGGCCCAGGTGCAATCGGTGGAGTATGGCCCCGACCAGGCCCAGTTACAGATCCAGGCCGATGACCAGCTCTGGTGCCTGAGCACTCCCTTGGTGGTGGCGGCCGATGGCATGCGATCGCAACTGCGGCAGCAGGCCGGCATCGGCAGCATCGGCTGGACCTACTGGCAATCCTGCATCACCGCCATCCTTAAACCGGCCCAATCCCACGACAACACCGCCTACGAGCGCTTCTGGCCCAGTGGCCCCTTCGCCATCCTGCCCCTGCCCGGCAATCGCTGCCAGATCGTCTGGACCGCTCCCCACCAGGAAGCCCAAGCCCTGATCGCCCTGCCTCGGGAGCAATTCATGGCGGCACTACAGCGCCGTTACGGTGACCAGATGGGCGCCTTGACCCTGGTCAGCCAGCCTCTGCTATTCCCGGTGCGGCTGAGGCAAAGCCATCGCTATGGGCTGCCGCGCCTGGCCCTGGTGGGGGATGCCGCCCACTGTTGTCATCCCGTCGGCGGTCAGGGCCTCAATATGGGCATTCGGGATGCCGCCGCCCTGGCAGAAGTCCTGCTGGCGGCCCAAGCCGCCGGCGAAGACTGGGGCAGTCTGCCGGTGCTGCGTCGCTACGACCGCTGGCGCCGCCGGGAAAACTGGCTGATCCTCGGCTTTACCGACCTGCTCAACCGCAGCTTTTTCCAACCACTGCTGGCCCCTGGTGTCCCTACGGCGGTTGGGACTCCTGGGCCTACGGCATGTGACCATGCTACGCCGCGCCGCCCTGCGGTTGATGGTCGGTCGCTTCGGCCGAGTGCCTCGTCTAGTCGAGCGGAGTACCCTAGGCTAACGACATCCCTGGCCGACAATGTCAATCAAACTCAATCCATTCCCGTTCAAAGGTCACTGTTGGCCACCATGGAGAACCTGCCGAAAAACCCTATTCAGACTGTACTTTAGGGTGGGATATCAGGACATCAGTCATTACCATAAGAGAGGTGCGCGTCTTTGCCTATGGCTTCTTCCTTGGTCCTTGATCGGACACAATCTGCTTTAGCAGTCCCTACGGTCCATCGCCTTGCCAATGGGTTGACCATCATCGCTCAGCAGATGGCGTTTGAGGCGGTGAATCTAAACCTTTGGCTGCGGGTGGGCTCGGTGGTAGAGCCGGATTCGATCAACGGCATGGCCCACTTTCTGGAGCACATGATCTTCAAGGGCACGCCTGAGTTGGCCTGTGGTGAGTTTGAGCGACTGATCGAGGCTCGAGGCGCCCTGACCAATGCCGCCACCAGCCAAGATTACACCCACTTCTATCTGACCACAGCGCCCCAGGACTTCGCCGCCCTAGCGCCGTTGCAACTGCAACTGGTGTTGAATCCCCGGCTGACAGACGATGACTTTGAACGGGAGCGGCCTGTAATCCTAGAAGAAATCCGTCGGGCCTATGACAATCCCCATCGGCGTACCTTCTATCACGCCATGGAATTGGCCTTTGACCGGCTGCCCTATCGCCGCCCTGTCCTGGGGCCAGTTCAGGTGGTAGAAACCCTGACGGCTCAGCAGATGCGGGAATTTCATCGGCGCTGGTATCAGTCTGAACAGATGACGGCAGTGGTGGTGGGACACTTGCCGGTGGAGCAGCTGATCGATACGGTAGTGCAGGGGTTTGAGGCGGCTCAGAGTTGTCGTCAATCCTGGAGCCCCCACGCCGATACAGAGTCGCGCCTTAACTTGACCCGAGAACATCCCTTCACGACGATCCAACGGCGCCACCATTGCGATCGCACCTTGCAGCAGGCCCAGCTAGTCATGAGCTGGCGTGTACCTGGCATGGCAGATTTGATGGAAACCCATGCCTTAGACGTGCTGGCTTCAGTATTGGGTCGGGGCCGTCTGGCCCGATTGGTGCGAGATCTACGGGAAGAGCGTGGCTGGGTCAGTAGCGTGTCGGCCAGTAATCTGACCTACGGTCAGCAGGGAGCCTTTACCCTATTTGCCCAATTACCCGTTGAACACCTAGAGCGGGTAGAGGCCATCATCGTCGACCATATCCGGCACCTGCAGAACCAGCCCATCACCATCGATGAATTGGCCCGGGTGTGCACCCAAGTCTCCAACGGCTACGTCTTTGGCAGTGAAACCCCCAGCGATCGGGCCGGTCTCTATGGCTACTATCACACCCTGACCGGCACCATTGACCATGCCCTCGACTATCCAGCCCGAATTCAGGCCTTGTCACCCGCTGAGATCCAAGCTGCGGCCCAGCAGTACCTCGATCCGGATGCCTATGGCTTGGTCGTCATGCAACCCGAGGCCGGCTAGACCAGTGGTCATAAGGTCGCAGGGTTCTGATGCAAGGTTTCCAGGGGAAATCCGGCGGCTTTCCAAGCAGCGGCCCCGCCTCGCAGTACCGAAACTTGCTTGAAACCAGCCCGACGCAGCTGCTCGGCGGCATGGCTGGCCTCTTCATCTACCTCGCCGTAGACATAGATATCCCGATCCGACTCCAGGCTCTGACGGGCCTGGGTCACCAACTCTGCCATGGGGATGGAAATGGCGCCACGAATGTGCTGAGCGTTAAACCTGGCCCGATTGCGCACGTCGATGATGGTCAGGGCGGGTTCTCCCCAATCTAGCCGAGTCTTGAGGTCGTAGACCCGCGACTCGGGACGCAATGGTGCAGGCTGAGGCAATAGGCCGAAGAAAAGGTTCATGGGTGAAAATTGCCGCAAAGGGCGAGGCATATGTCTACTGGCACCGTAACAAAAGTCTTTAAGACATTCAAACTTTTGTTACGTAAGCTAGACATAAGGCTAAGCGATTATACTTATTTTCATTTAGCTGGATCAATGCTGGTCCTTGGCTTGCCCTGCTGTGGGCAGGGGGCTAGGCCGCTGTTACTCTGGGAATACGGTGCATAGAAGCAGGTCATGGCAACTCAGATTCAAGCCCTGCCAAACACGGTGATCGATGCCATTGCGGCGGGGGAGGTAATCGATTCCTGGGCAGCCGTGGTGCGGGAGCTGGCCGAAAATGCTCTGGATGCCGGGGCTAATCGCATTAGCCTCGATCTCTGGCCCCGGCGTTGGCAGCTGCGGTTAGCCGACAATGGACGGGGGATGGATCTACCCGATTTGCGCCAGGCGGCCCTGGCCCATCACACCAGCAAGATTGAGACGGCGGCGGATCTCTGGAATATCGTCAGTTTGGGATTTCGGGGCGAAGCCTTACATAGCCTCTGCCAGGGGGCGGAGTTAGACATCTGTAGCCGGCCGGCCCAGGCATCGGAGGGCTGGCAGATTCGCTACGACCGCCAGGGACAGCCCCAAGAAGAAACAACGGTTGCGATCGCACCGGGCACCATCGTCACTGTCGCCAATCTCTTCGCCGCCTGGCCTGGCCGCCGCCAGGCCCTGCCGCCCCTAGCCCAGCAGCTACGGGCGGTGCATCAGACCCTCCAACAGTTGGCTCTCTGCCATCCCCAGGTCACCTGGCAAGCTCGCCTAGACGATCGGCCCTGGTTTACCCTCTGGCCTGCGGCGTCGGCCCGACAAGTGCTTCCCCAAATGCTGCGCCAGGTTCATCCCCAGGATCTGCGCGAGACAGAGCAGATCGTGTCCCTCCCCAGCAATGAAGAGCCGCCCCGGGTCTATCTGTTGTTAGGGTTACCCGATCGCTGCCACCGTCGCCGCAACGACTGGGTCAGGGTAGCCGTCAATGGTCGCCCGATCATCCTACCCGAGCTAGAGCAAGCCATGGTGCAGGCCTTTCGCCGCACCCTGCCAGGCCATCGCTATCCCATTTGCTTTGCCCATCTGCGCGTCGATCCCAGCCAGCTGGACTGGAACCGCCATCCTGCCAAGGCCATTCTCTACCTGCAGCAGCTCCAGGAGTGGTGTCGGGCCCTACCCCAGCTCATCGACCAAACCCTGCAATCCGATCCCGGAGCCCTCAACGACAGCAGTCATCAGCCCCGATTGCATCAGGTGATTAAAACTGCCGAGGCCACCGGCACCTATAGAGCAACCTCAACTCCCCACCAGCAGGGGACCCTGCGGGCAGTGGCCCAGGTGCATAATCGCTATATCTTGGCAGAGCATGCCGCCGGCATGTGCCTGATCGAGCAACACATTGCCCACGAACGGGTGCTCTACGAACAGCTCTGCGACCACTGGCGGGTGGTGCCCTTAGAACCTCCGATTCTTCTGGAGCATCTCTCGGCAGCTCAAGTGGAGCAGTTACGACGGCTGCAGCTAACAGTAGAGCCCTTTGGCCCTTCCCTCTGGGCGCTAAGATCGGCCCCAGCCAGCCTGGCCCAACGGGATGACTGCGCCGAGGCCCTGCAGGAACTCAGCCTGGGGGGAGATTTAGATGCCGCCATCGTCGCTACTGCCTGCCGTACCGCCATTCGCAACGGCACTCCCCTAGACTTGGCCACGATGCGATCGCTGCTCGATCAGTGGCAGCAGACCCGCCACCCCCAGACCTGTCCCCATGGCCGTCCCATTTGCCTCACCCTGCAGGAATCCAGCCTGGCCCGTTTCTTCCGCCGCCACTGGGTGATCGGCAAAAGCCACGGCATATAGCAAAAGGCAGAAATCAGAAGGCAAAAAGCAGAATCAAGGTGCCCTGACGAAGCGTATGTCAACCATTAGCGTTGTCCTCATGCCAGTTCCCATAGAAAAAGCCACATATGATTGATTGGCAGGGGATTGATTGGCAGGGGAGCAACATTGGTAGCTGTAATTCAGAGAATCGATACGATTAAATTCGCCGCCAGCCTTGGCCTTCATAGCCGTACTGGCAGCGCTCCGGATGACACAGCTCTGCCAGCATCTCTAGGGAATCCACCAGGCGAGGGCCAGGGCGGTTGAAATACTGATTACCATCGACGCCATAGACCCGATCCGTTTTCACAGCTGTCAGATGGGCCCACCGAGGTAGGGCCTTCAGGGCCTGGGCAGCCTCCAAGGTCTGCTCTAGGTCATATCCACAGGGCATGACCACAATCACTTCCGGGTCGACGGCGAGCACCTGCTGCCAGTCTAACCAGGGGGAATGGTGCCCTGGCTCTGCTAGATGGGGTTCACCCCCCGCTAGGGCAACCAATTCTGGCACCCAATTTCCTGCCGCCATCAGGGGGTCGGTCCACTCGATGCAGACTACCCGGGGCCGACTAGCTAGATCGGTCAACTGTTGACGGCAATGGTCGATGCGCTTGTCCAAGGTGGTGATCACGGCCTCAGTCTGGACCTGATTCTCAGGCCCGACAAGCTGCTGACCGACTCGGCGAATATCTTGCCAGACCTGCTCCAAGGTACTGGGCTGCAGGGAGATGATCTGAGGGTGCCCCGCCGTCAGGGTAGCCACCGCCGCCTCCACCTCTGCCAGACTGACGGCGCAGACATCGCATTGGGCCTGGGTCAGGATATGGGTGGGCTGTAGAGTTTCCAGGACCTCGTTTTGACGCGATAGACACTGAGGGCCGATATGACAACAGCGTCGTCACCCGATCATGGATAGTGGCACTGTCACCCTCAGGATTAAATTTAGGTTCAGTACAGATAGGCCGATCCTGAATCGCTTCAGGGTAGTCGCATTCGTGGGAGCGGCCCACGAGGGCATCGCTGAGGCCCAAGCTGGCGACGATTTCGGTGGCACTGGGAATCAGCGAGACGATGCGGAGTGAGTCGGTGGGATAATTCATGCTGCTCCTGGCAGTCAGCTAGGACTGGATTTGATTTCAGAACATTGCGCTTGCAAAAACGCCACCACTCGCCGAAACACCCGATTGGCAGGATGATCTCCCGGCTGATAGCCCAGATCGATGACTGCGAAATCGTCCATAGCCTCTCTATTGCTAAGCCGGAACAATCACGGGCTCGGTACCGGCCAAATTAAAGGCAGCGTGGACTGCCTGCAGGGCCTTGACACCATTATCCTGGCTAACGACGCAGCTGATTTTAATCTCGGAGGTGGCGATCATCTGGATGTTGATGCCGTGTTCTGCCAGGGCCTGAAACATGCGGGCGGCCACCCCAGGGGCATGGATCATGCCGATGCCGACGACGCTGACTTTGGCAATGGCTGGGTCAACGACGATGTCGCCATAGCCCAGGGTGGCAGCGGCTTCGCTCAGAATAGTCTGAGCCGTATCCATATCCCCCTGGGTGACGGTGAAGGCGATGTCGCGGGTGGCTAGGCTATTGACTAGACGGCAACGCTGGGACTGGATGATCATATCGACGCTGACGCCGGCATCGGCCAGGCACTGGAAGATGTAAGCGGCCGCCCCGGGTCGATCGGGGACATGGCGCACGGCTAGGCGGGCTTGGTTGCGGTCGAGGGCTGCCCCCCGCACCACAGGGGTAACTTCGGTGGAGTCGGCGGCCATTTCGCTGCCCAGGCGGGCAGGGGAGCGGGTGACGCCAAAGGCCTCACAGAGGGTGGCGATGGCCCGATCGCAATCGGCGATATCGATGGTGCAGCTGACTTTGACCTCTGAGGTGGAAATTAACTGAATGTTGACCCCAACCTGGGCCAGGGTGGAGAACATCTGGGCGGCCACTCCTGGGCGTCCAATCATACCAGCTCCAGCGATGCTGACTTTGGCCATGTGCTTGCTCACAGTGACTTCGGCCTGGTTGGTGTCGGCAATATCGTGGCGCAGGGCTGGGGCAATGGCATCGGCAACGGCAGTGGCTCGATTCAGATGCGATCGCATCACCGTAAAGGCAATATCGTTGGTATTGCCCTCATGGATCGACTGAATGATCAGGTCTACATTTAGGGACTGCTGGGCCAATTCCCCAAACAGGCGGCTGGCGATGCCAGGCCGATCGGGAATGCGCAGCAACGCCACCTTCGCCTGTTCCGTATCGAATTCCACCGCATCTACTGGGTGGGCAATTTCTAAGTCTTCTAAGGACCGAGGCTGGGGAGTAGGCGCAATCACCCGGGTGCCTGGTGCATCGCTCCAGCTAGAGCGCACTACCAAAGTAATGCCATAATTGCGAGCAATTTCCACCGCCCGCGGGTGCAGTACTTTTGCCCCCAGGCTGGCCAGTTCCAGCATTTCGTCGCAGGTAATTTCTGCCATTAGCTGGGCCTGTGACACCAAGCGCGGATCGGTGGTTAAGATGCCAGGGACATCGGTGTAAATCTCACAACAATCGGCCTGCAGTGCCGCCGCCAAGGCTACGGCCGAGGTATCAGAGCCACCGCGACCCAAGGTAGTGATTTCCAAATCATGGCTCTGGCTAATGCCTTGAAAGCCTGCCACCACCACCACCTTGCCATCTTGGAGGTGGCGTTCCAGGCGCTCAGTCTTGATATTGAGAATGCGCGCCTGGGTATGGGCTGCCTCAGTGACAATGCCCACCTGAGCCCCGGTCAGCGAAATGGCATCTTGCCCCAGTTCATGCAGCGCCATGCTTAATAGGGCAATCGACACCTGCTCCCCGGTAGATAGCAACATGTCCAGCTCTCGGCGATTCGGCCTCTGGGTGATGTCGCTGGCTAACTTCACCAAGCCATCGGTGGTCTTTCCCATCGCCGAGACCACTACCACCACCGCATGGCCCGCCGCTGCTGTCTGCTGGACTCGACGGGCCACCGCCTGAATTCGCTCCACCGACCCCACTGAGGTGCCGCCGTACTTCTGCACGATCCGCGCCATCGCCTACCTGTTGCTCTGACTCAACAATCTGCTTCTGACAGAATGCTGATCAGCTTAATAAATTTAGGGGGGCAATGGAAATAGGGGGCGCTGGCTCCTACTGTCTGACTCCGGCTAAGGCCAGTTGACGCTCGGCATAGGCCACCGGGTCACCGTCCTGGATATCCAGCACAGCGGTGTCACCAGCCTGCAGTTTACCCGCCAGGATCGCTTCCGCCAGGGTATCTTCCACTAAGCGGGCAATGGCCCGGCGCATGGGACGAGCCCCATAGCGTTGGTCATAACCTTCCTGGTTCAAGCGCTGGCGGAAGGCAGGGCTAAGGCGCAGTTGAATTTCCCGCTCGGCCAGCCGCTGGGAGACTTCCTCTAACATTAGATCCGCCACCTGGCTGACTTCATCCTGGGTGAGTTGACGGAAGACGATGATCTCATCGATACGGTTGAGCAACTCTGGCCGGAAGTACTGCTTCATCTCTTCGTTGACCATGTTGCGAATGTTGTGGTACCGATTGGTCGCTTCATCGTCACTGGGAGCAAGGTCGAAGCCCAAGCTGTCGCCGCCCTTCTCGATGACTCGCGAGCCAATGTTGGAGGTCATGATCAGCAAGGTATTCTTGAAGCTGACCACGCGGCCTTTGCCATCGGTGAGACGACCGTCTTCCAGCACCTGCAGCAGCATGTTGAAGACCTCGGGATGGGCCTTTTCGATCTCATCCATCAAGATCACGGTGTAGGGCTGTCGCCGTACGGCCTCGGTCAGTTGCCCGCCCTCTTCGTAGCCGACAAATCCCGGCGGCGAGCCAATTAGCTTAGAGACCGTGTGGCCTTCCATGAACTCAGACATATCTAGCCGAGTCATGGCTTCCTCTGAGCCGAAGATAGCGACGGCCAGGGCCTTAGCGAGCTCTGTCTTACCGACGCCGGTAGGTCCCGAGAAGATCAGTCCGGCAATGGGCCGGTTAGGACTAGCCAAGCCAACTCGAGAGCGGCGCACGGAACGAGCCACGGCACTGACGGCTTCCTGTTGACCGATCACCCGCTCGTGTAAGACATCTTCTAGGTGCAGCATGCGGGCCGCTTCCGACTCAGTCATGCGGTTGACAGGAATGCCGGTCCAGGAGGCGACGATTTCGGCAATGTCTTCATCTGTGACCTCTGGCATGGTCAGGGTGACTTGCCCATTGTCGTCAGCCAGCTCTTGCTGTAGATTCTGTTTGCGATCGCGTAATTCCTGGGCTCGAGAAAACTCTTGGCTTTGCACCGCGTCCACCAGCTCTTGCTTAATCTGGCGCAGTTCCTGCTTGACTTCTCGGGAGGGATAGTTGGGCACATGGCGCAACTTCACCCGCGACCCAGCTTCATCAATTAGATCGATGGCCTTATCGGGCAGAAAGCGGTCACTGATGTAGCGATCTGACAACTTCGCTGCCGCTTCCAGGGCCTCATCAGTAAAGGCAATGTGGTGAAACTGCTCATAGCGGCTGCGCAGGCCGGTCAAAATCTCGATCGTTTCCGGCACCGTCGGTGGATTCACCATCACCGATTGGAAGCGACGCTCTAGAGCCGCATCCCGTTCGATGTGCTGGCGGAACTCGTCTAAGGTGGTTGCCCCGATGCACTGTAACTCACCCCGAGCCAGAGCCGGTTTCAGCAGATTGGCAGCGTCCATGCCTCCTTCCAAGGAGCCAGCTCCCACTAGGGTATGAACCTCGTCGATAACCAGGACATAGCTGGGGTCCTCTCGCACTTCCGTCAGAATCTGATTCAGGCGTTCCTCGAAATCGCCACGAAAGCGCGTTCCTGCCACCAATAGACCCATATCCAGGGCGATCACCCGCTTGTTCAACAAGGCTTCGGGCACGTCTTGATTGACGATGCGCTGGGCTAAGCCTTCAGCAATGGCCGTCTTACCAACCCCGGGTTCTCCCACTAGCACCGGGTTATTCTTCGTGCGTCGCCCCAGAATCTGGACAACCCGTTCGATTTCCGTTTGCCGACCCACGACCGGATCTAATTGCCCTTGGGCCGCCATCTCCGTCAAATCGGTGCCGAATTCCCGCAATACGCGACCAGAGTTGCTGCGATCGCTGCGGCGGCGACTCTCCTCTGAACCGCCCACCGGCACAGCAGCGGCTTCCCCAGACTCTCGAATGATGCGAGTGCGGACTTTAGCTGGATCTACGCCCAAGTTACTGAGGACTCGATAAGCTACGCTTTCTTGACTTTGGGTCAAGCTCAGTAGCAGGTGTTCGGGCTCAATGTAGGCTGAATCCAGCTTTCTAGCCTCCTGGAAGGCCTGCTCGAAGATATGCTTGACCTTGGGAGTAAACGGGATTTCAGCCGATGTGCCCCCGCTACCGCGGCCAATGATAGCTTCTACCTCTGTGCGGGCGTCAGACAGGTTAACCCCGAAATCTGCCAGAACTTTGGCAGAGAGACTGGTGCCTTCCTTCAAGATGCCGAGCAGTAGCTGCTCTGTACCAACAAAATTGTGCCGCAGGCGCCGGGCTTCCTCCTGGGCTTGCATGATTACGGCAATGGCGGTGTTGGTGAAGTGTTCAAACATGATAGGTACTCGTTACCAAGGTGCCTGGATGCTTGGAGCTGACGATACAGGGCGGTGCTGTGTAGATAAGGTGCTCACTACACCTAGCTTAAAACCCTGAGCGTTTCCCCAGAAAGTCGAAGAAGGTCTAGCGAAGACCGGTTCAAAGCGCTCCTATCTGTGATAACGTCATCTAGCTTGTGTGACTACATGTACGTAATGTACGTAGTGTGTACGACTACTTTAAGAACAATCAACACAAGTTATCAGTGGGGAGAACCGTAGCCAAAGGGTAGGGTCGTTGAGACTGCTGGCTAAACCCCGTCTCAGCTTCACCCTGTATGTAACGATCCATCCTGAGAGACGTTTACATAATTTAACAGTATTTGCTACGGTAGATACCAAGTCCAGCTCCCAATCTGGAATTTCCCAGCTAAGCCGCCCTGGTTCGGCCTTGGATGGATTTTATTAACACACATCGGGACAGTCGCTCAGGAACGTCATGCGACTGATTCCGACTGAGTTTGCTGTCTTGACTGTGGAGAGCTTACAGATGTTCAATCCGACTCATACCCTTGTATCTCGTCGTCGCCGGTTGCCTGTCGCCTTGGTGCCAGGGGGAGAAGGGTACAAAATCTATACGGAAGCGGAGTGGGGCCAAGATCGCGATCCCGCCTTTGAACTGCATCCTAAGCTCGGAGTCTTCTGCCGAGGAGTGCAGGTGCTAGGTCACCACCTTGAGCCCATCAACAATACTGAGGCGACTGGGCTGGCCACTGAGGCAGAGACACCCACATCCGCTTAGCCGGAATACAGGGTTGCATAGCGGTGAGCTAGTCGGCTTCCTGGGCTTGGCGGTTGATTCTATTAATAGGACAAATAATAGGACAAAGCACGGTCGACTCTAAAGATAGTCTGACCGTGCCTATTGGCTGCTGACCAGCAGGGGAGGATGAAATTGCTTGGACGGCTGGTGTGTTTAGCTTCCCAGATTCGGGCGCTACTGGTTAGCCTGGCAAGTATCTAGAAGCCGGTGATCTAGCTCGCTCAGAGATGAAATGCGATGATAGCCAACTGGATTGGCTGCTGTCCCGGCAACACCGGCAACAAGGGTGCTGCGGTCTTGCAGAGCAACTTCATAATTGAATGCGGTTTGGTCGTAACTATCGATGACAGTCAGCGCCATAGTATCGGCTTGGATCTGCCCCTGAAAGCAATCAAAGGAAGATCGGGGCTGATAAAAGGCACCCACCATCTTGCCGTCCTGTAGCTCAAACACCATGTAGGTGGTGTCATCGCGGTTAGCTTCAGGAACTTGACCATAGAGGTAACGCCCATCCGCCAGGGTAGCGCTGGCGGCCACATGGGCCGGAGCCATGCTAGCCAAGCTCACGGTGAGTAGCAGCGCTGTCGAGAAGAGGGAGGGAGTTTGGGGGGCAGCTGGGCAGTTCATGGCGGTGGGAAAAACGTTGACAGTATTACTATCAACGGCAATCCAGATTATTCCAGTGATGACTCCCCCCATGGCCAGTGATTTTTTCGCGGTGGACTGGTGATTTAGAAACGACTGAACTGTGATCTAGATCAAGTCAGCATCTGGCTAGTGATGCCGGTTGCCTGATCAGGACCGACGATCTGGCTAGGCAGTTGCTGTCTCCATGGCATCTAAGGCCGCGATAGCACGTTAAACCATCGTCAGTCTAAGTAGGTTGACTACCTCGAGCCATCTCCTCCGATTCAGACAGTATGGCGCTGGGTGGTCTTCAGGCCGATTGCCAGGACAACTCCACCAATAAGAGACATGGCGAGGGGTTCAGGTACTGAGGTGGCCTCGTCTTCGACGGCTTGTAGGTTTCCGGCAGCTACCGGAGCCGTAATTCGAAACACTTGGCCGTCTCCTACGGGAATTCCTAGGGGGGCACCACTGCCATTGGCTGTTACTAGGTCGTCGATGGGATCGGAGATGCTGGCTGGAACGGTAAGGCCATGAATGACGATTTCCCGTTGGTCTAAGGCAGTCAGGTTGTTGAACTGACGGGCCTGGTCGGGATCGGTGAGGTCAAATTGGTAGGTGGTATCTAAGGAAAAGGTGTCGCCAGCGGGAAATAGAGCCGCTGGATCAATGGTGCCGTTGCTGGCTAATTCTAGAAATTGAGCCAAGGGAGGCACGCCGCTAGGTGAGGCCGGTAGTTGTTCGCTGGTCAGGTTGAGCACGACAGGACCGTAGGCTGGCCGGCCTTCAATGAAGTTGAGAAATCCGTCGCCGTCGATGTCATCAGCTAGGGTTGGCAGGACGGACTCTACCGCTGTTCCCCCTGCTCCGGTGAAGAAGGGACCATTGCCTTGGTCGAATAGGGGGCGACTGGCGTTACCGCTAAATTGGCCGTGGATGTGGGCGACGTGAATGCCGCCGAAGTCGCTCAGATCTTGTAGGCCGGTGACATCGATCTGGACCCGCAGGGTACGCAGGGTCTCGCTGGGCTGATCTAGGGTGATCTGAGCCGATCCTGAGGCAGTAGAGCCAAAAGCTTCGTTCAGGGGTACGATATCGGCCTTGAATAGGGAAGCGGCGTTGGCGTGAGCGGGGGCAAAGGTGGCGACGGCAACGGCGGCAGTGCCTAATAGAGGCGTTCGGAAATCCATAGGGCTATGCTTGAGTGTCAACAATGGGAGCATTGCCAACCCAGGCTGTTCCTGGAGTGGCAGCTTCCACGTTGATACGAGCGATGGACTGAACTGGATGTCCTGGTGGATATCTCAAAGCTCAGTTGAAACTCAGATGCTAATTGCTGAATTGAGCTTCAGGCCTAGCTTTGAGTCAGGTTGGCGGGTTGCTAAGTATGGCTTTCTTGATACTTGCTTAATCAAAAAGTCTAATTGCTTCATCGCCGCTTTACTGATAGAGGTTGCCACCGAGCCAATCCAACTCAATTATGATTGCCCCTGCAAGACTAGAGGGCCCTGGGGGTTGGGAGGTGCTTGGGTTGACTCTTGGGTGATTAAAAACTGACCTGGAGTAGTCTGACAGGCGGGATCTGGCAAGGACCACTGACTCCAAGCTGCCTCACCAGAAGGATTAAACTGGCCACAATAGATGGGGTTGTCGGTGTCACCTGCCAAGGTCCACAGGCGGTAGGCCTGATCGGTTGGTAGTGATGGCAGATTCTGGGTCGCTATTAGCGCTGACTGTTGGCTGGGGTCAATAATGAGGCGACCCGTGGCGTCGGGAGCATTGTCGGTTCCTGCCAGCAAGTACAGCTGGTTTTCAGGTTGACTGATGCTGGCCAAGATAGCTTGTTGTTGCTGGTTGTCTTGACGCAGTTGATAATTTTCGACGACAACGCTGACAAGGGCGACTGCCGTCAGCGCCCAGCCGCTGAAGCCTACTACTGCCCAGGGACGCCGTCGCTCCTGCCTTGGGGCAGTAGCGGTGGGCTGAATCTCTGCCATAATTCGCTGCCGTAGAGTTGCAGGAGGTGCTTGGGCAGGGAGACCTTGGGGAAGGCTGTGCCAGGTCTCTTGCAGGGCCGTTAACTCCGCTGTGACTTCCGGATACTGGTTCAGCCAATGCTGTACACGGGCTGTTTCCTCAGCATCTAGATCACCCAGCACATATCCCGCTAGGAGGTCTTGCCAATTGTCAGGAAGGGCAGATGAAGTCATGACAGATACCGCCTAGGGCGTAACAGATGTGGACTATAGTTCGGCATCATTCCCTTACCCTTGGTGTAATAGCATGCGCAGCCGCCGTAGTCCCTGGCGGCAACGGGTTTTGACAGTTCCTAGGGGCAGGTTGAGTCGAGCAGCCATTTGAGATTGGCTTAATCCCTCGAAGTAGGCAATTTCCAGCACCTCTCGTTCGGTGGCAGGCAGTTGGGCCAGAGCAGACCGTAGCTGCTGTCCTTGTTCCTGCTGGCTAGCTTGGTCCAAGGGTTGGGTCGGGGGTTGGGAGTTCTTAGCTAGGACCCCACGAAACTGCTGCACAATGCGTCGACGGTTTCCCTGCACCCGCAGCCGGTCCAATGCCCGAGAGCGGGTATAGGTGGCGAGATAGCTGCCCAAACTGCCCCGATCGGGATCATATTTTTGCTGCTGCCAAAGAGTGATAAACACTTCTTGGGTCAGATCTTCAGCTTCCTCAGCATTGCCTAACATCTTCAGGGCCAGGGTATAAACCAGACTGGCATAGCGGTCATAGAGCTTCCCTAAGACCTCTGCCTGGCCAGCATATAGGCGTATCACTAGGGTGCGATCGCAACTAGGATCCGGGGATGTTAGATCGGGAGGCAGAGGCGGCGCCATAGAGTTCTGTTTAGAAATACGATGCGAAGCAGCAGCTCAGATGGCTGAGGGCTGGCGCAGGACAACCCTGCCTCAGGATCATAAAACACCGCCAGGCCCGGCTGGTTCAGTTCTGCCAATCATAAGTGACTTTTTCTATGGAATTGGTATGAGAACTTAGGGATTGATTAATATCCCAGACTATTAATCGTCTAATTGTTGCTCTAGGCTAGCGATATGTGCTCGCAACCGCTGGATTTCTTGCTTTAAGGCTGCTGTCTTTTTCTTTTCTTGACCATAGAGACCTTTGTAGGCTCCAAGGGATTTATTATTGCGACCTAACAGCTCACGCCTTGACTTTTCCTTGGACCAATCTCTTGCATATTTTTCACAGAGCCCAATATACTCATTAACTTGCTTCTGCAGGCTTCTAATCTCATTATCTTTTTGCTTAACTTGAGCTAATAAAGCATCTCTGATATTCTCTAGATGCTCAATTTCTTCTTGAGTCTTTTTGTCTTTTCCAGAAATTTTCCTTAGCTCTATTATTTTGCCCTTCTTTAATCTTGCTATGAGCGCATTATAATATCGTCTTAATTCAATCCTTTGGGTATGATATACTTTACGAGTTGCCTCGTACTTGATCGCGTAAATAACAGCATCCCTAATGCTAGAGTGCTTGAAACTAAGAGTCTTGATTTCAGCTAATAGAGTCTCATAATTGGTTAGTCCATGTCTTAACTCATCACAGGTTGCCTTCAAGTAAGAAATTTCCTTTCCAGTATCGGTACGGCGAAAATAGAGTTTTCCATCTCTTTCATAAGGAGGAAAATCCTCGAGGCGCAGTTTGAATTTTTCAATTAGGACTCTAATTTGACTGGATTGACTAGATTTCATTAAATAAGCTCCTATAACAATTGATTTAGACTAAAAAATATTCACTGGGATTGAGCCCGACTTTTTCACACTTTCGTGTAATATAAGCTCGCATTAGGGAGCTAGAATTTGATTGATTTTTCTGGAAAACAGGACCTGCAAGTTTGTTGTCAGATAAAAGTGTATACAGGTCTAGGTCAGAAGTCTCATGGCGATAAAAGTCATCTTCCAGTGATTTCAATTCAATTTCGATAGCTCGCTCGACTGCATCATAAAATTCTTGGTTGAGACGGGCTTGCTGAGTAATTTTCGCAATCATCAGCAAGCATTCTACCCAAGGCAACTTGTAACGAAAGTCAAAATCTTTGTCTTTTAAAGCAGGAAACTCTCCTCTAAGCTCTTGGAGACTACTGACATGAGCTAATTCGAAAACTTTTGTCCTAATTTCATTAAGCTTGTAACGCTCAGGAAACACATAAACTTCAAAGGGATCAATGGCTTTGATGCGATCCTTCTCGCGATTAAAAATCGCTTGCTCAAGTTGCTGGTATGAAAGATTGAGCCCCAGCAATCGGTGATATTCCTTCTCAAGCACACTTTTTTGGGCATTGAGTCGAATAGTGGTATAGCCGGCTTCCTTATAAGGCTTGATATGTTGTTGCAAAAACCGATAATCCATATCCTATGGCTATAGATGCCTATAGCAACTCTGCAATCCAACTACGGTATGTTAGCTGACTCCACAGCACACCCTTTGATTTAGGGATGTCCACCTAGCACATGCCATTAATATAGCTGGTTAGTTGATAAGGTTTGATGTCTGAGATGCCTATGGCCTTGCCTTAACATCTAGAAGTGCCTGGAATATCCCGATTGACTGACCAAATTCCAATGGCTAACGGCTAAAAGTCACGCCTGAGGTACAGCCTGCCTGCTGAGATCAAGGGTTTTATGGTCATGCGTGTATGTAGACTACCTCCTACCTGGGTGAGTCGGGGAGCTACTTGTTAGAACTGTTAGAACTGGCATCACCCCATCAGAGCATCCAACTCTTGATAGGCTGGTGGACTAGAGTCAATCGCTCTCCCTTGCCGCAATACTAGGCGATCGGCTTGGGGACGGCACAGCAGCTCATTGAAGCTACGGGCTGGAAAGATCACCAAATCGGCGGGAAGGCCAGGGGCGATGCGACCTGCCCGAGGCAGCCCCATAAGATCGGCAGGGGTTTGGGTCACGGCCCGGGGCCAGGCACCTAAGGGCCGATCCAGCTGGCCAATGCGCACAGACTGGGTGAACACCTCTAGACCATCGTGGTCTCCGTAGGCAAAAAATGGATCCCGGCAGTTATCACTAGCGAAGGCCACTGGAACCCCTGCCTGGGCCAACTCCTGCACTAGGGTGATGCCGCGATAGCGAGGGGTGCGACCCGGTCGCCGATGCTGCAGATAGAGATTGCACAGGGGCAGACTGACGATACCAATACCGGCTGCCTTGATCAGGCTAATGGTCTCGGCCGCCTTGGCCTCAGATTGCACCGATAGACTACAGCAGTGACCACAGACCACAGGTTGCTCTAGGGAATAGAGTAAGGCTGCCCGAGCAATGCGGCCCAAGGCATCATCGTCAGGGTTTAGACTCTCATCTACATGAAAATCCAGGGGCAGATGTCGTTCTTGGGCCAGGGTAAAGGCCCGATCAATGAGGGCATCTAGAGCCGGATGAGCGTAAGTCACTCCGCCCAAGATGCCACCTACTTGAGCTACCAGGTCGGCCAGGATGGGGCCATAGTCAGTCTTCAACAGTTCCAGGGGAACCAGGCACACCGCCTGGAGCTCCAGGTTGCCAGCCCATTCCTGCCGCAGGGTCTCGAATACCTCGAAGCTGATCGGCGCTTGGGCTGCAAAGGCATCTAGATGGGTGCGTACTGCCGTGGTGCCATGGGCATAGCTACAACGCAGGCCAAAGCTCATACGCCGGTAGAGATCGTCGGCGTTCCAGTGCACCTGCCGATCTTGCTCTGAGGCCATTAGGGCTTGGTCAAAGGTGCCATCTGAATTACGTTGGCGGGGCCAAATATGCCCTTTATCTAGGTGGGTGTGGATATCGATAAAGCCAGGCCAGATCATGGCCTGGTTCAGGGAAATCGTTGCTTGGGAATCGGCAGCCGTCCCGGCAGGAACGATGGTGGCAATGGCACCGTCTTTGATTTCAAGGTCAGCCGCGACCAGGTCCGGATCTATGGACGGCAAGGAAGGCTCGGCCAGTGCCAGTAAGGACAGAGGGATACGAGCCTGGGTAAGCCAGTAGTGGGACGCAGCTGGTGGCGTGATAAAGGGCTGAATCGGCATTTTGTCAATGGCTGCGGTGAATGGCGCTCTCGTGCCGGTGGCCTAAGCTCCACAGTGCCGAAAGCGGCAACGGCTGAGTTCAGGAAACGGGAATATCACCGATCTATACTCTTGACTCAAGCGGCCTGGCCTGTGGTGGCGATCCAGTCGAGTACTTGCTCTCCTAACCGGGTCTGGTTCAGTCGGTCGATTTCTCGCACGCCGGTGGGGCTGGTGACATTCACTTCGGTGAGATAGCCGCCGATCACGTCGATGCCCACGAAAACGAGGCCATCCCGGCGCAGGATTGGGGCCAGTTGGTCGCAGATTTGGCCCTCTCGCTCGGTGATGTCGGCGGCAGCCACCCGACCGCCTACGGCCATATTGCCGCGAAATTCACTGCCGGAGGGAATCCGGTTCACGGCGCCAATGGGGATGCCATCTAACAAGATAATGCGTTTGTCGCCTGCTTTGGCTGCCGGCAGAAACTGTTGCACCATCACCGGTAATCGCCCCTGGCGAGTGCTGACTTCGACTATGGAGTTAAAGTTGCGATCGCACGTTTCTAAAAACAGAATGCCTTCTCCGGCCTTGCCATCGAGAGGCTTCAGCACCGCTGCCCCCCACCGTTCCACCGCCTCTCGAATCACCGGTTTCTCCCGGCTGACGATGGTGTCGGGGATGGCCTCGGTGAACTGCAGGGCATACATCTTCTCATTGGCAGCTCGCAATCCCCTGGGAGCATTGATCACCCGAGTCTTGCTCGGATCGACATAGTCAAGAATGTAAGTGGTGTAGAGGTAGGGAATGGTCACCGGTGGATCGGTGCGCATGAAAACGGCATCCATCTCTTCTAGGGGGCTGAGCACTGGCTCTCCCAGTCGATACCAGTCTTCGACGGCCACCCAACGGTCCTGGCCCAACTCCACTGGCGTCAGGCTCAGCGGCCGCATCAGGGCCAGGGCCTGACTTTGCACGACGCTGAGGTGGCTGGCTTCGGTAATCCAAACCTGATCTCCTCGAGCCTGGGCCGCTTCCATCAGGGCAACGCTAGTATCGTGCCCCGGATCGAGGCGGTCAATGGGGTCAATGATAAAGGCAATCTTCACGGGCGCTAGGAATAAGGGTGATTAGGCCATTAGATTACTGGAGGAAAACACCTACAGTAAATGTTAGAGCTAACGCCCAGACAACGACGGGGACACGGCGAGCCCCAAGTGACATCTTGGCTGAGCTGCAGACAACTCTGAGTCCTGTCACCGGTATTGGCAGTACACCTATTGGGGGGTGAGGGCATGGTCGGTTGTAGTCTGCAGCACGTAGGTGAAATGAAGTCAGCCCAGAGACTGATTGCAACCCTTGCCATTGTCTATAGGATCGAGCCATGCCTCATGTGTCATATCTGGCAAGGAGATAAGTTTATGCGCGTTATGCGACCACGTCGGGCTTGGTTAGGGGCCTGGCAGATCCTGGGTCTCTCGCTTGCGATCGCAAGTCTATTGGCCAGCTTAGTCTTACCGACAGCGGCCTGGGCCGCCGCCGGAGCGGCGGCGATGGTAGAGTCAACCCCTGCGGTGGCAGTAGATGACACGGCTCAGCCCCAAGGTCAGGAGCAACTGGCCGAGGCCACCGCCGAGGTCAAGGAGCAGGTGGAGGAGACCGCCGCTGAGATCACAGACTCGGTCAAGGCTGGGGCCGAGGATACGGCAGACACAGTAGGGCAGCAGATTGAAACCGGCAAGGTTACTGCTCAAGAGGTGGGCAAACAGCTGCAAGAACAAGCCGAGCAGGCCAAATCTGGCCTGGAGCAGGCCACTGAGCAGGCCCAAGACACGGCCAAAGAAACCGCCAGCGAGGTGAAAGCGAACACCGAAGCAGCGGCCCAGGCGGCCCAGGAGGAGCTGACGGATCGCTCCCAGCAAGTTCAGGAGCAAATCCGGGAGCAGGCTCAGAAAGCCGACCAGAAGGCTGAAGACGTGATAGAAGACACCACCGAAAGGGCTGAGGAAGCTGTCGAAAAAACCACTGATCAAATGAAGCAAGCCGCTGATCAACTAGAAGAGTCATCGGGCGGATTTTTCCAATCTATCCGCAACTGGTTCCAATAGATTCTGAGGACCAGAGGAATACATGACTTCAGTAATGGCAAGGGTAGCCGCCGTTGTCACTCCGTTCGTTTAGTATAGGATTATCCCCATGTCTACGAAAGAATCACTCCAAAAGCAAGCCGAAGCCCAACTAGAAAAGTGGGACGCTCAAATTAGCGAGCTCAAGGCCAAGGCCGATCAAACCACTGCCGACACTAAACTGCAGTACGAACAGCAAATGCAGACCCTGCAGGAGCAGCGTCAGCAGGCCCAGCAAAAACTAGAAGACCTTAAAACTGCTAGCGGCGAGGCCCTCCAGGAAGCCCAAGCCGGGCTCAAGTCGGTGATGAATGATGTTCAGACTACCTTCGACAACATCGCCTCTAAGTTCAAGTAATTCGGTGGCATCAGCCTTCCCCTTACCTCTCCTCTAGTAGGAAGGCGAAGCCATTGATGATAGAGGCTCTCCCTGATCACTGGGGAGGGCCTTGAGTGTTGATGTCGCAGGGATCTCCGCCACCAAGTTTGAGGCGATTACGGGCCAATCAGCCTCCTAGAAGCGGCAGTTAAACGAGTAGCCATGTCCCCAGCTGACTGGCAAACGCTACGGTTGGCCTAAGCAACATAGTCGAATAGGGAATCTAGATAAAAGCGATTGATCTTGCGATCGCAGGTGCCATTTTGCATCAGAAATAGAGATAGGGCGGCGCAGAAGACCCGATGTTGATTCCAGTGGGGACGCGTTTCCAGGTAGTTTTGAAGCGCATCGTAGAGATCCTCGGGAATTTCTGCATGTAGGCTGAGGCGAGGTGTCATCGTTTCTTCCATGGACCAATTCCTCCTAAAGGATTCCTGAGCAGACCATCAGTCGGCAGGCGAAAGCAGCACACCCACCATCACTGGCAAACCTGATCTCCACAGAGGGAAATCCTGGCCAAGGTGGGGCGCTGACAGAGCGCATTTGACAAGGAACAGAGCAGACTACGGCAGATGCAAACCCTCCATCCCCCTAATTAGGCATTTCTCGGAGCCGAAGCTATACCTTGTCAGATACTCTCTTTCGCTGGTCGCATCATTGTGCCCTACTCCCCCTAGCGGCTGTCAATCTAGCCGCAGCGGAGCCCCCCCCGGCTGGGAAAATCCGGTCACGACGGAATCGGTTGTTGAGCGATCCCGAAAGTAACCTGAGCTACAATCGTACTTTAGCGATCCCGCCACTGCCTGTGGATTAGCGATTTCCACAGACTTTCCTTAACCCCTCAATATTGGGTGCTCTCCTGTGGAAAACTCGGTGGATTCTGGGGAAAGTGCTGTAGAAAACCGCCTCGGGATCGCGAAGAAAATCTAAAATTTGTCTCCTTTTACAAACCTTAACCCTGATTGACAATCTCTTGCCGCCACCTGACGGCGCTCAAGCTCGGAGCTGCAGCCCTATCTGGAATGTTGGCCATTCAGCCCTGCCGTCTTTGGCGGACCATCGCGCTGCCAAAGGGCTCAATGCACTGGGCCTATACTGCTAGCTTCTCTGTTGCCCACCGGTTTCTAGGAAGTCCAAACACTGGCACTTGTTCCCGTATCCTGAGGCATTGCTGCGAATGCGTTACAGTATGTAGTGCTTGGCACAGTTTGACCGCTGCCTGGGCAGCAGCCCCAGTAGCTTAGCGTCACGCCTAGGCCTTTCATGCCGCCATGCGACACGACCCTCGTCTGCTCCCCGTTATGTCTTCCGCTGCCCCCTTGCCCCAGTCGTTTGACCAAAGCCGCCCCAACAGTGATTGGCGGCTATTTTTGCGGCTGTGGCCCTACATCTACCAACGGCGGCGACAAATGCTGTTGCCCCTACTGCTACTGATTCCCCTGTCGGTAGCCAATGCCCTGCAGCCGATCCTGATTGGCCAAGCCATCTCTCTGATTCGCCAGGAACCCGTAGCTTGGTTTCTGGAAGGGCGCACCCTCCAGGGGGGCCTAAATCTAGTCGTCGGCTTGTTGCTGGGCACAGTGGCCGTGCGCCTGGCCCTAGACGGCTGGCAGAGCTACACGGTGCAGCGGGTAGGACAGCACATCACTGCCCACATCCGCAATGACCTCTTCACCCATGTCACCTCCCTGGCCGTGCGCTTCTTCGACCGCAGCCCCGTCGGCAAGCTGATTACTCGCCTCACTAGCGACGTCGACGCCCTAGGTGATGTGTTCTCCACCGGGGCAGTAGGCATTATCAGCGATATCTTTTCCCTGCTGGTGCTGGCCGTGGCCATGCTGATGCTGCAGTGGCAACTCGGGCTCATGCTGATCGCCATGTTGCTGCCCGTGGCCTGGCTGATCATCTACTTTCAACAGCAGTATCGCAAAGCCAACTACAAGGCTCGGGAAAAACTCTCCGAACTCAATGCCACCCTGCAGGAAAATATTGCTGGCATTGATGTGGTGCAGCTGTTTCGGCGGGAACGCTTCAATGCCGAACTGTTTCGCCGCACCAACCAGAGTTACATCCGAGCCGTCGATAAGACCATCTTCCACGACTCTGCCGTCTCCTCTACCCTGGAGTGGATTTCTCTGGTGGCTATTGGTGGGGTGCTGTGGTTAGGCGGCTTACTGGTCATGCAAGACACCCTTACCTTTGGTACCCTGGCCTCCTTTATTCTGTTTGCTCAGCGCCTATTCGACCCTCTCCGTCAGTTTGCCGACAAGTTCACGGCCATTCAGGCCGGCTTTACTGCCATCGAACGCATCACTGACCTGTTTATGGTGCCGGTGGAAATTCGCGACCCAGACCCTCATAGCCAAGCCTCTCTGCCCTCGGCATCGCCGCCTCCACAGACGTCCCCACCGCCGGCGGAAATTTGCTTTGACCATGTTTGGTTCAGCTATAAGCCCGAGGAGTATGTGCTGCAAGATCTGCACTTCACCATTCGGCCTGGGGAGAAAGTCGCCCTGGTGGGGCCTACCGGCGCCGGCAAAAGTTCGATCATTCGACTCCTTTGCCGCCTCTACGATGTCACCCGAGGTCAAATCCTGCTAGATGGCATCAATATTCGCCATCTACCCCAGAGCGACCTGCGTCGCCGCATGGCGGTGATTCTGCAGGATGGCTTCCTCTTCGCTGGCGACATTAAAAGCAATATCACCCTAGGAGAAGACTATTCCTTAGACCAGGTGAAAGCAGCGGCCGAGAAAACCAACGTGGCCCAGTTCATCGAACGGCTGCCCCAGGGGTACGATACGGTGCTGCGAGAGCGGGGCACCAACCTCTCTGGGGGCCAAAAACAACTGCTGGCCTTTGCCCGCGCCGCCATTCGCGATCCTGGCATTTTGATTTTGGATGAGGCAACAGCCAACCTAGATGTGGGCACCGAAGCCCTGATCCAATCAGCCCTAGAGCAGTTGCTCGTGGGCCGTACCGCCATTATCATCGCCCACCGCCTATCTACCATTCGCCATGTCGATCGCATCTTGGTGCTGAAGCAGGGGCAATTGATTGAAACGGGTAGCCACGAAGAGTTGCTGCGCCAGGAAGGGCTCTACGCCAGCCTCTATCGCTTGCAAATGTTAGAGCAGTAAACAAAAAAAGCCCCAGACGAAGCACCGCTCTAGCCGGGTCAAGACCCCTACCATCTTGCAGATGGAAGCGGTGGAATGTGGGGCGGCGGCCTTGGCCATCATCCTGGGTTACTACGGTAAACCGTGCCCTTAGCCGAGCTGCGCCAAGCCTGTGGGGTCTCTCGGGGCGGGGTGACGGCGGCCAGTGTGCTGACGGCCATCGTGGTCGGCTTCGCTGGGATCAATGTAGTGCTGCTGCAGTGGATCGCTCGCCACCGGGTGGATGCCAACTTGCGGTTGGCCCAGGACGCTGGCAAGGCTGCTGGGGTTGCGATCGCAGGGTTGCAAAATATGGAAACCCTGAAGGCCTCCGGCCTGGAATCCGACTTTTTCGGCCGCTGGGCCGGCTACTACACCAAATCCATCAATGTTCAGCAAGGTCTGGGCCTGACCAATCAAGTGTTGGGCATTCTACCGCCGCTGCTCTCCACCCTGACCAACCTGGCCTTGCTGGTGGTCGGGGGCTGGCGGGTCATCAATGGCAGCTCGGGTGGTGCAGCGCGGCACCCATCAGAGCCTCTGGCAGCAGGACGGCCACTATGGACGCTTGATTCGCCGCGAGGAAGGCCCATGACTCTCACCCCGATCGCCCAGTCCTATCCCCGTATCATTACTGCCAATCAACCACTGCTGTTGACGGATCCCGCCACTGGCTGGCATGCAGTCTGGTCGGATGGCCATCTTCGCGGTGCCTATGGCCCAGGAAGAGCCAGTGGGAGAACGGCGGTTTCTGTTTACGGTAGGGCCAGCAGAGGCGTTGTTTGGGGCCAGGGTCTGTGAAACCACTGGATTGGGGTTGCTCGCAGTGGCATTAGAACCGGTTGCGATCGCATCTTTTCCCCTGCAGGAAACCGACGAAACCGGCTGTCCAACCGACCCCCTGAGGCAGCTGATCGATCCCTGGATTCACCATCTCGGTCAAATCGATGGCCTGGCTAAACCGGCCCAGAGTGGCATCGTTCCCGACATTCACTACATCTCCCTCACCTCTGGCCAGGTGTGCCGTGCTGCCACCGGAGAGGTAGCCTGGGTGCGGATGCAACAGGGCATAGCCTCCTGGATGGGCAACCCCGCCTTTCCTCTGACGGCAGAGCTAGGCTGTTTTCCCTTGGGGGATGGCATGTTTCTGCAGGCCCAGGATCACCTAGAATTCTTCATTCGCCCTACCACCGAAGTCAGGCATCGCAAAATTCTAATTCGGGGGCTAGCCCAACTCCATCGCTATGTCTTCAGTACCTTGGCGCTGATCCAGACCCGTGACCAACGCCTGAGCCTGAAACGATTCCAGCAGCGGCAGCGCCTCAACCAGTCTGTCACCGAAACCGTCGTACGAACCCTGACCGGAGTACTGGACCCGGATGACCTGTCTCAGGACATCGAATCTCCCCTATTGGCGGCGGCGGGAGCAGTGGGCAAGGCCCTGGGAGTGGCCATTCACCGCCGGCCCCCTCAGAAAACACCACTCGCACCAAAGACCCCCTAGACGCCATGCCCGGCCTCTCAGTTGCGACTGCGACGAGTATTGCTGCGGGCCAGTGGGTGGCGCCAAGACAGTGGCCCCTGGTGGCCTACACCCAGGATGACCATCATCCCGTAGCCCTACTACCAGTCCGGGCAACCGCTACGAATTATTCGATCCCTGGGACAGCGAACAGCGTCGCTGCCCCAGCGCCAGCTAGTGACGGCAGCCCTAGCTCAAACCCTCGATCCGACCGCCTTTGTCTTCTATCGTCCCTTGCCAGGGGATGACTCGAATGCCCTCTCGCTACTGACATTTGCCTGCCGCGGTCAGAGTCGGGACTGGCTGATGATTGGGCTAACTGGGGTTGCCGCCACCCTAATCGGCATGGTGGTGCCCCAGGCGACTGCCGTGCTAGTCGATACCGTGGTGCCCTACGGCGATCGCACCCTGCTAGTGCAGCTAGGCTTGGCCTATTAGCGGCGGCTCTAGGGGGGGGCCAGCTTTCGCTTGAGCCAGGCCATTGCCACCCTACGGGTGGAGACCGGTTCCGACATGGCGCTGCAAGCCGCCGTCTGGGACCGATTGCTGACCCTGCGCATGGCCTTCTATCGTCAGTTTGCCAGCGGCGACCTCAACTCCCGCGTTTCCAGCATCACCGCCATCCGTCGCAAACTCAGTGGCTCCGCCCTGCAAGGCCTCTTTGCCGGGATCTTTTCCCTGTTAAATCTGGGATTGCTCGTCTACTACAGCCCACCCCCTAGCCCTGATTGCCCTGGGGGTGGCGTACGACGTCAATTGGGCGTGGTGTTACAGACCAGTCGCCTCAGCGCCGGTCCATCTTTGAAAACCTGCCGGGGGCGCTCTAATTTCCCTGGAAGCAGCCTGGGACGCCGCTGAGAAGGCGGGGCTGGCCGAGGATATCCGGGCCATGCCCATGCAGATGCACACGGTGGTGAGTGAAGGGGGCTGATCCAGCGCCAAATGGCCTGACTGGCCAACGCTATATAGGCGCAAAAAAATCCCGGCCAATGGCCAGGACGAGGGTGAGAGAGTCGATGACGCTAGCAGGGAATCACATGGTCGCTCGTCGATCCGGCAACATCCACCAGAGGGCTGGTACTAGCAATGCGAACGAGAAAGAAAGGGTGAGGCAGAGCCAGAGGCCTTGAACTTGTTGGGGGGTCATGGGGAAGCTCCTTGGGTGCATGAATACATCATGACGTTGGCAACAACAATGGGGGGTGATATCCATCCTGCCAAGGTCGTGATTTCATCGTTCCCTGGCCGTGATGCTGAGTTGCCATCGCCGTGACAGATGTTTACCTCTACCCTGATCGGCATCACACTAAAAGCATAGACGGGATGACCACGGCGGCGTAGTTCTAGAATCACGTCTGATCCTAGACGGTTCTCCACAGTCAACCCAGTCGTGGCTTTTCCCCAGGTGCGGCCCCAGAGCCAGCGGGGCAGATCGATTATTCCATCCCACCTATGCTGGGCAGCTTTAAAGTCGCCTAGCCCAGCCGATAACCAAATCCCCGCACTGTCTTCAGGTACTGTGGATTGCTAGGGTCTGCTTCTAACTTCTCGCGAATCCAGCGGATATGCACATCCACCGTCTTGTTATCGCCCATGAAGTCATGGCCCCAAACCTGATCGATGATTTGATCTCGAGACCAAACTCGGCGAGGTTGGCTCATGAACAGTTCTAGGATGCGAAACTCTTTCGGCGACAGATTCACTTCCTGGCGACCGATGAAGACACGGCATTCCCTCGGGTGCAGGGCAATTTCCTGAAAGCGTAGCACCGGCTCCGATTCTTGATGGCAGCTCCCTTGGTGTCGCCGCAACAGGGCTCGACAACGGGCGATGAGCTCCCGCATGCCAAAGGGCTTAGTTAAATAGTCATCGGCACCAATCTCAAGCCCCACCACCCGATCTGTCTCAGTGCCCTTAGCACTAAGAATCAAAATGGGGATATCCAAACCCTGGTGCCGTACCAAGCGACACAGATCAAGCCCATTCATACCCGGTAGCATCAAGTCTAGGATAACCAGGTTAATCTCTGGAACAGCTGCTCGCGAGCCATTGGCACTACCCCCGAGCATATCAAGAGCTGTAAGCCCATCCTCCGCAATTAAAATCTCAAAGCCTTCTTCAGCTAGGGCCAATCCTACGGTGTCACGAATCAGCGCTTCGTCTTCAACAATGAGAACTCGCCCCAAGCCGACCCGCAGATTCGGCTGAAACTGAGCAGAGAGTTCCAGCGAAGTCATAGATTCAACTCAAAATCTTACACAGTTATATTACCGCTTAACGTTGGGACATCCCCACGGTCTCCATCTAAAAAGATCCTAAATTAGGACGGAAATTAGGCCGGAGAGCGGCGGACAGACAAGCAAGTAGCGTGTCCCTATGGGGCTGGAATCACGCCTGTTTCTCTCGTGAATGCTCAGCTCATGACGCTAAGTCCTGGAGTTATGACGCTCCGCTTTCATTCGTAGGATGCGCGGCGGTTTTGCTCAACGGCAGGCTAACCGCCAGGGCCATCGCCAGGGACCCCTTGACATTTCCCATAATCAAAACGTGCTGCCAACGCAGGGGCAGCGGTCGATCGATGACACGTACCACATAAGGAATGCGCAGTTGACGGGTGACCAAGGCCACAGCTGTTGCGACCAACAGCAAGATAATCAGCGTGCTAACTAACCCAGTGAACTCACCTGAGTCTGTCGGCAGGGCAGAATTCACAGCGGATGCAGTCGTTAAAACGAGGGCCAAGGTCGCCATGCTGTCATACCTGTAACGGACTGCTAAACGCGATAAAGCGTAGGGCAACCGCCGATAATCACCCAGCCTAAACCAAACATTAAATCATTTTTAACATGTGCCTGTTATGGTGGCGGCGAGGTGTGAGGAATAGGTTATTCTACCTATGGTTAGCATTGTCCTAACTGCGTTTTTACTATTGTTGCTGGGAGATTTCGTCGGTACCTTTGGCTATCATGTGCCGGGCCATGTCTTTGGCAAATTTCATGCCATTGTTCACCACAGTCCCAACCGCAGCTTCATCCGTTATGCTATCCATCATCGCCGCCCCATTGCCTTGATTGATGGATTCCTGGGAGCATTCCCCTATTTGATGTTCATTCCTTGGTTGTGGTCTCTATCTCCTGTAGGAGTGCTGCTAGGGTTAGCAGTAGCGGAGTTACATGTCATCTGGCGACATCAGTTTGCTCTTGACTACCAAACCCCCCCCGCTATCCAGCAGATCTGCCGGGTATGCGGCATCACTACTCCAGAACGCCACTGGCAACATCATCGAGATGCTCGCAAAGCGTATGGCGATATCTTTGCGTTCTTTGGCCCTCCGGCCCGTTGGTGGCTGAGTCAGTTAATGGCGTTGAAACGCGCTTTGAGGCGGCGTCCTTGGAAGAGGGTGTAGTGCCTACGCTGTAAATTAGAGTGGCAAACGTTGTCCCAGTGTCCTTGCTAAATGGCAATAAAGCCTATATTAGGAGTGCAATAGGCTGAGGAGTTGGATAACGAGAGAAAAATTAGGATCAATAGCCGTAGTCAGCCGGCCGATCTATGTCTTCATCGGAATAGTCAACCGGTCGATAGTCCACATAATCAGAGGCTCCATCTCCGGAGCGCTCTGGCCGATAGGTGCGTCCAGCTTTAGGAGGGCGACCATAGGCGTCTTCCGAGCGGCCATAGACATCTTCTGAGCGGCTTGGACGAGGGCCATCGGGGCGACGGGGGCGGCGAGAGGGGGGCTCATCATCCCAGCGAGAAGGAGGGACATCGTTGCCCATGGACTCGCTGCGAGCATCGCTAATCCGGCCATCGGGGCGAGGGCGGCGGCGGCGAATCCGGTCGCTGCTGGGGTTAAGCCGACTGACTGAGCTACGACTACTCGGCGCTGGCCGGCGCCGATAGTCCTCTTCGTAATCATCCTCCATGTCGTCGCGAGAGCCACGAATCCGGCGAGTATTGACACGCTCGTTCACCTGCTCCCAGTCATCTAGCTCCGCCCGATAGACGCGGCTGACGGGTCGCTCATCGTCAACAACTGGAGTCCGCCGCTTGGCTTGCTCCGTAGCCAGTCCCCGCATCCGAATGCTCTCTACAGCAAAGAAAATGGCCGAGCCCACCATTAACAACTGGCCAAACTGCAAGATTGGATCCAGTCGCCAGCCGTTGAAGAAGAGAATTCCCCCGGCTCCTAGGGCAACGGCGGCAAAGAAAACATCATGGTCACGGGCTAGATTGGGCCGAAACGACCGCAAAAAATATAGCCCAGCCCCAGATACCGCCAGGACAATGCCCATCAAGCTGGCAAAGGAGAAGCCAATATTGACCATTGCAGACCTACTACTCTAGCTAGCGCCTAAATTCTAACGCTGGTCTTGAGAGACCTTCAAATCGCGTCGATACAGAGTAAACAACAGAGTAAACACAAAGAGGGGCGCATCCTGGATGCGTCCCCCAACCCTAACAGATTTGAGTGAATAGCGGCAGGGCCATTCCTCAAGAGCGCTGAATTTTATCCCGCTGACTGATGAAGACAAGAGCAGCAGTGATGGGAACCACTAAAATGATGGTTCCCCAAAACAGGCTCCACAGGAAGTTAGCAAGAGAAGGTGTCATGATCTTAAAGGAGTACTCTTAACAAAAACAATTGCAACTTATTTTACTGACTTAAAGGACATTTGAACAGTCTGAGCCAGATCTTGAACATCGGTCGACGAGGACTCCAGTCTAGAGAAATTCTGAAATTCTGGGGATTTTGCCTGGGCCCAGGAGTTGATGCTACCGACAGGCATCCCTGATCCGCCCTAATTCCCTAACTGGCCTCAGGAATGACTATGACAACGAGTTACCAAGACATCGGGGGGGCGGGGGTATGATGAGAGTAGATCATGTAGAACTGTTAAGGATAGGGAGATCCCATGAGCCCAGCCACTGTTGCCAGTTGGATGCTTGGTCCTCTGTTGGGTCTGATGACTCTGTTATTTATTTTCCGGATCGTCCTGACCTGGTATCCCCAAGTGGACTTGAATCGGTTCCCCTACAATCTGGTGGCCTGGCCAACGGAACCTTTCTTAATTCCGGTCCGCAAGGTTGTCCCTCCCATTGGTGGCGTCGATATCTCGCCGATCATCTGGGTAGGGATCGTCACCCTACTGCGGGAGTTACTGGTCGGGCAGCAAGGATTGTTACGCCTGGTGGGATAACTCTCAGCCGGCTGCCTGCGCTAGGATTCCAGCATCTGGTTGACGAAGTTGGTATAGACATCGCCGCGAATAAAGTCGGGTTGCTCTAGCACCTGCTGGTGAAACCCGATGGTGGTGGGTAAGCCGGTGATGGCAAATTCCCGCAGGGCTCGTTTAGCCCGCCTGATGGCAGTGGGTCGGTCGGGTCCCCAGACGATTAACTTACCCACTAAGGAATCGTAGTAGGGGGGAATTTCATAGTCGGTGTACACGTGGGAATCCACTCGCACCCCCAATCCTCCGGGGGGTAAATAACCATTGATGCGACCGGGATGGGGGCGGAAATTATGGTCGGGATCTTCGGCATTGATGCGGCACTCGATGGCATGGCCGCGCAGGGTGACTTCTTTCTGGGTGAAGGATAGGGGCTCTCCTTGAGCCACGCGAATCTGCTCGGCAATCAGGTCGAGGCCTGTGACCATTTCAGTGACGGGGTGTTCCACCTGGATCCGGGTGTTCATTTCCATGAAGTAAAAATCCCCTTTAGCATCCAGCAGGAATTCAATGGTGCCGGCCCCTACGTAGTTAATGGCCTGGGCCGCCCGCACGGCGGCATTCCCCATGCGCTGGCGGAGTTCCGGGGTGAGGGCGGGACTGGGGGATTCTTCCAGGAGTTTTTGGTGCCGCCGCTGAATGGAACAATCCCGTTCTCCCAAATGGACGACGTTGCCATAGCTGTCGGCTAGAATTTGAAATTCTATGTGGCGGGGGCGTTCGATAAATTTTTCTAGATAGACGCCAGGATCGCCAAAGGCGGCCTCTGCTTCCCCTTGGGCGGCCAAGAAAAGCTTGCTGAGGGTGCTGTCATCTTGCACCAGACGCATGCCACGGCCACCGCCACCGGCGGTAGCTTTGATCATGACGGGATAACCAATGGAGTTTGCGATCGCAAAGGCCTCGCGCTCATCCGTCAGCAGCCCCTCACTGCCGGGCACGATAGGCACATCCACCTGCTGCATGGTTTCCTTAGCGGTAGACTTATCCCCCATGGCCCGCATTACCTCTGGCGTCGGGCCGATAAAGGTGATCTTGTGGTCAGCGCAAATTTCAGCAAAGCGTGCGTTCTCCGCCAAGAACCCATAGCCGGGATGGATGGCGCTGGCATTGCGGGTAAAGGCTGCCGCAATGATGTTGGGGATATTTAGATAACTCTTGCTGCTGGGAGATTCTCCAATGCAGACGGCTTCATCGGCCAGCTGTACATGCAGCGCATGGCGATCGACAGTAGAGTGCACCGCCACGGTAGCAATGCCCATCTCTTCACAGGTTCTGAGAATGCGAAGAGCGATTTCCCCGCGATTGGCGATCAATATCTTGGAAAAGCGCATCAGATCGAATCGGGTCCTTTGATACAGATTGGTAGCCCACAGCACCACTGGGGAACCGTCCCTATGAAACGCCGGTCGCAGGGCAAAGCAGAAAGGCTGTTCCAGGGGAAGACGCCGGGACTCTACCATGGATGACGGTAGCTCATCCTACCACGGGGCTACTCCTTAGCCCTGCCGGGGCGGTGGCGGCGCCGTCCAGAAAAATTTTCCGTGGCAAAGGGGCGATTATGATCTATTGTTAGAAATCGATACGCTATGACTGGTGCCTATCTCAGGTAGCGATAGGGATATACTGCGCGGCGGATGTGGCATGCGGATGTGGTGGAATTGGTAGACACGCACGCTTGAGGGGCGTGTGGCGATAGCCTTGCGAGTTCGAGTCTCGCCATCCGCATAGTTCTCTAGATAGTTCTCTAGGCGACCTTGGCCAGCAAGGGAGCAGCCTGTAACAGGGTCTGGGTGTAGGGATGCTGGGGCTGATTGAAGATTTGCTGGGTGGGGCCAATTTCTACGAGTTTGCCGGCCTGCATGACGGCGATGCGATCGCACAAAAACTTAGCCACCCAGAGGTCATGGGTAATAAACAAATAGGTCAGGTCAAACTCCTGCTTCAACTCCAGCATCAGCTGTAGCACCTGGGCCTGCACAGTGGCATCCAGCATGCTCACGGGTTCATCGCAGATGAGCAATTTGGGGCGGGTAATCAAGGCCCGGGCGATGGCTACCCGCTGTTGTTGGCCCCCGGAGAGATCACCCGGATAGCGGTGGACATAGTCCTGGGTGGGGATCAGGCCCACCCGCTCTAGCATGGCGCGGCCATGGGCTGCCGCCTCCTGAGCACTGGCTAGCCCATGAATCAAAAGGGGATCGATGATTCCCCGACCCACCGTCATCATCGGATTCAAGCAGGCACGGGGATCCTGAAAAATCATCTGCAAATGTCGCCGCTGGGGCAACAGCTCCGCGGTCGATAGCTGACTCAGATCTTGGCCCCGGAAGTCCACCCGTCCTGCCGTGGGCCGCACCAATTGCAGAATACTGCGGCATAGGGTGCTTTTACCACAACCCGACTCCCCCACCAGTCCCAGAATTTCCCCCGGATAAAGGTCAAAAGAAACGCCATCTACTGCCTTGATCACCTGGTTGTGCTGCCCACCTAGACAACGGGCCAGCAGAGTTTGCTCCAGGGTGTAGTGCTGGGTCAGATCGTGTACCTGTAATAGGGGATCCCGGTCGGTCTCTGAGGCGGCATTGCCCGGCGCCCGTTGCAAATGCAGAGCCGATTCTACCAGGGTGCGGCTGTAGTCATGCTGGGGCTGGTACAACACCTGCTGAGCCTGCCCCATTTCCACCAGCTGGCCGTCGTACATGACCGCGATGCGATCGCAATACTCCGCCACCAGTGATAGATCATGGGAAATTAGCATCAGGGCCGTCGAAAATTCCTGGCACAATCGGGTGAGTTCCTGCAAGATCTGTGCCGCCACTGTGACATCCAGGCTGGTTGTCGGCTCATCGGCCACAATCAGCCCTAGGCTCTAACAACAACGCCAGGGCAATGGCCACCCGTTGCCGCATGCCGCCACTGAATTCATGGGGATACTGGCTCCAACGGCTGGCCGGGATGCTAACCGCCTCCAACACCTGAAGCGCCCGTTGTTTGGCCGCCGCGCCGGATAGATTGGCACGATGGGCCCGCAGGGTCTCCAAGCAGTGATCCCCAATGGTCAATCAGCGGATCCAGCCGTGTCATCGGGTCTTGAAATACCAGGGCAATGGCCTCCCCCCGAAACTGCCGCAACCGCTGGGGCGTAAATTCCAGCACGGCCTCGCCATTGAACCAGACCTCTCCTTGCACCTGGCTCTGGGGGGGCAGCAGTCGCAAGGCGGCCCGTCCCAACGTGCTCTTACCGCAGCCCGACTCCCCTACCAACCCCAGCTTCTCTCCGGCAGCCAAGGTCAATGAGACGCCATCAACGGCCCAGCGCTCTTGACCAGGATAGGCCACCCGCACATGGCTGAGTTCAAACACCAAGGCTCACTCCTCAAAGCGTCGCATCAAATAGGCCACGCCAAAATCCCCGTTGGGATGTTGCTCCAGCCGATCAGCCAACTCAAAGATCTGAGCAGCTAACTCTGGCCCCATTTTCTCCCGCAGGGCCTGACGCTCTCGATCAGCTTGCTCTAAGGCCCGCATTTGGGCTTGCCAATCCCCAGAAAAAATATCCTCAATATGGGTGTCCAGCCCCAGCCGTTGTAATACGTCCCACTCGCCGCGATCGCACCAGATCCCTCGCAGTTGGGGCACCGCTCTACAAAAAACATTCCATCCTGCAAATTCACCCGGCCTCGCACCATATAGTGACGACAGGCCGGGCACAGGGCCGCCCGACTATCAAAGGGGGCCGGTTGAAACTGAACGTCTTGGGCCGTGGGTAATCGCTCGGGCAAGGTTGGAATCGAAGCTGGCTGTTGTTGCTGCCAGGTGCGATAGGTATCTTTAGCAATCCAGGCTCCACCACAACTCTCACAGCAGTAAGCTTTCAAGTCTGTAGAGAGGGGGCCTGCAACCAGGTCAACCTGACCCTCTTTGGGACATTGATACAAGCCGTTGCTCCTCGCCAGTTATTCTTAACCATTAAACCATTGAGCTGCTCTGTTTCTAGCCCAATTACGGCTTTTCCTGGGCTAGGGTCTGCTGTAACCCCTGACAAAATTGCTCCAGCGTCCGGATGCGATCGCCCATTTGGGCCTGCCGCTGCTGTACCGTCTGAGGCTGCCGGGCCGCCTGCAAGAACGCCACATCCATACCCAACAACCGCAAATGACGGTTCACCTCCGTCTGCAGCGATCGCAACGGCACCTCCACCGCCGTAGTTAACTCTGTCTGTTCTACTAGGGCCAGAAACGCCTGAAACTGCTGCTGAGTCGTCAGGAACAGTGCCTGTAGGTGGCGACCATCCGGATTCGCCTGGCGACTCTGCTGGTGTAGCACGGTTAACTGCTGAGCAAACTGATCCAGCGCCTGGGATAAGGAAGACGTCATAGTTGATCAAATTAAGGACACAGCTACACCTATAACACTGGCGTGATTCGGGATACTCGTTTCTCCAGTCCCCTCTGCTGGCTGATGGTCAAGGGTGAGCCTGGGTGCTGAGCGGCATGCCCTTGAGTACGGCTGTATCCATTTGTGAAACGACCAGTCAATTCCTGGGGTTTCGTCCATAATCGATTAAGCTGCGTGTTGCTCCCTGTCCGAGTCTAGATCTGAGAGGATGGCTGTGGCGAAACCGACGGTGCTCAGATGGAACCGCCCTGGTGAGATCACCCCAGCCGCCGACATGTCTATCGTTACCGTTCAAGTACTCTGGGTCCTAAGGGATCTCCCTCCTTTCAGAGCCGCATCCTCCTAGGGCTGCCAATTTGTTCCGTCGGCACCTTCCCGTAGACCCTGCCGTTCCAAGCTGGGTGGAGCCAGGGAGGGGGACCGGGGATTCTTCTCCATGGATAATCTCTATGACCTGTTGTCTTGCTCGTACAGCCCTGCTGGGGCTTAGCTTCATGGCCACTGCCCTGGTGGCCTGCTCTAACCCTGCTGATCCCTCTCCTGCTGATAGCGCCGATCCTGAGGGGAGCGTCCCCTCCCATTCATTGCCATCGGCGACCGTGACCACTGTCTGGGAATCCCTAATCGCTTCAGTGGCCCCCAGCCATGGCTGGCAGGTAAGTCCTTGTGGGAATCCCTGCCATGAAACCGCTTCGGATGAGCCTTCTTACCCTGACTATCGTCGGCTTGTACGGTAACGGTGCAGTCAGACTCTTTTGCCATGCCGTTGTGGGGTACGGTGGCGGGCATGATTTGATTCCATCGACCATCCTCTACAAGTAATGGCAGAGAAGCTGGCGGGGATGGCGACGTCTCCTTAGCTTAGACACACTAGGGGCCTGTGTTGAATCGGTCCCTTGCTTAGATCAGGTGCTGGGCTTGCAGGAAAAAGATGGTCAGGCGAAATAGGTTGAGGCCAATGAAGGCAAGAAGCAGGATGGTTACTAGTACCTTCACTAAGTCGCGGGCAGATTGCATAGGTCGCTCGGGGCAGCAAAGATTATCTCCTCCTTAAGCCTCTGATCCTAGCTTGGGGTTGCTGTTGCCCAGACACGATTCTTAACGTCAGAGCTCTTGGTTCCACCCCCAGCCACGCTATAGGCTAGCAGCAACAGCCCTTAGTAGTAGGGTGGCAATGCCCTCCTAGGGCTGCTGGAATCTCCTTTGGTTATGGTGCGACTCAAAGTTATCGACAATTACGACAGCCGTTTTTCTCTAGAGCTTGAGGCACAGCAAACTCTATTCGGGTTGCTGTGCGCACCGAGCTTTCTGCAGCAGGTGTGCCAACAGGCCCAGGCTGAGTGCGTGGAATTCACGGCCAAATTATTTCAACCGCTGCCCTATACTCGAAACACTCCCAAGGGCATGCCAGCGGAGTTTGAGCCTTACCACAATTCGCCAGACTATATCATCATCAATGTGCCGCCGCCGTTTATGTTCAAGGCCAAGATCTTTCAGCCTAGCCGGCTCTGTGCGGTCTATCGCAAACTAGGTCACAGCGTTTCTGAGGCTAGTGAGGCACGCGGATGACCATGACACCCTCGATCTCAGGAGGTAAGCTGTACCTTACCCAGCCAGGCAATGCTGTAGGGGAGGAATGGCGAGACCAGAGTGCCCCCTAATGCCCCTATGGTGAACTTACCCTGGTCTTATTGGTGGGAGTCGATTTCTGCGTTGTGCCTATGACCTCTTCCCAGTCCATGGCTAGCCTGACTCAACTCGAGGCTCGGCCTTATTTGGAAAATGGCCAGATTTCCGAGCAATTTCAGGGGCAAGTGGGCATCTATGCCATCTTCGATGCCGTCCAGGACCTGCAGTACGTGGGGTATTCTCGGGATGTCTACTTGAGCTTGAAGCAGCACCTGGTGCGGCAGCCCGATGGCTGCCATTGGGTTAAGCTGCAAACCATTGCTCGTCCTAGTCGGACGGTGCTGGAGGAGACTCGCAACGCCTGGATTGCTGAAAATGGAGCCCTGCCGCCTGGGAATGGGGACGCTGCTGAGGCCTGGACCCAGCCCGTCGATGCTAAACGCACCATGAGTGCTGCCGAATGGGAGGAATACAAGGGGTTGGATGACCTGGCCCAGACAAAGTATCTGAAGAAAATTGCCCGGCGGTTAGAGGCTGAGATTCTTGAGAAATTGCAGCAGCGGGGGGTGCAAATGGAGCTGCGGTTTAATCCTAAGCTGAAGGAGACGGGCCTCCTCGATCTGAAGTAGAGATGTACTGAAGTAGAAATGTAGGCTCCTAACCCGACTGACGCTACCCTGCAGATGAGTACCTTTCATCAACAGATTGCTGCTGAACTCGACCTGAAACCCGCCCAAGTCCAGGCAGCTCTGGCCCTTCTGGCGGTGGGAGCCACGGTGCCGTTCATCGCCCGCTACCGTAAGGAACGGACCGGGGAGCTGACGGAGGTGCAACTGCGGCAAATTGCTGAGCGCCATCGCTACTTACAGGAGCTAGCGGAGCGGAAGCGCAGTATTCTAGATGCGATCGCAGCTCAAGGTGGCCTCACCCCAGAGCTACAGGCCCAAATCGAAGGCTGCCAGCAGAAGACCGAACTCGAAGATCTCTACCTGCCCTATCGGGCCCAAGCGCCGTACCCGGGCTACCGTGGCCCGAGAAAAAGGGTTAGCTCCTCTGGCAGAACGGCTGCAGCAGCTGAACCACACGGGCGTGGCGGTGTCATCCTTGACCCAGGAGGCAATGCCCTATGTCGCCGCCGACCAGGGAGTGACTTCTGCAGAGGAGGCCCTGCGGGGAGCCGCCGACATTCTGGCGGAACAGGTGGCGGAGCAGGCCGCCCGGCGGGCCCAGGTGCGGCGGATTTTTCTGCAGCAGGGAGTCTTTACGGCCACCATCAAGAAAACGCATCCCCCCGGCACCACCAAGTACGAGATGTACCGCCGTTACCAATGCCCGGTGCCAGCCATTGCCTCCCACAATCTCCTGGCCCTGCTGCGAGGAGAGAAGGAAGGGATTCTCAAGCTGAGTCTGACCGTGGATACGGAGCAGCTCCTGGCCCAGCTAGAGTCTCAGCTCATTACCACTGCAGTTCCTGAGCTGCGGGCCTTTTACCGAGACTTAATCCAGGATGCCTTCAACCGGCTGTTGCGACCGGCCATTACTCGGGAAGTGATGGCGGATAAAAAGGCTGGGGCCGATGAGGTGTCCATCGCCACCTTCGAGACCAACCTGAAGCATTTACTGCTGGCGGCCCCGGCCGGCATGAAGCCTACCCTGGGGGTCGACCCCGGCTTTCGCACCGGCTGCAAGCTGGCGGCGGGTGACCGCATCGGCAAGTTTCTGGCCTATGAGGCCATCTTTCCCCACCAATCCCAGGCCAGCGCCACCAGGGCGGCCACCACCCTGAAGCGGCTGATCCAGACTCACCGGATCGAACTGATCGCCATCGGCAACGGCACCGCTAGCCGCGAGACCCAGCGCTTCGTGGCCGATGTCTGCGCCCAGTTGGATGCCGCCCCGGTGACGGTGATGGTGAATGAAGCCGGGGCCTCGGTCTACTCCGCCAGTGAGGCTGCTCTGCAGGAGTTTCCTGACCTGGATGTGACCGTGCGGGGGGCCATTAGCATTGCCCGGCGGCTGCAGGATCCCCTGGCAGAACTAGTGAAAATCGATCCCAAGTCCATCGGCGTGGGGCAGTACCAGCACGATGTGGACCAGACCCGACTGCGGCAGAAGTTAGACGACACCGTGGAGAGCTGCGTCAACTATGTCGGGGTGGATGTGAATCAGGCTTCCAAGGAGCTGCTCACCTATGTCTCTGGCATCACTGGCACCATCGCCAACAACATCGTGGCCCACCGCAATCGCCATGGCCCCTTCCGGCAGCGGCAGCAGTTGCTGCAGGTGAAGCAATTGGGTCCTAAGGCCTTCGAACAGGCGGCAGGTTTCCTGCGCATCCGCGATGGCGATCAACCTCTAGACAACACGGCGGTGCACCCGGAACGCTATGGCCTGGTAGATGCGATCGCACAGGACCTGCAACTGCCTCTAGGGCAGCTATTGCAATCCACGGGGCGGTTGCAATCCCTAGCGCTAGAGCGCTATGTCTCTGATAGCGTCGGGCTGCCCACCCTGCAAGACATCGTAGAAGAGCTGAAAAAGCCCGGCCCGTGACCCCCGCGATCACTTCACCTACGCCCGCTTCCGCGAGGGAGTCAACGAGATCACCGACCTCAGCCCCGGCATGATCCTAGAAGGGGTGGTTACCAACGTCGCTAACTTCGGCGCCTTCGTGGATATCGGCGTCCATCAGGATGGCCTGGTTCATATCTCCCAACTGGCGGACCACTTCGTCAAAGATCCCAAGGCCATTGTCAAGGTGGGCCAGGTGGTCCACGGTGCGGGTGCTGGAGGTGAATACTGAGCTGAAGCGCATCGGGCTCTCCATGCGCTCAGAGGCCGCCTCCGATCGCCCCAAAGCCGCTAAAAAATCAGGGAAAATCTGGCCGTCGTTTCCGAGCGGGGCAGAAGAGGGATTGGCGGCTAGGCGAGTGGATGGGGGATGGGGCGGACGGAGGGCGGAGAACGGAGGGCGGAGAGCGGGAGGTGAATAGGTGGGGAAGTGGGGGGGTAGGGGAGAGTGGAGAGTGAAGAGTGAAGAGTGTAGGGCTGTGGCCGTGCGTAGCAGCAGAGTGAAGAGTGAGTAAAGGGTGATGGGGTGGTGGGGGTGATGGGGTGTAGGCGGAGCCTGCCCGAAGGGCTTTGGGGGAGTGGGGTGTATGGCCTAGCGGTATTCAAGAAAGGCGGAGCCTGCCTGCAGGGCTGAGTTTTGAGTTTTGAGTTTTGAGTTTTGAGTGAATGGTTTGGCTCCCTGTGAAACGGTAGATGGGCGGGCAAGTAGACCGATAGCGGATAGAGGGTAAGGGAACAGGGTAGGGGCGCGGCAACCGCGCCCAATGCAGAAAACCGGCTACCCTGCCGATGCGACGCGATCCTGAACGACTAATCGACAAGCCCTTCCGCGGGGTCCAGGGCGGCGGTTCGCCCTGGTCGTGGGAGTCCGAGGGGAACGAGATCCCCTCGGGTGAGCCCCCCGAGCTACACGATTAAGCGTAGTCTTATCGAGGTCCACCATCCCTGGCCGATGCGACGCGACTCAGCCCTGCTCACCGACATGGCAGGGTTGACATTTAAGATAATCATTCCTGCTTCTGCCCTGGCAGACTAGTTCCATCGGCGGGCAATTGCGGTATTCTGGCGGAGATATCCTCGGTTCAGCACCAGGTGAGTCAGGTCTTGGCAAGAAACCATCTCATCTGGGCGTAGATCAGGGGTACGCTGGCAACGAGATCGGGTTATGGCACGGATTTTTCTATCAGCTGGTCACGGTGGTTATGAAAATGGTCGACGGGATCCAGGCTCTCTTACCCCCACCACCACAGAAGCCGCGGAGATGCAAAAGCTGCGGGATCAGGTGGTGCCGGAGTTGCGATCGCGAGGCTTTGACGTGGCAGTGGTGGGGGATGATCTCAGTGCTGAGCAGACCCTGGAGTGGATCAATGCTCGCTGCGGGCTCAGCGATGTGGCCCTGGAAATTCACGCCGGTTCCTTTAGTAATCCGGAAACCAGGGGCGCCACGGTCTACTACATCGCCAACAACGACACCCGTAAAACCCATGCCGAGTTGATGCTATTAGCCCTGTTGCGGCGCTTACCTCAGCTCTCCAGTCGAGGGGTGAAGCCCGATACTGCCTCAGGCACGGGTAGCTTGGCCTTCTGCCGTCGGATTAACTGCCCTTCCTTACAGATGGAAGTGGGGTTCCTCTCTAACCCCGAAGATTTAGCCCTGATCCAAAATCGCCGCGAAGAGATGGCCCTGGGCCTAGCCGATGGACTGGCCTCCTGGAGCCGGGCCGTCACCACCAACTCCCCCAGCGTAGAGGGCCAATTTCCTGCCATTGACATCAGTCTCAATGGTGGTCTCTACGGGGAGCAGGGCATCATCATCAACAATAATTCCTACATCCCCATTGATTTGGCCGATCAATTAGATCTGGATTTGGCTAGCCATCCCGATGTCCGCCGGGTGCGCTATCGCAATGTGGTCTACATCAGGGCCGTGGATCTGCGGGATTTCAACATCTCCGTGGGCTGGGATGGCAAGACCCGCACCGTGTTGTTGAAATCCCAAGCGACGCTGCAGGTCTGTCCGGGCTTAATCGATCGGATCATGGGCCATGGCAACACGACCGAGTTGCAGCTCATGCGGTTCCTGGAGAGTAACAACGCTAAATCTCTCAGTGATGCTGCCTTGGCCAAGCTGCCCAAGCTCTATCGGGAAGAAGCCGCCATCGAAGGGGTGAATTACGATGTGGCCTTTGCCCAGATGTGCCTGGAGACCTCATTTTTGCAATTTGATAGCGAACTCACTCGGCAGCAGAACAACTTTGGCGGCATCGGTAATGTCGGTGGCAGCAGCGAACCTTTGAGCTTCCCCTATGAGGAGATCGGGGTGCGGGCCCACATTCAGCACCTGAAAGCCTATGGCAGTAATGAACCCCTGGTGCAAGAGCTAGTCGACCCTCGCTTTCGCTTTGTGCGGCGGGGAGTAGCGCCGTTGGTGGGGCAATTGGGGGGACGCTGGGATCTCGATAAGGACTATGGCACCAAGGTGATGGCAATTCTACGACGGCTCTATGAGCAGGCCAATTTACTGTGAGACCCTTAAGCCTTGACAGAGGGGGCCAACCTGGTGGACAACTGGACAAGGTTTGGTTGTTCCATTGAGTTGTTCCATTGACTCAGATTGTTTAGGTGTTTTCTCGAAAAGACTCTACCAGAGATGTCCTGAAGACAATGAGCACAGCGTCAGCTCCAGAAGTTATCGCTGTCGTCAGCCAGGTTAGGACATGCCAAATCAGTGAATTCTTTGCCTAGCAAGCACCCTGATTCTACCCTCTGCCTTTTTCCTTCTGCCTTTCGCTATATCTGGCCGGCAATTGCAATATCTATGGCGGTTGCCTTAGCTGCGTTCACTGTCCTCGCTCCCCCTTAGGCCCATGAGTTATTCCAGTGTAATGTGTCGGCGGTTGTTTCAGCGGTGTTGGCAGGGGCTGTGGCTGGGGGGCGGCACGGCCCTAGTCTGGTCTCTGTTGGCCGTGGCCGCTTGGGCTGGGGTCGACCTGCGGGTCATCCTCAGTCGCGGCAGTCAGCGGCTCACTGTCGGCAGTTCTGGAGCAGCGGTGGTTCGCGATCGCAACGGCCAGACCCTGGGGCGGGTGCCCGGCAATCAGGCCCTCACCGCCGCCCCCCAAGGAGCCCAGGTGAGCCTAGGCAACTGGCAGGGGACGGCCCTGTGGCTCGACCCTGGCGATGGTGACTACGTCTTCGTCGGCCATCGCTGGTATCGGGGCCGAGTGCTGGTAATGGCCAATGGCGGTGGACTCACCGCCATTAACTATGTCGATTTAGAACATTACCTCTACAGCGTGTTAGGGGGGGAAATGCCCAGCAGCTGGCCGGCGGCAGCCCTAGAGGCTCAAGCCGTCGCCGCCCGGTCCTATGCCCTTTACCACCGCAATCGGGCCGGGCAGCGGCCCTACGATGTGGCCAGCACGACGGCATCCCAGGTCTATCGGGGCCTAGAGTCGGAAGCTCGCAGCACCCGGGCTGCGGTAGATGCTACCCAAGGACAGGTGTTGACCTACAACGGTCAGATCATTGAAGCCGTCTTTCACTCTTCCTCGGGTGGCTACACCGAAAACGTCGAAGATGTCTGGCAGCGGCCAGTACCCTACCTGCGCAGTGTTAAAGACTATGACGCCGGTGCTCCCGTCTACGAGTGGGTTGAAACCTTGTCCATGGCAGAGTTCGAACGGCGGATTCCCGGCATTGGCAGCTTGGTGGCGGGCAGTACCCCAGCGCACGACTCCCCCGGGGCCGGGTCGTCACCCTACGGTTGCAGGGCAGCGAGGGCACACGCCTGCTCAGTGGCAAATGAGGTGCGCAGGCCTTGAATCTACGCAGTACTCTGTTTTCCATGACCGTGCAAGGAAATATGGTGCAGATTCAGGGCGGGGCTTTGGCCACGGTATCGGCCTCAGTCAATGGGGGGCCCCATATAATCTGTCCCAGCAGGGCTACACCTATGAGCAAATCCTCAGCCACTACGTATCGGGAGCCACCTCTGGCTCGCATCTCGTGGGCAGTGACGCTCGCGGCTAGGGGTTAATGCTTGCATTAAGGTCCCCAACGGCGGTAAGCTCAGGCCACTAATCGTTAGACAACGCTAGGAAGTGCTAGGAAGCGGCCATGGCCTTCGAGGAACACCGTATCGATGTGGGCTCCCTGCAGTGGTTCTATCGTCAGACCACCCCCCGTAATGATCAAGGTAAGGCGCCGGTATTGTTGCTCCATGGCCTGGTGACCCAGAGTTATAGTTGGCGCAGGGTGATGCCAACTTTGGCAGAGCAGGGTTCCGGGCGATTGCCCCTGACTGGATTGGCCATGGCTTCTCTAGTAAGCCGAATCGGCGAGAGTTTGCCTACACCCCAGAGGCCTTTTTACAGGCTCTAGAGGCGCTGACTGAAGCCCTGGGATTGAGCCGTTTTTATCTGGTAGCACAGGGATTTTTAGGCAGTGTGGGGGTGCAGTACGCCTTGCGCCATCCAGAGCATATCGAACGGTTGGTGGTGATCAATGCCCCGCTGACGGCGCAGGCGAGACTACCCTGGAAGCTGCGTCAGATGGGGTTACCGCTGCTGGGAGAGATGATTACCCAGGATCCGTTGTTGGTGGATCGCACCCTGGAGGGGGGCGGCCCTTACCAGGTGGATGATGCCGACTTGGATGTCTATCGCCGGCCCTTCTTGACCAGTTCTGAGGCTGGTCGAGCCCTGATGACGATGGTGCGACGGTTGCAGCTCCCCCAGGTCACCGCCGAAATCGAGACCGGATTCCAGCATTGGCAGGTGCCCACCCTCCTGCTCTGGGGCCTCGAAGATCCTTGGCTACCCGTGAAGACAGCCGTCACGGTGGCCAATCAGTTGAGCCACGGCCAGATCACGAAGCTGGACCAGGTGGGCCACTACGCCCAGGAAGACTGGCCGGAAAAGGTGGCAGCAGCCTTAGACACCTTCTTGCGCCAACAGGTGGTGTAGGGAGAGAGCTGGCATTGGACGGTCAGACTTCGAAGTTCAAAATTCAAAATTCAAATTTTGTCGAGGGTTTCGGTCAACGGGGCAATCTCTTAAATCTCATTCCCTGTGACGGCGACATCCTGAAGTTACCGCTATACCATGGGATCGTTATGTTGACAGGTGGCGAGTGGTCTCACCCATGGATGACAGGACGACAGCAAAGGGATATTCATGGCACACCCTAACTCCGGATGAGGCCCTGGCCCAACTCAAGAGTAATCGCAGCGATGGTCTCAGCGCCCAAGAGGTGCTGCAGCGCCGCCAGATCTATGGGGCGAATCAACTCGAAGAAACTGCCGGGCGCAATAACTGGCGTATCTTAATCGATCAGTTCAGCAACATCATGTTGTTGATGCTGATCGCCGTGGCAGTGATTTCTGGGGTCTTGGCCCTGCGCCAGGGGGAGGTGCCTAAAGATGCGATCGCAATTTTTTGCCATCGTCGTCCTCAACGGTGTGCTGGGCTACTTCCAAGAAAGCCGAGCCGAAAAGGCCCTCGCTGCCCTGAAACAACTGTCTTCGCCGAATGTGCGCGTCATGCGAGACGGCCGTCTCCAGGATGTGCCGGCCCAAGACCTCGTCCCTGGCGACATCACCTTGCTAGAGGCAGGGGTGCAGGTGGCCGCCGACGGGCGCCTATTAGAATCCGTTAACTTACAAATTCGGGAGTCGGCTCTCACTGGCGAAGCCCACGCCGTCACCAAACGCGCCCAAGAGGTGTTGGCCGCGGATGCCACCCTAGGCGATCGCACCAATCTAGTGTTTCAGGGCACAGAAGTGGTGCAGGGCCGGGGAACTGTTCTGATCACCCGCACTGGCATGGCCACGGAGCTGGGGCGCATCGCTGCCATGATTCAGGGGGTCGAGAGTGAGCCCACCCCCCTGCAGCAGCGCATGGACCAGCTGGGCAATACCCTAGTCAGTGGCTCCTTGATTCTGGTAGCCATCGTCGTCATTGGTGGCGTGGTGCAGGCAGGCTGGGGTGCCTTCGAATCCCTGCTCGAGGTGTCTCTCAGTATGGCTGTGGCCGTGGTGCCAGAGGGCTTGCCGGCGGTGATTACCGTCACCCTAGCCATTGGCACCCAACGCATGGTGCGTCGCCATGCCCTGATTCGTCGCCTGCCCGCCGTCGAGACCCTGGGCTCCGTTACCACCATCTGCTCCGACAAGACTGGCACCCTGACCCAAAACAAAATGGTGGTACAGACCCTGCAGACCCTGAACCACACCTGCGTCACCACCGGCCATGGCTACACCCCCGAGGGAGACTTCCTAGAGCGAGAGCAAACCCTCAATCCCCTGGAGCAGCCCGATTTGGCCCTGCTGCTGCTAGATTGCATGCTGTGCAACGATGCCATCTTACAGAAAGAGCACGGGGAATGGAGCATCCTAGGAGACCCCACCGAAGGGGCCTTAATTGTCTTGGCCAGCAAAGCCGCTCTGAGCCACGGCCACCTAAACCGGCAGCTTCCCCGGGTCGCTGAATTTCCCTTCTCCTCAGAGCGCAAACGCATGAGTGTCGTGGTGCAGGCGGCGGCCTCTTCCAGAGAGGTCGCCATCACCTGGGGAGACGCTCCCTACTGCTTATTTGCCAAGGGCTCGCCAGAACTCCTCTTGGGCCGTTGTAGCCAAGTGCAGATCGCCGACTCAGTGCAGCCCCTCTCTAAAGCACAGTACGGCCAAATTTTAGACAGCAACGCCAAGATGGCCAGCTGCGGCATGCGGGTCTTGGGGTTTGCCTATCGCCCCTTGCAGACATGTCCCGCTGACGACACCGCCGATACTGCAGAGCAAGCCTTGATTTGGTTGGGGCTAGTGGGCATGATCGATGCCCCCCGCCCGGAGGTAGCCGATGCCGTGCAACGCTGCCTGCAAGCCGGCATTCGCCCCATGATGATTACCGGCGATCATCAACTCACGGCCAAAGCCCTGGCCGAAGACCTAGGCTTCATCTCCGATAACGGTCAAGTGCTGAGTGGTACCGAGCTAGAAAAGCTGAGTCAGCCCGATCTAGAAGGGGCCGTCGCCAATGTTAGCGTCTATGCTCGGGTGTCCCCCGAGCATAAGTTACGGATCGTACAGGCCTTGCAAAAACAGCACCAAGTGGTAGCGATGACCGGCGATGGGGTCAACGATGCCCCCGCCCTGAAGCAATCTGATATCGGCATCGCCATGGGCATGGCTGGCACCGATGTCAGCAAAGAGGCCAGCGACATGGTGCTGCTGGATGACAACTTTGCCACCATCGTCGCCGCCACCGAAGAGGGGCGAGTGGTCTACAACAATATTCGCCGGTTTGTGAAATACATTCTGGGCTCCAACATCGGGGAAGTGCTCACCATCGCCGCTTCTCCGATGTTGTTGCCCATCCTCGATGTGCCCCTAACACCGTTGCAGATTCTCTGGATGAATTTGGTCACCGACGGCTTTCCGGCCCTAGCCCTGGCCGTGGAACCCTCTGATTCCACCGTGATGCAGCGCCCTCCCCATGACCCCAAAGAGAGCATCTTTGCCCGCGGACTCGGGGCCTATATGATCCGCATCGGTTTAGTCTTTACGGTCATCGCTGTCAGCCTGATGTACTGGTCCTATAACCATGCCCTCACCCACCCTGGCGACCCGGCTCGTTGGAAGACCATGGTATTTACTACCCTTTGCCTGGCCCAGATGGGCCATGCCATCGCCGTGCGCTCCGACATCCAATTCACCGCTCAGCTCTCCCTGTTTTCCAATCCTTTCGTGCTCGGGGCCGTGATCTTGACCACCGTGCTACAGCTGATGCTGGTTTACGTTGAGCCCCTGCGTGACTTCTTTGGCACGCAACTGCTCAGCCCCACCGAACTGGCCGTCTGCTTTGGCTTTAGCACCCTGCTGTTTGTCTGGGTGGAGTTCGAAAAGCTGATCAGGCGACTCGTCAAGCGATGCTAGAATGTGTACTCGAATTATATTTACTTACTGACTGCCATGGCTGGTATTCGCCTGTCTTCAAATCGCAGTCGCCTCTTGGCGGCAGCCACAGCGCTTACAGCTTCCTTGGTGATGGTGGCAGGGGAAGCCCTCGCCCAGGTGCCAGCCGAGCCCACCCCGACGGAAGAGCTCAATCAACTACGCCCCCTAAATCAGTCTTCCAGTGCCCTCAGCATTGCCGCTGCCGATGCGCTATTGAGCCAGGCTCAACAAGCTATGTCCCAGGGCAATCGCCAGCAGGCCAAGGAAAAATTACAGCAGGCCCGGAGTATGTTCAACCAACTCTCCGGTAATTACCAAGAACTGTCCAGCCTCTTCACCGGCATCGATACTCGCCTCTATGAAAGCAATCGGGCCAAGGCTCTAGAGACCGCTCAAAAGCGGGACCAGGCCACCTTTGAGTTGGCAGTGCTCCATCGAGCCGAGCAGGCCCCAGAGCAGGCCATTCCCTTATTCATGGAGGTGCTACGCAGCCAACAGCCGACCCGTCCCTTGGGGCAGCGGGCCTATCAGCAGTTGTATGAATTGGGGTTTGTGAGCCAGCCCTTTAGCCTTGGCAACAATGAGGCCGAGCCAGCTGAAACAACTGCCGATGAGACCGCTAGCGTCAGCGAAACCGGCGACCTCTCTTTGGCGGCGGCGGCGCAAATGCTAGACGAGTCCAGCAGTGCCATCGCTGCTCAGAATTATCCCCAGGCCATCGAAACCTTGCAGCAAGCCCGCGAGACCTTGAACCAGATCTCCACCTTCTATCAAGATCTGGCGGCGATGTTTGTGGGGATCAACGACGACCTGAACGCCTCCCTACGGGACCAAGCTCTAGAAGCAGTGCGCCAACGGGATCAGGCCACCTATCGCTTGGCGTTGATCTATCGCACTCAGAATCAACCGGCTCAGGCCGTGCCTCTGTTGATGTCGATTCTACGTAGCCAGCAACCCACCCGAGAGTTAGGCCAGCAAGCCTATCAGCAGCTATATGAGTTGGGCTTTGTGGAAGAGCCTTTTTCCCGTAGTAGTGCCAGTGTCTCTGGCTCTCGCTGATGCCATCCCCCAACCGGCTGCCCAGTTCGTTAAACTAACTCCTGTGCAGTCCCATTGAGTTGCCCAGCCCATCTCAGAACCATCTATGATTAGCCCCGATCAAGTGGCCACGATGATCAAAGCCGGTCTGCCGGATGCTCAGGTTCAAATCGAGGACTTGACCGGCGGTGGTGATCATTATCAAGTCATTGTTGTGTCCTCTGAGTTTGAAGGACGCTCCCTGGTGCAGCAGCACCAAATGGTGTATCGGGCCGTCCAGGAGGCCATGTCCTCTGAGGCCATTCATGCCTTGGCCCTAAAGACCTACACGCCAACCACCTGGGAAACGGTAGCCCAGGGGTCGTAACTGTCGTTGCCTGTCATTGAGATAAGACCATGACTTCAGAAACCCAAGATCGGATCGAAAGTCTCATCAACTCCAGTAAGATTTTTGTTTTTATGAAGGGCAATAAACTGATGCCCCAGTGTGGTTTCTCGAACAACGTTGTCCAGATTCTGAACATGCTGGGGGCTCCCTACGAGACCTTTGACGTGCTGTCTGATAATGACATCCGTCAAGGCATCAAGGAATACTCCAACTGGCCCACCATTCCCCAAGTGTATGTCAACGGCGAATTTCTAGGCGGCTCTGACATCATGATCGAGCTGTACCAGAATGGCCAGCTACGGGAGATGGTAGAGGTTGCCTTGGCCTCTTAGAGTATTCCATCTAAGCAAGTAGCCTAATCTAGGTTATTTAGTCAGCCCTGGGACGAGTATTTAGCTGGAATACGTTTAGAGCTGAGCCAGATCATCGCTATCTCTCTAGGCATTCCCGGTCGGAGTATCCCTGGCCGGGAATGTGTTTAATACAGATTACGGCGGTTTGGCATCATATCGAGGTGATACGTCCCGACGGATCAGATGCGGTGAACGAACCTGCCATCGGTGATGAGGCTTAGGATGGCGGGATACATTTGAGCTCTGGTGACGCTAAGAGAGGGTCAGACTCCTGATTTGAGCGTGACTCTGTGACGAAGCCTTGCTCTGGCGAGGCTGAGTTAAGTAACCAGGCAACGCTGTAAGGTTGATGGTGGTAATTCATGCACAACGGAAAAGCTTTTCGTCATTCCGGGGCAAGCGCAGCGCCACCCGGAATCCAGGTAGAGGTCTACGCAGTCGGCAAATATTTTTCGGGCGAAGACACCTGGCAACTGGATTCCCGCCGCCGCGAGAATGACGATCATGCAGGTTGCTCAGACAGCCAATTCACCCCGAAAACAAGATGTAGAGTTAGGAGAGTGGTTTGTACCTCCCAGCTTTCCTGACGATGTGTTTTAACCCCTGCCGAGCCCTTCTCACCAGCGTTGTCACCACCTGGCTCGTGGCAGAGACCAGCCTGTGCCTGAGGTCTGCTATGGCTGTTGAAACTGCCCTCCACCGATATCACCATGCCCTGGACCGACTGGAAGTTGTCCCTAGGCATGGTGATATCGCTGACTTACAGGGAATGGGCCAGGTTGAGGAGTCAGCTAGCGCGGATCAAGATTACGGTGCTGGGGGTGGTGGAGTAAGTATCTTTGTCGATGACCTGACTGTCCGCGTCTACAGCTCGCCACAAGTAATACTGCTGGCCCTTAATCGTGATCACGACTTCATCGAGATGCCATTTATCTCTCGATTTGGGGCGACGGCGACGGACCTGGTTCGCATAGACTTGAGCAAACTTTTTGCACCACTTGCGGATCGACTCGTAGGTCACCTCAATGCCGCGATAAAGCGTCATCTTTTCGATATCGCGGTAGCTGAGGGGAAAAGGTGTAGTAAAGCCAGACGCAGTGACTAATGATCGCAATGGGAAATCGGTGATATTTGTAACTGACCGGCATCGGCTTACCCCTGACAGACACCGACAAAGGGCACCACAGCATTCAAGTTGACAATGTCCTCTGTACGTTTATGCCAAAAACTGAGCAAGCTGTTCTAGTTTTTGCCAAGCTGCACCACTCCTCAGAATTGAGTAAGCGACCTGAATTCCTTTCTCAAACGCCTCATGAACAGTGACCCCGGCGATCGCCTCTCCGACGTACAGTGCCATCGCTGCATTGAGGGCCACCACATCTTGCTGTGCCTGAGTGCCTCGACCCTGTAAAACAGCTTTGAGAATGTCTGCATTAGTGCGGATGTCGCCGCCTCGAAGGGCTGCAGTAGGAGCGGCTGCTAACCCCAGATGATCAGGATTGACAGTGGTTACATCAATCTGGTTATCATTCACGATCGCCACATCAGACAGGTCTGCTAAGCCAGCCTCATCCAAGTGCTCTCGTCCGTATACCACCACCCCATGACGGTCACTAGAGCGGGCAATCGCTTCAGCTACAGGCTCAACCAGGGCCGGATCGGACACTCCAATTACCTGTCCTGTGGGCCCTAGAGGATTCAGCAGCGGTCCGAGTACGTTGAAAATGGTCCGAATGCCTAGCGTTTTACGGATAGGAGCCACCGCTTTGAAGGCAGGATGCCAACCAGGTGCAAACAAAAAGGTGATGCCAACTTCATCCAAAGCGGCTTCCACTCTTTGATGGCTAGCGCCTAAATCAATGCGCAGAGCCTCCAATACGTCGGCTGAACCCGCCTTGCTGCTGACGGAGCGGTTACCGTGCTTGGCAACTTTGACGCCAGCCGCGGCTACCACAAAAGCCACCGCCGTTGAAATGTTGAAGGTCGAAGCGCCATCACCGCCCGTACCACAGGTGTCAACAACGGGATGGGTATCTACGCGAGGGTGACTCTGCACGGCTCGCTCTTGCAGCACCTGCACCATTCCCACCAGTTCGCTCGCAGACACGCCCTTCGCTTGAATTGCAGTCAAAATTGCGCCAGAAAGAGCAGGCGAGATAGTTTCCTGCAGCCAGCCTTGCATTAAACTAGCGGCCTGCTCTACCGATAAAGAGCGATGCTCTAACAAGCGGTGCAGGATCTCCTGCCAGGTCTGGAGACTGATGGCAGGTTGAGGCATAGATTGGAGAGAGGTTGTCATCATGGTCATCGGTAAGTAAGGGGGCAGGGAAAAGCGATCGCGTGCTACCGCGATCAAACATTTAGAGACTTGAAAACTCAGTGGCTTGCAGCGCATTCGCCACGGTTTGGACATCTTTATCGCCACGTCCAGAGCAGTTGATCACAATGCGAGGATTGCCGCTGAGCTGCGGACAGAGCGTTTCAAGATAGGCGATCGCGTGAGCTGTTTCTAGTGCCGGAATGATGCCCTCAAGACGAGACAACCGCTGCAGTCCAGCGAGAGCTTCCTCATCTGTGACGCTGTCGTATTCGCCTCGTCCACTCTGCTTGAAATAGCTGTGCTCTGGACCCACGCCAGGATAGTCCAGCCCGGCACTGATGGAATGAGCCTCTAGCACCTGACCATGCTCATCCTGCAACAGGTAGCTCATCGCACCATGCAGCACCCCAATTCGGCCTTGTGTCAGAGTCGCTGCATGCTTGCCGGACAAAACGCCTTGTCCCGCCGCTTCTATCCCCATTAGCCGTACCGAGGGCTCTTCCACAAACGCGTGAAACAGGCCCATAGCGTTGGACCCGCCGCCAACACAGGCCAGCAAGATATTGGGCAAGCCTCCCCACTTTTCCTGGCACTGACGCCGAGTTTCCTGACCAATCACGGCATGAAAATCCCGCACAATCATGGGATAAGGATGGGGACCAGCTACCGAACCCAGAATGTAATGGGTTGTCTCAATATTCGTTACCCAGTCACGAATGGCTTCTGAGGTAGCCTCTTTGAGGGTGCCAGTACCTGCCTCGACTGGCACCACTTCAGCTCCCATCAGCCGCATCCGAAAGACGTTGAGCGCCTGCCGTTGCATATCGTGAACGCCCATATAAATCACACATTGTAGGCCAAAGCGAGCGCATACCGTCGCTGTTGCCACCCCATGCTGCCCGGCTCCAGTTTCGGCAATGATGCGTCGTTTCCCCATGCGCTGAGCCAGTAGCACCTGCCCCAGCGCGTTATTGATTTTGTGAGCGCCCGTATGGTTTAAGTCTTCGCGTTTGAGATAAATCTGGGGTCCTGTTCCGTTAGGTCGTGCATAGTGGGCTGTAAGACGCTCGGCAAAATAGAGGGGATTCGGTCGTCCAACGTAGTCTTTCAATAGCTGCTGTAGCGTCCGCTGAAAGTCTGGATGGGGATAAGCTTCGTGAAAGGCTGCCGCTAACTCGCTAAGGGCTGGCATCAGAGTCTCAGGCACATACTGCCCGCCGAATTCACCAAATCGCCCTGCAACGTTAGGTCGGGCAAGGGACGGTGCGGTTATTGTTCCGTTGGGGGTGCTGACCATAGGAAATACCTCTCTGGTGATGGCGGAAGAAGGAGGGTAACAGTTTTGAGTTTTGAATTCGAATTTCGAAGAATTTTGAATGGCCTAAAAACTCAGCACATCCTAGAGTCAAGAGCTAAGGGGTTTAGGGAGCACCTGGTGAATCGTTTAAATAGGGGAAAGCTAGGACATGGAGACTGCAGTGGCAGAAATGGCTTGTTTGAGATCTTGACAGAGCTGCTCGATTGCCTGCAGTCCGGTTTTAGGAGAGCTGTCTGCAAGACGCTGTACAAAAGCGCTGCCAACAATTACCGCATCCGCCCCCCATGCCTGTAGTTGTCGAGCTTGATCGGGTTGAGAAATGCCAAAGCCGACGCCAATGGGTTTGTCGGTGAAGGTGTGCATTTCTGCTAGTAGCGATTGGAGTCCTGTCTGTAGCTGACTGCGTACTCCAGTGACCCCGGTAACGCTGACCAGGTAAATAAATCCCTGAGATTTTTGAGCGATCGTGCGAAGGCGGATGTGCGAACTGGTTGGAGCCACTAACAGAATCACGGTAACGTCCACGTCCAACACCTTAGCCGCTTCTATTAATCCTTCAGCTTCTTCTATGGGCAGGTCGGGTACTACGAGTCCCTTGGCGCCAGCAGTCGCGATCGCTTGCAGGAAAGGTTGCACACCACGATTAAGGATAAGGTTGTAGTAGGTAAAGAGAATAATGGGAGCCTGAATATCGGAACTGACAGCGCGCACCACATCCAGCACTGCATCCAGATATACCCCTCGCCGTAAGGCGCGAGTAGCAGCTGCTTGGATGACGGAGCCGTCTGCTAACGGATCGGTATAGGGAACGCCCAGCTCGATCAGGTCAGCACCGCTGCGATCTAATCGTTGGATAGCCGCTTGGGTCGTGGCTAAATTGGGATCTCCTGCTGTAATGAAGGGAATCAGCGCACACTGTCGCTGCGCTCGCAATTGGGCAAATCGATTGGTGATCGTGTTCATCAAATCGGCTCTCCATAAACAATTCAACAGTCAGCAGCGATCTGGTCGGATGTGAACAGGCGTACGATTAGGCAACCTGATGGGCTCCGTGCAGCAGGGTTCGGACAGCCGCTTTAATGTCGGGTTGTTTGACTAGGGACTCACCAATCAGGACCGCTTCTGCTCCCGCAGCGGCAACTCGCCGCAAATCTTCGGAGGTTTGTAGTCCTGATTCACTTACGACCAGAATATCTGCAGCTTTAATCTGGTTTGCTCGGGCAGCCAACAGCCGTTCAGTCATGCCAACATCTACGGTGAAGCGGGCTAGATCGCGATTATTGATGCCGATTAGGGTCAGTTGCTGCAAGGAGAGTACACGATCAAGCTCCTCCAAAGTGTGAACCTCGATCAGAGCTTGCATCCCTAGATTGCTCGCCAATGACACAAACTCCTGCAGACGATCATCATCGAGCAGTGCCGCAATCAGCAGCACTGCATCTGCTCTCGCAACTCGCGCTAGATAAATCTGGTAAGGATCAATGATGAACTCCTTACATAGCAGCGGTAGTGCAATGTGCTGTCGCACTCGCCACAGATTCCTGAAGCTACCCTGAAAGAAGGCAGCGTCTGTCAGCACCGACAGGCAGGCAGCACCACCTTGCTCATAGGCCGCCGCGATTGCCACCGGATTGAAGTCGGTTCGTATCACGCCTCGGCTCGGCGACGCTTTTTTGACTTCTGCAATGAGACTCGGTTTAGGATGCTGACGCAACGCAGCACAAAAGTCGTGGCTGGGAGGAGTCGCTGCTGCCCATCGCTGAATGGCTGCAAGCGATTGCTGTCGCTGTAGATGCATCACTTCCTGTCGCTTGTGCCGCACGATGGTTTCGAGGATTGTGCCGGGGGGCTGCGCCGTCGAGGGACTGATCGAGGAAATAGGCAGTAGGGTATTGGAGGTTGAAGAAGGAATATTCATCGCCTCAAGTTTCGATAGTTGCACAGCATGGCGGTCAAAGATGGCAAGGATGACAAGGAACCTGCGTCGTCTATGTAAGGGGCCTTTAGCAAAGCGGAACTAGGTTGGAAGTCGTGGCTGATTTTGCGTAGGTCCGCATCACGTTATAAATAATCGATAAGCCAACACTTTCTGCCAGCGTCATGATGGATTCGGGATGAAACTGTACGGCAGCAATTGGCAGGGTTTTATGCTCTACGGCCATCACCACTCCGTCCTCAGAGATGGCTGTGATGTTCAGCTCCGGCGGCACTTGTTCGGGCATGGCACACAACGAGTGATATCGCCCAGCCACGAAGGTTTGCGGCAATTTCTGAAAGAGGCGAGAGTCAGCAGCTACGACTGAAATTCGGGAGGGTTTACCATGTTGTGGATAAGGTAGCGAACTCAGCTCTCCGCCAAAGGTCTCTACAATTCCTTGTAGACCTAAACAAACTCCAAAAAGCGGAATCTCTCGCTTTAGGCAGGTGCGAATCGTTCGGCTAATGTGAAAATCGCGAGGAGTGCCTGGTCCTGGCGAAAGCACAACCAAGTCAGGCTGTTCCATTTCCCAAACCGAATCGGGGAACCCATGACGCAGTGTCACCACGTGTGCTCCCGTCTGACAAATATAGTTGGCCAGGGTGTGTACAAAAGAATCCTCGTAATCGATTAACAACACCCGTTGTCCAGTCTCGAATGATGCAGCCGTTGGCGGAGTCTGGGGAAAAGGCGATCGCGACTCTTCCGATTGCGCTAACTGAAGCGTTTGCATCATGGCTGCTGCTTTTGTCAGTGTTTCCTCTTCCTCCGTTTCGGGAATTGAATCATAGAGCAAGGTAGCCCCCACCCGTACCTCCGCGATCGTGTCTTTTAGGCAGATGGTTCGTAGAATCAGCCCGGTATTGATATGGCCGTTAAAAGTGAAGCCCCCGACAGCCCCTCCGTACCATCGGCGGGCGCTGCGCTCATGCTGCTCGATAAACTGGATGGCAGCCCGTTTTGGTGCGCCTGTCACTGTCACTGCCCAGGTGTGCGTCAAAAACGCATCGATCGCGTCAAATTCGGGCCGGAGGGTTCCCTCCACATGATCGACAGTATGGATGAGATGGCTATACAGTTCAATCTGTCTCCGGCCAATCACCTGTACTGAACCAGGCTCACAAACCCGTGATTTGTCATTGCGATCAACGTCTGTACACATCGTCAGTTCTGCTTCATCTTTATGAGAATTCAGCAGTTTCAGAACTTGGTAAGCATCTTCGATCGCGTTTTGCCCCCGCCGAATGGTGCCGCTAATGGGACAAGTCTCGACCCGTCGCCCCTCAACTCGCACGAACATTTCTGGCGACGAACCGACAAGATACTCACCACCCAGATTGAAGACAAAGCTGTAGGGACTAGGGTTAATCTGGTGCAGCGTCTGAAATAGCTGACTAGGAGCCGTTTGACAGTGCCTAAAAAAGCTCTGACTAGGCACAACTTCAAACAAATCCCCGCGCCGAAAGTAGTCGAGGGCATGTCTTACGAGATCAGCATACTCCCCAGGTTCATGATCAGACTGACGGGTAGGCATTAATTGCTGTCCCCGAAAGTCAATAACTTCGCCATCCCGAGGTAATCCGTGGGTGCTGCCAAACTCAGTTGCAAATTCGTACTGTACCTTGAAGGCTCGTTGAGCGTAGTAATCAACGAGCCAGAAATCATCCGGCAGATAAAGGATTAAATCCCGCTGATTCTCTTTGCGATCGCACTGCTGAGTGAGCGATTCAAATTGAAAAATGATGTCGTAACCCACCGCACCATAGAGCCCCAGATAGCAATCTTCTTCACTGTGAAAGGCATCCAACACATAGCGAATGAGTGTGAATATAGAAGGCTGACGGCTACGCTCCTCTTCTTGAAATGGCCGCTCCTCGAACTGGATGGTGCCCTTAATCCAACGCTGACTGCGAGTGAGATAGCGTAATTCGGGTTTCCGACAGAGGTGTAGCGCCAGATAAGACACTAGAACTTGCCCGCGCTCATTGAGCGCTATAATGGCGAATGTGTTGCCCCGCGAGGAAATTTCTAAGGGAGGATTGACAAACCCAATCGCCCACCGTTTGTAACGTCCTGGGAATTCATAGCTACTCTTTAGGAGGCCGCCCCGATACTGATCGAGCTGCGATAGTAGGCCGTCGAGGGCAGTTGCCAGAAGCAGTTCTTGAGTGCAGCGCCGCACTTGAGCATTTCCCCTAACTTGATAGCTGTAAGATTCTTGAAGCATATAGATCTCCTTCGTCAATGATGGGGCCTTTTGACAAGCAAAATCGGCGTGCTTATGAGCTTGTGCGCAGTCCTGAAATAACAAAAACAACCAGTACAGGACATTCAACCAGGTCTTTTCAGTAAAATCTCTAAATTTGAGACTTTAATGACTTAGACAGTTAATCTGTAGTAGGGAGTGATTTCTGCATCGCTGGATCCGATGTCAAAATTAGCTAGGAGCTAGTAACCGTGGAAGCAGAGCGAACTAAACAAAAACCGTGTCCTGTGAAAGTGACCGTTGACTTGATCTCTGGGAAATGGAAACCAAATATTTTGTATTGCCTACTTGACAGAACACAGCGATTTGGTGAACTCCAAAGACAAATTCCGGGTATTAGCCGCCGTATTCTAACGCTTCAACTTAGAGAACTAGAACGGGATCAGCTGATTATACGAATGGCTTATTCAGAGCCTATCAAAGTGGAATATGCCCTTACCGAATATGGCAGAAGCTTAGTACCGATATTGCTGACAATGCGAGATTGGGGAGAAGTCTATCTAGCTAGACATGAGCAGCAACCTGTATTTATGTCATAAGCTCAGATATCTGGTTCGCTATTTTCAGCAATTACAAGCTACAGGTGAACTGACAAATTTTGACATCAAAAATATCTGGGCAATCGAGAGCGCTCCATATTAGAAGTAGTTAAAGACATTGCGAGTACGGCAACTAAAATGCAAGTAGAAGCGTACTGAACAAATATTAGCCCATACATATAGAAGTTCAGCTTTGACAAAAAGCTGCCAAACTTCAGCAGCAATGTCCAGTACGCTCCTTTATAGAAGGCTAGGCCGTTTCTAAGGGCGTCCACTTCCGTCGCTTCAGCAAGATTCCTCCAGTCATTCCTACACTCAATACTGCCAAAGCCGAAGAGGGCTCTGGTACAGATGCTGCAGCATCAACTCGAACCACCTGTCCGGTGCCTACCGTAGTTCCAAAATTCGAAATATAGACCGCATCATCAGGGCCAACCGTAATACCGCCGGGTCCTACAAGCCCTTCGTTGGGGCCAATAACGGTGCTGCGATTGCCATCCGCAGCCACCTTGAATAGGGCACCTGTAAACTCTTGGTCGGAACCGTCGGTTGGAATCGGTGCATCAGGATTGACCGAAAACTCTAGGACATAGAGGTTCTCTTTGCTGTCGAAGTCGAGGCCGATGATTTGTGTAAATCCCTCCGCGAACACTTCAGGTTCGCCGCCTGGGAGCAATCTCAGCACTCGGGCACTACCCGGTGGTGAGAAGTTGCCAGTCAGTTCACCAATATAGAAAGCGCCATCTGGTCCTACAGCAACGGAAGTCGGCACGCGCTCAAAATCAGTTCCTTCAATCATTTCAGGTGGAAACACAGCGTTGAGCGCGACATTACCGTCAAGATCCGCAGAGTAAAAATTATTACCTCCGGGATCAGCAATATAGAACGTTTCTCCTATAATCTCTAAATCAAATGGATTGTTGAGAAACGCCCCATCATCGGGATTATCTAACTCCTCAAACTCCACTAAATCAATTGAAAATTCGCCGCGCTGCCAAGAGTCATCCTCATTAATATTGAAGGCAGTTAATGAGCCTAGATCATCACCACCCACTGCCGAAAGAGCGTCTTGCTGATCCGTCGTTGTGGCATAGCCAAACAGCACATAGGGATTACCATTTTGATCGAACTCGATATCATGAGCTCCTGTTGCAGGTAGCAAAGCTCCTGCCTGTTCTGGAGGGGTCGCGCCTTCTGGGATTAATGCTAGCGATGGTAAATCTGTTAAAACACGTTCTTGAACCCCATCCCGAACACGAGTAATTGATCCAGACAATCCAAAGGTTTGAATTGAATTTAACTCTGGTGCAGGGACAACAATACCATTCCCGCCAACACCCGCTTCAGCAATATACAAACCACCATTAGGTCCAAATGTAATGCCTCTCGGATTATTCAAATTACTGGCAATGGTAGTCAGGCTAGCCGCCTGTGCAGCACCAGAAAAACACATCAGGGTTGAGGCTACGCTTAGAAATAGTGTTACCGAGCACTGATTACCCATTATTTCCCTCAAAGTTTCACTGAAATACCGTCCACGTTATCGTCAAAGCTCAAATTCAACAGCAAATAAGTTTCTGAATGGAGAGATCCATTAAACAGAAACAGAAAGGTTTTCCACTAAAGTGGCATTGAAGTGATCGAACAAAATAGAGAAAGCATGATAAACCCGATCAATCAGGCTATAAACGATCCTCTTTTTGTCTTCCGTCAGCCACATTCGGTTTAAACAGTTCTCCATATCATGATCTAGAGAATCGTGGCTTTCCTCGGCGTTTAAGTGATGATTTGAGAAATACATCAAGTCTTTAGAGACTTTAAGCCGTTCTGAAAAGTCAGCAACTTGACTAAAAAAAACCTGTGCTGCTGACTCGATTGTGAGTAGTAGCGCAATCCGCTCGTGATCACTTTGAGCTTCAAAGACTTGTGCGAGGACAAAATAAGTGGCATCGCGAGTAGGCGTATGTGTCTGACTATAGAGTGTGCGAAGTCTAGGTTCCGCGATTTGCATTACTGCTAAGTCATGCAAGAACCATTCTTCATGACCGGCATCTTCTGTTTGATGACATCGCAAGAGGCGACTCAGTTTTTTATCTTGTACTTGCTCAATATTAAGCCTTAACAAATCCTGAAAAGACATTACCCAAAAGGACAATTGCGCTGCCACTAAAGCTAATTGACTTAAGGAATCAACAGATTTTAGGTTTCTGAAGAATGAGTGTTGCCTGAATTTGTTTTCTTTCGATTCAAGATATTCATAGAGAGTATTCATTGAAATTCCTGTCGAGTAAAAAGCAGTAGGTGGATCGGAAAGACTCATCTTTTTCTAGTCCTTTCAACAAATTTCTTACTCGGAAGATTTGAGAATCTGCTCACCTATGCGGCAAAACAATCCTTCTTGTGAATCCAGTCTTTCATCGGTGTTAACTGCACTGGCAGCTTTTGTAGAACCGAATCAAGATTGAGCGCTGCTGGTGACTGCGGCTGAGTCACAAACCAGCGATATAAGGCTGTAATCTCAGTTCCTACAGGTTCCCCGATCACAGCATTGATTTGTTCTTCAAATTGATTCAGCGGGATAGGATAATAATCAATCTGACGATTTAAAGCGTGGGCGAACTTTTTGGCAATATCCTCTGCCGCGAGCACTTCTGGTCCTCCAATGTTAAACACTGAGTCAGCTAGTTCTGGATTTTTCAAGGCTTGCACGACATACGCAGCCATATCCTCAACACTGATCCAAGAGGCGCAAAAATCGCTCGGCATCGGATAGGCAACCGTTCCCTGCTGCATGATACTGGGAATAGACCAAGGAGCCGCCAAGTTCTCCATATAAAAAGTGGGTCGCAGAATTATGTAAGGCAAGCCACTTTCTCGGAGGTAACATTCAACATCATGCTTGAGATCTAAAGCTTTTACGCCAGTTTTTGCTTCTGGCACCAGTACGCTGGTGTTAAAAACTAATAATTCTACGCCAGCTTCCTGAGCAGCCTCAATCGCGTTTCTGCCATACTCAAAGACAGTTTCAGTAAACTCTAGTGGCAGCTGCAAAAAGACTCTGTCTACGTCTCTATTGGCCTTCTCCAAACTAGGATGATCGCCCAGATCACCGAAAGCAAGTTCGGCACCTGCTTGCTGCCAAAACTCAGCTTTGTGGCGATCTCGAACCAATAATCTGACCGTAAATCCAGCTTTCAAAAGCTGGCTGACAACAGGTCCTCCCTGGACACCTGTTGCACCGTAAACAAGTACACGCTTCTGCATTTTAGTTATCCATCCTACTAAAAAATCATATACCCGGATGTTGCCGATTAAGTGACCTCCTAATCGGTAACACGCGTGTAACCTTGAAAATCAACTTCGAGAAACTAAGCTAGCATAGATAAACTGCTACTATCCCAATAGCTCAGTCAGCCTGCAAAAGAAAAGTTGATTATGCTTTAAACTCCGTTTAACTTTCCGATTAAATCTGTGCAAGACCTCACAGTTTCAGATGGTATTCGGAATTCCAAGATGCTGCAAGTAGTAACAAATATGTAACTTATTGAGATAAGAAACTAATGTTCTAAAAGGATCAAATATTAGGGGTAACTGAAGGGTAGCCGCGACGAAGTGCCATAAGCTCGAAACGCTTGATATCAAGGGATTTAAGGCGTCAACTTTTATGAATTCCAAATGTCATCAAGCGTCTAAAAGATAAGTTTGACGGCTATCCACATAAAGCGGGACAAAAGCCTACATAGGAAAACCCTGCGATAGAGCGCTAGGGCCAGTATCGTATCCTCAAAGACGATTCCGAGGATACGATAATCACTATCAGCAAATCGCAGCGAGGCTGGCAGACAAGGGCTCTCAAACAATTCGGTCAATCGCCGCCGCCACCGGAATTTCCAAAAGCAGTGTCCCTCGTCATCAACAGGCATTGAAGCGTCGTCATCAGAATTTAGGCTCAATGTTTTGGGAAACCTCTGCTGGCGAGCAGTGGCTAAAACGACTGGTGGTGGCAGCCATCTATGTGTTTGGCATCAAACGTGGAGTGGGAGCTGAGAGTCTGTGTGAGTTCTTCCATAACCTCCATATAGGGCAGCATATTGGCGTATCTGCATTAGACTTTGCGGGTGTGATAACGACTGGGACACTCGCGTTGAATGAGGCGTCCCGAAAATGCAGCCCGTCGCTCGCGCCCCCGCCCCTTCGCTGCTATTCAACGCCGTGGCTGTCACTGAACTAGGGCTCGCAGGCGGGCCATTGGGGTGCCGGTGCGCTCATTAAATCGCTTGCCGCCCATTGTTTACGACCTGTGGTCTCTGGCAGTGAGGACAATCCGTGGCTCTGGAGTAGTTGCCCTGCAACCTTTTACCCATCACCGTCTGACAGGCCAGTGCCCCGAGCATCCCAGGTCAGCCTAAAGAGGCGGTAAAGTGAACATTAAGAGCCGATAGCTTCACCAAGCCTTCACACGGCAGTTGCCAGAATGATCTCCACAATTCCTTGCCTTGACTTACAGGATTATCGGGCTGAGGCCACGACAGCTGACTTTGTGGATGCCTTAGGGCAGGCGTTGGCAGAGGTGGGATTTTTCGTCTTGGCTAATCCAGGCATCGATGCCCAGCTGATTGCCTCGGCCTATGAGATGACTCAGCGGTTCTTCGAGTTACCCCTGCAGACAAAGCTGCAATACGAGCATCCTGACATGAAAGGGCAGGGGGGCTTTACCCGCTTTGGCCGGGAGCATGCCAAGGATTGCCTCCTGCCGGATCTGAAGGAATTTTGGCATGTCAATCGGTGCGATTTAGAGAGTGCAAATGCTCCCTGGCCAGCTGAAGTGCCTGGCTTTCGGCCAGCGATGATAAGCCTCTATGGCCAACTCGACGCCTGTGCGGCGCAACTGTTAGAGGTCTGTGCCCTCTACCTAGGGCAATCGCGGACCTGGTTGCAGGACATGGTTATCGGCGGCAAGACGGTGCTGCGCCTGGCCCATTATCCCCCGGTTCCCGCGGCAGCCCCCCCTGGCAGCTTACGGGCAGCGCCCCATGAGGACATCAATTTTATTACACTGCTCTGTGAGGCGACGGCACCGGGGTTGGAAATTCATAGCCGCGATGGCCGCTGGTTGCCGGTGCAGGCGGCACCGGGGCAGATTATCGTCGATACGGGCGATATGTTGCAGAACCTAACCAATGGCTGGCTGAAGAGCACGACTCATCGGGTGGTGAATGGGCCAGAATCTGGCCAGGGGCGCCTCTCGATGCCGTTTTTCGTCCATCCTCGGCCCCAGGTGGATCTGAGTCCCCAGCCTGACTGTGTGGCCCGTACTGGCGGCAGGGAGCGATTTCCCCGCTGGACAGCGGCGGCCTATTTGAATCAGCGACTGCAGCAGATTGGCCTGGCTGCCGAGGAGTAATGGCTAGTAGTGTGATGGGACCATTAATAGTGCTGTTTTTAAGCCACAGCCTGGCGGCGGCCATGACTGTGGGAATTTTGTCGGCCTGCCTAGAGCAGGCCAAGCAACCCAGCCTGGGTCGCTGGCTTTACGGTGGCGTGATCGTTGGTGGTGTGGGTAGTGGCTTACTGGCAGTGGTGCTTCAACAGGAATTACAACAGATCACCCCGGTACTTCCTGAGCTAGGGGAGATTATCGGTGCCTCCCTAGAGGTGCTCTTCGGTGCGATCGCATTGGTCCTACTCAGCTGGATTCTGCTCTGGTTAGCCCGCCAAGCCCGCTGGCTCAACGCCGACTGGAACGAGCGCATCGCCGCACCCAAACAACAGAGTGAAACCACCGGCTGGAGCCTATTCAGTGGCACCTGTATCCTGATGCTGCAAGGGGGCATCGCCATCACTCTGGAGTTGCCCAAAGATATCCCCCTGGCAGCGATGGCGATCGCTATCCTCCTGGCCGGTGCCTTAGCCCTGGCCATCGCCACTGGCATCGCCCTGGTTGGTCGCCAACTCTCCCTAGCGCGATTTTTTCAACTGGGAGGGGGATTGCTGTTGCTAGTTTTGGGCGGTTTAGTCTTAACCACCCTGGGGCAGTTAGACGCCTCGCTGGCCAGCATCAGTCGTCTTGGGGTTGGTGCTACCGATCTCTGCATTTCTCGACAGTCTTGTATCCTGGGACCACTGCTCTGGGATCCCTACACCTGGCTACTCGGGCAACTGTCCTCGGCAGACCTCCCTCCCTCCCTTGGCTACACCTATCAGATTTACCTGCTACAGGTTGTCATCTCCGCAGTGATCTTGCTGGTCCTAGCCATTCGCTACTTCCGGGATCTGGGATTAGCCCTGGGGGAAGCCACCGGCGGCAAAGGGGCATAGCTGGGGTCACTCCCTTGGCCTAGAGTCTCTCGCAGCCCCCTACAGCACCAACTGTGCCAAGCCGTAATCCTGCCACTGCTGGTGGTAGCGCTCTGAAATATAGGGCCGCACCACGAATTTAGGAGGGTGCCCCGGCTGCACATCGATCCGCAGAAACGAATAGGGACGCCGTCGTTCCGAACGATGGCCCGTCAGCCCCACAAACAATTGCGACTTAGCCACCAAGTGGTTGCCCTCATAGAGGTCTGCCCCCTCCGGTCGCTGCCGCCGTAAACTGAGGCCACTGCCACCACAGACAATCCAATTGAGATGGGCGTCGCCATGGCCTGTCTCCACCGTGCGCAGGTATTCAAAACAGTGGGCATGACCACAGAGCACCAAATCCACCAACGGTTGCCCACTAGGGGACGGTGATACCGCCACCGCTACCCGATCCAGCACCCAGCGCAGATGCTGACGCACCGCCAAAGTCTGGCCCTGGTGCCACTTGGTCACCTCACTCACATAGGGAGGATGGTGAAAATAGAGCACCCGTCCCCGTACCGTCGGCGTGCGCCAAGAGGCAATCAACCGCTGTGCCAGCCACTCTAACTGCTGCCAATCCACATGGAGGGCCTGCGGCGGTGACGCATCCGGCGGTGGTAGTTGCTTCTCCAGGTCCAACAGCACTTCATCAAATTGCTCCAGCTTAGCCTGCAAATCATCCCAGCGCTCAGCCACCGTCTCCCCTTGGCGGTGCAGTTGGGCCGCTTCCTCTAGCACCTGTTGCCGTTGGTGGTGCACCGCCTGCCGCCGGCGCTGCAACTGCCGTCGATAGTCTTCAGAGGCACTGGGAGCAGGGGCATTAAAGGTGCTGGAATCGAGGGCAAAAAAGTCGATATCACCATGGCGAAATTGGTAATAGCGATTCGGCAAGCGAGTGAACTGCCCGGGGCGATATCGCAAGCAATACCCTGTGTCGGTTGGGACCGTGTAATGGGTCTGCAAGTGCTGGGGCAATTGAGCCGCCGGCACTCCTTTCAGATAATCTAGAAAGGCCCGGGCAAAGGCATCGCCATCGTAGGAGCCGTGCCAGCCCACATTGGGCTCTAGGTTGCCCAACCACCGTCGCAGGGGCTTGCTGGCCCGAATCAGCCACCCGTAGAGGGCGGGCAGATTATAGTAATCATGGTTGCCCAACACCGGCAGAAAGGGATGGCGAAACACCATGGCGTCATAGGCAATGTGCTGAGGCTGCTCACCTCCCACTAACCAGTCCCGGTAGGGTGCGATGAAATTGGCCGGATATTGTTCGCTCGACCCCACCTGATAGACCACATCCCCCGTGTGCAAGAGAAAACTACAGTCCTCTAGATGGGGCACCATGCGCCGAGCAATGCGGCGCTGGGGATGATGATCGGGGTGGGGCCCAGAGCCACTGTCACCAATCACCAAAAATGAAAAGGCCTCCTGAGCAGGAGAAGTGTCCTCTATCTGCAACCGGGTCTGGTCGATATGGGCTCGCTGAATTAGCGGATGCTGCCAACGGACTCGCCCTTGCATCTTGCGAATCTTGGTGGAGATGGCCGGGTCAAGGATGGAGACCATAGGAGCGACAGAAAGCGATGGGGTCTAGGGACAAGCGGGTAGCCCGTCAGTGGGGCTGCCTATGTCTAACCTACTGTCTCTCTGAGCATCTTGGCAGCTGAGTATAGACCCAACACGAGCCGCGTCTAGGCATTATTTCTGACAGCGAGGCCAATCTCTACCGCGGAGTACTAGACAAGGGAGCTGGCCTCAATTCGTAGGTTAGGGTGGAATCAGTCGATCGGGAAAGCGGATGAAGACCTTACAATTTAGCAACCGTGATCAGATGCCGGTGTTGGGATTAGGCACTTGGAAGTCTAAACCTGGTGAGGTGTACGGGGCGTTGAAGACGGCAATCCGCCTCGGCTATCGCCACATTGATTGCGCCTTCATCTATGGCAACGAAGCCGAGATTGGCCGCGCCCTGGCGGAATCTTTCCGGGACAATGTGGTGGCTCGGGACGAGCTGTGGATTACCTCCAAACTCTGGAATGATTCCCATGCCCCTGAGCAGGTGCAGCCGGCTTTGGAAAAGACCCTGGCTAATCTGCAGTTGGACTATCTGGATCTGTATTTGATTCACTGGCCTGTTTGCCTGAAACCGGGAGCGAGCTTTCCCCTCACCCCAGAGAAGATGATTCCTCTGGATGAGCTGCCCCTCACTACCACTTGGGCAGCCATGGAGGCGCTGCTGGACAAGGGGCTGTGCCGCCACATTGGCGTCTCTAATTGCAGCATTGCCAAGCTGACCTCGCTGCTGACAGCGGCCCGAATCAAGCCGGAAATGAACCAGATCGAGCTGCATCCCTACCTGCAGCAGCCGGCTATGCTGCAGTTTTGTCGGGATCAGGGGATTCATCTGACCGCCTATTCTCCCTTAGGATCTGCTGATCGGCCTGACTCCCTCAAGGCGGCTACCGATCCGGTGCTGTTAGATGATCCCACCATCGCAACGATCGCAACTAATCATCAGGTCACCCCAGCCCAGGTGTTAATCAGCTGGGCCATCCACCGTGGCACCGCCGTGATTCCTAAGTCAGTCACACCGGCCCGCATCGAGCAAAATCTGGCGGCGGCTAAGGTGTCGCTGACGCCAGATGACATGGCTGCGATCGCACGGTTAGACCGCCATCATCGCTACGTCAGCGGCGAATTCTGGGTAGTCGAGGGCGGCCCCTACACCCTAGCCAACCTCTGGGATGAATAGCCTTCGCCGGGGATGCCAAAAGTCTGCCCTCAGAGGACATTTGGGAACTCGGCTGAAAGGTTGCAGGGTACTTTCCAAACATCCTCTCAGCTAGTCACTACCGCCACTCTTTAGGCGGTTGCCAGCTGCGTCTGCGATAATCCCAGGGGATTTACACTGAGTCTGGCTCGATAGTGAGCCTGTCCCGCCAGGCAACTCTACCGAGCCGGACCGGTCAAGAATTGGCCAGCGGTAGGTAGGCGCTCGCGATGGGGGCGTCTGGCGCGACGCTGGCAGTGGCGTTGGGGATAGACCATGATCAAGCGTTTCTTACGAGCCATTGGCCTCAGCCTCGATTTGCCCGATGTGGTGATTGGCATCGTCGTGGTGCTGCTGGGGCTGACGGTGCTGTTGGGGGTGCTCTGGGGGGTTGCTATCTCGCGGCGGCGGTGGCTCAATTTGGCTCAGCCCTGGGCCCAGCAACTGCAGCTAGACCAGCCTCTGGAGGTCTTGCAGACGGTGGTGTCTCCCTATCGGGGCTGGCTGCTGGCGGCCGTTGCCGCCACCGGCGTGGATCTGCTGGTGCTGGCTAATCCCATGCCCCCTTGGCTGGTGGGGCTGGAGGGGTTGCTGAGTTTTCTGCTGGCCGTCAGTGTCACATTACTGGGGTTCAAGCTGTTTTCTGAACTGTTTGATACTTATGTGCTGGGGGCGACCCTGGAAGAGGAAGCCAAGATCAACACCGAGTTGCTGACCCTGGGTAAATTCGTCAGCAAGGCCGCCATTGTGTTGGTGGTGGTTTTCTTTTACGCCCAGGCCCATCGCTATAACCTGGTGGGGTTATTCGCCAGTTTGGGGGTGGGGGGATTTGCGATCGCATTTGGCTCCCAAAAGATCGTCGAGCAGATCCTCTGGAGCATCGTGCTATATATCGATCGCCCCTTCACCGTCGGCGACCACATTCACCTACCCGACCGCACCCTGGGTAAAGTAGAATCCACCGGCTGGCGCTCCACCAAAATTCGCCTATCCGGCAAAAATACCTTGATGGTGGTGCCCAACAGCAACCTGGCGCAGGTGAGCATCGAGAATCTGACCAATGCCCAACGGGTGATCTCCATGGTGACATTGACCTTCCCGCGCTCCATGGCCAATGAAGAACAAGCCCTGATCGAGCAACTGCTCCTAGAGAGCAGCCGCGATATCTTAGGCATCGACCATCAGCTCACCCAGGTCACTTTCGAACCCCTCAGCGACCCCTCGGGCCAGGCCTATGTCCAGGCTCAGGTGATTTTCTTCATCTTGGGGGCCACAGCCACGTCCATGGAATTACGTAAGGGCCTCCTAGAAATGGCGCGGGAGAATATTATCCAACAACTGCAAGTCTATGACATCAGCTTCGATATCAAAGAAAGCATCATCGACATCAATCAACCGATGAACGTTTAAGGGATAGCCACCTTATCCAGCTTTATGAAGGATTAGACACGATGCCCATCGAGCGCGAAATACTACACTATGTCTTGGAGCTGATGACAAGGCTAGTGTTATTTTCCTTGGCCGTGGCCATCTCTCCCGTCGTGGGGCGATGGTTATTGGGACTAATCAGTAGGGGGGTAAAACTACTGGGTAACTATCAGATTACCGATGATAAATCGGTCTATGAAAGCTACATTCAACCGTTTCAAAATTCTCTCACCTTGACCGGGGCCTTCGCCTTCATTGCCATCTGCCTGAATGTGCTGATTCAGTACGAGGATCTCTACAACTTTTTAGGCGTTTTTGTCTATTCCGCCCTATCTGTTTGCATCATCTGGTTCGCCTCCAAACTGGCCCGCCAGATCATTCATCGTTCCGTCATTGGCCTGGTCAATCGCTGGTTTGGTGAAGTCAGCGAAGTGGTGCTGATTTTTGAAACCTTGATCTACGTATTGATCATCATCTTGGCCATCATCGTGTTTGCCATTGGCCTGCGGGTGAATTTGATCGCCCTCGGCGCTAGCGTTGGTATCAGTGGCGTCGCCATTGCCTTTGCCGCTCAACAAACCCTAGGCCGCCTGTTTGGCACCCTAGAACTCTATCTGGATCGTCCCTATGTATCTGGAGAATACATTCGAGTCAACTTCAATCCCTACGGAGAGGATGTCTATGGCTTAGTGGAAGCCATTGGATTGCGCTCCACCAAGATTCGCATTGTCGCTCAAAACACGATGATGATTGTGCCCAACTCCACCATGGCCGGTAAAAACATCGAAAATGTCAGCCGGGGGAAAAAGACCATGGCCATGCTGTGCCTAGACTTTTCCAGGCAACTACGGGTGGACGAGCAAGCCCTGGTAACCCGTACCATCGAACAGGAAAGCCGCTTTTTCTGGGGCTTCGACAAGACCAGTACCCGGGTTCAATATGGCACCACCGATGAGCCCAAGTATCCTGCCACCCGAGCCCGGGTGTTCTTTTTTATCACTAGCCCCACCGAGAATTCTCTGGAATTACGCAAGCGACTCTTAGATCTGGCGAATTCTGCCATTGCCCAGCGCCTGGCCGCTCAAAATTTGCGATTTGTCGTACCGGAACCGACGGTGTACATCGATTCGCCGATGACGCTCTAGTGACGCTCTAATGACGCTCTCACCTTCAGCAGATTTTTATGAATACTCCATCCCCGTCCGAGTCCACGCCCAATCCCCAGCATCAGGACGACGTGCTGGCCATGCTACAGGAGCAACAGCAGGCCCTTAAATCTAACCTAGAAGAGCTACAGGGTCGAACCAACCGACTGCGAGGACTGGTGCAAACCCTGGTGTCGGGGTTGGTAATCGCGGTATTGTTGGCCATCGGCATCTCGGGGTGGTTTGCCTATCGCCTATTGGTGCAAGAGCAAATCGTGCAGCGGGAGACGGAACAAGCCGCCGAGGCCAACGCCGCCATGCTGGAGCAGCTTGAAACCATGGAAACTGAGCTGCAACGGCAGCAAGAGCAGCTGCAGACCCTGCGGGAAGATGTGCCAGAGGAGTTGACCAGCCTCACCGATACGGTGCAGTCCAATCAGCGGCGGCTAGAGTTGCTGCAGGACCAGATTCAGCAACTGGAAACGGCAACGCCTGCAGAGGGGGATAACTGAGTCGGCTGCAGGGCCAGCGTTTAGCCTGAGAGGATATTTGGAAAGTACCCCGCAACCTTGCTCCAGACTGGATTCTGGCCAACAGAGCCATACGCTCTAAAACGCTTACCCTACAGGGCTTTCAGCCGAGTTTTCAAATGCCCTCTGAGTCTGGTTGAGTGATGTTCGAGGCTAAGCGAACGGAGAGGGAGGGATTCGAACCCTCGTTAGAGTTGCCCCTAAACAGCATTTCCAGTGCTGCGCCTTAAACCACTCGGCCACCTCTCCAGGGACATATTCAGGCTGTCACGAATTGTTATCGTATCAGATTTGCGATCGCATCTGCCCTTAAATTCGCCAATCTTTCGTGCGAGCATGACCTTAGGGGAAATGGGGTTTGCCATCGTGGCTACTGGCCGACCATGGGGCCATCATTTTCCAGTCGTTGCCGCACCCTGACTATGCCTCCTTGCCACCGCGTTCGCATTCACCATCGCCAACAACACCGGACCTACACCATCGAGGTGCCTGAAGATCGCTACATTCTGCAGACCGCCGAAGACCAACACGCCGAGCTGCCCTTCTCCTGTCGCAACGGCGCCTGTACCACCTGTGCCGCCCGGGTCCTCTCCGGAGACCTCTATCAACCCGAGGCCATGGGCCTATCCCCGGATCTACGGGCCCAGGGCTATGCCCTCCTCTGCGTGGCCTATCCCCGCTCCGACCTAGAGGTCGAGACTCAAGATGAAGACGAAGTCTACGAATTACAATTTGGCCGTTACTTTGGTAAAGGCAAGGTTCGCCCTGGTCTGCCCCTAGAGGATGACTGAGCCCCGGCGCTAACGGACCGACCCAGCACCTACCGACCCCATTCGCCTATGACATCCCTTTCCCAAAGCGAGTTACTGCGTCTTCTAGACATTGCCTCAGAGGGCAGCCTTGGCCGCCGGCGCCATCCTTGGAATCCTATTGGGGCAAGCTCGACAGCATTGAGCAAAAGGGGCGCCCCGGCGATCTGGTCACGGCCGCCGACAAAGCCGCCGAGACTGAAATCCTACAGGTCCTGGAGCGTCATGTTCCAGAGCATGGCCTCTTGGCCGAAGAATCGGGCCGGGGGGGCAAAGACAGCAGCCCCTTCCTATGGGCCATTGACCCCCTCGATGGCACCACCAACTATGCCCATCAATATCCCTTCTCTGCCGCCTCCGTGGGGCTGCTAGTCGATGGCGACCCCGCCGTCGGCGCCGTATATGACCCCATCCACCGCGATCTATTTCGGGCGGCAAAGGGGCTGGGGGCAACCCGCAACCGTCACCCGATTCGGGTCTCTACCACCCAGGATTTGCCGGCGAGTTTACTGGTGACCGGCTTCGCCTACGACCGCCAGGAAACCATCGATACCAACTACGCCGAATTCTGCCGCTTTACCCACCTGACTCGGGGCGTGCGCCGGGGCGGGGCCGCCTCTATTGATCTGGCCTATGTCGCCTGTGGCCGCCTCGATGGCTACTGGGAGCGGGGGCTGTCCCCCTGGGACCTAGCCGCCGGCGTGGTGCTGGTGGAAGAAGCCGGTGGCCGGGTAACCGCCTATGATCAGGGCCCCTTTGCGATAGAATCCGGGCGCATCCTGGCCAGCAATGGCGCCATTCATGGGGCCATGAGCGCAGAACTGCAACGGATTCGGCCCCTGCCGGTCGAGTTCTTTGGCAAAGCGTGATACCCCTCGCTAAGACTACGCTTAATTGGGTGGCTCTGGGGGCTCACCCGGGGGAAGGGCCTAGGCCAAAGACAGAAGAGATAAGGCAGAAGACAGAAAACTGAAAAAGACACGTGTCTCAGCGATCTAGTCAGTCTTGATTCGCGGGTCATTGGTCATAGCTGTTAGGGGCTTTTCTGCCTGACGAGTCAACCAACGCAGAGACAGGCATGAACAGGCAAGAGAGTTTTGAATGACTAGCGTTGAGGGTTGAATGCAATCATCACCGAGAGAACTCAAAATTCAAAACTCAAGACTCCCCCACTCCCCCACTCCCCCCACTTCCCTCCCGATCTCGATTGTCGCGGCGTAGGCCTTAATGTGAGATTGAATTAATCCCCCCGGCAAGGCATCGCTAAACTAGGGGAGGCAGAGTAGACTAAAAAGAATTCCCCAGCCCGGCCGCGACCACAGCAGGCACATGAATATTGAGCAAGGTTTGTTCAAACAAGACTTCACAGATTACCACGCCATCTTGGGAGTCTCCGTAGAGGCTGATCCCAAGCAGGTGCGCAAGCGGTATCTGAGAATTGCCCGCAAGCTGCACCCCGATACGCTGGCATCGGCCCATGGTGAGGCCCGCCAGCGGGCCAGCGAATTGCTCTCTAAGTTGGTCAACCCCGCCTACGAGAAGCTCAGCGACGAAAAGGCGGCCAACGAGTACGCCCTGCTGCTGAAGCTGAAGGGACGACAGCTGAATAATCAGATGGCTACGATTGCCCTGGATACGGATGTGGCTCAGCAGTTAGCAAGCTCTAAGAATCTGGAGTTTGCCTACTCAGAGGCGCTGCAAACTCTGGCGGGTAAACAGTATGATTCCCTGGAGCATGTCTTCGACGTCATCGGCCAGATCAGTGAGCTCAATTTGGTCTATTTGATGCGGCGGGCGCAGACGGATACGTCGTCCCCGCCGGGACAGTCCTCCCCATCCGCGCCGGGACAGGGTCTACTGAGACGGCAGCGTCGTCACCAGCTGCCTCCACCGCTCCACCGCCCCCCCCCCGCCGGCATCGAGAGGTGATCCTGGAGAGCTATATCAACCGAGCCCGCACCTTCGAATACAAGAAGGATTATGCCAAGGCGATTTTGGAGTTGCGGGAAGCGCTGCAGGCCCACCCGACCAATGCCGCTTGCCATAGCCACCTGGCCAGTATCTATCTAAAAGCAGGGCAACCGACTATGGCCCGGGTCCATGTCAAACGGGCCCTAGACCTGAATGCTAACGACACCGTTGCCCAATCGGTGCAGCAGGCCCTAGCCCGCGCCGGCCATCAGTCGAGTTCGTCTAAACGGAAAAATAACCAGAATAAGCAGTCTGGCGGCGGGCTGTTTGGACTCTTCGGCGGTAGGAAGAATTGATGGTTTACCAGCCACCGTCTGGGGCTCGGGATCTATTGCCCTTAGATGTTGCCCAGAAACATTGGATCGAAGAGCGCCTGGAGCAGGTATTCCAACGTTGGAGTTATCAGCGCATCATTACCTCCACGGTGGAGAGCCTGGAAACCCTGATGGCGGGGGGCGCTATCGACCAGACGACGGTAATCGAGTTGCAGGGAACCTCAACCCAACGGTTGGGACTACGGCCAGAATTGACGGCCTCCATTGCCCGCACGGCGGTGACTCGCATGGCTCGGGTGAGTTATCCGCAGCGGCTGTACTATGTCGCCAATGTCTTTCGCCGCGCTGCCCAGGGCAGCCATGGGCAGCAGCAGGAACTCTATCAGGCTGGGGTAGAACTGCTGGGCACTGGCGGCGGCTTGGCCGATGCGGAAATGCTGTTGCTGGTGATCGATAGCCTGCGGCATCTCGGCTTGGCCCGCTGGCATTTGGTGCTGGGCAATGCCGGCCTGACTCAGTCGTTGTTGGCGCCGTTTCCCCAGGAGCACCGGGCGGCGGTGAGATGTGCGATCGCACATCTCGATCGAGTTACCCTAGAAATCCTACCCCTAGAGGCAGACCTACGACAACGGGCCCTGCAACTGATGGATCTGCGGGGGCGGCCTGAAGACGTGCTTCAGACCGTCAGTGGCCTAGATCTAAGTGCTGAGCAACGTCATATGGTCGAGGGCTTAAAGACCCTAGTCGAGCTACTACAAGAGGCCACTGCCCAGAGAGCCACTGCCACCATGCCCTCCCTGGTCTTAGACCTGAGCCTGATCGAGACCTTTGACTACTACACCGGCCTAGTCTTCGAAGTGGTAAGCGACACCGCCGCTCGCCAGGTGCTGGGCAAGGGCGGCCGCTATGACAACCTGCTCGGGGTCTTTCATCCCGAGGACATCAGCTATCCTGGCATTGGCTTCATGCTCAGCATCGAAGCCCTGCATCAGGTGCTCATGCCCAGTGGTCAATTACCCCAAACCACCGCCGCCAGCGATTGGCTAGTGGTGCCGCTGCAACCCAGCGCCGCTGCCGCCGCCTTCGCCTACGCTCAGACCATCCGCGAAGCCACCAATCTGGTGCGGGTGGAAGTCTATCTAGAGGCCCTCTCTGCCAAGGATCCCCCGGCAGCCGAGACCGTCCGCATGATTGCCAAGCAGCGCCAGATTGATCGCATCGCTTGGATCGGGCCAGATGGATTGCCAGAAATTGAAACATTACCTTAGGTTAGGGACTAGAGGTGGCTATGAGCAGTCACCCCGTTGATAGACGATTGAGAGGAGTTCCATGCCCCACACGATTGTGACGAATGTTTGCGAGGGCGTGGCCGATTGCGTCGATGCCTGCCCAGTTGCCTGTATCCACGAGGGGCCCGGCAAGAATGCCAAAGGCACGGATTGGTACTGGATTGATTTTGCCACCTGCATCGACTGTGGCATCTGCCTGCAGGTGTGTCCGGTGGCAGGGGCCATTTTGCCTGAGGAAAAACCAGACGTACAAAACACCCCGTCCTGACGATGTAATGGCTATCAAGGCTTGTTTTATGCCTTCCCATAGAGTAAAATTGTAGCTTTGCAAAGCTTTGCGGAGAGAACATACATGGCGCGATATCGAGGCCCACGGCTGCGGGTGGTCCGTCGCCTGGGGGAATTGCCGGGGCTAAGCCGTAAAACGGCCCGCAAGTCCTACCCTCCGGGGCAGCATGGACAGGCTCGCAAGAAGAAGACTGAATATGCGGTGCGTTTGGAAGAGAAGCAAAAGCTTCGCTTCAACTACGGCCTGACCGAAAAGCAATTGCTACGGTACGTGAAAAGAGCTCGGCGAGCCGTCGGGTCCACCGGGCAAGTGCTACTACAGTTGCTAGAAATGCGGCTAGACAACACGGTATTCCGGTTAGGCTTTGCGCCTACCATCCCAGCGGCCAGACAACTGGTGAATCACGGCCATATCACCGTCAACGGTAAACGCATGAGCATTTCCAGCTACAATTGCCGCCCTGGGGATGAAATCAGCGTCCGGGATCGGGATAATTCTCGGCAGCTGGTGGAAACCAATCTGCAGTATCCAGGTTTGGCCAATGTGCCTACCCACCTGGAACTCGACAAGAATAAGTTGACTGCTAAGGTCAACAGTATCGTCGAGCGAGAATGGGTGGCCCTCAACGTCAACGAACTGCTGGTGGTTGAGTACTACTCTCGGAAAGCCTAGGCTGCGTTTAGGTTCTTTGCTGGCGTACGCTGGCATACCCTTACCGCGCTATTGACTATCTCTGCATTACCTCCTTGGTCCGTCAGCCAGGGAGGTTTTTTAACCCCCGATTTGGGACATGGTGCGGCCGTAGGCTCCGGTGGTGCCTGACTGGCGCTGTTTTGTAGTTGATCTCGGGTTTTTGGGCCAGCAGCTCCGCCACCGCCGCCCGCAGCTGAGATAGGGGTTGACCCTGGCGCAGGGGAGTTCTTAAGTCAATCTGGCCGATTTCATTCAACAGACAGGGACGCAGCCAACCATCGGCGGACAGTCGCATGCGGTTGCAGCGATCGCAAAAGCATTCTGACATCTGGCTGATGAAGCCGAGGGTGCCCTGGGCCCCGGGAATCTGAAATACATCGGCGGGGCCGTTTCCCAGCACCGATGACTCGGTTAAGCCCCAGCGCTGCCGAATCCGTTGCCGCAGCTCTTGCGAGGGCATCCAACCGCGATGCTCAAACAACCAGGCATTGCCGATGGGCATGAACTCAATGAAGCGTACATGCCAGGCCCGATCCAGGGTGAGCGCGGCCAGGTCCAGCACCTCGTGGTCATTGATGCCGGGAATCACGACCACATTCAGCTTCAGGGGCGAGAAGCCCACCTGATGGGCCGCCAAGATGCCTTCCCAGACCTGCTGCCAGCGCTGCCGCCCGCCCCCGACGATCTGTTGAAAGGTCTCGGCATCGAGGGAATCGAGGCTGATATTGAGGCGTCGCAGCCCCGCCTGCCACAGAGCCGCCGCCCGCTTGGCCAGGAGAAAGCCATTGGTGGTCATGGAGAGGTCTTGGGTCTGGGGCTGGCTGGCAATGTCTTGCACAATATTGACCAGATCAGGGCGCAGCAGGGGTTCTCCGCCGGTAAGACGAAAGCGGTTAAAGCCCAGGGGGATGAACACCTCTTGGAGCAGGGTGTGCAGTTCTGCTCGGGTGAGCCAGTCCTGCTGCAGTACGTACTGCAAGTCGCTGCCCTCGGGCATACAGTACTGGCAACGAAAATTGCAGGCGATCGATCAGACTGATGCGGAGATAATCGGTAGGAATCATGGGCCGGCGAGTCGTTAGGGTAGTGGGGTGAGGGGGTGGAGGGGGCAATTCAAAATTCAAAACTCAAAATTCATTGCTTGCCCACTCGCTATTCGTCCATCGTCGACCAGTTTAACAACATATCTATTTCTAAAGTATGGTCTCTTCCCCCAATTCGTCGTCATCTGCTCGGGCCGGTTATACCCTGCCGGTGTTTGCCTGTGCCGGTGCGATCGCATCGCTGCGCTATCTCTGTGATTGCCGGGATTGCCCCGATACGGTGGCGGTGAATCTGTTGGAGCCGGCGGAGACTGTCGAGATCGCCATCGAGCAGTTGGCCCCTTTGCCCGATGGTACCGTGCTGGCCATCAGCCGCAGTGATCCCGGTGACAACTTGGATTTAACCCGCCATACCCCGGTGTGGGCGGTGGTGGGCTGGGGGGACGCCGAGCAAAGCCCGGCCATTGCCATTCTGCCGGGGGAAGGGGTGGGTCGCTTGGGGGCCGAGGGTCCTATGTCCATCAGTCGCTATGCCCGCCGCCTGTTGCAAGAGAACCTGGACCAGTGGCGCCCCGACCGACCGATTCGGGTGACCTTGATCTTGCCCCAGGGCCGGGCCCTGGGGCAACGCACCTCCAACGAGGCCTTTGGGGTGGTGGAGGGCCTGGCTCTGTTGGGCACCAGTGGCATCTCCCAACCCCTGAGTGCGCCGGGCCAACTGGAGGCGTTTCGGGCTGATCTCCAAGACAAGGCCAGCCGCTACGATTCCCTGGTGTTTTGTCTGGGGGAGAATGGCCTGGATCTGGCCCTGACCCTGGGCATCGAGGCGGACCGGCGGGTGAAGACGGCCAACTGGTTGGGGCCGTTGCTGGTGGAGGCGGGCCTCAGGGGGGTGGATTCGGTGGTGCTGCTGGGCTACCACGGCAAACTGCTCAAACTGGCTGGGGGCATCTTCCATACCCACCACCATGTGGCCGATGGCCGGCAAGAGATCTTGGCGGCCCACTGTGCCAATCAAGGGGTGCCCCGGGAGACGGTGCAGGCGATCCTAGCTGCTGAGACGGCGGAGGCCGGGTTGGGGCAGCTGCGCCAGCTGGGGGAAACCTGGGTGGCCCAGGTCTACGGTGCGATCGCAACCCGCATCGAGCAGCGAGCCAGCGCCTACATTCACCGCCATAGCCAACAGCGGGTCCAGGTAGGGTGTTTACTATTTGACCGCCGTCGCCAAATCATCGTGGCCAGTGCTACAGCTCGCACCCAGATTTCGTCAAGTTTGATAAGCTAGATGGAATAATTTTTTACCTTGATACGTTAATTCAACCGGTAGTAGTTCGGGGACTGCACCCTGTTCAATCTGTTGACTATCATCTTTCCCCACCCCCACTTTAGTCAGTCTTCTTAGCTGTATATTTGCATTCTGCAGGTTTCAACCCGTGACCCTACAGACCGAGACTCCTTCCACCCCAGATGTTCCTGTGCTGACGGATGTCAACCGTCAGATGTTGATCATCTTAGATTTTGGTTCCCAATATTCAGAGTTGATTGCTCGCCGCATTCGCGAAACAGAGGTCTACTCCGAGGTACTGTCCTATCGCACCACCGCCGAACAATTGAAACAACTCAATCCTCGAGGGTTGATTCTATCGGGCGGTCCCAACTCGGTATACGACCCTGGCGCTCCCCACTGCGATCCCGCCATTTGGGATCTGGGGATTCCGGTACTGGGAGTGTGCTACGGCATGCAACTGATGGTAGAGCAATTGGGCGGCGGCGTGGAGCGGGCCCAGCGTGGTGAATATGGCAAAGCCTCCCTATTCATCGACGATCCCACCGATCTCCTCACCAATGTGGAAGATGGCACCACCATGTGGATGAGCCACGGGGATTCTGTCACCCGCTTACCCGCAGGGTTTGAGGGCCTAGCCCATACCGATAACACTCCCTGTGCCGCCGTCGCCGACCACGAGCGCAAACTCTATGGAGTGCAATTCCACCCAGAGGTGGTGCACTCCCAGGGGGGCATCGCCCTGATTCGCAACTTCGTCTATCACATCTGTAATTGCCAACCCACCTGGACCACAGAAGCCTTCGTGGAAGAAGCCATCCGGGAAGTGCGGGCCAAGGTGAGCGATAAGCGCGTGTTGTTGGCCCTCTCCGGTGGTGTCGATTCCTCCACCCTGGCCTTCTTACTACATCAGGCCATCGGTGACCAACTCACCTGTATGTTCATTGACCAGGGTTTCATGCGTAAGGAGGAACCCGAGCGGTTAATTAAGCTGTTTAGGGAGCGGTTTCATATCCCCGTCCACTATGTCAATGCCCGCGATCGCTTTTTGGCCCGGGTGGTGGGTGTGACCGATCCAGAAGAGAAGCGTCGGCGCATCGGCCACGAATTTATCCGCGTCTTCGAGGAAGAATCGAAACGGCTGGGCCCCTTTGATTATCTGGCCCAGGGCACCCTCTATCCCGATGTGATCGAATCGGCTGACACCAATGTCGACCCTAAAACCGGCGAACGGGTGGCGGTGAAAATCAAGAGCCATCACAATGTCGGCGGCTTACCAAAAGACCTGCAGTTCAAGCTGGTGGAACCCCTGCGCAAGTTATTTAAAGACGAAGTGCGCAAGGTGGGTCGGTCCATTGGGCTACCGGAAGAAATCGTGCGGCGTCATCCCTTCCCGGGGCCAGGCTTGGCCATTCGCATCATCGGCGAGATCACCGAAGAACGGCTGGAGATTCTGCGAGATGCCGATTTCATCGTGCGGGATGAGATCCATAAGCAGGGGCTTTACCACGACTTTTGGCAGGCCTTTGCCGTGCTATTACCCATTCGCAGTGTCGGCGTCATGGGAGATCAGCGCACCTATGCTCACCCCATTGTGTTGCGGTTGATCTCTAGCGAAGACGGCATGACCGCTGACTGGTCACGGGTGCCCTACGATCTGTTGGAAACCCTATCCAATCGCATCGTCAACGAGGTGCCCGGCGTCAATCGAGTGGTCTACGACATTACCTCCAAGCCCCCTGGCACCATCGAGTGGGAATAGGGCTGAGGATGCTAGGGATCTAGGGATAAGGATAGCTAATACCCTTCTCCTGTAGTCGATTTAACAGTTTTGGGGTAACCCTGGCTGACCATAATTTGGGGTGACCCTTCCTCTGTGGCCCTACCGGTGACCCTAGAACACTCTCCTCCCTCCCACGCCCTAGCCCCTGTCTTCGATGAACTACAACCCAGTCGCCTCTTTCCCAGCCTGACGGCGGGGCTGGTCACCGGTGTGATTGGGGTCTTCCGCGGCATCTCCTATGCCGCATTAATCTTTTCCGGAGCCCTCTCCGGCTACCTTTCCCTGGGGGTGGGCATGGCCGTGTTCAGCACTGCCATCGTCAGCATTGTCGTGGCCCTGGCCAGTTCCCTACCGGGGATGATCGCCACACCCTTGGCCGCTCCCACCGCAATTTTGGCCCTGTTGGCCGGTCAAATTGCCCGGCAATTGCAGGGTACCGTGTCCTCTGAGGTAATTCTGGTAACAGTGCTGGCGGCCATAGCGGTGAGTTCTTTAGTCACCGGGGCGGTGCTCTGGCTGCTGGGGCGGTTCCAGTTGGGGCGCAAGATCCGCTTCATCCCCTACCCGGTGGTGGGGGGATTCATGGCCGGTACCGGTTGGCTGCTGGTGGATGGGTCGATTCAAGTGACGGCGGACTTTGCTCTCAGCCTGGACACGCTACCGCAGTTGCTGACCCCGGCATTCCTAAGCCATTGGGGTTGCGCCCTGGCCTTTGCCCTGGGATTGATGCTGTTGTCTTGGCGGTATCAGCATTTTCTGGTGATGCCGGCGGCTCTGTTGGCCTCCATCGGCGTCTTTTATGCCGCCCTCTGGGTGGTCCAGGTATCTCCTACTGAAGCGCGGCAGGCGGGCTGGCTATTGGGGCCCTTTCCCGAGGGGGGACTGTGGCATCCCTTGACCCTGAGTAGCCTCTCCCAGGTGCAGTGGCCGGCGGTGCTGGACCATTGGGGCTTGGTGGGGTCTGTAGCCGTGGTCAGTTTACTGTCGCTGATGCTCAGCAACAGTGGCATTGAGCTGGTGGTGGGGCGAGACCTGGATTTGGATACGGAACTGGAGTCGGTGGGCATGGCCAATCTGGCCTCGGGCATCACCACTGGCATGGCCGGCAATCAAGCCTTGCCCAGTACCCTATTGGTCTACAAGATCAATGCCTGTAATCGCCTGTCTGGCATTGTCTGTGCGATCGTCTGTTTCGTGGTCTTACAGCTGGGGGCGTCGTTTCTGGCCTATTTCCCCAAACCAGTGCTAGGGGCGCTATTGCTCTATCTGGGCCTGTCGTTGTTGATTCAATGGATCTACCGGGCCTGGTTTAAGTTGTCCTGGCGCGATTACGCCATCGTCATCATCATGCTGGTGGCCATCAATGCCCTGGGGTTTCTCCAGGGGGTGGTCTTGGGGTTTGTGCTGGCGGTGATCCTGTTCATGGTGGATTACAGCTATTTGGATGTGGCCAAGCAGGTGACCTCGGGGGCAACCACCTTTAGCAATGTGCGACGCTCGCCGCGGCAACGGCAATGGCTGCAAGATCGGGGGGAGCAGATTTTTATCTTAGAGTTGCGTGGCTATGTCTTCTTTGGCACCGCCAATTACGTGCTAGATCAGGTGCGGCAACGGTTGGAGGCTGAGGATAAGCCAGCTCCCAGTTGGATCGTGATTAGCTTTGGCCAGGTGGACGGCCTGGATGCCTCCGGGGTGCTCAGCTTCATGAAAATTCTCAAGATCGCTCGTCAACGGCAGCTCACGGTGGTCTACACTGGCCTCACTCCAGCGGTGGAGGGGCAACTGCGTCAGGGGGAGATGGCTTGGTGGATGAAGACTGCTGCCAGATCTTTGCCGATTTGGATCGGGGGCTGGAGTGGTGTGAGAACCAACTGCTGCTGGAGGCCCCCTTCCATGAACCCACCCGCCCCCATCGAAACCCAGCTGGAAGAACTATTTCTCAGCCGCGATCGCATCCCGCAATTCATGGCGTATCTGAAACATGACCCAGTGGACGCTGGCCATGTCCTCTTCACCCAGGAAAACAGCGATCGCCTCTATTTCATCGAGTCGGGGCAGGTGAGTGTGCTACTGGAGCTGCCGGACGGACACACTCGCCGGTTGGAGACCCATACCCAGGGCCATGTGCTGGGGGAAATGCGCTTCTATGGCAAGCCGCCCCTATCCACGGCGGTGGTGACCGATTTGCCCACCAGCCTCTACTATTTGGAACGGAGCGCCTTCGACGCCATGCAGCAAGAAGCGCCGGAACTGGCCCACGCGGTGCAGACCTATTTGGCTCGGTTGCTGTGTGATAGCCTGCTGCGACGGGAGCAGCAACTCAGAGTGATCGCGGCTGCATAGCTGGAAAGTACCCACTGGGGTGATGCGATCGCACCCTCTGTCTCGCCATCCTAGAAGGGAGTACATTCACAGCTCACCTTTGCATGGATAACCAAACTCTATGAGCTTCTATCGCATTGCCGGGCGAGTGGTGAGTCAAGCCACTGGCGCCGGCTTATCAGGCCTACGGGTTGAAGTCTGGGACAAAGACCTCATCTTCGATGATTTTCTAGCCCAGGCCACCACCGATGCTCAGGGTGCCTTTCAGGTGCAATTCGATGACACCTCGTTCCGAGACTTCATATGGTTTGATCGGTTGCCCGATCTGTATTTCAAAGTATTTGACGGCAACCAGTTGATCAAGAGCACCGCAGACAGCGTGCTGTGGAACAGCCGCGATCGCAACCAGACAGTAGTGCTCCCAGTAGAGCGAGCCCCCTCTCTGGCGCTCTCCCCCCCCGGCGCTCGAGGCGACGGCGCTCCACCGGCTATCTGTCTATTCAATCCCCCCAACATACCAGGAGCAAGACTATGGGATCGTAGACTACAAGCCCTCGAGGTGCGGCGCCAGGCCGCCGAACTGGCCAGGCGCCCCGCCCATCCTGAGCACCTCAGCAACGGCGAGGAGCTGCTCTATCGCGATACCGATAACCAACCCAGCCACATCGCTAACTACACCAAGGGATTGCCCCACGATGACCGCGGCCTGCTCTCGGATGCCGATGCCTATCAGCGGTTTGTTCGGGGCATCGATTCCGGCGATACCCGCGACTTCCAGGACACTCCCCTGGGCCTCCGGACAGGGATGGCGTCGAATTTCCCAATTGGAAGTCTAACCTGGCCCAACGCGAGAAATTACCGGTGCGGGCCTGGGAAAGTGCCGGGGGCTGGCAACACCTTCGATCTGGAAGGACCCGACGCCCAGGCCGTGACCATGCCCCCGGCCCCCACCCTCGATAGCCCAGAACTCCTGGCCGAAATGGTGGAAGTCTATACCATGGCCCTGTTGCGGGATATTCCCTTTGCCAAATTCGACAGCGCCCCAGAGATCCAGCAGGCCATCGATCGGCTCAACGCCACCGATTGGATTCAATCCCCCGATGCCCTGGCCCTGAGCCCCGAGGAAGAATCGCGCCTGCGTAGTCCCTTCACCCGTCAAACGGTCTTTCGCGGCATTGCCCCCGGCGATGAGGTGGGGCCTTACCTGTCCCAGTTTCTGCTGGTGGGCAATACCGGCCTCGGCGATGCCCAGGCCATCAGCGATGGGTACATCCAGTACGGATCCATTCGGGCAGACCAGCGGGTGCGGGTGGCCGCCCCCTACCGGGACTACATGACCACCTGGGAAGCCTGGCTGGATGTCCAGAACGGCGCCGACTTCCGCGGCCTAGAGCTCTATGCCGATGACCCCAAATTCCGATTCATGGCTACGCCTCGGGACCTGGCCACCTACGTTCACTACGACGCCCTCTACGAGGCCTATCTCAATGCCTGCTTGATCATGCTGTCCTTGGGCGTGCCCTTCGATCCCGGCATTCCCTTCCAGCGGGCTGATCACATCGACAAGCAACAGGGCTTCGCCCACTTCGGTGGCCCCCACATTCTCTCCCTAGTGACGGAAGTGGCCACCCGCGCCCTGAAGGCAGTGCGGTTCCAGAAGTTCAACGTGCATCGCCGGGCCCGGCCGGAGGCCATTGGGGGATTAATCCACCGCTATGCCAGCGGCGACCGCCAGGAATTCATGCCAGTGGAGCCCCTAGTCAACGGCTTCGGCGAGTCCTTCCTAGAGGAGATTGCCGACCACAACCGCCGTCAGAACCAGCATAGCGATCGTTCTGGCGATGCCAGTGCCGGCTCCAATAGCTACCTGTTACCGATGGCCTTCCCGGAAGGATCGCCGATGCACCCCGCCTATGGAGCTGGCCACGGTACGGTGGCCGGGGCCTGCGTCACCATTCTCAAGGCCTTCTTCGACCACGGCTATGAGCTGCCTGTCTGCTATCAGCCGTCTGTGGATGGTGCTCAGCTAGAGTCGGTTACCCTCGATCGCCCCTTAACCGTCGGTGCAGAGCTGAACAAGTTGGCCGCTAATATTGCCATCGGTCGCAACTGGGCCGGCGTCCACTATTTCACCGACTACATCGAGTCAATTCGCCTCGGGGAGGCTATTGCCCTGGGCATCCTAGAGGAGCAAAAGCTCACCTATGGCGAGAACTTCTCGATGACGATTCCCCTGTTTGACGGCGGCACGATTCGTATTTAATCGTTCGATTGTCTTTGCGATTGTCATAGTTGAACCCAAGACGAAGCCCTGAGCCTGACTGCGGTCAGGCTCTTTTCTTTGCGCCTCAGAACTTATCGCGTTGGCCAGTCAGCGTAAGACATGACTGATCGCCCAACAGCCCAGTTTAGGGGGTTGACTGGCTCGCCATCGCACAAAGGATTGTGACGATGGCTATACGTATATCAGCCGCCGTTGCAGGTGGATGGTGAGACAAACACTCAGGTGTCAGCAGCGGACGAGGGGGAGACGAGCCCAGGGGGTGTGGATATCGTGGGGTGTTGAAGTGTCGCAAGCCTGTGATGGAGCCAGCGTAGGAGCTGCCAGGGCAGTCAATCTCTCCCCATCACCCCGCTCTCCGCCCTCCCCACTCTCCCACTCATTGGCGCGGGCATAGTCTCCCTGATCCTTCGATGGTTTCCAGCAGTAGGCAGCCGCCATAGGTCCCGGCGGGGGTACGCCCTGGCTCGAAGACCACTAAGGCGCGATTTCCGGCTGCGTCTCCCTGGCGCACGAATAGGGTGCTGTCCCAGTAGTGCAGCCCAGTGATACTGGCAAAGGGATAGCTAGCAAATTCATGGGGTAGGGACTGCTCGCCCGGCAGTTGCACTCGATAGAGCCCATAGGCTCCGCCTTGGGGATCCACGACAAAGACGGCGCTTTGCTGGGTCTCCACACAGTCCTCCAGTAGCACCGGCACCGCGATATTACCGCTGGCCGGATCGATGGCCGGCTCTGAGATCACCCGTCGCGCCGTGACCTCCTTCTGCGGCACAATGCGGGGACCGGAACAGTCTAGGGCTTGGAAGAGTTGCAGATTCCAGCCGGTGACATCGGCGCTGATCATCTGGCCCTGATGCCGAATCTGCAATCGACGGCCCTGATCCAGCACTGCCACCGTCGGCAATTGGCCAGTATCGGTATCCGAGGCATCATCTGACCCCATATCTGTCTGGGCATCAGGGGCTTGCCCCGTTTGGATATCGAAGCAGTTGAAGCCGCGACTCTCGGTGTAACTGGCGTTGAACGGTCCTAGGGCGACGGTGAACTGGTAGCGACTGTAGGTGCGAAAGGGCCACCTGGGGGTGTGGTCACACTGCTGCTGATCGCAGACGCAGGCAAAGACGGGAATCTCCGGATGCTTCTGTTTCCATTCCTCGATGATCAAGGCCAGGTCTACGGCCTCCCCCTGGGCATAGCGGGCCGTTGGGGCCGGCTGCGCCAACCCGGGCAGGCTGACTATGCTTCCTAACCCTGCCCCCAGCAATAGGGCTGCCAATCGATTCCTCAAGCCCATCGTTTCACCCTTGAGAACTACATCAAGCCGCTGTCGGCAGAGAAGCGTCAGAGCCTCGCCAAACTAGGTGACAAGAGCCGGGCCTTCGTCGAAAAAGCCCTAGACGTCGCCCTGCAACACCCCGACATTCTCCCCCGAGCCTTCGATCTCGATGAAATGCAGCGGGATGTAGAAGCCTTTCGCTCCCTCTATGCCGTAGCCATGGAACTAGAACGACTGCACCAATTAGTCGACGATACAGTCATGGCCCTGGGCAGCGATGCCTACTCTGCCTCCTTGGCAGTCTACACCTATGCCAAGGCCAATCAAGACGAATTCGGGCTGGATGGGAAGCCCGTAGGGCTATAATCCCCCGAAAGCAGGCCGGGCAAGCTGAGGTGGCAGCCCCCCCGCCAGGAGTGTTATTCCCTCCGCAGGGTTTAGGGGTGGAGTGAATGAAGAGTGACGAGGGAAGGCAGAAGCAGACAAGTCCATCGCGTCCCCGCCGATGCGACGCGATCTAGCGCCACTGATCGATATGCCCTTCCGCAGGTCCAGGGCGGCGGAACGCCCTGGTCGTAGGGGTCCGGGGGAAGCGAAATTCCCCCGGGTGAGCCCCCTGAGCTACAAGATTAAGCGCAGTCTTAACGACGATAGAGCGCAAATTTCCCGCCTCGATCATAGGCCTCAGTCCCTGGAGATAATAACTCCACCACTAAAAAAGGGGCCACCGTCTCCTGCCACATCACATAACTGAGTCGCAGACTGTGTTGATCCTGGGCTGGTTCTATGCCTATTACCAAAAACCAATCAGATCGCTTGTACCAGAAGGGATGGCGACCGTCGTAATAGAGGTTAAGGTCTGTGCCAATGAACATCTCCTCGGCCCTAACCTCGGGAGATCGGCAGGTTTCCCGCAGTAATTGAGGCTGAAACTCATGAAATTCATCAGGCAAGCCCGGTTCCTCAGGATTCTCGCTGGGCAAATCATACATGGTCGGCAAGCTTTCCTGGGGCGGAGGAGGCGGATTAGTTGGGGGGAGGGATTTGCCGGTCGCGAGAATCCTGATGCGGGTGCCATGGGGTGCCTAGATTTAGTCTAGCGTTTGGCTACCCATGCGCCACTCGGCATCCAGGTAGAGGGCTATGCTATTGGCAGACTATGCGCTTTGTGCCCGTGCCGAGGCTGACGCTCTGGATTCCCGCCGCCGCGGGAATGACGATCATGAGGTTTTCTTAGATAGCCAATTCACCCCGAAAAAGAGTCTCGTCGTTCCGGGCAAGCGTAGCGCCACCCGAATCCAGAAAAGTGTCTTGCTATGGCTAGACAACTCATCTCAGCTTTCCTACAGTTGGAACCTCAAACCGCTGTTCCCCTTCCGCCCCCGGAGGAGAACAGAGTCAGGGGATGGAGGGGGTCGAGGTCGATAAAAAATCCCCCCTCGGGCGAGGGGGGCGATGTCATCGAGACGGGATCATAACGTCCTCTCTCTGCCGAATCAGATGCCAAAGGCGACCTCTGTGATCGGCACCTGATTGGTGGGAAAGGTATCCGCGCAGGCCGTCAGCCCCAAAATGGGGCAGTAGGCATGTCCGGAATCAGGGATTACTTATCTGACAGTTTGCGCTTGGCCGCATAGCCCATGCCCAGGGCAGCCATGCTACCGAGGATGGTCATGGGTTCGGGGACATTGGCTGGATCGCTGGGAACCGTAACATCGTCGTCATCGAACTCGCCAACATCGTCATCGTCGTCATTACCAATGTCATCGTCATCATCATCGTCATCGTCATCGTCATCGATGTCGTCGTCGTCATCGTCATCGGTATCTTCGATTTCGATGCCATCATCATCACTTTCGATCTGGGCATAGGCCCAGGGAGCAAACCCAATTTGCAAGGGAACGCTCAACAGCAACGTTAGAAGGCCTAGACTTAGGGATGTCTTCATCGGGTGTAATCTCCTTAGGAGCAGTACAGAGAAGTCGTACTGGTAGATACCCTAGAGACTCTGACGCGTTGGCCAACGCAAAGTGCCGATTTTTAGACTGTGATATCGAACGAAGTCCCCCCTAAAATGGCAATCCGGTTAAGACGCCAGCTGGTCCTTCTAGAGCCAAAAAGGAAACTGATTCTTGGGTATGAAGGAGTTCCTGGTTCAAAGATTGCTCCTCATATACCCCTAGGCTAAAGCCGTTGGCGGTGATGTCATCTAAGCGCAGATTAGCGGTATCTGGCCCAAAGTAAGAGCCTAGTTTAGCCAACACTGATGGGGCTGTATTGAAGTCTGCGTCAAAGTTAACGGTAGCCTGATTGTGATCGTAATTTCGCCCAGTTGTATTTCCCTGTAGCAGAGTATCGCCATCAGATGCCACCCCCTGGGAGACTGCTAGCCAGCCAATGGTTTCATCCACATGGCCACCATTATTGCGGGCCTCTTCTTCCTGCATGGCCAGTTGGAACCCGTTGGCAGATTGTCCGGTAGTGCGAGTAGTTACCCAGTCGCTGCCGTTGAAGGTCTGCACTTGAGATAACACCGCCGGGGTGCTGTCGAAGCCTGTCAGGTCGATGGCGTCGAAGCCTTTGGAAGTTAACCGATCAGATTGATGCTGGCCAGCGGAGATGCGAGTGCCATCCGCAAGGGTCCAATCTCCGGCTTCTATGACCAGATACGAAACAGATTCGTTAATATGCTTACCGTCTTTATAGTTAGGCTCTTGCAGCCGGATTTGAAAGGAGTCTTGGGTGACCTTGCGGAGGCGAATGGCAGCAGGATCTGAGCCATTCAGGGTGGGGTCGGAGACGATGACAACGGGATTAATATAGGACTCATCCAGCAGGATTGTCTGCCACTGGTGGTTGAGATCTAAGGTGTCGTACTCGCCAATAGTGGTGCTCTTATTGTGCGGCAAAAACTCATAGGCTCCCTGGTCAACCCCGGCTCCATTGGGCCGTAGAACACCATTGAAGTCCGTTTGAGCATAGTTGCCAATCTGGTTAGAACCACTATCGACGGCTGCAGATGAGGCGCTCAGTCGAAAGTCCTGGTTCTGGGCATCAACAAAGCCAACCGAGGCGACCACATCATTGGCACTGTCATGCAGATCGGTGACGGTCCCGAGCTGGTATAGGACATCAAAGTCATTGGTAAACAGGTTATTGTCGATGGTAATGTCCTCGGCGGCACCGATGAAGCCATTACGAAAGACGCTGTCTGCGAAGATATTGTTGCGGATGAGAACATCCTCAAGCTTGGGATTTCCTGAGGCAGAAGCCCCATCAACAAGGAAGGCTTGCACATTGCCAGAAAGGGTATTGTTGATGATATTCACGTCTTCCACGTTATGGCGGACACTAATGCCTGCCCCCGCATTAATTCCGAGTCGACCGTTGTCATAAATGACATTGTTGTAAACCCGAATATCGGCAACATCACCCACGCCGACTACTTCATCGGCGATTACGATGCCGCTGGAGGTGTTGTTATGAACGACATTGTTGTAGATAGCGATATTGAACGTATCTGCCCGATTGCCGTCTACGTAGATAGCAGGGCCGCCTCGATACCCTGCAGGGGTTCCTGAAATCAACGCGGTTCTAGTCACCCGATTGTCATGAACTGAGCCATTTCTGGAGCCGGTTTTGATATCGATGCCTTCTTTCTTGGTATCTCTAACTAGATTTCCTGCGACTTCGAAGCCATCAACCCCCCAAATTGTTAGTGCTTCTTGAGGTGCGCCAGTATCGTTGGCAGTTTGCCATTTCCAGTTGGCCCGCTCCACGATATTGTTGAGAATTTTGATATCCGAGCTGGTAACCTCGGCTTCGCCACCGCCGAAGAATTTATCCGGCATGACGATAATGCCCGAGGCTCCCGTATTGTCGGTATGGTTATTTTGCACAACCATGTTATTGGCATCCCTGAGGGCAATGCCAGCCCAGGAGGTATTTTCGATGCGGAACCCATCGATGACCCAATAACCTTTTCCGGCAGACTGGATCACCCCTTCCCGGAACCCACCCTGGTTGGGTTGGGGGTCGCGGAGAATAACGTTGTCATTAGCCTTCAGGGTGATATGCCCTTGCTGATTACTACCGGACTTTTCTAAAGTAATCGTCTCTGTATAAGTGCCTGACTGAACCAAAATGGTATCGCCTGCTTGCACAGGTGACTCTTGACTGGTGGCATAGCGAATGTCTTTCCAAGGCTGGGCTTCTGTACCTGGGTTATTATTGTTACCATTAGGGGAAACGTAATACGTGCGTGGGATGGTATTCATGGTTGGTGCACTGGCTTCCTGAGGTTAAAAAAGTCACCAATAGTGACATCATTGTTAGCTTCGTTGCCTGTAGGTAGAGTGCACCAAGAGTAGCAGGTTTATTTTAGATCTCTATGTTCGCCCTACGACACTGCCAGGCAGTGGCAACTATCGAGCAACGATGACTGAGATTACCCCCTGGATGATTGCCCCATGGTAACCAAGATAAATTAATATGGTACGTCCACTAAAAAAATATTCAAATTATGCTCTCGATCTGACTGAGTACTTGACAAATTGCCAGTACAGCTTCCTTATCTGAGTCTGAGATGCCTAAGAGGGTATTTGAAAACTCGGCTGAAAGGCCTGTAAGGTAGGCGTTTTAGCGTGTATGGTTCTGTTGGCCAGAAGCAAGCCTGGAGCAAAGTTGCAGGGTACTTTCCAAATATCCTCTAATAGTGATGTGAGCTGACTATAGTCTGTGAAATACGGTAGAAATCCTTAAGCTCCACCATTGACTAATGATAAATCCAGTGCCGATATAGTTGAGCCAAGTTTGATGTTACTGGTAGCTTATCGAACCACTTAGGAGTAACATCGCTGCGTGAACTTCTTTGCCCCCCAAAGCTAGGTATAGCCAGTAATCTAACTATGTCAGGATTCTGACGACGAAATACAGTAAATGCTCCGTCTATGGGCATGGCTCCCCCCTCAGGATGTCCACTCGGGCGACTCATAAGCTCTTCAAGAAAATGAATGAATCGATCGAGGGATTTGCCATTGACGGCAAAGAAATGTGCACCTATAGCTTTACTTTCAGAGTCTCTCCAGGTGGCAAATTTATCCTTGATATCTGCATCATCTATTTCGGTGGTAAGATGACCGAACTGAGCAATATCCCAGTTCTGGAGCTCAAGCTGCTGTATTAAAGAACTCTCATGTTTGTTGAAAAATGGGGGGAATTTAATGTCATCCTGAAAAATCAAGACGTTGTTAGCACCTTCATCTCTTACATGCCCGAGGATAGCTAACACACTCAGGAAACAACCTTTAGATCCCAATTTCTTGAAAGGTTCTGCCTTGTCAGGCTTGATAGCCGGAAAGACTTCAATCTTTTCAGGTTTCAAAAATACTCCTATTGACTCCAACTCCTTGATGGTGGCTTTGCGTCGATCAACGCGATGGGGAAGGTTTAAAATATAAATGCGATCGAAAAAACTACTTAATGTTGCCATTATGCCTCCATTATTAACCGTAATGTCAGAAAACTAGGATGCACTCTGAGAATTCTTGCACTTCAGGGCTTTCAGGAATTTTCTGCATCGCTGTAACTAACATTGTATAAGCATTCTTTTTGGACACCCAAATTTCCTAAAGAGGACTAATAGGTATTCTAACCTTTGCGACAGACAAAAATAGCGTCATCCCATAGCCCTAAACGTTCATTTTCTTGCCTTGTGTAGTTCCGTGTAGGACGAAAGATTTCCACTTTGAACCCTGGCAGTTTCAGTCGTTTCACAATATCTTGGCCATAGAGTCTGACATGATCAAACTGGCCAAAGCGTTTTTCCCGCTCATGGGCATCTGTGATGGATAGATCTTCGTCTGTATATTCAGCAGAATAATTACATGGAACCTGTATCAATGCGGTTCCATCGTTGTGTAACACTCGAAACAACTCACTAATGGCTTTTTCATCATTAGGAATATGTTCTAAAACATGACAACACACAATCAGGTCAAATGACTGACTCTTAAACGGCAAGTTAGTTATGTCAGCATGAACATCTACATTGGGTGCTGACAGGTCAGTTGTGGTGCAGGAAAACGTACGTTTTTGTTTACGGAGCCATCGCTCTAGTCCCCAGTGTGGAGCAAAATAAAGAAGCTTTATCGGTAGTTGAGTATTACTGTATCGATTTTGCAGATACAAGCAAGTTATTCGGTGACGAGTTTCAGAGCGGCAGTAAGGACATGAGCCATGACTCTGATTATTTAACCAAGACTTGAAGGACCGTGAGCAAACAGGACACCAGACATTGTTTCCGGCGTAGCGTCTGCTATTCACAAATCTCCTCAGGTTTCGGTACGCAGGAGAAACTATTGGTATGTGACGATATGGATAATTCATGGATCCTCATAAATTCAAAAGACATGTTTTGGAAAAGATTTTTAATATCTATAGTGACTATTTAAATTTCAATATAGCCTCACTTAGCTGTTTTGCTGTGACCCGATAGTCATAGCGATGAACTGCCTTCTGTCTGGCAGCTTTGCCAATTTGATATCGCAACTCGGGAGAAAGTATTAATTCTCGTAGGGTATTGGTTATGGCAGGAATGTCTTTTTGATTGAGTAGAAATCCATCCTTTCTATGCTCAATCATGTCTGGTGTCCCTCCGATAATAGAGCATATGGTGGGTAGACCACAGGCCATAGCTTCCATGACCGAGACTGGTGCTGCTTCACCACGTCCAGTACTAGTGAGTGCAAAAATATCTGCCGATTGTAGAAGCCGAAGAACATCATCTTCTCCAATGGAACCTAGCATTACTACTGAATCTACTAGTTTCAATTCCTTAATTCTCTTTTCTATCTCTGGACGATATGTCCCTTCGCCTGCGATAGAATACTTGATGTTGTGGCCTTCTTCTTGCAGTTTTGATAGGGCTTCTAACATATAGACATGTCCCTTAACTCGATTCAACCGAGCGACCGTAACCACATGCAGTTCTGTTGATGTATCTTTTTGACGGGTTTTAGGTTGGAAGTAATCAACATCAACGCCCATATGGATGATTGGCACACGATCTTCGGTCATTGAGGTCGCATCAAGTATTTGCTTTTTTAGTGGTGTAGTTACTGCGGTGACCAGTTCGGCTCGCATCATTTTCTGGGGATGATGAGTTCCGTAGATTGTCAGATCACCATGCAAAGTTAAACTATACGAAATTTCAGAGATGATATTTGCGATCGCACCAATATGGGCAGAATTTGCACAAGAATGAAAGTGGACATGATTGATGTCTAGGTTTCGACAATGGGCTACTAATTCTATGGCACAAGCGAGTAAGCTCATTAGCTTTACTCGTTGCAAATAAGATATTTCAGGTAGATTTACGATATACGAAATTCCCCACCATAACTTATGGGGATGTGAGAACGCAAAAGATAGAACCTTTATGATATTGGGTGGGAAGACATAGTAAGTTTGCTGACGTGCTGTATCCGCAAATGGATGATAACACGCTGTATCCGGCGGGCGACGGCTAGAGAATAATTGGACACTAATGCCTTGTTCGCGCAATGCATTCACTTCTCGCCAGAAAAATGCATGGGTCTGGCTGGGAAATTCGGGAACAAAGTATCCTAAGGTCAAATTCATCTCTTTAAATCTCAAATAACTTTGAGGATCGGTTATGATTATTCACTCGAATTACTTAATAATTTCAAGTAAATGTCTGATATTTTCTCGGCTTTGGAGTCCCAAGTAAACTCTTTTGCCCGTTCAACTGCCTCGTATGACATTGCAGCATGTAAGGCCCTATCTTCTACCAATTGCTCAATTCGTTTTCTTAGCTCCTGCACGACAAACTCTCTGGAAATCGGATTAATTTTAAATCCGGTTTCTTCGGTGACATATTCTCCAATACCACCATTGTCAACAACGATGCATGGAAGTCCATTAGCCATAGCCTCTATGACTACGGCACCTCCAAACTCTCTAACTGAAGGGAAACAAAAGATATCGGATTTATGGTAATACTCGAGTATTTCTTGCTGATTTACCCAGCCTGGAAAGTGGATTTTTTCTTTTAGATCGAGATTTTGCACTTGCTGCTGTAAAGACTCTTTCTCAGAGCCATTACCAACAATAATTAAAGATATATTTTCTTGGATCTGCGGTCTTAGTTGACCAATTGAGTCTATTAATATATCAGCTCCTTTATAAGGTACGAGACGACCGACAAAGAGAAGGTTTATCTGTATACTCTCTTCAGTGTCGACTTTGGGATCTTTACTAAAGAAGGCGTCATTGATTCCATTTTCATAGAATAGTTCTATGTGTTCATCTCTAACGTCGAATAGGCTTTTGATTAAATTTAGTGTATAAGTTGAGCCAGCGAGGATATAATCAGCCTCTTCGTAGGTCTCACGGTAGCCAGGAATAAGCCATCGGCCAATTAACCGCAAGAAGTTAAAGCCAGCAAACTCTTTTCGAGCGATCTCTTGAAATCCTTTTGGATAGGGCACACCACCGTTTACTGGCCCAATTATAAAGGGAATATTTTTGCAAGCTTTGATAATCTTGGCCGGATAGCGCGGCATCATTGGTGTGACGACATGGACAATGTCATAGTCTCTTTTAAGAACAGAAGTTTTAAACTTTTTGTAGACTAGATGGTTGAATTCAGCATAAATTGGATAGGTTAGTGTATTGTAGAGAGGCCAAATTATTTTGCCTTTTATTTTGCTTAAAGATTCTGCATGTTTATAGTACCACTTAGTAAAATTACTCTCATAAATATAAACAATATCTCTATCTGAATGTACTTTTTCTAGTGCTGGTTTATTTCTCTCGTGAGTGACCAGAGTTGTATTAAATAAATTTCTAATACTGATATAGAAATAATAGCCTTGCAGCGGAACTGATGTCCACTCAGGATTACACTGCTCGATGATTAATAGAATTCTCAGCTTTTTATTTCCCATCATTTTTTGTTTCCAAAATCAATCATGTTTTTATGTCTCTAATTTTTTGAGGGAATAAACTTTCCCTGGCTCTATATAATCCACCGTTTTCCCCAGACTATAAAAGGTTTTTCATAGTAGAAGATGGAGGTAAATTAGCGTAGAACAAAAGATGCGCTACGGCAGTAGAGAAGCTGGGCAATTGCAACGATAAAACAACAGCCACATAAAGCCAAGCAAGGGGAACAACCCTAATCACTCGCCGGATAGCGAATTCATATAGGTCTAATCTAAAAATCAGGCTTGTTGTAATTAAAAAGCCCGACAATGTAAAAAATAAGGACATGCCCAGATACCCTGCTGCTAGGTTCAAATCCCAAGCGGCAGGACCAAGCGGCAGCATGTGAGAGGCTAACACACAGAGGATGCTAATACCTCGCCAGCCATCCAAGACCGGGTATCGAGGCATTGAGTGCTTTATAGACTTAACAACCGGCGCTGACATGAAAATGTTCCAAGCAAACGACGCAGGAAATGGTGTCAGAAGGCTGAGTGCCTGACAGAAGTAGCTGAAAGGTAGTCATATCAGGACAAAGAGGAAATAGGCAGAGCTCGTGTGCGAGGCTGTAGTTACCACACTGACGGCCAAAGCGACATGCCAAGCTCTACCCAGCTCTATGATCAACTGCTGCACTATCTGCGTCAATACAGCCACTACCGGGACTTGCGCCATATCAAAGCCCTATCTTGGATGGTCACCGCCCTGATTTGTAGTGGTGAGCTGAGCCCACCTGCTTGGGAGTCCTACGTGATAAGCCGTGCCAACAAAGCGCAAAGCTTCGAGCGGCGGTGGCATCGATTTTTCGGCAACCGGCTCGTTGAGATAAATCAGCTCTACCTACCGCTGGTGCTGCTGACGCTGAGGCAGTGGGAGGGCAAGCGGCTGTATCTGGCACTCGATACAACGGTGCTGTGGAACCAATACTGCATGATTCACCTGTCAGTGGTGTGCTGCGGACGAGCAGTCCCGCTACTGTGGCGAGTGCTTGAGCATGGCAGTGCAACGGTGGCTTTTGAAGAATACCGCCCTTTGCTGCGCCGTGCCCGGTGGCTTTTGAGGCAGTACCCGAACCTAATGCTGCTGGCCGACCGAGGCTTTGCCAACCACGACTTGATGAGTTGGTTGCAAGCGAGCAGTTGGCACTACTGCTTGCGAGTGCCCTGCGATGTCCTGCTGCACGGGCCAAGGCGTTATCCGACTGAAGTGAGATATCTGTGGCCGCCAAAAGGCGAGGCGATTTTCTATCGAAATGTCAGGCTGTGGCAGGATGGCTCCCACCAGTGCAACATCGTGCTGGCGACGCTTAAAGGCGTCAAAGAGCCTTGGGCCGTCATCACCGATGAACCGCCTACCTTGCAGACGCTCTGGCGCTACGCGTTGCGTTTCAGAGTAGAGGAGCTGTTTTTGGATAGCAAATCAGGAGCTTTCGAGATTGAAGACTCCCGAATCCGCTCAGCGGTAGCCCTTGAGCGACTTTATCTAGTGGCCGCTATTGCACTGCTTTATGGAACAACCACTGGCATGGCGGTTCAGATTGAAGGCCTTAGGCAGCAGGTAGACCCTCATTGGCGGCGCGGACTCAGCTACCTCAAGATTGGATTGCGCTGGCTTAAGGGAGTCGTTCACAAAGGACGACAGCTTCTAGAGCCGATAGCGCTGTTAGTCCGTGACCCAGAGCCTTGTTTTGCCTCCAAAAAAGCGGAGCACGACTATTACGACCAAATCTGGTTCTCTCGCATCCGCTCTCTATCCTGCCGACTAGAGTAAAAGATGTGTCAGGCAGTCAGGTCAGAAGGTGGTCTTATACTCGATAAGAGTTGCCTGTTGGCGACGCAGGCGAGTTAGCCAATATCGTGCCTGACCAATACATTGAGGCAGCTTAGATAACGTGCAGAAACGGGCATATAACCAGGCATGCTCAGGGAGATCATGCTGTTGCCTGCGATATTGGTAGATACGCCCCATAAGTACGCCATAGCCCAGCAGTAGCGTTACGCTGATGCCCCGGGTGGGCCAACTGAGGCCGATGGCTAAACCTGGAATAATGAACCCCCACAACCAGCCACTGCGGGATTCTTTCACCATGTAGTTTTCAGGGGGGGCTCCATGCATGGCTTTCCCTTCGGCAATGGCCCAACCCGCCCGGATAGAACGCTTCCACCACTGGCTAAAGTGGGTCATGGCGGCATCGTGCAGGGTCATATCGGCATCGATGCGGCGAATGCGCCACCCCTGCTGGCGTAGGCGAATGCACATTTCGGGTTCTTCGCCACAGATCAGGGTGGGGGTGTAGCCACCAACGTCTTTAATGGCGGCAACACGAGCCAACATATCGCCCCCACAGGCTTTGGCTTCACCGACGGGGGTGTTCCATTCCATGTCGGCCAGCCGGTTGTAGGGGGAAGCCTCGGGGAAGCGCTCCCGCCGACGACCACAAACGATGGCCAGATCAGGGGCTTGGTCTAGGGCAGCTTTTGCTGGTTCAATCCAGTTAGGCAATAGCTCACAGTCACCATCCATGAATTGCACATAGGTGAGCTCAGGAAACTGATCTATCAGGTATTGAAAGCCTGCATTGCGCCCCCGGGCCATGGTGAAAGGAACTGACATGTCTAACTCGATGGCGTGGATACCTAAGGCTTGGGCAGCGGCGATACTTCCGTCAGTAGAGCCAGAATCGACATAGACAATGGGGGTGTCAGAGGGTAGGTATTTTGTTAGGGATTTAAGGCCACGAATCAGTCGTTCTCCTTCGTTGCGGCCAATGGTGACAACGCCTATTGAGTGCATGGTAAGGAGCAAATTGGGTTGAGCACTACCTAGCGATGCAAGGGGCAATTGTGTGGCTTTAATTTAGGGAATAGGGATGCACAATGTCTACCTGATCTGCACTTTTATCTGAGACGATGATTATTCAAAAATAGTTTCCTGATCCTTTGCTAACTGAATGAAGATCATTAACAGTGGCTATGGTAAAGCAGGAACCAATTGCTGAGAACAGAGGGTCAATGTAGGTAATGATTTAAGGCGTTTGTGGTTGGTACCTGGCGTTTGTAAGCCAGTAACTAATCGCCATGATTACCATGGCAGTTAAAATTTCAGTTATCTCTTCTAGAATGACAGTGCTCATCAGGAAAGTTTGATAGTCATTAGCAACTTTATTTCAGATTGATTGAATCTTCATCGAAGAGTACTATGGTTTTATCTCTGCAGCCCTTACCATATCCAGTTTATTTTGTCTGTCGTGTGTCCCAGGAGAGTTGGCTGCGTCTCAAAGCAGCCATTGATGAGGCCGCATCACTCCCAGCAGATGACCTGGTGGATTACCTCTACGAGGCCTTAAGACTATGGTCACCAGAGTATCGCTCTGGTATCGGCACTGAAACACTCAATTGGCCAATTCAAACCTATGTGCAGTTGATGAAGCGGGGGCTCAATGTCGAGCTAACACGCAGCTATGTGCCGGGGCAAATTTGCGTGGCGGTTTATGAACAACTATCGCCTAAACGCCTATCTTTTAATAGTTTTGTAGTGGCTTGCCAGCATGACCGCGGCCGCCCAGAGCTCTGTAACCACCGGATCGTGCAAAATCAACTCAATGTGGTTGATGCGAGAGTCGATCATTTTGTCCCCCATTGGCCGCAGCCGAATATCATTCCTAGGGATCGTAACCGGGGGTGCCAGCTAGACACGTTGGTCTATAAGGGCCGTAGTCAACATTTAGCAGCCCCATTTCGCCAAGAGGAGTTTGTCACTGCTCTGCATGGGTTGGGGATTCAGTTAGAAACCAGTGATGAAAATGCCCAGGATCTAAAACAGGCATGGAAAGACTGGCACGATTATTCTCAGACGGATGCAGTACTAGCGGTTCGTGAGAGTAAGCCGCTTTTGCTGTCGGTGAAACCGGCGAGTAAGCTGGTCAATGCCTGGTTAGCAGGGTGCCCGGCGTTGTTGGGGCCAGAGCCAGCTTATCAACAGTTGCGCCGCTCGAAGTTGGACTACATTGAGGTGCATTCTTCGGAGGAAGCTATTGCTGCACTACGGCGACTGAAAGAAGAGCCGGGCTATTACCAGGCCATGGTAGAGAATGGCTGGCAACGGGTGCGGGACTATGATGCCGATGGGGTGGCGAAGTGTTGGCGGGAGATTTTAGCGGGGCCAGTGGTGGAAGGCTATGAGCGCTGGCGGCGACAGTCGCCGTTAGGGAAATTGATTGGTCGGCCCATTTGGTATGGACGTCAGATTCGGCGGCATCATTGGGAAAAAGCTATCTTTAAAGCCCAAGCACAATTTAAGTAAATCCATTTTCCAGTTCAAGTCCACTTAAATCTCCTAGTCAACAGAAGTCTCAAAAGCTGAAACTTTATGAGCAATAAATTTAGCCAAGATAAATTTCCAAAGATTGATCGGCTATCGTTTTCCAATTCAGTTTTTTAGCTATTAAGAGATTATGTTGTCCCATTTTTGCCAAATTATTCTTATTTTCAACAGCTAGTTCAAAGCTTTCTATAAGCGAATTATTGGAAAATGGGTCATATAAAAACGCCCCTTCTTTACTTAGAGAATCGCTAAAAAATCCTCTTTTAGGTGCAATTATAGCTTTTCCAAAAGACATTGCTAGTAGTGCTACACCAGAAGTTGTAAATGAACGATATGGTGTAACAACGCAGTCACAAGCATTCATATAAAGCTGTACATCCTCATCAGACACTTTTCCCGGAAAGAGATGGATGTTTTTGTTGTTAATTATTCTTTTGTGAATATTATCTTCAAGGTTCACCTCTAAATGAGATATTTTGCCGGCCACAAGTAGTGATACTTCAGACTTTTGCTCTGAAACAACATTGAAAGCATCTAGAGTCTCTATGATTCCTTTGTGATAAGAAATGGCACCAAAAAATAAAAACACAGTGTGATTGAGAGGAACTCCAAGTTTTTCTCTAGCAATTATCTGATCGACAGTGTTTTCATAAAAATCGATAAAATTTCCATGAGGAATAACAATCAACTTAGACTGATTTTGAATTCCTAAAGACTTAACAACTTCATTGCCGGTAGACTTGCAATGAACAATAATAGAGTGAAATACTTGCCCAAGTAGGGCATATTGCCAAGTAGATAAATCACGATTCCCTCGGTTATGCTTGTCAGCCCATTCGTGGATCGTCCAAATAGTCTTGACACCTAACAGTCGGAGTAGGATGACTTGGCTCACAAACTGCAATATTCGGATCCATTTCAGTAGTTGAGAGTCCTTGTTACCAAACAAGTTAAAAATAGTACTGTGGATATGTACAACGTGTGGTTTTTTATCTTTAAGTACAGTTGTTATAAATCTCCTATATTGTTGATATTCTGTCACCTCTACATTTAGTTGCTCAAGATGTTCCGCTAATAACTTCTTATACGGACTGCCGAACCAATCCGATAAAAATGCGACTCGTAAAGGTTTTTTTAGTTTGGATGGAGTCATGGATTTCACAATAATTAGTCGCCAGATAGATTTGTTTTATAAAGCAAACATAGAGCTAAGTCTTAGAAAGTCCTGCCAATGCGGCAATATATCCGATATCTCGACGGGCTTGACATTTTTTGTAAAAAGTATTGGCATCTTCAGAGCGAAGAAAAAGAGGAACCAATTTATCCGATAAGTTAAGTAGTGACTTAGTTTTTCTGCGAACCAAATTCAGGCGTCTCAGTGAACTCAAGTTATTTTTATAGAGCATCATATAAGCGTCTGATACACCTTGAAAATAGTAACGCTTCAGGAACCATGATTGCTCTAGTCGAGATGCAGGAATTTGGTGGATGACACTTGCTTCAGGATGGTAGAAAATTTTGTAGCCTGCACTCTTAAGTTGATTTCTAAGGAGGATCTCTTCATTCGAGAGAAGACTTTTGCCTTTTCTCCCCAACATGGTGCTAAAACCATCGAGTTCTTGGAGTACTTTCTTGGGAAACGCCATATTAGCGCCAACGACAAAGCCATCTTCTAGAAAAGTGGGATAATCGGCATAGTCAATAAGTGATAGACAGGATAATAGGGAATCTGATAACCAGCTGGGCCTTGGCGATTCCCAGAGTGGTTTGACCTTACCACCTACACACCCCGGCATAGGAGTAACAGACGCAAATACCTGTGCGATTATTTCAAGCCATTGTGGTGCAGCAATGGCATCATCATCGAGAAAAGCAATAAAGTCACCTCTAGAATTTTGCCAACCAGTGTTACGGGCTTGCGAGAGTCCCATTACTGGTTCAAATAGATATCGAATATTATTAATACCACCGAACTCGTCTTTGGCGACAGATCGAGTATTATCAGTAGAGTTATTATCAACGACAATAATTTCAAACTGAGCAGCGTTAAATGTCTGACTAGTTAAGCTTTTGATTGCTTTCCTGAGATAGTCAGCTCGATTGAGCGTGCATATGACGACTGAAATAAACATGATTACACTGCCATTTTAAGCTGCAATTCTGGATCGATAGATCTAGAAGTCTAGATCTTCGTATTCAGCTAGCTTGCAAAGTTCCTGATATATTTGATTTGCTTTTTTGGGAACTTGTTCCCTGGAAAAAGTGCGTCTGATACTTGGATTTGGAAAACTGTAATCCACAGGAGCTTGTACGAAGGATTCCAAGCGGCTTAGTCCTTCAGAGGTTAAGGCCTGATTGTAGTGCATAAACAACCACTTACCTCCTGTGGGATAATGCTTCTCGAGAATGTGTTGATACATTAATGTCCATATCTGCAGTGCCCGCCGTCGAGATATGCGGATGCCTGTGGAAGAGTTGCTAAGATGCCAAACACCAGAGCACTCTTTTAGAATGCTGTTTGAAGTGCTAGCTGGATCACGAAAAACGCAAACGAATACTGTATCTTTTAGGTAAGGTTTCCAAGCAGGCAATGTATAAGAGAATCTTGGATCTTTTAGGCAGTAAGGTTCTCTAGCTGTGATTTTCTGAATTTTCCCAGCTAGGTCAACGGATATTGGGATAGAAGCATTGACTGGAATACAAGCAAGCCACCGCTGTTGCCGAATAGGCTGATGCTGCCGCAAATGCTTGATTGGCAACTTCAAGCGATGGGAAGCTGGGATACGAATTCTAGGCGGAATTAAAGGTGCCAGAAGTTCTTCATTAATGCTGTTGATCTCTCGATCTTCAAAGAATCCTTTAGGGTTCGCTTCACGTGCTTTCCAAAGATCATCACCCATGAAGTAACCAGCCTTAACAAGGGTACCAGTTACCATGCTGGTACCACTGCGACCTGAACCTAAAATGATGACATTTTTCATAGAGATTAGAGTGACAAAATAACGTTTATAAAGCTATTAAATCCATCTAAATATTTTGACTGTAATTAATCTGAGCTTGTGCCTTATATTTTGATTAGACAAGCTAGAGCTATTAGTTTAATAAATATTCTGCTAAATCCGAATCTTGATATTTTTCCGACAAGTCAGAAAAGTTATCAATGATTTCTGATAGATATCTGGAAGAATTTTGCTTGCGATGTGTTTCCTTTAGGAGATCTGAATTTTTAACGCAAATGTAATTTAGAATATTCTGGTGAACACTAATCCGATTACCTCCGAAAAGATCTTCATATGAAACTTCTACAAATGATTGATTTGTCGATTCAAGCCTGTTTCTCACTGATCGAAAGAAATTGTTCCTCGAAATGATATATCTATCGAGATCATCTAAATCAACTCTGATCTTCGTTTGTTTATCTTTATGATTTGGCGATTTACTTTTTTTAAGATTAGAGTAAATCCCAGTTTTCTTAGCTAATATATACGATGTATAAGACCTAAAATAATTATTTCTTTTAAGGATAACTTTCTTAATTTTGTGGTTATTTATAACGAAATTTATAGCTTTCTTGTGTTGGTTTGGAAAAATCTTAAAACCGACACTGGAACAACCGAAATTATTTTCCCAGATCTTCCTAATGAACTTTTTAGAATATTGATCTCTCTCTTCAATTGTCCCAAGATTTAAATCGCCATCTCGATGATCCAAAGAGTAGTAGATCTCATCTCTATGAAAAACTTCGTGGTGACACAAAATGTCAGGATGTGAATTTAAGAGGCCACACAAATAGTTGCTTCCAGATCTAGGCATTGATAAGACTACAAAATTGGTTTTGCTGGTACTGTAATTATTATTATTATTAAGTACCCCGAAGATAGACATTGTGATCAGAAAAAGTAACTGCAACACTAGCTCGATTGGAAATAGATATATTTACATACTCCTGAAAGGCATTCGTTGGAGAGCTAAAATTGTTTGTATTTTATGTAATTGAATTTTATGGAGTAAGATCTCTTGTAAAACGAGATGCAATATCCCTCAACTTAAAAGAAGTTACTAATTTTTTATTGCTATTATATGACTTGCCAACCCTGATTTTTTCTAGCCTCTCTATCAGCTCATCAGGTATTGACTGATTTCTCTTTACATCAATTCCACAAAAGGTATTAGTAAGGAGATTTCTCTCACGATACTTGATGATTTCCTTTTGTAACTTGTATGCATGGTCACTGATTTCAGTGAATGGATGCCAAGCATGGTATAGCCTTAGAGTAGGATGCCACTTGATTTGTAGTCCAAGGTTTTTTAATCTTGTATAGATATCTAATCCATTAGCGTGAAATCCTGTCCCAAATGTAGGATGTTGCTCGTATCCGTTGATTTTCAGGAGCCATTCTTTTCTAACGGAAAGGCAACCCCCATAGTTAGTTGGATTTGTTAGAATGCAAACTTGCTTTAAATGCTCTAGAGTAATGGGCTCTTGATGTAATTCTTTTGGCTCGTTTAGCCTATAGATATACATTGCCAGCTCGTTATTTTTTCTATGTTCGGAAAGAATTTCCTCTAGAAAATTGTTTTCTACAACTAAGTCTGCATCTGGAATTACGATTACATCACCGATACTTTCTGAAATCCCAGCATTAAAACAATAGGAAGAATGGTATTCTCCTTCTCTGCCTAAAGTGAGAATTCTAAAATTTGGAAATTTTTCAATCTCTCTCCTCAAATTTTTATCTACGTTGTTGTAATACTCTACCCAAATTAATTCATAACTCTCAGAAGGAAGAGATTGATCTCCAAAGTACTTTATTGCAGAGAAGTTTTCTCGAAAAGAACCATCTATCATTACTACACTAATTTTAGGATTGAGATTATGGTCCATGGTTTTACCTTCAATTTAAATGCCTGATAATAAGCAAAATGTTTAAGAGCCTTGCTTGACTGAGATATTTATGTTGCCGCCTTTTGCGGTATTTCTATCCCCAAGTAATTAGCCTTTTCAATGTATTCTTTCAATCTCTTCTCGCAATAGTCTAAACTAGAGCTAATTCCTATCTCTTTCTTTCTAATTTCTCTATTATTAATTTTTTTATTATATATTTTATAAGTTTCTTGTGTAGGTGTTATTTTCATGGCCTTAAACATTCTATTTATATTTGAAAAATCGTTTAAATCCTCAAGTTTGATCTCATATGTCCTTGCTGAAGGATAATCCTTCTGAAACTTTTCTGCTCTTGCTTCTATATCTAAAAGATATGCAATGCATAGATCATATTGATCTAGTTCACTATCTAAACCAATACAGGGAAGTACAGCCGTTATAGAGTTGGGGCTAGACATCCATTCAGACCAAACTTTATTGCGCTCCGAGAAATAACCAAGTTCTATGAAACTCTTCAGAACTCTCACCAAGTTTCTTCTTAGAATAATAATTTCCACTTTCTCAGAAAATTCATCCATTACGACATCAAAGAATGTTTTAATAAACATGTGATTTGTTTCACAGTAAATCTTCTTACTTTTTGGCATGCTTTTAATAGCTTGCTTTATAGCATCGACTTTTACTCTTCTAGATTGATAAGATTCAGAAAAGGGATAATTATTTACCATTTCAAGATATCCACCAATCATAGGAGGCTCAGCCTCATGCTGACTAAATACTTCTTTTGTTGTTCCTAAGAGACTTGAAAGGTAGTTTGAACCAGATCTTCCAGAGTTAATGCAGAATAATAGATTAAACTCTTTTCTGCTTCTAAAAAAAGACGTTATATTGATCATGATTTTAATTTTCTCTTGTTTTTTATATGGAATTATAAAGTAGTAAAAAATATAATTCCAAATTTTTTGCCTCAGATATCATTTATTTATTGTGCACATTTCATCCATTGAGGTGACTAATTAGATTTGACTTTTGCATCTGAATAGGTATTTAAAGGTAATACATTTTTACAACAAACCAACTGTTCTTCTGTCCCTATAGCTAGATCTCATCTATTTTTTTAGTCTCATGGTTTAGCTTATTTTTTATTTATCTAATGAACTTTTCAAAAGTTTATTAGAGACTAATCTGTATAGCCAAGTGCTTCCATTGCAGGTCTAAATTTTGACAGTAATTTTCTCTCTGATTCTTGATTAAAATACGATTTCCATTCATCTACTTGCCCACTTCTTACAAATCGCTTATGAGGATTACCATTGCTTAATGCCTTAGATTTCTCCCAATCCATAGACTCTAATTGTCTCATCTTATTAAAGGAACTAGCAGTAATAGTTCTCTGACATAGTTCTTGGTTAATCTTGAGTCCTAAAAAGTCAGCTACTTTAGTTAACTCTTTTTCTGTTTCATCTTTGAGATCTTCATACTTTAAGCATATGAAATCAGTATTATTATTCTTTGTTCCGCTCATCCATCCAAGAACATGACTATCCCAAGAGCCAAAATAGCTCATATAATTTCCTTTAATAAAATTTTCTACAAATTCTTCGAATGGATATTGATCAGGAATTTTGAAAAATTTTATTAAGTGGTGATATAAAGATACTGAAACACTTCTTGGATCTCTAACTATGTAAATAACCCTTTTATAGGTCGGATTATATAGATTATGGCTTTTGATAATTCTTGGCCTCTCAATAACATTAACGCTGATTTCTTCAATTGAATTTTTATGAATGTCTGGCACGCATTCATCTATATTCAGGAATGTTACTTCCTTATTAGGCTGAACTAGGTTGGCAATTAAAAATCTAACCCAGGTGTTACCACTCTTAGGGTATGAAACTAGAAATATGTCGTCTTCTCTGAAGAATCCTGATTTTTCATCTTTCTGCTTTGAATTGTCTTTCATTTTAGGATTAATATGCTTTCTCATTTTAGACATCAAAAAAACTACAGGTAGAAAGAAATTTGTTTCGATTTATTCTAATCGACTCGTGTACTCTTCCACTTCCTAGGCTGATAGAAAAGACAATCCGTCATGATAATATTTGCCTTAACTATAATCTGTATTGATTCAACAAGGTCAACAATATATAGTCCTGACTCTTTTATCAAGAGAGTAAAATTGTATATTCCAGGCTTTAACCCTAAATAAGGCAACTCGATGGTTATACAGTGAGATCCTGGTTCAATCTGAAAAGAATTCCCATCATTAAAGCTGTTTAGCAACAATGTTGGCTCTCCTTCCCCGCCTATCTCTTGGATTTTGATAAATAGGTTTACATCTTCAAATGTTTTATCCGAAGTAATTAGTGTTTCTATCTTTAAGAAGTTTCCGGTTAATATTTCAGAAATCTCATTCCCATTTTCATCTTTAAATGCAATTTCATTAATCTTGATTCCAGAGTTTTCTATTAACTGTTTTTTCATAGAATCAAACTTGAAAATTTTCTTTGTGGTTTCTTGACTATTTATTTCGAAGAGATCTTGTTCATAAATTTGCATAACATCTTGAGAATTTCCCTGTTTAATTAGCTTGCCATACTTTAGAAAAATTGAGAGTTCACAAGTGTTTAATATCAACTGAGTAATATGACTAACAAGAATAAAAGAAGTTCCATTATGGCGTAGTTCTCGAAGCTTTTTATGACACTTCGACCTGAATCTGATGTCTCCAACTGCGAGAACTTCATCTATCAAAAGAATGTCCGGCTTAGTATGAATCGCACACGAAAATCCTAATCTTGCCTGCATTCCAGAACTGTAGGTTTGAACAGGCGCATCAATTGCCTCTCCAATTTCTGCGAATTCTACGACCTCATCGAATCGTTCATCAATTTCCTCTTTCGACAGACCCAGAATGGACATATTGGCATAGATGTTTTCTCTGCCAGTCAACACTGCATTAAATCCTGCTCCTAGAGCAATAAGCGGAGCCACACGACCTTTAATCTCTACATTGCCTGTATCAGGCTTAATCAGTCCAGCAATAATCCTCAGTAGGGTAGACTTGCCACTGCCGTTTTTACCAACCAGCCCTAATGCCTCTCCTCGACGCAGTTGGAAACTAATATCCTTTAATGCCCAAAATTCTTTCTTGCGTAACTGCTCACTCTGTTTGCGTAGTCCAACCATCTCCCCTACAATATCTTGCATTCCATACATCAGAGAGAGCTTGAGATCTCTGCAGAATTTCTTAGAAACATTATTTACAGAAAGCACTACATCATCACTGGCTGTAACGTGTCCATTTAAATCCGTCTCCTTGAGGTTGTTGGCTGAGTAGAGGGATAAATCAGACATCATTAAGAACTCATCCTTTCAATAACGTAGGGCATGGCTAAGCGATAAAACATCCATGCCAGGAGAAGACCTAAGAAAGCGACGCCACTAGCCATCCAGAAACCTTGAGGATTAGACAATATTCCTACTGTAGAAAGTTCCCGAGTCGTCACCAGTAATGGGCTAACTGGATTGAGATTTATCAGCAGCGAAAGTTTCCCTCCTTGAGGAGGAGGATATACCACTGGAGTTAATAGCATCCAGAAACTAAGAATGAAGGTCAACCCTTTTGTGACATCTTTATAGAGAGCACCAATCGGGGCTAGGACAGTGCCGATAGTCGTACCTAGCATAATTAGGTGAAGTAAAGCCACAGGAGCCAATACAATACTCCATGTCACAGGCATACGGAACCAGATAAATAGTCCGATAATAAAAATCAGTTTAATTAAAAAGTTAAAGAATACTTGCCCTACGGCAGAAAGTACTAATGCTTCCCGAGGAAAATTGATCTTTGCCAGCATCATCTTGGCATTGGTTACCTGTTGAACAGGTAAGCTAATCGCTTCTGAAAATGTTTGCCATAGACTTGTGCTAAACATCACATAAGCAGGGTAAGGTATATCAGTTTCTCCAATATTAACAATGCCATTACCCTTGGCAAACATGAAGCCAACTGCAGTGATTACAGGTGGAATAAAAGCCCAAGCAAAGCCTAGCAAAGACTGTCGGTACTGTGCTTTAATATCTCGAATTAGCAGTTGCCAAGCTAACTCTCGGGAGGCCAGAATATCCCGGCGCAGTAACTGCAACATTTGCGTTGGATGTCGGAGCTGGCTCTGAGAAGAGTAAAAGGCTCTTGCAGTTTGTCTTTTAGAGGGTTTTATGCGTAACTTTTTCATTGAATGTTTCTTAGTAGTGATCTACTGATATATTCATTAGGGCTTTCTCTAAGACTCATGAATTTTGGATTACTTCAGCTCCCTGTGAAACAGAGCCGCTAACTTCGCCCCTTCAGTGGCACTACTATGGCGCTGCGCCACGCGTTCAGCACCGCGTCGCCCCATTTCCTCTAGTTCTGCTACGGGTGTCGCCAAGGCCGACTTCATCGCCGCCACCAAGGGTTCCAGGGCTCCCGCTGGCGCCAACCAGCCACAGATATCCGGTTCCACCAACTCCGGAATCCCGGCTACATAGGTGCTAATCACTGGTCGCCCCAAAGCCAGGGCCTCCATCAGCGACACCGGCAAGCCCTCGGCAAAACTGGGCAGCACCATCACCTGAGCCTCTAACAGATGCCGCAGCACCTCATCACCACTGGCCCAGCCGGTGATCGTGATCTGCTCCGCCAGGCCATAGCGCTCAATCATGGCTTCGATGGGGGCTCTCAGGGGGCCATCCCCCACCAACACCAAGCGAAAATGTCTGCCCTGGCTAGCTAGCTTCGCTGCTGCCTCTATCAGCAGCAAATGCCCCTTCTGCTCACAGAGGCGCCCCACACAGACAAAGCTAGGAGCCAGGGGGAGCGGCAACGGGGCCTGTTGCAAGAACAGCTCATCCACCCCGCAGCGCACCACCTGAATCTTGTCCCACAGGTCATGGCTACACCAGCGACAGAGCTGGCTGCGGCCAAAGTCACTGACGGCCACCACAAAGGCAGCCCGTTCAATCTTCTGGGGCAGGGCAATGGCCTGCACCTTATCAAACTCTTCGGGGCCATGAACCGTAAAGCTATAGGACGGCCCCCCCAACTCCTGCACCAGCATCGCCACCGTGGTGGAGTTAGTGCCGAAGTGGGCATGGATATGGGCCACCCCATCCCGGCGACACCACTGCAGCAACACACAGGCTTCGGCCAGGTAAATCAAATGAATCAACCGGCCCCGCTCGGAACAGTGGCCTATGGCCAAGGCCAACCTCAAGGCGACACCAAAGCGCCAGGGCCGAGTCAGCCCTATCCACAGCCAGGTTAGCAATAGCCCCAAGGGGCCGACATCTAAGACAAATTGGGTCTGGACTAACTCTCGCAGGTCGGCCTCATCTACCAATTCCGTTGCTAAAGAGCGAATGGCATAGCGGTGCACGGTTAAACCACTGGCGGCTACCGCCTCGATTTCCCGGCGGATAAAGCTATGGCTGACTTTGGGATATTGATTGACTAAGTAGGCGATTGTCATGGTGTCCATCCCGAATGATGAGCAAGGTAGACGCGGACCCGACTGCAACCGCTGCTTTACCCCCAAGACGTCATCAGTCTCTTATGGTTTCGCAAGGGCATGATCAGAAACAGTCGTAGTCCTACTGGCTAAGTGCCGCAATGGCAATCTCAATGCTGGGATAAATGTAGTGAGTTTGATGCTGGCGATGAGATCCATCGACGGTCATCCTAAGAATTTAAGGATAGTTCTTTCCGTTCATTCAGTGTTTTCAGCATCGATCAGGAGAATTTACAACTGTCAGGGTAAAATCGCTCTTGCTGCTTATCTATGAGGCTCTAAGCCCTCAACGAAATTCAGTCAAAAGTGTGCTGGTATACAACTTCAAGATGGTCACACCCCTGCCTAGTGGGATTTCATATCGCTCCGACGCGGTCATTCAGGTTAAGGTTCCGACACTCCTCTCCCATATTCATAAGAATACTGACTAGACGTTTTCTCTAGCACATCTGCAGCGCAGCCATCAGCAGCCCGTATATTACAGGATTATCGCTGGTCCCTCTCGGAACTTAGGCTCAAATATCCGTGTCTTTAACACTGTCTGTCTAGATATAAAGCTGCTATAAAGTGCCGCCCGCAATGGAATAAAGATCGTCAAAATTATTTTGGCAAGTTAGCTGACCATCCATCCTGATGCATTTATATCAAGATGAATAATACCAATAGACTATTTATCCCATTACTCCATCATCTGCCTCATCTCCAATTTCCTTGGGAGCTATTCGTAGCTACAACCAGTCTATGGGCGTTCTGACTACTATGACACCTGACTTTCTATTTATCGGTGCCTCCAAGTGCGCCACCACCACAATTACGGCTCTCTTAAATCAACATCCTGATATTTTCACTCCTCCCCATGAAGTGAGTTTCTTTGCCCGAGATGATCTTTATGCGAAGGGCATAGATTGGTACCGTTCTCTGTTTACAGCGGCCCAGCTGGGTCAGATCAAGGGAGAAAACAGCAATATTTACACGATGCAGGAGATTTATCCCCAGGCAGTTGAACGCATTCGGGCCTATTCCACTGACTTAAAGCTAATCTACTGTGTCCGAGATCCATTCACCCGCATCGAATCTTACTGGCTAGAAATTCGCTCCCATGGCGGCGAGGTCGTGCACCATGACTTTAATACGGCTATTAAACTGAATCGCGATTGGCTAATCGATGCCTCTAACTACTGGCAGCAAATCAATGCCTATCGCCCTTACTTTTCCAATGAGCAAATTCTAATCATCTTCTTTGAAGACTTTAAGACAAATCCGCATAGGGTATTGCGCACCTGTTTTGAATTTCTCGGAGTCGATCCGGAGATATCCATTGACACCACACTGCAGATGAACCCCTCTGCCACCAAGACCATGCCGTCTCCGGTTTTATCCAAGCTGCGGGCTAATCCGTTATATCGCGCCAGTGTGCAGGTCTTGCCCAGGGATTTGCGTGATCCATTGAAGAAACGCCTGTTCTTTAAGCCAGTCAGTGAACGTCCCCAATGGCAACCAGAAACCCAGCAATGGGTCTTAGAGCAATTGGCTGACGATACCCAGGCTCTCTTGAACTATTGCGGTAAGCCTCTAGATTACTGGTCATCGTTCTCTCAGCCTGCCTATTCCCCAATCCAGCACCTTTAAGCGCTAGTTCCTCAGGGAATTCTAAGCAGCTGAGTCATCTCACCCACGTGTTTGTCGTGATTACTAGTCATTGATTATGGAACCTAGGCGCTTAATGATTGTGCTGTACGGAGGCGATTATCGAGAGGCCTACTGTCGCATGGTTGCCGGGGATGGTGAAATCTATCATGGCCATCGCTATGCAATTCAATCCATCGCCCAGATGGCCGAGTCTCTCGAAGAAGCCGCCGTCCTCTGCTGCCGATCTGCAGAAGCCTATGACGAAATCCTAGATATTGGGTTTCGGGTCATCGGCACCGGGTTTATTCCCGAGGACAATATGCCTAAGCTCCTGCAGATCATCGAAGCCTTTAGACCCACCCACTTGGTGGTCAGATCTCCGATGCCCCAGGTGCTAGAGTGGGCCATTCGCCACCGGATAGAGACCATTACCCTGCTAGCAGACTCGTTTTTGGGGCGTGGGGTCCAACCCTGGCTGCGCCATCGTCGCCTAGCTCGGGCATTAAATCACTCCCAAATTGCCTGGGTGGGCAACCATGGCCGTAATGCCTGCCGCTCCCTGCAAGCCATCGGGGTGAAGCCCGAGAAAATTGTCCCCTGGGATTGGCCTCATACTCTTTCCCCAAAAGACTTCCCAGCTAAGCAGGGGCCTCAGGGTAGAGATGGTCAACTGCTCTATGTGGGTACGGTTTCCCAGGCTAAGGGAGTTGGGGATTTGATCGAGGCAGTGGCGCTGCTAAAGCAGCAACATGTCCCTGTACACCTGAAAATCGCCGGGGACGGTAACCTAGAGGCGTTTACCCAACGGGTCGCCCAACAGCAACTACAGGATCAGGTCACCTTCCTAGGGCGCATCCCCCACAGCTCGATCGTGCCGCTGATGCGTGAGTCAGATGTAGTGGCGGTGCCCAGCCGTCATTGTTATCCAGAGGGATTTCCGCTGACCCTCTATGAGGCCCTCTGTGCCAGAACTCCCATTGTCGCCTCGGACCATCCCATGTTTAGGGGGTATTTAGAGCATGGGGAGACCGCGATGATCTTTCCTCAAAAAGACAGCAAGGCTTTAGCCAACTGCATTCATAAATTGCTGTCTTACCATGAGCTCTATCAAAAGCTTTCCTTGAACTCTTATGATGTCTGGAAACGGCTGCAAATTCCCGTCAAGTGGGCCGAGTTTATTGAGCGGTGGCTCACCCCCTCAGAGGTGAACCAGGCATGGCTACGGGCTCACAGCCTTACAGTAAACCAAGACCACTAAACCAGTGTCTATGCGCATCTCCCCTTCCTTTGAACGAGCCTTCTCTATATTCAGTCTCCTCTTCTTCACCAACGGGCTGTCAGTTTTTTTGCCGTCTATAGGCATGACGCTGCTGAGGTATTCGATCTTAATGATCACCTTAGGGCTACTGGCTAAACGCCTGCATCTTACTCTTTGTGCCCTGAAACGCAGTAGGGTACTCGCTCTATTAATATTTTTGGTGATTGCGTCGTTAGCTTGGGCTGCTTATCCAGCGCAAACATTCGACAATCTCAGGGGTGAGTTTATCCCCATGTCAGCCTTTGGCATCTATTTCGGGTCGCGATTCACGATTAAGCAGCAGTTGCGATTAATCGTTGTGGTATTAGGAATCGGTGCCCTTTTAAGTCTATTTGCGGTGATCGCCATGCCTGGAGTCGGGATCAAGCTAGGGGGAGTTCATGCCGGATCTTGGAAGGGAATCTATGGCCACAAGAATACCTTCTCAGCCTATATGACCCTGACGCTAGTGGCCTTTTTCTGTTTGCTCAGCAAGAATAAGAATCCCCAGGAGAGTTTATTGGCTAGAGCCGGGCTACTGCTGTCTATTGCCATGATTATTCTATCGACCTCTAAGTCGGGGTTAATTATTTTTATAGTTGCGCTCGTCTCTTTATCCCTCTATAAAAAGTTTATTTGGAAAGGCAAACCAACGCTACTGCTCTTAGATCTGACAGTGCTTACTTTGGGCTCTATAGTTACTGTCATTGCGAGTAACTGGGCACCGTTAATTACTAGTCTCGGCAGGGATCCAACCTTATCGGGTAGGACCTTAATTTGGGGGGGCGTCATCCAAAAGATTATGGAGCAACCTATTTTAGGCTATGGGCAGATGGGGTTTTGGGCACCAGACGCTACTGAACGAGTCGAAATTGGTCTCAGACTAGGGCGGGGCTACTTGCCACCTCACTCCCATAATGGCTTTCTAGACATGACCCTATTCGTGGGTTTCGTCGGGTTATCTCTATTTCTGGTTTCTCTGGTTAAGACCTACTGGCATGCCTTAAAAACTGCCTACAAGGGCAGTAAGCCAGAGGATTTCTGGCCTCTGGGATTATTAAGTCTATTGTTGCTCTATAACATGACTGAGAGTCTGCTGACGTTTCTGCTAAATATCTTCTGGGTATTGTATTGCGCTACCGTTATCTCCACGAATTTATATCAGCGCCGCTCACCAGAGAAACAGTTATCAAAGCATAGCCTCCCTCGATCACTGACGCTGAGTAAGCCAAACTATTAATTCCCTCTGCTGGTGCGTTTCCATTCGCGCTCTGGACTGGTCAGAAACCGCAAATAAATGGGGAGCTTCCACAACAAATAAACCGGTAGTTTCACCATGTCCCAGAGGTTTAGATCCTCCTGTCCATATCTCAACCAGGCAACGGTTAATGCAACCGTGAAAACGAGGATGTTAGCTGAGCCGACGGCCAGTGCCCAGATCGTGTGGTGCACCCAGGCTAGCCCCATGGCCAGTCCCCATGGGGCTACTAGCATGAGGGCCAACAGCGTCAAGGGAGGTATGGCTAGTTCCACAGCAAGTATGAGTAGATCAAACCGCCCCTGGGTGAAGGCTGCTTTCAGCAATACGGGAAGATAACTGGCAATTACCTGTAAATGACCGTGTTCCCAGCGGGTTCGTTGCTGGCTGGCTACTTCCTGCTGGCTCGGTAAGCGTCCCAGCACCTTAGCCTGGGGGCACAGCAGGGGTGGGTGATGTGCGATCGCAAGGTCGATCCCAATCTTCATATCCTCCACAATGGAGTTGGTGGCCAGATCAATGCTACGGATAGCCTTCCAGGGAAACGCCATGCCTGTACCAGTCAACAGACATGGCTGCCCTAAGCCATACAATCCCAAGGGTCTGACCAGGTTTTTAACCTTAAATGCAAAGGCCGAAACCGCGCTTTTCAAGTTGGGGGCCGACGGTGTTTCCATCAGATAGATTGCCTGAGCCGGCCTTTGAGTCCCATGGGCTTGAGCCACTAGGCCTGCGATGCTGCCTGGACTCATATGACAATCCGCATCAATGCAAATAACCACATCAGGCGGATTATCCAATAAATATCCTATGCCAAACTCGAAGGCATAGCCTTTGCCGCGTTTCAGCGTATCTACTCGCTCAATGACAACGGTTCCCAAATCCCTAGCCATTTGAGCCGTCTTATCCGTACAGTTATCGGCAACCACCACCAGTTGATCTTTCTGACCGAGTTGGGGTTGAACTGTCTGAATAGTCGTCTCGATACAGGCTTCCTCATCATGGGCCGGAATCAAGACGGCTACCGATAAAGCATGATTAGGAGCTTGGCTAGTAGATAATGACTGAGGCACGCATGTAGCCGCTATCACCTCAATTGCTAGCATCAGCACCGGAATACTGAGAACCAGGAATATTCCGATGAGCAAGGCATCCAATACCTGTAAATAGATCACAACATTCCACCAAAATTCGGTAGGCCATTTAGGGCTGCCATCGGCCAACTAGCTGACCATTTCTTTGCTCGAGAACTGCTCAGCCAAGTGCTGTATATTAATCCAATGCTCTGGACTGTTCAGCACCGTTGGCTTGAAGTTATCGCAATTCAAATCTAGCCCTAGCCAAGACCCTAAAATGTCTAGGTCCTTATCCAGCACTGTTTTGATATAAACTAAGGCTTTTTCACTTAACTCAGGCCTCTGCTTCATTTGCCACCAGCTTCTGACCCAATTGCGCACAGGCTTGGGTACAACTGCTCTTCGGATCTGACGTAAGCCAGGGGCTTCCACGAGGGCATCCCGCCAGGCACTCTTACGGGTTCGATCAGACGAGACATGCCGTTGATCCAAGTCGCTGTTCCAGACGGGATGTTGCCCGTAGCCAATGAACCGGCATACCCTTTCTAATTCCGCCTGGGGATTCGACTTGAGTTTCTCCAGAAATACCGGTAGCACCCTCTCTGGCCCGAATGCCCTAAAGTAAGGTGCTAATTGCATGCTATAGCGACTGTATTCAATCAGCGGTGGAAATTCGTAAATTGCCTGGTTAATATCACTAGATATTCGTCGCTGAGTCCACTCATGAATATACTGAGATACCAGTCGATCAACCGGATCTCTCATGACATAGATGAACCTAGCATTGGGCACATGTCGGATCAGGCGTTTAACGGTTTTCGGATAGGTTGGCAATTTCGTATAGTGGGTGCTCGATTCCCCACAAATATCCTCTGGCTGTGCCCCTGCATACAGAGATTGGTACCATTGCCAGCCCTTGCTATAAATCTCATCATTGCTAAAGAAATATGGCTCCTTGGGTTCGGTCATAAAAATGCCGGGCTGAGCCACAAGTTGCTCATGAAGCGTTGTCGTCGCGCATTTCATGGCGCCAATAATGATGAAATCAGGAGATTTAGACATGGATAGCCCTCAATAGACTGCACTTGAATCAGCATTAATCAAACGTCCCCAACACATCCAGCAGCCTCAGGGGCGGAAATACCCCCTGAATCACCCGACCAATGCCATCCAGCACATTTAGATACCCGTGCTTCGCCACCAGCACCACGTCCCCGTCCTGCACCTGCTCCGCATCCACCATATTGCGCAGGTCCAACACCGTTTCCTCCACCTGGCCCTGGTCATTCAACCGCACCAGCACCACCTCCTTGAGGCGGGCATCATCGGTGGGGCCACCGGCCACCGCCACCGCCCCCGACACCGAACTATTGGGTGGCACCTCCACCTGGCCCGGCCGGTTCACCTCCCCAATCACTCGCACCCGCACCGTTGACGGGGCCACACTAGAACTGGCCACCAACCGCGGGTCCACATCTCCTGGTTCGGCTGCTGGCACATAGACGGCATCCCCATCCCGCAACACCAGATTGTCCGCCTGAGTACCCGATACGATCGCCTCCCAGAGATTGACCGTATAGCTAGTCACCTGCCCCGTAGGCAACGTGCGTTGCACCCGCACCTGGCGCACATCTGCCGTGCGTTGCACGCCTCCCGCCGCCGTCAGGGCCGAGGCCAGGGTCGGGGTATTGGTCGACGAGGTAATGCGAGAATTGGTATCTAGCCGCGTATCGGCCTGGGTGAGGCTGCTTAACTGCACCGGGCCGGGGCGATAGACCTCCCCTGCCACTGTGACCACCACCGGCCGCAACACCGTCAGGCTGACATCCACCACCGGGTTGACCAAATACACCCCCAACCGGGCCGTGAGTTCCGCTGCCAATGCCTCCGTAGTGCGGCCTGCCGCCGCCACCGAGCCGATTAATGGCATGGAGATGGTGCCATCGGGCAAGATCACCCGAGAGCCGGTAAATTCCTCGTAGCCAATGATGGAAATGGCCACCTGGTCTCCCGGACCTAAGACATAGTCGGCTCGGGCCGTGGCTGGGAGAGCACCCACCGCCTCGGTCACTGCCCGGGTTGGGGCCATCGGAAAGGTTAGCCACAGTCCTACCGACGCGGCCATCAGGGGAATCCAACGCGTGATCATGGCTTAGGTCTTGTCAGAGAGCTCAGTAGATATCGGCGATAGGTTACTCGTAGATGCGTCCCGCCGCTGACCGTAGGGATAGGCTCCCGCCTTGACGTGGGAGACATAGTCATCGTGCTCATGGCGAATATCAACGCCATTGGCCACCATCCCTAAGATCTCGGCCCCCGAGCGCTGCAGCAGGGACTTGGCCGCTTGGGCGCTGGCGGAATCCACTAGCCGTGGCCGCAGCACCAGCAATACCCCATCTGTGGCCCGTCCTAACACTGCCGCATCGGCGGCTCCAATCAACGGCGGCGTATCGAACAGGACATAGTCATAGCGCTTGGCCAAGGTCCTGACCAAAGCCGCCATCCGTTCCGAGTCGATCAGAGCCAGGGGGTTTGGTGGCGTCACTCCGGCACTGAGCAGGGTGAGGTTATTGGCCACCGGGCGCAGGGCCTGGTTTAAATGCCCTTCGCCTACCAACACGTGGCTGAGGCCAATCTGATTGACGACATTCCAGAGATGATGTTGCCAGGGCGATCGCATGTCGGCATCCACCAGCAGCACCTGTTTGCCGGTCTGGGCGATGGTGGCGGCCAGGTTGGCGGCCACTTCTGATTTGCCCTCCTGAGGCACAGAACTGGTGAGGGTGAGTGCCCGGCGAGGGGTATCAGAGCTAATGAATTTCAGGTTGGCCTGCAGCATCTGATAGGCTGCTGTGACCATGGGCTGGGTCTGGCTGAAGGCGATGACCCGGGGCGAAATGCCCTCACCAGCAGGTAACTCCAGATCTGGACCGTCGTTGCCAAGTAGGCCAAACTTTGGAATCAACCCCAGCAGGGTGTAGCCCAGCAGGGCTTCGCCATCCTTGACCGTCTTAATGGACTTATCAATTAAATCTAGGAAGAAGGCCATCGCCACCCCCAGCAGCAATCCTACGGCCCCACCGGCGGCGATATATTTCTTGGTGCTGGTCCCCACCGGAAAGCGAGGCGGTGCCGCTGGTTCTAGAATCTGGGCGCTGCCTACGGTCTGGTTTTCCGCCAGTTGGGCTTCCTGCAGTCGCACCAGCAGGGTTTCATAGTTGGTCTTGGCCGCCAATAGCCGTTGTTCTAGCTCCAATTGCCGTTTCTCCAGGGCCGGAAAGGCCTGAGACCATTCGATATAGGCCTGGCGCGAGTCCAGCAACGCCTGCACTTGGCTGGCCAAACTGAGGCGATTCACCTCGGCCTCGGTCAACTGGCTGGTGAGCTGACGGCTCAACTCACTCATTTGCAGATCGCCAGGGGAAATATTGGCCTGGGTGCCCAATACTTCTCCCACCCGCCGGTTCAATAGGGTTTGTAAGGAGGCCTGTTCCCGCTCTAGGTTGGCAATCAGAGGGTGGCTAGCGGTGTAGCGGCTGCGCTGGCTGGCCAGTTCGGTCTGCACCGCCTGTAAGTCTTCTAAGATCCGCTGCACCCCCGGCGACTGACTCAACGAATCGACTTGACGGGCCTGAGCCAGGGGAATGCCCAGCTGCCGCCGCAGTTCGCCTGTGCGGGTGATGGCACTGGCCAATTGCGCTTGGGCCTGACCAATCTGGGTCTCTAAATTATTAATCATGCTGACGGCGGCATTGGCTTCGCTTTCCAAGGCAATGATCTGGTTTTGATCCTTGAACTGGCGCAGCGCCTCGGCAGCCTGCTCCACCTCGGCCTCGGCTTTAGGCAACTGCTCTTGCACAAACTGCCGGGCGGCCGTCGCCTCGGAGCGATTCATGGTGATGTTGCGCTCGATGTAAGAGGTCATCACCTGATTCACCACCGCCGCCGATAGTTCACCGTTGGGCGATTGATAGGCGACCCTCAAGACATCGGTGCCCTCTAAGGGCGCAATGGTCAGCCCCCGTCTGAGCACATCGGGTGGGATCGAGTTGCCCTTGGCATCCTGGAGGTCTAGGGCATTGACGGCCTCCTGGAGCACTGGTAAGGAACTCAAGATGGCCGCTTGGGTAGAGAGGGGGTCACTGTTGACGGGATTGACTGCCTCCAGATCGCCAATTTCATCACCCACCCCGGTCAGCGAGGTGGAGCGATCCACCTGAAACAGCAGTTTTCCACTAGCCTGGTAAGTATCTTTCTGACTCAGGCCCACCAAGGCGGCGGCGACTACGCAGGCGGCAAAGACCAGACTAGCTGGCAACCAGCGCCGTTTCAGCACTAGCCAGTAGCGCTGCAGGTCAATCTCTTCGACGTAATCCTGGTAGGTTTTGCCGTCCATAGTTCTAGGGGTGAAGCCTCTGCCTGTGAGGGACCGTGATCGGGTTGGATGCCGTGGCCTTTTCCTTAAAATCTACTGACCCTGGCGGTGCCATCCTCCCGCTTGACCAGGTCTTTACAGGATCTTTAGGGCTCTGAGCACCAGCTTGGTCTGCGGCGTCGAGGCCGGCTGGGCACCAGCGGTAAACGGATTGCGATAGAGACGACATCTCTGAGCCAGAATCAGGCCCAGAAAGGGCAGGGCCTGGAGCACATAGCGCCGCCATAGCCGTTGGGGTTCTGACAGCAAGCGATAGAACCACTCCAGACCCACATCACTCATCCAACGGGGAGCCCGCTCCACGGTGCCGGCCTCGAAGCCGATGGCGGCCCCGACGGCCAGAAAGGTGCTGACCTGAGGCAGTAGATCCTTGTACCGAAAGATCCACTTTTCTTGTTTGGGCGCCCCCAGGCCTACTGCCACCACCGTCGCCCCCGACTGTCGGATGCGCTCGAGGATGGCCCGACATTCAGCCGGGTCCTTCTCAAAGCCAAAGGGCGGGGAATAGGCCCCCACCACCATGGCGCGCCCCACCTTGGCATTGATCTTGGCCTGGGCTTGCTCTGGAGTGCCGGGCAAGCCCCCCAGCAGAAATAGCCGCACTTCTGGGTCTTGGCCATAATGGCGATAGAAGGCCGGCAGTAAATCGGAGCCGGTGATCTTCTCTCGAATCGGGGTACCTAGAATGCGGGAAAAATAGAACAGGATCTGACTGTCGCAGACGCGATAGTCGGCGGCTTGATACAGCCGGTAAAACTCTTCATCCGACTGCAGCTTTATCAAGTGGTCCACATTGGGAGTAACCACCACGCCACCGCCGCGATAGGGGTGTAGCCTGTGCAGCAAATCGGTCTGAGTGAGATTGTGCAGGGTGATATTGAGGAGCTGGATTACAGTCATGTTGTAAAGGCCCTGATGATAGAGTTGCCGAGAACCGGTAGAGCACCGCACCAGTGTCACGCCATTCAGGGCGGCAGGCGATCTATACGCCCACAATCAATACATACGACCACTGCGTACGTGTATACCCATAGATAGGGTCAGGGATATGACCCCAGTCATGGTTGCGGATTCAATCAAAAATTAATCGCAACATCCGCTAGTGTGGAGCTTTGTACAGATCACCCGGCCATTGGTGACGTAAGGCGCGTTTAGACTTAATCCTGAGGTCGCGGGCTGTTGCCTAGCTTGATGTTGGCTTCGTAGGCCTAGCCGTATAGTTTGCTGGGAGTAATTCCGGTTGAGTGAGATGTGGTTGCAAGGTCTGATATCTAGGGTGTCTGGATCTCATTGACAACGGGTATCAAGATTACAATTGCCTGCAGCTGTGCTGGAGATAGCACCATGACTGTGGGGGCTAATGGTCTAGTCAATGAGCATCGATGCTGAGAGAACTCGACTGGGATTATTCTCTGGTAGACGCCCTTACCTCTCTCGGACGGTGAGGTCGGCAAGGAGTTCCCCAACAAATCTGACCCGCTGGTAGATCGTTGAATACACTGCTGCGTACTCCCACCACTGTGTTGGCGCCAATACATACGCCGGGGCCGATGAAGCAGTCAGCCGCCACCCATACTCCGTTTTCGATGAAAATTGGCTCTGTCCGGAGATTAAACGTCGGGTCTTGAAAGTCATGGCTGCCGGTGCAGAGGTAGCTTTCCTGGGAGATCACACAGTGGCAGCCCACCTGAATGTGGTCGAGGCTATAGAACACTACATCGTCGCCGATCCAACTGTAATCACCGATGGCCACTTTCCAGGGGTAGGTGAAGCGGGCGGTGGGGCGAATCATCACGCCTCGGCCAATGCGAGCCCCGAATAGTCGCAGCAGGGCCCGGCGAGGACCATGGCCATGGTGAGGGGTTAGGGGAAAGACGATGGCCTGCAGTAGCCACCACAGCAACATCACCCAGCGGGGACGTCCCAGCTCAAACCAGGACTGATCGTAGCGGCCCAGATCGACTTGGGCAGGAGGCCCGAGACCAATAGCAGGGTCGAAATCAGCTAGGGAATGAGGACGCTGGGACATGGAAGGGCTCTCTGAGGGCAGGCTGGGAAAGGGTAGGGGAGTGGGGGAGTAATGGGGTGATGGGGTATATGGCCTAACGGCATTCAAGAAAGGCGGAGCCTGCCTGCAGGGCTGAGTTTTGAGTTTTGAGTTTTGAGTGAATGGTTTGGCTCCCTGTCAAAACGGTGGATGGGCGGGCAAGTAGGCCGATAGCGGATAGAGGGTAAGGGGACAGCATTGGGCGCGGTTGCCGCGCCCAATGCAGAAAACTAGAGCCTACACCACAGACTAGACTTATCTAGGCAAGAAGCTCAAGCAGGTAGGGGCTCTGATGACGTCAGAGTCACGATGGTCACCGGATTCAGGGGATGCCAGCGGGTCAGGCAACCCACCGAGGTAGAGCGGGCCAAATTCACTTGCAACAGTTGGGAGCGCCAGGTGGTTCCATGCTCCGCCTGCCATTGCAGCACCTGGGCCTGACTCTCTAGGGTGGCGAGGGCCAGCACCATGGGGCCGGGAGGCACGATTTTAGCTCGGCAGGTATCTAAGATGGGGGTGAGCTGGCCGCCACTGCCGCCGATGAAGATGCGATGGGGGGCAGGCAGATCGGCCAGGACTGTAGGGGCCTTGCCATGGATGATGGTGACATTGGTGACCCCGAAGCGGTCAAGGTTTTGCCGGATCAGGGTAGCCCCCATGGCCGTTTTTTCGATGGCATAGATCCGAGCCGTGGGTACTAAACGCCCGAGCTCGATGCTGACGGAGCCGGTGCCGGCGCCGATGTCCCAGATGACCTGATGGGGCTGCGGTGCCAGTTCTCCCAAGACCAGCAGCCGCACTTCTCGCTTGGTGATGAGGCCGGGGCGGTCTTCGAAACTGAGGAAGTCTCCATCGGGGATGCCGAAATCTGGAATGGTAGTCGGGGGTGGGGAAGGGTGTCTTTCCAGGATGACCACATTCAAGGGGGCAAAGTCACCCCGGACTGCCTGCGACGGGGTCAGCCGTTGGACCCGTTCGGCCTCGCCCCCCAGGTTTTCGCAGACCCAGAGATGGTAATGCCCCGGCAAATCGATATCCAGCAGCAACCGTGCGATCGCATCGGGACGGTGCACCCCATCGGTGAGGACCGCAATCAGGGAATCGCCTCGCTGTAGTGCCTGCACCAAGGTCTGGCGAGAGCGGCCATGGGCACTGACCAGGGTGGCGCCCTGCCAGGGGCGCTTGATGCGGCTGAAGGCCAGTTGGATGGCACTGAGATGGGGATGGAAGCTGAGTTGCTCCGCTGGGAAAGACTCCAACAACAACCGGCCAATGCCGAAGAACAGGGGATCCCCTGACGCCAGCACCACGATAAGGCCGGGATCGGGGCTGGCTAGCCGTTGCCGCAGCCCCTCGATGGCGGTGCGAAAATTATCCAGGGGCCAGCGCTCGGCCTGGCTGTCAGCAAACTGGGCTAGATGGCGCGGCGCCCCCACCAGCAACTGGGCCTGAGCCACCAGGGCCTGGGTTTTTGCCGATAGTCCAGCCAAGCCGTCGAGGCCGATCCCCACCACATGGATCATGATTGGGCCTCCCAGGCCAGCACCAACAGGGCATTGAGGATGGCGGCGGCCACGCTGGAGCCCCCCTTGCGACCGTCGACGCGGATCTGGGGAACTGGGGTTTGGGCTAGGGCCTGTTTGGCGGCAATGACACCAATGAAGCCGACGGGCACCCCGATGACCAGGGCTGGTTTGACCTCGCTGGTGGCGATGCGATCGCACAGGGCCACCAGGGCAGTGGGGGCATTGCCAATCACGAAGATAGCCTCGGGGTACTGCTGCCAGGCCCTCAACAGGCCAGTCTCGCTGCGGGTACACCCTGGCCGGGGCGCTGCCACCAGATCGATGGCTGCCAGCAATGGATTGTCAAAGGTGCGTTGCACCATAGCCTGCACGCCCTGGCGCACCATGCCCACATCTACCACAATCGGGGTCTTAGCGGTCAGGGCCGCCAGCCCCTGGGCAATGGCATCGGGGCTAAACCGCAGCAGCTGGGCGAAGTCAAAATCGGCGGTACTGTGAATCACCCGCCGTAGCACCGCATATTCCGCCGGGGGCAAGTCATGGTCACCCATTTCCTGGTCGATTACCGCAAAGCTTTGGGCCAAGATCGGGTGATGGGGCAGGGAGGCCATAGGAGACGGGGACGCGGCAGTGATGGGCGCTAGCTCACTTAGGATATAGATAGCCCTAAGCCCCTGTCGAGTATGCCCATCTATTTTTACTGGGGAGATGATGAATTTCGCCTCAGCCAAGCGGTGGCGGACCTGTGCGATCGCACCCTAGCGGCCGACTGGGCCAGCTTTAACTTCGACAAGCTAGGGCCAGAGACACCCGATGCTCCCCTGCAGGCCCTGAACCAGGCCATGACCCCCCCCTTTGGCTTGGGCCAACGGCTGGTCTGGCTGCAAGATACCGCCCTGGGCCAACGCTGCCCCGAGGCGGTCTTACAAGAGCTAGAACGGACCCTGCCCCAGGTGCCCGAGTCGACGGTGCTGCTATTCACCAGCCGCAACAAACCCGATGGCCGGGCCAAATTTACCAAACTGTTACAGCGCCATGGGGAACTCCGCCAATTTGCCACCATCCCCCCCTGGAAGCGTGAGCAACTGGCCCAGCAGGTCACCCAGATGGCCCAGAAAATTGGCCTCAGCCTTAGCCCAGAGGCCACCACTGCCCTAACCACTGCCATCGGCAACGACACCCGCCAGTTGTGGAATGAGTTGCAGAAACTGGCGATTTACTGGCAACCGTCGACACAGCCATTACCGGCAGCCGTAGTACACGATCTCGTCACCGCCAGTAGTCAGAACAGCCTGCAGCTGGCCCAGGCCCTAGGACAGGGGCAGACCAGCCGGGCCTTGACCCTGGTGAACGATCTGCTGAATCGCAATGAACCAGCCCTGCGGATTGTGGCGGTCTTAGTCAGCCAATTCCGCACTTGGCTCTGGGTAAAACTGCTCACCGAGGCCGGCGAACGCGATGCTCGCACCATTGCCCAGGCAGCCGAGAGGTGGGCAATCCTAAGCGCATTTACTTTTTGCAAAAAGAGGTACAGGTTTTCTCCCTGGTTGCCTTGAAACAAACCCTGTCACATCTGCTAGAGTTAGAAACTGGCTTGAAGCAGGGGCGTGATCAGCAAGCGACACTACAGACAACACTCATTGAGATTAGTCAGTTATTTGGCTAACCCTCACAACCGTGAAGATTTTACCCTGGGGGGGAACACCCCTCATGGCAGCTGAATCAAATGACATAACTGGACAACCACAACAGTACAGTCAGCCATACAGGATCATGGTAATACAGCATTATTTCACCAACAGGATGGGGCGCTACGGTGCTGCCCTGCGATCGGTAACGATAGCCAGCGCGGTGGCCATGGCGGCCGTGGCCTCGGGCCTGAGCTGGCAGCCCCCCACTTCCACTTCTCTGCCGACCATGGTGCCGGCGACGGCCTGGGCCCAGGCCACGGTGTCCGATGACGAGGTCATGAGCTATGCCCGGGCCGTATTGCAGATGGAAGGCCCCCGCACCACTACCTACACCGAGATCAAAGATTTGCTGATGCAGGTCGATGTCGACATTAACCAGATCGACATGAGCTGTACCAGTACTCGTAACCTAAATCGGGTGCCGCGGCGGCTGCGATCGCAAGTGCGGGAACTCCTGGTCAACTATTGCAACCGCGCCCAGGAAATCGTTGAAGCCAACGGCCTCACCCCCCAGATCGCTTCAATACCATCACCAACGCTCACCGCGAGGATGAGGCCCTGGCCAATCGCATTCGTCGCGTCCTCATGCGGCTGCAACAACAGTAATTAAGACCTACCCCTACCCCATGCAGTTCATCGACCAGGCAGAAATCAGCGTCAAAGCCGGGGATGGTGGTGATGGGCTAGTCGCCTTTCGCCGCGAGAAATATGTCCCCGCCGGGGGACCCGCCGGCGGCAACGGTGGTCATGGTGGCTCTGTCTATCTAGAAGCGGTAGACCAGCTCCAGACCTTGCTGGATGTGCGCTATGCCCATCGCTTCCAAGCCCAAAATGGCCAGCGGGGCGGCCCCAAGAACCGCACCGGGGCCTCCGGTGCCGATTACGTAGTGCAGGTTCCCTGTGGCACCGTCGTCTACGATGCCGACAGCAATGAGTACTTGGGCGATCTAGTCACCCCCCAGCAACGGCTCTGCGTCGCCCCAGGCGGCAAGGGAGGGCTGGGTAACCGCCATTTCCTCAGTAACCGCAACCGCGCCCCGGAAACCGCCCTGCCCGGGCTGCCGGGAGAAGAACGGCGACTCCGGCTAGAACTCAAATTGCTGGCCGAGGTGGGCATCATTGGATTGCCCAACGCCGGTAAGTCCACCCTAATTGCCGCTCTCTCCGCCGCCCGCCCCAAGATTGCTGACTATCCCTTCACGACACTGATTCCCAATCTGGGGGTAGTGCGGCGGCCCAGTGGTGACGGTACCGTCTTCGCCGATATCCCCGGCCTGATCCAGGGGGCCCACCAGGGGGCCGGATTGGGCCACGAGTTTCTGCGCCACATCGAGCGCACCCGGCTGTTATTGCACCTGGTCGATGCTACTGCTGCCGATCCCGTAGCCCATTACCAGGCGATTCAGCAGGAGTTAGCCGCCTACGGCCGCGGCCTGGTAGAGCGGCCCCAGATCCTGGCCCTAAATAAAGTCGATGCCGTCCCCCAGGAGATCCTAGACGAGCTGCTGCCAATGTTGCAGGCCGCCAGTGGCCAGCCAGTCCAGACCATCTCAGCCGTGACCCAGGCGGGCCTAGACACCTTGCTGCAGACTGTCTGGCAATCATTAGATCGGGAGCTGGTCACTGATGCGGTGTCCGCCGCGCCCTAAGCTGGTTGGCCAATGCTATACATACAATGGCCGTCAATCCTGGGCTGCAGTCTATTGGGGGTCTCCCAGAGAGTGGTAGCCTGAGAACGATACCTGAGGACCAACAATCATGGGCCTGAAACGGCGTCAGTTGCTACGGTGGGGAGGGCTTGCCCTAGCAGGGACATCCGCCGCCGTTACCCGTCGAGCCATGGGCCAGGCGGAGACCCTAACCGGGTTGGTACCAGCCGCTGCTATGGTCTCCCCAGTACCCCGGTGGCCCACAAACTGCGGCGGCTGCCATCGCTCCTCCAGGCTTTGTTGCCCCTCGCCGCGGCGATGTCCGGTTGGTGGTCTTCAGCGATATCAACAGCCGCTATGGGTCTACCCACTATCGGGCCGAGGTGGAACAGGCGGTGCAGGTGATGACAGACTGGCAGCCCGATCTGATTCTCTGTGCTGGCGATATGGTGGCGGGGCAGAGCCTCTCCCTGACCCAGGCCGAGATTACAGCCATGTGGGCGGCCTTTGATCAGAAGGTCTTTGCTCCCCTGCAAGCCACTGGCATTCCCTTTGGCTTTACCCTGGGTAACCATGATGCCTCCAGTAGTCGGGTGCAGGGCCAGTATGCCTTCGCCCAAGAGCGGCAGCTAGCGGCGGCCTACTGGAGGCCCCGTCAAGATCGGCTAGGGCTGACCTATGTGGATCGAGCTGGATTCCCTTTCTATTACAGTTTCCAGCAAAATGACATTTTCTATCTGGTCTGGGATGCCTCCTCGGCGACGGTCTCGGCGCCAGAGATCGCCTGGGCTGACCGCAGTCTGGCTAGCACCACCGCCCAACGATGTCGGCGACGAATCGTCATGGGGCATTTACCCCTCTATGCCGTCTCCCAAGGACGCGATCGCACCGGCGAATTTTTATCCCAGGCCGATCGACTGCAGACGCTGCTGGAGCGCCATAACGTCCATAGCTATATCTGCGGCCATCACCACGCCTACTATCCCGCCGGCAGCGGCCCGCGCACCTGGCTAGGCCGCACCGATGCCGCCATGCAGACCTTGACCGTACTCGATATGTTTTTCCCTGACTTCGGGCCAGCCACCACGGTCTACACCACCTATGACATGGGCACCCGCCAGGTGATTGAGCTGCCACAACTGCCCCGTCAAATCGTCGGCCCCAATGGTCGTTTGCTCCGCCATGACCTGACCTGGTCAGATCTTTCCCAGGCCGAGAAAAATCAGCCCTACGTCCCTAGCCGGCATTGAGACCCAATGATTGTGTCTTTAATTGGTGTGCAGTGGATTGGGATAATGCTAAGACGGCGCTGGGGGGAGGGGCAACGGCGATGTGTTCCCAAGAGGAGGTCCGGTGTTTGATGTACTAGTGATTGGGGGAGGGCCTGCCGCCCTGAGTATGGCAGCCGCCCTCTGTGGGGCCGGACTCCAGGTGCAAGGGCTAGCGCCTCACCCGCCCTCGGCCCCTTGGCCCAATACCTATGGTATCTGGGAAGATGAGCTAGAGACCCTAGGTCTGAGTCACCTATTGGGCCATCGCTGGCAGAACTGTGTTGCCTATTTTGGCTCCCAAGCGCTGGCCCTGCCCCGAGTCTACGGCCTAATCGATAAGGCTCAGCTACAGGACCATTTGCTGGCGCAGTGTCAACGGGGAGGAGTGGTGTGGCACCAGGGCTTTGCTGACAGCCTGGAGCATGACTCTCAGCAGGCTCGGGTTACCACCCAGGCCGGGGCAGCCCTCAACGCTCGAGTGGTGGTGGATGCCAGTGGCCATAAGCCCATATTTGTCCGCCGTCCCCAGGCCTGGCCAGTCGCCTATCAAGCCGCCTACGGCATCGTGGGTCGGTTCTCAGCCCCACCGGTGGCGCCGCATCAATTTGTCCTGATGGACTACCGCAGTGATCACCTCTCCGCTGACCAGCGGCACCAGCCTCCTACCTTTCTCTATGCCATGGATCTGGGGGATGGCATCTTCTTCGTGGAAGAGACCTCCCTGGCCCACTGTCCTGCCATCTCGTTCAAGACGTTAGAGCAGCGCCTACGGCAACGCTTGGCCTGGCAGCAGGTGCAGGTCACAGAGGTGCATCACATCGAGCACTGCCTGTTTCCGATGAATCTGCCCTTACCCTGTTTAGACCAGCCGGTGGTGGGATTCGGTGGCGCCGCCAGCATGGTGCATCCGGCCACAGGCTATACCCTAGGGGCGATGTTGCGGCGGGCCCCAACCCTGGCTCAGGGCATTGCCACTGGCCTGGATACTTGCACGACTCCCCACGCCGTCGCCCAGGCAGCCTGGCAGGCCCTCTGGCCCAGCGATCGACTGCGTAAGCACTATCTCTATCTCTTTGGCCTGCAGGCCCTGATGACCTTTGACGAGGCCCGACTGCGCCATTTCTTCAATACCTTCTTCCATCTGCCCCAGGGGGATTGGGCGGGGTTCCTGGCCGATACCCTGGCACCAGCTCAGCTGGTGCGGGCCATGCTGCGACTATTTGGTCGGGCTCCCAATGATGTGCGGGTCGGGCTGATGGGAGCCGTGGGCCGGCACGGTCACCTGCTGTGGCGGGCGATACGCAGTTCCCCCTGATTCTTCAGCCTCAGCGCCATCACCCTATGCTGTCAAATCAATCATGGGAACACCATGGTCCCCCAACTTGAGCAGATAGGTCGATACAATGACTTTATTATTCCCCCACTGACCGTAGAGCCCGTCTGGCACCTGCATCGGGGCCCCAGAGCACGGACCACTCCGGAAACTCTCGGTTGAGCAATTGGCTGAGTCGTCGTACCTGGGATTGCTGGAGTGGCCTGAGATAGTCGGTTACCGCCTGCTTGTGTACCAGCTCAGCATCACGATCGACCTCTCGAATCAGGGTCTTGAGTCCCAATTTTCTAACTCGGTTGGGCAAGAGCTCGGCTATTTGATTCCAGGGCCAGGAATATCTCAGCCGATACAGCCTGCCTTTTTGATAGAACGTCTTAGGAGTAACGTGGGCTTTACTGGTGAGATTAGGCGGCTGGAAGGAGCTATCAACGCCTAACCACTCGAAGACCTGGGCGATAGTACCAGGCGTATCTGCCGTCATGGCTTCGAAGGTTAAGACTAAAAACTGTCGCAAGTCAAAGTAATTCAAGTACTGACGCAGCTGTAGGTCATAGTCGCTAACGCTGGTGTACAGAGGATTTTGGCTAATCGCTGTCACCATATCTCGGTGCTCATTGCCCCGACGCACTTCGTGAAGATAATGGCTGATGGTGCGTTCGATCGGATCGCGAAGGACATAGATGAAGCGGGCCTCTGGATTAAACCGAGCAATGCGCTCTGGAATCTGGCCAATGGCAGGAAACTTGGCATAGGGCGTGCTGGACTCTCCGATCACTTTGGCCTCAGTGGCGTCGGGAAATAGTGCCAGATACTTGGCCTCGTTTTGCCATAGCTGCAGCTGCTCAATCTGAGGCCAATTAAGTTCCTGGGGATGAACAAAATAGCAAGGTTCCTTCGGCTCTGACATGACAATGTCAGGATGGGCGTTGAGATAGCCATGGAGGGACGTGGTGCCAGCCTTCATGGCACCAATGATAAACAGATTAGGACGCGGGACAGTACTCAACGGATTCACTTGAGCCCAGTATTGCAAACACATTTGTTATGGCCTCCCCACTGGATCGCCCTGGGGTGTTGGAATAAAGGACTTTACCAGGTAGAGATGACCCATAGTGAAATCACAGTCGTCCATCTACTCGAGAATAGGCCATTGGGACAACAATTGTTGGAGCTATGGATAGAGATTTTGTGAAGCTTGGTCATATCTAAAATAAGTTCCGGCAAAGTCAGGAATCGAAGGCCAACCTCCTCCTATAGCCATGGGTTCGGTAACCTCAGGATCGGTGGCTTTCGGGGTGACGCTGGGCTTGGGTGGCATATGGTCACCGGTGAAAGCGGTTAACGTGAGGATGTGTCTCTCGTACATCCAACCCATACCGGTCATTTTCCCTCGCCAATGCAGCTGCCCCACTACCAGGCCCAGACCGTGCGCCAGCAGCGGCGCCGCCTCTATAGCATTGCTGGCCGTGCCTATCCCGGCGTCACTACCATCCTTTCGGCCACCAAACCCCCAGAGGCGCGGGTGTCTCTGCAGAAGTGGCGACAAGCCGTTGGTCACGAGACGGCCCACCGCATCACCGTCCAAGCCTCCTCTGCCGGCACCCGGCTGCACAAATACATCGCCGCCCACCTGCGCCGAGAGACGACGGCACTGCCTAATGATCTCGACGACTACTGGGCCTCCATAGAGCCGGTCTTGGCAGAGACCGAGGAGGTGCTACTGGTAGAGGGGGCGGTCTGGCATGATCAGGGGTTTGCCGGTATTCCCGACGCCCTGGTCAGGTATCGGGGCCAGCTCTGCCTCTGCGATTGGAAGACGGCCCGCCGACCCAAGCAGCCCGAATGGCTGCAAGACTATTGGCTGCAGGTAGCAGCCGCCTATGGAGCGGCGGTGAACCAGGTCTATGACGATTACGGCATCCGCGTAGAGCATGCCCTGATCGCCATCGCCCTGGCCGATCAACCCGCCCAGACCTTCTGGCTCACCCCCCAAGCCCTGGAGCAGTACTGGCAGGGGTTTCAACAGCGATTACAGCAATACCAGAACCGCCAGCGCTGGGGACTAATATAAGGTAGAAGGCAGCATTAGCTTCTCATTCAGACAGTTTGGCTAGATTTGCATCTCAAGTGGTTCAGGAATTGCGGATGAGTATCTTGGTCTACGAACCAACTGGGGAGGTGATTTTAGAGTGGATAAATTAGCAAATTATCAACAAATAATTCAGCAGGTGCTGGAAGAATATGGTCGAGTTAAACCTGCCAATGGTGATATTCAGGTCGGCATATGCGTTGACAGCAAGAACCATCACTATCAAGTATTCCATGCGGGCTGGAATCAGCATCGACGTATTTTTGGACCATTGCTTCACATCGATTTGATTGATGACAAAGTCTGGATTCAATATGACGGCACAGAAACTGGAGTGGCCAATGAATTAGTAAACCTAGGAATCCCCAAAAGTGACATTGTCTTGGCCTATCACGCGCCGTTTATGCGTCAGTATGATGGCTTCGCTGTGGGATGAGCGAGGACAACTAGGAAGAGCAAGCCAGTCGCCGGCTGGCTAAGGACGGTAGACTATAGGCCGTATGGCATGCTCCCCAAGACTCATGAAAAACACTGCTCTGCAACGGCCGCAACCGGTCCGCTGGGACCATGGCACCCTCTACCTCCTGGACCAGACCCGCCTGCCCCTGGAGACCGTGATCGACCCCTATACCACCGTAGAGCAGGTGTGGGACGCGATTCGGCGGTTGAAGGTGCGGGGAGCTCCCGCCATCGGCATTGCCGGGGCCTATGGCTTGGTGCTGGCGATGCGATCGCAACAGCATCTTACCCATGAAGACTTTCTGGCTCAATTAGACACCCAGGCCGCCTACCTGGACAGCGCCCGGCCCACGGCAGTGAACCTACACTGGGCCTTACAGCGCTTGCTGAGGCAGGCCCGGCAGCTGCACCAGCAGCCTGTACCCGAGATCTATCAAGCCCTAGAGCAAACTGCCATCCAAATCCACGCGGAAGACCGGCAGCTCTGCCGCCGCATCGGTGACCATGGCCGTCCGTTGATCAAGACTGGCATGGGCATTCTCACCCATTGCAATGCCGGGGCCCTGGCCACCGCCGAACTGGGCACCGCCCTGGCCCCCCTCTATCTGGCCCACGAGGCTGGGGTATCCTTTCGGGTCTATGCCGACGAAACCCGCCCCCTGCTGCAGGGGGCCCGTCTCACCACCTGGGAACTCCAGCAGGCCGGCATTGATGTCACCTTGATCTGCGACAACATGGCCGCCACGCTCATGGCCCAGGACTGCATCGATATGGTCATCGTCGGCACCGACCGAGTGGCCGCCAACGGCGATGTGGCCAATAAGATCGGCACTCTGGGGGTGGCGATTCTGGCCCAATACTTTCAGATTCCCTTCTACGTCGCCTGTCCCTTACTCCACCATCGACTTCGACACCCCAGCGGCGAGGCCATCGTGATCGAGGAACGGGCGCAGGACGAGGTCACCCACCTCGGCCAGCGTCGCACCGCCCCGGTAGGAATGGCAGTGCGCAACCCCGCCTTTGACGTCACGCCCCATACCCTGGTGGGGGCTGATCACCGAGCGCGGAATCTTGCGGCCTCCTACGGCGAAACGCTGCGCGCAGGCCTATGGCCAAGAAGTTCACGGCGGCTTAACCAGAGATTTGATGCTAGCTACTAGCTTGTTTGCCGCGACCCTCCATGGCGTTACATAGACTGTGGGGCTCATCATAGTAGTTATTGGGAATTTATGGGGAGCCTCAGGGCACCCTAGCCACAGCCCGGCTCGGTTACCCCTGAAGCAGGGCTGCTGCATTTATGGCCATCATCTATGTCTGATCCTGTTCTGTCTGCCATTATCTGTACCCACAACCGGGCCGGTTATTTGGGGGCCGCCATCGATAGCCTGTTGGCCCAAACCTGGGACGACTATGAGGTGATCGTGGTGGACAATGCCAGCACCGACGACACCCGGGCTGTGGTGCAGGCCCGCTGTTCCCATCTCCGCTTGCACTATGTCTATGAGGCGACTCTGGGGTTATCGGCGGCCCGCAACCGGGGGACCACTGTGGCCCGGGGGCAGATTTTAGCCTATCTGGATGACGATGCCGAGGCCAGTGCCAATTGGCTGCAGGCCCTCTATCGGGTCTATGCGGCTAACCCGCGAGTTGCGATCGCAGGGGGCAAGGTCACCCTTGCTCTGGCCGCCGGGCCAATCGGCCCCGGCCTGCTCTCCGAAAACCTAATGGGCCACTTGGGGGCCTACGACCTGGGGGACGAGCTGCACTACATCACCCAACCCGGTCTCACCCCACGAGGCCTCAACTATTCTCTGCGCCGCAGCTTCCTAGACAGTATGGGCGGCTTCGACCTCGCCCTAGCCCGGGTTGGCACTAACCTCCTCTCCAATGAAGAACTCTACATGACCCAGCGGGCCCTGGCCGATGGCTGGCAGGTAGCCTACGTGCCCACTGCCCTGGTGGCCCACAACGTCGCCCCCGAGCGCCTACACCCCAGGTGGTTCCTGCGCCGCAGCTGGTGGCAAGGCATCAGCGAATTCCATCGGGAACGGCTCTCGGGGCAGCGCCGCCACCGTTGGCGCCAGCTGGGGGAAAGGCTGGTGCGGGGCCTCTACAAGACTCTAAAATATAGCTTCCAGCCTGCCGCCCGCTTCGAGAACGCCGCCTATGTCTATGGCCAGTTAGGGTATCTCAGTCAGGTCCTGAAAGCGCCTCTGACTGCGGCTTCACAGCGTCCTACCCCGGAGGCGGCCTCCCTCGCCCTCAAGGAAGGGAACCCCTCTTCCTAATTGTCTGTCTTGCGTTGCCATCGCCGTTGAGGAATGACCATGTCCACCGCCGCCGGTAAGATTCCCGTTTCCGTGCTGATTCCTGCCAAAAACGAGGAAGAAAACCTGCCCGCCTGCCTGGAGAGTGTGGCTGCCGCCGCCGAAGTCTTCGTGGTCGACTCCCAAAGTGAGGATCGCTCCGGCGAGATTTGCGATCGCTACGGTGCTCAGGTAGTGCAGTTCCACTTCAACGGTCGCTGGCCTAAGAAAAAAAATTGGGCCTTAGACAACCTCCCCTTCCACCATGACTGGGTGCTGATCGTCGACTGCGACGAGCGCATTCCCCCAGAACTGTGGGACGAAATCGCTGAAGCTATCCAATCCTCTGACTACGACGGCTACTACCTCAACCGTCGCGTCTTCTTCCTGGGCACCTGGATTCGCCACGGCGGCAAATATCCCGACTGGAATCTGCGCCTCTTCCGCCACGCCAAAGGGCGCTATGAAAACCTCCACACCGAAGACATCCGCAACACCGGCGACAACGAAGTCCACGAGCATGTGATCATCGATGGCCCGGTGGGCTATTTGCAGCAGGACATGTTGCACGAAGACTTCCGCGACCTCTTCCATTGGCTAGAGCGCCACAACCGCTATTCCAACTGGGAAGCCCGGGTCTACTACAATCTGCTCCACGGCATGGGCAACGACGGCACCATCGGCGCTAACCTATTTGGCGATGCGGTCCAGCGCAAGCGCTTCCTGAAGACCATCTGGGTGCGGCTACCCTTCAAACCCTTGCTACGGTTCTGCCTGTTTTATGTGTTTCAGCTGGGGTTCCTGGATGGCCGGGCTGGCTATATTTACGGCCGCCTGCTGAGCCAGTATGAATACCAGATTGGGGTGAAATTGTTTGAACTAGAGCGCTTCGGTGGCAGCCTCAATGTCAATGCCGCCAAGGCTGCCCCAGAGGCTACAGTGACCTCAGAACCAGGCCCAGCCAACGGTTAGAGATCAGGGCTGAGAGATGGCGCTACAGACGACTGGAGAGAGCGCTTATAGTGTATGGCTTTCAGCCAGGCTTCGCCAAGCGCGTCAGCGGCTCCGCAGGAGCAACAGAGCCGAACTACCCTGGACCCTGCGGAAGGGCCTGTTGGTTGGTCGTTCCAGATCGCGTCGCATCGGCAGAGGAGTTTTCTGCATTGGGCGCGGCAACCACGCCCCTACCCTATCCCATCCACCGTTGGGCAGGGAACCAAACCAAAATTCAAAATTCAAAGCTTGTCCTCGCGTTCGCAAAGCGGCTCCACAGGAGCAAGGCGGGGATTCAAAACTCAAAACTCATCACTGTCCTCCGCCCTCCCCATCACCCCTAAGCCCTCCGGGCAGGCTCCGCCTACACCCCATTACTCCCCCACTCCCCCACTCCCCCCTCCGTCTTCCCCAAATGTCCTCTCCTCCTGCCTCAACTGATGCCCCCCGTCTCCAGGCCATTCGCGGTGCCTTCCTCGACTTCATCGAGGATCCCTTCTACGCTCCCGAAGCCGAGAGTGTGCGCTACGTCCCCGATGGCTTGCTGGTGATCGAATCCGGCATTATCAAAGCCTTTGGCCCCTACAACGACCTCGAGAGCACCTACGGCCATATCCCTGTTACTGCCTACCTAGGCCGGCTGATCACCCCCGGCTTCATCGACACCCATATTCACTATCCCCAGACCGGCATGATGGCCGCCTACGGCGAGCAGCTGCTGCAGTGGTTGAGCCAATACACCTTTCCCACCGAGAAGCGCTTTCAAGATAAAGCCTATGCCAAAGAGGTGGCCGAGTTCTTTCTCGATCAACTGCTGAGTCACGGCACCACCACCGCCCTGGTCTTTGCCACGGTGTTTCCCCAATCCGTGGAGGCCTTCTTCGAGGCCGCCGAGGCCCGCCACCTCTGCATGATTGCCGGCAAGGTAATGATGGACCGCCATGCCCCCAACCTATCTTCTGCGATACGGCCGCGTCCTTCCTATACAGACACCAAAGCTCTGATTCAGACATGGCATAAACGGGGACGGCTGCGCTACGCCGTCACTCCCCGCTTCGCCGCCACCTCCAGCGAGGCCCAACTGCAGCGGGCCAGGCAACTGCTACAGGAGTTTCCTGATGTCTATCTGCACACTCACCTGTCCGAAAATCAAGAGGAAGTCGCCTGGATCGCAGAGCTTTTTCCCCAGAGTAAGGGCTATCTGGATGTCTATGATCAGGCCGGCCTGGTCACCGATCGCTTCTGTCTTTCCCACGGGGTGCAGTTGAGCGAGGCCGAATTCCAGCGGCTTTCCCAGGCCCAATCAGCCATTGCCTTTTGTCCCACCTCCAATCTATTTCTAGGCAGCGGCCTGTTCAAGCTGGAGCAGGCCAAGTCACCCAGCCATCCGGTGAAGCTGGGCTTAGGCACCGATGTGGGCGCCGGTACCAGCTTCTCCATGCTGCAAACCACCAACGAAGCCTATAAGGTGGCGCAGCTGCGGCGTCAGAGCCTATCCCCTTTCCAGGCGCTGTTTTTGGCTACCCTGGGCGGGGCTAGAGCTCTGAGCCTAGACGGCCACTTGGGCAGCTTCGATCAGGGCAAGGACGCCGACTTTATCGTGCTGGACCCCCAGGCGACGCCGCTGCTAGCCTTTCGCAACACCGCCGCCGTACCGAGGTCTCTGGAGGCGCTAGCGGACCAGGTATTCTCCCTGGTGATCCTAGGGGATGATCGGGCCGTGCAGGCCACCTATGTGCTGGGACAGTTGGTCCATGAGCGGTACTAGCTCAACGGACAAGCCACTGCGATTAGCCCCATACCCTGCAGGGCTACTCCGACATGGATACCACACATCACATAGAGCGAGTTTCTATGCCACTAGTCAGTGCGCCGGTGCGGTTCTACGGCAGGCGCGTATCCTCGAATTAGCGCTAGGGCTTGATATAGAGCCTCTAGCCGCTGAGGCACCCAGTGGTCGAGGGGCAAGCGTCGTACGATGCTTAACTGTTGCAGTCGGTGCTGCACCTGGCCTGTGGCCCCCACCAAGAAGACTTGCCGTTTTTGGGCAAAGGTATCCTTGAGCATGGCTTCGATGGCCAACAGCGCCGTCACGCCCAATCTAGGCACCTCACTGAGATCGAGAATTAGGATTTCATAATTTTCTACGATCGAAAGCCGCCGCGAAATGGCCTTAGCGGCACCGAAGCTCATGGGGCCACTCAAATGGAACATCAAAATCCGCCCCTTAGCCGCCTTCAGCAGCCCCTGCTCTTCCGACGACAGCCAGTCTTCATCGTCTCCCTGGGTCACCGCCCGCGTCTGCTGCAGTTGCAGGTCGGTTAGGTTTTTGATGGTGAGCAAATTGGCCACAAATACGCCCACCGCCACGGCGGTAATCAAGTCTACAAATACTGTCAGGACCAAGACTAGGTACATGACTCCGGCCCCCTTGGTAGATAGACGGTGGGCCCGCCTGAGAAATCCCCAGTCAATAATGTCGATGCCCACCTTGATCAAAATGCCGGCCAGCACTGCCTGGGGAATGGGCTCTGTCAGGGCACCGGCTTTCCACGCGATCAGGCCCAGCACTCCGGCATGGATGATGCCAGACAGGGGGGTTTTGCCACCGGTTTGGACATTAATGACTGTGCGCATGGTGGCCCCTGCCCCGGGCAAGCCGCCCAACAGTCCCGAGATCAGGTTACCGATGCCCTGCCCGATCAGTTCTCGGTCTGAGTGGTGCTGGGTGCGAGTGATGTTGTCGGCTACTAGCGAGGTCATGAGGGAATCCAAGGCGCCCAGGATGGCCAGCATGACACTATAGATCAGCAGATCCCTGAGGGTATTCCACTCTAGTTGGGGCAGTTGCAGGCTGGGAAATCCAGAGGGGATATCGCCGATGCGCGGAATCTCACTGTGGGGGAATCCCCAGACCGATAACAGGGTACAGAAGACGAGGGCAATCAGGGGAGCCGGTAATATCCGATTGAGGCGGGGAGGGGCGGCAAAGACAATGGCTAGGGTCAACCCGCCTAATCCCGCCGCCACGGGATCAATATCGGCCAAGACCGTGGGGAGCTGCAGCAGCGAGTTGACCACGTCCGCCGTGCCCTCGTAGCCGAGTAGGGGGCCGATTTCGATCACGATGATGATCACCCCAATGCCCGACATGAAACCGGAGATGACGGTGTAGGGCATCAGGGTAATGTATTTACCCAGGCGGAGGACCCCGAACAGGATCTGAAACACACCGCCGAGCATGACGACAGTGAAGGCCATGGCCAGGCCGGTCTCTGGATCTCGGGCCATCAGGGAGGTCACGGTCGACGCCATCACCACGGTCATGGGGCCGGTGGGGCCAGAAATTTGGGAAGGGGTGCCCCCAAATAGAGCCGCAAAAAACCCGACACTGATGGCGCCGTACAAACCAGCGATGGGACCAACCCCGGAGGCGACGCCGAAGGCGAGGGCGAGGGGCAGGGCGACGATGGCGGCGGTGATGCCACCAAAGAAGTCTCCTCGCAGGTTGTCAAACCTGAGTCCGTGTACTAGCCCCTGCGGAAACCTGGTCATGGCTGGCAATTTAACCCCCATGCGTTGGATTAGATTAAGCAGACTTTGCCAACCTTGATCACTGGTGACCATCCCCACCCGCAGACTCCCCACCAATAGAAACACGGAGCCATTCAGGAAAGACTCGCGCAGCACTTCTCCCCAAGAAGATGCTTCCGGATTGTGATTGTCCTGTTGGGCATGGTGATTCGTAAAGAGTCGCACTAACAACAAACCGACAATAATCGCCGGTGATTCCATCAAGGCCAAGGCGGCGACCATGTGTCCCCCAAAGTCGATATTTAGCCGGACCAAAAAGGTGGTGGCCGTCACAAAGGTCACCGCACTAATAGAACGGGAGGGTTTAAAGCGTTCGACAGAATTAAGCTGGAGTTCATCTACTTATTCTCGCGGGGAAGCCAATGGAGTTCTGAGAAAAACAATCAGCATCATCGGGCAACGGCGGTAGAAAAAGCTGAAGCTATGCTTGCGTGTATCTCGGGGGTAGTCAAGGGGCCATCCTGTTACGGCAAAGGAGACGTCTTACTCCATCAGGCTGAGCTTTGGCGAGAAGTCGGTCGCTAATCCGGTGAGCATTGGCAGAGGAGTGCAGCGGACGGCGTCTACCGATGCTCTCAGATCAAGCGGCAACTCTGCTCCCCGGCGCCCTGGCAACTCTAGGGAGCTGTATCGACGAGAGAGCCGAGCCGAGAACCAGCGTGTCCAGATGGTTCTGTTCGCTGACTCCAGTAACGGCCCGGCTTGGTTTTAGGGGTTATATGCTGGGCCCGGTGGCGAGCCAGTCAGCCGTCCTAGACTGAGCTATTGGGTTAATCGGCTCTGTCCTAAGCTGCCTGGCCACCGATGTCTCTAAGGGGTTTGTAGCACCTCGAGCCTGACTGGGCCGACCCCCATGCGGGCCAGTCCGATGGCCCGGGCAGCCCCTGCCGAGAGATCGATGACCCGACCATGGGAATAGGGCCCTCGATCATTGATACGGACGACGACTTGTTGGTTGTTGCGTAGATTCGTCACCCGCACTCGGGTACCGAAGGGCAAGGTGCGGTGGGCAGCCGTGAGGGCGTGCTGGTTAAACACCTCACCACTGGCGCTGCGACGACCATGAAACCCTGGTCCATACCAAGAGGCCATGCCACTACTGACAGAGGCAATGGCGACTTGATTCGCCATCGCTTGCGGACGACCTGCGATCGCATCTAACGGTGCCGCACTCCCTAACAGCCGCCGCAGGCGATTGGCCACATGCAAGGTATCTCGAGGCACACTGCCGGTGGTATCTGGCAAGATGGTCTGGCTGTTGATGACCACCAAGTCGTCATCTGCCAGGGAGATCACATACCGCTCCGCCTCATCGTCCCACCGGGCAGCAATCGTTTCGGCATTGCCCTGGTTCTGCTGAAACTGCTCAATCCGAGCGCCCACCGCAGTGGCCCGCAGCACCGGTTCTTGGCTGACCTCCGCCGAGGCCTCAGCGCTGCGTTTTCCCTGATCCAGGCTAGCTAATTCACCACCAACAAACGTCAATACTGGAATGCCTTGTACGTAGAGCGTTGCGGCTTGTCGATCATCTAGGGCATGGGAATGAATGTAGATAATATCACGGGCGGGAGTCGATGTGGCCCGATGCCCCCTAGCCGACTCAAAAGCAGTTGGCTCCGGCGAGTTCTCGTCTTCGCGATCCAACGAACTGGAGGCATCAATCTGGCGAGCAGGCTCCCTGTCCTCAATCTGCTGGGCATGACTAGACAGTGGAGCGGAGAACGCTGACATCACAAAGGCAGCTGTGAGGCTGCCAATGACATGGTGCTTCATAAAACTCTCAAGAGCGCAACATAGGGGTAAGAGCAACGACTCAGGTCAGCCGCAGACAAGCTAAAAAGCCCGTCAAAACTCATACCCATTTCGACTTCACTCTCACAGGTAGAACGACCATGTAAGTTAGCACGAACCTAAAGCTGCGGGGATCAGGGAAGATTTAGGTGTAGCGAGGCCGGCCGATCCATTCATGAAAAATTTATGTTTGAGCCAAAGTCCCTAGAGAAGAGACTTCCATCCATTATTCCAAGTGACAAGACGTAAATTTTATTTAAGATACCTTATGGCTTGCAGAAAGATCTTCTGGAAAACCAATCGATAGTCGGGAACGTTTTTGCAGAGTTTTCCGTTGAAACGGTCAAAATTATGCAACTTGTTGATGAAAACGTCCCTCGCGTCTATGCAACTTGTTGAAACTGCAACTTGATGCGTGATTTGGCAACAGCAACGCCCAGATTCGGAGACTGCCTAGGGAAGGGATACCTGGCACTGAGGTGAGGCGGATTGAGACAATGGCAACACCAGGTCACCGTAGCGTGGCCAACTCAAGACTGGCCTTGCAAGAGACTCCACCGCTGAGCCTAGAGACGGGATAATATGCTTCAGAACGGGGTGGGACATCGGGTTAACCATGGAGTCCCAAGGATAAGGATGAGGCCCTTATGGATTATCGTGACGCCGGTGTTGATGTCGAGGCTGGACGAGCCTTTGTGCAGACGATTCGCCATCTAGTCGAGAGCACTCAGCGCCCAGAAGTACTCGGCAACTTGGGAGGATTTAGTGGCTGCTGTCGGCTCCCAAGCGGCTATCAAGATCCCGTGTTAGTCGCCGGGACCGATGGCGTTGGCACAAAATTGAAGCTGGCCCAAGCCCTGAATCGCCACACCACGGTTGGCGTGGATCTGGTCGCCATGTGCGTAAACGACATTCTCACCTGCGGGGCAGAGCCGTTATTTTTCCTAGACTATCTAGCCACGGGCAAATTAGAGGCCACCCAGTTAACAGAAGTGGTCGCTGGCGTTGCCAATGGTTGTCGTCAAGCTGGGTGTGCCCTCTTAGGGGGAGAGACCGCTGAAATGCCAGGGTTCTATGGAGCAGGAGTCTATGACCTAGCTGGTTTCTGTGTCGGCATCGTCGAGCGGCAGCAACGCTTGGATGGTGATCAGGTGCAGTTGGGGGATGTTGCCATTGGATTGGCGAGTCAAGGAGTCCACAGCAATGGCTTTAGTCTGGTGCGCAAGATTGTGGAGGCCGCCGCTAAGACAACCGTCTCCCCCTGGCAAGAACGACCAGCCATGTTGCAAGGCCACTCCTTGGGAGAGGTCTGCCTCACCCCTACTCGCATCTATGTAGACCCAGTCTTGACTGCCTGGCGTAGCGGGTTGCCGATTCACGGGATGGCTCATATTACTGGCGGCGGATTGCCTGAAAACCTACCTCGCTGCCTCGGGTCTGGCCAATCCCTACAAATTGACCCAGATGCTTGGCCACAACTACCAATTTTTCAATGGTTGGCGGCGGCTGGGGCCGTGAATCCTGCCGCCATGTTTCACACCTTTAATATGGGCATCGGCTTTGTCGTCTTAGTCCCCCCTGATGCTGCTGAGCAGGCAATTACTAAATTTCATCAGCAAGCTGTAGATGCCTATGCCATCGGTGAGGTGATTGCGGGCGATGGTGAGATCTTGGGTCTACCGCAGGCACCATAGTCCCTGCGGCCTGCTGCTTCGCACGGGCTTCGCCCTACGCGCGGGCACAGTCCTAGTGCCTTCCTAATTCTGCCTTGGTGGCTAGAAGGCAAGGCTAACGGGATTATCTAGGTTGGGGGGAAAGGCGACTTCGGTCACCATACCGGGTTTACCCAAGGTTTCTTGACTACCGTCGTTGTAGCTAACCATAACGCCCCCAGCATTACCAGCCCGAATCACCAGGCGCTCATCGGCGGTCCACAACCGTTGCTCCCCTTCCGGTAGCACTCCTTCGAAGGTGGTGGTGCCATCGGCAATGATGCGAATCCAGGATTGAGCAGTTAGGGTCATCTCAACCCGGATGGGTTTGTCTGGCTGGCTACTCGCTGCTGGGTTCTCTGGCTCCATCGTCGTCGGTGTAGAGGCAGGCGACTGGGGCTCAGTCGCATTGGGAGCCAGAGGTTCTAAGGCCGGGAGCTGGCTGGTGGTTGGTGCTGTCCGCTTCAACACATAGGACAAGCCACTGATGGCGACTACCATCAGTAGAATATAGGCCACGTAAAGGTGCAGGGGCCGCAATTGAGCAGCCGGGGACTCTTTCCAGGAGACTCGCCGTCGCAGGGTCGCCGGGGTAAAAAACTGGCTGGCTAGGGTCTCGCCATCTAAGCCGAGTGCATTACCATAGCGACGAATCAAGCCGCGAATATACACGGGCTCGGGCAACTCTTCCAAATCTGCCGTTTCCAGGGAGCTTAACACTTTCGCTCGAATCAGAGTTTGACCGGCCAGGTGCTCGAGGGACTGGTGCTGGGCTTCCCGAGTTTGCCGCAGAATCTCACCAATCTCGAGTAACTGCTCTCGGTAAATCGTTTCTAACTGGGGCTGCTTGTGTTTCATATAGAAGAACATGATACAGGGAAACTAGCGAAAGCACGACGAGGAATCAATGGCAGCTGTCTTAGGGGTCCCTGCCTCAGCCTGGAGCCGAGTGATCTCATCCCTGGTTAGGGGACGGCTTTTACCGCTTGCCAAGGAGCCTAGAGCCAGCTGACCGATGGCGATCCGATGCAGGCTAAGCACAGGATGGCCTAACTGATCGGCAGTCCGGCGGATTTGACGATTGCGACCTTCCCAGAGGGTGATCTCCAACAGGGTTTGTTGGGAGTTATGGGTGAGTCGGGTCACTTGGGCTGGTTGGGTCTGACGACCGTCTAACATAATTCCCTGGGACCACTGCCTCAGGGTGGCAGCGCTCGGTTGCCCCCGTACCCACACATGATATTGTTTGGGGATGTGGTGCCGGGGATGGGTCAGTTGATAGGTGAGCTGACCATCGTTGGTCAAGAGCAATGCTCCGGTAGAGTCGGCATCTAAGCGGCCAACTGGATGGATGCCTTGCCCTTGGCGTAGATCCTGAGGCAGGTGATCGATAACTGTCGGTCGCCCTTGCGGATCGTGACAGGTGGACACCACGCCGGCGGGCTTATTGAGTAGCCAGACCCAGCGGTCAGGCATGACCGGCTCTAGGACTCGACCATCTAGCTGAATCATATCTACGGCAGGATTGGCTTTTTGGCCGAGATCTGCGATCGCACCGTTAACGACGACTCGCCCCTCTCGAATCATTTGCTCCGCCTGGCGTCGAGACGCCAGGCCCCATTGGGACAAGAGCTTTTGCAAGCGTTCTGCCATCACCAACCCACCCAGGTTTGTCCATCGCCTGAGGAACCGCCCTTATTGAAGCAGGTAAATATGCTGATTACAAGAGGCCTCACTCATGATCCGGCAGGGAACAGAGTAGCACTTTCGGTAGTTCAATCTTCAACCAGCCGCCGCCCGTATCCGGATGGTTATTGGCCTGGATACGCCCCTGGTGGGTATCAATAATCTGGCGCACAATGGCCAACCCCAACCCGGAACCACCACTGCGGTTCGTCTGGCTCGAGAGCGACGCTACACCACGCGTACGAGCTTGATCGGCCCGATAAAAGCGCTCAAAAATATGGGGTAAATCCCTGTCCTTAAACCCTGGACCAGTATCCATAACCTCCAGCGTCACCCAAGCTGTTGACTCGACATCCTCGCCAGAGGGCCTCAAATACGGGTGCAACTCTACATAAACAGATGCCTGAGCCGGACTATGCTTAATGGCATTATCTAGAAGATTGATCAATACCCGATACATGAGTGTTTCGTCCAGCTGAATCAATAGCTCCTGAGGACCGCGATAGCTCAGCTGCAAGTGCTTGATTTTAGCCAGAGGTTCTAAACTTTGCCAGGCGGCCCCAATCAGCTGGGGCAGATCCACCTGTTTGAGCTGCAGGCCCTGAAAATCGGATCCCTCCAAACGGCTAAGGTTGAGCAGATCTTCTACCAAATTGCTCAGCCGTATCGTTTCGTTCAATAGCCGATCAATCCAACCCTGTAGCGGTTGATCGATACGCGGTTTCAGGGTTTCTGCCACCAACCGAATCGAGGTCAACGGCGTCTTCAACTCGTGGGCCACATCCGAAATCCAACGGTCTCGTTGCTGTTGCAGCGTCATCGCCTCTTGACGATTTTCCAGAAACACCCCTACTTGCCCCGCTTCCAGGGGAAAACTACGGCTACGCAGGGGGTATGACGGTCCATCCCGGGGATGTAAGGGATCTGGAGAGACTCGATACAGCATCCAGTCCTGCTGCTGGGGAGTTTGGCTTTGGCGAGTTTCCTCGATCAGTTGGTCCAGTTCAAAGGAGCGCACCCACTCCAATAAGAGTCGCGGCGATTGAGACCGACTAATAGGGGCAATCCCCAACATCTGAGCGGCCTGGTCATTGCACCACAGGAGTTGGTTTTCATCATCAACTTGCAAATAACCAACCGGCGCCGCCTGCAACACTTGCCGGTAATAGCGTAACTGCTGCTCTAGCCCCTGCAGTTGCTGCTGTTGATGGGTGATGGCACTAGATAGCTGGGCTACCGTAGACAGGTGGGACGGATCCCCATCTCCCGATAGCTTACGCAATAGGGAGCGAAGACGGGCCGAACGACGGGTTTGATCCCGTAGCCACAAGGCCAGTCCAATCACTAAGCCCAAACAAAACCAAAACAGAGGCACAGATTCCTCCAGCAGTTCCTACTTGAGCATAGTGCATTAAAAAAGCACCTCACTGAGGTGCTAATTAAGGTAGTTCAAACAACCACCTAGATTGTGTACAGTTGACTCGGCGTGGCCATCGAGCCAATAGTCCCTAGTAGACTAGGCTTACTTGACGCGAGCCCCCCGGTAAACTAAACCACTGGCCCGGCCTTGGGCAGGAGCATTCTTGGCCACATGACGCTTGACGACAGCGCCACGATAACGACCGATGACCTCTTCAGTCATATCTAAGTTTTGGGTTTCGGTTTCGTAGTCAACACCGCGATAACGTAAATGCATGATTCGCCTCTCTGAGTGCAACGAAGTAAGTGAGGCGCGTTCCTTCGGGAGCTTCCCTACTTCCGTCTTCCAATGCCTAAACGTGTTTATTGATAGGCTCTAGAAGATGAACGATTTAATTTCTGTATTCATATTTACAATTTCCCGAGATGCTGTCAAGGCTATAACTATGAAGAAAAGATAATCTTCCCAATCTACTATGCACCACCCCATTCCACCGGAGCGCTATTTCCCCTACCTCACTTGGTGCGACATCGAGGCAATGCCCGATCCGGCCAATGTAGTCTTAGTGCAACCGCTAGGCGCCGTTGAGCAACATGGTCCCCACCTACCTCTCGGGGTCGATGCTGCCATCAGCACCTATGTGCTGGCCCAAGCGCTGCAGTCCTTGGAGGCTACGGTGCCCGCCTACGGACTGCCCCCCCTCTACTACGGCAAATCCAATGAACACCTGCATTTCCCAGGGACAATTACTCTTTCGGCCCAGACCCTACTAGCGGTGCTGATGGAGGTTGGCGACAGCCTGTATCGAGCTGGCTTTCGCAAGTGGGTGCTGATGAATGGCCATGGGGGGCAGCCCCAAGTGCTCGACATCGCCGCCCGGGATCTGCACCAACGCTATCCAGATTTCCTGGTGTTTCCCCTATTTACCTGGAATGTGCCCAACCAGGCTGCCAGCCTACTGTCGGCGCAAGAGCAGGCCTTGGGAATTCATGCTGGGGACGCGGAGACTAGCGTCATGCTGGCCATTCTGCCGGAGCAAGTGCGCATGGCGCAGGCCATCAAAGAGTATCCCCCTGGCTTACCAGAGGGGTTACTGAGTCTGGAGGGAGCGCTCCCCTTTGCCTGGACTACTCGGGATCTTAGCCGCAGTGGAGTCGTGGGAGATGCGATCGCAGCTACTCCGGAAAAGGGAGAGCAGATACTAGACTCTTTAGCCCAAGGTTGGACTCAAGTCATCCGTGAGATTCATGGCTTCCGGCAGCCATCGCCTGCATGACCCCACGGCTCCCAGGCTGGGATTCAGCCCCGGATCAGTACACCGGATCAGTACATGGGATAGGCCAGGGCGGCTAATTCAGTGACGCCGCTGCGCAGCAGTTGTAATACCAAGAAGGCCAGAATCGGAGACAGGTCGATGCCTCCCAGAGGAGGAATAATCGAGCGAAAGAGGTTGAGATAGGGATCGGTCAGCTGACTCAGCACCGAAAACGGCGGACTTAGCCAATCCACATTGGGAAACCAGCTCAGCAGAATCCGAATGATCAGCAGTACAAAATAAATGCTTAGGAACGTGGAGAAGGTTTGAGCTATCAAACCCAGTAACGACGACCCCATGGAGAAACTCCCAATAAATAAGCGATTGCGCCAAAGGCTTACCCTTCAGTTTAACGGATCTTACCGAGATGCCGTCAATGTTAAGGATGACCAAGGCCAGAGTCAAGCATCGCTCATGGATGAGTGGTCTGACGGGGAGGAGGATTGGGAATAGCCATTGACGCCGCCCAACTGCTGCCGCATGTCATCGATGGCGTCGTTGAGTTGAGCGATCTTATCTTCTAGTCCCTGGCGGGCAGATTCCATCCGCTCTTCGGTAGCTTCACCGAGGGCTTCGGTATCTAGATCATCGTCAGGCATTAGACCTCGTCGCTGTAACCGTGCCCCAATCAAGGCTCCCGCGACTCCCCCGACAAGCCCTCCAAAGATGCTGCCGACGATAAACCCACCGGCAAAGTTGTCTTGTTGACTCATGATTATCTATGCCCCTCCTTCACTACGGATTCGGTCTGCGGCAAAAGCTGTGTCGACTTTACACGTTATTGTGACCAAGGGGTTGCCCCGTCGACTACGATTTTAGGTGCCAAAGGTGCGATCGCCGGCATCGCCTAAGCCAGGCACGATATACCCTTGGTTATCTAAGCCCTCATCAATGGCAGCCGCATAGATATTCAGGGTCGGATACGTGTCAGCCAGCTTTTGCAGGGCTACTGGTGCGGTTACCACCGAGATAATGCGGATATAGGCAGGATCGGCTCCCCGTTGGATCAGATCCTGCATCAGGGCCATAATCGTGCCGCCTGTGGCCAACATCGGTTCACTGATGAGCACCCGGCTTTCAGGGGGAAGTTTGTCTGGCAGTTTATTCAGGTAGCAGCTGGCTTCTAGGGTCTCCTCATTGCGCACAAATCCGACATGGTAGACAGATGCTAGCGGCAGTAGCGCCTGGGCTCCCTCCATCAAGGCCAACCCTGCCCGCAGGATGGGAACGATTACCACGGGCACGTCTGGATTGACAAAGGTGGCGGCACAGGGCCCCAACGGAGTTGCAACGGTGGTCTCTAGGGTGGGCAGCCATTCTCGAGTGGCTTCGTAGGTGAGCCAGCGCCCTAATTCTGCCATGGCACTGCGAAAGAGCGTTGACGGGGTAGAGCCATCGCGAGCCACCCCTAACCAATGTTGAATCAGGGGGTGAGGGGGGACGAACACACGGAGTTGAGGAGCCATAGTCCCAAAACAGACAAATTGGCACCATGATACTCCCTTTGCCCAGAGGAATTCTATCGTCTCATCCCTCCTGCTGGGATGATGGCGAGTGCGGTTGGCTGACTAGGGCTAGCTCTATCCGGTCCGTTTCAGGTTGCTGGATCTGGGCTCGCACGCCAGGGCCGAAGAAGGTTTCGATGCGGGCTTGTTTCTCTTGCCAGAGGCTGAGGGGCACATGGGGAGATCTGAATTCCAGCACTAGTCCGTAGTTGCCATCGATATCATCCTCGTGGAGTCCAGCGAGGACGGGGCGTTCCTCATCGGTGGGGCTCAGGCCCAAGCGCTCTAACACCTCATCCAGGTGAGCTTGCTGGCCATAGCGGTAGCGGGTAATGTCTTGACGCAGTTGTTTCTGGATTGGCGTGGCCTGGTGTTGGCGCCGCTCCAGAACAGCAAGCGCTGTGGGCCGAGAATAGGGGACTGGCTCCAATTCGGCGGCTTTCAGGGCCAGCCCTCCCAATAGTATAGGAATCCCGCAGAAAAATCCCACTAGATTTAGTGTGGCGCGTTCTTGAAAATAGGCAATAAAGCCGATGACGGTGAGTACACTGCCAACCATGAGCAGTATGCCTCCTAGAGGGATTTGACGAAACATAGGGGTCCTGGTTATCGATAGTCTTGTCCCATCATCCCCCGTTGTGTCTCGTCCGAATAGGGGATAGCGATTGCAAACGGCTGTATCCTGTTAGGAGAGATGAATTGGCAAATGGGGTTTCATGGATGTACAAGTCATTCGCGATCGCATCCAGCAGATTAAAAGCAAGCGAGCCTCCTTGGTGCGCCTCCTAGAGCAGCCCGACTTGGGTACCTTGCGCATTGATGTGAATCAGGCCTTAGAAGAAATGGACGATTTGCTGGAAGATTTCGATCGCACCTTTCCCGAAACTGGCTAGCTCACCAAGGCAGAAGGCAGATTCAATGCCGCCTTACCACTCTGGCCGATAGAGGTGTTATGTCTGCATGTCTGCCGCAGAGCACTAAGCCAGGAGTCAAGGGCAGATCTCAAGTTAGAGATCCCTCTGGTAATCACATCTCGACGACACTGAGACGACGACACTGAGACGACGACACTGAGACGACGACACTGAGACGACGACACTGAGACGACAGACAGTTTGCTAACAGCCCTATGGCAACTACCTACACCGTTGAAATCCACCACCAAGGCGACGTCCATACCCTCACCGTTGCCGATGACAAAACGGTACTAGCCACGGCCCATGAGGCTGGCTTAGACCTGCCGTTTTCCTGCAGTGCTGGCGTCTGCACCACCTGTGCCGCCCTGTTGTTAGAGGGTAATGTCGATCAAAGCGATGGCATGGGAGTCAGCCCAGAACTACAGGAGGAAGGGTATGCCTTACTGTGTGTAGCCTATCCTCGCTCAGACCTAAAGCTAGAAACCGAAAAAGAAGATATCGTTTACCAGAAGCAATTTGGCCAAGCTCAATAGCACCATGACTACCCACTTCATCACCGCCGAAATCGACCTCAACGCCGTGACTACTGACTTGTCTGCAGCCGTTGAAGCAGAATTGCAGCAGCGAGGAGAGCCCCTGCGCTGGGCCATCACTGCTGTGGATGACGGGCGCCAGACGGCTCAAGTGGAGGCCGTCGTGACCCAAGGGCAGCCTTAGCAGGTTACACCTACCTGGCCCCGATGACCTACACTGCAGTTCTGATTGTCCCCACGGGGATTGGTGCCAGCATCGGTGGCTATGCCGGGGATGCCTTGCCTGTGGCCCGGGCTATGGCTGGGGTGGTAGATCATCTGATTACCCATCCCAATGTGCTCAACGGTGCCCAGCTCTACTGGCCCTTGGCGAATGCCCATTACGTCGAAGGCTACGGCCTCGATCGGTTTTGTGCCGGCCAGTGGGGGCTGCGTCCTGTACCCCAAAACCGGGTCGGGTTACTACTGGACCAGGCCGTCGAGACCGAACTACGCTGGCGCCATCTCCAGGCGGCCGACGCTGCTCGGGCTACTCTGGGATTGGATCTAACCGGCTATATGGTCACGGATGCCCCGTTAGGAGTAACCTTGCAGACAGCGGCTTCGGGGGCAACTTGGGGCACGATTGCACGACCCGATAGCCTGTTGCGAGCCGCGGCTCGGCTGATTACCGCTGGAGCCGAGGCCATTGCCGTGGTGGCCCGCTTTCCAGATGATGAGGATAGTGCGGTGCTACAGGCCTATCGCCAGGGCCAGGGGGTCGATCCCTTGGCGGGGGCTGAAGCCGTGATTAGCCACCTGGTGGTCCGCACTTTTCAGGTGCCCTGTGCCCATGCCCCCGCCCTACAGCCCTTGCCACTGGAGCCCAGTATTTCGCCAAAGTCTGCCGCCGAGGAAACTGGCTATACCTTCTTACCCTGCGTGTTGGCGGGGCTCAGCCAAGCCCCCAACTTTGCCACGTCGCCCAATGATGACCATCAAGCTCTCTGGGCCGATCAAGTGAATGCCGTGGTAGTGCCGGCGACAGCCTGTGGTGGCAGTGGCGTGTTGAGCTTAAGCCGCCAGCGGCCCTTAATCATTGCCGTGGCTGAAAACCAAACTACGATGCAGGTATCTCCGGCCGCGGTGGGGATCGACGCGGTCATCGTGGCCTCTTATCTGGAAGCCATTGGGTTTCTAGCTGCCCATCGGGCTGGGGTCAGCGGTCACCTATTGCAACAGTCTAGCCAGGGGGTGGCCCCCATTGCTGCTCATGCTGCTATTCCCGATCTCTCGGTAGCCAACTCGATGGGAACTGGGGTTCGTTAAGATAGCCCCAGTATGACTAGAGCATTGTGTGTGACTCCTCCCCCCTCCCCTGATCAGCCCCCTATCGATTCCCTCAGTCGGGTACAGATCTTAGCGGCCATCGGCATTACTGCCTTGATTTTGCTGCTGATTGCTCGGCTGTGGCTGTGGCTAGATCCGATATCATTGCTGCCGCTGCACCTGTCTCTGATTGATGGCCTCTTAGGTCTGGGGCTGGGGGCAGCTATCACCCTGGCTAGTGCCCTGGCCTATCAACTCTGGCCCGCCTATCGCCGCAGTGCCGATGTGTATTTGCAATTGGTATTGTCCCCGCTAACGGCGATAGATGTGCTGTGGTTGGGGATATTGCCGGGGCTGAGTGAAGAACTATTATTTCGTGGGGTGATGTTGCCGGCTATCGGCCTCACTGGGTTCGGCGTGGTCATATCCAGCTTGTGCTTTGGCGTTCTCCACCTCAGCAGCCTAGAACAATGGCCCTATGGCATCTGGGCCACGGTGATCGGGCTGGTGTTGGGCATGAGTGCCTTGATCACCGGTAACTTACTGGTACCACTGCTGGCCCATATTGTTACTAACTTGATGTCTAGCTTAGTGTGGAAGCTGCGTCAGTCTTAGGATTCCATTGCCTCCAGAGACTTGGGAACAGCAGCTGTCAGGACCTCGTGCCCCGCGGCTGTCACCAGCACATCGTCTTCGATGCGAATGCCAATCCCTCGCCAGCGCTCATCTACGACAGGTTGACCCTCGGCAGGTTCGTAGTCGGGGGCGATGTAAATGCCGGGCTCGACGGTGACGACGTTGCCAGGCTGGAAGGGTTGCCAGCTCTTGTCTGGATTGCGTAGGGTGCCGACATCGTGGACGTCTAACCCCAAAAAGTGGCCGGTGCCATGCATGAAGAAGGCTTTGTGGGTTTTCTCCTCGATCAGGGTGTCTATCTCTCCCTGGAGCAAACCTAGGTCCACTAGCGCCTCGGTGATGACACGGGTGGCGGCGTCATGGAAGGCATTGAAGGGTTGACCGGGTCTGACGGCATCGATGGCTTGCCGCTGGGCTTCGAGCACCAGCTCGTAGAGGATGCGTTGTTCGGGGCTGAAGTGGCCGCCCACAGGAAAGGTGCGAGTGATGTCGGCGTTGTAGTACTGGTAGGCGCAACCGGCATCGATCAACAGCAGATCTCCCGCTTGCATCTGGCGGTTGTTGTCGATGTAGTGCAGGATGCAGGCATTGGAACCAGAGGCCACGATGGAGGGATAGGCCGGTCCCATAGCTCCCTGCAAGCGGAAGAGATGCTCGATCTCGGCTTGAATTTCATATTCGTAGCGCCCAGGTTGAGTGATCTCGCGGGCGTGGTTGTGGGCTTTGGCAGAGATGGCGATGGCCTGGCGCAGCAGCTCGATCTCTTCGGGCTGCTTCACCCGTCGCTGCTGTTGCAGTACCAGTTGCGCATCTTCGATAGCTACTGGTCCGGTGCCCCGTTTGCGATAGGCGACCAGTAATTGCTGCCAGTGATGCAGAATCTTATCGTCTAGGGTGCGATCGCAGCCCAAGTGATAATAAAGCCGCTCCGCCTTCTCCAGATACTTGGGTAAGTGCTGATCCAACTCCTGAATCGGATAGACCTCATCGGCACCATAGCGCTCCTTGGTCCCCTCAACTCCCACCCGGTAGCCCGACCAAATCTCCTGCTCCTTATCCTTAGGCCGCACAAACAATACAAATCGATGCTCCTCGTGGTGAGGTGCCAACACCGCCACTGCCTGCGGCTCATTAAACCCAGTCAAGTAGTAGAAATCACTATCTTGGCGAAAGGGATGCTCCACATCGCTGTGCATAGTCACCATCGGCGCGGCGCCGAAGACAGCCGCACCCTGACCAATTCTGGCCATGAGCACCTCTCGCCGGGCCTGAAAGATAGATTGCATAGACTCACGCAGGATGAAGGGTTATCCTCAATGGTAACCCGCACCACCACGCCCTGGATTTCCCTGGGGCTATTGCCTAGGCCCTAGCCAAAGGCGTAGCTCATCACCTGAATTCGCCTGCCACTGCTCGGCAAGCTAGCCGGTTGCAGTGTCATGGTTTCTCCGGCTCGACTGACTGGAGTTCCCTCCATCAACGCCAAGAAACCATCCAAGCCTTCGATATCACAAGTCTCTGGATCAGCCGCCTGGGTCCGATAGTGAGTCGGCACCACCAGCTTAGGATTCAAGGTCTGGACTGCCTGGGCTGCCTCCTCGGCGGTATAGGCCTTAGGCCCGCCGCCCACCGGCACAAACAGGACATCCGGACGACCGAGCAAAATCTGCTGTTCCACCTGCAATGGGGCAGCGGCCCCCCCCATGTGCACGAGATTTATTCCCCCCTGGTTCCAGCGCCAGATCACATTGGTGCCAAACCGACGCCCTCCCTCGCGGTCATGGGGAATACCAATGCCCTGCACCCGCAAGTTGGGATACTCATAGACACCGGGATCAGACAAAATTTGAGGATCCCCAGGTAATTCATTCAAATAGCCTTCATCAAACAGACGGCTACTAATTAACACCAGATCACTAGCCACTGCCGGGGAGCGGTAGCCAGCGGTGCAACCAATGGGCTCATTCGGCCAATTACTGCGAAAGGGATTGGCCAAAATCCGACGGCCACCGCCGCTAAATAAAAAGCTAGTATGCCCTAACCAGCGCACCGTGACACCGCTAGATTGCGCCGGAGTAGGCCGCCACTGAGACATGCCCCCTAGCCCCAGGGTCGCCAAAAAGCCTGCTCCCGCATAGCGGACAAGATGTCGCCGTTTCATAGCTGCCTCCCCAAGGGTACATCCCCGTCCATCAACAATCACGACGGAAGATCTATCGATACAGTTTCCCTCGGAGTATAGACCAGGATGGGTCTCAACTCTAGCCATCCTGATGAACTCATCGCCATTGCCTAGGCAGGTAGAGCCACTGCCGGTTGCGCTAACTCTGCCAAAAAGTTTTGCAGCAGATGCTTGCCGGCATGGGTCAAGACACTCTCGGGATGAAACTGCACGCCCTGAATGTGAGGGTATTGACGGTGCTGCACCCCCATGATGGGGCCATCGTCAACCCAAGCCGTGATCTCCAATTCCTCAGGACAACTCTGGCGCTCAATCACCAAGCTATGGTAGCGGGTAGCCTGAAATGGATTATCCAGCCCTCGGAAGACGCCCTGATTGCTGTGATGGATTGCCGATGTCTTACCATGCATGAGCTCAGTCGCTGGTCCCACGCGAGCGCCGAAGGCCTGACCGATGCTTTGATGCCCCAGACAAACTCCCAGAATCGGCAGAGTGGGGCCTAGCTCGCCAATGAGCTCTAGGGAAATGCCAGCCTCGTCAGGACATCCGGGGCCCGGCGAAATCACCACCCCATCGGGCTGCCGTTGACGCACCTGAGCCACCGTGATTTGGTCGTTACGATAGACCTCAATCCCCTGGGCAACTGGCCAAGTTTGCCCTAACTCTCCTAGGTACTGTACCAAGTTGTAGGTAAAGCTGTCGTAGTTATCGATGACAAGAATCATGGCGATGCTTAAGTAGAGAGGGTGGCCCACAGGGGGGGCACAATCAGACAAGCCGCCACCAATACAGAAACCATAGCCGAAATCAGGACGGCGGCAGCAGCACAGTCTTTAGCGATCTTAGCGAGTTCGTGATAAGTCTGCTGCACCGTCAGATCAACAACAGACTCGAGGGCCGTATTGATCAGCTCTATGGCCAAGACAGCTCCGCAAGTCAGGCTGATAATCGATAACTCTACAGCGCTTAAGTGTAGCCATATCCCCAGTCCCAGAGCCACCGTACCGATGACCACATGGATGCGGAAATTACGCTGGGAGCGAAAGGCATAGCTGACCCCCTGCCAAGCGTAACTGAAGCTAATGAACAAGTTATTGGCTACCCGCCAGGCTAGGGGACGCTGGTTACCGGGCATCTCCTCCGGAGAGATGGCCACCGACTTCGTCGATTCTTGAGAAAGAGACATATCAGCCAGTCAAAACATCAGAGACCGTTATGGATACAACCTCTAAGGGGGGCCATCTTAATAATCATCCGGGTTCGGCACTCTAGTCTCAGATGGCCACACAATCTGCTTAAACCTAAGGATGAAGGATTAGTTAGGACACCCTATTCCTGAACGCTCACGATCTAAAACGGCATGTTACTGGTTACTCTAGCCCGACCAGCCGATCCTGACCAATAGTTTTTCCTGTTGCTCTAGCATCTTTATCAACCGTTCATCGTTGGGATGATCCCATCCCAATAAATGCAACAGGCCATGGCTGGCCAACCAGAGCACTTCTTGGGTCAAGCTATGGCCTTGTGCCCTAGCCTGGCAGGCTGCCGTGTCTAAAGAGATGATGATGTCTCCTAGATAGAGGGGCTCCTGCCGTAACAGGTCCGCAGGGGGCAGCCCTGCCTCCAGGGCGGCAAAGGCCAGCACATCGGTGGCAGTATCCTGATGCCGGTAAGCCGCGTTGAGACGCTGTATGCCGGCGTCATCGATGAGCTGTAGCCCCAGTTCGTACTGATGAATTGGTGAGAGCGTGATGCCTAGGGTGCCAATCCAGACTTGAAACCAATGCTGCCAGTCTTCAGTGGTAATCTGGGGAACTTGGCAGGGGGCCACCTGTAGCCAGACTTCTACTTGGGGGACCATTAACGCGTCAGGTAGGCTAGGCCAACTAGGAGGGCCAACAGTCCCGTCGTCGTCAGGGTGAAGTGAAACAGAGACTTGCCGCCTTTCTTCACCATGTTACGCATGGCCAGCTTGATATAGCTGGGAGGTTGTGTCGAGGCGGGTGGCACCGGATCTGGAGGCGTTGGCTTAGATGGAGTAGATGGGGTAGATGGGGTAGACGGGGAAGGGTCACTCATGGCAATCAAACGACTACACGGTTTGCTCTTGTAACACCTGATTATCTTGGCGCAGGTAGGCCTGAATGAAGGGATTCAAATTCCCGGCCATGACATCGTCGATGGCGGTGGTTTCGACGCCAGTGCGCAAATCCTTGACCATCTGGTAGGGATGGAAGACATAGTTACGAATCTGGTTGCCCCAGGCGGCCTCTACCATGTCTCCTCGAATGTCGGCGATCTCGCGCGCCTGTTGCGCTTGGGCGATGATGGTGAGCTTGGCCTTGAGGATAGCCAGGGCCTTTTCTCGGTTCTGCAGTTGCGATCGCTCCTGGGTACAGCGCACCGAGATTCCAGTGGGCAGGTGAGTAATGCGCACCGCAGTCTCGACTTTGTTCACGTTTTGCCCGCCAGCGCCGCCGGAACGGGACGTCTTAATCTCTAGGTCCTTCTCCGGAATCTCCAACTCTATGGTTTGGTCTAATATGGGCATCACTTCAACCCCAGCGAAACTGGTTTGCCGCTTACCATTGGCGTTGAACGGAGAGATCCGTACTAATCGGTGTGTTCCCTTCTCTGCCTTGAGGTAGCCAAAGGCATAGCGCCCCTTCATCTCCAGGGTAGCCGACTTAATCCCAGCCTCTTCCCCCTCGGAGAGTTCTACCAGATGGACTGCGTAGCCCTGTTGTTCTGCCCAGCGGGTATACATCCGCAGCAGCATCTCGGCCCAGTCCTGGGCATCGGTGCCACCAGCCCCCGCATTAATCGTCAGTACTGCTCCTTTCTTGTCGTAGGGGCCCGAGAGCAATTGCTGTAACTCCCATTGGCCCAATTCCTGATTAAGTTGATGCAGGGTCTGCTCCGCCTCCTGTAGCAGGGCCTCATCGGTTTCCTGCTCCAGCAATTCCACGATGGCAGCAGTATCATCCAAATTAGATTGCCATGTGGCCAATTGAGCTAAATGTGCCTTGTAGTCATTGAGATCCTGCATCACCCCCTGCGCCTTCTCGGGGTCATCCCAAAACTCAGGTTGGGCAGCCCGTTGCTCGAGATCCTGAATCTTGGCTTCTAGGGCAGGAACGTCAAAGATACTCCTGGGTTTTACCCAGGCGCTGCGACAGAGAGTCAAGTTCGCGCTTAATGTCAACGGTTTCGAGCATATGCAATCTAATGAAACGTCACCAATACCGGGCCTAGAGCTAGCGCTAGATGCGAGTCATGGGGGATGTCAATCAAGTCAAGTCCATGGCGAAGCTCACCTCACTCCCTGATTGACATCCACCTAATTAGCCTCCCATCTGGCAGCAATGGGCGACTCAATCTCGATTGATGGCAATCAACAGCCGCAGAATGAAGATAAACAAGTTGATGTAGGTGAGATACATCGAGAGGGCGGCCGACAGATACTGCTCATCCTTGTAGGCCCGCGGCAAGATGTAGAAATCAACCACTGAGGCCCCAACAAACAGCAGCACTCCCACTCCAGAAATGGCGATGTCCAAGAACTGGGGAATCTGGCCGAAAAACAGGGAGAAGACAAGCTGCCCTACCAACACCACCACCAGAGCGATGATGCCCAGGCGTACGGTCTTAGCCAGGGCTAGCCCGTCTTCGTCTGAGAGATTAGAGCCAATTTGACGGGCGGCGATGAAGGTAATACCACACCCTAGGGCGGCAATGCCAATGCCGTTAATGCCCACTCCAGAGGTACTGAGGGCAACGAAGATGATGCCACTGAGGGTGTAGCCGCTGAGCAAGCTGTAGGTGGCTAACAGCGGCAAGGCCGTAGCATTGTTAGCCTTCTCGGCCACGTTGCGGACCACAAAGAAGAGGATCAATTCAGCAATCAGGGCCACCCAAAATGTGGGCATGAAGATGCCAGGGTTGCTGCTGATGACATTTAAGCCACCATAGGCTCCCAGAGCAGTTAAGATTAGGCCTCCCCCCACATAGGGCAGGGCATTGTTGATGACGTTGGGGCCTACCAGGGCATTGCCTCTGGCATTTTGAATGGCTTCCCTAAAATTACTGGTATTACTCATCGCTATTGTCTCCAATCGAGCTAAGCAGAGATTTGAACATAAGACTATCGCGGCAGCGTATACTACCTGACCTTAGCAAACCCCCACAGGCTGTATGGTCTAATGCGGAGATTCAACCGAGAAATCTCAACCAGATGTTCTAAGTAGATGCCTTCAGGGGGGTACTAGCATTTTAGTCAATTGAGTTGACGACAGGGTCAATCGGGTGGGGCTAGGGCTAAAAGCACCCTTAAGCCTATCGCCAACCGGTCGACTCACCGTATCCTTAACGATTGTTGAACGGTTGGCGTTGTGACGGGGGCGGCTTGTGAGTCTTGGCTATCTGCAGGGATAGTCCAGGGCAGACATGATGAATCATAAGCCAGTCAGCCCCCTTAGATGAGTTGTATGGTCAGAGGACACTGAGGGAATGATTGATATACTTGACACCTCTATTGAGGATATTCGAGCTAGGGAAATCCTAGACTCTCGCGGTCGGCCGACTATCGAAGCCGAAGTCTATCTGGCTGACGGGGCAACGGGATTGGCTCAGGTCCCAAGTGGCGCCTCGACCGGTAGCTTCGAAGCCCATGAACTGCGCGATGGTGACCCCCATCGCTATGGCGGCAAGGGGGTGTTACGAGCTGTGGAAAATGTAGAGCAGACTCTGGCACCGGAGTTGATCGGCCTCAACGCCCTGGAACAAGTCATGATTGACCGCACCATGATCGACGTGGATGGCACTGACAATAAGTCCAAAATCGGCGCCAATGCCATCCTGGCCGTGTCTCTAGCCAATGCTAAGGCCGCTGCCCAGGCCGTGGGCTTGCCCCTGTATCGCTACCTGGGAGGGCCTTTAGCTAATGTGTTGCCGGTGCCCCTGATGAATGTGATCAATGGCGGTGCCCATGCCGATAACAATGTGGACATCCAAGAGTTTATGATTGTGCCCATCGGTGCGCCCACGTTTCGGGAAGCACTACGATGGGGCGCCGAGGTCTTTGCCAGTCTGAGCCAGATTCTCAAAGCCGATGGTCTCTTGAGTGGCGTGGGCGATGAAGGAGGCTATGCCCCTAATTTGACCTCTAACCAGTCGGCCTTAGATCTGCTGGTTGCGGCCATTGAGAAAGCTGGCTACACTCCCGGCGAACAGGTGGCCTTAGCTCTCGATGTTGCCGCTACGGAATTCCACGACAATGGCCGGTACAACTACGATGGGGCCAGCCATACGCCACCAGAGCTGATCCAGTATCTGGCTAAGCTGGCGCAGCAGTACCCGATTGTGTCCATTGAAGATGGCCTGGACGAGGAGGATTGGGCCCATTGGCAGCAGCTGACGGACACCCTGGGCAACTGGGTACAACTAGTAGGGGACGATCTGTTTGTGACCAATTCCCAGCGCTTGCAGCAGGGGATTGACCAAGGAGTCGGTAACTCTATTTTGATCAAGGTGAATCAGATTGGTTCTCTGACTGAGACCTTGGAAACAGTCGATTTGGCCACCCGCTGTCGCTACACCTCTATCATTAGTCATCGCTCTGGTGAGACGGAAGATACGACCATTGCTGACTTAGCAGTGGCCACTCGGGCCGGTCAGATTAAGACTGGGTCCCTGTCCCGTAGTGAGCGCTTGGCCAAGTACAACCGGCTGTTGCGTATTGAGGACGAATTGGCAGAGCAGGCGATTTACGCCGGCACTATCGGCATGGGGCCAGGCCAGCACTAAGCACGAGGTTGGGTAGCTGGTTACGGTAAGCCATAGCTGGCTACCCGAACCATGAGGTCACCTGTTTGGGGATCATGGGTAAACACGAAACTCCCCTGCTTGCGTTCATTGCCGGAGAGGAAGTCAATCTGTTGTTCTCCGGTTTCGTTGGGGATGCCTTCCAGCTGAAGCTCTGCAGTAACTTGCACTGTGCGAGCAATGTGCCCCCCAGTGTTGGTAATGGCAAAGGGGACATAGTAGTGGCCGTCGGTCTCCCGGATATCTGCTGTGACGTCAACCTGAAAGGCTGGGGGGCGATGCTGGGTCAGATGCCAGTCGTACATTACTAGGGCCACCAGCCCAATTAAGATACTGGTGGCAAGGGCAAAGGTGAGCCACTCTGCCAAGGAGCGAGCCTCGGCACCAGAGGGAGGTGAGGATTCTCTAGGGTTGGGGGGATTAACCGACTCGCTCATGGCCTTGAGTCATTGTCATCGAGACTGTATAGCAGTGCGGTCGGCGATGCGATCGCATATGGCCCAAATATCCTCAGGGCTATCTGGCTGATAGCGGTGAAGTTCCATATTGCCAGCAAGGAAAAACTCGATGAGCCAGTGTAGGTAACGCCTGGAAGCTCATGGTGCGATTATATCGTAATCGAAATGGCTAAGTAGCTAGCCAGAATTAAACCTAAAACGCTCAACCGGATAACCACGCCGTTGCCCCCGGTCATCGATGGCTTGCATCAAGGCGATCGCCAAGTCACACTCATCTTCAAATAACTGGGCGCTGAGCTCATGGTGTTTGAGATGCAGCCACTCTTCCTCAATGCGGTTCATCTGCGGTGATTGCGGCGGTAAGAAGAAGATAAAGAGGCCTTGCTCCTGCCAAGATGACCAGTGTTGCTGAGTCTTGTGGCTACGATGAAAGGAAGCGCCGTCTTGAATGACAACGGTAATTTCTCCAGTCTCTTGCAGATGTTGCTGAGCTTTGGGCGCTTGCCAGTGCATCAAGGGCAGATAGCGCTGGGTGTTGAAGCGTCCGATGACAAGGCCATAGTCAAAAGCGAGGGGCATCCCATAGGCCAGCGAGGCCTTGGTGCTGCCACCGCTTGAGCGTGGTGCGAATCGTCTGGTCATGCGGCCCGAGATGCTTGGCAATTGCCGGGACATTCCAACCATCGGCGTTCAACCGCAGTGCCATCGCTCAGAGTTTCACAGTCGGAGACTGGTCATCCGACAAGCTCAGTTGCCGCAATTGCTGGTTGGCGTCTTCAGTGAGTTGGATACGTAAGGGAGCTGGCATAGAGCTCGATATCGGCCTCTCCCCCATCTTAAAAATATTTACGGCAACCTACTTACCAGCATAATAGTGAATAGTTGAGTCACCGCCTGCCCATGTCCCAAGTCACTCAACAGCGAAAGCGACCCTTTTCCAGCTTCACCTACAAAGAAGCGTTTAAGCACTTAGGGATTAGAAACCTCACCCGTTGGGACATCATCGCTGAGCCGATTCCCATCAGCGATTTCTTTCGCCAACGACTGCAACGGCTGCAACGGTTTGACCTAGAAAGCCTAGAAGTATCTAAAACCTTGTTGATTGACGCCATTTGCGAGGAAGGGTTGGAGGGGTTTGATCAGCTAAAGGTCTGGAAGGGAGCTTACCTGGAAGGAGAAACAGTCTGCGGCAATGTGGATTATTTGATCGCAGAGCGTCGAGCCTATCTGGAAGCCCCATTTGGGTGCATCATCGAAGCTAAGAAAGATGATTTTGAGCAAGGGGCAGCCCAGTGCCTAGTGGAGATGCAAGCCTGCCAGTGGGTAAATTGTCAGCTGGGACAGGCTATCGATATCCATGGCATCGTTACCAATGGTGAAGGCTGGAAGTTTTACCGATTAGCCTCACCGGGCGAGGTGTCGGAGTCGTTGCTGTACGGTATCGGAGAAATGCCGATTTTGCTAGGCAAATTGCGAGCCTTCTTTGAGTTGTGTCATCACCAATTGCAGGCCCATTAGAGTATTCCATCTAAAAAAGTGTCCCGTTCAAGACACTGAACTCATGCCCTTAGCCCTGTGGCCGGGTGTCCTCGGATAGGTATTTAGCTGGAACACTCTTAGACTGATTAGGTCAGAGTTCATCGTGACGGACGGCAGCGGCATCTATCACACGGGTAAGAACATCGATGGTGGAGTCGCTGAAGGCCCGCCCGGGGGAACTGCTATGACCCACATAGAGTTGCTAGACTTTGCCGATGAGAACCCGGCCAAGCGGTTGCAGCAGATCGCGATGAATAGCTGAGAGGGGAGAGGACAGGGGAAAGGATGCCCCATTGTACTGGCAACGCCAGGAAGAGCGGTTAGGAGTCAAAGGACGATGACTTGTCTGGCGACAGCTCAGCAAGCCGCTCCTTCACAAGCACACGGATTTTCGCTGACAACGGCAGCTCACTCCATGCCGCATCGTCGCGGCACTGCTCTATCTGTTCTCGAAGATCACTGACATCTATAGAGATACGATCGCGCTGCCCCACTGGTTCATCACAGGAATACATTTCCTCCATATCGTATCCTCCAGGTGCAGATGTAAAGAAATTTCACCTTCTGGCTTCTACTAGAAGCCAGAAGAATCCTACGTGCTATCCTAGCGTATGAAGAGGGGCTCCTCTTCGCTCACATATTTCGGAGTTATGCTTATGACAGCCTCGTCATGAGCCTCTCCACAGTCCATGAAACTCTACGAGCTAAAACCAAAGGTCTTTGATGCGTGGGAGTTTTTAGCCAGCTATCGCGGCTGCGTTGTGCTGCCTGAAAATTTCAAGAAAGAGGTGCGGAAAGAGTTTGGTGACCTCCGGTATAAGGAAACCTGGATTCGGGCATTGGCACGCTATGAGTCGCTCAACGCCTTCCATGACTGCCTTGATGCCCACTACCTGGTGCTCCATACCCTCAACTTCACCGAGGACCGGTGGGACTACGAGTTCCGCCACCGCATCTTCGATGAGTTCCTGATGATTCCCGGCGCACTCGACCTCATCAGGCTCGGCCTTGAACAACTACTGTCCGATTCATTTACCCCGAGCGACAGGAGAGACGCCGATGGGTTTTATCAATTGGTAGCAGAGCAACGAGGACGAGACCGACTCCCAACTGAGCTTGCTGGGCGACTCACAGAAGCTCTCCCGGCATGAGCGAGTAGACTTCAGCCACCGTCAATAAGGATTTCACCAAAGCAGTGAAAGACGCCGGTGGCAGCAACAGGGCTTACCCTCGCGCCGTCCGGGCTGAGACCAAAGAACTCTTCGACTGCGGTGTCGATGAGCTGTATGAAGCAACCGGCGGTAAAAAAGGGGATCGCTCCACCCTGCCAAAGGAAGCACAGAAGGCATACATGGTGTCTGAGACCATCTCAACACATCGACTCAACTATGACCTACAGGGGAATAACCACGGCTCACAACGGCAGAAAGATGAGCGCGTGGTAGAAACCGTGCAAGATACCGCAACGCACGTCAGGAAATGGCTCCCCTGGTAACCCTTTGGGGTGAATCTACCAGCAACACTTCTCACACAATCTAAGGAGGCTCCTATGAAGACGACCCCACAAGGTCTGACGGTTCTCGTGCGCCCGTGTGACAGCGGCATGTGTCCAGCGCTCTATGCAGATGCTGCTGGCCGGATGTTTGTGCAGGGCAGCAAGCTCAACCGGACGAGCCACGCTGGGCTCACTGTCCTTGCCCATGAAGAGGTGGTGGAGATTACGCCAGAGCTGATCGCGTTCCTAAAGGCGCAATAGTCTAGCTGTCGAGGCTCAAAGCTTTGCCTCTGGCTTCCTGTGAGGCTAGGGGCATTGTCATGCGGCCACCTCGTCTCGCCACATGAGTTCTGTCTCTACGAATAACCGAAACTCCTCCGAATGGGCCATCCGGGCCTTCTCCCAGTGCGATCGCACAGTCTTATACGAAAACACGTCCTGGGCATCCCGCTTAAACCCCTCAAAGTGGCTGGGGCTAATAATCCCGTTTCGGAAGTTCAGGTAGCCGATGAGGACCTGGTTCACCCTCCGGGAGAGATGCCGTGGTCAACGTTGGAACCACATCTAAGAGTATTCGCTCAATCTCATCAAGACTGATCGTGTCTTCGCGCCGGTCATACAGCGCTGTAGTCCGACTATCTTCATGCGCTGCAATCTTCTGTGCATTATCCCTGCTTCCACCATTCCTAAGAAAGTTCGTAATCCCTGACGCCCGAAAGGTGTGGTTGCAGGCGTCAGCATTCACCCCCGCTGCGAGCTGCTCGTCACTTAATCATCGCCCAGGCTTCCTGCCGCTGTAACCCTCGCTCCGTCAGCTTCCGTGTCCTTCCAACTGTTGTACGGAAGAGAGGTTCATTAGATCCTCTGTCTGTAGCTCTCTCTGGATGGCTCACCAAAAGCGGCCAAGAGCCCGAAGTTAGGAGAATACGCACCCGCCGCGACATGTCTCGATAGAGGACCGGATTGGAAGAGAAGGCATGGAGGTTTCCCTGCTGAATCCGATCCTTAATGGAGAACAGGGTGGCCTGCATCGGCACCAGCTTTTTGGCTTCAGGGGAGCGGGCCACGTACAGCCGTCGTTATTGGAGAGCACCACCACTGGCTTGCCTTCCAAGTCTGGGCGGAAGACCTTCTCACAGGAGGCAAAGAAGCTGTTGCAGTCAACCAGGACAAACATGGCTAGACCCTGCGGATAATCGCGGTAACGACGCCCCAGATCTGCAGGGAGATAGAGCTGTCAGGGTCCCAGGTCATCTGGGCTGGGATAAAGGTGTCCCGGTGGTGCTGGATCCTCAACACATGGAATTCCCCGGCCATGACCGCCACCACCAAACTGCCATCCTTGGGGTGGTGAGAGCGATCGACCACGAGCACATCTCCCAGCTGCACCTCGCCGTCCGTCTGAATCTTGCCATCGACAGTCATAAAAAAGGTGGCCGCTGGGTTCCGAGCCAGATGACGATTCAGATCCAGGGTTTGTTCGACGGCATCACCAGGGACGGGAAAGCCCATGACTCGCTCCCAAGCTGCCGTCATTATCTTTCTACTCGGCCTTAGGCGTCCAGACAGGACAGTCTCATGGGACAGTCCTATACTGGCCTCAAGAGATGAAATCCGTTCTATCTCATGTCGATGAATACTCCCAAAGCCGTTGGCCAAACCCATAACACCTTCCGTCAGCCAGCGCCCCCTGGCAGATCGGCTGGGGAAGAGCCAGAGTTGGGGGCGTGATATTGAGCCGGGACGATTTACCGTTAACGCCGAGACCAGGCACGGTTGCGCCAGGCCTTGGATATTTAAGCCCTCGGCAACATCCTCTATGATCGAGGCAAGGTCTGGGAGGAGCAGCCATGGCGTTGGACGATGAAGAACTAAAGGCTCGGTTGCAACGATTATCCGACGAGGTCGAGCTTGGTCATGGATCGCCGCCGGCCACTGCGTCTTCCCGGCAGTCCATGTCGACGAAATCGTCGACGAAGCAGGGGTGGCTGCAGCGTCTGCGCTATACAGCTTGCCTTCCCTTGGCGATTCTGGCGCTGCCTTGGGCCCAGGAAATCATCGACCAGGTGCTGTTTCGGGGTCAATGGAATTTTCCGGTCTACCCCCGCTCACCCGATGGCATCCCTGGTATTTTTCTCTCGGCCTTTTCCCATGCTAACTTTGCCCATCTGCTCGGGAATAGCATTGCCTTTGCCATTTTTAGTTGGCTGATTCTGGCCAAGAGTAAGCGGGATTACTGGACCACAGTGCTGATCGGCTGGCTGGGAGGAGGGCTGGCAAGTTGGCTATTGGCGCCGCAGCCGGCCCATGGGCTGAGTGGGGTGGTGTATACCCTGTTCGGCTACTTGCTGGTGATCGGCTGGCTGGAGAAGCGGTTTGTTCCCCTGGTGATCTCGGTATTCGTGTTAATCAACTACAGCGCCTTCATCTGGGGTGTATTCCCCACCCAGCCCATGGTGGCTTGGTGGGGGCATTTGTTTGGCTTTTTGTTGGGGATTTTTGCGGCCTATGGGATGTACCGAGAACCTCATAGCCAGAAAGATAGGTCTTTGCGGTCTTAGGGCAACGCTTGGGGCTTGCGATCGCATCAGGTTAATGCCACCCCGACCCGGTTGCTCGGAGGCAGCAAACAATCGGCACAAATTCGGTGGCTGGAAGTCTAAGAACTGGAGCAGCCGCTGCAGCATAGCCATGGCAGATGGTCTCAGAGGAGATCACCCAGGCGATGGCTCAGGATGGACCGGGGAACTTTGCCCGTGACGCTATCGGCAACGGTGCCGTCGGCCTGCAGCAACACCAGGTGGGGGACCCCCTTAACTTGAAACCGCTCGAGGGGCTGCTGCCATTGGGGATCGTCTATATTCAGCATGACTAGGTTCACCTGGTGGCCAAACTGGTGATGGAGGGCCTGCAGGGTGGGGGCCATGGCCTGACAGGTGGTGCACCAGTCGGCATAGAACTCCAGCAGGGTGGGCTTGCCATTGGCCATGGCCGCGTCGTAGGGCGTGGCCGCTTGGGCCGTCGCCTTCAGGGTCATCAGCCCCGAGACTAGCGAGGGGCCTGGGGCAGATCCTGCTGGCCGGGTGAGCCAGAGGGTTGCGATCGCAAACACCCCGATGATCACCAAGGGAATCAGGGGAGAGAATCGTCGCTTGAGGGCATCGAGTAGCGGATTGACCGTCATTGGGGTCACCTCATGGCTGTAGCGTCATCATCACTGGTAGTAGTAGGCCAGGATGATGTGGCACACCAGCATCACCCCGAAGACACAGACAAAGAAGATATGGCTGGTTAACCAAAGTGCCCGTAAGCCTCGCACTAGGGGACCCTTCGTGAGCACGGTATTGCTGCCTGGCAAGCGACCAAAATAACGGCGGGTCGACTCCAGGATGCCGGTTTCTGCCACCACCCCCACCAGGGCCGTCAGCACCGAGGCAAAAAACACCCAGAGGAAAACGGCATTAAAATTCATTCCGGTGGCGCCAATGGTGTGGATTAGCACCATCCCCACCAGGGCCACCCCCAGAAAGATATGGACACTGCGCCAGACCTGCATCGATCCTGGCAATTTAATCCGGCCAATCCAACTGCGGCTACGCTTGCGCACCGTCAGCAGTAGCTCCAGTATCACCAGGCTGAGGGCGCCGTAGCCAGTGGCCTGCTTGTAGGCCTCTCCCCGCAAGAAGCGATGCAAGTCCACGGAATTTTGCCGCAGCAGGGCCAAATACTCGGCACTGAAGGCAAAGGGCAACAACAGCAGGGCCATCAATAGGGTGAGGCCAATCAGGGCTTTAAACCCCGGTTGCAACTGTGGCGCCCGCCGGGGAAAGCGCCGCTGGGCAGCAATGGCTGCCGGATTCGGAATCGGAACCGCGGCGGGATCTCGATTGCCCGCCGATAGATCGAGATGGGTGGACGGCGCTCGGTGAGCCCCGGGGCCGCCAGGATGGGGATGGCGTCTACTCATAGCTTTAGACCTAGGACAGTCTCGTCAGTGGGCAAGCTGGGCGGTGGGCAATGGGCGGCTCTGCTCCGGCTAACCTCTCCCAGCGCTGGTTCAGCATCGGCGTCGCCCCCTAGGGGAGCCGACCCTGCTAAGCACCCTGCAGGGGAATGTTGATCACGATGCCGCCCATGACCTCATCCATGACAAATTGCTTGTCAGGGTACCGTTCCAGGTGAACCGGGTGGGTATTGTGGCAAGAGACACAGGCTTCCGCCACCGCCTTGTCGGGGTACATGGCCGAGAAATAGGTCTGGTCTCCAATCTCTTGGTATTCCTTCACCGGCTCGCCGGTGTCGATCATTTCCTGTACCGCCCGCTCTTCAAACTCCCCCTTGGGAGCATGGTTGTCGTTGATATACCAGGGCGAAATCAGGTTGTAGGTAAAGTAGCCGGATTCGTTGGCAATTTCCGATCCCAGGCGGAACATCTGGGCCGGTAGGGGAATGCCGTCGGTCTGTTGCCAGCCTTCGGTGGCTTCGATGGGCAACACACCATCCTCCTTCGCCTTCCCTTCCAGGGTCGCGACTCGGTTGACTACGTGCTTGGTATAGGCGGTACGGTCTGCCGCCAACACCGTGTGAATATAATCGGCCACCAGTTCCGGGGCCACCCCGGCATTGTCGGCGACATTGCCACCGCCGCTACAGGATACCGCCGTGACCATCACCGCCATCACAATGGCAACGAAGGCAACGGTGCGGGTGCGAATTGTCTGGAACCATCTCTCGACGAATGCCATGGAACTCCTCTCCTTATCGCTAAGACGTGCAGTTAAATGTGAGTCAGGAATGAACAAATGGGTGGGTGAGGACAGTCTTCTCCGCGAACGTTGATGGGATCAGAGCCTAGGGACCGGCTTGATCGGTGCGCCGTTCTTCTAGGGCCCGAACCAGCTCAAAGGTCTCTAGGGACGAACTGGGAGGGTGATCAAAATTGGCCTCCACCAGGTCGTCATCAAAAATGCTGTTGTAGCCGTATTCCAGGCCGTGTGGCAGCCCATGCAGACTTCTTTCACCATGCGATCGCGAGGTAAGAGGGTATAGGTGTTGTTGTTGTGGTTGACCTGGGTCAGGGTGCCTTCTCCGGCCTTAACCTGGTGGCGGGGTAGGTGGCAGGTGGCACAGCTGACCGCCGTTGCTGACGGTCGAGGCAGTTGGCGATCGGCGGCGAATAGCTGGGCATGTTTAGAGTTTTCATAGTTCAAGGAATGGGCATCATTGTGGCAACTGAGGCAGGCATCCACCGCCGCCGCGACGGTATTGACGGAGTGCACATCGTGGCAGGTAGCACAGGTCATCTGCCGCTGGTGGGCCGCCGCCTTCATGGGCAGGCGAGCCATGGCCGGGGTCAGGGGAGATTGACCTTCCAATAGCCGCACCCCGTGTTTCCCCAGCAGGAAGGTCTCTACCGCCTGTTTGTGACAGCTGCGACAACTCTCATGGTCGGGGTGCCCCTGCAGGGGCCGGGTGGCTGCGGGCTGATGGCAGCTGGAGCAATTCACCTGATTCAGCGCATGGAGGCTCTCTTGCCAGAGTTGAGTGGCCTCCTCAACCGCCTCTGAGGTGACTCCCTCTCCCCCGGCGGGGGCCGGGTAGACCAGCATGAGTAACAGGGCCAGCACCATGGCAATCCAGGGTTTCATCGCCCCAACTCCTCAAATTCCGAGGTCAGGTCAGGCCTGGGGGCTGTCTCCAGGGACGGGGAGACGGTACGCTCCGGCAGGGCTTGTACCGGTAGCATCGGCGGTTGATCCAGGTTTTGGCGCAAAAACCCGGTGGAAATCGAGCGGTGGTCGTGGAAGTTGTGACAACCCGCGGTCCAACAGCCGTCGGGGGTGAACCCGTCATGGCTTTTGAGCTCGCCGGTGATGATGCCGTCGTGGCAGGTCATACACAGGTCCGGCTGTAGATGTACCCCGCGGTCAAACATGTGCACATGTTCGTTGTGGCAGGTGGTGCAGGTGAGGACGGCCAACTTTTCTAAGTCCTCGGCCCAGCGGGGGTCCATAAACTTCTGGGTGCCGTGGGCATCTTCGGCCAGTTCGGCCTGGTGGCAGCGCCTGCAGGTGTCGTTGCTGACCGGCTTAAAGCCTTCGTGGCAAGAATTACAGGAGGTCTCAAACAAGTGGTGGCCGACGGAGGTTTGGCCGGGCAAGAACACCTGGCGCTGATCCAGCCAGAAGGCGGCGGCGAACCAGCCAATTAGGGCAATACAGGCACATGCGATCGCACCCTTGAGGCTCACTATGGATTGCCAGGGAATGGATCGACCTCCAGGCCAGATCATCGATATCTCCTCAGAGGCGGGGCAAACCAGAAACTGGCAGGGACTAAATCAAGAAGAACAGGATGGCCAGCACCACAATGCCGCCCCCAATCAGGCTGGCGACCGTACCGGATTTGATATTGCTCTCAGGGACATCGACCGGTTTAGAGTCGAGGTTGACCGCCGCCGCATCATAGTCGGCCCCCTCTAGCATCACCTCGGTGATCAGGCCATAGGCATCGACCCAGGCCGCCTTGGTATCGGGGGTCCAGTCGGCCCCAAGGTACTGCTCAAAGGTCTTCAGCAGGGAGTTGCCCACCAGGGGATAGTGCTCGGGGAGCGCCCCGTATTTGACGTGGCGAGCGCCTAGGCCCTGCAGAGCAGCAGTGAGTTCCCCTGGTTGACGCAGGTTTTCGATCACAAAGACCAGGGACATCAGTAGTTTCTGGCCTTGCTCTGCCATATTGGTGTGGGCAAACAGGGGCTTGGCCGCCGGATAGTCGGTGAATAGATTGTCATAGAAACTGGCCACAAATTCATTGGCCTGGGGTTTTACCTTCGCAAAACTTTGCTCCAAAAGCTCAATTTGAAGGGCAGTTTCTTGGGAAGCCGCATTCACGTTCGATGTCATCTTGAAGAATCTCCTAAATCATGAACCCAAAACGTTCTCCAGGAGCCACCTAATAAACTGCAATAAAGGCTGTAAATTTCGACCGGTGATGACCCATGATGCAACATCACTGGGATGTAAATCTCGTCACCAAATCTGATCAGAAGTCAGAAGATCAAAGACGGATATCATCAATGCTGCAAACGCTGATGGCGACGGCATGTCATCTTGGCATGTCATCTTTACAGTCCAATCTCTAACGTTATTGGGAGTGTCGTGGTGTGTATTCGAAAATAGGCAACTCCCCAGCTTATTTTTGTTAAATCAACTACGATTTCTGATTTAATATTCAGCGGCTGCATGGAACTGATGCATAACTAACATGAACGCTGCCATCAGGCCAACACAGGCTCAATATGCACTGATGGAATCGAATTTAAACGGTTTCCGCATATAAGTCATCGGTTTTGCATCAATGGATACAAACTTTCCCGGCTAAACCTGACAGGTATACACGTGGACTTCGATCAAAATTGCGATGATTATGGCATCCAGATTTACCCGATTTCTGGGCTCAATTCGTCTGGCTGTACCCCTGTTGGTTGCGATCGCAACTATTCTGATTTGGGCCACCGTTTATGAGTCTAATGTCGGCTCTGCAACGGTTCAGAGAGAGATTTATAAAAGTGCCTGGTTTGGGGCATTAGTGTTTCTCCTGGCAGTGAATCTGGGAGTATCAACCCTCAGTCGCTACCCCTGGCGAGGACCGCGAAAAATTGGCTTCGCCCTCACCCATTGGGGATTAATCCTTCTCATTGCCGGCGCTGCCGCGGTAATTCACCTCAGCAGCGAAGGCATGCTGTTGCTGCGCACCGATGGCGGCCCCAATAATCAGATTCGGGTGGAGGGCGAGCAGCTGCAGGTGGCGGCTCCTGGCCAGGCGACCCGGGCTGCCGATGTGGTGATCCGGCCCGATGGCTCCGTCAGTCCCCAACATTTTGCCGGCCTCTTCCTGCAGGGCTACAGCGACCAGGCCGTGACCACTGTCGGCTTCCAGCCAGGTGGCAACGTCGACAACTTGGCCATACAGCTGACCATGGGCAGCGATCGCATGGGGCAAACCCTGAGACGCTGGCTGGCCATGGCCCCCGGCGACTATCGGCAGCTGGACATCGGCCCGGCCCACTTGGAGCTGGTGCAGGCCGAGGATGAGGCCGAGCTGGCGCGACTCCTGGATCTCACCGATGCCAAGGCCCCAAACCTCCTGCGCGTGGTCGCTGCCCCAGACCAGCGGTTATTCTATGGGGCCCATGGGGCCCAGGGCACCACCGTCGGTGAATGGCGTCCCGGTGAGGTCATTGCCCCGGGCTGGGCCGATATCCAGATCTCCCTCAGCGATCGCATCGATCGGGCCCGGGTGCAACGCCGGGTAGTGCCCTTGACTGCCGGGGCTGCTGCCCCAGGGGAGAGCTTCCCGGCCCTCCAGGTATCTCGCCAGGATGGCTCCACTCTCTGGCTGCCCTGGGGGGAGCCCGTCTCCTGGCAAGGCCAGGATGGCCTCCAGGTGGCCGCCTTTGGTCCCAAGCTGTTGCAGTTGCCCTTCTATGTGACGCTGGATGACTTCATCGTGGCGCGCAACGAAGGTAGCGAGTCGGTGGCCATGTGGACCAGCCAGATCACCCTCTGGGATCCCCATACGGACACGGCGGTGCAGCGCTCGGTGTGGATGAACCATCCCACTTGGTTTCGCGGCTGGAAGTTGGCCCAGGCCTCCTGGAATCCGGGGGATTTAAACCAGTCCACCCTGCAACTGAAGCGAGAGCCCTGGTGGGTCACTGCTCTGACCTGGAGCGGCTCCCTGTTGGTGGTGCTGGGCATCGGCGTCATGTTCTACGGACCTGCGATCGCAAAGCGTCTGCGCCGTCGCCAGCCATCGCCCCAGCCCCCAGCGCCTGCCAGTGACGACACCCAACCCGACTCGATTCCTGAGACTGTCCACCCCTAATCCCTCCATTGACCATGACAGGCTTTAACTTGCTCAAATTCTGTTTGGGCCTCTGTCTCGGCACCCTGCTCTGCCTGGTGCCCCTGAGTCAATTCCAGCCCGATACCTTAGACTCCCTGCGGACCTTGGCCGTGCAGCTGGATGGCCGCAAAAAGCCCTTAGATACCGTGGCCAAGGAAACCGTCACCCAAATCCATGGCTCTACGACCTACCAGCCCCTAGCCGGAGCGTCAGAAGACTACCTCAGCACCTACCTGACTCTGTGGTTCAACACTCGAGACTGGAACCAAGAACCCGTCGTGCTGGTCAGCTATCGCCCCCTGAAAGCAGCCGTAGGACTAGACCCGGCGCGCAAACACTTCAGCTTTCAAGAGCTGATGGCCAACCAGGCTCTGGCGACCCTGGTGCGTCAGGCCCATCAAGCCGACCTCAAGGGCGATGACTTGAGCCGTAACCAGCGGCAGGCGCTGACCATCGAAGATCGGCTCAACCGGCTCTACGGCAGCGTTGGCGGCGATACCCTCCCGATTGTGCCCCACCCCAGCGATGCCCAGGGCACCTGGGTCAGCCTCTCCCAGGCCCAGCAACTCTACGACCCCGAAGCCATTACTCCCTTACTGGCGGTATTTGCGAAGATGCAGCAGACCCTGTTGCAAGGGGGAATCACCCATGTCCCCATGGTGGGTCCCCTGGCCCAAGACTTGAAAGCAGGGCTGCAGCGGCTGAGTCCCCAGATTTATCCGGCCGAGGCGGCCTTGAGGCGGGAGGTGCACTTCAATCACTTCCATCCCTTCGCCAAAGCCTGGTGGCTCTACGGCCTGGCCTTCATCGCCGTGGTGATCAGCCTCTGGGTAAAGCCCTGGAATCTCTACTGGGGCGCCATCGGTCTCTTCACCGCCGGTCTGGGGATTCAGGCCTACGGCTTCTGGCTGCGGATGCAGATCGCCGGCCGCCCCCCGGTGACCAACATGTATGAGTCAGTAGTCTGGGTCGGCTTCGGCATTGCCGCCCTGGCCCTCACCTTCGAGCTGATGTCTCGCGCCCGCTATTATCTATTGGCAGCGGCGCCGTTGGCAGTCACCAGCTTGGTGTTGGCCGATAGCCTACCCGCCGTACTCGATCCCAGCATTACGCCCCTGGTGCCGGTGCTGCGGGATAACTTCTGGCTCAGCATCCATGTGCCCACCATTGCCCTCAGCTACGCCAGCTTTGCCTTAGCCCTGGGGTTAGGGCACCTGACCCTGGGCAATTACCTCGTCACTCCCACGGCAACAGGACGGATCAGAACCCTGTCCCAGCTCAACTATCGCGTCTTGCAGGTAGGCGTCCTGCTGTTGACCACCGGCATTATATTGGGCGGCATTTGGGCCCACTTCTCTTGGGGCCGCTTCTGGGGCTGGGATCCCAAGGAAACCTGGGCCTTGATTGCCCTGCTCTGTTACCTGGCTCCCCTACATGGGCGATTGGTGGGCTGGATTGGCGACTTCGGCATTGGTGTTGCCAGCGTGGTGGCCTTCAACGCCGTCCTCATGGCCTGGTATGGCGTCAACTTCGTCCTCGGCACCGGTCTCCACAGCTATGGCTTTGGCACCGGCGGTTCCGAGATGATCATTGCGGCCGTGGTGGGCTTGGACCTTCTATTTGTGGCCATGGCCGCCGCCCGCCATTACAGCGGGTGGCGGCCGTCTGAGCAGTTAAGCCCAGCTGAACGTTGAGCAGGAGAACATCGCTATGAAACGACGGGAATTTGTCAGTTGGGTAGGACTAGGCTGTCTAGCGAGCTCCTTGCCCATGGCCATTGCAGCCTGTCAGTCCGCCGATACCACCTCGAGTTCTAGGGAGAGCCCCAGTGAGGACGTCGAGGTAGCTTCTACGCCGCGGCCGGACGGCTTTGCGGCCGTGGGGACTGTAGCCGGGTTAGATGAGGCCGGTTTTCTCTCTGATAAGAATTTTCTCGGCTCCCAAGTAGTGGTCGTTCGAGATCCTGCCGATGCCACGGCGGTGTTGGGGGTAAATTCCCTGTGCACCCATCAGGGGTGCTACGTGGAGTGGGACGATGGCACCGAAGGCTTTGCCTGTCCCTGCCATGGATCTCAGTTCAACCCCGATGGCAGTGTGCGCCAGGGGCCTGCCGCCGAGCCTTTAGACGCTTTTGAGGCCAAAATTGAAGGCGAGTTGGTACTGGTTAAAGTAACTTAACCTGAAACCGTTGCCAGGACTGGGAAATGCCCCCTCAGCTCTTGTGGAAATCAAAATCCAGGTTAGAATGATCACGGTTGGACAAAGATTCGGTTGCATCATTTGATAGTCAATTTTCGGTCTTCCGTTTGAACTTGATAAGCTGCGCTCCGAAATCTCAACACCCTACACACTCTTAAGTTTCGGAGATTTTTGTATGTCTATTTACGTTGGCAACCTCTCCTATGAGGTTACCGAAGAGGATTTGTCCTCTGTGTTTGCAGAGTACGGCTCAGTGAAGCGGATCCACATGCCCACCGATCGCGAAACCGGTCGGTTCCGTGGCTTCGCGTTTGTGGAGCTGGTGGAAGAGGCTAACGAAACTGCAGCTATCGAGGATCTCGATGGAGCCGAGTGGATGGGCCGTGACCTCAAGGTCAACAAAGCCAGACCTCGGGAAAATCGCTCCTCTGGTGGTGGCAACCGCCGTGATAGCTTCTCTCGGCGCTACTAAGTCTTGGTCCGATCTGAGTCTTTGGCTGGGAACCTGTATCGCTAGACGCTCCGTGTCTCTGAGGCAGAGCCCGTGATTGCAAACCCCCTGGGTGTTAAGCACCTGGGGGGTTTATGCGTACTACTACGTACTACTTCCCGGGCCCCAAGGGGCAAGGGAGCAAGCTGTGTGGCTGGCATTCAAATCAGCCCCCCTAATCCACAAACCCGAGTACTCTCGGCCCCTGCTGCTACTCGGCGGGGATGAAGGTGGGATCGAGGTCGGTGGGGCGATAGCCGGCGCTGAGGCAGCTATTGAGGGCGTCATCGGTGCTGGTCTCTAGGGCATCTGCTAGGCCAGTGACACAGGCACTATAGCGTCGGGGCAAGATGCTGCGATGGCAGCTCTCTAGCACCTTCAGCCCATCAGACACCGCCAGGGTGGTGTAGATATCGCTGACGCAGCTGGCCATGTCCTGGGGACGTCGATCCCGAGAGCAAGCCGATAGAATCTCGTCAGGGGCCACCTCAGTCACCTCAGCCACAGACTCAACGCAGTCAGCCAGCTCTGTAGGATGGAGGGCCTTGGCACAGGTGGTGCGGGCGGCTTCGGGGGCGACTCCGGCAGCGAGCAGGTCCCGGGCACAGGTATCATACTGGTTGGCCCCGGCCGAGGGGGTGATGTTAACAGTGGTTGCGATCGCAATCCAACCCGCGATGGTGAACGGTATCGTAGGCCACTGGAGGCCATGTGAGCACACACGAAAATGAACCATAACAGAACGTTAAAGGTTATATCGGTTAGTTAACGGTTGTCAGCAGCGATTACGGCTTATTGCTCAATAAACGTATGGTCTTGGCAAATCTGTCTAGAGTGGTTAGCTAAGGCTGCCCCAAGCTCCTGCCCCTGGTAGACAAATCTCCTACAGTGAGGTTAGCAGGAAATCACCATTTGCATGGATCCAGAGGATATTTCAGTATGCACCTGAGTGAAATAACTCATCCCAATCAACTGCACGGGCTGTCCATTCGGCAACTAGAAGATATTGCCCGCCAGATTCGTGAAAAGCATTTAGAGACCGTCTCCACTAGCGGTGGCCACCTAGGCCCCGGGTTGGGGGTGGTCGAACTCACCCTGGCCCTCTATCAAACCCTCGACCTGGATCACGACAAGGTCCTCTGGGACGTTGGCCATCAGGCCTACCCCCACAAGCTGATCACCGGTCGCTATCACCGCTTCCACACCCTACGGCAGAAAGACGGCGTTGCTGGCTATCTGAAGCGATGCGAGAGCCGCTTCGATCACTTCGGCGCCGGTCACGCCTCCACTAGCATCTCGGCTGCCCTGGGTATGGCCCTGGGCCGCGATCGCAAAGGGGAAGACTTTAAGGTCTGTGCCATCATCGGCGATGGCGCCCTCACCGGGGGCATGGCCCTAGAGGCCATCAACCACGCCGGCCACCTGCCCAATACCCGCTTGCTGGTGGTGCTCAACGACAACGAGATGTCGATCTCGCCCAACGTCGGGGCGATTCCCCGTTACCTGAACAAAATGCGCCTGAGCCCGCCAGTGCAGTTTCTCAGCGACAACCTGGAAGAGCAGTTCAAGCATCTGCCCTTCGTCGGCGACTCCCTCTCCCCAGAACTACACCGGGTGAAAGAGGGCATGAAGCGCCTGGCCATTCCCAAGGTCGGAGCCGTCTTCGAGGAGTTGGGCTTCACCTACATTGGCCCCATCGATGGTCACAACCTGCAGGAATTGATCAGCACCTTCCAAGAAGCCCATCAGCATCCGGGCCCAGTGCTGGTGCATGTGGCCACCACCAAAGGCAAAGGGTATGAAATCGCCGAGCGGGATCAGGTGGGCTACCATGCCCAATCCCCCTTCGACCTGGCCACCGGCAAGGGTCTTCCCTCCAGCAAGCCCAAGCCGCCTAAATATTCCAAGGTCTTCGCCCAAACCCTGATCAAGCTGGCCCAAGACAATCCCAAAATCATCGGCATCACCGCTGCCATGGCCACGGGCACCGGCCTCAACAAGCTGCAGGAAGCCTTGCCCCAGCAATATATCGACGTGGGCATCGCCGAGCAGCATGCCGTCACCCTATCGGCGGGATTGGCCTGCGAGGGCATGCGGCCGGTGGCAGCCATTTACTCCACCTTCCTGCAGCGGGGCTTTGATCAGGTCATTCATGATGTCTGTATTCAAAACCTGCCGGTGTTCTTCTGCCTGGACCGGGCCGGCATCGTTGGGGCCGATGGCCCCACCCACCAAGGGCTCTATGACATTGCCTACCTACGCTGTGTTCCCAACATGGTGCTGATGGCCCCCAAAGACGAGGCCGAATTGCAACGCATGTTAGTCACCGGCATCAACCACACCAGTAGCCCCATTGCGGTGCGCTATCCCCGGGGCAATGGCTACGGCGTGCCCCTGATGGAAGAGGGCTGGGAGCCTGTGCCCATCGGTAAGGGAGAAGTGTTGCGCCAGGGAGACGATGTGCTGCTGGTGGGCTACGGATCCATGGTGTATCCCGCCCTGCAAACGGCTGAAATTCTCAGCGAGCATGGCATCGAGGCGACGGTGGTGAATGCCCGCTTCGCCAAACCCCTAGATACGGAGCTGATTCTGCCCCTGGCCCAGCAAATTGGCCGGGTCGTCACCCTGGAGGAGGGCTGCCGCATGGGTGGGTTTGGCTCCGCTGTGGCCGAGGCCCTGATGGATGCCCAGATGACTTTGCCGGTGTTGCGCCTAGGGGTGCCCGACCAACTGGTGGATCACGCCCAGCCCGATGAAGCCAAGGCCACCCTGGGCCTGACCCCGGCCCAGATGGCACAGCGGATTTTGTCCACCTACAGCGTGGAAAAATCTGCCGTTCGGGTCTAGCCGCAGACGGGGTATGGTTTAAGGGGATGTAGGGGCATCCTGCATCCCCACTGTCTTCTTTATACGGCCTCTGCCGGCCAACGACCTATGGTTGATTCGGTCGATACCCATGTTTATCCGGTGGTCTGGCAAACAGATCACGTGCTCCTGGTCGATCAAAATAAGCTGCCCGAGGAATATACCGTCGTCTCCATTAGCCGCTGCGACGACATGATGACGGCGATTCGTAGCCGCATCGTGGCCGGAGAGTCAGCCATTGGCATCGCTGCCGCCTATGGCGTCTATCTGGGGGCCTCGGAAATGCGGATGGAGGACCGGCAGGCCTTTCTGGAACGCCTGGAAGCGGTGGCGGAACAACTGCGTAGCCTGCGCCCCGACAAGACCAGTCTGCAACGGGCCATGGAGCGGATGATGCAGGTGGCCATCCAGACCCCGGGCTCGGTGGAGTCGATTCGGGAGCGGTTGTTGCAGACGGCCCAGGCCATGCAGACCGAGGATTTGCACATTGGCCATGCCATTGGGGATCATGGGCTGGCGATCCTACCGTCTACCCCAGACCAGCTCACCCTATTCACCCACTGTAACCATGGCGCCCTGGCCACGGCAGGCTATGGCACTTCCTTGGCGGTGGTGCGGACGGCGTGGCAACAGGGGCGGCTGGCTCGGGTCTATGCCGGCGAAACCCGCCCCCGCTTTCAGGGCTCGCGGTTAACGCCTGGGAATGGTGTGCAGGAGGGAATTCCGGTGACGGTGGTGACCGACAGTGCCGCCGCCCGTTGTATGCAAGAGGGCCGTATTCACGCGGTGTTGGCGGGGGCCGACCGGATTGCCGCCAATGGCGATGTGATCAATAAGATTGGCACCTATGGCTTGGCCCTGATCGCCAAGGCCCATGATGTTCCCTTTCTGGTGGCGGCGCCCCTGTCGACGGTAGACTTTTCCCTGCCCGGTGGGGAGCAGGCCGCCATTGCCACGGCCGCCCCAGCGGAAATCGCTCGCGTTGGCGGCAAGCTGCTCACCCCTAAGGCGGTGGAGTGCTATAACCCCACCGCCGATGTCACTCCTGCCGAGTTAATCACTGCCATTGTCACCGAACAGGGTGCGATCGCACCCACCGATCTCCACGCCTATCGAGATCAGGCGAGATGACGCTGCCGTCGCTGCAGCCAGACCCCCATACTGTCAGTAAGTCTCTACCGTCGGCTATCCTAGAGCCATGGAAACCGGCAGCGTCAGAATTCAGTGTCGCTGAGGCAACCCCAGAGACTATCCCCGAGGTGTTGCCGGGGATAGCGTTAACTGCTGAGCAAATGGCAAGCCCTACAGGCCCTGGAGAATTTCCTGCACAGCCAGGAAAAACTCTATTTACTCACCGGCTATGCCGGCACCCGGCAAAACCACCCTGCTGCAGGCCCTGATCACGCGGCTGCGGCGGCAGAAAGACAAGCGTAGCATCATCGTCCTCACCGCCTTCAGCAATAAGGCCACCAAGGTTCTGGGCACCATGGCCATTCGCTGGGGCCTCACCCTGGACTGCATGACCTGCTGTAAGCTGCTGGGGCTACGACCGGTAATCGATGACCAAACCGGACGGCAATTATTTCGCCCCGACCGGCACCAGAGCAGCCAACTCGACCGCTACCGCCTAGTGATTGTGGACGAGTGTTCCATGATCAACGCCGAGATGTGGGCGCTGCTGGTCAATGCCGTCTCCGATCTCTACACCGGGACCCAGCTTCTCTTCGTCGGCGATGCGGCCCAATTACCGCCGGTGGGCGAGCCGGAATCTCCCTGTTTTCGCCAGATTCATCATCGCTCTGACCTGACCCAAGTGGTCCGCTATGGCAATGCCATCGGTATCTTGGCAGAAGATCTGCGCCGCCATCTAGAGCGAGACCATTTTCCCCGCTTTGGCAGCGACACCAATCCGGAGCAGACCGAAGGTTGCTTCGTTCTGTCTCGGTCCCGCTGGCATCAATTACTGCTGCGGGCCGTCACCAGTGAGGCGTATCAACACGATCCTGATCAGGTGCGGGGGCTGGCCTATACCAACCGGCGAGTGCATCAACTCAACAGCCAGATTCGGGCCACCATCTATGGCCCCGAGGCCGATCGCTTCGTGCCAGGGGAGCGCCTGATTGCCAATAATCCCTGCTTAGAAGATGACACGATTGTGCTGCCCACCTCGGCTGAATGCGAAGTGCTGCAGGCGACGCCGGGCTATGCCGGAGATTGGCCGGTGTGGTTTCTAGAGGTGGAAACGGAGGAAGGGGATTACCGTATGTTGCGGGTGCTGCACCAGCGGGGGCAATCCCAGTATCGCTTGCGCCTGGAAGCCCTGGCTGCCGAAAAGCGCTGGCAGGAATTCTGGACCCTGAAGCAACTCTTCCACGATGTCAACTACGCCTACAGCCTCACTATCCACAAGAGCCAGGGGTCTACCTTTCAGGATGTGTTTGTCGATTTGCCTTCCATGGCAGCGAACCCCAATGTGATGGAGCGTAATCAGCTCTGCTATGTGGCCTTTACCCGCGCTGCCAAACGCCTGTTCGTTTATCGATGATCGCTGGCTGCGCAGAGTCGTTCGCGTAGCGTCTCTAGCGGAGAAAGCCGGTGTTCTCTGAGCAGAGTCGAATCGACCTGGAAAATATCGATTTTTTCTTGGGCCAGACTAATGACATGATGCTGTTTTTGATCGACCAGAAGGTACTCCCGCATGTCTGGGATGGAGCGGTAGTACATGAATTTATCGCCCTGATCGTAGCTCTGGGTGGATTTTGACAGCACCTCAGCAATCAGCATCGGGGCCATGACCATGGTTTTGCTGTCGTCTGGGCCAACCATAGCGATTGAGAAAGCGGCTGAGCGCCGCTGCCGATTTCGTTTGGCTATGCTGAGGTCGCGGACGTCGTGAGGCCAACAATAGGGCCAATAAACACTGCAAAGTCGCCTGCATATGGGCACTCGGCATCAATTCAACCACTTCCGACCTGAGTTCCTGCATCTTGCTCCATCCGAACGACAGCGTGGCTACCAGGCTTTATTAAGCAGGGAATGCGCTGCCCTGGAATCGGGCCGTCACCTTCGTGGTGAACCATGACATTCCCCACAACAATGGGTTTCGGTCCTGGCTTTTGGACCCTCAAGATGAACACCTGGCCTATGCCTAGAACGGCCCAAATGTGGTTGGCAGAGTAACCGGTCAATAGAGCTGCTAGTTCAATGAACACAACGAGGGCTTAGTTACCTAAGCCCTCGTCGCTAGTCTATTCAGTCAATAGGCTGAATGGTTGGTGGTCGCCGGGATGGCTGGGCTTACATCATGCCCATGCCCCCCATGCCCCCCATACCACCCATGCCGCCCATGCCGCCCATGCCGCCCATGCTGGGATCGGGACCGGCGGGTTCCGGTTCGGGTTGCTCGGCCACTAGGGCTTCGGTGGTCAGCACCATGCCGGCTACTGAGGCCGCATCCTGCAGGGCAGAGCGCACCACCTTAGCCGGGTCGATAATGCCACTGGCAATCAGGTCTTCAAATTCGCCGGTAAGGGCATTGTAGCCTACGTTGAAGTCCATGGTTTTGGCCTTCTCGACGATGACCGAGCCCTGCACCCCAGAATTGTCGGCAATCTGCCGCAGAGGAGCTTCCAGGGCACGCATGACGATGTCGACACCGGTTTTTTCCTCAGCAATGGTGAGGCTGTCCTTGAGGCCGTTGAGCTTATCGGCCAAGTGAATCAAAGTGGTGCCGCCACCGGGAACGATCCCTTCTTCCACCGCTGCTTTGGTGGCACTGAGGGCGTCTTCGATGCGCAGCTTGCGCTCTTTCAACTCGGTCTCCGTGGCTGCGCCGACTTTAATCACGGCAACGCCACCGGCCAGCTTGGCCAGACGCTCAGACAGTTTTTCCTTGTCGTATTCTGAATCGGTGCGCTCTAGCTCCTGGCGAATTTGAGCCACGCGCTTCTCGATATCAGCAGTGTTGCCACTCTCAGACACGATGGTGGTGGTGTCTTTGGTGATGGTGACTTTGGTAGCGACCCCCAGCATATCCAGGCTGACGGAGTCGAGGCTGAGGCCCACTTCTTCGGAGATCACCTGGCCGCCGGTGAGGACGGCAATGTCTTGCAGCATGGCTTTGCGGCGGTCGCCAAAGCCTGGGGCCTTAACTGCTGCCCCGTTGAGGACACCGCGCATGCGGTTGACCACCAGAGTCGCTAGAGCTTCCCCGTCCACATCTTCGGCGATGATCAAAAAGGGAGTGCCTTCCCGGGCAATGCGTTCTAGGACGGGCACCAGATCTTGTATGGAGCTGATCTTTTTATCGGTGATCAAGATGCGGGCGTTGTCGAGTTCGGCCACCATCCGCTCTTGATCGGTGACAAAGTAGGGAGACAGATAGCCGCGGTCGATCTGCATCCCTTCCACAACATCGAGTTCAGTGGTGAGGGATTTTGACTCTTCCACAGTAATAACGCCGTCTTTGGTGACTTTGTCCATGGCAGCCGCGATCATCTGCCCCACTTCCTCGTCGCTGCCAGCTGAGACAGTGGCCACTTGTTCGATGGCGTTACCTTGCACTGGCTTGGCGATGGCGGCAATTTCAGCGACCAGCATTTTCACGGCCTTTTCGATGCCACGACGCAGGCTGACGGGGTTGCTGCCAGCGGCAACGTTTTTCAGGCCCTCTTTGATCATGGACTGGGCCAACACTGTGGCGGTGGTGGTGCCGTCTCCAGCCATGTCCTTGGTTTTAGAGGCCACCTCCTGCATGAGTTTGGCCCCTAAATTCTCGAAGGGATCTTCCAGGTCGACTTCCTTGGCGATGGTAATACCATCATTGACGATTTGGGGGGCGCCGAATTTTTTCTCGAGGACGACGTTACGCCCTTTGGGTCCCATGGTGATCTTGACGGCGTTGGCTAGGGCGTTTACCCCCCGCTCCAACGCCTGCCGTGAGGCTTCATCAAAGGTAACTAGTTTGGCCATGTCCAGTCTTTACAGCTCTGCAGTGTTGGCTTAGCACTCCCTATGGGCGAGTGCTAACTCAGTTAGATTATCGCTCTTAAGTGGCCTCAGTAAGTCGTAATGACCGATCCTTTTTAGTCTAAAAATTGCAGCAGGTGCACGTAGGGCTGGGGCCAGTCGCGATAGGCTGTGGCCTGGCGCTGAATCTGTTGGTCTTGGCTGAGGGTACGACTGCAGGGCCTGCCGTATTTGGCCTGGACGCGATCGCTGCCGGGCGGAGTGGGACTAACTGTAGTCTACCAGGGCCGCCTGGCTGCGATGGATGACATTGATGCGAGCATCGGCACCCCTTGGCGGATTGTGGCCTCGCAGCCCGGTCTTTGGCCTCGCCCGTTTCTGGCTGTGAATGAAATGGCTCTGGGGGGCTTAGGGATCCTAGAAGCAGCCGTGGATAGCCGCCTGGTAGACTGCTTGATAGTGATTACGGGTCTGCAATTTGGCCAGGCTGTTGTGTTATGGCCGTTGTATTCTCAGGTGCATCTACATAGGGACAACTGCAAAAAGCCTTACAGTGGAAAATAAGCGCCTGGGCTTATCCAGGCGACTCCCGCATCAACGTCATCCTGCCATGGCTACCTTTCTAAGACCCCTGAGCTATCGCTATCAGTGGCTCTATGATGCGATTTCCCGCACAGCTGCCCTCACCGTCGGCGGAGAGCGGCGCTTTCGCCACCTGCCCCTGCAGGGATTAACCATCACTCCTGAGACCCGGGTCCTGGATCTCTGCTGTGGCAGCGGTCAAACTACCCGCTTCTTGGTGGAACAGTCAGAGCAGGTGACGGGCCTAGATATTTCCCCCCGCTCCCTGGAAAGGGCTCAGGAAAACGTCCCCCAGGCCACCTATGTGCAAGGCTGGGCGGAGGAGATGCCTCTGGCTGACAACTCTTTCGATGTGGTGCACACCAGTGCCGCCATGCATGAGATGACCCCAGCGCAGCGGCAGCAGATTTTTCAAGAGGCTGGGCGGGTGCTGAGGCCGGGCGGAACCTTGGCCATGGTGGATTTTCATCGGCCCCACAATCCGTTGCTTTGGCCTGGGTTGGCCCTATTTCTGTGGCTATTTGAAACGGAAACTGCCTGGCAGTTGCTCGACAGTGATGTGGCCACCGAGCTTGAGAAAGCGGGGTTACAGGTGACGTCTTTCCAACTCTATGGGGGCGGCAGCCTGCAGGTGCTCCATGCAACTAAGCCAGCATCGGCACCCCTATAAACCTTATAGAATAGTCATTTGTTGCTCGTTGCACACACCATGACCGTTCGTGTTCGCATTGCCCCCAGTCCCACCGGAAACCTGCACATTGGCACCGCCCGCACGGCGGTCTTTAACTGGCTATTTGCCCGCCATAAAGGGGGCCAGTTCATCTTGCGCATCGAAGACACCGACACCGAGCGGTCACGACCGGAGTTTACCGACAATATCTTGGCTGGACTGCAATGGCTGGGGCTGTCCTGGGATGAAGGTCCCTATTTTCAGTCCCAGCGTTTCGATCTCTATCGCACCACTATTCAGACCCTATTGGATAAGGGACTGGCCTATCGTGCCTACGATACCCCAGCAGAGCTGGATGCCATGCGAGCCCAGCAGAAAGCCAAGGGCTTAGCTCCCCGCTACGACAATCGCCATCGCCATCTCACCCCACAGCAGCAGGCCGCCTATGAGGCCGAGGGTCGCTCAGCGGTGATCCGCTTTCGCATCGACGACGATCGCACCGTTCGCTGGCATGACCTGGTGCACGGTCCCATGACCTGGCAAGGCAGCGACCTCGGCGGGGACATGGTAATTGCTCGTGCTTCCGGTGGCGGCCAGATTGGCCAGCCCCTCTACAACTTGGCGGTGGTTGCAGACGACGTGGATATGGCCATCACCCATGTGATTCGGGGAGAAGACCACATTGCCAACACCGCCAAACAGATCCTACTCTACGAGGCGTTGGGGGTACCGGTGCCAGAGTTTGCCCATACGCCACTGATTCTCAACCCCTCAGGCCAAAAGCTGTCGAAGCGGGACGGCGTCACCTCCATCTCCGAGTTTCAGAACATGGGCTTCACCGCCGCGGCCCTGGCCAACTACATGACCCTACTGGGCTGGTCGCCTCCGGATGGTCAAGAACAATTTACTCTGGCAGAGGCAGCGAAACAATTTAGCTTTGATCGCGTCAATAGGGCTGGGGCCAAATTCGATTGGGATAAGCTGGACTGGCTCAACAGTCAGTATCTCCATGCTACGCCACCGGCTCAACTGGTTGAGGCTCTGATTCCCTACTGGCAGGAAGCTGGTTATGCCTTTGATCCTGACCAGGATCGCCCCTGGCTAGAGGCCCTGGCCGCTCTGGTCGGTCCTAGCCTGACTCGCTTGCCCGATGCCGTTGAGCTCAGCCACTTCTTCTTTACTGAAACCGTGGACTACAGCGAGGCCGCCCGCCAGCAGCTGCAGCAAGAGGGGATAGACGCCATCTTGAGCGCTGTGTATGAGGCCCTGCCCACCGTTTCCCTAGATAGCATCGATGCTGCCAAAGGCCTGATCAACCAAGTCACTAAGGCCCAAGGGGTGAAGAAAGGACTGATGATGCGATCGCTACGGGCCGCCCTGATGGGAGACATGCAAGGGCCAGATCTAGTGGAATCTTGGTTTATTCTGCACCAACGCCAGTTTGATCGGCCGCGCTTAGCAGCTGCCCTGTCCATAGCCACTTCCTAACCTCATGGTGATACCGGTGTCTATATCAAGGGTTCTCAGTAGGAGGCTCAGTACAGAAGGGGGGCCTCTGGTTTATCTGGTTAGTCTTGCGGTAGGGCTAGCGCCAGCTCCAGGCTGGGCTCAAGCTGCGACCGCCCATCCAGAAATTCGCTTGCGTCCAGGATTTCAGCCCAATCCCGCCCAGGTGAGTGGCGTTAGCGGTGGCTCCCAGTTGGCTGGAGACGTAGTTGACACCGAGCAAACCCCCAATGGCCGTTGCTTAGGGTATCTCAGTGATACCTCTCCAGATCATATTTTGGTCTTAGAGGCCGATTTCCCGGCCCTGACTCTGTGGGTCGAGAGCCGTCAAGATACCACCCTAGTGATTCGAGGGGACAATGGGGTTTGGTGTAACGATGATTACCAGGAGCACAATCCTGGGCTGTCAGGGGAGTGGCTGCAGGGCAACTATCACATTTGGGTAGGGTCTTACCAACGAGACCGCTACTATCCCTACACCCTATATGTGCGACAAGATTCCGAGACCTAGTAGACTGCAGAGTCATTGCAGTTACCATGTCATTAGCTGGGAACCGAGGCACTAGCGGCCATGGCGTCTTAGTCCCTGGCTGGGGGCGAGGGGAACTGTAATTGGCAGACTTTTCAGAACTAAGTTAAATTAAGTTAAGAATATTTCACAAACAACTGGTCCTTAGCTCAGTCGACCTGCGGGTCCTTACGGCATAGTAAGTAGTAAGTCAGTCTTGACGGTGTTTCATTGGATCAGCCTAGGGGCTGAATAGCTGGCAGTTGTTCCTGGATCACCGCTGATGGATGTGATAGGAATTCAACAAAATTGATCCTCTGTGTTGTTTTAGAGACTACCTACCCATGAAGTTTTCTTGGCGAGTTGCCCTGCTCTGGGCCTTACCGATCTTGGTGATTGGCTTCTTCCTGTGGCAAGGCGCATTTTCCGGATCCCCTGTCAATGCCGGCAGTAATACGGCGAGTACTCGCATGACCTACGGTCGGTTCTTGGACTATCTAGAGGCTGACCGGGTCACCGCCGTCGATCTCTATGAAGGTGGGCGTACAGCCATTGTGGAAGCGGTTGACCCGCAATTAGACAACCGGATACAGCGCTGGCGTGTCGATTTACCGGGGAATGCTCCAGAACTGATTACGCGACTGCGGGAATCAGACGTCAATTTGGATGTCCATCCGCCTCGCAACGACGGTGCAATTTGGGGAGCCTTGGGGAACTTATTGTTCCCTCTATTACTGATTGGGGGGCTCTTCTTTCTATTCCGCCGCTCTAGCAACGTGCCAGGGGGACCGGGCCAGGCCATGAATTTTGGCAAGTCTAAGGCCCGCTTCATGATGGAAGCCAAGACCGGCATCATGTTTGATGATGTGGCTGGCATTGAAGAGGCCAAGGAGGAACTCCAGGAAGTGGTGACGTTTCTGAAGAAGCCAGAGCGATTCACTGCGGTAGGAGCTCGCATTCCCAAGGGAGTCCTGTTAGTCGGCCCTCCCGGCACCGGTAAGACGCTCTTGGCCAAAGCCATCGCCGGGGAAGCTGGGGTGCCCTTCTTTAGCATTTCCGGTTCTGAATTTGTGGAGATGTTTGTCGGGGTAGGGGCGTCTCGGGTACGGGACCTGTTCAAGAAGGCCAAGGAAAATGCCCCCTGCATCATCTTCATTGACGAGCTGGATGCCGTTGGGCGACAGCGAGGTGCCGGTATCGGCGGTGGTAATGACGAGCGGGAACAGACGTTGAACCAGCTCTTGACTGAGATGGACGGGTTCGAAGGCAATACCGGCATCATCATCATTGCCGCCACCAACCGAGTGGATGTGCTAGATCCGGCCCTGCTGCGACCCGGCCGCTTTGACCGTCAGGTGATGGTGGATCCGCCGGATATCAAGGGCCGCCTAGAGATCCTAGAGGTTCATGCCCGCAACAAGAAGCTGGCGGATGAGGTGTCTCTGGAGGCTATTGCCCGTCGTACCCCTGGCTTTACTGGCGCTGACTTGGCCAACCTGCTGAATGAGGCGGCCATTCTCACGGCCCGCCGTCGCAAGGAGGCCATCACCATGTCGGAGATCGATGCCGCTGTGGACCGGGTCATTGCCGGCATGGAGGGCACGCCCCTAGTCGATAGTAAGAGTAAGCGCTTGATTGCTTACCATGAGGTGGGCCACGCCATCGTAGGAACGCTGATGCAGGCCCATGATCCAGTTCAGAAGGTAACGCTGATTCCGCGGGGGCAAGCCCGGGGACTGACCTGGTTTACTCCCAGTGAGGATCAGACGTTGATCTCCCGAGCCCAGTTGCTGGCTAGAATTACAGGTGCCTTGGGTGGTCGAGCGGCTGAAGATGTGATCTTTGGTGATGCTGAAGTGACTACGGGAGCTGGCAACGACCTGCAACAGGTAACGGGCATGGCTCGACAGATGGTGACTCGCTTCGGCATGTCCGATCTGGGTCCCCTCTCTTTGGAAAGCCCCCAGAATGAGGTCTTCTTGGGACGGGATTGGATGTCTCGTTCTGAGTACTCCCAGGAGATTGCTACTCGCATCGACGGGCAAGTGCGAGCCATTGTCGACCATTGCTACAATCAGGCTCGACAAATCATGCTAGATAATCGATCGGTCATTGACCGGCTGGTAGATCTGCTGATCGAGAAGGAGGCCATTGACGGTGAAGAGTTTCGCCAGATTGTGTCTGAGTACACCGTGGTCCCCGAGAAAGAGCAATTTGTGCCGCAACTGTAAGGCACTGTCCAGGTAGCGTTTAGACTCGCCCCCAGCGGCGAGTCTTTTTTTGGCTGTTTTGGGATATGAGCATGACTATGGCCCCGCCGACCCTCTATGTCGCCGTCACTAACCATGGATTTGGCCACGCCACCCGGGCCGCAGCGGTAGCTGCTACCATTCAGGCCCAGTTACCGCAGGTGCGGCTGATTCTGGCCACGACGGCTCCGCAGTGTTGCTGCAGTCCTAATCTAGAGGGTCCCTTTCTGCATCGACCTCGGGCCTTCGATGTGGGGGTGCTGCAGCAGGACAGCTTAACCATGGATAAGACGGCTACTCTGGAGCAACTGCGGCGGATTCAACGGATGCCGACCCACCTAGTGGCGGAGGAAGCTGCCTTTTTGCAGCAGGAGCGGGTGAGCTTGGTATTGGCCGATATTCCTCCACTGGCGACACGCGTTGCGGAGGCCGCTGGTGTTCCCTGTTGGATGATGAGTAATTTTGGCTGGGATTTTATTTATCGTCCCTGGGGAGGTGGGTTTGTGGCGGTAGCTGACTGGATTGCCGAGTGCTTCCAGAGGTGCGATCGCATGTTTCGATTGCCCTTCCATGAACCGATGAAAGCCTTTCCCACCATCACCGATGTGGGCCTTACCGGCGGCAGTCCTCGCTATGCCCCCGACCAATTGCGGGCTATCTTAGCCCCCCGAGTGCCTTCCCCGGAGCTGTTGAGCAAAGCCAAACACACGGTGCTGCTTACCTTTGGCGGTCTGGGGCTACAGCAGATTCCCTACCAGGGACTCAGTCGCTTTCCCGACTGGCAATTTATCAGCTTCGACGCCCAGGCACCAGAGTTGCCCAACTTGCTGAAAATTACCGACCGCTGCCTGCGCCCCGTCGATGTCATGCCCCTGTGCGATCGCATCGTCTCTAAACCCGGCTACAGCACCTTTGCCGAAGCCTGTCGCCTCAACATTCCCATTCTCACCCTGACCCGACAAGACTTCGCCGAGAGTGCCCTGCTGGTGGAGGGTATCCAGGCCGTCAGTCATCATCGCATCCTACGCCCCACCGATTTGTTGCAGGGGACCTGGGACTTTCTGGCCCAGCCCCTGCTGCCGCCCCGCCAAGCCATGGCCCGAGCCACAGACGGCAATCAAACCATCGCCGCGGCAGTGGTGGACTACTTGAGCACAGCGGCAAGCCAAATTGACTAGCGCGAAAAGGGGGCATTTATCCAGATTTCCCTTTCTGCCTTGGCATCACATCCTAGGCCTACGGTAGCAAGGCCTTCCCGGCCAAGTAGTCGGCCACTATCCCCCGCAGTTGCCGCTGGAAATGCTCGACAGAAAACAGTGACTGCTGCTGTGCCAGCGCCGCTAAGGACCGTTGCTGTTGGTCAGGGTGCTTGAGCATCGCCACAATCTTGCTCACAGCCTCTGATTCGCTGTTAAACATCAACTGCTGCTGTTCAGCCCCGACAATTTCCACCTGGCCCCCCCGCGATCGCACAAAAGGAATCATCCCCGCCTGCACCATCTCGGCAATGGAAATGCCAAACGGCTCTGGCTTGTAGTGGATGCCATAGCGACATTGGGCCAGCAGGGCCAAATACTCCTGATAGGGCAAGCCTGCCAGCAGCTGAATCCAATCGGCCTCCGCTGCCACCAACTGCTTGATACGGTTGACGTATTCTCGGCCATAGACGCCGCCGCCACCGCCAGTGATGTAGAGCTTGACATCAAACCCCTGCCGTCGTACCTGCCGCAGTATTCGAATGGCCCGATGGGGCATTTTCGCTGGCACCAGGCGGCCACTGCAGAGAAAACTATCCTGCTTTTGAGACCAAGGCCGCTGGGGAATATCAGCCACCACCGGCGGATAGACCACCACAGACGGAATGTCGTAGTCTTTCTGCACTCGCTGTCCTGTGTAGGCCGAATTCACCAGGGAGACATTTTGCCGTAACCGCTCCACCGAAAAGTCAGAAATGCCATGGCACAGCTTCCGAAAAGGGGCATTTTGCTGTAACTTTCCCCCTTCTACCACCCGTACCCAGTGCATATATTGCAACCCTGGTCGGCCGAAATCGACGCCATTATAGCCGGAAATTACTCCGTCATAGTGCTGGCCCATGGTTTTGAGAGTGCGAATAGAGCCATGCATCATCACCGCCCTCAGGACACTACTATTGGCTAGGGCCCAACGCCCCACCCCACTCCAGGCTGACGGAATCACTGCTTTAACCGTCAGGGTCTGGGGCTGCAACTGGGTGTCATACATGGCATTCAGCCGTTGCAGATCGACGTCAAATAGCGTCAAGAGCGTGACATCATAGTCGTCACACAGCGCCTCCAACATCCACAGGGTCACGGCCTCGGCCCCACCTCCTAGAAAGAAGGGATGCCAGACTAACAGTCGGGATTGGGAGTTGGAAACAGTCATTGCCATGGTCTAAGGTTGAATCCTCACTATAACGGAGGACGGAGGGCGGGGTGTAGGCGGAGCCTGCCCGCAGGGCTTAGGGGTGATGTTTAGTGAAGGGTGAAGAGTCAAGGGTGAAGGGTGGATAGGTGATGGGGTGATGGGGTGATGTTTAGTGAAGGGTGAAGAGTGAAGAGTGAAGAGTCAAGGGTGGATAGGTGATGGGGTGATGGGGTGATGTTTAGTGAAGGGTGAAGAGTCAAGGGTGAAGAGTCAAGGGTGAAGAGTGAAGAGCAGTGGCGTCGGCCGTGTTGTTTAAACTAGGTAAACAATGTGTGGCCAGGGAAGGGCCCCACGGGGCGATGAGTTTTGAGTTTTGAGTTCTCCCGGTGATGGTTGAATTCAACCCTCAACAGGCCAACGGTCAAAATTCCCTTTCCTGGCTTCTGCTTTGGTCTACTCGTCAGGTAGAGGAGCCCCTCGCATCCCTGCCGATGCGACGCGATCTGCGACGGCTCACCGATATGCCCTTCCGCAGGTCCAGGGCGGCGGTTCGCCCTGGTCGTAGGGGTCCGGGGGAAGCGAAATTCCCCGGGTGAGCCCCCCGAGCTACACAACTAAGCGTGGTCTTATCGAAATCCACCTCTCCTGATCGACAAGCCCTTCCGCAGGCCCAGGGCAGTAGTTCAGCAAGCTCACCACAGGCAGTTTGCCAGGGGAGTCGTCTCATCAAGATTCACCGAGTACAGCAAAGACGACACAATAGAAAAAGTACCCAAGAGACGACCGTTAGCATCACCAATCATCCATGACTACTAGCACCCTCCCTCGCCATCATCAACGTCAGCTCACCCTAGCTACTCAGGGAAAATCGTTCCAACGGTTTACCCAGGATGTTCAGGCCGTGGTAACTGAATCGGGGATTCAAACCGGTCTCTGCAGCATCTTTATCCGCCATACCTCGGCCAGCTTGGTGATTCAAGAAAATGCAGACCCCGATGTGTTACGGGATCTGGCCACCTTCTTCGCCCGCCTGGTGCCGGAAGATGGCTCCTACATCCACAGCACCGAAGGGCCCGACGACATGCCGGCCCACATTCGCTCCGCTCTGACCCACACCTCAGAACAGATTCCGGTCATGAAGGGTCGCTTGGCCCTCGGCACCTGGCAGGGGATCTACCTGTGGGAACATCGAGCCCGGGGCAGTCGCCGCGAGATCGTAATTCATGTGACCGGTACCTGAACGAGAGTCTCTATGACCACTGACATCGATACTTTGGGCATTGCCACCATGCCAACGGCGCCGGAGGGGTTTCGCTCTGGCTTTGTGGGCCTGGTTGGCCGTCCCAATGTGGGCAAATCCACCCTGATGAATCATCTGATCGGTCAGAAGGTAGCCATTACATCTCCGGTAGCCCAGACCACCCGCAACCGATTGCAGGGGATTTTGAGTACCCCCACGGCCCAGATCATCTTCGTGGATACCCCGGGCATCCATAAACCTCACCATGAACTGGGGAAGATTCTGGTGAAAAATGCCCGAGCTGCGATCGCATCGGTAGACCTCATCCTCTTCGTCGTCGATAGTTCTACGGCAGCCGGTCGCGGTGACCACTTCATTGCCGAGTTACTCAGGCAACAGTCGGGGCCAATAGTGCTGGGGCTCAATAAATCGGATCAGCAGCCTCCAGACTCTGAGGCCGCCCTGAGCCTAGATCAGAGCTACCAGGCCCTGGCTGGCCACCAGTCCTGGCCGACCTTTAAGTTTTCGGCCCTCAGCGGCGACGGTAGCGAGGCACTGCTGCAGGAGCTGATTACACAGCTCGATCCGGGTCCCTATTACTATCCCCCCGATCTCGTCACCGACCAGCCAGAGCGCTTCATCATGGGAGAACTGATTCGGGAGCAGCTCCTGCTCCATACTCGGCAAGAAGTGCCCCACTCCGTGGCCATCACCATCGATCGGGTAGAGGAAACCCCTGCTATCACCCGGATTCTGGCCACCATCCACGTCGAGCGCGACTCCCAGAAAGGAATCGTTATCGGCAAACAGGGCAGCCTCTTGAAAAGTATCGGCAGCGCCGCCCGTCAACAGATTCAGAAGCTGATTATGGGCAAGGTGTATCTGGAGCTATTTGTCAAAGTGGTGCCCAAATGGCGACATTCCCGCCCTCGGCTGGAAGATTTGGGCTACCGTCCAGACGCTTAGAGACCGGCTAATGCTCGCCGAGGAAATCCGTGAAAAAGTGGGCCCGGGTCAGCTGGCTGCGGGTCATATTAGCCCTGAGCAAGTCACCGTGAGTTAACCGTTCTGCCTGCTGCGGTGTGAAATTTACATAGGAGGGCTGCACCGAGGAGGCTAGCTGAGGCGAGGCAGTCTCCGCTGGTGCAATCGACTCCGCATTAACCCGGTCGTTACCTTGGTGGTTTAAATCCGCAGCGGCGGCTAGGTTACCAGCCGAGTCAACACTCACGACGATTAGAAATACGATGACCCCGATTAAGCAGGCGACACGAAACCCGATTTGCCTGGAGATATCTGCTCCTCGGCCAATTAGTTGGCTCAGCCAATTAGAGGGATCCTCATCCATAGCTCAATGTACACTCCTGGGAAAACACAATTCGACATAAAAGGAAACCAATCATTACAGCCTGAGGCAAGATCTCCAGCACCGGCAACAGACATGAAATGCACTGGCACTGCTTTTGGAAATCTCCTGCAAGCCACTAGCATCAGACCTTTTTGAGAAATCCATCCTGAGAAACAGGACCTCTACCCAGAATTTAGTGGCTAGCTGAACAGCTATTACAGTTAACCTGCCGCAATGGAGTAGGTTGCATTTTGTTATGTACTACACCGTATCAGATTGAGTAATGTTGCGTTCTTTATCTGGCAACGGCGAAGCCGATCAAATTCAATCAGGATCTAGCCTTGACTAAATCGATTTTATTTTTATCTATACATCTTTGATACACATTGATTTTTGTCAATATAGATCTTTCAATAGCGGATGCGGGGGTCGATATAGGCATTGAGGATGTCGATGGCGATGCTGATCAGGGCGACGATGCTGGCGAAAAATACCATCAGTCCCTGGACAACGGGATAGTCTCGCTGGCTGATGGCTTCATAGAGGCGATTGGCTAACCCCGGCCAGGAGAAGGTGACTTCGGTGAGTACGGCACCTCCCAGTAGAGAGGCGAAGGTGAGGCCCAGAATGGTAATCACGGGAATCAAGGCATTTTTCAGGGCGTGCACCAAGATAATGCGGACCTCCGGAATGCCTCGGGCCCGGGCAGCTTCGATGTAGTCGGCCCGCAGGGTCTGTTTCAGGTTTACCCGCACCATGCGCTCGAATACCCCACTGATTAGAATGCCTAGGGTGAGACTGGGCAGGGCCAGGTGGTGCAGCGAGAGTCCCAATTGGGATAGCTGCCCAGTCAATATACTATCCAGGACGTACAGCCCGGTAGGCCCCTGGGGCGGGGTGGCGGTGAGAGGATAGCGAGTACCAATGGGAAACCAGCGCAGCTGCACGGCAAACAGGAGCTGTAGCATCATGCCGAACCAGTACATGGGCACGGCATAGGTGAGAATGCCGAAGAGGCGGCCACCAGCATCGAGGGCGGAGTTGGGTCGGGAGGCAGCCAGGGAGCCCACGCCAATGCCAACAATGGCTGCTACCATCAACCCGGCTAGGGCCAGCTCTACGGTAGCCGGCAAGTGATCGACAATGATTTGCCAGACGGTCTGCCCCTGGCTGGCTAGGGAAGTGCCCAAATCCAGGCTTAGCAGCTGGCCCAGGTAGCGCAGATATTGAATCCCTAAGGGGGCGTCTAGCCCCAGTTGCGATCGCAACGTCTCCTTCACCGCCTCCGGTGCCCGTGGTCCCAACAGGGCATCTACTGGGTCTCCAGGGGTGGCTCGCAACAGCAGGAACACCACCGTCACGATGGTCCAGACCATCAACGGGGCCAACAACAGTCGCGTCAGGATGTAGTAACGCAGTGCCGTAGAGCGAGAGGCCATAGGAATCGCTACTCCTTAGAGATCAGCCCCAGCAAAAACTGCTGCGTCGGCTGAATCGCAACGCCGTCCACCCCGGCTTGGGCAAAGACATAGTCCTTGTTTTGCCACAGGGGAATATAGGGCACATCCTCTGCCAGCAATTGCTGCAGCTCTCGGAAGATGGCCTGCCGCGCCTCTGGGTCAGACTCGGCCCGCTGCTGCGCGATTAACTCATTGGCCGGCTCACTGTAATAGAAGGATCCGGTCCCTTGGCTGGCCCCCTGCTCACATAGGGTCTCTGGCGAGCCCTGATCACAACTCATGAAGGGCTGAATGAAGGTATCGGCATCGTAATAATCGGGGTACCAGTTGGCCAACACCGTGGGATAGACTCCTTTGTCTACGTTCTCCCAGAGGGTAGCACTCTCTGCCGTCTGCACATTGACTGTCACCAACCCCGGCAGGGCCTGCTCAATGGACTCTTTTAGAGTATTGGCGACGATGCTGCGGGGGGTAGAGGCCGAGGGATACCAGATCTCAAAGGTAAAGGGGGCCGCCTCAGAAAAACCCGCGTCCCGCAGCAACTCTTCCGCCAAGTCAAAGTTCCCATCACCATAGGCATCCTCAAAGACCGGCTCATAGACCTCAAAGCTGGTGGGAATCAGGCTGTAGAGAGGCTCCGCCTGGCCTTGAAACACCCGCTGATTGATCAAGGGCCGATCGATCATGGCTGCCATGGCTTGGCGTACCCGCCCATCATCGAAAGGCTCGATCTTTTGGTTCACACTCATGTAGTTGATCACCGTGGTCCCCGCCTCGATCACCTGCCACCCTCCTGAGGCAGCCTCTTGCTCCAGACTGGCAATCTGCTCTGGATCCAGCGTTTGATAGGCCACATCCACTCCCCCGGTCCGGAAGGTGTTGTAGAGATTGGCGGGACTGCTGAAAATTTGAATATCGACGCCTGGGTTGGCCGGCGGCTCCCCCCAGTAATCCGGATTGACATCCAGTTGAATCACATCGCTAGAGAATGCCGCCAGTTTGTAAGGTCCGGAGCCAATGAAGCTATCGGGCTGGAAGCTGCCAGGCTCGATGGCGTAGCTATCGGGGGGCACTGGCGTAACGCCCCAAAAGGTCAATAGGGCCGGAAAGGCCGCAAAGGGGGCCTGTAGGGTAATGGTCAGTTCATAGTCATCGCTGGCTTCCACTGACTCAATTTTTTCCGCCAACAGAAAGGCGGGACGGCCACCATTTTCCATGAAGCGTTGAATCGAGAAGGCCATGACCTCGGCGGTGAACAGGGTGCCGTCGTGGAGCACCACATCCTCTCGCAGGGGAATCGTGTAGGTGAGACCATCCTCACTGATGGTGGGCATGGCCGTCGCCAATTGGGGCACCAGGTCTGTGGTGCCGGGAGCATAGGTATAGAGGCGATCGCCTAAGTTGTAGAGCAAAATTCCCGGAAAAATCTCATAGGCATCGGCTGGGTCTAAGGTGCGAGCCTGCAGGGTAGTGCCCATGGAAATGCGACCGTCAGAAGCCCCTGATTCCCCTGGTGAACTGGACTCGGGAGTCGGTCCACCACAGGCTACGATCAGAGCCATACACAGACTGAACAGCCCAATGCCCTGGGCAATCAGACGCCACTGGCGACGGGAGCAGGCACGACACAAACGAGAAACCGATGGGAACATGGCAGGTGTCTAGCGGCAGGTAAGTCGATCTCGCCTATGGTGCGGGATCAATAATCTGCCTATTTGTATCACCTGATGCCATTGCCCTGTCAATTAGCCCCCTAGCGCCGATTCCGCCAACGCCAGCCCATGATGCCTCCGACGGAAAGGGCTTCAACGGTCATTTGCAATTCTTCTGGAGCGATGGCAAAGCCCCAGGCAAAGGCAATAGCCCCCGTAGAAATCAAGGCAATCTGATAGACCTCTTCGGCAATTTTGACGCCCAACCAGATGACGGCAAGCCCCAGGGCAATCAGGATTAAGTGAGCAATGACCATAGCACTCCTCCGTGGGTGGAGATGGCAGATAGGGAGAGCAAAAAGCCGCCAACCTCGATTTGTTAGAGATATCGAGGAGAATCGATATAAAAAGGCACAGTCTTATATATCTAGGCTTCTATGGTGGCTTAACTAAAGTTCGTCAGCTACCAGATGGGCCAAGTCTGCTAGGGCGGTGTTATTGCGACGATAGTAGGTATGCTGGCCTTGGCGGGTAGATTTAACTAGTCCAGCCTCTTCTAGCATAACGAGATAGTGGGAAATCGTGGACTGGGCCAAGCCCGATTTCTTCTGAATCAAACCTACACAGACTCCCTCAGTTTCATTGACGCCGTTCTCGGCATTGGGAAAATGGGCCTTGGGATCCTTGAGCCATTGCAAAATTCGCAGGCGAGTGTCATTGGCTAGCACCTTGAAAATATCTTTGGTGTCCATATATTAATGGTATATCGCGAATTTTCGATGTGCCTGTTTTGCCAAAGGGTGTACTTTGTGACTAAATATTCTATCGCAGTGCTGGCGTAGGTTTTAATGGAGATTGGCCGCGTCAGGAATTGCAGTGCGTTGGCGGCCCATAGAGTAGTGGCTCAGGCAATTTTGACAACCATGCCCTCGCGAGCTAGGTAGGTTGCCTGGAACTGGGAACGAATTTCGGCTTCTAGCTGATCCAGCTGATTGTCGTCGTGGCAGGGATTGTGGTGAAACATAATCAACTTGCCTACATTAGCTGCTCTGGCGGCATCGACTCCCAGTTGCCAGGGAACAGCGCCACTACAATTTAAATCGTGGTAGTAGGTATCGGCATAGGTGCCGTCGTAAATCAGAACATCGGCTTCATTGGCGAGATAGAGCAGGTTGGGATCGACGCTGTCGTGGGAATGGTCAGTGTCGGTGGCGTAGACCAAAGTGTATCCCTGCCAACTAATACGAAACCCCAGGGAACTGGTTTGGTGGTTGAGGGCAATGGTCTCTACTAATACGTCGCCGAGGGGAATGACATTGCCGGCTGAAATGTTATGAAAGTGTAGATGCGATCGCATCTTTTGTAGGGGAATCGTGAAATTGGGACGTAACATTTGATCGGTCAGGCATTGCTTGATAGAGGCCCCGTTTGGGGCTGGGGCCCCATAAATATGGAAGCAATTCTCTTCAGCAAAGGCTGGGAAGAAGAATGGAAATCCCTGAATCCGATCCCAATGGGTATGGGTAAAGAATAAGTGGGCTTTAATACTGTCTTGGTGACGCAGCAGATGCTTTCCCAGAGTACGCAGACCGGTGCCGCCATCCAAAATGAGTCGTTGGCCACCTACAAGGACTTCAACACAGGCCGTGTTTCCCCCATAGCGGATGGTTTCTGCCCCTGGCGCCGGAACACTGCCCCGCACTCCCCAGAACTGTACCGTAAAGGTTTCGTGGGAAATGTGATCTGAGGAATTGAGTTGAAAAATGACGTCGGATGACGACGAATCGGTCTCTGGCATGTCAGTCTCAACCTGGTGGAGTTGTGGTTACTCCAGAGGCACTACCATAGTTAACAGACCCTATACCCTGTATATTCAAGCACGCTCTGGTTGGTCGGGACAGTTTATACCCTTAACCCACAAAAGAATAAGAGGTACTCCCAGATTAAGCCAAGCCATCGCAGGCGATGCACCTCATACCTTGAGAGTACCTGACATGGTAAATTGACACCCGGTAAAGGACAGCTCCCGTTCCTAAGCCGACTATTCTAGCTGTAAATGTGTACTATTTACTAGCCGCAATGCACTGATTGACGAGAGCCGTCACGCTATCGACATCTTTCCAGCCGAGAATTTCGGTTACTTTCTTCTCGAGGTTCTTGTATGTGCGGAAAAATTCGGCAATCTCGTCGAGGCGGTGAGGAGCCACATCCTGGAGAGATTTGACATGGCTGTAGCGGGGATCCTCTGCCGGAACGCAGAGGAGTTTTTCATCCCGGTCGCCATCGTCGATCATCTCTAACATGCCGATGGGCCGAGCCGCGATCACACACCCAGGGAAGGTCGGCTGATCCATAAGCACCATGCCATCTAGGGGATCGCCATCATCGGCTAAGGTGTTGGGAATAAAGCCGTAGTCGTAGGGATACTGCACGGACGAGAAGAGAACTCTGTCCAAGATAAACGCATTGAGATCCTTGTCAAATTCGTATTTGTTCTTGCTCTTCGCCGGAATCTCAATCAGTACATTGACAAGCCCAGACTCTGGCTGAGCCGGAATACGAGATAAGTCCACAGCGCTTCTCCAACTGAACCAACACTTCCAGACACCTTGGGCAGAGTCCGTCTGCCCAAGGCCCAAGGTGCCCTTAGGCATTTTAGAAGAAGACGTCCCTCCGCCCCCAGGTAGTTTCCAGGCTTCAGATAATCTTATTAATCTGGAGAGCGAGATAGGGGTGGATAAGACGTTGGCGCTATGGGAGTAGACGAAAAATATGCGATCGCAACCACAGGAAGAACCAATGTCACGAGAGCAACAACGACACCAACAAGATGACCTAACCGACTCGGAGGTTCCTCAGGAGGAATATCGGATTGACTTGCGGAATGCATACAGAGGGATCAAAAAGTCAGAATGGCAAACCAGATGATTGAGAAGACTTAGGGAACAGGAGTCTTTGCAGCGCTCAATCATCTAACCTATGCAGGTCATTGTAGACCCTATATCCACAGGAACTGTTTCCTAAACCACAAGGGCACATAAGTTTACTCGAGTCGTAATCAAAGCCAGTTTTCCCCAACGATAGCATCTACTGTAGACACGGGCATAGTGAATTACCGAACCATCCAGTGTGGTTAGACCTGGGATTGCAAATGCTCGCGGATGGCCTGTAATTCCGCCAGGATAGCCCGCAACAGCTCTTGGGTGATGGTTTCTTCCCCTGGCTGCACCTGAATCACCGGTGCCAGCCCCAACACGTCTCGAGCAAAGCGACGGACTTCTTTGGGATGAAAGAGCAGGGGCTGGTCCCGATCAGTGCGCACCTCTGGGTTGAGTCGATTGGCGTCGTAAGGCGGGTTTAAGACCTTAGGATCAGTGTTGGCATAGCGGTAAATGGACGCGCGGGAGCGCTTAAGATGACGCTGTACTTCTTCTACAGACAACAAAGGGGCATCATCAGGCAGAGGCGAAGCCATGCTAACCATTTCAATCAAGTCTTGCTCGTATCACAGCAAGACTCAAGTGTAGCATAATGAGTCTTGCTGTGATCAACTCTGGTCTTAAAGCGATTGCAGGCCCCTTAGATATATAGCCCTATTCATTCAGGCGCTGATTAATTGCCTCACGCAGTTCCGGATCCTGTTGAGCCAAGGCCATGATTTGACTGAATTCTTCGACGGCGAGCCCTTCCTCCTGGATAGCTGCCTCAATTTCGCCTTGGGCTTCCTGTTGAATGGTTGAGACTTGATCGGCAGCTGCCATAAAGCGCTCAATGTCTTGCTGACTCAAATCCATTGAGGCCTGGCTATCCGGGTCTTGTTGGGCCTCAACCATGGCATTGAATTCCTCAATGGTGAGTCCTTCTGCTTCCACGGCAGCAGCCATCTCGGCTTGGGCAGACTCTCGGATGGCCTGGACCTGCTTAAAGGCCGCGACAAACTGATCAATGGTCTCCGCAGACACCTCGGCCTGGCTGGGTGTCGGTGCCTGTTGCGGCGGCGTCTGTTGCGGCGGAGCTTGAGCGGCTACAGGTAAGGCTCCAGCCCCGAGAGACGCCAGTAGAGAACCGGTCAGTAATAGTGATCTCAGTAACATATAAAGCTTCCTATTGCTAGGGTCATCGCTGTGATGGTTGACCATTCACACTATCAGGACGCCTCAATGGTTATTCATTGGCACCCTGGTGTGTGCATTAGCTGTGCCACACACGGTTGCTACTGTGCCAGAGAATTGTGTCAGTAACGTAACAGGGGGATAACAATCTTGTTAAGCGGATATTGCGACCTTGCCCCAAACTAGATTTCGGCTGACAGAGCTATAAACTTTAAAACGATTGCCTTGCAATGCTTTCAGCCGAGTTTTCAAATGTCCTCTAACGGTATTGCCAAAGGTCTTCTCAAGGCTGGCTGTAGCAGTCTAGATCGTCTGAGGTCAATACTTAGGAGATCTCTTGAAACAAAATTACCCATTTTATGGGCTGTTACCCAAGGGCGCAGGCCCTACGCCCCTCCTCAAGGGATTTTCTTTCCCAGAATTCTCCTTAGATGCGGGGCATCTTTTGAGCTGGAATAGCCAGAAAAACTCTACCACCAACGTCTTAACCAACGTCTTATTGCTAGACTTACGTGTAAAATTATGAGTCTCACTTAAGTACGACTGAGTCTCGCCATGAACGGGCTGCGACTCTATACTGCTAATGGTGTCTCCCTGTGGCGACCTGCCTCCCTTCAGTCAGGGGGCGAATGGCTGCCAAAAATGGCGGCAAAAATAGTCCAAATCTAGTCCACCAATTCAAGTCAAGCTGCAAAACTCCTGTGATTAAAGGTTTTCGTGGGGCTGAATTGCTGCGGCTCCCGCAACTAATCATGTCTCGATTGATAGATCTAGAGATACTTCAATCTGCTGCCACCAGTCCCATGACTCAAGCGATTGCGCCACCGCTCAACTTTCTGGAATTTCTGGAGACCCTGCCAGACGATGGCAACCGCTACGAGTTAGTTAACGGTGAGCGAGTTCAACGAATGGCCACCCGCGCCCATGATGACGTCGCCGATTGACCTATGACCAAGGGACGTTAGAGATTATGGTGCCTTTGTCACCTCACGAAAGTTATAAACGGCTCATGGGCCGTTTGGTGGATAGGAGACAAGATTCAGGAATATGATGGCTAGATTGATATTTAAGACACCAATCCCCCATGGATTTAGACCGAGCTATGTTTAATCCGGCCAGCGTATTCGCCTCGCCAGGGGCCGTATGCGATGCCCAAGATCTGAGCCATGCCCAGAAGGTTGAGATTCTACGCCGTTGGGAATACGATGCCCGGGAGCTACAGGTAGCAGCCGAGGAAAATATGGGCGAAGGGTCAGAGGAACTACTGGATGAGATCTTGGCGGCCCTGCATCAATTGGGAGCTGGCATAGATCTTGACAACTCACCCCCCACTAAGCAAGGCGGCTTTTAAGGAGGCCTTGTGGCTGGGTTTCCTGCGCTATGCCGCTATTGTCTCCATCAGGTAGCTGAGGCCATGCGGAATCAAATTTGGGCGTCGGCGGCTTGACGGTTGCGTGTATTTTGATGATTATATAAATATGGAAGCAAGTCATTCATCTCCATCCTCCATCGACGGCATCGCCGCCACCTTTGCCGCCTTGGGGCAACCTTCGCGCCTACGGATTGTGCGGTTATTACTCTCGGCCTATCCCCAGGGACTGCCGGCTGGCGAGATCCAAAAGGAGCTGGGGATTTCTGCCCCAACCCTGTCTCACCACCTAGATAAGCTGCGGCAGGTGGGGATTGTCACGGCGAAGAAAGATCGGCAGTGGATTTGGTACGCGGTGCGATCGCAGGTGTTAAAGTCCCTGATCGACTTCTTGTTCGCAGAATGCTGCACCCGCAACCAGGTGGTTGCCTTCGACCCATCAGCCTGGCCATCAGACTGGGGCGAGGCCGAGGGCAGTTCTGGCTGCTGCGACTGACGCGATGATTTTTTTGCTCTTTAAACCACGTCCATCTAGAAACCTGGAGTTTTTGGCACAGCTATAGCTGAATCTACAGCCTTGACTACACAGGGAGTTGAGCTAATCAACTGACGTCTCATCGAGACTACGATTACCGATGTTGACGTGGTTTATTTCGATGTTTAGGAAAATACCAAAGGAGTCTCCCATGGCTAATCTCAAGACCCATGTGGCCCTGCATGTGGCCGATCTGCACCGCTCTGTCAGCTTCTACCGGGCCATGTTGGGGACGGAGCCCGTGAAGTATAAGGCTGATTACGCCAAGTTTGACCTGGACAATCCCGGCTTGAACCTGGCCCTGAATGCCAGCGATGCGATGGTCAGAGACCGGCCCTTCAGGGCCATCGAAACGCCAGGGACCCTGTCCCATCTAGGGATTCAGGTCGATAGTCGCGAGGCCGTAAGAGAGGCCATCTCCCGCTTCCAAACCGCCGGACTCATCACCTTCGCAGAGCCCGACACCGACTGCTGCTATGCCCTGCAAGACAAAGTCTGGGTCACCGACCCCGATGGCAACCGTTGGGAAATTTTCGTCGTCACCATTGCAGACACCACGCCGGACATGAATCTAACCACCAGCCAAGATCAACGGGCCTGCTGTGATTAGCCTTCAGGAGGCAGGAACTTGCTACCGTGATTGCTAGGCGGCTAGGCATGGGAGTGATTCTCAATGTCCCAAGCTACCTGACAAACGCAATAGGACTCTTGTCTTGGTGTACTCGGCCCTGGTTGGCTGCCACAAGATAGCCTCATGAGCAGTCCAATTAATCTTATTATGGGACTCAAAAAGAGCAGTTCAAGTCTCAAGACGAGACGCAAAAAACTAGCACCTCGATGCTGATCGGGCTACGGCAGGGAGTTGTCCTATGCCTTTAGATATAAAAGTCTCGGCAAAGTCAATTCGTCGTTACAGTTTGTAAATTTATTCGCTTACAATAAAACCGTAGCGTCCGCCCACAAGACTTATGACTCTGTCAACACTCATCCAGCGCAGCCGCACTTGGCTGCGGACCGTTGCGATCGCATTACTGGCCAGCATGGTTGGTCTTATGATCGGTGTCAACAATCCGGCCTATGCCGACACCGCCGAGGAGTCAGTAGAGTACATCGCCGCCGACGGCAGCGACCTTACCGCTGTGGCCCAATGTCTGCCCCAGGAACTGAGTCAGCCCAGTTTGGCTCGAGCGTTGAGCGAATCCGGCAATGACTTTCTCGAGAAAGTCTTCGATGTCAAAGATGACTACGGTGACTACGAGCTAGATAGCACCGAGGTGGAGTACCTAAACTGCTTGAAGCAGACAGGAGTGACTCCTCAGGTAGAGCGATAGTCAGGTGGCCTAGTGGCTGCTCGCTGTCGGTTGCCCCTGCCGATGCGAGCAGCCCGCAACCCCTTACCCAGTGGCCCTTACAGCGCGTGTCTACCCCGCAATCCCAGCGGCGCGTAAGCTTTTGTATCACTATGATCCGGAAAAGATTAAGACTCTATTGAATCTCACTAAAAATACAGGTAATTTTCAGATTTCATCGCTACACTACCCCAATGGAGTAGACGTAACACCATGAGCAAGCAGGCCCGACTCGTTGAATTTCTAAACCAAGAACTTGCGGTTCCTACCGATGCGATCGCATTGGGAGTGCGCCAGTCGGCATCGATGCCAAATTTGCTGCCGATGGTGCTTTGGCAGTATGGCATCGTCACCACCTATCAACTAGAACAAATCTTCGACTGGCTAGAAGCCAGCACCGGCTAAGCCACAACAGCACTGGAGCCGCTTTCCCCTGTTCACTCCATGGTCGGGAGAGCCTCCAGATAATGCCGAAAATTCGTCCAGGTAGTCTCGTTGGGGCGATCATCATCCAGGGGCGGTGGCTCTTGGTAAAGTGCAAACTCCGTCTCCATCTGGGTCCGCAGCGGTTGCGGCAGTTGCCGCCAATCCTCTAGTCGGGTACTGGCCGCCTGAAACACCATTTCTCCAGGGCGACCGCCCATCTCCATCCAGGGCAACCAGGGCGAAATTCGACTCCAGGAAAGGGCCACCTGACTCACCTCTTCCCGGTCAGAGCCCAACAGATCGGAGCGATCGACGGCAAAATTGAACAGCTCCATGGCGTGGTAGTAGCCGCCCACATAGTCCTGATAATCACTCCCCAGGGGATTGGGATAAAACAGCGGAATCACTACTGATAAGAATAGAGTATCTGTTTCCCCTAACCATTGAAACTGCAGGCGCTGCCCCGTGGTCTCGGCCCAAAACGGCGACGAATTCACCGGATCATTGGCCACCGCCATCACCCGGTTGCGCTCCCCGGTCCAGGGGTTGTCCCAGTGTTCTAGGACAGCATCGGTCTCTGGGTCGAGGTAGAGCATCACCTCTCGCGACACCTGACGGAACCCGGGCGAGCCTGTCTCTGAGGTCAGGGAGACACAGGCCCGAGTGCTGACTCCCTGCACATTAAACAGATGCCGATCCCGCTCCCCCGGCACCCGACTGTAGACCTGACCCACCCAGCCGTAGTAGACGGTGCGGCCATCTTCCACAGAACAGAGCAACTTCCGGAACGCCTGCAGCGTGTCTTCTGGACGACTCAGATCAAGACTCCTAGCCTCAGCCCCAGGGCACCCAAGGGAAACTATCATCAGCCCCATCCCCAGAGCCATGGTCAGGAATGTTGAGGGTAGAGGTTGGGTCATCATGCCATGGCTCCAGCAGGTTGGTCGTGATACCCATCATTGAATCACAATGCTCACCCTACATTTGAGCTAGGTGCTGCCCTTACAACGGTAAAATGGCCGATATGCTGAATGTGTTAATTTGCCTGGCATCGGAATCCAGGGGCTGCGCTAAACGGTAGGCGGCTTCGATCGATACGGGTCTTAAATGAGTGAATCTGGGGATGAAGAACTGGACGCCTCCGCTCACCTGAAGCACCCAGTCTCTGCTGCTCACCGTTGTCTCACGGCTCTGAGGTGCGACTGGCTCTAAGGTAAACTCGCCGAGGCCAAAGCCGGTTTCTAAGCGTCCTGTGAACCCGCCGAACCTCTTGTCACGAGACACAGGCGTCGAGACAAATTGCAAGCCTCCTATGGCTGCGCCAAACTCGCCGTGTGGATCAGACTCAAAGAGTGACGCCAGGTTTAGTTGCACCCCGCCTGTTACCCTCAGGCGGCCCTCCACCCAATTCCACATAACGTAGCGATAAGTCAACATCGCTACTTTCAGCTTGTCGGAGCCACTGAAGCCAACGCCTGCTGCTAGCGATAGCTCATGACGCCCAACACGCCCAGTACGTGACGCATCATACGGCCAATAGATGTCGAATTCTTTCCCTTTGCCTCGCTTCATATGTGCGTGGAAAGTCTGCTTCTGGCGCTCTGTCCAGGATGAGGAGGCAAATTCAAATGCGGCTCGAATCATGGCATCAGCGTCAGGACATTCGCAACTGCAGCGAATATCTCGGATTGCTCCGGAAATGCTCTCACCCGTAACCTCGGTTGGATCTTTGAGGTGGTGATTGAACCAGGCATCTTGAAGATCCTGCTTCAGCCGATTCACAAAGGGAAATTCGCTGATGACGGCGGCTAGCTCACTGATTTCCTTAGCCAGTCGCTCTTCTGTACAGTTTTCATCAGAAGATGGATAACGAATGTTGGCGCCAAGAAAGCGTGCATGGGTCGTTTCATGAGTCAGCACTCGCAGGACTGCCCAACGTAACCACTCTTGTCGCGTGAACCGAGGATCAGGTACCCCCCCTGAGTTGTAGATTGCTGCCTGTCTCTCAAGGGCGGCGGGTACGAAAATGCAACTATGAACCGCCCCCTCGAATTCGGGTACTTTGGTGCCCGGTGGCAATGACACTTGCGCCCATTGGAGACAATCAGCACGGGAAGCACCGACATCGTCTGGCAAGTCCTCGTCTACGAAGACACCGTGGATTACTGGCCGCAGATCGGAAATGTGTTCCTGAAATAGATGCTCAACTGCCTCAGCGGGCCGACCGTGTAGACCCGAGCGTGCTGTCTCAGGCGGCAGCTTCTTCCGTTCGGCCCGTTTGGGAGCCGCCTTCTCAGTCACTTCTTCGCCAAACCGCTTAGCAGAACCGACTCTTGCTTCTCCCGTGTCAGGGGGCTCACACTCTGGATCTGGTAGGCAGGCTCGTTGAATAAAAGCTTTTCTAGACAGGTTGTCAGGCCCAGATTGTTGAACGACATGTACAAGCTCGTGGGCAATCAGCCGCTGGCCACTGACCGTACCAGGCTGATACTTTCCCCTGGCAAACGCAATGTTGGTTCCACTCGTATATGCGATCGCACCTATTTCTTCAGCAGATTGAGCCGCCCTTCCATCCGTATGGATGCGAATCTGGCTAAAGTCGTGATCGAGGCGTAACTCCATCGACCGGCGGATGCGTGTATCTAGGGGCTGCCCGGACGAAGCAATCACCGTCTGAACACTCGGTGGAGCGCTGGCTCCGCCAAGGCTAGGGGGGTAAACACGCTTCGTTAGCAATGATTTGTCGCCGCCTTGCGCCTGTTCACATCGGGGACACCCTCCACCACAGGCACAACGTTGCTGAAGTTGTGGTTCAGGCATATGCATCCCTTGTTCAGCAATGCGGTCTGCTTCTTGTTCGTATGAATCTCTGGGGGAACTGATTGTAAAGGGCGAGCGCTGCAGGTGAACTAGAGAGCGCCTCTGATCCAAACCGTTGCTGAGCCGCGCTCGATCTGTGCCTCTCAACAGAGAGACGCTGGGTCGTCGAGCCGCTTTAGTAAAGATGCGCATGGGTCATCACCTTGGGGCGAGTGTGAAGTAGGCATGTAGGGCGGACATTGTCGAACACTAAAGCACTGTAATGTCTGCAGACTCAATCACGGGGGATTCCCGGAAGAGTTCCTACGTTAATTATGGGGTGTTTGGTTTTGGCTGGATTTTAGTAGTTTCTTCTCTCGCATCTAGATTTGTAGAGTGTGAGCCATAAAGGATTCGGCACATCCCTCAGTACTGACAGCTCAGATGCAGAAAGCCTATAGTAAGAGGCAAGTTGCCTACATTCTGACCGTGTCAGCTTGTGCCGGATTCTTCTGACTACCAAAACCGACTGGAGCTGTTTAATCGGCTGACGGCCTTGCCAACCCCTCAGTTAGGCAGCTTGATCTTCGCCCTCAATCCTCCAGAGGGTAATGTCCCACCGCCATCCGCAGCACCTGCAACTCGTATTGAGGCACTATTGACCTGGGTTGAGAGTCCAATTGGTTGCAGACTAGATACCCTCAAGGCAGTGCTCAACGAGATTGATGCCAGTCAGCAGCTCTCCCCCAGTCAATATCAGACCCCTGGCCCGCAGCCCCAAGCTGCTGCAGAGCAATATCAGCAAGAAGTTGTTCGGATTGTCTCGGAGGGAAACGGCACCATCACGGAGACAGAACGCATTTTTTTAGATGTCTTGCAGGAGCATCTTTCCATTCCTGCTGCAGAAGCTCAGCGTATACAGCAACGTTGTCTGTCGCCATATGCCTCCTACCGGAACATGGTTGAGCGCCTGGTGGAGCAATCCTATCCCCTAACCTCAGCGGCTAAGCATACCCTCCAACGCAGTCGGCGAAAGTTCAGCCTCAGCGATTTGGCAGCCAACCAGATCGAGAAATCGGTGTTGTGGGGTGAGGATGACCTGAGTTCGGAGCAAGGTATTGACTATGTTAGGTTACGTCGGCTGCTGAAAGCATGTGACTGGAAAGGAGCGGACCAGGAAACGATAGACCGGATGCTGGACGCCATGGGTAAGAGGAGTTGGTACGCTATTTCTGACGAGGATCTTCTGAACTTTCCCTGTGCTGACCTCAAGACGATCGATCGGCTCTGGGTGAAGTACAGTCATGGGAGATTTGGCTTTAGCGTGCAGCAGCAAATCTACATCGAGTGTGGTGCTACTTTCGACGGCAAGTGCCCGGATGATTGGCAGATTCGGAGAAATCTTTTGGAACAATTCGAAAGGCGAGTCGGTTGGAGGAAGAGGGGATTGGAGCGCGGACAGACGTACTACTACTATGATGTAACATTTAGCACCTCATCACCGAAAGGTCACCTCCCTGCACTTTATAATTCCGGGGGGGGCTGTTACGACAGTATACAGGTCCTAGAGGTTGGGCTCGCATCGAGACTCGCAGACTGTAGCTGAGCAATTCAAAATTTAAAGTAGAGCCCGGAGCGGGGATCATTTTCCCTTCAATAAAGTGTCATGCTATGCCTATGACGCGACCCACACTCCGGGCAACGTTTCAACTTCAGCCAGACAAGGTGGTGTCCCGTCATTCCAGGCAAGCGTAGCGCGACCCGGAATCCAGGCAGAGGGCTCTGTCTGAGTCGAAGCCAAGGTTTACGCTCTGGATTCCCGCCGCCGCGGGAATGACAGTAGTAGGTTCCTGTTGGTAGCAGACTCACCGCGAAAAAGACTTCCGTCATTCCGGGCAACTTTTGCATTTTGCATTCCAAATGTCGCTCTGCCCCCCATAGAAACGCTGGCGGCCCACCGAAAAATCGATGCGGCCCATGGAAACGTCACAGAGTCCCGCCTAACTATAGAGAAGGACCGGCAAAAATGATTGCGTCCCAAAGAAAAATCAATGGGTCCCGTCTGACTATAGAGAAGGACCGGCAAAAAATGGCTGCGTCCCAAAGAAAAGTCTATGGAGCTTAATGACAACTGCATCGGACGGCTGTAGCCGTGTCAGGACCATCCCAATCCCAGCTCGATCACAGGGTTGAGACGCTGCCATTCCCGAGGGCGCAGTTTTGCTCTTGCTGGCGAAGTATTTTGTAATGAAGTTGCACGAAGTCAAGATAGGTTATTGAGCGATCACATCGCCAACGACTGAATCAACCCTTGCCGTTGCGGTTGCAGAGCCCGATCCCACTCCGGCCTATAAGTAGGAGACGGCAATAGCTCCTCAAAAAACTTCACCATGGCCACATTCTCGATGCGGGGTAAATAGTCGGCAGGCAACAGCCCATCGATATGGCGGCTGAGCACACCGAACCCCAATCGCTTACTGCGGGGTTCCCAAGTGGGGGCGATGTGCAACCACTGATCAAAACTCTCAGCTGCTCGCATCGACTGCACCAGCTGATCGATCATCTCTGGCGGTGGCAGCCCTTCCTCCAGCTGAGGTAGATCCTCTGGCTGAGTCACCCAGGCTTTCTCCAGCAAGGCCCGCCGCTCTGAAGGGGTTTGCCAAGCCAAGATGGCAAACTTGCCAGGGCTATCGGGTAACGCTGCAGCGTCCACAGGCTGTCCCTGAGCCAGATCTAACACCGCTCGGCTGATGACCGTTCCTCCTATGGTCCAATCGGCCTCAGCCCCAGCCAGATCCCCTTGCCACCAGCGCAGACTGCCCCGGAGCTGGTGCAGGTAACGAGTTAGACCATTCCCAGGAGCCAATTGCTCTAAAAATTCGCTGTAACGGGCCTCCAGAGAAGCCAGCATTGGCGCATAGAGCGGGCTAAATTGCCCGGTTTGCCACACGGGGCTGGTCAGCCCCAGGGGATGGCGCAACAACTCTAGCACCATCGCCTCCGTGGCCTGCTCCGGTTGACCCGCCCGCAATAGGCTAAAGCCCAACCCAAAAAACACTCCCTGCTTAGCAGGCACCAACTGGGCTGAGCGGGTAAAGGATTGGACCGCCGCCTTGGGCTCAACTTGCACCTGCAGCCAGCCCAGGTTAGAGTGGCCAAATTCTTGATAAGGTGAGGCTTTTAGACCCCGCTGAAACCAGGTGATGGCATCACGCCTGAGGCGCTCGGCTACCTCTGGCGGTGCTTGATAGCTGAGATCCCCCAATTTCCAGCCCAGTTGATAGGGATAGTAGGGCTCCCAGGGGGCCAACTGGTGGGCACGCTCCAGGGTTTGGACAAAGGTAGGTAGGTCGTCTTGGCGGATGGCCGCAAAGCCCTGACTGGAAAGCTGCCAGGCGCGATGGATGGGAACCAGCCAAACCCCCATGGCGACAGTCAGCCCCAAGCCTAAGCCCACTAGGCCACGGGTTATCCTCTGGGGGGGAGATGATGCCGAACCTGGCGAATGAAAGGTAGTTGCCAGGACGGCTCCATAGAGAGCCAGGCCACCGCTGATACAGAGAATATCCAGTTGATAATCGGTTAGGCTGATGAGGCCACAGGCCAGCAGCCCCGCCAACAGACTCCATACCAGGGGGGCTAGCAGCTGATTAGGAGATGGATGCCTCAGCCAACGCCAAGTGCAGTAGAGCCCCCAACCGCTTAGCAGCAGAGGAATCAGAATGCCCCAGATGCCCAGTTCTGCCCACAGCTGGGCCGGAGTGCCGTGGAGTTGAAACTGCAGCTCCGCCTCCCGGCCAGCCCAGGCGGGGCGATAGGCCTGATAGGCCACCGGCACGCCGCCCAGACCGATGCCGCTCCAGGGATGAGCTTTGCCCATGGCCCAGCCCACGGCATTGGTAATGAAACGATAGGCCAGCTCGCCGCTCTGGGTGCGACCCGAGAGCAAGGCCAGCACCAGCTGGCGAATGCGTGGGTTGGCCAGGGCCAACCCCACCAGGGCGATCACCCCCACCGCCCCGGCGGGCAACACAACCTTTTTCGGCAGAGGACTGCGCAGCAGGGCCACCGCTAGGGCCACCACCGCCGTGGCAATCAAGGCCAGCCAACCGCCACGGGAACTGGTGGTGTAGAGATCCACCAGCCCTAGTAACCCACCCCCCAGCCACAGCCACCGCTGCCAGCCGCGACCGACCCAGGCCAGACCCGCCAGCAGCGGCAGCATTAACACTAAATACCCGGCCACATAATTCTGATGGCCGATGGGCTGCCAGTTGCGCAGACTGGTGAGATTGAAGTTAAATGATTGCTCGACGCCATACTGTTGCAGCGTCTCCAGCCGAGCCAATTCTGGCCAGTAGATCTGGCTCAACCACAGGCCCAGGCTGACCAGGATGAAGGCAATGGCTAGCCCCCCCTGACCTTGTAGTAGTCGCAGGCAGCGCCGTGGCGTGGTCAGCCAGCCCCGCAGGGCATAGACAGCGGCGACACCGCCCAGGGCAGCCCAACCATACCAGCGGGCCTGCTGCGGAAACTCGGCCCCTAGGGTGGACACGATTAAGCCGATGACTCCCAAGGCTACAATCCAATCGAGGCCGCCGCCAAGGCGAAAGGCTCGCAGGGGTTTGTGCCACAGCTGCCAGAGCAACCAGAGAATGGGTAAGGCCAAGGCTGCCTGCCAGAGAAACACCCAAGGCCACGACACCATCATGGTGCTGCTGCCGGGCAGCAGGGTAAATACTGCATAGAGGGCAACGGTGAGCAGGCCCAGCAGAGTACCGTCTTGGCTGGTGGAGGTGGATTTCATGGCTTAACCACAGGGCGCTGCAGTGCGGTCTTGGCAGGTGGGATGGGGCAGATTCAAGGCCTGGATACAGAGGCGCTCGATTTGATAGTCGAGGGCGGGAAATTCTCGCGGCCAGTCTCGGAATAGCCCCAACTGCTCTACCAGGGTATAGGTTTCTAGCTCGGTTGGTTGCAGAATCAGGCTGATCTGGTTGGCGGCGCGGTTGCGGTAGGAGAAGGCCAGGGAACCACGATAACGAGCCGTTACGGCCTGAGTCAGCGATCGCATCCAGTCGCGCAGATTACGTTCTTCTAGCATGTGACCCTGCAACACCTGACGTTCTTGATCGGAGAGGTCGGTGGCGGCCAGGTAGTCGTCTAGGTAGACCTCAGGGGCAAGCCAGGCCCGCAGTAATTGCAGGGAGGGGGAGCCGTCGCCTGCAGCGATGGCTTGATTGAGGACGTCTAGGGCTTGCTCGGGGTCGGGTTCCGCCAGCATCAAGGTCCGTAAGAGGGCGGAGGGCGGAGGGCGGAGGACGGAGGACTTGATAAACGAACTTTCCGTTGCTGTGGATTGCTTGTGGCCGGTGGCTACCCCTCTTCCCCCAGCCCTTACTCCCACAAGGGGAGCAGGGGAGTGGGAAAGGGATGCCGCTGCTTCCCCCTCACTACTCAGTGCACACAAGTTATGACCTCCTTGCTGGTTGGGTCTTTCCCTCATCCCCCAGCCCCTTCTCCCACGAGGGGAGAAGGGGAGATGGAAAGCTGCTTCGGGTCTCCCCCACTCTTCGAGAAGCAAGCCACGCCCATTTTGGTGGAGGGCGACTGTAGAGGTCCTCTTCGATTGGTCAGCAGACGGTATAGGCCGCCCTAACCACCAGCGCAGGGCCTGGACGTTGGTCTGTAGCCTGTCATAGCCGGGAGTGGCAGGCGAGACGTCGACTAATAGGGTATCGTAGTGGCCTAGAGTGGCTTCAACCACCTGGGGATAGACGGCGGCGAGGGGGGGCTGCTGCCAGGCGGGATAGGTCAAAAAATCGGGATGCACCAGGGCTTCGATGGCCAAGGCGGCCACGGCTTGGTCCGGGCTCTCCTGGGCCAGATAAATCAGTCCCAGCAGGGCATAGATGAAACTCTGATTGCGGGGTAATAGCTGGGCGGCGCGGCGGCCATAGTGCTCCGCCTGCTGCCAGTCGCCGTCCTGGTAGTAGAGCACGGCCAGGTTCTGGTTGAACCAGACATCATTGGGAGCCGCCGCCTGGGCCTGATGAAAATAGTCGTAGACGGCCTGGCGAATCACCTGCTGGTTGCTGTCGCTGTCGGCCCAGGACTCTACCTGCAGCAGTTCTTCCCCCGCCAGGGCCCCGAAGGTGGGATCCCAGGGGGCCAGGCGAGTGGCCTTCTGCCAGCGACTATCGGCGGTGACCAGGTTTTGCTGTTGCAATTGGCTGATGGCGCTTTGGCCCAAAGCCAGGGAGAGATCGAAGGGGAGCCAGAGACGGATGGCCAGGGCTACTAGGGCCAGCACCCCGAGGCTGGTCCAGCGTCGACTCCGTTGGGGCCAACTCATGGCCGCGGTGTCTTTCACCAGATAGGTATCGGCTAAGCCCAGCAGCATGACCAGACTGAGGCTGAGGGTGACGGCGATGGGAATGTTTTCCAGCTGGTAATCGGTGAGGCTGGAGACGCCGTAGGCCAGATAACTGCCGCCGATGCCATAGAGCAGGGTCCGGTCAGGGGGCGTCAAGGGGGCGCGATGGAGCCGCCAGCAGAGTCGTCCCACCAAGACCCACCAGGCCAAATAGAGGCCGATGCCCACCAGCCCCAGTTCACCGGCCAATTGAGCTGGCGTATTGTGTAGTTGCTGCACATGGTCCAACCCGGCCCCGGCCTCGATGGGGCGATAGCGGTTAGACACTCGGCCCATGTTGCCGGGGCCTATCCCCAGCAGAGGCCGATCCCGCAGGATGTTGGCGGCGGTGCCCAGCATGAAGATGCGATCGCGAGCCGGACCATCACTGACCGCCACCGCCACTGGTTCATCCGGGTCCAAGGCCAATCCCTGCATAAGATCCCGCACCCGGGGATTGGTAGCCATGGCCGCCGTCACCAGCAGCAGCAACACCAGCCCCAGCAGGCCCAAGCGCCAACGCTGCTTGCCTTGACGACGCCCAACGACGCTGACCAGAGTCACCAGCAGCCACACCACTAAGCCCAGGGCCGCCCCCCGGGAGCCACTGACATAGAGGGCCAGGGCGACCACCAGGGCCAGCCCTAACCCCAGCCAGCGCCGCCAGCCTGACTGGGCCAACGCCAAGGCCACTGCCAAGGGCAGCGTTAAGGCGAAATAGCCGCCGACAAAATTGTGATGGCCCAGGGGATAGAGGTTGCGAATGGCGTTGCAAAAATTGCCCTGCTGCCACATGGCCGCATCCGGTCGCCAATAGCTGAGACTGATCACCGCCACCCCAACCGCCATCCCAGCTAGGCCCCACCAGAGTACTGTGGAAGAAAAACGAGGCTGACTCAGGGCATTGCGGGCCACGTAGAGCAGCAGCCCATAGCCCAGCCCCTGGGTCAGGGTCCAGGCAGCCACGGTGGGAAAGGGGGCTACTACCGTCGCCAGGGTCAATCCCAGAGCCGTCGCTAGCACCAACCCATCGAAGCCATAGCCCAGCCCCCGCCAGGGCCGCTGAAACCGCCGTAATTGCCCGATCGTGGCCAGCCCCAACAGCAGCGTGCCCCCCTGCCAGATCGCGATCCAGGGCCAACTGACCATGCGGGTAGTAGCTCAGCGGCATCCAGGCGAAGATCCAGGAGGTAATCAGGGCGAGATAGAGGAGGAGAGGCATGGGAGGGGAGGACGGAAGGGGTGATTGAGGGGTGGGTGATGGGGTGTAGGCGGAGCCTGCCCGAAGGGCTTAGGGGTGATGGAGTTTTAAGGTCTTAGTTTTGAGTGTTGAGTTCTCGCAGTTATGCTGCAATTCAAAATTCAAAACTCCCCCACTCCCCCACTCCATTACTCCCCACTCCATTACTCCCCCACTCCTAATACGCTCCTTTACCGAGTAGCACAATCTTCAAGGTCTCCATCAAGATATCGAGATCCAGGTTGAGGGACCAGTTGTCGATGTAGTGGAGGTCGAGGCGGGCGGCATCGTCGAAGCTGCCGATGTCGGAGCGGCCGGAGATCTGCCAGAGGCCGGTGATGCCGGGCAAGACTTGGTGGCGCACGTGGTGGCCAGCGTCGAAGTGGGCCACGTCTCGCAGCGGTAGGGGGCGAGGACCAACCAGGCTCATCTGGCCCCAGAGTACGTTGAAGAGTTGGGGCAGTTCATCCAGGCTGGTGCGGCGCAGAAACTGGCCCACTCGGGTGATGCGGGGGTCGCTCTTGAGTTTGAACAGGATGCCGTCCTGACTTTGGTTTTGGGTTTCCAGGGTGATCTGCTGCCGGGCGGCGTCGGCGGCCATGGTGCGAAACTTCCACATCGGGAACACCTTGCCATGGAGGCCGATACGTTCCTGGCGAAAGAAGATGGGGCCAGGGGAATCGAGGCGAATTGCGATCGCAGCCCCCAACAATAACGGCGCCAGTACCAACATCCCCAGAGCCGCCCCCACATAGTCCAGGGTGCGCTTGAGGCGGTAATCTAAGCCATCCACCAGGGGCGCGTCTAAGCGCAGGGTAGGAATACCGGCGAAGATCTCCGGCACGCCGCGACGATAGAGCATTTCCCGACTAGAGGGCACCAGTCGCAGGGCAATGCCGGCCCGGCGCAGCTGCCAGTAGAGGCTAGAGGCCAGGGTAGCATCAGGAAGATCTTCAGCCAGCACCAATTGCGCCCCCGACTTGAGAATGGCCTGCAGGGTGATGGGGCTATTGGCGGTGGTGGCCAGGGCCGACCCCACTACAGTCATAGAGGAGCGTTGCTGCAAGGTATCGGAGAGTAGCTTCAGGCGGCGGGCCGAGGCGATTAAAAATAGCCGCCCCTGCACCCACCGTTGCTCGATGGGCCGCAACACCAGGGTGACCAGCAACCGGGCCAGCATCACCAGGGCCACGCTGCTGCCCCAGGCCGAGAAAAACAGCGACCGGGGTGGGTCTAACTTCGGATCATAAAAGTAGACCAGCACCAACGACAGCAGGTAGATGGCCGTAATCAGCTGCGCCGCCCGCACGTAGTTTTTCACCTGGGTGAGGGGACCGTAGAGGCCATACTGGGCGAATACCGCCAGGGTGACGGGCACAAAAATCCAGAACAGGCTGGGCAGATCCAGCCAGACCCACCAGACCAACTGATCGGGAATGGGGGAGAAAAACTGGTTGAGAAAGTGGGCAATACGCCAGGCCACCGTCAGGGCGAGAATATCGCTCAGCACTAGCAGTAGCACCCGTTGCCAGCGCCAAGTCCAGATCTGTTTCAGTTGGGGGGTGCGGGGGGCACGAATATCACGATGGGGCATGGGAATCGGGGGGAGCCGCAGGGTTAGGATGCCACACTCTGGGCCAAAACCTGTCACGGCTGGGAGGAAGCCAACCCTAGGCGCTGCCGCAGCAGCTGTAGGCCAAACAGCAGCATGAAGGCCGGATTGTTGATCAAATAGCGCCGCCACAGCCGTCGCGGTTCTCGACCCAGGCGATAGAGCCATTCCAGGCTGCAGCCCATCATCCAGCGGGGGGCCTGGGCCACCGTGCCACTGTGAAAACTAAAAGCCGCCCCCACCCCGATCATCACCAGCGGCAGGTGGGAAACCTGGCGCGCCATCCAATGTTCTTGCTTGGGGCAACCCAGGCCTACCAGCACTACCTTAGCTCCAGAGGCCTGAATCCGTTGCCGGTCGACAATGTCTTCTGCAGGGGTCAGAGACCGGAAAGGGGGAGCATGGCTACCGGCAATCTTTAAGTCAGGAAACCAGTCGCTGAGGTTTACCCGCAACTGGGCCAGAGTCGCCTCGCTGCCGCCATAGAGATAGATGGGTAGGCCTGCTCGGGCTGCCCGCTGACACCAGGCCAGCATCAGATCAGGCCCATAGACCCGCCCTTGGCCGGTCAAGCCCAGCCAGCGTAGCCCCAGCACCAAAGGCATGCCATCGGGAGTCACCAGGGCCGCTCGTCGCAGCACCCGGCGAAAAGCCCGGTTCCAGTAGGCCGTCATGATCACGTGCACATTAGCCGCCACCACATAGGCCGGGGTGCCGCTCTCGGTCCAGGCCCAGATGCGATCGCAAGCATCCCCATAGCTGGTGCCATCCACCCGCACCCCGAGAATGTCTCTGGCTGGTAAAGCCCTCATGGTGTCTGACTCGTTCTCAATAGGGTGATTGTAGATCGATCCTCATTGGTGAGTGGATGGGGTGATGGGGTGTAGACGCGTAGCGGCTTCCCGAAGGGTAGGGGTGATGGGGTGTATAGCCTAACGGCATTCAAGCAAGGCGGAGCCTGACTGGAGGGCTGAGTTTTGAGTGAGTGAATGTTTTGGCTCCTGTCGAACGGTGGATGGGCTTGCCGTGTATGGCTTGCAGCCAGGCTTTGCCAAGCGCGTCAGCGGCTCCGCTCGCGAAGCGACCCCGGAGGGGTTAAGGAGCAACGGAGTCGAAACGGTGGATGGGCGGGCGAGTAGGCCGATAGCGGATAGAGGGTAAGGGGACAGGGTAGGGGCGCGGTTGCCGCGCCAATGCAGAAAACCGGCTACCTTGCCGATGCAACGCGATCCATAACGACCGATCGACATCCCCTTCCGCAGGTCCAGGGCGGTGGCTCGACAGGCTCACCACAAGCGGTTTGCCCTGGTCGTAGGGGTCCGGGGAAAGCGAAATTCCCCGGGCGAAGCAACCCGAGCTACACGATTCAGTGTGGTCTTACCGTGATCTATTGCCACCAACTGACATCCTCACCTCAACAGAGGGGATATTCCTTCAAAGTCAGCAAAGACACCAGAAGCCAAATCTCAAAAGTCGTAGGAATAATAGAGAGCAATACCCCGCTGCCGCGCATAGTCATCGACCTCCGGTCCCGACACCATATGGGTCACCAGTACCGGAAACACCCTAGGAAGCACCTGCTGTAAAGGTTGTAATCGCCGCCGGATGAACCGCTCGATTTCTGGAGCCGATAGCTGACTCTTACTTTCGCCGATGATGGTGGCTGGTTCTCCCTCCCAGATGGCGTTCCCTAGAATATTCACCTCCAGAGAGCGACCCTGGGCATCGTTAAGGTATCCACGCTTCAGCCGTCCCTGTACCCGCACCCCATGGTCCCGTTCCATTAGAGCAGGCAGAGCCTTATAGGCATCATCTTCTAAGCGATAGCCCACCGTCATAGCCAGGCCCCCCAACTGCCGTCGCAAATCCCGCTGCCCCTCTGCCAGTTCGCGTACAGCCTCTTCAGTACGAGTCTGAGCCTGGGCCAGTTCATCCATACGCACTGCCAGAGTATCTACCCGTTGTTCGGTGCGGGTTTGCGCCTGAGCCAACTCATCCATGCGCAGGGCTAGAGTATCAACCTGCTGTTCAGTGCGGGTTTGCGCCTGAGCCAACTCATCCATGCGCAGGGCTAGAGTATCAACCTGCTGTTCAGTGCGAGTTTGCGCCTGAGCCAACTCACGCACGATCTCTTTCAGTTCATTGAAATCATGGGTCTTCACCAGCTCTGAGTAGGCTTCGGTTACAACCTCAGCCAGCACAGCAGCCTGTCGCTCGTCGAAAGCTGCGCTTAGCCGCCGTTGTAGTTGCTCCTGAGATTGCATCTGATATAACCGGAGGGAATAGTTCTATTCTAGGCCTGCCCCTAAATACCCAGTACCGCCCGATAAACCTGCTCCGTTTTCTGGGCCAAGGTTGGCCAAGTATAGTGCTGCTGCACCTTAGCCTGGCCCGCCTGGCCCATAGCCTGAGCCCGCTCCGGATAGGCCAGCAGATAACAGATCCTCTCAGCAATTTGATCGGGATCTTGGGCCACTAAAAACCCATCCGTCCCCTCATACACCACATCCGCCACTGCCGGGATGCGGCCCCCAACCACTGGCTTGCCCAGGCTCCAGGCCTCGGTAAAGACGCCGCCGAAGCTCTCCTGGCTAGAGGGCACACAGAGCAGATCACAAGCTGCCAGAGCATCAGTCTTCGCCTGCAGATCCACCGGCCCCAGGTGATGGATGCGGGAGTCGGTATAGGCGAGAAACACCTGGTCAGAGTCCTTAACCGGCGGGCCGATGAAGACAAATTGAGTATCGCTGTGGTGCTGCCAGACCAGGGGAGCCGCCTCTAGCAGCTGGCGGAAGCCCTTGTAGGGATAATGCTGGCCCAGAAACAGCACCATGGGAGCCTCCAATCCATACTGGCGGCGAAACCGCTGAGCATCGGCTTGCTCTGCCAGCACCGGACCAATGCCGGTGACATGAATGTGATCTGGGGCCACCCCCAGGTCGATGAGGGTACTTTTTTCACTGGGGGTGAGGGCAATGACCGCATCGGCGCGGCGGTAAAGCTCAATGTAGGCGCGATAACGCCACCCTACCCAACGGGGATGATGGACGGGGGTAAACACAAAGGGAATATCGTACTGACAGGCGGTTTGCCAGGAGGCATAGCTCAGCCCCTCGCGGCCAATGCGCACATTGTGGATGAGATCGGCGGATTGGGCCAAGGGGTGCAGATGGCGGGCCACCTCACCAGCAATGGGAGGCAAGGCTACTTGCATCAGAGGGTAATAGAGGGGCAACCAGATGGCCATGCGCAGCTTTTCTGTCCAGCTGAAGCCGAGTCGATGGACAGAAATGGTGTCGATCTCATAGTCGCGGGCAGGTGGTTGTCTCAGGGTAGTGCCCAAGAGCCAATCGCTGCGGTTATGATCCCAATGGCAGACTGCTTGCACAGCATGGTGCTCGGCCAGGTGTTGGGCCAGTAGGTGAGTGTGAATTTGGGCGCCGCCCAGAGCTGGTCGATAGCTGGTGAGCGTGTAGAGCAGTCTCATAGGCTAGCCATGACAACTAGGTTTCAGTGCGATCGCTTGCAATGACGCTCCCAGGTTCATCCATGGAGCGACGGTATAGGCAAGGCTAGCGATGCCCTTCAGGAATAGAGGAATGTGAGCCAGGCTTTCGATCACCTGGGGACGAATCGTCAGAGTCTGAATGGTTTGAAAGCCTGCCTGCTGCAAAGCCCGTTGCAACGAGGTGGGATTGAAATAGGTAATGTGCTCAGGGGGGATGATATGGGACCAGCGGTTACCCCGTAGCCGAGCTCCTAGACTATCGATGTTGGGAGTTTCTATAAAAACGGCTCCGCCAGGGCGCAGCACTTTATAAATGTGCCTGAGTAAGAGAACTGGATCGAGCAAATGTTCGATCACGTGATATGAGGTGATCAAATCATAGATATTAGGTGATGAAGCGATCTCCGCAATCGTCCCTCGCTGCACCACAGGGCCTAATTGTTCTTGGGCCTGCTTAACAGCAGCTGCAGATAAATCTATACCCTGAATCTGCCAGCCCTGGGTTGCGGCAACCGCTAACAGCTGTCCCGTGCCACAGCCAACATCCAGCATTACGCGGGGCTGCTGCGTGAGTAAATAGGGAGCATAGCGCCGCAGCACCCGGCAGAGTTGCTGATAGCGATGCTGAGCAAAGACCGCCTGCCCCATGGGGCTGGATTGATAGTGCTCGTAATAAGACTGGGCATTGTAGTACCGGTCTAGTTCAGCTTGGCTAGGGCGAGGAGTAAACAGGACGACCTGGCAATCACAGCACCGAACTAACTGCCCTCCATGGGTGGGATACAACTCCCGTTGCCGCCGACTCTGACAGATAGGGCAGAGGATCGAAGACTCTTTGCTTCCGCTAATACGAGCACTTTGACTATCCACGGCATCTTAATCAAGGTAACCACTGTCTAAGTTTGGCTCGAGCTCGAACTAAGGGGCTATACATGGTTTGGTAGGTAAACCGGTCAGCTTGGACATCTCGAATCATAAAGGGAGGATGCTTCAGCGGAAAGGGCATAGCGGCAACGGGTAGAGCCGCAAAGGGGCTACTGCGGTTGCGAGTGTGAGTACTGTACGATGAAAACCCGATATTGCTGACCAGGTTGACACGGGGCAGAATGGCTAATCCAGAATGAAGCCAACAGGCAAATGTCCAACGAAAGGCCCAACTGTTGATTTGATTGTCATAAACCTTTTGGAAAACTCGACGCCAGTAAGCAACCTCAAATCGGCTTTCCAGGAGGTCATACAACCAGCAGCCGTCTCGAATATTAGGCCATAGGGCCATAGTGTTGTCGTAGCACTGCCAGGCTCGTCGCCATGTCGCCCATCCCCAGCAGTGGGGATAACGAGAGAAGTAGTAACTATAGGGAGTTCGAGGTTGACGACTACGCTGAAAGTTGTCACCTGAGATGGCCATGACGCGAGTGTCATCACGGTATCGCTCGAGAAGCTGCTCACAGAAGTGAAAGAAGGTGGGATCGGCAATGCAATCGTCTTCTAAGACAATGGCAGTCTCTGTATGATTAAAGACCCAATCTAGTCCACTAGAAACTCGTTCTCGACAACCTAGATTGTTGTCGGCATAGATCTTAATCACTTGACAATCCCACGGAATCTGATCAACCAGGGCACGGGTTTGCTTGCAGGCGGCAGCATCACTTGGATGACCGGTCCGAGGTCCATCGGCAATCACATAAAGGACAGGCGGCTGAACCAGGGCAATCGCCTCTAAGGCTTTTTGGGTGAGTTCGGGCCGATTGAAGATAATTAGGGCAACCGGAGTATGGATAGGCTTCTCTAGCATCGCGACCCTAACCTCTTTCGTTGATGTTCGGCGAGGACAGTATCATAAATGGCTTCCAGCTTGCGAGTTTGAGTCTGAAGATCGAAGCGATCGCAAACCCAGGCTCGACCTTGATGGCTCAGCCGCTGCCAGAGAGGAGCATCCTCTACCAGCCGCACAATATGCTGGGCTAAGCCGTTAACATCTCCCTCTGGTACCAAAAACCCTGTTTCCCCATGAACTACGGCCTCTGGAATCCCCCCAGACCGGCAGCTCACAACTGGTAATCCCATGGCTTGAGCTTCCAGAAAGACCATGCCTAACCCTTCTGTATCGCCAGAAGCTGCTTGCTGACTAGGAACACACAATACCTTGGCTCGATTCATCCAGTCACGCACTGTCGACGGCGGCTGCTGACCGAGAAACTGATAGCGCTTCAGGTGAGCGGTAGCCTCTGTCTCCAAGGCAGAACGCAAGGACCCATCACCAATCAAAATTAACTCAATATCAGGGGTCACCTGCTGAACTCGAGCTATAGCCTGGATGAGCGGGAAACAGCCTTTTTTCTCCACTAGGCGACCTACAAACAAAATAATCGGGCTTCTTTGCTGTTGGCGATCTGGACAAAAATAGGCTGTATCGATACCGATATAGTGCTGATATATTTTGTCAGGTGGACATCCCTTGGCTTCTAGCTGGCTTTGGACAAATTTCGAGACAGCGATCACTCCTTGAGCTTGGTTAAATAGACTGTTACGACGTTTCAGGTAAAGACCATATAGCCTATTCGTGAATGCAGATAACCCCTCTGAAAGAGTGGCATCGTAGCCGTGAAAGGTGATTAGCAGTGGCAACTTTAATTGTCGAGCCAAGGGCATTGCCCAAACAGCATCAGGACCAAAATGGGCATGAAGAAGAACTGGCGACTGTTGCCGAATAGCTCTAATCCAATCAGGGTGAACCATGCCAAAAAACTTAAATAGAAGTCGCCAAGGCAAGGAAAATTGAACAATACGATCGAGTGATATCACCTGCTCAGCTTCAAGCAGGTCAGGATGACTTTTATTAGTTAGGGTTCCGGCGTAGATCCCTCGATATTTTGTCAAAGAAATTACTTGGTTCTTGATAAACGTTTCTGAATAGGGCAACAGCAAGTCCCGGTATATAAGGACGTTGGTCGGCTGGTTATCGTCCTGGCTTTGGATCATTTTTCTTCATACTACTCTTTAAGGTATAGAACACGGTTCGCGACAGAATAACTCGAAGCAGAGATTGCCAGGTTGAAAATCGCTTTAGGTATCGATTGGTTTCAGGTAATGATAAAGCTCCCTTAAGGCCGATTGCACCTATCATCGTTCCTAATCCCTTAGCAAAGAGCTTGTCGGTAAATTTTTCTATTTCAGGGAACCTTTCACGCAGGTAATACCCAGTTTTTAGGCTGATCTCTGCAGACAATTTAGTGGCATCTGGACGGAATGTATATATGTTTCTATCATGAATTCGTTGTGCGGCTAATCGCTGGCTCAAAATAATTCCTGGTGAAAGGGCTAAGGCTGAAAGTTTAATGTAGTTATCACTAATCGTTACCGAGCGGGATTCCGGCATTGGTAAGATTTGATCCAGTACGTCCCGTCGCAAGCATAATCCACAAGTGGCGCAGGGAATTGAATATGGAATCTTGCCACTCTCTCTGAGAATGTGACGTAAATCAATCCGCTGACATTCAAAATCTGCAATCTTTCTATTCACAGATAATAGGTTGCTGTCTCGATCTACATAGTCGAGTTCGTGAAATATCCAACCGATGTTTGGAAACTTGTGAAACCAGTGGATAATAGTTTCGACCTTCTCAGGCAGGAAAAAGTCATCAGCGTCTAGAAAACAAACAATCTCTCCGCTGCTGGCGGCAAAACCGGCATTAAAGGCAGACGCTTGTCCGCCATTTTGCTTAAGGACGGTGATTATGTTTCCTTGATAGTTCTTGATGACAGCTGCAGAGTCATCCTGGGATCCATCATCTACAACGATTACTTCTAGATTAGGATAGCTTTGCTGAAGGGCACTATCAATCGCCTGAGGCAAAAACTCCCCATAGTTGTAGTTGTTAATGAGGATGGATACTAAAGGTGGATCACTCATTTGTATAAAACCCGGCTAATCGGCCTAAGGAATGCCTCATATTCGTCATTCTCGCTGCTGCGGGGATCCAGCCATAGCATCTTGATAGGTGGCATTATGACTTCCCTGGATTCCGGATCGCGCTGCGCTTTCCCGGAATGACGTATTGCGTAGATCAGACTTTTCTGCGCCACCAAATTGGCACTTGAGGAGCCAAAGCAATCGGCGAGGGAGGAAACAGCGTAGAACTGTAATCACAAATAATCGCAGATAGGGTGTTAGGAAAGGAATAACACCAGGAATACCCCAGTAACGGATACAAAAATGCCAATGGCCGACGATATAAGTGTTTGTCTTAGGGGAAAGCATCCCCTGCCAATGTTGCCAAATGGGCTCTTGACTTATCAGCCAACTGACCCATTGGTGATCGCGGGGACATTGTGATATGGCATCTCCTAGAAGAGATAGCTCATAGCCTGTTTGCTTAGCCAACCAAGTATACATATTGTCGCTGCCGTAGTGGGGGATTTGTTGACTCAGCGGATAGCCAATATCATCGACGACAGCGCGTGGTATGCAGACTAGATTGCCATCCAAGGCGTCGCAATGACTGATGTCTCCTGGTGCCGCATAGTGGGGGATTTGTTTTAGGCGACGCCGTACTTGCCCCCCATAGGTAAACACACCACCCCAATAGCACTGACTGGCGGCAATGGTTTGAAGATGAGCCGCACAGAACACTAATAGCTTCTGGAGGGTTCCGCTTTCTGGCAGCGTATCGTCGTTCAACCACACAAAATACTCCGCCCCCTGCCCATAGGCATATTCCATACCCAGCTTGGTCGCTCCGGCCCACCAGAGATGGCCATCTCCTTGAAGCAGATGCACCTGAGGATACTGCAGATGAATGACTTCGCTAGTGCCATCGGTTGAGCCATCATCGACAACCACCACTTGAAATCTCTCTAGATCGCCCTGTTGCTGCAGATGTTGCAGGCATGTGAGTGTCGTGGTCTTGCGGTTGTGGACCGGAATGATGATATAGACGGCTTCAGTACTCGAGTCAGCCATGGTTTGGTCCGGGGCAACACTACCAGGATGCCCTGATCAGAGACAATGGCGATCAGGTCGGGGATCGTTACTGGGCCAGGTAATGCACAAACTCCTGATGGGCAACGGTTGCCATGGCTGCCTGCACATCAGCGATCGCATCAGCCAAGTTGCCGTCAATCAGCGCTGTGCTGTTCAGCCGCAATCCTGGAAAGATGCGACTTTCTAGGATGCCAGTGGCATCTGGCGTCAGGAGTACATATCGCCCGCCCTGCAGGCTGAACCAATTCACGGTGCGGTCAGCGACCTGCCAGACAATATATTCCTGCACTCCGTTGCGGCGATAAGTAGGAGAACGCAATTATCTGTAAAACACTGTATCCTCTTCACAAAGCGTCAAACTCCCTCTGATCAAGGGTTACGCCTCAGTCGCTCATTCTAAGTTTGATCCAGCCCAGCTACTTAGGCGTTTTTCTTGTCATATAGATCGTAGGCTCTACGAAACCCCGCCAGAGAAACTCAAGAAGAGCCGTCGTAAGCGTAAGTAACGCAGATAGAGCATTTTCCCTGATGGCGGATACTATAGACTCAGCATCTGTCAAAATAATAGTACGCATGAACCAAACTCTCGTGTGAGGAATTTGTGATTTTTAGTAAACCTTGTGAAAGATATTCTAGGTCTGGGGCTTTAAGGAGCGCCTAGAGGCTTGACTTACAAGGCTTTCAGGTCGATGGCAGCCCTAGCCGAGTAAAGAGGGTTAGCTGCGCGGCAGGCTACTCCCGGCCATGTCTAAAATCACAAAGATGAAGCCATGGCAAATCCATAGCCCTGAACTTGTCCCATAATTGAGTCGAAGCCCTCACTCTAGGAGGATTCCATGAGTATGAAGCAGGCCACCATAGAGCAAGCCCTACTAGAGCAAGTTCGCGCCCTCACCCCTGCCCAACAGCAAGAAGTCCTAGACTTCACCGCCTTCCTGCACCAAAAAACGCCCTAACCTGCTCCCAGAGCACGCATTCCTGGGCTTCACAAAGATGACCCATATTGGATAGCCAATGATTTTGACGATCCGCTGCCCGACGAGTTTTGGCTCGGTGAAGACGCAGTTCACGGTACCAAGTATGTCATCATCGGTGATTTGCATACTCCCAGCGATCGCACCGTCACTATTCTGACAGTCTGGATCATTGACATTGGAACAGATTCCCCTCGTTTTATTACTGCTCGCCCCTTTAAGCCCAATTCAGAGGTTCATCGTGATTAGAGAGCTAGATGTTGTTACCCTCACCCACGACATACCCGATCACGGACTTTCAAAAAACACTCAAGGTGCTGTGGTTCACTGCTATGCCGATGGTCAGGGCTTTGAAGTCGAGTTCATTGACACTATTGGCGAATCTACCGCAGTCCTCACCCTTGAAAGCTCAGATATCCAACTAGAGCAAGAAATCATTCGTGCCAGGGTTTTAGAAATTCTGAGTACTCTACCCGCCGACCTAGTCGCAGAAGTGCGCGATTTCGCTGAATTTCTGCAACAACGCCAACACCAAAAAGCCAGCTAAAATTTTTACTGCCTGCCTATGCACATTGCTGACTACATCCGAGACGATATCCTCAAACGATTAGCTCCGGAGCCTCCTCGACATAGTCATCATCACTGACACGAGACTGCCCACCGCAGGCATCCTCAATGCGCAGCAAGGCATCGGGCTGGGGCTCATTGTCGAGATCGAGGCGAATGGTGGTGTTATCAGCGGCCGCTGCTACAACCTAAGATCATTTATCCTTAGATCAGGATAGCCCAATCTCCCATAACAGAAACCATGAGCGTTGTCATCCCTGATAATATCCTCGAAGCAACCAAAATGACTGAGGATGAATTGAAGCTAGAAATCGCCATCATGTTGTATAAACAACAGAAAATTAGTAGCGGTAAGGTCCGTGCATGGACTGGATTGACGGTTCTTCAATTTCAGGACGAATTGGCAAAACGAGGACTGTGTATTAACTATGATGAAGAAGATTTTCAGTCAGACATTAAAACTTTACAGTCATTAGACCTGCTGTGATCGTTGTCAGTGATACTTCACCTATTACTAATCTCGCTGCCATTGGTCAGTTAGATCTGTTACACCAACTTTATGAGACGGTTATCATTCCAGTAGCTGTTTACAACGAAATGGTATCTGTGAATCCAGCTGTACCTGGTGCAGTCGCAGTACAATCCTTATCTTGGATTCAAGCTCAAACGGTTGCCAATACTCAAAGTGTGATTGATCTGCAAAGGGGGCAAAATGACATTGATTTGGGTGAAGCTGAGGCGATTGCGCTGGCACTGGAACTCAAAGCAGACTTACTGTTGATGGATGAGCGTCGTGGTAGAGTATTAGCTGAAAATTATGGACTCAGTATCACGGGATTGTTAGGTGTTTTATTGCAAGCTAAAGGTAACGGTCTTATCCCATCAGTTAAAGTTATGATGGATCAATTAATTGAGAGAGCTAAATTCCGGGTAAGCAGTCAATTGTATGCAGCTGTCCTTAAAACTGCAGATGAATAGTTAATTAATTCCAACTACTTGTTACCAAAGTTATTGAGACCTACTGAAGAGTGGTTACCCAAAGGTGAGCTTACAGGTATGTCTCCAAAGATAGCTTAGGCAGTTGAATATCTTGTCTATATTAAGTCAGCGAATTAGTGGAATTTAGTATGACGATTGTGGAACTCGTCGATGACTTGGCGGTAGAGGGCAATGTAGCGATCGGCTTGCAGTTCGATGGAATATTCGGCCACGGCGACGTCGCGACAGGTTTTCGCCATCCGCTGACGCAGGTCATCATCTTCAAGCAGTTTGACGATCTTAGCGGCGAGATCCTTGGGATCTTCAGGACGAGCTAAGAGCCCGGTTTGGCCAGGACGTACCAATTCAGGAACACCCCCGACATCGAAGGAAACCATAGGAGTGCCACAGGCCATACTTTCTAGAAGGACTAAACCAAAAATATCAGCGCGAGTTGGGAAAATAAAAATATCGGCAGCAGAATAGGCAAGTGCTTTAAGACGATCACCGCCGATATAGCCTAAGGACAACGTTTGAATATCCGTGATCTCTTCGAATATTTCACCTCCCTCACCTACTACTAAAAGTACTAAATCTTGGGTTAGAGAGCTTGGGAGATATTTTAATGCTTCTATCAGCAGATCTGAACCTTTTCGTGGATCTCTTAGATTCTGAGCAACAAGTAATATCACAGTTTTGTGGTCAGGGAGATTAAGTGCTTGACGACAAATTTGCGGCTCGAGTGGTCGGTAACAATTAATATCTAAACCATGAGGGATATGATGTATGGAAAACCGACTGAGTAAGCTCTTTTGAACCAAGTTAGCAAGCCACTGACTCGGAGTCACAATGGTGAGGTTAGAGCGGTTGTGGACCCATTGTTTTAGTTTCCACTCAATGTGAGTATTGTCACGGGCAATTGAGGGATAGGTGTCGAGGTAAGGGCAGTTACCACACCCTATTTTCCAGCGTTGGCAATCGAAGCTATAGGCACAGTGACCGGTAAAGCCCCACATGTCATGAAGTGTATAAACAGCAGGTTTTTTAGCCGTCAACTTTGGAATCGCTAAATAATTAAAGTAACTGCCATGAAGGTTATGAAAATTTAGAATATCAGCCTGGGTGTAAAGGGAATGATCAGTGATTTGACTAGTACTAGTTATATTGATATAATTTAATCCTAGGTACCAGAATAAACGGCTACTAATCATCTCAACATAGCGCCGCCTGTTGATTAGGCTAATATTATTGGCATCAATGTTTATTTCATCAACTAATAAGGTTGAAATAGTGCTCTTCCGAAGTAGAGATTGGTGTAATCGATATCCTGCAATTGCTCCTCCTCCTTTAATATCAGACTTATTAATATGTAAGATTTTCATGGTGGCCAACATATAATTTTTACAAGCCAGGCTTAATAGCTTCCATAAATAAGGAATATGGTTTATATGTGCTTCCATCAGGCTCCGTGTCTAAGTTAAAGCTTTCCCAATTAGGAATGTAGCTCTCTTTAGCAGTGCGCTGAACTATGCCAATGAATCCACAGTTATTCAAGAGTTTTCGAAGTGAATATCTGTCATACATCCATTGATGGATTTCACCGCTTTGACGAAATCTACCAATTTCCAAAAACTTATAATCCTGGCCTAAAATAAGTTTTAATAAATACTCTCTTCTATAGATAGGATATCGGAAAAATCTATGAACTAACCGTAAAATCTTTTTGGGACTACAAATTCTTTGATTTTGCATGTTCTTATGTAGGTATACTTTCTTTTGTTCTTCAGCAATATTTTTTATCTCACTTCCCATTCGCTCAACCACAAAATTTTCATTAGGTATATCTTTACGTTGAAAGTAAGACTTGATGCCACCGCCAGGTGAATTTCGTATCATCTGGTCAAACAATTCAAGAAGCATCCACTCATAGTTTGAATCCCATGATAGGTTACCAGATAATACTTGATCTAATGCAAAAAGATAGCCATTGACAATTGCCTCTAGATCCGGAACAACAATCCTGATAATACCTCTAGGCTTTATGACTCGAAAACATTCTTTTGTCAGGCGAAGAGCACTTTCCTTAGAAAAATGCTCTAATAGATGAGAATGATAAACGACTTGAAAGAATGAATCTCTAAATGGTATTCCATCTCTCAAATCACAGGGACTTACTTTGTCATTACTCGAGATAAAATCAATATTTTGCCAGGCGTGATGAAAGCGATGACCACACCCTATGTTCAAATATTCAAGCTGATTTCTTTGCGTATGAAAAGATGATGTTTCGATCATTTAAGCAGCCTAGGTCTAAATTTATACTAAGGAGGGTTAGTATTTAACGCCAAAATTCTAATATCGAGAGTAAAGACTAACCGGATATAGGATATTAACTTGAATATGCTCTTGCTTTGATGATTAGCTATTGAAAGTGATATATAAGAAAATCAGATAGACAATAAATTTAACACTTTTCTTCGAAGGCGGAAGAAAAGTCGATTGCTTCTTCTGAGCTCAATTCCATTAAAAGTATGATCGAAAGTATATTGATCTGCCTTTTCGTCCCTAATTAGAAAAGGGGGATGTATTATCCCTCTTAACTCTTTGGCAGGTATATTAGCTAGATGGCTATCCGGATCTGCTGTGTGAGTCGAATTTTCACCAAATCCAATATTGCTAACAAGATTTACATTGGGAAGAATACTTAAAGCATTATTGATCCAACATGAATATGTCCAACGATATGCCCAAGAATCTGGTTTGTTCTCTAAGTAAAGACGTTCAAATATATTAGACCAATATTTGTATTCCACAGGATCGAGCAGTACGGATTTTAATAAGCCTGAATCTTTTAGCTTTGGCCAACTATCAAGCTCATGTTGAAAATTTTGCCATGCTCGTCTCCAGGTTGCCCAACCCCAACAGTGATTATATCGAGAGAAATAGTAACTACCATCACCTCTCCATTGCCCATTTTGGAAATTATTGCCACTGATTACCCAAACTCTTTCATCGTGGCGATAGTAATTGAGAAGTGATTGACAGAAACTGAAAAATGAGGGATCTGGTACACAATCATCTTCTAGTATGATCGCTTCTTCAACTTGAGAGAATACCCAATCTAAGCCACTCGATACCCGCCTACAACAGCCAAGATTGGTGTCAGAAAAGTTAATCTTAAACTCACAATCCCAATTTATTAAGTTCACAATACATCTAGCTTCTTCGCAAAGACGAATGTCTCCTGATTTAAGTGGTCCATCTGCCACAATAAATAATTGTCTTGGCTTCACATTAGCTACTATATTGAAAACCTTCTTCGTCAATTCAGGCCGATTAAATATTAGCAAAACAACAGGTATGTCAAGATCCATTTAACTAAGTTCTCGAGTCTAAAAAAATAGAGGTCTTTGCCAGGTTTGCATATATTTTATAGTCTTCCTTAAATAGAAAATTGTAAACCTTAGAGTTTTCAAATTGCCTGATGTTTTGACTTGATAAATCTTCTACTAATAAAACTTTTGGTCTGAATCTATTCCAGTCATTAGATTTTAATACTTCATAGTCGAGACCTTCAACATCAATATTCATAAAGTCAATCACTTGTGATTCATTTAAAATATTCTTCTCAAGAACGACAGACAATCTTTCTGTTTTTAGTTTTTTTGTGGAGATGATTTTATATTTTTCATGTTTATTACGTTGAGTGGATATTTCTTCAGAGAAGCCATTCAGAGCTGGTTCATTAAATTGATAATATGTCAACACTTGAGACTTGCTAAAAATTGGAATCTCAATATTTATATCTCTTGGCCTTATCTTTTTGAAAAGCTCCATGCTACCTGGCATAGCGTCAATATTAATGCCATGCCAACCCTTTAAGTAAAAGTAATAGGTGTTTGAGAATCTTTGTGGATGATGCGCTCCTACATCTACGTAGAATCCATTTTTTTGAGAATAAAATATTCTATCTAAAATCAGATCTTCACCCTCCTGAGAAAAAGATATTTTATGATAAGCATAGTATTTTTTGGGGTATATAAAATATCCGCTTGGATGAACAACTGACGTCAGTATTTGGAGATACTTTAAGGCTTTTCTTGATAAAATAGAACTGTTTTTCATGTGACAGAATCAGTAAACTTGAGTCCTTTTGGTTCTAATGCACTCCATTCTCCTCTAATTAAAATAGGTCCTATTCCACTGTGAGGAGATCTCCCTTTGGAATAGAAATAACCGTCTTCTATATCGATGAATCCAATGTAACCTCGAGGCCAATCGGCCTCGATATCATTAACTAGGATTCGAGCACCTATGTAATATCTTCCCTTTGAGAGCTGTATATCCTTGATTTTGCAACTGATTTGTCCATTTGATGGCAAGTCAGAAAATGATGCTCCCATATAATCACTATATAAAATTGATAACGAGTCTCCTAGGCTGGTATGTATACTGAATCCTAAGGAAATATTCCTTAAGGGCTCAGATGTTTTTATTTCGTATTTAAATTTTAAGATGATATCGCTGCCTGATAAAGCGGTACTGACTTTCTCTCCGTGCAGGTTTTCGATCCAGAAATCCACGATTTGTATCCTGCCATTCCCAGTTCTTCTTAACTCACAAATGGCATCCTGGTTGGCAGAAATATCTAAGTCTTTGACATAAAAATTAATTCCTGATTGAGGGTCGTCATCAATTTTTAGCTGCCCAGATCCCAAAACTAGAACTCTAGAGCATAAACTTTTTACGGCAGCCATTTGATGACTGACGAATAAGACCGTTCTCCCTTCTCTTGTGGCAACATCTCCCATCTTCCCTAAACACTTTTTCTGAAATGCTGCATCTCCCACAGCCAGCACTTCATCCACGACTAAAATCTCCGGCTCTAGATGCGCGGCCACCGCAAACGCTAGGCGCACATACATCCCCGACGAATATCGCTTCACCGGCGTATCTAAAAACCTGGCGATCTCAGCAAATTCGACAATTTCATCGAACTTGCGATTGATCTCGGTTTTGCTCATGCCGAGAATCGCACCATTGAGAAAAATATTTTCTCGCCCGGTGAGTTCTGGGTGGAAGCCGGTACCCACCTCCAGCAGGCTGGCTACCCGTCCCTTAATCCGCACCCGCCCCGTGGTGGGTTCCGTGATGCGGCTCAAAATCTTCAGTAGGGTCGACTTCCCGGCGCCGTTGCGGCCAATGATACCGACCACTTCACCGCGCTTTACCTCAAACGACACATCCTTCAGCGCCCAGAACTCTTCCCGCACCTCTGGATTGACCGGTTTTCCCGGATGCCGCAGCCGCTGCAGCAGCGCCTTAGCCCCATCACTGATCACATCCCGCAGCGCCGTATACTGATAGGCCCCTGCCTGTTGATGACCGATGATATATTTCTTGCCGAGATTTTCGACCTGGATGACCGTGTCAGACATAGGGACCGAGACGCTGAGGACTTCACATTAGGGATCAGTCTTCCCCTGATCCTGGCAAAGATTTCATAAAGTGGCTCAAGACTCGAGACTTTTTTATCGGCCACCGCGACAGATATGGCTGCAATCAATTTGCATAGGGCATTTCGGTCGCCCTTCGACAACGGTGTCTTAACCATGATGGCTGCCGCTATCGGCCACGATAGACGGTTGGCTCCGTAGGCAAACTGACGCCCTCAGAGCCTGGGCAATTGGGGGTGAGACTCCAATTGATCACCCCTCAACCCTCATCAATGAGGGGCTGACCCCAAATAATTGACTTTTACCCAGAACGATTGCCTTCAGAGTGAGACGGGGCTTTATTAAAATGAGACAGCCCTGACACCTCCCCTGCTCCCCTCGGTGGGAGGAGAAGAAGAGCACTCTGCTGAGTAGACCTCACTCCTGTCATTTCCGCGGTGGCGGGAATCCAGTTTTCGGGGATCTCTGCCTAAGGCTGTCTGCTGACGGCGTAACTTCTGTCTGGATTCCAGGCAGTGCTGGGTAAGTGGTGTGTCACCTCGACTCCGCTCGGTGACCGGTTGTCGCTGGGTAAGCGGTTGTCGCTGGGTGATCAAGATTTAGCTGGGTGAGTGGAGTCGAACCCCAGTGGCTCAGAAAGTAATCCCAGATAGTGGCAATTGGCATAGCCCCTCTGTCTGGATTCCGGGTCGCGTTGCGCTTGTCCTGGAATGACGGGTTTTCGGTTTCGGGATTCTGATGGAGGTAGCAATCTAGTCGTCGGGATCCTAGTTCGTGATCGGGTTAACCCCTATAAGCAACATACTCTCGTCATGCCTACAATCAACGCAAAAACCTCAGGGTTCACCCCCTGAGTTGAATTGGTCCATAGGCACTGAAAGCCTACAATGGTTTGGGTTTTCTCTGTATAGGCGCGGCTTCTAGCCGCCAGCGATGAGATTTTGGATACTTAGGCCCCACTCCTAATAGCGTGCTGACCCCATTTCCTGTGCTGACTATATTACTGGTGCTAGCGGTCTGGGCTTTGCTGTGGCTGCCGATAGCGCTGGTGTGCTGGCGTCTCTGGCGTTGGCCGCTGCAGTACCCGGTTCCGCCTGAACAGAGGCTCCCCTTGTTGTTGCCGCTCTATGGGCTAGCGCCGCTGCTGCTGTGGGGGCTACAGCGTGTAGGGGGGGAGTCTTTTGCCGACTATGGCTTGGTGTTATCGGGGGGGCTGATGCGATCGCTAATGCTGGGCTGGGGCTGGGGGCTGGCAGGAGTCCTCGGCATCTATGGCGTTCAAATCGGCGTGGGTTGGCAGCAACGACCGACCTTGACGTCCTTATCTTGGCCGCTGCAGGGAGGCATCTTGCTGTTAGCGCTGGTGGTAGGGGGTGTAGAAGAGTTAATGTTCCGCGGCTTTGTGGTCAATCAACTGCAGCCAGCCTATGGCGTTGGGGCAATGGTTGCGATCGCAAGTGGTCTCTTCGCCATGCTGCACCTGATCTGGGATGGCCCCGCCGGCATCGTCAATCTACCCGGCTTAACCCTGATGGGAGTCGTCTTGATTCTGGCCCGCTGGGCCGATGGCGGCTCCCTAGGCTTGGCCTGGGGGTTGCACAGCGGTTGGGTCGCCGCTCTAGCCTGGCTCGATACCACAGGCAATGGAATCGCCAGTGGTACGGGTCCCACCTGGTTAGTGGGACGCCCTGGATATCCCCTTACTGGTGGGTTGGGCCTGGGGCTATTGCTGCTGACCGGGGGAGTGCTTTGGGGATGGGGGAGTAGGGGAGTAATGGGGTAATGGGGGGATGGGGAAGTAAGGATGACGCCAGCTGCGTAACCATAGACCTATCTCCTTCACAACCTTGCCCCCGCCCCCCATCGGAATTCTTAGTCAGGAGCGTATACTGTATACAATGATGGCATCGTAACCTGGCTTACTACCATCAGCAACGCCCCTCAGCATCAGCTGCATCAGCAAAGGATGATCGCCTTGGCCCTATCCTCGAATCCGCTGCCCCGACGGGAATCGTTATACGAGCAAACCTATCAAGCCCTGCGGACGAGTATTCTCTCGGGGGAATTGGCACCGGCAGAGCGATTGGTAGAGACCCAACTGGCCCAGCAATTGCAGGTGAGCCGCACCCCAATTCGGGAGGCCTTTCGCCAGCTGCAGCGGGAAGGGCTAGCCGTAGTTGAGCCCAGCGGTGGTTTGCGGGTGATTAGCGTCTCCGTAGAAGATGCAATTCACCTCTACGATTGTCGCATCGCCCTGGAGCAGGTCGCCGTGCGCGAGGCCTGCCTCAAAATGCGTGATGACTCGCCAGTAGCGGCTTCTGACCACAGCATTCTAGAAGACCTGCAGCAGTCGATTCTGCAAGCCGAGCGAGCCGTGCAACGACAGGCCTCGACCCTAAATACCTTTCAACTGCTGAGTTTGGACTATCAATTCCATCGCAAAATCGCCGCCAGTACAGGTAATCCCTGGCTAACGGGGTTACTCCAGCAGGTCTTCGACAAGATGCTGCTGCTGCGGGTGCAAACCACCCGCCACGACCCCAAAGTGCTAGACATTTGCCACGAGCATCGTCAGATTTGTGCTGCCCTCGCCAGTGGCAACCCCGACACCGCCATCGCGGCCATCCAAGCCCATCTGGAGGCCAGCAAGGAACGGGTGGTCAAGGCCCTAGACGCGTTGACTCAGACGACGTCAGAGGTGGGTAGAGTCAGCTCTTAACCTTAGCCTGTGGGTCATTGCGCATGTGCGATCGCACCTCTGGGCCAGAGATGACTCGCGGTACGATCGCTGCGCTCTATCATTGGAGTACTAAGCGGAGTACTAAGCAAGCAACTGCTCCGGCCATTCCCGATACGAGTTAGCCCTATGGTGATGTCGACATCTCCTCCCCAAGCGATCGGTGAACAACGCGTCACCTTTCACCACCTCAACTGGCAGGCCTACCAGCAGATTCTCCAGGCCCTACCCCAAAGCCGCGCCGCCCGCATCACCTACGATCGCGGTATTCTCGAAATCACCATGCCCCTAGAAGATCACGAATTCGCTACCCGCCTCATTGAACTGTTTATTCGTATTTTGGTGATTGAGCTGGGGCTGAAGATCAAAACCCTGGGGTCTACTACCCTGGTGCGAGCAGATCTCAACCGCAGTCCCGAACCGGACAATGCTTATTACATCCAAAATCAGCCCCTAGTGGCCGGTCGTCAGGTCGATTTGCAGCATGATCCGCCTCCAGACCTAGTGGTAGAGATCGACATCACCCATACCGATATCGACAAGCTGGAGCTCTATGCCAGCCTAGGCGTGCCAGAGCTTTGGCGTTATAACGGGCGCGAGTGGCGAATCTACCAGTTGCAAGGGCGGCAATACCAAGAGGTGGAGGCTAGCCCCACCTTTCCAACCGTGCCGAAATCAAAGCTTTACGAGTTTTTAGCCCTGGCCCAACAAGATGAAGTCAACGCCGACCAGCAACTACGAGCCTGGGTGCGATCGCAGTGATCGCCGGCCTTACCCGCTGCACCAGGTGTCGTATTCCTCATCCCCAAAGGCCTGGGGATAGACTTCACGGTAGGCTTCAAAGGCCGTTTTCTCTAGCTTTTCCTGGCGCTGGTGGGCCAGTTCTGCCTGCAGCGCATCTACAGCGACCCAGGCGGCTTTGCAGGCGGGGGTATCGGCCCCTTGGGTTTGACACACTGTCTTGGCCGTTTCTGTCAGTTGTTGCAGTTGCTGGCTGAGTCTTCCTTCCAGGGATTGCTGTAGAAAATCTCCCCGCTCCAGAATATCGACAATGGAGACGACGCCCAGCAGTGTTGACTGAATCACCGGGGCACAGTGAAGGTTATAGTCGGTGAGCAAGCGGGCGGCATATTCAATGCCGAGGTTGGGATTGAGGACGATGCAAGGCTTGCTCATGACCTCATAGACCCGGACAGCGTCCAGATCACGGCCAGAGGCGACCACTTTGGCCACAATATCGGTGGCGGTCAAGATGCCATAGGCGTCCTCATCGTGGGCCCGCTCTACGATCAGGGCCTGAATCCCTTGCTGCCGCATCAGTCCTACCGCACAAGCCACCGTTGCCGAGTTGCGAATTGTCACGACCGGCGTGGACATGATATCGGCAACTTTCATGACCCCCGATTCCTCACCATAGCAACGTCGTCCTACTCTAGCCGGTCAGCGGCTAGATATTTCTACGCTTGACCTAACGCGTAGGCTACCTAGCCAACGTCCGTTGCCATTCTCTCACAGCCATCCGCCCCCTTAGAAAATGACCGCAGCTACCGGCGGTGTTGGAGATGTCGGCGAGTCTTGACGGCAGTAGGCACATCCACAAGCGGCAGAATCGGACAGTAAAGGGCAACCTGATGCCGTTGGAAGCCATACATTTCTGCTAGCGAGGTAGGAGATAAAGACGTCTCAGGAGTAACTTGCTTGGATGTCATGGGAGCCATCTCCAAATCAAGGCAGCGACAGCTATCGGTAACAGTCCTGGGGTCTGGGTCTGAAGCGAGCGCTTTCTCTGTTCAGTTTCTCTGTCAATCTGTGACTCTCTGTCAATCTGTGACTCTCTGTCAATCTGTGACTCTCTGTCAATCTGTGACTCTCTGTCAATCTGTGACTAGATCTGTGACTAGCGGCGGCAGAATCGGGCTACTTGGCTACTTAGGACAGCAGCCATAACTTAGTTTAGTATACTCTCAGAAAAGGTTTTTGTGATGTTCAGATCACTTAATTTCCTCGGATTAAAGCATGAGCTCAACCCATTATTTTCTAGAGCTGGTGCTCTTTATCTGCGATCTTAACCTGCATGAAACTACTAATTATTTTTAATAAAAATAAAGAAACAGCGACTATTAGCAGTCATGGATATTATTGGGAATTAAACTAATAGTTACATCGTGCAAGACAATGACCAGCGTTTCTTTGAATATTTTTTGTGGAATATATGGCCACAGCCAGTTAGATGAGGATATTCCAAATCAGCGAATTCTTTGCCTAGCAAGCACCCTGATTCTGCCCTCTGACTTTTTCCGTCTGCCTTTCACTATGTCTAGTAGCTGATCCCAAGAGGATATCACCATGGAACCGATGATTTGGCGACCTGAGCCCCACGATAAGCAGGTAAATGACTATCTCGACCGCAAGAATCGCGAGCCTTGGTTAGCTATTTTGGCTATCGGGCTAGTGTTTATCTGTTCGGTCACGCTCTTAGTCCTGATTGGCACATTTTAGTAGGTCTCCCATCTGGGTAGCAGCGGCTGCAATTGCCCGATGTCTTGTTAGCGATGTCTTGTTAGCGATGTCTTGTTAGCCATCTCTCGAGGGCAGACGGCAGCGAATTGGGCCTTTGGCCGCAGCTGGATCAACGACCCTACGGCAGCAATAACGCCTCTATTACTTAGAGCAGAAGGTTGTATTGATAGGGATTTCTCCTTCTTCCTTCTTCCTTCCTACGTCTGCCTTGGCGTACTATTCTGTCGTCGCGGTGCTGCCCACCACAAACTGCAGCAAGGCATAGGCTTCTTCCCCCGGTAGGCGAAAAGTTTGGCCCTGGTATTCGATGATGTAGGTACCGGCGATTTCGCCGCAGGCATTACAGGTGAGGGTACTGGTGCTGAGGGCTTTAATACTCAGCTGGCGAATCTGCGCTTCTAGCCAAGGACGATATCCGGGGATGACATTGAGGTCAAACTTGGTTAAGTTCATGACGACTTCCGGTTAACTATCTTTTAATATTGTCCCTCGACTTTCCGGGGCTGAGGTGAAAATTGGCTGATAGTTGGCTTAGAGCCGAGCTGTGGCGGCAGCTGAACTTCACCTCAGCAGGCTGGTGAGTAAGGCAATCACTGAAATGACCAGACAGGTGCCTAAACTGAGATAGCCCAACCAGATAATTTGGGTGGCTTTTTGCTGGGCGGCGGCTAGCATTTGGTTGGCCTTTTCCTGGGCGGCCAACTCCATTCGCACCATCTTGGTATCCCATTCTTGGCTGGCAGAGAGGTAGCGATAGTCTAATTCGCTTAGGTGTTTGGGAGCGGCCCAAGCCAGGGCTTCTTGCAGGGCTTGGCCCATTAGCAGGCGTGACTCATCCTGGCAGTGGGAGGCTACCCAGGCATTGAGGGCGGCGGCGTAGGGGCGCCGTTCGGATAGGCGCTGACTTACCCAGTCGCTATCGAAGACGGCGGCGTAGATGGGATTGGTGATCTGCAGCCGGCCGTCCCGGTCAATGGCAATGCCAGAGAGCCTCAGTTGGGCTTGGTCGTCGCTGCCGTCAGCTTTGAGGTAGCCCTGGCTTAGGAGCTGCTGATAGAGGCTCAACTGGCGGCCAGCGCGTTGGTCGTCGCCTAGGATGCGATCGCACATCGTCCGCAGATGTTCTGGCTCATCCTGGGCTTCCCAATGGTGGACGATATGCGATCGCACCAACTTAGCCACCGCCATCGCCTCTGTCCCCCTGGCAATCGGCACTTGGCGGTAGTGCTCCTGCAGCAGCCGACAGAGCTTCTGGGTCAAGAATGGCTGTCCCCCGGTCCAATGCAACACTTGGGCTAACACAGCCTCGGGGGCTTGGGCAATGGCAGCAAGCCCCGACTGCAAGGGAGCCGCCTCCGCCAGAGTAAAGCCCCCCAAGGTGATGCCCTGGCCAATGTTAAACGGCGTCTGCCCAGCATCGGCCACCAACTCCCGGGGCGTGGCCACCCCAAATAACGCCCAGGTCAGCCGTCGGTAGGCCCCCTGTTCCGCCTGGGCATTGTGGCAAAATCTCACCAGCCCGAAGAAGTCGCCTACGGCAAAGCTGAGGCCCTTCACACTGTCGATCTCATCTAGAAAAATAAACAGTCGCTCTTGGCACGGACCCTGCAGCAGCACCTCCTCGATGAATTGACTCAGCTTCTGCACCGGTGGCAGTTCCCCTAGCCCTTGCCACCAAGCAGGCAAATTCACCGAGGGCCGCCTGCCGACCTTCCGGTGCAGATCGAAAGCCAGTCCCTGGTACCACTGCTCTCGACTCAGTTGATGACTGCCGATGCGGGTCATATCGATGGCAGCACAGCGGCCCTGGCCAGACGCTTCCAGGCGATGGCGAGTCTGCACCCGCAGGCTGGATTTGCCCATCTGTCGGGAGCTCAGTACATAGCAAAACTGCCCCTGCACCAGGGCCCGATAGAGGGCCCCATCGGCATTGCGCTCGATATAGGTGGGATTATCTGCCGCCAGGCTGCCCCCAACTTGGTACTCATACATGGGTCGAGGGCTGGTCTGCCGGCAAGAAATTGAGGAAATAGTGGCGATATAACTCGCAGCTGGGAGTGGCCTGATTTTTATCGAGCGTAATCAGGCCCAGGCTCTCTAAGCGGTAGGCGGTAATGGGGTCTAGAGACACCGGCTCCGCCGCCTGAATCACCCGACGAAAGGCGGCCTGCAGCCCTGGAAACGGTGACAGGGCCGCCAGCAGGTGCCGCAGATGATCACTGTAGATACCCGATTGAGTAGGGGCTTCCTCGATTAACTGGTCTACACCCATGCCATTCTGGGCTAGGGCATACAGGGCCAATCGCACCAATCCTGGACGGCAACTGACCATATGCAGCAACGTTAACAATTGCTCTTGGCCCCCCTGACCGTCAGCCCAGGTGAGACCGTGGCGCTGGGCCAGCTCCTGCACCTGGTCCAGGGAAAACGAGGGTAACTTAATCGCAAGCCCCACATTAAACGGGGACTGATTCAACTGCAACGGCACATACACATCGGTGGCATAGGCCAACACCCACCGCAGTTTCTGCCAAGCTGGCAACTCGCGGCCGTCTTCATACCAAGACCGCAGCAGCGGTAGAAATTCCGAGGCCAACTCCGGGTACTGGAAGAGGTCATTCAGCTCATCCAGGGCAATCACTAGCCCATCGCTGATCTGGCTGAGTACATGGTCTTCCAGGTAGGCGGTGCAGCTGACCTTACTGCCGATGTCGGTGTTCCAATAGCTGTCCAGATCGGCCTCTAGCCCCAATTGATAGCTGATATTGGCACAAAACCAGCGCAGAAATCGATCTAGATCGGTGTAGATGGCCCGGTCGGCCCGGTGAAAACTGAGGCTGACGCAACGCAGCTGGTGCTGTTGGGCATGGGCCAATATGCGCCGCAGCAACGATGTTTTCCCCATCTGCCGGGGAGCTTTGAGGCGAATCAGGCTGCCGGGTTTGAGCACAGCGGCCATCACCTGGGTCTCGATGGGGGGCCGCTCGATGTATAACGGCGAGTGCAGGGGCACCGGACCATTGGGAAATTCTAAGGCCAGAGGCAGGGACGCAGAGACACTCTGGGGCGAGGACATCGGGGCCATATGGTTGCGGGCATAGCGCCTGAGCACGGCTTTGATGGTGCTCTTGGAGACTTTCTGCCCCAGGGCCTCCGAGATCATCTGCCACAGACGAAATCCCACATCGCGAATGTAGCTGTGCTCGTAGCCATAGGCATCGGCGATTTCAGCATAGGTTTTACCTTGCCACACCTGGCTGAAAACTGTTTCTTGCAGATCACTCAGGGGATGGTGGGGGAGTAGGTGATCCAGCAGGGCCAGAGCCTCGTCGGATTGCATATCAATTGCCACGCACTATTTGAGCATGATCATACTGAATTGGGTGACAGACGATCAGTATCGCTCAAGGGTAAAGCCCCTATGCCAGCCACTAAGCCGACATCGGCAGCGGCAAAGCAGATGCCATAGACTCACGAGAGCCAGCCCAGCCGGCCAATTGCCGGCCCTAGCAGTGGATACCAGAGAGCTGCTCCCGATGAGCCCTCTGTCCTGAAACCGTCCCGGGATCGTCCGAGTAGTCTGTCAGTACGAGAGATTAGGGTGAATTGAGATGGTCTTCCAGATGTGTTGAAAGGGCTGTCCCAGCTTGCGGTCAAGCGATCGCACCTCATCCAGCGGTCGTAGGTCACGGGGGGCAGACAGGGCTGGCGAGAAAGTCCGATCTAACACAGCGAGTTTCATGGGAAACAGGCGAGGCAGCGGGCAGTCTGTCACCTTGGCCAGGTTGGCGAGGTTGGGGCCTATCTCTATCCTGTGCTGCAATCAGATTAATCAGCAGGATGTCCTCAAAGCGTCCGCCGATCATCCCAGACCGATGTGTTGGTGACCCCAGAAGCCATGCTCACTGCCTGCTAGCTACTATATTCCGCCTGCTGTTGAATCAGCTTGGCAACCAGCCCAGTCCAGCCGGTTTGATGGCTGGCTCCCAGGCCGGCGCCGTTGTCACCATGGAAGTACTCGTGAAACTGAATGTAGCCTCGCCAGTGAGGATCAGTCTGTAACGGGGCAATGCCCCCATAGACAGGGCGACGTCCACTGCCGTCGCGGAGAAAAATCGCCATCAGCCGCTGGGATAACTCACTGGCCACTTGCCACAGCGTCATCCACTGCCCCGACCCTGTCGGACATTCCACCCGATAGTCATCGCCCAGGTAGTGATGAAACTTCTGCAATGACTCGATCATCAGATAATTCACCGGAAACCAGATCGGCCCCCGCCAATTAGAATTGCCACCAAACAGACCGCTGCTAGACTCAGCCGGTTCGTAGTCTATCCGGTACTCCTGGCCGTTGGCGTAGAACACATAAGGATGCTCGACATGGTGTTTGGAGAGGGCGCGGATGCCGTAGTCACTCAGGAACTCGGATTCATCCAGTAGCTTTTCTAAGAGGCGGCATAGCTTATCTTGAGGCCGGGCTCGACCCATGGTGGCATAGCAGAGGGCCAGCATACGACGGGCACCGACACCCTCGGTTTCCATGCAGGCGACATTGCGCTTCAGGTTGGGACGGTTGCGGATGAACCACTGTAGGCGTTCAGCGAAGTTAGGTAAGCGCCGTAGCAAATCCGGTTCGATGGTCATCACCGCAAACAGAGGAATCAGCCCCACTAGGGAGCGAATCGTCATCTGGATGCGCTTGCCATTTGGCAGATGCAACACATCGTAGAAGAAGCCGTCTTCCTCATCCCAAAGCTGGGTGCGGTCGTTACCGATGTGGTTCATGGCATCGGCGATGTAGATGAAGTGCTCGAAGAACTTGGTGGCCATGTCTTCATACACAGGGTTGTCCCGGGCCAGTTCTAAGGCAATCTCCAACATGTTGAGGCAGTACATGGCCATCCAACTGGTGCTGTCAGATTGCTCCAGGGTGCCGCCCGTGGGTAGTTCGGCGCTGCGATCAAACACGCCAATGTTGTCGAGGCCCAAAAAGCCCCCTTCAAACACGTTATTGCCTTCCCTATCCTTGCGGTTTACCCACCAGGTGAAGTTCAGCAGCAGCTTTTGAAAGACCCGCTCTAGGAAGATCCGATCTCCCTGGCCTGTCAACTTTTGCTCAATCTTGTAGACCCGCCAAGTGGCCCAGGCATGTACCGGCGGATTCACATCCCCAAAGGCCCACTCGTAGGCCGGCAGCTGGCCGTTGGGATGCATATACCACTCCCGGGTCATGATATCGAGCTGCTGCTTGGCAAACTCGGCATCGACCATGGCCAGGGGAATACAGTGAAAAGCCAGATCCCAGGCGGCAAACCAGGGGTATTCCCAGGTGTCGGGCATGGAAATGATGTCGGCGCTATCGAGGTGTCGCCACTGGCGATTGCGACCCTGCTGGTGGCCTGGGGGCGGTGGCGGCATGGTCGGATCACCCCGGAGCCAATCTTGTACCCCGTAGCGGTACATCTGCTTGCTCCACAGCATCCCGGCAAAGGCCTGGCGCTGAATCGATCGCTGGTCGGCGGTCAGAGTAAAAGGGGTGAGGGCAGCATAGAAGTCATCCGCCTCTCGCCGCCGGGCTTGCAAGACGGTGTCAAAGTCGTCACCCAAGGGGGCCTGCAAATGAGCTTCTTGGGTCAGTCGCAGCCGCACCGTCTGACCCTCTCCCGCCCCCACATGCAGCCGATAGTGGGCAGCTGCTTTCGTCCCTATCTGCTGCGGATTTATGGCGTCTTTCTGACCGTGAATCACCGCATCGTGGATGCCGTCCTTAACGTAGGGAGACGAGTTCTCGGCCTCAAACAGTTTGGCGATGTTGGTCTCGTTCTCGGTGAAGTACAGGGGCAGCGGGCCGGCAGTAGCGCAATGGAGCCAGTAGCGTCCCAGGAGGGGATGGGCAGCTTCAATGGTGCTGCCCCAATTGCCGGGATCGCCGAGTTTGAGAACAGGTTTCTCAGTGCCCTCGCCCCAAGACCAGGTATTGCGATACCACAGGGTGGGTAGCAGGTGTAGGGGGGCTGCCTCTGGTCCCCGATTAACCACCTCGATCTGAATCAGGATGTCCTCTGGGGCCGCTTTGGCATACTCCACGAACACATCGAAGTAGCGGCTCTCAGCAAATACGCCAGTGTCCAGCAGCTCATATTCCATGCTGCCCCGGCCCCGCCGCTGGTTTTCTGCCACCAGGTCAGCATAGGGATACTCGGCTTGAGGATACTTGTAGAGACACTTCAGGTAGCTGTGGGTGGGGGTGCTATCTAGGTAAAAGTAGTACTCCTTCACGTCTTCGCCGTGGTTGCCCTGGCTGCCGGTGAGGCCAAACAGTCGCTCTTTTAGCACCGGATCCTGACCGTTCCACAGGGCCAGAGCCAAACAAAGCAATTGCTGATCATCGCAGATGCCACCGATACCGTCTTCGCCCCAGCGATAGGCCCGCGAGTGGGACTGCTGATGGGAGAAATAGTCCCAGGCTTCGCCGCTGGCACTGTAGTCTTCTCGTACCGTGCCCCACTGGCGCTCGCTCAAGTAAGGCCCCCATTTTTTCCAGGGGGTTGCAGGGACCTGGGCGGCTTGCAGGCGTTCGTGTTCTGGCGTCATAAAACCTGGAGGTGTGGCTTTGGTTAGCTTTTAGGGTGACATCTGAGTCTGAGAATCACTTGAATGGATAAGCAAAATATACTGATTTCTGGATCCCATCCAATTTTTCTCTATGGCGACAGCAATCATCGGCACCAGCGGCTTTAGCTATAAGCATTGGCGCTATCCCACCTTTTATCCCAAGGGCGTGCCCTCTGGGCAATGGTTGGCCCACTACAGTCAGGTGTTTCGGACCGTCGAGCTCAACAGTACCTTTTATCGCCTGCCCTCCACAAAAATGCTGACTCGCTGGCGTACAGTGACCCCCCCAGATTTTACGTTCGCGGTGAAAGTGAGTCGTCTGATCACCCATGCTCGTCGCCTGGCCGCCTGTGAAGAATTGCTGCTGAATTTCCTGCAGCGGGTCGCCCTGTTGGAGTCTAAGTTAGGTCCTTTGCTGTTGCAATTGCCACCCAATTTTGCGCTGGACTTACCGCGGTTGTCCCAGCTTTTAGACATTCTCAACAGTCAATCCGTGGTATCTGCCCCCAAAGTTGTCTTGGAGGTGCGCCATGCCTCCTGGCTAGTACCGGCCATGTTCGATCGGCTGCGGCAGAGTAATGTGGCGCTTTGTTGGGCCGATGGGGCACAGTTAACCGTGGCGGCACCGACGACGGCAGATTTTCTCTACCTACGACGCCATGGGCCGGGTGGCACAATGGATCAGGGCTATCCGTTAGAGCAGTTGCAATCGGAGAGCGATCGCCTGTGTCACTGGCTCAGCCTGGGTTACGATGCCTACGTCTATTTCAATAACGATGGGGGCGGTTACGCTGTTAAGAATGCCCAACAGTTGCAACAGCACCTAACCCCTTTGACACGGCCATAAATGTTTTCACGTTGCCCTCGACCTGCGGGTGAAGCCGGTTGAGGGGTACCCAATCGCCCTGATCAGCGTGTTGTTTGAGGTCGGTATTGGGCTCAACCCCATCAGCGTGTCTTCTCATAGGTGCCCATGAGTTCAGCCTGGGCCAAGATGTGTCCTGGCATTGCCGCCTCTAGTTGGGATTTTGTCGGCGTACCCAAGTCTGCCAGCATTGTATCTAGAGCATAGAGCTTGTGGAAGTAACGATGACGTCCGATGGGAGGGCACGGGCCACCATAGCGAGTGCGCTTGAAGTCGTTGATGCCTTCTCGGGTGCCGGCTGGCAAGTTTTGGGATGTGATTCCTGCCGATAGTCCCTCCGTTTCGGGAGGCAAATTGTACAGTAGCCAATGGACCCACGTCATTTGGGGAGCAGTCGGATCAGGAGCATCGGGATCGGCGACGATCAGGACTAAACTGCGGGTCCCTGCTGGGATGCCCTGCCAAGTCAACGGCGGCGACATGTCGCGCCCTTCGCAGGTGTATTCAACGGGGATCTCCCCACCGGCAGCAAACGCCGGTGACCTCAGGACAAGAGTCATGATCGGATTCCTCCAGAAACGTCCTCACATCCTATTCTCTTAGGTGACGGGTCGAGTGGCTGCCCCCCAGTTACCAACTGTCATTGCCAACCCGATGGCGAGGCGTCATGGGGGGCATAAACGGGTAATGCTAGACTCCTAAGCTTTGTTCGCTGATGTGATGTGGCCTACACAACCCCGTTACGATTAGATTAGACAAGGTTTCGAGAGGGGATTCATGGGTCACTATCTGGTAGCGGTTATTGACGGCACAACAGCCCGCTTCTTAACACTCAACCCCACAGAGGTCACTGAATACGAAGCCGGACCGCATCTCGTGGAGCGTGACAGCTTACACAATGCTGAACAGGAAATGCCGGGCCAGGAATTGTGGGCCAATACGAAAGCGGGACGTAATCGCGGCGGTTCGGGTCAGGCTCACAGCTATGACGACCATCGCAAACAGCATAGGATGGCGTTTGAATATCGTTTCGCCCAGTCTGTCGCCAGCCGCATTACTCAGCTCAGTCAGACGCACCCAGTCAGGCAGCTCATTTTGGTTGCAGAACCGCAAATTCTAGGCATTCTGCGCAACGTGCTGCCATCCAACCTGCCGCAACAGCTCACCGTGCAGGAAGTCGCCAAAGATCTATGCCGCATGAGCTCCAAAGAGCTGCACACCTATTTGGCCGATCGCTCGCTGCTGCCAGCGTTTAAGCGGGCTGGTTTATAAACCGAGCTGCCGTTTGAGACTGAGCTCTGGCGGCATGGAGAACTGTGTGAAGCGGCAAAGGACTCAGACAATTCAAAAGGCGCAGTCGGCGGGTAGGGGGTCTTGCTGGGCGAGGGTGGTGGCAAACCCGGCGGGCAAGGTCACTGCCCTAAACCCTGTGGCCACGGATCCTTCCTGGGCCTGGGTTCCATAGCCACTGGGATGCATGTGCGATCGCACGATCACCACTTGCTCCGGTGAGACTGCAACCGGCCCGCCACTGCGGGTAAAGGGTTGCTCATCCACGTGGCTGTGTAGTAAGACGCGCCGGTAGAGTAACTCCCCCTCTGCGCTCAGCACTTCCCACCAATCGGCATACTGGTCACAGCCAGTGTCAGGACTGCGTACGGTGACCGTAAATTCGTAGGCGCCCGGGTCACCGCTGACCTCGACGGAGAGCACCGCCGCCGTCGCTGGCTCAGCCGTGGTCGCTGAGGTGGGAGACGAGTCAGTCGTATTGGATGGCTCAGCTGAGTTAGGCCCTGGCTCAAGCGCACATCCAGCCATCCCGAGCAGCAGAAGCATGGCAATCCAAGAGTAAGTCATGCCTGAAACGGTCATGGCCAAGAGCAGGAATTCTTGCCATCACCTTAGCAGCCAGAGCAGGGAAGCCACGCGTCATTGTCTTAGGGTTCTCTGACAGGTATTCGGTATCCTGAGCTGGGATAAGTAGGCAGCGCTATCTCTTAAGCCGCTTGGGCCGAAGAGTATAATTTTTACTTAAGTACATAATATCCAGTCTATGCTCCGACTTATTGCTCCCTGATAAAGTCTCGAAATAGTAGCTTCAAAGCTCATTCTTCAAAGGTTTTCTCGTCTTGCCCTCGATTACGTAAATTCGACCACCATACCAGCAAATTCAGCTGAGTCAGCCAGTATGCAATCACCCCAGCGATAAAGGCAGCAGTGAAGCTCCATAGCAAGTAAGCAACAAACGGATGAATAGTGTTGGTCGAAAAAGGAGGCTTGAAAGGCTTCTCAGTGTAGCTATAGCCAGCCCCAACAATGGTTCCTGTCGCAAGACCAACACCTAGAACTTGAACGGTTCTCTCTAAACATCGATCGCTCTCAGTCTGTTCCAATTCAGCTAAACCTCGAATAGTTTCAGTAAGTTGTTGGAACAGCGCCTGTCCAGGAGTAAGGTAGCTTTGGTTAACCTGGATTTGTTTGAGATATTTGTTTTCAGCGAGGTCTAAGAAATCTTGCAAAAAAGTTAGGTCGCAGCCTGGCAATCGGGCGAGTTTTGCCAGTTGTTGACGGTAGTTTTGGAGATTAGTGTTAATTGTAGTCTCGTGATCTGATAGGTCCCTCAAGTATTGAGCATACTGAAATGCCGTTTGGGGTAGTTGATTCCGCAGTAATGTTTGAAACTGCTGTAGGTGGTCTGGGGACCGAGCAATCTGGTTGAATCTTTGAACAATGTTTAGTTCCAGGTCGCTGTAAAGCTGTTTAGCCTGGCGATCGCACCAGCGAGACTGGTCATAAGCGTAAAGAATTTTATGGCGAGAGTTCAGGAGATAGAGCAATCGTTCTGAAACTTCATCCACCTCTGGAGCAAGCTGATTGTGGTTGAGCCAAACCAGGATATGGTATTGCTGGGCTGGATCACGTACCAGAGAACCATATTCAAAGATTGAGCTACCTAGGAGTTTACCTTCAGCGAGGAATTCAGGCATTACCTGATTTTGAAGCAACTGAGCTAGGCAAGCATCTGCAATCGAACGGTCATCTTTCTCGAGGGCATCGACTTCTGCATAGAACAATAGGGTTTGTCCTAAGGATGCCTGGATATGTGGAGGTAGCAAGAGTCCTTGGGGATTAAGCTGGTTGAGTTGCCCCAAAGTGATGGGAGTTGGGGAGAACAGGGTAAGGTCGATTGCGTAGGCATCGTGGAGACGAAAGGGGCAAAGTAATCCCTTAAGTTCTAGACTTGCACTGTCGGCTTGTGCAATTAACTGAAAGTTTATACGATCTTCTTCTTCAGGCAAAAGGCTTTGTTGACCTAAAGCTAACTGATCCTCTGCAGTCGGTTGATACTGCCCTGCTTGATAACAGATCAGCTTTTGTCTCAAAGACTGCAGTTCAGGAATTTTCAGTGTACTGCCTAACCACACCAGGTTCTCCCATAGTCTTGAGGCTTGGGATGATACCTGGCGAAGGCCTTCGCTAAGGTTATCACGTAGATGGAAGGCGTAAAGTGTCAGACTGGAGTTACATAATTTCTGAGTTGAGAAAGTTTTGCTCATTTTTGTGGGGGAGAAGAGGAGGAGCCAGAATCTGTTTCACTTTCTCGAACGATGTTATCTAACAATTCCGAGGTCTCTTCAGGATCCAAGCGAGTTGGGCGACCTGCTGGCCCACTGCGAGTAATATTATCCAACAGTCCTAGAACCTCTTTAGGATTCAGGCGAGTTGAGCGACCTCCTGCCCCTCTCTCACTAGTCTCGCTTGGGGGAAGCTCCAGAAGAGCATTGAGAATGTTGGGATGCTCTTCACACCAAAGAGCGATCGTATCTGAAATTTTTTCAATGCTGTCATCTTCGGCAAAGGTTGCTTTGAGAGCCTCAAATGAAGCCCTATCGTCGTCGGTGAAGAGTTCAGGTTGCTCTTCGTAGATTTTATAGAAATCTAAAATATTCTCTTCGTATGGTGACATTGCTATACTTATATTCCTTGGCTAAATGACATATCAGGCTCAAAAAAACTCGCTCTAGCTTCGCGACCGACAAAACTAGAAAGTGATCTCAATCAGGTTTTCGCTGAAAAGGATTTGAAGGTTCATAAATTGTACTCACTGCCCGATCGCACAAAATGCTGCCCAGTAAAATGGCTCTCAACAAACGGCTCATCCTCTACCAAATGATAAAACTGTCTTCTCAAGATCATTCTAGTTGTTGAACTCAAGCGTTCTCGCAATTCTTCTAGCTCCCTTTTTCGCACTTGCCGCAACCAACTTTGGGCTCGATTTAATGCGATCGCAATTTCGACATTGGTGGCTTTGCCTCCCAGGGGGAAGCCTCGCATGAGGAGGCTAAAGTTGGCGATATCGTTAGCGGTGTCGCATTGTTGTTCTGGTTCGAAGGTGGGAAGGGTAGCGATCGCCCAATTTCTCAGGTGTTGTGGGAGTTGATTGGTGAGTTGATCAAGGTGGGATTGTAGGAAGGGATAGACAAACTGTGGATCGGCGTCACTATCGCGGATGGCGTTAAAGAGGGTTTTGAAGAAATGGCTTGTGATTGGCATTGCGATCAACCCTAGTAGTGAGAGTTGTTGGCCGATTTTAAAAAATGCTTTTCGCGATGAAAAAAACAAAATAAAAGTCTTTCCCCTCAGAAACTTGCATTCCTCCTAAGATAGAAATGCAGCCAGACATTTTGCTTGGAGTCATATTATTAAGTAGGTGGGACGAATCAAATTGAAGATGAATAGAGTATCTACAACCACTGTCAATCAAGGCTTTTGACGATTATGAAGAAGCCACATCATCTTATAAATGATTGAGCCTTCCCGCTTAATGCTGATCAATTTCATTAGAAGCCAATATGGCAATGGCAAGCATAAGTGAGCTAATGAATACAGAAATATCTCCCCTTGAAGTATCTTGTGCCAAACCCATCGTCATTTTTCCAAATTCCTTTCGCTCTATTTCTAGAATTTTTTGTAATTCCAATTTTGATTTAGGGTTGTTATTTGAGAGTATTTTCTTGAGATACTCTAATCTCCATATCATACGCTGATCGATGGGATTTTCTATACTACCTATAGATGAATTTAAGAGAGAGTTAGAAGTAATAAAGCCTCCTCCTTGACTATTTCTACTCAGGTCATCAAGAAGGCTTTCTATAATATTATTTTCATAGCATATATCACTAACCAAGTCCGGATTTCTCGGTTCCAAGTATTCTTTCAGTTTTTTAATGATGCTGCTTACATGATTTTCATTAGTTAAATCACTAGAGGAAATCAGTTTTTCTAACTTGCGATACTGCTCTAAGTTCTGGGGATAATCTATCAGTTCAACAAGCTTTTCTCCCCAGTTTTTAAGCTTGGAAACCATGTTTTCTTCTCCTACTTGCTGGATTGTCTGAGCCCATTCAAATACCCTCGATTGTTGGAATTTCAAAGCTTTCGCGAACTCTCCTAAGGCGAAATCATTATTTGCAAACTCTTGAGAAGTACTGTACACGCTGTGTAATCTATGATAGAGGCATTCTAAACAATGGTTTTGCCAAGTCAAATTAGACCAAGAATTTATATCATTCCAATCTAAACCTTGAACCAAATTACTATAATGGGAGGTAAGATTAGCATGCAAATAACGGCAAACTTTAAAGGATTGCTTTCGATATCGTCGAAGGATGAATTTTCTTATCAGCGGATTATATTCCCAGCATGATGAAATCGATGGTACCAGAGTTACAAAAGGAAGTTGTGTTAACCATCTAAAAATAAACTCAGCCTCTTCATCTCTAACTATGTTATCTTTAGTAATCACTCTAAAGGCGACATAATCAAAGTTTCTAGATAAAGCGATCCTTAGAACTGATCTTACTTTTTGAGAATCTTCTAAATCCTCTATAATATGCTTAACTGTTCTATTGCAGTGACCAGATATTTCGACTGGATTAGTGAATGTCTGACCGATCAAAATACTAGATAGTATGATTTTTCGATATTCATGCTTTTTTTGAATTAATATTTTAATCTCTCTTTGATAGTGTTTGACAAGTTCGACTAATGCTTCTCCGAACTGTTTAAGTCTTAAACTTTGATTTTCTTCTCCTGCCTGTCGGATGGTTTTGGCTAAATGAGTGGCTGTTGAAACCCGAAAATCAAATGCCTTAAAGAACTCTTCTAAAGCAACTTCGAAAATCTCAAAATTTTTGTCCGTAAGGTTTTGGTCAGTTTGACAAAATCTATGATAAAACCACTCTAAACGATAAAGCCACCAAGTTGAATGTGAGTATTGTTCTTTACAACTCAAATCAAGGCTTAAAATCAATGCACTATAGTGGGAAGCAAGCCTTTCATGCAAATCATAGTATTTTGACGGGTTTAACTGCTGTAAATATCGCAGCATGAACTTTCGCACAGACCGATGATAGCCCCGATATAATCCTATCTTGACTATAAAAGAACGCTTTATTAACCAATCAAAATCAGCTTTAGATGCATCAATTTTATTGTCAAAATCAATGATTTTTTCAATGGTTTCTTTATCAAAACGTCGAGATAATGCAGCACTTACGGCAAGTTGTCTCTTGTGGTCATCTTTTACAGGATCTAAATCACTTAAAATATAGCGAACTGCATCTTCACAAGGATCAATAACAGAATTATGATTATTGAGCGCTTGGTCTGCTAAGATACTAACTATTAAAGGGAAACCGTCTGAATAATTCAGTATTCTTCTGGTAAGAGCTTCCTTTCCATAGCTTAAATCCTTTACCTTGTAACTTAGATATTCTCGTACTTCCGCTTCTGTAAATGGCTCAAGAGTAAAAGGTAATAGATTGGACTCGCGATTACTTCTCCAATAAAGAGGATTTAGAGCTTGGCGTCCAGCTATTACTATCAGCAATTTCTTTGGCCTTTGGCCATAGCGATTTTTGAAGAGTAAATCTCGCAACCACTGATCTGGAGAGAAAGTATTCCCACCGTAGTCATTTTGTTCGTAGTCGTCGAAGAATAATGCGATAGGATGATTTCGGTAAAGTTTATTCAAACCCTTTAAGAATAAAGGAGATAGAAGCCTTAAAGGTTCCCTCATCAATTGTGCTTCATACTGATTAGACAGGATATTGCCCATCCAATTCTCTAGCAATTTCGCGATTTCATCCTTATCTATTCCCCTAAGTGGTAACTCAGTAAACGGAAATTGCTGAGCTGCTGCACTTATTGCTGTATTTATTGCAATTTTAGATAGCAACTGATCCCATTGAACTCCATTTGGAGAAGCTTCTAGTTTTTGTAAACATTTGCAGAAAATCTGATAACGTTTCTGAAACTCTCGAAAGGTATTAGGTCTATTTTTTTCTAGTTCCTCAGCTAACTGTGCCATTATCGCTGGCACCACTTGCATTTCTCTTGGATATTTACTTATTATTGAATCATTTAGTAGTCGAAAATTCGTTTTAGCTGAGGGTAATCTCTGATCTATTGTCCGTTTGTAGAACTGCTCCAATAACTCTGTCTTCCCTATACCTGCTTGGCCACTAATGTTAAAAATAAGACAGCCATGGTTATTATTGTTAAGTCTTTCAAGATTTTCCTGGAATTTATTGATTTTAGCCTTACGACCAACAAAAGGGAGGGGATTGTCCTGTTGCTTGCTCATAACAATCTCCTCCCTTACTGACCAATCGCACAGAATGCTGCCCAATAATAGGGAGAACGAAATAATCGATAATCCTCCGAAAACTGATTAGACCATTGTCGTTGCTGCTGCCTCAAAAGCATTCTGATTGTTGGACTCAAAGATTGCTGTGATTTTTTCAGTAATTTATTTAAATCTTTGATGGTTAAGTTTCTTAACCACTGCTGAGCTTGGTTCAATGCAAACGGTACTTCACAACCTGTCTGTAAGTTTTCATAGAATCGAATCATCAACAATGCTGTTGCGAGATCATCAACCGTCCAAAGACTACTAACAACACTAGAACTACCTGCACATAAAAAACCACTCGCCAGAGTAATGTATTCATCACTATTACTGAAAAACTCCATCACAACACCTGTTTCACAGGCTGAAAGGGTTACTAGGCGACATTGATCAAGGCGAAGCTCAAAGATTTCTTCTAAGGTCAAATCTCCATTTGCCTTATCATCCTGTGCCAAAATCAGTTTTGACTCTAAAGGAAAGTCCAAATTATATTCGCCATGACAGGCAAAGTGAACACAGTGAGCTTCATGAATGCCATGATTTTTTTGGGAATCTTGCAGGCCATCTTGTAGGTCAAGTATAGATTTGGTTGATGTTTTCCGAAATCTGACTTGAGAAGAAGAGAAAAATGAGCAGATATTTTCAACTTCTAAGTTGGAAAAAGCTAGGGCACTGCCTGGATTATGGAATGCAAAGAACTTTTCAAAGTTAGGCCTAGCTTGATGCTGGCTCAGTTTCAGCAACTGACAACTTGGTGCATAACGAATTCCACCTGAGAATTTATCTAAAAGATATAGTTCTGTCTCATCTTCTTCAGGAGAATTGGAAATAGGTAAAGCATGGAGTGGAATCAGATGCAACCAACGATTGGGAATCATGATTAACTGGTCACACCTTAGCGGAATTTTTTCTAAAAGCTCATCAATGTGTAGAGCCTTAGCGATATTTTTAAGTTTATGCTCAAAGGTTTGTTTCCAATTTCCAAACCTGTTTTCAAGCTCTGGTGACCACTGTTCCTCTTTCTTATATTGCTTGACCAACTCTGAATAAAAACTATAAAGGAAGCTTTCAGGTTCCTTCTCTCCTTCGCCTAAGAGCTGCGCTTCTCTTTTTCCCTCTTCTACTTTTTTCTTTTCTTTTCCTATTTGATAAGCAAGTGAATAAGTAAAGTAAGCATCTAGCCAGGTTGCCCAATTCTCGGAAGAAGATTTCCAGATAATTGGATGAGGAGCTTGGCGAGTAATGAGGAAAGCAATAATTTGTCTTTCTGCGATATACCATTCGATGATCGCAGTTTGATCGTCAATCAGGTCTTGAATATCAGCAAAGGAAATCCTTCCAACATCACGGATTCGACTTAGAGATGTTTCATGTTCGTAGTAATTTTCTTTATTTGTAAGAAGCTCAACAAGACTCTTGGTTTTACTCCGTTCAACATATTCAATTGCCTCTATAGGCTTATCAAGCTTCAAACAGAGCTGCACCATCTCCTGGTAAACATGGTTCCATGCTTCCGTCAGCTTCTGCTTGTCTTCTTGTATGCCTGATTTGGGACTTATCTCACTACGCAGATAGTCTAAGGTTTCAATGACTTCATAGAATGCATCGTATGCCGCACTGTAGTTCTCAGCATACTTATAGGCTCGTCCAAGATTGTGTTGGGCCTCTGCATATTTTTGAGGAAAAGCCTCGCGCGTATAAATTTGTAGCGTATCTTGGAAACGAACAACTGAATTACTAAAAATCTCAGCCTTATCTCCTGTTTCACTTTTCAGTCTCTTGATATATGCAACTGCCATGTGATTGTTCACTTCTGCCCACTTCTCAGGAGTCTTAATAGGAGTAAAGACCCTTAGGGCAGAGTCAAAAGAGTTAATGGCTAGATCTATCAATCTATCTTTCTCTTTCAATTCTATGATTTCAGACTTATCTAAGAAAGCAGCTCCTAAATTCATCTGAACCTGTGCCCAATCAAAGGGAGAGTTTGTCTCATCTAGAAATTGCAAAGCAAGCGTAAAGCTTTCAATTGCTTTTTCTAAAAATTTATGCTTTACTTCTTCATAGTTGCTAGTACTAAAATTGGAAAAGTTTTCTGAGGTGACTTTAGGTTTACCCTGCTTCACATAATCTAGGAAACCCACCTTAAGACTACTTTGCTTAGCAAGAGTAGCATAGGCAGCTCCCAAGTTACTTTGTGATTTCGCCCAATACTCAGGAGATTCCTTCTGAGTAAAAACAGATAAAGCTCGCTGACAGAAGCCGATTGATTCTTGAAGATTAGCTACTTTCTCACCAAGTATTCTTGCCAAGTAAGCATGACCTAAATTAAGTTGAGTTCTAGCCCATTCTTCAGGGTACTCCTCTATTGTATAAACTTCTAAGGTGTTTTTTGAGTGCTTAATTGAATTCTCTATATTTTCTGCTTTACCACCTCGAATTCTATCCAAATATGCAATGGAAAGATTATTATGAGCCTTTGCCCACTCAGAGGAAAGGTTGTCTCTAGAATATCCTTGTAAGGCTTCTTTAAGATAGCGAATGGCTAACTCTAAATTGTCAGTTCTTATGCCTTTTTGCTTATATAGATGAGCTGTGCCGATATTGTATTTTGCCTCTGACAAAATGTTGAGTTTCACTTCATTTTCGAGGTTTAATTCAGTATCGCTCTTCTTGTCTAAAAGAGTTAAAATCTGCCTAGAATATTTTATTGTGCTCTCAAATCTCTTAGCTTCAAAATTTAGAGTGCTTAAGCTACTTAAGGCAAGCAGTTCTTCTATCCGAGCACCAAGTTCTCGAGTGATTTTTAAGCTTTTCTCAAAGGATTGGATTGCTGCCTTAAATTGTTTAAGCTCAGTATAGACTTTGCCCAAATTAATATATATGGTCTGCTCCAACTGGCGATCGCCAATTTCTGGCAAAATCGGTATTATTGACTGCAAAGCATCGATCGCTTCTTGATATTGACCATGTTGTAGATAAGCATCACCTAATCCACTTAATGCTGTTGCTTCTCCTACACAATTACCAATTTCCTTCGCAATTTTCAGTGCTTGCTGGAAATAATCAATGGCGCTTGGATAGTCTTGTAACTGAGTATAGGCATTACCTAAACCATTTAAAGTTTGGCATTCTCCAAATCGGTATCTAGTTTGTTTGAAGATTGGCAACGCCTCCTCAAGATGCTTAATGCCTTCTTGATATTGACTTTGTTGCAAGTGGGCAAGTCCTATGCAACCCAAAGCTGCGGCTTGTCCCAAAGCGTTGTTAGTCTTCCTTAGAATTGATAAAGCATATCTCTGAGTTTCAATGGCTTCTTGATATTTGCCCTGATCAAGATATAAATTTCCTAAAAATGATAAAGCTTGACCTTTGAGAATAGAGTTTTCGAGTTCATGAGCGATACTTAAAGCTTGGTTGAGATGTTCGAGAGCTTGTTGATATTCCCCTGTTTGCGTCAATGCATAGCCTAAATTGCTTAGGATTGTGCCCTCTGTCAGGCGATCGCAACTCATTCGGACAATATCTAAACCTTGCTGGAAAAAGCTGATGGCTTCTGTGAACTGGCCTGATCCCATGTGGGTATAGCTCAGACGCTCTAAAACGATTCCTTGACTCCTCAGATCACCCAGATGCTGGAAAATGCTAAGGGCTTGACTCAGGAAACGGATTCCTTCTGAATATTGCGCCAGATAAGAGCAGGTAATGCCCAAATTCAGCAGAGCCTTTCCTTCTCCCGCTTGATCACCGTCATCCTGGAAAGTTGATAAAGCTCTTTGATAGGAGGAGGCAGACTCAGAATATTGACCCAGTTGCCCCTGATCAATGCCCAGATTAAGCAGTAGATTGCCGACTTTATTGCGATCGCCCAAATCTTGAAAAATGTTGAAGGCCTGTTCATAATGAGTAATTGCCTCTGTGTACTGCTGCAAATTGTCGTAGGCCTTTGCCAGGTTAATATGGGTTTCTCCTTGCCATGGGCGATTGCCCATTTCCTGGAAGATGGGTAACACCGGCTTCAAAGACTCAATGGCTTTTTGATATTGACCTTGCTTAAGGTAAACCTCTCCTAAGCCACCCAAAGCTGTGGCCTCCCCGACAGGATTGCCGATTTCCCTAGCAGCTGTTAGTGCTTGCTGAAGGTACTTCACTGCGGTTGCATATTCTTCTGATTGGGTATAGGCATTTCCCAACCCACTCAACACCTGACATTCTCCCGCGCGATCGCCAATTTGTTTGAAGATGGGTAATGCGTCTTCAAGATGCTCAGCACCTCGTTGAGTTTGACCTTGCTTAAGGTAAGCCAATCCTAATCCACCTAGGGCTGCTCCCTGTCCGGCATAGTTACCAGTCTCTTTGGAGAGCGCTAGGGCTTGTTCCTGAGCTTCAATCGCTTGCTGGTATTTGTTTTGGTTAAGGTAGACATTGCCCAGAACAGTGAGAGCTACTCCCTCAACAGCGCGGTTTCCAAGAACTTTGGATATCCTTAAGGCTTCACGAAAGGAATCGGCGGCTAGATCCAATTGACCAACCCGGAAATGCTGAATACCTTGCTGTAGTAACTGAGCTGCTTCAAAGTCATTCATGTTTTTAAGTGTTTTACATCGAGAAAATGGCTCTTTTGGGTTTATGGTTGAAAATGGTCAATTGGATACAAAAAATAGCATTAACAAGGCTGAAACCCTTGCCACGCTTATCACCTGATATCCAGAAGAGCCGAGAAAATAGTGTTTATCTTCTTAACTAGCAAAAATATTGTCTTCCTCATCCAGTAGTTCATGGTCTTCGTTACAGGCGGGGCAAGTTGCGTTGCGCTCCCACTTTGCACCGTACCACCGCAGGATAGAGGGTGTTCTTGAACCATATTCCATCTTTGGCCATTCAGCATAGGTTTGCTCACGCCGATTAGCCCAAATGTAAAAGTTCGCAATCAAATCTTCTTCTAGGGAAGCAATGCCACTGGCTCGACCTTTAGACAGCTCTACTAATGCCAGTTTCACAACCATGTTTGAGATGGGCACAATATCAGAAGACAATCCAACTTGAACAGTTGCGTTAACCTCTTCATCTGAGACATAGGCTGGTGTATCTTTCCTAGCCTGGGTAGACGTGGATATTTCCTGTTTACGGGTTGCTAGAAAATCTTTGGTAAAAATACATCTTAAACAAGGTCCTTGATGAGGGCGGACTCTTAGAACATCACCTCCAATAGCACGAGTTAATGCTCTACCAAAAATAGTAGGAATTCTATATTCCAAGGAAATACTATTTAAATTGAAACGACTGCGATCGTTGTCAGTAGCTGCAATAATTAAATTGCAGTCTTTAAGCAGTATTTTGGTTTGCTCTAAATTTTCGTTAATATCGAGCTCGGCGCTGTCAACCTGAATGTGAGGATTCTTGCCATATAGTGCATCTTTGACCGCCTTAGTTTTATAACGACCAAGATCACCTGTCCCACAAACATGCCTAGCAATGTTGGCTAATTCCAGTCGATCATAGTCAATCAACACAAAATTACCAATTCCTGCTTTAGCCAGTTCTACTGCAATACTAGAACCACCACTACCCAGGCCAACAATCCCAACTTTGCAGTTCTCTAAGATTGAAGTTTCCAAGATTCCTTTACTGCGAGAATAAAGCTCGGATCTCCCAGGAAGAAATTTCATAACTCCTTCTTGGAATTCGCCTTCAGCTCTACTCGCGAAAACATGATGCTTTAACTGACCATCCTCTATTGAGAATAGAATAATCAATATATGTCTAGAAGAATTGACACCATTATTTTGCATTGTGTTACGAAGCTGTTTAGCCATCGCTAGACCTGCTTCGTTGGTAGGTAATCGATCTAGAAATTGAATGAGGGAAGCACAGGGATAACCAGAGATCTGAGTTTTGGGTTCTGATGTATAAATATGAAAAACATCACCGTCATCAAACTCAAACGCAATTCCACGAATTGTGTTTATTCCAGAAGCAATAAAGTTTTGGTAGATCGCTTGGACTTGCTCCTGGTGCATGTAGACAAGATATGAATTCATAACTACTACTCCTGGAAGAAACCATCTTCAGCAATTTGGGTCGCAGTCACAGCATCAGGATTAGGCTTAGGATCACTTATGCTCTTTACAACTAGCTGGCCTGTTGTTGGGTCGAAAACGAGTTCTTGGTTGGGTGGCGCAGCCCCTTCTTCAGTCATAATCTCTAGATGTTCCTGCACATTTTGAGAATCTGTCATTGGATTTGTCCTCCTTAATGTTCACTGAAATAATTACGTAGAGGCAGGATAGATTTGTTCAAAAACTGATATGCTATGGTTTCAATTTTCCATTGCAAGTATATATTTGTTCATTACATATGAGGCTCAGTGGTGCAGAAAACTTTTTTGAGTCTCACAGTGGATGGCTTGAACAGCCAAAACATCGGCTGAAACCTACTGCCCTCGTCCAATTTTTTGAGAAAGCCAAAAATGACGGTCTTAATGAGAATCCTTTATCCATAAGGGTTTCAGGAGTTTTCTGCACCACCAAGCATATGAGGTAAGAAGTGGTCCAAAGGTTGTCCAGTACGTTTGTGTGCTTCATATGCTTCAAGCCAAATTCTTCCTTTTAAGACAACCAAGTAAACGGTTAGGTTGTCTGTCCAATCTTTATAGTGACAAATTTGAACATAGCCATCTCTTGGATCCAGCGTGTGCATACTTGAACTCGCACCATAATCTTTCAAGTCATTTCCTGAACATCCTTCAAGAGGATATGGCAAGGTTACAACCATATCAGGACGTGAATTAGGAAAATCTGAAGGTATATACACTCTGAGAGTGTACAGTTTCATAGAATTAGTGCATACGTTGCCTTCTATTCTTGTATTACTGGAATCAGTAGGATTAACCCACTTAAATGCAGGGAAGTACTTCTTGAGAATTTCCTTCTCTATCAGTAAACGTTTTTGCTGGATCTTACTCCAATTCATAACTTTATCAACCTTTTATTTCATTCGAATTTTTAAGTATATTTTCAAATCATTTATTAAGTTTGTTTGGCTAGAATACTCTTCAATCGATATTGGTTCCCCCTCGTTAACTTGTAATGTTGGTGATGAATCAGGAAAGTTATTAGGTAAGTTAACTCGCCAGTAATCCAGACCATATTTGAAAGTAAAGTAAATACTTCCTGTGACTGTTCGAAACATTTGGCAGTCTTTAAAGACTTGTTTTAGGTCGGAATCAATTTCCTTCAGCAAATTTTGTCCCTCTGGTTTCGAGTACCACAGATATTCAGCGATTTCAATTGGTTGAGTTGGCTCCAGGATTTCAGCTTCCAGTGAGGTTTGGTCAACCTTCCAACTATTTGAGAGGCAAGTTTTTTCAAAGGATGAACTTTGAGGCCAGCTCTGATGTAAAGTTGACCGAATTGGACTATTTTCTGGTAAAACTACCCATTGGCCAACCTGATACTTAGGTATAGATCGGGTGAATAAAAAGCTCCCTACATTGACCGTCCATTTGCTTCTTTGGCAACGACTTCCTGAGTTAGGTCTTAAATTCGCAATGAAAAGTAAAAACTTGGGAAATTTGTATTTTTCTAATGCTCTAAAAACTGTATTTTCATCTCCTTGACTAGGTTGAGCCAATCCAAGTTGATGATGAGAATGCCACTCTCCAATATGTTGTAAGCCATGCTTACTCCTGAGAAGACTACCACTTTCAACCAAGTAATCTTTATCTTGGTAAAAACTGGTTGGGTTATGTCTACTTTTTGAGCCAGGACCCAATACAAATTGAACAACTGGGAATCCAGAATGTGTCCAGAATCCAAATAGATCTCCACCCGTTTCTAAATTCGGATATTCCTCAACCCAACCAGAAATACGTTGTAATTCACCTTCATAGACTAGGGCTTTAAATTTAGATCCCTGCTTGCTATAGCTAGCCATAAAATCGTACCTAATCAAAAAAGATACCGTACACCCATTGGATTGCGTAATTTTATCACTAATTATGTGCTTCTTCAGAACTACACATACTGTTCGAGATTCCAAAATTCTTGTACGTATTACTAAGCAAGATTTATTAGGGAAGATAGTCTTTGTGAGGCATTTATTCGCCAAAATTCTCTTTCCGCGAAATCTTCGCAATCATATCGCCAAAAATTTTTATGCTGAGCCTGAAAAAGCCATTAACCGTATTCAGCATACTAAGGTAATGCCCACAAGTTGAAACTCGGAGGTTTACTATTCAAGTTTCCACTTCAAAGTCATCTAAGGAACCTGGCTTTTGCTTCACGAATAGTGGGTCTTCCGGCTAGGGTATGCAATACAGCCCTGAAAATCGCTAGAATCCTTACGGCGCAGGATTTTGCGGCATTCGTGACTCTGTTTGAGTTTCTAAGACCTACAAGTATTGCTACATAAGGGATTCGAGGTTTTTAGTAATGCAGTCAGCATAGTTTAGTCCAAAGAGCCCGAATAGTTTTGGTAGATGCTGAAATACTGATAGATGCTAACCAGTCAGTTCGATGTCAGTTGGCTTGCTGGTTCACTCTTGCACGCCTCAATTATTTACCAAAGAATCAAGATGCGCTATTACCCTAGAGGGTAACATTTGAGATCACTAGCTCAGCCTTTTGTTCAAAAAACCTTTAAATATCCACATTCATTGCTTTTACTCGATGAATATGTGATTCAGATCACACTCTATGTCAAGAGATACTAATAGCCTATGTCTTTTGACAAGCGTTCAGAGCTCCATTATTCTCATAAATCACTCGAAGATTTTATATAAAGTCTTTGCTGCCAACCACTGCCCGATCGCACAAAATGCCGCTCAGCAGTAATGCGATCGAAACGGGTGCTGCCTTATCTAAACCGTCGTCTCAACGACAGCTTCAGGGTGGCGCTCAACAGCAACCCAGAATCCGGGCAATGACAAGCGATGAACCACTGGACAGTAACGGTGTGGCCATTTTAGGTTAGGCTGGGTCTGCTTGAGGTCAAAACCCTTAGTGGTGCAGAAAACTCAGAACAGTCTCAAGATGAGAACACAACGACCTTAGAGAACTCAACGCGACAATCTAAGGCCTCACGTTTACAGCGTGAGGCACAGGCCGGAGATGGATGGCCTTTGGTCAAAGCCCGAAGTTTGGGCAGAGGTAATCGCTGGTAGCACAGCCGAGCCAACTCACGCAGACCAAGTTGCAGAAAACTCAACCCCCGCTCCCCATGCCAGTCAATCCGAGCCCGCTGTTTTGCGTGGACAAGCATCAGGCCAAGTATCAGGGCAATGAGCGAGGCGGCGTCCAACAGCATGACTAAACGGGTCAGCATCTCGGCTTCCCGCAGTCCCGTCTCCAAGAGGTCAAATGCTGCTGACTTGTAATCCTTAAAATGGGGCTCAATCCCACCGAACCGCTGGCCATAGAGCGCGAAGGTCTGTAGCGAGGGAGGTTGGTTCGACAACACCGCCCAGGTGTCTTGAGCGTCCGGCACGTTGGCCGTCGCCAGATGCGCCTTGATATCTTCAAGCACCTGCACGTTGGGGAAGAGATACGCCTGATTCGGCGGTGGACAGAGGGCCTCGACGGGTTGAGTTCGCCCCTGGGCCAGGGTGACCAGCAAGTCTGACTTGACGCGAATCGACCAGTTCCAGTGATTGCGATTAAGCCAACGGATCAAGTCTCCATGTTCAAAGCCTCGGTCGGCCAAAAGCGTCACCTGACTCCCTGGCGGTAAGGCTCGACGGGCGCACTCCAGCACCCCGTGGTATTGTTCAAAACGGATGGTGGCACTGCGATGTTCAATTACCTGTTGGGTCAGCGTGAGCGACCGCCCGCCCCAAGCCAAGCACACCTCTATCAAGCACCAGTGATTCCACAGCAGACTCGTATCCAAGGTCAACAGGACAGCTTCCCCAGCAAACGCGGGCAGCACATGGCGTAACAAGGGCCGGTAGACCCGTTCCGCAGTGATCTGCTCATTGCGGAGAAAATAGCTTACACGTTCCAAGTGAGCCCGGGCGCTACACCCGCGGTGATCCAAGTAAGGAATCCATTTCCCCAAGCAGGCCTGGCCAGATTGCAAGATGGCCGCCAGCATTTCAGTGAAGCCCTGCAGATGGCGTTGGTCTTTGGGCTCGACCCATTGACGTAATTGGTCTTCCAGTTGACGATAGGCGTTTCCATGAGGTTAGCGGTAGTTGGGGAACTTCAGCTTCTCATGAAATACCCTCTTGTCCTATTTGAGAGTCCTTATACAGCAGCACTTTCAGCACTTCTCTGCGCCACTAAGGGGTCGATGGTTACGCATAAGAACTGGGGACTGGGGCTGTGCCATTCACCACCCAGTTGCCGATGTCGAACAGCTTGTAGTCCAGCGGGTCGTGTAGGGTCAGGGTGCGCAGGTTGCGCCAGTAATGGTCATAGCCATAGCGATTAGCGACTGATCGCGCCCCCATCAGGTCAAACATCTGGTTAGTGATGGCCAACCCCACCTGGATAGATAGGGTTTTGGCGGCGGCGGCAGCAATGGCAACTTCGCCGCGTTCTGCATAGGTCAGAGCTTGTTCTTTATCCCAGGCCCACTGGAACTGGGCCGTGGCCTGCTGGGTAAGGGAGATCGCCCCTTGCAGCTGCGCCCACAGTTCGCCATATCGGCGCAGCGCATAGGGATCGTCTGTGGCCTTTTCCACCGTGGCGGTTTCCCAGGGGCGAGCTTTGGTCTGGGTGTAGGCGAGGGTGGTTTCCAGCGCCCCTTCGGCAATCCCTGTAAAAATTGCCGACAGCACCAGCAGGCCGCCTACCCCCAGCACGGTGGGGAAGGCACTCTCCAGATTCGGCGGTGGTCCCAGGATTTCGGCGGGCTCTACCCGCACATTCTCAAAGGTAAAGCTACCGCTGGCGGTGCGGCGCTGCCCCAACACATCCCAGTCGTGGTTATAGGTGAGGCCAGCGCGATTGCCAGGAACCACAACCATGGCAGGCAGCGGATTACCCGGTTGGGCGGCGGCACAAATCAGTCGGTCTGCCACCACGGCTCCGGTGCAAAAGGTTTTGATACCGATGGCTCGAAATCCATTCCCGTCGGGCTCCAACTTTAACCGCCTGTCGCGGGTGTTGATGGCGTTGGCCCAAAAGATATTGTGCTGGGCCGTTTCCCGATAGTAATGAGTGGCTTGTTCGGTAGTGCCAATCAGGTGGGGCACCACCGACAGCAGCAGGTGATAGCCGTAGAGCTGAGCGGTCGAACTATCCGCTTTGGCTAGGATCTTGACGATGTCCATGGCTTCTGGCCAGCTGGCCCCAGCACCGCCATGGGCTTTGGGCACCATCAAGGGCAGCAGCCCGGACTCTTTCAGTAGCGGGACTTCGTCATCGGGAATGCCCGCGATGCGATCGCGATCTTGCTCGGTTTGACTGAGGTCATTGGCAACTTCATGGGCGATGGCTCTAGGGTCTGTCGGCCAGTCGGAGATCTTAGTTGGATAGCGGTCTTGTATAACAGTCATGGGGGATTGGCTCCTTGGGGAGTGGGAAAGGCTGAGTAGAATCGGCGGGATAGTTAGATCGCAGCGGCCCTGACGTTTGCAGAGCACCCCAACTCGAAAGAGATTGAGGCTGGGCTCCGAGCGGCGAGCCGCGATTCACCAGGTTCGCCAGGCTGCAGAGCTGACACATCACGCCCCTCCTTTGCGAATCACGCCCTTGCGAATCACGTAATAGTCGTTGACGATGTCGTGGGGCAGTTCCTTCAGCTCAACCTGTTGAAAGCCTACTTCTGCCAGCATTTCCATCGCCTGTTCGCGGCCCCACATGGTGCCCAGCCCCATGCCACCCTCAGCCAGCGACACCGTCATGCAGTGCATGCAGGAAATGGTGTACAGGAACGGGGCCATGGGATGGTCCAGGTTATTTTGCACCTGGCTGGAGGCGCGGATATCCTGCATCAGGTAGACCCCACCTTCTGGACGCAGAGCGGTGTAGATTTTGCGCAGTACCTCGTTAGGACGGGCCTGGTCGTGAACGGCATCGAAGCTGGTGATCAGGTCGTAGCGTTCGACTTCGTCAATTTGGGCAGCATCTTTCACCTGAAAGCGCACATTGGTGAGGCCAGCCGCCTGAGCTTCATTGGTGGCGATCGCAATGGTGTCTTCTGAAATGTCGTAGCCCACCAGCCGACTGGCCGGGAATAGCTGGGCCAGCTTGTTGAGCGCTCGCCCAGAGCCACAGCCCACATCCAGCACGTCAATCCCTGCTTTCAGCCGATCCACCAGACCTGGCACGATGGGCAAAATCTGATCTTCCAGGGCAGCGACAACGGTCTGGCCGCTGTCTTCTGCCATCACCGCATGGAAGCGGGTGAATTCTGCATAGGGCACGCCGCCGCCGGCCAAAAAGCAGCGGACGATTGCATCTTCGACTAGGCCCAAGCTCGCAATATGCTGGAAAATGCTGGCAATATTGTCTGCTTTAGCAGCGCGGGTGAGAAAAGCGGCGTGTTCGGTGGGCAAGTGGTAGGTCTGGCTAGCCGGGTCGTAATTGACAATTCGACCCACAGTCATCGCGTTGAGCCACTCCCGCACGTAGCGTTCTTGCAAATAGGTCGCATCGGCAACCTCCTGACTGGTGGCCGGATGCAGGTCGGCCAGCACGTCGAATAAGTGGGTACGATGACCGATAGAAATCATCAGCGACAGCCCACCAGCATTCAGGGTGGCTAGCAGACTACCCGCGAAGGCTTCGGCTTTATCGGGGTCAAAAGGAGGAGCCGCTTGAGAATCGGTTGGGATGAGGGTGTCCGGTGTTGTCATCATGGTTTCCACAGTTGGATTACATGATTCAACCTTAGAAACCGGACCGTCCCCTATCCGTACTTTGAGCGTTCCCTAGATGTTCGGTAACTGGAGTTTGCAACCAGCAAGCATTCACTGATAACTGGGTGGCCCAGGCTGACAGGTCAGGTACCTGAACAGTCATGGTCAAAGCGTCATGTCACTCGTTCTGATCATTGAATCTGTTTCGGTATAACGAGCCGAGTCCCTTTTTTCGGGTATTGCACATTTGGACGAGGAAAACACCTGAAGTTATCGGCGAACTGTCCTATTGCGTTTGTCAGGTCGCTTAGGGCATTGGGAATCGCTCGGGGGACTCCTCGCCTAGGGAGCTACCTGACTGCAACTGTCCCTAGGCTGAGGACAGTTGCTATAGCTGTAAGCCAACAGCATTTTTAGGTCCTCGGGTATAGCCTAGACGGCTAGCTAAATCGTGGCGGGCAAGGTCTCAATTAAATCAGCCGACCAAATCTGATCGTAAGGAATATCTCCCCGCTGGTAGGCGGCCCGTACCGTGTCGGCATCGGCGGCTTCCAGTTCACAGATGCTGCGTTTGCGATCGCACGACAAATACGTCTGCTTCCAAGTGATATTGCGCTCCACCAGACACGGCATGCCCCGTTCCACCAATTCATCCCACAGCGCCTGACTGATGGGAGGATCGTAGGTCGTTTCAACCACAATTCGCGCCATACACTACTCCATTCACATCGTTTGGTTCACCGCACTCCGTCGGCAGCTATCTTGAAGCGTATGCCGCTTGGCCATGGACGGCTGCATTACCCGTTGTGCCTGCTCATATAATGACCGAGCCCGAGCGCTGCAGCGACAATCATTGATATCGGGGTTGTGCTGAAGCTGCTGCCACGAAGCCTGTTGCTCAGCGGCTTGATTGGCAGTTAGCACCTGCAGGGCACCTGTCATTACCAGATCGTTAGGATGCCCCACCTGCTGAGCCGCTTGCTGGGCCATGGTCCCATAGCGTCGGGCGGCTGCTTGCTGATGATGGGCCAGGGCGATTTCACAGGCGTGGCTGGCAATAAAGACTAGCTTGCGCTGGGCGTCGAGCTGATTTAACTGATGCAGCTTTAGATCCAACGCCTCGGTCGCATCCGGATCATCGGCATAGGCACTCAACGCCATCAAGGCGGCGGCAAAACTGCCCTCACTGCCCTGGGGGAGCCGCTTGGCCAACTGCACTAATGCCTGAACAGCGACGATGTCTGGTTGATGCCAGTCCCAGCCGGTCATGGCCAATTGGCTCAAGGCATATCCCTGGGCCACAAAATGCCGCTGATTCTGGGCAAGCTGTAAGGCCTGCTGCAAGTAGGTGCGGGCCTGTCCGTAGTGGCCTCGATACCGCTCGATACAGCCTAACCCGGTGGCAACATCAATCAGCTTCAACCCCAATCGTTCTGCGATGGCCTGGGCTTCCAGCAGGACGGCTTCGGCCCGATCCATGTCCCGCTCAATTTCGGCTAAGCAGCAGCCATTGGCCGCCAGGCTCTGGGCCTGGAGTTGAGGGCTGGGGGGTAAGGCATCCAAGGCCCTGAGGCTCTGCTGATGCACGGTTGCGAGGTTGCCCTGATCGTAGTGCAAAAAGTTTAACGCCTCCTGAACGATGAGCTCGGCTTCAGGCATCGATAGGCCTTCCAACTCGGCGGTGAGCTGCTGTAGCTGAGATTCGACGATAGCGCTTTCTTCGGTGGCCATGCCCGCCAGTACCCGAGTTCGCAGGAGCTGGGCCGATAGGCAGAGGCGCTCACCCCTGGACAGAAATTGACAGTGATGTAGGCCCTGAGCCACGAGTTGAATCACGTCTTTGTAGGCAAATAAGCGCAAACTACGGGCGGCGGCGGCGGCAGCAGCCTGGGCGGCGAGGGCATGATCATCGGCAAGCTCGGCATGGTAAGCCACCTGGCTCGCCAGGTCATCATCTACGGTTTGAGCATTGAGGATTTTGGCGAGCTGTCGGTGGATGAGTCGCCGTCGCGGCTGCGATAGACGGTCGTAGGCCACCTGGCGCACCAAATCGTGGGCAAAGTCGTAGTAGCCGTCGCCATCGGCCTGACTTGCGGGCACTGGGCAAACGATCTGCTGCGCTTCTAGCTGCTCGATCGCGGTGAGAAACTGCATGGGGAGATAGCCCGCCGCCGATGCCAAGGTGTCTGGGTCAAATCGGCGACCCAAGGCGGCGGCCCAGGGCAATAGATCCCGAGCGGCTTGATCTAATCGTTGCAGGCGATCGTCAATCAGATCCGGCAGGGTACTGGTGGCTTGAGTCAGGGCACGGGCCGCTTCCAGGGCAAAGAGCGGATTCCCGCCGCTGTCCGCATAGATCTGCTGGGGGTTGAGGGGATGGTCCGGATCGGGATTGGGCAATGGTTGCACCAGTGTCCAAACTGCCTCGGGGGAAAGCGGCGGCACCGCCACTTCCTGTAACCGATTTGCCCGTCGCAGGGACTTTAGCAGGCTGGATATGGCTGGATTGTCCTGTAACTCCTGACCACGAGCCGCACAGGCGATGCGCAATGGTCCGTGGCCAAGGGAGCGAAACACATAGTGTAACAGCGTGGTGGAGGCTTCATCTAACCAGTGAATATCGTCAAAGAGCAGCAGTAAGGCTTGCTCCGACTGGGTCACGGCCCTTAGGCCCTGAACAATGGCGTCCAATAACTGTCCACGGTTAGGCAGTCGCTCCAACGGGGCATCGCGCAGGTCGGTTGACACCTCTCTGAGACTCGAAAAAAGCTCAGTGTCAGAGACTGTCCGCAGCAGATCGATCCAGACGCCGTAGGAACGCAGCTGCTCGGCAGCAAAGGCCCGACCCCAGCACGGCTGAAAATGATGGTGGCTTGCACTCTCAGCCAGCGCCTCCAGCAAACGGGTCTTGCCAATGCCTGGTTCTCCCGTTAGGAGCAAGAGGGGGGCAGACCTTATGGCAGTGGGTAACAGCCATTGTTCTAAGGCGGGGAACAGCTCGTCGCGGCCGACCAACGCTTTAGTGGCAGTGGGGGGCGCTAGGGGCAGGGGGGCGGGCACGGGAATGGATTCTCCAGCGAGCAGAGCTGACGAAGGCAGGGAATCGTCGCTGACCTCTGCAGCCACCAGCAACCGCTGATAGAGCTCAGCCGTCGTCGCGCTCGGTGATACCCCCAGTTCGGTTTGCAACGCGGTCATGCATTGGTGGTAGAGCTGTAGGGCCGTGGCGCGATCGTCCATCTCTCCATAGAGCGCCATCAGCGTTTGATAGCCGCCTTCGTCTAGGGGGGCAGCCTGTAACCACTGTCGGCCCAGGGTAATCGCTTTCGCCGTTTCCCCCAGCTCTTGCAGCCGTCGAGTCGTCTGGGCCAGGGCGCGAACATGGCGCTGTCTCAGCCGTTCTCGCTCTGGATACAGCCAGTCGGCCTCACAGTCTGGCCATAGGTCATCTCGATACACTCCGAGGGCAGACTCCAGCTTTTGGCAAGCCCCATGGCCTTTGGAGTCCTCTGCGGTGGCTAAAGTGGTTTCAAAGATTTCCAGGTCCACCTGGCAGGCCCCTTGAGGATGCCAGTGGAGGGTCCGAGGGGTGATCACGACGATCTGCTCAATGATGGGGAAGGTTCGTCGCAAGTAATGGAGCTCTTTCCTAAGATGAGTACGGGCCTGACTCTCTAGGTCATCGGGCCAGAGGACTGCCGCAACCCGTCGCCGGGGCTGAGGGGTATGGCGGTGCAGAATCAGATAGGCGAGCAGCTCTTGCGATCGCAACCGGATGTCAATGACGGTACCGCTTTGATCGAAGATGCAAAAATCGCCCAACAGATGAATTTGTAGGAGCGGTGTCTCCTCAACCATTATCTGCAGCTAGCCAGAGGATTCCTGGATTTACCGTCATTGTAGACCTTCCTTTGTCCCTGTACCTTGGCACATCAGTTGCTTGGTCGTAGCGATTACCTCGATTTGCCGACTTTGGCATTGACTCCCCCCTGTTACCGCTATCGGTGAGAAGGCAATCGATATTAACCTATTGGACCTCGCCTAGTTTCTCTTCTCCAGAAGTTTCTTTCCCAGTGGCAAGCCTAGCAATTGTTTCTTTCAGATAATACGTGTTGAATTCTTTTAAACGAAATTCACTAAGCTTACCTTGCCTACAGGAAGATTCCTCTAACAATAAAGTCTGGACTGATTTTAGCCATTCCAATTCTTCAATCAATTTTTTATTAATGTTCTGATACTTATATCTTTCAGAAATTATTGAGAAGACATTCCGTTGCTCCTCAGGTTTCATGGTAAGTATGCTTGCCATAAAATCAGCAGAAGGTATATAGTTTAATATCGGGATCTCATGATACCTTGGCTCTGACTCATCTTGAGCAGGAGAACTGTCGAAGCAAAGAATCCTATACAGCTTATTCACGTCATTTTTCATCATATCAAGCAGGCATAGAGCGTCCTCACGGATTTTATCAATCGTAACCAACTGCCTAATTTCATTGAGATGATTGCAAAATTCCTCGAATTCCTCAAATTCTTTCCCCATAAATTCAAGGCTTTGGTAACCGCCTATGATATGACCAATCGTTTCAGGTAAAGTTGAAGATTTAGGGAAAGGCTCTAATTTATTTTTACTCCTAAGATCGTCAATATACCTTTTAGAATCTTCTAGGATATCCTGTTTGGATCTAGGATAAACTCCGGCATCAGAGAACTTTAGGAAAAGTCCAACTATATGTTTTATGATGCCAATATCGGTGAATATTCTGTTGCCATAGTCAACCTCAACTTTCTTGATCAAATCATTGAATTTGTCATCGTCAAGTTCTGAGTAATGCCACAATTTTGTCCAGTCAGGCGTATTTTCATCTTGAAAATACTTGCTACTTAGTATTGATTGCTTTAATTCCTGTTCGTCTATAACTCCCTTATCAAAGAGTACCTCCCACCAATATAGATTTGGGAATGGACTATTAAAAAAGTCATGTCTCCCAAAAATTCTTCGGTAAAAAATCTCCTCATTTTCTTTTCCATTTGGATTGGAAGAACTTTTATCACCTATTAGCATATGATTATACTCTTCCCATAGCTTATTCAAATCTTTGGGATGTATCGAACCACAACTAATTTCGGTGGAAAAATTTACAAAGTTTTCTAATATATTTTCTAGGATCTCCGATCGGCTCTTTACCTCGCCTGGTAATTTTTCAAAAATCCTTTCAAATTCCAAAATAATCTGATTCAGGATTCTTAGATTTTGATAATTTTTGCTGTTGTATAGATCTCTTATTTTTTCGGAGTTTTTAAGTAAGAAATTTTTAGCGTCTTCATTATGGACTTGAGATACAAAATCTTCCATCGCATCTCTAAAATCAGGAGATATACTAAATGTCTTGCCAATCAATTTTTCTTTTATGGCTTTGTAGCTTTCGTTTTTGCTTAGCTCATCTTCATTTGCAATAAGAATTACCTTCAAGCCTTGATGCTCTACAAAATAGTTTATATATCCTAGTAAATTTCCGAGCTCTATACTGCAACGTTCTAGGTCATCAAATATCAAAATACTTTGATTGATATCCTTTAAGCGCTCAGGAAAATTGATTTCTGGAATTTGAATATTCCAAGTAGCATCATCCTTACCATCACTATTTAAATCGATTTTTAATGCCCCTTTCAATAATCCCTTAACAATAATCCCAGTAATTGCCATTCCTTTTGATGACCTTATGGGATACAGCAACTGGAAAAATTTATCATCTATTTCGGCAACATTGCTGATTCCATAAAGACTGATATACAGGCATTTTTGGTTTCTTTCTTTTAGGATCTCCTCATATCTATTTATGAACCATGTTTTCCCAGAGCCCCATTCTCCCTTTAATAAAACGGCAAATCTAGGCTCACATGGTAGTCTACAGTAATAATTTAGATATTCTCTTACGTGACTATTAGCTGACATTTTGGGCTTCGCATGACCGTCTTCCATTGTGATAGGTCCTCTAAATTTATGGCTTAATATGTTTGCTAACATACTCGAAAACTCGTGAAATAATTCAAATATTTTGCTAGAAGGCCTATAAACTCCTCTCATCACCTAATATTCCGATCATCACCTAATATTCCGAAAACTCATTTTGGAAAAATTCTGGGAGGTATTACCATTACCTTAGCAGTCAGGGCTAGTTATTGAAGGGGCAGACATCTGACTTGTCTTTCCCACTTTCCGTCAAGACTACACTCAGCGATTAAAATAATTCCCTCAACTGAATCATTTGAACGACTGAGGCTGATTCCGTCTAGCAAGCAATCGCGAATTCCAATCGGATCAAATCGTTGTTCCATTTCTTGTCGAACCGTTGCTGACTGGCGTTGACGGTCGGCAAGATAGGCATGAACTGCATCATCGCTATCGACGTCGGGAAAAGAGTATGACGTGGCGCCCGCACCCTAGCCATGATGCAACGCCTGGGATTTCAGCAGGTCTACGCCTTACCGGGAGGCACTGCCCACTGGCAGCGAAAGGGGTTTGCCGGGGCTTCTCCCTAGACTACCGGGGCTATCCCAGGAAGGGTTCAGGCCATTCTCAGGTGACTCTCACCTCTGTGGCAGAGACTATCCGTGAGTGAACCGTGAATGACGACACGGATAACGATACGGATTAGGAGACTATCCATGAGCTTGACCCAAGATCTGGCCGACCTGGCCCAGCAGACAGCCGCCAAACTGCCAGGAGAGGTCCAGGCCAAGATGGCAGCAGCGGCTGAGGAACTAGCCAATTCAGGCATCACCGACGACAGCCTCAAGCAGGGCGATCGCATCCCCGATGTTACTCTGCCCAATGCCACCGGTCGCGAGGTGGCCATCGGTGAGCTACTGAAATCGGGTCCGGTGGTGATTTCCTTCTACCGCGGCGGCTGGTGCCCCTATTGCAACCTGGAGTTGCGGGCCTTGCAACAGGCGTTGCCTGAGATCCAAGCTCAAGGGGCTAGCCTGGTGGCCATTTCGCCTCAGACCCCAGACAATTCTCTCTCCACGGCCCAGAAGCATGAGTTTTCCTTCGAGGTACTCAGCGATGTGGGCAACCGGGTAGCCCGGCAGTTTGGCCTGGTGTTCACGGTGCCGGCAGCCCTGCGTTCCGTCTACCAGTCCTTGGGCATCGATCTGCCTGCCTACAACGGCGATAACAGCTTCGAGCTGCCGCTGCCAGCCACCTATGTGGTCAATACCGACGGCACTATTGCCCACGCCTTCGTCAATAGCGACTACAAACAGCGCCAGGATCCCGACGAGATCGTCGCGGTGCTGAAGCAGCTGCCAGTAGTAATCCGATGAGGGACTAGTGCGTCAAGGCAGCATGTCATGCCTCAAGGAGTGTCTAGACCTGTGACGGCTACCCAGCTGGCGTCGGTGCTGGTGGTGATTCCGGTGTGCAATGAAGCCAGCACCATTGCCGGGGTGATTCAAGCCCTGCACCGGCTTGGGTTGCGGCAAGTGCGCGTGGTGGACAATGGCAGCAGCGATGACAGTGCTGCGGTGGCGGCTGCCAGTGGGGCGGAGGTCTGGCAAGACCCAATTACGGGCTATGGGCAAGCCTGCTGGCGGGGCATCCAGCAGCTGCCAGAGTCGGTGCAATGGATTGTATTCTGTGACGGCGATGGCAGCGATGACCTAGAGGCGCTGCCTGGTTTGTTAGCCCGACGGGAGCGCTATGACCTGATCCTGGGCGATCGCACTGCCACTGCCCCTGGCCGGGCCGCCCTCTCCCCGGCCCAACGCTGGGGCAATCGCCTGGCCACGACGCTGATTAGGCTGGGTTGGGGCTATCGCTACCGGGATTTGGGGCCGCTGCGGGTGATCAGGCGGCTGGCCTTAGACACCTTGCACTTACGGGATCGCGGCTTTGGCTGGACGGTGGAGATGCAGGTGCGGGCCGTGGAGTGTGGCTTGGCCATCTGCGAGGTGCCGGTGGCCTATCACCAGCGCCAGGGAGGCCGCTCTAAAATCTCTGGCACCGTCGTGGGCAGCCTGCAGGCGGGGGCCGTGATTCTCGGTACCCTGGGACGGTTGTATTGGCATCGGTGGGTCAAGGCCATGGGCTTCGGGAGGTCACAGTAGTGTGGCGGCGACCCCTGAGATCTCACGTCCTGGGGATAAGTGTGGGCTTGCTGGTGCTGGGGGCCACCCTGATGAGCCCCCATGGCAATGTCTTCCACCTGGAGACGGGTGTATAAGTTCTGGGCGGCAGCGGCGGTGATGGCGGCCGGGTTCATGCTGTCGTGGGGGCTGCAGTCGGTGCCGGGGGGGTGGTTCTGGGGGCGGTGCGATCGCACCGCGGCTGCTGCTGTTGCCCATGGAGCCCGGGGACGATGTGTGGCGCTATCTCTGGGAGGGCTATATCCAGACCCTGGGCTTCAGCCCCTACCATCTGCCGCCGAATGCCCCAGCTCTCCTGCCCTATCGCACCGAGTGGTGGTCCCAGATCAACCACCTCGACGTCTCGGCCATCTATCCCCCTCTGACCCAACTGGGGTTTCGGGGCTTGGCCGCCATCGCAGTCAGTGTGTTGCTGTTTAAGCTGGCCTTTGTAGCTGCCGATCTGCTGGTGGGCTGGCTGCTGAGTCGTCGCTTTGGGCCTAGCAACGCCATCCTCTATGCTTGGAATCCCATGGTGATCTATGCCTTCGCCGGCGGCGCTCACTACGACAGCTGGTTTATCTTGCCTCTGGTGGCGGCCTGGTTGCTGCTAGAGCCCCCCGAGGATCGCGTCGAGGGGCGGCGTTGGCTCTGGAGCTCCCTGTTGCTGGGCCTCAGCATCGCCGTGAAATGGATCTCACTGCCCCTGTTGGCCTGGCTGATGATGCGATCGCTGCGGCAACGGACGCTGGGGCGTACCCTCTGGATCGCCGGGCTCGGCAGTCTACCGATGGGGCTGTCGGCGCTGGTATTTTGTCGGGGCGGCACCTGCCCGTTGATCCCCACCAGCTCTACCTTCGTCTCCCATGGCCGCAGTGCCGAATTCATCCCCCATTGGGTGGCCCAAGTCTGGCCGGCATCCTTACAAGCCAACTGGATCTACGGCATACCATTGGCTGTGGTTGTCCTCTGGTTACTGCTGCGAACCAATACCTTGCGACAATTCACCGACGGCTATTGGTTTGGGGTGTTCTTGCTGAGCCCCATCGTTCATTTCTGGTACTTCACCTGGATTGTGCCCTTCGCCGTGCCCAGCCAGAACTGGGGCGTGCGCTGGCTCAGCCTATCCAGCTTCGTTTACTTCGTCCTGCCCCACGCCTGCCCGACTGGCGACTCACCACCGCCGAGCGCCTGCTGCTGTGGCTGCCCTTTATCGTGGGGTGGCTGTGGACCCTGGGGCACTCCTCTCAGACAGTCTCAGGCAGCCCTCATCAAAAACTTAGGGACAGGTCAGCTTTGGTCTACCAACATGCTGCATAACAGAGGTATCGCGTACGCGGATTCGAGATTAGCCATGCTCAAGCCCACAGCCCTGACCCTCATGGTCACTATCGCCCTGCTATCGGGGTGCTCTAGCGCCTCCCTGGTGAGCCAACGTGAGACGTCCACCCCCTCAGCTGCGACACCGGCCTCAGCCACACGGCTCTCCTACGACGACTATGCCACGGTCTTAGCCACCTACGTCGATGAGCAAGGCTTAGTGGACTATCGGGCCTTGCAAGCCAATCCCCAACCCTTAACCCAATTTATCGACCGCCTCGGCGCTGTGGCTCCCGACACCTATGCCGCCTGGAGCGATGCCGATCAAATCGCTTTCCTGATCAATGCCTACAACGCTATTACCTTGCAGTCCATCATCAATGAAGATCCCCTCAAAGACAGCATCAAAGACATCTTTGGTGTTTGGAAAATCAAACGCCACACCGTCGCAGGCCAGTCCCTGACCCTAGATGCGATCGAACACGACATCTTACGCCAAGAGTTCTCAGAACCCCGCATCCACGCGGCGTTAGTGTGTGCCGCCCAGAGCTGCCCACCCCTGCGCCAAGCCCCCTATACCGGGGCACGCCTAGACCAACAACTCGAGGATCAAGTGCGCCGTTGGTTAGCGAGTCCCCATGGCCTGCAGATCGATCGCGACGCCAACCGTGTGGCCATTTCCGCCATCTTTGACTGGTTTGGTGAAGACTGGCAACCGCGCTATGCAGTGGAATCAGGGTTTACCGGCAATGGTAAACAGCGAGCCACGTTGAATTTCATCAGCCAGTATGTCAGCCCCGAGCAGCGGGCTTACCTGCTGCAGGGCGACTACACCCTCGACTACCTCGACTACGACTGGTCCCTCAATCGCCAATAACCCTCCATTGTCGCGAGTTTTCCCTATCGATGAGTTATTTAGAGACAACTGCTCAAGTGTATGCTGCTGCGGCAGACACCCCGCAGGTGGGCCTGTGTTGTCTCAGCAGTCCACCGCTGCAATGGCCAGAATTGACCATTCCGGAGATCATGCAGCAGATGAACTATGGCTGCGGTTCCACGGTTCATCCCACCGAGTTGGCCGGGTCTCCCACAGTGCTTTATATTGGCGTGGGCGGTGGCCTAGAGGCCCTGCAGTTTGCCTATTTTTGTCGTCATCCCGGCGGGGTGATTGCCGTGGATCCGGTGCCGGAGATGCGCCGGGCAGCTGTCCGCAATTTACAGTTGGCCGCGGCTGGGAACCCCTGGTTTAGCCCTGATTTCATCTCTGTGCTGGCAGGGGATGCCTTGGCCCTGCCGGTGCCGGATGCCGCCGTCGATGTGGTGGCCCAAAATTGCCTATTCAATATTTTCGAACCCGATGATTTACATCGCGCCCTATCGGAGGCGTATCGAGTGTTAAAACCCGGCGGGCGATTAATCATGAGCGATCCAATCGCTACCCGTCCGATTCCGCCCCATCTGCAGCAGGATGAACGATTGCGGGCGCTCTGTCTCTCTGGCGCCCTGACCTATCGCGAGTATATTCACTCCTTGGTTGGCATTGGCTTCGGCCAGATCGAAGTCCGCGCCCGGCGTCCCTATCGTCTGCTAGATGCCCAGACCTATGCTCTCGATCAGCCCCTGGTGCTCGAAAGTCTAGACACGGTTTCATTCAAAGTCCCGATTCCCGAGGACGGGGCCTGTATCTTCACCGGCAAAACAGCCATTTACGCTGGCCCAGAACCATTTCTCGATGATGACGCCGGCCACCTGCTGCAACAGGGACTCCCCTTAGCAGTGTGCGATAAAACGGCCCAGGCGTTGGCCCGGCAATTCCCTGGCGATGTGCTCATCACCGAGTCGACCTGGCACTACGGGGGTGGAGGGTGTTGCTAAGCAGGAACATCAAGGCAGGCATGCTCTCATAGCATCACTGCCCTGTTCCAATCTCTCCACCCATTGAGTCCGCTTGCCTCCCCATGCTTTCTCTTTGGGGACTAACGCTTCAAGCTCAGCTACTCAGCTACTAATCTGCGAGATTTTGGGAGATGGCTAAAGCGGGATGCCAAACTTTGGATAGGTTGGGCTGCTAACCCAAGATAATGCTCATCTTTCGGTACCCACGGTACTCTTTACGAGATAGCAAATTTGCTTCCGAAAGATCCCAATGAGTATCCCTAAGGTCAACAGCAGTACCCCTGTTAATCCGTAGGTAGTAGTCATACCGAGATTTTGCCGAAAGGGCTGAGAAGCAATGGGTGAGAGAAACTGCCCCAGAAACATAAACGTTGTTAATCCACCCAGCGCTCGTCCCCGCATCGTATCTGAGACTTCGTTTGAGACCCAGACATTCAGGTTAGGCATCATCAACCCCAAGCCCATGCCAGCAGGCACCAAAATCAACAGCACCAGCCAGTAGTTGCTCACCAGTCCCAGGCCGATATAGCCGAGACCCATCAGCCCAAAGGCGATCGCCAAAATACTAATAAAACTCAATTGCCGCTTGACCTTGCCGTAGCGCATAGACGTCAGCGCGCTGAAGAGTGTGGCACAGGCGATCGCGATTCCAGTCTGTGAAGCGCCCACGCCAGCCACCTGCCGCAGATGAAACGGGAGTTGCACCGGAATCAGATAAAAGGCAATCTGCTGAAGCAATACGGAACCATAGATGAGTATTAACAGCTTGATTGGCAACGGTTGTTGAGGAATGCCTACTGCAACGCTGGCATCAGTCACTGGACGAGACGGTTCGTATAGCACTAGCAAAATTGTCGGCAGCAACAGCCAGGAGAAAAGATAAATCAAAAACGGCAAGCGCCAGTTCAAATCGGCGATGAAACCACCGACTGATAAAAACAGGACACCGCCAAACCCCATGAAAGCGGCCTGCAATCCCATGAAATTGGCGCGGGCATCTCCTCTGTAATAATCAGCGATAAGGGTCGTGGCACTCACCATGACGCCCGCTACCGCCAGCCCGAGCAGCGCCCGCCCCGCCAAAATCGCAACAATCGAGTCCAGCACAAACCCCGATCCGCCGGCCAGACCGTAAAGAACAGCAGCGCCCAAGAGCAGAGGCTTGCGGCCAATCTTGTCCACTATTTGTCCGGCAATGGGAGAGCCAATCACGATGAACAGGGCCGGAATGGTGAGCACCAGTCGCACCCAAAACTCGGAGTTGGCGACTGCTGAAAAATGTTCCTGCATTGCAGGCAGCGAGGGGGCGATGGTTGCTCCTGACATCACTGTTAGAGTGCTTGCCAGCAATAGCGTTGCCTTGATGACAAAAGAATCGGGACTGGGTTGAGAGGAGGGGGCTGTCCTGGTCATGATTGAGTTTTAACGAATGACCTGGACAACATCATACAAACCGTGTTCGTTGTTCGCGTAATCCTGCCAGTAACTAGTTTCCTGATCAAAACCGGGCTTCTGACCAAGGGACTCGAAATCGTCGCGGCTATTCCAGCGAGCAAGTGAAGCGATCGTGGATGCGTCAGTGCTCGGGCACATCGCCGCCCACTGCAAACCCGGAATCATCTGCAGCACTCCGGGCATCATCTGGCTAATGACCGTTGCTAGCTCAGACTGCGATTTATCCGGTTTCATCTTGAATTGACTGAACATCACCACATCTCCTCGCTGAAATTCTAGTGATGTGGCCCTGGTTTCGGTGTGCTGAACCTGGCAAGCGAAGGATTGGGCAGATGGTGAAGGCTTGCCGTTGCCACTGCATGGGAGCGTCTCGTCTCGTACACCTACTAGACTACGCAGAGAGCGAGAAATTCTACTACCCTTTGTGGCCTTACCCCAAGGTAGCCTACTGTGGAACTTTCAGCAGCTCTAATATTTGCTGGGCTGCTTGCTTTCGCCCTTGCTGACGCAAGAGATTAGCATATGCCTGATAAGTCGATGTAACAAACTCTTGAGTGAATTCTTGCTGTTCAGCGGCAGGCAACTCTTGCAGGTTTGCTCGGAATCTTTCCATAATCTGAACAAACTCAGCGTAGATGTCAATCGCTTCTGCATCTCGCCCTAAACCCGAATAAAGATGTCCTAGCGTGCGTAGGAGAAAACTTAAATTCCAGGGATGAACTTCTATTTGTCGATAAATCGCAAGTTGCTGCTCATAGGATTCAACCGCGTGTTCATATTGCTCTAGCTTTTCGTAGATATACCCTAATTTCCCAAGGGCATTGGCCTGTTGAGTCAAATCACCGGCTTCTCTTGCAATGGCTAAAGCTTGCTGATAGAACTCAAGTGCTTGTCGTTCTCTCTCTGAATTAACAGCACAAAATAAGCCTACATTTCCGCCCCAAGTCTGACAGATGTCCCCCAAACCTTGTAGGGCTCTGCTCTGTTCGGTTCGGTTTTCAATTTCAGATGCAATGGTCAAGGCTCGCTGATAATGCTCAAACGCCTGTCGAGGCTGGCCCCTCAAATCATACAGGTAACCTAAAGTATTTAGCGTTCGGCTTTCTCCAGCGCGATCGCCGATGTCTTGATAAATGGCCAGAGCGTCCTGCAAGGATGGCAACGGATCTCCCTCAAGCTCCCGAAGGGCTTGCCATCCTTCCTCCAACAATTGGTCTGCCTGCCACTGCTGTTCTTCAGTAGAGGGCACTTGTCCATAAACCGATGCAGGATTGATCCCCGAGACTAGAGCACAGGCAAAAACAGCCCATAGTAGTGTCAACTTACACCTAGGGAGTGACCGATGTAGAGGCATAATCATTCCTCTGTAATGCTTAGAAAATTAGCGTTATGCCTTGCTGTTTCCCCGCTTTCTGGTCGTAGGAAACCTGATCAATGATCTGATCGGTTTCATCAACTAGGGTAATCGTATCCCCTGAATTACCCAAGCGAATCTGAGAAGAGAGCCGCACCTGCCGCACTGCCCCTGGCGCCAGACTGCCGGTCAACTGCTCTCCGGTTCTAGCCTGCCGGTCTTTAATGGCCCAGCCGCCTAACGAGATCGCGGCAGCAGATGTATTAATCAACGTGACAGTTTCGTTGCCCTTCTCTGGCCCAATAGGATTAACCAGAGCCGCAATGATGCGCACTACTCCAGCTTTCCGAGGTGCTGGATGAGTAACCGGGGAGACACCGCCTGATGACTCATCCGGCAGAATAATGATGTCTTCGGGTGAGTAAACCATGGTGAGCCGATTGCCGTCGATGGCAATTAGGTCATGCATGTTTCCTAGCTCTCGGTTGGGCAACAGCACCCGATCATCTCGGTCTTTCACATCTGCCCTCAACCAGTCATCAAAGTTAGCCAATGTGGTGTTGCCGGCAGAGAAGTAGCTGGCCAGCCGACGAAATAGTTTCGGCCAAATCACCAGTTCTTCTAACATGGCCAGATCCGTGATGGTTGCTGACATAGTCGGAGTAGCAGTTGCCGTCGGCCATAGGCCGAGCTGCTGCCCCCTTGCCTGTCGGGTAGAGTCGGCCAGGGTTTCCTGCAACTCTATTGGCAGCGTCGTATAGAACGCTGGATAGACTAGACCAGAGACAATTAGCTTGGCATTAATGCTGGTTTCTAATGTCGGGATATCCAGCCAATTTTCGGCTCCATCCATTAGTGATGTCGTGCCCGCATAGGCAAAGGCAATGATACGACCATGGCCATCCAGGGTATTTGCCAAAATATATCCAGGACGGGGATGGTGGTCGACGGATTGGACTTTGTAGGGCAAATCATCCCAAAATTTCACTGCGCCAAACCCAGCAGCCTGGAGAACGGCATCGCGAGCCGCGAGCGCCCACTTCAAGTTTTGGTGGGTACCTCGAAAGTGGGTCTCCAGGGCATCAATCCCTTCAAACCGCAGATTGATCATACCCCGGCTATTAAAGTCTGGGGCAGCCGTACCTGGATTTTCGTGGTGTAGCTGTTCTACCAATCCCGGATTATCCGGCTGAAATTTGAGGGTATCGCCGTCTGGTTCTGGGCCTTGTCGAGGGATGTCTGGATAGAAGATGTGGAACTGACCTTTGATAAGCTTGTAGGGCATGGCTGGCTTCCCCTTGATAATGGATAGGTGCGGCGATTGGTTCCCAACGCCTCAACGCTATCCAAGCTTTCCGGGTTTTACTATTACCCCTGCGGGTACTTCCCGAGTGGGCAGAGGTTACTAGGCCAGGAGTTGTGGCAAAGCCGCAGGGATAGAAATACTGGTTCGTTTAGACTCAACCGTCAAAATCCAGAGACGTTCTTGCACAACTAGTACATCAATGAATCCTCGGATGGTGTCGTCTGGGTCTTGGAGTTCGATCGCAATGCCATGGGGCGACTCGCCATGGAAGCCGTGAACCATGCTCAGAGAACGTGACATCAACACAGCAATTCATTCTTAACGTCATGGCGTTCGCTAATCTAGCTTTTTTGCAATATATACACCGTAGCTGTAGTGAGTTTTATATTTCTCATACAGTTCAATTTCTCGATTTCCCGCTTCAACGATTGCTTGTGCTTCTTCACTGTTGCCATTCCGGTTAAGAAAACTCTTAAAGCTATTCTGCATAGGCCGATAATAATTATCTAGCCAACAATACTCCGGTAAAACAAAATAGCCAATCGGAGCATAGCCCTTCTTCTCCAACAGGCCAATCTTTGCAGAGGCCACATCTATTTCGGGATATTCGCCCTGCCAATATGTCTGGAGTTCCGACGGACGGGAGGCTGTAATCCAAGTGATATCCGAAACAACCAATATTCCGCCAACTTTCAGATAACGTCTCCAGTCCGTTACACCTTTTTCAAAGCCGATATTGTATATTGCGCCCTCAGACCAGATGACGTCAAACTCCCCCTCGCTAAAGGGTAAGCTATCCATCGAACCCGAAAGGGTAGATATTTTTCCAGAAAGCCCTGCTCTATCAGCTTTACTCTCCAGCACTTCAAGAAAATCCTGAAGGAAGTCCACTGCCGTAATTTGAGCATTCAATTGTTGAGCAAGCAAGAGCGTGGAAGATCCCGTTCCGCAGCCTATATCGGCAATTTGCAGCGGTGCAGCCCTGTCCACCATAGACAGATCGATGGCCATCCTTGTCTCTGCATCACCGCCTGGTCCCTGCCGGTCAGCACCCTTATGGAGGTCTATCAAGAGTTGGTAATCTTCCATATTGGTTCTCTTTGCCTGTTTGTAGCCATGACTATTAATTCTAATGTCAGATCTGTACGGATAATCCTATCTTTTCAAGAATTAGAGGTCAGATTTGCTGACTAATGCCTGCTTTCGGGATATTATCTGTCAAAAGTGCCATCTAATCCCAAAATTAGGGGTGTTATCCGTCGCAAACATGGCATATGCACCCCAACGGCTCGATTGGTGGCCAAACTAATCCAACAATATAGTCAATATGCGAACAAGTACCAGTAGATGTTCAACGATATAGGGCTCTCAGGTAAGCTTCAGGAGACGCTGATAAGCTTCAGGAGACGCTGATAGGATGAACAGTGTAGCGGAGACAACGAATCGGGCGGCCTAACGGGCTGGCTAACGAGAACTGCCATGCAAATTTATCTGGACCATAGTGCCACTACCCCGCCGCGACCAGAGGCCATTGCCACCATGCAATCAGTGCTGACGAGTCAGTGGGGCAATCCCTCTAGCCTGCACCAGTGGGGCAATCGGGCCGCTACGATTTTAGAACAGGCGCGGCTGCAGGTGGCCCAGCTGTTAAATGCGCCCATGGACGCCATTGTCTTCACCTCTGGCGGCACCGAGGCCGATAACCTGGCCATCATGGGGGTGGCCCATCGCTATACTCGGCCTCAGCACATAGTGGTCTCCAGTGTGGAGCACTCGGCGGTGGCGGAACCGGTACGGTTGTTGCTGCAGCGGGGTTGGCAGGTGACCTGGCTGCCTGTCGATCGCGACGGGCGGGTAGATCCGGAGCAGGGGCAACAGGCGCTACGAGACAATACGGTGCTGGTGTCGGTGATCTACGGCCAGAGCGAGGTGGGCACCCTGCAGCCGATCGAGGCCCTGGGCCAGTGGGTACGGCAGCACGGGGCCCTCTTCCATACGGATGCGGTGCAAGTGGCGGGGCGGTTGCCCATCGATGTGCAACGGCTGCCGGTGGATTTGTTGTCTCTATCTAGCCATAAGATCTATGGTCCCCAAGGGGCCGGTGCTCTGTATGTGCGCCCTGGGGTAGAGCTGATGCCATTGCTGGGCGGCGGTGGCCAGGAGTTTCGGCTGCGTTCGGGCACCCAGGCCCTACCCAGTCTGGCCGGGTTTGGGGTGGCGGCGGCGTTGGCGGCCCAGGAGATGGCGGCGGAGACGCTGCGGTTGATTCATCTGCGGGATCGCCTCTTTGATCACCTGGCCAGGGTGCCGGGGTTGGCGCCCACCGGGGATCGCCGCAATCGCTTACCCCACCATGTCAGTTTTTGTGTGACGGCGGCCGATGGCCAGCAAGTCAGTGGTAAGACCCTGGTGCGGCAGATGAATCTGGCCGGCATTGGCATCAGTGCTGGTTCGGCTTGCCACAGTGGTAAGCTGAGTCCCAGCCCGATTCTCAAGGCAATGGGCTACAGCGACCGGGAAGCTAAGTGCGGCATTCGCCTCACCCTGGGGCGGCACACGACCGAGGCCGATGTGGACTGGGCGGCCATGGTGCTGCAACAGGTGCTGACTCGTTCGCTGGCGCCTTTGGTAGTGTCTCAGGTGTAAGCCATGGCTGGAGTTCCCCGCAGTTTAGAGGATGCGATCGCACAGGCCCGCGAGGCCACCGCCGCGGCCATTAGTAATGGGGTGCCGCGCATTCTGGTGGAGATCGTCATCCCCGAATTGAAGATCATGCCTGTGGCCCAGCAGTTTTACCCGGTGTTTCGGCAGATGGGGTTATCCTTCAAGGTGCTCTTTCCCGATGCCGGAGCAGCGGCCCTGGCCAAGCGCGATTGGGACAATCCTGACTTCACTATTCGTGGCCTGGGGGAGGTCAAGGGGCAAGGCACCAGTGAAGAAGCGGTGATTCTGGTGGTGGAACCTTCCTCGGTGGAGGTGGGAACGGTCGAGGCCCTGTGTAATGAGGCCGCGGGTAGCTTTGTGGTGCTGCTGAACCCGAAGCTAGAAGATGTGGCTACCATCGGCATCGGCTATGCTGGGCGGCAGCTGCGGCAGCGCTTCTTGAATACCCTGGAGTCTAGCTACTATTTGCGATCGCAACAGGACGTGGTGCTGCTGCGCTGCTATCCGGAACCCTGGCAAGTATGGCAGGAGACGGCCGCAAACCAGTACGAGTTGCTGGCGGAGCGGCCCCAGAAACCCAGCGGCGAAGCCCTAGATCGCCTACTCAGTGGGGCCGATGACGCCGCTGCAGGCGAGGGCTCAGAAACCACTCGGGCCCGCCCCCGCCGCCGCCTGCTGTCGGAACTCTCTAGCTTTATTCGGGCGTTGACCCAGTAGCCTCTGGCGGCGTCTCCCAGGCCGCCTGGAAGAAAGCCTGTTCACAGACCATGGCATAGCGGTAGCTAGAGCGGACCAGCGGCGTGTCCTGGCTGTAGGCGTCGATCAGGTGCTCCAGCTGTTGGGCCAGGGGCTCAAACTCATCGCTGCTGTAAGTGCGAATCCAGTCGCTGTAGCGGTGCTCCGGCATGCCCTCGGCGGCCAGGGTCTGGCCCAGAAAGGCATAGAGCCGCATACAGGGGGCCATGGCCACCGCCGTTACCCCCACCGGCTGCCCCCAGGCCGTGGCCAGGAGAAAGTCAGTATATTGGCGGGTGGCGGTCCCGGGGCTGACCCGGTGGGTATCGATGCCCCACTCGGCGGCATAGCCTTGGTGCAGATTCAATTCCTGCAATACCCCTGCCGCCAGATGGTGGCAGGTCTGAAAGCCCGGCCAATCTGGGGCCTTGGCGGCGGCAATGCTGTAGGCCCGGGCAAAGGCCTCTAAGAAAAAGGCATCCTGGCCCACATAATAGGCAAACTGGGGCAGGGGCAGGCTGCCATCACCAATACCCTGGACGAAGGGATGGTGCAAGCAGGCTTGGCTTAGGTCTTGGTTGGCCTGCCAGAGACTAGCGGAGAGAGGCATGGGATTCTGACTAAAGCAATAGGGACTGGGCCAATTCTAGGCTGACATAGTAGGTGTGATACCCCTGGCCAGACAGGACCTGGAAGGGATGAGTCGGATCCCCCAGGTGATTCACCACCAGCCGAGCCGCCGGCAAGGGCTGGTTGCGGGTGTAGTCGTTGACGGTGTGACCAGGGTGGTGAGCCCGGCGGCGGTGGCTGCCATTAGCCCTTGCTGACTGTCTTCAATGGCCAGGCAGGCTGGGGGGGGCAGGGCCAGCTTATCTAGCACTAGTTGGTAAATATCGGGGGCCGGTTTCTTGGCCGATACCATGTCCCCGGCGGCGATCACCTCAAACCAGGCGGGGGACTCGGGGCCTAGGGTAGCCTCTAGCAAGGCCATGGCGTTCTCTAGGGCACTGGTGGTTGCGATCGCAAGGCGCACCCCTGGGCACGAGCTTCAGCAATCAACCGCTGCACCCCTGGCCGCAGCGGAATCGCACCGCTCTGCAAAATCGCCTTGAAATGCTTATTCTTGGCCCGATGCAAGCGAGCGACCAGGGCCTCTAACTCCTCCTGGGGCTGAAACTGAGGCAAATAGCGCCGGATAAAATAGCGAATCCGCTCCTTGCCCCCCGCTACCTGCAATAGGCTGCCGTAGAGGCCCACCGACCACTGCCAATTCAGCCCCGCCTCGGCAAAGGCCTGGTTAAAGGCCACCCGATGGCCATCCCGCTCCGTTTCCGCCAAGGTGCCGTCTACGTCAAATATCAAGGCCTGTAGTTGAGCCATCCCTCCAGAATTGCTGACGTCTACTGCCATTATTGTCAGCCTAGAGCCGAGACGCCAAACTTAATCAGGGATTCGCGTGAAAATAAAGTGCTGATCAAAGGGCTAACAAGCGGACACCGTCCGCCGACTGGCGTGCCCCTGCACTACCATGCTCCGTTTCTAGACTCGGAGTTTTTGGCGATGTTATCGCCCCCCATGGCCATCTCAATGATCAATCGCTTATCCGTGACATACCCAAGGCCCACAAGAGGACTCATGAGGAGGATGGCCTCACCCGCTGCTCGGTATAGCCCTGTATATTTTCCGGCCGGTGTTGACGCAGCAAACGACTGGCTTGACCGATAAGCCCCTCTTGGCCCTCAACAATCAGCAGATACTTACCGGCATTGAGGCGATTACGGTAGGAAATAGCATCACCACTGCCAACGCTGAGACCAACCCCGCCCCCCACGAAGAATGCTCCCAGGGCTCCAGAGCCCGCCCCCAGGAGTCCACCCAGGAGTTGATTGCCCAGGTTGCCAGCCCAGGGAAACGTATCCAGGCCAGTAATGGCGTTGAAGGAAAACCCAGCCACGAAGCCAAAGGGAACCAGCCACAACATCATCAAGCGAATCTGCTTCCAAGCGGCCTCGGCCGGATCAATCAGACCATACTCATCGGCACTTTGATATCCCCGACCCAACATGGAGACCGCCGCCATCGGCACGTCAGCTTTTTCCAGAGACGAGTAGGCGGCTTCAGCCGTGATGCGATCGGGGAAAACAGCAATGGGATAGCCCATGACAATCAGAAAAACAGCCTGATGCTTCCCATTATGAAGGATGACGATCTGGATGGGGGCCATCCGAGCCAGCCCCAGGTCGAAAATGACCTCAGCAATCGCCTACGATGACAATTCCATCACCCATGGCTGGGAAAAAATTCTAAATGCCTCGCCCCATCGGCAAAATCCAGGCCAAAATGGCTGAAATGGCTATTTCTAGTTGCTCAGACCCTGCCCAGCCCACTCAGGTTAAAGTTCGGTTAATAAGCGTGACTGATGGATTTACGCCATTCGCTGCCAATCACTTTTGGAAAATTCTATCGATGTGATGTTCGATCCAAAGGATTCGCCTCTATAGTGCATCTGTAGCGGTGAATGTTTGATTCGGTAGCCGTGATTTCATTCTGACATGGAGGTGTGTAGTATGAGCTGGAAACCTACTGCGATTCTGCTGGCCCTAGGCTTGAGTACGCGACCTTGGCAGCTTGTGGGGGGGCCCCAACGGATGACGCTGTTGAGGAAGACACTGCCCCAACCACTGAAGATGCAGCCCCGGCTGAAGATGCAGCCCCGGCTGAAGACGCGGCCCCGGCTGAAGATGCAGCCCCGGCCGAAGGCGGTGAAGGCGGCGAAGGTGGCGAAGGCGAATAAACTTTAGCGCCACGCTCATGGCACGGCCCTGAGTCCGTGCCGTTGCCTTAAAAGTCGGCCATAGCTATGGAATCGCCTGGCTATGGCCCTTTATTTTTTTATTTGGTTAAAGACGCGTATTCGCCCGATTAGCCTAGGGCTAACGCTGTGGCGTGCTGGGGCTAGGAACAGTGGTCAGTAGGCGACGCAGAATCTGTTCGAGCTGAGCCGGGTCTGTATCGAGGTCAATGGCTCTGAGTAAGCCTGATTCCACTAGCGAGTGCACCCGATCATCAGATGCCGGTCCCCCTTTTAGTACCTGGGCGATGGCATCGGCCGTGCGACCGCTGCCCCGGATCACGATGACAGGGCGCTGCTGCACCACACTATTGGCAGCATCCTGCCAAGTCACCTCACCCCCGTTGATTAAGACGGTGACCGAGGGCAGATCAGCAGCGATGGCAGTTGCTACCCGGGCAATCCATGACGACTCATCTCCCCACTGATCCCCCGGCACTAAAAAGCAATGGGTATGATTGGGCTCTAGGGCAGCCCCATCGGCTGCCAGCACGCGATGGTGGGGTAAATGTACCAAGCCTTCAGGGGCCACTCCCACCAAGGGAAAATGAAAATGGTGCTGGCTGCGGGCTTTGCCAATTAAATGCATGATACCGGCATCGGTGCCGCCGTCGACCACCACCAACTGTAAGGCTTCTGCTAGAGGGGCCAGGACTTGAGTAAATAGCCCCTCAACCCGACGAAAATCTGCTGGCGATAGTTTACTCGCTCCTCCCACAAGCACGAGCACCGGACGAGGTTCGCTCAGTCCTATGCTCTGTAGCACAGCTGGCAAGCTGGCTTCATCCTGTAAATGCAAAAGGGATGTCGCTAAGCCATCGGTCGGCATTGCCGAAAATGTGGGATAAGTGAACAGGGAGCGCATGACTTAATTGTGCAGAGTATACTTCAGAGCTTTCCCACTTTGCATTGCTAAATCACTCGCTTCAGGGAAATTCTATTAGGTTTAGCCCTGACTTTATCGGCTGAGGCTTATCGCTATGCAAAGCGAGTCTGGATAAAATGAGCCTGTGCAGATGTTGCACGGCGGTCTCGTATAGCCTCGATCCACGTCCCAACCCGGGGAATGATTCGGGGGAAATCATTTCGACATCACCGCCTACCGGCCTCAGCCAGCCGCACTACACTCTGGGCTAGACCAGCACTCGCCCAACTAGAACCGACACCTGACTATCTCACCTGTAGACTCGAGCGCTGGAAACGCGGTAGATCTCCTGGCAACAGCTCATGACCTACCATAGTCAGAGGCAGGCCATCGGTCGCTAGTTAATAAAATGATACACGCCTTCGGGATGGTAGGAGAGCTGCCTTGGTCAATGCCTTAATCAATACGCTCTAACTGCCAGAGAATCTGATTACCTTCTCGCCGCACCCGTGATACTGTCCAATTGCGCCAAGCCCAATACTCACCGCGACTCGTAACTGCGCTAGCATTCACATCCATCAAGTCGGCTAGCTCAGAGCTAGTGATGAGGTATCCTTGCTTAGCAATTTCGTCGGCAGCGTGCAGGGTCTCTAGCATGTTGCGGAGCTGGTTGACCCGCACTTCCCGAGGAAGATTGTCTAATGTGTCCGTTGCAGGAGGGGCACCTGAATCAGCCATATTGGTTTCAGGATGGACATTTTCCATATCGTAATGGGAATTTGATGGAGATGCAACGAAATTTTGAGTATTTACAGTAAAAGTGGATTCAATTGGCTTCGTCGCAGTTGTCTCTGGCTGAGGTGAGGTTGGGTTTAGCGATGGCTGCCGTTGGCTCAGCGGTGGGGGTTGACCCTGGGCAAACCCGCGGGCGATGGCATCGCAGCGGTCGTTGCCTGCATCACCACTATGGCCACGGACATAGATCCATTCCAGGGTTAACCGTCGGGTCACCTGCTGATGTAAGTGGTCTAGCTGCTGCCAAAGATCTTGATTGAGCACGGGTTTGCCGGCAGAGGTTTTCCAGTCACGGCGCTTCCAACCCGTTACCCATTGGGTGATTCCCTTTTTGACATATTCGCTGTCGGTGTAGAGGGAGACAGGGGTGGTTTGGCCGCTGGCGATGAGCCTCTCTAGGGCGGCGATGGCGGCTTGCAGTTCCATACGATTGTTGGTGGTCTGGGGCTCCCCTTCGCCGAGTTCATCGACCTGACCATCGCCATAGTAAATTACGACGCCCCATCCCCCGGGACCAGGGTTTCCGGAGCAGGCACCATCGGTGTAGATTCGATCGATTGCAGCAATAGTCATAGTCATTGCGGTAAAGACGGAAGATGGACTAGGGAGCCGGCGTGATCCCTCAGGAGAGACGTTATCGTAGTACCTATGGCCTACGAACCGCTGCACCATAAATACCGACCGCAGACCTTCGGCCAGTTGGTGGGTCAAGCTGCGATCGCAACTACCCTAGCCAATGCCCTGCAACAGCAGCGCATTGCTCCAGCCTATCTATTTTGCGGCCCCCGAGGCACAGGGAAAACCTCCAGTGCCCGGATCTTGGCTAAGTCTCTCAATTGTCTAACCCAGCAGCAACCCCATCCAACCCCCTGTGGCAGCTGCGACGTCTGTCAGGCCATCGCCACCGGGTCCGCCCTGGACATCGTTGAAATTGACGCTGCCAGCAACACCGGCGTCGACAACATCCGTGAGCTGATCGAACGGGCCCAATTCGCCCCAGTCCAGTGTCGCTACAAGGTTTACGTCATTGATGAGTGCCTAACCGGGGATACCCAGGTCTATACCAAAGATGGGTTCATCAGAATTGATGATCCTACCCTGAAAGGGAAACAAGCGCTCAGCTACAACGAAGCGTCTGGCCAGTGGGAGTTTAGGCCGATCCTGCGCTGGCTTGATCAGGGGGAACGAGAAATCTTGGAAATCCAAACATCCCATCGTAAGATCAGATGTACTGGAAATCACCTGATTAGAACAGACATTGGATGGGTAGCAGCCAAAGACATAAAAAAAGGTGCCAAGATACTATCGCCTGTGCCTGTGGATGCGGAACTGTCATCTACAAATTCGGCACCGATGGGCGACTTCGTCCCTACGCTAGAGGACACCAACGCTTTCCTCGACTGGCTTGGACCCACGGGCAATTGCAGAAAGAATGGTCAGAATATAAAGCTTCTCGACTCGCATCCCTACAGCCCAAGCTCAGAACTACCAAAAATGACGGATACGGTTCCGTCTCAGTGTGCTGCTCAACAGCTTGTCATCCTGAACTCAGTTCCGTATTCAGTCAGGTCAAGCCTAACGGCGGCCAAAAGCTGGTCTCTGAACAATGGCTATCAAAAATTTCCCAAGAGGGACTTGCGTGGTGGTATATGGATGACGGTTCCCTTAGCCTCAGCCCGCAAGGAAGTCCTCAAATACAGTTCCATACAGAAGGCTACTCTGCCGAAGAGAACCAACTCATCGCAGATTGGCTTACCCGCATGGGATACGTGGCCAAATGCTGCTCCTACATCAGAGCGAGTAGCGGCAGACAATATTTCTACGTCTCTATCGGAGCAAACGCCGCTAGACAATGGCTGTCGGACTTACGTCAATACGCAATCCCCTCAATGGTGTACAAATTCGGAGACGGTCGTATCTGTACGCCCCGCTGGGGTTGAACGAGTTTACGATATTGAGGTAGACGCGAATCACAACTTTGTGGCCAACGGCTTGTTGGTTCACAATTGTCACATGCTTAGCACCGCGGCCTTCAATGCCCTGCTGAAGACATTGGAGGAACCGCCACCGCAGGTGGTATTTGTGCTGGCGACTACCGACCCGCAACGGGTGCTGCCTACCATCATTTCCCGCTGTCAGCGCTTCGACTTCCGGCGCATTCCCCTGGAAGACATGGTGACCCACCTCAGCACCATCGCCACCCAGGAGACCATTGAGATTGGGCCAGAGGCGGTGCGCTTAGTGGCCCAAATTGCCCAGGGAGGCTTGCGGGATGCCGAGAGTCTCTTGGATCAACTCAGTTTGTTAGAGCCTCCCATTACTGTGGAGCAGGTGTGGGATCTAGTGGGGGCAGTCCCAGAGCGCGACCTGCTTACCCTGGTTGAAGCCATCAGCCAAAACCAGGCCAGCACCGTGCTAGACCAGGCCCGCAAACTCATGGATCGGGGGCGAGAACCCCTGATCGTGCTCCAGAGTCTGGCCGGGTTTTATCGGGATTTGCTCATCGCCAAGACGGCGGCCCAGCGCCAGGATTTAGTGGCAGTAACGGCGGCTACCTGGGGCGAGATGCAGACCCTGGTGCAAGGCCTAGAGTTATCGACGGTGCTGGCCAGTCAGCACCACCTGCGCACCGCCGAAGCCCAGGTGAAGCACAGCAGCCAACCGCGGCTTTGGCTAGAAGTGACGCTTATGGGGTTGTTACCGTCATCGGCAAGCGCTGCCAGTCCCACCCCAGCGGCAGCCTCTGCGATACAACCCACCAGCCCTAAGCCACCAGCGCCATCACCACCCCGGCCCGCTGGACCGCCTCCGGCGCCACCAAGGGCGACACCTTCCCCAGAGGCTACGCCATCTCAGCCCGGCCCACCCTCGGATGCTTCAGCCTCTGAAGCGCCTGTCCATGATTTGGACTCCCTGTGGCAACAGATCATCGCGGTGTTGCAGCCCTTTGGCACTCGGACTCTGATGCGACAGCAGGGTAAGCTTCTAGCCTGTGATGGTCACACCGCCCGCATCGGCATTAGTTCTAAACCATTGTTTAAGATGGCCCAGGGCCGTCTATCCAATGTAGAAGCCGCCTTTAAGCAGGTGCTACAACGGCCGGTTGAGGTATCTCTAGAGGTGCTACCGGATGCGGAAGCGGCTTCCCCGGCACCGGCACCACCCTCCTCGCCAGCACCGCCGCCTTCCTCAGCACCGCCACCAGCCCAGGCAGAGCCGCCACAGTCACCAACCAACGCCGTTCCTGAAGATGCCCCGGGCCAGGCCGATTCTTCTCCCGCAGGGGCTGACCCCTGGCCGTTAGATTCGGATCTCGACCGAGCCGTCAAGAGCTTCGCCCAGTTCTTCAATGGCCAGATCGTAAACCTCGATGATGATCTGACTGACCTAGCAGCCGGCAACGGTTCTACTGGCCCTGAGCTGCCCCAGCATGAGGACTCGTTTCCGACAGACCCCGATGACGATGTGCCCTTTTAGGCATCAATGGAAGGGAGATTGCGATCGCACTTAGCCGAAGGTGGTGCCGTTCCAGCCCCACATGGCGCCAGCCGCATCGGCAAATTCAATGTAGGTGCGGTTTTTAGGTACCCCTAAGGAATCTTCGATCTGGCTGCAGAAGGCTTGACTCATGGCTTCTGTCTTAGCCCCCATGGTGCCGACGCTCTTGATCTCGATGTAGCAGACAGGGTCGGTGGTGCCGGCAAAGGTCATAGGCACCTCGGCCTCGAAGGCAGTCATGATATAAGACTCGGGTTTACCCAGGTGCTGGGAAAGACTGGAGGATAGGTCTTTTAGTAAGGATTCCACCTGGGATTTGTCTGGGGCCTCGATAGAGGTTTGAACTTTGATTAATGGCATAGTTATTGTCTTTGAATGCTATCCGCCGTAATTCCAGCCAGTGTTTTCTAGGAGCAAGGGGTCGCCCTCGCGGTGGATGGCAGCCCCAACCACTTCACCGACAAAGACAGTATGGTCACCATGCTCGACAGCGCCAACGACTCGGCATTCCACATAGCCCAAGGTGTCTTTGATCACGGGGCAACCAGTCTCGGGAGCCTCGTAGAACTCGATGTGCTCAAACTTGTTGCCCACTCGCCGCAGGGGTTTGAAGAAGTTTTTGGCTAAGTCTTTCTGACCCGCTTCCAGAAAACTCAACGCAAAGCCACCACTGGCCTTGAGCAGAGCATGAGAAATGGAGTCATTTTTGACACAGTTCACCACCAATGGCGGCTGGAAGGAGCCCTGCATCACCCAGCTGGCGGTGAAGCCATTCATCTCATCGCCGTTGCGGACACCGCAGATGTAGAGCCCGTGGGGAATCTTCCGCAATAGGTTTTTTTTGGCCTGTTCGTCTAACACGAAGACACCTGCCTCTGCACACTACATTGTCAGTGTGCCACACTCCCGAAGCGTCTCTGCAGGGAAAGCCGGGAGGTTCTACCTAAGAGGATATTTGGAAAGTACCCTGCAACCTTACTCCAGACTGGATTCTGGCCAACAGAGCCATACGCTCTAAAACGCTTACCCGGCAGGGCTTTCAGCCGAGTTTTCAAATGTCCTCTAAGGGGGGAGCAGCATCTAGAGGTAGACTGCATCTGTCTTCCCGTGATTGATCTCCTGCAGTAGCGACAGTAGCGTTTGCTCGCCTATCGCTTGGCCACCCCATCGACACGAGCGGCATGTTTCACGGCAGAGGCTACGGTAGCAGCCACCCGCTGATCAAATACCGATGGGATGATGTGCTCGGGAGAGAGCTCCTGAGGATGGACCAGGGAGGCAATCGCTTGGGCGGCCTCTAGGTACATGGTGGCGGTGAGAGCTTGGGCGCGACAGTCGAGGGCTCCCCGTAGAACGCCGGGAAAGGCCAACACATTATTGATCTGATTGGCGTAGTCACTGCGACCAGTGGCCATGACTGCCACATACTCGCTGACTAGCTCCGGTTGAATTTCGGGAATGGGATTGGCCATGGCAAAGACAATGGGCGCTGGGGCCATGGATTGCACCATCTCCACACCGACCACCCCCGGCACGCTCACCCCGAGGAAGACATCGGCTCCGACCATGGCCTCCGCCAGGGGGCCAGGGGTTTCAACGGCTAGGGCCCGTTTTTGAGGGGTGAGATCGATGCGATCGCATGAAATAATGCCCCGCGAATCACACAGGATCACCTGGGTAGTCCCGGCCTTTTGCAGGAGCTGGGCAATGGCCACCCCCGCTGCCCCAGCCCCATTAATCACAATCTTGATGGTCTCTAGGGACTTACCCACTAGTGTCAGGGCATTAATCAAGGCCGCCAAGGTAACGATGGCAGTGCCATGTTGATCATCATGGAACACTGGGATATCCAGCTCCTGTCGCAGCCGCGCCTCGATCTCAAAACAGCGGGGCGCACTGATATCTTCTAGGTTGATACCACCAAAGACTGGTGCCATGTGCTTCACCGTCTCCACGATCTCATCCGGGTCCTGAGTATCCAGGCAGATGGGAAAGGCATCAATGTCGGCAAATTCCTTAAACAACATGGCCTTGCCCTCCATCACCGGCAACGCCCCCGCCGGTCCCAAGTTCCCTAACCCCAAGACGGCACTACCATCGGTGACAATGGCCACCGTATTCCCCTTAATCGTCAGGTCATACACCCGCTCTGGCCGCTGGGAAATTTCCATGCAGATGCGTCCCACCCCAGGAGTGTAGGCCATAGCCAAATCTTCCTGGCTATGGAGCGGTAGCCGACTTTTGATATGAATCTTGCCACCCTCATGCAGGGAGAAGGTGCGATCCGACACCGCAAGCACCTCGATCTCCGGCAAAGCCCGCACTGCCTGCACGATCTCTTCGGCATGTTCGGTGCTGGCCGCATTCACCGTCAGAGTCCGCACCAACACCTGACGAGTCCGGCTGATTAACTCCACATTGCCCAAGTTGCCACCCGCCTCGGCAATGGCATGGACAACCTTAGCTAGCATGCCCGTCTGATTAGGGATACTCAGCTGTAACGACAGGCTAAAACTAGAACTCGGGGTGATTCGTACCATAGGATTCGCTTGTCAGTAGAAAAAACTGGCACACTAGAACAGGAGGGCCATTGCCTACTCTGATGCCAGCGGATTAGCCAGATGACCAGGAAAGATTAAAGCCATTATCCTCTCACACTGGCAGAGCTGCTTAAAGTTTGGGCGAAGATAGTGAGTCATTTTGTTCGGACTGCACCTAAATGCCTGGCCTTCATACCGACATCGAAATCGACGCTCCCCGCGCTGCCGTTTGGCAGGCTCTAGTTCACAAGGAAGACTGGTATCGCTGGAATACCTTCCTATTCGATCAGGCTCCCGATCGCCCATTTCGGCAGGGACACACCGTTAACTTGGCCCTCAGGCGGCTAGAGAGAGACGAAAAAACAGTCCTCAACCCCTTAGTCACCCACCTACAGCCCCAACGTTGCCTACGCTGGGTCGCTAAAATTCCAGGGCTTCGCAGCGAGCATGTCTTTCAACTGCAGGATATTGGCCCTCAACGCACCAAGTATAGTCACCAAGAGCGCCTCTCAGGCCCCCTGTCCCGTCTGTTTCTCCCCTTCATTCGGCAGGACGAGCGGAAAGGGTTGCGGCGCATGGCCCAGCAACTGAAACGCTATGTGGAATATGACTATGCCCGCGAACGCTATCGCTGATGCCAGGGAAGTTCCTGTGTATACCAATCCCCCAATCCAGCCGAGGATCCTGCATGTGCCCTCTAGCCTGCCAACTCCGCCTAATTCACTTGACTTCATGTACTAGATGGGTCTCGAGTTGCTTCTCGTAGTCGGGATCCTGAGTTTTCAGGAGTTTATCCCAGAACGTGAAATATAGGCCATAATGCACTTTATAGTTACGATGATGAATAGAATGATGGACAGGACCAATAACCCATTTACCTAGCCAATGGTGAGGGAATGACGTGGGCAAATAATTGAGCCCAAGATGATTGACTACTGCCCATATTGTCATGGTGGCGAGTACTGCAATCAAGGTAATAAAATGAATTGGAATCGTAAAGATGATTCCGACTAGAAAAAGAGCTTGGACGATCGCCTCAAGGGGATCAAAAGCAAATGATGTCCAGGGGTTATGGTAACGGGCTCGGTGATGTCCTTGGTGAAACCAAGGAAAGAGGATGGGATGATGAAATAATCGGTGAGTGAAATAGAAATAAGCATCCTGGAGCAGCAGTGTGAGACCGTAACTCACTCCTAAATACCACAGTCCATGAGCCTGAGGATGACTGTATAAGCGGGTCATCCCCAAACGATATTCAAATAGGATAAATGCCGCTGCCATAGCGAATACTCCCGCCGAGAATACCGAGAGTAAGATATCTTGCCGAATTGATTGCCAAGATGGAACACAATACTGCCACTTGCGATTGGTGCAATGCTGACCAAATGATGAGTATAGGAATAAATAGGTTCCCCCTGCTATCAGGAAATACCGTATCAGAATTATTCCAAAGAAAGTGATACCATAAAACCAAAATGTTTGGTCTGCCATTGTTATCTCTACCTTGCGCTGAATACGATAGGTTGTATTCGGCCCCTAAATCCGTGGGCTTGAAGCTTCAGCTAAAGCCTTTTTATTTGGCCTTGCTGCACTCTATATTATCGCCCTTACTTGCGCTTGTCTAAAATTGGCAAAAACAGGTTAAGACTGTTGTAAAACCACACTCTAGCCCGAGGGTGCTATCTGGCTAGCAATTCTGCTGGCGTTGTAAAAGTTGTGATAGCTCTTCAGCCGCCAGAGGACGAGTAAATAAATAACCTTGACCAAATTGGCAGCCTAGTTGTTGTAGTAGCTGCAACTGAGCCATCGTTATCCGTTGGCCGCACAGAGCCTAAGAGCACGGCAGCCACTGCCTTGAGCAGTTCATCCCCCATCCAGTGGCCAAAGGTATCATTGACCAGTTTAAAGCGATCGCAATCCAGGAAGAGTACGGCAAACTCCTGACCACCAGCGACGATTCGTTGCTGCAGGTGCCAGAGAAACAAGCGGCGATTCGGTAATTGGGTCAGGCTATCGTGGTGAGCCTCATAGACCAGGCGATCTTGAATGCGCTGGCGCTCATTGACCTCCCGCCGCAAGTCTCGATTTAAAGACTCCAGCTGCCGGGTTCGCTGCTGCACCTGCTCCTCGAGGGTATAGTTGAGGGTGCGCAGGTCCAGTTCCATCTGCTTGCGATAGGAGATATCATCCAACAGCAACACAAATCCCATGGGGCCCGCCGCCGAAGCGCTATCATCCATTCTCAACGGCTCTAGGTACAGGGCAAACCAACGGTCACCGTCCTGGATCTCCTGGGGGGAAATGTCCTCTCCCTGCCGAACTGCCTGCCACTGGGCCGCCGTCAACCAAGTTTTTAGGCGAGAAGCGACGGTCTCCCCAGTCGTCACCCCTAACCAAGCGCTAGCCAAGGGATTGCAGAACCATACAGTGCCGTCGATATTCGCCGCCAGCAATCCCATGGGCAAGCTACGAGCAATGGCCGCTTGGGTGGCCTGGGATCGCCCCAGCTGGTCTGCCAAGGTCACCAACTGCTCAATACTAGCCGAATCTGCTATCGATGGGGCTCGAGACTCCTGGGGGGACAGCAATAGGGCCGGAGCATGGGTGTGCCAAAGCGATGCCACATACTGTCGAATGCGGCGATCGTCTCGTAGCTCCTGGCTAATGCCACAGGTCACGGCAGTCAGGCCCAGCAGTAGCACCGGCTCGACTACCGTAATCCACCATCCATGGGTCATGAGTACCCGGGCCAGTAGGATCCAGGCCAAGGTACCCGCCCCCAGCAGTACCCGCTGCTGTCGCCATGGCCGCCCTAGCCCTAGCCCCAGCAGGGGGCCGAGACAAAGCAGCAGCCACCAGGGGGCCTGCAGGTGCTGCAACCATCGTTGTTGCAGAATATTGTCCAGAACCGCCCCATGGAGGTGCACGCCGCTGGCTGGAGGATTGATATCAAAAGGCGTTGATAGTTGATCCAGGCCCGTGGCCGTAGCGCCGATGAGTACAATCTGGCCATGAAAGCGACTCGCCTCGACCCGACCCTTCAGCACATCAACGAAAGACACCGTCGAGAGAGTATCCACTGGCCCCGGCCAATTGACCGGTAGGGGACGATCCAAAGGGGGGAGAGCTACGATGCTCTCGGTGAGCGAGAGGGCTTCGGCCGTGGCAATACCCAGGGCTGGCTGCCCCTGAATTTGGGGGAGAATGGTGCGCACCAGGCTATCGGGCGCTTGCGGCTGATAAATATGACCACTGCCCATAGCTGCCCCGGCTAAGGGAAACACAGGATCCAGAGGCTGACCGTCCTGGTCCCAAGCTGTCGCTAGGATGATGGCTTGATGCTGAGCCATGGCTGCAGCTAACTGCCCATCCCCTGGGGCGCTGTCGGTAAACAGCAGATTAAAGGTAATCACACTCGGGGGCGCAGCCTGTAGCCGCCCTAATAGCTCGGCATAGTGGCTGCGGGGCCAGGGAAACGCCCCAAGCTCAGCTAGGCTGGCCTCATCGATGGCAATCAGGCTGATGCGATCGTCCCAAGCCGTGGCTCCCCGCAGCTGAAACCGCAGCCGGTACTCGAGGTGAGTAAAGGGCTGCAGTCCCCCTGTAGTCACTAATATCAATACCCCTGATGCTGCCACTAGTCCGGATAGTAGCCTGGTTAACTGGGCAGTCTTGATCGGCAGCGACAGCACTCTTTAGGGAGAGAATTTAGATTAGGACTTGCGGTTTACCCTAACTCTAAATGAATCAAATCCATCCGGGGGCGCTTGCCACTGAGGCAGCAGTCATACCGTTCTAGGCAGAGATGACCAAGACAGGCTCATCCCAAACTCAGGCTCTCAGCCGGGTGAGTGCACTACAGGCAGCGCTCACACTGAGTGGGACATATGCCTGAGCTACCCGTCGCTCCAACCGCGCCGCAATGTTGGCATCCCGCTTGGCATCGTCAATCAGATGGGTATATCCTAACCCTTTGGCATTGGGCGGGTCATAGGCGGCGGCCAGGGATTTTGGCCTTACCGAAAACCTCTGGTATTGCCTCAGAAACTCCCTGGTTTTCGTAGCTGAGTTCTCCACATATCTTGCTGTTGCAGCAGTGCTTTAGGTATCAGGCGCCAGTAATCTGACCTCATGGATCTGCTGCCGTCCCAGGGGCGTAATCACTTGAATCTGCAAGGCTGTACGAGTGGCGGCGGGGCGGGTGAGACGAAATTCTCCGACCGCGCTGACGGTCTGTTGTTCCCCATCAACCAACACAATGTTGACGGGATCGACTTGCCCCACCAGCTGCACATAGCGGACATTGCCCTCGATCAAGAAGTTGCGCCGCACCACCAAGCTGGTATCGTTGCGCAAGGGCACTGGTGCTGTCGGTGGCGACCCTGGCACCATTAGGTTTTGAAAGCCCCCTGGCACCATCACGGTTTGGTCCTGGGCAGTGGTTGCCACGGCCCCTGCCTGGGTGGCCGTGCCGGTTTGGCCGGTGGGTTGTACCCCGAGGCCAAACTCAGTCCCCCGCACACCACTGACCCCAGCTGGGGTTTCGATTTCAAGTTCTGAGCCCTCATGGGTGAAGGAGCGGGTGCGCACTCGAATTTGCCCCTGCTCTAGGGTGAGGTGAGTGATGCGGCCATTGTCAGGGGCCACACTCAGGGCCCGAATGCGCAGTTCGGTGCGCTCAAACACATCAATAAAGCCAATGCCGGTGTCAACTTCCAGTTGGGCCGTGGAGTTAGAGGTGGTGCGAAGGCCGTCACCAATGGCCGTGAGTCGCTGGCCTACTCGTGCCGGTTGGCTTTGACGTCGCTCTAGATAAGTGACGTTGCCAGTAACTTGTCGCACCTGCAGCCAGCGATTGACTCGCACTGGTATGGCTGAGGTGGGGGTTTGACTGATTAGTAAGGATGCGATCGCACCCCCTATCCCCAAGACGTGATAGCGATACCGGCGAACATCAAAGGCCACCATGGCACTGTCCTGATGGAATGGACATAGCAGACCAGCCCCCAACCACAACAGGTCGTTTCTCTCGCTAGCGCCTATTGTCCATCCCCCAACCACTACTCAGAATCTGATCGGGACCGGGGCGCTGGCCGACATATCTAGCCAAATCATAGCGATATTGCCTTACCCTGACCATGCCCCTCAATGGAGGCAATTGGGCATCCCGAGGCACCACGGCGGCCCTAAAATAGCCGATTTATTTTCATGAATCCCTGACATAGCCCTTGTCAGACCGAAAAACCGTAGTGTATTATACAGAAGGAAAGTAAATCGTTCATCTCTCTAGCTCGAAAGACTAGCTCGAAAGATTGGATCCTGGTTGAGCCTAGAGGGACGGAAGTAGGGGTTGATCCCCCCGAAGGAACGCGCCTCATATCTATAGGATCAATGCCGTTAATTGATCTTTCTGGAGGCGATAACATGAAACTCACCTATCGCGGCGTTTCTTACGATTACAATCCACCCGCTGTGGATGTGAAAGACACCAATGAAATTGGTAAGTATCGGGGCGTCGACATTCGTTTCCGCTCTGTCAAGAAGGCAGCGGTTCAACAACCTACCCTAGACCTGGTTTACCGCGGTGCCGCCTATCGGGTCGGTCAATCCGCTGAACCAGCGGCTCCGGCTCCGGCTCAGGTTCCCGTGAGCACGGCCGTGCAAGCGACTCCTGTACCCTTCTTGAGCAAAGCAGAAGACCGGGCCCGCCTGGCGATGCTAAATCATCACCGCGCCGTGAAGCGGCGGCAGCAATCCATGCTGGGTCGGTTGGCTCATGAAATCGGTCTGACCGCTGATGTCAGCCAATACTGGAACCATATCCAGGGTAAGGTGCACCCCAGCTTCTGGGCCACCTATGACCGCAGTCGCTCTGCTGCTAGCTAGCCAGACGAGTCAAGATTACGAGTCAAGATTAATCCTAATCCTCTGATTCCAAGGTGGGGACGCGACGACAGTTGCGTCCCTATTTGGCATGAACCGGGTGGGTGCGACAGACCCCTGAGTCGCTACCAAGGGCCATTACCACCAGCGCAGGGCCCAGCGGGAGCGCTCCGGTTGGTTCAAGTCATCGGCGGCAGGCCATTCCACCGGTTTATAGGTCCGGAAAATATGGTCCCACCAATCCACGGCTAGGCCAAAGTTGTGGTGCCACATGCCATATTTGTGGTGTACATAGTGGACCGGCATCTTCATCCAGAAACACTTGCGGGGGTTTTCGTGTTGGAGCTGATGGGCATAGGCGGAAAAGGCTGCGTAGGCCACGGCGCCACTAGCCCAGCCCAGTCCAGCCTCGAGGGAAAAGAAAAAGGGAATCACCATTACCACCAGACTACCCTGAACGTAATCGCGAAACTCCCATAGCACTCCTTGGCCCTCGTTACGGCGATGGTGATCGCGGTGGCGCTCACCGATGCGGGCCGATACATGCATGAGCCGATGCAGCCAGTACTCTACTAGACTGGCCAGGGCAAAGGCGGCAACAAAGCAAATAACAGCGAGCATAACGGATCTTCCCATGACTGTGAGAGCTCTTATGGTAGCGGCCCAGGGCTATGGATGGTGCCTCGACAGAGGAGGAAAGCCTTGGCCGATCGACCATGACCTCGATTACCTGAGCGGCACAATATCTATTATTCTGGAGAATCTACGGATGTAAAGAAATCTGTAGAAGTATCTGGATCACACCAACTTCAGGTGTGGAGTGCTGGGTTGCTCTAGATCAGCCTTGTGCTCCAGGCCTCAGTCGCAAACTCTGGGCCCTCGATAGCGGTAGTTCCTTATGGTCTCTCCCCTCCTCTCTGGAATTGCGATGGCAGCTCGTTGGCGACAACGCCGTTTTCTGGCCAAGCTCCCTCGAGCCGCCTCGATTCAAGAGCGGTTTCTGCAGCGATTGCTGACAACTCATCAGGATACAGCCCTGGGCCAGGCCCTGGGATTATCCAGCGTGACTACCCTAGAGCAGTTTCGTCAACGGCTGCCCATTGGCACCTACGCTGATTATGCTGAGTATTTCGAGCGTACAGCCGCTGGCGAAACCAATGTGGTCTCGCCGGACCCAGTAGTGTATATCAACGTCAGCAGTGGCTCCACTGGCCGGCAGAAGCTGGTGCCTGTGACGGTGCGATCGCATCGACATCGAGTCTATGCCAATCAGGTCACCATGGGATTCGGCTTCGCGGCGGCGCAGCGGCGGCAGCTACAGCTACATAAGCTGCTATTCACGGCAGCGGCGACCCCTCTGGGCCATACCGCTGGCGGCATTCCCTACGGCCACATCAGTAGCCACCAACTGCGCACCAGCTCGCCGTTACTCCACCGACAGATATTCGCCCAACCCTTCCAGACCCTGCAGCTAGCCGATAGCTTTAGCCGCACCTACATCAGCCTCTTATTTGCCTTGGCTGAGCCTCGACTGAGCATCATTGCCGCCATCTTTCCGGCCGTGGCCCTGCGGCTCTGCCATTATCTCGAGACGGAGGCCGAGTCCCTACTCGACGATCTAGCTCGGGGACAACTCAGCCCTCGTCTCCCCATCGACCCCGGCTATCGCCGTCATCTAGGGCGGCAATTGTCACCGGCCCCAGACCGAGCCGCCCAGCTCCGGGAGAGTCTGCAGGCAGAAGGCCGCCTATTACCTCGCCATGCCTGGCCCCACCTGGCCTTTGTGGCCACAGCCCGGGGTGGCCCCTCGGATTTTTACCTGGAGCGCTTTCCTGAGTACTTCGGCGATTGCCCGGTCTTTGGCGGCACCTACTCCGCGTCGGAGGCGGTCTTCGGTGGCTGTTGCGATTTCGATACAGACGGGGCCTTACTGGCCATTGAGAGTAACTTTTTCGAATTCATTCCCGTCGATGACACCGCTAGCAAGACGGTCCTACTCCCCCATGAACTCACTCTAGGAGAGCAATATCGGCTTCTAGTCACCAATTATTCAGGCTTCTATCGCTATGACATTGGCGATATTGTCGAGGTGGTAGGCTGGCAACAGGGCGTGCCCCTGATCACCTTCCGCTATCGTCGCGGTGGTACCCTATCGGCCATCTCTGAGAAAACCACTGAAGAGCATGTGATTCAGGTGATGGCTGCTTTGCAACGTCAGCATGCCTTAGCTGTGGAAGACTTTTGCCTCACTCTGTCATCCGATATTTTGGCTCCCTACTATGTATTGAATATGGAGCTGTCGGCACCTGGACCGACTGGAATGAGTCAGATCAACCTAGAGACCTGGCTGGTTGAGTTTGACCGGCAATTACAACGGGCTAACCCTTCTTATGGCTTGAAGCGACAGGCCCACGACATCCGTCCGCCACAGCTCAACCTGCTGTCACCGGGAAGTTTTCGCCAGTTGCGACGACAACGCTTGGCCCCTGGGCAGGCCGACGATGCCCAGGTGAAATTACCTCACATTAGTGAGCAACGGACCCTACTGGAAGGCCTGTCTGTCCTGCAGCAGATTCACTGTCCCCTTTCCTCTAGTTCAGCGGCATGATTTCCTTGGCCCGTAAAAATTTATTGAAGGATCTGCCGCGGTTTTTGGTGGCCCAGGCAGGGATTTTGTTTGCGGTCAGTTTGGTGACGATTCAAACTGGGGTCTTGAAGGGGTTTACTCGCTCCACCACCCTGCTAATTCAGCAGTCCCAGGCCGATGTCTGGGTTGCCTCCGATAATTGGGTCAACTTTGAGCTGACCGAACCATTTCCCTATTTGCTGATCCGTCAGGCTCGTCAGGTGGATGGAACAGCGCAGGTGGAACCCCTGCTGATTGGCTCTGGCCGCTGGTTTTCCCCCGGCAATGAACTCACCACCTTGCGTATTTTTGGCTTCGATCCCGACGGCAGCTTATTTCGGCCAGGGATGGTAACGTCAGAGGGCCTGCAGGCGCTGAAACAGCCTTACACGGCTATCATCGATCGGGTGAATCGGCGTAGCTTTGGCATCGAATCTGTGGGCGATAGTGCTCGAATTCGCTCCCTACCGGTACGAGTGGTGGGATTTACCGAGGATACCCAATCGATGGTGTCAAGCAAATTTGTCTTTGCCTCCTTGGCCAATGCCAGCGCTTACACCACTGAGGGATATTCCTCTGAGCTGACTTGCCAATTTGAAGCAGGGGGGCTCAATTGTGTCAATACCTATCAGCGAGATCAGACCACCGCTGCGGCACCGCCGCCACCGCAGGAGCTAGCTGCCGATACTCCCGTTGCCTATCTCCTGGTGGAGGCGGCCCCGGGCCAGGATCTGTCAGCCTTAAAACAGCGGTTGGAACAGGCTATACCTGGGACCCGAGCGTTTACCCGGGCAGAACTCATAGAGGACACCCAAGCCTATTGGCGCGATCGCACCGGAGTCGGCTTCGTCTTGAGCTTAGGCGCTGTAGTCGGGGTCATGGTGGGGATGGTGATCGTGGCTCAGATTCTCTACACCTCGGTGTCGGAGCACCTGAAGGAGTTTGCCACCCTAAAGGCGATTGGGGCATCCGACTGGGATATCTATGGGGTCATCGTAGAACAGGCGCTCTGGATGGCGATCTTGGGCTATATACCTGGTGTCGCCCTCTGTTGGGGGCTAGGGGTTTGGACCCAAGCCAGTCAGGGCATTTTGATCTGGATTACCCCAGTCTCAGCCACAGGGGTCCTGGGAATTACGGTATTGATGTGTCTGGGCTCGGCTACTTTTGCCATTCAGAAGGTGATGCGGGTGGACCCGGGTCGCGTGTTTAAAGCCTAGGGGTGCGGAAAACCATGGTTGAGTTCTGTTCAGTGTCAGAATCATCACGGCCATTGCCATGGCTGCCTTCGGCGGAATGGGGGCCAGTTGCGATCGCAGCCACCGACATCCAGATGGTGTTTCGCTCTGGCCTGAGTCAGGTGAAGGTCCTGAAAGGGGTTGATCTGACGGTTAATCAGGGCGAAATTCGCCTGCTCATGGGGCCATCTGGGTCTGGCAAAACCACCCTGCTCTCGATTCTGGCCGGCATTCTCACCCCGACAGCTGGCCAGGTGGCGTTGCTGGGGCACAAGATCACGCAAATGTCACGGCAAGACCGAACTCGGTTTCGCCGCCATCACCTGGGCTTCGTTTTTCAGGATTTCAATCTATTTCCCGCCCTCACCGCCGCCGAGAATATCGAACTGGCCCTGAAGATTAAGGATTATCCTAAATCTGCCATTGCGGCTAGAGCCCGCACCTTGCTCTCCCAGGTAGACCTTGCCGACGTCAGCCAGCGATTGCCCCAGGATCTCTCTGGTGGTCAAAAACAACGGGTCGCCATTGCCCGGGCTTTGGCTGGCGAGCCCCAGATCCTCATGGCCGATGAACCCACCGCTGCCTTAGATTCCAAAACTGGCCGCGCCGTCGTAGAGCTGATGAATGCCTTGGCCCGGGAGCAAGGCTGTACGGTCTTAATCATCACCCACGACCCTCGCATCACCGATATCGCCGACCGCATCACCTACCTGGAAGATGGTCATATCAGTGAATCTCCCAGTTGGGGAAGTTAGCGCCTCGGGAACAGGGTATAGGATTGGGTGCTTAAAGGCCTGATATGGCATCTGGTCAGTGGCCATGGACCTCGAGAGGAGCTCTTGCTACCTGACAAGCAAACGACAGATATGGGCAGGAAAGGGAGCTTTGGCCATTGACTTGTTGAGGGTTGAATTCAATCATTACCAGGAGAACTCAAAACTCAAAACTCAAAACTCATCACTTTCCTCCGCCCTCAGTCCTCTCTTTCCCCCGTGGGTCCTTCCCTGGCTATTCATAACGTCTCTCGCTTAAGTAAAACGACCCACGCTACCTGCTTTCCGTCCTCCGTCCTCCGTTTTCCATCTCTCCCTCTTAATGGCGGGCTCCCAGGCGTTCTTCCAAACTCAAGTTTGCAGTGGAAGGAGCTGACCGGGGCACAGATTTTAAGAGCACCCCTTGTCCATCCCGCAGTTCAAAGCCCCGTAGATCCGCGAGATCTTCTAGATTCAGGCCTGGGCTGGCCACCACTACTTGCCACTCGGTCATGTCCAGCTGCAGCCAATCCCCTGGATTCACCACCATGGGTTCGCCTCCCATATGAGCGATCATCACGACTTCGTCTAAACCGTGGCCATGGTCTGGGTCTAGATGGCTGCGATACCCATAGAAAATGGTGCGCTGATCGTCGCTGATGCGATTGAAGCGATCGCGGCCGGTGAAGTTCTGCTGCAGCCAAGGATGATGCCGTCGAAATTCCCGCAGTTTCAGGCCAAAATGACTGACGGAAGGATCCAGTTCCTCGCCATAGCGAGAGACATTACACATGTCGTGGCCGTCTTCCATGAAGGCCATGGCAAAGGCCTTGAGTTTAGGCACATCCAAGGTGGCTAAGAAGTGGGGTAAGTTAGGCTCGTTAAGTTCCCCCAGGGCCGGAACCTCGCAGACGCCATCGTGCTCTCCCAGACAATGGCGGCAGATATCGGCCACTTTGCCCAAGTCATAGTCGGTTTCGATCATGGCCTCGCACAGGGCATAGGAAAAATCTCGTAATTGATTGAAATCCTGGAAGCCTAGGGCCTTGAGTCGGGGAAAGGCATCGATGCGATCGTACATGGCCGGCTCAATCTGCCAATCTAGAAAGCCCACCTCCTCCGAAACCACCTTGACGCCGTAGCGATCGTCGGTGTTGCGGAAAAAGCCCCAGGGGGTACCAACACTAGCATTGAGAAAGTCCATAGGTAGCCCCGGGCTGAAGCCATGGACCCATAGCAACGTGGCTGAATTGTTATAGGCCCGGTTTAGTACCTCTGGTAGCGTCTTGCCCAGATTCCAGTTGATATTGCTATCGGGGCTAATCTGATTCCCTCGCCGCACGGTATCGTGGTTACCGCAGCCGGTAATCCAATGATCTCCCTGGAAAATCACTTCACACACCCGCCGCCATTTGCGATCCCAGAATCCCTGTAGGGTCGGAGTGTTATGGGCAAAGATGAGTGGTCCCCACTGGAAAGACTCGGGCTTAATGTCGATCAATTCTCGGTAGGTCGACTTTTCCTCCCAGCCTTCCTCTGGCCAGGGACGGCCGTCTTCGAAGATAGTGAACAGGTAGCGGCGATAGCCCTGAATATTTTGCTCCACATCACTCATGGCCAGTAGATAGGCGTCATCCTGTTCCACGCGCCCTGAGAGGGGATTGAAGAATCGAAAATCTTGCCCACCATCTACTCGAATACCGTCAGCCCCGGTATTGATCTTGCGTCGCTGCATCTCCAGCAGCAGAGCTCGCACTTGGGGCAACTGATGGTTCAAGTCCTGACCATACATGTTGGGCCCCTTAAAGAATTGCTGCGTCAGCAGTTCTAGCCCCTGGTTATCGGCATGGCCATAGACAACGTCATAGATCAACTGAATGGACCCCGCCGAAAAGTTATGTAAGGTGGTGACAAAGTCGACTACCTCGTCTGGCCGCAGGCTGCCGAGGACAGCGGGATTGGTGGCCGATGACCCCAGGATAGGAACGTCATAGCCCCAGTTTTGGGTATTGGCTTTGCGTAGGGTGATCTCTAGGGTGGCTTGGCTCTTGAGGTTGGCTTCGTCATCGGGGGTGATGGCAAAAAACTCGTGATCGATGTTGGTGTCTTCTCGACGATATTCGATGGTGGGCTCTACCGGCAGCAGTTGCACGGCATCATAGCCGGTGTAGACTTCTTCGGCTGGCGTCAGCAGGTCACCGGCAGCCAATCGGTCAGAAATACGGCGATAAACCTGGGTGAGGCCTTCTAAGGTTCCGTCTGGAGAAGCGGTTTTGACATGGATCTGTAAGATATTCGTCGGAGCTGGCACCCGCGGCACTGGCGCATCCGGGATGCCTTTAGGGGCAGCGGTGCGGCGGAAATAGTTCAGATCTCCCCGATGTCGCTGCAGCCGCCGCATGTCATAAACCTCAGCCGGGGCAAAGACGCCATAGGGCAAGGAATAAGCCAGGGGATCCCGGATGATGTGAATATGGCCGTCGGCATCGACGTAGCGTAACCAGTAAAAACAGCCGGCCTGGTCCCGTTCCCCGGCCCTAATGCCGGCGACCACTGCCCAGGTGAACTCGCCCTGCTTAGCCACAGGGATGCGATCGCGCTGAAATTTCAAGGATTGTTGGGGGGCCCGAAAATCAATGGGCTGCAGAGGAGTAAAAATTTCTAATTCCAGGGTTCGTTCCGACTGGATTACATCCGCCGTCAGCTCCGGCGTCCAGAAGCCAAATTCTGTCAAGCCATCCCGGCGATAATGGGCCCCCAACCGACGAGCCAGCTTCTGGCCCTTGCCGAAGAAGGTATCATCTGACTTCATGATCGAGATAGCCCAGTCCAAGAGCGTATGGGTCTCATCCTCCACTAGGTAGAGCCGGGGAGCTGTCTTTTTCTGCTTTGCCGCTTTTCCTGTTTTTACAACCACGATGCCTCGCAATACCTGATTCAGTGCCGATTGGGTTGCCTGGAGCAACTGTATCTGAGGGCTGTTTGAAAAGGTTAGCCTATCGGTAGACCGCGCTACTTGCCTGGGGCCAAAGCCCAGAGTTTTGAAGGTCTTGAGCTTTTGGACGTAGACATGCTTGAGACCTCGATCAGACGTTCTAGACATCCTCTTTGCTGGGCGATACCTGGCAGCTCATCCCCGTCAAAGACCTACCCCTTTATTCCTTGGCGGCAGATAAGGGGTAACCTGAGATGCCTAGACCTCCATTGGGCCAGATAGTCCATGGGGGCGGAGTGATGCTCCTGCTGGGGAAACCCCTAACTATAAAACTCCTTCCCCGGGGGTCAACCGAGGTGAGATATAGCTGTCTTGGCCATCAGTCTAACAGTGATATCCCTGAGCTTATGAGATTCCCGGCGAGGGTAAGGGAGTTTAAGCGACACCACGGGTCTATGATGATGCCTAATGAAAAATTTAAACCCGATCAGGGGCATCCCCTTGATCTGCTGGCGTGAAATTTATCTGTTCGGGTAAGGTTTCCATAAATATATTGATAATTAAATTTTATTTTGATCCTTTCCCTAATAGTTGCCTGCAATAGCTGGCCGGGTCAAGCGATTCTCAGGAATTTGATTGTGCTGTGGGCAGGTCCTTTACAGGGCTTCTAGTGCGCCCTTGCCCTTAATCGGGATCAGCCCTCAGTCAGTACTTCAGAGTGAGGAGTAGCAATTCCCTGAGTACTGCCAACCTCAGAGCCGATCTGAAAGAAGCTAGCTTCCCATTATGACGACTATCCCTACAGTCAGGCAACCACAGTAGCGCCTAGGGCGTTCACAACGGTTGAGTGAGGTGGGTATACTGTAGGCGACCTCAGCCCTCTCGTAGGGGCTTACCGTATAGGGTTAGAGCCAGACCATTAATGTACTGCCAAGACATTTACCAGCTTACTCATAGCTATGAGGGGTAGTGTCGAGGAGTAGTCACGTGTCATTGTTGACATCCGTTAGCGCAGCTTATCGAGGATATCGCCCGTTGCCGGCAGTCATGACCAATACCACTCTGCATCAATGCCCCAGGGGGAATCGAATTGGCTATTTCAGAGTCAAGCCTCAGGGAACTGGTGAGGTTTACCCTACCAGTTTGTCAGCACAGGGTTACCTGACAAGGGTAATGGTTCTGTGCCCCACTGCGACCGAGACGCTTGGGGTTAATCATGATCGTGGCTTGGCTGCAGCACTGTCTTGGCCATGACCTCGTCAGATAGCCAGCCCTTGTTAATCCGAGTCTAGGAGCCAACTCAGGTTGGAGGCCGCTGGCTCCGTTCCATTCTTGTAGCCGTTAGGAGGCACCCTAATGAAATCGTCCCTCGTCATTCTCTATCACCGAGAACCCTACGACGAAGTCCAGGAAAATGGGAAAACCATCTACCGTGAGAAGAAAAGTCCCAACGGCATTGTGCCAACCTTAAAAAGTTTCTTTGCCAATGCCGAGAGTAGTACCTGGATTGCCTGGAAACAGGTAACCGCCAAACAGCAGGAAGAGTTTCAGGATCGAGTCACCATGGAAGGGTGGAGCGACGAGGCGGTGATCCGTCGCATTCCCCTGACTGCTGACCGAGTTAGAAATTTCTACTACATCACGGCCAAGGAAGCTTTTTGGCCAATTTTGCATTCATTCCCAGAGCACTTCACCTACGAAAGCTCCGACTGGGAAAACTTTACCTATATCAATCAACTCTTTGCCGAAGCAGCCTGTGAAGAAGCGGCAGAGGATGCCCTGATCTGGATCCATGATTACAACCTGTGGCTGACTCCCTATTACATTCGGCAGAAGATGCCCAATGTGAAGATTGCCTTCTTCCATCACACGCCGTTCCCAGCCGCGGATGTGTTTAATATTCTGCATTGGCGAGAGGCCATTGTAGATAGCCTACTCTGTTGCGATCTCTGTGGGTTCCATATTCCCCGCTATGTGGAGAACTTCGTCTCTGCAGCTCGTAGCCTGCGGGATGTGGAGCTGGTGGAAAAAAAACCGGTGCCAGAGGCCTTTACTCCCTTTGGTACAGCCCTAGCTGAACCTGAGATGACCACCAAGTTGAAGTACCAGGGGCGCATTGTCAATGTGGATGCCTTCCCGGTGGGCACCAATCCTGGCTACATTCAGGAGATGGTGAACAAGCCCTCTGTGCAAGAGCGGGTGAAGCAAATTCGTGACGATATCGGTGATAACAAGCTGATTGTTTCAGCTGGTCGGGTGGACTATGTCAAGGGTGCCCGCGAAATGCTGTTGTGTTACGAGCGCCTCCTGGAGCGGCGCCCAGAGTGGCAAGGGAAGGTAAATTTGATCATGACAGCAGTGAAAGCCGCTGCGGGCATGCGGGTTTACAAGACGGCTCAGAGCCAGATCGAGCAGCTTGTGGGCAAAATCAATGGCCGCTTCTCGAAATTAAACTGGACGCCCATTGTGTTATTTACTGAGCCAGTGCCGTTTGATGATTTGATGGCCTTTTACAAGACCGCTGATATTGCTTGGATCCCTCCCCTACGAGATGGCCTCAACCTAGTCGCTAAGGAATATATTTCGGCCCATGCCGGAGAAGATGGGGTGCTGATTCTCTCCGAATTTACAGGCTCTGCGGTGGAGTTGCCGGATGCGGTGTTAACCAATCCCTATGCCGATAAGCATATGGATGACTGTATTGATTTGGCGTTAGATATGTCCCCTGACGAGCAAAAGCAGCGGATGACAAAGCTGTATGAAGCGGTACGTCGTTATGACGTGCAACAGTGGGCTAACCATATGTTCCGGGAAGCTAAGGCGATTGTCGCTGAGGCCGAAGAACCTGCGTTAGTCTAAGGCTGGCCGGAGGGCAGTTGTTCATTAACTCCATCCCATTGATTAGACTTCTTGACCCATGCGTAACTTTAAAGCGATCGAGAATACTGCGTTTGACGTCATTATCATTGGTGGCGGCATTAATGGGGCGGCGACGGCCCGGGACGCTGCCCTCCGTGGCCTGAAAACGATTCTGGTGGAAAAGGATGATTTTGCTGGGGGCACGACCAGTTGGTCGACGCGCTTAATTCACGGCGGCCTTAGATACTTAGAGTATTTTGAATTTCACCTGGTGCGAGAGTCTTTGCATGAGCGGGAAGTATTGCTGCATACTGCTCCCCATATTGCTAAGCCGATTCAGATGACAATTCCTATCTATCGCAGTGGTTCCCGCAGCTACCGCATTATTCAGGCAGGAATGATTCTCTATGACCTGCTTAGCTATGACAAATCCCTGCCAAACCATCGCATGCTGTCTAAGGCCAGTGTACGGCAGCTGTTTCGCGCCATTGACTCGGAGGAGCTGACTGGAGCCGCCCAATATTATGACGGTCAGGCTGAACATGCAGAGCGCCTGTGTTTGGAAAACCTACTGGATGCCCAACAGGCGGGAGCTACTGTGATGAACTACACCGAAGTGGTCGCCATCGAAACGGAGCAAAATCGCGTCGTCAGGCTCACCTGCCGGGATACTCTGGGTGGAGAAACCTTCCAACTACAGACCCACGAGCAAACCGTTGTGGTGAATACCTCGGGGCCTTGGGTAGATAAGGTGTGTGGCTTGAATCCCTCGCAGCTCAGCAAGGGCCGCAAGATCGGGGGAACGAAAGGCAGCCATATTATTGTTGACCCGTTCCCTGGGGCCCCTGAAGGCGCGTTGTATGTGGAGGCCAAATCTGATGGTCGTCCTTATTTCATTGTGCCCTGGTTAGGTCAGTATCTGATCGGCACCACCGACGAGCGCTACGATGGCCCTCTGGACCACATCAAGGCTAGTGATCAGGAGATTGACTATCTCATCACTGAGACAAATCGAGTGCTGCCGGCCGCTCATCTGACCCGTGAAGACGTTAAGTTCACATATTCCGGGGTACGCCCACTACCGTTTGCCGAAGGTAAAAAGGCTGGCAGTATTACCCGAGCCCACATTCTCCATGACCACACGGAGGAAGGGGCGAGTAATTTAATTTCATTGATTGGCGGAAAACTGACCACCCATCGCCAGGTGGGCGAAGAATTTGTCAACGCTGTCTTTCGCAAGCGTAAACAGGCGATTCCGGCCTGTCCTACCCACAAGCGGCCATTGCCGGGAGCAATCCTACTGGATGACCCCCGGGTAGAGGAGCTCCATGCCCGTTATCAGGGACGCATCCCGGCCCCAGTGTTGGATCATTTGTTGGGCATGTATGGTGCTCGCACTGAAAAACTGTTGGCGCTAGTGGATGAGCAGCCTGAGTTGGGAGAACCGATTGTGGCTGGACTATTAGACATCAAGGCTCAGATCGTGTTTGCGGCACAGGCTGAGATGGCTCAGCGGTTTACCGATATCCTGCGTCGGCGCACCACCATTGCCATGCACCAAAAGTATGGATTTGGGGCGCTGCCCGTGGTGGCCGATGTGCTGCGAACCTACTGTGGCTGGAGTGAGGAGCGGTGCGATCGCAACATTCAGCTCTATCACAGCTACATGACAGCTAACTGCATTCCAGACTATCAGCTGCAAGCCGGTGCCCTGCCCACTCCCCTACAGACGGCTACCGCTAGTTCTGACTGAAGCGGCTTACAATGGGCCATGGACAATAGCCACTCGTTTAACCATACTTTTCATGACTGCTGAGACTCGCGACGCCCTATTTACCCAGCTAAAGCACGCTCCCCAGGTCAATCTCACTATCTTGGGAGCCGGGGCATGGGGAACTGCCTTGGCTGCCCTGGCCACCAATAATGGGCATCAGGTGCGCATCTGGTCCCGGCGAGGAGATCTCAGCCTGGCAGAGGCCGTCGATGGGGCCCAAATTATCCTCTCAGCTATTTCCATGAAAGGGGTCTCAGAGGTGGCCAAACGCCTAAAAGCCCTCTCCATTCCCGAGAACACCATCTTGGTCACCGCCACCAAAGGGCTTGACCCCGAAAGCACCCTCACTCCCTCGCAGATTTACCACAATACCTTTCCCAACCACGCCATCGTGGTGCTATCAGGGCCTAACCTATCGAAGGAAATTGAACAGGGATTACCCGCGGCCACGGTTGTTGCCAGTGAAGATGTGCTAGCCGCGGAAGCCGTGCAACACCTCTTTGCCTGCGAGAACTTTCGGGCCTATAGCAGCACGGATCCCCTGGGAGCCGAATTAGGCGGCACCCTGAAAAATATCATCGCCATTGCCGTCGGTGTCTGTGACGGACTCAAATTAGGCTACAATGCCCGAGCCGCCTTGATCACCCGGGCTATCCCAGAGGTGATTCGCATTGGCACTCACTTAGGGGGCCAAGCCGAAACCTTCTTTGGTCTCTCAGGCTTAGGGGATATGTTGACCACCTGTACCAGCCCCCTCAGCCGCAACTACCGAGTCGGTTATGGCCTCTCCCAAGGCAAAGAGCTGGAGCAGATCCTAGAAGAACTAGGGAGTACCGCTGAAGGTGTCAATACTGCCCATGTACTCAATGAAATTGCCCGTCGCGAGAAAATATATATCCCCATTAGCTACGAAGTCCATCGGCTGTTAAATCACGAGATTTCCCCGGAAGAAGCCGTGGAGTCCTTGATGGAACGGAAACTCAAGCAAGAATCCTATGATGAAGTATTGAGCTAAACTCTCTGGCGTGTGGGGCCTGTCATCTCCCTATCCCCATGTCTCACACCCCATGTCTCACAGTAGAGCAGTTATTCTATCTATTTACCGATAACTCTCCATCTCCCCATCCTGCCACGCCCCCCCTTCCCTCGTATGCCATCGGGGTTCATCAGTCTGCTTCAAGCAGAGTGGTATTCTAGACAGAATCGCCGGTTGCTCTTGGCTAGTCTGCTGCCTTGAGCTTAGCGCGTTACCCTAAAGGGTAACCGATGACATTGAGCGACTTTACCGGTAGACCCAGTTGCTCTCAAGTGCACAGTTCCACGCCATCATAACCCTGGGTGCCACGCTGTCGTAGTTCTCTAGATAGTGTGGGGACGGCCAACTAGCTGTGCTGCCTTATGGACGCTCCCTTTGAGGTCACGTTACAGATCGTTCTGACAGTCCTGGCAGGAATTTCCGCCCAGGTCATTGCTGAGTACTTCAAAGTGCCCAGCATTATTTTTCTACTGCTATTTGGCATTGGCCTGGGACCTGATGTCTTAGACTGGCTGCACCCCCAATCGTTGGGCATTGGCTTAGAGGTGATGGTCGCCCTCAGTGTGGCCTTGATCCTGTTTGAAGGGGGGCTGAGCTTAGAACTGAAAGACCTGGGGCAGGTCTCCACTAGTCTGCGAAACCTAGTCACCACAGGCATTTTCGTAACCTTAATCGGCGGCGGCATGGCTGCTCACTGGTTGGGAGAGTTCCCCTGGCCCCTGGCCTTTCTCTATGCCTCTCTGGTCGTTGTTACCGGTCCCACCGTCATCAACCCCCTACTCCGCCAAGTCAAGGTCGATCGCAAGGTGGCCGCCCTGTTGGAAGGAGAAGGGGTCCTCATCGACCCGGTGGGGGCCATCCTGGCAGTGGTGGTCCTAGATATTATTCTGAATGGAGATGCAGCTCCTATCTCTGTGGTCAGTGGTCTGTTAATCCGCTTAGGGATTGGAGCTGCCATCGGTGCTCTGGGTGGGGCCATCATTGGTCTATTTTTGAAGCGGGCTGACTTTCTCTCAGAAGAACTCCGCAACTTGGTGGTCTTAGCGGGGTTATGGGGACTATTTGGTCTGGCCCAGAACATTCGCAGCGAGTCTGGTCTGATGGCGGCGGTGGTGGCCGGCATTGTGGTGCGCGCCCTCTCGGTTCCAGATGAACGGTTGCTGCGGCGCTTTAAGGGACAGCTCACGATTCTGGCAGTATCGGTGTTGTTTGTGTTGTTGGCCGCCGATCTCTCCATCGCCAGTGTGTTTGCCCTGGGGCGAGGGGCGCTGCTGACGGTGCTGGTGTTGATGCTGATTGTACGGCCTCTGAATATTTGGCTCTGCACCCGTGATAGTGATCTGGACTGGCGTCAAAAAACATTTTTGAGTTGGATTGCTCCCCGCGGCATTGTCTCGGCCTCGGTGGCCTCATTGTTTGGGATTTTGCTGACAGACAATGGCATCAGCGGGGGCGATGCCATTAAAGCCCTAGTATTTTTAACGATTATTCTGACGGTGCTGGTGCAGGGGCTATCGGCTCGGTGGGTAGCTCAACTGCTAAGACTCACCTCTAGCCAGTCTAGTGGCGCTGTCGTTGTGGGCTGTAATCCTCTCAGCCTGTTGATTGCCCGGCTCTATAAAGAACATGGAGAATCGGTGGTGTTAATCGATACCGATGAGGAAGCCTGTCAACAAGCTGAGCAGGAAAATCTCAAGGTTTTCCTCAGCAGTGCCCTCGATGTCAATGTGTTAGAGGAAGCTGGCCTAGCGTCGGCGGGAACGCTGTTGGCCATGACCAATAACGGTGAGGTGAATGCGGTCATTGCCCAGAAAGCCCTGGAAGAATTTCAGCCGCCTCGGGTTCTGGCTGTTTTCCCGAAAGATAAGTCGCCAGAGACCCTGCCCAGTAAATCTCGGGTGCAACCGGCCCTGACACCACAAATTTCCCTCAAAACCTGGAATAACTACATTCGAGATGGGGCCGTGCGCCTAGGGGAAACTCGCCTACGCTCAGAGGGCACGCTGTTCCAGCAGGCTCATTTGAAGGCGTTAATTCGCAGTAAGGAACTGGTCCCTTTGCTAGTGGAGCGTGATAATCGGCTGCGGGTAGCCTTGGCAGAGGATACTTGGCAAGTGGGGGATCGCATCATTTACCTGCTGCATGATCCTAAACCCAAGTTGTTGAAACGGTTGTCTGGTGGCAATCAACCCACCAAGCTCACCCTGGAAACCCTCCCCACGGTAGAGGAAGTGCCGATGCCATCGCCGATGGTGGAACCGCCGCCCCCGCCGCCCCCGACTGCCACTAGTTCTGCAGATGGCGCTATGGCCCTTGACCAGGACTCGCCCAATGGGCGCACCCCCTCCTCTCCCGCTGGGGAACCATCTGAGGCCCAGCCAGAACCAGAGGCCCAATCGGAATCTGAAGAGGGGTGATGGCACCATCTGATGCTGACGTAGTAACTCCCCTGGGGCGACTCTACGGCATTGGGGTGGGACCGGGGGACCCGGAATTGATCACGGTAAAAGCCCCCTGCGCCGGTTGCAGGCTAGCCCGGTGGTGGCCTTTCCCGCGGGGCATGATGGGTTGGGGGTGGCTCAACGGACCCTGATGCCGTGGTTGCGGTCAGAGCAACAGCAGCTACCCCTGAGCTTCAGCTTTAGCCAAGATCGAGGACAGCGGCAGTCTGCGTGGCAAGAGGCGGCGGCACAGGTCTGGGGATATCTGCGGCGGGGCGATGATGTGGTGTTTGCCTCGGAGGGAGATGTCAGCTTTTACAGCACCTTCACCTATTTGGCCCAGACTTTGTTGACATGGCATCCCCAGGTGTCTGTTGAGGTGGTACCGGGGGTGTGTTCGCCCCTCGCAACTGCCGCGGTATTGGGTATCCCGCTGACTATTCAATCTCAGCGGTTAGCTGTATTGCCTGCCCTGTATCGGGTAGCGGAATTAGAGCGGGTTCTGGACTGGGCTGAGGCGGTGGTGCTGATGAAGGTCAGTTCAGTCTATCCCCAGGTATGGTCAGTGTTGCAGCAGCGAGGCCTGTTGTCCTGTAGCTATGTGGTGCAGCATGTTACCTGGCCGGATCAGCTGATCTATACCGATTTACAGCATCATCCCAACTTGGAATTGTCTTATTTTTCCGTGATGATTATTCAGGTGGCTGCGAATTCGCTAGGCTAGATGGAGATCGGGGCAAATGGGCACTGTTTGCCACGGTTAACGTCGTATGTAGTGAGGAGTCGGTGCGATCGCATATGGCAACAATCGGGTCAAGTTTGCCTTGGTTAAAAGCATTAGCGCAGCCGCAGTGGATTGCGGCGGCTGTATCAGTCACTGTTCATGGCGTGCTATTCGCCGTAGGCCCTTCGGTGTCCAGCCTCAGCTTAGCCTCTGCAGACGATACAGTTGACCGGGCCGAACGGACGGTACCGTTGATTGAACTGACCCCAGAGGAACAGGCCAATCTCCCCGCCTTTGCCACCAACAACAGCCTCATGCCGGGGCTGGGTCTAGAGGCCTTTGAGCAGGGTGACCCCTACTCTCTATTCTCGGATCCAAACAATGGTAATGGTGTAGATACCCCGTCTACTCCACTACGCCAGGACTCCTCTCCCCTGGGGGGATCAGACTGGCCACCGCCGAGTCCCTTCGACATTGGTATTGCGCCCTATTCCGAGACCCCTGTCCCTACCACCCCTGCCCCTGGACAGTCCCCGTCGACACCACCGGCAACAGAGACCCCGTCCCCAGGCCCAAGGACTCCGCCAGCCACAACTAGGCCCCCCGCTTCGACCCCCACTCCCACTCCCAGGCAGACCCCTGGGACCGCTAGCCCATCTGGTCGAGCCAGAGATCTCGATGGCACTGTCGCCGCCGGCAGCCATCAGAGTCGCTCTCGCCAGGGCACTTCTGGTTCTACCTCTACCCCGGCCACAGAGACCCCAGCCCAGGGCAATCCAGAAGCGCTCATTAGTAAACTTCAGCGCTATAACTACAGCCCTGACGGCACCGCTGAGGCTGAGGTTGAGGCAGCCCTAGAGGACTGGACCCAAGCTGTGCGGGACGCTGCCGACCAACCAGAGTTGCAGCCCGCCGAACCGATTGAAGTGTCCATCACCTACTCCCGCCGGGTCTGCCTGTCCCAGGATCCCCATGATGGCTTGGTCGGGGTCTTGGTGGCTCCAGGGGGAGAGATCGTCGATCAGCCTCAAATTCTCAAGAGCACCGGCTATCCTTTCTTGAATGAGCGGGTGCAAGCCTTTGTGGCGGAACAGGAGTATTCTGATATTGAAGATTACACGGCTTATCTGTTTGAGTTTCAGATGAGCCCGGAGACAGAGGACTGTGTTGATCCCAACAAGATCTTAGAGTCCCAAACGTCAGAATAATGTTGCGAGACCATGACCCCTGAGCAAGAACAGCATATTGCCGAGCTGCGGCAGCGGCAGCTCTCTCCCAAGCAGATTGCTCGAAATCTCGGCCTGCGCCCCGCCGAGGTCAAAGCAGTGATTCAGGCCCAAGCTAAAGCCACTACCCAAGACCGCATTGCCAGAGGTGAATTGCCTCCCTTGGAACAGTGTTTGATCAATGAACATGCCGCCCAACAGTTACTGGATCCATCTCCCGAAGCCTCGATAGAGGATGGTGTGGGCGGGTTAGCACAGGTGTTCGTCGTCCGGCGAGAGGGGATGCGATACCTTGTGGCTAGCTACTTAGTGGACTATTGGTGTCTGGGCGTTAAAGACGCCATGGGGCCCCAACGACTGAATCAGACCCAATACACCGCTATGGTGGAAAAAGCCTACGACAATTTCCATCAGTCGTCTCGGGTTATTTCCTTAGCCCAAGCCCAAGCCGTCGTGTTAGGAGCCGTAGACTACGCAGCGCGATTGGGCCTCGCTCCTCACCCTGGTTTTGAACAAGCCCGCAGCCATCTGGGAGTTCCGGAACAGCCCCTTCCCGCATTGTCCTTTGGCCGCGATGGCAAACCATACTATATCAGTGGTCCCTATGATGACCCTCAACACGTCATTGCCTGCCTGACTCAGAGCGTTGGCGAGGGGAACTTTGACTATTTGGTTGCGGCTGAACCGCCGATGTCGGATTGGTAGAGGGTCCTAGCTGGTGACCAGAAGCTGCAGGGAGCACCTGAGATCCCGAGCCACTGTCTCGGAGATGGCGCCTTCGGCTAGCAGAGTTTCGATTATTGGTATTTGCCATGCACATCAAAAACAAGACTGTCAACCTGCGGAATGTCGGTAGAAACACTCCAAAAACTGACCGACAGAGTTGTCTTAGGCAGCTCTGTCGGTTCTGGGTAGTGGCTAAGTAGTGGCTAACTCAAGAGGAGGTTACCCCACGAGTCGCTTCACCTGAGCTACGACACTGTCGGGGTCGATGCCTTGATGGGGGAACTGCTCCCAGAGGCCACCACAGCCTTCTTTATGAGATCCCAGGTACGCATACTTAGGCGTATACCCCCGCTCTAGCAACCAGGAGCCAAACCGGCTACCTAGGCCGGTGCGGCGGTTAAAGGCTTCGGTGACCAGCACAAACGGTGCCTTGCCGATCTTGGCCATCATGTCTTCATCCACCGCATTCAGGGTGGCCTTGTTAATTAGCCCCACATCAATGCCCTGCTGCTTCAGACGCTCCACTGCATCCAGAGCCCGATAAAGGGCATCACCAAAAGCCACCACATAACCAGCCGCTCCTTCCCGGATGACTTCATCTTTACCGGGAGTAAAGCGGTAATCACCGGCAAACATCTCATTGCCATCGGTGTCTAAGATCATAGGCACCTTAGAACGGGTCGAGAAGACAAACCGCAGCCCTGGATCTGAAAAGATTGCCTTCACCACGGCCCGCATTTGGTTGGCATCGGCGGGGAAGTATAGACGAGTTTCGTAGCCATCCTCCAAGCCGTTGTCGGCGAACAGGTTATTGAGGCCGAAGTGGCAGGTATTGTCGGCCATGTCATCGACACCAGCGTGGGAAAAATGACACAGCAAGTTGGAGTAATTGAGCCGAGCCATGGAAATTTCAGAGATGACCATCTCCAGGAAGGCGCTGAAGGTGGCATAGATCCCCTGCTTGCCTTTTTCCATGCCAAAGCCGGCCGCTGCCGATAAGTTACCGCGCTCCATCACCCCACCTTTGATAAAGACTTCAGGATGGGCCGCTCGGATATGCTTGATGCCGGTGGACCCTTCCAGATCATTGTCGAAGACTTTAATGGTGTTTTTCCGGTCCAGTTCACTCATGCCGCCGAGGATTTCGGCGACGGTTTTGCCGAACACATTGCGGTTGGAATCCACATTGTCTGAGGAGCCCATGAATGTATAGGGATTTTTGGGCTTCTCCATGCCCTTCAGCACCTCAGCAGCCTGGGTCTGGCCTCTACCCTCTAAGTACTTGATGGCGGCATCTAGGGGAATGACATCGTGCCCCTCACTGGTGCCTTCAATCTCATCAATGCCGACGGCCATGGAGCGCTTACTGACCACTGCCACTGGTCCTGGGGTGGTAATGGCCTCGCAGATACGGGCATAGAGGCCATCGAGATCTTCTCCATCGCCTTCTAAGACTTTAAGGCCGTGGCCTTCCAAGGTACGGCGGACACTAAAGCCAGGCAGGTAGGAAGAGGGATGACCGGCAATGGTGACATCGTTGTCATCGATCAACAGCTTCACATTCAGATGCTGGGCCACGGCTAATCGAGCCGCTTCGGCGTCATTGCCTTCCTGCTGAGAGCCATCCGAGCCGAGGCAAAAGACGGTTTTACCTGGGTTGGCCAGGGCGACACCATTGACGTAGGGCCACATGTGTCCCAGGCGACCAGAACTAAATTTAACGCCGGGGGTTAGTCCCAACTCCGGGTGGCCCGGTAGCTTTTGGTGCGCTTGACGATAGAGCATTAGCTGCTCAGCCGGTAGATCGCCGTTGATGGCTGCCATCAAGTATTGAGTTGCCACGCGGTGTCCGGCTTCATCGAAGAAGGTGGGGACAACCTGATCAGGCCCACCCCGAAAGATAGCGTCTAGGATCATCACTTCCGGTACGGTGTCGTAAGGCCCGCCGGTGTGACCTCCGACCCCGTGCGCGGCCCCAGTGGCCGTAAAGAACACAATGGCATCGCGGCAGAGTTGAATATTGGCCTTGAGAGCCGTGCGCTGCTCATCCGTCAGAGTAGGATTGGCCGGATCTAGAGCAATGCGCTTATAGGTACTTAAATCAATGGGAAAGGTCGTCATGCTGTATGTCCTACACGCTGGCTACAGAAAGCAATAGACTGCATTTACCTGGGCCCCGCCGTTCTTTAGGGCAGGGCTTCAGCGTCTAAATGCAGATAGATATCCCAAGTCCCGCTCGAACTCGAGCGTTACCCTGGCAAAACTCCAGGTCTGGCTTGGGACAAGAGGTGATAAGAAAAGCGATGGCAAAGGTAAGCCTGTAGTATTGATACAAAATTTTATGCCAAGTCCAACTCCGTATCTGGAGCTCTTCTTCAAGCAAATCGACAAGACTAGACTCGGCCACGATTTATATGAGCTACTCCTACCTTAATAAATAATTTGCACGAACTGAAAACTTATACAGTAAGAACAGGTTAAGGGAGTAGTCCCTACAGGTTTAGCTCAGGCAGCTCATCAAAGGTCCAACTCATCAAAGGAGACAGACGGGGCGGCGGCAGGTGCGATCGCACGTTCCGCTAAGGCTCGGTAACTCTCCTGCTGGGTCACCATATCGATGGAAATAGCGGCAAAGCGCACCTGCAAGCACCCCAGGGGCACCTGGAGTGATACGCTAGCGGCCAGGTTACCCTCTCCATCGGGGGCCAGATCCATAATCTGGCGAGAGTCGCCGATGGAGGTGCGGCTCTGGGGATCGATCAACCACAGGCGGCAGTAGAGACGGTTGGGATGGAGCGGCACCTGCAGTCTCAGGGTAATGGTTTGCCCGGCTACCAGGTCTCCCTCTGGAATCTCGAATTGAGGCGTGGGTGGCACCAAGATGTCATCATCATCAATGGGGAAGGTGTCACCTGTCGGTGGTATCGTAGCGTCTTCAGGCACTTCTGAGGGCTCATCGTCATAAATCACCACCTCTTGGCCCGTGGGCAATTCCAGAGGGGCCATGAAGGTAGGTAACTCGGGGGCCGTCGTCGGTTGTTCTGCATCATGAGCAGGAAATTGCACACCAGCGGCTTCCATCTCGGCCTGACGATGCATGGCAGATTGGTAACTGTCAACGGCCAGGGTGCTCAACCGCTCCCAGAAACGGGACTGCCAGTTCAACCCCTCGGTCGTAGCACTATCTTTGGCCTCAGAATCACCAGTACCCTCATGGGCATCCTGGCGATCATGGTGAGCCGAGGCATCTGGCTGGGGCGAGGTCAACCCGCTGGGTAAATCAACGGCTGGTGGGGTGGCTGTCTCAGTTTGGGAATCCGGCTCTGACATCTCTGGAAGGTCTACAGCGTCAGGGCTAGGGGTAACCTGAGGCAAATCAGGTAAGCTCAGCTTACCCTCAGTCGGAGGCACAGAAGGCCGATAAATCTGTGGAGGCAGGGTAAATCCACTCTTGGGGCGCAGGACACTAAATCCCGATGGGTTAGTGGGTAGATCCAAGGGGTGAGGCAATGCCTCAGCAGCAGCAGGTTCTGCTGCTTCGGGGGGCAGGGATAGGTCGTCGATGCCGTCGACGAGAAAGGGTTCAGCCTGATTGGCTATGGTTGTCAGCAGATCTTCTAAGCCTACGGTAACTGTTAGCGGCTGAGCCGCCAGGGTGAGGCCATCGTCAGTCAACAGGCAGAGTTCGCCAAGCAGCAGGCGAGTATCGATATCTCTGGGGAGAGATAGCTCTAAGTGGAATGGGGCCGGTAGGGCGGTCACAGCTAGGGACTGCTGAGTGATAGCCACTTCAGTTAACTGTTGCGGATCCCGCAAGGTCAGAATCAAGCGTCCGGTGAGACAGGTGATGGCCTGGTTAGCCTCTATTTGGCCGGCAATGTGCAGGAAAGCTCCCCGCTGGGCCAGATAGGTGCGACGGTTGAGGGCCAGGGTGTAGCAGGCGGTGGTGGTAGGAGGCTCTGCCTCCGGAGGGTCGTGGTCGTCTGGGGGCGTCCCTTCCTCAGGGACAGGATTATCACTTAGCGCCAGAGCTTCCCCATCGTCCTTGGCAATATCTTGGTCAGCCTCATTGCCCAGGGAGATGATAGAGGTCTCCGAAGGCCAGGGTTGCCAATCGTCGCCATCGGCATCGTGGGCTAGCACTTGCAGCCGTACAGTGGCTACCCAGTTCTCAGGGGCGTCGTCGGTATTGCTGCAGCGTAGCTCCCAAGCTCCAGCTTGCAGCCAGGTGAATGGCATGACGACTAAGAGTCCGTCTTCGTTGGTATGGTCAACTCGCTTTAGCACCCGTCGCTTGGGGGGTAACTGATCTAGCAGCAGCTGGCTGATACGAATTTGAACTGGGGTTTGGGGACGTTGGGAATGGGCCATGACCCGATAGCGTCCTGCCAAGATTTCTACCTGTCCGGCCTCCAGGGGCAGCCAGGTCTGATCTCCCTCTTTCTGCAGTAAAAATTCCCAATAGGCCATAACCCACCCTCTGCAGCACTGATAATCTTTGTCGTGGCGTTATACCAAGTTGAACTTGGTGTTGGTCGCGTTTTCTGGGAACCGTCAGCTTTGGACTTGGATAGGGCTTGATACTGCAATAGGTCGCAGCTGGGGCCCCAGTCGATCGCTCAATAGCCAGTGCCGGACAGGCTGATGGCCCCATCACTACACTGGGCTCTGTGGCAATTACTATAGCGGTCATCGTAGCGGCTAGAGCCTATCACCGCAAACTTATGCTATGCCTTATGGATGCAACCGGGTCTCGGGGGCCATGGTGAGTCCCATGTCATGGGCTAATATCCCCCTAGGGTCATCTCTCGGTGCCATCAGCCACAGGTGTACCAGGTGTCGCCGGTAAAGCCAGCCGGGGTTGCCGGGGGGGGGCAAGACTGGTTCTGAGGGCAACGGGGATTACTCTTGGCTGTTTCGGGCTGCCGCCAGTTTCTGGCGCCAGGTGGCGGCTTCGTTGACCAGGGCTGTCTGGTTTAGCTGGATCTGCTCTCCACTCTGAAGCCACTTTAGCTGGACGGTGCCAATTTCTGCTTCGCTATCGCCGAGGATTAAACATGCGATCGCACCGCTACGGTCGGCCCGCTTAAACTGCTTACCAAAGGCAGCACCACTCAAGTCTAGCTCGGTGGTCATCCCCTGCTGGCGCAACTGGTAGGCCAGCCGTAGGGCTTGGGCTTCCGCCGCAGGTCCCCGAGAGACCAGATAGAGATCGACCGGATTTGGTGGCGGCGGAGCCAGCTGTTCCAGTAACAGGCTCAGGCGCTCTAAGCCAATGGCCCAGCCCACCGCCGGAGTGGCAGGTCCCCCCAATTGCTCCACTAAGCCGTCATAGCGGCCACCACCACAGACCGTAGCCTGGGCCCCCAAATCTGCTGATTGAATTTCAAAAGCCGTGTGGGTGTAGTAGTCGAGCCCCCGCACCAATCGGGGATTGAGGTCATAGGCAATGTCCAGATCGTTGAGGTACTGCTGCACCTGGTCAAAATGCCGTTGAGAGTCGGGACCCAGGTAATCGAGGATGCTGGGAGCGTCTTGGGCAATGGCCTGGGTCTTGGGGTCTTTACTATCCAGGATGCGCAGGGGGTTGCGGTTCAGCCGCTGGCGGGAATCCGCATCTAACTCGGCCTGGTAAGGGGTGAAATAGGCCACCAAGGCCTCGCGATACTGCTGCCGATCGGCAGTAGTGCCTACAGAATTGAGGTGAAAGGTTAGGGTTTGCAGTCCCAACGCCTGGAGAAAATCGGTGGCCAGGGCGATCACCTCCACATCGGCTCGCGGGTCGTGGCTGCCCAGTACCTCTACCCCCAGCTGGTGGAATTGCCGCTGGCGGCCCTTCTGGGGCCGTTCATAGCGAAACATAGGGCCGGTATACCAGAGCCGCTGCACCCCTCCCTGACCATGGAGCTTGTGTTGAACATAGGCCCGCACCACCCCAGCGGTGCCTTCTGGCCGCAGGGTGACTGAGCGTTCCCCCCGGTCCAAGAAGGTATACATTTCTTTACCCACTACGTCGGTGGCCTCGCCGATGCCCCGCTCAAACAGCCGAGTCAGTTCGAAGATAGGAGTGCGGATTTCCTGATAAGCGGCCCGCTGCAAGATGTCACGGCCCATGGCTTCAATGCGCTGCCAGGTAGTGACGTCGGCCACCTTGATCGCTTGCCCCGCAGATTGTCGTTGGGGCAGAATGTCTTCAGTTCCAGGAAGGGATTGCAACGGCTCCATGGCTAGCGATCCAGATGCGATCGCAGACTCGACAAATCAACACTGTAAAGGGGGGACTGCCCCGAGGCAAGGGAGAGGACGCCTCAAGCAGACGACTTAATCGTCTCCCAAGCACCATAGCGCTGGCCATAGTAGGCCAAGATCGCCTCTACCTGGGTCTGATACAAACGACTATGGGTTTCGGGATAGCGAATCCACAAGCCCCCCACCGGACTCTGTAAATAATCAAATGTCTTCGCCGTCTGAGGCAATAGCCCTGTCTCCACCCCATCAATCAACCGTAAATGAGCCGCCACCTCCCGGTACACCATCAGCGGCAACTGGGGACAGTGCAGCTGGTACTGTAATTTTTTCACCGGAGCCGTCGTCTTTGGTGACGTCTGCGATGAGGTTGTCTTTGGCGACTGAGACTCTACCATGATTAGCTAATCCGAGACATCAACACCCCACAGAATTGCCTACCTAACTCTGCCATGGCAGCAGGGGGTTGACCATTGGTCCCCATCCCTGTCCCCTAGCCCTGCCCCGTGGCAACTTAGGGACATCCAACTGGCGCCGCCGGAGTCTACTAGGGAACGCTGTGGCCATTAGTAACATTGGGCAAGGTGCAGCAATTAACCTGGTCAATGCAGACTTTACCCCACTGCAAAGCCCATCGTACCAAAGACACTCGATTGCCTGTGGCCGTTTTTGTCAGGATGTTGCTGATATGATTGTCGACCGTACGCTTGCTAATCTCCAATTGCTCAGAGATCTCTTGATTGGTCAGACCGGCAGCAACTAGCTCGACAATCTGTAGCTCTCGCTCTGAAAGCTGACCATGGATATTGGCCGGAGAAAACTCGTTGCCTGCCATAATACTCTGCCAAATACTTGTGTATAAATGCTTAGGTTACTCTTAAACTATAAGCGCTTATTCTCCCCCAAGCAGCCTCTAGTGCTGTGATCAACTCCAATTTTGACGTCTGCGATGTTTGGGTTGGGCTTGGACTAAGGATGTCTCTTCCCCCTGCGCCCGACCCCGGTAGACATCTCGGTAGACATCATGGCTCCACAGCACTCAACCACCGACGTGAGAGCGGGGATGCTACGGTTGAGGCAGCCAAGATTGACTTTGCCATGCCTCTGCTCTTCCAATCTGTACCGCAGATCCTTGTTCAACTCTACGGCAGCGTTGGCCGGACCCTGATCCCCTTGATCTTGGCAGCCCTGTTGGCAGGGGTAGGAGTAGCTCCTTCGGCAGGGGTGGCGGCTCCTGTTGACTCTCCCCCCGAGCAGGCAGATCAGATGGCAGAACCTGATGTCAGCCTTGATGTCAGCGATATTCCTTCCGAGAAGGTTAGCCAATTCGTCACCGCCTATCTGCAAGTGGTTGAGTTGGTCGAACGCCGCGAAGGTGAATTGCAGCAGGCTGAAACCGACTCTGAATCTCTACAAATTCAGCGGGATATTCAATCGGAAGCCTTTGCCCTAATTACCGACGCTGGCCTGACTCGGCAAGAGTACTGGCAATTGTTGGGACTGGCCAACAGTGATCCAGACTTTCGCGAGCGGATCCTGGCTCAGCTGGAAGAAGCTACCCAATAACCTGGCCCAATAACCCGGCCATGACCACCTGGATAGCCGCCCTGGATGATACCGCCATTCAAGCCCTGGGCCAGTCTCTATGCCGTATCGGTCAGTCCTCAAGCCCACTGGACCGGGGCCACACAGGCTCTTCCTGCGGGCGTCCCGTAGCTACCGTAAATAGCCCACGAGCTGTTGTAGCTTATCCCAGGCTGCGCCACTCTGCAGAACTTCTCGGGCAATAGAAATGCCGTGGCTGATGGCCTCCTCCAGGGTACTGCCTTGGGTACGGCCGCCGACTTTCAAGGCGAGGGCGGCATTGAGCAGGACGACATCTTGCTGGGCTGGCGTGCCTTTACCTTGTAAAACCGCTTGTAAGATAGCTACATTGTCCTCGATATTCCCTCCTTGTAAGGCGGTTTTAGAGGCTGCTGTGAGGCCAAAGGTACGGGGGTCAATTACCTGGTCAGATATCTGTCCATCTTCCAGCAGGGCGATATCGGTTTTGTCCCCCAACCCAGCTTCATCCAGCGCCTCTCGCCCGTGTAGCACCATGGCCTGAGGTAGCCCCAGTTGATGTAAGGCTGCGGCCATAATCTGCCGCACCGTTGGATCAAAGACTCCAATCACCTGCCCTGTGGGGCGCAAGGGATTCACCAAGGGACCTAACAGGTTAAATACGGTACGCACCTTGAGTTCACTGCGCAAAGGCGCCACTGACTTCATGGCTGGGTGCCAGCCCCGAGCAAACAGGAAGGTGATGCCCACCTCCTGCAGGGCACCTCTGACAGCCGTCGGATTAGCATCCAGCGTCACCCCTAGAGCTTCCAACACATCGGCAGATCCGACCTTGCTGGAGGCAGAGCGATTGCCATGTTTAGCCACCGCCACTCCAGCTCCGGCAGCGACGAAGGCAACGGCAGTAGAGATATTAAACGTATGGGCCCCATCTCCCCCAGTGCCACAGGTATCGATCAGAGGGGTTGAGTGTGCCTGCGGCTGGGCTCCTCCTAGGGACTGGGCCTGCAGCACTCTAGCCATACCAGCTAGCTCGTCAGCAGAGAAGCCCTTGGCTTGCAAGGCCGCTAGGATTCCCCCTGAGAGGACCGGGGAAATGGCTCCGGCCAGCCACCCCTGCATCAGGGTCTCAGCTTGGGGCACCGAGAGGGACTGCCGATCGATGAGTTGTTGTAGCAGGGTAGGCCAGTCTTGAGTCTGGGAAGGGGTGGATGGCATCACGATGAAACTTGAGGGCTGGATGAATTGCTCGATATCCAGACTACCAGAGGGCAGGGCAGGAGGATTGATTAGCGAACCTGATGACTGTCAGCTAGCCCAGGGGTTGTCAGCGCATGCTTTTGCCTGGATTTGCTTGGATCCCAGGGGACTTTTCTCTGGGGAACATTTAGTGTGGCATGTAGAACACATAAGCGATCTCTATACCAAACTTCGTGACAATCGCTGTATGTTTGTTACATTTATTCATAGAGACGCTCTCTAAACGCACAACTGAGGTATCTATGACTTACGCTGTTGACCGCACTACATCCCCTGCGCTTCAGGTAGTGCCTAATGCGATCGCATCCTTCCGGCAGCTCTCTGCCGACGAGCAACTGGGCCTGCTCTGGGTGATCTATGAAAACATGGGCGGCGCCATCACCCCTGCTGCTCCTGGAGCGGCACGTATGCAATTTGCAGAAGGGCTGCTACAAGATGTAAAGGCGATGCCCCAGCAAGACCAATTGCAGTTTATGCGGGACTTGGTCAATCGGATCAACACCGAGCACACTCGGGCCTACGGAGTGTTGAGCAACAACACCAAGCTAGCCTTCTGGTATCAGCTGGCTGAGTTGATGCGCACCGGCGAAGTGATTCCCGTACCGTCTTTCTATAAGCTGCCTGAGCAGGCCTTGGCTCTCTTTGGTCAGATCTCCAAGCTCGAGTTTGGCCAGCAAATCACGGTACTGCGTCAAGCCGTGATGGAAATGGGCGTAGATCCTCTGGCTGCTTAAGGTGATGGCATCAGTCACATCAGCATCCGCCACCTTGCCAGGGCTGATTCCCGCCGTTGCCGAGTACATTGACTCCTTCAACCAGGGCGAGTTCGACGCAACGGCGGCCCTATTCGCTCCCCAAGGAACGTTGCAACCGCCCTTTGAAGAGTCAGTAGTGGGTCGCGATGCGATCGCAACCTACCTATGCAGAGAAGCTCAGGGCATGCATATCGAGCCTCAGCAGGTTGCCGTCGAGAAACTAGACGCTGGCCATCGGCAAGTGACTCTGAAGGGACGAGTGACTGCCCTGGTATTCAAGGTTAATGCTGCCTGGATATTTCACCTGACTGCTGACAATCAAATTCAGCGAGTGGAAGTTCGACTACTCGCCTCCCTGCAGGAGCTGCTATCACTGCAGCGATAGGCTGGTCAATTAAGCAGCCTTGACTGCAGCTGGCTGGGTCCACGCCTGCATCAGCAAGTGACGACCCAGCATGGCGTGCTCAGGTGCACACTTCCAGTCAGGATGAGCCGTCATTAGCAACGACTCCAAAGCCTCTCGATCGAATAAATGAGTGACCTCAGCGCCCGCAACGGTTGCGGCTACGCCGTAGCAATTGGGGGCAATACATTGAATAAATAGTTCCTGGGATGACCCCGTTGGCCAGCTGATGACATCTCCCGGGATCAAATCCCGCAATTGCAGGATAGCTTGCCTAACTGTTTCAAAATCTGCCGCCAAGAGCCCAGGCAACATGACCGTCAGCCGCTCATCGCCATTGACACGCATCCAATAGCGCCGCAAGGGATCGATGCCGATTAACCAATTTAGATCGTCGTCAAGATGATAACGGGGAGTTAAGGAAAACCGTGACTGCATGGATAGCCGAGAACTCACCTACAAGGGTCAACCGCTGGCTGACCGCCTATTTCCAGCATTATTGAGGGAACTCTGGCTATCAATGTGACGCAATAAAAGTTTAGAAAGATAGATAGATCACATTAACTTATGTAAATAAAGAGATCTAGGCGGACTCGGGTAATCCAGAAGTAATCAGGCTTGTAGGCTAGTGCTAGTCCTTAATCCATGGCATCGCCACCCACCACCACATTGCGAATGCGCAGACTGGGTCCGCCACAACCTACCGGTAGGCCGCTCTGCCCACCCTTGCCACAGCCCCCCGATTCATCCCAATAGAAGTCATCTCCAATGGCTTCGATGTCGGCTAGGGTACGAAAGACATTGCCAGAAAGGGTAACATCTCGCACTGGCTCCGCCAGTTTGCCATCACGAATCATCCAGGCTTCCCCGGCGGCGAAGGTAAACATTTCACCATTGGTCATGCCCCCCAGCCAGTTACGGGCATAGACGCCAGTTTTGATGCCATTGCAGAGATCGGCCACCGGGATATTTCCTGGTTCAATCCAGGTATTGGTCATGCGCACCAGGGGAGGGTATTGGTAACTGAGGCAGCGGGCATTGCCAGTGGCCGCTTCTCCTAGTTTGCCTGCTGTCTCTCGGGAATGGAGACGACCGACTAAAACGCCATCTTTAATCAACTGGGTGGTAGTCGCCGCAGTCCCTTCATCATCGTAGCGATAACTGCCCCGATGGCCAGCAGGAGCAGCCCCATCAAAGATCTGCAGGTCTCGGGGACCAAAGCGCCGGCCTAGCGTCATCACCTCTAGCAGGTCCGGGTTTTCGTAGGCCATGTCGGCCTCCGAGAGATGACCGAAGGCTTCATGGACAAAGAGTCCAGCTAGGATGGGGTCGATCACCACTGTGTAGGCATCACCCCGCACCGTCGGTAGGTCCAGGGCCGCAACCGCTCGTTGGGCTGCCGCTTGCACCCGTTGATCCAAGTGCTCGAGATCTTCGTAGGCTTTGCGGGAGCCAACGGTCTCGCGCCCCGTCTGGACTGTGTCACCATTGCGGGCCGTGGCGGCAAAGCGCATCTCCATATCGGACCAGGATTGCTCAATCAGGGTGCCTTCCGAGGTGGCCAGCAGCACCTGCTGAGCGATGTCCCCATAGCGAACGGAGGTGGAGGCAATGCGGTCATCGACACGCCGCAAAATGTCTGCATAGTGTTGACACAGGGCTTGTTTACGGTTTAAGGAGATGGCCCGCGGATCGCTCCCTTGTAGGGGCAGTCGACAGGTCGCTTGAACGGCCTCCACGGGAGCTAGCAGAGTCTGGTCGTCTCCCACCAAGCGGGCAGCAGCTATGGCGTCTTCAATCCGCTCAGGCAGCGTAGCCAGTTGGTTGAAGCTGGCAAAGCCCCAGCCGCCGCGATGGCAGGCCCGCACTTGACCGCCGAGAGCCATGGCTTCGCTCAGGGTCTCGACTTGGCCTCCCCGCAGCAGGATATCAGTACTCTCGGAGCGCTCGAGGCGAATGGTCAAGTAATCGATGCGATCGCAATAGTGTCGCATCCAATCCGTCAGTAACTCCTTCGCCTGATCAATGGAAAAGGCCATGGGGCATTGGCAGTAATGCATCCTCCCCATTGTGCCTTGAGAGAGCCATCATTGCCATGCAACGCCCTCCAATGAGTGGGGGCAGGCTCGCAGGCGGTTACAGACCAAGCCATCGACCTGCGGCGTAACCCTCCCGAGTCGGTCGAGGCCTGGCCTCAGCGTCCCCACGATGTCCTTACCTCCTGTGACGCCGGACAAGCCAACCGAGACATTCTCGATCACGCAGTCTTGGCCTATGCCAAATTTACCTATAGCTATAGAGCCAAGGCTCTGGCAAGATTGGAATGAACGCTATCTAGGGTCAGCCATGGCCTTGGCATTGCATACAGGCGCACTATGACCGGTGAACTCGACTATTCCCTGCCCCCAGCAGTACGCCGCATCTCTGGGAACTTCCGCCGCTTCGGCTGGATCAGTTTCTGGGCCCAGCTGGTGCTGGCCATTATCTCCAGCCTGGTGATCCTATTCGCCATCGCCAGTGGGGGCGCCGGCTCCGATAACAGCACTAACGTCGGCACCGGTGGCGGCCTAGTGCTGGCCATGCTCGGGGTAGCCGTGGTCTATGGCGGTGCCTACTGGGCCTTTCGCTATACTCGCCTGGCTCGCCGCCTACGCAGCCGCGACGCCGCCGCTCGACCTAAACCCAAAGATGCCATGCAGGCCCTACAGACGGGGTTGATCGTTAACCTGGTAGGCATGCTACTGACCCTACTGGGGGCGGGAGCCATCACCGGTAGCCTGATTGGCCAGTCTCTGCGACAGCAAAATGTCAGCGGCTTCAACATCACTCAGCTGGTGAAGCCCATCGATATTTTCGTCGTCCAAGCTAACACCAACACGTTGCTGGCTCATTTTATTGGCATTGTGGCCACCCTTTGGTTGCTACGCACCATTAGTCGAGCTTAGGTCAGCAGCAATGCAAACAAGCCGCAGAGGGCAAGGCCATCGAATACTCCAGCGCCGCCGATGCTGAGCACGCCCGAGGCCATAGCGGTGATGTCTTTAAGATGCAGCAGATCGGCTCCAATCAAGGTCCCCAAGACGCCTCCGGCGAAGGCCACGGATGGGGCTTGTCCCGCTGCAAATACCAGGGCAGTCGCTGCCGCCGTTAGAGGGGCTAGCAAGGGGTTCATCTGGATGCCGATGCCGGGAACAACATGGGCGGCAAAGTAGCTAACCACAGTCACGATGGCGGTCACCAGGAGAATGCTAAGGGGATTGGCTTGGCTAAATTGGTACAGGGCTAACAGTACCGGAATCAGTCCACCCCCTAGATTTAGGGCAACTACCACCACTTGTCGCATCTGCACCAGGGGAATACCCCAGAACTGCCGCTGAAACAATTGCATGAATTCATCTAGGGGATCTGACTGGGTCTCAACCCGATAAAGGGGAATATTCACAGTGCTGCCCAACAGAATCAGCAGCAATAGCAGCAGCCCAATCTCTGGTGAAAAGCCCAACTTAGCAGCGGCCACCTGCACCACATCGACGGTAAAGACAAACCAGATGAAGGGCAGCAGCAGGATCAACAGGACGAACAGGAATAGGGAGACGGGGAGGTAGATCATGGGGATAAGCAGAGTGCGAGAGCAGGCTTCCTAGAATAGATCCTGTCCCAAACCAGGCTGAGAGCGTTCTCTAGGGGAAGGCCTCAGATCTAGAGCCATACTTGGCATAGTACCGTCGTTGGAGTTTGCCCATGACCAGCTTGCCCCAAACCCCTGGCCGCTGGCAATTTTGGATTGATCGAGGAGGTACCTTTACAGACATCGTAGCGCGGCGGCCCGATGGTCAACGGGTGGTGCACAAGCTGCTGTCAGAGAATCCAGGACGCTATCAGGATGCCCCCCTGCAGGGGATACGGGGAGGTGTTAGGCCTGGCACCGGATGCCCCTTTCCCTACCGAACAGATCGAGCGGTGAAGATGGGCACCACAGTAGCCACTAATGCCCTCTTGGAGCGCCAGGGAGATCGCACGGTCTTGGTGATTACGAAAGGCTTTCAGGATGCCCTGCGCATCGGCTACCAACATCGGCCCGATATCTTTGCCCGTCAGATTGTCTTGCCGGAGATGCTCTATGAACGGGTGATCGAGGTGGAGGCCCGCTGTAGTGCCCAGGGGGAGGAGTTAGTGCCCCTGACCCCAGAGCAGCAGCAGCGCCTGCGGACAGAGTTGCAGCAGGCCTATGACGCTGGCATTCGCTCCTGTGCGGTGGTGTTGATGCATGGTTACCGCTATCCCAACCAGGAACAACAGGTGGGTGCGATCGCACGGCAAGTAGGCTTCCAGCAGGTCTCGATTTCCCACCAGGTGAGTCCCCTGATTAAACTGATTAGCCGTGGCGATACTACTGTGGTGGATGCCTATCTCTCACCACTGCTGCAGCGCTATGCGAACCGCATTGCCCAGGAACTGCAGGGCTGCCGCTTGATGTTCATGCAGTCCAACGGTGGCTTGACCGATGCCACCCTGTTTCAAGGCAAAGACAGTATTCTCTCGGGGCCGGCCGGGGGCATTGTGGGGGCGGTGAAGACCAGCCAGATAGCAGGCTACGAGCGCATCATCGGCTTTGATATGGGCGGCACCTCCACCGATGTCTCCCACTATAACGGCCACTACGAACGTCGCTTCGAGACGGAAATCGCCGGGGTGCGGCTGCGAGCCCCGATGATGGCCATCCACACCGTGGCAGCGGGGGGAGGCTCGATCCTCAGTTTCGATGGTAGTCGCTACCGCGTGGGACCGGCCTCGGCTGGGGCAGATCCCGGTCCCGCCTGCTACCGCCAAGGGGGGCCCCTGACGGTCACCGATGCCAACGTCATGGTGGGCAAGATCCAACCCCGATTCTTTCCCCAGGTCTTTGGTCCCCATGGCGACCAACCCCTGGATGGGGAGGTGGTGATACGCCGCTTTCAGGAGTTGGCCCAGACGATTCAGCAACAAACCGGTGATCAGCGCTCTCCGGAACAGGTGGCGGCGGGCTTTTTAGCCATCGCCATCGAAAAGATGGCCAATGCCATTAAGCAAATTTCGGTGCAGCGGGGCCATGATGTCTCCACCTATACCCTCTGCTGTTTCGGCGGCGCCGGGGGCCAGCATGCCTGTCTGCTGGCAGAACTGCTGGGCATTCGGGAAATCTTTATCCATCCCTACGCCGGGGTGTTGTCCGCCTATGGCATGGGCCTGGCCGATATCCGAGCCCTGCAGGAGCGCACCCTAGAGAAACGACTCACTCAGGAGCTGATGCCTGAGATGCGATCGCAGCTGGAAACCATGGCCAGCACTGGCCTGCAAGAGCTGCAACAGCAAGGCCTGGATGTGTCACCGTTGGCCTCTCCCCTAACCAGCAGTGAGCAGGTGCAAGTACAGCCCCGGGTCCACCTCAAATATGAAGGTACCGACTCTCCTCTGATAGTGCCCTTCGGTGAGCTGGAGCAGATGCGGCAACACTTTGCCGCCGGCCACCGCCAACGCTACGGCTTTGCCTTAGCCGATAAGCCCCTGATTGTCGATACCCTCTCCGTGGAAGTCATTGGCAAAGCCAGCCAGATCGAGGAGCCTTCCCTAGCCACCCCTCGCTCCCATTCTCTGCAGCCCAAGACCACCGTCTCCATCTACACTCGCAGCGGTTGGCACCACACCCCCGTCTATCACCGCGATCACCTCCACCCCGGCGATACCCTGCCCGGCCCGACCCTGATCATCGAAGCCACCGGCACCAATGTGGTGGAACCCGGCTGGAGTGCCAGTCTCAATCAGAAAGGGCATTTGGTGGTGAAAAAAGAGCAAAATGCAAGGCAGCAGGCAGCAGGCGCTACCCATCCACCCTCCTTCTGCTCCTCTCCCCCTCTCCCCCCTCCCCCTGACCCAGTCCTGCTGGAGATCTTCAACAATCTCTTCCGGGCCATCGCCGACGAAATGGGCGTGACCCTGCAGAACACCAGCTACTCCGTCAACATCAAAGAACGGCTGGACTTTTCCTGTGCCCTCTTCGATCAGCAGGGACAACTGGTGGCCAATGCTCCCCACATTCCTGTCCACTTAGGCTCCATGGGCGAGAGCGTGCAGAGCCTGATCCAGGCCAAAGGGAAGGTGCTGCGTCCAGGGGATGTCTATGTGCTCAACAATCCTTACAACGGTGGCACCCATCTACCCGATGTCACCGTCATCACCCCCGTCTTTCTGGAGGCCGACTCCCCCTTGTTCTACATGGCTTCGCGGGGACACCACGCCGACATCGGCGGCATCACTCCCGGCTCCATGCCCCCAAACAGCACCACCATCGACCAAGAAGGCGTCCTGATCGATCACGTTCTACTGGTAGAGCAGGGGGAATTCCGAGAAGAGGCGCTGCGGCGGCAGCTCACCCAGGCTCCCTATCCAGTTCGCAATCCCAATCAGAACATCGCCGACCTACAAGCTCAAATCGCTGCCAATGAGAAAGGCAGCCAGGAACTCGGCAAAATGGTGGCCACCTACGGCCTGGCCACGGTGCAGAGCTATATGCACCATGTGCAAGACAACGCCGAGGAGTGCGTGCGCCGGGTGATCGACGTCCTCCAGGATGGCCAATTCACCTACACCATGGACAACGGCAGCCAGATTCAGGTCACCATTACCATCGATCGACAGACCCGCCAGGCCGGCATCGACTTTAGCGGCACCTCGCCGCAGCAGCCCAATAACTTCAATGCTCCCGCCGCCGTCTGCAAAGCCGCTGTACTCTACGTCTTCCGCACCCTGGTGGATGACGATATCCCCCTCAATGCCGGCTGCTTCAAGCCATTGCAGGTGGTGATTCCAACTGGATCAATGCTGAATCCTCACCCCCCGGCTGCCGTCGTTGCCGGCAATGTGGAAACCTCCCAAGCCATTAGCAACGCCCTCTACGGTGCCTTAGGGGTCATGGCCGCCGCTCAGGGCACCATGAACAACCTCACCTTCGGCAACCAGCGCTACCAGTATTACGAGACCATCTGCGGCGGCTCCGGGGCCGGTCCCGACTTCGATGGCACCGACGCCGTACACACCCACATGACCAATTCCCGCCTCACAGACCCAGAGGTGCTGGAATGGCGCTTTCCAGTCTTGGTGGAACGCTTCCAGATTCGCCAAGGCAGTGGCGGCGCCGGTCAGCATCGCGGCGGTAATGGCATGATTCGCTGCCTCCGCTTTCGCGAACCCATGACCGTTGCTCTACTCTCTAGCCACCGCCGCATTCCTCCCTTTGGTCTACGGGGAGGAGCGCCAGGCGCCGTAGGTCGCAATCGAATAGTACGTCGAGATGGCACGGTGGTTCTCCTAAACGGTCAAGCCATGGTTCAAGTGGAAGCCGGTGACGCCATTGTGGTGGAGACTCCCGGCGGTGGTGGCTATGGGCAAGCACCTACCTAATTCCGCTATCCGTTCCAATCACCTCACCTTCTATTCACAGGGCCTATATAGCGATTCTCTATCTAGTCAGGCACACGCTAAACCTCGAAAGCCCTGTTGTTCCGAGATTTCCATGCACTTCATCGGCTTGGGAAACGCTATAGATGATCGAATTCGCAATTAAAATTAACCAAAAACGTCCGGAACCAGTAAGTCCCCCCTTCAACCAGACGACTGATTCCGTAGTTGTACGAGGTCGGCCTCGAATGTTCCAGATAAGTTCCGTACCTCTTCCGACGTGACATTAAAACAGACTGCCTATAGTAAGAACATAGGCAAGAAAAGCCTAGTTTCGAACTGAATCAACTCCCGTTTCGGACTCCCGTTTTGACTATGGATCTTTACCATTTCGGATGAACTAAATCTCCAATGTTCTTCTGATTAAGATCCTGTCTGGCTGCTAAGCCAGACGATATCAAACAGGAACCAGCATCTGCCACGTCAACTGAATCAGTGCTTTCCAAAACACACTTCCCATCAGTTAATTTTGAAACCCATAGCTCAACGCATTCGCGTTTAGGAGGATTCCCATGTTACTACGTCGTTTTGCCATTACTTCTGCAGTTCTGCTCGGTGCTGCTGTTGTCAGCTCTCCTGCCTTCGCCGATACCGTAAACCTCAGTGGCTCAGTGGCTGACACCAGTACTGTGACATCAACTGCAACGCCAGGGGCAAGCGCCCTCAGCCTCGGTGGTGAGGGTACGGCTGCTGCCGATACCGTAGCTCAAGTAGCCGATCTGGCCCTTGAATCTAACAGTAGCGATGGGGTCACCCTAACAGCCGCTGCCGATGGATTATTAACCAATGGCACCGACAGCCTGGCTTATCAGGTTTTGATTGTGGCTGATGGTGCCGCTGCTCCAGTTGCCACCGACTTCAGTGCCGATAATGACAGTAAAAACGTTACAGACTTCACTAGCGGTGCCGCCGCTCGCGATCTCTACATCGAGTATGACGCTCCTGACTTGTTAGACCCTGGTACCTATACCAGCAGTATCACCGTAACGGTCACGGATAACTAAGCAAGAGCCCCCTGCAACCCTGTGTCTGACTCGAAACGATAGTTGAGGAATTGTAGGGGTGGTCATGAACGTCCACCCCTCTTTTTATCCTGATCTACAAGCAACTATCGCTGACTTGGTCAGACACTAAAACCGTTGTTATCAGGATATATTTTTCTACCAAGAAAATAGATCATCACGATTAACGGGTGTGCCATGTCATTGCAGAGGATCTCCAGATGGCTATTCGGTGTCATCCCTATCATCTGGTTACTCTGGGGCTACTGGTTATAGTGCTGGCGTTTATTCCGGTTGAGGCAAAACCGATTGATTCTCGCTTGAGTTTAAAGGATCGATCTAATCGCATTCGATTGCAGGGAACTGTCCAATCAATCTTGAGTGTCACCGTTGAGTCAGATGGTCGAAACAATATTGATTTACTGTCAGCCAGTGATGTTTCAGAGGACGAAGCCGCTAGCATCGTGTGGGAAGATTCTAGTAGCCACCAGACCGCAACAAGTACTAGCCCAACCGTGACTAGCGAATACACTGTAGTTCGCAAAGTATTTCAACTCGGTGTATTCAGTAATACGGGAGTGGCTCAAAAAATTAGTCTGTCGTCTACCGATCATTACTTTGAATCCTCATCCGGTCAGCGTGTGCCCTACATAGTCGGTATCAATTTAGCAACTAATGCTGTCTACGTTCGCTATAATCCGGCTGATTTTTCGCCCCATGAAAATTATCACACTAAAATTGCCCTGACGATTACAGGAGATAGTCCATAGTAGTCAGCCAGCATTGCCAATTGGGAGGTCATGCCCATGAAACTCAACGGAATTTGGAGTACTATTCTCCTACTCTCAATCGCATCTCCAGCCGCAGCACTCCCCACTCTCAGCACCAGCTCAACGACCACTGCCAGTAGTCTTGATTTAGATGGAGAGGGCACTGCCACCACCCATATTGTCAAGGTGGCAGATCTATCCTTCTCGACTGATAATACCTTAGGCTTAACCCTGCAGGTCACATCGGGCGCAATCACCAAACTAGCTGGGGAAGATATCGAATTCCAGGTTGTAACAGTACCTAATGATGCGTCAGCCCCTGCGGAAGCAGACTTTACGGTTCCCTCTGGATCGGCCTACACCTACGTGACCAGTGCGGCGGGTAGTGAAGCCCGAGATCTCTATATCTTATACACCCCGTCGGCGTTACAAGATCCTGGAGATTACAGCGGCATCATTGATGTGTCGGTCTTTGACAATTAAGCGCTATCGTTGTGTCCCGCTGCAGCCCTAATTTCTTGTCCATCTCTTGACAATTATTAGTGTGGTTGATGTGCTGCTCAAGCGAATAGTGGGCAACCTATTAACAACCAGTTCGATATCTTGTTCCAACTCTGATGAGGTTAGTCCTATGAAATGGGTATTCCAGGCATTGGCAGCATTACTATTCTTGGCAGTAGCCAGTATTAATCCTGCCCTGGCGTTTCAGCTGAAGCCAATTTCCCAGGTATTTGCTCCCATTGGGGAAGGGGCCACGAAGTCTTATGAAGTCGTGAATGATAGCGACGAGCGCATCGCCGTAGAAGTGTCGGTGGTGGAGCGCAACATGGATATCGATGGTCAAGAGTCCTATGAACCAGCTGACGAGGACTTTCTGGTTTATCCACCTCAAATGATTCTGGAGCCACAATCAGTCCAGACTGTGCGAGTGACCTGGTTAGGGGATCCAGACCCATCCCAAGAGTTAACCTATCGTCTGGTTGCCGAACAATTGCCAATTAACTTGGCTGATCCAGATGCCCAGGTGACGCGACCAGTGGGATCGGTGCAGATTTTGCTGCGTTACTTAGGCTCTCTCTATGTGCGCCCAGCGGATGTAGCGCCAGATGTTCAGGTCGCCTCTGTTGAGGCGATCACCGGTTCTGAGGGCGAGGCCCAGGTGGCGATTACCCTGGCGAATCAGGGCACAGCCAGTGCCCGCCTGCGAGACTTACAGGTAAGCTTAACCGCCCAAGGAACAACGCTCAATTTAGGTCCAGACCAACTGGACGGTATGGCTGGCCAGATCGTCTTGCCCGGTCATCAGCGTCGCTTTGTGATGCCACGGCCTACGAATTTAGCCAATGGTGAGATCACGGCCACGATCGAGTATCGTCAGGAGGACGAGTAGTCAGGGACCAGGGCAGGCAGTGAATGCCTGGTTCACGCCCATGACGAGTTGTAACAATGATGATGACGTTTACCGGGCTTGGGGGACTGAAGCTGGAATGCACTAAGTAGCCCCCAAGTCTTGCCAGCTAAACCAGCCTAGATCCTGATCGGTTGGTTGGAGGGATTTGCATGCTACCCATGATTTCCATAGCCTGTGAGGGTGCGATCGCACCACCCCAAGAGCCACCCCCTATAGACTCCCCACCGGCCCAGGTAGACCCCAAGGAGATGGACAATTCCTGTGAAACATCTTCTGGAGCATCCGAACCGGAGCAATCAGAGCAAAGTCCTGCCTTCTCTAGGGCAAGAGCATCTCATCAAGCATCTCCAACCCTAGCCAGCCAATTCCCGGTGGCGTCGCCCGAGAGAGCAACACCAGGGCCTGCATTTGCCCGTGGCTCCATCGACAGTACCCAAGCCACCGATCTGCAAGGCACCGTAGGAGTGCGCACACCATTGCGCATCACTAGCTCCCCAGGGGCTCAAGCGGCAGCAGCGCCAGCAACATCGGCTGAGTCCGATGATCAAGCCAAGACTGCCATGGGCGAGGTTGCGCTTACCGAGGTCCCTTCCACCGAAAATACTAACGACGACATCACAACTTCCCCCCCCCTGAGCACCCGAACAACTATCAACCCAGAGTTCTCCCCATCTGAGATATCGCGCTCTGCTGCGTCATCTAGCGGAGCTTTCTCGGATATCAATAGGCAGGTCTCAACACCTGTAACGTCGCCTTCTCTGGCTGACACTGCAGACACCTCATTACCCCCTACAGCTCCCACTGAGCAGAATCCAGCCTCAGAGGAGACTCCCCCTGCTGAAGACGCAGAGTCTGCTGACCCTTCTCCAGCCGACGCACCCGCTACCAATCCTGCCGACTCTCCTGAGCCAGAGAACGAGACCGATCAACTCTTTGAAGACGTCTTTGGTACCCCTCGCAATCGCGGTCCCCAACAAGTAATAGTTCCCCTCTTCATCAATGATCAGCAACGGGGGCAGATCTTTCTGCAACTACCTGGGGGCAATCAGGCCGATATTTTAGTGGATGGCAGCGACTTACTAACGGCTACTGAAGCGTTGGTACGGCCCGATATTCAGGCTCAGCTATCGGTAGCTGTGAATGGCGCAGGCCAGATTAACTTGCGTGATATTCGCCAAGTTGGCTTAGAGGTGACCTTTGACGATCGCCGCTTAGAGCTGCAGATCCAAATACCCGCCGCCCTGCGGGCCACGAATATATTGGATGTCGATGACCGCGATTTACCGCCTGGCTACGAGACGGCACTGCGCCCCAGCCATACCAGTGCCTATGTCAATGTGCGGGGCGGCCAAACCATGGTTTGGACCGGGAATGCTGATGAGACAGGACGAGAACCGTTGCTGTTGAATTTCGATGGTGCCCTCAACGTTGCGGGTTGGGTTTTAGAGGGCCAGATCGATTTCACCGAAGATGGCAGCCCTGCCTGGCGACGCGGCAATCTCAGCTTGGTTCACGATGATATTTCCCAAGCCATTCGCTATCGCCTTGGTGATTTGTCTTTGCCCACGCGGGGCTACCAAAGCAGCATTCCTATGGGAGGAATTACCGTAGCTCGTAATTTTTCCTTGCAGCCCTTTCGCGTCACGCGCCCCATTAGTCGCTTTGAGTTTTTCCTGGAACGCCCGGCCACTATCGAGGCCTTCGTCAATGGTCGACTGGTACAGACGCTACGCCTGGATGCAGGTCCCCAGGATGTGCGTAACCTGCCCCTGAATGCCGGGATTAACGATGTTCAACTTGTGATTACTGATGATGTCGGCCAGGTGCAGCGGCTCGACTTCGCTACTGGCGTGTCTGGGGGCTTACTGGCACCAGGAGTCCAACAGTTTGCCTATAGTCTAGGGATGCCGTCAGAGCAGGTGGGGGTGAGTCGGCGCTACGACGCTAGCAAATCGGTGCTTACCCTATCCCATCGTGTCGGGGCAACCGACAAGTTGACCCTTGGCGGGTATTTCCAAGGAGACTTGGAACAACAGTTGCTTGGCCTGGAGGGGACCTGGGCCACGGCAATCGGTAATTGGACCTGGGATGCCGCCGCCAGTCGCCACAACACCTTTGGCTGGGATGTGGCCATGCGGGTCTTCTATGACTTGCTACGGCGAGGTGCGTCCAGTACCGATCAACGCACTCTGCGGCTAGGGCTGGAGTATCGAGGCGGAGATTTCATCACCATTGGCACCGAAACTCCATCTAATCCCAATCGCCTAGATATGACTGCCGCCTACAGCCAGTTGATTCTGGGGGATGTGCGAGCTACCCTCAGTGGTCAATATCAGCTCAATCGCGACGATGCGTCCGATGCCTATGACATTAGACTGGTGTTAGCCAAACCCCTGGGACGGGGCCTGAATCTCACCCTCAATGGCAGCTATGGCATGGATAGAAATGGTGACCGGATTCAGCAGGTGAATATTGGTCTGACGGCGTCCTTACCGCGACAACGGCAAACCATCACCAGCACGACCACATTGGATCAGGCTGGAGTCCCCACCAGCCGCCTGAACTGGAACTACAGTTCTCCCCGCTCCCTGGATGGCATCAGTACTTCTCTGGGAACTGTTCTCAATGCCAGTGACATTGGAATCACGAGTCAGACTCGATATTCAGGCTACCGAGCCTCATTGACTCTAGATAATACGGTGGCCATGCCGCGAGGAGTGGCAAATCGTCCCCTGGAAACCACGTCTCGCTTAACCTGGGGAACTGCTTTTGTCATGGCTGATGGCATTATTGGCTGGTCTCGACCCATCGATAACAGCTTTGCCATCGTCACTCGTCAGGGCACAGCCGACGATCAGCTGATTAGAGTCAATCCCAGTGTTACGGGAGAACAAGGACGAGCCGATGGCATTGGTCCGGCAGTTGTCCCGATTCAACCCTACAGCTTGACTACGTTGTCCTTGGATGCGCCAGATTTACCGGTTGGCTATGATCTCGGCGAGAGTAGCTATACCCTGTTGCCCTCTTACCGTAGCGGTACAGTAATTACCGCTGGCACCGAGGCAACGGTCTTTATTCGCGGTGTCTTGGTGGGAGCAAATGGCAACCCAGTATCGTTGCAGCGGGGCGTCATTGAATCCCTCTCAGATCCTGACTGGCCTGATGTTGAGCTCTTTACCAACCGGGTAGGGCGATTCGCATTATTTGGCTTTAAGCCGGGTCGCTATGCGGTGAGAGTGTTTGGCTTAGAGGGAGGCGTCACAGAGTTTGTGATTCCGGAGCAGGCTTCTGGATTGCACCAGGTAGGGACCTTGAAGTTGCCGGTAGCGGTAGATGATCTGGAGGATTCCTAGGAGTTTACACTGAATGGGTAATGTTCCCAGGGGGAGCCAGAGGGAAATGATCCCCCTGGAATATGGCTTAGACGGTCATGATGTCCTTTTCTTTGTCTTCTAGGGCAGCGTCGATCTTGGCGACGTACTTGTCGGTGAGCTGCTGAACGTCATCTTGAAGACTGCGAGACTCGTCTTCAGAGAGGGTGCCATCTTTTTCTTGTTTGCGTACGAAGTCGATACCATCTCGGCGGATATTCCGGATGGAGACGCGTCCTTCTTCGGCGTATTTACCGGCTAACTTTACAAATTCCTGACGGCGCTCACTGGTGAGCGGTGGAATATTGAGTCGGATAATAGACCCGTCGTTGTTCGGGGTTAGCCCGATGTCTGAGAGAGAGATGGATTTCTCGATGGTAGATAGCGACCCTGGGTCATAGGGTTGAATCATTAGGGTGCTGGCATCGGGTGTGCTGATATTAGCTAAAGATTTGAGCGGTGTCGGTGTGCCATAGTATTCCACCATGACCTTGTCTAAAAGGGCGGCGTTGGCACGACCGGTGCGAATGGTATTAAATGCTCGCTGAGTGGCCTCAACGGCCTTCTGCATTGCCTCTTCGATTTCATCGATGCTATCGAACTTCACAGGAATCCCCCACAATTGTGCCAATGGACTCTCCTACCACGGCTCGGTGAATGTTACCGCGCCTAGATAGGTCAAATACCATGATCGGGATGTTGTTATCTTTGCATAATGCGATCGCAGTACTATCCATTACCTTAAGATCATGGGCTAGCACATGGCTATAGGTTAGGCTTTGATAGCGTTTGGCATCGGGATTGAGTTTCGGATCGCAGTCGTAGACGCCATCCACCTGGGTCGCCTTAAAGACCACGTCAGCATTGATTTCAGCCGCCCGCAGAGCCGCTGTGGTGTCAGTGGTGAAGAAGGGGTTGCCAGATCCAGCCCCAAATATAACCACCCGGTTCTTTTCTAGATGGCGAATGGCGCGACGGCGAATATAGGGTTCTGCCACTTCCTGCATGGCGATAGCCGTTTGGACGCGGGTCGGGACTCCCATCTGTTCTAAGGCATCTTGTAGGGTCATGGCGTTCATGACGGTGGCAATCATGCCGATGTAATCGGCGGTAGCCCGATCCATGCCCGCCGCTGCCCCCTTAATGCCGCGAAAAATATTGCCACCGCCGACGACGATGGCAATCTGAACGCCGCTTCTGACGACGTCGGCTATCTCTTGGGCGATGGTCTGAACGACGGTGCCGTCAATCCCATAGGACATGGTGCCCATGAGGGCCTCACCGCTCAATTTGAGTAGTACCCGTTGGTAGGTCTTTCCCATGAGATCGTTAAGTTTAATGGGTCTTTCCACCTAAATATACCGACTCGAGGCGGTAAGTTCTGTAAGAATTCAGCTTGGAAAATGCCCGGCATTATCCCGGGTGATAGTAGAGTAAAGCTACACCCTCCTGAGCCCAGGGAGTCGTGCCGCTCGAAATGGCTCATTCCCCTTTGGCTAGCCACCGGATTTCAAGCTATCGATTTTCCGCACGAATAGGTCGGTGAGGATAGTAATTACCCGGCGCTTGCGCAGCTTAATATTGGCGCTGACTGACATGCCTGACTGCAGGGTGAGACTGTACCCTTCTTGGCTGAGGGCCTGCTGGGATAACTCGATTTCCGCCGGGAAGCGGAAGTAGGAATGGGTGTCGTTGGGGGGCAGGGCATCGGAGCCGATGTGTACCAGGGTGCCATCGATGTCGCCGAATTCACTGAAGGGATAGGAATCTATACGCACATCTACGTTGAGTTGGTCCTGTTGGTCGAACTGTTGTTTGACGAAGCCGATGTCGCGGTTGGTGATATAGACCCGGGCTACAAGGGTATCGTTAGGCACAATTTCCAGCACGGGGTCGCTGGAATTGACGACGTAGCCTTCTTCATTGGCTTGCAGGTTGAAGATCGTCCCACTGACCGGAGCCCGCAGCTGTTGATAACGCCGGGTTTGTTCTAATTGGGTGAGTTGTCCCTCAATTTCCTCTAGGCGTTTTTCGTTCTCTAGGATGGTTTTGTTGAGTTGGCTGTCGATAGTTGCGATCGCAGATTCATTGTCCGCAATCAGGGTCTGGAGATCTTCACGGGACTGCAGCAAGGTATTACGTAGTCGTTCCTGGGCCTGGGCAATGGCATAACGGAGCCGCTCTTCTTCTTCCACTAAACTATTCACCTGGGCCTGGCGATTATTCACCTGCTGCTGCTGCTGCAGATAGGGAATCTGAGCCACAGCCCCCTGCTTAAACAGGGGAGTAATCCGATCGAGGATCTCCTGGTTCACCCGTAGCTCTTCGCGGGCGTTGGCCAGTTGCACCCGAGTTTGAACCAGCTGTTGATTCAGCTGGTCAGCCTCTAAGGCCACTACTGAGAGACTCGAATCCAGCTGTTCTAAGGACGTGTTCAGCCGTTGTCGCTGTTCGACGGTAAGGGGAGCACCGGATCCCACTCCCTGCAGCTGCAACCGGTAAAGCTCATTTTCAGCCACTAGAGTGGACCGATTCCGAGTCAACTGAGCGATTTCAGGAGCAAGATCTGGCCGGGCAGTCGTCGTGTCTCCGGCTAACTGGGCGCGGTAAAACTGGTTTTCTTGAATCAGCTTCTGGCGAATTTCCTGTAGGGATTGACGTTGGGCCTCGGTGGCTTCCGGGTCAAAACTCACCAGCAGCTCTCCTTCCTCGACTGTCTCCCCCTCTTCCACATGGAGGCGGTCGATGACTCCGCCTACGGGAGCTTGCACCGGCTGCACCACCCCCTGGGGTTCTAGTTTGCCCTGGGCCGGGATTGCTTCTTCGATCTTGGCTAGGCAGGCCCAAGCCACGGTGGCACTAGTGACCCCAACAATGGCCCACACCACTGCCCGTGACCACACTGGCGACTGGCGTAGTACTACCGCCTGGTCGAAGTCGGGCGGCAAGCTGGGAGACTGACTGCTGACCGATTTGCCGTTTTGACTCTCAGCAGTACGGTTGATTAACGCCATGGGTCTCTTACCTCCGCTTAAACGGCACTGGCTTGTTGTTGGTACAGGCAGTAATAGCGTCCTTTCAGGGCCAGCAGCTCCTCATGGCTGCCCTGTTCTACGGCGGCCCCCTGATCCATGACCAGGATCTGATCCGCCGGCTGAATGGTGTTTAGGCGGTGGGTAATGAAGAAGACGGTGCGATCCCCGGCCCAGGCCTGCAGGTTAAGGCATACTTGGCGTTCGGTGTCATAGTCGAGGGCACTGGTGGCTTCGTCCAGGATGAGTAGACGAGGCCTCTGCAGGATCGTGCGGGCAATGGCGATGCGCTGTCGCTGGCCCCCCGATAGGCTGGCCCCCCGTTCGCTGACCCGAGTGTTATAGCCCAGGGGCAAATCCATGATGAAGTCGTGGGCACAGGCGACTTGGGCGGCTGCAATGATGCGCTCGATTTCGGCCTCGGGGTTGGTCAGGGCAATGTTTTCTTGAATGGTGCCCTCGAATAGGAGGCTGTCTTGGGGGACAATACCCACTTGCTGCCGCAGGGAATACAGCTCCACCTTGCTGATATCGTAGCGATCAATCAAAATCCGTCCAGCATCGGGGGTGTAAAGTCGGGGTAGTAATTTCATCAGGGTACTCTTGCCAGACCCGCTCTGGCCGACAATGCCAACAAACTGACCCGCCTCGAACTCCAAGCTGACATTGGCTAGCTGCAGGGGACCGGAGGGGGCAAAGCGGAAGGAGATATTTTCGTACTGCACCCGTCCCTGAATATGGGGCATGGGAATTTGATCCCGATCGGCCTCGTCTGTCTCCTGAGGATGATCGATGATATCACTGAGGCGCTCCAAGGACAGGGCTGTTTCCTGGAAATTCTGCCACAGTTGGGCCAGCCGCAGAATTGGGGCGGTGACGTAACCAGAGATGATGCGGAAGGCAATTAATTGGCCCAGGGTCAGCTCTCCCTGCAACACTAGGTAGGCGCCTACCCACAACACTAGCAAGGCCGACAGTTTATTCAAAAAGTTGCTGGCAGAACCAGCGGTGGTGGAGGTGAGGACGGTATTAAAGCCGGCACTGACGTACTGGGCGTAGCGTTCCTGCCAGCGCCAACGGGTCCGTAGTTCCAGATTTTGGGCCTTAACGGTCTGGATGCCGGAGAGGGACTCTACCAGGTGGGCCTGGGTGGCGGCGTTGCGCTCAGCCTTAATCCGTAACTGGCGGCGGACAATGGGCGCGACCAGGGCTGTCAACAGCACGAATAGGGGAATACTGGCCAGGGCCACTAGGGTGAGCAACCAGCTGTAAATAAACATGACCACGATGTAGATGACGGAGAAGACCGCATCTAGCACCACAGTTAAGGCCGTGCCGGTGAGGAACTGCCGGATATTTTCCAACTCGTTGATGCGGCTGGAGAGTTCCCCCACCGGGCGACGGTCGAAATAGCGCAAGGGCAACCGCAATAGGTGATCGATGATCTCTGATCCCAGAGACATGTCGATGCGGTTGGTGGTATCGACGAACAGATAGGTGCGCAAGCTGCTAAGGATGGCCTCGAAGATAGCCACCACCACCAGAAAAATGCCCAAGACATGGAGAGTGTCGATGCTGTTCTGGACGATGACTCGATCGATGATCACCTGCACCATCAGGGGGTTAGCCAGGCCGAACAGTTGCACGAAAAAGGAGGCCACGAAGACCTCTAATAATACCCAGCGATAGCGCTTCAGGTAGGGAAGGAACCACTGTAGCCCAAAGCGTTGCTGCGGGGTTTCCTTGGTGGTCTCCAACAACAAGACGTCTCCGGATTGCCCCCAGACCTCTTCAAACTCTAAGGGGGTGCGGCGGCGAATACCGACTTCGGGATCCCCGATCACATAGGTTTTCTGATTGGTTTCGTAGAGGATGGCAATGCCGTCTTGCCAGGTAATGAGGGCTGGTGTCTTCAGCCGGGGCATGGCACTGGCGGGCAGTTTTACCAGTTGGCTGCGGAGGCCAACCATTTCGGCGATGGCCCCACAGAGGGGCAAGGATACCTGCCCCAGTCGCTGCTGCTGGGTGACCAAGACTCGACGGATGACATCACGACGAAAGGGCATGTTGAACAGCTGGCTGAGCATTTCGAAGCAAGCCAGGGTGCCCTCAATGTCGCCCCGACCTCGCACATGGGGATAGTTGCCCTTGGTGTCTGCAGCGTCGTCTCCACCGTCGGTGGATGGCGGTGGCGCTAGGGGAATCGTGTCGGCCTCGACGGTATCGCCGGTATAGACGGTGGCTTCTGAAAAGGCGGCAGGGGTGGGGGCGCTTGTGGTCTCTGCGTCTGCAGTCTCTGCTGTGGGTGGAGTCAGGGGGGGGAAGCCGACCAATCGGGCCGGGGACTGAGGACCTCCAGGGTGCTGTGCCGATCGACAGGACTACGACAGGATGGTTGAGCACGGTGCCCCACTCCCCCACCAGGTCAAGGTCGGATCTAGATGTTGTAGGGAGGCTGGACCTTGGCTGAGGGGATGGACTCGAGCCGTTTCGCAGACCTGTTGGGCCTGACGCTTGAGATCGCCGGGATCTTGAGCTCGACTTTGGACTTGTTGCGCGATTAGGTCAAAGGTTTCGATGAAATAGATGCGATCGCAAATGGCCTGGCCAAAAGCAGGGTACTGCTCGAGGAATTGCAGAATGGTGTAGGCAGGTAGCGGCAGGGCGATCAGTTCTGTGGAGGCAATCACTGTCTCGCAAGGGACACCGCGAATAAGACTGATGATGCCCAGTAATTCCCCCGGCCCCAATCTCTGCAAGGTGGTGGGCTGCTGGGTGCGAGGATCTTGACCCAGCAGACGAGCGTGCCCCTCTAGAATTACCATCACCTGCTGGCTCAGGGTTTCGCGCCGCAGTATGGGCTGACCGATGCGGTAGCGCCAGGGCTGAGCCCCTTGTAAAAGCTGAGCTAAAGCGGCCTCAGGCAGCTGGTCAAAGGGAAATTGCTGAGCCAGCTGCTGCTGGATAGAAAACGATGTGAACATCCTCGACTACCGCTGAAAGGATGGTTGCCAAAAATTACTGTTAAGCAGGCTGAGCGGTGACATCTATCCCTATGAAATCATCATCTTGAAGAATTACAACCACAGTTTCGCAGAATCTCTAGAGGCGGGGCTCCACTGGAGACAGAACCCATCGCCCTAGACTCGGGCATAGCCGGTCTGCTTAGCTGATAGCAGCTGCTCTGGCAATGGCAGTGCCTGGCCTAATGGCACAGGCTGAGCCACTGCCCCCAGCCAACATAACTCAACCAGCGTAAACGTATCAGATCGAGCGGCTAGCCTTTCCCGAAACGAGCAGCATTCATCCCAGATTAGTGACTGGGTCAAGCGCAGCCATGATTGAGGGGACAGTAACGTGACGGATGGCGCAAAGGCCATAAGCACTCTAGAGTTCCCCGGTCACCTGCACAAACAGGGTTCGTTGGCGGGGGCCATCTAATTCCACGAACAACACTGACTGATAGGTGCCCAGGGCCAATTCCCCATCGACGATGGGGATCACTTCGCTGGTATTGAGAGTCATGGCCATCAGATGAGAATGGGCGTTTTCCGGTTCATCGGCGGGCACATCCCGCAGGTGCAGGTCATTGTGTCGGTAGACCTCTGTGGGGGGAGCCAGTTTGCGCAGATAGGTCTTGATATCGGTCAGCAACCGCGTTTCGTATTCGTTAATGGCCAGGGCGGTGGTGGTATGGCGGCAGAACACGAGCACTTGCCCCTGCTGCACCTGGGTGGAGTTGACGACGGCTTGGATGGTGGCAGTGACGTCATAGAGGCCGATGCTGTCGTCGGTGGGGAGTGGCAATGTGGTATGGAAAATGGTCATGGTCCATTGCTCAGGTGGGCAGCACCCTTTGCATCATAGGGGGCTCTGGGACGGTTAGCTGAGTTGCGATCGCATAGTTCTGGAGATATCACGGTATCAGCCCCGCCGTTATCTTCCAGATTTATGATTTCGCTCCTAGTTGCCCTCAGCAGTTCCCTGCCGGCGCCCTCTTTGGCCCAGGCAGAAAATCCCTGCCAGAACACCGACACCGTCCTCCCTGCCGAGGACACCCGCCGCCTTACCCTAGAGCAATTCGGCGTCGCCCTCAGCATTCCGGCCAACTACCGAGCCATCCTACGCAACGACGGATCGGTCCAAGTGGTCGATCCCGGCACCTATAATCTCATCCGCTGCCAGATTCAAGGCGGCGATCTCCTGGGGCGCGGCTTCTCAGAACTGGTGATTCGCCAAGTCGATGCCGCCGCCGAGGACTCCCTGGAAACCGTTGTCCGCGACGCTGTCTATGCGGAAGCGCCAGGCCCACGGCCATCTTCCTGCATTTCCCCCTACCCACTGCAGGGCCAGCAGGGATATCTGGTGCAAACTCCCACCGGCCGCCATGCGGAATTTTGGCTACACCCCCCCAACACGTCCACCATTACGGTGCTGGAGACCAGCTGTGACTGCCAGGGCATGGTCGACCGCTTGATCGAGGTACTAGAGACGACGGAACTGCTCGCCGCCTCTGCCTCCCCCTAGCCACAGTCAGTATGATCGAAGTAGTTCAACCCGCCAGTGGCAACCATGGTGCAGGCTCATCCGCAGTTCCATACCTTTGAGGACTTCCTCGCCTATACCGAGGACATAGAGGCGTACTATGAACTCGTCAACGGAGCCTTAATTGAGGTGCCCCCCGAGTCGGATGAGAATCTGTATCGGGCGCTGCAGCTCTATGAAGCGCTGCAGCCTTTGGTAGGGATGCGACAGATCCGCCTGCAGGGATTGGCCTTAGCTGTGCCAGGGGAGCCCAAAAATCGCTACCCTGACCTGACCATATTGCGCCCAGAGCATCCGGACCAAATGGGTGCTTTGGGGCGAGCTGCCATTACCCTGGACATGTTGCCACCGCAGTTGGTGGTTGAGGTCGTTAGTCCGGGCGCTGAGAACCATCGCCGCGACTACATCGACAAACGCAATCAGTATGAATGGCGCGGTATTCCAGAGTATTGGATTGTAGACCCGGTGGTCGGCCAGGTTACGGTGTTCTCTCTGACGGAGCGGGGCTATGCCGCCACTGCCTTTACTGGCGACGCGGTGGTTGCATCCCCCAGTTTTCCAGGTTGGTCATTGACCGCTACGGCCATGCTCGCCCTCTGACCCGGTGGCAAAGTGAGGATAGACGGCGGTCTCAAACAGCCGACGAATGGCCGGAGCCGCCTGCTCCACTAAGGGACCATAGTCGGCCCGCACGGGGATATGGTAAGCGGCCTGACGGCGGGCAATGGTCGGTAGCCAGGTGGTATGGATGGTATAGCCGGGTTGAAAGTCAGGATGGGCCAGGCGGCACAGGGGGCCTTTGGCCAGGTGGGCGGCATCGAAGATCCACAGTTCTTTGGCTCGGACTGAAATCACCGGACAGACCAGATAGCCGTCGGTATCGGTCTCTCCGGCCCCGGCCCGCGGTATGAATTGGGGGGAGTTGACCACATGGCCATCCCATCCCCCATGGGCATCGGTGAGGGGAAACTCATAGGCATCGACGATGGCCATGGTGTCGAGATCCAGACGCACCAGGCTGGAGGGACGCCCCTGGCCCTGCTCCGGAATCGGCCACAGCTGCTCTAGGGGCACTAGGCGATGGGGATAGTCTTGATAGAGTTGATGGATGAACTCGGGCAGCAGGTCGGGCCAGAATCCTAAAGACTGCCAGTAGAGGGATTTAAACCGCCGCGGCGGTTGGCCGTTGCTGCCCTGCTCACGATAGGTATAGAGGCCCAATCCCCAGGTGCGGTGGCTGTCTTGGATGACGTGGGAACTGAGCAGTCGGCCCTGTTCGGCATCGATGACGTAGCGCCCCAGGCGACCCACATCCATGGCCCCCACGGCAATCATGCCCTGCAGAGCCGCCGGTAGGGGCTGATGGTCGATGGCGGAGACATCATAGCGTCGCACCCATTCTGAGACATCGGTGGCACATTCGTGGGCGATATGGACGGTGACGCGCCCTTCCGGGTTGTCATAGTCCACCAGGAAGTGACCGGTTTCCAGGGGAATGGTCAGCCGTTGAGCCACCACATCTAAGACTTGCTCCGATGTAGCCGGGGGCACCAGCTGCTCCCGCCGTACCAGATAAATGGCGGTATTAGGTTCCTGGGGGCGGGTTAGTAGAGTGCGCACGGCCCGGTTGCCCACCTTACTATGGGGCAGAGGACGACTGAGGATTTGCTCTAGACCGAATTTAAGGGAGGTGTCCATCAGGATCACATAGTCTTGGCTCACCCCGATTTGATGCATGGTCTGCTCAATCCGCACCGGGTCGCCCTCGGCATCGACCAGGCGCCAGCGTTGAAAAGCGCCTTGACCGTCCCAACGGATCAAATAGACGAAGTTGGCCACTCCCAAGATCTTCTCGATGGGCCCCTGCAATTGTTTCAGCAGGGCCTGGGCCAAATCTTGCCAGGGACTCAGTAGCCTATTGAGCAGGCTATCCAGGTTTGCCCAGGATGCGATTGCATCCAGCAGGTCTTCTAGCTCTTGAGGCAACTCATCCAACTCATAGAGCAGCGGAATCGTCTCCAGAAAATTGGCCAGGGAGCGACCATAGTTGACCGTGAACAACTCCTGGGTGCAGGGATCGAAAGCAGGATGGGCCGTGCTCAACACCGCTGGAAAGGGCACCCGCAGATTCATCCCCGGTCGCCATTCTCGATTGCTACCTACTGGTGTCACCACCTCCAGGGTGACCGGATCGATCTCATAGGGTCGCCCCCCATCAAAGGTCAGTAACAGCCGGGCCGGACCATCGGCCTCAAAAGCCATGGGCACAAAGGCCGTATTCAGCTGGTTGCGCATGCCCAGAGCCAACGAAAAGCGGGCCATGCCAAAGTCTCGAAACCGATAGCGCTGTTCCGGGCTGCCGGGGCGAGTCGCCAAGTCCGCATAATAGCAAGGGGTCTTGGCCAGGCGGGTGGTCAGCCGCACCCGTCCCGCCTGATCGAAGTCAAGCCGATAGATCAGGCCATTGCCATTCCACACATGGGCCCCATCTGGATTGGGCAGGCCATCGGAAGTCACTGACCCCACCGGCGCCACCATGAACAGATGCCCCTGCAAATCCTGGGGCAATTCCCCCGCCACCAGCTGTAACTCTACATCGGTGAGCTCATTGGCACTGGCTGTCATCATCGCCGGGGGAAACGGTGGCCAGGGAAACGATTGAGAAGAAGTCATCGGGTCTCAGGAATGACGGCAAATATTAATCGGGTCAAGGGCAGCACCACGGGTCTCTTCTGGCCAAGCTACTGCCTATGCCTAGGCTAGGACCCCGATGGCGGCTGGAAATGGGGATAGACATGGTCGCGAAACAATCGCTCCAGGCGTTCTCGCCGTTCTGACGATAGTTTGGCCAGGCGCGGTTCATAATCCTCCGGCACCGGCACATAATAGCTGGCTCGCCGCGGATTCAGCCGTGGCAACCAGGTGGAATGGATGGTCATGCCGATGGCCAGCTGCGGATGACTGAGCTTACACACCGGTCCCTTAGCTAGGTGGGCCGCATCAAACAGCCACAATTCGCTCTGAGCCGGATCGTCACTGGTGTTGACGATGCACATCAGATACCCGGCTGTGGGATCATCACCGCCGTCGCGCCGGGGTACAAACTGGGCCGAGGTACCAAAACACCCCGGGGGAAAGACATAGCTGTCAGTAATCTCCATGGTTTCCGTGTCTAAGCGGCAGAGATTCACCGGCAATCCCTGCTGCGTCAGGGCCAGCACCTGCTCCACCGGCAATTCCCGGTAGGGATAGTCGCGGTAGAGCTCGGCAATATAGTTCGACAGCAGATCGCCGCGACAGCCCCAGGAATTCCAGTAGAGACTGCGAAACCGCCGCACTGGCGACACTCCATCGGGGCAGGCATAGGCAAAGATAGCCGTCATCCAGGTATGGTCAAAGTCGGTGAGCACGGTGGACTGACATAGCTCCCCCGTTTCCCCATTGATGACGTAGCGACCCAGGTGGTTGATATCGATGGCCCCCGTCGACATCCCCAACACCGCCGGAAACTCGCTGTAGGGAAAGTGATCATAGGGACGGGTCCACTCCGCCGGATCCCAGCCGGTATTGTGGGCCAAATGCAGGGTGAGTTGGCCATCGGGCGTGTCATAATCTGCTAGAAAGTGGGCGGCACTGCGGGGAATCACCACCCGCTTGGCCACCACCTGGGACTGGTCAGGGTCCAGGTCTTCTCGCTTGATGATGTAAATCGTCGTATCCGCCGACTGGCGAAAGTCCAACAGATGGCGAATCAGCCGCTCTAGCTTGGGAAAGTGGGGGGCGGGGCTGGTGAGTAGTTGCTCGGCCCCCAGCTTAAACACTGTATCCATCAGCACCACATAGTCCTGGGTGATGGCAATCTGATGCATACTCTGAAAGATGCGGGGAGACACCTGCTGGCCGTCTTCCTCGACCACTACCTGCCATTGCTGTAAGGGTTGGTGACCATCCCACACCATCAGATGGACGAAGTCTTCCATATTTACAGCCGCCTGCAGCAGCCGCCGGGCTACCCCGATGAGGCGCAACACCTCCGAGAGCAGATCGTGCAGGGAGTCAAAGCCGTCTTCCAATTCCTCTTCCAGTAGTTCCAGGAATCCCTTCCACAGCTCTCGGTAACGCCGCTGTCGGGGAATGGTGACGGCATCGGGCAGCCAATCCTCTAGCTGCAGCAGCACCGAGATTAGCCCGGACAGGGTCTGGCGTAGGTTAGTGCGCAACTGCTGCCGTCCTCCCTGCCAGAGCTCTCGTAGCTCCTGGGGCAGGCTATCCAGCACCTGAGCCTCGGTATCCAGAAAGGTCTTCAAGGGTTGCCGCACCAAGTTCACCCGCTGCTCAATTACATCCAGCAACCGTTCGAAGTCGGCCAGGATGGCTTCCACTGGCTCTGGCAAGGGCTCGCCCGCCTCGTTGGTGAAGATGGGCCAGAGGGCCGTCGCCACCGACTTACCGTAGTTCACCGTAAACAGCTGCGGCGGCGTATCGGGGCGATCGGTATTGGGGTCGAAGGCGCTGTGGGCCGTAGTGGTGAAGATGCCGAAGGGCAGAGCCAATTCAATCTGTTCGCGCCATTCCTGGTTGTAGCCGACCGGCGTCACCGCCTCCAGGGTTTCCGGGTCGATCTCGTAGGGGCGGCCGGCATCCCAGGTGATCAGCAGCCGCAGTCCTTCTTCGGGATCAAACAGCAGGGGTTGAAACGCCGTATTAACCTCATCGCGGAAACCCAATCCAAAAGACAGGCGAGCCAGGCCATGGTTGTGATAACCCAGATCGGCGTAGTCGCTGCCGGGGAGACTGGCCAGGTCAGTGTAGTAGCAGGGAGTGCGGGCAATATGATTGTTTAGGTAGGCAGTTTTGCCACTGAAGTCAATGCGATAGACCATGGCATCGCCATTAAACAGGGGGGTGCCGTCGTGGGAGGGTTGGATTAAATCAGTGCCGGGCAGAGTGGGGTCGGTGAGGCAACCGCCGGGACCGATAAAAAAAGCGTGGCCGTAGATGTCGTTGGGTAGACGGCCTGCTTTGACTTGCAGGGGTTCTTGCTTGAATTCGGTGCGACTCAGAAGACTGACGGAGGCGGGAAAGGGGACAGGTAAGGGCTGGGGCTCGGAGCGGGTCATAGGTGATTAGGGATGAAGGGGCTGCCGCCAGTTTAGCCGGGGTCTTTGGCAAATCGCCAAGGATATAGATCACATTTTTCCTGGCAGTATCGTCTGACCCTAGCACGCTGCGCAAACGTCCAAAATCCCCGCTCAAGAGATCACCTCAGGGTCAATTGAGCACAAAATATGGCCCAGCCATCGTCAATCTCTCTACTCCCGACACCTCTCAACCCTGGTCGCGCAACTCAACCTCCCTCAAGACGTTCTGGTGAGAAATCCGGGAACTAAGTGCCCCCTAACAGTAATGACCCCTCTGTCTTGCCTCCACTCCCCAACTTCCTAGCTAAAAAATTAACTCCTGAACTTACGCCGCAACCGGTTAAGGACCAAGGATTGTACTGCCATCACCAACCCACGCCCTTATGCGAACTGGTATCGAGTTTGACTATGATGGTGTATTAAGCAAGATTTAGTGTATGCTCACACCTTAACTTGGCAGTAGATCCTTCCTCAGACCAGCGCTATGATCTGAAGCACATTAATAATTGATTAAATTAGCGAGCCATCTGGTCTAGCGCTAGCCACAACCGGTTCGCATATCTGTCAAGGTTCTCACCCGTGTCATAACCCTCTGGTCCCTAGGTCACGCCTGCCTACTAAGCCGGGAACTGACTTAGGCATCCAGTTTATCAAAGGTCCTCTAGGGAGCTTTGACCATTGGGGTCAAGACGGTAGTTATGTAGCCCTGAAGTAGTCCTATGAATGTTGCTAAGACCCTCGACTCAACCGCAGATCCAACATTGGCAGATACGCTTGATCTGCCTGACGACTGTAATTTACCTAACTGGCTACAAACCTGCCTGCTATCTCAAAGCCCCGATTTAGAAGACGAATCCGAAGAAATCCGAGAGAACAAATCTAACAACCGCCTCGTCTGTCAAGCCTTTCAGTTTGCTTACACGCTCCATAAAGGACAACGCCGGGCCTCGGGGGAACCGTACATCTGTCACCCCATTGCTGTAGCTAGCTTACTTCGAGATCTCGGTGGTGATAGTGCCATGATCGCGGCTGGTTTTCTCCACGACGTGGTCGAAGACACCGATGTTACCCCCGACGAAATTGAAGCCCACTTCGGTCAAGAGGTTCGCCAATTAGTTGAAGGCGTTACCAAGCTCTCAAAGTTTAACTTCCAAAGCAAAACTGAGCGTCAGGCCGAGAACTTTCGGCGGATGTTCTTAGCGATGGCTCAGGACATTCGGGTGATCGTGGTCAAGCTGGCCGATCGGCTCCACAACATGCGCACTTTAGAGCATCTCAGTGATGAGAAACGCCGCCGCATCGCCCAAGAGACCCTGGAAATCTTCGCCCCATTGGCCAACCGCCTAGGGATAGGACGGTTTAAGTGGGAGTTAGAGGATCTGTCTTTCAAGTATCTCAAAACCGATGCCTACAACAAGATGCGAGAGCATGTTGTCGAAAAACGCGGGGATCGAGAAGCCCGCCTGAAGCAAATTGCCCAAACCTTGCGGCAGCGCCTACAACAGGCTGGCATCAAGGTGATTGAAGTGAGCAGCCGGCCCAAACATCTCTACGGCATCTACTGCAAAATGGAACGTCAGCACAAAGACTTCCATGAGATTTATGATGTTGCTGCTATCCGCTTGATTGTCGGCACTAAAGAGGAGTGTTATCGCACCTTAGCCGTTGTTCACGATGCCTTTCGGCCGATTCCAGGGCGCTTTAAAGACTACATCGGCCTACCCAAGCCCAACCGTTACCAATCCCTGCATACAGTCGTTATCGGCACTTCCGGACGCCCCATTGAGGTGCAAATTCGCACCCTAGAGATGCACCACGTTGCCGAATACGGTATCGCGGCCCACTGGAAATATAAAGAAACTGGCAGTTCCAGTAATACTCCCGTCACTACGGATGATGAGAAATTTACCTGGCTACGGCAGCTGTTGGAGTGGCAAAACGACCTTAAAGATGCCCAGGAATTCCTAGAAAACGTCAAGGGAAACCTCTTTGATGAAGATGTCTACGTGTTTACCCCTAACGGAGACGTCATCTCCCTCAATCGGGGAGCTACGCCAGTCGATTTTGCCTATCGCATTCATACTGAGGTCGGCAATCACTGTGCCGGGGCCCGAGTCAATGATCGCATTGTCACTCTCGATACTCCCCTAGAAACAGGAGATATCGTTGAGATTATTACCCAGAAAAACAGTCATCCTAGCCTGGACTGGCTCAATTTTGTGGTGACCGCAGGGGCCCGCAACCGCATTCGCCAGTGGTATAAGCGATCCCACCGGGATGAAAACGTTGCCCGCGGCCGCGACATGCTAGAGAAAGAGTTGGGCAAGAATGGCTTTGATGCCCTGCTAAAGTCGGCCCCAGCCCAAGCGGCAGCAGAGCGCTGCAACTACTCCACCGTAGAAGACTTATTGGCTGGTCTAGGCTACGGCGAAGTCACCCTGAATCTGGTAGTGAATCGCCTGCGAGAGGCGGTAAAGGCTCAACAACCGATTGAAGCCGACAGTAAGGAAGCCCCCGATCCAGAACAGTTGATAGCAGAGGCGATTTCCAGTCCGAGCCTGAAGTCCAAGGTATCCCCGTCAACCTCTCCCATCCTGGGAGTGGAAGGATTACTCCATCACATCGCTGGCTGCTGTAATCCCTTACCCGGGGAACCCATCATTGGAGTAGTGTCCCTGGGCAGCCGTGGCATTGCTATTCATCGCCAGGGATGTCCCAATGTGGAGTCGATTCCCGGGGATCGCTTGATTCCAGTCAGTTGGAATCAAGCCGAAAGTAATGGCAATAATCGGCAAACCTATCCAGTGCAAGTCAAAATCGAGGTGATTGACCGAGTAGGTGTCCTCAAAGATATTCTCTCCCATTTGTCCGACTTGCAGATCAATGTCTACAAGGCCCAGGTGAAAACATTCCCCGGACAAACTGCAGAGATAGACCTAGGGCTGGATGTGCGCGACCATGCCCATCTCGATCGCACCTTTAACCAGATTCGCAAGATGACTGATGTATTGAGGTTGCGGCGGGTTAGTGAAGCCGATGGTTAGCGTGATTGCCAGGGATAACGTCCTGATCAGAGCGTTACTGACATTGCCAAGACGGTTGCCCCTTCTGTTGCGATCGCATCCGATTTAGGATTAATCAGACCATTATCCTTTTCAAGATCAAGATGTCCCAGTGATTGTCCTGACGCGGGGACTTCATCCAAATAAGGATACCCCTTTGGATACAGAAGTAAGTTCGGACTTACTAGATGAAGCCGTAGCGGTGGCAGAAAAGATAGTCAGAGAGCTTTTGAAAACCCTGACTTAGCAACTCACAAATAGTCTTTATAGGGAAACAGCGCTCCTTGTAGTTCCATGGTACTGCTCTAGAGTTTCTTCGTAGAGTGTTTCTAATAGCTGGATCTGCCGCTGCCGATCAAAGTTAGTCTCCACATGTAACCGTCCTTGTCGGCTAAATGATTGCCATAGCTCATCGTCCTGAAAGAGATGGGCGATATACATGCCTAGATTGTCAGAATCATGTTCTTCGACTAGGAATCCCGTTTGTTGATGAATGACGGCTTCTGGAATGCCCGCATGAAAGGTGCTGACCACCGGTAATCCCATAGCCTGAGCTTCCAAGACAACATTAGGTAATCCTTCTGAGTCTCCTTGCACAGAGGTAATACTGGGGGCAGCTAAGACTCGAGCTCGATTCATCCAGTCTTTAACCGTTGCATGGGATTGCACCCCTAAAAACCGGCACTGCTTCAGATGCTTTTCAGCAAATTTTTCCAAGCCTTCCCGCAAGGGACCATCCCCAATTAAAATCAAGCGGACCCCAGGATGTGCCATTTGCACTTGTGCCATTGCCTTTAATAAATCCTGGCATCCTTTCTTCTCGGTCAAGCGGCCAACAAATAGGACAACGGGCTCCCTAGAAATATTCATATCAGCCCGGAACTGCTGAATGTCAACTCCATTGTAGTGGGTCATTATTTTATCGTCAGGAAAGCCCTGTTCAATTAACTTCTTACGAATGAAATGGGAGACTGTCAGGAATAAATGGGTCGTCTGCTTCAATTGATCGAGCCGCTGATAATAGATCCAGTGATTTATAGACGAGAACCGTACAACTTCAGGATCTAAGGTTGCATCGGCCCCTCTGTAATGAACGATTAGGGGAATATCCAAAGATCTCATTGAGGACAGTAGCAATGCACCACTGAGCCCAAATTGGGCATGAATCAAAACTGGATCAATCTTACGAAGTATATCCCTCAGTGTCCGAGAACGCCCTGTTAGCTTGAAAAGGAGTTCTTTCAACTTCCCTGACGATGTTCCTGGGTTAATGACAGAGGTTCTTTCTGCCGGTAGAGATAGACCATCAACACGACGACATCCCACATAATGGGAAGTGAATTGCTGCAGTCCTTCTGCTTGAGCTTTTATAAACGTTTGAGATGGAGGCAGTAACAGACTGCTAAATATTAATATATTAGACACTTTTATGTCCTTTCCGATTCATATGGTATTTCTGGATTCAGCGAGACACATGACTAATTAAGCCACTTTTCCTCTCAGGTTATCACTATCAATTCTCCTCATAAGGAGATAGGAATAGGTAGGATTTTCTCTGCCAATAGCATTAGCTTCTACTATAGATTTCAGCTCTGGACCACAGCACAATCATCGTATATGGTAGAAATTTCTTTAGCCTTAATAGACCAACTCAAAGTGTTCCTCACTCGCTGCTGACTGGCAATTCCCATTTGGGCACAAATATCTGGATGCTTAGCTAGATACACCATGGCCTCTGACAGTGACTGTACAATTTTTTCAGCCGACTGAGCCGGAATTTTAATCCCAGTATCCTGGGTAACCTGTAAAGCGGGTCCTCCCAGATCTAAACAAATCACCGGTCGGCCAGCCGCCATTGCTTCTGCGCAGACCAAGGCTCCAGAATCATGCAGACTAGGATGAACTAATACGGAAGCCTCCTGGAGCTTTGACAAGGTTTCTTCGCGAGAGAGTTTACCCATAAAATGGACTCGATCCGCTATATTTAGATCTTCGGCCAATTCGGTCAAGCGGGCATAATCAGGTCCGTCACCAATGACCCAATAATCTATGGTCAAGGGTAGATTCGCAGCGGCAAATGCCTGCAAGCTCAGGTGGAATCCCTTCCAATGCAACAGACGACCAATACTGATAAATCGGCATTTCTGGGATGGCTTAATTCTGCTAAGACGATCAATTTCACTGTCCTCAAGCCCTAATTGCGAGAGTACTTTAATGTTTTTAGCACCTAATTTAGCTAGCCGCCTAGCGGTATCTTCGGTCGTAGCCAGAGCAATTTGGCTGCGCTTGGCTGTTAACCCTAGAAAGGGATCCCATTCGCTCAAGCGATGAATCAGAAATCTGGACAATTCCTGAAGAAGCTCTCGTGGGTTTAAATCCTTGAGAAGACACTGTGGGGTCGCTTCACCACCCCCCACCGGTCCCCAAATAAACGGAATCGGGAGTAACGCTAAAAAGCTCGGACTCCAGTATCTAACATAGGTAATATGGTGTACTAAGGAGAAGTTAAGCTTTTTATGCAGACGCCGACCCAAAAAATAGGCAACGATTTGCCATAAATAATAATGCAAATGGACTAACCGTTGATTCTTATTAAAATATTGAAACCATCGAGGTAAATCACAGTAAATGACGTTTAGCTTAACTTGTTGATTATGTTCTAAATATTTAGTGATTTCAGGTTGGTTGTTTTGTCGTGTAATCACCCATATATCCCAGTTTTCCGCCAGTTGCTTAGATAGGTTCCAACCAATTGCAGGCTCCGAGCCTATGTTAGGTCTACAGGCATAGGCAGAAATTAAAATTCGCATGACTCATAGGGTGTTAACTTAAAGCTTAAGCAAGTCCCGATCATCTAGAAAAGGCTCTAGACTTAGAGATGGATTTAGCACGGCTTACCATGACAAAATCTACTACATTAACCATGAAATCTGCTGCCTCTGCAGGTGTGTAGTTTTTCATGAGTACTCCTGCTGTGCGCCCCATCTGCGAGGATAACTCTGAATTGAGAATGAACTTCTGCATCAGGTGAGCTAGACTGTCTGGATCTTTCGGGTCAAAACAAAAGCCATTCTGAGCGTCTAGAATCAATTCAGAGGCACCGGCCCATTGAGAGCATAAAACTGGTAGATGGGCAACCATGGCTTCTAATACAACCATTCCCCAAGTGTCTTCCAGGGTAGGTAACACAAAGACATCCGCTTTGTGAAACTGCTCCCCGAGTTGGGCATAGTCAACCCGACCCAACCATTGCACCTGTTCAATGAGGCCATGGTTATGACAGTAGGCTTCTAGGGATGAACGCTCGTCACCATCCCCAACCACATTGAGAAGATAGTCTTCACAACCCCATTCCTGCAGCCGAGAACAGGCTTCTAGCAAATACTTTAACCCTTTTCTAGGAACTAAACTGCCTACGTAGAGAAACACTCTCTTAGTCGAACTCTGAGTTAAGCTCGATGCAGCCTGTTCATCCTGGGCTTGGGAAAACGCGTTTTGGGAAAACGCGTTGGATGATGGTACCTCATAGGGATGCATGAAAACTTCGCCTTCTGAAGCGCGAAGTACTTCAGTCAGATATTGCTTACCAGCAGCACTGTTGGTAATACAGGCATCGGCAATGCGTAGCATCCAGCTTCTTAACCAAAGTCGTGGTGGAGACTTGCGGTAATCTACTCCAGGAGAACTCCCTTCATAGGCAATTACGACTTTCCATCTACCAATGGGCTTGAGCAGGAGAGCCAAGAGGGTCCACATACCAAAGGAATTGGAGAAGATCACATGGGGTCGAAATTGCAAAAGTCGATTGATAATCGAAAAGGGTAGATATGTAAAGTTGGACCCGTAGCTACTAGTCGATCTTAAAAGTGGAATGATTTTGCGGTTACCAACGATCTCTACCTGGAATGAGTTTTCAAAGCCAGGAGCAAAACCACGCCAGTTGGCGGCATAGGCCACCAAATTTGGGAACCGCTGACTGAGTTGTTCTAGCAAGGGATGCCAATAATAAAATGCTGATGTTAGTAGCCAAGCAATGCGGGGGTTTTCCATTATCCTAAATAAATTATCCTAAATAATCACCCTAATGTGACTTAAGTATTTATCGTGTAAACTGCAGTTAATCTTAGGGGCTGTTTACCATGGCCGTAGGGCTTACTTGCTAAGTCTACAATCTGCCATAGGCTAAGACTCTGACTGACCTGAACTGATATAATCGGTCTCCATGAATATGCTAATGGATTCTGGCTCTGGAGTTCGCTGATAAATATGCCCAGCTAAATTAATTTGCTCTGTCCTGGCAGCCTCTACTTCATTGGCAATAATCATACAAGGAGAAAAGTTAGCACGGTCAGGCGCTGACACTTTCAATGCAGATTCATTCTCAACGCCTACGTGTTCAATCCTTAGGTTAGGACGAGCGTGATTATTGGTCAGCACCCAGAGGGGATATTCCCAAGTATTTCCACTCAGCATCAGGCCAATGTCAGAGCACTGGCTAGATTCAATAAACTCAGCAGCGTCTAAGTAAGCAGACTTATATTTTTGTTCACTGATAAAGTATTGCTCTACCCGTGACTGGTTGAAGATATTTTGAATTGCCTTACTTTCGATTGACTGACTATTTGCTATTAGAGGGCGAGTCTCATTAAAGAAGATCCATAGGCTAGAGGCAATCAGTACAAAAGCGATGGTAGCTTTGGCTAGCCTAGGAGGAACTAGCTGTGATAGGATGACTCCCATAAATGGAGCCGCAGCAATAAATATCGGCAAATGCAATCGGCTTCTCCAGGGTGACCAGATAATCAAGAGGCAGAATAACAAAAAACCACTGATAACGGTCAACCAGTACGCGGCTAAGAAGAAGCGCTGTCTGCTTTTGAAATTCGAATATTTTTTAAAGAACCAAATCGTTAGGATTAAAAATATCAATAAATGAAGTGTATTGCCGGCAAGATCCTCGTGGTTGATGAGGCTATGGACATCAAAAGACTGTCCAACAGGAGAAGTAATTCTGGGGTCATCGGGGCTAATCCCTAGCGGCACATGTAAAATTTCTACCGCGCGAATGATGAGCAAGTTGATTGAGCGGACAGGGGTGCTTAAGTGTAGGGCCAGGTTTCTGATGATATTTGACAAGAAGATATTAATACCATGGGCCTCTAAATCCTGTCCTGAATCTCCTAAGAAGGAACCAAATATCTGGATGTTACGAATGAAATGGCTAATGTTGAGAGACAGGGTAATGATTCCCATCGTCAAAAATGGAAGGATAAGCCTGACCTTGAGGCGTTTAACTGCAGCAAAGAATAACCATAAACAGACGGGGAATGCATATAGATAGGCTGTGCCCTTGGTCAGAATCGCCAATCCTAAGCCTAGTCCGACTAAAATTCCTCTGAAATGACCAAATTTTTCTTGAATGATTTGCAGGCTAAAGTAGCTGAGGCAGAGTAGCCAAAAGGCCGCGATCAAATCATTTTGAGTACTGGAACTCTGTAAAATCCCCATGGGAACTGTGGCACAAAATACTGCCGCGAAGGTTTGTCCGCGGCTATTGGCTCCCAGCTGCTTAGCGATTAAGGAGGTAGCAATGATGCTGCCCACCAGGCTAAACCATTGTACTAAGTTAGCTAAATGATCGCCATTACTGAGAATTTGCAACTGTGCGATCGCATATCCAGACCAAGGTCCTGGATACAACTGCCGAATAATATGGGTGGGATAATGATCAACGCTACGATTCTGGATCCAATGAACAACCCGACCGAGGTGGTAAGTCATCGAATCGAAGTTATTCGGCGGTGCCAGCAGGGCGATAGTGCCTGTTAAAACGACGATGACAGCGACTCCTGCCAGGAGTGACACTTGGAATTGGCTCAGTTGCCAGGACTTGATAGGGGGCAGTAACTGAGGACTTTTCCCTGATGTGAGTTGTCGCTGTAGAAGGATGGCTAAGCTTACATCAATGGCTAGCCAAGTTGTCAATACTCCTGGCAAATCCAACCATTGGAATAGACTGAGAATCTCGGTGCTTAAGGTGATAAGCACCCCCCAAGCTAAGGCGGATACTAGGAATGACTCGCGCCAATTAGCCCGGCGAGCTTGCGTAATCAAAAATAATAGAATAAAGGCGATAATAGGCAGGGCAGCAAGCATATCTGGATACTCTAGGAAGAACGGTTATAGATAAAATATTAAATTTTATCTCGAACAATCACGTCTTGGAAGACAACCTGGGCAAACTTGTCGGCTGAGTTTTCTAGGACAAACTCCTGCATTTTTTCTGAATTACAGAAGGTGGTGCTTGGTTGACTGAGATATTGAGTCAAGGCATCAGCAATGTGCTCGGGTTGACTACTGTCTATCGTCAGTCCTAGCTGATAGCGACGTACTAATTCACCCATGAGACCATAATCGCTACTCAGTACTGGTTTACCCGCCGCTGCCGCTAGTAGCAAGATGCCACTCATGCCCACGTGCTTTTGATAGGGAGCCAAAACAACATCTGCCAGGGCAAAATAAATTGGCACATCTGCTTCAGGTACAAAATCGTAGTACCGAACGATCTGAACAGGCTTTTGTTGACAGATTATTTCAATATTGGAGTTTATTGACTCAGCCTGGTTCGATTCGCCTACTAGGGCTATACACAGTTTTTTGGCCAGGTCTTCAGGCAATTGCTGAAGCGCAGTCAATACCTGGGGAATTCCCTTACGATGAGTCAGAGAGCCAAATAATAAAAATGTCTTTCTGTGGTTGTCAATACCGAGAGCCGCCTTCATGTCTTGAATTCGCTGATTCGTGAATTCAGGCGAGCCCGAGTGGATCTCAACTGGATCTGGCAGGGCCATGGCGTGAGTCTGTTTGAATGTTTTATTTAAATCTGCAACTGCGAATTTATCCAAGCATAAAATCTTAGCAATATTTGGCTTTTTGTCGAGGAGCTTTAAAATCACCTTTTCTCGAATTTTTTGAAGTTTATCTGCTATCGAGGCTTGATGCTCTTGGTTTAGATCTGCGTAATGAAATGTGGGTCTAAAATAAATGCCGGCGAGCTCACAGGCTGGATGTTTTCCCAGGGCTGCTGGTAACATACATGTATCAAAATACAAGGTTATGCAATAACTGGCGTTTAGCTTTTTGATATATTTTAGTAGTAGATCCCATTCTCGAAATGATCTAAGCAATCTTTGCCGAAATGATTTTCTTTTGCCTAGATGTGCAGCTTCCTCAGCTGTGATGGCATGGAATTGAATCTTAGTCTTCTCTTCTCTTTCTACTAGTTCAACAACATCAGAGTGCTCATCTAAAAATCTTGGTGACACTACAATGGCGAGAGATTGACGGGGTTGGTGCTGCCTCCAATAGGTAATTAAATGTCGGATATAGGCTGGATGATGACCTCTGATTGAGAGGTCGAAGAGCATAGTTGTCTGGGTAGAGGCGGAATTGGAATGACCGCTTTTCGCTGTGCCACTAGTCTTTAAATGGATTAATGATCCATCGACCGTCGATCCATCTATTGATTTCATAATGACTAAAATAGGTGCTGGCAGCCTACTGTATAACCCGGCGTTAGTGCCATCTTTATTAAGGATTTTTTGAATGCATTGAAGTTAATTGCTTGAATCGTATCATTTAGGCCATTAGGCCAATCACTGGACTTTACGGCTTTACAGTAGCTTCTATGTTGCCGAATGCTTCTTGTGAATTCAGTAAACCCTGCTGTCGGCAGTTATAATTTTGGCCATCCAGCTTTGGGCAAAGGTCGCCAATTAATGGGCTTGTAGAAAGGCTTCGATGCGATCGCACGTCGGCAGCGAGGGTTGGGCCCCAGCCTGTCCTACCGAGAGGGCAGCAGCGGCACTGGCCCACTGCACCGCCGTCCGCAGGGATTTGCCCTGGCTCAAGGCCACCGCTAGGGCCCCATTGAAGGCATCTCCGGCGGCGACAGTATCGACCACGGGTACAGAAAAGGCGGGGACATGGAAGACCTCATCAGCCGTGGCCACTATGGCCCCTTGCTCGCCTAGGGTCAGGATTACCGTGGGCACTCCCCGCTGCTGCAGGGCGCGGACAGCGGCGGTGGCACTGGTGCGATGGTCGAAGACCGGCCCCTGGGGGCCATCGCACACCTCAAACCCTACTAGTTGGGAGGCCTCGAGGTGATTGGGGGTGAGGATATCAACCGCAGCGAAAAACCAATCTGGTAGGTTCTCAGGGGCGGGGGCCGGATCCACCATCACCTGCACCTGGGCAGCTCGGGCCTGTTTAGCTGCCGCCATCACCACCGCCAGAGGCAGCTCAAACTGCAGCAGTAACCAGTCTCCCGGCTGCAGAGGATCCAGTAATCGCGCTACATCGGACTGGTTGACCTGGCCATTGGCCCCCGGGACCACCAGGATCTGATTGCTGCCATCGGCTGCCACCGAAATCATGGCCACTCCGGATGAGGTATTGGCATCAATTTGCACCGCCTGGGTCGAGACGCCGGCAGCCTGCAAATTGTCCAGCAGGTTCTGGCCAAAGCTATCATTACCAACCCGCCCTACCATGCGCACGGATGCCCCGGCCCGCGCCGCTGCTACGGCCTGGTTGGCTCCTTTGCCCCCTGGAATTTGGTCAAACCGCGTGCCTAGCACAGTTTCTCCCGGGCGAGGCAGGCGAGGGGCCTGGATTACTAGATCTAGATTGATACTGCCAAACACATGAATCACGGAGAGTCTGACTCCTCTGGCTGCAGATCATCTGGGACAGGGCGATCACTGCTCCAAGCCCACCAGACTGTCTCACATTCACAGCGATAGAACTCCTGCCACTTATGGCGGTGCCCCTCGGTATATACAGGAGAGCGGCGATTAATCCAAACGGCCTGGGCCTGGCTGCTGCCAGCACCACAGCTAGGACAAGTGAACTCCACTGCGTGGATGGCTGATTCGGTCCAGAGGGGCGGAATCGGAGAAAAGGCGTCCATGACCATAGAAGCAGAGGTGCGATAGTTCAAGACCCGGCCCAGAGGGCCATCGCAGTGGTACTCACTGAAGCTGGGACGGGATGACTTACTCAGGCAGCAGCATTCAGGCGCCAGGAGCCAGAGGACAGAACCTGCGAGAACTGGAATCAGGGTCGTTCGCCATCGCCAACTTCCATCCCCTTACCATGAGATTCTATAGTTGAACATAACGCAACTTCTGAGGCTCCCCGTGAAAGCGATCACCCTACTTGGCTCCACTGGCTCCATCGGTACTCAGACCCTGGATATCCTGCAGCAGCACCCTGAGGCGTTTCGGCTGGTAGGCATCGCCGCGGGACGCAATGTAGATCTCCTAGCCCAGCAAGTGCGGCAGTTTCATCCCCAGATTGTGGCTATTTGTGACCAGACCCAGACAGCCGCCCTCAAGGCTGCCATTGCCGATGTGGATCCTCAACCCATCGTGGTTGCTGGGGAAGCGGGGGTGGTGGAAGTGGCCCGCTACGGCGACGCCGAAGCCGTAGTCACTGGCATTGTTGGCTGCGCTGGCCTCTTGCCGACCCTGGCTGCCATCGAGGCTGGCAAAGACATTGCCCTGGCCAATAAGGAAACCCTGATTGCCGCTGGTCCAGTGGTCCTGCCTCTGGTGGAACGCCACGGGGTGAAATTACTGCCCGCCGATTCAGAACACTCTGCCATTTTCCAATGTCTGCAAGGGGTGCCAGAAGGAGGGCTACGGCGAATTCTACTCACGGCATCCGGTGGGGCTTTCCGGGACTGGCCCGTCGAGAGATTGCCCCAGGTGACTGTAGCCGACGCCCTGAAGCATCCCAACTGGTCCATGGGCCGCAAGATCACCATCGACTCTGCCACCCTGATGAACAAGGGCTTAGAAGTAATCGAAGCCCACTACCTGTTTGGCCTCGACTATGACCATATCGACATTGTCATCCATCCCCAAAGCATCATCCATTCCCTGATTGAAGTACAGGATACATCCATGCTGGCCCAACTGGGATGGCCAGATATGCGCCTGCCTTTACTTTACGCCCTCTCTTGGCCAGAGCGACTCTATACCGACTGGGAGCCCCTGGATCTAGTCAAGGCTGGTAGTCTCACCTTTCGGGAGCCTGACCACGCTAAATATCCCTGTATGGAGTTGGCCTACGCCGCTGGCCGAGTCGGAGGGACCATGACCGCTGTGCTCAATGCCGCCAATGAACAGGCCGTCTCCCTATTTATCGAGGAACAGGTGCAGTTTCTCGATATCCCCCGTCTGATTGAGCAGATCTGTGAGCGCCATCGCGCCGATCTGCGCTGCCAACCCAGATTGGAGGATATTCTCTGGGCCGATAGTTGGGCCCGCGAGCAAGTGGTGGTGGCCAGTCAGTCTTTGACCGCCTCGACCTATGTGTCCTTAGCGTGATGGTTGCTCTCCCTGCCGTGTTGCCCCCCGAGGACTACCGTGGAAATTGTTGTCGTCATTGGCTCTATCATCCTGTCTTTTCTGGTCTTCACCTGGTTACTCAAGGTGGTCAAGGCCACCTTGAAAACGGCGGTGATGGTCGCCTTGATTCTGTTAGCCCTGCAGTTGTTCTTCGGCATTGGTCCCGAGGTGATCATGGAGCAGATTCAGACCTGGTTGCCGGGGGCTGAGTCGTCTTACCGTTGAGGTAGGCTGGTGCTAGCAGACGTAATAGTTTTTCAACCTAAGCTCCGCTGGTGTCGACTCAGCTACCATGCTGAAAGAGTCCCCTTGCTGTCTGGAGACCGCAATGTATTCCCTTGAGCAGTTGCTCAAAGCCGTCCAAGCTCTGCGCCCCTATCTGCCCCAGTTGCTAGAGGCTCCTACGGCGCAAGCCCTGGACACTCAGTTGGTGGCCCTGGCCCAAGCGGCCACCAACACCGGCAATGGCCGGGAGCTCTGGGCTGCGATCGCATCTCACGACCCCCTGCGAGTCTGGGTGATATTTTACCTAGAGCACGGCTATGATCCCGAGGCCAGCCTAGAGGCTGTCCGCACCTATCAACCTCTGCCATCTAGCTCCCACGCCGTCACCAGCCCGCGCTACCGCTGTCCCGTGGCCAATTGTCATCATGCCTGGTACCGCCGCTCCCAGACCGAAGCCATCCCCCAGTGCCCCATTCATGGTGTCGCCCTAGTCCGGGACAGCAAGGTGCATTAACCTCTGCTCCAGGCTGATCTGGAGTCTGCCCAGGAAATCGGGGCAGGCCTGGCGAGAACAGTGGCCGGCACCTGGGTTAGCCCCAGGACTCCCCGCCAGGATGGAATTTAGCAGCCGGGATCGGCCTGACCACAATTATCCGTTAGAATGGCATGCCAGAATCCATGCGAGATAGCGACCGTCGCCACCTTGGCAGCGGTTGTGCACCAGCACAGTTCCTAGCCTTAGGGATCTGGTCCAGCTATCTGGCCAACGCTCTCACTTGGGGATGCCAGCCTCCTGATGACTCAACTCCATAACGGCACGACACTCTTCCTCAGTCTGCTAGTGGAGGCCATGCCCTTCCTGTTGCTGGGGGTGGCGTTCTCTAGCCTGCTGTTATTGTTTGTCGATGAAAAACAGTTAGTGGCGGCTTTGCCTCGGCACCCAATCTTGGCGGCTCTATCCGGCAGCTTGGTGGGCTTCCTCTTTCCCGTCTGTGAATGTGGCAATGTGCCGGTAGCCCGCCGGCTGATCCTGCAAGGAGCCCCGCCGGCCGTGGCCATTGGTTTCTTATTGGCGGCCCCCACCGTCAACCCCATCGTCATCTGGGCCACCTGGGTCGCCTTTCGAGACCAACCCGAAATGGTGGTGCTACGGCTGGTGCTGACCCTGACCATCGCCACCCTAATCGGAGCCGTCTTCAGTGCCCAGCGCGATCTACGTCCCTTTTTGCAGCCCTCGTTGGCCAAGGTAGTCCCCGCCGCCTCGGCCACGGAAGCAAGTCCTTCTCCCCTGCTGCGCTCCGGCACCTATCTGATGCAGGGATCCGGTCAACTCTTGCAGATGGACAATCCGGCGGCGGTGATGACTGCCCCGGCCCGGCCCCGTTCCCGGCGGCAGAAGTGGCCGCTGATGGTCGACACCATGTTGCAGGAATTCCGAGAACTGGGGGCGGTGCTGGTCATCGGCAGCGCCATTGCCGCCACTGTCCAGGTGGCGCTGCCGCGAGACATGGTCTTGGGACTAGGGCAAGGCCCGATCACTTCGATTCTGGCCATGATGCTTTTGGCCTGGGTGGTTTCCATTTGCTCTACGGTCGACTCCTTCTTTGCCCTCTCCTTTGCGGCCACCTTCACCAGTGGCTCCCTGCTAGCCTTCTTAGTGTTTGGCCCCATGATTGACCTGAAGAACATCAGTCTGCTGCTGACCCTGTTCCGTAGCCGGGCCATCATCTATTTGTTTGGTCTGGCAGGGTTGCTGACCTTCGTGATCACCTTGCTGATTAATCTCTATGTGCTGTAACTGGAGGGTATCCATGGCATCCCAGTCCAGAGGTGGCCCAATTTGGCCCGTTGCGTTCCTGAGGAATGATGACTAGTCGCCGCTTCCAGGGAGGTCCCTTGCCCTGGTTTGAATTCTCGGACCTGTTGGTGTTGCTGGCTTGGGGGAGCCTGCTGCTGAAGTATTGGCTGACAGGGGAACTGGCCGTCCTGTTACACCCTGACTACCAGTGGCTATCCCACAGTGCTGCCGTGGTACTGTTGGGGCTGGCAGGCTTACAGGGCTGGCGGTTGTTGACTCAGATGTTGCAACCCCCCAGCCGCCGTCCGGCATTGGCCCAGCACATTACCCTCATGCCCCACCGCTGGAGTCGGGGCATCTTGCTGGCGGTGGCGGTGGCCGGGTTAATTTACAGCCCCCGTCCCTTTACTAGTGATACAGCTCTGCAGCGGGGGCTGACCGATACCCTGTCTATGACTCGTTCTTCGCGGCCCCAAGCCTTCGTGCGCCAGGCGGCACCGGAAGAGCGCACCATTATCGATTGGGTCCGGACCCTGAATGTCTATCCGGAGCCGGATGCCTATGGTGGTCAAGCGGTGGATGTGATCGGGTTTGTCATTCACCCACCCGAGTGGCCTGATTCCCATCTGATGATCGCCCGGTTTGTCCTCACCTGCTGTGCTGCCGATGCCTATCCGGTGGGGTTGGCGGTGCGGCTACCAACGGGGCAGGCGCTTCCAGCTGCCGATACCTGGCTGCGGGTGACAGGACAGATGACTACCGAGACTCTAGATGGCCAACGACAACTGGTGGTTGCCCCCGACCGCTTGCGGCCCGTGGAGGAACCGGCTAATCCCTATGAGTATTAGTGCGCTGTGACTATGCGATCGCATCGGTTTTTGCCTCGCCGTTGGAGAGCCCTGCAGCCCCTAGATCGCTGGGCCATCAGCCTATTGCTCGGCCTCACAATAGTGGCCGCAGGGATAGGTCTGGCTGGGGCGATCATGCGGCCGCCAAGGTGCGTGCCTTTTCCTGGCAAGACCGACAAGTCGGCGCCGACCATCAGGCCTTTGTGATCACCTTTAGTCGCCCCATGGACCCAGCAGCAGTGTGGAGGGCCCAATCTGACCATCACCCCTGCCCTGCCTGGGAAATTTTAGCTGGGCCGGGCGACGCATGGCCTATACCCTGAAGCTACCCCGCCCCTACGGTGAACGCTTTTCAATCCAATTGTCCAACGCCCAGGACCGCTTCTCGGCCCAACGTGATCAGCCGGGGCGATTTCTTCCCTTCCAGGCCGACTTCGCCAGCCGTCACCGGGCCTTTGCCTATATCGGCAGTGAGGGGGACGAGGCGGACCGTTTGGTGCTGGTAGACCTGACTCAGCAGAGCCATACCCTACTCACCCCTAAGGATTGGGTGATTCTAGACTTTGAACCCTACCCCGAGGGCGATCGCATCCTGGTGTCTGCCACCGACCGAGCCACCTACGGCGCAGGCGAGTTGGCCCCCCGCCTTTACAGTGTCAGCACTGGTCTGACCCCTAACTCTCCCGAAGAGTTAGGGACGGCCCAAAGTTTCCGTCTCTGGCCCCGACGGCAGACCGCTGCTGCGGCCGGGGAATATACCCTGGTGCTCGACAGTGACCAGTATCAAAACCTCAAGTTCGATCTCTCAGCCGACGGCCAAACCATTGTGGTGCAGCGGGTGAATCGCAATAATCCCGCCGATTTTGGTCCTTGGGTGGTGGCGGCCGGAGAGCCGCCCCGGCCTCTGGACACCGATCCGGGGGGTGATTTCCTGATTGGCCCCGACAACCAATCCCTACTGCTCTTGCAGGGCCAGGGCACGGCGGTGATTCCCCTGGATGAGGCCAGCGACGATCAACCCCTCGACTTTTTACCCCAGTATGGTCAGGTCTTTGATCTGACCAGCGATGGCACCAGGGCGGCCATGGTCAACTTCAACCAGGATGATCCCGAGCAGCGGTTCACCGAATCCCTATTCTTGGTCACCAACCAGGGCGATGAAACGGAGCTGCTACAGGTCACTGGCTCTGTCCTAGCAGCCCAGTTTGATCCCACCAATCGCTTGCTCTATTGTTTAGCGACCCAGGTCATCCCCGGTGAGCAATACGTCGAACAACCGTTTCTGGCAGCCATTCAGTTGGACTCGGGAGAGGCTACCGATTTACTCACCTTTGCCCCCCAGCCCGACATTCATATGAGCCTCTCCCCCGATGGGTTGGCCCTCCTCGTCGATCTAGCCCTGCCTGCCACCGCCAAATCTACCACCGTTGCTCCAGAGCGGACGGAGGCGGGGCAGATCTGGCTGTTACCCTTATTCAATAATCGCCAAGAGCAACTGCAGGCTCAGGTGGTGCAGCTGGCACCAGAATCTCTGCAGGTGTCGGGACGACTGGCTAAATGGCTGCCCTAGTGGCCATGTCTGTTACTCGTGGGTCAGGGTCAATTCACTGCTGGCCTGCTCTCCATTCAGACGGGCCATGGCCGTCACCAGATAGCGGGTCCCGCCGGCATTGAGCAGGCCCACTGGCACCTCCACTCGAAATCGCCCCTCGTCGTCGGCGGTGACCTGTTGGTCTAACAGAGTTTGGCCCACGTTGACTAGGCCAAATAGGGAGTTGCTGCCGGTGACGGTGATATCGACGGTGGCTCCCGGGCGGGTACGTCCCTCTAGGGTAAAGCGGTTGCCACTGACGGTATCGCCGCTGGCGTGACTGGTAAATTCTGGAGCCAGGGGCACCACTGCTGTCGTCGCTGGATCGGTGTCAGGGGTCTCGACTACTGGCTCAGAGCCTGTATCAGTGGCTGTCTGGGTGAAGCTAGCGGGCTCTGATGCGATCGCATAGGCCGTCTGCCCTTGGTGTCGCAATCGGCCCACCACAATCCCTTCCGCTACCGACACATTGGCCGGCACTGCCAAATTGGCCACATAGACCCCTGGGGAAACTTCCTCTGTCGCCAAGGTTCTCACCGTCTGGCCATTTTCAATCAATAGAATAGTGGCCTCTCCCCCTGACGGACCATTTAGGGTCGCCCGAAAGACATCGTTGGGTCCCAGAGGTGCGGCAGCATTGTGGCTCAAGGATTGAATCTCGAGAACAGTGCTAGGGGACTGCACCGTAAACTGCCAGGCAGCGACTCGACGCACCCCATCGCTGCCTAGAAACTCGATTTGCACCTGGACCGGACCTCTGGGTAAGGCTTGACTGGGCCGGTAGGTAAAGAAATTCTGGGTGATCGTGCTGCGGTCAGTCACATCTTCCCCATGGACCATCAGCGTCACGGTTCCCGGCTGCACCGTCACTCCATCGCTGGGAGTAAACTGTCCCGAAATCGAGGTCTCAGGGGAGATCCCCTGGCTATCCACTTCAGGGCTAACATTAGTCACCCGCTGGGCCCCAGCTGGCAGACACCAGCCCGGCAAAATCAACAGCGCCGTCACCATAGGAATTAAAGAGCGTTTCATGGACCCCTCTCCAGATAAAAGCCAGCCATGGAGTATTATCCCAGACTGTCCCTTCCCTGGCGTTAGCAAAACCGCTTACCTGCCAGCGCATCACCGTTTGCCAGCCCCCTAAACCATTGAGCCAGTGCCCCCTTTTATCTCTTTTCGATAGCGTGCTGATTGATACGCCGTACCAATATCTTGATTTCCCGCCTTAAGTTGATATCCTGGGTGATTAAGCTTACGTGAGGCATATAGAAGTGCTGCTTTTAAGTCATCTGCCTCCAAATCAGGCATTTCTTCTAGGATTTGTTCAGCATTTAGTCCAGCCGCAAATAAGTCCAGTACATCTGACACCCTACTTCTCATGCCTCGAATGCAGAGATGACCACCACATTGTTTAGGATTGATAGTAATTCTTGTGAGTAAGTCTGACATGCAATTCCACTTCAAAATAAGTTTTATCCTATTGCTGAGTAGTCCGTTTTAATCTCTTCAAGTCTAGGCATGGGCATCGCAGCTTAACATTAATTGACAAGATTCATGAGCCGTGATCTGCTCGGTATACAGGCACTTCAAGCTACGGTTTTATTCTCTACTGAATAAAAGATTTACATTGTATTCTGGTCAAATCATTGGTTTACGCTGTACTTGGCATCTAAACGATAGGCATAGACACTACTAATATTCTCTAAAAACTAGATGCGATTGCCCTGCAAGTCTAGGAGAATGAGGTAACCAATCAGGATACTCAGCAATAGTTGCTGGAACTGTAAAATAGGGTCTAGTCTCCATCCGTTAAAAAAGAGAATGCCTCCAGATAGAAGCAAAATTAGAGGTGCAAAAATCAATTGAAGGATGCGGAGAACCGGTTCAGTCAACCGTCGTGACCTCAAAGCAGTAGTTATCTGAGCAATGGACACTGCAAAATATCCTAGAGAACCCAGTGCTTGCAGTAACCCAAGAATACTACTCAAGTTAGTCCAACCCACCATACTGCACCAACTCCAAATTACACTTCTAGATATCTAAGCTCTGGAGATCCTCTTTAGAGAACCATTTTCACCATGAACTGAAGCCGTCGGGTAACATCCCCCTCCCTCCCCTCAGAACCGTACGTACAACTTTTCTCCGCTGGAGACGCTTCGCGAACACTGTATACGGCTCAAGCAATCTCAATCGCTTATCGATAGAGTTGTGAGTGGCAGACCGAATGGGCGGCGTCCACATCTAGGCAGCCCGGTACTAGGTCACGGTGCTTATCGACCACATCCAGAGTTTGAACAGCTTGCGCTGTTCAGCCACTGTTAATCCCATCAAGGAAGGTAGTTTTGGTAAATGACATCGATGGCCGCCATGATGGCGTCTAGGTTCTCTGGAGAGAGGGTTGTAGCAATAGACATCGCTACAGATACTAGCTTGATACCGCTGAGGGATCACTGCGGCAGGCATGAACCAACATCTGCCACAACCCTACCAACATGGCCAGAGCTATCTCACAGCCATATTCCACTGGCTTGAAGGTAATAAAGCTCCAGAGCAAGTCTAAGTAATTAGACTCATAGACGGCATAGTATTCAAAATCCTCAATAATCACGGCTTGCAGCCGAATCATCGCCCCTAGGAGAGCGACTAACCCAGACCACCGTCCGACTGCAGGAAACAGAGATAGACAGGCTCGTGCCATGGCCACCAATGCCGAGTCAACACAACGTCGTAGCCGTAAAAACAGCCTACTTGGCGGTATGCAAGCAGGTCGTCCTATTTGAGTAATTAGTAAACTTTGTCAGGCCAGCTGCTAACTGCCCCAGTTAACCTTAACGTGGTTAACCTAGAGAACAGCCACTCCAACCCGTGATCGAAGCTTTTCAGCCCGGCTCGTGCCCTAGGCACTTCGATATCCCATAGTATCGTGCTTCCCCGGGTAACGTAAGGGGGCCCATCAAAAATATGGCTGGAATATAGCTGGTCTACAGCCGCACACTTTGCAGGGCTTGCCGAGGATTCTCACTCCGCTGGGTCCGAATCTGCTCATAGAGCTGGCGCTCTTGGCTACTCGGGGCCTTGGGAGGCGTAATCACAACCCGTATCAGTTGGTCGCCACGACCTCCCTTAGGCTTCGGCCATCCCTTGCCCCGCAACCGCAATGACTGGCCAGAACGCACCCCTGCTGGCAAATTCATTGTCACCGGACCATCAGGAGTGGGTACCTCGATCTTGCCTCCCAATACAGCTTCGTCAGGCGTGATCGGCACCTGACATACCAGATTGTCTCCCTCAAAGCTAAAGACATGGTGAGGCAGGGTCTCAACGATGAGATATACATCCCCCCGTCGCTGACTGTAAGGATTCAGCGGTCCCTTACCCCGCAGACGAATTTTGCTCCCTGGCTTGGCACCAGGCGGAATACGCACGTCTACTTCTTCGTTGCCAATACGCAAGCGCTTGCGGGTGCCCTTAAACGCTTCACTGAGGCTGAGGGTAATCTGAGCCTCCTGATCCGTTGAGGGGGCAGAGGCGGTGCCGTTGCCGACCCCAAATCCACTGGTGCCGAAGCCCCCAGGTGCTCCCCCAGCATAGGTTCGATAGCCATAAGAACGCCCACCGGTAGGGCCACCCGTGCTGAAACCGCTAGTACTGAAACCACCCGTACTGAAACCGCCTGTACTGAAGCGGCCCAACAGTTCGTTGATAAATTCATCGAAGCTGCCATAGGCGCTGAAGTCAAAGCCACCTACGTCAGCCGTGGAACCGGCATAGCCACCCCGGCTCGCCTGCTGCCAGTATTGGCCAAATTGATCGTATTTCTTACGCTTCTCGGGGTCAGAGAGCACTTCGTAGGCCTCACTGATCTCCTTAAACTTGGCCTCAGCAGATTTGTCGCCAGGGTTAACGTCCGGATGATGTTGCCGAGCTAACTTCCGAAAAGCTCGCTTAATCTCATCGACACTGGCAGACTTACTGACCCCTAAAATGGCGTAATAATCTTTGAAGTCAGTAGCAGCCATGGATTTCCTCCCGTGAGATTCGCAGTGTTAAACCGTGTGTTAGTCCAGACGAGCAGTATGCCCAAGAAAAGCTGTCGGCTCTGACGCTGAACTTGAGAACTGATTTGAGCTGGGGCGATAGCAGCAACAATGGGTAGTTGCTATCCCAAACCGTGCTTACAGGAATATACGGCTTTAATGTACCAAACCTCTGGGACTGATCAGGTTCGGTTCTCTGCCTGTTAGGGCTGGTCAAAACCGGCCCTAAGGTTCGATTGACGATTCTGATCGAGACCCAATGTCCTACGGCGTCCAGGAGCCACTAAGGCAAGAAGCGGTCCAGGGCGGCCTTAAGTTCCTCAATCTCGTCCTCGATGTTGCCTTCGGCAGCCGCCCGGCCAATACATTCACTCAGGTGCTCATCCAAAATCACCCGGGCTACCCGATCCAAGGCTCCCCGTACGGCGGCAATTTGCACCAGCACATCAGGGCAGGGGCGACTCTCCTGCACCATCGTTTTGATCCCACGAATATGGCCTTCGATCCGGGCTAGACGATTAATGATGCGCCGCAAGGACTCGGGATCGTGAACGTGGGGATGGATATGCCGCTCGCTGTGCTGACTAGGGAGTGGAGTTAGCGGTAATGCCTCGCTATGGCTGTGATTGTGCCCCTGGGATACTGACCCGCTGGGACCAGAAGACGTAGGCTGCTGATTAACCATGAATTGGATGGGACGACACTGATAATGACACCTTACTGTGACCGGGAGGGATCGGCCACAAACCCTGATAATTCCGCGATTTCATCGAGAGACCGTACCCCTGGATAAAGCTCTCCATTAATCTCCCAAGTGGGATAGCCCTGAACTCCCTTTTGCTGGCAGAGTTGGGGCTGAGCATTCTCTCCTTTTGAGTCGCATTCTACGTAGGGAATTTGGTCGCTAGCCTGATCAAACATTTCTTTTTGATCGGCGCAGTGGGGGCACCAGTAGGCTCCGTACATGACGTCTCCTTCTACCTGCAGGTGTTGGGCTAGCCGGGATTCAAACGACATGATAGCCTCACCCTGAGGACCAGATTGGCGTTGACAGCTGCCGGCTAGACCAGCAACAACGGCGATAGGGACCAGCCATGCTGGTAATTTAAGGGACATGGTCATAGGACAGTGAGCGATGAACTGTGTTCGGGAAACACGCCACAGGAGACTGGCAATCCCGCTGCAGCAGCCTTATAAATCGTGACACAATCAATTACGAATAGCAGGTTACGACTAGCAGGGTAACGCCGATAGGAGCACCCCGCTAACTGCCCTATTCTCACCTCCACTGGCATGAGGACGACACCTATGGCTTTGCCCTATTTTTCCCTTAACATCCTAAAGCGGTGGCTCTTGGTGGCGCTGGGGGCGCTCCTGCTGGGTAGCCTGGTTTGGATGCCTACTGCCCCGGCCCAAGCCGCTGCCACCACGGCGGACGAAAGTTTTGTGGCTACTGCCATTCGCCGGGTTGGACCAGCGGTGGTCCGCATCGATACCGAGAAAACCATTACCCGTGATGTGCCGGATCCCCTCTTTGATGACCCCTTCTTTCGGGGATTTTTCGGACCGGATGCCTTCCCGCGCATGCCCCAAGAAGAACGACTACGGGGTCAGGGATCTGGGTTCATCATTGATGACGAGGGTAATGTCTTAACCAATGCCCATGTGGTGAATGGGGCAGATCGAGTCACCGTGACCCTGAAGGATGGTCGCCGCTTCGAGGGCACCGTGGAAGGCACCGACGAGTTAACAGACTTGGCCGTGGTCCGAATTGACGCCGGCCAAGATCCGCTGCCAGTAGCTCCTCTGGGGGATTCCGACCAGGTAGAGGTGGGAGATTGGGCCATTGCTGTCGGGAATCCTCTGGGCCTTGATAACACCGTTACCTTGGGCATTGTTAGCACCCTGAAGCGCTCCAGTGCGTCGGTGGGAATTCCGGGCAAGCGATTGGAGTTTATCCAGACCGATGCGGCCATTAACCCAGGCAATTCTGGCGGACCACTCCTGAACCAAGCCGGTGAGGTGATGGGTATCAACACGGCTATTCGGGCAGATGCCATGGGCATCGGCTTCGCCATCCCTATCAATAAGGCTAAGGAGATTTCGCAACGCTTAGCCCAAGGGGAAACCATTGCCCATCCCTACCTAGGGGTACAAATTGCCACCTTGACACCGGATCTGGCTAGGCGCAGTAATGCCGATCCCAATGCTGGGTTCATGCTGCCTGAGGTCAATGGGGTGCTTATCGTTCAGGTCATGGCCAATACCCCGGCAGCGACCGCCGGTTTGCGGCGAGGGGATGTGATTGTCGAGGTTGATGGTGAACCGGTAACTGCGGCCGATGAATTGCAGCAGCGGGTAGAAAATAGCCGTGTGGGACAGGCGCTACAGGTGGGTGTCCGTCGGGGTCAGCAGAGTCAGCGCTTTACCGTGCGCACGGCCGAACTGCAGGACTAATCTTTAGGAGTCCTGGGGGGCTATAGTTGTCATGGACGAATCTGATTATGCAAAGCCAAACCTACGATAGCGATAAGCGTAAGTTGTTGAATGCCTTGAGCCATGGGTCGATTTTCTTCAGTGCCTTGGTGCTGACGGCAGGGATTCCGATTGCCATTTGGTTTATCTCTGAGGATCCCGTCGTCAAGGACAACGCTCGAGAAGCCCTTAACTTTCATCTCAATGTCTGGGTCTATGGCATTATTTTTGGCATCTTGACCTGGATTTTAGTGGGATATCTGCTGTTGGGGGCGTTGTTCTTAGCTCAGATTGGGTTGCCGGTCTGGGCAATTATTTCCAGCTTGCGAGACCCGGACAATGTTTATCGCTACCCCTTGATCTTTCGAGTGCTGTAGTCGCCGGGACGAATTATCCTGATGGGACGTGATCTGGCTTGAAATCTGAAGTGACCAGGGATGCTCTGCACCTGTTGACGGTCATGGCCATCCCGTCTACATCAGGGATCAAAAACGGTGAAACAGCGGAGCTGGCTTGATTTTACAGAGTATGTCTTGCTGCTAGGCTCAGGGGCCGGGGCAATCACGTCGGTGGCCCTGCAAAATGTCTTTTATGCCTCGGCTCCGCTGACCCTATTGGTGGCTGTCGGGCTCTTTAATCGTCGCCGCTTCCAGCACCATGCGGAGCAGACAGAGGAGGCATTGACGGCCCTGAAGCAGGAGCAAATCGGCCAGTGGCAAAACCTGCAGGGGCAGCTATGGGCGCTGCCTACGGCGGAGTCACTGACTCAGTTTCAACGCTCGATCCGGGAGCGCAGCGATCGCAACTTCGTGCGACTGTGTCGAGATTTAGAGTCTCTGCGTCTGCATCTCTATGAGCATTTAGACACCCTGAAGGAGCCTGATCTGAGCCAACTGTACCAAGACATGGGCCAGTTGCAGGATCAGTACACCTACCTCTGTTCGTCGGTCAATACCCTCAACCATCAGATACAGCGCTTTGCCACCACTACTCGTATGGAGGCCGCCGAGGCTGACATTGCTCAGTTGAAGACAGAGGCGATGCGAATGGGGGTGAATTGGGACACTCTGGGTAGGGAAACCCGCACCACGCTGACGCAGCTACGGGAGGCGGTACAACATCTAGAACGGCAGATGCGGCAGATCCCCCAGACACCAGACGCTCCGATGATGCGGCAAGAGTTGCAGGAGTTGACCCGGGCTGTGGCGGATCGGGTGCCACGACGACAGGCGGCCGATCTGTTTAAGCGCTTGGAGGAGTTAGCCAGGCAGTATGAAGGGCTGCGGCAGCGTTTGGATTGGCTACAGGTTGCCCCAACAGCCGTGCCTGAGTCGACTATGGTGGCGGAGCAGGTAAAAAATACCACTGCGGCTGAGTTAACGGCGCTACAGCAGCGGCTCGACAGCTTAGAAAGCCAATGGCCTCAAGTAGCCCAGTTATCTAACCGGCTTGATCTCACCGAGCTGAATATGGTTGCCGTGGAGCGACAGTTGCAGCAATCTCTAGGAGGTATCGATCCGACAGGCCATGGCGGCTCTCCCTGGATTGTGGAATTTGCCACCGCGGCTGAGGAGCTGACCTCAACGATGGCTGGCCGCCGGGTTTTGGAACAGGCCCTGAGCCAGACCCAGCAACGGTTATTGGTCATCTGTCCCTGGTCTCGGGCTGAGGATGTGGATGAGTCTTTGGTGCAGCGGTTTCAACATGTGCTCAATCGCGCTTGCACCTTAGAGATTGGCTGGTGCCATCCCAGGGACCGCCAACAGGGATATTTATTGCGCAGTATTAGTCAGCGCTGGGGCATTGAGTCGGGGCGACTGAAATTGCTGAAAACGGTACTGAATCGTTTGCTGCCGTTGAAACAAGCCTATCCTGAACGGTTTAAGTTTAAGGTGTTGGGCACCCAAGAAGGTTTTCTGGTCTGCGATCGCACCTTTGCCATCCTGGGGCTACAGCCTTTGCAGACCCAGAGCACTGCCGTGGCCACGGTCGACCTGAAGCTACGCACCAGCGATCCAGTGGTAATTGATCGGCTGATTCAGCGATTCGAAACCCCCACCATCGACCCCCAGGATGCCACTGCTTACTTCAACCGGGGCACCACCCGTTATGACCTGCGGGATGTGGCCGGTGCGATCGCAGATCTCAGCCAAGTCCTGCAACTGATGCCGGGAGATGCCATTGCCTACAACGATCGAGGTGTGGCCCACTGGGAACAGGGCCAGCCCCAGGCTGCTATGGCCGACTTTAACCAGGCCCTACGCCACCATCCCACCCTCGTCACTAGCCGTTGTAACCGAGGCTGGCTACGGCTGGAACAGGGGCAATACACCACCGCCATAGACGACTTTACCGTCGCCATAGACCAAGCTCCCGATACTGCCCTGGCCTACTTTTACCGGGGCAGTGCCCTGCAAAAGCTAGATGACCTGGCAGCAGCGCTGCCCGATTTCAGCACTGCCATCGCCTTAGCGACAGACAACCCCTGGCCCTACTGCTATCGCGGTGCTATCTACCAACGCCAAGGGCAGTATGACCAAGCCATCGCCGATCTAGAACAGGCTAACTATTGGCTGGCGCAACAAGGCGATGACACTACCCGTCAGGCTCTGAAGCATACCCTAGCCTACCTGCGTCAGGCCCGTCACATCACCTCTTCCTGCGCCTAGGCTACGCCGATTCAGAAGCGCCTCGGGTTGACCCCAAATATCGAGTCAGATACGGAGAAAACACCTCATAGATCAGGGTCAGCGGCGTGCCATGGTGCCAAAACAGATAATGGCGTCCCCAAAATGGCCCCGATTCGCCAAACGCTCGCGCTAGGGCTGTAGAGTGGCCATAGTATATCCCTTGAATATCTCGATATAATTCGGTGCGCAGCCGGGTCAAATTAGCCCAGATGGGTAGGGAACGATTCTGCAAGTACTCATCCACATGGCTGGCTTCCCACCAAGAGGCCGCATAGGCCAACCGCTGTCCCGAAGCTGTCCGCAGCCAAACTTGCCGTCGCAACCGCGGCCCTGGCACCACCCGAATGATGTCAGGGGCATTGTCCAGATCCATGCCGATCAACGACATATCAATCACATCGACCTCGGTGCGTTCCCGGGTCAGCAGATGGAGGTGCCGAGTAGGGGAGCCATCGCCGAGTAGTAACATCTGCCAGGCCGGAGACAGCTGATCATGGGGCAGCCCGCGCTGTACAACAGGTTCTCCGCCCTGCCAGAGGGGGGACAGAGAATGCCAGGCTTGGGATAGGGTAGTGTTCTCCTCAGACTGAAAAGCCGAAGTCAAAGTTTTTACAAAAGTTCATCCTTAATCCCATGATAAACCACGGCTCGGGATCAGTATTTGTACGATTCAGATGCCACAGTTATGGCGAAAGGCAGAAGGCAGAAGGCAGAAGGCAGAAGGCAGAAGGCAGAAGGCAGAAGGCAGAAGGCAGAAGGCAGAAGGCAGAAGGCAGAAGGCAGAAGGCAGAAGGCAGAAGGCAGAAGGCTTGCTACGCAAAGAATTCACTGATCTGGCATGTCCTAACCTGACTGGCTACAGCTTTAAATCTTCGAAAACAACGTTCACGCAGGACCATCATTTTTGCGATCGCGGCACTGGGAGGGATATCTCCTTCCTGAGGGTTAGTCAGCCCTGTCCTGGTGCCACCAACCTCTCAAAGCTTGCACCGCCTTGATTTCATCCTCCCTAGCCTGCTCCAGAAATCGATATAACCAGCCCTTCGGTACCTCAGGAAAAGTTGGGCTTGCGTCCACCTCGACATAAACCCCTTCCTGGAGCCGATAGATCCGCCAGACTTTACCGTTGAATCGCCAAAACTCTGGAATCTCCAAACTGGCGTAGAACTGGTTCTTGGCAACATCCGTGTGGGTGATATCGACTTCGACCACTAGGTCTGGGGGTGGATCTCGGCTCAGGTCCACATTTCGCCCCTTCACCAACGGTTGATTTTGAATGTAGTAAGCGTTATCTGGTTCTGCCCCTTTGCTCAGGTGGGGAAAGTTCATGGTGGTAGACCCCATCGTTTTCAGCCGCAGGTCCATGAGTTCCACCAGCGTTAGAATGAACCGTTCAATCAACCGCCCCACAAACTCATGATCTTCTAGCGGTACAGTGATCTGCAAAATGCCATCATCGAAGGTCAAACGAGACCCGCGGGACTGGGGCAGCGCATCTAGAATCTGCAAATAGTCCTCCCAGGACAAGCCGCGCAGCAGGACCCGTTGCTCACCGATGGGCTGAATATCAGACGTGGGTTCTGGAGCTGCAACTGCCATCCAAGCACCTCTGATCAAAGAGATGGATCTAAAGTATAAGGTCACAAGGCTTAAGGCAAACCCTAGTCGCTGCACCTGCTGGTGCTATTGGCTCCTCGGAATCACAGTAATCTGGCTGGTGCGGGACTTAGAAATGGGGTGCGATCGCACCCAAGGCCTGACCCACCTCGAGGCTGCGGGACTCGTACCTGAGCCAGCCCGACAGCTTGCCTTTAGTTAAGAGAAGATTAACAGATCAGAAAGTCAGCGTTAAGCTGGGGATCAGACTGCGATTGCTTCTCGATAAGCTGGCATACTTCTGAGCTCGATGGAGGCATCACCGATGGATCACTCAATGCACAACTTCCTATATCCCCATGCCCCCTATCGTGGCCCGGTGAAGCCAGAGCAGTTGGTCTTTAATGCCAATCTGCAAGAATTTGCGCAGCAAGTAAGCTACATCAGCAATCTGAATACCAATGGCAAGCTGACATTAGATGAAGCCTTTGAGCGCATCGACCACCTCTGGAACGAACTCAAGCATAGTAAGGTGCAATTGCAAATTTCTGGCTTTGGAGATAGTCAATGAAGGTCGGCGATTTGGTTCGCCTGAAGCAACCCTTTCGCCCCACAATCACCAGTCCTGAGACCTTCTACTTCGGCAAAGTAGCCGGCATTATTGCTACAGAGTCTGACCCTGAAGTGCTGGTATATCTCTGCAATTCAGACGGTTCTGAGATTTATGTCGATGAACTGGGGTATCAAGCCATCTATAGCTTCCGTCTAGACGAAGTTGAATGCTGATGGGTATCCACTGCCCAACCAGATGATCACAAGGCACGCCATCACCTCGGTACGGCGATGGTCGAGAGTAGGTCCGCCACAATCTGACCTCCCTGATGACCACCGCTAGGGATCAGGCGATGGGCTAGGACGTAGGGCGCCAAGAATTTAATATCATCTGGCAAAGCATAGTCCCGGTCCTCTAAGAACGCCAAGGCTTGTACCGCTCGGTAGAAGGCCACGCTGCCCCGAGGGCTAACGCCCAGCGTCACCTGCTCATGGGTACGGGTCAGGCGCACCAGTTCTAGCAGATACTGTTGCAGAGAGGTTTCAATCCGCACTTGAGTACACTGGCGCTGCAGAACCTGCACCTCCTCCGGAGTAATGCAGGGCGTCAAGGCCTCTGGGGCAATCATATGCTGCAGTCGTTGCAGCATTTCTAACTCCTCCGTATGGGACGGATACCCCAGGCTAAAAGACAGGGTGAATCGGTCCATCTGGGCCTCTGGCAGCGGAAAAGTCCCCTGATACTCCACCGGGTTCTGAGTGGCAATCACGAAGAAGGGCTCTTGCACCGGTCTGGAGATGCCATCGATGGTCACCTGCTGTTCTTCCATCACCTCCAGTAATGCCGACTGGGTGCGGGGAGTGGCCCGGTTAATTTCATCGGCCAGCAGCACGTTGGCAAAGACGGGGCCAGCCATGAACTGAAACTCGCCGCTGCTGGGGTTCCAGATATTGGTGCCGGTGATATCTGTGGGCAGTAGATCGGGGGTGCATTGCAGTCGTTGGAACTTGCCGTCGATGCAACGAGCCAATGACTTGGCCAATAGGGTTTTGCCCACCCCAGGGACGTCTTCTAGGAGAGCATGGCCCCCTGAAAATAAGGCCACCAAGACCAACCGGATGGCCCGTTGCTTGCCCACGATGGTCTTATCAAGATTTTGGAGTAACTGATCGATTCGCTCGCGCATGCCCTGACTCTCTTCAGATAGGCATATCATGACCTGATTCAGGGACAATTGCCTACCATGAGAGCTGCTGTGGCCGCTTCACAGTCGGCCTGAATCTGGGCTTTGAGATGATCTAAGGACTCAAATTTGTGCTCTGGCCGGATGAAACTGTTGAGGTAGACGGTGAGGGTGCGGTTGTAGAGGTCGCCTTGCCACTTTAACAAATGTACCTCAATGGTACGGCTGACCCCATTCACCGTGGGGCGATAACCGATGTTCATCACCCCTGGCCACCCCGTCTCTAAATCATCCTGTGCTCCATAGACTTGGACGCTGTAGACGCCACAGCGGGGCACAAACTTATCTGGAGATAGGTGTAAATTGGCGGTGGGAAACCCCAGTTGATGGCCCAGGCGCTGACCATAGACCACTCGACCGCTGAGCTGATAAGGGCGTCCCAACAGATGTTCGGCTTCGTCGAGCTGCCCTGACTCCAGGGCCTGGCGAATGCGGGAGCTGCTGATGCGCCCCTGACCCCTGCGCTCCAGAGGCACGACGGTGACTGCGATGCCATGGTGGCGGGCCAGGCGCTGGAGATAGTCCACATCTCCTCGCCGTTGATGCCCGAAGCGAAAGTCTTCCCCCACACTGATGTGTTGAGCCTGCAGCCGATGGATCAAAATATCATCTACGAAGGATTGGGGACTGAGCTGGGCCAACTCTTGGTTGAAGGGCAAGAGCACTAGTTGCTCGATCCCCAGGCTTTGCAGCTGTAGGGCCTTTTCATCTAACGGCGTCAGCAGGGACCGGGGCAAGCCGGAGAAGAATTCTTGAGGATGGGGATAGAAAGTTAGGACGGTAGCCAAGGATTGGCTGGTGGCAGTGGTGTCTAGCTCGGCAGGCTGGCTAGGGACGAGGGCTGTTGGTGATGGGAAGAGAAGCCCCTGGCGATCGCTATAACCCTGTACAGACAGGCCGAGGGAGGAGCTACCGCTACCCGCATCCATGCCTTGACGGGACAGTGGCGATGTGGCCAGCCGCTGGCGCTGCTCCAAGACCGGTTGGATCACCTGCTGGTGGCCCCGATGCACACCATCAAAGTTCCCCAACGCAATCAGGGTTGGGGTCTTAGCCGTGGAGAGAGAAGACGTTAACCACACGCTTTACATTTTGACACATTTTCGTGCTCTCCCGGAAAAAGGTTAGGGAGTGGTTGCTATCCTTCGCCAGCTTAGGCCGGATTGCAGACCAGTCTAGCGTCGGGGTCAAGGGCATTTAAAACCATGCCTTCCTTGGCCACAATGCTATTGGGAAAGGCTTTGTCGGTATTAGCGACGGTGTTATCCATGAAGGCATCGTCATGGATAGGGTCATGGTGGAAAATCACCAGGGTTTTGACGTTGGCTTCCTTGGCCACTTTCACGGCTTCTTGCCAAGTGGAATGCCCCCAGCCCACTTTACTGGTTTTGGGATGGTTGTATTCTTCGTCGGTGTAGGTAGCATCGTAGATGGCAATGTCGGCATCGCGGGCTAACCACAGGACGTTTTCGTCGAGGCGGTCGGGGAAATGCTCGGTATCAGTGATGTAGGCAACACTATGGTGATTCCAGGTGACCCGATAGCCGATGGCTTCACCGGGATGATTCAGCAGGGAGTTTTCTACGGTGATGTCGCCCAGGCGAACTATCTCGCCGATGTCGATGTCGCGGAACTTGAGATCGGCCCCCATGACCTGTAGCGGCACTGGAAAGTTGGGGTGCAGCATCTGATCGTTGAGCCGCTGTTCAATGGTGGAGCCATTGGGTGCGATCGCACCGTAGATATCGAATCGATTACCGGGCACGAAGGCGGGCACAAAGAAGGGAAATCCCTGGATATGATCCCAGTGGGAGTGGGTAAAAAACATGGTGGCTTCCAGGGGCATTTCTGGCAACAAGGCCAGTCCCAAGGCCCGCAGCCCGGTGCCCCCATCGAAGATCAACCGCTGTCCTGCCACCAACATTTCCACACAGGACGTATTGCCGCCATAGCGAACCGTCTGGGGCCCAGGGCAAGCAATGCTACCCCGAACTCCCCAGAAACGAACGAGAAACTGATTAGCGTGGTCAGCCATGGGCAATCCTGTGTCGGATGAAGTCGAGGTACGGATCATCGAGATGGGTACCTAAACCAGAAACACATCGGATTCGATCGTGCTCCCTATGTGACCGCTTATGCCTGAGGATAAACGCGGTACACATTCATCTTAATGAAGATCTGGTTAGCATCGCCTGAGGTTACGTGGTCCAAGCATAGCCCCATCCTATTCCCCCGGGCTCAATCTTTACAAAGCCTAGGTCAATGTCATGATTCGTTATCAAATCAGGTGACATCCTAGGAGGCAGTAACGAGGCACCCCATGTCAGCAGGTCCTACAACAGGAGCCTCTTGTCATCACGGTCTATGGCAGACAGCTTAGCTCATCCACCCCTGCAATTGCTGCAGTCCGACCAACGATGTCAGATTGTAATGCAGCGGTGTCACAGTGATGCACTGGTCTTGAATGACGTCGACATCCACCGGAAGGGCGGTTAAGGTCCTGCTAATTTCGGGGGGGTAGGCCTCTGCCAGGGGCTTGTCATGAGTCTCTTCTAGCACTTCACCGGCCAGCCAGTAGTAGGTCTTGCCGCGGGGATCCACTCGCTTTTCAAAGAGATCGACGTAGCGTCGGATCCCCTGGCGGGTAATCTGCACCCCTTTGATCTTGGCCTCGCTGATGGCTGGCACATTCACATTGAGAAGAAGGGGCGTGGTCAAGGGAGTCTGCCCCAGGCGCTTCAGTAGGTGTTGGGCAAAGTTGGCGGCGGGTTGAAAATCCTGGCAGCTAAAACTAGCCAAACTGAAGGCAATGGCTGGAATCCCTTCGATGATGCCCTCCATGGCGGCGGACACGGTGCCGGAGTAGAGCACATCGGTGCCCAGGTTAGGGCCATGGTTGATACCAGCTAGGACGATATCGGGAGGATGGTCCAGAATTGCCCCTAGGCCCAGTTTGACGCAGTCGGCTGGGGTACCCGAGCAGGCCCAGGCGTCTACACGGCTGTGGAAGACCGACTCTACCTGGTCGGCTCGAATCGGCTTGTGCAGGGTGAGGCCGTGGCCAGTGGCCGAGCGCTCCCGGTCAGGACACACTACGGTGACCTGGTGGTTGGCGGCAGCTAAGGTGTTGGCTAAGGTGCGAATGCCCTGGGCAAAAATGCCGTCGTCATTGCTGATCAGAATGTTCATAGGGCGTGCAGGTGACCCGGGACTGGTCACTCTTGATGGTCTCTATTTAAACGCGGCCATGGACCCAATACACTAAACTAATAACTCGGCCCAGTGCTAAGGTAACCGCTGCTCCCATGACCTCACAGCTGACAGATCTAGAAACTCAACTGACTGCCCTGGAGGCGACCGCTGCCGATGCGATCGCAACCACGACGACCCTGGATGAGCTGAATCAGCTGCGGGTATCCTATCTGGGCAAGAAAGGGCAACTCTCCAAAATCCTAGGTGGCATGGGCAAACTGCCCGCCGCCGAACGTCCTCGCATCGGGGCCCTGGCCAACACAGTCAAAGAGACCCTGCAGCGCCACCTAGAAGCGCGCAAGGCTGCCCTAGAAGCGGCTCAGATTGACGCCCAGCTAGAGGCTGAAACCATCGATGTATCTATGCCAGGGGTTTTCATTCCCCAAGGTCGGGTGCATCCCATCAATGGCATCATCGATCGCATTACCGAGATCTTTATAGGCCTGGGCTATACCGTCGCCGAAGGTCCCGAAGTCGAAACCGATTACTACAACTTCGAGGCCCTGAACTTCCTGCCCGACCACCCCGCTCGGGACATGCAGGACACCCTCTACTTAGACAACGGCGATCTGATGCGCACCCACACCTCCAACATTCAGATCCGCTACATGGAAGACCACGCCCCCCCCATGCGGGTGCTGGCCACGGGGCGATGTTACCGGCGTGATACGGTCGATGCTACCCACGCCGCCGTCTTTCACCAAATCGAGTTTTTCGCCGTCGATCGGGGCATCACCTTCTCGGACCTCAAAGGCACCATCAAGGTCTTCATCGAAGCCCTCTATGGCGACATTCCCATCCGCTTTCGTCCCAGCTTCTTCCCCTTCACCGAACCCTCAGCCGAGGTGGATGTGAAATGGCAGGGCAAATGGCTGGAAGTGCTGGGTTGTGGCATGATTGACCCCAATGTGCTCGAAGCCGTCGGCTACGATCCGGAAGTGTACAGTGGCTTCGCTGCTGGGCTCGGGGTCGAGCGCCTGGCCATGGTCCAGCACCAGATCGACGACATTCGTCGCCTCTACGCCAGCGATCTGCGATTCTTGCGGCAGTTTTAAGTGAACCCAGAGCCTGGTTGACTGACAAAAGATCTGCATTGGGCGCGGTTTCCGCGCCCTTACCAGATTTCGGATGCTATAGGGGGCAGGTTCCCTGACCCTTTGGATAGTCTTTCGAGAATCTATGCATTTCAAGAATCTATGCACAAGTTTTGTCAGTCAACGAGCAATTATAGACTCACTGACTTGATCTTACTGAGCTGAAACCCTACGCAGGCAGGTTTTCTTCTGTATAGGCAGGGCGTCATAGGCGCAGATTCTAGCCAACAGCCGAGAATTTTTGCCAGTCAACCGAAACTGACCTAGATAAAAAATAGGATAGATCGTAGACAATCAGAGAAAAAGTAGGGTGATTTTATTATTACGCTAATCAGGCTCAAATTCTGTCTCGCTTAAAAAATAGAAATATAGTAGCACTTCCATCAAGATTAACTTTGGTGTCAGGCAATTGAATTGTCAGCAAAAAGGAGTATATTGAAATTGAGGTTGAGAAACCTCCCTGGCAGATAAAACAGCCACCAAAGCCAACTGTAAACACAAGCAAAAGAGGTAAACGAGCTGTTTCATTTCATCTGTCTCGCTCAAAACACAACAGCATCCGAACTTGGATCTGATACTTCCTATACTGAATAACTGGGAGTTAATGGCCTCGCTGCTTCAAGATTGAAGTTTGCTGGATCGCCAACTCCATATAGGATCAGGAAACGTGAGGAAGTCCCTTGGAGTAAGCATCGGGTGCTGTTGTCGCTTTAAATTGCCTCACCTGAGTGCCCATCGCGAGACAGACAGGTCATGGCCATCATTGCGCTAAAAGCTTGGTATATCGATGCCTACGAGCCGGTTCAAGAGTTGGAGCGGCGCCCCCATGATCTGCGTCTGAGCAAGAATAGCCTGCTGAAATCAGGGCTGCGAGCCGACTTCCTGGAAGATAGTGATGAGGTTCGGCAGGCGCAGTGGTTTCAGCGCTATTTGGCGGGAGAGACAGTAGAGTTCTACATTGAGGGCAGTGGTGGCTATGCCATCTCCAATATCGATCTGATCAGCCATGAGATCTATTTCACCAAGCAAGATGTCATGGCCCATCTGGATCCCACCATCTTTCTCTGTTATCAGGATGACTATCCGGCGTCGGCAGAGATGTTGCGGGCGATGCTGCAGGACCTGATCAAGCGGCTCAATCGCCGTTCCCGCATTCCGCTGACCCTGGAAGAGTCCCATCGCCTCAGTGAGGGGCCAGCCCGCTTAAGCAGTGCCTTAGTGCGCAAGATTCGCCGCTGTTTGTTGTTCATTGCCGACGGCACCGCCATTACCCAAGTGCCGGGAACGCCGCCGCAGCTGATTCCCAGTCCTAAGGTCTGTGTGGAGATGGGCTATGCCCTGCAGTGCAAGCGAACGGAGCAGGTCTTGTTGACCCAACTGGAGCGTAGCGACTTGCCGGGCCACTTTCCCTTTGACCTGCCCAGTCAAAACCGGCTGACATTTAAAAATCAGGCCGATCTGAAGCGGCAGTTACCTGGGTTGGTGGAGAATCACTTGGGGCGCTTTAAGCTTTGGACAAGCTAGTATTATCCCACCACTTCATCTTTGGGCCTTGTGGCAGGGTATGTCGAGCAGCAGTGCTAGACCCCGATAAGACCGCACTTAACCGCACTTAATTGTGTAGCTCGGGGTGCTCACCCGGGGGAATGTCGCTTCCCCCGGACCCCTACGACCAGGGCGTGCCGCCGCCCTGGACCTGCGGAAGGGCTGGTCGATCAGTGGCGCTAGATCGCGTCGCATCAGCAGGGATGCGAGGGACTTTTTCCTGTTCCCTGTCCTGTCCCCTTAAACCTTGCACCCTTTACCCGCTACTCGCCTACCCGCCTACCCATCTACCCATCCACCCTTCGACAAGCTCAGGGCAAGCCCATCCACCCATCTGCCTTCTGTCTCTGCCTGTCGCTATAGCGGGCAAACTGGTGCCACAGTCTACTAGGGACAGCCTTACCAGATGCGATCGCAAGGGGCAGATTTACACAGAATACTGTTTCCAGCAAAAGCCCGACGTAGAATAAACCCGGTTGCTCTCAGCCCTGGTTAAGGTGAGCGGTTTAGAGTTGGGGGCAGCCGGTTATTGTGGTCTGCGATTCGATGTTGTAAGCCCTACCGTTTGCCTCCAGAGGTGCCATGTTAGATACTCCCGATCTCTTGCGGCTGTTGCATCCGATGTTGGCGGTGGTGGTCGTGCTACCGCTGGTGGGGATTGCCACCTATTTTGCTACCCAGACTCGGCAACGGCGGCTGCAGCTGGCCGATAAGGACAAGACGAAAATTCCGCCGGTTGTCGGTCAGGAACACGTCAAAATCGGCCGCTGGCTAGCCGGGGCAGTGGTGGGATTGGCTTTGTTAGGGCTGGCCCATCCGATTTTCAAAAACATCATCCAGAATCAGGTCTGGGCGGAGCAGCCATTTCAGGTGGTGTTTATTGGGCTCATGTTTGGGTTGACGATTGCGGTGCTGGCGTTGCTATACCGCGCCCGCAGTCGGGTTTGGCGAGCCATATTTGCCATTTTGACGGGCATGGGATTGGTGATCTTAGGCAGCCAAGACGGCGTGTTCCGCCGCACCTATGAGTGGTACGTCTCTCACTATTACTTCGGCATGGCGGCGGCGCTGCTGATGATTTTTTCCCTGGCCATTTTGCCAGATATCTATCGTTCGCTGACCTGGCGCCGCACCCATGTGGTGTTGAATACAGTAGCGGTGCTGCTATTCATCAGCCAAGGAATCACCGGTACCCGCGATTTGCTGGAGATTCCGCTGCACTGGCAAGAACCTTATATCTTTCAATGTGATTTTGCCAATCAGACTTGTCCTGACTAAGGCCTGGTCCCCTCACGCTAGGATGCTAGTCAGTAAGGCGTTGGGCATGGCATGGTAGGCGCTGCGAGCAAGGCATTTAAGCATCCTATTTGGCGGTATCTGGGGTGGATGGGACTCCTGGTACTGGTGCTAACGGTGGTGAGCGATATTGTGGCGGAGGGGCTCTGGTTTCAGGATCTCAACTATCTCAGTGTGTTCTGGCTGCGACTACAGGCTCAAGCAGGGCTGGCGTTGGTGGCTTTTGGGGTGAGCCTGGGGTTCATTTGGGGCAACATCAGCTGGGCCAAAGGCCACGCAGACGCGTCGCCTGCATCGTCGCCGGTGCTGGGGTTGCGATCGCTATTGGCCTTAGGGCTAGGGTTGGGGCTGCTGATCGGGATTCAACTGCTGTATCACGGCCATGTGGCCGCTAGCCACTGGCAGCCCAGCACCACCCTCTACACCGGAACGCCACCGCTACCGCTGTGGGCAAAACCAACCTCGGCCTTGGAGGTGCTGCAGTTACTGCTGGTGCAACCCTGGCAAATCATTGCCCTGGTGGTGGGTGCGATCGCACTGGTCATCTATCCCCAAGGGCTAACCCTAGTCGCCGCCCTACTGATGAGTTTGGGCTTTGGAGCAGTGCTCTCGGAGCAGTGGACTCGAGTGTTGCCGGCCCTGAATCCAGTCTCCTTTGACCAGTCAGATCCCCTATTTCAGCAGGACATCAGCGCTATATTTTCTATCTGCCTCTGTGGGAGGTGCTAAATTTTTGGCTGCTGGGGATGTGTTTCTTCACCGTAGCCGCCGTACTCCTGGTCTATCTACTGCCTAGCAATACCCTGAGCCAGGGCCAGTTCTTCGGCTTTACCCTAGCCCAAAAACGCCATCTCTATGCTCTCGCCAGTGCCTTGCTGCTCTGCACCAGCCTCAACCACTGGTTAGCCCGCTATCAGCTGCTGTTCTCGAGTGAAAGCGTCGTCTATGGCGCCAGCTACACCGATGTCCATGTCAGTTTGCCCGTCAACACAGCCCTGGCAGCCATCGCCTTAATACTGGGCTTGGGACTACTGTGGCGGTCGCTGTTCTGGGGCGTCAGCCTGCGGGGCTTGGTAGTGTGGCTGCAGCTAATCGGCCAGGGCAAAGGGGATCATCTCCCCGCTATTCCTCACCTGCCGATGACATCCCATCCCATTCTCTGGGGAGTCGTGGGGTATTTGCTCCTGGCGCTGATCGGCACCCTGATGCTGCCGCCTCTGGTGCAACGCCTGGTGGTTCAGCCCAATGAGCTAGAGCGAGAGACTCCCTATATCGAACGGTCCATCGCCCTGACCCGGGATGCCTTCGACCTGGTTGATATTGATGTCGAACCCTTTGCCCCCAGTGGGTCGCTGTCCTCCGCCGACCTAGAGCGCAATCATCTCACCCTAGACAATGTGCGCCTGTGGGATACGCGGCCCCTGCTAGAGAGCAACCGCCAACTCCAGGAGATTCGCCTCTACTACGAGTTTCGGGATGCCGATGTGGATCGCTATCGCCTGCTGAACGCGGACGGGACCATCGATCGGCGCCAGGTGTTGATCTCGGCCCGGGAGCTCAACTACGCCCAGGTGCCCGATATCGCTAAGACCTGGGTGAACGAGCATTTAGTCTATACCCATGGCTATGGCTTCACCATCAGCCCGGTCAACACTGCCAACCCGGACGGCTTACCGGCCTATTTCATCAAAGGCATTGATCACGACGCCAGCAGTGACACCGTTCGCTACAGCATTCCGGTGGGGGATCCCCAGATTTATTTTGGCGAACTCACCGACACCTATGTCATGACCGACACCGAGGTGCTGGAGCTGGATTACCCCGGTGGGGCTGACAATGTCTATACTCGCTACCGAGGGCAGGCTGGTATTGCCATCGGTCGCTACTGGCAACGGCTGCTATTTGCTAAGCACCTGGGGGATTGGCGCATGCTCTTCACGGAGGATTTCACCCCCCAGACCCAATTGCTCTATCGCCGCAGCATTACCGACCGGGTGATGGCTTTGGCCCCCTTCCTGCGCTTTGATGAGGATCCCTATCTGGCGGTGGCTGACATCGGCAATACGTCGCTGACTTGGGGCACGGATACCTCTGCCCCTGCCTCAGCGACCGCCGGCAAACACACTCTGTTCTGGATCCTCGATGCTTATACCACCAGTGATCGCTATCCCTACTCCGATCCGGGTGGCAATGATTTCAACTACATTCGCAACTCCGTCAAAGTCATAGTCGATGCCTATCATGGCACCGTCGGTTTCTTTGTTGCCGATCCCGAGGATCCGATCATTCGCACCTGGAGTCGGCTCTTGCCCGGGATGTTTCATCCCCTGGCCGATATTCCCCCGACCTTGCGATCGCACCTGCGCTATCCCCAAGATCTCTTCCAGGTGCAGGCAGATCAGCTGATGACCTACCACATGACCGATCCGCAGGTATTCTATAACCGCGAAGATCAGTGGCGGGCTCCCAATGAGATCTACGCCGATGAGGCGCAACGGGTCGAGCCCTACTATCTGATTATGAAATTGCCCCAGGAAGACACCGAAGAATTTATTTTGCTGCGCCTTTTCACCCCAGCAGAGCGCAATAACCTGGTGGCCTGGTTAGCGGCCCGTTCTGACGGCGATCGCTACGGACGTCGCTTGCTCTATCGCTTTCCTAAACAAGAGTTGGTGTTCGGGCCTGAGCAGATCGAAGCCCGCATCAACCAAGATCCGGCGATCTCGCAACGGATCTCCCTATGGAATACCCAAGGCTCTCGGGCCCAGCAAGGGAATTTGCTGGTGATTCCCATCGAACAGTCGCTGTTGTACGTGGAACCCCTCTATCTGGTCGCCGAACAAACCCCACTTCCTTCCCTGGCTCGGGTCATCGTTGTTCACCAAAATCGCATCGCCATGGCAGAAACCCTCGATGATAGCCTGACGGCTATTTTTGAGTCAGACCCAGAACGGGCTCCTGCCATTCTGCGAGACCTGGATGACACCGCCCCCGCGTTAGAAGGGCTCTTCTCCCCCGGCGACAGCCTCACGGTCCCTGAAACCGCCCCTGATCCTGCCGACAGCAGCGAATTGCCGCCATCTGATTGACCGAAACAGGCCTCGGCACGACGTCTCAATTCATCCCCCCCTTAGCTAGGGGGCATCTCCTGAGGTCAGGGGGTTTCGCGCTAGAGTGAACAACAGTCATGGAATGGATAGGGGTATGGTGGCGAAGACAGCCATTGGCAATCGCATCAAGCAACTGCACCGGGGGCTGCGGCGACTGTTGGCCTTGCTGTTAGCCAGCCTGATGATGCTGAGCAATGGCGGCTGTAGCCTGGAGCAATTCGAGAAACCGGGGGTTAGTAATGTGGAGCCACTGGTATTTAGCACCCTCAGTGATCCCAAGACCTTTAACCCGGTGCTGAATCAGGAGTATCCCAATGTGTTTCTCTACACCTATGAGGGACTAACGGGCCAAGATGGCACCACTGGCGAGATCATTCCCAAGCAGGCCGAGAGTTGGGACATGTCTGAGGATGGCAAGACCATCGTGTTTACCCTGCGCCCCAATCTGAAGTGGTCCGATGGGGAACCCTTGACCGCCGCCGATGTGGTGTTTACCTATAACGAGGTCGTCTTCAATGAAGAGATTCCCACCAGTAACCGGGATGTAATGCGTATCGGTGAAGCGGGGCTATTGCCAGAGGTGGTGCAATTGGATGAGCGCCGCATCCAGTTCAACTTGCCAGAACCCTTCGCCCCGCTGCTGCGCACTACTAGTATGGAAATTTTGCCAGCCCATATCCTCAGGCCCACCCTGGAAGAACGCGATGCCGATGGCAATCTGCGGTTTTTATCTACCTGGGGCACCGATACCCCTCCAGCTCAGGTGGTCTCCAATGGCCCTTATCGGATTAAGGCCTACTATCCGGCGGAACGGGTGGTGTTCGAGCGCAACCCCTACTACTGGCAGCAGGATGACCAGGGGCGCCAGCAGCCTTATATCCAGGAGCTGATCTGGCAGGTGGTGGAATCTTCCGATACCCAGGTGCTGCAGTTCCGCTCCGGTGGGTTGGATCTGATTAGTGTTGCCCCCGACTTCTTCGCCCTGCTGAAACGGGAGGAGGAGCGAGGCAACTTTACTATCTACAATGGCGGGCCGGCTCTGGGCACTAATTTCCTCTGTTTCAACCTGAATCAGGGGACTCGCAATGGGGAACCGCTGGTGGACCCGGTGCGATCGCAATGGTTTAATACCCTAGAGTTTCGCCAGGCGGTATCCTACGCCATCGATCGCCAGGCCATGATCAACAACATTTTTCAGGGCCTAGGGGAAGTGCAAACCTCTCCCATCTCAGTGCAGAGTCCCTATTACGCTCCTCCGGAGGCAGGCATTCCCACTTACGACTACAACCTAGATAAGGCCAAATCCTTGCTGGCTCAGGCCGGCTTCCAGACCAATGCTCGCGGCGAGTTAGAAGACAGCGATGGCAACCGGGTTAACTTTACCCTGATTACCAATGCTGGCAATAAGATTCGCGAGTCTATCGCCGCCCAGATCAAACAAGATCTCGACAAACTTGGCATAGAGGTAAACTTGCAGCCCATCGCCTTTAATACATTGGTCAGCAAACTCAGCGATAGCCTCGATTGGGAAGCCCATGTGCTAGGACTAACTGGTGGCTTAGAGCCTAATAATGGCGCCAATGTCTGGCTGTTAAACGGCTCTCTACATGTCTTTAACCAGCAAGCACTCTCCGGTCAACAACCCATCGCAGGCTGGCAGGCTAAGGACTGGGAAGCCAAGATCGCCCAGCTATATATCCAAGCGGCCCAGGAGCCAAATGAGGCTAAGCGCCAAGCCATCTATCGCGAGACCCAGCGCCTGACCCAAACCCATCTGCCCTTCATTTACTTGATCAACCCCCTGTCCCTGGGGGCAGTGCGCAATACGATTGACGGCATTCGCTACAGTGCCATCGGCGGTGCCCTGTGGAACCTAGAAGCGCTCACCATCGAAGACTAAAGCCCTTGGGGGAGTGGCTCAGACCAAGACATTACCGCTTGAGTCAGCATGCAGGAGCCAGAAGCCAGGAGCTCGGCGAGACGTGAATGCTGACTTCTCACTCTGGGCGCTTTGCCGAGTCAGACCTAGTGAGGGAGCTGACAATGGAGCTGGCAATTTAATTTTATACCTTGAAAGTAAATTAATATTTTGATACAAATTTGAGAGTAATTTAGTGTCAAATCTGTGAATTTTGTTTACAAACTCTCGGATTGTTTATGTAAAATTGTGTCGCCTATCGGCTCAATTCCTTGCCTGGCAAGGTTTTTCTGATAGAACGTCTGATAGATCGGTTGATTATAGCTGATTATAGCCCTTCTAAAAGCCTCATTTATTACCTCAAATTGTCGCATTTGTAAATACCCGAAATCTTCTGATTTAAATGGTGAAACATTCAGAGTATCCCATTACCCCGCTAGGCATTTTCCTGGGTTCCTAGCCTAGGTAATCCAGTCTCCCTTTTAAGAGAGTTCCAAGGTAGGCCTATTCAAAGGTCCGGCAGTTTCTTAACTAGTGCTGCCAGTCGGTCAAAACGCGGAATTTAAGGTCCAACGCATAATTGATAAGGAGTTATTGAATGTTCACTCACGTCAAGCCCACTGTGCGACATATTGCTCCAGATACCCTTGGGGAGCGATGCTTGGTCAAGGTGGTCTATGTCGTGTTAGAGCCTCAGTATCAGAGCGCCCTCTCCGCAGCCGTACGCTCTATCAACAGCGACAATCCTCGCTTGGCCGTTGAGGTCAGTGGCTATTTGATCGAAGAGTTACGCGATCCGGAGAACTATGTCGCCTTCCAGAGAGACGTTGCCGAGGCCAATGTCTTCATCGGCTCTCTGATCTTTATCGAAGACCTGGCCGAAAAGGTAGTCGAGGCGGTACAGCCCCATCGCGATCGTCTAGATGTGGCCGTGGTATTCCCTTCCATGCCCCAGGTGATGCGGCTGAACAAACTGGGTAGCTTCTCCATGGCCCAGCTAGGGCAATCCAAGAGCGCCATCGGCCAGTTCATGAAGAAGCGCCGGCAACAGAACGGTAGCAGCTTTGAAGATGCCATGTTAAAGCTGCTGCGGACGCTGCCCAAGGTGCTGAAGTATCTGCCGGTGGAAAAGGCCCAGGATGCCCGTAATTTCATGCTCAGCTTCCAGTACTGGTTAGGCGGATCTGCGGAGAACCTGGAGAACTTTCTACTGATGCTGGCGGATCGCTACATCCTCAAGTCTGATCCCAATAGTCCGCAAGGATCGCGACCGCTGGAGTATAAAGATCCCACCACCTATCCCGACGTCGGCATCTGGCACCCGCTGGCGACCACCATGTTTGAGGATATCAAGGAGTACCTCAACTGGTACAACTCCCGTCGTGATATCTCTGATGACCTCAAAGATCCTATGGCTCCCTGCATCGGTTTGGTGCTGCAGCGCACCCACCTGGTCACCGGAGATGACGCCCACTATGTGGCCATGGTGCAAGAGCTAGAGTATATGGGAGCCCGGGTGATCCCGGTGTTTTCGGGGGGGCTAGACTTTTCGCGGCCGGTAGAAAACTACTTTTTCGACCCCATGAACCGGCCCCAACCGATTGTGGATGCGGTGGTGTCCTTGACCGGCTTTGCCCTGGTAGGGGGACCGGCTCGCCAAGATCATCCCAAGGCCATTGAGGCCCTGAAGCGGCTGAATCGCCCCTACATGGTGGCGTTGCCCTTGGTCTTCCAAACCACGGAGGAATGGGAAGACAGTGATCTGGGTCTACACCCGATTCAGGTGGCTCTGCAGATGGCGATTCCAGAACTAGATGGCGCCATTGAACCGATTGTGCTGTCGGGTCGCGATGGGGTCACCGGGCGGGCCATTTCTCTACAGGATCGGGTGGAAACCATTGCCCGACGGGCGATGAAGTGGGCCGGCCTGCGGCGCAAGCCCAAACTGGATAAGAAACTGGCCATTACGGTGTTCAGCTTTCCCCCCGATAAGGGCAATGTGGGGACGGCAGCCTATCTGGATGTGTTTGGCTCTATCTTCAAGGTACTGGAGGCCATGAAACAGAATGGCTATGACCTGCAGGATTTACCCGAGTCACCGGAAGCGCTGATGCAGGAGGTGATTCACGATGCCCAGGCCCAATATGCCAGCCCGGAGCTAAACGTGGCCTACCGCATGTCGGTGCCCGAGTATGAAGCCCTGACCCCCTATTCTAAGCGCCTAGAGGAAAATTGGGGGCCGCCGCCGGGGCATCTCAACACCGATGGACAGCACCTGTTGGTCTACGGTAAGTCCTTTGGCAACGTATTTATTGGCGTACAGCCCACCTTCGGCTACGAAGGGGATCCGATGCGGTTGCTCTTTTCCCGCTCGGCCAGTCCCCACCATGGCTTTGCTGCCTATTACACTTATCTGGAGCACCTCTGGGGAGCTGACGCGGTGCTGCACTTTGGCACCCATGGCTCTCTGGAGTTCATGCCGGGTAAGCAGATGGGCATGTCGGGACAATGTTATCCGGACAACCTGATCAGCACCATTCCCAATATCTACTACTATGCCGCCAACAATCCGTCCGAGGCCACCATTGCCAAACGGCGTAGCTATGCCGAGACCATCAGTTACCTAACACCGCCAGCTGAAAATGCAGGGCTGTACAAGGGGCTGAAGGAACTGAGTGATCTGATCGGGTCTTACCAAAGCCTTAAAGACGGTGGACGCGGGGTGCCTATCGTCAATGCCGTGATTGAGACGGCGCGGCAATGTAACTTGGATAAGGACATTATGGAGCTGGCGATAGAACCGGACCAGGAGCTGGATGCTGCCGCCATGACTGCCGAGGAGCGGGATACCCTGGTGGGCAAGATCTATATTCGGCTGATGGAGATCGAATCGCGCCTGCTGCCTTGTGGCTTGCATGTGATTGGGAAACCCCCCAGTGCCGAAGAAGCGATCGCAACCTTGGTTAACATTGCCGGCTTAGATCGCAGCGAAGAGGACTTTAAGAGCCTGCAGCGGCTCATTGCCGAGAGCATCGGCCGCGACATCGACGAGATTTACGGCAACAGCGACAAGGGGATCCTGGCCGACGTGCAGTTGCTCTACGATATCAATGCTGGGGTGCGGGCGGCGGTCAGTGCCTTGGTGCAGGAGCAGGTGGACGCCGAGGGCCGGGTCTCTCAGGTATCGCGCTTGAACTTCTTCAACCTCGGTCGCCAGGAGCCCTGGCTCAAGGCCCTGAAGCAAGCCGGATTTGACAAGGTCGATGGAGAAGCCCTGAAGCCCTTAATGGAGTACCTGGAAACTTGCCTAGAGCAGGTCTGCGCCGACAACGAGTTGGGGGCCCTGCTGAAAGCTCTGGAAGGGGAATATGTGCTGCCAGGCCCCGGCGGCGACCCGATTCGCAACCCGGATGTGCTGCCCACGGGCAAAAATATCCATGCCCTCGATCCCCAGGCGATTCCCACTACGGCAGCCGTGCAGGCCGCCAAAACCGTAGTAGACCGATTGCTGGAGCGCCAGCGTCAGGAAAACGGGGGCCAATACCCGGAGACCATTGCCTCGGTGCTGTGGGGCACCGATAACATCAAGACCTACGGTGAATCCCTAGCCCAAATGCTCTGGTTCGTCGGGGTGAAGCCAGTGCCCGATGCCCTGGGGCGGGTCAACAAGCTGGAGTTGATTAGCCTAGAGGAGTTGGGTCGACCTCGCGTCGACATCGTGGTCAGCTGCTCTGGCGTCTTCCGCGATTTGTTCATCAATCAGATGGCTCTGTTGGACCGGGCCGTGAAGATGGCTGCCGAAGCCGACGAGCCCCCGGAGATGAACTTCGTGCGCAAGCATGCCCTAGAGCAAGCCGAGCAAATGGGAGTGTCAGTGCGGCAGGCGGCGACTCGCATCTTCTCCAATGCCTCTGGCTCCTATGCCTCCAATGTCAACTTGGCGGTGGAAAACAGCTCTTGGGAAGAGGAGTCGGAGTTGCAGGAGATGTACCTGAAGCGCAAGTCCTTTGCCTTTAACTCCGATAATCCCGGCATGATGGACCAATCTCGGGATATCTTCGAGAATGCCCTGAAGACGGCCGAGGTAACCTTCCAGAACCTGGATTCCTCAGAGATTTCCCTCACCGATGTGTCCCACTACTTCGACTCTGACCCTACCAAGGTGGTGAGTAGTCTGCGCGGGGATGGCAAGACACCGGCTGCCTATGTGGCCGATACCACCACCGCCAATGCCCAGGTGCGTACCCTGTCTGAAACCGTGCGGTTAGACGCTCGCACCAAACTGCTGAATCCCAAGTGGTACGAGGGTATGCTCTCCCACGGCTATGAAGGGGTGCGGGAACTGTCGAAGCGGTTAGTCAACACCATGGGCTGGTCGGCCACCGCCGGGGCCGTGGACAACTGGGTCTATGAGGACGCTAACAGCACCTTCATCAAGGATGAAGCCATGTGCCAGCGGCTGATGAACCTCAATCCCCATTCCTTCCGGCGTATGGTTAGCACTATGCTGGAGATCCACGGCCGCGGCTACTGGGACACCAGCGAGGACAACATCGAACGCCTGCAGGAACTCTATCAGCAGGTGGAAGACCGCATCGAAGGAGTAGAATAGCCCCGAGGGTCAAGGCAGCCATAGGCAGGCATCAGCCTTGTCGCCTTTCCTACCAGAAGCCGTTATCGCTACTGCCCGAGTGCTAGCTATCTAGCCGCCAGGAGTCATCGTTCTTGGCGGCTTTTGCCATGGCAATCCCCTTGCCAATCCATACTCGTTATGAGTATGATTTAGGAGACCCTGGATTGACTGTAGTCGTCTGAATAGCAGCACTGTCATTGTTGACCCACTGAGACTAGACATAGGAGAGCAATAGCTATGGTTGCCACACCCACTGAGCACAAGTCAGGCCAACGGTTTTACCCTACCCGCATCGATTTGCCTCAAGCGGTGCGATCACAAATCGTCGCCATCCTCAACCAGAGCCTGGCCGCCACCCTGGATCTGAAAACCCAGACCAAGCAGGCCCACTGGAACGTCAAGGGGCCAGAATTTTTCTCCCTGCATGAGCTGTTCGATGAGATCGCCGGGGAGTTAGAAGGTTATGTCGATATGGTGGCCGAGCGCGTCACCGCCCTCGGGGGCACTGCCCTCGGCACCGCCCGTATGGCCGTAGACGCCTCGATTTTGCCAGAGTATCCAATGGAGGCCATCGACGGCCAAGAGCATGTGGCCGCCTTGGCAGAGCGCTTCGCCATCTACGCCAAGCATGTGCGAGAGGCCATCGACCAAACCGATGAGCTCGGTGATGCCGACACCGCCGACCTCTACACCGAGATCTCCCGAACCATTGACATGCGCCTCTGGTTCCTGGAAGCCCATCTGGTGAAGCAGGCAGATCTGGCTTAGATGGGGGATGGGGTGATGGGGTGATGAGGTGATGGGGTGTTGGCGGAGCCTGCCCGCAGGGCTTAGGGGTGATGGGGTGATGGGGTGATTGAGTAATCCGAGTAACGAGTAACGAGTAATAAAGTCATTCCTTCACTCTTCACTTTTAACTCTTCACTTTTAACTCTTCACTTTTAACTCTTCACTTTTAACTCTTCACTTTTAACTCTCCCACTCTTCACTCTTCACTCCTCCCCACTCCCCACTCCCCACTCCCCACTCCCACTCCCTACTCCTGCTCCTTCGCTTGCTTACCTTAATGAAGCCTTCGATAAAATCAGTGCCGGCATAGCCACTGCGATGACCGTCAACAGGCTATTGCGGTCCTAGGTGCTGCCAATCAGCAGCACGACGCTGAGGCAACCAGCGACGGCCCCAACTCAACAAGCTCAACAACAGGTCGCTGGGGATCGAACCAGGTGCGTAAGGGCTGGGTGAGATGTTCGTCAGATTTTTTCTTCAGGCCGACAATGACTCGAATGCCCTGGCCTAGGGCTCCCAACAAGGCTCCTAGGAGTAGATAGGCCAGAATTTCATAGGCCCCCATGATAGTGTCCCCTGTGGCGAGAGATGAGGCGGGACTTTCGTCCCGCTCCTTAACTTAGCCGAGGTGGGGTCAGCCTGGAAAGAGGGACACCGTGCCTCGATTGGCCTAGTCGACTCGCTAGAAATTAGCCCTGATGGCAGTCCAATGACGAGACTATGCTGAATGGATTGCCTTAGAGTCAACTACCACCATGGAAACAGCTGCCTCCCCGTCTGATTCGAAGTTGCTGGGCCCCACCCATCGCAGCCGCATCAAGCGGTTAGCCCAACGGAGCCACTACGATTCGATCAAATCTTGCAGGCATCTTGCTGACAGTGTATACAAAAGTTTTCATCGGTCTCAGTTCAACTTAGGAGTCACAGCCCTGTCCAGATGTTTGGCCCCAGGGATAGATGTGACACAACGACAGGGTTGCTAATGTACCCTTGACGCCTTGACTGACTCACGGGTTTAGAAACTACGTGGGGTCTCTATGGTCTCACACTCACCGGGTCGTTGATGGGGTTTCCGCTGACACCTTCGGAAACCTGTCCACCACTGCTGAAAGGAATAGCTGAGATGACTGTGTCCAACTCTGTATCGACTGTCATGGGATTGGTCGATGCCATTGAGCAACGACGAGCCGCCCGCTCCTTCAAGCCCGATCCGATCCCTGAAGCTGTCCTCATGGAAATTTTGCGCCTGGGGCTACGAGCGCCCTCTGGCTACAATCTACAGCCCTGGCGTTTCCTTGTCTTGCGAGAGGCTAAGCATAAGGAGAAGCTGCAAGCATGCGCCTTTGGTCAACGGCAGGTGGCAGAAGCGCCGGTTGTGCTCATTTGCTGTGGCGATCGCCGGGTCAATAGTCGCGAGTACGTCGAGTCTATTATTCAGCTTGGCGTTGATGCCGGCAGTATGAGTGATGAGTATGCTGATGTCATGCGGGGAGCTGTGCCTCAGTTATTTGATGCCCAGCCCAGCTTCGAGACCCTAGAAGCCTGGACCAATCGCCACGTGATGCTAGCAGTCGCCCATTTGATGGTTGCCGCCAAAGGGTTCGGAGTCGACACCTGCCCCATGGAGGGGTTTGCCACCGCCCAGGTGAAAGAGGCATTTCAGATTCCTGACCAGGTAGATGTCTGTTGCCTATTGCCGATGGGCTATGCCGATACCCCACTCAAGACCTATGGCGGTCGCTTTGCCATCGACCAGGTGTGCTACGAAGAAACCTTCGGGAAGTCGCTATCAGACTAACCAGAGGTAAGACGAACAAGTCCCGTGCCGGATCAAAGCGGGCCAAAAATTTCCCCATCTCCTGGGTCAGCTTGGTCTCAAATGCTCGCCCAAAGCCCCAATTTCAGGCATAGTAATCCATGTGTAGCTTCAGTACTTCAGCGAGTCCACCGGGCCGGTAGCTGTCAAACGTCACGGTTGGCAAGGTCATGACGGTTCTCATAGCCCAAGGTTGACTAAATTATTTGGCAATTGAAACAGCTGATCTGGCACCAACCAAGGAGTCGTAAACCTCGACAAACATATTTAATACCAATGTTTTGTAACGCTGCGCTTAATAAAGACTATTGAGCGACGACCTACTCTTTAACCTATCGATTAGTCGTTAAAGATCGCGCCGCATCGACAGGGTAGCGAGGGACTTGTTTCCTCATTCCCTCTTTCCTCCTCCGCTCTCCCTTCGACTAGGCTCAGGGCAAGCCGTCCTCCGTTTTCCCTCTCCCCAACACCCAATCACTCTTTACCCTTGTCCTGATGGTACTCGGGCTCGCTAGGGGTCGAACACATCTGGGGGATCATTGGCTCGGTGCAACGGCTTTATACCCTGCAATAGCTCTGTGACTGCTTCTGGCGATTCCCAAAGCCAGTCCAGTAGGTCGTACTCGCTTAGGGAGCGGCCACTCTGGTGAGAAACTCGGTGAGCGTAATAACGGGTCTGGGCCATGATCCGGGGCTCCGATTGGCGCAGATACATGCAGAGACAAGCCCGGGCTTGGGCCGTCACTGGTCGCCCCAGGAAATAGGCCAGGGCGTTCAAGAGTTTCAGCTCATACTCGGGTAAGGTATCGAGACTTACCTGGGCTGGGGTTGGCTCCGTTGTCATGGTCCCTCTCTCGATTGTCGGCCTTTCTATCCTCTGCCGCTAAGACCACAAACTCAACTGCCGGACCGCATCATCTGCTGGTGCAATTGTTGCACTCGGGTTTGGCGAGCCTGGCGGTAGTCCAGCATCGGAGCTGGATAGCCCTTGCTGGTGGTGGGAACTTGCTGCACCGTCTGCACACACTGCCGTACGGAAATGACGTTGGCGGCACTAGGATGACTCTTGAGGACAACTTAGCAAATCTTAAAAAAAATATCTGGCTTCCCTACCCTGAATTAATACATACGTACTACACTAGTGCCATGGTGTTCTAAGGCGCCGAGGAATCCCCTCTCAAGGAGTCCTTGGCCAATGAGTTGATAGCCATCCAGCCGATACCCCCAAATCGGTGCCGATGGGGAGGGTGTTCCATGAGTTACTATTCCAACCACTACCGACAGCCCCGGCAGACGCCAACTCGGCGTCCCCAGCGCCATCCTGATGGCCAGCTTCGTCGGGCCTCGACTCCGCGATCGCAACCCCAGCCAGCCCCACGGCGACGCTCAAGGCGCCAGGCTGGAGTGCTGCTAGCCGGCAGCTCTATGCTGGCCCTGGCAGCCTTGGTGGTGACTCCCTTCGACCGCTCGGAGCAGTCACGGACAGCTGATTTGTGCCAACAGCGGGTGCAGTCTCAATCGGTCCTGTCCAGGGATGAACTGTCCCAGTTGCTGACGGTGGCCGAGCGCTCCTCCAAGGAGACCGTACGGCAAATCATCCAAGAGCCCTACTGCGTGCTGTCTCCTGTCACTGTGCGGGAAGGAGCCCAGGCGGAACGGGAGGCCTATCCCCTAGAGTTTGACCCGCAGACCTGGTTTGTCGTGCTCTACGAAGAGGGGGAATACGCCGGCTATGACTTCAGTTTTCGTCGCTAAGGGGGGGCTATGGCTGACCAACGCTATGGATTGACTGGCCATGGTCGCGGGCAAGGGCGATGGGCCCTGGGCTTAGGCCTGCCCCTATTGCTCGCGGTCGGTTGTCAGCAAGCCCCCGCCGTGCCTACCCGCTCCCTACAGATTCACCAGGACTGGGTGCTGCGCAGCCCGGTAGTCAGTGTGGGCGACTATCGCGCGTCAACGGTGGCTTAGGGGATATTTCCATTGATTTGCAAGGGGATACGGTCCGAGCTCCCTTCGATGGTCTAGTACAGCCCCATCGACCCGGCTGTGTGATCTATTCCAGCCCGGAAGTGCCGGCCTATGTCTTTCGCATCTGTGGGTTGAGCCAGAGTGAGGTGGGTCCCATCACCGCCGCCAAGCCTCTGGGGCGGGGACAAACGGTGCAGTTTGCTGCCCTACGGCGGCAACCCGATGGCACCTGGGCCATCGTGGAACCTGCCGTGGATGTCCTAGAACAGATGGTCGAATAGGGATGAGATCGATGAGCTCAGCGTGGTTATGGGGCGCCCTGTCCCTCTCTGGCAGTTTTAGTCACGGTGACGCCGACGGCGGCGCTGCGCTGGTCAGTAGACTTTGAGCTGCCGGCCGCGCCGGAGACAGATGATACGGCCCTGACCCCGGTAGCCTTGGAGAATAGAGTCGCGAAGCCGGTGGCATCTCCTACTCCCGCAGCTGTGGTTCAGCCCAGCGCAGCTAGTTCCCTGTCTGCCGCGACTGTTCGGCCCTTGCCGGTGCCTGCCCCTCCCGAGACCTCCACCACAGCCCTAAAACGCTCATCCTCACCTGCCTGCCCCCTCCCCCTCCCTCTCCCGCTGCCGCCGTTGCCCCTGCTTCTTCAGCATCTTCTGCGTCACCTTTCCCTGCTTCCCCCGCCTCCCTGGATCCCCTATTTGCAGGGGAGGCCGATTCCCTAGTGGCTCGGGCCATTGGCCATGCCGAAGGCACCCGTTCCCTCACCGGAGACCAGACCGCTGCCTACTATGGCCATCGCGATCCGGGCAATGGGGCGTGGAACCTGGGCAGCTTTTCCTACCAGCATGGGCTGCTACGCCCGAGGCGGCGGATGCTCAACAATTGGCACGGCTACGTCAGCAAGCGGCTACCTTGCGGCGGCGAGCCGAGACCCAGCAGGTGTCCCTGAGCCTGATGGCCGAGTTGAATGGCCTCGACCTGGCTAATCAGTCGCCCTCGGCGGCCCTGGGGCCGGTGGGCTATGTCGAGCGGCTGAAACAGGCTCAGGATCTAGGTATGCCTGAGGCTGAGGCCATTGTTTGGGCCCGAACCCGAGCCTTTCTCGATCCCGATACCCAGCGTTGGAATGCCCCTGGGCTAGGCAATACCGTGCAGACCATTAGCCGTGATCAAGCGCGACGGCACGATGCGATCGCACAGGTACTAGCCCACTGGTCTGAGTCAACGCCAATGGCCCTAGACGAGTCACCTGGAACCCCGACCGCTAGCCCCCCCACTGAAGCCATGGCAGACATCGTGCTCACCGTCGATTTGCCAAGTATCCATGGCGGGCTCGACTAGCAAGGCATGGGACTGACGATTCTCATCGCATCAGTAGCAGTCGACGAATCTGCTCTAATGCTAAATTGGCAGGGCACCGATGTCCTACCCAGCTATGGTCCTGTCCAAGTTGTCCCGTAAAAAGCCTCCTCTGCTCTTTACCCTAGGGACTGCCGTACTGTTGATCGGGGGCGGACTGATTGCCTACTGGACCCTATCCCGGCGTGGTCCAGGCTCCCAGGCCATACCCGCAGGTTCCCAAGTCATTCCCGAGTCGGCCCTCATGGCCGCTACCCTGCCGACGGCGAATAACCCCTGGCGGCAATTGCGACAGTTTGGCACTGCCGAGACCCAGGCGCGCTTCGATCAGTGGTTAATCCAGGGCCAGCAGCGCCTATGGGGGCAACACCCCCCAGACTTCAGTCGTGACCTACCGACCTGGGTGGGCCCAGAGATCACCGTGGCCCTACTGCCCGCCGCCGCTGCCGCCGCGCCTCCTGAGGCTGAACTGCCTCCGTTTCAGCAAGCTCAGCCCCTGGTCGTGGTTCCCATCGCCGATGCGGTGGCGGCCCAAGCCTGGCTGGCTGAGCGTCCTGACCTGGCCGATGACACTGCCAGCCGCGACTATCGGGGGGTGACCATTACCCCCATTCCTCGCCCCCAAGGCTCGCCTCTGTTCGCGGCGGTGTTGACTCCTGACTGGGTAGTGCTATCCCCCCATGAGGTCGCCCTAGAGCAGGCAATCGATACGACCCAGGGCGGACGCTCCCTGGCTCAACGTCCTGGCTATGGCAGTGCCTTCCAGCAGGTGGCAGCCGCCCCCGCCTTTGGTCGCCTGTATTTAAATATGGCGGCAGCCGCCCAGCAGATTGCCCTCAATGCCCAACCGCCCCTGCCCCCCTCCCAGTGGCAGGCCCTGCAGGCGCCTCGGGGGCTAGCCGCCGTCCTCTACCTAGAATCGCAGGGTCTGCGAATGCAGGGCCTGAGTTGGCTGCCGCCTAACAGTGACCAGACCTACGCCAGCCAGAATGGTCCTGATCAGTTGCCCCGACAGTTACCGGCGGAGACGTTGATGATGGTATCCGGGGGAAATCTAGAGCAATTCTGGCAAGACCTCAGTCAGGGACTACAACTGGGGGCGCTGTTACCCCTAAACCCCGAGAATCTCAGTGCCGGGCTGCAAGCCAGTACAGGATTACGGCTAGAGGAAGATCTGCTGCCCTGGATGCAGGGGGAATTTGCCCTAGCTGTTTTAGAGTCCGCAGCCGAGCCGGCAGCCCCTGGCGATGCTCCCGACTCGGCGGATGATACGGTTCCCTTGCCCAGTACTAACCTCGTTGCCCTAGTGCAGGTCAGTGATCGGGAGGCAGCAGAGCAGGCTTTTGAGCGCCTAGACCAGGTGATGGTGAATCGCTATCGCTTTCAAGTCGACAGCCTGGAGCTATCCGGTCGGCCAGTCACCCGGTGGACAACGCCCTATCAATCCCTGCAACTGAGCCATGGTTGGTTGGCAGATTCCACCGCCTTTTTCACCGTAGGGGCGGGGGTGGCCGCGACCCTACTGCCTGCCCCAGAGGCTTCCCTGACGGCAACAGAGGCCTTTGAGCGAGCCTTTCGCCAGAGTCCCCGGGTCAATAATGGCCATTTCTTCGTGGACTTCGAGCGGTTGCGTCAGAGCACGGATAGCCTATGGTTACCCGACCTCCCCGCCGACAGTTTGATTGGTTCAGGGGCGATTCAGTCCATTGGCGTGACGGCCACCGTGGACTCGCCGCGACACATTCGCTACGACCTCTATGTGGGCCTAAAGCGGGGACCGCGTCCGAGACCGTTACCAACGCCTGCCCCCTCTCCTCAGTCAGACGATGACGGCACTGCCTCTACCCCGGAGAGCTCGCAAACCCGGTAGGATAGGAATACCCTGCTGCCGTTTAGACCCATTAGGTTCGTCTCTAATCTAATGAGGGCCAATGAGGGTATTTTCAGCCCTCTGGACAGCTGGCGCTAAGCGGGGCTTCGCAGCATACAGGTTAATCACCTATGGATTTGGCGATGGATTTGGTAACACTTCAGGGCTGGTTAGATAATGTCTCTTTCGGCGTGCTTTTGCTGACGATGCTGCTGTATTGGGCTGGGGTAGCCTTTCCTGCCGTTGGTTGGCTGCCGTCCCTAGGCACCACGGGAATGGCTATTGCCAATCTATCCATTGCCGCCCTATTGGCGGCTCGCTGGATTGAGGCGGGCTATTTCCCCTTGAGTAATCTCTACGAATCGCTGTTCTTCCTAGCTTGGGGGATTACCGCGGTGCACTTGATAGCAGAACGCATGAGCCGCAGTCGCCTGGTGGGAGCGGTCACGGCCCCGGTGAGTATGGCTGTTACTGGGTTTGCTGCTTTGTCCTTGCCTGATCGTATGCAGGTGGCAGAGCCCCTGGTACCGGCTCTGAAGTCCAATTGGCTGATGATGCATGTCAGTGTCATGCTGCTCAGCTATGCCACGCTGATGGTGGGGGCCCTACTTGCGATCGCATTTTTGATCGTTACCCGTGGCCAAGCCGTAGAACTGCGCGGCAGCTCTATCGGCACCGGCAGCTTTCGCGATGCCCAACAACGCTTGACCTATGTCTCCCAAGCGGCCTCCTCAACGGCTCAATCAGACCCCACCACCATGGCTGTCAGTGGCAACACCGCCCTACTGAGCAAGCCCGAGACCTCTCCGGCTACACCTGCACTTACCCCACAGCGGCTAACCCTAGCCGACACCCTAGACAACATTAGCTATCGCATGATTGGCCTAGGCTTTCCCCTGCTCACCATCGGCATCATCGCCGGAGCTGTCTGGGCCAACGAAGCTTGGGGCTCCTACTGGAGCTGGGACCCCAAAGAAACGTGGGCCTTAATCACCTGGCTCGTGTTCGCCGCCTACTTGCACGCTCGCATCACCAAGGGATGGCAAGGACGTCGCCCCGCCATTCTAGCCGCGTCTGGCTTTGCCATCGTCTGGATCTGCTACCTGGGAGTCAATATCCTCGGCAAGGGCCTACATAGCTACGGCTGGTTCTTCTAAGCCTTAACACTGGCAAAGAGCTCCTGATAGGACTGCTGCGGGGCATCCTCCCGCGCCACAATTTCAACGATACGATTACGGGCATCCGGCTGAAACACTGCCTCGACACAGGTCTCAGCCACCTTTTGGCGAGGCACACTGCCCTCGAACAGGGTATCCGCTGCCGCCATCACCAAGCTCCGATCATCCTCCTCATTGCGCAGGCCCCCAGGCCGCACGATGGTATAAGTCAAGCCACTCTGAAGCAAATGCCTTTCTGCTTGCTGCTTCCACCACAGCACCAGCCAGAAGAGATTGAGGGGATGGAAAAAGCGAGATACACACAGGGACGACACCATGACGAAGTGCTCTATGCCGTGCTCCTTGGCCGCATCAATCAATTGCTTAGTGCCTTCATAGTCAACCTTGTAGGGCCCCGTCGGGTCAAAGCTAGGACGGGCTCCCGTGGCACAAAAGAGTAAGGTACAGTCTGCTAGCGCCAACGAAATCGTATCCCGATCCAAGACATCTCCCCGGACTAGTTCTGCTTCGATGGGAAGAATGGCGCGGGCGACATCCACATCCCGGACAAAGGCTTTGACTGAGATACCGCGACTGACCAAGAGCCGCACAATCCGTCGCCCTGTTTCCCCCGTAGCACCGGCAACAAAGGCTTTCATAGGACCTCTCTACCCCTCGATAGCGACTTCATCAACATCGATAGTATCGACAGAACCGGGACAGAACAGGCCCCAGCTCTGACAAATCGTAATTTTGAATACACTTGCTTGGGAACACCATTACATAGTCTAAAGTAATGTAACGAACAGCCGTGACCAGAGTGAACGTATCAACTATCACGTTGCAACGATTTCCGTGGATTACCGATGGCAACTTGCAGGCAGGCAACGCTATGGTGAATCTGATTTGGGACAAAGGCACGGGCCAAGGCATTGACGCTGTGTTCTTCCCCAATGCCTGGCTCTATGGGGCCCGCCGTCCAATGGTGACATCAGTCATGGTCATCCAAGCGACGCAGGGTCGCAGCTGTTCAAGACAGGTCAGACTGACTAAATCCTAGTGTCAAGTTCGCCTTTGCTATGGTTTTTCTACCACAGATGACATTTCCCTATGCAGGCATCCGGCAATTCCCTTCCCTCCAATCCCGCCCCCATGACAACGGCCCTATCTCCACTCACTAAGCCAGTGGTTGATCCGGCAGACATCGCTGAGGCTTCCAACGACAAAGCGCCCGCTACGTTTACAGGGGCCTACATCGGTGAAATGGAGATGATCGCCGATGTATCTACCGTTGCCAGCTACTTGGATGACCATCCCACTTGGTTTCTCCACTGTGCTCATCCGATGCGAGCCGAGCCCTTAGTTGACAATGGTTACGCCCTAACCGTGGGGAATTTTAGTGCCCTAGGCTATGAGATTGAACCTCGCATCGGTCTACACTTACTGCCGCAACAGGCTGGCATTTATCGCATTGAGACTATTCCGATCTCAGGGGAGGAGGCCAAGCACTACACTGTAGACTTTCGGGCTGAGATGGTTCTCAAAGAAGAGGCCACGGTTAAGGGAGACCTGATCACCCAGGTAAGCTGGCAACTAGGATTAACGGTAGCCATTCAATTCCCCCGCTTTATTCAGGCCCTACCCCATACTCTGGTAAAAACCTCTGGCGATCGCCTACTGACGGAGGTGGTGCGCCAGGCTTCCCGGCGACTGACCCGCAAAGTTCAAGAGGATTTCCATCGCCGCTTAGCTCTGCCTCTGCCCAGCAGTCATCAGCGTCATCGGTTCTGGCATCGCTAGGTCGAGGCAGACTCAGCTGCCCCGACCTTAGAGGACATTTGAAAACTCGGCTGAAAGCCCTGCCGGGTAAGCGTTTTAGAGCGTATGGCTCTGTTGGCCAGAATCCAGTCTGGAGCAAGTTTGCAGGGTACTTTCCAAATATCCTCTTAACTACGTCACGGAAAACGGTGCCTTAGAAGTCTTCTAAGATGCGAAACAGAATTTGCATCCCAGTGACGGCCTGCCAGCTAAACAGACCCACCAGCACCACATTTAACGAAATGTGAGTCAAGCGGGCTGTTTCATTTCCTTTCTGCATAAAGGGCACCAAGGCGGCAGAACTCGCAATCAACGCCGTCATAGTCAGCCCCACCAGCAAGTGAGGGCCAACGAACAACTTGCCGTTGTTGATATAGGTTACGGCCATGCCACCGACGGTGCCAATGACCATAAACGCCAGCAGGGCAGACCCGATCTGGTGATGGCGGATGTTGAACTTGCCTTTAACCAACTCCTTCTTCACATCCCCTTCTGCTAACCGCGTTCGCCGCCACTGTATGCCCAGATAGAGGGCATAGAGGGCCAGGGCGAGTAGGCTCCACATGATCAGTGGATGAATAAAATTTAACCAGGGTTTAATGGACTCCAGCATGTCTCCTCTCAGTCGCATAACTTTACAAAAAGTATAAGATCGATTCAAATCCCCTAGGAAGGTTCATCTTCGTCATCCTGACACTGGGCTTAGCAAATTTTCGACGCTATAAGGGTAAAGGGAACTATCGATGCAGCCCATCAACATCGGAGGTAGCCATGGTATGTCAGCGGCAACTGGCCCTAAGCTTGGTGGGGCTTCTCTTAGCCCTAATGCTGGGCGGAATTCATCCTCTGCCCTCTGGATGGGCTAGTGAAACAGATAACTCTGGGGAGTCAGTTCCCCCTACGGCTACAGTTGCCTCCACCCCAGAGGAGGGTACAGAGGAATCTACGTCGCCTGAGACCACCATTCCCTTACCCTATCCGGAACCAGACGGCGTTCCCCTGCCAGAGGAAGAGGAGGAGCCAGCCTCTGCCCCAGATACAACCGCCCCGGACAGTGATACCGATGCTGCTGCTGAGCCAAATGACCTGGAGACGCTACCTAATCCAGAGGAGAAGCTACTGATCCAGGCCGACCGTCTCTATCAAGCGGGAGACATCGAGGCTGCTACTACCCTCTATCGGCAAGTCAAAGATCCCCTATGGCATCCGCAGGCAACGCAGTCAGCTCCAGCAGCGATTCTGGATGCGGCAGATCTCCCTCCAGCGGGGGCTGTATATTGGCGTGAGGCCCAGGCCGGGGCAGAACTGGGCTTAGATACCCGCCTACGGATTCCCCTGGAGTTGCTGCTCGAGAACTATCCCGAGTTCATCCCAGCCTATGGCCTGCAGGCAGAGTATTTACTCCAGCAAGGCCAGGTAGACGAAGCCCTAAACCTGCTGGAAGGCGTTTTACAGCGCTACCCCAATCAACCCGACTTGCTCCAGGCCAAGATCGATCTATTGATGGCTCAAGAGCAATGGCTGGCAGCCTCGATTACGGCTCGGCAATTTGCCCTGCTTAACCCTGATCACCCTGACAGGGGCGCCATGGAAACTCTGGCAGAGGAGAATCTAGAGCGCTTCAAACGGGCCATGAATGCCCAGCTGCGCGAGAATCTCTTTACTAATATTATTACGGGGGCGGCTGGCTACTTTCTCACGGGCGGTCTACTGGGGCCATTCACGGCTGTTAACTCGTCCATCTTGATGCTGCAAGGAGAAGAGAGTGTTGGGGCCCAGGTGGCTGAACAAGCCAAGCAGCAATTGCCCCTGATGGAAGACCCGCAGGTGCTTCAGTATGTGGACCGCATCGGCCAAACTCTGGCTCGTCGCACCGGCCGGGATGATTTTGACTACGACTTCTATGTGGTGCTAGACGATAGCCTCAACGCTTTTGCCCTACCGGGGGGCAAGATCTTCATCAACGCTGGTGCCATTCTAAAAACCAATTCAGAGGCAGAGTTGGCTGGCCTGTTGGCCCATGAGATTTCCCACGCAGTACTCTCCCATGGCTTTCAGATGGTGACGCGAGGCAACTTGACCACCAGTTTGGCGGCCTTCATTCCCAGTGCTCAATTGGCTAACATTGCAGCCAATCTAGTGGTGGCTGACTATTCTCGCGATATGGAACGCCAAGCCGATATCCTGGGCACCCAAATTCTGGCCACTAGTGACTATGCCGCCGATGGTCTTTATAACCTAATGGTGACCCTACGCCAGGAAAATGGCGGCGGTGCTGGCATCCGCTGGTTTGCCTCCCATCCAGCTACCGATGAGCGGGTGCAGTATCTGCAGCAGCTGGTGCAGCAGGGCGGCTATGACCGCTATGCCTTCGAGGGAGTGCTGACTCACCGCCCCATCCAGCAACGGGTAGCCACTCGCCTGGAGGAATATGAGGCAGAACAGGCAGAACGTCAGCAGCGGCGGCAGCGTTAGCCATCGTTCTCAGGTGGCAGCGACACAATGTTGCAAAAGTTAAATGACGGTTCACATAGGCGGTAACGTTGGTACACTGAAACTCATAGTTAGAGCATGGAAATGCTTTATTTCCCTGGCTTTCAGCCTCTTGCATGACTAGTCAGTCAGGTGATATTCACCGCCTACTGTCTTCATAGCAATTTTTCAACGCAGGTAGTAACGGACCCATGGTAGATTCCCTAAAGAAGCCTGACGCTGCCGAAATGCGGCCTGGTGTTAAGGTGCCGGCAAAAGAAACCATTCTGACGCCGCGGTTTTACACCACTGATTTTGACGAAATGGCTGAGATGGATATCTCAGTTAATGAAGACGAACTTAAGGCCATCCTGGAAGAGTTCCGGGCTGATTATAATCGCCATCATTTTGTCCGGGATGAGGAATTTACCCAGTCCTGGGATCACATTGATGGCAATACCCGGCGGTTATTTGTCGAATTTCTAGAGCGCTCCTGCACAGCCGAATTTTCTGGTTTTCTCCTGTATAAGGAACTGGGGCGTCGTCTGAAGGGTAGAAGTCCTGTCTTGGCAGAGTGCTTCAATTTGATGTCCCGAGATGAGGCCCGTCACGCCGGGTTCCTCAATAAGGCGATGTCGGATTTTAATCTACAGCTAGATTTGGGTTTCCTGACGAAGAGCAAGAAGTATACCTTCTTTAAGCCCAAGTTTATTTTCTACGCCACCTATCTGTCAGAGAAAATTGGCTACTGGCGGTACATCACTATCTATCGACACCTAGAGTCCCATCCTGAGAACCGCATCTATCCGATCTTCCGCTTCTTCGAGAACTGGTGTCAGGATGAAAACCGCCATGGTGACTTCTTCTCGGCGGTGATGAAGGCTCAACCGCAAATTATCAATGACTGGCGGGCTAAGCTGTGGTGTCGATTCTTCCTGCTGTCGGTCTTCGCCACCATGTATCTCAATGACCTGCAACGGCAGGATTTCTATGCCGCTATCGGTCTCGATGCCCGGCAATACGATATCCATGTGATTCGGAAGACAAACGAGACGGCGGCTCGAGTGTTTCCGGTGCTACTGAATGTGGATCATCCTGACTTCTTCCGGCGATTGGATATTGCTGCTGAAGCGAATAGTAAGCTAGCTGCAGTAGCTGAGTCGGAGGCTGCGGGACCTCTAAAATTCCTGCGGAAACTGCCCCATATTATCGGTATTGGCTGGCAAATAGTTCAGCTCTACCTAATGAAGCCACTGCCTGCTGAGCGCAGCACAATTCACTAGTTTTCCCCCGATGATGAGCGGCTCTGGTTCCAGAGCCGCTTTTCTTTAGCGGTGGCAGGCAAGGGGCAGCTCCGTTTTATGGGGTTCGCCAGCCAGCCTAGGGCCTGTTTGCAGTTTTCAAGTACCCATAGCTAAGGAGGCTAACTGGCCCGCAACCCCACCCAACTCTAGGACGGTTGTTGTATCAGCGGGCTGGGCGACTGACGGCCATGATCCGATTTCGATGTTCCTGGGGAGTATTGCTTCTCTCTATAGCTTGGTCGGCGGCGTCATGGCTCAGTCTCGAGGTACTGGCAAGTAGCGAGGTGAGGGCACAGGCCTCGTCCGCCTCGACCGCTGTCGACTCGGTAGGTGGCGAGCAACCCTCACTAGATTTGGACCCTGACACCCTCGACAGTAGTCCGGTGCTGCAACGGTGGCTGCAACAGACCCCCGATATTGCCGATGAGATCCGCCATGATCCCAGCTTTCGCACTCGCCTGCAGCTCGGCTATTCTCGGCTAGACGATAGGGGAGGAATTGTTGTGGGGGTGGAGGACCTGTTTGTAGGTAATACTGGACTTACGGTCGGTGCCGACTATAGTCAGCATGGTAAGCGCCAGGGATACGGAGCGGAGCTACGCTACTACCTACTGCCATTGGGGAGCTACGCTAATTTAGCACCAGTGGTAGGCTATCGTGCCTTGGAGACTGCTGGCGAAGACACTGACGGGGTGACCCTAGGACTACGACTGATGTTAGCCCTCTCTCGGACGGGAGCCGCAGACATCGCCGTTAGTCAGCGTTGGATTGCACCTGGTAGCGGGGAGGCGGCAGGACTGACGACAATCACGGTGGGCTACGCCGTGACTCAGCAGCTGCGAGTCGGTAGTGAGCTACAGTGGCAGACCATTGGCGATGATCACGATAGCCGTGTAGGGATCTTGCTGGAATGGATGCCCTGATAGGGTCGTTGATCAGCCGGCTGGGCCCATAGGGAGATCTCTGGTGCGTTTGGCAGCCCCGCCAATGGCTAGTTGCTGAATGCAGGCGCAGCCGACTAGGGGGCATGGAAACAAAGTTGGTGGCGTTAGTTTAGGGAATGGGCTGGCCACGCAGCGTTGTGCGGTAATGGTGGCTATACTGTGCTGGTAGGGCTTGAGACATCTACAGCGCGTCTCTAACAGTTGCTGTGAAAGTTCTCTGAGGCTGGACTTGACGATGATTTAGTGATGAAGTTCTCTGATGGGGTGGAAATTTTGTGCTAACCTGTAGACTGCATGCAGGGATGCCTCTGCACTATTTTGTTGTCTGAATGTGCGGAAACGAGAGAGTGTTTTTGGTTGGTTAGATACCTCTGAGCGTCCGTACAAGTAAACCTTCTTTAAGTCGTTGTTTTCTTTGCTGTCGTTGTCAAGTTCGAAGCGTTTATGACCCAGGTTGTAGTTGGAGAAAACGAAGGTATCGAATCGGCTTTGCGACGTTTCAAACGTCAGGTATCTAAAGCAGGAATTTTCTCTGAAGTGAAGCGCCGCCGCCACTTTGAGACTCCCCAGGAAAAACGGAAACGGAAGGCGGTGGCTCGGCGCAAGAAGCGTTATCGTTAGGGGTCTTCTAGATGCGATCGCACCGACACGGCGAACAGTGCTGCTTGGGTGCGGTCTCGCAAGTTGAGCCGATTTAGCACACTGGTCACATGATTTTTGACAGTGCCCTCTGAGATGTAGAGGGCACTTGCTATTTCTCGATTACTAGCTCCCTGGGCCAACCACCGTAGAATCTCCCTGACGGGCAGAACGCCGCAGTTCTTGATTCACCTGGTGCAGTTGCTCCCGGCCCTGGCGCTCGGCCAACAGGGCATTGACCAGCAACAGCATGAAGCCTAGCAGCAGGGCAAACAGAATACTGACATTCAGGTTCATGCCAAATAGAAAGGGCTGCAGCCGCCCCACCAACTGCGGCGGCACCTGGCCCCTGAGGGCCTGTAGGCGTAGGTGCAATCCCACCAGAAACATCAAAAAGGCCAGGGCACTCACCATCACCCGCCCCAGTAGAGCAAACATAAAACAGCTGCGGATGACCAGTATCAGATAAAGCAAGGGAAATAGGCGAAACTCCGCCTGCCCAATGGCTGTAGCCACAAAAATCAACAGAAACTGGGCCAGCACATGGCCGATGCGTCCCCATCGAGCTTGGGTGGGTAGGTAAAGCCCCAAGATCCCAAAGCCAAGCACGCCCAGGCTGGTGATTACGAGAAATCGCGTGGCCAAGGGAGGTGCCATCGGGGTCAAGACGCCTAGCCAGGTGACCCCCAATAGGCCCCATTCCAATGCACGAGTCTGCCCCGCAGCGAAACAGTACCCACGAGGGTGATTTCCTTTAGTCCTCGAATAATTAACCTATAGGCACGATAGCTGTACGGCATATAAGAGTGCCGGTTTTTCTAGTGCCCTTAACTAGCCTGGGCCATGAGGATTCCATGGCGAATCAAGCTAGAAACATAGCCAGCTATCCGGCAAAATCGCATCCTAACGATCAATGCTGAGTCACCATACCAGACAGATCGCCTATAGATTTATTGCAATTTTACTATCGGCCTGCTGGCTATCGATTGCAGCAGGATCGCTGTGGTCTCCAATATTCGCACAACAGTCTCCGACAACTGCACCTCAACAGACTAATACACCGCAACAGGCTGCTGAACTAGAGCGCACTAAGACATTCCCCTATCCACCGCAGTTAATTCCAGGTCAATTCGAGTGTATTGTATTAGACCGCCACGAAACCAAATCGAAAGAGTTAACTCCTCAAGAGAGGCATGCAAGAGATACGTGGGGGTTTCCTGAACGCTGGATTTGGCGACATGTCTGTGCTGGTCAGGAAGCCAATTTCCATAAAATCTTTTTAAGTGCCCTAATTATTAGAGACCTAGTAGAAAACAATAGTCAATTACTGAATGAAAACTTTGATCATGAGAATTTTGACTACACTGGCTTGATTGCAGAGTATCGAATTCAGTTGAATTCTGCATTGCAAGAAGACATCGAGAGACCTAAATCAGATAAATTACTAAGTGCCTTATTTAATCTGGCTTCAGATGTACCGCTAGAAACGTCTCTCAAATTTCTTATAGAGAATAACTCTAAACGCCCGGAGGAAAAATCATTTCTAATTAAGCTATCTGAGCTCGTACAAATCCTGACTAGCCAAACAGACAAAGAATACTCAACTGCATCTTTGATTTACGAAAACGAAGGGACTTTAAGAAATATAGTAGACAGTAATAAGGAAGATTACAATAAACTTTCTGGCTTGCTGAAGGAAAAGCACCAAGCCTTCTGGGATGCAGTCCTCGACCTTTCAGAGAAAAAAACAGAAGCCGAATCAGGATCTCGGATTAACTTTCAGGAATACTTAAATAAGTACTCCGTTGGCAATAATTTCTTGAAGACGATTCTATTACGAGAGCCCTTTCGTAGTGCTTTACCTGGAACAGTTATCACTCGAGGAGCATATTTCAACGAAGAGTTAGATCTGTCATCGTCTGATATCGAACAAGAACTACAGCTAAAGGATTCGGTATTCAGGAAATCGGTTAGACTTTATAAGTCTAATTTCCTAAGAAGCTTGAATCTGGATGGATCTCAATTTGAGGGAGGTATTTTCATCAATAATATTACTCTTCAAGGTGATCTCTTCTTGAGGAATGTCATTCTTAAGGGTAATGGACGTGCGAGCAACAATGAGAGTTCCGAGATAAATTTAGAATCCCTTCAAGGTCGCGACATCATTTTAAGTGGTGATTTCTCAAATCATAGTATTAACTTATCTGACTCTGAAATCAACGATTTCATGCTTATCTTTGATAAAGAAACACCTGATCAAATAAGGCTTGACTTAGATAATATGGTCGCTAGTAACGTAGTTTTCGATTTCAAGAATAGACAGCCAGGATTCCAGAATTTGTTCTTTAAGGAAAGAACAAATGAATCAGATAATATAGATCTACTCCTAGAAGACGCTCAGGTTAATAGTTTTAATATTATTAAATCAGACAATGAGGAAATGGATCAGGAAATATCAGGTGAGTGTTTAATAGATTTAAATAGATTTCACTATCAAAAGGCTAATTCAGCAGGTTTTAGTTTGCTCACCAGCTGCTTAGATGCTAAATACAATAAGGCTGCTCCATCCACCTGGCAGAGAGTAGTGAGAACTCTTTCAAGCATAAGGTTAGCATCAACTAGACAACAGGATTTAGATGAATCCCTGTCATTAGACAGTGAGCTTTTACCACGACTTGAATCTCTACTGCAACCCCTAGAGCAAGCCGCAATGGTTGCCAGATCATTGGGTAAGTATGATATGGAACGAGACCTCCTCTATAAACGTAACCGCTTAGAAGTGCTCATAGAGAAAGAGCAAAATGGCAGATTTACCGCTAAATTTATACAACTCACCATCAGTGATTTTCTATACGGATTTAGTTACTATCGTTTCAAGGCACTCAGGCTTTTTGTCATCGTTTGGATGATAGGAGGCTTTCTTGCCTTTAGACGAATTCTCAGAAAGCAATCCGACTTAATCAAGAAGGTGATCAAATCGAGAGATCTAGAAGATGCACTATTCAACAAAGTTTCTGTGCCAAACATATGTCTAAGGCAGGCTTTAAAGTATAGTGACTCTATTTCAAAGATATTATTCTTTAAGCTAAAATCAAAATCTAGCATCGGGACATATGACGGTCTCGATAGACTTGACCTATATGTGAAATTCGAACCTGACTTTGAGCTCGAAAAAATACTTGAGGGATCTAAGCTCGACAAAGTGAGCAGGCAAAATGCTGACTATATCTATGTCAATCATCATCAAGACACTCAGAATCTGAAAAATCTTGTTGAGATCATAAACGCGAAGCAGATTGAGACATTTGGCTGCGGCCAAAATATCTTTCCAGATTCGGGAAAATGGTTTTTCGATCAAAAAGGTTCATGTAACGGCACCCTAGATCTGATCAATCTCAAGGAAGATCAGATCAGAGAACATCAATATCCATATTTGAATCGACCTAGAAAGGGATTGGCAAGAACTATTCATTTATTTTTTAAGCCACTTCTCTTATTTCTTGCGACTTTTCTTGTTGCTATTCAGTTATATGTGCCTGCGTTGTATACGCATCTAAAAATCCCAGCAATCATTATTTTTATTCTAGCAATTGCTATTCTCGTCCCATTTTTTGTTGACTTCGCAACAAGAAAGCTTAGTGGTTGGAGATTTCGCGTGGCTTGGTTATCGATGGTCTTCAGCCTGGATATCTTGCTGCCTATCATTAACTTGGATGAACATCTCCATAATTTCGTCTTCGAAGAGTCAGAGGGATGCACTCGCCTATTCTTCCTGTTTCAGAAGCTAATGGCTGCCGTGCTTGCCGGTATTTTACTGCCTGTATTTTTTGTCACAGGTTTGTAACGACAGCATTAGCTGACGGCTAGAGATACAAAACCATTCGCAAACCGTCATCAATGTCTTTCTGCAAATGGTCTGGCAAAGAACCGATACGCTCAGTTAAAAATACTTTTCCTGCGCAGTGTTATGCTGAGCTTGATGTAACGCCAACGCTAAACCAGCACGTTCGCTCAAACCGTGTGGTCTGTATCCCAGCAAATGAGCGGCTTGGTCGCCAAACAAGCAGGCCATGATTGTGGGGTAATCTTGAGTAGAAAGATACGGTGAGATTACTTTGCAGGTGTAAGCAATATCATCTTCATCAAGAGAGGGTTGTCTACAATCTGCCATTGCCATTGCATATCCTTCTTGATTCAACATCTCTTGTAATGTAAGCGCAAATCCATACCGTTGGATATACGCCACACGATGTATGGTAATTAAAGTTTCTTCCCGGACTTTTTCTGCAGATGGAACTTCACTTGTCCATAAAACCACAGCTAACCACCCCCGCTTGAGATAATTTTGCAGTTCAAAGCGGATACTAAATTCACTTGTATAACGATTTGTCCATCCTCCCATTTGATCGTCGGCAACCACCAATCCTAGCTTGAATGCCCTATTGACATCACCAAACTGGTTTAAGACTTTTGAAATCGCAAGAGATGCTACAGCATCGGCATTCATAGCAAGCAAGGTATCAAGCATTGCTGGTATATGAGCTTTGCCCATTGGATTTATTACCACCATTGGCAACAATTCAACATCCGAAGCACCAGCATTGAGCATTGTTTCGAGATAAGTTTGAAAGCGCTCCTGACCTCTTGGAATGCTGTAGAGATCACGCTGAAGTTGCAGTAATGGTACAAATTCAATCTTCATAACACGATTGTAAGAAAAGATTTTAGTTCTTCTTCAAAAGAAATTTCATACAGCTCGGATTGGTCGGTCACGTAGATCAAATTTTAGCTGGTCTTCATCTAAAGTTGTGACGCATAACGGTCAGCATCACCGGGCCGCCGCCAAGTGATGCTCCATTGAAGCCCGACCGGATCGGCGGCTTCAATGCATGCGTTTGTTATGCCATCCCGTGGGATCAGAGATCCTCCTCCAGTGGCGATGAGTCATTCGACATCCTCGATGAGCCATTGGACAGCCTGTTGCTTATTCGAAAAGATCTTCACCGTCCAGCCCCGATTCACCCCAACAGTTTCGTAGAATTCTGCAAGGTGACGTCCTTCATCACCTGACGGCGGGATGAATGCTATCCGTACTCGCCGCTCCCAACCCATTTTCTCATATGTATCGGGCATCCCATAGACATCGACAAGTGACAATTGAAGCTCTGCCCTGGAGAGATCGGTGAAGAACAGACGACAATCTTTTTCGACAGCGAGTTGATGGCTTTCAACTATTTCACGTGCGGCTTCGTCAGCACTAACGAGTCCGAAGAAGATTGTTTCGACGATTGCGAGTTCGGTGTTGTAGGTGACAGTAAATGGCATCCTTTATCTCCAGTGAGACTAGTAGCGATGTATGTACTGCTCCTAATCAGCGCCCTTGTTGGATTGAATCTTCACGCTAGCTCTTTTCTGACAGTTTCGATGTTTCAACGGGCAATCGCTCTCGGAGCCGAGCTATGCTCATTTCTGGTGTATGGAGAGAAATTAGGAAAGGGCGTATCCTGCTGAATTAAGCAAAACCAGACGAGGATACACCATGAGTAGCGACAATCTCTTCATGGTAGGCAATCTCGCATCGAGAGGACTGTGTAGGTCTTGCTCCCGATGGTCTCTTTGCGCGATCCGGTGATTTCCCATTGGCTACCGGGCGCATAAGTGTATTCGATCTTTGTTGCGCTATTGGACAGCGAAGTGAGGTACGGGCACTGTGGCCAGACCACGGCCCCCACAGGCGGTGACATTTCGACGATAATTCCGTTGGAATAATGTTGGGCATCTTGAGCACTGTCAGTGAAGCTCAGAAAGGACTTAAGCGTGAGCATGCTGTCCGGGCTCATAAATCCCTGGAGTGCTTCATCGATCGACATGCCCATCGGTGATCCGACGGGTCCCGCGTTGCCGGGGTACTGTTCGAAGTAGACGGCCATGGCATCCTGTCCCAGGTTCGAGATGGCCACCTGTCCGCTGTAGAGCATGGGCTTTGCCAAGGTGCTCGTTCGTGGCATAGCGTACATCGAACTGCGGGTCAATCGCATCAAGGCGTCCAGATAGGTCTGCATCTGCCGTTTCACGTCTTGATACTGCTCAGCCACTTGCTGCTCGCTGGTAGCTGGCGACATCATCAAGGATGCCATGAAGGTCGGATCCTGAGGTGTGTACGGGGGCCAATTGGACGTCCAGATCCCTTGGATAATGTCATTGTCATCCAGCGGCTGGCCAGCCACCGCTGTGTAGCGATACAAATGAAATATGTCCATGCGAAAGAAGTCGGCGCTGGTCCAGTCGTAGACCGTCAATCCCAAGTCCGACCACGCATGAGAAAATGCAAAGTATTGTGCGGCGATGTCTTCCACGCTGGAATACGGCCGTTCGCCGGGTTGGAGTTGTCCATAGGGAATCAGCTTTTCCGACTTCATTTGTTGCAGGAGCGCAAGGTCGCTTTCCAATATCTCCGGCAGAGGCAGCAACTGACAACCAACATCGTTTCCGTCTCCGGTCACCCTAACGGAACCATCAGTTCCGATCCAGATCAGCGGACCGCCGTCGCCGTCATACCAATAAACCTGATTGTTGATAACCAACTGCCAGTAGTGCGGCCCACCCGGCTGGTGGCCGGTATCGGTGATGTCCAGCATGCCGCGTCCGGTGACATACAAACGAAAACTGGCTCCTTCGGGACCACGGCGAGTTCCCACCACCGGTTTTCCATCACTCATATATGCGTCTGAGGAAACGGCGCCTTCCACGGTGATCTGCTCAATTGTCCACATAAAACACTCCATTACGTCGAGCTTTTAGAGGCACGGCTTACCCACGACAGTGAATGAAACCAGCGGTAACTCTTTGCTGGCTAATGGTTCTGGTCATCGGCTGTCGAGAACTCTGAAAGCTTACAAGTGGCTTCGGTAAATCCGCTGCACCAGGGTTGTTATGCACTAAGTTATTCCTCAAGATCTTGACCAATCATAATTCGATGTCCATCAATAGTTCTTACACCAAATTCTCGCATCCCCCATTTTTCACTCTTGAGAGGTTTAATTATCTCTGCACCCTTTGAGGTAACCATGCCATAGTAATCATCTACATCATCGACAACAAAGTATCCGAAATAGGAATGATCACCAAGCTCACTAGGTCGAATAGCATCAGGACAATGTCCAGCCATTATTCGACAATTATCTCTTGCGAACATTCGCCATCCTTGATCGCCAATCTCGTGAATAGTGAAATCTAATACATTGCGAAAGAATTCAGCAGATTTTTCAAGATCTGGCACCGCCAAGACATAGATAGTTCGTTGGATTTCCATGGCTAATTAAATGAGCTGGAACTTTTTAATAAAGACCCACGGAGTGCATCCCAGTTATGCAAACTCACGAGGATAGAGTGCCGCCATTCCATTGGTGATTAGGATCTGGATAGAATGTTACCCCGCCACCTTCACCGCCGCCACAGCGAACGGCTATTATCCAACCGCCAGGCACTTTTGCTCTCCATGCACCCAATCCCCCTGTTGGCTGGTTTTTGCAATCTAGTTTTTCCCACAGAAAATCTGCCATATTATTGTCCAAACGAAAATCTTAAATTAACGCAGATTGCTGCATAACGTTCCGGCTGAGCGGCTGCAAGCAGCCTTGGCAACACATCCAAGATCTCCCAGCAGTCCGCTCCAGCCGGGTTGTTAGGTGGCGGTTAATTGGGAAGAATGTTCTGCCACAAGTCAGCTGCAATAAACCTCGATAGATGCCCCACATTAGTTGTGGCAATCACCACATCTGAGTCTCCTAGAGTCTTAGCCTGAGCAATCAGAATCATGTCACCGTCAATGGTTTTATCCCCTGCCGTTGGCTGTCCCTGCTGTCGCGCCTGTGCCCATAGTGCAGCTGCTTGCCGCATTGAGGCAGTCGCAATCGGCAAATATTCAAGTCGTTGACACAAGCTATCTAGCCGAGTAAGCCCTTTCTTTTTATTGGCTCGCAATAACTCACGGCGCACTTCATAATCAGCAATTTCTGGAACGATTATGCGGTCACCCAACTTGAGATGAGACTGAAGCCACTGGTTACAAGCAACACCTTGGGAAGAGAGCTTAGGATTGGTAACCAGGCCAATTGGCCCTGTATCCAATACGATTAAACGCTCTACCATGTAACCCCTTTCATTTCGAGGGGGAATAACTTGCGGTCAGAAAGCCGATCCTCATCCAGCACCTGAACCAAATACTCACCTGTCTCCTGTTGCTCTTCAACATCCTCATCGTCAATCCAGGACTGAAGCATATAAACGGCTTCAGCTTGTTGTTGCCTGAGTTGAAGCGAATTCGTCAAAAGCTGTAAGGTCATTGCTTCAACCGATAGACCTTGCTGCTCGGCTTCTTGCAAGAGGTACTGCTCCAGTTCGGGTGGCAAATCTAAGTTTAGAGTCATAGTCCTGGCAAGTTACTTGCTTCTCAATCTTAGCTCCACTCACTTGCAGCGGCGCGTTTAACCCTAGCTGTAGGCTGGAAATCTTGATGCCGATTAATGCCTGAACCGTGAGAAAGACTGCCGTTCCCAATAGGGAAATTTAGCCGCCTAACAACTTATTGGATCGATCCAATCTGCCTATATACCCCCTTCCAGGTGAATAGGCAGATAATCTTCCGTCTAATCACCCTCTGAGGGTAGATAGGCAGCGAACAGTCTGCATAATAGCCTTCTGCAGGGTAGATAGGCAGCAAGGATCCGTATATCTTCCGCATATCTTCCGCTTCGGAGTGTCAGTACATATGTATATTAATGTTGTATTTGATACTTGCATGTTGAGTCGTCATGGAACCCCCTCGCCCTAAAAAGCTGCTAGACCAGGTGCGCGAAGCAATTCGACTGAAGCATTATTCTTACCGGACGGAGCAAACCTACGTACAGTGGATTCGTCGCTACCCCAATGGGGCGCGGCTGAGGATAGGGTTGATCGCCCCATGAATCAAATGACGTGAAACACTAGACCAAGTGCTGTGAACTTCTTTTCGGAACTTTTAGCCGTCTGATGTAGCCATCTACCGAAATTTACGGTGATTTGCTCCTGAGACTGAAGCGTCAGGCCCAAACCAACAAACGTTAGCCCTAAAACTTAAGGGTTGGCTCCAAAAACTTAAGAGTTGGCTCCAAAAACTTAAGCGTTTGCCCTTAACGCTTAAGCATTTGCTCTTAACGCTTAAGCATTTTCGACAAATGCTTATATGTTAGTGTTGAAACTTAAGCACCACTAATCAATCAGTCAAAAATCAGCCAAATCCTTAGGGGGTTTCCCTGGCGGCTGACTCAAAATGGGCAAATGCTTAAGCAATTGGCCAAATACTTGAGTAAGTATAAGTAACATTTAAGCATTAGTCGTAAACACTTAAGTATACTTATAAATCTAAACGTTTTTCGCCAAATCAGAAAGCGATCGTCGCGATCCTATGAGTCTCAGGTCTATCTGTTTACGCTGCGACTGTGGTCATGGCTGCATGGGGAGTGCCCTCGAGGGGCAACCAGCACGCTTGACTCAGTAACGCCTTAGCAGAGATGGCTACAGCGAGATCAATCAAGTTTCAGGCTCACCTGTCAGCAGTCACGGGGATCTCGTCTACGACGCCTAATCTCGGTAACCATTGATCGTCATGCCGATACGGCGATTAGCCGCTCCGGTAACAGGAATGCCATAGTGAACACAACCATCCATTGCTCCCAACCGCTGGCATGTTGGAACTCTTAGCCATCCCCACCGGCCTTGAGCTTAGCAAAGTCGTGCTGAGTCAGGTGCTCGACCTCGCCAAACCCGTCCTGGAAGGCTACGTGCAGGACTTTTTTAGAGACTGCCTAGATAGCGGCGTGGCTCGGCTGCAGGCAGAGACTCTGAAGCGACCCATGGCCGAGGCTGTCGGCTTTTTCCTGCAGCGATTTATCAAGGAACTGCAGTTCAACGAGGTGCCCGACACCAGCATCCGCCACCATTACCAGGCGGTCCTAAAACGATTTGTGCGGGACCCGGCGGTCTGTACCAGTCTCGGCCAAGCCTTTGAGACTGGCCGCAAAAGGATTGATCACACCCAACTGGAGCGTATTTGGATAGAGCGCTACCAGGTAACCGGCTGGCAGTTTCCCGCCGAGGATTTCGACTGGCGCGGAGTCGCTAAGGAATATGTGATTCAGGTGAAAGGCATCGTCAAGGCCGATACCGAGTTGCGGGCCATCCTAGAGGCTGATCTGCTGCAGGAAATTGCTGACAATACGGCCCGACTCTCACCGGGCTTTGATGTGGCTAAGTATCGCCACAGCTTGCAGACCAGCTATGGCTACTTGAAGCTCTACACCCTCGACAGTACCTATCAGGCCGATACCATTCACCTCTGGCGCCTGTTCATTGAACAAACCGTGCGCGCAGCTCTGCCCCCGATTCGCTACGACCTGCCCCTGGACTTGAAGCGTCAACTGCAACAAGACGGCCACCTTGAAGCCGACTTATCTGCCGAAGCGTTAGACCTGTATCGCCGCGAGTATTTTCAGCAACCTGCCCGCAAGGTATTGGCAGCAGTCGCCGACTCTCAGCATGCGGTCATCCTGGGCGATCCGGGTTCCGGCAAGTCCACATTGCTACAGTTTCTGGCTCTGGACTGGGTGGAAGGCAAAACCGAGGTGTTACCGCTGCTGATCGAGCTGCGGGAATATGTCCTAGCCCAGGCTACTAACTTCTTAGACTTTCTCCACTGCGGCAGCGGTGCAGACTGGCAATTTGACCAGCAGCACCTCCATCAGCACTTGCTGGAGAATCCTGCCCTGGTCATGTTCGACGGTCTGGACGAAGTATTCGATCGCCCTACCCAAGCCGCCGTCATCGACGACATCATCCGCTTTGCCCAGCAATATCCCTTAGCGCGGGTTTTGGTCACCTCCCGCATCATCGGCTATAACCCGGAACGCTTCCAGCACGCTGGGTTCCGCCAATTCACGATTCAAGCGCTAGATGAGACGGAAATCCACGAGTTCATCGACCGCTGGTATGACCTCTCAATGGGCAGCGATCCAGACAAGGGGCGGCTGAAACAGAGATTGAAGGATGCCGTTGCCAATTCCAAAGCCATCCAAAACCTGGCCGACAATCCTCTGCTGCTGACCATGATGGCCATCCTGAACCGACGCCAGGAATTGCCCCGCGACAGAGCCGACCTCTATGACCAGGCATCCCGAGTGCTGCTGTATCACTGGGATGTGGATCACAAGCGGTTGAATTTGCCGATGGATGCGATCGCACGGCGGGAAAAACAAGAAATGCTGCGCCTCATCCGCATTGTGACCGATTACCTGCGTGACCAGGGCTTCAGCGACCCCCGCGAAAAGGCCAATGTGCTGATTCAGCAATTGCGGGAACGCAACTTCATCCTCTGCTATCGCGGCGCTGACACCTACGGCTTCATGCACCGACCTTCCTGGAATACTTCTGCGCCGTCGAAATCGTCCACCGCTTCGAAAAACAACGCACCCTCAGCTTCGAAAAACTCCGCGATGAGGTCTTTGGCCAGCACTGGCAAGACGAAACCTGGCACGAAGTCTTAAAACTTATTTACAGAGAGATAGCTCCTAAGTATTCAAGTCGACTACTTGAATGGCTAATGCATAAGGAAATTGACTGGGGTCAGTATCAAATGAAAAAATATGACTTAGATTTCCTTCCGGAGGAAGCTCGTTTTGTTGGCAGAGAAAGATTAGGTCATATATTATTTTTAATTGCGCTCTTTGAATCAATTAAAATCCATGAAATTATCACAAATATTAGCGATATACTACTCAAAATAATTCAAGATGAAGTGGAGTCAGAAATCAAATCCGGTTTTTATCTAAATGAAGACTCTGCTCTAAAATTAATTGATGCAGTTGTTAGAGCATGGGGCAGCACCTCGAAGAAATTGAATTGGCTAAAATCACTGTCACACTCAAATGATTCTTGTATACCTTACTGTGCAATTTTAGTTTTTTCAAAGCACTGGACGAATACCCCAGAAATTCTAGGTTGGCTTAAAGAAATTGCCGTCAACGTTAACTCAAACCCAGTTTCGAGAATCATCTCAATAACAGAAATTGGAAACAAATATAAGGGGACCTCGATTAATCAGTTTTCTTTAGCTAATGGCGTCTCATTTGAGACCGTCAAGGTGACTCAAAGAGAGTCCGAGACATTCCACCGAAAAAAGCTTCCCATTTTGACAAAAAAATAGGGTTGGAAGACCACGTTTAAGTCGATTTCCCGGCTTTAGGTCCGATTATCTTGCCAGTTCAGCCGATGCAGCACGTTGGGTTTCGAGACACACAAACCGCTTCAGGTTATACACCAGATTTTTCAGACCTAGCTGGGTCTGGGCACGGGCTAACCCGATGCTGCGCACCACCTTGCCACCCATGCTGGTGACGACATCTCCGAAGATGTGCTCCACTCTGGCACGGGTTTTGGAGCGCTCTCGATTCGCGGTTTTCTGGGCCTCGCTTAAGGGGCGATTGCGATAGGCCCGTTCATTTATATGCGGCTCAAACCCTATCAATTTCAGCACCTCGACAATCAGCACGGAGAGATACGCACTATCGGCCCAAAGTCCATCGCCGCTATTATCCGCATCGAGCAACTCGCCCAAGACCTGCGAGTCATGGACCGACGCATCGGTGACGCTGTAACGGCGAATGAGCTTAAAGCCGGCATCACTATTGATGTGGTTTTTGTAGCCGTAGTGGGACGTTCCATTTTTCTTCGTCCATCGGGCGTCAACATCTTTTTGCGCGAGCTGATGAGGGGTCTCTTGCCACTCAACGGGAACCTCACCCTGCTTGAGGGTTTGGTTCTCCTCACGGGTGTTGCGTTGTTTGGGAACTGGAATCAAGGTCGCATCCACAATTTGCCCATCCTTGGCGGCATAGCCTGCCCCTTGCAGATAGGCTCCAAACTGCTCGAACAACGCCTCCACCAAGCCGTGCTGCTGCAACTGTTCTCGGAAGAGCCACACCGTCGTTGCATCCGGGACTCTATCCTCAAGCCCCAAACCGAGAAATTGCATGAAGGACAGTCGGTCGTTGACCTGATATTCCAGTTCGTCATCGCTGATGTTGTATAGCTTTTGCAGCACCAGCATCTTGAAGAGTAACAGGACATCGGTGGGGTTACGACCGGCCTGGCTTTTGCGCGGTTTCTCTCGAATCTGCATCAGAATCGGACGAAAGGTCTCCCACGGCACCAGTTGATTCAACCGATTCAGTACCGCCTTCTTTTGCTCCAGTTTTTGCTGGCGCTCTTCGATATCCCAGAATCCCTGCTGTCCCATGGCCTGCGTGCTTCAACAAAACCGACCTTATGATCTCATACTGAGATCGCTCTGGCTATTTTTCGAGGTGCCCATAAGCATTTCCCAGAGATTTATCTATGGATTAGGTCTCTTTTAGAATCTAAGGACTGGCCAGAACGCTTAGGTGCAATTCAAGCCCTGGTGAAAGAATGGAAAGATCGCGAAGATGTTTTACTCGACTTAGAGAAAAGTGTGCTTCAAGATCCAGACTGGCGTGTGAGAAGTATATCAATGGAAATGTTGCTAGATTTTTTAGGTGCATATCCAAGCCGGTTGAAGGTTCTAAACTTATTAGGTGATCGTGCAGTCAATGATCCTAATGAACAACTACGACAATGGGCACAGGAGCAGCTAGAGAAATTAAAAATGCAAAATACCCTGCGGGAAGGGCACAACCCTACAGAATTCAAAATGGAAGGTTAACTATGGTGAGTGAAAAAGGTCGAAAAGTATAAAAACCAAGAAAATCATATGCCAAGAAAGATTCGGGAGCTAAAATCTCAACTCAAGTAAGAAGAATTTGTCTATTTGCCAAAGAGAGGTAAGGGCAGCCATGAGCGGTGGAAGCATCCGCGCTTACCCAAAACACTCACAATTCCTGGCAAAGACGGTGATGATGTTCCACGCTATTTAGAAAAGCAGGTGGCACAACTATTAGCCGAATTAGAAGCTCTTGAGAAGGAGGAAAACTCATGAGTCAATACAGCATGGTTATTCAATGGTCAGACGAAGATCAGCTTTTCTTGGTCACCATTCCCGAATTTGCTGATAGGGGCATCATGCCCTGCACCCCTGGCGAAACCCGTGCAGAGGCCATTCGCCAGGGGGAAGACGTTATCGAGATGTATCTAGAGGCTTGGCAGCAGGAGGGACAGCCCATTCCTAAACCCGATACCCTTCAGGCTGGTTGACTGACAAAAGATTCTGCATTGGGCGCGGAAACCGCGCCCTTACCAGATTTCAGATGCTGTAGGGGGCAGGTTCCCTGACCCTTTGGATAGTCTGGGCTCTAGCTCTGCGTTTTCTAGCACTGATTCATCAAAGTCCCACTGATTACGTCGAAATCTCTCGTCAACTTTATCAGGACCAATCTTTAGATGAGATTTTCTCAAGGGCAACAGAACATTGGAGAGATTAATAACTACGAGGCTCAGCATGTTCCTGAGCTAGATGAAGTTGCTTAATGTTTGCTTGATTATTTGAGGATTGCACTGAGGGCGACTTATGAGCCGATACAGCTAGCACAATCCCTCACCAACTCTCTCAGCTGAGAGCTGTCTGAGAATACCCACTGGCATTTCCTGAGAATTCAGCAAATTAACTCTCAACTGGGCATCATGGCCCGATCAGGTGGGTTGGCAAAGATGGGCTCAGATGATTGACAGCAGGAGCCCCCCTATGTCCAGAACCCATTTGGTTGCTTACGGCTTGATTGCTGGTGTGACTCCGGTGTTGGTCTTGGTCAATAGTCTGTTGGGTCCAGCAAGGATGTCGTCGATGTCGGTGCAGCGGTTTCGATCGATGGCGACATCTGGGCAACGGCTGATTCAGGACCCGGTTGACCGCTTAGGGGTTGCCTACACCGTGATGTCGAGGGCATCGACTTCCTATCCCCAGGCTCGCATCGTTACCGAGAAGGGACAGCTATTTCTAGAGCTCTATCAGCCCTTTACCATGCCGAGCCAAACCCCGAGCCTGATGCTGATTTTAGATAGGGCTGCGGTCCCAAGGGGCGAGCACCCTCCCTTAGATGACTCTGTTGTCCTGGGAGAGTTGCATGCCTCAGCGGGGATGCAGCGATACCCAATCCCTGAGTCGGTGGAGATTCGTCAGTACCTGTCGGTGATGATCTGGTGCCCTGATTTAGATGCAATCATGGGCTATGCGCCCTTGACCTTTGCGGTGTAGTTTGTATGCGGTGTAATTTGTATGCGGTGTAATTTGCGATCGCATCATGCCAAGAATGCCTGAATTGCATGACCCTATGCTCGAGCTCAGGGTTGCACCCCCACTCCCATTGGCATCACCCTCTCGGAAAGAAATCGTCGTGTCTTGAGTTTGTATTGGGTAAGCGAGCTCAGAGGTTGAAGCACTGCCCTCGCCACTGCCTAGCATGGATCCCTACCGGGCCATCCCATGAATCACTGCCCATGCTCGCCTATGATAGGAGCAACCCATAACATTACGAATACCTAGCAACCACTATGTTCTGGAGTCGCCTGCGGCAAGCCATCTATGCCGCCCTGACGATCATCGGCTTCGTCTGGACAAACTATTACCTGGTGCAGTTCATCATCGCCACCACCGGTGACTTTTCCCTGGCCAACTTAGGGCAATTTGATATGGCCGTCTTCAGCCAGCAGGCCTTTGCCAATGCTGCGTCCAGCTTCGTCGGCATTGATGTGTTGATGGGCTTATTGGCCAGCATCACCCTGATCGTGGCGGAGGGCCGGCGGCTGCAGATGAAGGTTTGGGGCCTTTATATCGTGCTGATGTTTGCCATTTCCTTTGCCGTCGGCCTCTGTCTGTTTCTGTTCATGCGCGAGCGCACCCTGGCCCAGCAGCAAGCCGCTGCCTAACCATGGCCAATCCCCTGCTGCAGGATGGGCTGGCTACTCTGGTGACCTTTGTCCTGGCCCTGAGTTGGCTGAAGCTGATGGATGGCTTGGCGTATCGGGGCCTGCTCCAGCAGACCCTGAGCCGCAAGCTGATTCACATCGGCACCGGCCCCTTGTTCATCCTCTGCTGGCCCCTCTTTAGTGATCAGGGGGGGGCGCGCTATTGGGCTGCCTTGGTGCCGTTGACTTTTACGGCTAAGTTTCTGGCCATTGGCCTGGGCTGGCTGGTCGATGCGGCGGCGGTGCAGTCCATGACCCGCAATAATCAGCCGCAGGAAATTCTGCGGGGGCCGCTCTATTACGGCGTCGTCATGGTGATCTGTACGGTGCTGTTCTGGCGGCAGTCGCCCCTGGGCATCTTGGCCCTGATGATGATGTGCGGTGGCGATGGCTTGGCCGATATCGTCGGCAGGCGCTGGGGCCGCCATAAACTCCCCTTTAGCCCCGAGAAGAGTTGGGCCGGTTCTACGGCTATGTTTGTCGCCAGCGTTCTATTTGGCTGGGGCGCACTGCAGCTGTTTAGTGCCCTGGGCTATGGACAACTGGGGGGAGGGCCAGGACAAGTTGCGATCGCACCGCTCCTGTTGATTGCCGCCGTCGCCACCCTGGTAGAGGCTCTGCCCTTCAAAGACATCGATAACCTCACCCTGCCGCTGACAGTCCTAGTGCTGGGGCAGATGGTGTTGCCAGGTTAGCCAGGATCTACGAAAATCCCCCAGCCACTACGGCTGAGGGATATAGGGGTGTGATGGTTGAGTCTAAGAGAGCGTATCGGCCAATTTAGCGACTATAGCGAACGCCGCGATAGGTGAGAGCATTGGCAGCCTGGCGCCGAGCCACTTGCGCTTGCTTCATCTTGTAAGACCGGCCCAGGAAAGTACCGGTTTGCTCGGTCTCGAGAGCATCGATGCCAGCGATGGGAGCTTGATAAGCGGTGCCGCGATAGGTGAATTGCATGGGTCAAAAACTCCGGTAAGGGGGGACTTTTTTTCGGACAAGTTAATAGTCCCGCACTCGCCCCGGTGGGGGGGTGACCAGGGTCCTCATCGGCGTGTGATATTTCAGCAGGGCGGTGGTGCTGCAGGTAGCGACAAGCGGTGATCTGAGCGTAGCCTGCCAGTGACTTAGATTACACCTGCGGTTCTATGATGCCGATTGCGCCGAGAAGACTGCCTGGTAGGTCCTGTATGCCTCATCGCCGAAGCAAATGAAGTGAACCGCCTCCGGCATGGTGTGCTTCTCTAGGTAGGCCCGCACCGTTGCGATCGCAATGTCGGTCGCCCGCTCCAGCGGAAACCCATAGACACCGGCACTAATGGCGGGAAAGGCAATGGTGCCTATGGCATGCTCCCTGGCTAAAGCCAGGCTGTTGCGGTAGCAATTGGCCAACGAGTCATCTTCCTGGTGCTGACCGCCACGCCACACTGGCCCGACGGTATGGATTACCCACTGGGCGGGCAGGTGATAGCCTTGGGTGATTTTGGCCTGCCCGGTGGGGCATCCTCCCAGGGTGCGGCACTCGGCTAGGAGTTCGGGGCCAGCGGCTCGGTGAATGGCCCCATCGACACCGCCACCGCCCAGTAGGGATTCATTGGCGGCATTGACGATGGCATCGACTGCCTGGTGGGTGATATCGCCTTGAATGATTTGGATGCGGTGGGGCCAGGGAGGAGGCATAGGGGAAAGGAGCTAACCATCAATTTGGATTGTGGATCCTGTCGTCGCTCAGGTCACCATCTGTAACTTACAGGCCGGCCGCTACGACGACAGCCTCTGCAGAAACACCACGCCAATTCAGTCCCAGATCTTTCCCGCCCTAACCTTGACGGCTGCTCAGGTGTTATCGGCCAGGCTTAGGCTTGAGTAGGCGATTTCTGTCACCACCTACTGCAGCTGATTATCCTCGTGCCTATAGGTGAAGCGACCTAGGAGTATGGCAGAGATGCGATCCTCCTGGGTTATCCTCTAAAATTCAGCATATTGCGGTGGGCTGGCCCCGATGCGTTCGGTAATTCGAGGATAGCTAACCTGCGGCTGAGGGGCCTGAATCGCCATCACCTGCACCTGATGCCACCAATCGTCGCCAAAATCAAACCAATAGCCAAACGGTTCATCGATGGTTAAATTCAAGCTGCCAATTGGGGTGCGGGCCACATCGCTGGCGGGTCGACTGCCAAAACCATCCTGGGAGGCTGAGGCTAACCCATAGCGGTCAGCATCTGGATCATTGGGCCCGGTTCCTTTCAACTGAAACTCATACAGGTGCTCCTCTTCGCGGTCAAAGGCCGCAAAGATCGCATCATGGAGCTCCGCTAGGGTCTGATCGCCTCGGATTTCGATCCTGCGAATCACCTGAGGATTTTCCTCAATAAATTCATCGGTGACGGGACCGTCGATCAAAATTACATCCAACACATACACGGCCTGTAGGGCCTCCTCAGTAGTCGGCGGGTGAGTTTCTGCTGAAGAAGTCGTTGCAGATTTGGAGTTGGTGCGTTTGCCAGCAGGCGGAGCAGATGGTGCTTGCAGGAGTTCTGCGATCGCCTCGCTCTCGTCTTTATGCCCGGGGATGTAGGGAATTAACCCTTTACGAAAGGCTTCTACCTGGGCCCCTAGGGGGGCTTTGCGGATGTCCACGATCATTCCATTCACCGACAGCATCCAGATCAAGGGATTATCCTCGACGCGACTGGGCAAACACCAATCGGGGTCAAACTGCCGCATGTTCAGTGTATCCCGCACCAGCTTTGACTTCCCTTGCCCGGTACTGGCTGCGATCCCAAACCACTGGTAGAGGTCACTGGCACTGACGTGGGGAGTTTGAGACCGATCGAAGAGAAAGTTGACCATGCCAATGGCGTGGGTGATGCCACCGGCCCAGGTCTTGGCCTGTCCCTTTTGCAGGGGAGAAGGTCGCTTACGGCAGAGGGCGGCAGTGGCCTGACGAATGAGTTCGGCATATTCCTGGTTCAGATGTTGCCGAGCAAATTCATCGGTGAGTTCAACGATACGGTTGAACTTACTGGCCATTGCCTTGGGAACGGTTTCAGACTTTTTGGAGTTAGCCATGGCGCTGGGGATACGAGCAGTCCAGTGTGCTGACAGTCCGGAGGCGTAGCGTTCTCTGTAGGTTGATGTTTACGAACATTTTGCCATACGTAGCAAAGACAGACGATGACTCAAAGAGCCCATAGATACCCCAGGTCACCCCGCTTCCTAGACTGGGCCATTGAACCATCAGCCATGGCCAAGCCACGGGCCAACGCTAGCCTGAGAGTATTCCATCTAAAAAATATCCTGATCTAGGCCATTGAACTCCGCCTATCTGGCCGGTTCAGCCAGCCCTTAGATGAGCATTTAGCTGCAACACTCTTAGAATGGTGCTCAGGTCGCTCAAGATGCCGAACCGGAGCAGTCATGGCCAGCGTTATTCCCGCCAGTCAAGTGTCTATCGCTGACCTCGAAAGGCGCTATGGCCTGAGGGAAGCACCTGACGCGAACTTCTTTGTCGAGTGGCACACTGGGCTAGGAGACCTTACAGAGCTGGAAAAGCAGTATCTTGATCGGGTTAAAGGTCATTTCACCCGCCTGCTTAAAAGCCCGCCTCTGCTGGAAAACAGTGTCAAGATGGTGGTGCTGTCGCCCCTATTAGACATGGCGGGTTTCTATGATGACCCGTTTCACATTCGCTCAGAGGTCAGCGTTGATGTGACCGCTGAGGATGAGAACGAAGTCATTCGCGGCAAGATCGATGTCTTGGTGTTGAAAGAACGACTCTGGATTCTGGCCCTAGAAGCAAAGCGCAGTGATTTTGACGTAACGGTGGCAACGGGGCAGGCGTTGGCCTACATGCTAGACAATCCTGAGCCGGATCGAGCCAGCTTTGCCATGATCAGCAATGGTCAGAATGTATTATTTCTAAAACTGACGCAGACCCCTCAACCTCAATACAGCAATTCCCGCCTGTTCTCGCTTTGGAATCCGGGAAACGATCTCTATCAGGTGCTGCAAATCATGAAGACCCTAGGCCGGGTGGTAATGGCAGCTCCCTAGGTCGCCAACGGTAGCGTTTCAGATCAACTTTGCCCTGGGCGGTAAATGCAACGCCCTCCGCTGCCAACAGGCTACGCTGCCGATGGTCGGAGCCATGGCGTCGCTGGGAGTGGGAAATTTCTCCCTTGGCGTTGATCACTCGCTGCCAGGGTACATCGCTGGTTTCCATATCCACCCGGTAAAGGGCGTAGCCCACCAGACGGGGCTGACCGATGAGTCCTGCCAGCTCAGCCACTTGACCATAGGTAGCCACTTGCCCTGGTGGGATCTGGCGAACAACGTGGTAGATGCGATCGTAGGTGCGAGACATGGGTGAGTAGGCAAATTACGATCCGATCACACTTAATATCCCTACAAACGACACTGAGCCCACAGCCGGCATATCGTGGTCTTTGCTAAGGTACTAGCTATAGACTTTCATAAATTTACACGCATGGCAGATATCCATCCTCCCCAGGTCGTTGCCGAGCGGCCTTGGCTATTATGGGCTAGTCTAATCGCACTAACAGCCATTGCTGCCTGGCTGCTGGGTCGTCTAATTGCGGTTGCCTTCAACGTCATCCTTAAACGCTTACTGTCTGGCGAGGCGGAGGTGTTCTACAGCCGGGTGATTCAACCGCAACAGGGACTGTTGGGCAACGTGATCACCCTCGGCATTCTAGATACTGCCATCTTGCTGCTGCTGCGCCTGGGGCTGCAGGTGCGCTGGTATTGGCGGTTGGAGACGCCATTGACGCTGATATTCACCCTGGCCCTGGGCTGGTTGTTTTCCAGGTGCTTTAAGGCTTACTTCGACACCTATCTCTTGGATGCGGCCCTGAAGAGTGGCCGCAAGACCAATAGTGAGCTACTCATCCTAGGCAAGTTCCTGGCTAACTTTGCCATTGTGGTGATTCTGGCCATTATCTTTGGCCAGACCCACGACATCAATGTGATTGGTCTAGTGGCCAGCTTGGGAGTCGGGGGGATTGCCGTTGCCTTTGCCGCCCAAAAGGTGTTGGAACAGCTCTTAGGGGGCATCGTTATTTATGTGGATCGGCCCTTTGGTGTCGATGATTATATCGGCTTACCCGATGGCACGTTCGGTCGGGTCGAGGCCATTGGTCTGCGCTCTACCAAGGTGCGGACTTCCGGCAAGGGGACCCTGGCCATTGTGCCTAATAATGCGGTGATCCAGACAACGGTGGAGAACTTCACCGGCGCCAAGAAACTAATGGCCATCGTCCATTTGAATATCTATCGCTCCATCAGCGAAGAGGAACAGGCATTGATTCGTCAGGTCATTATTGAAAGTACCCGCGATATCTTCGGCATTGATTCCCGCAGTACCGACATTGCCTTCCGCGAGCTGGGACCTGGTCAGACCCAGGTACAGGTCACCTTCTTTATTCTGGGGTCGGGAGAGGTATCAATGGAACTGCGCCGCCAGGTACTGGATGTGGCTAGCCAAAACCTAACGGCTCAGCTGAAGACCTACGGTATCTCCTTTGATATTGAGGAACCTACTATCTATGTCGATTCGCCCATCACCGTCTAAATGAACTGGCAAGACATCGCACGGGTATTGCAGCTGGATTTCCCTGAAATTCCGAAGCTGGCTGTCTTTTTTATTTCGTTATTACTGGCCCTGTTAATCGGTCGATATACCCCGGGCATTGTTCGGTTGATTATCCGCCGCTTTTCCCCCAATCAGGTTACGGATCTCTATGAAAACCTGATCGACCCGATTCGGGGGGCCTTTAAACTGGCGGGGACCCTGATCCTGGTGTCGCTGTCGATGGCCTGGCTGCAGCCGGAGTACCAGAGTCTGTTTAATTTCTTCAGTCCATTTGTGGACCTGGGCGTGATTGCCGGCGTCGCCTGGCTAGCCTCACGTCTGTTTCGTCAGTTTGTGCGCGTCTATGGCATCGACCTGCTGAAGAAATTGGGGCGGGAGGCCGATGAATTACTGCTGGTGGTGGAGACCTTGGTCAATGTGATCATTGGCTTCATTTCGGTATTGGCCTTTGCCCAGAGTCAGCGCTTCAATCTGATTGGCTTGATGGCCAGTTTGGGAATTGGGGGGTTAGCGGTCGCCTTCGCCGCCCAGAAAATCCTGGAGCAGCTCCTCAGTACGGTGGTGCTGTATTTGGATCGGCCCTTTGTGCCGGGAGAGTATATTCGCCTGCAAGATAAGCAATTGGGCCGGGTAGAGTCCATTGGCCTGCGCTCGACCAAGATCCGCACGGCGGCCAAGAGCACCCTGATCATCGTGCCCAACTCCACCCTGATGAGCATGGACATCGAAAATGTCAGCCGGGCGAAGAAGGTGATGGTCTTGCTCTATATGGACTTCACTAAGCCTCTGACCGATGAAGACGCGGCCCTGGTGAGACAGGTGGTCTCGGAAGGGACGGACGCGGTGTTTGGCATCGATCCCGGCAGCACCAGCATTGCCTTTACCGGGCCGCCGGGGCGGGAAGAGTTGAATGGGGCCCGCCAGCGGGCTCGGGTCACCTTCTTTATCCTCGGCTCCAATGAAAATTCGATTCAGTTGCGCAAGCGGCTGCTGGAATTAGCCAATGAGACCATTGCCCAGCGCCTTAGTGGCTATGGCATCAAGTTTACTGTGCAGGAGCCGACGATGTATGTGGAGTCGCCGGTGACGATGTAAGTGATTCGAGGATCTAGTCTCTCTGGACTTGCTTTGCTACCAGCCCTGGCCATGGGGTTGGTGGGTCTAGTTTGGGCTTGGCCAGCCCTGGCCCTGTGCCCAAAGGATGTCGGTGATGCGATCGCACCTGTCACCACCAGCCCAGAACTCCGCCCTGCTCACCTGGGGATTGCCGTGGAAACCCTGGCAGGGGAAGTCATCTATCACCAGGACGCCGAGCAATTCTTCATTCCTGCCTCCAACGTCAAACTCTTCACCACCGCCGCCGCCTTGCATCACCTGGGCCCCACCTACCGGATTCGCACCTCCCTCTATGGCCGAGTCCAGCAAGGGCTAACTAGCCTGCGGGTCGTGGGACGCGGCGATCCTACCCTGGGCCCCCAACAGCTGCGGACCCTAGCCCGCCAACTCCACGGCCAGGGTATCCGCCGGGTCAGCCAGCTACTGGCAGACGACAGCTACTTCCAAGAGCCCGCCGTTCACCCCAATTGGGAATGGGAAGACGTGCAGGCCGCCTATGGTGCTCCGGTCAATGGCCTGATTCTGAATGAAAATGCCGTCACTCTCACCCTCACCCCCACCGCCCCAGGCCACCCCCTAGGCATCAGCTGGAGTGATCCCACCGCCGTCGACTCCTGGTCCATTCGCAACAGCACGACCACTGCCACCGCTGACGAGGCCGCCACCGTGGGAGTCGAGCGAGCCTTAGCCGCCGCCACCCTCTATCTACGGGGGCAACTACCCCAGGGCGGTGCTCCCGACACCACAGACCTGGCCATTCCCGATCCGGGGCGCTATTTCCTAGAGCATCTGCGGCAAGCCCTGCTGGAGACCGGCATTGCCGTCGGGGCCACGACACTGACCAGGGAGCCGGTTGCCCTAGAAGACTCGGAACTGGCCTGGGTAGAGTCGCCCCCCTTGGCTACCCTACTGGTGCCCACCAATCGCGACAGTCATAACCTCTATGCCGAGGTGCTGTTTAAGACCCTAGGCGCCACCCAGGCTGTTCCCAGTGAAACCGCTATCGAGAATATTCTGGCTACCCTGGGCATCGCCCCGGAGCAGATAGTGCTGGTGGATGGTTCTGGCTTATCTCGCCATAACCTGGCCACACCCCAGGCCCTCGTAGACGTGCTGCAAATCATGCATGGCCATCCCCAGGGTCGGGTCTTGCGCCAGTCCCTGGCCGTGGCGGGTCGCTCCGGCACCCTGCGCCATCGTTTTGGCCAAACCCCAGTGGCCAATCGCTTCTATGGCAAAACCGGCGCCGTCACCAATAACTTTTCCCTGAGCGGCTATCTCTATCCCCCCGACCACGAGCCCCTCGTCGTCAGTCTCATCATTAACCACGCCGACCACCCCGGCCGGGTGCTGCGACCCCTGATCGACCGCATCGTCATCACCCTAGCCCAACTACAGCCTTGCTAATGGTGTCCATCTAGCCATCTGCCATTGATAGAGTTTGCGGGCAAGATAGAAGGCAATGATGGTGCATTTTCAGGTCGACGGCACAGCACGCCCAAAAATGCTCTCCACAATACAATGCAAAGAGGCTGTTAGGTATGGCACGAACTCTAGCAGCGGCGGACGTTACTCTGCGTGATCTCAAACAATCCTTTGGCCTCAGCTTGACCACCGCCGCCGACTTTTTCACCGAGTGGTTTGTAGAGGTCGAGCCACCAGGCGTTTCTCATTGGCCGATGTTGCGATCGCAAATGATGCGGTAAATACCCCGACACAGGACCGGGGGTTAGGCCTTTAGTCTTGGTCGAACTTGCAGCCAGCCAAAGAGCTAACCGACGGTGAGGGGTAGGGCTTTGGCAATGCTCAGCATACCCCTTACAAATCCTTCAGGGGATAGAGATTGAGTCAAGCAACATCCCCATTTTGGTGGAACGCGAAACAGACGAATATTGCTGAAGATGGTAAAGGAGCGTTGATTGACGCAAGACACGATAGGAGATCTTATGCGACGCTTTACCATTGGAACTCTGTCCGCACTGGCACTAACCGGATTGGTCGCGCCTACTGCCCTGGCAGATACCCACGTGGAACGCAGCGAAGCCGCGGCCGAGCAACTCTCCGCCGAAGACATCACCGCCTTCGAATTGACCTATTTGGCTTTCCGGGGTGAATTCGAAGAATATGGCATCCCCGCTGGTCAGTTTCTCGTTCAGGAGTACCGGGATGGCGAGGTCACTGCCGAGAGCATCGTGACCACGGCAGTAGACCACAATTATGTCAACGAGGATGTCCTGGATAATTCTCTGTATGTCGACCAAGTCGGCGACTTCCTGCAGATGCTAGAAAGCCATGATTCATAGGTCATCGATTTTGAATCGCGGCTAGCATCGAGTCCAGCTCATGGCCTAGAGCATCCTCTTAGTTAACCGCCAGATCTGGACTTGATCACAATACACCGCAAAAAGCCTGCCGACGGGCCAGGCTTTTTTAAGAACCATTAAGTCGCGCGTCACATTTTCTAGGGGGGCGGGCACCAGTGGTAGCACCTCAAGGGAGCCCCTGATTTCGAGGGAATGGCCAGCCATGGGGATCGATGTTCTCTGTCTTGATGGAGACCTGTCACATCGTGAGGGGTCTATGACACATTAGGGCAGGAGGACATAAATCCTATGGATCAGCCACATAAGCAGCTTGAATTACTGAATCAGGTAATTAGAGGCGCATTGTCGCTGGAGGAGGGATCAACTTCAAAAAAGCTGATATTTTTCATCCGCCGCTCATTGGCACAAATGGGACTCCAGGGTGAATGGCAAGAAAGCGAAGTTCTGATTGAAGCCTACCTGCGTACCCGCGAACGGGTAATGGCAGGGGAAGTCATCAGTAACTTCCCTGGCTATTTGGCCCAAGTATCTCAGTACATTCTCCTAGAAAAACGTCGACAACGGCAGCGCAATCACAATATCAATCAAAAGCTATTCCGCTCGGGGTCTGATGTCGTTTCCTCACCAGAGAGTTCCTATGGCGAGGGCATCAGTCAAGAGACGGTCAGCTCCCTATGGAGCTCCTTTCATGCCCTGGCGGAACGAGACCAGCAAGTTCTCATGCTTAGGATCGTCAAAGGTCACTCCTGGAAGGAAATTGGTTATTTTATGGTGGAGGAGGGATTGGAAGCAAACTATACATCTGCGTTAGTGGCCAAGCTCAGAAAGCAGGGTGAACGAGCCCTAGACAGGCTGAGAAAACGGATGCTATCCGTCGATAACTCATGATGGCTGACTACTTCAAGGAGTCACTGTTCAAAGAACATTAGCTAAAGAAGGTTGGTGCAGTTTTTATGCAATCATCAGAGGAATCCCTACAATTCAGAGCCTCGTTAGATGGTTCTTCCGAAGAACACAGAAAGGTTCTGACCGAGTATTATCACCTAGCACGACTACCAAAATTATCTCAACAACAGGCTCGGAGAATACAGGATATTCTGGCCATGGCAGACTGCGACGATGTCATGGGGCTGCTGATCAATGAAATCGATGAGCTCACCTTCCAGGAATTGGGATTCTACGATGAGGCCCATCAATCTTACTGTCAAGACCAGGTATCTCGGGTTCAGGAATATGTGTTGAGTGAAGCAGAGCGTAAACTCTTGCTCTCGTCTGTCTTGGCGGCAGATAGACACTCGATCGGCGTTAGTCTCTCCACCTCGGGTTATCCCAGGATGGAAATGGTCTATGATTCCAGTCAGACTGACCGGCAAGCCCTCCAGAAGCAGTTGCAGTTAGATGACTATTTATTCTTCTCGGGCTACGGGAATAATTACCCCCACAGTGATGATATAGATGGCTATCATTGCTTGACTGGTGACAAGCATCGATCGATTTATGACTTCCTCAAGCAAGAGTCGATTTCTATCTTTGCGGCCATGTCTTTAACCTTGCTAGTTATTGTCCTGTTCTAACCAGGCCCCAAGACGCTCACGGGGCATCGTGCCCGGGCAAGGCGCTCTCTACGTTATGCCAAGCAATTGCAACGCACCCCAGACTCCAGGCCAGTCAGTGACGCCTCGAGCAGTGCTGCCAATTACATGCGATAAGAATGACGGAGTCCTGCCCCCCGCAATCGTTTGATCCCCTCATCAACTGGACTTGCTGGGAGGCGTGGGCGGATTCCGATAGGGCAGGGGGATATAATGCCCAGCAGACTGATGGATTTCCGGCGGTGAATCATTAGAATCACCCGGCTCCCTCGTTGTGCTTCCAGGCTGCGGATGGCATTGAGCCGTCGCCGCTGCACCTGAGGTGACTAGGGGGCTGAGGCCGTTTGCACCCGCTCGATCAACGCCTGGATGCGACGGTAGTGGGCGCCTTTCCAGTAGATCTGGCGGCAGTGCTGACACTGGGCAAATTCGTCGTAGTAGAGGCGGGTGTAGTAGGGCAATTGGTCGGCAATGGTGGCTTTGTCCACTAGGCGCAAGGGGCCGTTGCAACGGGGGCAGCGTTGCAGCGGCGAGACGGCCGCCTGCAGCTGGAAGCGCTGCAGCACTTCGATGATCTGAATATCGGGATGTTCAGAGCGCACGGCATAGCCGTAGGTAACAATGCTGCGCTTCAGCAGGCCCCGATCTTGAGTGAGTAGAATACGCTGTTGCTGGCTGGAGATCTGGGCCAGGTCATCGTCGTGGTAGTCGTTGCGGTAGAGGGTGTCGAAGCCCAGCAGCCGCAGGTAGGTGGCCAGTTTGCCCAGGTGCACATCCAACACGAAGCGCCCCTGGGCCAGGGGCGGCGGTTGCACCCGCGATAGGGCGGTGATATCCAGGTGGGTAAATTGGGGATAGACGCTGATGCAGTCATAGGGCTGCACCAAATAATCGAAGCTGACGGAAGTCCCATGGACTAGAATCAGCGCCACCTCAGGATGGGGCACTCCCAGGGCTTCGATGGCGTCCTTAATCGATCCCCGCTCCTTGATGTAACGATGAAACTGCCGCTGGCGGCGAAACGGCGGCAGAAAATCGTTCAGGCTGCCGTAAAAGCGAAAGTAGGCGTGGGGCATGGGGATCAAAACTGCCACAGGCGACGGCGGCGGCCGGCTCAGAGAGATTAGGATTAAGACACTCTCTCACGAAACCCGTGATACCTTCACTCCCTATTTTTTCCCATGAAATCAAATGGCTTAAACCTCGTCTTAACTATCGTCACGGTTCTGTTGATGGTGGGCTATGGGCAACCAGTCATGGGCTGTACGCAACACTTTCCGGCAGAGACTTCCCCAAGCGATACGGTAATGCGGGCACCGCTAGAGACCCCGGTGCAACTGGGTCACCAGCAGGGGGCTCTGATCGAGTCGGAGACTATAAGAGTAGAGTTTCTCGAGATCACGGCAGATTCCAGGTGCCCGTCGGATGTAGTTTGCATTCAAGCTGGGCAAGTCACGGCCAGGCTGCGGGTCAGCCTCGCGAGTGAGGAATCCACCGTCCAAGACGTTATCAGCCTCACCTTGGGGGCCGCTGCCGGGGACCAGGCCATGGCAAAATTCGATAGCTATACCATCGAATTGATTGAGGTCGATCCTTATCCGGTCAGCACTGAGGAAATCGCCCCCTCTCAGTATGTTGTAACGATTGTTGTCTCTGAGGCGTAAAGCCTTGGGCACTGCATAAAAATGGGGTGGCTAGGTCAATTGCGATCGCACGCTAACTAGTGCAGTAATCATTCCATCAGAACTGCACTGATTTATACCCAAATCAACTGGCTAACCACTTACAACTCGAAGAACTGACTAGGCAAGAATGCAAGAGACACGCAGTAGGAGCTAGGCAATAGACGATGGGCAAGACCCCCAATTCTGTCTTTCGGTTTCTCCTGAATACTGGCTCCTAAAGACTGACGTTAGAACCATTTTGCCGCCGTTTTTTTACCAGGAGATGTAGCGCATGGCCGCCCATTATTACCCCCATCACCATCGCCCTTTTCACAGCTGTCACCTCAACCCGCGGGAATGTATCGTACCGTCCTACATTCTCAAGGAGATTGCCGACAAAGGGAGTCCCATTCAACAGGAGCGAGCTCGCCAAGAGCTGATTCGAGCCGGGCAATTTCGCGGCCAGCGCCAGCAGATCGCAGAACTCGTCGAGCGTCACAGGGCTCAGGCGGCTGCTGCCACTAAACAGCGGCTCGTCTATACCGCCGACCAAAATACGACACTGCCTGGCAGAAAGGTGCGTGGAGAAGGAGATCCGGCCACTGGCGATGCCGCCATCGATGAGGCCTACGATGGCTCTGGCGCCACCTATGACCTGTACCAGGAGATCTATGGGCGTCACTCCATCGACAACCAAGGCATGGATTTAATCTCCACCGTGCATTACGGCGTCGGCTACGACAACGCCTTCTGGAATGGGGAGCAGATGACCTACGGTGATGGTGACGAAGACCTGCCAGAGGATGAGCGCCTCTTCAATCGTTTCACCATTGCCCTGGATATCATCGCCCATGAAATGACCCATGGGGTGACTCAGTTTGAAGCGGGGCTGGTGTATCGGAATCAACCCGGGGCGCTGAATGAATCCTTCTCTGATGTCTTCGGGGCTTTGGTCAACCAACGGGTCAACCACCAGACTGCTAAGGAGGCCGATTGGCTGATTGGGGCTGGCCTCTTCACCCAAAATGTCAATGCCAAGGGGATTCGTTCCATGAAGGCGCCGGGGACGGCCTATGATGACCCTCGCTTGGGGAGAGATCCCCAGCCTGCCCACATGGACGATATCTATACCGGACCCGATGACAATGGCGGCGTCCATATCAACTCCGGCATTCCCAACCGAGCCTTTTACATCGCCGCCCTGGACATCGGCGGCTATGCCTGGGAGAAGGCGGGTCGCATCTGGTACATCACCCTGCGGGACAAGCTGGGGCAGACGGCTGATTTTCAAGAGGCGGCCCGACAAACCCTGCTGGTAGCCGCTGACCTGTTTGGTCAGGGCAGTTTGGAGCAGCAAGCGGTGCGCAAGGGCTGGAGCGAGGTGGGGGTGGGGGTGGCAGCCCCGGCTGGCAATGGCTGCCTCAATACCGCTACCAATCCCCTCAAGTACTTCTTCATGCAGCGATAACGAGAGCTGAGCTGACGGATGATGAATCGGCCTAGTGCCGATGGCAGCCTGATCAGAGTTGATTCACCATGGGGATGGGGCCAGTAGAGGATGACCATGCAGATTGACTTCGAACGCCGGGGGGGCTTCGCTGGCATGGCCACGACCCTGTCGGTAGACACAGACTCTCTGCCAGCCAATGAAGCCTACGAAATCAAAGAGTTGGTCTCGGTGGCGAACTTTTTTAGCCAACCTGCCAACCTGACGGCAACCGCACCGGGGGCGGCGGATCAATTTACCTATACTCTGACCGTCAAGGATAACGGGCGGCAGCATACCGTCGAAACCACTGATACGTCAGCGCCGACGGCCCTGCGGCCGCTGCTGCAGCGGTTGACCAAGATGGCTCGCTCTGCCCGGGCCTAACCCGACGTTAGCCTACCCATTAGCCATGGTGTCTGAGAAATTTCGCCGCCAGCTGCGACAAGAAGCCGAAAGCTGGTGGCAGCAGGGAGTTATCGATGCGGACCAGTATGAGCAGCTGGCGGTCCGCTATCAGTTTTCACGCCCTGGAAAGCGATGCCAAGCATCGTTTCGTGTTTATCCTGATGGGCCTAGGCGGTATCTTGCTGGGGTTGGGCGTCATTACCTATGTGGCGGCGAATTGGCAGGGATGGCCCCGGGCGGTGCGGGTCGTGTTGCTGCTGAGCCTGTTGATCGGCGTCAATACGGCGGGGTTTTATCTGTGGCGGCGCCCCCCGACTCAATCGGGACGCACCCTGGGGCCATGGCTTGCTATTGCTGGGGGCTCTAGTCCTGGGCGCTACCTTGGGCCTGATGTCCCAGATGTTTCATCAGAGTGGCAATCTCTACGAGTTGTTTCTGGTCTGGGGGCTGGGGGTACTGGCCATGGCCTACGGTCTAGAGCTGGTCTCTTTAGGCATCCTGGCATTGCTGCTGCTGACCATTGGCTATCAGTTAGGGACCCTCGACTGGGGAGGTAGCATGCCCTCCGGCTGGCGACTCGTGTTGCAGCAGATGCCGCTGGTCTTGGCAGGACTATGGTTGCCTCTGGCTTACCGCTGTCGTTCTCGCTGGCTATTCGGCCTGGCGGCGGCGGCGGTAACGTGGGCGTTAGTAGGTAACCTCTTGGTGCTGGCCCGGGATTACGGCAGTGGCTGGCTGTGGGCTCTGGCGGTGGGTCTTCCCCCGGCCTGGCTGTGGGCCTATGGGGATACCCTCTGGCAATGGCGGCAGCGCCGTCAGCCCTCCGGCACCTCTTGGCGGTTTCAACCGGTGAGTCGGGCCCTGGCGGTGGCCTATCTGGCTGGGATGACTTATCTGCTGGCCTTCCATGGCCTCTGGCGAGACTATGGCACCATTTGGGGCCGGTCGCAGCCCCAGTCCTGGCCCATGCTGGTGAGTGTGATGGTACTCAGCGTGGTGGCGGCATTGGGCTGGGTGGCCATCCTTCGCCAAGGTTGGCAGCAACGGCAGTGGCCTAGCTGGGCTCTCCACAGTGGCACTGTGGCCGGGGTGATTGTGGTGGCGGCGGGGACTGTGCTGTGGCATCGACAGCTGATGCCGCTGCCCCTATGGGCGCCGTTGATTTATAACCTGTTGCTATTTGGCTTGGCCCTGGGGTTATTGCGGGATGGCTTGGCGTTGGGCAGCCGCGGCTGGTTCTGGAGTGGCATGGGGCTGTTGGTGGTGGGCATCCTCAGCCGCACTTTGGAGTACAACACGGATTTTATTGCTGAAGGCGTTGGCCTTTGCCCTCTGTGGGGTAGCGATGATCGGGGCCGGAATCTGGTTTGAGCGCCAGGTGCGCCCCACGGTGTCATCATGACCTCGCCATGACCATACTCAGGAGACGATTGCCATGACCCAACACCCTATCCATACTCGTCATCCCCACCCCTCACCCTGAGCCCACCGACACCACGGCGGCTCCGGTCAAACGGCGGCAGATCTGGCGGTTTTGGGCCCCGCTGCTGGTGCAGATCGCCCTGGTAGTGACGGTGCCAGCCCAGAATGCCTATACCTTTGTGACCGGGACGACGGTGGTGCTACAGACGGTGCCGGTGGATCCCTATGATGTCCTGCGGGGGTATTCTCAGACGTTGAGTTATCAGGTGTCTGATCTATCCCAACTGCAGCAATTGCCAGGGGGAGATGTCTTGGCTGGCGCGGGCACTGCTGGTCGCTTTTATCTAGTGTTGCAGGCCCCTGATACCGCGGGCTCGTCTGACGCGAGCTCGGAGCCGACCGACCCCCTGGCAGCCGCAGCGGCTGAGTCGACAACGACCGACGGACCTGGCTCAGAATCAGGTGGCCCTGCAAGGATGGATTACCCAGACAGGACAGGTTCGCTACGGCTTGGAGAGTTATTATCTGCCGGAGAACCAACGGCAGCAGATCAATCAGACCATTGCCCAGACCCAAAGCCGCGATCCCCAGGCCCTAGTGGCGGGAGGTGAAGGTGGATGGCCGGGCCAGGCCGTGCCGATCCGGTTGTGGGTGCAGGATCAGCCCTATCGCTTCTAGAGATGCCAGTAAAACAGCAGACTGCTCTGGCCAATCAGGCGGTGGGTCCAGGGTCGTTGGGCTAAGCTCTCGGGGGTGATGCGATCGCAAGCCGTTAAGGCCCGCTTAAAGAACTGTTCTACTTGGCTAAACAGCTGGGGCTCCGCCGTAGTCAAGTTGAGTTCATCGTTGTGAAAGAAGCTGCGGGGGTCGAAGTTGGCACTGCCGATACTGACCCAGATATCGTCCAGCAGCAGCAGCTTGCTGTGCATCATACTGGGTTGATACTCATGGATGGCAATCCCTGCCTGCAGTAATTGCCGGTAGCGGCACTGAGCCGCATGGTAGACAAAAGGCTTATCGGTCAGGGGGCCCATGGTCAGGATGCGAATGTCTACGCCCCGGTTTTGGGCGGCAATCATTTCGTGGCGGGTATTGAGGTCGGGCAAGAAATAGGGACTGGCAATCCAGACCCGGTGCTCCGCCGCCATGATCGCCACCTGCAACAGGGAGCGAATGGAGGAATGCGATAGGTGGGGTCCTCCCCTGGGGGTGACCAGAATGCGGGGATAGCGGGTAGGGCTGGAGGTGAGGTTACGGTGTTGAAAGTCGACTCGACCGCGGGTGTCTAGCCAGTGCTGCAGGAAAATGCCCCGTAGCACCGAGACCACCTCCCCCTCCAGGGCGATTTCGAAGTCCAACCAGGGGTGATGGCCGCCGACGATGGGGGCTGATCCCACAAATCGGAGACACCAGCCCCGCCGATCAGGGCCCAGGCACTCATCCACCAGCAGTAACTTGCGATGGGTACGGTCCAGATAATCTAGGGGAGAGCGCCAGTTGAAGCGATTGAAAAAAGCCCCACCTGAATCCCGCCTGGCGCAGGGTCTTCCAGTGCGAGAGGGCAGTGACTTGACCCCGTAGCTATCGGCGATGAGCTTAACCTGCACCCCCTGCTGAGCCTTATGAATCAGTGCCTGGGCGAATTCATCCGCCCGTCGCCCCGGGCTCATGTAAAAGGTCTCAAATAGGATGGAGCGTTGGGCCGATGCGATCGCATCTAAGCGAGCCCGGTAGATCGCATCGGACCCGATCCAGAATTGCGTGGCCTGGCCCTGGGTAATAAACGAGTCAGACAGACAGGCCAGGGTGAAGTCAAAATCAGTAGACTGGGGCGACGGCAGCCGATTCAGGTGATAGCGGAACTGACGCCGGAAGGCGCCAAAAGAGATAGAGGACGACCAGCACGCTCAGTCCCACCCCCCAGCAGCCACGAACCTGCTAATGCCTGCAGCCAAAGCCCAATATGCAAACCAATGCCTCAGTGGCAGGTCAACCTCCTAGCCCATCATACCTGTCAGTCTCTAGAACTGTTGTCCTCCACACCCTGGCAGGATCGATATACCGTGTATCTATTCCGTATCTATTCCGTACCTTTAGGAGATCATGAAACCATCGCGGTTAAACTCAGGGCTCGGGCTTTCCATTGCAACGCTACTGGCCATCATTGCCACCCTGGCCATCAACACCCTCTCCAACATCATTCCCCCTGGAGGCCAAACCGTCGGAGAAATCGCCAACACGACCCTAGATGGGGTCTTAATCACGCCGGCCAATTACGCCTTCGTTATCTGGGGAGTGATCTATGTCGGACTCATTGCCTATGGCCTCTATCAATTGGGAGCCGCCCAACGCCGCGATCCAGCCCTACGACAGGTGAATCGCTGGTTAATCACTGCCTGCCTAGCCCAGATTGTCTGGATCTTTCTCTTTACCAGCCAGTGGTTCGGCGCCTCCACCGTGGCCATGGCCGTGATCTGGCTCGCCCTCATGGTCAGTTATCTCAACCTAGACATCGGCGTTGGTCGTTCCTCCTGGCGGCGGCGCTGGTTTGCCCAAGTTCCCATCAGTATCTACTTTGCCTGGATTACTGTGGCCACCATCGTCAATGTGGCCTGCGCCCTCTATGCCGCTGGCTACACTGCCGCGGCAGTGCCCTGGACCGGCATCATGCTCGGCGTCAGTGCCCTAATCGGAGCCCTGGTAGCCTGGCAACGCCGAGATGCTGCCTTTACCTTGGTACTGGTTTGGGCCTATGGGGCCATTGCCGTTCGCCATGGCGACATCACAGGGATTTGGTTGGTAGCGGTCATCGCCGCCATTTTTGTCCTAGTGACTCTGGCCTGGAGTCGCTACCGACGACAGCCCCAGCCTAATTCCTCTCCTCGGCCCTAATGGCAGCAATCAACCGACCATTCCTGCCCCAGCCAACCACTAGTCGCCAACCTCATGCCCCAGTCTACTGGGTAGCCCCTATCGTCCAATGGCAGGGCTAACAGCTAGAATCATCAGCATCCATAGCAACCGTGCACGGTTGCGGTCAGGTAGCTCCCTAGTCTAAGCATATGAGCAATGTTCAACGTCCTAAGCTACCTGACAAATGTAATCGTTCACCGTGAGGCACAGCTATGCCGGGTCCTGTATTGCAGCACAATGGGATCTTTGCTGACCATGTCTTCACCCGACCACAGCCAGGGGAAGTCCTAACCTGTTCCATTCTGGTGGTAGGGGGCTCCACTGCCGCCTACAGCGCTACTCTGACGGCCCTGCGAGCCAATGTCGATGTCTGCTTGGTACAGCCCCAGGCTGTCGTCGGGGGACAGTTTACGGCCCAAGCCCTGCCAGCCTCCGACGATGGCGATTTACTGCGGCAACGGGCCACCCTTGTGGCCCTAGATGGCGAACAATTTGCCATCTCCCGCAGCCAGCGAGCCTTTCGGGAACGACAGCGAGAGCTGCAACCCGTCAACGGCCGTCGGGATCCCAATCCTGGTGGCGGCTGGGTCAGCCCCTTTGCCACCACCCCGGTGGTGGCCGCCACAGCCATGAATGAGGCCATCAGTCCCTATCTAAATAATGGCCAGTTACGGCTGATTCCCTGGGCAGATCCCGTGGAGGTGTTGTTTGAGCAGGTGTCTTCTGAGTCGAGCCAGCGCCGCCAGGTAACCGGGGTAGTCTGCCACGATCGCCAGCGCGGTCACCAGTTTACGGTGATGGCCAAGGTCACCCTAGAAGCCACTGATCTAGGTGATTTACTCGACATCGGCGAGATTGACTCTCGAGTCGGTCAAGAGGCTCGCTTTCAAACCGGAGAGGCCATCCTGCCCGACGAGCCTCGGCCCCAGTGTCAGCAATCGATTACCTTCGATGTGATAGTGGAACGGACGCCTTCGGGCCAGGGTAAACCTATTGGTGCCCCCCCAGGCTATGACCAAGATCCCTGGCTAAACATCCACGAATTCACCAGCCGATTTTGGACCAAAGATGGCCAAGGGAAATGGCAGAAATGGGATTTCTTTAGCGACTTCGGCATCTTTCGCTATCGTCGCCTGAAACGCTCCATGCTCTACGAGAAAGCAGTGGTCCCCGGCGACGTGACGGTAATCAATTGGGGCACCTCTTCGGAGCCGGATCGCACTTTCTGCTGCGGTAACGACTATCGTCCCGGGCGGCTGGTGGGCGTCAGCCGCGAGGAACGGCAAAAACACAGTCAGCGGGCTCGGCACCGCACCCAAGCCTATATTCACTTTCTGCAGACCAACGGGGTGGCCGATCTGAAGCCCCGGGGAGACCTCACCTGGACCAGCGATGGCATTGCCCTAGAGCCCTATGTACGGGAAGCGCGGCGCGGCGTAGCCCTGACTACCATTCGCCATGAGGACGTAGCCGAGCGCTTTTTCCCGGATCAGGCTCGGGCTCGCTGCTTCAGTGATTCCGTCGGCATTGGCCAGTACCATTACCTAGATCTCCACGGCAATGACGAACCCGGCCATGTCTCACCTAAGGGCAAAGAAGTAGTGGCCTTACCCTTCACCCTACCTCTGGGAGCTTTAGTCCCTTTCAATACCGACGGTCTCGTGCTCTCGGCCAAGAGCTTGGGCACCACCCATATCACCAATGCTGCCTACCGCATGCATCCGGTAGAGTGGGCCATCGGCGAGGCCAGCGGTTTTCTGGCCGTGTTTGCAGTCTGGACTGGTTTAGCGCCTCGGGTCTTAGCCACCGATCAGGCTCACATCCGCAAAATCCAAGGATTTCTCACCCGCAATGGCATTCCCATTTTCTGGTTTAACGATGTCGCCCATGACGATCCTGACTTTGAAGCGATTCAGGTGCTAGCCACCGCCAACGTTGTTCGCAGTGAAAGCCTAAAAACCCTGCACTTCCGTCCCCATGGCAGCGTCTCCAGGGCGGTGGTCGCCGCGGCTCTGGTCAATTTATTGGGCCTAGAGAAGAAAACGCCGCCTCGACCCACCTTTTTAGATGTTCCCCCTGGCGGCCATTGGGCCTACGAGGTGATAGAAACCCTCCATAGCCATGGATTAATTGCCGGTGTCGGTGGCAATCGCTTTGCCCCAGATCAGCCCATGACCCGGAAACAATTGGGATTTTTAATTCAACGAGCTGCCCCCGAGGTGCTGGATCTAGCCTTTGCCCGTACCCCTCGAGATAATCAGTGGTTACAGCGACGAGAACTATCGCGGGTGCTCTATGAGGTGATGAAAGCCTAATTCCAGGCCGAGGATTTGGTAGCGTTATAAAAGTGTTATAAAGTAGCCCACTCCAAAGTTATGGTCACTGCCTTCCTCGAGCGACTCCAAAGTCCAGACCATTCCGTGATCGTTTTCGATGGCGGCATGGGTACCAATCTACAGGTGCAGAACCTCACTGCCGACGACTTTGGCGGTCCCCAATACGAGGGCTGCAATGAATATTTGGTGATCACCAAACCAGAGGCGGTGGCCAAGGTGCACCGAGATTTTCTAGAGGCCGGTGCCGATGTGATTGAGACGGACACCTTCGGCGGTACCTCGGTGGTGCTGGCGGAGTATGACCTGGCGGATCGAGCCTATGAGATCAATCGGGCGGCGGCTCAATTGGCTAAGCAGGTGGCGGCAGACTGTTCTACCCCGGACAAGCCCCGCTTCGTGGCTGGATCGATGGGACCCGGCACTAAGTTACCCACCCTCGGCCATATTGACTTCGATACCCTCAAGGGGGCCTACGTAGAGCAGGCCCAAGGGCTATTGGCTGGCAGCGTTGACTTGCTGATCGTCGAAACCTGCCAAGATGTCTTACAGATTAAGGCGGCCCTGAATGCCATCATGGAGGTGTTTGAGGCCGGTGCCCGGCGGGTTCCCCTAATGGTCTCGGTGACCATGGAGCAGCAGGGCACCATGCTGGTGGGCACCGAAATCGCAGCCGCCCTGACCATCCTGGAACCCTACCCTATCGACATCCTGGGCTTGAACTGTGCCACCGGCCCAGACTTGATGAAGGACCACATTAAATATCTCTGCCAGCATTCTCCCTTCGTGGTGTCCTGTATTCCCAATGCTGGGCTGCCTGAGAACGTCGGGGGGCAAGCAGTCTATCGCCTGACGCCGATGGAGCTGCGCATGGCCCTGATGCACTTCGTCGAAGATTTAGGGGTACAAATCATTGGCGGCTGCTGCGGTACCCGGCCCGAGCATATTCAGCAGCTAGCCGAGATCGCCCAGGATCTGCACCTGAAGCAGCGTCCCGTACGGTTAGCGCTACAGCCCAGCCAGGAACCCTGGCCAGAGCCTCGGCCTCGCCTCAACTATGTGCCAGCAGCGGCTTCGATCTACAGTCCCCAACCCTACGACCAGGACAATTCCTTTTTGATCATTGGTGAGCGGCTGAATGCCAGTGGCTCTAAGAAATGCCGGGAGACGCTGAATGCCGAGGACTGGGATGGCCTCGTGGCCCTGGGCCGCTCCCAAGTGCGGGAGGGGGCCCATGTCCTGGATGTGAATGTGGACTATGTGGGCCGGGATGGCGAACGGGATATGCATGAGTTGGTATCTCGCCTAGTCACCAATGTCACCCTGCCGCTGATGCTCGACTCCACCGAGTGGACCAAGATGGAGGCGGGCCTGAAGGTAGCCGGAGGTAAGTGCATCCTCAACTCTACCAACTACGAGGATGGGGAAGAACGCTTCCTGAAGGTGCTGGAGCTAGCCAAGCGCTATGGGGCTGGGGTGGTGGTGGGCACCATCGATGAAGAGGGCATGGCCCGTACCGCTGAGAAAAAATTCCAGATCGCCCAGCGGGCCTATCGAGCCGCCTTGGAGTATGGCATTCCAGCCCATGAACTCTTCTTTGATACGCTAGCGCTGCCGATTTCCACCGGTATCGAAGAGGATCGGGGCAATGGTAAAGCCACCATGGAGGCGGTGGGCTTAATTCGGGAGAATTTGCCTGGCTGCCATATTGTGCTGGGGGTCTCCAATATTTCCTTTGGTCTCAATTCTGCGGCCCGAGTCGCCCTCAACTCGGTGTTCTTGCATGATGCCATGGAGCGCGGCTTAGATGCGGCCATCGTCAGTGCCGCTAAAATCCTCCCCCTGGCCAAGATTGAACCAGAGCACCAGCAGATCTGCCGAGATTTGATCTACGACCGCCGCCAGTATGACGGCGATATCTGCACCTATGACCCGCTGACTAAGCTGACAACGCTGTTTGCGGGCAAGAGTGTCAAGAAGAAGGAGGCCATCGCCAAGGATCTGCCCATTGAAGAACAGCTGAAGCAGCACATCATCGATGGCGAGCGGATTGGGTTGGAAGAGGCCCTGGAAAAGGCCCTCAAGACCTATGAGCCCTTAGATATCATCAATACATTTTTGCTAGACGGCATGAAGGTGGTGGGGGAACTGTTTGGCTCCGGCCAGATGCAGTTGCCTTTTGTACTGCAATCAGCGGAAACCATGAAGGCTGCGGTGGCTTATTTGGAGCCCCTGATGGAGAAGTCGGACAGCGATGGCTCCGGTAAAGGCATCGTGGTCATCGCCACCGTTAAGGGAGATGTCCATGATATCGGCAAGAATCTGGTGGACATCATCCTGTCGAATAACGGGTATAAGGTGGTGAATCTGGGCATTAAGCAGCCGGTGGATGCCATTATCCAGGCCTATCGCCAGCATAATGCCGATTGCATCGCCATGAGCGGTCTGCTGGTGAAGTCAACGGCGTTCATGAAAGACAACTTGGAGGTCTTCAATGAGCAAGGCATTACAGTACCGGTGATTTTGGGGGGAGCCGCCCTGACGCCGAAATTTGTCTACCAAGACTGCCAGAATACCTACAAGGGCAAAGTGGTCTATGGCAAGGACGCCTTTTCGGATCTGCATTTCATGGATAAACTAATGCCTGCCAAGGCAGCAACCAATTGGGATGATCTGCAGGGCTTTTTGGATGAAGTCGACGCACAGGCAGGCGGAGAAGACAAGGCAGAACAGGCGGTAGCAAACCGAGAGCAGCAGGGGGACAGCAGTGGCCAGCCGGTAGAGGGGAAAGAGCAGGTAGACGCCACGACTGCCTTGCCAGATACGCGCCGTTCTGAGGCCGTAGATTTGACGATGCCGCGACCAACTCCCCCCTTCTGGGGTACGCGGATTCTGAATCCGGAGCATATTCCCTTAGATGAGGTGTTCTGGTATCTAGATCTGCAGGCTCTGTTCGTGGGACAGTGGCAGTTCCGCAAGCAGAAGGGGCAATCACGGGAAGAGTATGAGGCCTTCCTGCAGGAGACGGTACATCCAATCTTGGCGGAGTGGACCCAGCGGGTGCAGACGGAGGCTCTACTGCACCCCCAGATTATCTATGGCTATTTTCCCTGTCTGGCGGCGGGGAATTCGTTGCATATCTATGATCCGTCGGTGGTAGATGGGAAGATGGCTCCTCCGGAGCCCATCGCCATCTTTGACTTCCCCCGGCAAAAATCGATGCGGCGATTGTGTATTGCTGATTTCTTCTTGCCCAAGGAGTTGGCACAGCCCGGCCAATTTGATGTCTTTCCCATGCAGGCGGTGACGGTGGGAGAAGTGGCCACGGCGTATGCTCAGCAGCTGTTTCAGTCAGATCGCTACACGGACTATTTGTACTATTACGGCCTATCGGTGCAGACGGCGGAGGCGATGGCGGAGTGGTGCCATGCTCGTATTCGTCAGGAACTAGGCTATGGAGACCAGGAACCGGCGACGATTCGAGAGGTCTTACAGCAACGGTACCAGGGTTCCCGCTATAGTTTTGGCTATCCGGCCTGCCCCAATATTCAGGACCAGGCGGTGCAGCTGGAGTTGCTGGCATGCGATCGCATCGGCATGACCATGGATGAAAGCGAGCAACTGTATCCAGAGCAGTCGACGACAGCCATCATTGCTTACCATCCCGTGGCCAAATACTTCAGCACCTGAGACCAATCTGCACAACCCCTGAAATGACTCCCAATTTTCGGACACAAGGCTAAGAGCAGTAATATGGCCTAGGGAGTAGTAACTTTTATGCCTACACTGTAGCCCCGCGGGTGATGTCTGAGACACCTCGATAGCATGGGCCACCGATGAGCTATTGTATTAGGTGGATAGTTTTGCGCATCAAAGCCCTAAATTTTAGAGCTATCTAGTCCATAACCGCCTCAAGCGGTGAAGCAGTTACTATAAAACTGTGATGTGGGTGATTTCAGGTTGCTCTGCCGACCTAGAGGATAACTGACTACCCCCGGAAGTCAGGGTGCTTGGATGTATAGTGAAATCACTGCGTCGCGACGGTCGGATCAGGTTCCCTCCTGGCCGTAAGGATGAACGGCAAGCATGTTGAGCATCCCTGGCTATCAAATTATCGAAAAAGTATATGAGGGGGTCCGGTCAGTCGTTTATCGCGCCTATGAAGACCTGGGCCAGGGGTCGATCATTCTGAAGACCTTCAAGCAGGCATACCCTAGCCTGCGAGACATTGCCCGCTTCCGCCACCAATATGAAATTACCAAAGGGCTGGAACTCGACGGCATTGCCAAGCCCTACCGGCTGGAGCGGCACAATAATATTATTTACCTGATTTTAGAAGACTTCGGTGGCCAGCCCATCTATGAGGTCATTGGGGAGTTGGCCCGAGATGTCGGCACCTTCCTCGATACAGCCATCCGCATCACCCAGTGTCTGGGAGAACTGCACGCGAATCAAATCATCCACAGAGACATCAAGCCCGACAACATCTTGATCAATCCCAAGACCAGCGAGGTGAAGCTGATTGATTTAGGGCTGTCTACCCGCTTTTCTCAGGAGCGGCAAGAGGTGGGCAACCCCGATAGCCTGGAGGGCACTCTGGCCTATATGTCTCCTGAGCAAACCGGGCGCATGAACCGGCTGGTGGACTATCGCACCGACTTTTATTCCCTGGGGGTGACATTCTATCAGCTGTTGACGGAGCAGTTGCCCTTTACTGCCGACGATCCCCTGGAGTTGGTGCACAGCCATATCGCTCGCCTGCCCACCCCGCCCCATGAGTTAAATCCGGCCGTGCCTGTCTGCCTATCGAATATCGTCTTGAAGCTGATGGCGAAAACGGCGGAGGACCGTTATCAGAGCAGCCAGGGATTGATTGCTGATTTAACTTACTGCCGGGATCAGTGGCAGCAGTCTAAGCAGATCTATGAGTTTCCCTTGGGGCAGTTAGACGTTTGCGATCGCTTCGTCATTCCCCAAAAGCTCTATGGCCGGGAGCGGGAGCGGCAGTCATTGATGGAGGCCTTTGAGCGGGTCAGTCAGGGGGCCGTGGAGTTGATGTTAGTGTGCGGCTTTGCCGGCATTGGCAAGTCGGCGCTGATTCATGAAATCCACAAGCCCATCGTGCGCCAGCGCGGGTATTTCATCACCGGTAAGTTTGACCAGCTGCAGCGCAATATTCCCTACGCCTCCTTGATCCAGGCCTTCCAACGCCTGGTGCGGCAGGTGCTCAGTGACAGTCCCGAGCGCATCAGCCAGTGGCGGGAGCAATTGATGGCGGCCTGGGGCCAAAACGGCCAGGTCATTCTGGAGGTGATTCCCGATGTGGAGCTGATCATTGGCCCTCAGCCTCCCTTAGAACCCCTGTCTCCCGTCGAGGCGCAGAATCGGTTCAAGCAAGTATTTCTGCAGTTTGTCGGGGTCTTTGCCCAGGCCAGCCATCCCCTGGTGTTGTTTTTGGATGATTTGCAGTGGGCTGACTTTTCGTCGTTGTCGTTGCTGCAGGAGTTGCTGCTATCGCCGAGCTTGCACCATCTGTTGGTGATTGGTGCCTATCGCGACAATGAGGTCGCCGATGGCCATCTGCTGACGGCCTCATTGCGGGAACTGCAGGCCCAGCAGGCCACAATACGGCGGTTGGTGTTGCTACCTCTGAGTCTGGTGGATGGGACGCAGCTGGTGGCCGATACCCTGGGCTGCTCCATCGAGCAGTGTGACCAGCTGGCTCAGCTGATTGTCAAGAAGACCGATGGCAATCCCTTTTTCCTGACGCGGCTGCTGACCTATCTCCATGAGCAGGGGTTGATTCGTCGCCATGGCCGTCAGTGGTACTGGAATTTACAGGATATCCGCCAGGCCAGTATTCCAGATGATGTGGTGGATCTGGTCTTGGGCCAATTGCGGCAGTTGCCCGCCGCCATCCAACACTGTTTGATGTTGGCCGCTTGCATCGGCAACCAGTTCGATCTGGCGATCTTGGCTGTCATCTGTGAGCAGCCGTTGGTCCGGGTGGCACAGGGCCTAGATGATGCGATCGCAACTAACCTAATCACCCCCCTAGCCGACACCCACCGCATCATTCCCCATTTAGCCCATAGCGATGCCCATCCCTCTGAAGAGATTCGAGTCACCTATCGCTTCTTGCACGACCGGGTCCAACAGGCCGCCTATGCCCTGCTTACCGACGAGCATCAGCGCCAGAGCATCCACTTAAAGATCGGTCGGCTGCTGCTGGCTAACCAGCCGATCTCCGACCAAGACGCCAGTCTCTTCAACCTGGTGAACCAGCTCAACTATGGAGCTCCCCTCATTACCGAGACAAGCGAACGCCTACAATTAGCCCAGCTCAACCTCAAAGCCGGTCAAAAAGCCAAAGCCTCCGTCGCCTACGATGCCGCCCTGGCCTATCTCAGCCAAGGCATGGCCCTGCTGTCAGATTCTGCCTGGGATCAGCACTACACCCTCACCTACACCCTCAACAAAGACCGATTGGAGTGTGAATACCTCTGCGGCCACTTCGACCAAGCCCAGCAGCTATTCCAACATTTGACTGAGCACGCCCGCACGCTGGTCGATATCGCTGAAATCTATGGCCTGCAGATTGTGCTCTACACCACCCTGGGCCGATTTGCAGACGTCATTCATCTAGGCTATGAGGGACTCGCTAAGTTGGGCTGGAGCGTCCCCACCACCCCGCAGCAGGTGAAATTGGCCGTGTGGAAAGAGCTGCTATGGATCAAATGGCACCTCCTGGGGCGACGGATTCCTCGGTTGCTGCAGCGGTCTCCTCTACAAGATCCTGTGCAGCTAGCCAAGCTCAACCTCATGGCCCAGGTGATCCCGACCCTCTACTACACCGACATGGAGGCCTCCAACCTGTTCTATTTGAAGATGGCCAGCCTCTCCCTGCGCCATGGCAATGCCCCGGCCTCAGCCGTCGCCTATCTGGGCCTGGGCCGCTTGCTGGGAGAAAAACTAGGCGAATTTCAAAATCGCTATCAGTTTGGCCAGCTCGCCATTCAACTGGTCGAGGCCTCTAATAGCAAAGCTCTAAAATGCAAAACCCATTTCCTCTTCGGTGGGTTTATCCATCCCTGGACTCAACCCGCCCAAGGCGATCTAACCTATCTGCGCTCCGCCTACCAAGCTGGCATGGATGCCGGCGATCTAATCTGGGCCTGCTATGCCAACAATGTACTGAGCATGCGGTTGTTCTTCTTGGGACGACAACTGGTCGAAATCGAATCGGAAGCCCAGCGCTTTCTCATCCATGCCCAGCAGGTGAAAGAGCAGTACACTCCCACCTTTCTAGTGGTTACTCGCCAGGTGGCCCGCTGTTTGCAGGGTAATACCAACAGCGCTACCAACCTCAGTGACGCCGACTTTGACGAGGCAGCCCATCTCAACCTGCTGCAAACCCAGCCTGGGCTGGTGGGAGCCCTCAACTGGTACTACGTCACCAAGACCTTGCTCTGCTTCCTAGCCAATGACCCTGATGCCGCCCTAGCCGCCGCCCAACAAGCCGATAAGACCATTGGCGCCGCCATGGGGTTATATCGTGTGGCTGCTCACAGCTTCTACTACGCCCTCTGCTGTGTGACAGCTTACCAGCGCCAACGGGATCCCGCCCGCCGACAGTATATCTGGCAAACCTTGCAGCGGCACTGGCAAAAACTCCATCGCTGGGCCACTCACAGCCCGGCTAATTTCCGCCACAAAGCCGACCTGATTCAGGCAGAAATGGCCCGGCTCAAACACCAGTTTCCCCAAGCTGAGCGCCTCTATCAGAAAGCCATTCGAGGTGCCCGAGAAGCAGGCTACCTACAAAATGAAGCCTTAGCCAATGAGCTAGCTGCCGACTTCTACGACGGCCGCGGTCTCGATGTCATTGGTCGGGCCTATCGCATCGAAGCCCGCTATGCCTACCTGCAATGGGGCGCCATTAGCAAAGTGCAATCCCTAGATGAGGCCTATCCCTTTCTGGGGGGAACCTTAGATGGTCTATTCCCTGGGGCTGGCGACACCTTAACCCCCTCGGTATCCTCCTACGGGTCTACCAATAGTCAGCCAGGAGATCTAGATCTCAAAAGCGTGATCAAAGCTACCCAAGCCCTCTCCGGCGAAATCTTACTCGACAAGCTCCTAACTACTATGGTGCATACGTTGCTGGAAAATGCTGCGGCTCAACGGGTCGTGCTGGTCTTAACCTATCGCGGTGCTCCTACCATCGAAGCCGAGGGGTGGAGTGATCGAGATGCCGTTCAGATTCTGCAAGCAACGCCAGTGGGCGAGGTGACGCACCTCTCTCAACATATTGTCAACTATGTGCTCAGGACTGGAGAGAGTGTCGTATTGGCCAATGCGACCGAGCAGGGTCCCTTTGTCCACGATCCCTATGTGGTTCAGCATCAGCCCAAGTCTCTGCTGTGTGCGCCTCTAACGACCCAGGGTAAGCTGCTGGGCTTGGTGTATTTAGAAAATAACCTGACCGTTGATACCTTTACCCCCGGTCGCTTGGAGGTGATTAACATTCTCAGTGCCCAGGTGGCAATTTCCATCGAGAACGCCAATCTATATACCAATTTAGCAGCCCTCAACCAGGCCTACGAGCGATTCGTGCCCCATGAGTTCCTACAATTTCTAGAGCGAGACAGCATCCTCGACGTGCAACTTGGCGATCAGGTGCTTAAACGGATGACGGTCATGTTCGCCGATATCCGTGCCTTTACTGCCCTCTCGGAGCAGCTCTCCCCCAAAGAGAACTTCGATTTTCTCAATACCTATCTGAAACGGGTAGGGCCAGTCATTCGCCAGCACCGCGGCTTCATCGATAAGTACATCGGCGATGCCGTCATGGCATTATTTCCCCAATCTGCAGACGATGCTCTGACGGCAGCCATTGCCCTGCAGCAGACGGTCGTTGCCTACAATGTCGAGCGGCAATCTCAAGGGGGGATGTTGCCCATACGCATTGGGGTTGGTCTTCATACCGGCAACCTGATGTTAGGGACCGTAGGAGAAGAGGAACGCATGGAAAGCACGGTGATTTCCGACTCAGTCAACTTGGCTAACCGCGTTGAGGGACTCACTAAGCTCTACGGCAACTATATTACCCTCACCGGCGATACTTTAGGGGATTTAGCCAATCCAGTGCGCTATCAGTATCGCTTTTTGGATCGAGTCCGGGTGCGGGGGAGGGAAAATCCGGTGGAAATCTATGATGTCTTTGATGGCGACAACGAGCAACAACGCCATCTGAAGGTGGCTACCCGCACTACTTTCGAACAAGGGGTGTGTCTCTACTACGCCGAGCAGTTTCACGAGGCAGAGCCGATTTTTCAAGACGTCTTAGCGCAAAATCCCCGAGATCAAGCGGCCCAATTGTATGTTCAACGGTGCCAGACCTATCGCGACACAGGGTTTCCGCCGGGCTGGGATGGCGTGGAACGGTTGGATTTAAGTTAACCCTTGCCCCAGGCTAATCCGAGAGGTTTACTAAGGGGGTAAAGCTCTGAGTATCGAGCTAGCTGGGATACGGATGGCAGGAGCACTATGGCACAACACATTCTAATTACGGGAGTCAGTCGCGGATTGGGGCGGGCCATGACCGAAGAGTTCATCAGCTTGGGCCATACCATTTGGGGCTGTGCTCGCCAGGCCGAACCAGTGACCGCTCTCCAAAATCACTACGGTCCCCCCCACGACTTTGCCGTTGTCGATGTGGCCAACCAGGACCAGGTCAAGGCTTGGGGACAGTCACTGCTAGAGCGCCATGGTCCCCCAGACATCTTGATTAACAATGCCGGGGTGATCAATGCCCTCGCTCCCCTGTGGCAGGTACCACCTGCGGAATTCGACCGCGTCATCGATGTCAACATCAAAGGGGTAGCCAACGTCCTGCGCCAGTTTGTGCCTGCGATGGTGCAGCGGGGCCGTGGCATTATTGTCAATCTCAGCTCTGGTTGGGGACGATCGACCTCGCCCCAGGTGGCTCCCTACTGCACTAGTAAATGGGCCATAGAGGGCATGACCCGAGCCTTGGCCCAAGAGCTTCCCGCCACCATGGCAGCAGTGCCTCTCAATCCTGGCATCATTCACACCGATATGCTGGAGGTGTGCTACGGCGATGAGGCCGCCTCATTCACTGCCCTACAGCAGTGGAAAAAGCAGGTAGTGCCCTTCATTTTGCAGCTGAGCCCCAAGGACAATGGACGTCCCCTAACCGTGCCTGGGGGGTAGAGAATAATGAAGCCTGGAGTATAGCCGGATACGTGAGCCGTGGCATAGTGCTTGCCCTCAGCGCCTTCCCCGTCTATGAGTAGAAAGGGTTCTTAGTCGTTATGCCCTATGCCATCGCCAACACCCCGTCAGATTCTAGACACCCTGTTGCCTTACCTCAAGACAGCAGGAGCCTATGCCCGCCAGATCCAGCCCCGTATTGCGGCCCAACCTGCCAAAGCCGCTGGCTCGGATAACTTCTTTGCGGCAGCCCTCAGTGATGCTGACTTATCAGTGCAGACATTTGTGGAGGTGGCCTTACTGGCCCATTTCCCAGAGCTGCGGTTCTATGGAGAAGAGCATGCTCAGACTTACAACACGAAATATTTCCGAGCCATTGATTTAGGACCACAAGATGACTACCTCATTACCCTGGATCCCATCGATGGCACCCAGTTCTATTTGGATGGCCATGACAATTATCAAATTATTCTGACGGTGCTGAACCAGGATGAGTTTGAAGCGGTACTGGCCATTAGTCCGAGTCAGCACTGCTACTACTACACTGTGCGAGGGCAGGGAACCCATCGAGGTCACTGGCAGGATACGATGGCCGATTGTCGGCCCTTGATGGTGCAGCCGAAGACGCCTGCTGTCTGTTTGGGCTTCGCGTTGACTGCCCTGATTGATCCTCTCAAGGATCGCTATCAGGTCTTTCACACGGGTAGTTCTTACTCGAAGCAGCGACAAATTCCCAATTTTAATGGCTTGCTCAGCGGAGACTTAGCTGGGGCGGTGCTTGAGCGCAGTCAATTTATCGATGGTGCTGCCCTGGCCTTTATGGCCCAGGAAATGGGCTATTGGGTAACAACCTGGGAGGGGCAGCCACCGCCTCCCTTACATCAGTGCCGTGATATGAGACGGCCAGGGTTGGTGATTGGGGCCACGGCTGAGGTCCATCGAGACTTATTGGCTGCTGTGCGGACTATTTGAATCGCTCAGGTCATATCAAGTCCGGTCGTCGCTTGATACTCCCTTGGCGCCTCTACAGTGAGTCGATAGGCTCGCAGCACTTCCGCCACGGTCCAGGCTTGAGCGAAGGCGCCGCGGGGACGATGGGGTGGATCGCCGTCGAAGATCTCGCTGAGGCTGCCGATGCAGCCATCGCTGAGGTGATCGGCCAGGGGCGCTAGGAAGCGGCGGGCCAGGGACGAATCACCATACACCTTGAGATGGGCCTGGACAAAGGGGCCGATCAGCCAGCCCCAGACTGGCCCCTGATGGTAGGCTCCGTCTCGCTGCCAGCGATCGCCGCCATAGTGCCCTTGGTATTGCGGGGCATCGGCGGCGAGCGATCGCAAACCGTAGGACGTCACTAGGTGCTGGGCCACACTATCGACAACTGCCCGCTGTTGGACAGGAGATAGCAGACTTGGCCCTAGTAGCTCCGAGGCAGGCAGGGCCACGGCAACGATCTGGTTGGGGCGCAGGGAGGTATCATCGCCCTCAGGGCCGTCCAACACGTCATAGCAGTAACCCCGGTTTCCTGGCCAGAAGCGCTGGAAGCCCTGTCGCGTTTGCTCGGCTAGCTGCTGGTAAGGCGTCGCTGATTTACCGAGAACTGGGGCAAACTGGGCCATGGCCACCAGGGCGTTATACCAGAGGGCGCTGATTTCGATGGGTTTGCCAATACGGGGGGTGACGACCCAGTCGTCGACCTTGGCGTCCATCCAGGTGAGCTGGACTCCGGGTTCGCCAGCGTAGATTAACCCATCGCTGTCTAGATGGATCTGGTAGCGGCTGCCCCGTTGGTGCCACTCAATTACCTCGGCCAAGGCGGGAAACAGTTCTGCCAGCAGAGCCTGATCCTGGCTGGCTTGGTAGTAGGCGCGCAGGGCTTCGAAGTACCAGAGGATGGCATCAACGGTGTTGTAGCCAGGGGATTCCCCCGCCTCTGGGAATAGATTGGGCAGCATGCCCTGATCTAGGTATTGGGCAAAGGTACGGAGGATAGGCCGGGCTATGGCTGGACGGCCGGTTGCGATCGCAAGTCCTGGCAGGGCAATCATGGTATCGCGGCCCCAGTCGCCAAACCAGGGATAGCCTGCGATTACTGTTTTACCGGGCGTCCCGGCCACCGTTCGCCCCACCACGAACTGATCCGCCGCCAACACCAACTGGTGTACCCAGGCGGGATGATCTTGACCAGCAGCAGCATGCCACTGCTGGAGCAGCCCCTGTTCATGGAGTCGCTGCCGCCGTAAGGCAGCCTCCCCGTTTAGATCCGCATCTGGCCCAGTACTGGCCACCAGGGTCAGGGACTGGCCCACCGCCAGATCAACCGTCACCGTGGCCCCATGGAGATGATCATCATAGGGATAAATGCCCCGGTATTGCTCCACTGCCAGGGCGTAGTGCCGATACCAGCTATGGGCCGGGGAGATCTCAGCCCCTGCCGCCAGCAGATAAAACGGTACGGCCCCCTCAAAGGCCCGAATTTCAATCCCCTGGGGTCGAGGCCGCCCCTGCATCTGCCAGCCAGGTCCCTGGGGATTGCCATGGTGATCGCGGTAGTTGACCAGGGCCTGCAGCGACAGGGTCAGGGGTTGGCTGGCTCGGACCAGGGTATAGCGGACATAGGTGGTATTGGCCCCCTGCTCCATCCAGACCCGCTTCTCCAGCAGCCCATCGGCGATGGCAAAGGTCCACACGGGCACGGTGCCCTCTAGGCAAAACCGCTCGATCAGCCGGTACCCCTGGGGGATCACGGCACCATCAGCCCAGCGATTGCAGCCCAGGGCATAGACCTGGCCGCCATAAATCACCTGTTCATCCAACTTAGCCAGCAGCAAAGTCCTCTGCAGGGGGGGCTTCAGGGCCGCCACCAACAGTCCGTGGTAATGGCGGCTCAACAGCCCGGCAATGGTGCCACAGCCATAGCCGCCGATGCCATTGGTAACCAACCACTCTCGCCGTTCCGCATGAGGCAAGTCACCGCAAATATCCCGTCCCAGTGGCACAGTCATCCCAGATGAGATCGCTCAACGACACGAAAGGCGACAATTAGCCAACCATTTCCCCCCCTATCTCTTTGGCCCTATCTCTTTGGCCCTATCTCTTTGGCGCCTCAGCCAATGACGAGTCGCCGCACTTGGGGCCCAAGTCCACGAAGTCCTCACGCTAATTTCTGCACAATGGAGACCTCAAACGGTTGTAGAGTATCAGGCAGGTCAATCAGCTTACCAGTCTTGTAGGTGGTGGATAGCAGCACTGTCCAGGCCTCTCGGTTCACCAACACATCTAGCTCTAGAGGTTTTTCATAGGAAAAGTTGATCAAAACCAGCACCGTCTCTGCCTCGGTCTCCCGCACATAGGCCAGATGCTCGTGGGGATAGTGGATAAGCGGACGCCACTGGCCCCGGCGCAGCGCCCCACTCCGCCTACGGACCTGAATCAATTGCCGGTAAAAGGTCAAAATTGAATCTGGATCCTGCAGCGCCGCCTGTACATTCAGCTGGTGATAGTTGGTATGGACCGGCAGCCAGGGGTCTACATCCCTGCCAAAACTAAACCCAGCCTGGGGAAAATCATCCCATTGCATCGGCGTGCGGGCCCCATCCCGGGGCGGCGGCGTTTCTCCGGTGCCACTCTTGACCACGGCCCGATCCTGCAGCTTATTGGCCGGGATCTCGGTATTATCCACCATGCCCAGCTCCTGACCGTAGTAGAGAATCGGCGTGCCCCGCACCGTCAGCAGCAACGTGGCCGCCGCCTTGGCGATAGCCACCGAATCCACGCACAGACTGCACTCGATCCAGCGAGAGAGGTGGCGAGGAATGTCGTGGTTGTCTAGAAAATAGGTAGGCCAGGCCCCTACTGGCGTCACTTTCTCCGTTTTCTCGATCTGCCGCTGCAGGTAGCCCGGATACCAGGGACTAAAGGGAAATTCAAAGGTCAGGGGAAAATGGAGTTCATCGTTATTGACCCCATAGAAAACAATCGAATCGTAGAGGCGATTGTCGATAAAGGTTTCTCCAATCAGCAGCCGATCGCCATATTCCTCTAAAATGGCGCGAATCTCTTTGATAATCTGATGATTCTCCGGCAAATTCCTATCGTAGAGGTGATGGTAGTTGTTATAGGCATTTTTGTCAGAGGCCCCATACTTCAACGGATTATCTCGGAAATAGGGGTCTTGGCTATAGGCACTGGAGGCATCTAAACGAAAGCCATCCACGCCGCGGTCCAACCAGAAGCGAATGATGTCATAGATGGCAGCCCTGACCTCAGGATTTTGCCAGTTTAAATCCGGCTGGTTTTCATTGAAGGTATGGAAGTAAAACTGTCCCCGTTCTTCAGCATAGGTCCAGCCAGTGCCACCGAAATAAGACTGCCAATTGTTGGGCAAATCCCGTCCCTCCCAGGCATCTTGCCACAGATACCAATCGGCCTTGGGGTGATCACGGCTGCTGGCGGACTCTAGAAACCAGGAATGCTGATTCGAGGTGTGATTCACCACCAGATCCATGACAATTTTGATGCCCCTCTGGTGAGCCTGATCCAGCAGCTCATCGAAGTCCGCCAGGGTGCCAAAGATGGGGCAAATATCGGTGTAGTCAACAACGTCATAGCCGTTATCAATCATAGGGGATTGGTTAATCGGTGACAGCCAGATGGCATCGATCCCCAGGCAGGTTTCGCTGTCAGGATCCCCATCATTTAAGTAATCCAATCGGGCAATGATACCGCGCAGATCGCCCGTGCCATCTCCATTCCCATCGGCAAAGGTGAGGGGATAAATTTGGTAAATCACTCCCTCTTCCCACCAGGGCTGGGGCATGGCATGGGATGAACTGCTCATCAATACACTCTCCGGAAACGTGACAGACTCTCCCTATCCTCCTGCCCTGCGCACCACTGACGCTAGACCCCAAGGGAGCTGCCGCAGGCAGATAGGTATACAGATAGCCTCAACTCTGAGCATGGCTACTCCCCGATAGTAGCGGTGGCAGGAAACCAATACATTAGAGATGAATAAGGAATGGATAAGGAATGGTCGGTGCACTGCCGCCATGAGTAATACCAGGTCGCACCAATCGAGCTACACCCATAGCGCTCAATAGCGCTCAGAGGGCAGGGGCGAGAGAGCATAATGTGTAGCTACAGTTCGCAGGAGCGGCATCAAGCTCGATCTGAAGCTTGATCTAACGCCGAGGGCATGGCCAGGGCCATCGATGCAGGCAAGGGGACCCGATGGAGACAGCACTGACCTACTGTTCCTGGTAATTCCAGGTCAAGCCGCCATCGACAAAGAAGGTGCTGCCGGTGATGTAATTGGCATCATCAGAAGCCAAAAACTCAACCAGTCCGGCCACATCCTGGGGGTGCCCTAACCGACCCAGGGGAATGTTCTTCAGCAGGGCATTCAGCTTGGCTTGGTTGTTGAGCAGTTCGCTGTTGATGGGGGTTTCAATCGCCCCCGGAGCCACATTATTCACTGTAATCCCATAGGGAGCCAGTTCTACGGCTAAGTCCCGGGTCAGCATCTTCAGGCCGCCCTTGCTGGCACAGTAGGGGGCAAAATTCGGAAACGGCAAGTCTTCATGCACCGAGCTGATATTGATGATCTTGCCGGAACGCTCGGTTGCCATCAGGTGCTTGACCACGGCCTGGGTGGTAAAAAACACCCCCTTCAGGTTGACATTGATCACCGCATCAAAGGCTTTCTCAGTCACCTCCCAGAAGGGGGCATGCTTTTCAATGCCGGCATTGTTGACCAGAATGTCTAACTGACCGTAATGGTCGATGCTCTCGCCCACCAGCCGGTGAATATCCGCTAGTATGCTTAGATCAGCCCCAATGCTGAAGGCGTGGTCGTCGTCACAATAGCCCTCGGCTCCATGGCACTCGCCCCCCATTGCCCTAATCTTGGCAACGGTTTCCGCTGCCCCTTCCGGATGAGAGCGGTAGTTAATCACCACCTTTGCCCCTGCCTCTGCCAAGCGAATGGCAATCACCTGGCCGATGCCCTGGCTGCTGCCGGTCACGAGGGCAACTTTCCCGTCTAGTCTCATGGCGGCTCTCCCGCTGATTGGCTTAACTATGGCGTTGGCCAGTCCACTTAGGGGACGCAGCTGGACCCTCGACCTGGCCCAATTACGCCACGGCCATTGCCGGTTTCACGGCTACCCCTAGTCCGGCATTGATTTCTTCCGCCGTGATCTTGCCATCGTGGTCTAAATCCAGGGCATCAAAGACGGCATCGGTGCCCAGCCACTCTTCCCGGGTAATGAAGCCATCTCCATCCAGGTCACAGGCCTTAAACAGGTCTTGGGCGGCATGGTCCACCATTTTTTCTCCTGCCATGCGGGCACAGAGCCGCTCTACCAGGAGTCTTTCCAGGGTTTCCAGGGCCTTGCTAAAGCCATTGATGCCTTCTTCCAGCTTTTCTGAGGCCATGCGGTCCTGGCGATGCATCTGGCGGAAGGCGGCTTCATCCATGGAAATGGGATCGATGGCCATGGTCTTGGCCTTCTCTGGATCTAGCCGCCGCACCAGGGGCTCTTGGATGCTGTCTAGCTGGGCCAGCAGCTTAGGCGAAATGGTGAGCAGGTCGCAGCCGGCCAATTCGCAGATTTCACCGATATTGCGGAAGCTAGCCCCCATCACCTCGGTAGTATGGTCGAACTTCTTGTAGTAGTTGTAGATCTGAGTCACCGACAGGACCCCTGGATCTTCGGCAGGGGGGTACTCTTGGCCGGTCTCCTGCTTGTACCAATCTAAAATGCGACCGACGAAGGGAGAAATCAGGGTGACGCCGGCCTGGGCACAGGCAATGGCCTGATGCAGCCCAAACAACAAGGTCAGGTTGCAATGGATGCCCTCTTGTTCCAGCACTGTCGCCGCCTGGATCCCTTCCCAGGTGGAGGCAATTTTGATTAACACCCGCTCCCGAGAGACCCCGGCCTGCTCATACTGGGCGATCAAATCCCGGGCCGTGGCCAGGGTAGCCTCGGTGTCGTAGGAGAGACGGGCATCGACTTCGGTGGAGACTCGACCGGGGATAATCTGCAGAATCTTGAGGCCGAAGGCCACGGCCAAGCGCTTAAAGGCCAAGTTGGCGATGGCTTTATCGGACATGGCAGACCCGGCGTCTTGCTTGGCCTTGAGCAGGGTTTCATCGACGATCTCTTGATACTGGGGCATCTGAGCCGCCGCTGTAATCAAGGAGGGATTGGTGGTTGCATCTTGGGGGGTAAACTGCTCAATGGCTTGAATGTCACCGGTGTCGGCGACCACAGTGGTCATCTGCCGCAACTGTTCTAACAAGCTTGACGCCATGCCCATCTCCTACCTTCAGAATGTTGCCCTCATTTTAGTCAGGGCCACCGATAAAGCGGATTAATCAAACATTAAAAGCAGGTGAGTCGACACATGGGTGGGGTCTGGCTTAAAAATTCCGTTTTTTTACTGACCCAGGTTGAATCTAATCCTGGGCACGCTAAGGCCAGACGTGGTTGCCCGGCGTTCACGGACCGGTTAGACCCATGCAAATTCGCTGGAAACGCTTACTCTTACAATCGGCGGTGTGGTTGACCGCTGAGGTGACGCTGACCCTGGTGGGCCTGGATGATCTGGCTGACTACAGTGAGTACCAGTTTCAATCTCGATCGCTCAGTGTGCTGCAAGTGTTGAAGTAAGCTCTTGAGGGGACAGGGAGGTCGAATCACCGCTCTAGATCCTGTGGAAGGGCTGGTCGATTGGTCGTTATGGATCGCGGCGCATCGGTGAAGAGCGGCAGGCCTCGGTAAGGCCGCACTTAGTTTTTCAAGCCAGGATCTCTCCCGAGGGAATTTCGCTTCCCCCGGACCCCTACGACCAGGGCAAACCGCTGCCCTGGACCCGCGGAAGGGCTTGTCGATTGGTCGTTATGGATCGCGTCGCATCGGCAAGGACGCGAGGGGTATGTTTCCGGTTTCTGCCTTCTGCCTTCTGCCTTCTGCCTTTTCCCACGCTACTGCCCTGGACCCTGCGGACGTGCTTATCGGTTAGTAGCGCTAGATCGCGTCGCATCGGCAAGGTAGCGAGGGGCTTTTCTACCTGACGAGTAGACCAGAGCAGAGACAGACGTGGGCAGGCAAGAGAGTTTTGACTGGAGAACTCAAAACTCAACCCTAAGACCTTAAAACTCTCCTCCGTCCTCCGCTCTCCGTCCTCCGCTCTCCGTCCTCCGCCTTCCGCCCTCCGTCCTCCGCTCCCCGTTCTGCGTCCACGGGTGACGATCGCTATACTGAATCGGGTTAACAGGGACATGCTATGGCTGAGCAACTCCTATTCTGGCATCGTCGCGATCTGCGCTTGGCGGACAATCTGGGGTTGGCGGCGGCCTACCAACGCAGCCCCAAGGTGGTGGGGGTGTTTTGTTTGGATCCGGCGATTCTGCAGCGGGATGATGTGGCCCCGGCCCGGGTGCACTATATGCTGGGCTGCCTGCAGGAACTGCAGCATCGTTATGGCGAGGCCGGAGGACAGTTGCTGATCCTGCAGGGGCGGCCACAACAGCAGATTCCGGCGTTGGCGGCGGCCCTAGGGGCGGCGGCGGTGTATTGGCATCGGGATGTGGAACCCTACAGTCGCCAACGGGACCAGGCGGTGGCCGAGGCCCTGAAGGAAAAGGGCATCGAGATGTGTACCACTTTCTGGGACCAGCTGTTGCAAAGCCCGGGGCAGGTGCTGACCGGCGGTGGCACTCCTTACACCGTCTATACCCCCTTCTGGCGCAAGTGGGTGCAGCTGCCCAAGGCGGAGCCGGTGCCGGCGCCGGAGTCTTTTGAGGGGTTGTCGGACAGGGAGCAAACAGCCCTGGAGCAGGGGGGAACGGTGGCACTGCCCAGTCTCCAAGATCTAGGCTTTGAGTGGTCCTCTCCCCTACCACTGGCAGCAGGCGAATGGGCTGCCCAGCGACGGCTAGAGGAGTTTTGCCGGGAGGATCGGGCCATCGCCCAGTACGGTGAGGCTCGCAACTTGCCCTGCGAAGATGGCACCTCCCGCCTCAGCGCTGCCCTCAAGTTTGGTGCCATCGGTATCCGCACCGTCTGGGCTATGGCAGAGGCGGCCTACAGCCGCTGCCGCAGCGACGAGACCCGCCAGAATATTCGAGCCTGGCAGCAGGAGTTGGCCTGGCGGGAGTTCTATCAGCATGTGATGTATTTCTTTCCGGAACTGGCCGAGGGGCCCTACCGGCCCCAGTGGCAATATTTCCCCTGGGTCAACGATAAGCAGCAGTTTCAGGCCTGGTGTCAGGGACGCACCGGCTACCCCATCGTCGATGCCGCCATGCGCCAACTGAATCAGACCGGCTGGATGCACAATCGCTGTCGCATGATCGTGGCCAGCTTTCTCACCAAGGATCTGATTATCGACTGGCGCTGGGGGGAGAAATATTTCATGCAGCGGCTGGTGGATGGGGATCTGGCAGCCAACAACGGCGGCTGGCAGTGGAGTGCTTCCAGCGGCATGGATCCCAAGCCGCTGCGCATCTTCAACCCGGCCAGCCAGGCCAAAAAGTTTGACCCGGAGGCGGAGTATATCCGCCAGTGGCTGCCGGAGTTACGCCATCTGGATACCGCCCCCCTGGTGACCGGGCAGATTCCTGAGGAGGACTGCGATCGCAACGGCTACCCCCGACCGATCGTGGACCACAAGCGGCAGCAGGCCATTTTCAAAGACAAGTACAAGGCCGAAAAGGCGGCTACGACCTAGTGCCCGACTACAGATGAGCTACCGTCACGCCGGTGCCGCCATCGGCCTGTTCCGCTGCTTCGAAGCGCTGCACCTGGGGATGGTGCTTCAGATACTCCTGCACCCCCGCCCGCAACTTGCCAGTGCCATGGCCATGGATGATCCAGATCGGCCCCTGGGCCCTGGCCAAGGCGTCATCCAGCACTGCTTCCGCCTCACTCACCCGCAGGCCTCGCAGATCGAAGGTATTGCGGGAGGTGCGCACTGCCGGGGCTGCCGGCGCCGCTGGCACGGTCGTCTGGGGTTTGGGCTTGCTGGGCATCTCCACCTTTTCCCCCTGCAGCGATTCCACATCGGCCAGGCTGACGGTGGTCTTCATCAGGCCAAAACGCACCGTTAACTTGCCGTCTTCATCGGCAGGGCTGAGCACCTCTGCGGTTTGGCCCAGGCTGGGCAGCCGCACCCGATCCCCCTCCTGGGGACGGAACCCCGGTTTCGCCTTAGCCGGGGCCGCTGGGGCCGGTTGATGCTGCTGGGCAATCTTGTTGACGGCATCGGTGGCCTGTTGGGCCTCCTGGGCCGTGGCCTGCCCCTGTTGCAAGCGACGAATCACCTTGGCGATCTCGGCTCGGGCCTGGGTGACGGCAGCTTGGATGGCCTGGGTCTGTTGCTGTTGCAGGGACTGCTCCCGCTGCCGCAGGAACCGAGCCTTATCCGTTACTTCTTGATGGAGCCGTTCCGCCTGGGCCACCAGTTGGGCCGCTTCGGCGGCTTTGTCCTCCTGTCGTTGCCGTTGGGCTTCCAGGCCAGCAATGATCTGGTTGACATCCTGATGGGAGCCGGTGCCCAGGGTGGCCTCGGCCTGCTCGATCACCTGGGTGGCCAGGCCTAACCGTCGGGCAATGGTGAGGGCATTGGAGCGACCGGGAATTCCCCACAGTAAGCGATAGGTGGGCGACAGACTGACCTCGTCAAACTCTACCGAGGCATTTTCGAAGCGGTCGTCTTGGTATTTCAGCGCCTTCAGCTCGCCGTAGTGGGTGGTGGCCACCGTCAGCTGAGCCTGGTCAGCCAGAGATTGCAACAGGGCCGTGGCCAGGGCACTGCCCTCGGAGGGATCGGTGCCGGCCCCCACTTCGTCTAGCAGGACCAGGGCATTGGCCGGTGCCGCCGCCGTCGCCTCTTCTTCTGAGGCTGCTTCCCCGTCCAACTTGGCCCTATCTCCTGGCTCCTGAATCGCCGCTAAGATTCGACTAATGCGCTTGATGTGCCCGGAGAAGGTGGAGAGGCTCTGCTCGATGGACTGCTCGTCGCCGATGTCGGCCAGGATGTGGCTAAACCAGGGCAGTTCTACCGGTTCCCGAGCCGGGAGGAAGAGCCCGGCCTTGGCCATTAGGGCCGCCAAGCCTAGGGTCTTGAGGGTGACGGTTTTGCCGCCGGTGTTGGGGCCGGTGATGGCAATCACCCGCAGCTGGGGACGAATGATCACATCGATGGGGACGACCTCGGGGCCTTCTTCGTGCTGCTGCTGCCAGACCAGCAGGGGGTGGCGCAGTTGCCGCAGGGTGGTCTGTTCGTTGGTGGCGGTAAAGCGGGGAAGGTTCGCGGCTAACCAACGACTGTAGCGGGCTCGGGCAGTGGCTAAATCGAGACTGGTGACGATGGCTAGGAGCTGTTCTAGATCCGGTTGCACCGCTGCCACCTGGTGACTGAGACGGCGCCGCACCGCGTCGTCTTCCGCCTGTTCCTGCCGCTGCAGTTGCCGCAGCCGGTTGCCCAGATCCACCACACTGTGCGGCTCCACATAGAGGGTGGCGCCGCTGGTGGAGCTATCGTGGACGATGCCCGGGATGGCGTCTTTCTGGGGCGCTTTGACGGCCAGCACGAAGCGGTCCCCCCGTTGGGTAATCACCGGTTGTTGGATGGCCTGGCCCTGCCGTTGTAGAATCCGCTGCAGTTTTTGGTAGATCTGGTCGCGGCAGTGGTTGAGTTTTTCACGAATGCCGGTGAGTTTCTCGCTGGCCCGGTCGGCCACCCGACCCCGTTCGTCGATGCAGTGGTGAATGGTCTGCTCTAGCTCGGGGTAGGTGCGCAATTCTGATACCAGTTGGCTCAGCACCGGCACCTCCTCTTGGCTGTCGATAAACCGCCGTAGCTGGCGGGCACCGTTGAGGGTGGTTGCGATCGCAAGTAATTCATCCCCCTGCAGAATTCCCTGGCAACCGGCTCGATCCAAGGCATCGCCAATATCGTGGATCCCGGTAAATTTGAGCCCTGGTGGTAACTCATCTAGGCGATAGGCCTCCTGGGTTTGGGCCAGTAGCCGCTCACTATCCCCCTGATGAGTCGGAATAACCAATTGCTGCGCTGCTATGGCCCCCAACTTTGTCGCCGCAAAGGTCGACACCTGCTGACAAAGGCGGGGCCATTCGAGGAGATCGAGAGTTTCCTGCTGAATCAAGACTGTAGACAGCCGACCAATAGACACACAAACCGTTCTTTCAGTATAAGAGGATGTTTGAATCAGGCGGTTAAGTAGGCTAGCCAAAAAGGATCGAGGTTTGCAACGATATCTCAACCAGTCTTGACATTTACGAATCTTGCCAGTTCTGAGTCAGCTTTTCCTCGAACTGGGTCAAGCGCTCACTCAACGCCAGCACCAAGGCTTGAATGCTTGCAGGAGTAGCCTCCCAGCCCGCCTTTAGAACCTTGATACCAGCAATCTCGATTCAATTAGTCTCCCCAGCGAGATAAGGAAAGGCAGAAGGCAGAAGGCAGAAGGCAGAAGGCAGAAGGCAGAAGGCAGCTTGTCCTGTTCGCGTAGCGGCCCCGCAGGAGCAACGAAGTCGAACTGTTGGCATAGCCTGCCCGGAGGGCATAGGGAAGGCAGCGGATAATCGAGGACTTTAGGACTGTGGAAAGGCTTGGAAATTATGGCCTATACGACAGTCAGACATGTCCCTTTCATCCTTCATCCCTCATCCTTCTGCCTTGGTTGCCGTTTCCATTCAATTAGTTTCCCCAACGAGTGGGGACTGGCGAACTCTATCCTTGTCCACTGGGGAATATGAAGTTTCCATTCAATTAGTTTCCCCAACGAGTGGGACGGCTATCTCCGGAGAGCTTTTTGCTTTAGTAAAATGTTTCCATTCAATTAGTTTCCCCAACGAGTGGGGACCGGAGACTGTGGTCCCGTCCGATGGACGGTCGTTCACCCGTTTCCATTCAATTAGTTTCCCCAACGAGTGGGGACCAAGGGGATCAAGGAGATTATCGTTACTACTCCTACGGGTTTCCATTCAATTAGTTTCCCCAACGAGTGGGGACTTGGCTGTCAGTGGCTAATCGAGCAGGAGCCATTTTACGTTTCCATTCAATTAGTTTCCCCAACGAGTGGGGACGTGTTCTAACAACAGGTGTTGGAACTTCATCGGAGAGTTTCCATTCAATTAGTTTCCCCAACGAGTGGGGACCTTCTGTTCTGAAGATAGATGAAGATCACTTGAAGAACGTTTCCATTCAATTAGTTTCCCCAACGAGTGGGGACTTGTCAGCCAAAGACTAGAGGGGAATAAATCAATGGAATTAGTTTCCATTCAATTAGTTTCCCCAACGAGTGGGGACAAGTCATAGCCGCCTCAATAGTTTTATTAAATCTTTTGCGTTTCCATTCAATTAGTTTCCCCAACGAGTGGGGACGTTGGCTGAATACTGAATATTTCAGAAATACGGAGTTTCCATTCAATTAGTTTCCCCAACGAGTGGGGACGACTTTTGCTAATGGAGCTTCCTTTGAAATCACTAAGTTTCCATTCAATTAGTTTCCCCAACGAGTGGGGACCCTAAAATCATACTCATTGAAATTATTGATGAGTGGTTTCCATTCAATTAGTTTCCCCAACGAGTGGGGACTGCGACCATACGTAAAAATTCAAGATGATTTATATGTTTCCATTCAATTAGTTTCCCCAACGAGTGGGGACCTTAAACTCTCCCATAATCCCTCAGCCTCATTTGAGTTTCCATTCAATTAGTTCCCCAACGAGTGGGGACATGGGATCGTCCAGAAATTTCCTTAAACGTTTTGGAAGTATTAGGTTTCCATTCAATTAGTTTCCCCAACGAGTGGGGACTTGTTAATTTCGGCCTCACGAGACGCCATCCGGGGGGTTTCCATTCAATTAGTTTCCCCAACGAGTGGGACGTCGTTGATAGTGATAATGATGGCACTGACAATTCAGTTTCCATTCAATTAGTTTCCCCAACGAGTGGGGACTCAACGGGGAGCCGCCAAGGTCGTGCTAAGGGATTATGCGTTTCCATTCAATTAGTTTCCCCAACGAGTGGGGACGTCTATAAGGGATTCATCTACTGATTGATTCGCCGCAGAAGAACCATGTTTCCATTCAATTAGTTTCCCCAACGAGTGGGGACCTGTAAATAATTGTTGGTTTGATTGTGACGTTACACAAGGTTTCCATTCAATTAGTTTCCCCAACGAGTGGGGACTGGACACCTTCGTCCGGGCCGGCGGCTTGAATCTCGAGTCGTTTCCATTCAATTAGTTTCCCCAACGAGTGGGGACAGTCCGACTACCGCTCTCCCAATAATGAGCGACAGTAATTCAGTTTCCATTCAATTAGTTTCCCCAACGAGTGGGGACCCTCTGGCGGCGGTGTACCCCCTGGGCTTAAGTTCGGATGTAGTTTCCATTCAATTAGTTTCCCCAACGAGTGGGGACATAATCGACCCAAATGACGAGACGGTGACTCACTCGATAGTTTCCATTCAATTAGTTTCCCCAACGAGTGGGGACCCCTTGCATTCTAAACCCACTCTCTGGGGGCTGTCCAGAGCTGGTTTGCGAGGGATAGCCAGCTGCGTCCAGAATTTTGCTGAAAACCCGACTGAAAAACGCTTGAAACCCCGACCACGTCAGAGATCGAGGGATAGAACGAGACTATGGGGGTTTCAGCCATTGGCGTTATCCCTCGCAACTGTCACACAATAATCGACCCAGGTGGCTGTGTCAGGGGCACACCGCCCCAAATCTCTACCTGATCCAGCGTGTGTTTCGACACCGGATAAAACCGCACACTGTCTTCCTCCATCTGCACATAGCGACGTAACCGCCGCCGCAACTCCGCATATTTGGCTGGCGACAGCATTAACTCAAACACACTATATTGCACTCGCCGGCCGTAGCCTTCTAGCAGATCTGATATTTTTTTGCGGCGGCGATTCGAGGGAATGTCGTAGGCAACAATATATAAGAGCATGGGCTTAGCGAATTAGATAGGGTTTGAATAGGGTCTGGGGTTCGTAGACAAAGCGTTTATACTCCTGCACCTGGGCCATTAATAGATCCCAACGGGGGCGGGGCAGGGTGCTACTGCTGGTAATTTCGGTTTCCATCCGCACCACAAAGGCTTGCAGATACTTGCGCCGTCCGGAGTCATTTAGGTAACAGCCACCCTTTTGAGGCTCAAAATCGGCCTCGGGATCCATCACCTTGCGATTGACCAGATACAACACCAGCGAATCCACCAGCGGCGCCCGAAAGGGTTCTAATAAATCAGACACCAGGGCGGCGTGTTTGCGAGAGCCCTGGTGCAAACAGGCCTCATAGGGATCCAGGTTTTGGGCTTCGATCAGGCTGTAGAGATGGTTCCACAAAACCTGATAGCCAAAGCTGAGCATGGCATTGACTGGGTCTCTGGGAGGACGGCGGTTGCGTTCGGTAAAGGTAAACCCTGGCTGTACGAAGCAATCGCCCAGGGCGGTAAAGTAGGCGGCGGCCCCGGCCCCTTCGATGCCCATCAGGGCGGCATTGTCTCGGGCTTCGTTCACCTGCCGAATTAAGATGGCCAGTTGCCCTACTGCCTGAGCAATCCCTGGCGTGGGTCGAGTACGGCCCTGCCGCTGCAGTAGCACGCGACTATTCCACAGTTTGGCCTTGACCAAGATCTTGGCGACTCGCAGGCGTTGCACTTCTGAGAGGTCTTGCTGGTAGCGGGCCAGTTGCCGATAGCCCTGGATCATGGGCAGCAGTCGTCCATAGCACTGGCCCATGCGCGATAGATACAGCACTGACACCTGGCGTTGCAGGCAGGCCCGCAAGGCTTGGGTGGTGAGCTGGCAATGACCAAACACCAAAATTTGGTCCACCAGCGGCAGTTGCACCCGCTGGCATATGGCATCGTTGTGTTTGATCAGGAGTTGCTCTTGCTGGAGTTTTACATAGCAACCCTGTTGGGCCACGTAGAGCGTAGACATGGAGCTTCCCTGGCCTGGCCAGAAGGCAATGCATCGAACTGCCGAGGGCTATGCAGAGAACACAGGGGCATGATGTATCTCTACTATGGCGCTGGCCACGGGGGTTGCTAATGAAGGTTGGATGAGATCGTTTGAAGAGATCACCAATGGAACGCTTGTATTGCAAGGGTTGTAGCCATTGGTAAGGCGCTCATGACACTGTTCTGGGGCAGGTATGACGATAATGCATTCCCTAGGGCAGCAAACTCACCACGACAACAACTATCGTCATTCCGGGCAAGCGCAGCGCCACCCGGAATCCAAACAGAGTGCTCTGTTCTCCACCGAGGTTTTCTCTGGATAGGCGCGGCTTCTAGCCGCCAGCCATTAAATTTGAAACTACTGGCCCTTCTCAGCCCAGCTTGGTGATAGCTTCGGTAAACCAAGCCGCCGCCGCCGTATTGGTCTCTGTGCTGAGTTTCTGAATCGTGTCTGTCAATAGGCGAATAGGTATACCCCGCCAGTGCCCGGGACGGCTGGCATTGCTCATACTGCCCCTGCTGATTTAATTTGAAAGGCAAACACCCGCTCCCCTTTGACATCAATCACCCAATATTCGGGAATCCCGAGCGCTTCATAGAGATGCTTTTGCTCATCTAAATCAGACGCCAGAGTGGTATCTGAAATCTCGCCCACCAGATCAGGCACCCGCCAGGTTTGTAAGTCAATTCGGCGCGGATCGCCATCTTGCCAGCGCGGCGTGTTTTCTCCTACATAGAGCACTAGGTCTGGGGCACAGGCTTGAGTTCGGGGTCTCTCCAGCAGGCAACGTCCCAGCGAGCAGATACTGACGGTTGGGATGGGAGAGGGAGGTGGTCATGGCAACCGCTAGATTGCATAGTCCTAGAGTATTACATCTAAAAAATATCCTGATCTAGGCTATTGAGCTCAACGAATACTTGGAGCCAACTACACCGCCAAACGGTTGCCGGTAAGGTTGGTGTATTACGAAGACTGCGATCGCATCGACACCGCATTTCAAGGATGGAGCCGCAAGCAGCAGCAGGCCCTGATTGCGAGTGATATGAATCAACTGCACATTTTGGCTGAGTGCCAGAATGGCAGCCACTGTAAGCATTCCCATGCTGACTGATACTTCGCCGCTGGCTTTCTCCCTTCGACACAACTCAGGACAAGCCGCTCAGCCAGCGGTATAGCTTTCGCTGATACGACGTTCGCTTCGACTCCGCTCAGCGAACGCTGCTCTATTCATTGGTTTCCCACCTGACAGAAAGGCAGAAGGCAGAAGGCAGAAGGCAGAAGGCAGAAGGCAGAAGGCAGAAGGCAGAAGGCAGAAGGCAGCTTGTCCTGTATGACTTTCAGTCAGGCTCCGCCAAGCGCGTAGCGGCCCCGCAGGGGCAACGAAGTCGAACTGCTCGTAGTGTTCGCGTAGCGGCCCCGCAGGGGCAACGAAGCCGAACTGCTTGTCCTGTTCGCGAAGCGGCTCCGCAGGAGCAACGAAGTCGAACTGTTGGCATAGCCTGCCCGGAGGGCATAGGGAAGGCAGCGGATAATCGAGGACTTTAGGACTGTGGCAAGGCTTGGAAATTATGGCCTATACGACAGGCAGACATGTCCCTTTCATCCTTCATCCCTCATCCTTCTGCCTTGGTTGCCGTTTCCATTCAATTAGTTTCCCACTGAGTGGGAAGGGCCACCGAGAAAGCGGCCGAGGAGGCAGGGTACGACCGTTTCCATTCAATTAGTTTCCCACTGAGTGGGAAGGCAGTTCTTCCGCTTCGGTTCCACGGATCGCCGCGAGTTTCCATTCAATTAGTTTCCCACTGAGTGGGAAGAAGAGAGAGTTTCACATTAGAGGATACTTTATCCTGTTTCCATTCAATTAGTTTCCCACTGAGTGGGAAGGGGTCGGCCTCTGGAAGACCTACCACGTCTACATCCTACACCATCATTTCTGGGGGGTCTACTGATCGCCTCTGCAGATGACAAATTTTCTCAAAAGCACCCTGTGGAAAACGTCTGTATCCCTTGCCTGGAAGGCAATCTGGTGGGGTCGACGATAGAATAGGGGTTTCAGCGATCGGTAGACTCCAACAGGACTGGCAGTATTGTTGAGTTAACATGGCCGAATTCCTAGATTTCAATCGCAGAGCCTGGCTGGTGCAGAAAATTACCGGATTCAGCTATCTTTCCCCTGCCACTCCCTGACCGATGGCCGAGTCAATCTTACCGTTGTCGCGACGTGAGTTACTTTGATCGCGATGCAACTTACGTTGATCGCGACAAACCTTACTTTGACTGCGACGTGACATACTTTGGTCGCGATGCGACTTACTCTGAGCCTGATGCGACTTACGTTGATCGGGCCGTGACATACTTTGGTCGGGCCGCGACATACTTTCATCACGACGAAACTTACGTTGATCGCGATGCGACTTACTCTGAGCCTGATGCGACATACGTTGATCGCGACATGAGTAACAACGTTAACGCAGGGCGGTTGTAGACCCGAAAGCGCAGCGCCACCCGGAATCCAGATAGAGGGCTATGCTATCAGCAGACATCCTTAGGCACAGTTCCCCGGAACCTGGATTCCCGCATCCGCGGGAATGACAGGAGAACGTCTTTTTCAGGCAGCAGACCCATCACGAAAAGGTATCCCGTCATTCCGGGTCGCGCTGCGCTTGCCCGGAATCCAGGTACAGCGTTTTTGAAGCTAGTGAGATGTACGGATGGCCATGAAACTCCTGATATCAGTAGGCAGGCTATACCTCACCCAGCAAGAAAATGCTGTAGAGCGCTTTGGGCCTAGCTGAGATTTACGCCTTGGATTCCCGCAGAGGCAAGAATGACAGATAAATGTTTCCCTAGGTGAACGACAGCATTTCCTTGCGGGATTACTGCAAAGACAACAACATTACCTCAGTAAACCCCGCATACCGGCGCTGAAGCTTGCTTGAAAGTTCCCTAGAATTACTCAGGGTTTTTTAGATCCCACTGCCTACAGTAAATGCAGTGGTTCTAACGGGATGACCTACATCAAGAGTCAAGCTGCATCAACACCACCGGAGTCAGCGTGTATCTCGTTCCAGCCAGAGCTGCTATCCGTTCACCTCGTAAAAGGAAGCTAATAGTATGTCCCGGCAAAAACGGAATTCAACGGCGCTGGAACAGGCAGAGCGCCGGCTGGAAAGTCTTCGCTCTATCGCCAGGGATCTGGATCTGGGTAGGGGGCTGAGTGTCCACAACTTCGCTGCCATCCTCGACGATCTCGCTACCAAACTGGCGGCTTACAATACTGCCCTCTCTAACATCGACAAAATGGCCGATGATATTCGGATGGCTGAAAAGGCGGCTAGAGCCATGAGCGAACAAATGCTGATGGGGGTCGGCAGCCACTATGGCAGAACCAGCCAGGAATATGAAATGGCTGGGGGCAGTCGCCGCAAGGGTCACCCCCGGGCCAGGGTAACGGCGAACGTCCCAGCCCCGGTGGTAGTACCTACGACTGAACCGTCTCAGAATGGCGCTAGCGCCACACCGGTTTCTGTCTAAAGGGCTGACGCGATGGCCGTATGACCTCGCTGTGCTTTCGTGAGTAGATAGTGGGTAGTTTCCCTGTAATCCCCCAGAGTTCTCGATCACTCTGGGGTTTTCTGTTGGCGTGACTTCTAGCCGCCAGCTACCTACCTGGTTGACCGACAAAAGATTCTGCATTGGGCGCGGAAACCGCGCCCTTACCAGATTTCGGATGCTGTAGGGGGCAGGTTCCCTGATCCTTTGGATAGTCTGGGTTCTAGCTCCATTCCATCCAGTCAGCCAGATAGGCACCGACAGCTTCTTGATTGTGCAGGTAGTATAGAATCTAGGATTCATTGATGAGTATTGCGAAACTCATCGTCATCTCCTTGACAACATTTAATCTGGGCAACCAGAGGCTCACCCCACAGAAATTTCAAAAGGCATGGCCCGTAGTCGTCATCAGTACTGCTCTCTTCGCTCCCATTTCCCTACACAGTATCATTGTCAGCCCTTAAGCCATGGCTCAACTCACCATTGATTTACCTGCAAGCATCTCCACCGATGAGGCTAAATTGTTTCTCGCCGCCAAACTTTACGAAGTTGGCAAGCTCTCCCTCGGCAAAGCAGCCAAACTCGCGGGCTACTCCAAAAGTAGCTTCATCGAACTCATCAGCAAAATGGATGTCCCTGTCGTCAACTATCCTGCCGATGACCTGGAACAAGAAATCGCTCTATGAATGCGGCTGTCACAAATAGCACCTGCCTGATCGGATTAGAGCGCATCCAACAGTTAGACATGCTGCCCCAAGTATTTACCCCGATTACAATTTCTCCTGCCGTGCAGTCAGAAGTCGGCATTTCTGCTCCCTGGCTCACCATTCAAGCACCGCAAAATCGCGGTATCGTTCGATCTCTCCAAACCCAGATTGACGAAGGCGAAGCAGCAACAATTGCTCTAGCGATGGAACTGGGCGATGTGTTTGTGATTCTCGATGATCTCAGCGCTCGCCGAATCGCCCAACAATTGCAGCTCAAAGTCATCGGTACCGTAGGAATGCTGTTAAGAGCAAAACAGCAGGGCATCATCTCTGAGGTTAAACCGATTCTCGACGCGCTAACCACAGCTAACTTCAGAATTTCAGAAGCCATTGTTCGTAGAGCAATACAGCTTGCAGATGAGGAATAGCTCCGAAGGACCCGGCGATTAAAATCGCCGCTATACAGTCAACGTCGGCCTGCGCCGACTGTAATGCTATCTAGATCAGCTGGCTCAGGCCCCAATCATAGAGGGCGTGTAAGAGAGAAGGCCCCGACGATGATGCATACATCTGATGCAACATGTGCTCCATGGCTCCATGCAGCGCCTCAGCGGTAGTCGAGGCGGTTGAGGGCCAGAGGCGGCAGAGATCGTCTAGGGTCATGGCCTTGGCCTGATGCACCACCTGGTTGCGGGTGTTGCGAATGCGGTCAACCTGATCGTAGTGGGGACCTGGCAATGGGGTTCCTTGACTCTGAAACCAGCGATCGATCAATTGTTTGAAGCCGGGGTGGCGTCCCTGCAGCTCATCGGCATGAAACCATTGGTCGGCTTGGCTACGCAGATACAGCAATCGCTCCAGGGTTTGGGCGAAGCGCATGAAGGCGTCGGTATAGTTGCCCTGACGCAGCAGTAGATATACCAAAAAGCTGCATTCCCACGTCTGGGCCGGAGGACTGTGGCGAATGGCCTCAACCTGGGTTCGCCAGATCTCGATTTGCGTGGCTGGTACGACCTGGTGTAAGGAGCCTGCCTGCAACCACTGGCCTAGACCCTGGGGCTGAAATAGGGCCTCGATCTGCCAGTTGGCGGCCAGGCTCAGCTGCTGGGCTAGACGATAAAGCAGGCGATGGCGGTCTTGATGGGCCATCAGCCATAGGGCGGCCTCTGAAAAGTTGCCCTGCTGCCAGGCGGCAACGATGCGCAGCCGCTCGATGGGCCAGAAGTATTCGCCGATGGAAATGACCTGGTGGTGCTGGGAGCGATTGGCACTCTGGGAGTCACCGGAATAGAGGGGCACCGGTTCAATAGGCACGACTTGCAGGACGGGATATTGCCGCACTAAGGCGGCGGCACAAATATCAAGGCTATGTGCGATCGCAGGTAGTGCCCCTTTGGTTTGAATCAACAGCGTCACCTCTTCAACGCCCTGGGTGTGCTGCACTAAAAAGTCTTCCAAGGCATGACGAATGGCGGTGCTATCGGTAGCGGCGACCACCGGCTCGAATACTGCTACGGTTAATTCGGGCCAGGTCTGCCGGATCTTACCGGCCATCAGCTGCGCTAACCAGTGGGTATCGCGACTGCGATAGCTAGCGTCAGTGGTATCGGGCTGGCGAGTACCCCAGAGCACCACATCGGTCAGCCCCTGGGAGTATTGCGCCTCAATGATCTCATGGTCGAGCAGTAGCTCCACGGGGTCAAAGGTGCCATCGAGGTCATGCCGACAACGGTGATAGTAACGCTGGCCCAGGTCTTGCACACTCCAGGGATAGCCGTCTTGGCAGCCCCGCTGGATGCCTAGTTCGGCATAGAGCCGGTCGGTGTGGCGAGGATGCTGGTTGCGATCGCCATCGGCCCCAAAGCAACACACAGTGCCATCAGCGCAACGCCACCCCACCTGGCGAGTACCGACAGTAATGATCAGGGTTTGCATTTTAGTAGTTTGGCAATAGGGCCTTAAACAATCGGTAAGTAGGTAATGCGATCCTGGAAATCTGTCTCCTCAGAAGCCATTGCGATCAGAATTAATTCTTCTAGTTGCTGACCTAAACTCAGTTCGTTATTAAGAATGAAAATACCGGGAACATGCCGCCCTTGGGCCAGGTGGTCAGCCAAATGGACTGGCATTGATTTTCGATTATTAGTCAATAAAATAAATGAATGTTCCTCGCACCAGCACAGGATATCAGAATCAGACGATTGTATTGAAGGCGTGCCTGGCATGCCGATCCTAAATACAATAACCTCAGGCTCTTGCCGTTGAATCTGCACCTGGTATACGGAATCAACGTTCTCATCCAACAGGTACTTAAGTGTCATCAGCCTATTGCGATGCTGCTTTTTCTGCTTTTAGCTGCCGAAGCTTTAAGACTTGGGGAGGCGGGTTTTGGCGTTGTTCTTCCCGCCTCTGGTGGCTCCACTCCATCCAGTCGGCTAGATAGGCACTGACAGCCTCTTGGTTGTGCAGATAGTACAAAATCGTGGCATATACCTGTTCTAGGCTCAGGGAAGGATAGCTCTGAGCAATAGCTTCAGGCGTACGACAGCGATGGATGAAATCGTAAAGTATTGTCTCAATGCCAACTCTGGTTCCTTTGAGACGAATATCGTCTGGGGCTAAGAAGTCGAAGTAATCTTCTAGTTGCATAGGATGCTCTATCTTATAGCTACAGAAGGCGAAGGCTCATCATTTAATTCTAATATTGTCGTTCAAGTTTTCCAGTAGGTAGGGTGGGCACATTCATTGCCACTGTTCTCAGCCACGGTCGAGGCGTTGGGCTTGCCCACCAATTCTTCGAAAAGGTGGGCATTGAGTAGATGAATGATAAGCACCATTGGGCCTTAGAAAAGGCAATGCCCACCCTACAAATACTACTCTGACACAACAGCGGGTGGGGATTCTAGTGGAGATTGACGACACTTGGTTTTCTCCCGCAGGGAGACCCATGAGGTAGGCGTAGCTATCCGCTGGCTGAGCGGAGTCGAAGTAAGGGCGTGCCCTGAGCGGAGTCGAAGGGCACACTCCAAATAACCACTCCCTCTCCCACCATGCCCTACACCTACATCCTCGAATGTGCCGATGGCAGCTACTACACTGGCAGCACCTGGAATATGGCGCGACGGCTCTGGGAACACCAAGAAGGTCTTGGAGCCAACTACACCGCCAAACGGCTGCCGGTAAGGTTGGTGTATTGCGAAGAATGCGATCGCATCGACACCGCATTTCAGCGAGAAAAGCAAATCCAAGGATGGAGCCGTAAGAAGAAGCTCGCCCTGATTGCAAGTGATATGAATCAACTGCATGTTTTGGCCGAGTGTCAGAACGCTAGCCATCACGAGAATTTGCACGCTGATTGATGTTGCTCCGTTGGCTTCGACTCCGCTCAGCCAACGGATCGGCCAGCGGTAGGCATCGTTCGTTGAATAGCTCACCTAAATGGGAAAATTTGAGCATAGTAGGTAAGGTGGGCAAACTCATCGTCACTGTTCTCAGCCACGGTCGAGGCGTTGGGCTTGCCCACCAATTCTTCGAAAAGGTGGGCATTGAGTAGATGAGTGATAAACATATTGCACCCTAGAAAAGGCAATGCCCACCCTACAAATACTACAAATACTTTTAAGGTAGATTCACAGAGTTCAATGCCCCCCATAATTCAGCTTGAACTCTGCTCATTAAGCTGGAATCTTTGAGAGATTTAAAGTCCTGGCCAGCAATGAAGTTTAAACAATTCAACAGCCGATCTTCCCAGGCTTTTCGATTCTCTTTACATCCCCAAGCTCGAAAGACTTCTTTCTCATTTAAACCTAAGAGTCTGTGGAATTGTTGATTACGAACTCCCTTAGCGCCTTTCCAAATAACCTTGACGTTTTCATTTTCTGAAGCGTCGGGATGAACTGCCTGAAAGAGATTGAACAGCTCCTGACTATAAAGCATAAAGTTGGCTTCTTTATTCTTTTCTCTCTTTTCTGCTAATTTACTTTTCAGATAATCTGGCAAATGACTATCCTCTCTAAGGAATACAATTGGAGCCCCTTTCTTATCTTCTTTGATATCATCTGGATAATACCACTTGGCCCAGTTACTTAGCATACCTTCTGCAGCCCGAAAGCTATGGAAGAGTGCTTCTACTGTATTTCCCTGTTCCAAACGGATCATAGCTAGATAGGCTGATTCGTATCCAGCCCACCACCATTCTTGAGTTCTTTCTTGAAGCTCTAATGGTAGTGATTCACTAAATTGCTTAAACTGAGCTTGATTCCATAAAATGGCAGAATTCAAAAGACTATCAATCTTAGAACCCAATGGATCATCTGACGTCAATAAACCATGTCTGAGTAGTTCTTGTACGCCGACATAGTCATGGCGTAACAGCAGTCTCTTAGCTTCCTGTAGTCGAATCCCTCGTAGATAGGTGGAGCTTGATATCAGTTCTGATGAATTTTCCTGGAATTCATTGCTAACTAAGAACTGAACTTTGTCCGCAAACTTAGTTAAGGTAACAAACTGAACTGCTGATGATAAGGCAGGTATCCCGCCCTGATGACTAACATAAATCGTTTTATGGCTCTTATCATCGATATCAGCCATGAGAGCCTGTATCAGAGATAAGGTGCTATCCCAGTGATCTAATCCCAGGACCTCTATGGTTTCTCCTTGAGGTTCTGGTCGCACAATTAGATAGTCTTGACTGACATCAGGGAATTTCTGATTTAGATAAAACTCAAGAATAGGCTTTAGTTCACAGGTGTCTTGCCAATAGGCATGATGAGTCTTACGTCTGGCTGCAGGCTGTAGATGAGCCTGATCGGTTAGTAGGATGATGATGTGTTCAGGATATGATGTCCTAAATTGTCCACAAAGGGTTTCTAACCGAGGTAGGCAAAGATCAGAGCTATATGTTTCAAGCTGACTTGAATAGACAATTCCTAGCGCTCTTACCGGAAAAGCAAAAAAATCGGCTCCATTCGGCATCTTAACGATTGATGGTCTAAAGTGAGGCAAGTCTCTAGTCTTAGCCTGAGCTTGCCGTTCTAATGAATTCCAATTTCGGTCAGACTTTAGCAGCACATCACTGCTGCCAATGGTTAAAATCCAGGTCGTCATAAGCATTGAGTAATATTAGATTTGCATTGAGCCTGGTAAATTTGGGCTTCGATTCCCTTCGACACAGCTCAGGATAAGCTGCTTAGCTACCGGAGAGGCACATCAACTTGCCTAGCCAAAATACTCATAGGAATGCTTACGGCCAGAGTTTCTGAAACATGGTTTGTTGGGTTTCTAGAAAATCAAGAAAGTCAAGAAACTCTGGTGAGTCATTGGGAAATAGTGTCAGTAATTCCAGATACTCAGGGCGAGATCTCATTTTGGCGATTGGCTTACCATCAGGATCTTCAGGGTTCCTCACCAGTCTGACGATGGGATACATGCGATGCCATAAGCGGCCAATACGATTAAGCTTCCCGGTGACTGAGGTTTGCTTGATCGTGCCTTCCAGAATATTAGCTGTCGGCATAGCCGGTCGATAGGGACCATGCAACCATTCCACTGCACGACTATCTTCTGCTTCCCTGGCGACGCGCCCCCAGACCTGGACGTTCTGAGGATGCCAGGCTTCTCGCCAGGTTTTAGCCCATTGTCTAGAGTTCGCTTTTTGTAGTTGCACCCAGGTTCTAGCGACTTTTCTGATTGCCTGGAGGAAGGTAGCAATATTTTCAAGCTTCCTGACTTTGTAGTTGCGAGTTAGGGACTGTTCAGACCATTGCCAATGGCAGCCAATGAGTGGCTTTGCATCTTGCTCAGCATAATCGGGGTAAAAAATCCGATGATCGGCCCGTCGCCAGGACTTGCCGAACCCGCCGAAGACCATGGCAAAGTGCATCAGCGCTTTAATCAAGTTAGATAAAGCCTTGCGCTGATTGGGATCTGCCAGGGGACGGTTAAGCATCCAGTACAGATCCCCTTCTACTTCATAGGTTGGTTGTTCCCATCTGCCTCGGCCATAGCTGCCGATTATTTCGCGACAGGGCTGGAAACTCATGGCTAGCAGGCCCACATCTCCGCTCCCCTGCACACTACCGAAGAGCTCATTGACTAACCGTTCAGCATTGGTGGCATCGGTCAAGCCACCAAACAAGCGCAGGGCATGGCCTCGGATCGCCGCTCGAAAAATATTGGGTCGAAACTCCCCTGTCTCATCTACATCTAATAGTTTGGGAGCTTGCCCCTGTCCTTTAAGACGACATTTGAATAGAGTCTGTCCCGCATGGTCTGCAACTTGACCGTAGCCTGCACTAACGCGACATCCCAGTCCACTCGATAACCCCCGCTCCCAAATTTGCCAAATAGTGTCCCATTCGGTGTCGTCCAGCAGTTCAGTGCTGGAAATGCCAAACTGTAGTTCAGGTCGGTATAGGGAGACTTGGGCGAAGGCGCTGGTCGTTTTTTCCCGCTGTACCTGGCGCTCTTGTTGGGGATGAATGATATCCACTAATCGGTCAGTCCACTGAGTGTTAGTGGGATAGCCCCCATGGAAACGTAGAATCCCTGGTTGCCAGTCCTTACCTGATAACTCTTTGCCACAGTAGCGCTCTGCTTGATCTTTGTTACAAGCTTGGCGAAAGACACCTTTCATACTGCTGCCAGGATAAAAGGGCCAGCCAAAGGAGCCAATCACTGGCCGGATGATGCCGTCATCTTGACCACCATTGGTGACAAATCGCCAATTGAGCTGATATGAACGAGTCTGAACTGTTAAATCGAAGACTGGTGGGCTTGGGTAGGCTTTCTCGACCCACTCACTCACCCATCGCTCTGAATCTTGAGCCTCATTACTCTTATTGCGATCGGTATATACTCTCTGGAGTTGGCAGCGACCTTCTACCTGGGCCCGAAACATCATGGGCACCTTCTTAGCCATATCAGGGATTTGAGCCATTGGCCTTAGCACCTCCTTTATACCGTTGGGTCCACCACACCAGCGCATCACAGAGTTGTGTGAGTACGGCTAGGGCTACACGCTGCTTTTTAAGGTCTAATTCCCAAAGCCTTTCGGACATGCTTTGGATGCCGCTGGTGTCTGAATAGCTGACATCATCGTTGGGAATTTCGATTCCAGCGATATCCATCACTCGCACAAAGGCATCCCAGGTTTCTTTCCAGTAGATCGATTTATTTCGCTCTTTCTCTTGCAGTCGCAGATGTTCACCCCAGAAACGCTCTAAGCCATAGGGGATGGCCATACGCATTTTGTGCCCTTGATTGAGGGATGCCTTCTTGGAACGCTCAGCTTTTGGCAGAGCTTCATCCCGCCGTCGAGCAGATAAGACGAGTTGTTGGGCTTCTCGGTCTAAGCCATAGGAATTCCAGGCCATGATTAATACTTACCTCCAATCGTGACTTGGCAGCGACCAAAACCCACGGATTCTAGGCCGCCAAAGTAGAGTTCTTCAGTCTTCTCTCCCGCTTCAAAAGGTTGCCAGCCGGTTTGTTTAAGGGCAATGGGGAAAATCAAGATACTACCTTCTGGCAGGGCTTCTACGTTAAAGAACGCACCTTTTTCAGTATCAACCTTCTTCATGTCATCCACGAGTTTGACCCGACTTTGGCGGTAGAGGGCCATATCGTGCAACATGGCAATATCACCATCTGCAACGACAACGGTTAAGTTAGGATCGATCAGCTTTTTATCTGTTCCCTCTTTATTGGGCACCCAGGCAGATAGATCCGCTTCGCGCTCGATTTCTAAAAAGCCAAGGTTAAAGAATAGAACTTTCTTGGTAGTGTCTACTTGACGACCTGGCAAGCCCCTAGGAGCCGTGTAGGGATCTGGTATTTCAGCCTCTATCTGCCTGATTCGCCCATAGCGCTTCAGCAAGTAGGGACATGTGATCCAGACGATGGGTTGCCCAGGACAAAAAACCGGCAGCCATACCAGCGAGGCATGCTCAAACTTAACGATGGCTTCTGTAGTGCCACCGTCTTCCCGTCCTTCAATGGCTTCATGGCCATACCAGGTGTTCTCATCTTCTGATCCTGAGCGCATATCAGCTCGGAACCGGCCGCGAATGGAACTACCAGGAATGATGCCAGTCTGCGTAAATTGATCGCGAAAAATGAGATTCAGGTTACCACTTTCCTCCCCAGCGCTGGCCCCAACATGCAGGGGGGCTAGGGTTTCGATAATGCCGTAGGCCTTTGCATACATGACGTTAACTCCTAGAAATTTCAACGGGTAGGCTGAGATTGCAGCCCAAGTGTTTTAGGGGAAAGCCTTCTTTGGGAAACCAGTCCTCTGGCCAATCCCACCAGGATTTACCCAGAGGGTCTTTGAAGACATAGACCGTACCCGTAGGGACTGCGTAGCGTCCCCGGCTTAGGCGTCCGGCTTTGCGCATGGGGCCGGTTTGATACTCCCCAGATTGGCTACCCAGGCGATAGCGATAGGGATTGGGGCGATCGGTCAGCATCATGGGACGTCGTTCAGAAAAGTCTGAGTGCCTGGGATAGCGCAGCGAGAGATGGTTGGAGCCCCATATGCCAGGCCCGATCAGAGCAAAGGAATCCTCAATGGGGCGTTGCAACAACTCCACGATGGGGCTGGTCTCATCCAGTTCATGGCTCGAGATTTCAACCAGATGACTTTCTCCTCCAAAGCGATACCACCCTGGCTTGAGGGCAATGGTGGATAAATACACCAGGCAAGTTTCGTCATAGCCGCCGTCCCATTGATTGGGCTGCATTTGCACGGCGTTTTCTAAAAACAAGCCATTCTCGTCGCGGACATGGCGTTCATCAGATTTGAGGCTGGGATGCAGCATGGGCACATGGGTCCAGACATCTTTAGCGGCGGCCTGGTTTGCCTTGATTTCATCTGGAGAGTAGTCCCAGGTATCGATGCGCTGCCAGTGATAGTCTGCTTCTATATCTGGATGGGTAGTTTCGTCGCGCCACCAGTGGTAGTTGCGAATTTCCCATTGATCTGTGTCCTTGTCGCCCAGAATCTTATGGCGGGGAACTGGAATGTAGAAATTGTGGGGGTCGCTGACATTGGCCCAGAAGGGACCTGCCACAAATAGCTGCTCTCGCAACTGGTCCTGAGTCAGATTTTCAGCCTCTAGGTGTCCAGTTTTTAATGCACTAAAGATGAGCCCAGCGAGGGTAGAGGCATCGGGGGGAAATTTAGTCCCCGCTAGCCCTACCAGATTCTCAGGGGTTAGGAAGGCCCCGGCACTGCCGTAGAGAAACCCCAATGGAGAAATGGTAATCAGGTGAGTAAACATAACGATTTCGGATAAATGAGAGATGCTGTCACAGACCGATTAGGCTGAGCCTAGATACCAGCCCACTTGAATTGCCCCTTCAATCCAATCGATCATGGCCCTGGGGTTATCATCATTGCCTAAAATGTCTTGGCTATGATTCAGCAGGTACTGCTTATAACCGGGAAAGTAAATCTCGAAAAACTCGATGGCAATTTGCTGGTCGATGTGCTCTTCGCTGGCTTTGACGGGAATGGCATGGCGGGCTTTCAAGTGTTGCCAGTCGGTGAGGAGATGTACCCAGTTAGGGGTTTCGTCCCAGCGCTTGCCGTTGCGATCGCAATATCCTGTCAATACGCCTAAATCTTGCCAGCGGCAGGTCCATTGCACCGACTGGCCGCTATTGAACACAATTCGAATCGTGACTCGATCACGCCCAAGCCGTTTAGAGCGTTTTTGGGCTTGGCGGCAATGTTGTAGCACATCTCGTTGGGGCACATGTGGAGAAACCCAAACAAACCCGACACTTACGGTGAGGTCATAGCCATGTTGTTGCCATTGGGCGTTCAATCCCATCAACCACTCCAAGGCTGCTTTGGGGGCTAATGGGTGATCGGGAGATTGGCCATAGAGTACTCCCAGGAAGTCGTCCCCACCGGCATAAATGACGCGCCCCTTCTGCTTAGGCATAGACTGGCTAAAGGTTTTTCCCCACTGCCGCATGGCCTGACTAAAGTCGGCAATAGCCTGATCTCCAGACTTGGCAATTTCCTTGAGGTGATCGCCTACTTTATCGCCATCCCCCATGAACCAGCCGGTCCACTGCCCCTTGCCATCACGAGTGTTGCGATGGATATCGGTAAAGCCGGATTCCAGTTCAGTAATGCCTAGCTTTTTAGCGAGTTGCGGCCAAGTGACTAGGCGTTTAACCAACTCAGGCACGCTCAGGCGTTCATTGGAGGCTAAAAATCGCCCTGTCGTGTCGTCTTCACCGGTACCAGGGTGGCTGAGAGATTTATCTAGCACTTGATAAAAGCTATCAAGCTGCTGCTTTTCAGCAGTTGCAATCGGCCACCCCGGATCAGAATTGAATGCTCCCAGGCCTGGCCAGGCAATGGCATCCACCCCAGATAGGCTAGAGCTTTCACCGACCCAGTTTACGGCGACCCAATCCCGACGTAATTTTCGAGTTTCCAAGTCATCCATGGCAGCTTGAATAGAATTGCCATGGCCCCAAAACACCTCCCAGTGATAGCGTCCCCATTTATCCCACACCTCTTGCCAGTGATAGCTGTCAGGGGGAAAGGTTGACTGCAAACGCCTTTCAACCCAATTACGAGAGTCGTCTAAGATTTTTTGCCAGGATTGCAGCAAGGTTTGCTGGGCTAAATTGCGAGGGTAATCGCCGCGAATCAAGATGCGATTAGGCATGCCCTGCTGCAAATTAACTGATGCCGGAGAAATGACGCTGCAATTCTCGGGTTTAGCTTCAACCAGTTGTTTAGCTAGATAAGACAGCAGTCCTGAGGCTCCATAGAGATCTCGCAACTTACGCGATTTTTCAATGAATCCTTGAACTGGGGCGAAGCTGATGGCCGTGTAGATTGTCTCAGTCATGCCATCACCTCTTGCTGGGAGACATGATGCGAGTTCCTTAAGGCAGGATCATGCAACAAACCCCAGATCTTGGCTTGCCAGAATGCTGTTGACACAGTACCTATCCTCGGAAAGTGCCTGAGTTAGCGCCCAATTTAACAAGGGACCATCGAGAGGCGCTCTTAAAGGCTGATATCTTCACAAATGCCGATCGTCATCTAAAGCGCTGATATATTAGAGCTTCTACAGGCCAGGCCAGCCATCAGGAATATTTTCTTTTAATTGACATGCAGCCATAATGGGCAACACTCCGCCAAGCTCCTACACAGAACCGTCCGCGCTCGAGCGGCTGATGGTGTTGATTGCCACCCTGGTGCGCCACCCCGGCGTGGGGCCCCCGACCCCGATGATCACACCCCCGGCGACCATGACGCCGCCGCCGCCATCGTGCAAACAATGCAACAGACGGCTCAATGGCTTGGCATTATCTTGCCTGACTACTCAGTCCACACCATTCGCAAAGATCTCAAAACCCTGCGCCGCTACGGCATCCTAGAACAGCGCATGTATCGCTGGGGTTACTATTTAGGCAGCGGCGTCTTCACCAGCGACGAACTGCGCGCCGCCCTGCAAGCCCTGGCCAGCCAAGCCCAACACCAAGGCGACCCACGTATCCGCAAACTCTACAGCACCCTAGAACGCCGCCTGCGAGGCCTGAATCTAGAACTCCAGGGCCAGCTATTCTACCCGGTGCGCACTCACCTTAGCCGCACCATCGTCTACACCGACCCTGATGAGATGATGGCCAAGGGGCACTATCGCCGCACCCTATTTCATGCCCTAGATGTTGTGGAACGTGCGATCGCAACCGGCCAATCCCTAGAGTTAATGCGTCATCGCGACCCCTACGGCAGCATGGGCACAGGCCACCTCACCGTCTATCCCCTGCAGCTGATCTACGCTGACACCGCCTGGTATCTCCTCTATGAGCATCTGCACAATCAGCATTTAGAGATCGCCCGGGTCGATCGCCTCAGTGAGCAGGTTACAGCCTTGGACTATGAGTGCCGCAGTCTGCAGGCACAAACTCAACGCCTAGAAGTAGCCCACCAATTATTAAAGCAGGGGTGGGGGCTCTACCTAGGCACCTCAGAAGAGCAACAACAAGAACGTTCGGGCCAGGGCAAACTGGTCTCGGTAAAGGTGCGCTTCTTCCATCCGGTAGCTGAATTCATCCTAGAAGGAGAACGTCGTCACCCCAGTCAGCGCCTCAGAAGAGGGCACACCCAGGGGGACCCCCATGTCGATTTCTCGGTGCAACTGCCACCGCGATCCTTGCGAGAATTCAGCCATTGGGTCAATCGCTTCATGCACTTGGCCCAGATTTTGACCCCCAAGGAACTAGCTGCCCAACATCGACAGAATGCCTTGGCCCTGGCCCAGCGCTACGCCCCAGATAGCCCCTGACTGAGTTTTCCTAGCTGCAAACCGACGACTACCGGATATTTACGGAATCAGGGCTGATGGTCATGAAGTATTCTCTATAGGAGCATCGCCCATGCAAGCCGACCGATAGCTATCGCCACAACATGCTGTGCGATGGCCAGCTAGTCAGCCCCTTAATCTAGCCGTTGACCGATCTAGCTATTGCTCACCTGGCTGGCAAACGCTACGTACACCATCAGCCATCAAGAGGACATTATGAGCATCGATATCGTCGCCTTCATTTTCGGAGCTATCTTACTGTCCACGGGCCTGTGGGGCGGTGGGCTATCTATTAGAGATATCTCCATTCCCAAAATTGGAACCATCCCCCGCGCCGCCTCCATCGGCATGGGAATCTTTATTATTCTGATGGGCATTGGCCTCAGCGAGGTTTCCCCTGTAGACACCAGCGAGGAGAGTACTCCCACCGAGGATTCGACCACCGATGCCACCGAATCCACTGAAGGACCTGACCCCCCAACTCCAGCACCGACCCCCATCAGTAATCCCCCTACCCCAGAACCGACATCAGCATCCGCAACCGATCCCGATCAGGCCTTCCGAGCTCAGGTGGGCCAGCAGTTGGTTGCCGTCAGCGAGCAGGCCGGCCTAAATGGCTTTGATCTCACCCATGAACCCTACCTAGGCCAACTGGCAGACAACACCCAAGAACCAATCACCCTGGATCTGCGCGGTGGCGTTTCCTATGGCATCATCGGCGTCTGTGACAGTGATTGTGGCGATATGGACCTAGAACTCTATGATGAGAACGGCAACTTAATTGACTCGGATACGGAGACAGATGCTATGCCCATTGTGGAAGTCACTCCCCAATGGGATGGCCCCTTCACCATCAATGTGATTATGCCGAACTGCGCCGCTCCTTATTGTTACTACGGCCTCGGTGCCTTCGGCCAGTAGTCGCAACTGCGCTCCTCCCCTCTCTGCACTTCGCTTTTCCGTCAGCCTGCATCCTGCGGAAGGACTGTCGACTAGCCGTTGTGGATTTTGTCATATCGGCAAGGCAATGGTAGACCTCGGTAAGAGGATATTTGGAAAGTACCCTGCGACCTTGCTCCAGACTGGATTCTGGCCAACAGAGTCGTACGCTCTAAAACGCTTACCCGGCAGGACTTTCAGCCGAGTTTTCAAATGTCCTCTAAGACCGCACTTAGTTTCCCAGGCCAGAGAGCTTGCCCGGGGAAATTTCGCTTTCCCCGGACCCCTACGACCAGGGCGTTCCACTTGTGGTGAGCGCAGTCGAACTACCGCCCTGGACCCCGCGGAAGGGCATATCGGTGAGTAGTGATGGATCGCGTTGCATCGGCAAGGAAGTGAGGGGCTTGTTTCCCTTTTGCTCAACCCATGATGAGAGTAAGAGCCTGGCATGCCCTCACTCAAACCCTAAAACTTCAAAATTCAAAATTCAAAATTCAAAACTTCTCATCACCCCATCACCCCATTACCCATCCACTCGTCACTCTCCACTCGTCACTCTCCACTCGTCACTCTCCACTCCACCCCTCAGGGCTCAGGTGCATCCGTGACTCGATAACGCTGCACCAGCCCCGTTACAATGGCCAGACCAAAGATGCCGAGTAGGGCAAATCCCAGTAGCAGTTTGCCCCCTTCTAAGATCCCGGCTCCCAGGGCCACAATCGGCGGGTTAGAGATGGCAATACTCAGCACCAGGGCCGGAGCAAATTTCAGCCAGGGCGCTTTCGTTAACCCAACCCCGTAGCAGACGAAATCGAAAAAGCCGGTCATTAAAAAGCCGGTCATGAGGAAGAAATTGCGTTCTAGGTGTCGCTGACTCAGGGTATCGACCCGAGTCATGAGGCGCTCTCCCACCAGGCGTTGCACCAGTTGACGACCGTAGCGTCGCGACAGGCAAAAACTCAGGCAGCAAGATAGCAGATCCGCCAGGCAAATGACAGCTAACCCCTGGCTGAAGCCCAATAGACCACCGGAGAGCACAGAATAGGCTGTCCCCGGCAAAGCCGGAACCACCACACTGGTGAACCGCAAACAGAAAATAGCTAAGGGACTCCACATCCCCAGCTGGTCCACCTGGGCTCGGATCTGGGCCATGCCGTAGTGGTTAATCAGCCAAATTGCCAGGACAATCAGGAGTCCAAGGGCAATGAACTTGAGACGACTCAGACTGCGACGGGATAGCACCGGATGGGTCAACAGAGCCTACTGACAGGGATGGGAAGCTAAGCTCTCCTGGGCTCATTGTAGGACCTAGACGTCATCCTATGGCTAAGGGAACTCAACTCCCCATCCCCTCGACTTCTGTAATTGACCCTGGCAATCAGCCAAAACTTCATCAAAAAACATTTCAATCTTGATCCAGCTGTAATAGAAATGCATTGAGAATCGGCCATGATGTTTGGCAATGCCGTTTGAGAAACGACTATGCAGCTTTGGCAATATCACCGGCACCGTTGGACTTGGGGGTGGGGCCAAGCCCTCCTCTGGTTTGTGATGGGCCTCTGTGGGGCCGGCCTGGTCTGGTCTAGCCCTGGCCTCTTGTCTACCCTGGCGGGCTGGCCCTGGCAGGCGGGGCTAGCCGTCGGGGTGACGGTCCTCACCTTTCTGCTGACGATGCTGACGGCCTATCCGCCGGAGATGATTTTCTTGGGGGGATTGGGGCTGCTAATGGTGAGTGGGGTGCTAGACACCGAACAGGCCCTAGAAGGGTTTAGTAACCCTGGCATGGTGACAGTAGGGGTGCTCTACGTCGTGGTCACGGGGCTGCAACAGACCGGGGGGCTGGCTTGGATTTCCCAGCAGGTCTTGGGCCTACCCAAGGGATTGCCCTCGGCCATGACCCGGTTGATGTTGCCGGTGATGGGGCTCAGTGTCTTTCTCAACAACACCCCTGTCGTGGCCATGTTTGTGCCGGTAGTGAATGATTGGTGCCGCAAACTCAGAATCAGTCCGTCGAAGTTGATGATTCCCCTCAGCTATGCGGCCATCTTTGGCGGGACCTGCAGCCTGATTGGCACCAGTACCAACCTGGTGGTGAATGGCATGTTGATTGCCGCTACCGATCATCCGGGGTTGGGGTTGTTTGATATTACCCGGGTCAGTTTGCCTTGCGCCGTAGCCGGGGTGGGCTATCTGCTGCTAAGCCATCGTTGGCTACTGCCGCAGCGCAAGTCGGTGCTGGGCGATGCCGATGATCCACGCCAATATACCGTGGAAATGGTGGTGGAACCGGGCAGTCCCCTGGCGGGAAAAACCATTGAGCAGGCGGGGCTACGTCACTTGCCGGGACTATTCTTGATGGAGATTGCCCGCGGCAGTCAGATTTTAACGGCGGTGACTCCTCGGGAGGTGCTGCAGGAGCATGACCAGTTGGTGTTTGTGGGCATGGTGGATTCCATCGTCGATTTGCAGCGGCTCAGGGGACTGAAACCGGCCACCGATCAGGTATTTAAGCTGGATAGCCCCCGCACCGAGCGCAGCCTGATCGAGGCGGTGGTGTCCAATACCTGTCCGCTGGTGGGGATGACCATCCGGGAGGGGCAATTCCGCAGTCGCTACAACGCGGTGGTGCTGGCCGTGGCCCGCAATGGGGAGCGACTGCCGGGGAAGTTGGGGGATATTACCCTGATGGCGGGAGATACTCTGCTATTAGAAGCCCACTCCTCGTTCTTGGAGCAACAGCGGGTGTCGCGGGATTTTTATCTGGTCAGCGAGGTGCCCAATTCGGAACCTCTACGCCATGACCAGGCTCCTTTGGCGCTGGCTATCTTGATTGCCATGGTGGTCTTGGCCAGTGTCGGCTGGATGAGCATGCTGAATGCGGCGGCGTTGGCGGCTATTCTCATGGTGGCGCTGCGCTGCTGCTCAGCGGAGCGGGCCTTGCGCAGCATCGAATGGCAGGTGCTGCTGGTCATCGGGGCGGCCTTGGGGCTGGGGAAAGCCCTGGAGGTGACGGGGGCGGCCGGTGCGATCGCATCCACCTTCATCGGCATCGCCGGGGACAATCCCTGGCTGGCCCTAGCCGTGGTCTATGGCATCACCACCCTGATGACCGAAATCATCACCAATAATGCGGCGGCGGCGGTGGTATTTCCCATTGCCCTGGCCGTCTCCCAGACCCTGGGGGTGAGCCCCATGCCCTTCGTCATCGCCATCATGATCGGTGCCTCCGCCAGTTTCTCCACCCCCATCGGCTACCAGACCAACCTGATGGTCTACGGCCCTGGCGGCTATAAATTCTCCGACTTCATGCGGGTGGGCATTCCCCTGAACCTGCTGTTTTGGAGCGTCACCGTACTGTTAACTCCCCTGGTGTACCCGTTCTAGGGGAATGGGATGATCCTGAGCTAAGACGATCAAGTAGTCATCGGCCTCCAGGGGATAGTTCGCCGGCGGGTTAGACACCACCCTCCCCTTCCGCCCCCTTCTGCACCGCCACCACCAGACTCTGGTAGGTGTGCCTTCATGTAGGTCAGCACCTCCACAAAGGAGCAGCCCACCCGAGATTTGGGCATGGGAATCTTGTAGAGCTGATGCCCCACCTGAAAACTCAGCATCTCTGAGACCACCTTGGTAATGCCATGGTTCAGAGCCGCCTGGGACATCAGCTTACTGCTGATATCGCTGCTGACAATAATTTCATTGGCCCTGGCCCGCTGGCAGGTAATCACATGGGCCTGATCCACCAGCTCCACGATGGTATAAGCGCTAGGGTTGATGCTTTCCACCGTCAGGGTCGACAGCACCACCTTGGCATCTCGGGCTGTATCCTCCAGCTGGTCATCCCCGAGAATAATCACCGTGCTGGCCCGGGCTAAGTTAGCCTGTCGCAGGGTCTCATCTGAGACTTTTCCCCGCACGAAGAACAAATTGTCATCATCCACCGGTTTCCGCTCCAGGGTAGCAATCAGCACGATGGGCGTCTGCCAGGTTTTGCTATCCGCCCGCAACTCCCGTAGAATCACTGCCGCCCGATGGTTCCACTCGCACAGAATGATGTGGTCAGCCACGTCGTAGGCACTCATGCCCAACTCCTCCTTGAGCTTGCGGTTCACCAGAATGCTAGCCAGGGTGGCACTTAAGGCAGCCAAAATGCCAATGCCAATCACCATGTTGACTACGGCAATCAAGCGGCCGACGACAGTGCTAGGGGCGATATCGCCATAGCCCACGGTGGTTAGGGTGACGATGCTCCACCAGAGGCTATCGGTCAGGGATAGCTGCGGTTCTGCCCAGGCCAGGCCCACAGAACTCAGCCCAATTAGGACCACCGTCAGCAATAGCAGTCGGTCTAGGTTCTCCCGTTTCAAAAACCGGCCGATCCGCCGTTGCCAGCGTCGCCATCGTCTCAAGGCCCTGTCGTCCTCAATTGCAGTACCGCCCCTACTCTACCAGTCGCAGCCCGGGGGAGCCGTTACAATCGGTGAGGAGCAAAGAACATCGACCAGGAGAGACGTCACCCATGCAAGGCACCAGATCGAGGCCATCGCTGAATTGGCGCAGCCTACTCGGGGATATTGGGCTGGCCGCCCTGATATCAGGGCCCATCGCCGCTCCGTTTCTAGCGGCATCGGCATGGCCATTGCTGACTGACATCGCCAATATTATCTACACCATGGGAGAGCATGTCTGTCCCCAGCCGGAACTCGGCGTCCCCCTGGCGGCTCCCCACATCATGGCAGTCTGTATGCGGTGCTATGGCACCGTGCTGGGGCTAGGCATCATGCGATGGCTCTACCATCGCACCCGGGGCCAAGGGACCTACTGGTTGGAACAGTACGGGCTCTTGGGTTTCGTGCTGACGTTTATTCTCTGTCTGGCCTATCCCCTGGAGCTGGCTATGCAGGGCTTTGACTGGTGGGGGGTGCACCATGGCGCCATGACTCTGTTTGGCCTGATTGCGGGCTTGGGATTAGGCGCGTATTTGATGCCTCTGTTGCATCAACCGGCCTCGGAGAATGGTTGAATGGGGTACCTGTCTCCATCGGGACGCACAGCCCCCTCAACTCCTGAGATGGTTGCTCTCGCCAGTGGTAGGCGCCGCCTTTAACCTCTGTGCAACCAGTAGGCTAATCGTGGCTAAGGGGTGCTCTTGCCATGGGTGAGGCCGGATAGTCTTAGATTTGGGAAGTTGATTGAAGTCGGATGCCCAATGCGGTCTAGTCGACACTATAGAATGGGAACTTGGCAACCCGCTGTCCTTTAGAGTCATACATCTTCCCACCTGTGAAGCTATCTGTCTTTCATACCCCTGAGGAAGTTCCGGATGATGCCACGCCGGACTGTGCGATCGCAATCGACGTATTGCGCGCCACCTCCACCATGGCGGCGGCCCTAGACGCTGGCGCCGAGGCGATTCAGGTCTTCAGCGACATCAATGAGTTAATGCATGTGAGTGAACACTGGCCCGCCGATAAACGGCTGCGGGCCGGCGAGCGGGGGGGGGCCCGGGTCGATGGCTGTGATTTGGGCAACTCCCCCCTCGATCACTCGCCGGCTCACTCCGCTGGACGCCGCCTGTTCATGAGCACCACCAACGGCACCCGTTGCCTGCAGCGGATTCAACATGCCCCCATGGTGATCACGGCTGCCCTCACCACCCGCCAAGCGGTGGTTACCTTTCTAGAGCGTCAGCGTCCCCATACCGTCTGGCTGGTGGGGTCTGGCTGGGAAGGCAGCTACTCTCTAGAGGATACGGTCTGTGCCGGGGCAATTCTGCATGGAATGATGGCAGCCACCCAAGCTAACTGCAAGGATCTGGCTGGCAACGATGCTGCCGTTGCCGCCGTCAGCCTCTATCTGCATTGGCAAGATCGCCTTTTAGAGCTCATGCACTATGCTAACCACGGGCAGCGGCTGTTGCGACTCAACAACGACACCGACCTGAAATACTGCGCCCAAGTGGATATCCTCGACATCGTACCCATCCAGATCGAACCGGGGGTGCTGGTGCAGCAACCGCAACAGGCGATAGTTAACCCGGTTGTCTCCCAGTAACTGGGCAGTCATATTGGAACTGGGCAGCCGTCCCTCCCACCATCTGGATGCGATATGGACCACCTTGACGGCTGAGGGCTATCAGCTGCAGCGCCCCCCATGGCCTATAAATTATAAATTGCAGCGGGGCGGCAACGACATGCTGCAGGTCACATGGAACAGTTCTCAGGATTCCCGAGGTTGCCGCTGAGGATTACCCGAGGGAATCAGCAACCCATTCACCGCCAACGGCAACCCCGCACAGAGATAGAGCCCCAGCTGATAACTGCCAAACCAGTTATTAAACAGGGCCAGCAGAGAAGGCCCGATGGCGCTGGCAATTACCAGGGTCATCATTTCTACCCCTGCGATCGCACCGAGATGTTGCCGACCAAAATAGCGGGGCATGGTCACCGTCGAGAGGGTACCAAAGCAGCCGCCACTCACCCCCAGCCCCGCAATGGCCACCAGTCGCAACGGCTCGATATCCAAGTGAGCCATGCTCGCGATGCCGATGGCCTCAAAGATCATCATGCCGATGAAGAGCAGCTTCAGGCGAGCGCGGTCCGACAAAATCCCAATCAGGTACCCGGTGGCTGTGGCGATGATGCCGATGGGTAAAAACAGCGCCACGGTTTGTTTCTGCGGCAACCCGGCGGCGGCGCCAATATCGACAATGTGAAAGGTGATGCGCGGTGATGGTCAGGGCCTGCGTCGCCAGGGCGAAGGTGACCGCCCAAAAGGCCAGCGTCTTCAATGCGTCGCTGCGGGTAAAGTCTCGCGGGGGGCCAAAATACCGCTGATCTGGCTGGGCAGCCGGTTTGGTGTCACCGGTATTCGCGGGGGTAGCAGCAGCTGACGGCGTCAAGACATCGGGTGGCGAGCCACGGCATCCCATCACCAAACCACACTCTTCCGGATTATCCCGATAACACAACCAGCCCAGGCTGCCCATGCCTAGCCCCACCAAGGCTGCCAGGGCTAGCCAGGCCCCCCGCCAGCCCAAGCCATCAATGAAGAAGCTGAGCAACAGCGGCGCCGCCGAAAACCCAAAGGAGACAAAAATCCCAGAGGTGCCCGAGGCCATCCCCCGCCGCCGATCAAACCACTTGCCCAAGGTGGTGCGACTCACCAGGGTCAACATGCCCTGCCCACTAAACCGCAGGCTCACGAAACCCAGACACAGTAGCCCAAAGGCTATGGGCAGGGACGACTCCAGGGCAAAGAGGGTGCTGAGCCATTGGGCCAGGCGATCACTCACACTCAAATACACCAGCGTCAGCGCTAACCACAGAGACGATGCAATCACCACCAAGCGGGCGCCAAAGCGATCGATCACGACGCCGCCAAACGGCAGCAGAAAGCCACTGGTCAGGGTGCCGATCAGATAGGCATTGCTCAGCGACAGCCGCGACAGCCCCGTTGCCGCCAGCAGCGGATCGGTAAACACACTCACCCCCGCCGTTTGCCCCGGAATGCTCATGAGAATCCCGATAGTCGTGACCACCAAAATCACCCAGCCATAAAATATCGGCAGGCGCTGGGGGGACAGGGGGAAATGGGGATGCAGAACGGGAGCCTGTTGCAGGCGATGGAGGGTAGCGGCCAAGGACTTGAGAGACTGGTGGGGAAATAGGTGACGAATTCTCAGAATGACCTACCTAGAAGGGATTACTGCACGACGGAGCCAACATCAGAAAATGGCCCCCTCGATCTTAAACAACTTTGCCGCCAGCCACAGGCTACCCCGACAGGTCGGGCATCACCGTTAGAGGATGTTTGGAAAGTACCCTGCAACCTTTCTCCAGACTGGTTTCTGGCCAGCAGGGCCATACACTCTAAAATGCCTACCTTACAGGCCTTTCAGCCGAGTTTCCAAATGTCCTCTTAGGGAGCCATTTCCAGAGCGATGGGTCCTGACCATCGGCATCCTGCCCTGTCCGATCGTAGGGACAGTCGCTTGCCAGAAGGGGATTGAGAGCCATGCTTAACCCAGAGATAAACTTTAGTATCATGCATGGACATTTCCTGGTTACAGGAGTAGCCTAATAACTAAGAGGTGAATAAATATTCCCTCGATTCGAATAGTTCAGTCCACCTTAAAGAGGAGGTTCGTTATCGACTCAACGGCTGAAACTATCTCGTCAAGATCAGCAGCACTCTACTTAGTTGTTGATATTTCCTCCACTAAACTCTAAGGGAGCAATGCGATAGATGCCCAGAGACGCAACAGCCCTAAACGACGGTGTTGAAGCATCTCCAAACAACATCAACACTTTGAGGAGGTCCCTCAGCGACTAGTCTGAGTGCTGCAAATAGTCCACTTCAGAGCGTACTCTTGCTCCTTTAAGTCTAGAAGGCACCCTGGTTTTCTTATTAGAGATTGGGGTGCTTTCTTATCGGTCAATTTGTTGCCAATACCCTCTAATCTAGCCTGATTGATCGACAAAAATCTCATTGCTGGCGGCTAGAGGCCGTGCCTGTAAAGATCAGGATAGTCGGCCTTTGCCGGCTTCGTTTGTAGTAGTGGTTTACTCTGAAATTTCCCCGATCCCTAAGGGATGTTGGTTAATGGCGGTAGATCACGACAAGACCGCACTTAATCTCACCAGTCAGGGAGCTCGCCCGGGGGAATTTCGCTTCCCCCGGACCCCGTGGGAGGGAATGTCGATCAGTGCGCTAGAGCGCGTCGCATCGGCGAAGGGGCGATGGCCTTTCTGCCTTCTACCACTGTTATCCAGCCGATACATCGGCCGGTTCTTCCACGTCACGACCAGCTAACTGCCCCTGCAGCCGTAGCAGAAGCATGCCGGCAATGGCGGCGCTAGAGACCAACACTAACCAAACATTCGTGCCCAACAGTGAGGGATGATCCAGCGCCCAGCCCCCCATTGCAGGTCCCACCAGAAAGCCAATGGCCCAACACTGCGACTCCAGGGAAAAATAGATGCCTCTCAGATCAACAGGCGCCATGTCCCCCACCAGGGCCGAGGCCGAGGGGGCGTAGAGAATTTCAGCCATGGCCACACAGGTAAAGGCCATCAGCGCCACCATCAGGGCGTGGACCGACAGTATGCCGATCAACCAGATCAAGAAAAAGCTCACACTCCACAGCCCCAAAGCGGCTAGCAGCAATGTGGGGTGGGGGATATCCCGTAGCCACCGGGTAATCGGCAGCTGCAGCAGAATTTTCAGCAGGGCATGCCAGACGAAGAAATAGCTGATCAATTGCTCCGAGAAGCCCGTCTCCGTATTGCCGCCGGGGACGAAGTTAGCCAAATACAGGGGCAAGGTACTACTCAGTTGAGCGGCATAGGTGGTGAAAAATAGGTTGGCCATCAGGTAGGTGATCAGGCGACGATCCTGCAAGGCTTGCCACCAGTTCCGTAGCACATTGCGACGCTCGGCTTGGGGCTGCACCGTTTCGGCAATCGCCACCAGCACCACCACCCCAAAGAGTAAATAGGCCAGCCCTTTGCAGATGAACAGCAGTCGGTAGTCCCCGGCCAGGGCGATATATTGCCCCGCCAGCAACGCCCCCAGACCCAAGCCCAGATTATCCGCCAGCCGAGTCAGGGCCATGGCTTCTTTGCGATGCTCCGGGGGGGTCAGGTCGGTGGTCACCGCCAGGGTGGCAGGCCAGTAGAAGCTGATGCCCAACCCCAGTAATAGGTTGCCGCCCACTAGTAATGGAAAGGTGGTGGCGAAGGCTAACGAGAAGCTGCCGAGGGCCGCCACCACCGCCGCCAGCAGCAACGTGCCCCGTCGTCCCAAGCGGGGCGAGTCGATGGCATTGCCCGACCAAAATCGTCCCAGGGTGCCAGACACGCCGCCGCTGCCGAGGGCCAGTCCCACCTGGGTGGGGGAAAAGCCCAGCTCATTGACGAAAAAGATAGAGGCATAGACCAGGGTGAACCCCTGGCCGATAAACAGCAGCAGTTGCCCTGCCGCTAAAATCCAAACCTCTCGCTTCAACTTTGGCAGCCAAGCTAGCCATCGCTTCCCAGTCGGGGCTGTCTGATCCATAGCCATGGATAGAAAATGTTTACATTGTCCCAAATTGTTTAGCCTTCCCCCCACCTCTGGCCTTTTCCCGTGGCTCTGATGACTTTGGTCCAGGCTATATCGGCTATAGACGCTATTCCTAGAGTCGTTAAACTGCTGGCAATGCCTCAATGGCGGCGATTACTGGCTGATGCGATCGCACCTTTCGGGTATCGGCTCCCCCAGACTAAATTTGCCATTCTCTCAGCTTCAGTGGTACCCCTTACATATCTCCTCACATATCTCCTCACATATCTCCTCACATATCTCCTCGCTGAGAATCTGTGCCATGGCCTCTAAATCCAACTTGCAGTCACTGCTGACCAAAGCTAGTCGTCTGCGCCACAGCAAGGAAATTTGGGAATTTGCCAGTCCCCTGGCATGGGTCTGGGTAACACCGCGCCAGCGAGCGCCCTATCGCCCTTACCTGTTCATCGTAGTCAATACAACCGGAAAAGCGTTGCTGAGCCAGACCCAGGAGCACCCTCCAGATACCGATGAGATGCTGGCAACCCTTCTCCAGGCAATGGTTCGACCCGGGCTAGGGGCCGGGCGACCCCGTCGACCTAAAGCAGTCCATCTAGACGATGCTGACCAGGTATCAGCGCTGGCTCCTAGCTTGGCGCAGCTAGACATTCGCTGTGAGTACCGCGCTCAGTTACCTACCCTAAACCAGACACGGCGGTTTTTAGAGCGAGGATTTATGGCAGGAGACCCCTGGCCGGTGGCGAATGAGCGAGCCTATCCGGTCTTTGGTCGCACGACCTCTGATGGACTGATCGATCTCCCTACCAAAGCCGATCTTTTGTGGCTGGAAGCAGGTTTGTCTGGGTTTCTAGAGTACTTACCCCAGTTTCTGCAACGCGAATTTGATGATGACGATCCTGAGAATTTAGTTCTGTCGGCCCAGACCATCAGTGGTGAGACCAAACTTAAGTTGCAGATGCCAGAGCTAGACGACCTATTCCGCGCTTAGTCCTGGGCTTGTCGTCCTTAAAATTGCCGTTGACCCCATTGGCGCTTACCCTAAAAGACGGTTACCCTGACGAGCGATTTGCTCAACTGCCAAGCCGTGTCGCTCAGGGCTACCCTGCTACGTCTATCGGTGTACAGTCGCGCCTACGTAAACGCCCCATGAGCATTACTACCGTTGCCACCCAACCCTATTCGGATCAAAAGCCGGGCACCTCTGGCTTGCGTAAGAAGGTTCCCACCTTCCAACAACCCAACTATCTGGAAAACTTCATTCAGTCCATCTTCGACAGCCTAGAGGGCCACCAAGGGGCCACCTTGGTGGTCGGGGGCGACGGCCGTTACTACAATCGCCAGGCCATTCAGGTGATCTTGAAAATGGCCGCGGCCAATGACGTCGGTCGGGTACTGGTGGGCCAGGGAGGCATTCTCTCCACGCCAGCGGTCTCCTGTTTAATTCGCAAATATCAAGCCTTCGGCGGTATCGTGCTGTCGGCCAGCCACAATCCTGGTGGCCCCAATGAAGATTTCGGTGTCAAGTACAACGTCAGCAACGGCGGTCCCGCCCCAGAGGGTGTCACCAAGGCCATCTTCGAGCGCAGCCAAGCCATCGATAGCTATCGCATCCTCGAGGCCGAGGATGTCAACCTAGATCAGCTGGGGGCCTTTCAGCTAGGGAACTTGCGGGTAGAAGTGATCGATTCCGTCACCGACTATGCCGCCCTGATGGAATTCCTGTTTGATTTCGACCAGATTCAACAGTTTCTCACCTCGGGCAAGGTGCGCATCTGCATCGACTCTCTCCATGCCGTCACTGGCCCCTATGCTAAGGCCATCTTCGAGCGCCGCCTCAACGCGCCGGCTGGTACCGTCCGTAATGGCACGCCCCTGGAAGACTTCGGCGGCGGCCACCCGGACCCCAACCTAGTCTATGCCCATGACCTGGTGGAGACCATGTTTGGCGATGATGCCCCTGACTTCGGAGCCGCCTCCGATGGTGATGGCGATCGCAACATGATCTTGGGCCGTCATTTCTTCGTCACCCCCAGTGACAGCCTGGCCATTCTGGTCGCCAATGCCACCCGGGTGCCTGGCTATCGTACTGGCTTGGCCGGCGTTGCCCGCTCCATGCCCACCAGCCAGGCCGTCGACCGGGTGGCCGAAAAGCTGGGCATCGATTGCTATGAGACCCCCACCGGCTGGAAATTCTTCGGCAACCTGTTAGACGCAGGCCGGGCTACCCTCTGCGGCGAGGAGAGCTTCGGCACCGGCTCCAACCATGTGCGGGAAAAAGATGGCCTCTGGGCGATTCTGTTCTGGCTCAATATCATGGCGGTGCGACAACAGTCGGTGGCGGAGATCGTCGCCGACCACTGGGCCACCTACGGCCGCAATATCTACTCTCGCCACGACTACGAAGGCATTGACACCGATCGGGCCGAGGCCCTGATCAGGGGCTTACAAGATCAGCTAGGCGGTCTCAAAGGCCAAACCCTGCGGGGCTATGAGGTGGCCTACGCCGATGATTTTAGCTACACCGATCCGGTGGATGGCAGTGTTAGCACCCATCAGGGGATTCGCATTGGCTTTACCGATGGCTCCCGCATCGTCTTTCGCCTCTCGGGCACGGGCACCCAGGGAGCTACCCTGCGTCTCTATCTAGAGCGCTACGAGGCCGATCCTAGCCGCCATCAGCAAGAGACCCAAGCGGCCCTGGCCGATCTGATTCAAATTGCCGATCAGGTAGCTCGCATCCAAGAGCTAACCGGACGGGATCAGCCCACGGTAATTACTTAGAATGTCTCCTGTGCTCTTTCTTCTCTTCCGGGAGGCCTATCGTCTATGCACTCTTGTCTATCGCCGCGTTGGTTATGCTGGCTCAGCCTTGGCATCTTGGCCAATATTGCTATGGCATTGAAACAGAAGACCTCTCGGGCGTGGCCCGGCTGCGGGTGCAGCCAGCGGGGCAGGTCAGGGGCGATAGCCAGGTGACCATTCACCAAGAGGAGGCTGGCTACTACAGCACCTATATTCAACAAGGGTATTGGGTCGGTCATTTAGCCAGATATTCCTGGCCATTTCTGCCGGATGCCGGGGATAATCGACGAATTCTGCTAACGTAGTTTTCCTGAGGGTCCTAGATTTTCTAAACGTAATAGTATGTGCTGTAGCACTTCCCGAGGGTATGCAAGTCGATAGTCCACCTGCAGAATCAACACCATTTCTCATCGATTCTCTTCCCGATCCACGGTTGCCGGGTCATAACATCTGTCCCCGGCGGACTCGGGTGCAGATTGATCTGTTGCTGCTGAGCATCGAAGCGCTGGACCTGGGTGGGTCTGGGGCAATGCTGACGACGGCGGAGCAATTGGAGTTGCAGAGCTTGATTAAGGGGCGGGTGCATCTGTGGTTGTTGCGCAGCACCAATCCGATGCGACGGTATAGTCAACGCCGACCCCTGAGTCTGGCCGAAGCTAAGGCTTTAGTGATTATTATCGGGCATCTGGCCCGGCGCCTCACGGTGTTGATTCGACAGCTCTTGCTGGGCTATCAACAGCTTAGTGACAAGCAACTCTCGTTGGATCATCATTTTCGCTTGGCCGATTACCTCAGCCGGTTTCGGGCCCATTTTAGGGCGCGCATGAACCCGCGGCGAGCCGGGGTGCTAGCCTACAGTACGGATGCGAAGTTGGATGATTTAGCGTTGACTATGCTGGCGAAATTACTGCTCTGCACGGGAGCTCGGGGAACTCAACGGCTCTGGAGCAGTCTCTTTGATGGGGAGGTGGTATGACCTTAAAGCGCCGGTATACCTTGCCCAATTGTAATTTGATCGTAGAAGGGCTGAGCCTAGAGCAGGGGGGAGAGGCTGCCCTATTGTCGGCAGTGATCAATGCGGAGTGCCACCTGGCCGGAGTGCCAGAACCGTTAACCGGCGGCCGGGAGTTCTTAGAGGCGTTGGTGAAGGCGGTGAACCGCTACGGCCAAACCATGCTCAGTGATGTGTTGGTGCCGCCGCGTCCCGGTGAGGCGCCTTCCTTGGTGGAGCTGAAGCCGGGAGAGGGACCTTATCATCATCTGATTGTGCGATCGCATCCCGACCCCGAGGCCACAGACGACACGGCTAAACCTCCTCGGGACATTCAGCTCTCGACGGTACAATTCTTCGACCTGATGGAAGCGGTCGATCAGTTACAGGCCGATACCCAAACCCTGCCCGATCTGAGCCTAGACCTGCAGCCCATTTCTCGACGACGGGTAAAACCGCCGGAACCGGCGACAAAGCGCTTGGCTCCAGCCATGATCGGGGCCTCAGCCTTTGCTGCCGCCGCCGTCGCTCTATTCTTTGTGCCCCCCCCCGAGTTCGAACCCAGCCGCTCTAGGGAGCAGACGGAAGCAACCTCTCCCACCGCGACGCCTGATGGCACCAATGAGGAGGCCAGCAACGGGGATCCCCCTAGTGACAGTAGCGATAGTGATCCCCTTACCACCAGCCAGCCAATCACCGATCCAGAGACCCTGGCGACCCTAAGAGAATCCCTAGTGGAACAGCTGACGGCTGCCTGGGCTCCCCCGGAAGATCTCTCGGATGCCCTGATCTTTCGTGTCTCGGTCTCGGCTGCCGGAGATATCCTAGGCTACAAATACGAGAACCAACTAGCGGTGGATCGAGGCGACGATACTCCCTTACCTGATCTGACCTATGTGCCTGTGGAAGGTGACGAGCCCATTGATGAGCCCGTCGCCCTGTTCCGCATCACCTTCTTACCCAACGGCGACGTCAGCGCCAGCCCTCTGGAGGACACGGCTGCCACCACCCCAGCCGTCCTATCAGACACCATTACCACCCCAATCACCACCGGCCCAGACATTCGCCGCCTCAATCGCGACCTGTATGACCAGATGCAGGCCAGCTGGGACTCTGGGGATCTAGACCAGGACCTAGCCTATCGAGTCCGTCTCAGCGAGGACGGCACCCTAGTCGGCTACGAAGCCGTAGACCAAGCGGCAGCAGCGGCCTTAGTGCAAACCCCGCTCCCGGAGTTAAAGGACGCGGCAGATCCCGTCACCTCCTCTACTCCCCAAGCAGATTTCCGGGTGGTGTTTACTGCTAATGGCGAATTACAGGTCAGTCCCTGGGATGGCTGGCCCAGCGAATAACCCCTAAACGTGCACCCTATCGAATCTGGCATGGCTGAGCCTGATTTCCCTACTCAACCCGAGTCTTCCGCGGCAGATGCTGTTGGCGATCAAGCCCAAGTATCTCCGCCTCAGCAGCGGGCTGGCATCACTGCCCTAGCCTACGGCCTTTGGGTGCTGATTGCCCGCTTACTGCTATTGGGGGTGGGGATCAGTGCCGCCTGGCTCTTGGGGGGTTGGTGGTCGCCCAGATCTACCCGGCCCGGACCCCAGAACCGCCCCTGCAGGAAGTCGCCCTACGGCAGGGGCATCGCACTCTACGGCGGCTGCGGCAGTTGCCCCAATGGTGGCAAGGGGATCTAAATACCAATACGCCAGTGGGCTTACCGACAACCGTCCCCACCCCGACGGCAACGCCTCCGGCTGCCCTGGAGCTGACCCCCCAGCAACGGCAGAGCCTAGAGGATGACCTCACTGCCCTGGTGGATGAATTGGATGCCATGAAGAATCGGCTCTCCGACTTGGAAGAGCAATTGGGTCAATCCCCTTCCCGGGCTCCCTTGGAGATGCGACTGCGGTCGCTGCAACAGCAGTTGAATCCCCCTGACACCGAAGCAGATACGGCTGCTCCTACTCCTACCTCTGAAACATCTGCCCCTACTGTCGCTTCTCCCCAAGCGCAGGACCCCCTGTTTCGCTTGGCTACCTACCGAGTCACCCTGCCCGCCGACCTACTCTTTGCCATTGACCAGGCTACCCTACAACCCAATGCCCGCCCCCTGCTCGATACCATCCTGCCAGACTTGAGCCGCTATCAAGGGGCTACGATCTTGATCGGCAGCCATACCGACGACACCCTGTCCGCTGAGGAAAGTCGGCAACTGACCTTTCAACAAGCCATGGCCATTCGCAGCTACTTCACCGAGCGCCTGGGCCAGGACTACCATTGGGTGGCCGTCGGTTACGGCCACAGCCAACCCCTAGTGGCAGCGGCAGATGAGTTGGGCCAACAGCGCAACCGCCGAGTCGAGATCGCCATTCTATTACCCTAGGCTAGGGATATCGGAGGGTTCATCGCGTGCGCATTGTCTTCTTCGGCACGCCTACCTACGCCGGGCCCAGTCTGGTGCAATTACTGGAAGATCCCACCGTTGAGGTGGCCGCTGTGGTCACCCAGCCCGATAAGCGGCGGGGGCGGGGCAGTGGCCAGTTGCCATCGCCGGTGAAGCAAGTGGCTCTGGAGGCAGCCCTGCCGGTGTGGCAGCCCCGTCGCATCAAGCGGGATGTCGGCGTTCTGGCGCAACTGCGGGCGGTGGCCGCCGATGCCTTCGTGGTGGTGGCCTATGGCCAGATCCTCTCCCCAGAGATCTTGGATATGCCGCGCCTGGGGGCGATCAATGCCCATGGCTCTCTCTTGCCTGCCTATCGAGGCGCGGCTCCGATCCAGTGGTGTCTCTACCACGGTGAGACGGAGACAGGGGTAACTACCATGGCCATGGATGCTGGCATGGATACGGGGGCGATGATGCTGAAGGCCAGCGTTCCCATTGGGTTACTAGATAATGCCTTGGATCTGGCCAAGACCCTGGCCGAGCTCAGTGCCGATCTCCTGCAGCAGACCTTGCAGCGCCTGCAGGCTGAGACAGTGCCGCTGACGGCTCAAGACGAGGCCCAGGCCACCTATGCTCCCTTGATTCAGAAGGAAGACTACGTTCTGGACTGGCGCCGTCCGGCCCTGGCCTTGCACAACCAGGTGCGGGGCTTTTACCCCAATAGTGTCACCGGTTTGCGGGGGCAGCCCCTAAAGGTGATGGGGACAGTGCCTCTGGGAGCAGACTATTGGCCGCAGCTACCAGAGCCATGGCAGAGCTTACCCCAGGCGGTGGCGGCCTTGCGCTCAACCGACAAGGCCCCACCGGGGGAGATCATTGGCCTGCTCAAGGGCTATGGCCCTGTGGTGCAGACAGGCGACGGCTGGCTATTGCTGGCAGAGGTGAAACCCAGTGGTAAGCGAGCCCAGGCGGGATGGGATTTTGTCAACGGCAGTCGGTTGGCAATGGCGGAACGGTTGGGGCCGACCGCTTAGGGTGAATTGGTCTAGGATACAAAAAAGACCCTGTTTATTGCTTGAATCAGCCCCATGGTGTCCCAGATGTCCCCAGCCGAGATCTGCCTCACGTGCCAGCCAGCGGCAGCGAGTCAGTGATGGGGGGACGGTGTCGGTGTTGCAGGCTAAATTCATTCAATGGAGCTAAGCGGACTCGAACCGCTGACCCCCTCAATGCCATTGAGGTGCTCTACCAGCTGAGCTATAGCCCCGTTTCCAGCGTTATCCAATTTCCGATTCGACACACTCTATGGCAAGTATGCCGATGCCAAACCGGACTCGCTATTGGCGCGTTATTCATATTCTAAGTAAATTGGGTTAACGTCAAGCACTTTTGCTAACTTTCTCTGGCATGATCACCGTGGAGCCTATTGTTGCCTGGGTCGGTAAGCTAATGTTATCGGCGATCGGTCTCTGGCCCATCTCAGGGGCTATCTGCCCACAACTGGCTCCGTTTACTCCAGCATCGAGGAAATCAGGAATTCACCATGGCCCCAGCGCCCTCTCCAGACCCTAAATTGTCAGATGCCGAGGTGGCTACTCTGCTGGCCCAACTGCGACGTAAAGAAGGCAGTTGGGTAGATTGGGGGCAGACCTGTCAGGCCCTGCAAAAGTCGGGATTGACGCCCCAGCAGATCTTCGAAGCGACTGGCTTCGAGCCGATCCATCAAAATCAGATCAGTGTGGCGACCCAAGTGTATGACTCCATGGTGGCAGCGGGGGTGGATGAGGCGGTGCGATCGCATTTTCAGCAGCGGGGCAGCGATAGCCTCTACGAACTGCGAGTCCTATCTCAGACGGATCGGGTCAAGGTCGCCCGTCTGATCCTGCGTCAGGGGCTAACCTCAGAACAAGTCAAAGAGGTGGTCAAACCCGTCAAAGAATTCTCCTATCGCCAAGACCCCCCGGCCGGGTTCAGCGACGACCCTGGTGATGCCGTTGCCTATCACTACTGGAACCTGGCCCGACAACAAAGTGATCTGCAGGCCCGTTCGCGGTTGATTGCCCAGGCTCTGCGCTTTGTCCACAGTGACCAAGCCCGCCGCTTGATCGAATCTCTCCTAAGCGACTTCACGGTGGTAAAGGCCCAGACTGCCCCTAGCTTGCCGGTCTTTCGCTTAGAAAACGAAACCGAACTCCCCCGCATTATCCCCGTGGCCGGTCCGTTGCCCCTGGGAGTGGAGGATCTCAAGGCAGTGCCCGTTACCCTGGCCGAGGAACCCTTTGGGCTAGTTAGTTTCAGTGGTACTGGGGCCTGGGTGGCTGTGCCTGGTTGGCAGGTAATCTTGCAGGCAGAAGATCCCGTGGCCCTACTAGCCGGCTTCAATCAGCTCCCCAATGTGTCCGCCGATACCCCCCAGGAGACGGTCCTAGTCATCATCGATCGACGTCAACGGGGCTGGGATGGCCAGGCTTACTTCGCTGCCGACCAAGATGGCCAGGTGGTGATTCGCTGGTTTGCCGAGACACCAACGGTGAAGCTCTTAGGGCGGCTAATTTTGGTGGTGCGCCCTAAACGCATCTTGGACGACAGCTACACCAAAGAGTTATGGCAGATTGAAGAGTAACATTAGGAGATCACGAGTGCTATGGCCTTAGAACGGCGGTTATCCCGCGCCATGTTCCTCAGCAGCGAAGTGGTGGAACTGCGGCAAGTCTGCTTTACCCCGGGGCGGTTGTTTGAACCCGGCAAATATTTAGCCGGAGAGTTGCCAGACATTGCCTTTGAAATGGGATTGGTCGAGAAGCTGCCCCCCGTGCGTGGCAACAGCGACGACATTAGCCCACCCCCCCAACCCTAGGAGACTGGCCATGGACATGCTGGCCCCTCTACACCTGTGGCAATCGTATGACGTGCCTGATGATCCGCCTGATGGGGGCTCTGAGCAGGCGGCTCTGCGGCCTTTACCTTTAGCCTGGGTCGGTCCTCTGGCCCTGACCCTGACCCTGACGGCCCTAGCCCAGACGGCGGCAGCCAGGCCAGCCTATGTGGCCGCCGGGGGCTACCGGCTGAATGTGCGCCAAGGACCGGGCACCGACTACAGCTGGCAAGGGGTGCTCAAACCACGAGACGCCATTGATATTACTGGGCGCTACAGTGCCAACGGCTGGGCTGAACTAGAGAACGGGGGCTGGGTGGCTGGCAATCTGATTCAGGTGGTGCCAGTTAGCGATCGCACCATGGCCTATGTCGATACACCGGCGGGCTACGGGCTGAATGTACGCTGGGGACCGGGCCGCCGTTATGGTGTGGCTCGGGTATTACGACGCAATGCTCCGGTAGATCTGACCGGTCGCCGCCGTGACGGCTGGGTAGAGCTCAGCGATGGCACCTGGGCAGCTAGCAACTTGATCCGTCGAGACCCATCATCAGTACAACCAGAGACACCGCCCGCCCAGCAGCCACAAGAGCCTCCTGATGAGGCAACGGCTCCGACACCGAACCTGAGCCAGACCGAGATTATCGATCTGCAGCGCCAGCTGCAGCAGCTCAATTATTGGCCCAGTAACGCCGCCGTCACGGGGCGTTATGACGACACCACGCGAGCCGCGGTGGCCACCTTTCAACGACTGAATGGCCTCACCATTGATGGTATTGCTGGTCCCGAAACCCGTCAGGCTCTGGCAGAGGCCAGTGGCTTTACCACATCCTCTCCAGCCCCTAGTCCGACACCAAGCCCCTCCCCTACAGACTCTCCCGCTCCCAGCCCCAGCCCCTCTCCCCCAGAGACCCCTGAACCGAGCCCTTCTCCCACGGAGACTCCGAGCCCTGAGCCCACCACGAGTCCGACCCCAACCTCGAGCCCAACGGCGACAGAAACTCCGAGCCCGGGAGACTCTGACCAGACAGAGCAGCGCCGCATCATGACCGATGACGGCAGTGATGCCCTGGTGCTGGAGGGACCTGGTACCCAATTTCGAGTGTTGCGCACTGTCCCCAGTGACACGGTAGTCGAAGTAACCGGACGCACGGAAGAGAACTGGGTAGAGTTAGCCGACGGCGGCTGGGTGTTTTCTATGTGGGTGGAGCCGCTGTAGGGCTAATGCGCAGGGCTTGGGGCAGCCCCAATATCAAGACAACCCGGATGCTGCCAGATGTCTTGTTTTCATCGCCCGGGAGCTGGCTTATCAACTCGGCCTCTATCCTCAGGACTCAGCGTACTATGCATAGACGAGCGTTTGTGACCACAGTGGCCGGGATCTGGCTAGGCTGCCTCGGCATCAGCAGCTGCAGTTCCGCCCCATCCGCGACTACATCCGCGACAAATATGGCCGGTGCGGATGAAGCAGTTGACCTTACCATTTCCGTGGCCGCCAGCGTCCAGGATGCCATGAAGGCGGTACAGATCGCCTACGAGGCGGAAGCGCCCCAGGTCTCCATTACCTATAACTTCGGCTCATCTGGCTCCCTAGCCCAGCAAATCACCCAGGGAGCTCCCGCCGATGTCTTTCTCTCCGCCTCCCAGAAATGGATGGACGATTTGGAGGCCCAGGAGCAACTCCTGGAGGGGTCTCGTCGAGACCTACTCTTAAATTCCTTGGTCTTGATCGTGCCCCAAGGCAAGGACGATGTCACCGGCTTTCGGGACATAACCACCGATAAGGTCGGCAGACTGTCCATTGGTGAGCCCGCCAGCGTGCCGGCGGGCCGCTACGCCAGAGAAGTCTTGATCTCCATAAATATGTTTGATGTCCTGCAGCCGAAACTGGTGTTTGGCAAAGATGTGCGCCAGGTGCTGGCCTATGTGGAGACCGGCAATGTCGACGCCGGAGTGGTCTATGCCACCGACGCCACCGTTGCAGATCGGGTGCGGGTAGTGGCAACGGCCCCGGCTGATAGCCACTCTCCCATCGTCTATTCGATTGGGGTAGTGGCCGATAGTGCCCATGCGGAAGCGGCCCAGGCCTTGGTCGAGTTTCTGGTCAGCGACACCGCCACCGCCATTTTCGAAGAGTATGGCTTTACCCCAGTCAATTAGCGACCACAATCGCTCCCCTGTGAGTCTCTTCCTGGCCAAGCATGGCTGACCCAGATTCGAGCATCACTACCCACGCTACGTCCACTCACCTGTCCTATGCCCGACGATCTCACCCCCTTGTGGATTTCCTTGAAAACGGCTTCCGTCGCTACGGTGCTGGCCACTTGTCTGGGCATCTTGGCGGCCGGTTGGATGCTGAGCTATCGCGGCAGAGCCCGAGGGCTGATTGATGGTGTGCTCACGTTGCCCCTGGTGTTGCCGCCGACAGTGGTGGGGTTTTTGCTGTTGCTGCTGTTGGGCAAGAACAGCCCCATCGGCCAAGCGCTCAACTATCTGGGAGTATCCCCCATCTTCACCTGGACTGCCGCGGTGATGGCGGCCACGGTGGTGGCCTTCCCATTAGTCTATAAGACTGTCCTCAGTGCCCTAGAGCAGTTGGATTCTACCCTGATCAGTTCGGCCCGTACATTAGGGGCCTCGGACTGGCGAATCTTCTGGCAAATTCTGCTGCCATTGGTTTGGCCCGGTATCCTGGCGGGGATGATTCTGGCCTTTGCCCGGGCCCTGGGAGAATTCGGGGCCACCCTGATGGTGGGGGGCAGCATTTCTGGGGTGACCCAGACCATTCCCATTGCCATCTTCTTTGCCGCTGAGGCGGGGCGCATGGGTGTTGCCCTGGCCTGGGTGGTGTTGATGGTGTTGATTTCCCTGGTGGTGATCACTGGCATCCATCAGGGCAGCCGCAATGCTTTACCCAGAACCGTCTTGCCCCAGGCTGGTGCCCAACGGCTATTTAACTGGATCTACTTCGGCACCCTTAAGGTTAATCAGTTTGGTTTGATTCCGGCGGTGTTGACGCAGCAACGGCGGCGACTGGGGCATCCCTCTGCCCAGACGACTCGGGCATTAGCTCGATCGAGGAGCCCCAATGGCAGGGGAAGAGTTCCGGTGGACACTGCTGCTCGCGAGCCAGGTCTACCCCAGCTGGCGGTAGAGGCATTCCCAGCCCCCCAGACGATGACAACTCCGTCATCTAACTCCCCAACTCAGCCTCAGGCTGCTGAGTTGGTCGTACAGATTGAAAGGCAGGTGCCTGGATTTGATCTCGACCTGCAGTTCCGGACAGACCAGCAACCTCTGGGGCTCTTAGGGGCGTCCGGCTCCGGGAAAACCATGACCCTAAGGTGCATTGCCGGGTTAGATACGCCGAGCCAAGGACGGATCGTCCTGAATGGCCGCGTGCTGTTTGACTCCCATAAGCGGATTAATCTGCCCAGTTGCGATCGCAACGTCGGCATCGTCTTCCAGAACTATGCCCTGTTTCCCCACCTGACCGTGGCCCAAAACATCGCCTTTGGCATGGCCGCGATTCCTAAACCACAACGGGCGGCAGACGTGGTGCAATATCTGGACATGATGGACCTTTCGGGGTTAGGTGATCGCTATCCCCACCAGCTCTCGGGGGGCCAACAACAGCGAGTGGCCTTGGCCCGGGCTTTGGCCATTCAACCGGACATGCTGCTGCTGGATGAACCCCTCTCGGCCCTCGACACCTATCTGCGCAGCCACGTCGAAAAGCTGCTGGTTGAGGTGCTGTCCGAATACCGGGGCATCACTCTATTTATCACCCACAAGCTAGAAGAAGCCTATCGCATCTGCACCAACCTATTGGTGCTGGCCAACGGTCGCATCTTGGCCAATGGTACCAAGGAAGCCATCTTCCAAAGGCCGCCCAGCATCGAAGTGGCCAAGGTGAGCGAGTGTAAGAACTTCTCCCGGGCCCGCCGGGTGGATGACACCCATATCGAGGCCATCGACTGGACCTGCCAGCTCGCCGTACAGGCCCCGATTCCCGCCGATCTCGCCTATGTCGGACTGCGGGCCCACCATATTCAGTTTGTTTTCCCCGGAGAGCAACCCAACACGTTTCCCAGTTGGCTGGCCATACTGACCGAGACCCAGCACCGAGTCACCCTCTACTTGAAGCTACACGGGCAACCAAGCGGCCCCCACGACTATCATCTGCAGGCCGAGGTCTACCGCGAGAAATGGGACCGCCTGCGCCATAGTCCCTTTCCCTGGTACATCTGCCTCGATCCGGCCCGGTTGATAGTTATGCCAGAATAATTTAGCGTGTTGATTGCCCATATTGTCTCTAACCATCATCCTTGGTATAGGCTTCATGTCATCCCGAGCAAGCGCCGCGCGGCCTGGAATCCAGGTACAGCGTTTTTGAAGCTAGTACACCAAGGCAGAAGTAAGAGGGCAATAGGGCTGTCCCCACGCGTAGGTCGAAGCCCGTGCGAAGCAGCAGGTAGAAAGGGCAATCCTGATAAATGAAGCCTTTCCGCGCTAGTCAATCGAGGCGTTATTTCTGCCACATTCAGAGGGATTAGCGAGTGCGATCGAGCAATTCACGGAAGACCAACCGGATGGAGAGTGATTTTCCTTTATAGGTAAGGGGGGAAGGGTGAAAGATCAAGGGTAGAAGGCTTAGGAAAGGGTGCTAGCGTCTAATACCTGGGTGACGTTTAGATGCAGTCCGGGGAGGTTGGGGGAGGTGATTGCCTGCTCACCTGTAAAAACAGTTTCTTCGTAGAGACCTTCTTCCCACCGTAGCAAGGTTACTTTGGCTTCTAGCGGATCAACAATCCAATACTCAGGCACTTCCAAAGCGGCATATTCTGATCGTTTATAGCGGTAGTCGCGGGTGATCGAGTCAGGGCTCACCACTTCGACGATGAGTTGCGGAGCCGTTTGAAATACGGCGGACTGTCCTAGTAGCTCTCTGGCTTGTTCTCTCGTCACGATACAGAGATCGGTGAGGCGAGATTTATTGAATCCAGTTCTAACCCCCGCCTCCCGAAAAGTCACCCAGGACAAGCTGAGACGCTGAATTTCAGTATCGAATTGCTTTTCTAAGAATTTGGTGATCAGCAAGTGTTCTGTGCGGGGTGGATTCATTAGTACTAACTGTCCATCCACCAGCTCATAGCGGTTATCGCTGCCGTCACTATAGGTCAGATACTCCTCAAAGGTGAGTGGTTGGGTGGTGGTATTGACCATGGGAAGATGAATGGGTCGGCTGCTTCTATTTTAGGAGAGGTGGCTGGGTGGAATAGGGCGATTGCCTGCCATCTATCTCTGGTTGTCATGCTCAGTCGTGTCCCCTTAAGAGCCTTATTTGCTGGCGGGCGAATGACCTAGAATGACAGCACACTGATTGAAAAAGGTCCCTAGGATGCTGGGACCCATTCTTCACGGTTCCTACCCTCACATGAGCAAGATTGCACCGGATCTATCTGTAGCCCATTGGCTCAACGTTATGATCAATCGCATCGTTGAGCGGTTTCAGCCCCTCAAAATCATTCTGTTTGGCTCCTATGCCAGAGGTGAGGCAACGGCTGATAGTGATATCGATCTGCTGGTGGTTATGCCAACTGTGACCAGCAAACGACGAAAGGCCGTTGAGATTGGCCAGGTTTTGGCTGATTTGCCTGTCAGCAAGGATATTGTAGTGACTACGCCTGAAGATATCGAGGTGTACGGGCAGCTGGTTGGCACCATCCTGCGGCCTGCCCTGCGTGACGGGAAAATCCTCTATGAGCGAACTGCGTCCTGAGCACATAGCCCTGGTTCAGCGCTGGTGTCCTCTAGAATCTTGATCGCGATGCCTGCCAGAAAAGCTTTATGCTAAGCCCGCTATCTGGAATCCAGTTACGTAGTAGAGATGCGATCGCACCCTGATGACACTATCGTGTTGCAGCCAGACGATAACGGCACCTTTGTGGCTTATGTTCCCGCCATTCCCGGCTGTCATGCCTGGGGGCAAACCCCTGAGGTTGCCCAGCGAGAGCTGGCTAATGTCTTCGTCATGATTCGGGAGGAATATCTGAATCAGACGGCAAGCTCAGCGCTTCCATAGCGTTTTCTAGGGATAGTGTGCGTTTTTCACGGCGCCCACGCATCTGCAGTAGCTGTTGCTGAATCGCTTCTTTGACAGGTTTACCTGCATCTGGGCATTAGAATCGGCGATCGCGACAATGACGGCACGCTTAAATTTGCAATCTGAACCGCCTAATTCGCGGATCAGTTTCTCGACCAAGCTTAATGTCTCACCATCTTGCATGAGCTGTTAGGGAAAAAAGTCTACTTGATTGCGGCTACCCACTGTTCCCAAGGTTTCTCCTTCTATCCCGACTAATTGGCTTCAGCCGATGCCAGGAAGGGAGGCTCATAGGGTTTCCTCCACTAGGGCGAGGGCTTTGTTGATGACCCGATCGCTCAAATACATGCCCGTTTCGCGAAGCTTGAGGATCACGGGTTTGGCTGCGGGAATGTGGCCTTGCTGCTTAGCGGCGAGCACCAGACCCAGGGTACCCCGAATCGGGATGCCAAGTTTATGGGCACAGCGACGGCCCGCCAGGTCATCCAAAATAGCTTCGGTGGGGGGATGGGCGCAGGCCCAGGCCAAGACAGAAGCTTCTCCGGCATCAAGGTTGCAGGCTTGCAGATCAGGGGAGAGTGGAGGCGGTGTTTCGACCACAGTGAGCCAATCAGTTTTCTGAAGGATCTGGGCGGTATTGTCGAGCGGTCCGTATTGCCGAATTTCCTGGACGACAATATCGGGTACCAGAACAGTGGCGTAGCGAATTTGCAACAGAGAGAGCAAGTCTGCCTTAGTGAGAAAAATCAGGGGTGAGGTGTTGATTATCGGAGGCAAAGCAGCGTCAGTCACGGGATAGCTCTCGTTCTAAGTCGTCAAAATCGACCTGGAAAACGTCAATTTTTTCGTGGGCTAGGATGTCAAGAAACTCCGGGCGGTTGAGTCCGGCAAACTCAGCGGCTTTGCCCATCGAGACTTCGCCACGGGCATACCAGTAGATGGCGGCGGCCAGTTGCATCTGCCGAGCAAAGGTGTCGGCGTCGCGGTTGGCTAAAAACTCCTCAGGCACATTGACGGTGACTTGAACCATAGAAATCTCCTAAAGGTACGGAGTGCTGCGTTTAAGTTTTTCGCAGATGGGCGGTGAAGCCTGCAATTAGGGCAGCAGTTCGATCGGCTTTGTTGTAAATGCTTAGCGGCTGTTTGGCTTGGGCGATCGCTGCTTGAACTCTACGGTAACTCTTTCCCCTTTAAGGCTATAGCAACCCTAAATGAGTTTAGAATGGGTAGTATATAAATATCATCAAGCTGTCAATACAGTTGTACTCATGAATAGTTTTCAATTAGAACACCAACAAAAAGTAGATAATCGTGCTATTCTATCAGACTTTATAAGTAGTAATCCTGATTCAAGAGAGCTTAAGCGAGCATTGGCTGTAAAAATGGCATTGGAGGGTGAGCCATATTTTAAGATTACCAAATTTCTGGGAATAAACAAGTCTTTTATTACATATTGGAAGAACAGATTCGAAGCACAAGGCATTGAAGGTATTAAACTCGGCTACCAAGGATCAAAAAGTTACCTAACCCCAGATGATCGTACAGAAATTATCTCGTGGCTGAGAACCAGAAACTACTGGAACTTTGATGAATTAGTTTCATATTTAGATGAACATTATGATGTGATTTACAAGTCTAAGCAAAGCTACTATACACTTTTTTCGGAAGCAGGTATTAGTTGGAAGAAATCTCAAAAAACCAACCCGAAATCTGATCCAGCTCTAGTCAAAAAAAAAGAGAAGAAATCCAAGGATTTATCCGTCAAAACCAGTTCAAAATTGAGTCTGGGGAATTGATTGTACTTTTTTTGGATGAGTGTCATCTCCTTTGGGGTGATGTTTGTGGATATGTCTGGGGCAAGACAGATATGCGAATCGAAATCCCTATTACAAACGAGAGAATCAGGCAAACATATTATGGCGCATTAAACTATCAAACAAAAGAATTTATTTTGCATCCTTACGAGAAAGGGAATGGAGAGAATACAGTTGCTTTTATGAAGTACTTGCAGGAACAAAATCCTGGGAAGCAAATCGCATTAATTTGGGATGGCGCTAGTTATCATAAGTCACAAGAGATCAAAGATTTTTTAGCTACAGTCAATCATGGGAAGGAAGAGACAGAATGGCAATTCAAATGTATTCTATTTGCACCCAATTCACCAGAACAAAATCCAGTGGAAGATGTTTGGTTACAAGCCAAAAATTCATTGAGAAGATTTTGGAGGTTGTGTCGTTCTTTCCCCGCTGTAAAGTATCTGTTTGAGTTCTTTATAGATCATCAAAAGTTCGATTTTTCTAAAATAGAAGAATATTCACCTTGTTCATAAATCAACTGGGATTGCTATATTAGCTTTCTTCCATAAGGAGTCTCGGCAATTGTGCCTGCCCCAATTCATTGGGGAACAACGCCAACCCTTGCAAATCCTGCGGTCCTCATCTGGCAGTTCACCCCCACGGGTGTGGGGACAACGAGAAACGAGTAAGGTCAGAGACCCCGACAATTGAGGAAACCTCGATGCGATCGCACCCTGATGACACTATCGTGTTGCAGCCAGACGATAACGGCACCTTTGTGGCTTATGTTCCCGCCATTCCCGGCTGTCATGCCTGGGGGCAAACCCCTGAGGTTGCCCAGCGAGAGCTGGCTAATGTCTTCGTCATGATTCGGGAGGAATATCTGAATCAGACGGCAAGCTCAGCGCTTCCATAGCGTTTTCTAGGGATAGTGTGCGTTTTTCACGGCGCCCACGCATCTGCAGTAGCTGTTGCTGAATCGCTTCTTTGACGGGTTTACCCGCATCTGGATCCATCAGCAGATTTTGCAGGGTGTCTTCTGCTGAAGCGACCTCAGCCTCAGTAAGCTTGGCAACCCTGTAACTAACGGATGTAGGATCGTCGATGCGTTGAGAGGCATCCAGAATTTCTAAACCCACTACGTTGCCTTGGGCATCCAAGTCGAAAATAATGCCGGACTCATCTGCATCGCTTTCGCTGATGGGGGTTTCTCGAAACAAGATTCTCAGTACGTCAACTTCTGGGTCATAAATGATTTTCATGGCATTCTCCAGGACTTTTGAAGTTTACTGATGCAATCGAAGTGTGATCAAGCCCTTGCGGCTATTGCCTGCGGCAACGCTTCGCGAACAGAGGTTTGGCGATGAGTTTTGAGTTTTGAATTTTGAATTGTTCTTCGTGCTCAAAGCCTTGCGGCATCAGAGGTTTGGCGGCAGAAAACAGTAGACGCGCTGTTCTCGCCCGGGAGGTGCTCAACGCCTTGCGGCATCAGAGGTTTGGCGGTACGTGCGCCCCTGAGTGGTACGTGGATGAGGACTAGTGCTCAACGCCTTGCGGCATCAGAGGTTTGGCGGGATGACTAAGAAACATTGGTACGATGAAGTTCTCAGTGCTCAACGCCTTGCGGCATCAGAGGTTTGGCGGGCCCAGTGTTTCGGGCGATCGCAGTACCATCCGTGCGTGCTCAACGCCTTGCGGCATCAGAGGTTTGGCGGACCCAAGAGGTAGTGAACAATTGGGCATTACTGATTGTGCTCAACGCCTTGCGGCATCAGAGGTTTGGCGGTTGGGCCTAGCGTTTACGGTCCACGAGAAAAGCATGTGCTCAACGCCTTGCGGCATCAGAGGTTTGGCGGGTGCCACCGCCACTGAACGTGCAGAGGCCGATTGTCGTGCTCAACGCCTTGCGGCATCAGAGGTTTGGCGGTATAGGACTTTCCCTCTGTGTCTTTCACAGTAATTTCGTGCTCAACGCCTTGCGGCATCAGAGGTTTGGCGGTCTCAGGGGGCTCAACAGAACCTAGACAAGGAGATAAAGTGCTCAACGCCTTGCGGCATCAGAGGTTTGGCGGCGGACAGAAATGTGACAATTTCTTTTGCTGGCACGGAGTGCTCAACGCCTTGCGGCATCAGAGGTTTGGCGGTAGGTTGAAGCCCGAAATCCGATCGGAGTTGAAAGAGTGCTCAACGCCTTGCGGCATCAGAGGTTTGGCGGCCTCGAAGAAGCGCCCGATCGAATTGCGCTATATGTGCTCAACGCCTTGCGGCATCAGAGGTTTGGCGGTGGAGTCGTCTAAGGACATTTCTCGGGATGCCTACGATGGGTGCTCAACGCCTTGCGGCATCAGAGGTTTGGCGGCCGCAAAAAAGAACAGGATAGCTTGAGAACGCAGGGGTGCTCAACGCCTTGCGGCATCAGAGGTTTGGCGGGGCTGCCCTACGCCATCAACCACGGAAAACACACGGTGCTCAACGCCTTGCGGCATCAGAGGTTTGGCGGCAGGTGGCGACGTAGCCACTGAGTTAATCGGGACATGTGCTCAACGCCTTGCGGCATCAGAGGTTTGGCGGAGGTGGAGGGGGTGGAGGCGGAGGCGGTGGGGGAAAAGTGCTCAACGCCTTGCGGCATCAGAGGTTTGGCGGTCTCAGGGGGCTCAACAGAACCTAGACAAGGAGATAAAGTGCTCAACGCCTTGCGGCATCAGAGGTTTGGCGGCGGACAGAAATGTGACAATTTCTTTTGCTGGCACGGAGTGCTCAACGCCTTGCGGCATCAGAGGTTTGGCGGTAGGTTGAAGCCCGAAATCCGATCGGAGTTGAAAGAGTGCTCAACGCCTTGCGGCATCAGAGGTTTGGCGGCCTCGAAGAAGCGCCCGATCGAATTGCGCTATATGTGCTCAACGCCTTGCGGCATCAGAGGTTTGGCGGCCCTTATGTCGTAGAACGTCCCGGGACACTGCCCCCGTGCTCAACGCCTTGCGGCATCAGAGGTTTGGCGGATCTGGATTGGTGCTATCATCACCCTGACGACCATCCCGTGCTCAACGCCTTGCGGCATCAGAGGTTTGGCGGAGGCTGGCATTGCCAGAGAAGGGGAACTGGATGGAGTGCTCAACGCCTTGCGGCATCAGAGGTTTGGCGGGGCTGGGCCAGTACCCTGGACCGTGACCAAAACTGTGCTCAACGCCTTGCGGCATCAGAGGTTTGGCGGCTGGATACCCGTTGCAGTACCCTGTTTAGCGGCTTCGGTGCTCAACGCCTTGCGGCATCAGAGGTTTGGCGGCGACCTCGATCAGTTTTGACTGATGCGCCCTCAACGTGCTCAACGCCTTGCGGCATCAGAGGTTTGGCGGTGCGACCTCGAAAACCCTGACTACACAAGCGCTCCCAACTGGTTTTGCAAGGTAGACCATGATCTTTAGATCGCTAAACCTTACTGTCTATTTTATCCGACTGCGTATCGTTCAGAAAGTCCATTTCATAAGGCTTTTGCCTCCTGCAAGCACCTCAAACATCAATCAACCGGCCATAATGACCGACCTGAACAGGGCTCTGAGGACACGAGCAGCCGGATACTTCTCGACAATCAGAGATCCTTGCATCAGAGAATCTGGTGCATGTCGTGCTCGACCTCCCAGGACTCTGGACGATTACAGGCTTCAATACGCTCAACGCAACGTTGACAGAGCCCCGCAATCAGCAAGCTATCCTCCTCCGTGAGAATCTTCTCCAACTTCCATCGCAGTTGTTCCCGCTCACGCTGATTCAACCGCACTCGAAAGATGGAATACTGAATCGTTTCACCATAGCCTTTCAGCAGCTTGTAAGCCCTACGCCAACGCTTGGGATCGCGGATGTCGTAGCAGATGAGGTAGTAGTTCTTGCTCTCAGCCATGGTTTCGCCTCATCGAATCACAAGCTGAGCAAACAATCCGCCTTCGTCCATCCATTCTTTTTCGAGTAGGCGCACCTCCAGCTCAATCAGACGACGATAGGTCAGGGAATAGTGGGTGACTGGGTGCTTCCAGCTTTCCTCCTTGCGGCGCTCGTACAGGCTGATGAACTTACGGCGCCCTGAATCGCTGAGCCATACCTGCTCACCGCGACGGATAAAATCATCGGCGATATCCCATTGATTCCGATTCACCGAGGCCATCACAGGCATGTCCACCAGCGGCACTCTGAAGATCTCCATCAAATCAAGGGCCAGGGGTGGAGCTTGGGTGCGGGGCTGATGGTAGAAGCCTAGAGCTGGTTCTAGACCGACGGTCAAAATCGCGTTCATGACATCTTTTAGTAGCAGGGCATAGCCAAAGCTGAGCATGGCATTGATGCGATCCTTGGGAGGGCGACGGTTGCGGCCATCGAACTGAAAGTCAGCCACCGCATTTTCAGCGATTAAGTGGGGCAATGCTCCGAAGTAAAGGGCGGCTAGATTACCCTCCAGACCCAGCAGCGAAGTCGCGGACTCTGCCTTGGGCACTTGTTTCAAGGTCCGCTGCATCTGATCAATCGCCTGTTCTAGTGCATGATTGGCTACCTCTAAACTGCGTTGCCCTCGCATCAGGAACTTACGCTGGCTCTGGCCTCGACAGACCACCAGCTGACGCGCTAATTTCAGACAAACCTCAGGCTGGGTCAGGGCTTCATACTGTCGGATACGCCGCTGAATACTCCCTTGGCGAGTATCGAAGCTACCCAGATATCGCCCACCCCCTGAGATAAAGTGTAGGCCCACCTCTTGGTCGGCACAGAAGTAGATGGCCTGGGTCGAGATCTGAGCATAGCTGTGGAGCACCAGTTGCCCTACCTGGCGAGAGGGAATAGCTGTGGCGTCACCATCGCGCTTCGTGATTTTGAATTGGTCACCGCTCTTACTAATGCGGGTACCCGCCTCGGTGACATGGATGATTTTGCGCTCGTCATCTTCTGGAAATAGGCGTCTGGGCTGATGTGACTGCCCTTGTACCAGTCGTGTTTCCTCTGGTAAACAAACAGGGGCCAGGGAGCAACGGGCACATAACCGCTCATTAGAGGTGACGGGAGGTCGCTGGGTGGATTGGCGCAATTGCCAAGCACGGGCGACTGCTTCCCTAACCTCCTGGCGCCCCTGATCGTCTAGAAGAACATGAACCAACACATTATCGGCATGGTAGCGAATACGGCCCTCGGGAACGGTGATACCTAGGGCCGCCTCAATCAGACAGGCATAGGCCAGAATCTGGATGCGATCGCTCTGCCATGGCTGGGGTTTGTTGTCTCTGTCCCGATAGCAGCGTCCTCGCTTGTGTTCGTAGGGAATGGTCTGACGATTTCGAGTTTTTAGGGCATCAACCTTGCCCCGCAAACCCAGGTCGGCACTCTCTAGCACCAGATGAACCCACTCTTCGTCTTCCCCCTTTTCTAGTTCCACATGTAGGCGACGCCCCGCAAAGACGGCTGCATCTTGGGTATAGAGTTCTTCCACGTCTTCCAAGTAGTACAGGCGGGGACAGTAGGCTAGAGCGTGGAGAGCATTGACTCGAATCGTGTCTCGAGAGTTTATGGCTGGTTTAATCAGAGATGTAGTCATGATTGGATCTCCCAACTGCGTGTGGATACTCCAACTATGACTACAGAAGTCGGCAATTTTATTACAGGGTAGATGATTCCGTAATAATCGCTATTTTTTGACTCCAAGATGTTGCCATCTCGGTAGGATCTCTAAAGATCATCCGATCGCCAATTCACATGTATTAGGAAAAGAAAAACGCCTAACGGCATCGGTGGTTTCTATGCGAATTGACATAGTATTCAGTTTTCAAGGTTCAAACTCGAATGACTGTTAGTCAGCTTTTCTTAGAAGATCGCCTCGTTTTCCTGGCTTTCTTCTCAGCTAATGGTTTACAGGTCTAACTCCTGCTTCACGGCTTGCCAAGGGACACGTTCCTGGTTTTCAGCATCGGATTCGGCTAAGGCAGCATCCCTAATATCTAGCAAGTCTTCTAGCTCGTCAGCGTCAATAATTGCTAACTTGCCTTGGCTAATCCTGGTCAGCAACTCTTCTACGGATAAGTTAAACTGCTGAGCTATGGTCGTGAGGCCCGCGAGGACTTCGCCAGAAATCGATAGAGAACTCATCAGCCTCACCTTTGTTTATGCGGCTCGTACTGGCTCTTTAGGTGTCCATGTCCATGCTAGTTCAGGTGGTTCAGTGATTGCCTCCTCTAGCGGAGCATAGAGATGGCTAGTCGTTTTACTGTTGTCAGCGCGATCAATCCCAACCGTCAGTCGGTACGACCCCCGCAAAGGTGGATCATCCGGTTGCATCTGAACATACCAAAGTGTAGGAGGGGGAGAATCGACAACATCAATACGGTCAAACAGAAAGTTGTTATCTCCGGCAAATGGAAGACCGTAACGAGATTCATTGAAGTCACCCCGTAACCCTTGAATGACCTTCTCCAGAAGATCGGATGCTTGCGTCTGAATCCCCAGCATGATGTCAAAGCCGACTAGAAATTCTCGACGCACTGGCACAATCCAATACTTAGCACCATGCGTTCGCTTCCTGAGTTCTTTGCCTGAACTGCCGACAGGATAGCTGTGCAATTGTTGGTACAGAGAACAGACTTCACTCTCGGTTTCAGGAACTGCTTCACCATTAGGTAATTGTTTGTTAGGAACTCCGATCGCTAAACGCAAACACGGTAGATCCTGTCGAATTAAAGTCGTTGGTTCCTGCTTGCTATCCCGCATCTCAATTCCGGCCAGATTCAGTACTAGACCAAAAGCTGCTGAGGGTGGCATAACAGGAGCCGTTGCTCGGTAAACTCCAGCTTGAAAGCCTCGGAATGCCGCAAAAGGGGCTCGAATCCGTAGCCAAAGATTATCCATATAGGTGGCCTCCTATTTCAAAAACTCTTCAGCTAGGTCGGCAAGCAGTGTTTGCGGGTTGTCGTAAAACTTGACTCCGACCTGAGCTAATTCCTCCTTGCGGGTTTCATCCATATTTCGAGAAAGTTCTCCACCAATCCAAAACTCATCCGCAGGTAGGTCATTGTCATGGATGCGGGCAAGCTCTGAAAACTTGCCTTGCTCATCAAATCCGTAGGTATCGAATCCGGCAATCAGACTAGGGGTCAAACGAGCCACGATGCTCTTAGGAGCCATTTCGTAGTAGCTGCGGGCATGACCTCCAGCTACATCAGAGAGCTGGGAAATCGCTTGCAATAGTGCCTTTGTCCATTCCGGCTTGGCTTTACAATCTGAATAGGCCAATGCAAAGGGATACTGGTAGGCCGTATGAGCGACTTCGCGATGTAAGAGAGCAGACGTAGATGAATTTTTCCAGGGACTATTACCTGCATTGAGTGGAGATTGATGGAAAGTTGCATCAAACCGGTAAGGCGTTAGAGCAACTGCCATATTCATCCGAAGCACGCTATCACGCTTAGCTGGTAGCCCCTTGTTCTTTTTGATCGCCTCTTTGTCAGCGACTAAAAAACCAAATAGAAAGTCATCAGCATATTTTTCTGCATTGGGAAATTCTTTAAACTCTACAGCGAGTTGGTCTTCGTCCTGTAGCCGAGATCGATTACAAGGTATGCCAGTCTTTTGCAGCATCTCCCGCAGAGCATTCCGCATGGATTCTGGACTGATGACCGTGTATTCTTGTCGTCCTTTAGCGATTTTTTGTAGTACGGTGCGGTTTTCTTCACTTTCTCCCCGGTAGTTTGAACTGGGAGCCGGATACGTTAGAACAGTAGCGAAAAGATTTTTATGCATGATGTAACCTCAAAGAAAGTTTTTATAAATTAGCCGTTTGCAGAGAGTGCTAGAAGAGTGAGCGTGCGAACTTTGTCTGTGTCCTGATATAGCGCTTGAGTCAGCGCAACATATGCCGTAGATTTCATATGTTGTGGAACAGAACAAAGGCTGGAAACAAAGTAGTTAATGAAATCCATCGGCTCTGTACGACTACGGACATCAAGAAAAGCAGACTTGGCAACTTTTGCCTTCATTTCAGAGTATTTTTTGTAGTCTGCCTTCTGATTTAGTTCTTCATTTTTTAAGCCTTTCCACTCTGCTTTCCATTCCAGTTCATGCTTGGATTTAAGCTTACGAGTGACGTAGTTGCCAACCAATCGAAATACCAAGGTTTCAATAGACACTGAGTTGTCTACTGCGGTTGTTTCATCCATTTGCTTCTCCTTTTGAGATAAAGCTTTCAGTTTTTCTCGAACGTCTCTTTGAAAATATCTATCCTCAATCGTGCGTTCGTAGGGAAGGGTGCATAGCAGAACATCAAATTTGGTGTACCAAGGTTTATCGTCAACCAGGTTCAATAGACACTGTTTTCGAAATAGCGGACTCCAGAATCCATCTCGAATTTGAGCGTACTCATCAAGCATGGACTCTTCTGGATCAAGTCGAGTTGAACTGAGAACACGAATGTTGTTTCCTTGTTTCTCAGTGTGAATCACGTCAATGCCAAATACGAGATCTTCAGCCAGTTTCTCACCTGTTTTTTGCTTCAGGCGATCGCGCAGTCGCTTCATCATGTCCAAAGCACTGGCCACGGCTAAATCGACAACAGCGTCACGGGGTCGATAACGAGATCTCTCAGTGCTGCGATCGCTCAAAATCTCTGGTAACTCATCACAAAACCATTCCAGCCTCGCCACATCTGGAATTGCCAGAGCATAACCAACGAAGTCTCGCTTGCCCTCGTTATCCACAACGGCAGGAACGTAAATTTGGGCAGCAAATAGCCAAAAATGCAAGAGAAATTGCAACCGAGCGCGATCTTTAAAGGGAACATTTTCGGCATTACTAGATTGTGCGCCTAAAAAATAGGTACTGGGTAAATCGACCGTGTAGTCTTCCGGCTGAGTAAGCTGCTTCCAAATGCTTGCGGCATCATCGCCATAGCTGCCTTCTGCCCTGGCCTCAAAGGGCTTGCGAGTCGCTGGTACCCCTCGCAAAATACTCCAGACCATATCCCGCCAAAGCTTAATCCAGAGTCCGTTTTTGCCTTCAACACTCTTGTCATAAGCAGGGTCAGCTAGGAAAGAGCCTGCCGGGACGACGACGGGATAAATGTAAACCTTTTTGGTCTTCGTCTTTCCTTTTTTGTCGGTAACTTCCCGTTCTTCTTCTCGAAGCGGTGGAATAATTTCCTTCTGCTTATTTTTCAGGAGTTGAGGGCGTTCTTGCTCTTCCGTGCTAGCGGCATAAATTTCATTAAACAGTGCCTCAACCCCTGCTTGGTTGAGTTCAATCGATGCACCTAAATCATCCAGCCGTGTCAGCTTGCAGATGGTGCCATTTGCAGTCTCCTCTTGAAAGTCAGGTTGCCGTTCTAGCCAACGAATAATGCAGACCAAACCTGCTAAACCTGCCCGATGCTGAGATGAAGGTAACTCTGCAAGTCGATAATTTAAGGTCAGTGCATCTACTTCCCCTTTGGTCTTGTTTTTTACCAAGGTCAAGCTCCTCCGATTTTCTTGAAGGTGATTAGCCAAAGATCCTTACGTTTCGGATTGCCTACAAAACTGGCAGAAGCGCAGTAGCCGTCAATCTCGCGCTTGTACGGTAACTTACGAGCGTTTTTGGCACGATTCAAAGTTGAAACAGATATACGGAGCAACTTAGCTGCCGTGGCTGTATCAACTTCATATGGAATTCGCTGTTCGCTTAAAAGCTGAGTGGCATGGTCAAGCAGAGAAAGTTGTTCGGTAGTCATGGCAGCCTCCAAAAGAGAGAGTCTTATATCGCGCCGCTCACATACTATCCCTATTTTTTGAGAGATGCCAACTTCCTCGGATATCCCTTGGAGAGTTGGCATCAACGCCTTACGGCATCTGTGGTTATCCATACGCGAGGTATTTAGCATACCGCGCGGCTCAGTGCTCAACGCCAGAGGCATCATTGAGAGCCTCACCAGTATATCGAAGGTACTGATATGCTGTTGTCTTGCCATAGGTGTACTCCTCCAAGACATTTACTTCATGCAGTTTCAATGGGATGGCCAGAAGGCGAGTGCTAATCACCGGAAGCACAGTGTGACGTTTGAAGAAGCGGTCACCGTCTTTGGCGATCCACTCGCGATTACGATTAGTGATCCACAACATTCAAGGGACGAGGCTCGCTGGCTGACGATAGGGCTCTCTCTCTCAGGTCGTTTGTTGGTGGTGTCTTACACTGAAAGGGATAACTCTGTTCGCGTGATCAGTGCGCGTTTAGCCACTCGTCGGGAGAGAAGTGACTATGAATCCGGAAACTGATCCCAATTCCACCGATGACATGCTTCCGGAATATGACTTCTCAGGAGGAGTCCGGGGCAAGCACTACGAGGCTTATCAGAAATCGACCAACATCGTTGTGCTCGACCCTGACGTGGCTGAAATCTTCAAGGACTCTGCCGCTGTGAACGAAGCCCTCCGAATGCTGGCTAAGGTTGCCAAGTCTTTGCCTGCTGAGACGTAGGACGTTATCCAAGTTCCACCTCCTCTGGTGATTTGGTGATAAATCCTCGATTTACTTGGTATCGGTCTGCGGCACCGCTCACCACGTTCAGGTACTTCGGCAACCACTCAGGTCGCGGATTGCCATCTTCTAACCAGGCTTTTGCCCATTTATGCGGGACATTCACAATGAACCCGTCGTAGGGTTGGCGATCTTTGACCAATGACTCAATGGCATCCAAGTCAGAATCCAGAATGCAGGGAATTGCGAACTCATCCGTATCTCGAAAGGAACCGGGCACGGCGTAGTAGCCACTGTTCAGGAATGAACTACTCCCATCGGCATCCCGCTCAGGTCGGGCATAGATTTCTAGGGCCGTTGCCAGTTGCAGTTGACTGACTAGCTCAGTCTCAAAGCTTTCCAGAAACGCATTTGCGGTTTCCAGGTCATTCCTTTGATACGGCAGATTGGCCGGTGGCATGTAGGGATGCAGAGTTGCAAAAGAGCGTTTTAGATGTCGATTGGCACGCCCAAAGCGCTGCACTAGAGAAGACACCGGGGCAATTTCGGTAATCAAAACATCGGCATCCAGATCCAAGCTCATTTCGCAAACCTGGGTTGTGACCGCGATTGCCCGTTTAGGCACATCTCCCTCAGAGAATGAGAAGGCTTTTACTGTGTTTGCATGAACTTTCTGGCGATCGCGTAGACGAAAGCGGCTGTGATAGGTCAGCACACCCCCGTCCAAGACTGCTTCCAGTTTTTGAGCGATCGCTAGGCAGCGATCAACGGTATTCACGACCCACAAAACCCGCAGCCCTGCTTGGTAAGCAGTTACCGCTTTGTCAAAGGCCACACTGAAATCAGCCACAGGCTCTAACCAATAGCGATCAGCCTGTTCGAGTTCCTTCAAATCTGCTAGTGCCTCACTGGCGCGATCAGTGGCTGTCGGAAAAACCTTCAATCCTGCTTTGACCAGCTCATCTCGCCTAGATTGGGGCAAGGTCGCGGTCATACAGAGCACTGGAATATGGAACGTATTCAAAAAGCTGATCAAGATATCGAACATAGAGCGGTCAAAGCTGTGTACTTCGTCGATAATGACCGCGCTATCGGCTAGAACAGGCAGCAAACATAAGCTCTGATAGCTGTGCTCCATAAAGCTGAGAAACTGGTCAACGGTGGCGCTAAAGAACCGCTTTGACCAAAAGCTCAAAGCATAAAGCCGCTCATCGGCTTCGGTGCGGAAGACTTTGTCGGCGATGGACTCACTGGGATTCTCCGCCATTGCTTCCAGTTCATATTTAGCGGTACCTGTCACTAATGCAGCATCCGCTTCCGGTGCCCAGCCCACATAATCCCGAAATCCCTCAGTAGCAGTTCCCCTAGTGGGATACAGAAAAATTACTTTACCGATGTTGTATTTTTGGGTCTGCTGCTCTGCCCATTTCCAAGCCGCCAGGGTTTTGCCACCCCCACAAGCCACTAGCAGCAAGGCTTTCTTTCCCTGCTCAGCCGCTTGTTCCTGAAAAGCGTGGAACTTAAACGGTTTCTTAGTACGTTGCTCAATTTGCTGAATCCAAGGGAGCAGAATCTTCTCAGAGATTTCGTTAGCAGCGATCGCCTCGGAATGGACAATCGCCTCAATCCAGTCAGAAATGTCATACCCCTCGCGCACTAGACCAGAGGCAGCAGCATCCGACAAAATTAAGCCAGCTTTGACAGCTATTAAGAGCGATCGCCGCTGAGTATTTTTTCGTAAATCCCGCTTAAAAGAAGGAGCGAATTGTTTTTTCCCTTTTCTCCAAGCCTGCTCCCACTCTGATGCCGGTCTCCAGGCTGTTTTGGGGAGACTGGGAATTTCTTGTAGATCAGTTAAGTCTACAATTCGTTGCAGAGTTGCTGTAACCTCTTCATGCTGAAGATATAGCACAACCGACTGTTTGAGAGTTTGAACGTGCCCCCAACGGTAGTTCTTAATTCGTTCACTTCTTTCCTTGTCTTTGACAGATGTTGAATCATCAAAGGCTTTGAGGTGATGGGACAAAACTGCTGCTGTAATAATGTTCGCATCTAATCTGGAATCCTGTGACAGCCAGTTACGCACCTCTGGCAAGCACAGCATTAATGCACTGAGATGTTCATGGCGGATCGTTTGCTGCGTAAATCCTGGCTGAGAGACAGCAGCATAAAAGTCTTCATTTGCTTTGCCCAAATCATGGAACAGCGCTGCCACTTGAAGATTCAGAAGAAACTGCTCTTCGGCTGTCGAGATTTGAAAGAAACGGCACCAGTTTTGTCCCCACCGTCCATTCAAGCGAAAGATTTGGGCGGCACAGACAGCAGTATCTTGCAGGTGTTCTTCCAGAGTGACAGGCTTTCTGCCAGGTCTTGGACTTTTGGCTAGTAGTTGATCAGGAAGTTCAGGAATCATAGAACCTCCAGGCACGAGGGAAGGGTGTAAAAATTCCACAACCCATGCGGTGCTTGCCGCCTAGTCCATGTTGTTGCAGCTTGAGCGAGTCTTCTTCGTTGAGGTCAGTCACGATCAAGCTGAAGCCAACTACAAAATAGGTTTTGATCTTGATGGCCTTACGACTGGGTTCTCCTTCCTCATTCAACGGCAAAATTAGATTTCCTTGAATGCCCAAAGCATCTAACTGGCGCTGGGCTGCTTCTTTGAAAGGCTCAGGATCTTGAAACTTTTTGATGGTGACGATGCGTGATCGCAGCTTATCGACAGGTCTTAAAGGATGGATCTGAGGAATTGTGAGCTGGATTGAATGCTTACCAATGGTCAGCGTTTGCCCTGCTAATGGCAGCACCAAAGCCAACCTTGCGGGCTCGTAAGGTAAGCGAATTTTGAGATGAGAAGACTGGCTAAGGTGAATTTTTCCCTGGCGATCCGGTTCGCCTGGAATGGTAAGAATGCTCAATCCTTCTTGTTCGTGGATGTCAGGGCAGAGATGCGCGATCGCGCTATATAACCCATATCCATGATCCGCAGGCAATGTTTCTCCAAGCACCCCAAAACTCAACTCCACAAATGGTTTTGCCATCAATTCACTTGTCGTCTTCTGCCGGTCGCTCGCTAGCATCAGCTCTCACCTCCAAAAGAATTTGAGTAATTATAGTTCATCCGTTCCACTTCCTTCACCACCATCATCACCAACTCCGGCGGGGCCAGCACCCTGGCCCCCTGCCCATAGCCCAACACCCACCGCTTCACATCATTCAGCCCTCCTACCGTCATCTGCAGCGTCACCGCCCCATCCGGATGCTCCTGCAACACCTGGCTGCGATGCCAGCGCCGCTCCCGCACATAGGGCGCCACCTGGGCAGCAAACCAAATCCGCACCGTCACTGGTGTGCCCCCCACCTCATGCTGAAAAATCGACTCCAGATGTTCCCGGGCATTGAAATCAGGCCGCCGCTCAAAGTGAGATTCCAGTAACCGCAGCGCCTGAATCCGATCCACCCGAAACCAGCGGATCCCCTGGCGACGATGGCACCAGCCAATCACATAGGGATTAGTGCCCCGATAGATATGCAACAGATAGGGATCCAGCTGCCGCTCCGAGACATCATCCCGACTGGCGGTGTAATAGCGCATCCATACCTGCCGCGAGTCCCGGCAAGCATCCTCCAGCTGCTGCCAGATCTCCAGGTCGAGGTTGCTCTCCGCCCCAGAACGAAAGATCAACCGATCATCGGCCAGCTGTTGCAGATCCAGCCACTCCTGCTCCGGTAAGCGCTCCGCCAATCGATTCACCGCCGATCGCAACTCCACCGCATAGGTCGACCCGGCATAGGCCTCCAGCATCCTGGCCCCCAGGGTGAGGGCAAACAGTTCGCCCTTGGTCAACGGCACCGTCGGCAGCCGCCACTCGGCATCGGTGTAGTGATGCCCCTGATTGCGAGTGAACTTTAGGGGAGCGTGAAAGCGATCTCGCAGAAAGGCTAAGTCATCGCGAATGGTGCGCTCACTCACTTCCAGTTCTGCTGCCAGCGTCAGCGCCGTCTGCCTCTGAGGACGACGGATCAGGGCATCAATTTTGAGTAACCGCTCTAGCTGCAGGCGCGACATGGAAACTCCTCAGCTGACTTGGCGACTATCCTAAGCAACCAACCCGGCAAAAAAGCTTCCGGGTTAGTGACCGTTAAAAAATTAATGATTTCTGGGGGGCAGCCCGGCCTCTAGACTGCTGTCCTGGGCAACCCCCTGGGAGCATAGATGCTCCCGAACACACTTCTCTCCGGTTTATCGCGATTCCGGCAACGTGAAAGAGTCCCTCAAGGCTTTTTATAGAGACTTCAAAAAAGTTCCACAATCAAGATCCGCTCCCACGCTGGGGCCAGCAGGCGCCCAGCTGATTTCCCTCAGCCTGGCAATAAATTGATCGGGTCTCACTCAAACCTAGAGCGGTCCATCTTTGTACCCTGACCGATGGGCTCCAGAGTGCGACGGAGTCATCTCGTTTTGAGATCTACAGCACATCGCCATCGGGTAACGCACAGGGCTATGCTTATCCCGCCGTTGAGCACTCAGCCGTGACTAGAGATGGGGTTAGCTCTAAAGGGCTGGTTGTGGAGGACCAGGGTAGTGCTGGAATTTTCGGCGAAGCCGATGCGTTGGTAAAACCCCTGCTGGTGGGTGGTCATCAAGTAGACCCGCTCCACCCGGCTCATGTGGGGATGGCCCAAAACCGTCTCCACCAATTTGCGGCCCAGGCCACCGCCCTGGTAATCGGGGTGGATAACCACATCCCAGAGCGTTGCTCGATAGACCCCATCGGAAGTGGCTCGGGCAAAGCCGATCAACTGGGCCCCATCCCAGGCAATGACCACCGGGTGGCTATGGGTAATGGCAACGGCCAGATCGTCGCGTCGTCGATCCTGAGCCCAAAATGCGGCGGCTTGAAACAAGGTCTGCAGCTGCCCCAGGGCAGCATCATCAAGCTGATCAATATATTGGAACTGGATGTGACGACAATCCATCGTGGCCAAGAACCCTCCCTAGATTAGGTGCCATTGTCATAACATATTCCCCCAGCATAGGCCCATCTCAAGCGAGATGGATCCCGAGAATTTGCCTAGGTAATGATTCCTGGACGTCCTGAGCGCAGGCATGCCAGTGAGGATGTCCGAATCGAGATGCGATCGCAACGGCCCAAACCATGAATGATAGGATAAAAAAGCGGATTTTGCGGGTCTTGTTGGACCTGACAGAATACGTTTCACTGGGGAGTGTTGGAGAGATCAGACTCATCTCTGATGCCTCCGGATGGTTGTGCCATCAGACGGGGCTCACAATTATCTGAGCATTCCCTGACTCACCTCGCTGGACCGCCAGCCATTAGCCGTCTTCGTTCCTTGACACATGCTGAAGAACCTTCTGGGCGATCCCAATGCCCGCAAGCTCAAGAAGTATCAACCCGATGTGGTTGAGATCAATCTATTAGAGGAAGAGGTGTCGGCCCTCTCCGACGAAGCACTGGTCGCCAAGACGGCTGAGTTCAAGCAACGCTTGAACAAGGGCGAGTCCCTAGATGACTTGCTCACCGAGGCCTTCGCCGTGGTGCGGGAGGCCTCGAAGCGGGTGCTGGGGATGCGCCACTTTGATGTGCAGCTGATCGGCGGCATGGTACTTCACGAAGGCCAGATCGCCGAGATGAAAACCGGGGAAGGGAAAACCCTGGTCGCCACCCTGCCCGCCTACCTCAATGCCCTCACCGACAAGGGGGTGCACATTGTCACCGTCAACGACTACCTGGCCCGCCGAGATGCGGAGTGGATGGGGCAGATTCATCGCTTCCTAGGCCTCAGCGTCGGCCTGATTCAGCAGGGCATGTCTCCCATAGAGCGGCGCAAAAACTACGGCTGCGACATCACCTACGGCACCAACAGCGAGTTTGGCTTCGACTACCTGCGCGACAACATGGCCACCGCCATCGCCGATGTGGTGCAGCGTCCCTTCAACTTCTGCATCATCGACGAGGTGGACTCCATCTTAATCGATGAGGCCCGCACGCCTTTGATTATTTCGGGCCAGGTGGAGCGACCCAGCGAGAAATACACCGCCGCCGCCGAAGTCGCTCGGGAGTTGAATGGGGAAGAGCACTACGAGGTCGACGAAAAGGCCCGCAATGTGCTGCTCACCGACGAGGGCTTCATCAGGGCCGAAGAATTACTGGGGGTGCAGGATCTGTTCGATCCTAAGGATCCCTGGGCCCACTATGTGTTTAACGCCATTAAGGCCAAGGAACTCTTCATCAAAGACGTCAACTACATCGTCCGCAACGGTGAAGTGGTGATCGTCGATGAATTCACCGGCCGAGTCATGCCGGGTCGGCGCTGGAGCGATGGCCTGCATCAGGCCATTGAGGCCAAGGAGCATGCCGAAATTCAGCCCGAGACCCAAACCCTAGCCAGCATTACCTACCAAAACTTCTTCCTGCTCTATCCGAAACTGTCTGGCATGACCGGTACTGCCAAGACAGAAGAGGTGGAATTCGAGAAGATCTACAACCTAGAAGTGGCGGTGATTCCCACTAACCGTCCCTTGGCTCGCCATGATCTCTCCGACGTGGTCTATAAAACGGAAGAGGCCAAGTGGCAGGCGGTGGCGGAAGAGTGTGCGGAGATGCACCGGCAGGGACGCCCGGTGTTGGTGGGCACCACCAGCGTCGAAAAATCAGAATTACTGTCTACGTTACTGAGTCAACGGAGCGTGCCCCACAACCTCCTCAACGCCAAGCCCGAGAATGTAGAGCGGGAATCGGAAATCGTGGCCCAGGCCGGTCGCCGCGGTGCCCTCACCATCGCCACCAACATGGCCGGCCGCGGTACAGACATCATCCTGGGCGGTAACTCCGATTACATGGCCCGGTTGAAGGTGCGGGAATACTTAATGCCCCGCGTCGTCAAACCAGAGGACGAGGATGAGTTTGCGGTGGCGGCGGCGCCCAACACCCAAGCCCGCAACCGCAGCCAGGGCTTTGCCCCTGGCAAAAAGGTTAAGACTTGGAAGGCCTCGCCGAATATCTTCCCCGCCGATCTGCCCAAGCAGATGGAGACGGAGCTGAAAGCAGCCGTCGATCTGGCCATGGAAACCTACGGCGAGCGCAGCCTGCCAGAGCTGCAGGCGGAAGAGAAAGTTGCGATCGCAGCCGAAAAAGCCCCCACCGAAGATCCAGTTATCCACCAGCTGCGCCAAGCCTACAACCAGATTCGAGAGCACTACGAACAGTTCACCGAAGCCGAACACGAAGAGGTGGTCAGCCTGGGCGGGCTGCACGTCATCGGCACCGAGCGTCACGAATCCCGCCGCATCGACAACCAGCTGCGGGGTCGGGCTGGTCGCCAGGGAGACCCTGGGTCCACTCGCTTCTTCCTCAGCCTGCAAGACAACCTGCTGCGCATCTTCGGCGGCGAACGGGTGGCCTCGCTGATGAATGCCTTCCGGGTGGAAGAAGACATGCCCATCGAGTCGCGCATGCTCACCCGCTCCCTGGAAGGAGCCCAGAAGAAAGTCGAGACCTACTACTACGACATCCGCAAGCAGGTCTTCGAGTATGACGAAGTCATGAATAACCAGCGCCGAGCCATCTATGCCGAACGCCGCCGGGTGCTAGAAGGCCAAGACTTGAAGGAACTGGTGATTAAGTACGCCGAGCGCACCATGGATGACATCGTGCAGGCCTACATCAACCCAGAACTGCCGCCGGAAGAGTGGAAACTGCCGGACATGGTGGACAAGATCAAAGAGTTTGTCTATTTACTGGCCGATCTCACCCCGGAGCAGCTGGAAGACCTCTCCGTCAACGAAATCCGAACCTTCCTGCACGAGCAAATCCGCATCGCCTACGACATCAAGGAAGCCCAGGTGGACCAAATCAAGCCCGGGCTGATGCGGGAGGCAGAACGCTTCTTCATCCTGCAGCAGATCGACACCCTCTGGCGCGACCATCTGCAGCAGATGGATGCACTGCGAGAGACCGTGGGTCTGCGGGGCTATGGCCAGAAGGATCCCCTGGTGGAATACAAGAGCGAAGGCTACGAACTGTTCCTGGATATGATGACCGGCATTCGCCGTAATGTGGTCTACACCCTGTTCCAGTTTCAACCTCAGCCTCAGCCCCAGGCGAAGGCATCCCAAGAAGTGGGCTAAGTAGGGATTCAATTCATCCCCCAGGGATTCTCCTCTTGAATAGTAAAGATCACCGCGTCACCGTCAAAAATGTCATAGCGGGCTCGCCAGATCGAGCGCCAACCGCGGCGCTTAATGGCCCCTAGCTCCATACCCTGGGGATCTGTAAACGTGTAGCGGGCAGAAAAGTCGCCGATGCCCCCAGCCCCTGCCATAATGGATCACCGGACTGCCTATATTCACACTCCATGCTGGAACTGCAACCCTCTCTGTTACGTGCCTTGGTCTGGACCGATTATCGGCTGGCACTTCTCTTTTCCGTCTTCATCCCTCTCACCCTACTGATCTGGGCATTTGTCAAGAAAGCAGAGCCCATCCAGCAGCTATTAACGATTTACTGGAAAGTCTCCAGCCTACTGGCCATTACCGTCTATCTCATGATCGGGGGGTTCAGCATCAGCTTTATCTCGTCTCTGATGGCACAGGTACTGATACCAGTAGGGCTGTGGTTTTGGGCAGATCTCAACGAAGAAATTCGCGAGCAGCCTCATAACTCTCTAAGACTTGGGTTTACAGCCTGGCGCTGGGCCATGACCGTATACGGCATTCTGGGCACTGTGATCCAACTGGTTTTCATCCCCTGTGCCTTCTCCCCCAGTCAATTTGCCACTGACCAGTGCCAGTTCTGGCTGCAGCCGCCGTTGCTCTACAAGGAGTACTTCCATGCCAACTACACCAACGGGTTCCTAGGCTTTTTCGGCATTCTAGGGCTCGTGATCTATATGGCCTATCTGGCCTATTTTGTGTTTGTGCGCCTAGGAAAACAGGGGCGGCAGGCAGTCAATTAATATCAATTCCGCAGGCTCTCCATCTATAGCGGCCAACGTCAGCCTGGCCGACGACTAGTCAATGAGGCGCCTGTCGCAGAGTCCTAGTTCTCCACCATAAACAACCATGGTTGCTTCACCCGGAAAACGTCTAGAAGACTATACCCTCAAGCATCCCCAGGAAGTGCTACTCGTCACGGCTGATATCGACGGCGCCACTGACGAAATCGTTATCTTCCGTGGCTTCTCCAGCTCCCTGGTACGTCCCACCGCTGCCAATCCAGAGGTACCCGTGATTCCTGTCGATGCCAAGATCCGCTGCATCGATCGTCTCCAGGGGCCCTATACCCCCGACAACCCCCAGTACCTAGAGCGTAACCTAACCTGGGAGGCGTTTCAGGCCCGTTTGTCAGCCAGTGGAATTTAAACGGGGACAGCCTCAATCACACTGACAGGAGCCTGGGTGGGCAGAATCTGACCTAGTTGGAATCCAGTGGTCTCCAATAATTGCCGGTATTCCGCAGCCGTGCGCTCGCGGCCGCCGTCGCACATGACTAGCATGTTCAAGTCTAGGAACTTACCAGGATGGGGGGCATTTCCCCCGGGAATCACCATTTCTACCACTAACAAGCGGGCCGTCTTGGCCATGGCCTGATGGCAAGTTCGCAGGATTCTGCCACAGTCAGCATCGCCCCAGTCATGGAGGATATGCTTCAGCAGGTAAATATCGCCGCCGGTTGGTACGGCCTCAAAGAAATCACCACCTACCCATTGCACTCGGTCGTGTACCCCTCGCTCAGCCAAATAGGCCTGGGCACCGCTGGCGACACCAGGCTGATCAAAAAGGATGCCTTGGATCTGGGGATACCGGGCTAGGATCGCCGCCAGAAATCCGCCTCGACCTCCGGCCACATCGACAACGGTGGTCACCCCAGCCATGTCGTAGGCATCTAGAACCGCCGGAATTTCCATGGACGAGTAGCTGATCATGGCTTGATCAAACACGGCTGCCGCCGCTGGGGTCTGGCCAAGATACTGGAATACGGGCATGCCATACATTGACGTGAAGGCACTCTCACCGGTTTGAATACTGTGCAGTAGATTGCCCCAGGCTTGGTAGTGTTCTTCGCCGTTCATCAGGGCCATGGCCCGCAGCGAGTCTGGGACATCGCTGCGCAAATAATAGGCCAGGGGGGTGAGGGCAAACTCACCAGGATCCTGTTCCACAAAAATCCCGACGCTGGCTAGAGCCCGCAGTAGGCGATATAGGGAGGGAGCATGGCTTGTCGTTGCCGTTGCCAAGGCTTGGTAGGCTTGCGGTCCGTCGGTTAAGTAATCGGCCAGGCCTAACTTGGCAGCAACGTAGATAGACTGGGCCAACCAGTGACCTGTGGCCATTTGAGTCAGGGTTTCTGGCAGAGTCATCGATACTTGAGGTGCATCCATAGGAACCATGGGGGGATCTACCAAGGAGAGTGATGGTTACCATAGCCCTGAACCCCTATCGATGGATAGGTGCTACCGATTAACTTTTACGACAGTTCGTCAAGGCTGCACTGGATTGCCAGTAATGGGATCGAAGAGAAAGATCTCAGCGGGGTCTAACTGCACCCATAGCCGCTCCCCCGGTTGCGGTAACAGCTTACCGGAGACCTGTAAATTTAGCGACTGGGGCAAGGTACGATGGGCATCGGGTAGCACGGTGCGCACCAGGGTTTCACGGCCTAGGGGTTCGACGACAGTCACCGTGACCCCTAAGCTTGCCTGGGATTCGCTACTCACCTGTAGATGTTCTGGCCGTAGGCCGACAATCACTCGTTGCCCCACCGAGACAGTCGACTGGCTGTCGAGAGCTGGAAGGGGAACCCGCTGACCATCGATCCTTAAGCCATTGGCTTCAACGGTGGCTTCTAGGAGATTCATCGGGGGACTGCCCATGAAAGCAGCCACCATGCAATTAGCTGGATGGGCATAGACGGCTTGGGGGGTGGCAATCTGTTGAATACGCCCCTGATGAAGCACCACGATTTGGTCGGCTAGGGTCATGGCTTCGACTTGGTCGTGGGTGACGTAGATGGTGGTGATGCCAAAGGTCCGATGCAGTTGCTTCAGTTCAGCTCGGGTATCATCTCGCAATTGGGCATCTAGGTTAGATAGGGGCTCGTCTAGGAGAAAAACCTGGGGTTTGCGGACGATGGCCCGCCCTAGGGCTACCCGCTGCTGCTGGCCGCCGGAAAGCTTCCTGGGCTTTCGATCTAGCAGATGGGCAATATCTAGAGACCGGGCAATTTTATGCACCTGCTCCTGACGTTCGTGAATAGGCCTATGGCGCATGCGCAGGCCAAAGGCTAGGTTTTCAGCCACGGTCATATGGGGATACAGGGCATAATTCTGGAACACCATGGCCACATCCCGCTGACGGGCTCGGATCTGGTTAACCAGGGTATCGCCGATGTAAAGACGCCCTTCCTGCACAGGCTCTAGGCCAGCAATAGTTCTCAGGATCGTAGATTTACCGCAACCGGAGGGACCCACTAGTACCCAAAACTCGCCATCCGGTATGGCGAGGGTAATATCTTGGATGGCAGTCGCGGTTCCAAACCGTTGGGTAATCCCTTCTAACCTAACCCTGGCCACGGTTTACTCCTCTGCAATGGTGTCCATATCTGGCTTGCTCCAGACCGATTCCTTTATTGGCCCTTGCTTAAAACAGACTTAAGTCGGCAGGTGGTGAGCCTGCTGCAATGCTGCGATAATTTGCAGGTTGGCCTTGGGAAAGGGAAACTGGCTGATTTCCTCTAGAGTAACCCAGCGAATTTCATCGCATTCTAGCGGTTGCGGCTCCCCTTGCCGATGGCGGCAGTGGTAGACGTTGAGGGTGACTTTGAAATGGCTGTAGGCATGATCCACCGTGGTGAGTTGCTTCCCCACTTCCACATGAATGCCCAGTTCCTCTTGCACCTCCCGCTGGATGCAAGCTTCCACCGTTTCACCGGCCTCGATTTTGCCGCCTGGAAATTCCCAGAGTCCCCCCAGCAGCCCCTGCGGCCGACGCCGGTCGATGAGGATTTGCTGCTGATCGTTCCAGATGACAGCGACGCCGATGTGTTTATGGGGTAAGGGACCACGAGCTTCTGACATGGGCAACTCCGACTGTACATTCAGATTGTACGCTCGACAGTATGGTTGCCAAGGGCATTGCTGACAATTGGGATGGCGGCGGGTGCAGAGGGTGGCGCCGAGATCCATCAAAGCTTGGTTGAAGTCGCGGGGCTGAGTGGGTGACAGCAGCGTGGTAGATAGGTCCCATAGCTCTGGCAGGGCTTGGCTGGGGGGACAGTCTAGGGCGATGAGGCGAGTCAATACCCGTTTGACGTTGCCATCTAGGATGGGCCAGGGCTGATTAAAGGCGGCGCTGAGAATGCCACCGGCGGTGGTGCGGCCAATGCCGGACAGGGCCAGGGCTTGGTCGAATTGCTGGGGAAATCGCCCACCGTGTTGCTGCCCAATGGTTTGGGCGGCGCGATGCAGGTTGCGGGCACGGGCATAGTAGCCCAACCCTTCCCAGGTTTTTAGCACATCTTGTAGATCTGCGGCAGCTAGGCTATCGACATTGGGGAAGCGTTGCAACCAGCGCCGGTAGTAGGGGATGACGGTGGTTACCTGGGTTTGCTGCAACATGATCTCTGAGATCCAAATGGCGTAGGGATCTCGACTATGACGCCAGGGTAAATCTCGCCCCTGGTGGGCATACCAACTTAGTAAGGCCTGACGGAGTTGCTGCACGACAAAACTCGGCAAGTTACTAGCTGAACCTGCCGAGTTCGTTGAGTCAATGTCAGCGATGTAAGCTGCGATCGCAGCTTTAGCCCGGGGGCTACGGTTACGCTGGGGCGATGAACGACGGCTCACTCGCTGTCGGCACCATCGCTTCCGGCCAGAGTCTGTTCAAAGGCCAGACGCTGCTCTGCTCCCCGCAGGAAGTACCCACTCATCATGGCAGAGGCTAGCAGCCGTCCTAGGTGTTCGCGACTAGTGGTTACTTCGATGTCGAAATGCTGAGATGGCAAGCCCCCTAGCAGTCCAATGATGTTATGCTCCATAGCCTGGAGGGCCTCAGACGAGGCCGGCTTAGACAACTGAGCAATGGTCTCAGGGCTCATGGATTGCACGTACTGCAGCAACGTGTTAGGGAGCTCAGTACCATTGCGGTGATTGAAAAATTCAGGAGTATGGCCAGATAGGTCTTTCACAATGACTGCCTCACTCGGCTAGCAACGAAATACAACGAAATACGTGGACATTTACTGCTGGTACTACCGCTAGTGCGTGTAGGCGCAGATGTTGGGAGTCAATAATGTCTACAAATACTGTAACAATGACGATTCCCAGAGTAGGTGGGCAGAACCGAACTCAGGGAGTTGTGGTTTACCTGAGGGCAGAGGCTAGAACTGATGCGATTGCTAACCGTTGATGCTGCTCCAAAAGCCTCACCAGGTTGGATCGACATACAGATTAATCGTGAGACTAGACTGCCCTGAGGGAACCGCCGTAATACAGGCACAGATTGGGTCCTCCTGGTCATTGAGTTCGACTTCACAGGCATGGCAGGAGCCCATCAAGCACCCGGTGGGGATAGTTACCCCGGCTCGTTCCGCCACCTGTAGTAATGGTTCCCCAACCTCGGCCTGAATCGACACGTCATCGGGTAAAAATCGAACTGAGATACTCATGGTCAAATCTATCAGCCTTGGCGAGCTTGCTTCAGCATATCGATTAGGGTGTGGTGGGCATCTTCGGCATCGGCTAAAGTATGGTCAAACGTCACGCGGACAGGAACCGCTTGATCGTTGACCGTGGCCATCAGATTCATCCCTGCCGGATCGATAGACTCCATGGCAGCCGCTGTGACTCCTGGGGTCTTGCCGTACACTTGAGCATAGAGAACTAGGGCGTCTGCATGATCTTCATTCATATGCTTGCAGATGCGATCGCTCACAGCAGTCGTAATTGGCTCAGACATAAAGGATGGCGTAGACTACATCAAAAAATGAGATGACTGCTTCGATGATACCGCCCTCAGTTGCCAGTGCTGAGCACCCTTGGCCATCTGGCCATGTTTTTCAGAGTCCCGGTGCCCATCTCACCTATCGGGTGATTGGTCCCTGCTGCCGTCTGTTTGATCGCGAGACATTGCCTTGGCCCTGTTGTCGGCTGCAGTGGCACAGTAAAGAACCCAGCTGGCGGCGGATTGGGCGTCGCTTCGTGGCCGATATTGCCACTAAACGCTATCCTTCCTACTGTGTTGAAATTCTTGGCCAGAGCTATCGAACCGCTCCTTTCGTGACGACGCTGTATACTGTGTCGCTAGATCCACAGCTACAGGATTGGTGGCACAGTCGTCGCTAGTGAATATCAACATCAGCCCCATGGCGATTAAGCTCTCTGAGGTTCTGGGCAATTTCAATGGGTTGCCTTGTACACGGTGATGAGCCGCGTAGCCATCGTTGTTAACCCCCATCCGCATTACTAACAATCGTAGACCGACGGCCTATGGTTGAGCCATGCTGCGATCGCATCGACGTTGCCTCAGTCGGTGGTTGCTTAGCTCGAACCCTATCAGGAGGGCGTCGTAGACTAATCGGCGGTGGCTGAGACTTGGTTGCAGACGGTCGGCTATGGGCTGTCCGCTACCAGGATTTATCAATAAAGATTGTCATTAGTTTAGCCAGAGCTGAGCCAGGCAGGGTACTTTTGAGCCGCTGAGAAGAAATTATTTTTCTGTAGGTAAACATCCTTAAAATTATGTGTAAGCTTCTTGAAGAGAATGATCAGCGAGTGACACAAAGCTTTTATCTTCTAAAGGTGGGTAACTCGTTGAGTTGACTTGTCTGGAGCGAATGATTTGGTTTATGGACACGTAGAAATTTTCCTTTCATCGAGGATTAATTTCTGCCTTTGCGACAACTTAATGCAACCCATAGAGCCTAATTACTATCGTCACCAGGTTGCAGTTAGAATGCCAAAACCAAAATAATAGGCTTTAACTCGGGTGATTAATGGTAGTTATATTGTGGTTGCTTGAGTCAGGCTCTGCCCCGATCGATATCAATTGAAGGATTGCTGGGTCGATAGGTTTATCGGCCATGTATCAGTACCTTACCAACCCGACCCACTGTCTGTACCTTAACTTAGGAGTTTTTTGATCATGAGTATCGTTGCCAAAGTGATTGCTCAATCCGACGAAGCCAATCGATTCCTTAGTAGCGCTGAGCTCAATAAGCTCCAGGACTTCTTTAAAGATGGAGCAGTGCGCATTAGCGCAGCACAGAAGCTTGCAGCAAACCAGCAAAAACTTGTCGATGAAGGCAGCAAGCGTTACTGGGCTCAGTGTCCGGACGCCCCCAGCAACAGCGGCGACCCTCAAAAAACTGCTAATTGCCAACGCGATCAGGGCTGGTACATCCGTATTATAAGTTACTGCGTTTTGGCAGGTAACGGTAAGCCAATGGAAGATCTCGGGATTGAAGGTCTACGCGAGAGTTATGTGTCACTGGGAGTTCTGCCTCTGTCGTACCACAAGGTGGCATATCGTTGCATCAAGGAGGTTGCTATGGAAATTTTGACCGCTGAGGAAGGAGCTCTGGTAGCCCCCTATTTTGATCAATTGATTCGTGCGTTTTAGGTTTTGAAACATTGTTAGTCTCTAGAACATCGGAGACCTTGTTTCTCAGTCCTGATTCTTTCACTGTTGTACTCAAGTTTAGTTAAGAAAAACCATGCAAGATATCATTACTGCCGCCATTAACCCCGCTGATGAGCGATGTGCTTACTTGGAAGATTCCAGTCTAGAAAAGCTGAGGCAATATTATCAGAGCGGAACATTACGGTTAAAAGCGGCCACCCAAATTGGGAATAGTGCTGCCAGCATCATCAGCGACGCAGTCAGGAAGAGTTTGCTCTATGGAACGATTACCGAACCGGGGGGCAACATGTATCCCTGGCGTCGTTATGCGGCCTGTCTACGAGATTTAAACTACTTCTTACGCTATGCCACCTACGCCATGCTAGCCGCAGATGCCTCGATCATCGATGAGCGGGTCCTGAATGGACTGCGAGAAACTTACCTATCTTTAGGCGTTCCCATTGAGCCCACCATTCAGGCTATTCAGGCCATGAAAGAAGTGGTGACCCAACGGGTAGGAGCCGATGCTGGTCAAGAGATGGATGTCTATTTAGACCACATCATCTCAGGCCTTAGCTAAGGCTACATTGTCAGATTCGCGTACCTATCTTACTGCTTAGGCGAGGACTCATGTACTCGCCTAAGATAGGTCATTGTTGACAAACTTTATCAAAGTTAAATTCATGATGTACGCTGTCAACAAAACCCAGGAGCGGTATCCCTGGTGGGCTGGTAATGCCCGATTCATTGATTTATCCAATACGTTTATCGTGGCCCATGTTGCCCAGGCGGCCTTGATCATGCTTTGGGCCGGGGTCTTTACCCTGTTCGAACTCGCGGTTTATTCTCCCACTCAGCCCATGTATGCTCAGGGGCTGATTCTATTGCCCCATTTGGCTACCCAAGGTTGGGGAGTAGGCGCCAATGGGGCCATCGCAAATACGTTTCCCTTCCTAGCAATTGGTGCCATCCATATTGTGGCTGCAGGAGTATTGGCGGGGGGCGCTTATTTCCATCGCACCCGCCTTTCCCCCAATCTCGATATGGAACGCGGTAACGCTAGCAAGTTTCATTTCAACTGGGATGATCCCAAGCAGCTGGGCTTCATCTTAGGGCACCATCTGGCCATTCTTGGTTTAGGAGCTCTGTTGTTAGTCGCTAAGGCGATGTTCTTCGGCGGCTTGTATGATGCCACTCTGGGGGAAGTGCGCGTAGTTAGCGATCCCACCTTAGACGTAGGCACCATCTTTAGCTACCGTACCCACCTGTTTGATGTGAATAACCTCGAGGATCTGGTGGGTGGTCACATCTATGTGGCAGTCCTGCTGGTGCTAGGAGGAGCTTGGCACATCCTAGTGCCCCCCTTTAAGTGGGTCAGACAACTGTTTCTGTTTTCTGCCAATGGCATTTTGGCCTATTCTCTATTCGGCATTGCGCTGGCTGGGTTTGCGGCTTCCTACTACTGTGGTTTTAGTAGCCTGGCCTATCCAGTCGAGTTTTACGGGCCAACGCTGGAACTCAAGTCTGCCTTTTTGCCGGCTTACTTTGATCCCAATGCCACTCTAACTGAGGGGTATACGTCTCGTACTTGGCTAGCTAATACCCACTTCTATTTGGCCTTTTTCTTCCTGCAGGGAGGGCTCTGGCACTATCAGATAGCCACGGGCCTCGACATTAACAAGGTTGTACAGACTTGGCGGCAGAACCTCGCCGAAGCTAGCGATAACCCCACTCTGGTCTATCAAAACCCAGTTCACCCCAGCCCCCAGCCCTTGTTAGAGGTCCAATACGAAGCCCCTCAGGTAAGACCTGGCTCACTTCTCAAGCAGGAATATATCCCCGAAGACTACCTGTACCATCCTCCCTCGCTAGGGAAGCATGCACCTAGCCTGGCCGAGGTCAAGGGGGTACGAACGACGCTATATGAAACCACCTTCCATCCCCGTAAACTGACGTTTTATCATCCGCCGGCTGAAGCAGAGGCCAAGGCGCTGTTTGGCGGCTATGGAGGGCGAACCACCCAGAGAATATATGAGCAGCCCAAAGTACCTCACCAACAGCTAAATTACCCGAGTCCGATTGACCCGGTGATGTATGAGCCTAGCCAAGGCAATGGTCATCACTTTGGGAGCGTCACTGGGGCCAGTCAGCGTGGCTCTGACCCTGGGGTTGCAGTTGCCTCTAGTCAAGATGATGCTGACCAAGATGATGCTGACCACGGCTCCCATGAAGCAAGTGAAGCGCAAGCGAATACCCCTGAAGCAGATGACTAAACATGACTAAACCTTCAGGTTAGGGAGCTGGTGTCAGCCAAACACCCCAGGCCGATGTAGGTCTGGGGTGCCTCTCTAGGAAAGGATGCTTATGTGGCTAGCCTTTAGGCCCAGGACGGAGCGGTTTTATTTCTCTGGAAACGATTAATTTAACTATTAGCTAGCTCAACCATTGTTACGACCAGCTTAAAAAGCTTTTACATTCTCTCTATTCCCTCAATCACAGTCGATAGCCCTATATCATCCCGCTGCATTAAATCAAAATTAATACACAAACTCGAAAGAATAATTAAAATACTTAGACAAGTGCAGAAAGTGCAGACCGGACAAAATGCGCTGCACCAGATGGTCTATAGATTATAGATTGAAAGACTTGATGGGGAGCGTTGTGTCCGGAATTTGGCGTGGCTTTCTAATGAAAGAAGCGCTAAGCCTATGATCAAAGCGTTCACAGCCAATCTGTCAAAGCTTCTGGCTGGGTTAGGCGCTGCCTGAGCCTGAGGTTAGGTGCTTTGATGACCGAGGGAATGCCCTTGGATGTAGGTCAGCCTACTTAAGCCGCATTTGAAGTAATGCGGTTGTTGGATTGGTTGCGCGTTGATTCTGCATGGATGTAATGGGTGATTTTAACTTATGACAACCACTCTCCAACAGCAACAACAACAAAGCTTGTGGGAGCGGTTTTGTAATTGGATCACCAGCACCGAAAATCGGCTATATATCGGCTGGTTTGGGGTGTTGATGATTCCAACTTTGCTTACCGCTACCACCTGTTTTGTGATTGCTTTTATCGCGGCTCCTCCCGTGGACATCGATGGTATTCGTGAGCCAGTGTCTGGTTCTCTGCTTTATGGCAATAACATCATTTCTGGAGCCATCGTGCCGACGTCTAACGCCGTTGGCTTGCACCTTTATCCGTTGTGGCAGGCTGCTTCTCTAGATGAGTGGCTGTACAACGGTGGTCCGTACCAACTCATCGTCTTCCATTTCTTAATTGGTATCTTCTGTTGGATGGGCCGTCAGTGGGAGATGAGCTACCGTCTGGGTATGCGTCCCTGGATTTGTGTGGCTTATAGTGCTCCAGTGGCATCGGCAACCGCTGTGTTCTTGATCTATCCCATTGGTCAAGGTTCCTTCTCCGACGGCATGCCCCTCGGAATCAGCGGTACCTTTAACTTCATGTTTGTGTTCCAGGCAGAGCACAACATCTTGATGCACCCCTTCCACATGCTAGGTGTGGCCGGTGTCTTCGGTGGGGCTTTGTTTAGTGCCATGCACGGGTCTCTGGTCACCAGCTCTCTGGTGCGAGAAACCACTGAGAACGAGTCTCAAAATTATGGCTACAAGTTCGGCCAAGAAGAAGAGACCTACAGCATCGTGGCTGCCCACGGCTACTTTGGCCGCCTGATCTGGCAATACGCCAGCTTCAACAACAGCCGCGCGCTCCATTTCTTCCTGGGAGCTTGGCCGGTAATTGGTATCTGGTTCACCGCCTTGGGCATCAGCACCATGGCCTTTAACCTGAACGGGTTCAACTTCAACCAGTCGGTGCTGGATAGTCAGGGCCGTGTCATCGGTACCTGGGCCGATGTGCTCAACCGGGCCAACCTGGGCTTTGAGGTGATGCACGAGCGCAACGCCCACAACTTCCCCTTAGACTTGGCGGTTGAGGGCGACGCTCAACCCGTGGCCCTGCAGGCACCTGCCATTCAAGGGTAATTACAAGGGTAATTAAGATTAGGCCAACGACTGGTCTATAGACACTGTAACCCTGTGGTCCCGCTGAGGTGGGGCCACTTTTTTATGGCCGCTGTCGCCGCCTTAACCATTGGATAAATTGAGACGCTGGCAGGGGCTGGCTGAGAAGATATCCCTGGATGGCGTCGCAGCCCTGAGCTTTGAGATAGGCTAGTTCGTCTGTGGTTTCTACTCCTTCGGCTACCACCATCAGGCCCAAGCTGTGGGCCATTTGAATCATGGCGGTGGTGATAGCTCCGTTGGTAGGGTTGGTGTGCACATGCTGCACAAAGCAGTGATCGATTTTAAGAATGTCGAAGGGAAAGTGCTGTAGGTAGCCCAAGGAGGCATAGCCGGTACCAAAGTCATCGATGGAAATGAGCATGCCTAGACGACGTAGTGCTTGCAGGTGAGCCATGGTGGTGTCGACATTTTGCACCAGCACCGACTCCGTCAACTCAATGCCTAGATATTTAGGGGCAATGCCTATCTCCGCCAGGATATTGTTGATGCGAGAGATTAAGTCAGGACGGGCAAACTGCAAGCTGGAGAGATTGACACAGACTGATAGCGGAGGCAATCCCAGGGCCTGCCATTGCTTTATTTGCTGACAGGCAGCGCGAATCACCCATTCCCCTAGTTCGATGATGAAGCCGGAGCGCTCGGCCAGGGGAATAAACTCTGCCGGTGGGATTAGGCCTTGGGACGGAGAGCGCCAGCGAATCAGGGCTTCTACCCCTAGCAGCTGATCATCGGCCAGGGTTGCTTGAGGTTGATAGAATAACTCAAATTCATCGTTGGCTAGGGCTGTCTGTAGCTGTCGTAGGCGATGCGAGAGCTCAGGTGGGGAGGGGGCTGCAGCCGGGTTGGCAGGATTAGCCCCTACTGAGGTGTAGACCTGCCTCATGATGCTGTGTCTATCTAGCCGAGTCCTGACTGCTTCTAGCAGGTCATGGCGGGTGAAGGGCTTGGTGATGTAATCGTCGGCCCCCAGTAACATGCCCCGGCGCATATCTCGACGGTCTGACTTTGCCGTCAGAAAGATAAAGGGGGTGAGGGCAGTCAGTAACTGGCTGCGCAGCTGATGCAGCACCTCATAGCCATCGAGCTCGGGCATCATGATGTCGCAGAGAACTAAATCTGGCGGGTGGGACTGGGCTAGCTCAATCCCGGCGGCACCAGTGTCTGCTTCCAGCACCTTGAAACCCACATCTTCGAGCATTTCGCTGATGATGTCTCGAATCGGAGCCTCATCTTCAATAACGAGTATCATTTTGGTTGTATCCATAGGTAGCGCAGTATTAGCGCGGCTCGCCAATCACTATCTGTGATCTGTGTAGGTGATGCAAAGACTAGCTATACCAACTCCAGCATAAGCGCTAGAGAATTCCCTAAATGCGACGAGTAAAAAGCCCTTGCAAAGAGCGCGTAGGCTGAAATAGCTGAGTTTAGATGAACACTAAGGTTATCGCTATGCCGTTTTTGTGCTCCAGAACTCTGGACGAGGAGTAACTTGCAAATCTAGATGTTGCTAGGCAATTCTCTGGTCATTTAGGTAACCACACTTTAAACAGGGTACCCACGCCCTCGGTGCTTTCAACCTCGATGTGGCCATTGTGCATTTCAATGGCCTTTTTGACAATCACGAGCCCCAGGCCTGTGCCCTGGCGATTGCCGACATTGGTGGCTCGAGAGAACGGCTGAAATAGGTGCCCTTGATCCTTTTGGGGAATACCAATGCCCTGGTCTTGAATCTCTAGGGCAATGCCATCGTTACGGTAGATGAGGCGGATTGTGACGGTACTGTGCTCTGGAGAATATTTCAGGGCATTGCTCATCAGGTTAGTGACTATCTGGCGCAGCAAATGTTGATCATACAGCCCGGGGTAGGGCTGGCCACTGGTGTCGAACTGGAGTTGATGGCGGTTTTGGTCGGCGAGGGTGAGTTCGTCAATGAGGGTCTGACACAGTTGAGATACCTGGACGGGACGGGGATGGAAGGGCAGTCGGTCGGAGTCGGCCCGGCTGATTAGGAGGACGTCTTCTACCAAATGCGCCATGTGCTGGACGGTGGTTTTGATCTGCTCGAAGTGGCGTTGCCGTTTTTCCTCGGACCATTTGTGGCCGGCATATCTCAACAGTTCGGCAGACCCCATGATGGTGGTGAGGGGAGTGCGGAATTCATGGGAGGCCATGGAGATGAATTGGGTTTTGAGGGTGTTGAGTTCCTGCTCCCGTTCTAGGGCAGCTAGGGCTTGAGCCTCGGCCCGTTTGCGCTCGGAGATGTCGGTGACGCGGACAATATTTAGGGTTGCTTGAGCCACCGTGAGGGGGCGACAGGCCAGGCTCCCCCAGAATTCGCGGCCTAGAAAGGTTACATACTCGATTTCCCGGGTCCAGAATCCCTTTTCTGCCATCTCGGCGAGAACTTCTTGGATTTCGGCGGGAGTGAAGGCATATTTCTGTAGAGTATCGCCACCCTTGCGGCCAATCAGGTCGTTTTTGCTGTTGGCCTGGAAGAGTTCTACGGCCCGCTGATTGCAGTCGACGATGAGCAGAGTCTTGGGGTCGACCAGGAAGAGGGCATCGGTGGCATAGTTGAAAATGGCGTCTCGCAGGTTTTTCTGACGCAGGAGTTCTTGTTGGCTGCGCCGCCGTTCGGTTATGTCCTGGACTATAGAGACGATGTAGTCGGGCTTGCCGGAGGAGGTGCGTACCAGGGCATAGGTGATATGGGCCCAAAGCACGTGGCCATCTCGGTGGAGCTTACGGGTTTCTACCTCGGCGGTTCTGGTATCACCAGTGATGATCTGTCTTAGCACGGCAGAGTCGGCTTCCCAATCCTCGGGGTAGGTGATGTCGAGGAGGGGTTGCCCTACTAGGTCTTCTGGAGCATAGCCGAGCAGGTTAGAGAATTTTTGGTTGACTTGCAGTAAGCGCCCCTGCAGGTCTATCTGCTTGATGCCGACGCCGGCCTGGTCGATCAGGGCCTGTAATTTGGCTTCGCTGCGTTGCAGCGCCTCGGTCCTGAGGCTAACTAGATCTTCTAGGTGCTCGTTTAGGGTTTGCAGGGCGACTTCGGTTTCTTTGGTCTGGGTAACATCGCGGCCGACGGCGTAAATCAGAGTACCTTGATTCAGGGGGATGGCACTCCAGGCAATCCAGCGGTAGCTGCCATTGTGGCAACGCCAACGATTTTCGAAGCCCTGGACGGTGAGTCCTTGGTGTAGCTGGGTCAGGATGGCTTGGGTGGCGGCCTGATCTTCGGTGTGCACGAAATTTAACAATGGCCGTCTCAATAACTCGGCTTCACTATGGCCCAGCAGTTCGGTGAATCGAGGGTTAATGCGTTGCAGCTGGCCATCGCCGTCAGCAATGCAGAAGAGATCTTGGGAGAGATTGAAGAATCGGTTTAGTTCCCGTTCGGTTTGCTGACGGATCATCGCGGAGGCCAGCATATTGGCTACGGCTTGTACAAAGTTAACTTCGTCGAGGCTGAAGCGGCGGCGCTGGCGGCTGTGCACCGCTAAGATGCCGTAGGGCTGATGGCGTCCGGCAATCACTAGGCTGATGCCAGCGACCAGCCGTTGGTTATGCAGAAAGGGGGCACCGCCGAAGCGGGTTTCTAGGCGCAGGTCTTCTACGGTGACAGGCTGATCTGTGGCTAGGGTGTAGCCATACTGAGACCGTTGCTCGCACCCTACGGTAGCGACTCCAACCCAGGGTTGGGGCCAGCCTCGGCCAGCTTTGAGTTGTAGGGCGGCGCGATTGGGCAGCAATTCTAGGATGCCGCAGTAGTTTAATTTCAGGATTTTAGGGAGTCGCTCGACGACTAGATCGAAGAGGGCTGGAATGCTGTCGGTTTTCAGGGCCATGTGCCCCAACTGGGCTAGGAATTCCTGGCGCTCGGTGCGCTGGCGGAGTTGCTGCTCGACCCGCTGTCGCTCCTGGAGTTCTCGCTGGTTGGATTCGTAGAGTTCGGCTTGCTGAATTGCGATCGCAACTTGAGTCGAGAGGCGCTGTAGCAACTCCACCTCTTCTGGCTGCCAAGGCCGCGGCTGAGCACATTCCTGGGCCGCCAATAACCCCCAGAGCAGATCACTCTGCACAATCGGCACCACAATCAGGGCCTTGACCTGAATCCGCTGCAACAAGTTCACATGGCAGGGGGTGAGGCTACCATCGTGGACATCAGGGGTTACCTGGACTCGGCCATTGCGGTAGGGATCGACTAGATCCTTGGCGAAGTGGGGATCTCGGATTAACTGGCCCAGCAAGGGCATCCAGTCTGGGGTCACCGCCTCTGCCACCACGGTACCACTCCAGTCGGCATGGAAGCGGTAGACAATCACCCGATCCGTCCGTAAAAACTGGTGTAACTCATCCACCACCGACTGCAGCGTGACTTTTAGGTTAAGAGAGCTATGAATGGCCGAGGTGATCGAGGCCAGTAAGCGATCCTGGCTCGCCGGTTGGGCTAGGTCCTCAGTGCGCTGCCCCCTCTCCGCTAATATCGCCTCCATGGTTTGATAGAGCTGCATCGGGGTGAGACCGCGGAGAATCGACTTTTGGGTGACCATCCCCAGCAAGTCGCCCTGGTCATCGGTGACCAGTAATTGCTGTACCCCATGCTTTGCCATGGTCGCGTGAGCCTGCCAGAGGGAATGCTGGGGCATCAGCGTCGCCTCGATCGGTTGCATAATCGCCTCTGCCGAGAGTCGCTTGCCCTTCAGGGCCAGGATCGGGCAGTGCAATAGATCTCGTTCGCTGACCAGGCCTACGGGCTGGGGAGGTTGGTCTAGAGAAGGAGCCGCCGCGGACCGCACCAGAACCACGCAGCTAACGGCGTGCTGGGCCATGAGCTGGGCCAGGTCAACCACGGTAGCCTCAGGAGCAGCAGACACCACCGGCTGCTGCATGACTTCAGCCACCTGCTGCCACTGCAGCAACTGACTCGGCTCCAGCATCCGCTGCACACTGGCGGTGGTGATTAGGCCCACCAGCCAGCCATCATCGTCTACCACGGGCAGGTGGCGAATGCCATGGCGCTGAAACAGCCCTAATACGGCAAAGGGGTCTTGCAGGTCTGCCTGGCTGACAAAGATTGGCGGGGTGGCCATCACCGATGACACTAAAACGGTCTCCAGGTCGGTCTCTGCTGCGATGAGCCGAACTAGATCCCGCTCGGTTAAGATCCCTATCAGTTGCTCATGATCGACAACGCCCAGGCATCCCCAGGCGTCAGCCGTTGCCATGCTGGGGTCGTCACTGGATGCGATCGCACAGGTCAGACTCCCTCGTAGCGTGGTCAGGGCAGTCGCTAGTGTTGCTCCAGGGGCTACAGTTGGGGGAGGCCATAGCAAGGCCCGGTTTAGATTCAGCAACATCATGCAACCCAATGACTCAAGCGGAGCACTCCAGAGATCGCTGCAGGGGGCTAGTCGTGATGCCGGTGCCTGACAACTGGCCAGTCCCCAGAGAGGGCGAGCTGACATCACTGACATCACTGTTGAATTCTCTATTACTAGGGTGAGTGAGCCCCCCTATCCCGTGTTGGAATTGTCATTAATCTCAGCATTTTAAATCTCAGCATTTTTCTGGGCCTCAGCAGCAGCATCAGGGCCAAAAGGCCCCCTAGCTAGTCCCGGCTAGGGAAACTTCCAGGCATTGAAGTAGAGGGCGCTAAAGCGGTAGAGTTTCCACACAGAGGTTTTTTGATGGAGTGGCCTATTGGTTGCTAGCAACGACCATGAGCAGCCCGGTGACTACCTACTATTTGGAGATCTGCAATCGCGAGGATTTGATTCCTGAGGATTGCCCTGATCCTCGGTTTTGGATTGGCGAATGTACCATTCCTCAGTTTGAGTACAATCGATTTTTGTACCATCTTGTCGGTCGAGACTGGAGTTGGACGGATAAATATAGCTGGTCTGATCTGGACTGGAAGCACTATGTCGAGGATGCCAACCTACGGACATGGGTAGGCTACTACGACGGCTGTCCGGCAGGCTATTTTGAATTGCAGAAGCAGGCCCATCACACCATTGAGATTACCTACTTTGGCTTTACCCCTGCCTTTGTTGGCAAGGGCCTGGAGGGATCTTTACTCACCCATGCCATTACTAGCGCCTGGGCTTGGGAGGGGAAACGGGTTTGGGCCCATATTAGCTCCCTGGATCATCCCCATGCCTTGAGCAATTATCAAGCGCGGGGCATGACCATCTATGAGACGGATGTGGCGTATCCAGACGGGATGGATGAGGCATGACTCCTGCGATTAATGTGGTGGGGGGGATTAGTCCCCTAGGGCAAAAACGACGGTTAGCGATGGTGTTGGATGCCTCGGCCATGGATCACGGCTCGATCTATGTCAGTGCCGGTAAGCGGGGGCTAGAGATAGAGTTGGCGCCGACAGATTTGGTGGCCCTGTGTCGGGCTGAACTGGCGGCGATCCAGAGGTCGGTGGATAAGTAGGGGATGGTTTAGGAAGGCGGAGGGCAGACGGTAGCAGGCAGAACGCAGGCGGCGAAATCTCGATGCATGCCGCCTTGCCGCTCTGGTTGATAGCGGCGTTACTGCATCAAACTCACTAGGCAACCGTTCGCCTGGTTCATACTTACCCGACTCGATATGGCCCCTAAGCTGCTCTGAGATGACCATATGCAGGGGCTGTCTAGCGGAGTCTTGCTCCTTAGGGACCATAGAAGATGCGATCATTGCCCGCTGGCATCTTATCGGGAAACGAGCCCTGGCTTGGGAGAGTGATGGCGTCGGGGGCAGAATCCGGCCTACTGCCCTGGACCCCGCGGCAGGGCTGGTCGGTTGGTCGTTTAAGATCGCGTTGCCTCGACAAGGGAGCGAGGGGCTTTTTCCGGAAGTGTTCAGCAAACTGGGTTCCGACCAGCCTGGAACCCTTGATTTTCCGTGCCCAGAACCGAGGGTTACACAAAAATCAGAACACTCTCCGACAAGGTGATTAAAACCATGCGGGATACTGGTGCCGACATGCATGAGAACTATAAGGAGACCTCTCGGGGGGGACTGGCGGTGAATGTGATTGAGTGCTAAGTCTAGTAGGGTTAAGCCGATGAGGCGATTAGGATTTTTCTGGCTGTTGCCCAAGACAGAGAACCAAGCCTGCTAGCGTAGGAGAGATGATTAGGAGAGCGTAACCATGGGCGTCACCTGTCAGGCTCTGCTCAGGAATCATGCCAGAATTTGGCAGCAGGGCATTGAGCATCCCTTCCTGCGTCAGTGCCAGCAGGGCACCATTCAGCCGGTGCAGTTCGATACCTGGCTGGTGCAAGATTATCTGTTTGTGCAGGAATTTACTCGCATGCTAGCTCGGGTATTGGGGGCGGCTCCGTTTCATCATTTTCCGGTCTTGTTGAATGGATTGGCGGCCCTTAAGGAGGAACTGGCTTGGTTCGAACTCAAAGCTACGGAGCGGCAGCTAGAGTTGGATGTACCGCAGCAGTCGACTTGCCAGCAATATGGGGAGTTTATGGCTAGCCTGTGCACCACTCCCTATCCGGTGCAGGTGACGGCGCTATGGGCGATTGAATATGCCTACAACCAAGGCTGGCAGCTGCCGGGGCCGATGCCGGAGCCCTATGCAGAATTTGCGGCGCGTTGGGGCAATCCTGGATTCACGGAGTATGTGAACCAATTGGCCCAGCAGGCGGATGAGGTCTTAGCAGAGACCTCTGCCATGACTCAACGTCAGGCGGAAGCAGCATTTTTGCGGGTCGCCACCCTAGAGCGAGACTTTTGGCAGATGGCCTTTAGTGCTGGGTAGGTTCCTCTTGTTGGTTTCCGAGTGAGCTATGTTAATGCCCTGGAAGGGCTGGGCCAGCAGGTTTCTGTTTTCTGCCGTTATTCCGGCTGAGAAGAACAGGGATGGTGGGGCTCAACGTGGGGAATCAGGGAGTGGGGTTTTTCTAGCCCGTGCTGTTCCATCAAGGCGCCATCTCCCATGACCTCTGTAGGGACACCATCAGCCTTTACTTGGCCATCGTCGATTAGGAGGATGCGATCGCACACTTCCAGCAGAAATTCTAAATCGTGGGATGCAATCAGTAGGGTTTCTGGGGCCTGCTGCAGAAAGTGAATTAACCGGCGCCGACTGCGTAAATCTAGATTGGCCGTCGGCTCATCGTAGAGCAAGACCCGCGGACACATGGCCAGCAAGCCGGCAATGGCCACCATCTGCTTTTCCCCGCCGGAGAGATGGTGGGGGGGGCGTTGGGCCAGGGGCTCGGTGCCGGTCATTTGCATGGCCTGCTGCACCCGTTGGGCCACTTCCGCCTCAGGTAAGTTCATGTTATTGGGGCCAAAGGCGATGTCTTCCCAGACTGACGTAGAGAACAACTGATCGTCGGGATCTTGAAACAACAGACCAATGTCGGGATGGAACTGCCCCGGCTGTATCACCTGGTCGAAGAGACGCACCGTTCCCGCCGAGGGAGCCAAGACCCCACACAACAGCATGAACAGCGTGGTCTTGCCACAGCCGTTGTGGCCGATTACCCCTACCTTCTCCCCGGCGGTAATGGTTAGGGTGACATCGCCGAGAACATCGGGAGTGTCGGCGTAGGAGAAGGATAGATGTTCCGTTGCGATCGCAACCGGACGAGCCTGCTGAGTGTGCACCAGAGACGAGGGCGGCATCGATACCTGACTCATCGGCCCATTCCTCGCAGTTCTACAACCATAAACGTGGCCGCCAGCATCAACGACAGGGCCGTGGCCCAATAACTGTAACCATCAACCGAGGGCATACCCGCTGCAGGACGGCGAGTCGACACCCCATAGCCCCGTAGCCGCATGGCCTTATAGACCCGTTCCGAGCGTTCATAGCTGCGGATCAATAGACTGCCCGTCAACGACGCCAACTGCCGCATCAACCGCATATCTAACCGCAGCCATGACGACTTCCTCTGACTCCGACCCAATCCTCGCAATCGCATCGCCTGTTGCATCGTCGTCAGGGTATCGGCGATGTCATAGAGATAGCGATAGGCCAATAGGGTCATATCCGCCAGCAAGGCCGGCAACCCTAGGGATCGCAGCGCCTGAATTAGACTCAAAAACGGCGTCGTGCCTAACAAAATAAAGCCCGTCGTCAAAATGGCCAGAAACCGGCAAACCACCAACCCCATGGTCAGTACTCCCTCCCAATACAGGCTGAGCCAGCCCCACTGCCATAGCACCGTATCTCCCGAAGCAAAGGGCAGCACCAATACCACCGCCAAAATAAACATGCCTGGATAATGTAGCCGCTGCAGTAAAAATCGCAACGGCAGCCGGGACAGTCCGTAGAGCAGTAGGGTAATAACCACCATGGGCAAGACTAAGACCCACTGTCGCACCCCAGCAAAGGCAAAAATCAGGGCCACCAACCCCACCAGCTTCAACCGAGGCTGCCAACGATGAATGGGTGACTCCAGCCGGGTATAGGCATCTAAAGATAATGTCGGTGCCATGGCTAGGGTGATTCCTTCAGTAGTTCCGGTTTGACCCGCTGCAAGAATAGGACCAACAGCGCCGTAAATACCCCCTCAATTCCTATCAAGGGGAGATGAGTCAACAACAGGCCAACAATAGCGGTCTTTTCTGCCGCGCTATCGAAATCAGCCGGCACCGTCGCCACGACTAGAGTGAAGAAGCTCAAGGCCGTGATGCCTAACCCCAGGCCCCCCCCCAAAAAAGCAAAGATGGCCAAAGACCACCTAGCGGGCAACCGCCGGTCGAAATGATCGTGCAACCGAAACAGATGATAGGCCAGCACCGCCGGAATCCCCATCATGACAGCATTCACCCCCAGCGTCGTCAGTCCGCCATGGCCCAAGACAATCGCCTGAAAAAACAACCCGATCAAAATCGCCGGGAAGGCAAAATATCCTAGCATCACTCCCAGCAGCCCGTTCAGAATCAGATGCACACTGGCAGGCGGAATCGGGATATAGATGGACGAGGCCACAAAAAATGCCGCCGTCAACAGAGCCCCTTTGGGGATTTCGGCAGTAGGATCGGGTTTGTGATTAATTTGGCGCAGGGCATACCAGGTAGCCAAGCCAGTCATGGCATAGCCTCCCGCACACACCTGAGCCGGTAAAATCCCATCGGGAATATGCACTAGCGCTTGCCTCTCGCAAAGAATAAGGCGGTGCCAATAAAGCCCCAGATCACCGCTGCAGCCAAGACCCACCGCTGCAGAGGCGATAGGTCGCCATGGCCACTCGTCGTTGCCAACGTCGCACCAGCGTCTTCATCTACGGGAATCGCAATCACATCACCATGGCCAGCCTGGCGGACCGTCACTTCCCAGGTTCCCGCTTCAGCTCTGTCCGGCGAAAACACAAACCGCCCTTGCTCGTCCGTTGTGCCAGTCAGCCAAGGTTGACTGGGGTCATCCGGGGCATACACTGCCACCTGGGCATTGGCCATCGGTTCACCGGAGTCAAAGGTGGCGGTAATTTCCACCGCCTGGGTCTGGCGATAGCCTAGATCAACCCCATGGCCCCAGGCCGGCATAGCAATGGCGATGCCACTGACACTGCCTAGCAGTAGCCCCTTCAGGTAGTTCATGCCGCCAAATCAGTCTCGTCGCAGTGGCCTTCACCGACATGGCCCAAGCTAGGCAAGATCTCCATAAATTTCTCGTACTCTGCCGCCGGTAATTCCTGCTGCAAGGTTTGACTATCGGCCGTCACCTGTCCCGACTCCGCTAGGGCGGCGAAGGGCTCAAAACCTAGCGCGCCTGTATTGATCTCATCGTCAGGGGGGGCTTCCCCATCGCCAAAGAGGTGATCGAAGTGAAAGGTGGCTTCTAAATCGGCCTGGTCGGTGGCTGTGAGCATGCCTTTGCGCTCCTCGCCAACATAGTCGCCACAGACAAAGCTCAATTCTTCTGCCACCTGAATCGTGAAGTCAATGGTTTGGCCAGCTTTAGTGGCGGTGCCCTGCAATACCAACGGATAGCCACCGGCTGGCCCTTCGGCATCGCCGACCATCTTCCAGGACAGGGCATTATAGCGACCAGCCGGTGCCTCTAAGCTAGTCACTTGAATTGGTTCAGCGTCGGCATTCCCTGCTGCCAAGTCAACCGTCACAGCAGCGTCACTCTTAACGGTCTCTTGGGCTTGGATGCTAGCGTCTGAGTCTGGATCAAAGGGCGGATCACTCTGGTAAGCGGTCACCTCAGCTAGGGTGACATAGACATGGTCGAACTGGATCTCCCAGCCGTCTTTGGTGACAAACCCTTGCCGCACAAAGTCTTCACCATTGGCCTTAATGGTGAGAGTGCCGCTGCCTGCTGCAGCGGTAGTTGCGGTGGTGGTCTCGGTGGGCTCAGTTGCCTCCTGCGTTCCAGGATTACTGGCACAGCCTTGGATCACCGTTGCTACCGCCAGAGAGCCTAGAAACACTCTGAGTAATTGCCGCATGCTTCACCTGTGGTCGTTAACTGTAGTCAGTTAACCGTTGACTCCCGCTAAAATTCAATGCCCCCTAGGGGGGGACAACTTATATCACTATTCGGTTGAATTAATACTTGCGGGCTCTTTATCTCTCTAGCCGCAACTTAGACTATACAAATAAAAAAGATCCTGAGGTCGCCTCAAACCCAATTAAATCGCGATTGACAGATGGCAGTAATCCCGTGATCAGAATACATGGCTAAATGAAGCTAAATGATTATTGAAAAATTTTTGGCCAAATAGTTTTCAGCCTAATCATAAGGGTAGCTTGCCCTGCCCCTCGGCGGGCCTCGGTAGGATGTACAGAGCTAGTATCAGGCTTTCTGCCCCAGCAACTCTGCGATCGCACGATGCTCTACTGGCGGTTCAGCCGGGAGTTCTTGCCGGGTATCAGTGATCAGCCAGTCTAGGGCGGCGGCTTGCATGTCAATGGACGCTCCGGTTTTGTCCACACAATAGCGGCCAAACACCAGCTTATCCACCAGACGCACGCCAGGACCGATGCGGGAGTATTCGAAGATGACACTCTTATCGACAATGGCACCACTGCAGATGCAACAATTGGGGCCGATCATGCTGGGGCCAATGATGGTCGCCCCATCTTCAATGTGAGTCATGCCACCGATATACACCGGACCTTCGATGTGGACCTTATCCCAGTTTGCCTTGACGTTGAGGCCGGCATAGACACCCGGGCAAACCTCATTGCCAGGAATCTCGACCAGCTTTACTTTGCCGGTCAGCACATCCTGAATCGCTTGCCAGTAATCGGGCACCTTACCGATATCAACCCACTCAAAGTCCATGGTGATGCCATAGAAGGGGGCATTGGCCGCCACCAAGCGCGGGAATAAATCACCGCCGATATCAAACTCAACTCCCGAGGGAATGTAGTCGAAGATCTCGGGCTCGAAGATGTAAATGCCGGTATTGATGTCGGTGCTGAGGGCTTCTTCGACCTTGGGTTTTTCCTGGAAGGACTTGACCCGACCGTCGTCATCGGTCACCACTACCCCGTAACTGGGCACCTGCTTCAGGGGCACCGATTGCATCACAATGGTGGCAATTGATCCTTTTTCCTGGTGACGCCGCACCGCTTCGCTGAGGTTGAGGTCGATCAGGGCGTCGCCGCAGAGCACAATAAATGTGTCGTCAAAGAAGGGATAGAAATCCTGGATTTTGCGCATGCCGCCGGCAGAGCCCCGCGCTTCCCCTACTAACTGACCATCGACGATGCGGCCTTCGAAGGAGTAGCCCAGTTCCACTCCGAAGCGCTGGCCATCTCGAAAATAGCCCTCGATTTCATTGGCCAGGTGACTGACATTGACCATGACTTGGCTGAAGCCATGCTGGCGCAGAAGTTCCAGCAGAAATTCCATCACTGGCTTCTGCAGAATCGGAATCATGGGCTTGGGAATGGTGTATGTGATCGGGCGGACGCGAGTTCCCTTACCCGCTGCCAGAATCATGGCTTTCATAAATCCCGTATCCCCTCTATAACAATAGTCAACAACAGATAAGACAGATAAGACAGAGTCAGCTGTAACTGAAACAAGCTGTCGTTATACCCCTCAGGTTGCCTTGGTCTGAAGCCAATGACTTCGCTATGCTATCAACTGATTCTAAGGCTTCCCAGGGATGGCCCTATAATTCAAAGAGTTCTTACAGAGCCATAGCTGGCTCCAGGGTTTGCCAACAGGAATTTCAAACTTGGCCAGGATGTCTAGGGCCAAGCTAATCAGGCAACCCATAGGATGGCATGGCTTCTTCGGCCTCACTGAGAGGCACCCGTTTCAAATTACGAACCTTGAGATCTTGATAGAACTCCCGTTGGGAAAGTTCCACCTTGGACTGGGCCGAGAGAAACAGGAGTCCCCAAAATACCCCCACCCGTTCATGGATGTCGGCGGCTTCGGGAGTGGTGTGGGAATGGCCCGATTTTAGTGCCTCTGGCTGAAACTGTGGCCATAGGGTCAACAGATCTTCGAAATCGATCCAGGTGAGACTATCTTCTAGCTGCTCCCAGTAGGCGTCGAGAAAGGTCTCTAGGGCGGCGGCAATTTCGGAGAGATTTTCCTGGTGGGCTAACTGAGCAATGGCGCGCACGGCCTGCCGTTTTGGTTGCGATCGCACCCGCCGGGCTCGGGCTCGGGGGGGATGTTCTGCCATGACGGCGGCAATGGTCTCGAGCTGCTCGATTAACTCATTCAGGGTCACCGGTCGTCGCTGCGGCGGGGTGGCCACGGCTCGCCGGTGGAGATGATTTTCTAGATGCCGGGGTAGGGGAGCCGCGGCAAAGGCATCCTCTTCGAAGAATTCGTCTGACTCTAACAGGTCCTCGGGTTCTGTCTCTGCCCGCGCCAGGGTATCGGCCTTAAGCAGCACCAACATGGAGGCATAGAGAAAGCCTTGACCCGCTTCCGACAAACTGGTTTCGTGGGCGGTTCGACCCGTGGCTACCGGGGGGGGGAGGTGCGATCGCAAGGTACTGAGAAAGCGATCAATGACATCGATGACTTTGACATCCCAGGGATCGATCTCCCCTTGTTCGGCCAGATCGATCAGAAATGCGATCGCTGTTTGGGCCAGAGAAAGGGCCATAGCTCATTCATCCGTCACTAGAGACATTCTATTGGACAAAGGCCTCAGTGTTGTCTCCCTCTTCCTGAGCCGCCTTAGAGGCTGGCAGCATCAACTTCTGCTCTTCCAGTTCCACCCGATAGCGCTCGACGTCTTCTTCTAGCTGCTGGATGCGCACCTCTCGCTGTTGCATCTGTTTGTTGACTGAAAAGAATCCTTGCAATTGCACCCAGACGCTAAAGACCCAAGCTAGGACGGCCCCCACCCCCATGGCCATAATTAGTTCTATCGATAGGGGAGCCTCAATCTCAACACCACGTACGATGTGGATGACGGCTGGTTCGGTGTTCTCAATGCCGAACAGAACCAAGGCCAGACAGATGACGAAAATGACAACAAAATTCAGCTGCCGCATGGGGTCTACACCTCCTTACACACCAAAAAAAATCTACCCGTCGGGGGGATTACTCAGCCTTCACTATACCCTCCCCTTGCCCTAGAAGTGAGCTGTCTCAACATCAGTTTCGCAACCGGTATTTTATCCCCCAACCCAAGGCCACCAGGGTTGCGATCGCAAGGGTGCCGATGCCAACCCAGCTGGGCACCCAGACTATCCCCTCCAAATAATTCACCTGCCCTGGCCGCAATCGCCACTGGGCCACCCCGTCTTGCTTAGAGAGCGGCGGCACCGTGGTCGTCTCCCTCACCGTCAGGCCCCAGGGGGTTTGCCAGGCAAATCGTAAATCCAGCCAAGGGCGTGACATCCATGTCTCAGGCAGCGGCGACAGTTCAGGGACATCCCGTAAATCCACCTCCACCACAAAATGATTGCGGATTGCCACCAGCCAATTTCCCTGTTGCAAGGATAACTGAGCCTGCATCGTTGCCACCTGGGGGAGTCCCACCGCCTGCCAATCGGCCTCTGGCTGAAAAAACTGATTAAAGACCCGCGTCAACTCGGCCCCATTGTGAAACGGCAACACGATATCCATATCGGCTGTCGATGGAGAACGCACCCGTCCCCCTAGGGCTTGAGCCCGGGCCTGCAACTGTTGTCTCCAAAGGGCCACCTCATCGGCAGCAACCGCTGCGGCTCGCTGCGTTAGGTGCACATGTTGAACAATCTGCCCACGAGTTTGGCGGTCAAACTGAATGCTGACGTCATAGCGAACACAGCCAGAGAGCAGCAGCAACAACGTCCCCAACCCGATGATCTGCAACAGCAAGGGCCATCGGCGTCCTCCCCTCAGCTTCGGCAAAACAGTTGGCTTTCCGGCCCGGCTCATCGTATCCCCCCGGCCTAGATCCTGCTCCAGACATCAGGGGATCGCCGCTGCTGCAGCCGCTGGATATGGTGGAAGAGCTGCCAACAGTATTGCTCTGGCAAGCCACAGGTCCAGGCCCCCCGTAACACCACCGAGCTATACCAATCATTGGGGGCGATTTCCTGATACAACTTGTCGACCACCGTGTAGGTGCGGGTTTGGGGATAGCAGCGCCCTCGGCAGTGAACCGTAACCCGCTGCTGACAATACCCTTCTTCTCGCTCATCTAGGCAGGCACTGAGGCGCCAAGGCAATCGATACAATACCCCATGCACTTGAGCTTCTGCGTCTTGAATCACGTCTAAAACGCCGCAGTTCCGGCGCTGGGAACGGCGGAAAAACCCTAATCGGTAGCCAGGTAACAGGGCCGGACCGACTACATAGCCATGGGTTGACTCTCCCAGAGATCGCTTCAAGTCCACCGGACACATACACGATCCATAGGCAAAATAATAAAAACTCTGCTCACAGCTCAACTGCTGAGCCCTGTGATGAACTGTGACTGGATCGCCTAGGGATTGAGAAGCCATGGTGGTGAACGCGCAATTGATCGGGTGTCGGCAGCCCCCCGTTGTCCTAACCTACCCTATGGCGGGGATAAACGGGGTAGTTTGTGGGGATGACCTATCCGGCCCCGATACCCAGGCGCCCTGCCAGACTCGGGGTTAGGGGCAGCAGGGTGGCCAACATTAAAAATAAAGCCAGCAAGCCCAGGGCAGCTCGGGCATCATCGGGCTCGGTTAAGTCGTTAAGGCTGGGCCGCTCCAAGGTGCGCTGCAACAGCAGAATTAACGCCGCCCAGTAGAGGGCTAAGGGATTCATGATAGACACCAAGGCCAGCACAATCAAGGTGATCACCGTAGTGCGACCCGCCGTTTTGCGGCCGTAGATGGCCTGTACGATGCGACCGCCATCCAGCTGGCCAGCTGGCATCAGGTTGAGCGCCGTAATCACCAAGCCCAGCCAGCCAATAATCGTCAGGGGATGCACGTCCACCATCGGTTCTTGCAAGGCCGCCCCCAACACCACCCGAGCTAGGAATCCAACCAGCACTGATCCCTGGAAAACTTCGGCTGGAATCTGAAACAAACTGCCCGGATGGGACAGCACCAAGCCCAAGATCAGCATGAGTAAAGACACTAACCCGCCGACAGCAGGCCCAGCCAAGGCCACATCGAAGAGGACGGAACGGTTCGGCAATAGGGATTCAAACCGGGTCAGGGCGCCAAAGGAGCCGATCTGCCAGGCTGGAATAAAAAAGGGTGGACCCAGCTTGACGTCATGGCGGCGAGCCAACAGCCGATGACCCAGCTCGTGGGTCCCCAGGATTAAGGCTAATCCCAGGGCAATGGGGAAGGCTTCTGTCCACCGCTGAGGAGACTGTAATAGGTCAAAGCCCTGTAAAATTCCGCCGGTCTCGAAGCTGGTAGCCAAGGTCGCCAGCCCCAGTACCACGGCCAGGCCAATCTGTGTCGGCGTCGTCTTAGCGGGCTCAACACTACTGGGCAGTACCACCACCACCGGTTTGCCTTCGGTATTTTCTACCAGAAATAATCGATACTTATGCTCGAGTCGCTCCTGTAACAGGGAGGAGAGCTTGACTCGGGTGGCCTCTGGCTCCCCCCGCAGGTTGCCGCGAAAGATGGCCCCCTCTTGGTAGGGAATCGTCTCGGTGCGAAAGAACGTGTCGATGCCAAAGATGCCTTCTATGGCGCTGAGCTCTTCGGCTGGGATGGAGATGGAAGGGGACTCTGGGGGGGCGGCTGCAGCCGAGGCGCTAGCTTGATCGGACTCAGACGCCTCAGTGGCCGCCTCAGCGTCTGCAGTGGCACTAGCACTGTCAGTATCTTTGGCAGTATCTTTGGCAGTATCTTTGGCAGTGGCCATGGCTGCCCGTCGTTTCGCCAGTTCGTCTTCCCCTAAGGCTCGCAGCCGCCGTCCTAAATAGATATAGATGCCGGCTGAGAGAATCAGTAATCCCAGGACGGACCGCCAGATTGAGATAAATGCCTGCGGCGAATAGGCCGAAAAACAGCAGCCAGGGAGCCATCAGTGTCGCGGATTGCAGCCAGGCAAGAATACCGATTTTGCCGTAGGGACGAGCTCGCAAAAATCCCCAGACCAATAGTGCGATCGCAACCGATAGAATCAGAATCGTCACCATGATGCCGATGTTGCCTCTTGTTGCCTCTAGCTTGTTGCCTCTAGATCTACGACGCGACGGGAGTGCCGACACTGATGCCGCCCTTAGCCCCCGTCTGACGCCCCCCTCCAGTGAACCCATAGGCGTCTAAATCCCTACCAATACTCTACCGGAGCAGTGCTCTTAGCAGTCCGATCAAGAGTTCGGATATCCGCCGCCCCCTTGCCAGCCATTGATGGCAAAGCCATCTTTCTGGCCCCATGCCGCCATTGTCGCCATTGGCAAGAGAGATATACAGTGAGCAAGAATCACTATGTATCGCCAAATTCTCAACCCAACTAGGGATTTCTAGCTTGTCCTATGACGCCACCGTCATTTCCTGAGCCTTCCTCGTCGTCTCAAGAGACTGCTGCGACGACGTCTGGGGAAAACATCCCCCCAACCCCGATCCCTGACGCCATCGATGAGACTACCTCGGCAACGAGTACTGCGCCCCCTGCAGACACCACCGTCGAGCCTGCGGTGCTGCCACTGCCGCCCCTATCGTCAACTGCAATCCTGCTCTTAGCATTGGCCGCTTTGGGGTTTGGCCTCATGACTCAGAGTAATTGGCTCGTGCTGCTCGGCTCATGGGTGGCATTGGGGAGTTCCCTGCGGCTGCTATTGCCCTTGTTGCTGTCTTTTCTAGCGGATCTATCTAGCCAGCAACAAACTATGCTAATTGCCCTGCCTGGAGGTCTGCTGGGACTGTTGGGTTTGATGCACAGTCTCGGCCTGAATCGCCAACTCCTGGCCTGGGGACGTACTATCCGCTGGGATGTCGTGGGGGCCCTTGGCGACTTTGTGGGGGCCTTTGGCCAAATCTTAATTGCCCTGCTGGCAGTTTATGTTGCCTGGCGGCAGTACATCATTTCCCGCGACTTAACCACCCAGCAAAACCGCATTACCCAACAGCAGACCATTGATGCCTTCTTCCAGGGCATTTCAGAGCTAGTTCTCGATGATGAGGGCCTTTTAGAGGATTGGCCTCAGGAGCGCATCATTGCCGAAGCGAGGACGGCCGCCATCCTCAGTAGCGTTGATGCCACGGGTAAGGCCAAGGTGATTCGGTTTCTCTCTCAGTCCAAGCTACTCACCCCCCTGCGGCGGGATAGGCGCCTGGGGCGGCCGATTCTAGATGGCATGGGGGGCTATGAGGAAGACTGGCAACACGGCATCCGGGTCATTGATCTGGGAGCGATGCTAGCCAGCAGCGATCTCGCTAAGACAGATTTACGCTGGAGCGATCTCAGTGATGCCAACCTGGTACGCACTAATTTAGCCGACTGTGATCTGGTCAAAGCCAATTTGACCCGGACTGTTCTCTACCAAGCTACCCTAGCCGCAGCCGATGTGATGGGCACTCGATTTTTCTGGGGAGCGGTAGACCAGGCTTCCCCTCGCAGTCGCAACGAACTGCCAGATTACATCACAGGTGCCTACACCGGGGCCGTGGTTGAGGGAGTTGACTTTACCAGGGTGCGGCGCCTGTCGGAGGAGCAGCGTCATTACTGTTGCGCCTGGGCTGGCGAGAAAAGCCGCACCACCATTCCTGGTGGTTGCCATGCCATCCCGAATCGCTTGGGCCGTTGAGGCAAGACACCAGTAAAACTGCGTAGGTAGCCCTAGCTGTCTCGCCAGGGTATGAAAGATTGGCAAATATTTGGGCATCCTGTACGAAGATTAGACCTAGCTAGGGTAGGGAAGCCCTCAAGATTAAGCTAAGGATCTAGGCATTGAGTAAAGTGGCAACAGGCAACCGATAGGGAACCATGGTTAGGACCCGCAAGTTTCAGATGCGATCGCACCCTTCCCGGAGCAAGGTCAGACGCGTCCGAGGACGCCGTGACTCCCAAGCGTCAGCCCCGGCGCCAACCGCCAGTGATACCCCAGAAGAGCTAGGGCCACAGCCCCTGTCTAAGCGGGAAGCCCAGGCTCGAGACAGAGCCGCTGCTAAGGCCAAGCGTGCCCTGATTCAATACACCGTCGGGGCTATTATCTTTTCAGGGTTAGTGGCCCTGCTAGTCGGTATCTTCCTAGAACCCAAGCTCGGGGTAGGCGCCCTAGTCGCTCTACTCTGCTTGACCCTATCATTCAAATATCCCCGCCAGGCAATCTTCGCCTTTATCATTTATCTGCCTTTCAGCGGCACCGTTACCTATGCCCTGGGCGGCAGTAGCATTCTGCAGTTAGCCAAGGATGCCATCTACATACCAGCGTTAATCGGCGTATTTCAGTTCTGTCAGCGCAAGCGGCAACCCTTTATTCTTCCCAATTCCATTAAGGCGCCCCTAGCCATCCTGTTAACCATCTCGGTAATGACCCTGCTGTTTGTTAACGGTCCCCAGCAGCTGGCCTCTGGAGGCAGTGAGAAACCCATTCTAATGGGGATTCTGGGACTCAAAATTCTGCTAGGTTATCTGCCATTGATTCCCTGTATTTACTATCTGATTCGCAATCGCGAGGACCTCTACTTTCTATTACGGGTTCAAGTGGTCTTGGTGATTGCTTGCTGTGCCTTGGGGCTGCTTCAGTATTTAATGCTGAAAACCGGTCAATGCCAAGGTACTACCGGCACAGGTGAGCAACTCTTTAAGGCCTCCCTCGATGCCCGTTGCTTTGTTGGGGGCTCATTGCTTTACTCCCCAGAGCATGGGCAAATTCGACTGCCTGGCACCTTTGTGGCTCCCTGGCAGTGGGGATGGTTCTTGATTTCCAGTGGGTTTTTCGGCTTTGGCACCGCCTTCAGCGATCGCTCTCCATTCTGGCGCCTGATTGGCTTGATTTCTCTGGTATCGGTGGCCGTGCTGGCCGTTGTATCAGGGCAACGGATCGCCTTGATCATGGTCCCGATAACGGTGGTTGGCCTCTTAATCTTGACCGGACAAGTGGCCAACTTAAAGCGATTTATTCCCGTGGGAATTGGCCTGGGTTTCATTCTCACGGTGTTGATGATTCGCAACCCCGCCATCGTAAATGAACGAATTGCCAGTTTCCAAGCTCGCTGGGAAGCCTCGCCGCCCCATGAATTTGTGATGCAGCAATTGCAATGGGCCATGGAAAACCAAGAGGGCATTCTAGGCAGGGGCTTAGGCCGTGGCACCAATGCCGCTCGTATCTTTGGTGAGACCAGCTTGATTGAAACCTATCATTCCAAGCTGCTATTTGAAATTGGCCCCTTAGGTATCCTGGCGGTGTTAGGCCTGTACACTGTCTTGACCATAGCCACCTTCAAAGCCTATCGCTCGATCAAGGATCCTAATCTGCGAGGCTATGCTGCCTCCATGTGGGTATTCGTACTCTTCATCAGCTACTTTCCCTATTACTATCCCCTCGATGTCGACCCCGTGAATGTCTATTACTGGTTAGCGGCTGGTATTACCCTGAAATTACCTGAGATCGACAAGCAAGAGCGAATTCGACAACGATTAGAAGCCCTGGCCCAGAAACGAAAATTATCTCCCCGAGAATTGAAGCAGTTGCAGGCCCAAGTGACCGCCGGCGACTTTGGATAACCAAGAACCTGTGTATCAAACTGCTGCCTCAATGCCGTTGGTTGACTCTGCAAGGAATAATCGCCGTGTCCTGCCCTGCTATCTCCGTCATTATTCCCACCTACCAGCGTGAGCGAGTGCTCATCTCTAGCCTCGAGAGCTTGCTGCGCCAAGATTACCCCGACTTCGAGGTGATCGTGGTCGATCAGAGCGGCCAGCATCACCCGGAGACCGAAGCAGTCCTTAATCGTTGGGCGGATGAGGGGACCATTGCGCTATATCGAGTCGATTGGGCTAGTCTGCCTGCAGCTCGCAACTATGGTGTGGCTCGCTGCCGGGGAGAGATTATTCTGTTCATCGATGACGATGTGGAGTTACCCCCAGGCTATCTTCAGGCCCACGCCCGAAACTATGCCAGCCGTCCCGAAATCGGAGCCGTGGCTGGGCGAGTATTCGACCGGATGAAATTGGCCAATTCACGACCCGATTTAGCCATTGAGACCTTACCACCGCAGGCAATGGATCCAGGTATTGCCTGGTATTACATTGACTTGGTGCATACCGTAAAACCCCAGCAGGTGTTAACGGCTCGCGGCTGCAATATGTCCTTTAGGCGTGACGTCTTCGATAAGTTCGGCCTTTGGTTTGATGAGCGGTTTCGCGGCAATGCTGTGCGGGAAGAGTCAGACTTTTGTCTGCGTCTACGGCAAACGGGGTTGATTGTCTGGTACGACCCTACTGCCCACTTGGTCCATCTGGGGGAAGAAACCGGAGGTTGCCATGATATCAGTACTCGCTCGCTGAAATACCAGGTCACTTTCTATCACAACCATTTCTTGATGGCCTTGAAAAACCTGACGCTGCTCCAGGCGCTGCGATTATTTGCCCGGCTGTTTGATTGCCATGTGCTAGGTCATCCCCCTTGCAACAAGAGTGGTTCTCCCATCAAGATCATCAGCCGCGCCATTTTCTACGGTCTCGGCTTTTTAGATGCCGCAGTCACTCTCCTGAAGACCTGGCGATCCGGGGAGAGAGTCTATACCCAGGCCAGTGATACGATGATCTAACACTGCGTTCAGCGTCCCTACGATTGCCGACCATACGATTGAACTGGTTGTCGAGGCAACTCCGCCCCAGCGGCTCGACCGTTGGTTAGCGGTGCAAGTGCCGGATCTGTCCCGTAGTCGCATTCAGAAACTCATTGATGGCCATTGGGTGGCCGTTAACCACCGCCTCTGCACTGATAAGAATGCGATGGTGCATCTGGGGGATGTGGTGCAGTTGACGATTCCGCCGACACAGCCTTTAAAGCTAGCACCTGAGCCCATTCCATTAGAGATTCTCTACGAAGATGAGCACTTGCTGATTGTGAATAAACCAGCTGGTATGGTGGTGCATCCGGCGCCAGGCCACAGCAGCGGTACCCTGGTGAATGCTGTCCTGGCCCATTGTGGTGAGAGCCTGCTGGGCATTGGTGGGGTGCAGCGGCCCGGCATCGTCCACCGGTTGGATAAAGATACGACTGGCGCCATGGTGGTAGCCAAGACCGAATTGGCCCATTGGCAACTGCAAGCTCAACTCAAGGCGAAGACAGCTCGCCGGGAGTATTTGGGGGTGATTTACGGGACGTTTGAGGAAGAGTGGGGCTCCATCGATGCTCCCATTGGCCGCCATCCCATCGATCGCAAGAAACAGGCTATTGTGGCACAGGAGCAGGGCGGCCGAGAGGCCGTCACCCATTGGCAAACTGAGCAGCGCCTGGGCAACTTTACGCTGGTGCGATTTCGCTTAGACACTGGCCGTACCCATCAAATTCGGGTCCATAGTGCCGCCAGGGGCCATCCCCTTGTCGGGGATACGGTGTACGGTCCCCGGCGATCGGTGGGGGTAAATCTGCCAGGCCAGGCTCTCCATGCGGTGCGATTGGCACTGCGTCACCCAGTGTCAGAGGAACTGGTGGTTGCGATCGCACCCTTACCGGAGCACTTTCAAACCTTGTTGGCAGTGCTAGCCCAACGGTGTGGCCAATCCCCCTTTCGACTCACGCCGCATTGACTCAGAGCAAAGAAGTAGGACCAAAGAAGTAGGGGAGGCAAAGGTGTAGTGGGTTAGGACAGCTTGGATGACTGAGATCCTGGTGTAGTCAGGGTTCAATTTATCCTTTTACTCTCTACCCTCTACCTCTCACTACGTCATGCCATGGTCGCCAAGACCGTCACACATTCTCGAGCGATGGCCCATTCTTCCTGGGTATGGATAACCAACACCGGCACAGCAGAACCAGGAGCCTGAATCGCCATGTCTTCATCCCCAGGGGTCAAGTCGGCTTCCAGTACAACATTGAGGAATTGCAAGGCCTCGCAGGTACGTCGCCACACCACTGGACTATGTTCCCCAATGCCAGCCGTAAAGACTAAACCATCCAGGCCGCCTAAGCTGGCTAGCATGGCGCCAATATGGGTCTGCAGTCGATGAATAAACATGTCGAAGGCTAGCTGGGCGCGCCCGTGGCCCTGGGCCATGGCCTCCTGCAGGGTACGTAGATCACTAGAGAGGCCCGAAATCCCTAGCAACCCCGACTGTCGATTCAGGACCTGATCGACCTGATCAGCTGTATAGCCCTCCTGCCGCAGTAAGTAAATCAGCAACCCTGGATCGAGGCTACCCGAACGGCTACCCATCATTAAGCCTTCCAGGGGAGTGAAGCCCATGGTGGTATTGACGCTATGGCCACGGTGCACCGCTGCTAAGGAACAGCCATTACCCAAGTGGCAAGTGATCAGTCGCAAGTCATCTAGGTCCCGTTCCAGCAATTGAGCCGCCCGATGGGCCACATACTGGTGGCTGATGCCATGGAACCCATAGCGACGCAACCCTTTGGCAGCCCACTCATAGGGACCGGGGTAGTAGGCCGCCGCCGCTGGCATCTGAGTGTGAAAAGCCGTATCGAACACAGCCACCTGGGGGCAATTGGTTAGCAAGGTTTCTAAAATCTCAATGCCCCGCAGATTAGCCGGATTGTGGGTCGGCGCCAAAGGCGCGAGTTCGGCAATGATCTGTTTTACCTCAGCGGTAACGGGAACACTCTGGCAGTAGTGCTGACCACCATGGACAACTCGATGGCCGACTGCAGCAATATCATCGGGGCTATCAATCACTTGGGTTTCCCCTTGCCACAGAGTTACCAATAACTCCTCCAAGTGCTCTAAAGGCTGAGCCACGGCCAGGGTACGTTTCAGAGTCGTTCCTTGCTGAGTAGTTACAGCCAGATCGGCCTGGTTCCCCTGGCGCCCCCAACTCAACTGTCCTCGCCAGAGAGGCTCGGGAACCACAGCTGCAGACGGAGATGGCACCTGGTAAAGCGCCCCCTTACAGCTGCTCGAACCGGCATTGAGAACTAAGATGCGATCGCCAGCCATGACATCTGGGAAAAGTGCGGCATAGAGTGCAGCTTAACTGCGTAAACTCACCTGGAATTGCTGCTCCAGAACATCTCGGACGTTCTGATGGATGGGCTCAATGTCGTCTTCGGTCAGCGTCCGATCTAGGGCCCGATAGACTAAGCGAAAAGCCAGACTCCGCTGCCCTGCAGGCACATTCTCTCCACGATATTCATCAAATAGGGTAACCGACTCCAGTAGCGGACCGCCGGTTTTACTCATGAGTCGCTGTAAATCAGCCACGGGTACCTCCACCGGAGCAAAGAAGGCAATATCGCGATCTGACGCTGGGAAAGCGCTATAGGGCTTAAATGTCCTAGCCTGGCGCCGCTCGGTGGCCAAACAGGTGACCAGCAGCTGCCAGTCCAACTGAAAGACATAGACCGATGCTGGCAATTCCCGCCGCTGCCGCAATTGGGGATGCAATTGACCGAAAGTACCTAACCGCTGCTGCCCCCGCACCCAAAGACTGGCCGTGCGGCCCGGATGCAGTCGTGAATCCTGATGATCGCGACGGTAATCAACCTGGAGATCGAGTCGCTGAAACACCGATTCTAATAAGCCTTTAGCCTCATACCAAGAGAGGGGTTGCTCCCGTCCCCCCGTAGTCCAACGCCCCTGCCGGGGATCGCCGCCGATGATGCCACTGACCTGTTGAGCCTCACGCACCTGGGTGTCGTCTCGCCAGAACACCCGACCTATCTCAAATCCGTTGAGGGGACCATTACCCTGCTCGAGGTTGAACTGAAAGGCATCGATGAGCCCATCGATCAGATTCGGGCGCAGGGCCGAATATTCAGCAAAGAGGGGGTTGGCCAGCAGGACCTGTTGCGGAGATTCTGGCTTGGTCAGGGAGTAGTGCATGAGCTCGGTCAAACCGGCAGCCCGCAATGCGGCCCGTAACGATTGGGCCAGAACAGCCTCAGCCGAGAGTCCACCCCCACTGGCTTCCTGGGGCAGGGTATCGGCGAAGTGATTATAGCCATAGAGTCGAGCGACTTCTTCGATCAAATCAATTTCCCGCTCCAGATCTCGATAGCGGTAGGCAGGCACCGTGACCGTCCAGACTCGGTCTTGCTCCGTGGGCCCCACCTGACACCCTAACCGAGCTAAAATTTGTTGGATCTGCTGTTCTGGCAGGGGACAGGCTGCCCCGGGGGTGATGTTAGTGACGGGTCCCAATATCTGATGTACCCGGTCCAATCGTAGTTCTAGGGTGCGACTGGGAACGATATCACCACTGGCAGTACGGCCGATGGTCTGGCTGACGGGATTCGCCCCAGCCAAGTCCTGTAGGAGTTGCAAGGCTCGGTTGCAGGCCAGGGTCAATTCAGCCGGGTTCACCCCACGCTCGTAGCGGGCCGACGCTTCGGTGCGGAGCCCCTGGCTACGGGCTGAGCGGCGAATGGCAGCCGCATCAAAATAGGCGGCTTCCAACATAACGGCCGCGGTTGTCTGGTTAACCTCAGTAGCCTCTCCTCCCATGACTCCAGCCAAGGCCACGGGCTGATCATTAGCCGTGATCAAGAGGGTATCTGGCGACAGCGATCGCATCTGCCCATCTAGGGTCTGCAGCGACTCATCCGCCTTGGCGTAGCGTACCCCTAGGCTGAGGCCAGTGCCTGCAGCTACCGCTTGCAGTCGGTCCCGATCAAAGGCATGCAGGGGCTGTCCCCATTCCAACAACACATAGTTGGTGATATCGACCACATTGTTAATGGGGCGAGTGCCTGCCGCCTGCAATCGCTGCTGTAGCCAGGCAGGAGAAGGCCCCACCTGCAAGTTCTCCAGTACGGTGCCGATATAGATGGGGCATGCCTTAGCATCCGGCAGCTCGATCTGTAAGGACTGGGGCCCATTATCCAGCGATGGGGATGAGGGGGTGGGTAGGCGTAGGGGGACCTGTGCGATCGCAGCTATTTCCCGGGCAATGCCAACCATACTCAGGGCATCGGCCCGATTCGCCGTCGAGGTTAGCTCTAAAATGACATCATCTAGCCCCAACCAAGGTCGTGCATCTTCGCCGACAGTTAGCTCCGACTGCTGGAAAATGTGAATTCCTTCCGCCTCCTTTTCCAGTCCTAGTTCTGCCAAAGAACAAATCATGCCTGCCGACGGGACTCCCCGCAATTTACGAGCCTTGATCGTCAAATCAACCACCGGCAAATAAGTGCCCACGGTGGCTACAGGGACATAAACGCCAGCACGCACATTGGTAGCACCACAGACAATGGATACCGGCGCCTCGGCCCCCGTATCGACCTGGCAAACGCTCAGCTTATCCGCATCCGGATGGGGGTCACAGGCGATCACGCGCCCCACAATTACCCCATCAGCCCAGGCTCGCCGATCTTCGATGTCCTCCACTTCAAACCCAGCCATAGTCAGGGCATCGGCTAGGTCCGTGGGAGTGAGTTGGCTGTCTACCAGCTCAGTTAACCAGTTCAGGGAAATGCGCATCAGCAGCTAAGGGCAATGTTCGATGGGAAACCTAAAGGCTAACCTAGTCACCAGCCTGACCGATGCCGGCTGTACCGATGCAGGCTGTATTTAGCCATGCAGTCATGACTGGATCAGGCCAATCTATTCTACCGTCGCCACCCTCCTTAGCCCAGGTCAATACCTGGGGGATTTGGCGTGATACCACCCCTCATCTGCAAAATAACACCCCCCTCCTAAACAGGGCCTCCGCGCAAACGCCACCGGTGGCAAGTTGAGCTGACTTTCCAAGGATAGTTATCCCGTAAATGCGGGGATAAGCCCTGTCCATCGCCAAACTTCAGCGACTCTTCACAGATTTTTGTCCTCCTAGGGCGTTCAGTCCCCGTACGAGTAAGGGAATAATTAGAGTAAGGTGGCAATATCTCAGCGGTCTTATTTCCTAGACTGAGGGTTCACTCGGCGTGTCTCTATCCAGAGACCTAGCCGTGAGCTGAGCAGTTTTAGGTTTGAATTGGCGTGGTTAAGCTGTAAACAGACCCGTGCACTACCGACAGCATAGACACATGAGCATACATCTATGAGACGCTGAAATGCCCTTATTGCCTGTTGACACCGTGGATAAAGCGGCATGAGTTATTGTATCAATCCCGCCTGCCCCAAGCCCAAGAACCCCCCTACCCTCAATCAATGTCAGGCCTGTGGTGCCAGTCTGTTGTTAAGGGATCGCTATCGTGTCATCAGGACCCTGGGGCGGGGTGGGTTTGGGGCCACTTACTTGGCCCGAGATGAAGAACTACCCGGGCGTCCCCCCTGCGTGATTAAACAATTGCGGCCGTCTGCCGATGCTCCCCACGTCTTAGACATGGCCCGGGATCTGTTTCAGCGGGAGGCTAAGATTTTAGGCAAGATTGGCAATCATCCTCAATTGCCCCGCCTGCTCGACTATTTCGAGAAAAACCAAGAATTTTATCTGGTCCAAGAGTATATCAACGGCTTTACCCTACAGCAGTCAGTGAAACAGGGCGGGCCTTTCAGCGAAGCTGGGGTGAAACAGTTTCTCAGCGAGATCTTACCGCTGATTCAGTATGTTCATAATAATCAGGTCATTCATCGAGACATCAAACCGGCTAACATCATTCGCCGCGATGAAGACAAGAAGCTAGTATTGATCGACTTTGGTGCCGTTAAAGACAAAGTCAATCCCACTAAGGCCAGTACCTCGGAGCAAACGGCGCTAACTGCCTACGCCATTGGTACCCCCGGCTATGCCCCGCCGGAGCAAATGGCGCTGCGTCCTGTGTATGCCAGTGATATCTACGCGCTCGGGGTCACCTGTGTCTATTTGTTATCGGGCAAATCTCCCAAGGATTTGGACTACGACCCTAAGACCGGGGAACTGCTTTGGCAACAGCATGTCAATGCCAGCGAGCATTTTATCAGCGTGCTGACGAAGATGTTGGAAATCTCAGTGCGGCATCGCTATCAATCTATCGAGGCCATCTTACGGGATCTAGACCTAGAGCCTTACATGGATAGCCTTTCCCAGAACATGGCCTTTCAACCGTCAGGTGGGTCCTCTGATAACGCCAGCGGCCCTCTGAGCAGTGGTCAGCACACAGGGGGGTCGCCCTCGGCTCGTATGGCTGCTGCCATTCGGGCGCGGCGGGAACGGGCGGCTAATTCCCGCCAAGGCAGCAGTGCCAAGAGCTTGGCTAGTAACCGCATCCGCTCTACTCGGCACATGCGCCCCTTATCTACGGCCACCTCCGATAGCCAATCATCGGCTGGCCGTCGCCTGTCTGCCGATGACGTGAAGCTGACCTACTTAAAGGGCAAGCGGGATTTCTCATCCCAGGTATTATCTGGAGTAGATTTGCAGAAGGTCAGCTTACCGGGGATTGGACTCAGTCAGTCGGAGTTGGTGAAGGCCAATTTTCAAGGCGCTGATCTCTCGGGGGCCGATTTCGGGCGCGCTAATTTAACCAAGGCCAGCCTGCGCAATGCCAAATTGGGCCGGGCCTATTTTAACTATGCCAACCTGGAAGGCGTTGATTTGCGGGGAGCTGATCTCAGTTATGCCTGCCTCAGCAATGCCAATCTACGCGGCGCCAACTTGTGTGGGGCAGATTTAACCGGCGCCCTGATTTCTGAAGATCAGCTGGATATGGCTCGTACCAATTGGGCGACGGTGTATCCCAGCGGTCGCCGGGGCCTCTTATAGGCGCTACAGAATAGGCGCTACAGAATAGGCGCTACAGAAGTAGAGCTGGCCTGGTTTAGATGATTGCCCGCCAAGATTGTAGTAGCACGGTTCCGGCTGAGCGCGCAAAGACCACGGTAAGTAATAAGCCCACTAATAAATCAGGCAGGGGGGACTGAGTTAGCAATACCAAGCCTGCAGCCACCAAGACTGAGGTATTGGCAATAATGTCATTGCGAGAACACAGCCACACTGATGCCATATTCAAGTTGTCTTGGCAATGATGGGTCAGTAGCGCTAAACAGATGAGGTTGGCGACGAGGGCCAGGATACTGATTATGCCCATGATCTCACCGGTGGGAGCAGCCTCGGTAACAACCTGGTAAATGGCTCGGGCAAACACTGCGATCGCAAAGCCAAACATAATCATCCCCTTTAACAGCGCTGCCCCAGCCTGGGCCCTAGCACTGCGATGAATCACATAGAGACTGGTGCCATAGACCAGGGCATCTCCCAACATATCGAGTGCCTTCTGACTTCTGCCTTTCGGTACTAGTCCAGCAACTGTCGCAAGGCATGGTGGAGGATATCAGCAACCCGCTGGTCCCGCAGGGAGTAATAGGCCAGTTTGCCATCATTGCGGTACTTGAGAATTTTCAAATCACGCAGCTTGCGGAGATGATGGGAGGCTGTCGCCACTTTAACCTTCAGCAGAGTAGCCACATCGCAGACACAGAGCTCTTGTTCGCTGCTGAGGGCATACAGGATTTTTAATCGCGATCGATCTGCCAGGGCCGCAAAGATGATCTGCGCCGTTTCAAGGGTGTCATCCCCAGGCAGGGTAGTTTGCACATGGCTGACCAATTCGGTTTCATTGTATTTCTGTACGTTGACCCCATGGCGGCGTCTTGCCAGTGGTATTGCTGCCGGCGCAGTACTGCGATTGACAGGCGAGGATTAAGTCTCTGGCCTAGCAAGACAGACTAATGATAATCATTATCGAAGACATTTCAAACGGTTCCTGGTCTTTTGGGAGAACGCCTCATGGGGCAGCAGCGCTTCAGGATACGAGGCCATCCAAGCTGCGATCGCACGCAATATTCCGGCGGCGACTACAACGAGTCCTGGTCACAGCCCAGGGCCAATTTCCCCGATAGCTGCCGCTGCACCTGCTCCCGCAGGGGATGGTAGCGGGCACCCTGGGCATCGCGGAAGAGTTTTTCCAGTCCGAAGGGACGATGGAAGGCGCGCCCCCCGGCAATATCCATGGCCATATCTACCGCTCTGAGTACGGCTTTGGCTACCAAGGTCCGTCCCGTCATGATTTGATTAGTGGTGTCAAAGCCAGGCTGACTCGACACCGCTGTAGCAACCATGTGCTGCAGCATTATTCTGGCTGTGGCGATTTCATTCTCTAGCCCTCCCACCAGATCGCAAACATGCTCGTCGTCGCAGGATTTGCTGGCCTGTTGAACCGCTAGGTCTCGAGCTGCCTCTGCCACCCCGACATACACCGCATAGATGATCGGGATAGCGATCATGCTGATCAGGTGAAAGGCTGGATGCCATTTCCCTGCTGGGCGGCGGAGGGCAATGGACTGCTCTGGAATAAAGACATTCGACAGCACAATATCGTGGGAGCCAGTGCCGCGCATTCCCATGGCCTGCCAGGTAGGTTCAATGGATACCCCAGGTGTTTGCATGGGCAGGGCAAAGTGCAGCACGGTCGGACCCTCGGTCGGATCGGCATAGATAGCACTGGTGATCAGGACATTGCCGGCGGGGGCACCACTGGCAAATCCCTTACGGGCATTGATCAGAAATCCTCCCTCAGTAGCGGTTGCGGTGCCAGACCCCTGCAGCCAGTCGGCACCACCGCTGCTGAGTAGAATGATGCGCTCCTCGGCGATGCGCCTGAGCAAGCCATCCACCGGGGCCTGCCGATGCCGCCACTTCCAAGTGGGGACCATCACCTGATGGGTATGCATGGCAAAGGCTAGGGCCGTCGAGCTGCAGTGGTGGCCTAGGATTTGCAATACCTGGCATACCTCAGGATAACTGGTACCACCGCCGCCCAGTTCCTGGGGAACGCCCATGGCGGAGAGGCCGGATTGCCGCAATTCAACGAAATTCTCGGCAACAAAGGCATCAGAAACATCGGCAGCGTGCTCAACGGCGGCAAACTGCTGCCCCAGGGATTGGGCCAGGGCTAGCCAGTCATACTCTTGCTGTGGCGCTGGGGACGTCATCATCAGGTCAATCATGGGGGCTCCTCGAAAAGTGAACTCTTGTAATGGCCCCATTCTGGTCTTCGGATCGGTGTGATACAAGATCACAATCTGAACCTGCTGTTGCCGATTGCAATCATTGCCATGGGAAAGGGATATGGACAGTATTGCCCCATTGCCAGAGCCGCAGAGGTCATCTGTGAGCGGTGGACGCCCTTGATTCTCAGGGAATTAATGTCTGGCAGTTGCTACTTCAACGAAATCAGCTATGGGGTACCGTTGATGTCGCGGGCGTTGTTGATTAAACGCCTGAAAGAACTGGAGACGGCTGGGGTGATCACCCGTCAGCAAAAGGTCACCGGACAAGGCTCCCGTTATTCCCTGACTCCAGCGGGAGAAGCCCTGCGCCCTCTGATTGAGCAAATGGGGGTTTGGGCTACCTACTGGACCCACGATCGTCTGTCTCCAAATCAACTGGATGATCAGTTATTGATGTGGGCAATGCGTCGTGGCCTTAATCTGGCGGCCATGCCGCCCACTAAGGTCGTCTTGCAGTTTGACCTGCATGGCTTACCGGAGGGAAAACGCAAGCAGCGCAGCTACTGGATAGTCGCGGAGCAAGGGCGGGTCGATGTCTGCCTCAAGGATCCTGGCTTTGAGGTCGATGTGTTGATCGTGGCCGATCTCGGTGTCTTTACCCATGTGATATTGGGATACCACGACCTAGACCAGGCCCTTAAGCAGGGGACCATTGCCTTCGCAGGGGCCGATGACTATGTGCGGCAAGTGCCCACCTGGCTTTACCTGCACGGCGAACGTCGCCATCTGTCAGGTTTGGCCCCGACGGTACCCGGCAAGATGACGAAGGGCTGAGATTACTGTCGGGACCTTGAGTGTGGAAGCTCTTTGCGATCGCACTGGCAACCACAACCATCATCTGCCAAGTAGAGACAAAACCTGCATTCCGCAGGTTGCTTTTAATTTTCAGTCGTGCATCTGATTCCAGACTGCTGAACCCCTTGAAATCTGGTTAGATGGGTCTCAATAATCGAGCTCTCTCAAGGTTGCGAAGTATCAAGGTGGAAGTGCGGCAGCAAATTTGGCTTTAGTCTAAAACGCCTGCTGGGTAGGGGCTTCAGGCATTAGTCTTTGTCGTGCACATCAAAAGAAGACTGTCAACCTGCGTAATGTCGGTTACATTCTTCCATTTGATACAGCTTTTTTACTCACCCCGATTTTTTTTCATATCCTCTGCTGTTAGCCCATACAAGCGCGCTATCCGCTCATCAATTTCGGCTTCCCATTAAGCTACGTTTTATCCTATGGCATCAGAGCGGCAAAGGAGAAAGGTGGTCAATCAGACTGCTGTTGAACAAATACCTGAAATTCTTCGAGGGTAGGATCTGGAATTTGTTGACGCTCTAGAGTGTAATCGCCACTGCCAATATCTAGCTGCTGCAAGAAGCGCAACATCCCGACCACACCAAGGGCATTGATTAAAGCTTGATAGCCAGTTTTGCGGATCTCAGTTTGCTTCATGGTTTCAGGTTTCCTGTTGGAGTTGTTGCATCAGCCAGGTGACGGGATTTTCGACCAGAATCAAAACGCTATCAGGGGATCGTTTGGCTTGTTTGAGGAGGCGATCGTCGATCAGAAATTCGGTTATGCTGTACGAGCCTGATAAATCACTGGACGATAAGTTGGCGGCGGTATGGGCTTACCCAGTTCTTGGGCAGCTTCTAACCAGGCGGCTTTGGCAATTTCTAATTCTTGCAACGCTGCGGCGGGAGTGTCACCGAACGCAGAGCAGTGGTGCAAATCAGGAATATCGGCAATGTAGCCTGCGTCATCTTCGCTGTAAAAGATGTTGATGTGATAGTCTTTCATGCTTAATCCTCCAGAGTTAAATCATGCTGTTCGACCAAGCTCAAAAATTGTCGAATTTGATAGGGTTTTGCCTTGCCTTTGTGATTTTGAATGTTGACTAATTCAGGGACATTGGGATGGGTAAAGATGTGATGGCTGCCATTAACTCGCGCTAGGGTGAACCCAAAGGCTTCGATCAACCGCATCATGTCTTTGAAGCTAACATTTTTCGGGTTGTTGAGTACCTGCTGCAAAAGCTTTTGGCGTTTACTCATGACTACTCGCCGTGGATGATTTTGAGGTCGGTGAGGGCGAGGCCGTAGAGGTGAGCCACCCGGTCATCGATCTCGGCTTCCCACCGGGCCACGCCTTGGCCTCTGGCGTCCAGGCACTTTTGCACGAGGGCGGTGATGGCGGCTTTGTCGGCGTCGGAGGCGGGGGGATGGGGATTTGCTTCATGTAGTCGCTGAAGGCTCGCAAGTAGTCACCACGTAAACTGTTTGAGATGTTGTAATAGAACTACTGAAAGCAGGCTCAAAGCAAACAACGCCGAGTTAGCCGCTGGCTGCATAGAGTGCCGCGGTCTTCTCGTTAGTGTCCCATGGTCTTTGATTGGTTGACTCATGCCTCCCGTGCATTTATCCCCACTAAACTAGTGCCCAAGGTCGGTTCTGGAGTCTGCTGACGTTCTAGAGTGTAATCGCCACTGCCAATGTCTAGCTGCTGCAAGAAGCGCAACATCCCGACCACACCAAGGGCGTTGATCAACGCTTGATAGCCAGTTTTGCGGATCTCAGTTTGCTTCATGGTTTCAGGTTTCCTGTTGGAGTTGTTGCATGAGCCAGGTGACGGGATTCTTGATACAGGAAGCGATTATGTACCGACAAGCTGAGCCAGCAGGGGTTTATCCTTCGCCAGGGCGCTCACTTGCAAAATCGAGAATCCAATCACATTCCCTTCTGTATCAACTCGCTCCATCACCGCGTCGTTATCGGTTTCGCGCATGTAGCCGGGAGCATCGGAAAAGGTGACTTCTAAAAAGTCTGCTTCTGGATCAAACCAAACTTTTACGGGTTGGGCCATAGGACGACTCCTTGTTTGATTCTGTCGGTGAGATAAGCGGTGATGATAAAGGCATCATCAGCCAAGTGCTTGACCACCACGCACAGCCATTTAGCACCTACAGCAGTTTGTTCATAGTAGCGGTAGTAAAGCTGAACTTGGAGATCGGTATTGGACTGGCATACGGTTTCGGGCTGTTGGAGGACAATTTCAATCTGCGGTTCCAACCCATCCATTTCTGAATGATCCAGGATATGGGCTAGGCGTTCGTCAGTCAGACGAATAGCACGATTTTGATGATCGCTAAGCACCCGCATCGCTAATCACCATGGATGATTTTGAGGTCGTCTGGGGCGAGGCCGTAGAGGTAGGCAATGCGGTCATCGATCTCTGCTTCCCACCGGGCCACACCTTGGTCTCTGGCGCCCAGGCACTTTTGCACGAGGGCGGTGATGGCGGCTTTGTCGGCGTCGGAGGCGGGAAGATGGGGATTATTTGCTTCATGTAGTCGCTGAAGGCTCGCAAGTAGTCACCACGTAAACTGTTTGAGATGTTGTAATAGAACCACTGAAAGCAGGCTCAAAGCAAACAACGCCGAGTTAGCCGCTGGCTGCATAGAGTGCTGCGGCCCTCTCGTTAGTCTCCTCTGTTTTCGATGGGTTAACTCATGCCCCAGCTCGCTCATCCCACTAAACTAGTGCCAGTCGAGAGGATGTCGGTCAATGCCGTCGAGCTGGAAACGGGTATTAACCCTGGAGAAACGCCCTAAGCCAATAGGGGGCTGGCGCATCGCTATCGCAGTTGCGATCGCACTGGTGGTGATTCTCTCCAGTTTGGCTATTGGAGGCATCTATCTCAACGGCTGGCCCAAGTGGGGCATCGGCGAACGTGAGATTACCTCTACCACCACCGAAAGAGATGCCGAAGGCTAGATCACGAAGACCGTTGAGACGGTCACCCCCCCAGCCAGCGAAAACCATCTGGGATTGGTTGAGTTTGTTAGGGGTCCCCGTAGTCTTGGCGCTGCTGGGGTTTTGGTTCCAGCGACAGCAACAAGAGCGGGCCAGAGAGGCTGCAGAGGAGCAACGGGCAATTGCGACAGACGAGACCGGAGAAGAAGCCCTCGCTACACATACAAGTCAGCTTTCTCCCGCTGGGAGACACTTCGTGAACGACTTCGCTCAGCCGACGTTCCTTGAGCGGAGTCATAGGCGCAGCCTGCACGGGCATAAGGAACATCTGTAGCACTATCTCAAAGAATTGGTATAACCCAGCATCTACCCCAGTAGCGAGATCTAAAGAGCTGTTCTCAGGGCTTATAGCGATCTTTCAGGAGAGTTCGCAATGTTTCTGAAGGCTTTGCTCTGACTACTGTTTTCGCGGTTTGCAAATCATCTCTTACCCTGACCGGCAAACCGCAGGCCCACTCCTTCACCACGGTATCCAGCCCATCTCAAGCTGGACTTAGTATGTTCCTAGGGGTCACCAATATGCAGGCCCGCTCTACTACGATTGAGGGTTTCCCATGCCTCTTTAATCCCTTCATAAGCCTCATAGGGAGTTAGTTTTCCACCAACTTCCAAGGAACAGAGATAACTGATTCGTTGAGAAAATTCTTGCAGGTTGGCATTGAATGCCAGATTCTCGGGGCTAAATTTCCCATAGTATTTACTGCGAGGATACAAAAATTCTTGCTTGCCCGGTGGCCGCATCTCATCTGGGTGCATCATGATACCTCTAGGAGAACAGGCTAACTACCGTCTTAATTCTTAGTCGCTAAAGACAATAGTGCCCGTGATCCCCTCTGCACTATCAGTGAGTTGATTGTCGAGACGTAGTCTTAACTCCGGCCATTGTTGTCAAAGGCTCCATCAGCAGCCTTAGTAGATTCATTCCCCGCAGATTTGCTGTGCCAATACCAGGTCAACACACCGCCAATGGCTACTAGCCCGCCGAGGCCTAAAAACACCCGCGATAGGCCCAAGAAGGTCTCGGCCACGCTGGCTAGCACCAAGGGTAGACTCAGGGCAATATTCACCAGATTATTCTGCAGGCCAAACACCTTGCCACGCATGGCCTCAGGGGTCTTTTCCTGAATCGTGGTCTGCATGGGAATGCCGACGATGGCGGCGCAGAGTCCCAGCAAGGTAATTAACCCCAGGCTGGGCCAGAGGTAATTGGTGGTCCCGGCTAGCCCCACCAGAGACAGGGCAATGCCCAGGGAACCGCCAAGACTCAGCCAACGGCGGGAGAGACGCTGGCCAAATTGACCGACTAGAGCGGCACCGATAGCCATGCCGACGCCGGCAGCGGCCAGCAGAAAGCCAAATTGTGAGGACTTCAGTGCTGGCATGATCTCTGCCAGCCGTACCGCTAAGACGGCTAAGGCGGCGAAAACCGAGAACAGCACCACCAGTTGGATGATGGCACTACGCACCTGGGCTTGACGATTTAGGTAGCTAAGACCATCCTGAATATCCTGCCAGACATGGGGCGACTCTTCCTCCAGAGCCTTCTCCCGCCGGGGACGGACGGCCAGCAAGATAATACCGGCCAGGCCATAGCTTAGGCCCACCAAAATCTCTTTGCCCACCCCGGAGCCATTATCAAAGGGCTCCATTAAGGTATCGGCCACTGCTAAGAGGGGCTCCCCCACGGCGAAGCCGATAATCACTGAGGCCATCATGGTGGTGGTATAGAGGGAGTTGGCAGACAGCAAATGTTGGCGCTCGACGACGAGAGGAATCACCGCCTGCTCCGCTGGGGCAAAGAACTGAGTCAGGGTTGAGACCAGAAATGTCACCAGCAACAGGATGCAGAATCCCAAGGGTAGATCGCCGATACGACCCCAGTCCTGGGATAGCCACAGCAATAGAGGCAATAGAATAACTAATCCTCCCCGCAGCAGATTCGTCATCACCAGCACCAGTTTCTTGGCCCAGCGATCGACGAATACCCCGGCTAGGGAACCAAACAACACGGCTGGCACGGTGAAGGCAATCATGACCGCCGATACCCAGCCGCTGATGCTCTGGCCAGGGGCCTCAAACTGACTAGCGATGATGGCGATCATCAACACCAGATAGACCTTATCGGCTAGCTGGGAGAACACCTGCCCGCCCCAGAGGGTGAGAAAGTCAATATTCTTTAAGACTGGCCAAAACCCAACCGACTCCGGAGCTGACGGTAAATGGGGATTACTGTGGACCGGATGCGATGACTGATGGCCATCGGCATCGGCGTCGGGCGTCGGCTTCAGATCGGGGTCGGCATCGGGCTCACGCAACATAAACCTTAGTGAACAGAGGACGTGTCTACAGGAGAACCAAAGCAAGTGTCGATCAGCGTAGCTGACCGCAATGGCCGGTCAAAATGATATTCGGCGTATTGCCGCAATAACCGCTCCAACCGGTACCAAAGCCAGTGGGGAGCGGTCTCAGGGGCACCACTGGCGCTGCGGAGGTGGGGCTGACTCAGCTGCTGCAGCAGAGCTAGCTCCAGAGCTGTCAGCTGAATGGTCTTAGTCGAACCAGAGGGATCGACCGTATCATACCCTACTTGCCCCTCGGCCATGGTGGGTGGTCGGGATCGTGAAGGCACGGTCGCCAGCTGATCTAAGTGGACAATGCCCCCGAGGGTGGGGCTAAAGCCGATACGCCACGTGGGATCTAGCAAGTTGGGCTGCATCAGTTCTCGGGTAATGCAGCAGTGTTGCACTTCAGGGGCCACACCAGCGATGGCGAGTAGATGGAAAATACCTTGCACGAGGCTAGCTAATACGGTTGCCGAGGTGGCTGTTTCCAGGCGTTCCAGATGTTCTACCAATAGATAGAAGAGATCTTCCTGGGGTTGGTTGCTGAGGGCTTGAAATAGAACGAGTTCGGCCAGATATTGACTGGCGGTAAGTTTGCCTAGATGCTGGCTCAGGCCTGGAAATGATCTCACCGTTTCGGCTTGGGTGAGCTTATCCAGACGGCGACCCTTTACCACCAGCAGCTCGTTGATGACAAACAAGCCACTGCGCCCACCCAGTCGAGAGTGATGTTTGCGGCTACCGGGGGCAACCACGCGGATAACACCCACCTGGGGCGATAGGATGGTGACCAGCCGATCGGTTTCCCCCATGGGCATGGATTTTAGGTTGATGCCGGTGGCTTTGTAGGTACGACTCATGTAACCGTTGCGGCCTACTTTGGGCGCAGCAAGCTCTGGATGTACCTGCTTTACGCTTCCAGGTGGCTGCCGTTAGATAGACAACATCTATATGAATGCCTATGACTACCTTACTAAGTCTGGCGCCAGGTCAGCCGTTATGTTAGCCGTTATGTTAATGGCAACTGTTCAGACCTGGATTTGGTAAGGGCTATTTACTAGTTTAATCGCCTGGGAAAAATATCCCCGATGCCATCACTCGTCTGGGGCACTGAGTTGCTGCAGAATGCTAGGACCACGGGAGGTGCCTAGCCGGGTGGCGCCGGCGTCGATCAAGGCATAGGCTTGGTCTGGAGTGCGAATGCCACCGGCTGCCTTGATGCCCACACGACCTTGGCTGATCGCTTGCAGCCGCCGCACACCATCGACCGTAGCGCCGCCCTGCCAGCCAGTGCTGGTTTTGAGGAAGGTGACTCCGGCGTCCATACAGAGCTCGCAGGCGAGCTTGAGTTCGGCGTCATTAAGCAGGGCCATCTCTAGGATGGCTTTGATACACTGGCCGGTTTCTTCGCATAGGGCGGCCATTTCTTTATAGATGCGATCGCATTCTCCGGCCTTGAGCCAGCCGAGATTGATCACCACGTCCAGCTCACTGGCCCCATGGTCAGTTGCCTCTTGGGCTTCATAGAGTTTCACCGCCGAAGTATTGGCTCCTAAGGGAAAGCCAATCACCGTCGTCACGGCAGGAGATTTGCCCTGCAATAACTCTCGTGCCTGCCGCACATGCACTGGCAACACACAGACACTGGCAAAGCCAAAGCGGTCTGCTTCATGGCAGTAGTGGGCCACTTGGTCTGGGGTTGCGGTCGGTATCAGCAGGGTATGGTCAATGAAGGGAGCCAAGTTAGGGCGATCAGGGGCAGCCATGGTGAATTACTGAGCCAAGCAGAGCGTCGCTGCCATTGTACGTGAAGAACTCGGATAATCGAGGTTGACCACCGTCCATTAGAACGAAGCGACCCTGCAAGGTTTGGAGCATTGTCAGAGCCTCTGGCATCGCCGTGGCCATTTGATTCAACACCCATGACCATCATTTCGTCGGCTTACTCCAGTTTAGCCAGGTGGTCTGCCAGCGATCGCAACCACTGCACAAACCTCTGCACATCACGGCGCACGGCGGCCCAGACAGCAGGATAGTTGGCCACCAGGGCCGCTACCCGCTGGGTATCGAGCTCGAACCCATATAGATTGCGTACGATGTGCCGAAATCCCAAAAACTCCTGCAATTGACGGGTGGTTTCGGCCTCTAGTACTGCCGCTCGCCCCTCTCGAGCCTGCCCCATGCGCTCTAATAAGCGTTTATGCCAATCAGCCCCCGACGGCACGCCGCCATTGAGCTCCACCGCTACGAGGCACAAGATTTTCTCGCAGCCGGTGTAAAAGTTATGGAGCTTCAGAGCCAAATTCTCATAGAACAGTGATGCCCGCTCTGGATCGGCTGCGATTTCTGCTTGCACCGCTGCAATCGCCTGCTCTAGGCGAGCTAATTTAGCCAACTCGGTTTCGATGTCGAGGGCCAGGTCTCGGATAGCAGCCGGGCTAATCTCTCGCATCGATATCAATGCCTGTGGACAGGACCCGCCGGCGAAAATGAGGCTCCAGCGCTTCTAAGGGTTTGAGATCCACCCAACGGGGGCTAAATTCATTCACCCGGGCCACGGCCTCGAAGTAGCGCTCGGCGGGGATGTCTGCAGCCGCCAGGTCAATGTCGGAGTCGTCGGTGAAGCGATGGCGCACTAGGGAGCCGAAGGCAATTACCCGGGTGGCCCCAAATTCCTGGCGCAGGCAGGCGGCCATCTGCTGCACGGCTTCCCAGGCAGCCGCTTGCGCCTGCTGACGAGTCTGTGCCTGCCGGGCCATGGCCCGTTGCCAATAGGCCAGATGGGCGGGATCAATAACCGGCTCAGGGGGCTCACTCATGGGAGCGTTCTAGCGTGCTCAAAAATATTTGGATATCTGTTGATAGCTTAGCGTCTAGGGCATAGGCTTTCTCAAGGTTGCTCAGGAGCTGGTTATGGTCAATCGGAACGCCGTAGGCATGGCGAAAGCAGTGGCGAAACGCCCGCAAGCTATTGAGCAGCAGATAGCTCTCCTCTGAGATTATGGCGGGGCGAACGCCAGGGACGGGCTGGCTCATGCGCTGCAGCAGACGACTATGCCGCTGCCCGGCATCGGTAATCTGGTTCTCGAAATAGGTGGCGATGACCTTAAACAGCTCTTCGATGGCCCCGTAGAGGTTATGGAGCTGATAGGCCACACTCTCTAGTTTTTCAGGATTCTCGATCGTTAGCCCCTCCGCCCGTTGCCTCAGCAGGGTGTAAATGCGATGGATGATGGTTTGCTGGGCCGCAATGTCTGTGGTTAAGAGTGCATATCTGGGTGGGTCCATAGCTGACCTTGTTGGCGGATGCGGTCGGCGAAGTGGCATTTGGGCAGTTCCACTAAGTCTACCTCTCGCCCCAGGGCTTCTGAGAGGCCGGCCATGAGGGTGAAGAAGTCGTCAACTCCGATGGCGTCAACGGCAATGTCCACATCGGAGTGGGGAGAAAATCGATAGGGACGAATCAGGGAGCCGAAGAGATAGGCGCGGGTGAGGCCGAAGCCGGCGGCGTGGGCGTCCAGCCATGCGATCGCATCGGCAAGGACCTGCTGCCGGGCGGCCTCGTTGCGATCGCATGTCTCCACGAGCAATCGGTCGAGTAAAGACGTATCGAAGGACTGGCCAGTCATTCCTGAATTACGTCTCCTCCCCATTCGACTCCCAAGGGGGTTGGGACTCCAGGGCAATCATCATATGCTCTAAGTCTTCCCTGAGGAAAGCCATACAGGTGGGCAGCCGTTCTGCCAGAGCCTCCACCCGGTCTACTTTGAGATGAGTGCTGTAGATATTTCTGACCAAGTGCCGAAAAGAACAGTAATCTTCCAGCCAGGTGACTGTGTCAGCTCTCAACACCGCAGGACGGATATGCCAGACGGGGGCTGCCATCTGCCGCAGTAGCTGCCGGTGCCAGTTGGCCGTATCCGGGACAACGCCATCGATGGTCTGCGCGATTTGCTTGAAAATGCGCTCCACCCCCGAGTAGAAACTGTGTAGGTTTAGCGCAACTGTGCCCAAATAATCTTCATCCTGGGTGGCCCGCAACTTAGCCAACAGGGCTTCAGTCTTCTGCACTAGACCCTCGAGTTCCTGTAATTCTTGCTCGAGTTGTCCCCGTAAAACTGCATAGGTACGCTTCATCGGCAGATGCTCTAACGGCAAAGCCCTACTGAGTTGAGTTACCACAGGAGCAGAGGAGTATCCCAGGGCAATCCCATCCCGCTCAATCACTTGGCTGAGGCTAGGTTGAGCCGACTCCCCTTGGACCAAATCGAAGCAGAACTCTGAGGTTAGGTCTGCCAGAGCCCCTAAGGCCCGATCATACTGCTCATCAGTGAGGCCCCACACGGCCAAATCAATATCGGAGTGCTGACGCACGATGCTAGGGTGCAGCAGAGACCCAAACAGCACCACCTTTGGCACAGAAAATTCTTCTAGGAGGAAGCGAGCTGCCGCCTCTGCCACCTCACAGCCTCGCAGCCAATGGCTTTGGTTGTCTAAATTGGCGGTCAGCACTACCCAGGGCCCAAGGATGCTCTGTCCTCATTCTACTTCCCCCCACTCTCCCACTCCCCCACTTCCCCATCTCTCCACCTCCCCTACTTCCCTTGCCTCCCCTTCCTTAGCACGCTACGCTCCAAGATGTAGCTGCTTCCCGAGACGCTGATGTCGGTTCCTGTTTGCCTCACCCGCGCCCATACCTATGACCGAGCTGCTCTACATGGGCACTTAAACACCGTGCTGGCTCCCCTGGGAGGCATGGCCACCATGGTGAAGCCGAGAGATCGAGTCTTGCTGAAGCCAAATCTACTCACCGGCGCCCGTCCCACTAAGGAGTGCACCACCAATCCGGCCCTGGTCCATTGTGTGGCCCAGCAGGTTCAGGCGGTGGGCGGCCAGCCCTTTTTAGGAGACAGCCCCGCCTTTGGCAGTGCCCGGGGGGTGGCCAAGGCCAATGGCTTGCTGGCAGTAGCCCAAGCATTAGACATGCCTATCGTGGAGCTCCACGGTCAGCGTTACCACACCCAAGGCAGCGACTTCGGTCATTTGCGAGTCTCTAAAGAAGCCATGCAGGCGGATGTGGTGATTAACCTGCCTAAGGTGAAATCCCATGCTCAGTTGACTCTGACCCTAGGAGTCAAAAACCTATTCGGCTGTGTGCCTGGCAAGATGAAGGCCTGGTGGCATATGGAAGCCGGCAAAGACGTAGAGCGCTTTGGCACCATGCTGGTGGAGACGGCCCGCCTGATCGCCCCTGACCTAACCATTATCGATGGCATCATCGGCCATGAAGGCAATGGCCCCAGTGGCGGCGAGCCACGGCAGCTGGGGGTATTGGGGGCAGCCCGGGATGTCTTCGTCCTGGATCGGGCCCTGGTGGATATCCTCGGGGTAGATCCGGCCCAGGTGCCGACGGTGGCCCAATCCATACGGTTAGGACTGTGCCCAGCCTGGGAACAGCTGAGCTTTCCGGTCATGGCTCCCGAGGCCCTGGCTCTGACCGACTGGCGATTGCCGGATCAGCTGATGCCCATCGATTTTGGTCTACCGCGGGTGGTGAAGTCCACCTTCCGGCACCTGTACATTCGCTTCATCCAGGAACCGATGCGGGCCTATGGGAAACAGGCCTAGAGGACATGTTCTGAGGCCTGATCAAACAGATGGAAGCGATTCATGTCGAAGTAGACCTGGACGGTGTCACCAGCCTTGAAGTGGGAGCGGGGATCGACCCGGGCGATGAACTCATGGCCGTCAGCTAGGCTTCAAGTAGACGATGGTTTCGTGACCCATCATTTCCACCACACAGACGTCGGCTTGCACGGGCACGGGGTTGATGCCGGGGGGGGAGCGAACTCAGGGGTATAGATATTCTCGGGGCGAATGCCGAAGATGACAGGAGTATTCAGGTGGGGGCGGTAGCGGCTGTGCTGGTCGGCGGGCACCGGCACTTGCAAGGCCCCGGCGACGATCATCAGGGTGTCTGCTTCCGCCTGCAGGGTGGCCTGGAAGAAGTTCATGGCCGGGCTACCCATGAACCCGGCCACGAAGACATTATTGGGCTGTTCGTAGAGCACCTGGGGCGTATCCACCTGCTGCAGAATGCCCTGGTTCATGACGGCGATGCGACTGCCCATGGTCATGGCTTCCACTTGATCGTGGGTGACGTAGATGAAGGTGGTGCCCAGTTTCTTGTGCAGCTTACTCAGTTCGGCCCGGGCCTGCACCCGCAGTTTGGCATCCAGGTTAGACAGGGGCTCATCCATGAGAAAGGCGGCAGGGTCGCGGACGATGGCCCGGCCCACGGCCACCCGCTGGCGTTGACCGCCGGAGAGTTGTTTGGGCTTGCGATCCAGCAGCTCTTCGATGCCCAGCTGGGCAGCGGCGGCCTGGACTCGCTGCCGAATGTCGCCCTTGGCCATGCCCTGCAGCTCCAGGCTGAAGGCCATGTTTTCGAAGACGCTCATATGGGGGTAGAGGGCGTAGGACTGAAACACCATGGCAATGTCCCGTTCCCGCGGCGACAACTGGTTGACCCGGCGACCGTCGATGTAGATATGGCCCTGGCTGATGGACTCCAGCCCGGCCAGCATGCGCAGGGAGGTGGTTTTGCCCGCAGCCGGGAGGACCCACCAGCACTAGAAATTCATCGTCGCCGATGTCTAGGTTCAGGTCTTTGACGGCGACGAAGCCCGTTGTCGTAGATCTTGGTGACTTGCTCGAAGACGATGGTTGCCATTATCCCTTCACTGAACCGGCCAATAAGCCCCGCACGAAGTATCGCTGCAGGGCGAAGAAGACTATCAGGGGCACCACCATGGAGATGAAGGCCCCGGCGGTGAGCAGATGCCAGTCTTGGCCCCGATCACCCACCAGGTTGCGCAGCACCAGGGTGACGGGCGACGTCTTGGTTGCCGCCCAGGTTAGACCAGGGCCACTAGCAGGTCGTTCCAGACCCAGAGAAACTGGAAGACGGCAAAGGATGCGATCGCAGGGGTAGACAGGGGCACCACGATGCGGGTGAAGATCTTCAGGTGGGAGGCCCCATCCACCGCCGCCGCCTCGATCAGATCCCGGGGCAATGTGCCGATGTAGTTGCGCAGCAGATAGATGCCCAGGGGCATGCCATAGCCGGTGTGGGCCAGCCACACCCCCAGAAAGGTGCCGGCCAGGCCCAGCTGATTGTAGGTGCGCAACACCGGAATCAAGGTCATCTGCAGGGGCACTACCAGCAGCCCCACCACCATGACAAACAACAGCTGCCGCCCCGGGAAACGCATCCAGGCCAGGGCATAGGCGGCAAAGGTGGCGATGGCGATGGGCATCACCGTGGCCGGAATCGAGATGATCAGGCTGTTCAAGAAGGCCTGCCCCATGCCCTCGCTGGTGAGTACCGCCTGGTAGTTACCCAGGTGAAACTGGCCCAGATCCAGGGGAGGTTGAAATACCGCTCCCCAGCCGCTGCGGGTCAGGGCTTTCGGCCTGGCGAAAGGAGCTGATCAGCAACCCCGCCGTGGGTAAGGTCCAGATCACGGCGATGGCCCACCACCACGATGTGCAACGGAGGTGGTGGAGAGGAACTTCTCCGGGCGCTGAGGACCTGGTTGGGGCTGGGGTGGCGGGCGTTTCTGGGCCAGCGGTCATCGGTGGCCTCCCTGCTGGCTGAAATCGCCGGATATTAGCCACCCATGCACCGGACATCCCTGCCACAGCAAGATCACGCGCGATGGCCACTGCGTGGCGAAGTTGCGGGAAGTTGAACATCTCCTTGATCATGCGGCTGGCGATCACACTGCGGTGTCCCAGTTGCCGGCCGGTCATGACAAAAGACGATGTCGGAAGACCTTCAACACCCACCAGCACGATAATGGTGGTCGATACCACCACGATGGTGGAGCTGATCATGGGAATGGTGATGCGCCAGAAGATTTGAAATTCATTGGCCCCATCGATGCGGGCCGCCTCGATCACATCCCTGGGAATCCCCTTCACCGCCGAGGACAGCAGCACCATGGCAAAGCCGGTCTGCAGCCAGATCATGATGGCGATCAGGGCAAAGTTATTCACCGCCTTATTCACCAGCCAGCCGATGGGCTCGAACCCCAGGGCCACCACGATGGCATTGAGCAGGCCGATTTGGGCCACCCCCGGCGGTTGATAGGCGTACATGAACCGCCAGATCACGCTGGCGCCGACGAAGGAAATGGCCATGGGCAAGAAAATCAAGGCCTTGGCCAGGGGCTCGTAGGGCACCCGGTCCACCAGCACGGCAATCACCAGCCCCAGGCTGACGCTGACTCCGGTTACCAACACCAACCAGAGGATGTTGTTGCGGAAGGCAATCAGCATGTCGGTATTGGTGAAGGCAAAGAGGTAGTTGTCGAAGCCGACGAACTGCTGCGAGCGTCGGTCCATGAAGCTGATGACGATGGTGCGCAGGGTGGGTAGAATCAGAAACGCCCCCAGTACCGCCAGGGCCGGCACCATGTAGACCCAGGGCAAGATCCGGTGCCGCAGCTTAAAGGGCAGGCGGTTGGCCAGCAGATTGGCCCCATAGAAGAGGGCGATCACCCCGCCGGAGCCCAAGACAATAGCTGCGATCGCACCGAGCAGCCGCATCAGGTTTGAGGAATCTTGCATCGCTACCTCCCCCCTGAATTACTCCGCCTGGGGCCAACTGGCCTCGATATTGGCCAGGACGCTGTCCACGTCCTCCCCCCCCACATAGTCGACGATGCCGCTCCAGAAGGTGCCGGTGCCTACGGTGCCTGGCATCATATCGGAGGCATCGAAGCGGACAATTTCTGCCTCAGCCAAGATCTCCGCCTGCTGCCGAGTCACCTCGTCGGGATAGACCTCTAAGCCCACCTGGCTATGGGGCGAAATGAAGCCGCCCAACGAGGCCCAGACCTCATGGGGAGTGGGGGTGGCCAAATACTCCATCAGGGCCCGTGCCGCCGGGGTGTCATTGAACATGGCAAAGATATCCCCGGCCACCAGCACTGGCGTGCCAAACTCGGGGTCGATACCGGGCAAGGGGAATACCGCCACCGTCTCCCCAGGCACCGCCGCCTCCGGCAGGAAGCTGGCGATGAAGTTGGCCTGACGATGTAGATAGCACCGGGGGGGATCCGTAAATAATCCCTGAATGGAATCGCCAAAGGGGGTGCTGATGGCCCCCACCGCGCCGCCGGAGACATACTCCGGATTCCGCACAATGTCGCCGAAGGTTGAAAAGGCCGTCTTCACCGGCTCGGCATCGAAGGGAATCTCATGGGCGATCCACTGATCATAGACCTCGGGGCCGGCGGTGCGCAGCATGATGTCTTCCACCCAGTCAGTGCCCACCCAACCGGTGGCATCACCGCTTTCCATGCCCAAGCACCAGGGGGTTTCCCCGTCTGCCACCATCTGATCACTCAGGGCCATCAACTCCTCCCAGCTGCTGGGGATTTCGTAGCCCTGGGCCTGGAAGACCTGAGGATTATACCAGACCAAGCTCTTCACCGAGGCCCGCAGCCACACCCCATAGAGCTCTTCGTTGATGGTGGCCAGGGTAAGCCAGTCTTCTGAGTACGCCGCCTCCAAGGTGGCTCGATCCATGGCTGTAGTGACGGGAATCAGCTGTCCCGACTCGGCAAAATCCGCCATTAGCCCCGGCTGCGGGAACATGGCCACATCCGGCGCATCTCCCGACTCCACCCGCACGGGTAGCAGGGTGGCAAAGGCATCGGTGCCTTCATAGACCACATCAATGCCGGTCTCCTCTTCGAAGGGGGCCAGGGCAGCTTCCAGCTTCTCCTGCTGTTCCCCCACCACCACCCCGAGAACGGTCACCGTATTTTCCGCCGCGGGGCTGCCTTCCCCCTCACCGGCTGACTGATTAGTGTCACAGGCTACCAAACAAGACAGACTGAGCCCTAAGACAACCCCGCGACTCAGATACCGCCTTTGCATTGCACTGTTCATCGCCTAAATCGTCTGATTTGAAAGTCCTAATTTTCTAACCATAGGACTAGATGGGACTGAGGGCAAAGCTGGAGTAGCCAGCGCAGCAATTCTTATCCCAATAACAGACGATCCCCTCTGATTGACTAAGCAATTTAGCTGGCCATTGCGACTTAGTCAATCACTCTGAGGCGGCCTTGGTGCAGGGCATCGTAGATGCGGTCAATCAACATGACATCGTGATGGCTGAGCTGATGGTGGCGACCTAGAACCATCAATAGGTGTTGATCTTGACGGGTAATGCGGCGAGTAGACAGAATCTTTTCAACTGTGGCTTCTAAAGAGTACATGGTAGTGCGTCCTGATGGAAAAACAGCAAGTGCTTCGGGTAAAGGGCAGACATCTGTCATGCTGTACCAGGTTCGGCCCTAGATTGGGGAAATGGTCCCGTCAACGCCAGATTCAAATAAACTTTAAATACATACAGCGCCAATTCAGGATTTTCCCCCTTGAATGGATTTCTGTAAACAGACCGTTTATGGTCTAGCAGGACTTCTTTATGACAAATTCACTCTAGCTGAGGGGTTGCCGTAGAAGCATCCGTAAAACAAGCGATTCTTTAAAGCGAGTCTTCATCAAGTTGTCGCCCCATCGCGTATCAAAGACAACATAATCGACTGATAGTTTTACCCAGACTCCCAGCCCTTCCGTCGCTCAAGGTTGAGCTCCCAGGCCGTCTCGGTCTCGGTCGAGTCGGTAGGGTGGCTAAAAAAAGAGAGAGGCCCCCGCAGGGACCTCTCTGTAATTTCACTTCCCTATTCTCACGGATACCCTAGGGGCATGCCATTGCTTGACGATGCTGGTTCAGGCCCAGAGGACGGACGGGGCACTAGACCGTTGCGAATTCAGGGGTGGGGCGCTTGCTATGGCGAATTCCCTCAATGGCCTGGGCGTAATCATCTGCCTTGAAGACCGCAGAACCAGCCACGATGGCATTGGCCCCGGCTTCTAGCACTTGCCAGGTATTTTCGCCCTTGAGTCCACCATCGACTTCGATCCAGGGGTCGAGACCACGCTCGTCACACATCTGACGCAGTTGACGAATCTTGGGGACTATCCCGGAGATGAAGCTCTGGCCGCCGAAACCGGGGTTGACACTCATAAGCAAGACCAAATCACACAGCTCCAACACATAGTCGATCAAGGTCAGCGGCGTGGAGGGATTGAGGACGACCCCCGCCTGCTTCCCCAACTCCTTGATCTGCGAGAGGGTGCGATGCAGATGGGGAGAGGCGTTGTGCTCGGCGTGGACGGAAATGATGTCGGCCCCAGCCTGGGCAAAGTCAGCCACATACTTTTCTGGCTCTACGATCATCAAGTGCACGTCTAGGGGCTTATCGGTCACCGGGCGGATCGCTTTCACCACCAGCGGGCCAATAGTAATGTTGGGCACAAAACGACCGTCCATCACATCGACGTGAATCCAGTCGGCTCCGGCAGCATCGACCGCCCGCACTTCATCTCCCAACCGACTAAAATCAGCGGATAAAATGGATGGAGCAACAACGACCGGCTTCTGAGAAGATGTCTGAGTCATGATGGGCGATCTCTCCTGCTGCAATTGCATTCGTCGTAATTATCGTAACAAAATCTTTAAGTTGCTCGAATGGCTGCCGGGGATCATTCATGTAGATTTAATTTGGCTGCAGAATAGGGAAAGACTGCGTAATTGCCCATCACCACTATGAGACAGATGATTTCCGCGGGGGTGCCCCACAGACTGCGGCAGCGGTTGCTACAGTCTTCCCTAGGGCTGGGACTGGGGACTGGTTTAGTGAGTCTGCCGGCCTTGGCCCTGTCTTCATCGGTAGGTCCTGCGGGAATCGATGCCCTGCGCCTGCACGGTGCTCCTTATTTTCTTACCGGGCGGAAAATTGCCATTGGCCAGGTTGAAATCGGTCGTCCCAGTGTCTTTGGCCTGGATAAAGTGGCCTATGAGGATATGCCAGTCGATGTCAGTCGTGTCTTCTATCTAGATGACTTAGCCGATCCCAACCAGTATGTGGATGGCCATGCCGCCAATGTAGCCAGCGTTATGGTCAGTCAGGATAAGGCACTGACGGGGGTGGCCCCTAATGCCGCCCTCTTTTCGGCGGCGGTGGGTCCGATCCGAGGCCGCAGTGCCCAACCGGATGAATGTCTGGCCTCCCAACAGGTGGCCTTGAGCAATGGGGGGGATGTGCGAGCCATGAATTTTAGCTTCGGCGAACCGTTGCGGCGGGATCCTCGCCCCAATCCAGTCTTGGATGGCAATGCCCTCCTGACCCAATGTATCGATTGGTCGGAGCGGGTGCACGACATACTCTATGTGGTGGCGGGTAACCAGGGCGGCGGCGGCATTCCTATTCCCACCGATAACTTTAACGGCATCAATGTGGCCTACTCCCGCGAGGCCGATGGCCTATACAGGAAGGTTGACTTTGCCAACCTCAGCAGCGAACCCGATGCTCGCTCCCGGAGCCTGCCTTTCCTGGAGACCAATGTGGGACCACGGCGCTCCATTAGTCTGGTAGCGCCTGGGAGTCGGTTGGAGCTACTAGATCCCGATGGTCGCATCCGTACCGCCAGTGGGACCAGTTTCGCGTCTCCCCATGTGGCGGCGACGGTGGCCCTACTGCAGGAGTGGGGCGACCGACAACTCCGGGCAGACACGCCCCACTGGAGCTTGGATGCCCGAGAACCGATGGTGATGAAGGCAGTGTTGTTGAACTCGGCGGACAAGCTTAAGGACAGCGGCGATGGGTTGCGACTGGGCATGGGCCGCACCCTGGTGGATGAGGGCAATCGCAGTTGGATCGAGTCCGATGCCTATCGCGATCGCACCATTCCCCTCCATGCCGAGTTGGGTACTGGCCATCTCAATGCCTATCGGGCCTATCAGCAGTTCAACGGGGGGCAGTGGTTGCCAGGTGCACCGGTGCCGGTGATGGGTTGGGCCTATGGTGCCGTGGAGTCGCCGTTACCGCCCACGGATCTGCCTCGGGCTCAGGCGGCGATATTACACCAAGACTATGTGTTTGAAACGCCCCTGCAGGCCAATAGCTATATCTCTGCCACCCTAGCCTGGGAACGGCAGGTGGTGCTCAACGACGACAACGGCAATGAGCGCTATGACATCGGGGAGTCCTTTGAGGATCGTGGCCTGAATAATCTCGATCTCTATCTGTTGCCAGCGGAGGCCGAGGATCTCTCCCAGGCAATCTGGTCCTCAGAGAGTGCCGTGGATAGTGTGGAGCATCTCTTTTTCGAAATTCCGGCCACTGCTCGTTATAAGCTCAGGGTGGTGTATCGTCAGCGGGTCACCGACGACATCGTCCAGCCCTATGGCCTAGCCTGGTGGGCTGTTGCGGCTCGCTAATCATCCTTCGTTGAGGAACTCTACCATGGTTGACTATGCCCTTGCCCTAAAATGTGCCCGCCTGTCCCAGGAAGTCTATCGCGCCTTCAACAACGAGCTGACGTTTGAAACCCTGCCCCAAGCAGTCATTACTCTCTTGGAGGGCCACAGCAAAGAGCACGATACGGAGGTGGCCGTGCTCCATGATGCCGAGGAAGAGGCGGTGTTTGTGGTGTTTCGGGGCAGTGAATCCTCAACCGATTGGATTACGAATGTGCTGTTTCGGCAACAGGTGTATCCCTACGGTGATGGCAATAGCGAGGTGAAATTTCACCGGGGGTTTATGGATGCCTATTTTGCAGTGCGAGAGCAACTGCAGGAGGTGGTTCGGGGCCTCTCGAGTCAGCGCATCATTGCCACCGGCCACAGTCTGGGCGGCGCCTTGGCCACCGTTGCCGCCCTGGATCTGCAGTACAACGTCACCAGTCAGTCTAACCAGGAGATATCGGTCTACAGCTATGGGTCGCCTCGGGTGGGGAATCGGGCCTTAACCGAGTCGTTTCGAGGCCGAGTGCCCCAGAGTTATCGCTTCGTCTATGGCCGGGATCTGATCACCCACCTGCCGCGGGTTTGGATGGGCTATGCCCATGTGCCCCAGGAACAACCTTTGGGGGCTTTGGCCCTGCGTTGGAATATTTTTAGCCGTGGTGTCCAAGATCATGCGATCGCAAACTACATCACTGCCTTAGAAGAGAAACAAAGTTAGGGATTGTTTGACTTGTATTCCTGCAGTCGCCGCTGCCACTCGGCGTCGATCTTGTCGGATTGCTCGAACTCTTGCTCGGTCAGGTCTTTTTCGGTGGTGTAAGCCAAATCGTCTTTGCCGACAATGGTCTTCTCAGCAAACTGTTGGGCGAAAGCCAGCTTTTCTTGCAATTCGCTATCCGGCTGGGTCAGTGCCTGCACCCGCTGCTGCCGCTGGTTGTTGCGGTGCTCAATTTTGCCATTACGCCATTGCACCCAGAAATAGCGAACCAGAGGCACCCCCAGGAAGGCGGTACCGTAGCCCAGCAGTAACCAGTAGATCGAGTTAACGAAGGCGACTAAACCGCCCAATTCTGCCACCAGGGCCTGGTCTTGCAGTAGGTTGCCCAATACCAAGGCCCCGATGAAGTTAATCGACCCCAGGCCGATGGACAGCATGATCTGGCCCGAACTGGCCTGGCTGAAGCGGTAGGATTGCTCTTGCAGATAGCTGGATACCCGCCCCCTAGGTCGCTCGCTGGCCATCACCTGCAGGTCGGGGAAGTGGTAGATCAAGCCCCCCTGGGGACTGACTTCAGGACGGCCATCGAAGCGGCTCAGCACCGGCAGCATGAAGTCCTCGTTTTCCCGGGACCAGCCACTGCCCAGATCGTCGAGAAACGGAGCGATCTGCTCGGCCGCAACGGCACCATTGTGGTTGCGAATCACCGATGCGATCGCAGCCCAGCGACGATCCTCCAACTCCGCATTGGGGTCGCCATCCCCAAACAGGAAGGAGAACACCGCCTCGAAGAAATTCATCTCGCTGTCGTCAGTCAGATGGCGGCGGCGACGGCGGGGAGTGCTATCGAAGTCAAAAAACCAGAAGAGATCCGGCCCGAACCAGATGCGTGGCAAGAAGATGAAGCCACCGCCACGGGGACCACCACCACCGCGATCATCACCGTCGCGAGAAGAGTTGAGAGCGATCACCAAAATGGCAATGGTGACGAAAATCAAGACGATGGAGACGATCAGCAAGATCCCGAAGGAAATGCGAATCAGGTAGAACAGGACATGCCAAACCCGTTCCCAGGTCTCCCGCAGTCGCAAGCGCCAAAACTTGTTGCGCAGAACCGCCCGAAAATTACGAGGAAACTCGTAGGCAATCTCCCCAGACTCAGACACCTGCAGATGGGCTTGGGTATCGCTGGCCAAAGCCAATAATCCCTGACGGGCCTGGTTCAGGTCTAAGCCAGCCTGGGCCGCCACATCCCCCACCGTGACCCGGTAGTCGAGGGATTCGACCGCCTGCATGACCGTTGGATTGGGCGCCATGAGTTTCCTTCCTGGTTAGGGCAATCTCTTTTCAGTATAGAGTCGCCGCTTCCCAGACAGCAGGGATAGGGTCGAGGCGGTTTTCCGCACCCCTGCCCGTGTGGTCAGGAGTGCTTACCCATCACCTGATCTCTGAGAGAATTGATGTCTTCCATCAACTCCCGGCGGTTCGAAGCCCGCAGCAGGTAGCGGTAGATAAACCAGCCGCTGTAGCCTAACCCAATCAGCTCGAAGGTGGGCGATAGCAGGGGAATCTCGCTGACGGCGCCCAAGATGGCCAGCACTACCTTCACCGACACCACTGCCGCCACTAGCAGGGCAATGGTGATAATAGGACGCCGATATTCCTGAAAGAAATCGGTGACATAGTCAGGTAGATTGCCCAACCACCCCGATACCTTGTCCCAGATCTGCTGCAGCTGCTGGGGAATTTCACTGGTACCGGAAAATGGGGTCGAGTCAGAGGATGGACTGGGGGTAGTCGTACTATCTGGCTCAGGGGTGGCCGTATTATCTGGCTCAGGGGTAGCCGTATTATCTGGCTCAGGGGTAGTCGATTCCGACTGTAATTCCGTGCTCATATCAACGTCCAGGGAAACTTTCCCGCAAATAACACCTGTTCAGAATACACCCAAGTGGACAGGGTATAGCAGAGTTATAGACCGAATCGGCTCGCTTTTCAATGTGCCCCTGACCGAGGCCAAGATACTGCAAGGGTTTGGGCAGTTGCGAACTAGAGCACTAGAGACCTAGTCTCTGGTGGCGAAAATTAACCTACCATTACGTCTACCCCTGATTCGTCAGGTCAAATGTATTAGTTCTGGTTAAGTTGGCCGCCGTTTTCAGCAGAACTCGATAAAATATGGGGCACATCGATTTCTCCTAGCTACCTGTCCGGAGGCGAGGCATATCGAAACGATTTACGGCAATCTCAAGGGGCTGAAGCCCAGTCAGCTGAAGCAACTACAGCGGCTCTACCATCAACGGCTACCCAGCGATCGCATCACCACGGCTGAGTTTGCCCAGCGGCTAGCGGCCGTCAGTACCGACCTGGATACCCCTGTGTGTGCCTATATCAATCGCCGCGGGCAGGTAATTCGAGTCGGGGTAGGCACCCCCCGGCAGACCCAGATTCCCGCCCTGGAGCTGCCCCGATATGGGCCCGAACGGCTCTGCGGCATTCGCTGCGTGGCCACCCAGCTGCAACCGGAGACGCCGAAGGAGAGTGTGCTCACGGCCATGGCCCTGCAGCGCCTGGATGGCTTGGTGCTATTGACCCTGTCCGGCAGCGGCTTTCAACGGCGTGGCGGTGGTGCCACCGGCTATGTCCAGGCGGCCTATTTAGCTCACCTAGTCCCCCAGCCCCAGGAACGCTGGACCGTTTCCCCTGCCCTGAGTTTAGATGTGCTGGTCAAACACGACTTTTTAGCCTTGACTAGCGGTCTGGAAGAGGAATTTCGCCGCCAATTCATCGCCCGCCAGGTGGATAGCGACCACGACCGGGTGGTTCTAGTGGGGGTGAGGGTGGCCGATGACTCCAAGGCCCAGTTCCAGACGCGCCTGCTGGAGTTACAGCGGTTGGTGGACAGTGCCGGTGGCGATGTCCTCGAGACCCTGCATCAGCGCCGCAGCCGCCCCCATCCCCAAACGGTTTTGGGAGCCGGGAAGGTGCAACAACTGGCGTTGACCGCCCAGACCCTGGGGGCTAACCTGATCGTCTTCGACCGAGATTTATCGCCGGCCCAAGTACGTAACCTGGAAGCTCAGCTCGGTAGTCGGGTGGTCGATCGCACGGAGTTGATTCTAGACATTTTCGCCCAGCGGGCCAAAACTGGGGCCGGCAAACTACAGGTAGAGCTGGCCCAACTGGAGTATCAACTGCCCCGGCTGACCGGACGAGGCGAAGCCATGTCTCGGCTAGGGGGTGGCATTGGCACCCGGGGGCCCGGTGAAACCAAGTTAGAAACGGAACGCCGAGCGATTCAGCGTCGCATCGCCCGCTTGCAACAGGAGGTAAATCATTTGCAGGCCCATCGGGCCCGGTTGCGGCAACAGCGTCAACGCCAAGAGGTGCCCTCGATTGCCGTGGTGGGCTATACCAACGCCGGCAAATCGACCCTGCTGAATGTGCTGACCAATGCCGAGGTGTATGCAGCCGATCAACTCTTTGCCACCCTAGATCCAACCACCCGCCGCTTGACGGTGCTGGATCAGGCTAGCCAAACACCTCGCTCCCTGGTGTTGACGGATACGGTGGGATTCATCGAGGCGCTGCCGTCCTCCCTGACCGATGCCTTTCGGGCCACCCTGGAGGAGGTCACTGAGGCAGATGCCTTGCTGCATGTGGTGGATTTGTCCCATCCAGCCTGGCAGGAGCAGATTCGCTCGGTCATGGCCATCCTACGAGACATGCCCATTACCCCCGGCCCAATCCTGTTGGTGTTTAACAAGCTGGATCGGGTAGAGAGTGAGGCCTTGGCCTTGGCCCAGGATGAGTTTCCCCAGGCAGTGTTTGTCTCGGCCACTCGGCGGCTAGGCCTAGATACCCTGCGCCAGAAGTTGCTGCAGCTGGTGGATTATGCCCTGCCGGTGTGATCCTGCCCGGTCGCCCAGGTCTCGAGCCAGGCCAGCATATCGGCCTCGGAACGATAGATCAGCTGAAACCAAGCATAAACCGCATCTCAGCCATCAATTTTATTCATGGTGGAGGGTTAGCGATGGCGGCCACCGGGGTCGGCCAGCTCACTGAGCTCGGCCTCCGGTAACGGCTGGCTCTGTCCCAAAGCTCGGATGACTCGCAACCCATCCTTAACAATCACCGCTGTGGGGACGGCCAAAACTACCCCCAACAGGCCACCGATGCGGGCACCACAGAGAATGGCAACCAGCACCCAGAAGGGATTGAGCCCGGTGACACTGCCCAGTACCCGGGGGGCGAGGCCGTTATCAACGGATTGCTGCACGATTTCGGCCACGAGGAAAATTTTCACGGCAATGCCGATGTCCCGCAAGGCCATCAGCAGAGTCACTAACACAATGCCCACGGTACTGCCGAAGGGAATCAGAGCCATTCCCCCAATGGTGAGGGCAAATAACAGGGCGAAGGGAATGTTTAGCAGCAGAAACACGGCCATCAGAGCCGCTCCTAGGCAGCTGGCGATAATCAACTGGCCAGTGAAATAGTTGCGAAAGCTGCGCCGCAGGGTCTTAGAAAAGGCTGTCCGGGCCGTCGGGGGCAACCAGTTGATCAGGCTAGCCCACACCTCTGGTCCGCTGAGCAGCAGGTAGAAGGTGAGGATCAAGGTCAGCAAAACATCCAGCAGCTTACCGGCCGTGAAGACAGCCACCCCAACGGTTAGATTGAGGGCTTCGCCGGCCAGGGTTTGCAATTCCGCCTTGAGCCGGTCGCTGACCTGAGCCACCAGGGCATCGAGGTTGAAGGGCAGGCCCCAAATCTTCAGCCGTTCATCCAGGAGCAGCAGCTGGCTCTTGCCTGATTCGAACCAGTCAGGCAGTTTAGCCACCAGTTGCTGGGCTTGGCTGATCACCAGGGGCAGTACGGTAATGCCTAGCAACAAAAAGCCCACCAACGCCACCAGAAACACTACGACGGCCGCCGCCCCACGCCCCAGTCCCCGTTGCTGTAGCCAGCTAATGGGGTAGTTGAGCAAGAAGGCCAGCAGGGCTGCAATAACCACAGCAATGAAGAGGGAGCGGAAGTAGGCGAAGATCTGGGAAAAGGCCCAGGCATTCAGCAAAATTAGGGGTGCAGCCAATGCGATCGCAAGCAATTGCGACAGCGGTCTCAGGGTATCCCACCAGAGGGCAATGCTGTTAGACGTAGAAGACTCAGGTTGGGACATAGGGCTGGGAAATGGCAGCAAGGCTGTCTTTATTGTGCCGAATCGGGGAGGGGGTGGATGAGTGATGGGGTGATGGGGTGTAGACGCGGTAGCGGCTTCCCGTGACGAGTGACGAGTGACGAGTGAACGAGTGGATAGGTGGATGGGGTGATGGGGAAAAGGAAAACGGAGAACGGCTTGCCCTGTTCGCGAAGCGGCTCCGTAGGAGCAACGCAGTCGAAGGGAGGGCGGAGAACGGAATAGGGAATAGGGTAGGGGCGCGGTTGCCGCGCCCAATGCAGAAAACCGGCTACCCTGCCAATGCTTGCCAGATCAGCCGTTGCTGATGCACGATCCGGGCTTCCAGCTGATTCACGGGACCGGGACGGGTGGCAGCCACTGCTGTAACCACGCTGCACCGCCGCGGGTGATGGCCATATCCTCGGCCATGAAGGCTTCAAAGTCGGCTAATAGGGTCTCTGCCGCGGGACTGAGGCCAGGGATGCCGTGGATATCGAGGCTGACTTGGCAGCGATCGACGGCCAGAGGCGTAATCTGAATCCAGGCCAGCACGCCATCGGGCATGGCCAGCAAGTGCAGGTTGGGAAAGATGCCAAAGGTATAGAAGCCGTGGCCGGCCTCATCATCCAGGCCCTCAAGGCGGGGATGCCGGTCTCGCCAAGCCGCAGGAGTCGGGGTATAGAGGCAGTTGACGTAGTGATGGAAATGGTGGCGGTAGTGGTGCACCGGCCCTTGCAGCTTATGCAGGGTGGTGCGATGGGCGATGGCCACGTGATAGTCACAGAGGGTATTGTCGTGATAGACCTTCCAGTTGCAGGCCACGCTGTAGGTCTTGTGCACCAGGGGTTGGCTGCCGGCACGACGGTGCTGACGGATCCACTGGGGGATAGGCTGTAGCACTTCCACTAGGGGTGGGGCTTGGAAATCGAGGCAGAGGAACCAGAATCCCTGCCACGGCTCCAGCCGCACTGGGGTGAGGGGATAATCTTGCGGCTGGACTTCTGGGGAGAAGCGATCGCCCCTGGGAAGGCCCACCAGCTGGCCTGTTAGGTCGTAGGTCCAGCCATGGTAGGGGCATACCAGGTGCTTCTGGGTGTGGGGACCTGAGGTGGGGCAGAGCAGGGCGGCCCGGTGGGGACAGACGTTGTAGAAGGCACGTAGGTGGCCCTGACCATCACGGGTGAGCACCAGGGGCGCACCGGCCACCTCAAGGCCCAGGCAGGTGTGGGGCGGTTGTAACAGGGCGGCCTGGGGCAGGTACTGCCAGCTGCGGCGGAAGATGCGATCGCACTCCGGCTGCATCCAGGCGGCATCGGTGTAGTGATGGGCCGGCAGTAAAAAAGTATCGGGACAGGGGCAACCGGCACCCGTCATGGTCCTATCGACTGGGGCACTCCAAAGGTGGCCCGTTGGGATTGCCGCAGCAGGTCCATGATGTCTTCGCAGTAGTGATGAAACTGGGAGCTGCGACGGATGCCGTAGTCCCGCCGTTGGCCCAGGTCGATGCTCAACTCTCGGGCGATGGTGCCAGGGCTGGCCGATAACACATAGATGCGCTGGCTCAGGAACACCGCCTCGGCCACATCGTGGGTAATCATCAAAATGCTGATGCCTAGACGCTGCCACAGCTCTAGCAAAAACTGCTGCATGGTCTCCTTGGTCTGCACGTCCAGGGCCCCGAAGGGCTCATCCATCAGTAGAATCTTGGGCTGGTTGGCTAGGGCCCGTGCGATCGCAACCCGCTGCTTCATGCCCCCCGAGAGTTCCTTAGGCAGTGCCCGGGCAAAAGGGGCCAGCCCCACCATCTCCAGATAGTAGGAGGCCTGTTGTCGCCGCTCCCGGGCCGAGATTCCTCGCAACTTGAGGCCAAACTCCACATTGTTCTGTACCGTCATCCAGGGGTAGAGAGTATAGCTCTGAAACACCATGCCTCGGTCAGCTCCTGGCCCTGTCACACCCCGTCCATCGACAGAGATGGTGCCGCTGGTGGGCCGCTCCAGCCCAGCAATCAGCCGCAACAGGGTAGATTTACCCGAGCCCGAGGCCCCCACGGCACAGACAAACTCCCCCGTCTCCACCTGCATCGTGATATCCTGCAAGGCCACCAACGGCCCACCGCGGGTGGCAAATTGCTTGTGAACCTGGGCAATGTCTAAGTGCATATGTCAATCAATGGCCCATCTACAGGTGGTTTGCAGCAGCAGACGCAGAGACAGGTCCAGTAAAAACCCGATCACCCCCAACACCAGTAAGCAGGCAAAGATCTCATCGGTCTGGAAAAACTTCTGGGCAATGGCAATGCGCTTGCCCAGGCCCACCTCAGCCGCCACCAGCTCCGCCACCACCACTAGGTTCCACGAAGTGGCGACATTGATGCGGAAGGTATCCAACATATTCGGCACCACATAGGGCACAATCACCTGAAACAGCACCTGACGGCGGTTGCCCCCTAGGGTATAGGTACTCTCGATCAGGTCCTTGGGCACGAACTTGACCGCATCCATAATCATCAGAATGTTGTAGAACACCGTACCGATGAAAATCAGCGCCACCTTCGGAGTTTCCCCCAACCCCAAATAGATAATCAGCAGCGGAATAAACGCCGGGGCTGGCATGTAGCGAACGATGCCGATAATCGGCTCAAATAGGGCTCGAATACTGGCAAAAGCCCCCATGGCAATGCCTACCGGGATCGCCACCAGCCCGGCCAGCAAAAATCCCACCATTACCCGAAAGAAGCTGGCGAAGGTATCCTGGCCCAGATAGCCCTGCTGCCAGAGTCGTCCCAGGGCCGTTACCACCATCTGAGGCGTGGGTAAAAAGCGGGGACTGATCACCCCGGCGTTAGACAACAAAAACCAGGCCAACAGCGGGACCAGCACCGACAGGGCCATCAGCAACCAGCTCAGTCCTGGGGGAATACCTTCGGCTAAACGCCAGAAGACGGTGGGCTGCAGGCTGCGATCGGTAGTGGTCATGGATGGCGGAGCATTCCGGGCAACAGAAGACATTGCAAAGGTCTGGGAGACGACGGGGAATATTTGCCAAGGGAGGTTAGGTAAATAACATCACGGGACAACCGGGCGAGGTTGCATAGGCTGGGGAGTGGCAGGCAAGCTCGAGAGCCAGGGGGATTGACGGTGCGTTAGCTCCTAGTCCTCACCCTCGGGACAACTCTATGCCCGTTTCACGCCTGAGCCTTGGCATAGGTCTGCAGGAACTGATCATCCAGAATGGGCTCAAGCTCAGGAGTCTCAGGGATAAACCCGACCTCCACCATGAACTCGGCCATGCGTTCGGCGGCATAGGGCATATATTTCATCTCCTCGCCGCCGGCACTGAAGGCCTCCAAGTTCTCCTCTAGGGTGAAGAAACGGGTGCCGTCTAGGTACTTCTGAAACTGGTCGTCCTCCACATTGGCCCGCTTAGCCATGATGGCGTTGGCCTGGTCTGGGTTGTCTGCCATGAAAGCCAGGACATCAAACCAAGTATTCACCAGGGCCTGCACCTGCTCTGGTTGCTCATCAATCAGGGTCTGGCTAGTCACCAACAGGTCCGGGATAGCACCGGGGTATGCCGCCGAACTCAACAGCTCTTTACTGCCTGCTCGGGTCAGGGCCGTTTCCCAAAAAGGTACCCAACCGGCGAAGGCATCGGTCTGCCCGGCGGCGAAGGCAGTGGCAGCGGCACCAGTCTCCAGGTTTTTGATGGTGACATCTTCCCGACTCATGCCAGCATCTTCCAGGGCCAGGGTGAGCAGAAAGTCACCGACAACCCCTTCCTCCAGGGCAACGGTCTTGCCGCTGAGATCCTCGATGGTGTTAATCTCCGCAGCCACGATCACCTTGTCGTTCCCGGCGGAGTTGTCATTCACGAGCACTGCCACTTCCCCGTTGACGGCATCGGCGGCAAAGGAAATGGTGTCATTTAGGGTCTGGCAATTGGCATCCAATTGCCCAGAAGCCAGGGCCTGCATCGACTCTAAATAGCCGTCAAACCAGATCAGCTCCACATTGGCCCCATGCTTCTCGAATAGGCCCTCCTGCTCGGCAATGGCCCAGGGCCACCAACCGGCCCAACTGCTGTAGCCCATCTTGATGGGGGCAGCGGTCTCGGCGGCGGGCGTCTCCTCCGTGGGCGTCTCCGTCGTTTGCGGGCCTGATTGGGCGCAGCTGACGCTAATCAACAGGGCGCCGATGAAGGCCATGAGTAGGGGTAATAGGGTGCGTCGTTGCATTGCTCCTCCTTGCTTTGCGCTAACGGCTGGGTGTTAAACGGCAACGGTCTGAGCCCGGGCCTTGACTATCTGCCGCAGCCACATCAACCAGGGGGCTAACCCTTGCCCGGTCTTGGCCGACAGAGGCATGACGGCAACCCAGGATTCACCTGCCGCACATTGGCCTCCATCTCAGCCAGATCCACATCTAGATAGGGGGCAAATCAATCTTGGTAATCAGCAGCACATCGGCTTCCCGAAACATGACCGGGTATTTCAGGGGTTTATCAGCCCCTTCGGTGACGCTGAGCAGCGCTACCTTGGCGTGTTCCCCCACCTCAAACTCAGCCGGACAGACGAGATTGCCCACGTTCTCCACCACCAACAGGTCAATGTCATTGGGGCTATGGAGCTCAGCCAATTGATGCAGCCCTCCTGCCACCATGCGGGCATCTAAGTGGCAGGCCCGGCCGGTATTGATGGCAATCACGGGGACGCCGTACTGCCGCAGCCGATCGGCATCGAGTTCGGTGGTCATGTCTCCTTCAACCACGGCTATAGAGAGCTCAGGGCTGAGCTGGGCCAGGGTTTGCTCTAGCAAGGCAGTTTTACCGGCACCGGGGCCGCTCATCAGATTGAGGCAGGTCATGCCCCATTGGTCCAAATGGGCCCGATTATGGTCGGCACCAGCTTGATTGGCGTGGAGCAGGTTAATGCCGAGGGCGTCGTCAAGGGGTTGATGCATGGCAGATCACGGGGTGGCAGTAGGGGTAGGCGAGGCGTATTCCACCCGGTCGATTTTAAGCTCTCGACCGGAGCGAATATCCTCCATGGGGGCGTGACAGATGGGGCAGGCGTAGTGGTGACCGATTTCCGGAGTGTACTCGCTCTGACAGGGATGGCAGAAGGCGATCAGGGGCGTCTCTTGAATCACTAACTCGGCCTCGGCCAACCAGGTGCCGTGGGTTTGCACCTGGAAGGCAAACTGCAGACTGGCTGGTTCCACACAGGTAAACTGGCCCACGCTCAGATGAATTTTGGCGATGGCCTGGCGCTGCGGTTGGGATTGCCACCAGTCACGCACGGTCAGAATCAGGGCCTTAGTCATGTCCGTTTCGTGCATGGGTTACCGCCACTGCTGGTCAACATTGAGGTTGGCGTCGGCCTGGATATAGGCCGGAGTCGCTGTCCGGGGCAGCTGGCCTGAGAGGACTAAATGAGCCATGGTGTCGCAGATGACCCGAGTCGCCATCAGGGCCGTGATGTCGCTGATGTCGTAGGGGGGTGACACCTCCACCACTTCCAGGCCACAGACGGGGGCATTCTGGACGATTTTCTTCAGTAGATATAAGGCTTCCCGGGGTAGCAGTCCGCCAGGCTCTGGCCAGCCCGTGCCGGGGACAAAACCAGCGTCGATGCAGTCGATGTCGAAGCTAATCCAGACACAGTCGGTGCCGTCGAGGGCATGCTCTAGGGCGAAGGTGGCGGCGTTGTCCAACCCCATCTCTGTGATATCGGTCACGGTGAGGATATTGGTGGCTCGTTCCCGGCACACCTTCACGCCCTGGCGGGGCACCTGCCAACCGCCGATGCCCAGTTGCACCAGATTTTTAGCCGGGGCATTGGCCATATTGGTGGCGTGGAACCAAGGACAGGTGTGCATGCGCTCATCCAAGTCGGTTTCTTGGGTATCCACATGACGGTCGAAGTGGATGATGCCGACCTTTTTGTCTCCCAGGTGGCGACAGATGCCGCGCACGGTGGGAAAGCCGATGGAGTGATCGCCCCCCAAAACGATGGGGAAGACACCGGCACTGAAGATGTGGGCGATGCCCTTGGAAATCTGATCGAAGGACTTCTCGTTGTTGGCCGGAATGGTGAAAATATCGCCCACGTCGCAGAGGGTGATTTGCTCCCGCAGATCGACACCTAGTTCGAAGTTGTAAGGGGTATAGAGGGCGGAAATGCGGCGAATCCCCTGGGGGCCAAAGCGAGTGCCGGGGCGGTAAGTGGTGCCGGAGTCGTGGGGCACGCCGACGATGGCGGCATCGTAGTTGCCCACTTGGCGTACATCTTCTAGATAGGGAGCCTTAAGGAAGGTATTGATGCCGGCGAAATGGGGCAGTTCCCCCCGGGAGAAGGTGGAGATGCTACGGTCTTGGATGCTGGCGGCAGCCTCCAGGCCATATTCTAGGCCCCGGTCGACTTCCTGTTGCCAGCCGGTTAAGGGCAGCTGGGCTTCCTGCGACAGGGAGCGTTGGGCTTCTGTTGAGCTATCGGGAGGTTCAAAAATAGGGGGGTCACTCATGGTTAGACGGCGAATTCTACAGTCAGGGGATAAAAGGGCCGCCAAATTAAAGACCCGGAAGGTAGACGAAGTGGCCTCCGTACTCCCTCCCGGGCTTTTATCCCGCCGTGTACCAGATGAGCAGCCAGCATCTTGCTGGAGAATGTCTATTTCAGCAACGATACGCTGCTCTCTGGCGGTTTCTCTCGGACCAGACACCCTGACAGCTGACACCTCTAGAGCTGAAGCTGGAGAGTCGGAACCCTAGAAACCCATTCACTTCCGAGTATTTAGTTGGCGTCGCTCCGTATGGCCCATGGGCAGGCAATACTTGCCACTATTTCTAGCAAGGTCATGGCCTAGGTGGGGTATCAACGGTTACGGAACATCTGACACCGTGAGCTTGCATCTGTTGAAAACCTGAGGTCAGACTAAAATCGAAGAGGATATCTTCCCTGTCTGGATCTAGGCCGTGACGTTGGCACAATAAAACACCAACTGGCCCCGCTCTAGACTCGGTATAACCTGAGCTGGTTTTTGTGAGCCCTATGCAGGCTACTGATTCTGACGACACTCCCAAGGCTACCCCTGCGATCGCATATTCCTCCCGGGCGTTGCGGCGGGCTGAGCGCGCTTTTCGCTGTTCTCCCTTGCGGCTCAAACTGCTGGTCGACCTGCGCCACCACAGTATTGCCCTACAGGCCATGGTCGATAGCCGTGGCATTCACAATGGCTACACCCGCCGTCCTCTCTCGGAATTGGGAGTCGAGGGAGAACTCCTGTGGTTGATTACCGTAGGGCTACTGCGGCGAGAAGTCGATGGCCAAGGCATCACCGATAGCTTTCGCCTCACCCCCCTGGGACGGCAACTCCTGCAACACTGGGAATTAGCAAAACATCCGGATCTCACCCCCAGGGTTCAGGATCACCTATATAATGCGGTGAGCCGCTGGCTTCGTTTGCCAGGGTGGCTATCGGTATAACACACTGGCAGTCCCCCATGAAGTCACCGCCCCCGTGTGTTCCCCAACGAGTATGCAATCGCCAAACACCATTGGGAGGCATGAGATGAAGGCAATTATGGTGGTGGGGACCACCTCCCATGCAGGTAAATCATTGCTGGTGACAGCCCTGTGTCGCCTGCTGAGTCGTCGTGGTTGGCGGGTCGCCCCCTTCAAGGGGCAAAACATGGCCCTGAATGCCTACGTCACCAACAGCGGCACCGAAATGGGCTATGCCCAAGCCGTGCAAGCCTGGGCGGCCAAAGTACCCCCCCAGGTGGATATGAACCCGATCCTGCTTAAGCCCCAAGCAGACATGACATCCCAGGTGGTCCTGCGAGGGCGGGTCGCAGGCTCTACCACCGCCAAAGACTACTACGACAAATTCTTTGATACCGGTTGGCAGGCCATTCAGGAAAGTTTGACACGGCTCACCCAAGACTTTGATTTCTTGGTGTGTGAAGGAGCCGGTAGCCCAGCCGAGATTAACCTGAAGCACCGCGACCTCACCAACATGCGAGTGGCCAAGCATCTCAAGGCGCCCACCATCCTCATCGCCGACATCGACCGGGGCGGGGTATTTGCCCATGTCGTCGGCACCTTAGAATTACTAGAACCCGATGAGCGGGCCTTGATCAAAGGCATTGTTATCAATAAATTCCGCGGCCAACCAGAGCTACTGCAGGACGGCCTCGACTGGTTGCAACAGCGCACCGGCATTCCGGTGTTGGGCGTAATTCCCTGGATGGATCAGGTGTTTCCGGCAGAGGATTCTCTGTCATTGTTTGAGCGCCGCTCCAAACCCTCTGATGTCACGGTGGCCGTGATTCGGCTGCCTCGCATCTCCAACTTCACCGACTTTGAACCCTTGGAAGCAGAGCCTTCGGTGCAGGTGAAATACATCAGCCCTAAAGAGTCTCTGGGCTATCCCGATGCCGTGGTTCTACCGGGCACCAAGACCTCCATTGCCGACCTGCTGGTCCTACAACGGACCGGCATGGCCGAAGCCATCAAAGACTACGCCACGGCCGGGGGCACCGTCATGGGCATCTGCGGCGGCTTTCAAATTATGGGCCAACTGTTGGCCGATCCAGAGGGCTTAGAGGGGCAGGGGGGCCGCTACCGCGGCTTGGGATTGTTTCCCCTGCGCACCGTCATCACTCAACAGAAGGTGGCTCGCCAACGTACCGTCAGTTCCCGCTATCCCCAGGAAGGATTGCCCATCTTTGGCTATGAACTGCACCAGGGCCGCACCCAATTGGTACTCTCTGAAGCCCAAGAAAATGGCTCCTCCTACGAATTTCTATTCGATGATCGGGGGTTGGGGGTTGTCGACAGCACCCAGTCCCTGTGGGGCACCTATCTCCATGGCATCTTCGACAACGGGGCCTGGCGTCGGGCCTGGCTAAACCGATTGCGACAGCAGCGGGGATTGGGCTCCCTGCCGACGGGAGTGCCTAATTACCGGGAACAGCGAGAAGCCATCCTAGATGCCGTGGCTGATGCCGTAGGACAACATCTTGACCTAGAGGCGTTTTTGAGCCAACACACCGTGACTGATTCGACGCCATAGGGAATGACGACGACACCAACAATTCCGGCGCTTGCATGACGCTGACTTCCCCAGATTAGCCGGCCTTCAGCAACTGATTCAGCTGCTGTACCAGGGGATTGGCTAGCTGACGCTGAATTCGACAATAGGTATCGGCGATCTCAGCCGCCGTTCGTTCCTCGATGGCAACGGCCTGGGAACGGCTCTGACAAGGCTCATAGACCGCAGGAGACACGTCAGGCTGTAGCAGGGTAGCGCTAATATCCCGCAGCAGATTACGGTCGAACTCAGCCTCATCGGCCAGCATCTGAGCCAACTTGACCTGAGCCTTGTGCCGAATAAATGCTCTAACTGGATAATGTTCAAAATGAGACAACGGTAAACCTCTCTACAGGGCAACTCTACAGACAACAAACCGATGCCAATAGCCTGACAATAACGTGTCCAGACCATCAACCCCGATGACACCGGGCCACCGTCTCTGCAGTGGTGCTATCGACTCCCTGAAGATGGGCCCAGTTAAGTAGGGTATATTACCGGCTTCTGGTACATTGGGCCAGCGCCACACTACCCAGAGCGGCGTCAGCCACCGCTGGTCATTGCCCCAGGTATGCCAAAGCAGAAAGGGAGACCTGATAAATGCAGCCTTGCCGCGCTAGTCAATAGAGGCGTTATTTCTGCCGCAGCGTACCAGTCATCATCACCGACATTGCCCTAGGAAAGGGGGCCTACCCATCTTTCCAGAAACTGATGGGGCAGTTCCTGGGGGAATCCACTGCTGTCTCCTAGTTGCAATTACTACATGCCATACCCAATCAACGATCCATGGCTTGGCAAGAGTACCCGCGCGGGTGATGTGGCTGCCTCGGTAACCTTGGCATCTTGAAAGTGGCGATACGCCAAGGAGCCAAAAACGCATTCCCAAGCTTAAAGCCCTTAACGGGAATGCGGGACGCTTTCCTAAGCAACGTAGACCACACAAACGAGGTTATTACCCATGACCATTCAAGTTGCACAACCCCCTCTGTACAGTGCTTCCGAAACCAAGTCGACCAACATCTTGGGACCGGCTTACTTCGAGCTCTGCGACCTGCGCGTAGCCGGGACCGCTGGCCAGCCGGACCTACCGATGCAGGTAGCGCCCGCCCAGTCTCCCTACATCGTGGCCTCCAACGAGCAGTTCTCCGTCAGCGTTGACGTCAAGTACAACAACACCCCCCTGACACGGTTACTGCTCTGCCTGGGCTTAAAGATGGAAGTGCACTTCGCCTTCGAGGGAATCGGTGGCAAGGCCATTGAAACCGATGCCTCCGTCAGCAAGATCACGGTGAAGGATGACTTCACCTACACCTTGACCTGGACGGGTACACCGGACATGCTAGGCCTGACCAAGGGGCTGTACGGAATCGCTGCCATCATCAGCGTTTCCCCGGCAGATCATCCCTGCTCTCAGGATGTGATCGGCTACGGCTATGTGGCCGCTCGCCTGATGCAGGTGTTCCCTGCCTAGGGAGTCCTCTGCTGCCCCGCTTTCATGACGGAGTGGGGCGGCGGCAACCCATAGCCTCTACCCCCAGTCCCGCTCATAATCTGAGGTTTCGATTAACCTGACGTCCATTGCTGGACTGGGCCTGAGGCTCAACCTTTAATTAATGCAGGAGCCCTGCCTGCCTTTCCTTGTAGGGGCAGCCTGACGCTGCCCCTACTTATCTCGCTTCCTACCCCCTGTCCACCTGAATTGGGAGACGCGGCCATGGTCAGTGTCCACTCTTCAACCCCCTTAACCGCGATTAAAGGCATTGGTCCGGTGAAGCAACGGCGCCTGCAGCAGGCCCTAGCCATTCAAACAGTCCAGGATTTGCTGGCCTTTGACTGCGATCAGATTCAAGCTCGCTTAGCAGAGGTCGGCCCTGGAGTCCCCCCCCAAGAGATTCAGCAGTGGCTGCAGCAGGCTCGGGCATTGGCGGAGACTGAGCCTGCCGGAGATGCCCCAGAAGCTCCGGCCGCGACGGTTACGGATCTGACCGACTCAGAGCAGGAGACCGGGACCGACCCGACAGAGGGGATGCCCATCGACGCAGCTGTGCCTGAGGACCCGAGCCAGTCACAGCGGGAGGCATCAGCACCACGGATGAATCGCCGGGGCACTTTCCAAATCAGTGTCCTCGAGGGGGTCGACGATGATCGCATGACCATCGAGCATGTCGAGAGTGGTGAATGCTATGGCGTCAATCCCGTCTCGCCGGTGGCTCTATATGAGTGGATTTGGGATCATCTGGTCGGAGAACTCCCCGAGGCTGACTCATCCCCCATCATGTCTCCAGCGTCGAAACCGGCTCCTGGGGCAGAGGCTCCCCCCCCGGCCATCGACATCCTAGAGGTGAGCATTATCCCCGTCACCGCAGATAGTACGGTTCCAGGGACGCTGATGCGCGACCAGGCGTTCACCATGGCCGTGCGGTTTCGGCTGATGTCTGGCAATGGTTCCTCGGCTTTAAAGGACACAGTGGCGGTGGCTCAGTTTTATGCCCGCAATCGCCTCACGGGGGAGATGCGGCCTCTGGCCGTTGTCCAAGACCGGGTCACACAACTGGGAGTCGCTCAATACTTGCAGTCGGATCCGGTCACCCTGACGGATGCTGGTATCTATCAGATTCAAGTGGTGGTGACGCTGCAGAATGTGCGGGCCGCTGCCGGTTACCAAGAACTCCACTTTATTCAGGTGATGTAAGCAGTGAGTTACTCGCCCGTGCGATCGCATCCCGTCGAGAGGGCAGCCAGAGTATCTACCCACAGCCATCGCTTTGCTTACGGCGGATGCTTTTCATGTGCCGTTTGACCGTATTGAGGGCGATGAACAGTTCCTGACCAATGTCTCGATACGACAGGCCTAGCAAAGCCCGCTCCCAGACTTGCGCCTCTCGCTCCGTCAAGCCATACCGCCAGGCATCTATCTGGGCCTGTTGGTGAGCAACTGCCGTGAGGTTCTCCAAGATAACGACTATGCAGGACGCCTGCTGGGGCCCTAGGTCAATCCACTGGGCCTGCAGGCTTACCCGGGTTTCATCCGGCAGCGACACCTGATCTTGTAGCTGGATGGGCTGCCCTGGAAAGAGTTGACGACTCTCTAATAGACAGTGAGCCAAGTGTTCAATCAGGTGTGTATGTGTCTCGCCTTACGCGGATACCCCGGAAAGCTGCGATCGCGTCTAACCATCCCTTCACTCCCCTCCTGATTCCCCTGGAACTAATACAGATGGCTTTAATTTTAATCTTTGGGCTCGGCGGGCGAAGCGTTTATCGTCAAAACTCATCAGATTTTCGCAATGGCGACTGGCGGCCAAATGTAGAGCATCGGCCCAATCTAAACCCTGTAGGTGCCATTCGAGCGCGTCAGCGACCCGTTCCCAATGCTCGATCGTGACGTGGGGTAACCCCAGCAAATGACGAATCACTTGAACAAAGTCTTGGCAACCGAAGCCATAAAAGGCACGTAGCACCCATTCCAGTTCCAGAATGACTGAGAGCGGCACAAACACACTGGCGGATTCGGCCAAAACTTTGCGAGTCAGAGGGCGTTGCCATTGGGCTTCTGGGTCGTTGGGGTCATCAACATAGAACCGAGCCAGAATGTTGGTATCAAGGGCGTTCATGATTGTCTTCTCGCATAGCCTGGGCGATGTCAAAGTCTTGTAATCGTCTGGCAGGTCCGGGGGGACAAACCAACATGCCGAAGCCTTCGTCGATTGTGGTGGTCGGCTTATGACGTTTGACTTCGACCCGAATGGTGTTGCCTTCCAACGTAAAGGTGAGTTGGCTACCAGGGGTAATTCCCAGCTGTTTGCGAATGGCTGCCGGAATGACAACCTGACCTTTGTCGGAAACGGTAACAGTAGGCATAACAATAAATTTCTTACTCAGTAAGACGATTGTAGCGCGATGATAATCTAGACGCAGAGATTGTGCATTGCCTTTACCAGTCACTTCCAGAGTGATGCCCGCCGCATCTAAGGTGTTTTCTCGAAAAGACTCTACCGACTGAAGACCCCCCCTAGCCCCCCAATGCTGATACGCTGGCGAAATCAGCCGTAGGGCACCTTGTAGGGGAGCTCAAAGACGGGAAATCGTTACTTCTGACCATGAATGGGTCCGGCTTTAAACAAAGTTGGCCTTGTTTAAACATGTACTGGTTTGGCTTGACCATGAACGGGTTCCCGATTGACCCTCCAAGGGGCCTGGCAAACCTGAGATCGTTACTGCTTATAGCTGTAGTCAGCCAGGTTAGGACATGCCAAATCAGCGATTGGCTTCCCGAACTGGCTCTACAGCGATTAGCGATCGCATCTACTCAGAAGGTTAGAGCCGATACCATTCAGGTATTCCTGGCATCATGCGATCGCACACTACACCGCGAAGGTTAAGGGCGCATACCCCATCATCATCTGGGCCAGCCTAGTAAAGGGCTGATAAAGCTCTAGAGCCAGCTGTCCCTGCTCAGCGACAATCCGAGCCTGGGGATAGGCGGTCGACATCCTCGACGTTGAAGTATAGGCAGCTCCTAAACGGTCGAACTGGTCCTGAAGCAGCCGTTGCAGGGGTATCGCCATTGAGCGAAACGGCTGCACTGAGGTCGTCGACATCCCAACCGGTCTGATCGGACTACTGACCAAGACCAACAACGGAGTCACAGCGGATCCGTCGATTTATTGCTGAAACAGCTAATCCGGGGAAGCTCTGAAACCTGAGATGAACGGTAAATATCAGGCAGACTGTACCGGCTAAGCCTAGCCGCAGCCGGGATCTTCCGGCATGATGACAGGGTCAACCTATGGATCGCTCTACCATGCCACGGCGACGTATGGAGCAAGGCGCAGCAACGCCCGATACAGAGGCAGGAGCCAAGAAGCTGACTAGTTTTGGCGGAGTATTCACCCCGTCAATTCTGACGATTCTCGGGGTGATCATGTACCTACGCTTCGGCTGGGTACTGGGTCATGTGGGGCTGGTGCAGACCTTATTGGTGGTGACCATCTGCACCGGGATTACCTTTCTCACCGGGCTATCCATCTCGGCCATCGCCACTGACCAGGTGGTACGGGCTGGCGGGGCCTATTACATGATTAGCCGCTCCCTTGGCATTGAAACCGGGGGCGCCGTGGGCATTCCCCTCTACTTTGCCCAGGGGCTCTCGGTGGCTCTCTACACCATCGGCTTTGCCGAGAGTCTGGTGCGGGTATTTCCCCGACTCGATCAAACCCTGGTAGCCCTGATGACGACGGTGCTGGTGACCGCGTTGGCTCTGAAATCGGCCGAAATTGCCATTAAGGCTCAATATTTCATCATGGCCGCCATTGTCCTTTCCTTGGTTTCTCTGGCTATGGGCCATAGCATCACGCCCACGGAGTTACCCTCCCCAGAGCCTCCCGGCTCGGTGGGATTTTGGACGGTGCTAGCGGTGTTCTTCCCAGCGGTGACGGGCATTATGTCGGGGGTCAACATGTCGGGGGATTTGAAAAAACCCAGCAAGGCCATCCCCATCGGCACCCTGGCTGCCATCGGCAGCGGCTATGTGATCTATATGATTATTCCCGTCATTCTCAGCCTGCGGGCTGACCCGACCACCCTGGTAGCCGACCCCTTGGTGATGCGGCGCATTGCCCTGTGGGGCGATGCCATTCTACTGGGGGTGTGGGGGGCCACTCTATCTAGTGCTATTGGTAGCATCTTGGGGGCACCTCGGGTATTACAGGCCCTGGCTCGAGACGGTATCTTACCGCGGCGACTGCGGTGGTTGGGCCATGGGAGTCGCGAAGGAGATGAGCCGCGGCTGGGCACCCTGTTTACCCTGGGCATTGTCTTGGTGGCTGTCTCCATCGGCGATTTAAACCTGATTGCGCCGGTGCTGACCATGTTTTTCTTGACCACCTACATGGTGTTGAATGTGGCAGCTGGTTTGGAAGGGTTTCTGCAGAGTCCGTCTTTTCGACCGACGTTTAAGGTGCACTGGTCGCTCTCGTTACTGGGGGCAGCGGGGTGTCTGACGGTGATGTTTTTGATCAATGCTGTAGCCACAGTGGCGGCAGCGGTGATCGTGCTGTTGATTTACCTATGGCTGGAGCGGCGGGAGCTGGAGAGCGCCTGGGGGGATGTGCGCCAGGGATTGTGGATGAGTTTGGTGCGTACGGCCTTATTCCGCATTGAGGGGGCTTTGGATGCCAAAAACTGGCGCCCCCATTTGCTGGTCTTCTCGGGGGCCCCGACGAAGCGCTGGCATTTGATTGAATTGGCGGCCGCCCTGACCCACAATCGGGGCCTATTTACGGTGTCGAGTGTGTTGCCCCCTAGATCTCGTAGTGGCGCCCAGCAGGAGGGCATGGAGGCGACCCCTACAGGAGTATCTGGAGCGGCGAGGGATCCAGGCGTTTGTGCGGTTGATTACGGCGGCAGAACCCTTCGGCGGCATGGGACAGCTGGTGGAGTCTTACGGCATTGGTCCCCTGATGCCGAATACGGTGATGCTGGGGGATACGGAAAATCCCCAGAGTTGCGATCGCTTCTGCCAGCTGATTAGCCGCTGTCACCAGGCAAGCGCAATGTGATTATTTTTCGCGGCGAGCCCCAGACCTATGAGCTAAGCCGCCGTCGCCCTCCTCACTATCGCCGCATTGATGTCTGGTGGGGCGGACTCCAGGCCAATGGGGGACTGATGTTGATTTTGGCCTATCTGCTACGCACCAGTCTTACCTGGCGTGGGGTAGAGATCCGCCTCAACCTGGTGGTGCCCAATCAAGCGGCAGCAAAGGCAGCCCAGACTAACCTGCAGCGGCTCGTCGATGGTCTACGTATTGGCGCTACCCCCCGGGTGATTCTGGCGGAGGGCCGGCCCTTTGACACCATTTTGAAGCAGTCCTCTGAAACGGCTGATTTAGTATTTCTGGGCTTAGCCACTCCCAATGAACACTTCAGCCAGTACTATCTCTCCCTGCAACAGCGCACTGCCGGATTACCCGGCACCATATTTGTCCTGGCCTCAGAGGATTTGGAGTTTGCCGAAGTCCTGCAGAAAGAGTAGGCCCGTGGGGCCATGGGCTGCCGTTGCCGGACCAGACCATTATGATGGAATAGCTCCCCTTGGAGCGTCGATGACGATGGTGTTTAGTCCGGGAGAGCATAGCATGAGTGTTGATGACACCAAGTTCCAGCAGGAATTGGAAAACGCCGTAGAGTATGCCCGTCAGGTCTGTGATCAACAAGGCGCTGACTCTCAGGCCTGTGCGGTCGCGTGGGATACTGTCGAGGAGATGCGAGCGGAGGTCTCCCATCAGCATCAAACCCCGGCCAAAACTGGCTTCGATCAGTACTTAGAGGACAATCCCGATGCCCCAGAGGGCTTGATATACGACACCTAATGTTTGCCGGTTTTGCTCATGCCCTTCTGTGGCCTCAAGGCCCTGCCCCTGCTGCTAGTGTTGGGCCTGTTTGCCTGCACGGAGCCATCGTCTGTGGCTCCCTCCCCTGCCCCTGCTGACTCTGACTCTGCTACCCCTTCTGGGGCGGAGAAGGACGCTGCGATCGCATCCGGTGCCGAGCCAGCCAACCCCATTGCCACCGAGCCCCTAGTTCCCAGCCCCATCCGCATCACCCTGGCCGATCTGCCCCAACCCTTCGCCTCCCAGAGTGCCCGCAAACCGCCCCAAGTCATCGATATTCCCAGCAATCCTAGGCTGCAGGTGCCAGCAGGATTTACCGTCAACGTCTTTGCCGAGAATCTGGATCGGCCCCGCTGGCTTGCCCTCACCCCCGAGGGCGATGTGCTAGTGACCGAAACTCGGCAGAACCGCATTCGTCGCCTGCAGGATCAAAACGACGATGGGGCTGCCGATGCGGTAACCACCTTTGCCGATGCCAGCCATGGCCTCGATATTCCCTTCGGCATGGCCTTCACCGCGGATCACTTTTACCTAGGCAATACCAGCACCCTGCGGCGGTATCCCTACCGGACTGGTCAGGCGACCCTGCAGGGCAGCGGTGAGGTCATTGCCGAGCTACCTGGCGGCGGTTACCGCCAACACTGGACTCGCAATGTCGTCGTTTCTCCAGACCAACAGCGCCTCTACGTCTCCATTGGCTCTCGCTCCAACGTCAGCGCAGAGCCTTTGCCCCGGGCCTCGGTGCAGGTGATGGCCCTGGACGGCAGCGCTCCAGAAACCGTTGCTTCTGGCCTGCGCAATCCCGTTGGCCTAGACTTTCACCCCGTCACTGGCGACCTCTACACCACTGTCAACGAGCGGGATGGTCTCGGCGATGACCTGGTGCCCGACTACCTCACCCGCATCCAGGCGGGAGAGTTCTATGGCTGGCCCTATGCTTACCTGCAGCCGGACTGGCTCGATCCCCGCCAGGTGGTTGATGGTCGCAGTCGCCGCCCCGATTTGGCCGCCCAGACCCAAACCCCGGACGTGCTGTTTCAGGCCCACTCGGCTGCCCTAGGATTGCAGTTCTACGATGGCAATACCTTTCCGCAGCGCTATCACCAGGGCGCCTTCGTCGCTTTCCGCGGCTCTTGGAATCGACAGCAGGGCACGGGCTACAAGCTGGTGTTTGTCCCTTTTAGCTCTGAAGGACGCCCCCTGGGCCACTACGAAGACTTTCTCACGGGCTTCCTGGTCGATCCCCAGGGGCCGACCACTTGGGGCCGTCCTGTGGGCCTACTGATGATGCCCGATGGCAGTCTGTTATTTACCGAAGAAATGAATGGCCGCATCTATCGGGTGCAGTTTAGCCAGGGCTGAGCTCAACCAGGTGTGATCGAGCTGTGCTCGTTAAGGGCCTGATCGACTTGGCCGTATAGGGCTGCCACTGTGGTGCTGTTATCTAAGACCACGTCGGCTCGGGCGGCTTTGTCTAACAGGGGCATCTGGCTCTGGATACGTGCGATCGCATCAGTGCGAGACAGTTGATTACGGGCCATTAACCGTTGGCATTGCTGGGCCTCAGAGCAAATCACCACCCAAGATTCCGTCACCTGATCGACCAGATTGGCCTCAAACAACAGGGGAATGCTGTGGACCACCACCGGGCAGTCCTGCAAACGGACCATAGCCTGGGCAAAACACTGACGCACGAACGGATGAATCTGCTGTTCTAGCCAGCGTTTCTCGTCGGTGTTATAGAAGACCACATCGCCCAATCGCCTCCGATCCAACTCGCCATCCGGCTGCACCATGGCAGTGCCATAACGCTGCACAATCGCCTGAAAAATCGGGGAACCGGGCACCACCGCCTGGCGAGCATAGGCATCGGCATCCAACACGGGAATGCCATGGTGCTGCTCTAAATAGTGGGACACCGTTGATTTACCGGTAGCAATGCCCCCCGTCAGGCCAATAATACGGGGTGAAGGAGCTGCCATAGATCGAAGATCCAACCCATCTAGCCTAGTCATAGCCCACCAGGAGCCAGACACCCCCCAGGGCCACTAGCACCCCCAAGATAGCTCGGAGACTGACGCGCTCGCCCAGTAAGACCACGATCGGCAAAATAAATAGTGGACTCGTGCCCAGCAGCGCTTGAGCAATTCCCGTGGCAGCATACTTCAGGGCCATCTGCTGCAACCACAGGGCCAGATAGGTGCCTATAAACGCCGCCACCATCAACACCCCCAGCAGCCGACCCGAGGCTAGGAGGCGCAGTTGATAGCGCCACTGCCCTCCCCTCAGGCAACAATATTCCCATGATGCTCAACCCACCCCCCAGCCGCAACAGCGTACTCCACAGGGGATCGACCGCCGTGTCTGCCAAAGCCGCCCGTGACATGACTGCTCCGACAGCCTGCCCAACGGCTGCTAAACAGCCATAGCAGATACCCCGCCAGGGTTGGAATGATTCCCCAGGGATACCGGGAGCTCGCTCAGAAACTACCCAACTCACCCCCAACAGCGTTAAGACAATGCCCAGCCAATCCCTCAGGGCCAGATATTCTCCCAAAAATCCTAAGGCCATCAGGGCAGCCATGGCCGGCGCCAAGGACTCTAGCAACAGCACCCGCCGGGCCCCCAGATAATTGAGCGCCGTAAAATAGGCCGTATCCCCTAGGCCAATGCCAATCACACCACTGCCTAGCAACAGCAGCACAGACCCTTGCTCCAACCCACTCCTGATCTGCCAAGGGTCCTGGGGCTGATAGAGCGCTTGCACAGCAAGGGTTAGACCAATCAGGCTAATCGCCAATAATCCCTTGACCAGATTTAGCACCAGGGGAGCAAGCTGTTTGCCCAACTGGCCAAACATGACCGTCGCCAACGCCCATAAAAAAGCAGCCCCCAGGGCCGCCAACTCCCCTCGTAAGTCCATCATGACCGATAACCCCAGTCCTTAAGCCCAGCCCAGAGGAGCTTAGCCCATTTCCTATGGATCGAGCCATATCTCTATGCCTAAGGCGGTCTTCTAAGGCCAGGTCTGCCCTGGCACTTTTGAGGCAGATGGGCGTCATCATTACCGTAGCAACTGCTGACATTAATGGACCGACGAACCGCCAAGGGCTGGCGGTTGGAAACAGTCATCCAAAACCTCACTAATTTCACTGAGATTTATGCGGATTAATCGGAGGCTTTACGTAGTAACAAGTAGAACGCCAAGACTGGACATCGTCTAGGCAGCCTGTCGTTTGCTCAAACGTCGCTATCTTCCCGGGGACTGTCTACCCGCCTTGACCGTGGCAATGGTTTTTATAGAGGAATCCTCATGCGCATTTGGACCCTCGCTTCCTGTAGCAGTTTGGTTGCTCTGACAGCGTGTTCTGGCAACCAGTCTACCGACAATGGCTGGTCATTTACGCCCCCTGATTTAGAGACCGCCAGCTTTGATGATCCCTTGGTAGACACTGCCACCTCGGCTGACCCCCCCGATATCAGCCCCAGCGTTACGGCTCCCGAAAGCAATCCCGCCACTCCCCGCAGTGGCTCCGCCATTGCCGACCAACCGCTGCCAGGGCGCACTCCACCGGCACAATCTCCGGGACGACGCAGCCGGGCGGTGATGCTGGCACCTCTAGCAGCGGCAGCCGGCAGTCCATCGGCATCATCGGTTCCCAGTTCCGCAACGCCTTCTGCGGCCACCCCAGGGCCTACTCCTACCCCAGAGCCTGCCACCACGACTCCTCGCCCTCAGTCCCAACCCACTGGCGCCACCATTGCCTCCCCTGAAAGTGGGCCAACGGCGCCTCTGACCAGCAGGTCAGCTACCAGTGCCACGGCTCCAGCTCAGACACCTACAGCTGCCTCACCCCCCGCCGCGCCCAGTACAGCTCCCTTAACCGCCTCCTCGTCCCCTGCCAGTGAAGCGACAACGCCAGAAACCAATCCGGAGACCAATTCTCCCCTAACAGCGACGGCCCCTGAGGCCCCCATACGCCCTTCTCGCTCTCACCCCTGGCGTGATGGTGATGTTCCCAGCCGTGACCCACTGGCGGCCTCGGCTGCTGAGCCAGCTCCTGAGATCGAGCAGCCCCTAGCAGAGGCCCCCCATGAGACAGCGCCCTTACGCCGGGAGCGGCCCACCCTGGCCATGACAGCCATGGCTGTGGACCTGAACCAGGCCCACCAAGCTGCTGCTCACCCAGTCCCTACGGCTGCTATGGTCGAAGCGGGGACCTTCGACAGTGCCATGCAGCTGCAAGCGGCCCGGCGACTATCCCGACCGGCTCCGTCCATGGCCTGTGTAGAGACGCTCGCTAAGGCAGATACCTCCTATTCTGAAGACATCGAGGCCACCAGGGCTGACACGTGCTCTGGTGGAACCAGAGTATTGGCGCAGAGTATGCCAGAGGCAGCCACCGCAGGGACACCAATGCCAGGTAAGGTGCTATCCCCCACCCGCAATAGTCCAGCAACGGGGGTGAAACAGTTGGGAAATACGCCTTGACCAGCCCCGATGGCTGGGCCATAGGTGCCCCGATAGCGCCGGAGAAATCGCTGATGGGTCAGGGGAGTACCAAGCAGCTCTAAGACCAGGCGTTGACACAGGTCTGGAATAATGTTCTCGAGGGCTGGAAACAGGGGAGCCGCTCGCTGAGCTTTACGCTGGGCATAGTCGGCTCCCCGCTGCCAGCCCGGCCAGGGTTCTAGGGTATAGGCATGGAGTACATGGTGTCGATCAATGGTTATTGGGGCAAGCGCCCCTGAGCTGCTCTCCTTGGGCAGCAACGTAGGCTTCAATGGCCGCTAGATGTTGTTGCACGGCGGCTTCTTCTTGGGGATGAATTGTCCGCAGGAAGTCGATGCGCCAGGCAACGGAGCGGCGGAGTTCTGCCACCTCTTGCCGCAGGATAGGAATCTGGGGATGGTGGGCATGGTGACAGCTGAGCTCACTGATGGTTTTCTCTAGCCGCCATTGTTGCCGGGCTAGGTGACCGCTAGCCGCTTCAATCTGGACTCGGACACCCCCAGCCTTAACCACACAGTAGATTTCCATCAGCCGACCATAGGCTTGTCTGTCGGGAATCGGCTCTTGTAACAATGCCTGGATGTGAGTAGGGGTGAGCAGGGTCATAGGGCTTGTCGTAGGCAAGATAAGGGTTTTCTTGATTAAACTTCATATATAGACGGCAACACACGGGGAGGGTCTCCCATGGCAACCGGTCAAGATACGTTATTCGCTCGATTTTTGGCGCCTCTGTTCGATCACCTCTTGGATCGGGAGGCCTTGCTGGCCTATCGACACCAGTTTGACTGGGAGCAACAATGCGATCGCATTGCCAACCCTAAGCTGACCTATCCAGACTATTATCGCAAGGCCGCCTTCCATGGCATTGAGCAGGGCTATCTCAGCGCCGATGCCGCCGTCACCTACGATCCCATCACCCAGTACGTCCTGCCCCCCAATGAAACCTGGGTGCGCCAGGCCCTAATCGACAAGATTCAGGGACAGCCCCGCCGCATTCTAGATCTGGGCTGCGGCACCGGCACCACCACCCACTTGCTGAAGCAAACCTTTCCCGCTGCCGAGGTGATCGGGCTGGACCTGTCGCCCCATATGTTGGTCGTCGCCGAGGACAAGGCCCGTCAGGCCAATCTAGCCATTCACTGGGTCCACGGCAACGCCGAACCACACCCCCTTTCCAGCGGCTCACTTCGATCTAGTCACCGCCTCTCTGCTCTTCCATGAGACCCCTACTGAGGTCGCCCAGACCATCCTGCGAGAAGCCTTTCGGCTGTTGCGCCCCAGTGGTGAGGTAGCCATCCTAGACGGCAACCCCGAGACACCCTACGAGCTCTGCCCTGGCTGATGGAGATCTTCGAAGAGCCCTACATTCAGGAATTTGCCCAGGGCACCGTAGCCGCCTGGCTGGGGGCGGCGGGGGTTTTGACCACATCACCAGTGACACGGTATGGCTAATTAACCAGGTTACCCACGGGCTCAAGCCACCCCCCTACCCCCCAGGAGATGCCCATAGCCGATACCCTAGTAGCAGCGACCTGACGCCGCCTGCCCTCTAGACGCGACGGCTCGATTGCCTATGACCTCTGCCAATTCCCACTCTCACGCCTCCCTAAAAGCCCTGTTGCTGGACTTCAATGGCATCATCATCAACGATGAATCCCTGCATTGCCAGCTGCTCGAGCAGCTTTTGCTCGAGGAAAACCTGCGGCCTAATCGGGAAGACGTCGCCGCCGCTTGCCTGGGTCGCAGCGATCGGGCTTGCCTGACCAATTTACTCGGCAGTCGTGGTCGGGTGGTGAGTGACGACTACCTTGATACACTGCTGGCGAAAAAGTCCCAGCGCTATATCGAGGCCATGTCCCAACAAGATTTACCCCTCTATCCAGGGCTAGATGATCTAGTGTTCCAGGGGCGAGCGGCTCAATTGAAGCTGGCGGTGGTCACCGGGACCATGCAGACAGAGGTGGCGTGGGTGCTGCGGCAAGCCGGAATCTACGACCATCTCTCGGCCTTGGTTTGCGGCGATGATCTGCCCGCCACGGGTAGCAAACCCGCCCCCGATGGCTACCTGTTAGCCATTGAGCGGTTGAATCAAGCCCACCCTGGCCTCAACTTGACCCCGGCCCACTGCCTCGCCATCGAAGATTCTTTCGCCGGCATCGAAGCCGCCAAACGCGCTCAGGTTCCTGTCGCTGGCGTGGCCCATACCTATCCTTACCAAATGATCCACCGCCGCGCCGATTGGGTGGTCGATAACCTCAGCGAGCTGGATCTAGACTGGCTGCGAGACTACTACGCTAATCCCCGCCCCACTCCCTCATCGGTCTCTTCAGTTTGGTAAGATACTGGGCAATTGGGGAATTAGCTCAGTTGGTAGAGCGCTGCGTTCCCGCAGGGTGGCCGCAGGCCAATCGCACCGATGCGGTGCGGACAACACGGGGAATTAGCTCAGTTGGTAGAGCGCTGCGATCGCACCGCAGAGGTCAGGGGTTCGAATCCCCTATTCTCCATTGAAAACTCTGGTTGGTAGGCGCTGCGTAGGCGTTCGCGAAGCGAGTCTGAAAGACTCAGCCTGGCCGGAGGCCAATCGCACCGCAGAGGTCAGGGGTGCCTCCTGCGGAGGAGCTGCGCTAACGAATCCCCTATTCTCCATTCTCTCAAGCCCATGCAGGATAAAGGCTGTATGGCCCTTCAACAAGGTGATTCAGAGCCTCGCTGGGTTCCTGAAGCGGACACCTTTGCCCGGTAGACACGCTGTCTACTGGGCGTCTACCGACAGACAGTAGGTGAGGCCAAGCTAAAACATCACGACTGAGAGAAGGGTTAGCGAGACCGCAGATTTTCTCGAATCAGGGTCATAGCGGTGGTGTCTTCGACGAGTTCGTTCCGCTGGGCTGCTTCCCTGCTGATCTGGGCATCTTGCTGGAGTTCGGGGAGTCGCCCTTGATAGATATCGTCTTGTTGGTCGAGCAGGTATATGCCCGCTGTGATGACGAAGTAGAATGGCAGCATATTGATGTCTCCTTATGCGCCTAGGTGCTCAGACCGACCGACAGGCCGACCGACAGGCTGACGCCACCACAGACTGATCCAAAGTGCCATGATGATTCCGGCTGCCACACGAGACTTGACGTTTGAAGCGTTCATTGACGTGGAGGATGGCAATGAACTCAATGAATATGAATTGGTCGATGGGAGGTTGGTGCTCATGCCGGAGCCGGATGATTGGCATGAAGAGATTCTAGAGTTCCTCTCGTTTATGTTTGAGCTACAGTATCGGCGCATGACGCTGAGATACTCAGTGCGGCAGCGCAATGCGTTGATGATTGACGATGTTAGAGGACGCCGCCCCGATATTGCGGTGATTGATCGTCCTGCAACGCGGCGAGAGGATCGGCAACCGGGGATTCGCAGCGTTCCTCGGATGATTGTGGAGATTGCCTCTGGAAACTGGAGTACGGACTTGGTGGAGAAGCAGGAAGAATACGAGGCGCTACAGGTGCCGGAGTACTGGATTGTGGATTATCGGGGACAAATTCCGGCGAAGTATTGCCAGCGGGGGAAGGGCAAGAAGGTAATTGTGCTGACGCTGGAGGATGGGGTTTATCAGAAGGCGGAATATGTGGAGGGGGAGGCAGTGCCGTGTCTGACGTTTCCGGAGTTGGGGTTGACGGTGGAGCAGATTTTGACAGCTGAGGAGTAGATATCCTTAGCGTTGCTAGCTGCACCACAGAGAGTTTATCGACCAGTTTTCAATACCTGCTCAGCCGTTAAATTCAAACTCGGAAACGTGGGTGAAACGACATTTTGAGAACCACGCAGCTGGTGAACCTCATACTCTCCATGCACCAGGATACCCATAGAAAGGGTGGGTTGCTTGGGTTTCCCAATATATCGAGTCCTCCCTAAGCCAGCATAATCTGCAATCCAATATTCAGGAATGCCTAACGCCGCATAATCTTCAGTCTTACGGGCATAATCATTCTGCCAGTTGCTACTGACGACTTCTGCTACAAATTTAATCGAGCTACCTAGGGTCAGCATCGATTGTTCCATCCAACATGGTTCTTTTGCCAGTTCATTTCGATCAACCACTGCAACGTCAGGTCGAAATGCTGTGTTACCCATGCCAGAAGGGCGTAATAGTCCGCGTTGCAGGACAAACCAAGGCAACCCTTGCAGATCGATCTGGACACAGATCTTGCTGGTGATGAAGGCGGCTACTTCTTCATGTGGCCCTGTCGGTTCCAAGTCGAATACCTCTCCATCGATCAGTTCATAGCGATTATCATCACCGTAACCGGCAAGAAACTCGTCAATGGTCAATGTTGGTGGGTTGATCGCGATGGTCATAGGTCAACTTGGCCCGATCAGTGTCTTCAACCTAGCAGATTGAAACGGATGCTGGCACACCATCTATGCAGCGATTTCACAGGATCTGTTTATTGGCTCATTAGACCCATGAACCAGGTAGCAGCATTAGTGGTTGAGCCCCATCAAGGTGCTCCCTACACAGTAGTTCACCTAGGATTCTTGGCCCTCTCTGGCTTCTAGCGCTTCCCGAAGCAGCATCTCCACCACAAAGGTAAACGACCGCTGCTCTCTGTCTGCGCTTGCCTGAATCGCCTCCCGCATCGATTCAGAAGGATTCACGAACCACTAAATTCGCTTCGATCGCCGCTCGAGATAGCCACACCGGCCGCAACTGCTGTTGCGCAGCCAGGTCTAATTGCTCCTGCTGACGGGGTGCACTCGCTTGGGTGGCATTGCCATAGGTCATCACCGCCATCGCCCGCACCGGGTCTGAAAATTCAACCGCTGCTACATAGGAATCGCCGCCAACGGCAGTGAAGGTGCCGTCTTCCTCAGGGGCAAACCACAGATTGCGAAAAATCCCTAAATGGCCCGGCCCGCCACTGGCCGGTAAGTCTACCGGGCCAGAGCGCAGGCGAAACACATCTCCCCAGGCAATATCCAGGGCTCCATAGGCCGTCTGTACCTGAGCCGCCGCTGCTTCTAGGGCTGCCACCGCCCCCGCCGGATCCGCCAGTCCAGCAGGAGTACTCAGAGGGGCATTTTCATCCCAGGGTGTGGCAAAGAGACGCTCCAAATCGACCTGCCGCGCCCAGGTGGCAAATAGCACCGCCGCGCGGCTATCGGCCGCCGCCCCCGATCCCAGGCAGCCAGGACATCGGCAGCCCGACGTGCTCGTGCACCTCCCCTGCTGCCGGGCAGCAGGAATCAGATCATCAAGTAAGCGATCGGCGAGTTCCATCCGGGGCGAGTGCTTGTACTTGACCATCTCCTCAAAGGAGATTTGTTGATCCTCGGCCAGCATCCGAGCAGAGCGCTGGGCACGGGAATCCATGGAAGGGAGGGGAGCGATGTAGGTGGGATAGTCGTCTGGGTCGATCGCCGGCGGCAGGGTGGTGGTCCAGGGAGGATCATTGGCATTCTGCAACCAGCCAGTGGGGGGATCCAACAACCGGGGCAACTCTGAGTAGGCATGAATCTCGCTCCAGAGGGTGTCAGAGGTATCCCCAGGGAGAAGACCACTCCAGTCCTCGACATCGCCCCCTGACCGCACGGGCACATGACCATTAAATAGATGCAGGATGTGCCCCTGCCGGTCGGCATAGAGCACCGTAAACATCGGGATTTGCAGCCGCTGCAGGGCTGCTTCAAATTCCGCCAAGGTGTGGGCGCGCCCCATCTGCCACCACTGCTCCAGGGCACCGGGATGCTCCAGCCCCACCACCCGTAGGGCAATGGCCGTATCTCCTTGTTCCTGCACCACTGGCCCATGGAGCGAGCGCCGAATGGTCAGGGTCTTCGGCTGCAGGGTGCCATCGGCTTGCTTGACTTGGAGGGCCTGGGTGCTGACCTCGAAGGGTCGCATCTGCCCGTCGAACCAGTAGCCATCCTCCGTCAGGCGCAGTTGATAGGCATCCCAACCATCATGAAGATTGACAGTGTGGGTCCACCCCAGCTGGTCATTAAAGGCAATATTGAGCACCGGTATTCCCACCAGACTAGCCCCATAGACATTGAGATCCGGAGCAATTAGATGAGCTTCATACCAGCGGAACGCCTCGGACCACGGCAGATGGGGATTAGCCAGCAGCATGGCCTCACCACTGGCGGAGCGCTGGGGGGCAATGGCCCAGCCGTTAGAGCCCGGTGTCGGCAGGGCCATTGCCGCTGCCGAGTCGTCTGTGGCCAGGGCAGCCACCTGTTGGGGATTGACCACAAAGGTGAAATTGAGCACCCGTTGGCCATGGGCTAGGAGATCGACCCCACTAATGGGCAATACCGCCTCGACCTCATCGGCAATGGCCGCTTCATGGGTCTGGGCATAGGCATTGACCCCTGCCGCAAAGGCATCTAAGTAGGTCTGAAATTGCGGTGTTTGGGCCTCGTACCAGGCTTGGGCGCGACTGGGAATGCCCATGGTGTGCACCCAGCGGTCTGAGTCCAGGTAATCTTCTCCCCAGTACTCGGCGGCGCGGCCCCGAGCTTGACCATACAGGCGTAATATCAGATCACCGTGACTCTGGGCTTGGGCCCAGCCAAAGGCCCGAAAGAGCTCCTCGGTATCATCGGCATAGATGTGGGGCACTCCGTAGGTATCCCAAAGGATTTCAGTGGCGGTGGTACCAGCAAGCGGCCAGGAGACCCCGATGAGCAAGGCTAAGGCACCCCCTAGGAGCACCCAGATCAGGCGCCGCATCGGGTTGGGGAGGCATGGTATCGATAGCATAGAGTAGAGATGGATAGATGGGTAGACTTGTCCGTATGGCTTGCAGCCAGGCGATACTCAGCACGTCCGTGGCTCTATGAGCAACGGAGCCTCAGGCCTAGCCCGCCCGTAGGGCAGGGGGTAGATGGGTAGGGGAAAGCAGAATTATCCACGTGATGAATCTTCACCAGATGACGGGCAGCAAGCACCCTGGTTGACTGGCAAAAGATTCTGCATTGGGCGCGGAAACCGCGCCCTTACCAGATTTCGGATGCTATAGGGGGCAGGTTCCCTGACCCTTTGGATAGTCTGGGTTCTAGCAGGTTTTGTCAGTACCTACTATCAGGGTTGCAAATTTAAGGCTTAGGCGACACGATGCAACTGAGTGACTTGGTATTGCTTCACCGGCTCTAAAGGATGCTCTTCTCCCGATCGCCACTGGGTTAGCACCTCGCCAGCCACCTCCACCCGGGCTGCATAGGCACCAGCCTCATAACCATCTGGGGCTTCAAAGTCAATGCGCACCTCGGCCCAGTCGGCATCATACTCATCCTCCTGGGGGGTATCCATGGCCAGGGTTTGGCCGACTTTACCATAGCTCAACCAATCCCAGCCGTGCTGCATCCACAGCTCTCGCTCCACCATCTGCTCAAAGCGCCGCAGGCCACTCCAGCCGCGATAAAAGCGCCGCAGTTGCTGGACATCTCCTTGACGATAGACTAGGGCATCGAGAGCATCAGGTTCTAGATGCCCCCAATAGTGTCCCGTCGGTAGGTCGATGAGAGTAGGGGCAAAGTTATGGCCACCGAAATGGGAGCAGCGCCAGACGCGGAGGGGGGTGGGGGAAGTTTTGAGTTTTGGGTTTTGAGTTTTGAGTGGGGGCGATGGGGAGGGGGGGAGGGGGGGATTCAGGCTTCCACTCGACCGCATAGGTTTTTTTCAACTGCTGATAAATGGGATAGCCAAAGCGGGAGCAGGCGACATCGACGTTGCCGTGGGTGCAGACGAAGAGTTCGCGGAGATGCTGGGTGGGTTGGCGGTAGGCCTCGAACTGGGGGAGAGCGGCGGGCTGTTGCAGTAAGGCGGTGGCCAGGGGAACAACCTCTGAGGGGGGAAGGAGAAACTCTTGCTTTTCAAAGGCAGTAAAACATGCTTGGGGACGGCGATAGTAGAGAACCCGGGTGAAGTCGGGGTGAGAATAGTCACGCTCCGGGGCAATCATCAATGGGCGCACATAGACCCCCTGCTGGCGCAAGGCCTTGACCATTTGTAGCACTGGCGCCACGATGGGATGCTCTTGCCAGATGGTGGTGGGCCAAGGTTGAGGGATCTCTACGATCAGCCAGTGGTGATAGGTACCGGCAGAGCCGATGGGGTCTTGGCCATTGGCTTTGGAGACCAGCGAGCAAAAACGGCAATTGGTCTCCAAGTTAGTCTCTAAGTCATTCGCTTGAATCATGATGATGGGTTTTCTCTTGGAGGAGCAAACAATTTCTAATCAAAATCAGGACTGTAAACTAGTGGTCGACCACCAGGAATAAAGTTGATAGGAACCAATCTCAATAATCTCAACTTGATGGGGATAACGTCAATGGAATGACTGTTAGACAGGCATATTGACTTCGAAATGCCTAATATAGTACAATAAAAGTTTTTAGATTGAATTAAGCCTGTTTCTTCGCAGCAATTCTCATTATGGAAATGGATCGCTCCACGGCGGGGAGGAAGGGGAACAGCGATCTGCTGAGTAGACCTTACTCTCGTCATTCCCGCGGCGGCCGGAATCCAGAGCGTCAAGCCCGGCAGAGTTTAGAGTGCTCTGTCTAGACTTTGGAGCTGGAGGTGGTATGTCATGGCTACGTGCGATCCGTCGCAATGAGGACTATCGGCCGGTTGCCAAGCCCTCTACCTGGATTCCGGCTGGATTCCGGGTCGCGCTGCGCTTGCCCGGAATGACATGTCGCAGTTGTGATCAATCGCTGTAACGCCAGTCATTTTAGCGGATTTGATATTAGTCATCTCAGCGAATTGAATATTAAGTTTTACTGAAAAATCCTAAGTGTTCCGATGTTTATCTTCTAATGGTAACGATTTTGATTAAATGCAGCTAGGTAAAGGTCTAAATCTGAATTGCCTGGTATTGAATTAAATCAATGAATGATGTCTGGAGCCGTTCTCTGAGCCCTTTATGGATAAAGAATCTAAGCGAACTGAGTCTTTGCAGAAAACATGACAGGCTTCATCCCAAGCATCAATCGATGTTAAGGATTGATTGATGTCATGTCGTCCTCAAAACACTTGCAAATTTGCTGCATCAAGGGTAGGCTTCATGCAATGCATTGCACATTGCATGATCCCAGGGAGTCGTTGTTGCAGACTGATGTGCAAAATTTGCACGGCACTTGATTTCCATCTCGTATTGCTCAATTGCACTCTACTATTGGTATCATCGGTAGCTTGGTTCTCCTCTTGTCATTGCCTGGGTAATCAGCTAACTTAGTCACCATTGCTTGTTTATTCCCTGCTCTAAGGCTTCCCTCTATCTGCTAGCCTGATGCCTGAAGCTATTGAAATGCCTTCAATCGGCAGGTCAAGAGGATTGACATAGACCTGCTTCCCAATCTGGCCTCCAGTATTTCTAAGACTGATTATGAGCTTTTCCACACTGGTCGATCTCTTGCGCCGTAGGGCACTACATCAGCCTGGCCAAAAGGCGTTTACCTTTCTGAAGGATGGAGAAATAGAGGCTGGTTCTCTCACCTATCGGGAACTGGATCACCAGAGTCGAACCATCGCGGCGCGGCTGCAGGCCATGGGGCTGGAGGGAGAGCGAGCCCTGTTGCTGTATCCCCCAGGCTTGGAGTACTTAGCGGCCTTTTTTGGCTGCCTTTACGCCGGAGTCATCGCAGTACCTGCCTATCCTCCCCGCAATCAGCGCAATACTCCCCGGATTCTGGCGGTGGTCAAAGATGCAGAGGCCGCAATAGCGCTGACAACCACGGTGATTCAAGCCAGGCTGCAGTCATTATTGCGGAAGCATGAAGATTTGGCCGATTTACAGTGGCTGACCACTGATGACCTGGCTGCGGGAGCTGCGGGGGAGTGGCAGCCTCCGACCCTAGGGTCAGATTCCCTGGCGTTTCTCCAGTACACCTCCGGTTCCACCGGTATGCCCAAGGGGGTGATGCTCAGCCATGGTAATTTGCTCCACAATGCGGCTGTCACCTACGAGCTCATGGGTCATTCGCCGGAGAGTGTGTTTGTTTCTTGGCTACCGGTTTACCACGACATGGGGTTGATTGGAGGTATCTTGCAGCCGCTATACGGAGACTTTCCCTGCATCTTGATGCCGCCGGCTTCATTCCTGCAGCGCCCTTACCGCTGGTTACAGACGATTTCTCACTATCGAGGCACCACCAGCGGGGCACCTAACTTTGCCTATGAGCTATGTGTTGAAAAGGTGACGCCGGAGCAGCGGCAAAGCTTAGACTTAAGCAGTTGGACCGTTGCCTTTAACGGGGCAGAGCCGGTGCGGTCTCAAACATTAGAGCGATTTGCCGCCGAGTTTGCCACCTGTGGATTTCGTTCCCAGGCGTTTTATCCTTGCTACGGCATGGCCGAAGCAACGCTGATGGTCTCCGGTGGGCGTCAGCAGGAAGCGCCTGTGGTGAAGTTGCTGCAAAAGGTTGCCCTGGAGCACAATCGCGTGGTAGAAGCCAATGGCCACAGCGTCGATCAAGCTCAGTCCCTGGTTGGTTGTGGCCAAACCATGCCCCAACAACGGATTGTGATCGCCCATCCTGAGACACAAATTCGCTGCGCTGGCGATGAGATCGGTGAAATCTGGGTATCGGGGCCGAGTGTGGGCCAAGGCTATTGGCAGCGGCCTGCGGAGAGTGAGCAGACATTTGCTGCCTATCTGGCTGATACAGGAGTAGGACCGTTTCTGCGCACCGGTGATTTGGGCTTCCTGCACCAGGGAGAACTGTTTATTACGGGGCGGACTAAAGACCTAATTATTATTCGCGGTCGTAATCTTTATCCTCAGGATATTGAACTGACGACGGAGCGGAGTCACCCAGCCCTGCGCTCGGGTGGGGGGGCCGCGTTTATGGTGGAGGAGCAGCGAGAGGAGAAGCTGGTTGTTGTTCAGGAATTGGAATTTCGACAAAAACCCGATCCGGAGGAAGTGACGGCAGCCATTCGTGAGGCCATTGCCCAGGAGCATGAGGTACAAGCCTATGCCGTCGTGTTAATTAAACCCGGGACGATTCCAAAAACATCGAGCGGGAAAATTCAGCGGCGAGCTACCCGGGCAGGGTTTCTGGCCGGCCATCTGGAAGTCATCAGCAGTAGCCTGCTGGAAACAACGATCCCTGGGGAAGTCCCTGCTACGCTTAACCGCAAAACCTTACTAGCACTACCACCGATTGAAGCTCAGCTCATGCTGGTGTCTTATTTACAGGCACTGGTCGCCGAAGTCCTGCAGATAACGCCATCTCAGATAAATTCTCAGCAACCCATCAGCGCCTTGGGATTGGATTCTCTGAAGGCATTTGAACTGAAAAACCGCCTTGAGGTTGATCTCCAGGTCTCTGTATCCATTAGTGATCTTTTCGACCATCTGAATCTGACCCAGTTGGCCATCAAGATTTTAGCCCAATTGGAGTTACCAGAGCATTTGCCATCGGTGCCATTGGTACCGGTAAAAGCTCAACGCCAACATCACCCGCTTTCCTACCCCCAGAAGCGATTATGGTTCCTGGACCAACTAGCGCCCGCCAACCCAGCTTATAACATTGCCTTTGCCCTGCAATTCCAAGGTCCATTGAGTGCAGATATACTGGAGCGCAGTCTGAATGAGGTTATACGACGCCATGAGCCATTACGAACAACGTTTAAGTTAGTTGAGGGTCAACCGGCTCAGGTAATTACTCCATCCTGCTGGCTACCACTAAAGGTAGTAGATTGCCAGAATCTCTCCAGCGAAGCGCGCGAGTCTGAAGTACAAAGATGCGCGACTCAAGCTAGCCAACAGCCTTTCCAATTGAGCCAGGGACCACTAATGCGGGCACAACTCTTTCACCTAGCTCCACAGCAGCATGTGCTGTTGCTGACGCTGCATCACATCATCGCCGATGAATGGTCAGTCGAGGTATTGATCCGGGAGTTGTTAGGGAACTACAAGGGATTTCTGTCGCATGGGGAAATCCCTGCTCTTCCAGCCGTCTCTGTGCAGTACAAAGACTTTACCCATTGGCAGCGGCAATGGCTTCGCGGTGAGCGCATGGAGGGTCAGCTTGCTTACTGGATACAGCATCTTGAGGGAGCGCCAGCAGTTCTAGCGTTGCCAACGGATCATCCCCGGCCGGCGGTCCAGACCTATCAAGGGGCGCGACAATCCTTGGCGCTGCCTCACCCCTTGACTGAGAAGCTCAAGGCTCTCTCTGAGCAAGAAAATGTCACCCTCTTCATGGTGCTGCTGGCAGCATTCAAGACATTGCTCTATCGCTATACTGGTCAAGACGATATTCTGGTGGGCTCACCGATTGCTAATCGCAGCCGGAGCGAGCTCAAGGGGTTAATTGGCTTTTTCGTGAATACATTGGTGTTGCGCACCGATCTGTCAGGTAATCCCAGGTTTCAGGAGCTACTCGGCCGAGTCCGTCAAGTAGCCTTGGGGGCCTATGCCCATCAAGATGTGCCCTTCAATCAGCTGGTAGAGGCCTTGCAGCCAGAGCGAGACGTGAGTCATACTCCCCTGTTTCAGGTGTCGTTCACACTGCGGCAGGCTCCACAGTTGGACACGGTACCGGGTTTGACTGTGAGGCCATTTGAAGTGGATAGCAAGACAGCTCAGTTTGATTTGAGTCTGGTGGTGGAAACGACGGAGCAGGGACTCACTACCTTGTTTGAGTACAATACAGATTTATTTGAGGCTGCCACCATTACCCGGATGCTAGGGCATTGGCAGCAGTTGCTGGAGGGGATTGTCGCCAGTCCACAAACTAGGCTCTCAGACTTACCGCTGCTGACAGAGGCAGAGCGCTGCCAAATACTCAAACAATGGAACGATACAGAGGTCGATTATCCCCGAGATTTGTGCATCCATCAGCTGTTTGAAGCCCAGGTGGAGCGAACTCCCGATGCCGTGGCGGTAGTTTTTGAGCAGCAGCAACTGACTTACCGGGAGTTAAATCAGCGGGCAAATCAGTTGGCCCATTATCTGCAACAGTTAGGAGTTAAACCAGAGGGGTTAGTCGGCATTTGTGTGGAACGTTCCGTGGAGATGGTTATAGGGCTGCTTGGCATTCTTAAGGCAGGTGGAGCCTACGTGCCGCTGGATCCAGCCTATCCGCAAGAGCGTTTGGCTTTTATATTGGCAGATGCCAAGGTATCAGTATTGTTAACTCAGCGAGAGTTGCTAGAGGCATTGCCAACTGAAGGAGCTGCAGTGGTTGGCTTAGACACCAACTGGGAAAAAATTGCTCAAGAAAATTTAAATAATCCAGTCAACCAGACAGATTCTAAAAGTTTAGCTTATGCTATTTACACATCGGGTTCTACCGGCAAACCCAAGGGAACTTTAATTCCCCATCGAGGTCTAATTAATTACTTGACTTGGTGTGTCCAAGCTTATGAAGTTGAGGGAGGAAAAGGAACTATTGTTCATTCTTCTCTAGCCTTCGACTTAACGATTACAGGGTTGTTTTCCCCTTTACTAGTTGGGCGTCAGGTAACGCTTATCCCTGAAGATCAGAGTGTTGAGTCTTTGACTAATGTTCTTCGTAAAGAGTCAAACTTAAGTCTTGTTAAATTAACACCAGCTCAACTGCTATTACTTACTCAGCAGTTGTTGCCAAAAGAAGCGGCAGGCAGAACTAATGCGTTTATCATTGGTGGTGAAAACCTGCTGACAGAAAATATTTCTTTCTGGCAAAGCTTCGCACCTGCTACGATGCTGGTAAATGAATATGGACCAACAGAGACGGTCGTGGGATGTTGTGTTTATCGAGTGCCCCATGGTGAAACTCAATCAAGCTCAGTTCCCATTGGTCAGCCGATTGCTAATACTCAGCTTTATGTATTAGACCAATATCACCAACCAGTACCGATTGGGGTCCCGGGCGAACTGTATATCGGTGGTGCTGGACTGGGGCGTGGTTATCTGAATCAGCCAGAACTGACAGCTGAGAAGTTTGTTCCTAATCCATTTAGTGATAAGCCAGGGACAAGGTTATACAAGACGGGGGATCTGGCTCGTTATCGGTCAGATGGAAATCTTGAGTTCTTGGGACGGATTGACCATCAGGTGAAGGTGCGGGGATACCGAATTGAACTAGGAGAAATTGAAGGGTTGCTGAGGCAGCATCCAGACATTCGAGAAGCAGTAGTTGTGAAGAGGGAGGATGTACCGGGAGATCAGCGTTTGGTGGCTTATGTTGTTTCCAATATTGGGGTAGAAACTACCACCAATAGTTTCAGGAACTTTCTTAAAGAGAAACTGCCGGAGTATATGGTACCGTCGGTATTTATAAAATTGAAGGCGCTGCCATTGACAACTAACGGCAAGATAGATCGTCAGGCTTTACCAGTACCTGATAGCACTCGTCCAGAGCTAGAAGCTGCTTATGTGGCTCCTCATTCTGAAATAGAGCAGGCAATCGCTAAGGTCTGGCAAGAAGTGTTGCACTTGGAGAAGGTAGGTATCAATGATAATTTCTTTGACCTTGGAGGTCATTCTCTGTTGATGGCTCAGGTAAATCACAAATTACAAGAATTGTTCAACCAGGATTTATCGGTTGTTGAGTTGTTTCAAAATCCAACCATTAATTCCTTGGCGCAGTATTTGAGTCGCGAGTCAAAGCAGCAGCCTTCTTTCCAATCAATGCGTGACCGTGCTCAAAAGCAGATAGAGGCAATCAATCGGCAAAAACAGTTATTGATGAAGCAAGGAAAAAGATAAATGGGTAATATAGAAACCTACGAATCAGTGGAAGGGATTGCCGTTATTGGTATGGCAGGACGATTTCCTGGTGCCAAAAGCATTGAAGAGTTTTGGCAGAATCTGTGTGATGGTGTAGAGTCCATTTCGTTCTTCACCGATGAGGAATTAATAGCGTCAGGGATAGGTGCTTCTGTACTAAATGATCCTCATTATGTGAAAGCCGGTGCTGTGTTAGATGATATCGAGTTTTTTGATGCTTCATTCTTTGACATCAACCCTAGAGAGGCTGAAGTAACCGATCCACAACACCGTATTTTTCTAGAGTGCGCTTGGGAAGCGCTTGAAAATGCTGGTTATGATACTACTAGATGTAGAAACCGAATCGGAGTGTATGCTGGTACTGGTATCAATAACTATTTACCTTTTGATATAAGCCGTGACCCCATGGGGTCGGCACAATGCTATCAAACTTTAATTGGTAATGATAAAGATTTTCTTACTACTCGTATCTCTTACAAATTAAACCTTAAAGGACCGAGTGTTACGGTACAAACGGCTTGCTCTACGTCATTAGTTTCTACCACCCTTGCTTGCCAAAGTTTGTTGAATTACCAATGTGATGTGGCTTTGGTGGGTGGAATTTCTATTCGAGTGCCACAAAAGATTGGTCATTTATATCAAGAGGAGGGAGTTTTATCAGCCGATGGTCACTGTCGTGCTTTTGATGCCAAAGCACAGGGAACTGTTCTCGGTAATGGTGTAGGTACCGTAGTCCTGAAACGACTAGAAGATGCGATCGCGGACGGTGATTGTATTCATGCGGTAATTAAAGGTTCTGCTATTAATAATGATGGCTCTGGCAAGGTTGGCTACACGGCACCCAGTGTCGAGGGGCAAACAGAGGTTATTGCAGAAGCTCTCGCTTTAGCTGAGATTGAATCCGAAACAGTTTCCTATATTGAAACTCATGGGACAGGAACATCTTTAGGAGATCCGATTGAAATTGCAGCGCTAACAAAAGTCTTTCGTGGCAGCACTGATAAGAAAGGCTTTTGCGCTATTGGTTCAGTAAAAACCAATGTTGGCCATCTGGATACAGCTGCTGGTGTAACCAGTCTCATCAAAACTGTTCTAGCCCTCAAGCACAAACAGATACCCCCTAGCTTGAATTTCAAAGAACCTAACCCCGAGATTGATTTCGCAAACAGTCCTTTCTACGTCAACACCCAGCTGTCGGAATGGAAGGTAAATGAAACTCCCCGTCGGGCGGGCGTGAGTTCCTTTGGCATTGGGGGAACCAACGCCCATCTGATTCTTGAGGAAGCGCCTTCTGTTGAAACGTCTTCATCGTTTCGCCCCTGGCAATTGCTGCTCCTCTCGGCTAAAACCAGTTCAGCCCTGGAGACTGCGACTACCAATCTAGGGGATCATCTGCAGCAGCATTCTGAGCTAAATCTGGCTGATGTTGCTTATACTCTGCAAGTTGGTCGTCGACAGTTTGATCATCGCCGCGCTGTGGTGTGCCAGGATCTGCAAGATGCGATCGCAGCTCTCCAAAATCCCAAACGAGTTCTCACTAGCAGCATCCAAGACACAGGCACTCGTTCGGTTGCCTTCATGTTTACCGGGTTAGGACCCCAGTACGTCAACATGGGCAGAGAACTTTATCAATGTCAGCCGACCTTTCGGGAACATGTGGAGCACTGTTGCAAAATCCTCAGACCTCTCCTGGGGCTTGACCTGATCACGGTTCTATATCCTGATCAAGACGAGTCTTCAGACGATACCGGCGCAGATCTAGCTCAATCAGGGATTGATCTTCGCCAGATGCTGGGTCGAAGTGAAGAACCCGTCAATGCCGCCTCCCAACAACTCAATCAAACCTGGCTGACTCAACCTGCTCTCTTTGTGATTGAATATGCCCTAGCTCAGCTTTGGCAGGCCTGGGGAGTGCGTCCTCGAGCCATGATTGGCTACAGTATCGGGGAATATGTCGCTGCCTGTTTAGCTGGGGTCTTGTCTTTAGAAGATGCCTTAATGTTGGTGGCCAGAAGGGCGCAACTGATTCAGTCCCTACCGAGTGGGGCGATGCTAGCGATTCCCTTGTCAGAGCAAGAGGTGCAGCCGCTTCTAGGAGAAAATCTTTCCTTGTCTGCGATCAATGGTTCATCCCTGTGTGTGGTGGCTGGAGCGACGGACGCTATCGATGAATTGGAGAATCAGCTGACTCAGCAAGGATTGGCCTGTCGGCGGCTTGCGACCTCTCATGCTTTTCATTCCCACATGATGGCGTCAATGGTTGATTCCTTTTCCAGGTTAGTCAAGACTATTCGGTTTAAGCCTCCCCAAATTCCTTACATATCTAATGTCACGGGAACTTGGATTACAGCAGCAGAGGCAACCAATCCCGATTACTGGACGCAGCATCTCTGCCAACCGGTGCGATTTGCTGACGGAGTAAGTCAGTTGTGGCAAAAATACACCCCAGCGCTGTTGGAAGTTGGACCAGGACAGACGCTGAGCAGCTTGGCATTACAGTGCTTAGAAAATCAGCAAGTCACTGATAAAGTTGTGCTACCTTCCCTGCGCTATACCTATGACCGGCAGTCAGATGTAGCCTTCTTGCTCAACACATTAGGGCAGCTATGGCTTGCAGGCATACTGATTGATTGGTCCGGTTTTTATATCAATGAACGCCGTCATCGCCTTCCCTTACCGACCTATCCCTTTGAGCGCCAGCGTTATTGGATTGAACCTCAAAAACCTGGCAATCCTGTCAATTCAGGAGCATCAAACTCCCAACAAAAGTTAGACATTACCGAATGGTTCCATATTCCTTCTTGGAAACGCGCCGCGCCACCGGTACCGTTTGAGTCAGGGAAGTGGGGTAATCGCAAGCAACCCTGGTTAGTGTTGGTTGATCGCTGTGGAGTGGGTTCCCAGCTTGTGAAACAACTAGAAAAGGAATGTCAAGATATCATCATTGTCGGGATTGGGGAAGAATTTAGGAAACTCAATCAACAGGAATACACTATTAATCCTGGGAAAAGGGATGACTATGACACCTTGCTCTGCGAACTTCATTTCTCTAATAAAATTCCCAAAAGCATTGTTCATTTGTGGACTATAACAGCGAACGAGCAGGCAGAGCCTGGACTTGAGAGTTGGGAACAAATCCAATCACTTAGTTTCTACAGTCTGCTGTTTCTAGCGCAGGCATTAGGAGAACAGGGTATTGATGATCCCCTACACATTGATATCATATCTAACAACTTACAGGAGTTAACCGACACTGACGACATATGTCCAGAAAAGGCAACCCTTTTAGGACCCTGTAGAGTCATTCCCCAGGAATATTCAAACATCACCTGCCGCAGCATCGATATTACGCTACCTCAATCGGGTACTAGGCAATGGCAGCAACTGATAGACCAACTCTTTAGCGAACTTGCGGCACCAACTGCTGATAAAGTCATTGCCTATCGCGGCAATCGTCGATGGGTGCAGTGCTTTGAACCCTTACCCGTAGCAGGGAAAACCTTGCGCACTGCTAAGTTACGGCAAGGTGGAGTCTACCTGATTACGGGTGGATTAGGAGGACTTGGACTTGCGATCGCGCAACATTTGGCAAAGACAGTGCAAGCCAAATTGGTGATTATTGAACGTTCGGGTTTGCCGCCAAAAACGGAATGGGAGCAGTGGTTATCTAACCATGAAGAAGACAACCCAGTCAGTATCAAGATAAAGAAAGTTCAGGCGATGGAGGAATTCGGTGCAGAGGTTCTGGTTATTAAAGCCGATGTTACCCACCTCGAACAGATGCAAGGGATGGTCGATCGGGTGCGCGATCGCTTTGGCGAAATTCATGGCATCATTCAAACGACACCACCAATAGGTGCCAGCATTATTCAGCTCAAAACGACCGAATCAGCGGCAAGTATTCTCAATTTCAAAGTCAAGGGAGCCATGGTTTTAGATGCTGTATTGAAGGACACACAGCTAGATTTTTTGGTTTTATTTTCTTCCATAAATGCAATTACGGGGGGCTTGGGTCAAGTCGATTACTCCGCCGGCAACGCTTTTCTCGATGCCTTCGCCCACTACAATTTTTATCGGCGCAACATTCATACCGTTTCCATCAACTGGGATCCTGGACCAGGGCACAACTTGCAAGCTGCCGTTTCTCCAGAAATCCAAGCTGGACTCAGGCAGATGCGAGAACGATACGGTATCGAATTTAAAAAGGGGATAGCTGCCTTATGGCACATTTTGTCCAGTCAACAGCCTCAAGTTGTTGTGTCAACGCGAAACCTGCAAACCCTATTTGAGGAGAACGAAGTTTTAGCAGCCGCCAGTTTACTCGAAAATCTTGAGAAGCGTCATCCTCAATCAACACAACTGCGACCGAATTTAAAAACTGCCTATGTTGCGCCTAGAAATGAAACTGAGTGCAAAATTGCTGAACTCTATCAAGAGTTGCTGGGAGTTGATCGGATAGGCATCCATGACAACTTCTTTGATGTGGGAGGAAACTCCCTGATCGGAATTCAGCTCCTTTCCCGACTGCGTCAGGAATTCCAAGTAGAACTATCCCTGCGATTCATTTTTGAAGCACCCTCTGTGGCAGAGTTAGCCTTGATTATTGAAGAAATTCTCATCAGAGAGATAGAAGAACTCACCGAAAACGAAGCCGAAGAACTCGTATCCGTTCTTCCCCAATCATCAGAACAAACTCCCAGAGTAGTCAGCCAGCGACGCTACAAGCTACCCAATCATTTAGAAATTGCCTACCAAACTAAAACTGAGGCTGATTATTTCTACCAAGACATCTTTGAAAATAAAGTTTATCTCAAGCATGGAATTGCGTTGAATGAGGGTGACTGTATTTTTGATGTAGGAGCTAACATCGGCCTGTTTACGCTGTTCGCCTATCAACACTGTAAAAATCCCATAATTTATGCCTTTGAACCAGCCCCTCCTCTGTTTGAAATTTTAAGTTTCAATACAGCGCTACATGAGGTGAATGTAAAGTTGTTCAATGTCGGTTTGTCGAACGAGACAAAAACTGCAACATTTACGTTCTACCCTCAGAGTTCTGGGATGTCTTCTTTCTATGGCGATCGCGGAGAGGAACAGGAAGTCTTAAAAGCCATTATGCTCAACCAACTCCAAACCGGAATGGCTGGCATGGAACAGGTCATGCAATACTCCGATGAATTGTTAGAAGAGCGGTTTAAGAGCCAAAGTTTTACTTGCCAACTAAAAACACTCTCTGATGTGATTAGCGAAAACAATATTGAAAACATCGATTTACTCAAAATCGACGTGCAGAAGAGTGAACTAGACGTTCTCCAAGGTATTAAAGATAAGGACTGGAAAAAGATTAAGCAGATTGTTCTAGAAATCCATGACACAGAAGGGCGACTAGTACAGATAACGAACCTACTCAAAACGCAAAAGTATAACGTTGTAGCAGAACAGGAAGACTTATACGAAAACTCTAATATCTATAACGTTTATGCAGCTCGCTAAATACTAAATCCTGGAGGGAGAATGAAGATTCAAACCGTTGGTGTTGTGGGAGCGGGCGTGATGGGAGTCGGGATAGCACAAAACCTAGCCCAAACCGGTCATCAGGTAATTCTCATCGATGTTTCCGAAGAAATTCTGGAGAAGGCCAACCAAGAAATTAAAAATAATATTCGCTTTCAAGGTTTCTTTAATAAAAAAGAGAAACCGGAAAATCCAGACGTTGTTCTGAATCGCATCCAGTTTTCTACAAACTACAAGTTGCTAGATGGGGTAGAATTTGTGATTGAGAATGTCACGGAAAAGTGGAGTATTAAAAAGGAAGTCTACCCGCAGCTTGAGGCAATTTGTCCAGAGAGTGTTGTCTTTGCCGCCAATACATCAGCGATTCCGATTACTCGCATTGCTTCTGTAACCAAGCGGGCTTCTAAAGTGCTGGGCATGCATTTTATGAACCCCGTTCCTCTGAAGCCAACCGTTGAAATGATTCGCGGATATCATACTTCCGAAGAAACCATTGAGACAGCTAAAAACTTGTTGTCTCAAATGGGAAAAGAGGGCATTGTTGTCAATGATTCGCCAGGATTTGTTTCCAATCGCGTCCTTATGTTGACTATTAATGAAGCGATTTTTCTTCTGCACGATCAAGTCGCTTCAGCTGAAGAAGTTGATAGAATCTTCAAAACCTGTTTTGGTCACAAAATGGGACCACTTGAGACCGCTGACTTGATTGGGTTAGATACGATTCTCTTCTCAATTGAAGTTTTGTACGAAAGTTTTAATGACAGCAAATATAGACCATGCCCTTTGCTCAAAAGGATGGTTGATGCTGGGCTATATGGAAGGAAAAGTGGCAAGGGTTTTTACGCTTACAGTTGAAGGATTGAAGGTTTGAAAAGATGCAAGATTTTAAGGCTAAACTGAAAACATTTCTCTCGCAATTTTTTGGTAACCATGACCTGCAGGATGATGAGGATATTTTTGCTGTAGGATTTGTGAACTCGATGTTCGCAATGCAACTGGTTTTATTTATCGAACAAGAGTTTCAAGTTACTGTTGAAAACGAAGACCTCGAATTGGATAACTTCAGAACGATCAGTGCGATGGCTTCTCTGCTGGAACGAAAAAAATCAATTCTGACATAGATGGCTAGCACTATATGAATCAATTCATTAATGAAAAAATGCAAGCAAATAATCACTTACTCGAAGCAACATCTTCGCAAACCCAAGATTTTTATTTTCGATTTCTTGCTGACTCTCAGCATATAGACACCCAGACCAATATTTATACATATCTAAGGTCTATGTATGGAGCTTGGAAGCATAGAAAATACTTTGATAAAATAGAAAATTATTGTATTTTTATTGGTTGTGGCAGAACAGGCCATAGTTTAGTGGGAGCCTGTTTAGATACCCATCCCGACATGGTGATCTCTGATGAATTAGGTGCGGTTAAATATATTAATAAACACAGCTATAGCAAAGGGCAAATTTATTACCTTATTCTTAAAGGGGCTCAAGTTCATGCTCAAGCAGGTAAAACTGTAGCTGGGTATTCCTATGCCGTTCCAAATCAATAGCAAGATCGATTTCGAGAGATAAAGGTGATTGGAGATAAAGAGGCTGCTCCAACCACGGCAATATTAAAAAGTTATCCGGGTTTGCTAGACATTCTTTATAAAAAGATGGGGACAAACATTCATTTTATTCACGTCATTAGAAATCCTTATGATGTTATTGATACGTTCACAAAAAGAGAAGAAGTTGATATAGAAATAGCGATTGAATTATATTCTTTAGTTTGTAAAGCAGTTGCTGAACTGAAAACCAGAATAGACTTAGATAAGATTTTGGAAATCACTAATGAATCATTTATTGAAAATCCCAAGTACTGCTTAAAACAACTCTGTAATTTTTTGTCAATGCCTGCTTCTGAGGATTATTTAAAGGATTGTGCCAGTATTGTTTATAACAAACCCAACAAAAGTCGATTCAATGTCCAGTTGAATTCTGAGCTAATTGATTTAGTCAAAAAGAAAATTATTGATCGATACCTATTTTTAAATCATTACTCTTATCAAGGTTGATGGATGAAGTTAGAATTAACAACTCAACAGAAAGAAAATAGGGCAGCATTTAGAGTCTTCGTCGATGAAGCGATCGTTCCCTATGCCAATCAATGGGATCGCCAAGAGCGCACTCCTGCAGAACTGATCAAAAAATTCGCTCAGCAGGGATATCTGGGTGCCCTATTACCCAAAGATAGCGGTGGCAGTGGCATGGATATGATTACCTACGGACTCCTATCGGAAGAAATTGGACGGGGGTGTTCTTCGCTGCGGAGTTTGCTCACTGTTCACAGCATGGTTTCTCTAGCTCTGCTCAAGTGGAGCAGTCAGTCTCAAAAAGCCTATTGGCTTCCTAAACTAGCATCCGGTGAAGTAATTGCTGCCTTTGCTCTCAGTGAACCCAATGTGGGAAGCGATGCCAAAAGTGTAGAGACAACAGCGACGCTTTCTGGAAACGCTTATCTCTTGAATGGACAAAAAAAATGGATTACCTATGGACAAATTGCCGATATTTTTCTAGTATTTGCTCAATGTGATGGTAAGCCCTCTGCTTTTTTGGTTGAGAAAAATAGCCCCGGACTCTCGATTGAACCCATTTCTGGAATGTTGGGGGTTAGGGCTTCAATGTTAGCCGAGCTACACTTCAATGATTGTCAGATTCTCCAAGAAAATCTTGTGTGCAGGCAGGGCTTTGGTTTCTCCCACGTCGCTTCCACTGCCCTAGATTGTGGTCGATATAGTGTTGCCTGGGGATGCGTAGGAATTGCCCAAGCTTGTCTAGAAGCTTGCATTCGGTATACGAGTGAACGCAAGCAGTTCGGTGTCTATCTAAGAGAACACCAATTGATTCGGCAACTAGTGACTGAGATGCTCACCAACGTCAAAGCAGCGAGATTACTATGCTATCAAGCTGGCTATCTCAAAGAAATTGGCGATCCAGGTTCAATAGCAGAGACTTCGATTGCTAAATATTTTGCCTCTAAAATAGCAACTCAAGCTGCAAATGATGCTGTACAAATCCACGGTGCTAATGGCTGCACCAATGAATATGCTGTCGCTAGATGTTTGCGAGATGCGAAAATTATGGAAATCATTGAAGGTAGTACACAAATACAACAGATAACTATCGCTGATTACGGTTATCAGGAATATACGTCACCCTCCCCTTCTACTGTTAATTTTCAAGATTTACTGGCAAGGACATGAGAAAATGACTCATATAAAAGCTGAAATTTTAAATCAAAAACAAGCCGATAAAAAGATGATCAAATGTGTCGTCTGGGATTTAGACAACACACTTTGGAATGGAATCTTATTAGAGGATAAGCGTGTTTATCTACGAAACAAATCAGTCGATGTTATTAAGACATTAGATAGTCGAGGTATCTTACAGTCTGTTGCCAGTAAGAATGACTATACTCAGGCTATGCAGCAACTCAAAGAGTTTGAGCTGCATGAGTATTTTCTCTATCCCCAAATCAATTGGAACTCTAAATCGAGTTCTATTCAAGCAATTGCCAAGTCACTCAATCTTGGCATTGATGCATTTGCTTTTATTGATGATCAGATGTTTGAGCTTGAAGAAGTTAATTTTTCGCTTCCTGAAGTTTTCTGTGTTAATGCCTCTGAACTCAATGACTTACTAGATAAACCAGAAATGAATCCTCGTTTTACTACAGAGGATTCAAAATTTAGAAGGCTGATGTATCTTAGTGATATAGAGAGGAACGAGGCAGAAAAAGAATTTATTGGCACTCAAGAAGAATTTTTAGCTACTCTTAATATGACTTTCACTATCTCTTCTGCCCAGGAAGAAGATTTACAAAGAGCAGAAGAATTAACGGTTAGAACCAATCAATTGAATACAACTGGCTATACGTACTCCTATGATGAACTCAATCATTTTCGGCAATCAGACAAACATAAATTGCTAATTGCAAGTTTGGATGATAAGTACGGGAGTTACGGAAAAATTGGGTTAGCACTGCTGGAATGCCTAGAAGGCGTGTGGACGATAAAGCTTTTGCTGATGTCTTGTCGGGTTATGTCTAGAGGCGTTGGCACAATTATGTTGAATTATATTATGAGTTTGGCTAAAGGGAATCATGTCCGTTTGCGTGCTGAGTTTGTTTCAAACGAACGCAATAGAATGATGTATGTGTCTTATAAGTTTGCGGGGTTCAAGGAAATTGAAAAGAATGAAAAGAATAAGGATCTGCAAATTTTAGAAAATGAACTTACACAAATTCAATCATTTCCTGAATATGTAAAAATCAAATCCTGAATTAGTTAGAAAGCATTGCTATTTCTTGTAGCTTGACAGGGACATTATGGACAACATAAAAGATAAAATTTTGAACCGACGATCGAAGCTTTCATCCACCCAGCGAGAACTGCTCGAGAAACGGCTACGGGGTGAAGTAAATCCCTACTCGAAAACAGAAATTATTCCCAAACGTTCCCAAACAGGTCCTGCTCCTCTATCCTTTGCTCAACAAAGGTTGTGGTTCCTCCACCAGTTAGATCCTGGCAATCCCTACTACAGTGAACCAGCATGTATAAAGCTAACAGGTACGCTTAACGTCAATGCCCTGGAACACAGTCTTAATGAGATTGTACGACGCCATGAAGCGTTACGCACTACGTTTGAGATGGTGGCAGAACAGGCAGTCCAAATTATTCATCCCACTATCTCTGTAGTGCTGCCAGTGGTAAACCTACGCTCCCTGTCAGAAGCTGGGCAAAAAGCTGAAATTGAACAGTTAACAAAAGAGATAGCGCAAAAGCCGTTTGATTTAGCAGTTGGTCCGTTGCTGCGAGCCATACTGCTACAAACAGATACTCAAGAGTATTTATTGCTGTTTGCTATCCATCATATTGCCATTGATGGTTGGTCAATAGGAGTGCTGATCCGCGAACTAGCAATACTTTATGAAGCCTTTTCTACAGGCAAAACACCCCCCTTATCTGAACTCCCTATTCAATATGCAGATTTTGCAGTTTGGCAGCGTCATCGGTTGCGGGGAAAGTTACAACAGACTCAGCTTTCTTACTGGCAGCAGCAATTGGCAGGCGCTTCAGCTTTGAATCTGCCTACTGATCGCCCTCGACCGCCAATCCAAAGCTTCCAAGGTGCAGTCATCCCTTTTGAGCTATCAGCGAGCTTATCGGATAGACTCAGATCCCTGAGCAACCAGGAAGGGGTAACCCTGTTTATGACTCTATTGGTAGCCTTCCAAGCTTTACTGTACCGCTACACTGGACAAGAAGATATCTGTGTTGGCTCCCCAATTGCTAATCGTAACCAAAGTGAGATTCAAAAACTGATTGGTTTTTTTGCTAATACTCTTGTGCTGCGGACGCATCTTTCTGGTAATCCAAATCTCTTAGAATTGCTGAATCGAGTACGTGAGGTATGTGTAGGTGCCTATGCCCATGCAGATATACCTTTTGAACAGCTAGTGGAAGAGCTTCAGCCAGAGAGAAATCTCAGTCATATGCCCCTGTTTCAGGTAATGTTTGCCTGGCAGGAAGATGTCCAAAGGGAACTAACCTTGCCTGGTTTGACGCTGGATTGGCTCCCGGTACACAATCAAGCCGCCAAGTTTGACTTGACCCTGTACATGGTCGATTCTGAGCCAGAAGTGAGAGGAGCACTGGAATATAGTACAGCTCTGTTCAACCCTGAAACTGCTACTCGAATTGTTAAGCATTTTCGTGCGTTGCTTGAGGGTATTGTTGTCAATCCACAAGCAAGATTATCAGACTTACCCCTATTAGGGACAGATGAGTTACATCAGTTGCTGGTGGGGTGGAATCATACCGAAGTTACCTATCCGCAACAGCAATGTATCCATGAGCTATTTGAAGCGCAAGTGGAGCGTACTCCGGAGGCAGTGGCGCTGGTGTTTGAGCAGCAGCACCTGACCTATGACGAGTTGAATCGTCGGGCCAATCAATTGGCCCATTACCTGCAGGGCCAAGGCGTGGGACCTGAAACCTTAGTAGGGGTATGTCTAGAGCGCTCGGTGGCGATGGTGATTGCACTGCTAGGGGTGCTGAAAGCGGGGGGTGCGTATGTGCCTCTGGATCCGAGCCACCCTCAAGAGCGACTGGCCTATATCCTAGAAGACGCACAGGCCCGTTGTTTGCTAACGCAAGCAGCTCACGTTGGCGTGCTACCCACCTCAGTTTCCCCTCTGTGCCTAGACACCGATTGGGACTGCATTGCTGAGAGCCCCAGCTATCCTCCTGCTCCAGTTACCGCACTCGAGCAGCTCAGCTATGTGATCTACACCTCAGGGTCCACCGGAGCCCCCAAAGGCGTCCAGATTCCCCATCAGGCGTTGAGCAACTTCCTATATAGCATGGCTGAGTATCCAGGGCTCAGGGCTGAGGACCGACTGGTCTCAGTCACAACCGTCGCTTTTGACATTGCAGCCTTGGAGTTATACCTGCCACTCCTTCAAGGAGCTCGATTGGAGGTGGTGAGTCGAGAGGTCGCCTGTGATGCTCATCATTTGGCTCGGCGACTAGAGCAATTTGACGCGACAGTGCTGCAAGCGACTCCAGCCACCTGGCAGATGCTGATGTCAACGGAGTGGTCCGGGTCATCTGCATTGCTAGTGTTCTGTGGCGGGGACGCCTTGCCATTGGAGTTAGCCCATCAGTTGTACGCTCGCAGTGCAGGGGTCTGGAACCTGTATGGACCGACCGAGACGACGATTTGGTCTGCGGTGAGTGAACTGAGGGCTGAGTGTGAGACAGTGCCCTTAGGCCAGCCCATTGCCAACACTCAGCTATATGTGCTGGATAAAGCCGGACAACCCACTCCCATTGGGGTGCCAGGTGAACTGCACATTGGTGGCATGGGGCTAGCCCGAGGCTATTACCAGCGCCCCGAGTTAACAGCAGAACGCTTTGTGCCCAATCCCTTTAGCCCCACACCTGGGGCCCGTCTGTACAAGACTGGGGACTTAGTCAAGTATTGCCGCGATGGCAGCCTGGAATACCTGGGTCGCCTCGACCATCAAGTGAAGCTGCGGGGCTTCCGCATTGAACTAGGTGAAATTGAAACGGTGCTGCTGCGCCATTCATCTGTCTCACAAGCCGTGGTGGTCGCTCACCAGAATGCCTCAGGCGAGCCACAGTTAGTGGGCTATGTCGTCCCTGCCACTGCCAGTCTCTCCCCCTCAGCGTTACGGCGTTACCTGCAAGAGCAGCTTCCCGACTACATGGTGCCTGCAGCCATGGTTCTGCTGAAGGAATTGCCCCTCACCCCCAATGGCAAAGTCGACCGCAAAGCCCTACCAGCCCCCGAGTATCAGCACCTAGACACTTCAGCAACGGTTGCAGCTCGCACCCCCATCGAAGCGATGCTCGTGAGCATTTGGGCAGACGTGCTGAAGCTAGAGACCGTCAGCATCCAGAGCAACTTCTTTGAGTTAGGCGGCCATTCCCTGCTGGCAACCCGGGTGATGTCGCACGTGCGTCACGCCTTTGCCGTAGAGGTGCCCCTGCGTCGCCTCTTTGAGCATCCCACCATTGCTGAGTTAGCGCCTGTCATTGAAGCTGCCCTCCATGAGGAACAGGGCCTCACCAGTCCTCCCATAACCACTATCGAGCGCAGCGGCCCCTTACCCCTCTCCTTTGCCCAACAACGGCTGTGGTTTTTGGCCCAACTCGAACCAGAAAGTCCCTTCTATCACCTGTCGAGTGCCCTGCGACTACACGGTTCCCTTGACATTGACGCCCTCCAGGCCAGTCTCCAGATTCTCCTGCAGCGTCATGAGGCCCTGCGCCTCGGGTTTGTCAGCCAAGAGGGCCATCCTGCCGTAGATCTCCATCCCACTGTAGAGGTGCCCCTGGCGGTCATCGACCTGCAAGACCTAACAGCCCAAGGGCAGGAGCAAGGGGTCCAACAGCTGACTGGGAGCATCACCCATCAGCCTTTTTCCCTCGACCAGCCCCCCTTGCTTCGCGTCGTCCTGCTGCAATGTTCCCAGCAGGAGCAGGTGCTGGTGTTTGCCATGCACCACATCGTCTCCGATGGCTGGTCAATGGGCATTTTAGTCAGAGAAGTGGCTCAGCTCTATGGGGCTATTGTCACAGGTCATGCCCCTTCCTTATCCCCCCTACCGGTTCAGTATCTAGACTATGCGGCTTGGCAGCGGCAGTGGCTCCACGGTGAGGTGCTAGAGCAACAGCGGCAGTACTGGCAGCAGCAGTTAGCAGGTGCCCCGGAAGTGCTTGAGTTACCCACGGACCATCCTCGTCCGGCGGTGCAGACCTTCCGGGGAGCGACTCAAGCCTTTGGAATTACCCCAGAGTTAACCCAGGGATTGAAGCAGTTGAGTCGGCAGCAGAACTGCACCCTGTTTATGACACTGCTGGCTGCCTTTCAAGTGGTGTTGAGTCGCTACAGCGGCCAAGCGGACATCGTGGTGGGCTCTCCCATTGCCAACCGCACCCGTAGGGAAGTGGAAGGGTTGATTGGCTTTTTCGTCAATACCTTAGTGTTGCGCACATCCTTGGCGGGGCAGCCCTCCTTTGTGGAGGTATTGCAGCGGGTACGGGAGGTGACCTTAGGGGCCTATGCCCATCAGGATATGCCCTTTGAGCAGGTGGTGGAACTGCTGCAGCCGGAGCGGGCATTGAGTCATTCCCCCCTGTTTCAGGTGATGTTTATCCTGCAGAATGCGCCCCAGGAATCGTTGGCCTTGCCAGGGGTAGCGGTGGAGGTACTCGAGAGTGCTCCAGAAAGCGCCAAATTTGACCTGACTCTATCGCTGCAAGAGGGTGAGGCGGGGTTGCAAGGGCAGCTAGAGTACAACACCGACTTATTTGCCGCGGCGACCATGGCACGTCTCATCACGCATCTGCAGCAGGTGTTAACGGCGGTGGTGAGGCAGCCGGAGCAGCGGGTTAGTGACCTACCCCTGTTGACCTCTGCTGAGCGGCAGCGTCTTCTGGTGGAGTGGAATCAGACGGAGGCTGAGTATCCAGAGGCTTGTCTCCATGAGTTATTTGAAGCGCAAGTGGAGCGTACCCCGGAGGCAGTGGCGCTGGTGTTTGAGCAGCAGCACCTGACCTATGACGAGTTGAATCGTCGCGCCAATCAACTGGCCCATTACCTGCAGGGCCAGGGGGTGGGACCTGAAACCTTGGTGGGAGTATGTCTAGAGCGCTCGGTGGCGATGGTAATTGCACTGCTAGGGGTGCTGAAAGCGGGGGGCGCTTATGTGCCTCTGGATCCGAGCCACCCTCAAGAGCGACTGGCCTATATCCTAGAAGACGCACAGGCCCGTTGTTTGCTAACGCAAGCAGCTCACGTTGGCGTGCTACCCACCTCAGTTTCCCCTCTGTGCCTAGACACCGATTGGGACTGCATTGCTGAGAGCCCCAGCTATCCTCCTGCTCCAGTTACCGCACTCGAGCAGCTCAGCTATGTGATCTACACCTCAGGGTCCACCGGAGCCCCCAAAGGCGTCCAGATTCCCCATCAGGCGTTGAGCAACTTCCTATATAGCATGGCTGAGTATCCAGGGCTCAGGGCTGAGGACCGACTGGTCTCAGTCACAACCGTCGCTTTTGACATTGCAGCCTTGGAGTTATACCTGCCACTCCTTCAAGGAGCTCGATTGGAGGTGGTGAGTCGAGAGGTCGCCTGTGATGCTCATCATTTGGCTCGGCGACTAGAGCAATTTGACGCGACAGTGCTGCAAGCGACTCCAGCCACCTGGCAGATGCTGATGTCAACGGAGTGGTCCGGGTCATCTGCACTGCGAGTGTTCTGTGGCGGGGACGCCTTGCCGTTAGAGTTAGCCCATCAGTTGCATGCTCGCAGTGCAGGAGTATGGAACCTGTATGGACCCACCGAGACGACGATTTGGTCTGCGGTGAGTGAACTGACGGCTGAGTGTGAGACAGTGCCCTTAGGCCGTCCCATTGCCAACACTCAGGTGTATGTATTGGACAAAGCCGGACAACCCACTCCCATTGGGGTACCAGGAGAACTGCACATTGGTGGACTGGGGCTGGCCCGAGGCTATTACCAGCGCCCGGCGTTAACAGCAGAGCAGTTTGTGCCCAATCCCTTTAGCCCCACACCTGGGGCACGTCTGTACAAGACTGGGGATTTGGTGAAATATCGCCGGGATGGCAGCCTGGAGTACCTGGGTCGCCTGGACCATCAGGTGAAGCTGCGGGGCTTCCGCATTGAACTGGGTGAAATTGAAACGGTGCTGCTGCGCCATCCAGCTATCTCACAAGCCGTGGTGGTTGCCCACCAGAATGCCTCAGGCGAGCCGCAGTTAGTGGGCTATGTCGTCCCTGCAGCTGCCAGTCTCTCTCCCTCAGCGTTACGGAGTTACCTGCAAGAGCAGCTGCCCGACTACATGGTACCCGCGGCCATGGTTCTGCTAGAGGAATTGCCCCTTACCCCCAATGGCAAAGTCGATCGCAAAGGACTGGCAAAACTCAACCCCAATCTTGATCTAGACACGACTTATCGAGCTCCTACGACTGAACTGGAGACAATAATTGCAGACCTTTGGAAAGATATCCTGCATCTAGACAAGGTTGGTATTCACCATAATTTCTTTGATATTGGTGGACATTCTTTACTTGTTGTTGCTATCCATAGCAAACTGCAAAACAAACTTCAGCGTGAGTTTCCCCTAATCTCTCTATTCAAATATCCTACTGTTGGTGATCTTGCCCAGTATTTAAGTCAAACAGCCGGTCAAAGCAACTTGATTCGCGAGGCTAAGCCTTCCAAGAAAAAGGGAAAGGCTTCTATAAGACAACAGAAGCATCTGCGACAGCGCCATCGAGAGACAGTCAATTGGCAACGCTCAACTTAGATTCATATTGCTGATTCGAACAGCCAGGCCTTTTTAAACACACTCAGCTTTCTTGATGAGAATGAACTATCCTTCTAGGAATTTTATAGCTTCTCAGCCTTGTCAGGCTAGTAAAAGGATCATGCAGCTATTCAATCCGTCTGCTCAATCCCAATTGGTTGAGCAAGCGATCGAAGAGAAGCTAGCCGTATTGGCCCAAGCTTTTTTACATGAAAATTTATCAACGACCGACATTGACTTCGAGCACTTAATGGAGAGATTTAGCGACAGTGAGTTGCCGAGAGCGCCTTTCGAGTTTGAACAGTATTTTCCATCCCTAGCTGAAGATATTGTTACCCATGCGGTGCATACTTCCTCACCACGATTTATTGGTCACATGACATCGGCCTTGCCGTATTTTGTACGGCCTTTAGCCAAGTTAGTAACGGCGCTTAATCAAAATGCTGTCAAGGTAGAAACTGCTAAGTCTCTAAGTCCCTGTGAGCGTCAGTCTTTAGGGCGCATGCACCGATTAATTTATCAATACTCCACCGATTTTTATAAACAACATATCCATAACCACCAGAGCACATTAGGGATTTTAGTCTCGGGAGGAACAGTTGCCAATATTACAGCCCTATGGTGTGCACGGAATAATGCCTTGGGAGCTCGTGGTAAATTTGCTGGGGTTGAACAGGAAGGCTTATCCGCAGCTCTGAGTTTCTATGGATACAAAGGAGCTACCATCATTGGCTCCAACCTCATGCATTATTCCTTCGACAAAGCAGCTGATTTACTGGGAATCGGCTCACAAAATTTAATCAAAATTCCGGTTGACGATAGAAATCATATTGATCTAAAGTTATTGCATCAGGCAGTTTTGCATTGTCAATCGCAACGAAAACTCATTCTCGCAATAATTGGAATTGCAGGCACAACCGATGCTGGTGGTATAGATCCACTGCATGATATTGCCTCTATTGCCCGGAGTGCTAAAACTCATTTCCATGTTGATGCAGCTTGGGGAGATCCTCTACTATTTTCTCGCCAGCATCGCCATAAGTTAGCAGGCATTGAGCAAGCAGATTCAGTAACTATCGATGGTCATAAGCAGATGTACTTACCCATGGGGATTGTCATGGTATTTTTTCGCAATCCTCACTTGGCCAAAGCAATTGAAAAAAGTGCCAGTTACACCATTCGTAATGGCTCCCTGGATCTCGGTAAGCGATCCTTAGAAGGGTCTCGACCAGGTATGGCCCTATTCTTACATGCAGCGCTGAACTTGATTGGGGTAGAAGGATATGAGTTCTTGATCGATGAAGGACTGCGCAAGACCCAATACATGGCAGAGCGCATTCGCACCATGCCTGAGTTTGAGTTAATTGCTAAGCCTGATATTAATTTATTAGTTTATCAGTACATTCCGGAGCCATTTAGAGAACGTGCTACTCATAAACAATTAATTAAAAGTGATTACTGCGTCATTAGCCGGTTCAATGAGCGACTGCAAAAGGTTCAACGCCAGGTTGGCCGAACCTTCATCTCTCGCACGGTTAAAAGCATTCGTCATTTTGATCAAGAAGTAACAATTGTAGCTCTGAGGGCAGTATTGGCAAATCCACTAACGAGTGAAACTGATATCGACGCTGTTTTAGATGATCAACTTCAAATTGCGGCCAGGTTAGAAATAGAAACTTCACTAGAAGGGCCTGTCAGAGTTGTGTAGGTGAGCTACCTAATATATTCAAAAGACCAACTACTCAGTACGTGTTTAAAGTAGAGACTAGGAATTAATAATGGCAACTGATTTGCAGATAAACAAAAATATATCTCCGAAAGATGAAATTGCCATCATTGCCATGTCAGGTTGTTTTCCCAGAGCCAACAATGCTGAGCAACTGTGGCGAAATTTGCAGGGGGGAATTGAATCAATCTCTTTCTTTGCAGATGAAGAATTATTGGCTGCAGGGGTTGACGATAACATGCTCAACGATCCCCACTATGTCAAAGCAGGAACTCTGCTGGATGACATTGACAAGTTCGATGCTGATTTCTTTGGTTTTACCCCTAGGGAGGCCGAGATTGCCGATCCCCAGCAACGCCTCTTAATTGAATGTGTCTGGGAAGCACTTGAGCAAGCCGGCTATGACCCGGAGCAGTACTCAGGTCCAATTGGCCTATTCACCGGAGCCGGCCTCAGCACCTATTCTCTCAATAATCTATATCCCAACCGTCAGTGGTTAGAATCTGCGGCTGGGCTAGAAGTACTGACCCGCAATGATAAAGACTATCTATCTACTAGCATTTCTTATAAATTAAATCTTAAGGGGCCGAGCCTAACGATTCAGACGGCCTGCTCTACCTCGTTGGTTGCTGTGCACTTAGCCTGTCAAAGTCTGCTTAACGGTGAGAGTGATCTAGCGATCGCAGGTGGCGTTACCATCAAAGTGCCCCAGAAAACCGGTTACCTTTATCAAGAGGGTGGGATTGCGTCTGCCGATGGTCACTGTCGAGCCTTTGATGCCAATGCCAAAGGTACAGTATTTGGCAATGGTGTTGGAGTAGTGGCCCTCAAGCGTTTGGAGGATGCATTAACAGAGGGCGATCGCATCTTAGCCGTGATCAAAGGCTCTGCCATTAATAACGATGGGGCGCAGAAAATCGGCTACACTGCCCCCAGCATTGATGGTCAAGCCGCTGTTATCTCTGAGGCCCTGGCGGTAGCTGAAGTCAATCCTGATACCATCAGCTACATTGAAGCTCATGGTACTGGGACTTCCCTTGGCGACCCCATTGAGCTGGCGGCACTGACCCAGGCATTCCGCACTGGCACAGATCGCTGTGGCTTCTGCGCCATTGGATCTGTGAAAACCAACATTGGCCACTTAGATACCGCTGCCGGCGTGGCTGGGTTGATTAAAACAGTTCTAGCCCTCCAACATCGACAGATTCCCCCGAGTCTTCATTTTGAGCAACCAAATCCCCAAATTGACTTTGAGGCCAGTCCCTTCTATGTCAATACTCGCCTACAGCCGTGGGCAGCCAATGGCACTCCACGGCGGGCTGGAATTAGTTCCTTTGGCATCGGTGGCACCAATGCCCATGTTGTGTTGGAAGAGGCCCCAGCTCTCCCTCCCTCCGGGGCGTCTCGACCCTGGCAAATCTTACCACTGTCAGCCAAAACACCCACGGCTTTAGAAACTGCCACAACTCAGTTGGCGGATTATCTCCAACAGCATCCTGATGCGAACCTGGCAGATGTCGCCTATACCCTTCAGGTGGGGCGGCGCCCATTTGAGCATCGTCGCCTTGTGGTCTGTCGAAACCTTGAGACAGCAGTCCAAGCCTTAGGTGATCCCACGTCGCCATCGGTTCTGACCCAGCTCAGTGACGATGAGCATCAGCCAATTGTGTTTATGTTCTCTGGTCAGGGGGCCCAATATCTCCACATGGGACGAGAGCTCTACGAGCATGAACCCGTGTTCCGAGAGCAGGTGGATGGATGTTGCGAGTTACTGCACCCCCATCTCGGTCTAGATCTACGCCAGGTACTCTATGGCGATAGTCCAAAGGACGATGCTGCGGCTCAACTACGGCAGACAGCGATCGCGCAACCGGCTCTATTTGTCGTGGAATATGCTCTGGCTCAACTGTGGATGAGTTGGGGAATTCGGCCAGAGGCCATGATCGGCCACAGCATTGGTGAATATGTTGCGGCCTGTTTAGCTGGAATCTTTTCCCTAGAAGATGCACTGACTCTAGTTGCAGCCCGGGGACGCTTGATGCAGCAAATGCCTGCCGGTGCTATGCTCTCGGTGCCACTATCTGGAGCAGAGATTCATCCTTGGCTCAGTGATCAGCTCTCTCTTGCCAGTCTCAATGCCCCTGCTTTATCAGTGGTGTCAGGGTCTGACGCCGCCATCGAAGCGTTGCAGCAGCGTTTATCAGACCATGGTATTAAGAGTCGTCGACTGCATACCTCCCATGCCTTCCATTCATCCATGATGGAGCCTGTACTCAGGCCTTTCATGGCGCAGCTGCAGAGCCTCTCCCTCAATCCTCCCCAAATTCCCGTAGTTTCTAACCTTACGGGCACCTGGTTGACAGCAGCAAAAGCCACCAATCCGAGCTACTGGGCTAATCATCTGCGTCAACCGGTGCAGTTTGCTGCGGGAATGGCAACTCTACTACAGGAGCCCAAGTACATTTTCCTGGAGGTGGGTCCTGGCAGAACCTTGAGTACGTTCGCAAAGCAACAAACGACAGAGGCTTTAGTGCTAACGTCGTTACGACATCCTCAGGACACTACCTCTGATCAAGCAGGGATTTTAACCACCTTAGGTCGCCTCTGGCTAGCAGGGGTGCCAGCGAACTGGAGCGGATTTACAGCCCACGAATCGCGGCGACGGGTACTGTTGCCAACCTATCCCTTTGAGCGTAAGCGCTATTGGATCGATCCACCTCAGGGATCGGCAGAATCTTCTCAGCCTCATTTGTCCGAACTAAAGCGCAAACCTGATCCGGCAGATTGGTTTTATTTGCCAACCTGGCAGCGAACATTGCTACCCAAACCAGATGTCAACCAGCCCCATCACTGGTTGTTATTGACAGATACCTGTGGTATTGGAGATGGACTAGCGAACCGCTTAAATCAGTTGGGTCACTCGGTTATTACGGTCTCCTTAGGTAAGCAGTTTTCGCAATTGAGTTCCATCTGCTATGAAATTAATCCCCAGGAGCAACAGAGTTACGACGCTCTAATTCAAGCCCTAAAAGCTTCGGACCAAATTCCGGAGAAAATCGTTCATCTATGGGGAGTGACGGCTGAATCCGAAACACCGTTACCGTCTTCAGCTCAAGAATTTCAGCCCTACCAAAAGCGGGGTTTTTACAGTCTCCTATTTCTCACGCGGGCAATTGCTCAACAGCTAACCAATCCTCTCGAGATATATGTTGTGACCGATCAGATATATGAGGTCACTGGAGGAGAATCCTTAATTCCAGCAAAGGCCACTGTCTTAGGACCATGTAAAGTCATCCCTCAAGAGTATCCGCAGCTTACTTGCCGCAGTATTGATATTCAGGTACCTAAGTCGGCATACATTGATACTCTAATAGAGCAATTACTAGCGGAATGCACAACATCCTCGACTCATCCGGTGATTGCCTATCGAGGGAATCATCGCTGGACTCAAACCTTCGAACCAATCCGTTTACCTGCTACACAGAAGATTCACCCACGATTAAGACAAAATGGAATTTATTTACTAGTTGGTGATCTTGTTGATGGTATGGGATTGTCCTTTGCTCAATCTCTAATAGAAAAAACTAAGGCAAAGATTGCATTCATTGGTCATCTGGGACTTCCACATCGAGAGAGTTGGCAAGCTTGGTTAGATACCCATGATGGTTCAGATCAGACGAGTGATATTATTCGTCAGTTACAGGTATTAGAGGATAAAGCTGAGGTATTTCTGATCGAATTCAATGATACTCAAACCGATCAAATTCAGGCAGCAATTCATCAAGTTCTGGAACACTTTGGCAAGATTCATGGTGTTCTATATCTTCCCGAAATTACAGCCGAAAAAGCAGTGTCTGCCATTGAAGAAATAGATCTAACCGATTGTGAACAACACTTTCAGAAGATTTATAGCTTATCGAGTCTATGCAATGCCTTACAAGGAATTTCACTAGACTTCTGTCTCTTACAGTCTTCAATGTCTTGTGTTTTAGGAGGTTTAGGACTAGCTAACTATGCTGCAGCTTATCTAAGTATGGATGCTATTATCCATCAACAGAATCAGATGCAAAAAGAGATTCCCTGGTTAAGCGTCAATCGTCAAGCGTTTCACACTGGGCGAAAAACAGAATCTCAAAGTGAATCGCTTCCTGATTTGTCAACTGAATTGGCGATGACACCAGGGGAAGTCTGGGAAGCTTTTCTACGGGTATTAGCTAGGGTTGATGCTGGTCAAGTTGTCGCTTCTACTGGAGACTTGCAGCAACGATTTGATCAATCGATTAAACTTGAACCTAAGAAAAGCCTAGAGGTGCTTAAACAGCATGCTAGGCCTAATGTTCAGAGTACTTATGTGGCTCCTCAGAATGATGTAGAAGTTGCGATCGCTCACATCTGGCAAACCCTAATTGGCATCGAGCAGGTCGGTATTCATGATAATTTCTTTGAGCTGGGGGGCCATTCTCTGCTGGCTGTACAGGTGACCTCTCGCTTACGAGAGATATTCCAGGTCGATCTGCCGTTAAAGGCTATTTTGTTCGATGCACCGACCGTTGCAGGACTAGCCACCATCATTAGCGAACAACAGTCGCACCTGGAGACGGAACACGAAATCGCGGCGTTTGTTGAAGAGATTCAGAATTTGTCTCCAGAGGAGATCGATCAAGCACTGGCTCAGGAACTGTAATCTAGCTAGATCGCAAACTATAGAACAACTGGGAGCTTTCCATGGATTTCAGCTTATTTTATTTCTCTGGTGACGGGTCAACTGATCAGCCTGACAAATATCGGCTATTGCTCGAAAGTGCAAAATTTGCAGAACTGCATCACTTCTCTGCCCTATGGACGCCAGAGCGCCACTTTCATCCTTTTGGTGGGCTCTATCCCAATCCCTCACTCACCAGTGCGGCCCTGGCCATGATCACAGAGCGGGTCAGACTCAGAGCAGGCAGTGTTGTGATGCCGTTGCATAATCCGGCTCGGGTGGCTGAAGAATGGGCCGTCGTGGACAATCTGTCTCAGGGTAGGGTTGACCTTGCCTTTGCCTCGGGCTGGACCCTAGATGACTTTGTCTTGTCTAACGAAAGCTATGGGAATCGCAAAGATACGATGTGGAATGGTATCAGCGCATTGCAAAAGCTATGGGCTGGGGAACCTATAGAGCTGTTAGATCCAGAAGGGAAGGCTTTCCAGCTGAAAACATTTCCCAAGCCCCTTCAACCCGAACTCCCGACTTGGATCGTTTGTCAATCGACTAACACCTTCCTCAAGGCTGGTGAAGTGGGGGCCAATGTGTTGACTTCTCTCCTAAGCGGAAACTTAGAAGAAGTGGCTGCGCAAATACAGGGCTATCGTCAAACTTTAGCTGAACATGGACATGATCCCCACGCCAAAAAAGTAGCGATGATGCTACACACCTTTGTTGGAGACGATTTTGACACGGTTAAGGAGCAGGTTAGGCAGCCTTTTTATAGCTATCTAAAGACCCACCTTGGATTGCTAGAACAGTTGGCAAAAGGGCTTAATGTTAATATCAGCTTGAAAGAGTTTTCAGATGACGACATCAACAGCTTGTTGTCGTTTGCCTACGAAGGATGGCTGAAAGGAAGAACCCTGATCGGCTCACAAGAAACCTGCGCAACAATGGTTAAGCGGCTTGAGCAAGCTGGAGTCGATGAAGCAGCTTGCCTAATTGATTTCAATCCTGATGTTGATGCAGTCATGAGTGGGTTGCCACACCTTAAAGAACTAAAAGATAATTTTCAGAGTCCAACCAGACGAATGGCTGAGACTTACTAAGATAATTCAAAGAGAAATAGTCAAATTTGGATCTAGTCATGTCAGAAGATCTTTCTCAACAAATTGCCACCCTATCACCCAAGCAAAGGAAGTTGCTTGAGCTTCGGCTAAAGCAAAAGCAATTGCAGTATTCCGAGTCTCAGATAATTCCTAAGCGAGAAGGCTCAGATAATCCACCTTTATCCTTTGCTCAACAAAGATTATGGTTCATTCAGCAACTCGATCCATCGAACACAGCCTACAATATTCCTTTAGCACTACGTCTTCGGGGTGAGCTTAAAATAGCAATACTGTATCGAGTTTTTCATGAGCTATTCAGGCGCCATGAAACCTTGCGAACTCGCTTTATAAGCGACGATGAAGGAAACCCCATGCAGGTTATTGAGTCAACTTCTGTGAGATTGCCTGTTTTTGATCTGACTCAAGTACCTCAGCTAACTTCAGAATCTCAAGATTTAGTTAGACAAATTTCACAGCTGCCTTTTGATCTTTCTCAATCATCCTCGAGGCTTGCTCTTCTGCGTCTAGGTGAGACAGATCATGTGTTGCTACTAACACTTCATCATATTATTGCTGATCGCTGGTCTTTGGGCATCCTAACACGAGAATTTAAGGCCCTCTATGAAGCGTTTTCAAAAGGTGAACCGTCTCCCCTGCTTGATTTGCCAATTCAATATGCGGATTGGGCACTCTGGCAACGGCAATGGCTACAGAGAGAGAGATTAGAAAAACAGCTGAGCTATTGGCACCAGCAGCTTGCTGATATGTCGATGCTAGAACTTCCGACGGATAAGTCTCGACCAACTACACCAACATTTCGTGGAGGTCGATATCCTATTACATTGTCAAGACCGCTTACTGCAGCGTTGAAGCAACTGAGTGCCCAAGAAGGGATAAGCTTGTTTGTCTTACTATTGACAACATTTAAGATCTTACTTTATAAATATTCCAATCAAGAAGACATTGTTATAGGCACTGATATTGCTAATCGAAACCAGATCGAAACTGAGGGATTAATTGGCCTCTTAGTAAATACATTAGTGCTACGAACAAAGCTGAACAGCAGTTTTACCTTTCAAGAGGTAGTACAAAAAGTTCGTGAAGTAACACTAGAAGCTTATGCTCATCAAGATCTGCCTTTTGAAAGATTAGTTGAGTATTTAAAGCCCGAACGAGATCTCAGTCGAGTCAATCCACTATTTCAAGTCAAGTTTGATTTTCAGCTTGCTTCTGTAGATGAACTAAGGCTGTCTGGCTTGAACTTAGAGACTTTTCCAATAGAAAGCGAAACAACAAAATTTGAATTACGTTTTAATTTGTCTGAAGTCGATCAAGCAATTCGAGGACAAGTAGAGTACAGTCTAGATTTATTTAATGAAATTACTATTGCTGACCTAACTTCACATTTCCAAAATTTATTAGCGTCTGTTGTTACTGACTATAAATTACCTATATCAGAGCTTTCCCTCTTTAGCGAACAAGAACAACGGCATATTTTAGTTGACTGGAATCAGACGGAGGCTGAGTATTCAGAGGCTTGCCTCCATGAGTTATTTGAAGCGCAAGTGGAGCGCAGCCCGGAGGCAGTGGCGCTAGTGTTTGAGCAGCAGCACCTGACCTATGACGAGTTGAATCGTCGGGCCAATCAATTGGCCCATTACCTGCAGGGCCAAGGCGTGGGACCTGAAACCTTAGTAGGGGTATGTCTAGAGCGCTCGGTGGCGATGGTGATTGCACTGCTAGGGGTGCTGAAAGCGGGGGGTGCGTATGTGCCTCTGGATCCGAGCCACCCTCAAGAGCGACTGGCCTATATCCTAGAAGACGCACAGGCCCGTTGTTTGCTAACGCAAGCAGCTCACGTTGGCGTGCTACCCACCTCAGTTTCCCCTCTGTGCCTAGACACCGATTGGGACTGCATTGCTGAGAGCCCCAGCTATCCTCCTGCTCCAGTTACCGCACTCGAGCAGCTCAGCTATGTGATCTACACCTCAGGGTCCACCGGAGCCCCCAAAGGCGTCCAGATTCCCCATCAGGCGTTGAGCAACTTCCTATATAGCATGGCTGAGTATCCAGGGCTCAGGGCTGAGGACCGACTGGTCTCAGTCACAACCGTCGCTTTTGACATTGCAGCCTTGGAGTTATACCTGCCACTCCTTCAAGGAGCTCGATTGGAGGTGGTGAGTCGAGAGGTCGCCTGTGATGCTCATCATTTGGCTCGGCGACTAGAGCAATTTGACGCGACAGTGCTGCAAGCGACTCCAGCCACCTGGCAGATGCTGATGTCAACGGAGTGGTCCGGGTCATCTGCATTGCTAGTGTTCTGTGGCGGGGACGCCTTGCCATTGGAGTTAGCCCATCAGTTGTACGCTCGCAGTGCAGGGGTCTGGAACCTGTATGGACCGACCGAGACGACGATTTGGTCTGCGGTGAGTGAACTGAGGGCTGAGTGTGAGACAGTGCCCTTAGGCCAGCCCATTGCCAACACTCAGCTATATGTGCTGGATAAAGCCGGACAACCCACTCCCATTGGGGTGCCAGGTGAACTGCACATTGGTGGCATGGGGCTAGCCCGAGGCTATTACCAGCGCCCCGAGTTAACAGCAGAACGCTTGTGCCCAATCCCTTTAGCCCCACACCTGGGGCCCGTCTGTACAAGACTGGGGACTTAGTCAAGTATTGCCGCGATGGCAGCCTGGAATACCTGGGTCGCCTCGACCATCAAGTGAAGCTGCGGGGCTTCCGCATTGAACTAGGTGAAATTGAAACGGTGCTGCTGCGCCATTCATCTGTCTCACAAGCCGTGGTGGTCGCTCACCAGAATGCCTCAGGCGAGCCACAGTTAGTGGGCTATGTCGTCCCTGCCACTGCCAGTCTCTCCCCCTCAGCGTTACGGCGTTACCTGCAAGAGCAGCTTCCCGACTACATGGTGCCTGCAGCCATGGTTCTGCTGAAGGAATTGCCCCTCACCCCCAATGGCAAAGTCGACCGCAAAGCCCTACCAGCCCCCGAGTATCAGCACCTAGACACTTCAGCAACGGTTGCAGCTCGCACCCCCATCGAAGCGATGCTCGTGAGCATTTGGGCAGACGTGCTGAAGCTAGAGACCGTCAGCATCCAGAGCAACTTCTTTGAGTTAGGCGGCCATTCCCTGCTGGCAACCCGGGTGATGTCGCACGTGCGTCACGCCTTTGCCGTAGAGGTGCCCCTGCGTCGCCTCTTTGAGCATCCCACCATTGCTGAGTTAGCGCCTGTCATTGAAGCTGCCCTCCATGAGGAACAGGGCCTCACCAGTCCTCCCATAACCACTATCGAGCGCAGCGGCCCCTTACCCCTCTCCTTTGCCCAACAACGGCTGTGGTTTTTGGCCCAACTCGAACCAGAAAGTCCCTTCTATCACCTGTCGAGTGCCCTGCGACTACACGGTTCCCTTGACATTGACGCCCTCCAGGCCAGTCTCCAGATTCTCCTGCAGCGTCATGAGGCCCTGCGCCTCGGGTTTGTCAGCCAAGAGGGCCATCCTGCCGTAGATCTCCATCCCACTGTAGAGGTGCCCCTGGCGGTCATCGACCTGCAAGACCTAACAGCCCAAGGGCAGGAGCAAGGGGTCCAACAGCTGACTGGGAGCATCACCCATCAGCCTTTTTCCCTCGACCAGCCCCCCTTGCTTCGCGTCGTCCTGCTGCAATGTTCCCAGCAGGAGCAGGTGCTGGTGTTTGCCATGCACCACATCGTCTCCGATGGCTGGTCAATGGGCATTTTAGTCAGAGAAGTGGCTCAGCTCTATGGGGCTATTGTCACAGGTCATGCCCCTTCCTTATCCCCCCTACCGGTTCAGTATCTAGACTATGCGGCTTGGCAGCGGCAGTGGCTCCACGGTGAGGTGCTAGAGCAACAGCGGCAGTACTGGCAGCAGCAGTTAGCAGGTGCCCCGGAAGTGCTTGAGTTACCCACGGACCATCCTCGTCCGGCGGTGCAGACCTTCCGGGGAGCGACTCAAGCCTTTGGAATTACCCCAGAGTTAACCCAGGGATTGAAGCAGTTGAGTCGGCAGCAGAACTGCACCCTGTTTATGACACTGCTGGCTGCCTTTCAAGTGGTGTTGAGTCGCTACAGCGGCCAAGCGGACATCGTGGTGGGCTCTCCCATTGCCAACCGCACCCGTAGGGAAGTGGAAGGGTTGATTGGCTTTTTCGTCAATACCTTAGTGTTGCGCACATCCTTGGCGGGGCAGCCCTCCTTTGTGGAGGTATTGCAGCGGGTACGGGAGGTGACCTTAGGGGCCTATGCCCATCAGGATATGCCCTTTGAGCAGGTGGTGGAACTGCTGCAGCCGGAGCGGGCATTGAGTCATTCCCCCCTGTTTCAGGTGATGTTTATCCTGCAGAATGCGCCCCAGGAATCGTTGGCCTTGCCAGGGGTAGCGGTGGAGGTACTCGAGAGTGCTCCAGAAAGCGCCAAATTTGACCTGACTCTATCGCTGCAAGAGGGTGAGGCGGGGTTGCAAGGGCAGCTAGAGTACAACACCGACTTATTTGCCGCGGCGACCATGGCACGTCTCATCACGCATCTGCAGCAGGTGTTAACGGCGGTGGTGAGGCAGCCGGAGCAGCGGGTTAGTGACCTACCCCTGTTGACCTCTGCTGAGCGGCAGCGTCTTCTGGTGGAGTGGAATCAGACGGAGGCTGAGTATCCAGAGGCTTGTCTCCATGAGTTATTTGAAGCGCAAGTGGAGCGTACCCCGGAGGCAGTGGCGCTGGTGTTTGAGCAGCAGCACCTGACCTATGACGAGTTGAATCGTCGCGCCAATCAACTGGCCCATTACCTGCAGGGCCAGGGGGTGGGACCTGAAACCTTGGTGGGGGTCTGTCTCGAACGCTCAGTAGCGATGGTGATTGCGCTGTTAGGGGTGCTGAAAGCGGGGGGCGCTTATGTGCCTCTGGATCCAACCTATCCCCATGAGCGTCTAGCCTTCATGGTGCAGGATGCTCAAGTACCCCTTGTGCTTACCCACATGGCTCTCGTAGATGTCTTGCCTAATGGGACTCACACCCTATGCTTATGCTTGGAGGCTAACTGGGCAGCAATAGCGACATCAGATGCCACCAATCCCTCGAGACCTACTGCAAGCTCTCATCTCAGTTACGTTATCTACACCTCTGGCTCGACGGGACAGCCAAAAGGAGCGATGAATACTCACCAAGGGGTGTGCAATCGTTTGCAGTGGATGCAAGAGACCTATCAGCTGACGCAAGCTGACCGAGTCCTACAAAAGACCCCCTTTAGTTTTGATGTCTCAGTATGGGAGTTTTTCTGGCCTCTGATGACAGGGGCATCCTTAGCGGTTGCTCAACCCGGTGGGCATCAAGATAGTCATTACTTGGCTAAGTTCATTGCTCAAGAACAGGTAAGTGTCCTGCACTTTGTGCCATCTATGCTGCAAGTCTTTCTAGAAGAGCTGCAGCTAGAGTCATACTGTAAAAGCCTGAGGCATGTCATTTGTAGTGGCGAAGCGCTTCCACTGAAGCTTCATCAGCACTACTTTAAACGTCTTGAGGCTAATTTGCACAACCTGTATGGTCCTACTGAGGCTGCAATTGATGTGACGGCTTGGGCCTGTGATCCTCATCAGGTTGAAAATAGTGTCCCGATTGGCCGTCCCATTGCCAACACTCAGGTGTATGTATTGGACAAAGCCGGACAACCCACTCCCATTGGGGTGCCAGGTGAATTGCACATTGGTGGTGTTCAGCTAGCCCGAGGCTATTACCAGCGGCCGGAGTTGACAGCCGAGTGCTTTATCCCCAATCCCTTCAGTGTGGAGCCCGGGACAAGGCTATACAAGACCGGGGACCTGGTCAGATATCGAGCAGATGGCATTCTCGAGTATCTGGGGCGAATCGACCACCAAGTGAAGATACGCGGCTTCCGCATTGAAATCGGTGAGATTGAGAGTGTGCTCTCCCAGCACCCGACCGTATCACAAACGGTAATCATTGCTCGCACCAGTGACCACGGAGACCAGCAGCTGGTGGGCTATGCGGTACCCCGTCCAGAAGCGGCGCTGTCAACCACAGAGTTGCGTCGCTTCCTGCGAGGCAAGCTGCCCGAGTACATGGTGCCTGCAACCATTATGGAACTCGAAGCGCTGCCATTGACCCCTAATGGCAAGGTCGATCGGCGATCCCTGCCTATGCCAGAGACTGGCAGACCAGAATTAAAAGTTGCCTATGTCATACCAAGAACCGAGACTGAACAGGCTATAGCTGCGATTTGGCGAAAGGTTCTTAATGTCGAAAAAATCGGTATTCACGATAACTTCTTTGATCTTGGTGGTCATTCCTTACTAATGGTTCAGGTCCATAGTCAGCTTAGTGAATTATTCTCATCGGAGATTTCGTTAATAGAAATGTTTAAGCTACCAACCATCAGTTCCTTGGCAGATTATTTTAGCAAGACAAAAGATGAGACATCTTCCGAATCCATGAAAGAAATTGATAAGGAGATAAACATGGAAAAAGATTTGCTTAATCAACTATTAAAAAGAGAAGAATAACCAAATCACATATGTAAAGAATAATGAGTAGAATCAACCCATTAGTGACGAAAAATCAGACAAATGGCTTAGAAATAGCCATTATTGGCATGAGTGGGCGCTTTCCCAAGGCAAATACCATTGAAAAATTTTGGGAAAACCAAAAAAATGGAGTGGAATCAATTTCGTTCTTTAATGATAAAGAACTAATTGCTCTGGGAGTTGAATCAGCGTTGCTAGATCATCCTCAATATGTCAGAGCAGCAGGCGTTTTAGAGAACATCGAATTATTTGATGCCTCGTTTTTCGGCTTCAGTGCTAAAGAAGCAGAAATTACAGACCCACAACATCGACTGTTTCTAGAGTGTGCCTGGGAAGCCCTTGAACAGGCTGGCTATGACGCTGAAACCTATCGAGGAGCGATCGGAGTTTATGCAGGTACAGGATTGAACGGCTACATGCTCAAGCGTTATGCAGCAGGCAGCTTTGCAGCCTCTGTCGATCCCTATCAACTGGTGATCTCCAACGACAAAGATTTTCTCACGACCCGTGTGTCCTATAAGCTGAACCTGGAGGGCACAAGTGTCGATATTCAAACCGCCTGCTCCACCTCACTAGTTGCCGTTCATATGGCTTGTCGTAGCTTGCTTGGTGGTGAATGCCATCTGGCATTGGCAGGAGGCGTTTCCATTTCAGAATCCTCTGGTTACTTGTATCAAGAAGGTAGCATTAATTCTCCAGATGGTCATTGTCGTGCCTTTGATGCCAAAGCCCAAGGAACGGTAAGAGGCAGTGGTGTAGGAATTGTCGTGTTGAAGCGACTAAAAAACGCCCTTGCTGATGGAGACACAATCCACGCTGTAATCAAAGGCTCAGCCACCAACAACGACGGTTCTTTCAAGGTCAGCTATACAGCCCCTCGTATCGATAGTCAGGCAAAGGTTATTCGGAAAGCTCAAGCGATCGCAGAAGTTGAGCCGGATACCATCACCTATGTCGAAGCTCACGGGACGGGAACCTCTCTTGGCGATCCAATTGAAATCGCTGCTCTGACCCAAGCCTTTCGGGTAAAAACGCAACAGAAGCAATTCTGTGCGATCGGTTCTGTTAAAACCAATATTGGACATTTGGATGCAGCAGCAGGAGTGGCGGGTCTGATCAAAACCGTTCTTGCCCTTGAACACAAGCAAATTCCGCCTAGCCTACACTTTGAGAAACCCAATCCTAAAATTGATTTCGCCACCAGTCCTTTCTACGTCAATACCCAACTTGCTGAATGGAAAACAAACGGTACCCCTCGTCGCGCTGGTGTTAGTTCGTTTGGAATTGGTGGCACTAATGCCCATGTAATTCTGGAAGAAGCGCCTCCCATCGAAGTTTCTGACTCTTCTCGTCCCTGGCAGTTATTATTCCTCTCTGCCAAAACCAGTACCGCTTTAGACACTGCTACAGTTAACTTAGTAAATTACCTTCAGCACCATCCTGATTGTAACCTTGCCGATGTAGCCTATACCCTGCAAGTGGGGCGCCGAGGATTTGAGCATCGCCGCATGGTAATTTGTCAAAACTCAAATGACGCCACACAAGCCCTAAGCTCGCCTGATTCTCAACAAGTTTTGTCTCATTATCAAGAACTCGGTCATCGTTCCCTTGTGTTCATGTTTCCGGGACAGGGAACCCAGTATGTCAATATGGCGCGGGAACTCTACCATACCGAGCTGGCATTTACTGAGCAAGTCGATCGCTGTTGCGAATTGCTTAAACCTCATCTCGGTTTAGATCTACGACAAGTTCTCTATCCAGATGAGGAGCCAGGAGTCAGGAATCAGGAATCAGGAGACCAATCTAACGTTGAGTTGCAAGCTCCGAACTTTGAATTCTCCCTCAACGACACTATCTACGCCCAGCCTGCCTTATTTGTCATTGAGTATGCCTTTGCCAAATTGTGGATGTCTTGGGGCGTGAATCCCACCGCCATGATCGGTCACAGCATCGGCGAATATGTCGCGGCTTGTCTGGCTGGTGTTTTCTCCCTGGAAGACGCCTTAGCGCTAGTTGCCACACGCGGACGACTGATGCAGCAGTGTCCCCTCGGTGCGATGCTAGCTGTTCAATGTTCTGAGCAACAAATACAACCATTGTTAGGAGCAGCCCTTTCCCTAGCTGGAAGTAATGCACCATCTTCTTGTGTGGTTTCAGGTCCGACTGAGGCTGTGGAGCAGTTGCAACAAAAATTGCAAGAACAGAACATAAGTTGCCGCCGTTTACATACCTCTCATGCCTTCCACTCTGAAATGATGGAACCGATTCTGCAACCTTTTACTCAAGCTCTCCAAGGCGTGAAACTGAATCCGCCTACCATTCCGTTTATATCCAATCTCAGCGGCACTTGGATGACACCAAGCGAGGCGATCGATCCTCATTATTGGACACAGCAACTCAGACAACCCGTGTGCTTTAGTGCTGGAATTCGCGAAGTTCTCACCAAGCCCAAGCAAATATTATTAGAGGTTGGTCCAGGACGCACCCTCAGTACCTTTGCTAAGCAACATCAACCCGATGAATTGGTGACACTTACCTCGGTTCGTCACCTCAAAGAGCAAAAGTCAGATATTGCGGTTTTGCTCACAACACTCGGTCGTTTATGGTTGATGGGCGTCAAAGTAGACTGGGCTGTTTTTTATGCTCATGAGCGTCGCCATAGACTCCCGTTACCTACGTATCCCTTTGAACGCCAGCGGTATTGGATTGATTTACAAAAGCAGCCACAGCGTGTTGCCGCGCCATTCAAAGAAAAATCAAAGAGTAGAAAACTGGACATCGCAGACTGGTTTTACCTTCCTTTCTGGAAACCCGCTTTACCTCCAGTTTTATTGGACCAAGATGAGTTACATCAATCATCCTGTATTCTTGTATTCTTGGATGAATGCGGTTTAGGTTCCCAGATTGTAACGAATTTGCAACAGCAAAACCACGAGATTATCACCGTAAGCATTGGGTCGCACTTTACCCAGTGGAACGAAAAAGAATACAGCCTCAATCCTCAACAACAGGAAGACTATCATGTCTTATTCAAAGCCCTTTTAAAGCACAATCAATTTCCAACAAAGATCATTCATTCATGGACTGTTACCTCGCACAATTTTCCAAATTTAGGCTTTGAACAAGTTAACAAACTACAGGATTTAGGGTTTTACAGCCTGCTTTTTCTAGCTCAGGCGTTAGGAAAACAGGCGATTACCGATGACGTTCAAATCACGGTGATTTCAAATCAGATGCAATCGGTTACAGGGGGTGAACCGCTCTGCCCAGAAAAGGCGACTGTCCTTGGACCTGTTCGAGTGATTTCCCGAGAATATCCAAATCTTCATTGCCGCAGTATTGATGTTGAGTTTCCTATTCCAGAACATTGGCAAGTCGAAAACTTGGCAGAACAACTTCTAGCAGAATTGACAACGCCATCACCCGATCTAGTGATTGCCTATCGGGGGCGTCAGCGCTGGGTGCAAGCGTTTGAACCCGTGCGATTCGATCGCCCCCCAGCAAGGACAGTACGGTTAAAACCTGGTGGAGTTTATCTGATTACGGGTGGACTGGGTGGCATTGGATTAACACTGGCTCAACATCTGGCAAAAACCGTTCAAGCCAAACTGATTCTGATTGGACGTTCGGCATTTCCTCCACGGGAAGCGTGGCAACACTGGTTGACCACTCATGACGAACAAGACAAGATTAGCTGCAAGATTCAAATCATACTAGAACTAGAAGCACTGGGCTCTGAAGTGCAAATCATTAGTGCGGATGTCACTCAGTTTGAACAGATGCAAGCCGTTGTGGATCAGTCCTGCGCTCAGTTTGGGCAGATCAATGGCGTGATCCATGCGGCTGGTGTTCCTGGTGGAGGTGTGATTCAACGAAAAACACCTGATGAGGTAGAAAGAATTCTGGCTCCTAAAGTTAAAGGAACGCGGATTCTTGAAGCTGTGTTCAAGGATATTCCACTCGATTTCTTAGTGCTTTGTTCTTCTCTTACCTCCATCCAAGGCGGGTTTGGACAGGTAGACTATTGTGCAGCCAATGCGTTCTTAGATGTTTTTGCCCATCATCACTTCTTATCTTCTTCCCATCGCTCAGTCTTTTCGATTAACTGGGATGCTTGGCAAGAGGTAGGGATGGCAGTAGACACGACAGTGCCCTTTAACCTGCAAGCATGGCGAGCCGAAACACTTCAGCAGAAAATTTTACCCCAGGAGGGGGCCGAAGTATTCGATCGCCTTTTAGGAAGAACAATTCCTCAGGTTGTGGTATCAACTTGCGATTTTCTAACTCAGATTGAACAAGAAAATGCCGGAGAAGATTCTAACTTTCTGGAGACTCTAGAGAAGGTTAATCTATCTAAGCCAACGCATCCACGACCAGAGTTGAACAACCCTTATGTTGCGCCTCGCAATGAGCTAGAACAAACGTTGGCTGAAATCTGGCAAGAGTTACTAGGTGTTGAACTCGTAGGCATCTACGATAACTTTTTAGACCTGGGAGGAGACTCGCTTTTAACCGTTCAAGTCCGCAGCAAAATGCGAGATCGGCTCCATCAGGACTTTCCGATCGCTGACTTATTTGAGTATCCAACCATTAGCGCATTGGCAGAGCACCTGAGCCAAGAAATTGCTAAAAGACCTGTATTCCAACATGCTCAGGATCGTGCAAAGCAGAAACAAGTTGCGATCCAAAACAATCAACAACGGATGAAGCAGAGGAGAAAACCGAATGGATGAGATGAAGCGCGATCCGTCCTTGGAGGGCATAGCCATCATTGGCATAGCCGGTCGGTTTCCGGGAGCCAGGAGTGTTGAACAGTTTTGGCAAAATTTATGCAATGGCGTGGAGTCTATTTCATTCTTTTCCGATGAGGAGCTACTGGCTTCAGGGGTAGATCCAACTTGGTTACACGACCCCAACTATGTCAAGGCGGGATTTGCGCTGGACGACATTGAATGGTTTGATGCTTCGTTCTTTGGATTTACACCGCGGGAAGCTAAAATCACTGACCCGCAGCACCGGTTTTTCTTGGAATCTGCCTGGTCTGCCCTGGAGAATGCAGGCTATGAGTCTTCAAAGGCAGGATTAATTGGGGTTTATGCCGGAAGCGCCTCAAGTAGTTATTGCTTAAACAATCTCATTCCCAATCCTGACTCGATCCAAACAGTAGGGTCTTTATCCATTAACATTGGCAATATCCAAGACTTCCTAGCCACACGGGTTTCCTACAAGCTTAACTTGAAGGGACCCAGTGTTAATGTGAGTACCGCGTGTTCTACCTCACTTGTTGCCATTCACTTAGCTTGTCGGGGATTACTGAACTACGACTGCGATCTGGCGTTGGCTGGAGGTGTCTCAATCACCGTTCCACAAAAGCAGGGTTATTTCTATCAAGAGGGTGGAATGGCTTCTTCAGATGGTCACTGTCGGGCATTTGATGCCAAAGCCGAAGGTTGTCCGTTCGGCAGTGGGGTGGGAGTTGTGGTACTTAAAAGACTAGAAGAGGCTTTAGGAGATGGTGACTCAATTTATGCCGTGATTAAGGGCTCAGCTATTAATAACGATGGATTTGAGAAGGTGAGTTTTACTGCATCCAGCGTCACCGGCCAAGCCGAAGTGATTGCCGATGCCCAGGCGATCGCTGGCTTTGCTCCCGAAACAATCACGTATATCGAAACCCACGGAACCGGAACCGCTTTGGGAGATCCGATTGAAATCAGGGCACTGGACAATGTGTTTTGTGCCGGAAGGAATCAGGAAAGATGGGATGGCTTTACCAAACAGGCACAATGTGCGATCGGTTCAGTAAAAACCAATATTAGTCACCTTGATCGAGCCGCCGGTGTTGCTGGTTTGATTAAAACATTACTGGCCCTTAAGCATCAACAGATTCCCCCCACATTGCACTTTGAACACCCTAATCCAGAAATAGACTTTACCAACACTCCTTTCTATGTCAATACCAAACTGACCGATTGGGAAACCAACGGAATCCCCAGACGGGCAGGGGTAAGCGCCTTTGGGCTTGGAGGAACCAATGCCCATGTGGTTTTAGAAGAAGCGCCGCCGCAAGCGCCTTCTGGAAACTCTCGCCCCTGGCAACTCCTGGTGATATCCGCCAAAACAAGCACTGCCCTAGAGACGGCAACTGCCAATTTCGTGGATTATCTCCAACAAAATCCTGACCTCAACCTGGCGGATGTCGCTTATACGTTGCAACTCGGTCGTCGAGCATTTAGCCATCGTCGAGCCGTTGTCTGCCGCGATGTTAACGATGCCATTACTGCATTTCAAGATGCCAAACGAGTCCTAACTTACCATCAACCCCGGGGAGGACGTCCCGTCGCGTTTCTGTTTCCCGGATTAGGCACCCACTATGTCAACATGGCTTGGCACCTGTATCAGGGCGAATCCACGTTTCGAAACCAGGTTGATCAGTGTTGCAACTTTCTTCAGCCTCTTTTAGGTCTGGATTTACGCGACGTGTTGTATCCTGGCAAAGACCGAACCAACCCTGATATGCAAGAGGAGATCGATCGCAATTCCCCTAATTCCCGCCTCGATTTCCGTAAACTGCTAGCTCGTGCTGAAGGACAGGCGGATACCGCCACCCAGACATTAAATCAAACCTTCCTGGCTCAACCGATTCTCTTCATCATTGAATATGCATTAGCTCAATTGTGGATGTCGTGGGGGATTTATCCTCAGGTAATGCTGGGCTATAGTATCGGTGAATATGTTGCCGCTTGCCTGGCTGGGGTCATGTCTCTAGAGGATGCCCTAACCCTGGTTACAAAAAGAGCCCAGATGATTCAGGAATTGCCAGGGGGAGCGATGCTGGCTGTTCCCCTTTCAGCGGCAGAAGTAGCCCCTTTGTTGAAGGAAAATCTATTCCTTGCGGCAATTCAAGCTCCCTCTCTCTGTGTTATTTCAGGTTCTACGGACGCTGTGGATGAATTAATTCAGCATTTAACCGAAAAGGGTTTCGCCTATTGCCGGTTACAAACCTCTCATGCCTTTCATTCCAGAATGCTAGAACCGATCGCCACTCCCCTAATCGAGCTGACAAAAACCTTTAATCTCCAGCCGCCTAAAATCCCTTACTTATCCAATGTCACAGGGACTTGGATTACACCTGACGAGGCGACTGCTCCCGCTTACTGGGCAAAGCATATGTGCCAGCCTGTGCGGTTTGCTGAGAATATGGCAATCTTGCAGCAAGAACCGGAGCGAATCCTTTTGGAAGTGGGTCCGGGAGGGTCATTGAGTCAGTTAGCCGTCCAGCCTGATGCAGATTCATCCCCTTCACCGTCAGTTCTGGCTTCACTCCGCCATCCCCATCAGCAACAGTCTGATATGGCATTCTTGCTCAACACCCTGGGAAATCTTTGGCTTGCTGGTGTACCGATCGACTGGTCAGGATTTTACGCCTACGAACAACGCCATCGTGTCCATTTGCCCACCTATCCATTTGAACGCCAGCGCTATTGGATTGAGTCTCCTAAAACCAACAATTTGCCACCGCCATCTGCACCATCAAAGAACAATCCCGCTCCATTAGACTTGAAGCATAGCAGCCACAAAACAGGTAATGCTTTTGAAGTTTCTAATGAATTAGAGCCACCAGAGTCGTTGTCTAGGGGTGAACCCAATCAATCTATCAATTCAGAAGAAATAAATAACCAAGAAACTGGCACCGAAACCAAATTAGAAAAACATAGCTTAGAACAACTAATTACTCAACAGCTAGAAATTATATCCCAACAGCTAGACCTACTCAATCTGCATGAATAATCTCACGTTTAGATTACACCAGAGCAACGCAGTCGCGATATCCCTCAGTCACACAAGAATATAGCAAACCAAGGAACTGCTGATGACTCATTCTCAAGTTCAGCCGATATCAAATTCTTCCCCGATCGATGCATCAACTCAGAGAATCCTGGGAGAACTCACAAGGATTGCCAGTGATATCCTGGGTGTCCATCCTTCTGCGATCGATGTTCACACCCATTTTTTTGAAATGGGGCTAGAGTCCATTCACACCCTGCAACTGAGTGGAGCGGTCAGAAAACAGTTTGATATCAATGTTTCTCTACGTTTATTGCTTGAGAATACTCCAACGATTCACGACCTTGCTATTTATATCTCTAAACAGAGACCTCTGGAAGAGTCAGCAACAGAGTCTATTCCCGATGTTAATGAATCACAACGGTCTACTAGCTCTACAGTGAGTCAAAATGGAACATCTTTGCTGGAAAATTTCCCAAAAATATCAACTCCTAATACTGCTGTCAAACAGCTCTTGGCACAACAGCTTCAAGTAATGGCTAAACAGCTAGACTTGTTGCGCCACAATACTTTATCAAAGCAGCAAACATTATCTCCTTCGGAAGCCAGAACACCTGTCTCTACGCCGTTAGATATACAGCAAACAACAACCTCTACCTCATTGCCTCAGGAAAACCAAAATCACTCAAGCAATCGTACAAGTCCACCTAAAAGGGCAATCGCTCCTCAAAAAGAGACATTGAGCACTCGTCAACAAAACCATTTAGAAGGATTAATTGAGCGTCTGAGCCAGCTCACCCAAAAATCCAAACAGCTCACCCAAATACACCGCCCCTGTCATGCTAATCCCAGAGCCGTCAGCGGGTTCAATCTTGCTATCAAAGAATTAGTATATCCAATTTACACGCAACGAGCTGCTGGGGCCAAAATTTGGGACATTGACGACAATGAGTACATTGATATGTCAATGGGATTTGGTGCGCTTCTGTTCGGGCATTCCCCCTCTTTTGTTGTAGAAGCGATTCAACAGCAGATTCAGCAAGGGATTCAACTGGGTCCCCAATCGCGGCTAGCAGGTAACGTCGCTGAATTAATCTGTGAGTTGACCGGGCAAGAACGGGTTGCTTTTTGCAATTCTGGTAAAGACGCGATAGAGGGAGCCATCCGAATTGCACGTGCCGTCACTGGACGTTCCAAGATTGCTTTTTTCACTGGCTCATTTCATGGCAATTTGGATGATGTGTTAGCGACGGGGATTCCCAGTGGAGATGGAACACCAGATTCTGTACCCAATGCACCGGGAATCCCGTCATATAAAGCTGATCAAGCCATCGTTTTAGACTATGGAAATCCTCAATCTCTTAACATCTTGAAAGCCCACGCTCACGAATTGGCGGCTGTTTTGGTTGAGCCAGTCCAGAGTGAGCGACCCGGTTTTCAACCCAAAGCGTTTTTGCATGAATTGAGGCAATGGACTGAGAGCGCAGGCGTTGTCCTGATTTTCGACGAGGTGATTACTGGCTTTCGTACCCACCCTGGAGGCGTACAGGCGCTATGGAATATTCGCGCCGACTTAACGACCTATGCCAAGGCAATTGGGGTGGGTTTTCCCATTGGTGCTGTAGCGGGTAAAGCTGCCTTGATGGATGCTTTGGATGGTGGCTTTTGGAACTATGGGGATGCGTCATATCCTCAGACAGAAACCACTATATTTGCAGGAACTTACTTTAAACACCCGCTTGTCATGGCGGCCGCTTGGGCTGCACTCAACCATCTCAAGCATAGTGGACCATTACTCCAGGAAACCTTAACTCGGAAGACAACACAATTAGCTACAACGCTTAATACTTATTTTGAACAGAAACAGTTACCTATTCAGGTTGTTCATTTTGGTTCACTTTTTCGTTTTACCCATCCATCTACTCTCAAAGGAATAGATTTATTGTTTTATCATCTTTTAGAAAAAGGGGTTTACGCCTTAGAAAATCGCCGACTTTTTCTATCAACTTCCCACACAGATGAAGAAATTGAGCAGGTTATTCGAGCTGTTAAGGAGAGTGTTGTAGAATTGCAAGAGGTTGAGTTTTTACAGCCCAGTTCTACAACAAAATATGGATATACAGCAGTAAACTCATCATTCACAAAATTTAGCAAACCAGACATTGAAGCCCCTCTAATTAAAATACAGTCACAAGGTTCTAAGAGACCCCTATTTTTCATCCATTCGATGGGTGGAACAGTCCTTTGCTACAACCAACTGGTACGCAGTTTGGGCACCGATCGCCCGTGCTATGGGTTGCAAGCACTCGGTCTGTACGGAGATCGCGAACCCTATACTCGCATAGAAGACATGGCAGCTCATTATATTGAAACACTTCGTCTTGCTCAACCAGAAGGTCCATACCTGTTGGTATCTTGGTCAATGGGAAGCTTCATTGCGTTTGAAATGGCACAACAATTGCAAAAGCAAGGGCATTTGATCGAACTGCTGGCATTGCTAGATAATCCAGCGCCCATTTCCAGAAGCAAGCCTGCGGAGGTTGAGAGTGATTTTGATGTTACAGCATTAGTCGGTTTTGCTAGAGATATAGCTGGTGCCGCTGGGTACGATTTATCAACGTTCCACGATCGATTCAACACATTACGGAAACTGCCAACCGCAGAGAAGTTAAATTATTTCCTAGACCAATTGCAGGCAGCTAACTTAATGCCAACTGATATTGATTTTCACCAATTCTGTCTCTTATTCAAGCTTTATAAGAGCAACTTGCGAGCTTATCAAAACTATTTACCTCAAATTATTTACCCAGAGCGATTGCTGCTTTTCCAGGGCAAAGATAGCGATGAAGGAGCCGCTTACCCCGATGATTTGAGTTGGGGATGGGATCAACTCTCTTCTGAATCAGTAGAGGTCGTTGTTGTGCCTGGAAATCATTATACGATGCTCGCTAAACCTCAGGTACAAGTCTTAGCTGAGCAGTTAAACAGTTATCTTAATCAGACAAACTAAGAATAGAAGTCAAACTGTTGGCAACTAACTGGCCATTGCTTTTTATCCTCATAGTTTTCCTAATTTGAAATACTTAATCCTGGTATAACAATGCAATTACTGCTCTCTCATTTTAATATTTTCTGGTTAGGACTTGCTTTACCTATCTTAGGCATTACCGTATTGCTTGCCACTTATTTTCTCAAACGAGTATGGCAAAAGAAACAATTTAAGGTTTCCTGGGAAGCCGTTGCTTTGATCGATCGCCGCAGTCAACTTTCTTACGAAGAATTTATTAGAGACTACGCCTCTGTTTGCAAGCCTGTTATTCTCACAGATGTTATTAAAAACTGGCCTGCCTTAACAAAATGGACGTTGGATTTTTTTAGGTCAACCTATGGCTCGATCAATGTGACGGTCACAGATTGTTCTGAGGGAATTAGAAGCCGGAATCAAGACATCACCATGAAACTGGCAGACTATCTCGACTACTTAGCTAGCCACGATCGTCAACGCTCTCTTTATTTGGAAGAATTACGGCTCTCTTCCTTTCCTGAGCTACGTCAAGATTATGATGTGCCTGTTTATTTTCCCAATTGGCTCGAACGCTTACCAATGGAACTGCAAAAGAAATATCGACTGGAGCGCTCTACCGTGTATATCGGCCCTAAAGATTCATCTATTGGTCTCCACATCGATTCATACGATTTGCCAGCATGGGTTGCATTGACTTCTGGACGCAAAAAAATCATATTTTTCTCACCGGATCAAGGGGATTTCCTATACGGCGGAGAAGTGAATGCTTTCAGTCCTAATCTCAATCAATTTCCACTCTATGCCCATGCCAAACCCATAGAAGCGGTATTAGAACCAGGGGAAGTGATCTATATTCCTCCAAGATGGTGGCATCAGGTCAAAAACCTTGAAGATAGCATTTCATTAAATACCAATATCCTAAATGAGTGTAACTCTGAATTGGCATTTCAATCATTTAGAGATATTGCTCCTATTAAAGGTCGTCTTTTGCCACTTCTCTTAGAATTTCCCTGGTTGGGTAACGCTTTATTCAGAGTTGGCTTAATCTGATTCCATGCTATCTACAGTGCTGCATCTGGTGTGCCATGATGGACTAAAAATCGGGCTAAGGCACTGCGCTTCTTAATATAAAATCCGTTTGAACAAGCACGCTCATGCTACCGCCTCAAGCCACCAGTGATATCCAGTTATCCCACGCATAAACTCAGGACGGTTCATGAGCACCCGGCATCGATGAGCTGTGACGGCTTCCAACTCATCTAAAGACTCAAAGCTGCGGTTGGCAATGGCCTCGTTCGTGAGTGGCCAGAGTCGTTCTGCGGGTTGGAGTTCAGGTGAGCGCGGGGGTAGAAACAGCAAGTGCATCCCGTCTGGAACTGTTAACTTATGAGTCGTATGGAAACTGGCTTGGTCGAGCACCAACACTATGCGATTAGTGGCACTGACCTCAAAAGCCTGGGCAAAATCCGCCAGGACCCGTTCGAGAATCGGCCAATTTAACCGGGGCACAATCCACCAATAGGTTTCACCACTGCTCGGCTCGACAAAGCCGATGAGCCACAGCCACTCATATTTGAAGTTCACGGGAGCGATGGGTGTCTCGCCGAGGGGCACCCACACCATGCGATTGACGGGGTGCAAGCCAATGCGATGTTCATCTTCTGCCCAAACTCGAAAAGTCGCCTCAGGATACGTTGCCTTCAAGTCGGCGAGGAGAGTTGGGAGTTTTTTTTCCACGCCGTTTGCACTTCGATGTCACTGTCAATGTGAGCGGGACGAGGACGACGGCGACGCATCTCCAGACTTTTGAGATATTCCCAACCACGCTGAGGATGGATTGGGCGTCCTAACACGCCGCTCATCCACTGCGCTACTTTCGGACCATCCCACAGATCGCCGTCCGCAGGCGGGTCCTGTAATAGCCAGCAATTCTCATTTTGGAAATTCAACTGCTATTGGGCGGGATCTCTAGCTCAAGTCCCTGGAGCATGAAGGTATAGCGGTGTGCAAGCTTATGCAGTACGCTCTTTTGTACTGCTCTGGTAGTCCCTATGTGCCCCCACTCTGCCGATTTACGTCGCCGCATCGTCACCCTGTATGAGCGAGGCGAAGGGTCGATTCGACAATTAGCCAAGCGCTTTCAAGTGAGTCAAGATAGCGTCCGTCTCCTGGTGAAACAGTATCAAGCCACCGGCAGCATTGCCCCCAAACCCTATACTGGGGGCCCTCAACCCACGCTTCAAGCCTCTCATCATGAGGTGTTACGGGAGTTAGTCGAAGCGGACAACGATGCGACTTTGGTCCAACTAGCTGAGCGCTTGGCCTGCAAAATCGCATGAACTTCGGCACCTGATTCACGCCAACTTCGGGCTCTTGGCCACTTTGGGTGATCCTTAACTGGTCAAAATGAACCGTTTGGCTAACAGATCCAGCCCAGCGCGGCCAAACATCTGTCGCTTTAACATTTTGAGCCGATTATTGAGGCCTTCGACGGGGCCATTGCTCACCTCCAAGGTCAAACCTGCTTTGACGGCGTCGTAGTCTTCCTTGAGGCCCTTCGCAAACGTCTGAAATACTTTGACCGAGCTATTGGCTGCCTTCGCCAACCAACCGTCCAAATCTTCTGGTAGCCGCTGACGCACCAGTTCGATAAAGCCTTGGGCTAAGGTAATCGCGTCAGTCAACTCGGGTTGTTGATAGAGATGCTCCAGCGTTTGCTTCTGCTCAGTGGTGAGGCTTTCAGCCCGCTGCAAGAGTAACCAAGCCGCACGGCGGGCACTTAAGGAAGTTGACGAAGCAGTTTGATTTTGAGGCGCAGGCCCTCGCCCCGGGAAATCGTTGAGAGTCTCAGGTGGAGGCTGAGCTTGAGGCGGTGACTGACGCAGTTGCCTTGTGTAACGGGCCACGGTGGCATAGCTGCCCTGATAGCCTTGCTTTTGGATGTCAATGAACAGTTGTTTGGTTTGTTGTTGGCCTTGCTGCCATTGTTCAAGGAGATATCCTTTGTAAGGATCAAGGCCACTGCCACGTCGTCGAATGGGAGGTTGCCATTCTGGAAAAGTCTCATGGGACAGGTAGGTGTAGACAGTGCGTTTGCCCATGCCGAGATGATGAGCAATGTCTTTGATTTGATAGCCTTGCTGTCGTAAAGCATGGACTTGTTCATAGCGCTCCAAGCGCTGATCCCGTTTACTTTCAGCTGCTTGGTTTGGCACCAACAGGACAGGCGTAGGAGGCTGAGCAGAGGTGTTGTCTTGAGGCGCTAATGTGGCTTGTTCAACTCGCCTAAGGCTTTGTTGCATGAATAGTGTGTGAGTCAGGGGTTCCGTGGTCAGAACCGTGAACTAAGCCTCAACCGGATAGCTATCGGGCTTGGCCAATTGAATCATGCGGTTGAGCGCGGCACACTGCAAGAAGAGTTCAACGGCCTGGTTGTCAAAGCTCCGAGAGCGAACATGCCCCCCAAAGGTGACTTTGAGGCGAAACATCGTGGTTTCGGCCAACGACCGACGATGATAGCCGCTCTCTTGCTTCCAGGCCGCCCGTCCAACCTGCTCAATGCTCTGCAAAATCTGGTCTCTCGGGTGAGTCGGGGTCTCCTCCTGGGGCCGACAGGGCTGGGCATCGTGTCGCGGCGGAATCGTGGCCACAGCGCTCCGTTGGGCAATGGCCTCATGGCAAGCAAAGGTGTCGTAGGCCCCATCGCCCGAGACTTGGGCAATCTCACCATCGATGCCATCGAGCAAACTGGGAAGAATTTCGCTGTCGTGATAGTCGTGGGTGGTGACCTCAGCGACCCTGATCTCACCGGTCGCCTCATCGACACCAAGATGAAGCTTGCGCCAGGTACGCCGCTTGCTCACGCCATGCTGCCGGGCTTTCCATTCCCCTTCCCCGTAGACTTTGATACCGGTGGAATCCACCACGATATGACGAGCCCCACCGGCAGGCTGAATCGGCATCGCCACCGATAAGGCTGCCAATCGGCGCGATACCGTACTGTGGTCGGGCACCGGCAAGGGTATGTTCATCAGCTGAAACACCGATTCCACAAAGCCCTGAGCTTGACGTCCGGCTGCAAATACGCACCGGCTAAGTGAAACAAGCTCTTGAGGGTCGCCACCGTCGCTATCGCCGTATCACTGTAGGTCTTAGAGGCTCCTCGCCGTCCCGTGGGCGTGGTCACCAACCACTGTTTGAGGGCATCCTCGCTCAACCAAATGGTGAGACTTCCACGCTGCTTCAGGCCAGCGTTATACTCAGACCAGTTACGGACTCGGTACTGCATCGGCGTCAGGTTTTGGATGGTACTTTAACCTTATGCCATTACCCTGTCCGTAACGCCCTATTCATGCAACAACGCCCCACTGCAATACCGACTGCTTCGAGATCTTTCTCAAACTCGTTGCAGAGCAATATCCCGACAGTCTCTTAATTATCCAACTCGACCAAGCGGGATGGCACAAGGCCAAGCGCCTACAGGTGCCCGACAACATCATCTTGATGTTTCAACCGGCGCATTCCCCGGAATGCAATCCCATTGAGCAAGTCTGGCAATACCTCAAAAAACGATTGCGCTGGTGCCGTCCTAAAACCTTGGATGAATTGCGGCAGGTGATCCGGGAGCAATTACTTGCGTTGTCGACGGGCACCATCGCCTCGATTACAGGGAGAGCTTCAATATTGGAGTCTCTATCTGTAGCCGGAATTTAGAGAATTGGTATTAAGGATCACCAAAAGTGGCCAAGAGCCCGAAGTTATGCAAATACGCAGATCTGAGCCGATTTAGTAACGCTCGTCAGCTAGCAGCCTATTGTGGCTTAACACCTCGAGACAAACAATCGGGTACGTCGGTGAAGAAACGTCCCTGTTTATCCAAAGTTGGTAATGCTCGGCTGCGCAAGGCATTGTTCATGCCTGCTGTCTGTGCAACACGCTACAACCCTGAACTCAAGGCCTTTTACGAGCGATTACTCAAACGTGGCAAAAGTAAAATGGCGGCGGTGGGTGCAGTGATGCGTAAACTCCTCCATATCGTCTATGGCGTGTTGAAACATCGAAGTCCCTTTGAGAGGACATTTGAAAACTCGGCTGAAAGCCCTGCAGGGTAAGCGTTTTAGAGCGTATGGCTCTGTTGGTCAGAATCCAGTCTGGAGCAAGGTTGCAGGGTACTTTCCAAATATCCTCTGAACTCAATTACGGACAGGCGAATGCAGGCGCAGCGTTATAGTGCTGGCAATTTGCTTGACAAGAAAACACAGCATCTGACAATAGTTGTGGTCATGTAGTTATGGATCTCCTTAAACTGAGGAAGAATCATGATCGGGCATGCTGCATTCGACGTTGCGAAGAAGAGGGAAGGCGTAGCCAGCAAAGCCCACAAGCAACATACAAATAGCGCAGAGTGCATAGAGGAGGGCAATGCCTGCACCTCTACCAGTTCCGAATAATCCTCCGAATATTGGGGCTAGACTACCAGATGGCATCATAGCCGGTTCAAAGACATAATCAGCAAGGGGGCCAGCGACTAAAAAGGCAACCGCCAGCGTCATTTTTCGAGCCATTTGATTAGCTGCAAAGACGCGTCCTTGCAGTTCTGGTTCAACTTTGCTTAACCAGATGGCTTGATCAGATCCTCCAATCACTGGGAAATTGAAGGAGGAACAGACTTGAGCTGGAATCCAAATAAATATGGTTCGGCTCAAGCCAAAGATAAACTTGCTAATTCCGACGCCAATCATGCCACTTAAGACACCATTAATTCGTCGCTTGTGACCCCCCCAAATACTCATGAATGAAGCTCCAATCACCCCGCCAATGCCTGCTGCTGAGGCTAAGGTTCCTAACACTACTGCATCATTGTCAGTTCGGGCCAGGATCAGCGGTGAATAGAGGGCATCACTTAAATCCATCGGTAAGTTAAACAAGGCAACCGCTGTTAACAAGGCAAAAAGGCTAGGATGTCCCTTCACATACCGGAATCCAAAATGCAACTCACTTATAATCGTCGCTTTTTGCAACTTTGGTAGCTGCGTCATAATTGGTTGAGGAATATGAACCCATATGACAGTCAGAATCGCCAGTGAAAAGGTGATGATATCGATGAGTACAATACCTGGAAAACCAATGATGTAATAGAGAGATCCTGCTAGAGCCGGGGCAACAACCAGCGCACCATAGAAAGACAGAAATTCCATGCTGCTGGCGCGAGTATAGTGTTGCTTGGGTACCAACATTGAAATGGAGGCTGAGTAAGCCAAGTGTTGGAATTGATAAAATGTCACTTCAACTAGTGAAACAACGTATATATGCCAAATTCGCAAGCTGTTGTCTAAGTAAAGCAGCAAGAGTATTAGGGTTGCTCCAATTGCAACTGTGTCACCTAACATCATCAATTGTTTGCGACTGTAGCGATCGACTACTAAGCCCGCGACTGGGGCAATCAATATTCCTGGAAGCAGACTGACAAATGCCATTAGGGTGAGCGTTGTGACTTGCCCAGTTTGTTCCCAAGCCCAAATTTTAATCGCAAAGTTGGTCATCCGACTGCCGTTCGCCGAGATAAATTGACCCAACCAAATAATGAAGAAGGTACGCATAATACTGCTTACTGCTTAAGAGTGTGAATAAAGAATTTGCAGCTGACAAAAATCTGGTTTCTCAAGGAGGATTTCAGCAGGAGTTACGCACTTTCCCCCTTGCCCCCCTTTGGTTCCCCCCAATTCTGGGGGGAAAGATAAATATGAGTTGGTTCCCCCCAACTTGTGGTTGGGTAGGGGGAGGCGAAATTCATTCAACTGCGTAAGTCCTGTTCAGTTTTCAGGTTTTGAATTTTGACAGGGTGGCAGTAACAGTTCAGGAAGCTGCTCCATAACGATTTCTTCAGAAATAGGACCCCGAACATTGCCACCCCAAAGTAAGTTGTCGACAAAGTACACACATCCGTTACGGTTGGCCTTCATGGTTTGTAGAATTGGGATTTGGTTCCATTGCTGTTTGAACTTATTTAATTCCGGATCGTGGGATCCATACTGCGAGCCTGAGACAATTACAATATCAGGACTAAACTGTGCCAACACTTCGACTGAAATTGTTTTGCCAGTTCCTCGTTTCACCCCTTCCGATCCAATTAATTCAAAGCCAATACGTTCCAACAGGGTTCCTGGCGTGTCTTTATTAAAGAGATGTATCGAGCCGCTCAAATTGTCAACTGTAGTGATCAATAACAATCGTGGATTAGTTGCCAATACCGACGCTAACTTGCGTTGAACGGCTGCCACCTGCTGTTCATGGACCGCGATGACTTGTTCTGCTTCTGATTCGCGATCGAGTGCTTTAGCAATGGGGTGGATGTCTTCTTGCCAGCCACCACCCTCGCCATAATCAACCAATACAGTAGGGGCAACTTTTGAGAACAAGTCATAACTCTGAAAGTGCCAACGTTCGCCCAAAATTAGATCTGGCTTAAGCAAAGTCAGTGTTTCCAGGGAGGGAGTTTGGCGCTCACCAAGATTCAATGGTTGCGTTGTGATGCGATCGCCTAAGTAGGGAATTTGTTCACTTGGGCGATCGAACTGTTGGCGCGTGCTTGAATAGTATTCGACATGTCCAACAGGCTGCACCCCCAGTGCCAGCATCATATCTAGTACATAAGGGCTGAGCGTAGCTACTCGTTGCGGCTGCCCGCAAACCTGTGTATCTCCGGCATCATGCTCAACGACCCGGCAGTCGGCTGTTGACTGTGTCGTAGTTGATGCTGAATTTTGAGATAATCTCTGATTGCAAGCTGAGCTCAGCAGTAGTAAGCTGATTGCACAAATTTTTTGGAATATCTCACGTTTACTTTGTTTCATCCGAAAATCAAATAGCGTTAAAATTCAATGGATACTGTCCCCAAAACGGTAAAAGGTATTCCAGGATTAATGCGTGTTCTGCGAGAAGCGGATTCGATATAGTCAATATCAAAGAGATTTTGGATGTTAATGCCAGCTCGCCAGTTATCTCGCTGGTAAAACACGCTGGCATCGGTACGGATATAGCTATCTACCTCAAAAGAGTTAGCCAAATCACCTGGACGTTCACCCACAAAAAATAACCCCAATCCAAAACCTAATCCTTGCAAATCTCCTCGCTGAAGTTCATAGGTCGTCCAAAGACTAGCGGCATTTTTAGGGACACCAAACAGGCTATTGCCTTCTGGGAAGGTATTGTCGTCTGTAATTTCGGCATCCGTGTAGGCATAGGAGGCAATGATATTCCAACCGGGCAGAATTTCACCTGCCACATCTAATTCAATCCCTTGACTGCGCTGCTCCCCAACGGCAATACTAAAGTTGGGATTATCTGGATCGGCAGTAGCAACATTAGTTCTAGTGAGATGGAAAGCGGCTAGATTGGCTGTCAGCCTGTCCTCAAAAAACTCGCCTCTAAGTCCAATCTCATACTGAGTGCCACGAGTAGGATCTAAGATAGAGCCATCGAAAGCTGTGCCAGTGTTGGGCGCAAACGATCGCGTGAAACTGGCATAGAGAGACAATGGTTCAATTGGTTGATAAACAACGCCAACTCGTGGAGAGAAGGCCTGATCATCTTGTTCTACACTACTCTCATTACCATTAAAGCTTCGGGTCTGTTCTCGATGATATAAGTCAAATCGTCCACCGATGAGGAGTTTTAAGTCAGGGCGAATCGTAACTTGATCTTGCAAATAGATTCCCAAGGTGTCTATAGTAGAGTCTCTGAGAGAAACATTCTGCAGTTCATCTCGCTCGGGACGAGGAACTTGGCCGTAAACTGGATCGAAAATATTAATGCTAGGCGCTGCTCCGAATCGAACGTCAGCGATATCTATAATGCGTTCCAGATCTATGCCAAATAAAAGTGTGTGAGCAATTGGTCCGGTTGTAAATTCGCCGACCAAGTTGGTGTAAAGAGCGTAACTACTTTGGTCATCTTCAACATCAACGAATATTCTACTGAGTTCTCCGGTCACTTCATCCACTGCCAGGTTTTGAACAGAATTATTGTTGCCGTTGAGAGTAGTATTAAATCGAAAAGCGTTACGGAGCCGCAGGTTGTCGTTAAACTGATGTTCTAATCGATATCCAGTACTGAGAATTTCTCGTCTTTCTTTATCATCTAGTTCGCCTAGAACGCGATCGAAAGGAATATCTGCCACCTCGTTACCAATCGCTACTACCCCTCGATCAAAAGGGCGTTCATCATACAAATACTCTAGCTCTATGGCGATGTCAGTATGATCGCTAATTTGCCAGGTGATTTCTGGTGCCACAAAGACATGATTGACATCTTGATCGAAATTACGAAAGCCATCTTCGCGCTCGTAAGCAGCGTTGAAACGGTAGAGTAGGCTTCTGTCTGAATTTAAGGGTCCTGTGAGATCGATGGTGGGCCGCACGAAGCCAAAGCTTCCCACTTGTAGTTGTGCTTCATAAGAGGGAGTAGCCAGCGGTCTTTCTGTTACCAAGTTGATGATACCGCCCGGTTCTAAATTGCCAAAGAGAATCGATGCCGGACCTTTAAGCACTTCTATCTGTTCTATATTGGCAGTATCTCTCAGTGCTTCAAAGTTTTCACGAAAACCGTCCCGATAAATGGTACCTGAACCGTCCGTTCCAACATTAAGTTGTTCAAACCCACGGATAATAAATGATGGAACTGTATTACCTGTTGTATTTCCCTGGATGACTCCACTAACATTGCGCAGTGCTTCGCGCAATCGAATCACTTGCTGATCCTCTAATACTTGCCGGGGGACAACTTGAATCGACTGAGGAATATCCCGAATCGGGGTGTCAGTCCGGGTGGCTGTGGTCGCCCGCTCAACCCGATACCCAGTGTCTTGCTCACCGGTTACTACAATTTCGATCGCATCATCGGCATCATCGACTTGGGCAATGCCTGGCACGACAGTCCAGACCAAATTGCCAGCTTCGGCATTCACGGTCGCTTCTGGTGGCGCATCGGTGCCCGTAATCGCTACCTGAATGCGATCCTGGCCCACAGCCGTCACTGACACCCGGGCAATGCCTGCAGCTGGGTCGGTTGCCTGAAACTCGTCTCCTTCCGGCAATGCCAGCACCGCATTGGGAATCTCTGCCACGAGGGCATTGCCTACGGTTTCTGTGGTCGGAACAGACAGATCTCCGTCAGCGGTCTCCAATATTACTTGCAAACCAGTCTCGCTGCTTTCAACCCGCACGCCGGTAATCTCGACGATCGCCGCTTCGATTTGGGCTAGCCACTCCCCTACTGTAGTCGCCGGGGATTCAATGTCATGCAGGTGCTGCGCCGTTGTGGCTTCTTCAGAAGCCACCGGCGAGGGTTGCATTTCGGCCCTGGCTCCTGCAGCAAAAACCATTGAGAAGATACCGGTGAGCCAAACAAGGCATTTTAGTTGATTCATCACTATTACTCCCACACCACTGGACAGAATTCCGACGTCGAACTGGATAGTACAGTAATTACATGGCAGGCTTGTTCCCACCTAGCTTTCCTAACTCACGCAACTCCAGATCGGAATAGCTCTCAAGAAGCGTATCAGAATATCTGACTATTTGGAATAGTTCTGATGAAAAATGCCTGGTTAACCAGGAGCGTTATCCTCCATGAGGGCTAACCAGAGGTTGCAGGATGATGAGGTGGAGCATTGAAAGCCAGCCACGCGGGATTGATCCCAAAACAGCGGCGAAAGACGACGGCGCAGATCAGTTAGCCACGGACAGCTTGAGGAATCTCGTTGCCGTGGAGCATATCGATTTCAGCATGAATAGCCATCAGCTGTGTTAATGAATCGCCGCCGCAATATATTGCGGACATGTGATATTTGCTACCTCAAGCGCGTCCGGACATGAATCTTAAAAGCAAAGAAAATTCCTTGCCAATTTGAGCGTCCTGGGTTACTGTAATTGGTGTCTCAGTTGAGAGTGTATGCCAATAAACTGATCATCTCTCTACCTTCCTAGCCCTGTAGAGGCGAATCATTGGCTAGGGCTTGTGGACAGGCTGTCTCCTTGACGATAGCATTAGCTTTTTAGACGCTGGGCTTGTGGTAGTCAGTCAAGTTTTAGTGTTGCTAGTCGAGTGTTGATCAGGAAAAATTCAAACTCAATTTTTTCTCGATAGATCGAAGCCATAAAGGGAATTTCAGGTCTCGTAGCCCCCGATATTGAAATCCCTTAGGTCTTCTGGGAGAGCTTCAATCATTTCTCATGTCGCGAGCCTGAATACTACTGCTGTAGCACTAACCGTGAGGTATATCAATGGCCACTATGGGCAAATATTGCAAAGCCTATCCTGTTAAGCGTTTGCGTGAGTTTAGTCAATGGACAGAGCGCAGCGACAATACTCGCAAGGAAACGAAAAAGATTGACGGTACAGAGGTAGAGGTCAATCGGCAACTCAGCGATGACGACATCTTCTACCTGCAGGAGAACTATGTTGTCACTGATGGCATCTTCAAGGATGAAAACATTATCTTCGACCAGATCACGCCGGAATGGCAAGAATTTTGCCGTACTGTGCTGGAATTTGAGATTCCAGACTACGCCTCCAGCACCGTCAATGAGACCGTCAATGAGCCCGTGGGCGCCAATGCCGCCCCCTAACTGAGCTGTTGATTATTTCAGGAAGTCAACCATGAATGAACTCGTCCAGCGTTTGTCCACCGGGGAGCACCCGGTCGAAGTCAGCTTACGACCAGAGAAGACCGCTGCCGCCTTGAAGGAGCGCATAGACCTGGGATACGTCCACATTAAGTTTACCAATACCCGGGGCGGCACTGAGTTAAGCGTCAAGCTGGATGGCGATGCCTGCGAGTTGGGTCAAGCCGATTTTGACCAACCCAACGGCACGGTTCACCTAGTCGGGGAGTTGATCTTGAACTACGTCAAGGTCCGCTGTGTGGCCGATATTGATTTGACGACGCTAGAGGGCACCGGGCATCTAGACCCCTTAGCCGAGCTATCTCCGGCCGATACCCTGGCAAAATAGCTGGCTCAGCGCCGACCCTATTCTGGAGGAAGACCCATGCATCGAGATGACCAGGAAGATACTACGATTTACAAGGTTGTCGTTAACCATGAAGAGCAGTATTCCATCTGGCCGGCTTATCGCGAGAACCCTCTGGGCTGGCGAGATGTGGGTAAGACTGGTCTCAAGCCCGAGTGTCTAGACTACATCAAAGAAGTCTGGACGGATATGCGGCCCCTGAGTTTACGAAAACAAATGGACCAGGTTGCCCAAAACCAAGCTTAGCCGCATACCCTGATACGTCCTATGCCGATGGCCGCCCCCAATTCCTGGATTACCTGTCCCTGTCCGAATCCCCAGGCTACCTTACGGCTATTCTGCTTTCCCTATGCTGGAGGAGGAGCCCTCACCTTTCGCGGCTGGGAAGCGCATCTGCCAGCCACCGTTGAGCTCTGCCCGATTGAGCTGCCGGGTCGGGGCATGCGGTTGCGGGAGCCCCCGTTTGACCGATTAGCCCCCTTAGCCGAGGCCATCGTTGAGGCACTACTGCCCTGCCTGGATAAGCCGTTTGCCTTTTTTGGCCATAGCATGGGAGCCTTGCTGAGCTTCGAAGTGGCCCGGCGGCTGCGTCGGCTCCAGCGGCAGCCGGGGCAGCTGTTTATCTCCGGGCGGCGGGCGCCCCAATGGCCCGATCCGGATCCCCCCATTCATGCCCTGCCAGAGGCCGAGTTTATCGCCGAGTTGCGGCGCTTGAATGGGACACCGGCGGCCGTCCTGGAGAATCGAGAGTTGATGCAGCTGCTGTTGCCCACCCTCAGGGCCGACTTCGCGGTGCTAGAGACCTATGGCTATGAGCCCGCGCCCCCGCTTAACTGTCCAATCGCGGCATTTGGGGGACTACAGGATCCAGATGTCACCTGTGAGATGTTGGAAGCCTGGCGGCAGCAGACCTGCTCAGGATTCTCGCTGCAGATGCTGCCTGGGGATCACTTTTTTCTCCATGCGGCACAACCCATGCTAGGGCAAGCCCTCCACCGAGCCTTGGCCTCATTGATTTCCCTGTGATCTGCTCTTGAGGAGGTGTCTCCGTGATGCCAGTAACTGTTGCCGCCGAGGAGGATTGGCAGCTACCCCCAAACCCATTGGTACTTGCCCCTGACCAGGTTCATCTCTGGCGCCTGTCCCTGGAGGTGGCACCGTCGACGGTGGAGGCACTCTATGAAGTTCTCTGCGAGGGGGAGCGGGCCCGGGCCGAGCGTTTTTACTTCGAGCGCGACCGCCAACACTTTATCGTGGCCCGGGGGCGGCTGCGGCAACTGCTGGGGTACTACCTGGGGCAAGCCGCCCCAGCGCTCGCCTTTCACTATGGTTCTAGGGGCAAGCCGGCGTTGGTCCCACGGCAGGGCGACCAGGAGCTCTGCTTTAACCTCTCCCATTCCCAGGGATTGGCCCTCTATGCGGTTGCCTGGGGACGTCGGGTGGGGGTAGATCTAGAGGCGATTCGCTCCGATATCACCTGCCAAGAGATAGTCGCGGGATATTTTTCTCCGCGAGAGCAGGCTATTTTCCGGCAAGTGCCTCCTTCTCAGCAAGCCCAGGTGTTTTTTCATGGCTGGACCCGTAAGGAGGCCTTTCTCAAGGCCATCGGACAGGGATTATCGGCCCCGCTGGACCAGGTGGAGGTGACCCTGGCCCCCCAGGCACTCCCTGCCCTGGTCAACGTACAATGGCAGCCGGCGATGTCTGAGCATTGGTCTCTCTATGAGGTCAACCCTGCCCCTGGGTATGCGGCTACCCTGGCGGTAGAGGGAAGCGATCGCATCTGCCGGCGCCACTGGTGTGGGATGGCCTTTAATTTTGATGCAGCGGCAGGGGCTGCGGGATTAACCCCGCCGCCGCAACGGCCGCACGGCAACGTTCTGGATCGGCGTCACCGGCATATACCCGACGACCAAGGCGATGGGCGATGGCCAGCATATCTGCCCGAGGGAGCCAGGGAAACAGCACCGACTCCTGAGGGTTTGAGAACATCTGCAACAGAGCCTCAACCATGCCCGCCTGCACGTCGGCCTCGGCCAAAATTGTCACGGTTCTGGCCTGATCGATGAGCCAGTCATGATCCCAGTCGTTGGAGGTGATGGCCAGGGCAAAGGCCACCTGAGGCACCCGTTGAGCAAACTGATCGGAGGCCGTATCGCCGCAAAACAGGACATGCTGACCACCGAGGCGATACCAGCCCGGTTGGATGGTGGCCAGCTCAGAGGCAGGTACCGATGGGGGTGAGGAGGTAGCTGCTGAGGGGGACTCACGGGAATCTGCCGACTTGGGAATGACCTTGACGATGCCAGTGGTCGACGGTTTCGATGGAGGCGCGGGCTGGGATGAAGACCGCGGTGAAGAGGATGAGGGTTTCCCCCTTAGGGTCTGGGCGAGCTCCTTGTGGGTTACTTTCTCCCCGGCCTTAGCCCGATTCAGGAAGTCATGGCGCACCTCAGGGGGAGTAGAGGGGGCGGCTAGCAAATAGAGCGCGGAGGTGGCAATATTGAGTTGTGCAAGATTTGCACGTTCTTGAAACGTCTCGTAAACATTAATAAAATTATAGGCCGTGCGCCGACTCCAGCCGAATTCTGCCTGCAGCCAGGAGTCGAATTGCCCATATTGAAGACAGGCCCGTACTTCTGCCAGTCGTTGTCCCACCTCCCAAATGTCTTGGGCTGAACGCTGTAGGCGCTCTTTGATTTCACCAGTGCACTGTCGGACAACCGACTGTTGCCCAGGCTCAAGACCGTCATAGTCGAAGCTCGTGACTACCTCAGCCTGTTTGACGATATCCTGTTTACTCATGCTGATTTAATGATGCTCAACCTAGCATACGTGCGACAGCCCCAGGGCCCTATTCAGATCGACACCCTCGCAGGTCATACCTGCTCTGGGATAACATATCAGGTTAACTCCCCATGATGGTGCGGTCAATAAGTTAACACTCCCATGACCTAATGGCCCCAGCCTGTTAATCGGGCTTAAAGAGTGCGGCTCTAAACGAACCAACTAACATGACGGTATCCAGCCAGCCATGCCTTAGCTCAAGTTTACTGGTTCTCAGCTGTGTCAAGTGTATCAAATCAACCGTCTCCCTAAAGCCCTGCTCAGAGAAAATCCTGAGACTGGCCCTCCCATAGCCAACCTGGGGCCTTCGATTCAAAACTGGCGAATGGGCACAATCTTGACGTTGTCAAGGCCCTGATAACCGGGTAAGTGCCGATAAATCGCTAGATTTCCAATTATATATCTGTTTACTCGCGAGCCTAGGATATTTTCCCAGCAGACTCCCTCCCATGGGCCAGACCACCCTTGACAGAATACAGCAGACAGATGAGAATTTTTCTCAATAGTTGGCTTCGGTATTCTCTATGAGGGGCCTGCCAAGTGTTTCCTAGTGCCATCGGGGACTTTTATGAACCATCGTCGACATGCGATCGCAGACTGTACCCAGCAGGCAACGCTCCCCCTAGAAATCGACCATCTGTTTATCTGCCTGCCAACGCCAGTCACCGCATCAGGCCTACAACAGCTTGGCCTCTGCAGCTCGACTCCACCCCTTGACCGAACCGAGCATGGCACCGCCGCTCGACTCATCCTTTTTGAGAATGTTTACTTAGAACTCATCTGGATCACCGATCCCATCTCGGCGGCGCACAGCGCCATCGAAACGGGCGTGGACCTGTTAGCTCGGGCCCATTGGCCCCAGACGAGGGCCTCTCCCTTTGGCCTCGGCTTGCGCTCCCGGCCCCCTCGTGGCAAGCCCCATCAGGGGACAGAGCCTGCCGCCTGCGGCTCTACGTTAGTCACAGAGGCATCTGTTTGCTTTTCAGCGGAAAACCGAGTCCATCAAGCAGAGCCCCTGTGCTTTTTAGTCCCGCAGCATATCACCCTGGCGGCCCTCTTAAACCTCAACTGCCCAACCCATCAACACCTCGTCTCCCATCCCCTTGGCATCCGACGATTAACTGACATCACCATTGCCACCCAAAATCCGCAGCTGGCCCCACGCATGCACGCCATCCTCTGCCAAGCAGGCGTTGAGATGAGCACTGCTACGACTCCCTTGGCCGTGCTCACCTTCGATGGTGGCCGACATGGCCAGCTTCTCGATGCTCGACCTACCCTTCCCCTGGTGCTTAAGTACTAGAGTCCTCGCTCTGCGATCGCAAAGTCCGTTAAAGACGGTCTATCCGCTAAATCTTGCCGACTCATCCAACCCGAGGATGACTTTGGCGGTCAGGTTCAAGTTGGGAAAGACAGCAGACGTGATGCGCTGATCGCCGCGCAGCAGTTGCCGGTCGTAACGCCCTTCCGAGTTCAAAATACAGACGGTTAACGTGGGTTGTTTAGGCCGACCAATGAAGAATTCGCCGCCGAGTCCTTGATAGTCGGCGATCCAGTATTCTGGAATGCCCAGCAGGGCGTAGTCTTCAAGTTTGCGGGCATAGTCGTTTTGCCAGTTGCTGCTAACGACCTCCGCCACAAATTTGATGCTGCTCCCGAGGGTAACAACGGGTTGGCTGGCCCACAGCGGCTCTTGAGGAAGGGCGGCGCGATCTAAGACGATCACATCGGGGCGAAACCCGGTCTGGTTTGCCAAGGGTTTGATTAAGCAGCGATGGGGGATAAAGTAATCGGCCCCTTGCTGCACGATGTCGTAATTGAGCCAGCGGGCAATCGCTGCTGCCACTTGCTCATGAGGCCCCGTCGGTTCCAAGTCAAACAGTTCTCCATCAATGAGTTCATAGCGGCTGTCATCGCCATATTGAGCGAGAAACGCCTCAAAACTTAGGGAAATCGGTTGGATGGGTCGATCGCTTGCGAGTGCCATTGTTGCTCTGGCTGCCCTGTGGGGTGTGATAGGCGAATGTTAGCTTTACTAGTCTATCGCGATCGCCGGATGCAGGGTGAGAGCCCATGGAAAGTCTGCTGAAGGGAGCCCGCTCCGACCGCTGCCGAGATCAAATCTCCTCCTGGTTTGTTGGCGAGGAGTTTATGCATCGTATGACTTATGCCACCAATAGGCTTCCTGTTCAAACATCCTTTGAAGTGACTCCAGCCCCAGCCCCTTGAACTAGCACAGGCGGATAATAGGACGTTGGCTTATCTCCTACCGTTGCTCCACCGTTGATCATGCCTTGCAGACCAGGTTCGAAGAAGGTGTAAGGAAAGTGGGTTTCAGGGCGGCTGACCTGATCCAACCGCTGCTGTAGCTCTGCCGGAATCTCGAAGTCCAGGGCAGCGAGGTTATCTTGCAGCTGGTGTAGCTTGGATGTACTCAAACTCGATGTTGCGTTCGGCTAAGGAATATTCCAGCTGTACGATGCTGATGGGTTCCCAGTAGCGCTCCTGGGCCAGGGTCTGGGCCTGGGCCACATACCAGGCGGGAGAGTCGGATAAGGCCACGTAGCGCACTTTGCCTGACCGCACTAGATCATCCAGGGTCCGCATGACTTCCTCGGCAGGCGTTACCTGATCCCAGGTATGAAGATGTAGACATCGATGTAGTCGGTGCCCAGGCGTTGCAATGACCCTTCCACGGCGCGGAGGATATTCTTGCGTCCATTGCCGCCCGCGTTGGGGTTGCCCGGTTCAGCGTTGTAGCTGAATTTGGTGGTGATGACGATGCGATCGCGAGTGCTGCTCTCCTTCACAAACCGTCCCAGCATGCGCTCACTGTTGCCATTGGTGTAGAGATCGGCGGTGCTGACACCCCACAGATATCTACTCAAGCGACGCATTGAAAAAGCCACTCATTTTCTCAACCAGGGAGACACCATTGCTCAAGTTGCTTACCTGTTTGGGTTTAGCGATCAATCCCACTTCACCCATGTGTTTAAGCAGATCAAAGGAATGACGCCAAAGCAGTTCATCAACAATCTTTGAGCGCTTAGATAGAGTTGCCAGGTCAACACCGAGGCTACTGTCCTGGTGTTGACAGTAAGCTGCTTTAGGCGAAAAACAGTCCGTATTCCCATAAAAGCAACCTCAGGGCCTATCATGGTGCCCTATCAGGACTCAAAAGTCAATGCGACACAATATTTATACACGGTTTGTCAAATCTCTCCCACAAAATTAAGATTGCTGTCTGCTTTTTTAATCAAACGATGAAACACTTACCCTACCCAATCTGGAGTCTAATCTGGAGTTGGCACGATAACCAAGAGTTACTTCTTACTTAATAGCAAATTAATGCGTTGAGATGTTTATTTAATGAGGGCGTGACAATCTAAGCCATGGCGTTTTGGAGAGGATAAATCCCCTAACGAATCCATGGAAAGTACGCTACTAGGTTTCGCATTTTTGCCCGCTGATACCTTTGCAGAAGGGCCTCCTGCCGGGGGGGATAACGGCAATATTGACGCGATCGCACGCGTTCAGCCCATCTCTGCCAACGGGCGCACTGGTCCCTTCCAGGGACAGCCTGTGCAGGGTTTCAGCGCCGTACAGTTTGCCCCCGGCAGCGAGGGCGACACCTTCTGGTTCCTCTCTGACAACGGTTTTGGCAATGAGGCCAACAGCAGCGACTATCTGCTGCGGCTATATCAGCTCGCGCCTAGCTTCAATGGCCAGGGCGGCGATAGCGGCGTTGGGTGCAGGGGTTTGTGCAACTTTCTGACCCCAATGGCTTCATTCCCTTCGACATTCAAAACGGCGACACTGCTGGGCACAACTTGACCGGCAGCGACTTCGAGAATCCCGGCTATGACTCCCTGGCCAATCCGGAGGCGATCGCGGAAATCAGCCGCTATGCAGACGGCCTCGGTCCTTGGAAGAACAACATCCTGCTGCGGGAGTCCCTGGATGAGCCGGTCGACGGCAACGGCGACGGCGTGGCCGAAATCACCTCCCGGCTCACCGGCGACGTTTTCCCGCTGGTTGACTTTGCCCACGCTGCCGGCCTGCAGGTGCATCCCTATACCCTGCGGGATGAGGAGCGCTTCCTCACCCTGAACCAGGACGGCACACCCCAGACCACGGGCGAGGAATTCCGCCAGTTGATCGAGCTGGGGGTAGATGGCTTCTTCACCGACTTCCCCGAAACCGGCCGGATCGTGGTGGAGCAGTTCGAAACCGCCGAGGAGTCTGCCAACCTGAGCGGCTCACGCGGCTATGAGGGCATGGCCTTCAGCCCCGATCGCCAAACCCTCTATCCCCTGCTGGAGGGCACCGTCTTCGGTGACCCCGAAGGCTCCCTGCGCCTCTATGAGTTCGACGTGGCCAGCAGCGAATTCACCGGACTGTTGGGTCGCTACCAGCTCGATGAGGCCAACCACGCGATCGGCGACTTCACCCCCATCAACGAGAACGAGTTCCTCGTGATTGAGCGAGATGGTCGCCAGGGGGAGGCCGCCCAGTTCAAGAAGATCTTCAAGGTGGATCTCTCTGAGACCAATACCGACGGTTTTATCGAGAAGACTGAAGTCGTTGACCTGCTGAACATCGCCGACCCCAATGACCTCAACGGCGACGGCGACTTCAGTTTCAGCTTCCCAAATGTTGACACCACAGTCCTGACGGAGACGACTTTCGTCACGGTCTAGTCGGTTGCCTCAACCAGGGTACTCTACGGCATGCTGCTAAATCTAAGCTGGGAAGGTGTTCAAGCAGCACTTTCCCAGTTTTTTGTTGAGCTGCAGGATGTGATCAATGGCCGGCATGGCAAACTATGCCTAAACGTATCTTCTCAGGACCGGCTTCAGTCTTAACACAGCAGCAACCATAGCCAGCAAAGAATCCAACACACCAGGCTTCTTCGGCTGCTTCCACCAAGTCATACCGCTATAGAGCCAGGATACTAGGCGCTGATTCTGCTTCTGGGTCATACGTATAAATTGCAGGGAAACTTGGATCTGATCATCTTGCACTCCCCAACGCAGCACCTTAGTTTTCACCGTGAAGTCCTCCTCCAAAAATTCGAGGTAAGCTGGCTGCTCAGGAGATACCTCTGACTGCAGCATAGGTGCCTTCAGGGTTAGCCTAGCTCCAGCCTCCGACAGATCATGGGTATATCCCACATAGATTTGATGACCGACAGTCAATCGACACAAAGTTCGTACCGGGAACCGATCAACAACTCGTCGCACCGGCTGATCAATGGCTGCTAACACCGCCACCGTCATCACTACCAAGTTATAGATCGACCAAAACACCAGAATTTCTTTTCCAGCATATTCATACTGCAGATAGGGCCACCGCCCTGTCAAATAACCACCGTAGTGGAACACCAAACCCACCACGGTTAGTAGAATCAGGACGATCAGTTGCCAAGTGAGATGTAAGTTATAGTTTTTGGTCTCTGCTTTGACGCCCTTGCGCGTTGCAGTTGAGGCCTTAGCAAATGGATTGCGCAAAATCAGTCCCAGGCGCGATAAGGCTGGGAAGCAAAAGGCAGTTTCGTATACTTCGTTCCAAAAGGCGGAGAGGCGATAGTTGTTTGCCCAGGTGAAACTGACATTATAGAGCAACAAAAATGGAATGACATAGTACATGTAATCTGGGGCGAGGGCCACTAGGGGAGAAGAGCCTAGGTATAAACTAATCAACGGAACTGTCAAGGAAATAAACCGCACCACTGGATTCAGGCAATACAGAATCAAGTTGATGTGATAGCTCTTCTGAATCCAGTTCAACCTTGACCAGATCGGCAAGTCATCGCCGCAGAAATAAACCTGGAGATTCCCCTGTAGCCATCGCAGACGTTGATCGATAAAGTCTGCAAAGGTGCGGGTAGATTCGCCCATGCTAAGGATTTCATTCAAGTAGATTAAATGTTGCCCCTGGGTCAGCATGCGGGTAGAAGTCTGGTAGTCTTCCACGCAACAGCGCGTGTAATACCCGCCAATGGCTTCTAAGGCCTGCCGCCGCACCACATAGGAGGTGCCACAGCAGATCACACTGTTGCCAGCATCGCGACCAGGTTGTACAAAGCCGAAGAAGTGCTCCATATCGTTGGGCAAGAAGCGATCAAGCCCCAGGTTATAGGCGTGGTAATCGGGATTATAAAAATGTTGCGGCGTTTGCACGAGATCGATCTTGCGATTCTGGAAAAAGCCGACGGTACGGGTCAGAAAGTGCCTAAAGGGCACGAAGTCAGCATCCATAATCGTGATCAGCTCGCCTTTCGTATGTGCAAGCGCATTGTTGAGATTCCCAGCCTTGGCATGGGTGTTGTCGAGACGCGTGATATATTTGCACCCTAATTCCTCAGCCATAGCCCGAATATGGGGGCGACGGGTATCATCCAGAACATAGACAGTCTTATTGGAATAGTCCATCTCCTGACAGCCAATCACCGTCCGCCGTACGATGAATTCTGGCTCCTTATAGGTGGGGATAAATACGTCCACTGACGGTAAATATTCTCCAGAGAGTACAGTCTGGGAATAGTAGTCCGCTTCCCGTCGTCGCCGTTTCTCATTGGTCCAGGTGGATTGAAGTAGATAAAGCAGATAGGATCCGATCCAGACAATCTCATTCAGGAAAAAGAGCAGGCTTAAACTCAAGCTAATCCAGTGAGAAAAGTTCAGCGTCGTCAACGAGCGCCAGACCAAATAGCGAACGGCCAGAAGAATCGTGACACTGCGCACTACCACACGGCTGGTGTTGCTGGGTTTGATCCAACGCAATAAGATGCCAAAGCCTAGAACAGCGCCAATTGGAAGCCACAATTTATCAATGTCTTGTGGAACCTCTAAAAAGCCAGTCAGTGGAGGCAAATTGGTGGGGTTAGCAATATCTAAGGGAACTAAAACCGGGCGCTGAGCCGTTAATAGTATTACCCCAAACCAAAGTAACAGGCTGCCAATAAATAGGTACCAAACCCAGGGAGCAATGTGATGATGCTGAGCGTTTACCTTTTTAGGAGTTTTAGGATTGGTCGAGGATGATTTCGATGACGATTGAGAAATTTTAGATGTTAACATGAAGTAAATAAAGCTTAGGTTTATGCGGTCTTAGTAGATTAGATAATCGAGCTACGGCTTGACTTAAGTCGCATACTGATGATTAAGTCGCATAAAACAGTTATCTAAACTGTCTGGTTCTGAACCTAATTTAGAGTTAAAAAAATATATCTCTAAGTCATCAAGTGGCCTCCATAAATCCGATTTCAAGTCGAATTCATCAGATTTCAAATATGACCTTGCCGGTATAACCGACATAGCAGAGTTGATCCTGACTATCCAGATTTTGATCTGGCTCAATATTGACTCGAATCTGAGCATTGCGTGGAGTATTTGCCGTAGTCGGCACAGCGACATCTTCTCCTGGTGATAGTCGCTCTAGCCCCGACCGAATTAAGCCAACACTGCCCTGTAATGTGACTGATTTGTCACCGTACAGTTCAATAGTGGCGGGGGTTCCAACTTGAAGTGATTTCAGGGTACGCTCATCCACGAAGGCATCCACCCAGCGACGGTTACAGTCCAGTAGTTGTCCTAATGATTCACCGCGCTGGACAAAGGTACCGGGTTGAATGGGCAAACTCCAGATTACCCCACCGGTAGAGGCTTCAATTTGGGTAAACTGTTTGCGCTCAGCATCTAACTTGGCCTGGGCAAGTTCTGCCTCAGTCGTGGCCACTGCCTCAGTTAGTGTTTGGACCAATTGCTGCTGATCTGAGATTTGTAATTGCAGTTCTTGAACCCTAATGCGAGGGTCGTAGTTACTGCGAGTTTGATTGATCACTAGCCCTAACGCTGCTGCTTGTCGATCAGCCTCTAGCCTATTCAGACGGTTTTTAAGGCTATCTACTTCTGCCTGGCGTTGCTCAACTTCTACTGTAGCGCTATCCAAACTTGCCACAGAGATTGCACCTGCAGTCTGCAATTGCACCGCCCGGTCATAATTGACTTGAGCAAGTTGGAGTTTGGCTTCTGCCCCTTTCAGCTCTGAAGCAACTTGATCAATGGATTCTTCGGCTTCAAGATTTTCAAGACGATACTGAGCCTGACTATCTGATTGAGCTCTTTGCAGTAGCTCAACTAACTGATCCAAACGAATCTGAGCTCGCTGTAGTTCTGTTTGGCCCTGGTTCAGGCGACCGGTAATTTCCTCAACTTGGAGTTCGCTAATTTGGTCATTCTTAAGTGTTAGCAGAGACTGCCCTGGTAAAGCCTCATCTCCGGTAGCAATAGATACCTGCGACACAACTCCCTCTTGGGGAGCTTTGATTTCAACAATGGCGCCGTTGATAACAGCATCGTGACTGACAACAGAGGTAAGACGAGTCTGCAGAAGCTGAAAAGCCCAGATAAGTAAGCCAATGCTGGCAATGGAGATCAGCCCATTAGAAGCGATTGAGCGGGCTGAAGGCTTCTTATCGACGAACGGTAACTTAATTTCCTGCATGAGTCATGTTACCTAGCTCAGCTTTAATGCCAGAAGAACTGTTCGTTTGCTCGTTAAGGGTAAGATAACAAGTTCCCTCAAAAACTCCGATGAACTTACCGTAAAATCCCCCGATGAATGTGTGATATAGATGTTAAGGCTTTAGATAGCGCCCAGATTATAAAATACGCCCTTCAGCCTAACAAACGAGCTACGTTTATTTATGGGCACCTCGAAAAATAGCCAGAGCGATCTCAGTATGAGATCATAAGGTCGGTTTTGTTGAAGCACGCAGGCCATGGGACAGCAGGGATTCTGGGATATCGAATGAGACGCCATTAGCTAAAGAAAACTGATTAATCGAGGTCCCCTTATGATGTGTAGAGAGAAATTAGAAGAGGTTGTCTTCTATTTATGATGTGTAGAGAGAAATTAGAAGAGGTTGTCTTCTGCTGAATTAGGTAAAAATCAGACGAGTATACACCATAGGTTGCGATAACCTGATTGCATTTCAATCGCCCGAGACAACGGAAGCTTCCACATTGATAGCCATGACGCCTTATTAATGCGATAGCGCTCAACCCGCTCATGCGGCCAGTCATCAAACAGCCTCACAGCCCCATCTACATCGCCCTGCCACAGCCGGGCGTCCACCGCATCCAGCCGACGCGTTGAGCCACCCACTTTGCCCAGGTTTTCGATGAGATGGCACCAGTCTAAAATCTCTAGACGCTCAGGGGGCGGGCCAATGTGTTGTGGAAGAAGGCACTGACGGCACATTGATGCAAGGTCACTGCCTTGTAGTCGCGCCACTGGCTCGGCTGTCCCGCTGGGGCCGTAGGTGAACGTTGCCCCCATCAATACTCATCTCCTTAATACCACAGTCAACGGGCGCTGGTTCGAAGGCTTGGCGATGCACCAGGCGCTGTTGCGTACTGCCTGAGACGCGCACGCCTGTGAGTACCTCGACATCATCTGCCGTTCGTTCGTACGACTCGTTCGCGCTCAGCAGCATGCAGCATTTCTCCAGATCAGGACTCCAGCGGGTATAGGCTTTGACCCCTAATCGCTGTCCCTGGGGCTCGCTCACAAGCCCGGTCCCGGGGTCTTCCCATGCCCTCATCGACGGCGAATGAGCCCTGACTGGGGCCATGGCTGATCCCCCAAGCGTCATGGTTTAGCCGCGTCATCCGAAGCGTCTTCCCGATCGACGGGAATCGGGTCCGGCGATGGGGCCAGCGTCAGCGTCAGCCCTTGCAGCTGGTCTTGCAGCCAGCCGTTGAAGAGTTCATCGAGTAATCGCTTGCGAGTCGCCTCATTGAGCTGGGCCGGCAAAAACTTCTCGTGGCGCACCACCACATACCACTCGCCGATTTTGGTGGGGGGCCAGAGCTGTCCCGGTTGGCTCAGAGACAGCATGCGGGCCAGGGTGGGATGGGGCACGCTCAGTTCCACCGGCCCCACCAGCCCCCCGGTCTGGGCTTCTTGCCCCTCTGAATAGGTGCGGGCCAGCTCTGCGAAGGATTCGCCGTCGTCTTGCAGGCGAAAATAGAGTTCTTGGGCCAGGCCGGCCTCTTGGCTGCGAATCAGGGAATAAATCACCCGGTCCAGCTGGCTTTTGCGCTGCAGGAAGTGGGATTCTAACTGGGCTCCCCAGGTTTGTTGTTTGTATTTTTCCAGTTGGTATTGCCGCTGGGCCAGTAGGGGCAGTTGCTCTAGGGATAGGCCCCGTTGCTGCACAAAGGCCTGTTGTCGTTCTTCACTGACTAGTTGATGGGCTTGGATGAACTGTTCCTGGGCGGCTTGCTTCTCGGCCTCACTCAAATCGACGGTGGCCACGGTCTGATCGATCACCCAGTCCTTCAGCAAGGCAGGTACTAGACCATAGCGGTAGAGTCGAGACACCAACTCCTTGAGGGGTAGGGGCTGATCGCCGATGCGTAGAATGGCTGTCTGATCCATCAACTCCACAGGACTCCTCACGTAAACCGCATTGACATCGCGTCCAGGGTTAGATCTGAAGGGGTGTACCAGGGGCAGGCGACCGATTACGAGCCGGGCTAGGGCCATGGTTTGCAGCGGTCGCTCCCTACACCTACCATAGAAGCGGCTCCTAGCCGTAGTCTATAAAAGCCCCTGCCCGGGGGCAGAGGCTTTGACAGCTGGCTGACGGTGTCGTTTAGACGACGAGGTCGGCTTCTGTCAGGCTGCTGACGCCGAGGACGGTAATCTTGCCGCCGCCGAAGGGTCGCAGATTCACCTGTAGGCTGTCTTCGCCCCGCTGCCTCATGAATTTATCGCCGCTGTTGATGACGCCATCGCCGTTGCTGTCGATGGCCCCGAAGCTGAGGTCGAGGGCAGAGATATCGATCTGATCGGGGCCAGATTGGAAGTCGACGATGAGGTCGTGGCCAAATCTACCCTCGAAGACAAAGCGGTCGGCTCCGGCCATAGATGGGGGGGCCCCTTCATCGAAGTCGCCACTGTCGCCGATGAGCCAGTCGCGGCCGCGGCCGCCGTTGATGATGTCGTCGCCGTTGCCACCGACAACCAGGTCTCGACCCCGACCGCCATCGAGGAGGTCGTCACCGTCGTTGCCGAAGACCCCGGCGAAGACTCGATCGTTGCCGTCTGCAGCGAAGATGCGATCGCGTCCTCCAAAGGCCTGGATCAGATCGGCCTTATCGGTGCCCACAATCACATCGCCCCGGCGGCTGCCGTCGATGGGGTTGAGCAGCTGTAGGCTGGCCAGTAGCGGATCGTGGTCGCTGGCCCGGCCGGTCACCTCGGCAAATTCAGAGTTGGTGTGGACGATGTCGAACTGGGCGCCAGCGGTCAGGTGATCGCTGACCAGGATGTGATCCAGCTGCTGGGAGTTGCCTTGGAAGATGAAGCTGTAGCGCTCATCGGCGGGTAGGGTATCCACCAGGTTGGTGAGGCTGCTGCCGAGGATGTCGTCTACGGGAGAGACAAACTCAAATTCGTTCAGGTCCCCTAGGGCCACCACGTTAGCCTCGGGGTTACTGGCCAAGAGACCATCCACGAAGTCCTTCACCGCCTCGGCTTGGGCGATGCGCTCATCCAGGGAGCCATTGACGGCCACCTCTTCCTGGCGGGCTTCAAAGGGCTGCTCGGTCCCCAGGATGGGAGCACTGCCGCCCTTGGAGGAGAAGTGGTTGTTCACCACCGTCACTTCCTGGCCCTGGAATTCGAAGCTGGCCACCAGCGGCAGGCGGGCATCGAAGAAGGCATCGCCGGGATTCTGACCGCCGATGGTTTGCACCGAGCCCTCGACCAGGTTGACGGCGTCGGGGTTATAGAGGAAGGCGGTGCGGATGTTGCCGCCGGGTTGACCGCCGCTGACCCCATCGGTGATGAAGGTGTTGTCGATGAACTCGTATTGGGGACCGCCGGCCGTTGCGATCGCATCCACCAGCGCCTGTAGAGTCTCAGAGGCGGAAACCGTACCATCGTCATCGGAGCCGCTGTTGTCTTGAATCTCTTGCAGCCCAATGATGTCCGGCGTCTTGAGGTTATTGACAATCTGCTCGGCGATGGCTTGGAAGCGACCATCGGCCACATCGGTATCGCCGTCGCTGTCATTGACGTCCAGGTTGAGCACGTTATAGCTGGCCATGGTCAGCTGGCCGGCCCCCTTCGTAATCTCAGTCACCTCCGGTTGCAACTCAGGGGCTGCCGGAGTGGCCGAGAAGGCCTCGGTGGGCTGAATCTGGAAGTTGCCGAAGTCGTAAGAAATCACCCCGGTGACATCCCCTAACTGGGCCCCCACATTGACATCGGGAAAGGTAAAGCCCGGCAGAATGTCATCATCGAAATCGATCTGAATCTTCTCCGGGTTGAAGTCATCCGGACTGATGTTGAGGGTGCCCCGCTCCGAGATGCCGGTGGCCCCCTGAATGCCTGGAGTAGTGGGGTCAAGATCGGCGACGGTAAAGATCTCGCCAAAGCGATTGGTGCCCGCTACCGCCGCCAGATTAGTCGCGGTGACCCGCATCCCTTCTAAGGACTCGAAGAAGTCGATGCCATCGCCAGTGGGGTCAAAGCTGGCAAAAGCATCGTCGTCGATGGTCTCGGTGGGCGGTACCCGGCCGCCGGCACCGATGATCTCAGCCGCTGGCAGGGCATTACCAGTGCTGAGGGTGACGATCTCAGGATTACCACTGATCTGGGTAGTCGACAGGTTGCGGGTAGCGACACCACCAGGGGTAAACTCAGACACCTTGCCCGTCACTGATAGCTCATCGCCCACAGTGACCCCAGGCGCCCCACCAGTGAAGACAAAGATGGCATCGGAGGTGGCAATATTGCCGTCGCCCTGGGGATCTTGGAGGAAGAAGCCATTAGACTCGAGTGCGGTGACGATGCCTGCAGTTACCACAGTTTCCCCCAGCAACGGCGAGGTATGTCCAGCCCCCTGAATATCGTAGATGGCGGCAGGGGTGGCTGGCGGTGGCACAAATTCATTAGTGGCACCGGGGGTGTCATTGCCGCCGACCGGATCGAAGGCCCCAATCTGGAAGGCCCCGGTGCCATCGGGATCCCGGAACACATGGCCCGGCACGAAGGAACCATCGGGACCCACTTGGGTGGCGCTATAGACCTGGTCACCGCTACCCACCGTTTCAATCAGGGCGACAGAATCCAGCAGGGCGCTCCAGGGCGTCAGATCCAGCACCCCATCATCGTCTGTATCTAGGTCATCATCGTCACTGCCAGTGAAACCTTGCACCAGCAGGTGGGTGACATTGTCACTGTTCTCGAAGCCTAAGGAGGTAGTCAGGTCGGCGCTGCCTAAAGTAAAGCTGCCCTCGGCTGCCAAAAAGAAGCCATTGGCATTCAGGGTCTGCCCGGACAAGTCTGTCACGTTCTCGATCACACCGCTACCGCCGCTGCCATCGCCAATCACCAAGTAGAAGAGACCATCCAGAGGGGCATTGGCATTGCCAAATAGCTCGAAGTACTCGTCGGTATCACTGCCGGGTTGGTCAATCCGCAGTTCATTGATGGCGACTTGCGGTGGGCCGCCCCCCGGGACATCGCTGAGGAAGGCAACATTGTCGACGAAGATATTTTCGCTACCAGCGTTGGTATCAACACTGATGGTTAGGGTCAGGGTCTCGCCTAAACCGCCGGTGATCAGAGACTCAAGATCAACCGTGAAGGGGGTCCAGTTGGCGGTGCCATCATCGGCAGAGGTATTGCCTTCTAGTTCCACCTCGCCAAAGTCAAACAAGGACACCTCAGTGGTGCCATCACTGAGCGCGGCGCTGAAGCTATCGCTGCTCTCATAGCCAGTGCTGTTAATCCAGTAGTCAAAGCTCAGACTGCGATTGCTAAAGCCACTGACGTCAACCGGTTCAAACACCAGGTCCAGGCGACCGTCACCATCGTTAAACTCGAAGTTCTGTTCGCTATTTTCGGCCACGGCTGTGCCATTGGCAGAGACATCGGGGGCATTGCTACCGGCGAAGCTATTGACGCCAATGAAGTCGCCGGACTCGCTCCCCGGAGAGTGGCCCCTCATTGCCACGGGTGTCGGTCCAGAAGGTTTGGAAGTCGAGGCCTGGACCACCTACATTGGAGGAGCTGGCATTGGTGAGCAGCGCGTCAATGCTGCCGCTGGGAAAACTATCGGTAGTAAACGTACCGCTACTGTCGAGGATGTTGAAATCTTGGGATGCAATGGTAACCACAGCATTACCTCGTGAATGGTCAGAAATCCGTAGTTCTACTGACCGAGCATCCCAGGTCAGCCTAAAGAGGCGGTAAAGTGAACATTAAGAGCCGATAGCTTCATCAAGCCTTCACACGGCAGTTGCCAGGATGATCTCCACAATGCCCTGCCTCGATTTACAGGATTACCGGGCTGAGGCCACGACAGCGTCTGTGCGGCGCAACTGTTAGAGGCCTGTGCCCTCTACCTAGGGCAATCGCGGACCTGGTTGCAGGACCTGGTTATCGGCGGCAAGACGGGCCCATTATCCGCCGGTTCCCGAGACAGCCCCCCCTGGCAGCTTACGGGCAGTGCCCCATGAGGACATCAATTTTATTACGCTGCTCTGTGAGGCGACGGCACCGGGGGGGACCACTCAGCACCCTGATTCGCGAGGCGCTCTTCCCACCGCAGCATCGTTGAATGAGACGTCCCGAAAATGCGGCCCGTCGCCCGCGTCCCCGTCCCTTCGCCAGGCTATTCAACCTGAGTCCCCATTACTCAGCAGGAGCGGATTCCGATAAGCTGGTGCAGCCGCTGCGATAGTCTCCATAGTGGAGCTCGGCGCCGCAGAGAATGGCGTCGGTAAAATCGGCGCTGACCAACTGCACCTCTCGCATATCGGCGGCTGACAGCAGCGCTTCCACAAAGATGGTTTTTTCTACGAACGTCTCATGGAAAATGGCCCCGTACAGGGAAGCGCCGGTGAAATCGGCATAGCTGAGATTAGCTTCACTGAGGTCGGCTGCATTCAGGAAGGTGCCCCGGAGGCTAGCGCCCCAAAAGTTGGCCTGGGTGAGATCGGCTCCAGCTAAATCGGCCCCATCCAGCTTAGTCTGGAAGAAATTAGCCCCTGAGAGGTCGGCGCCCCGCAAGTTAGCACCGCTTAGGTCTAGCCGTCGCAGGTCCGCTTCCCGCAGATGGCAGTCGACACATTCATTGGTCTGCAGCAGTTGCTCTAGCCCGGATGGCTCATCGGCAACCGTGGGCAGGGCAATCGTAGCTAATAGGGCCAGGCTACCGATGAGGCTGGGGAAGACACCGGTTAGAGGGCGGGCTCGCGGGGGAAGGGTGACAAAAGCCATGGGACTGTCCAAACGCGGGGTACGGAAACTCTCCTGTCGGCTTCTATGCTGACAGACGACACTAGCGATCGCAACTCATGGGCTGGGAGCAATACATCGCCCTTTAGGGGCAGACGTCACCAACAGGGTTGAAGTTCCTACAGGGAACGTGCGTTGGCTTCAATATCAGCCATCCTGAGCTGGCGGCGCCGTTTTCTGGGTTAAGGTGGCCCATTTCGCGGCGGCTTTGGCGGCTTCGATCTCTCGAACTTGGGCCCGTTGCAGATAGCTGACATAGCGTTCCAGGATGTGGTCGGCGACGAGGTCGATACCGGCTTGATTGAGGCCATCGATGCAGCCGAGGATGCGATCGGGCCAGCGTTGCAGTGGCGTCGAGAGCAGATGGAGTTTGCCGCGGCGGTCGAAGTAGCGAAACTGGCCCATGTGACCATAGCGGCGGGTGGGCTGCCAGGGCACGAACCCAAGCGGAATCAGGGGAACGATGTCGTTATTGTTGACATAGCGAAAGATGCGGTGACCCATCATGGCATTGACCTGGCGTACGAACTGCCAGTCAGCCACCCGGGGCTGGCCGTAGGTGTACAACCCGTTGACCCGGAATCCCTGACACTCCAGAGACACCGCCGCCAAGCTGGCCAGGGCACCACCCAAGCTGTGCCCTGTGACCCAGAGACGACTGCTATCAGGGCTGTACCATTGGCGTATCTGGGCTACGATGGCACTCTCCACGCTGGCCCAGGCGTCTTGAAACCCGCGATGCACTCGCCCCTCGGGGACTTTGACTGGCTCCTCTGACTGGATCTGAAAGGGCTGTAGTTGCAGGTTCAGGTTCGTCTGCCAGTCGCGCATCTGCTGGGTGCCGCGAAAGGCCAGGACGATTTCCTGTCCCTTGCGCAATAGCAGGGCTTGGGTGTCGGAGGTGGGCATGTCCAGGTATTGGAAGTCATCCTTGATCAGGGCTTCGGCCTGCTGGGTAGCGTGGGCTTCATCTTGCCAGGCTTGGACGACGGCGAGGGCGTAGTCTTGATCGCTCATCTGCTGCCAGCCATGGTCGCGGCGACTGGTCAGCCAGTGGCAGACGATGTCGGTGGTGTAGTCGTAGTCTTGGTAGATCAGATACGACGCCTTGGCCAGACAGAGAGACCGGTTGGCGTCGTAGGCCCCAGCTTGGTCGAAGTCAGAGAAATCGTGGGCGGAGTAGGGCGGGGGAATCAGCTTGTAGCCGAAGCGCTGCACCAGGGACTGAACGCTGCTATAGCCAGCCCACTCGATATAGTGGGCCAGTTGATCGTAGAAACTGGAGCCCCCTTGGCGGCGGAAGCGGCGGTCGCTGATGATTTGAATCCAGTAGAGGATGTAGGGCTGCAGGTCTTGGCGTCGCACCAGGCCGGCGCTGATCATAGCATCGAAGTGTTCTAAGCCCCCTAGAAAAGTATCGAACCAGTCCCGTAGGGTGAGTTCGATGACGAATTCTTCCTGGCGGTAGCGGTCGATGGCGGCGGCTAGCTCGTGGTCGATCTCTAAGCTAGGGGTGGTCTGCAGTTGGCTCAGGCCGCGGCGGGTTTTGACCATTTGATCATGCGATCGCAAGGCCCGCCGCAGCCGCGAGTCGGTGGCTTCGAAGCTGAGGGTCTGGCCCGCGGCCAGAGTAATTTGAAAGTCCCGGTATTCCTCGTAGTCGAGAATCTGCAGCACCTTCTGCACGGCGGCCTTGTCGGTGAAGTGTGTCACCACGGTACGGGCGTATTGTCGCCGTTGCCAGCGCCGTTGTTGCTGATACTGACCGATGCCGGCGGCGGCCACCAGGGTGCCCAGGAGTAGCCCTACGGCCAGTAACCAGTGGGCGATGGTCTGAAAGAGGTCGACCAACAGCGCCGGGGTGAGCGGCTCTTTCCCGGGGATTTGGGCCTGGACTGCGCCGGCTGTCAGGGTCATGCTAAAGGAGAGACCGGCTAGCCCGACTGGAAACCACTTCACACCCATGGGACTCATCGCCTCTATCCGGTAATCTAGATTGCCTAGATGCTACCGGAAAATAGTCGGGAGCCGACGATTCGCGATGCAAATTCACTACCCTGATGCCTGGCCCACCACCGCTGCCGCGGCCATTGCCCTGCAGCAACAGTTGCGATCGCAGGTGATTACCACCGATCGCCTTCCCGATCCCATCCGCCATGTGGCTGGAGTAGATGCCGGATTCGAGCAGAATGGCAGCATCACCCGGGCCGCCGTGGTCGTGCTCAGCTTTCCCGACCTGCAGCCGCTGGATCAGGCCCTGGCCCGCCGCCCCACCAGCTTCCCCTACATCCCTGGGTTATTATCCTTTCGCGAGGTACCCACGGTGCTAGAGGCCCTGGCCCAACTGACCATCACCCCAGATTTACTCCTCTGTGATGGCCAGGGAACGGCCCATCCCCGGCGCCTGGGCATCGCCTGTCACCTAGGGCTGCTGGTCGATGCTGCCACCATTGGTGTGGCCAAATCCCGCTTGGTAGGGCACCACCGCCAGGTTCCCCCGGAGAAAGGGGCCTGGGTGCCTCTCCTCGATGGCGATGACACTATCGGGGCGGTACTACGCAGCCGCCCCGGCACCAAGCCCCTGTACATCTCACCGGGTCACCGCATCAGCCTAGAGACGGCCCTCCACTATGTGCTCCAATGCACCCCCAAGTATCGCCTGCCCGAGACCACTCGCCGGGCCGACCGCCTGGCCTCTGATCGCAAAGGGGCTCAAGGCAGCAAGGGGCCTGAGGGAGACAATGGCCAACTGCGGTTATGGTGAGGGAACCATCGCCAAGCCATCGGCTGGCATGCCTTGCTCCTGTCCTCGCCCGCCCTCACCCTATGACCTACCGGACATCTACCGCCACCAGTGCTGATTTAGCCCAGGTCGCCAGGCTGCTGGATGATTACGTGCGCCAGCACTTAAACATGGCCGCCTGGCCCGGGTCCCTTGACACATTCAAGCGAGACTATGCCAGCGGTTGCTTTCGCCTGATCGTGCTCCATCGCGACGACACCTTGGCTGGCTTTGCCGCTTGGACCCGGCAGCTATGACCTGCACCATTGTGTCCACGGTGCCATGCTGCTGGATATGTATGTTGTGCCTGCCTACCGCTGCCAAGGACTGGGGGCGGCACTGATCTGTGCGATCGCAGCGGAGATCACTGGCCTTGGTTGGGCCTATATGCGGGGTCAGGCCCTCTCCGGCCCAGCCGCCCGCCTCTATGGCCGGGTCGGGGTGCGCTTCGGCACCAACGAATATAACGTCAGTGGCCAAGCCTTGCGACAGCTTGCCAGCCTGGCCGGCAAGTCTGGCCGAGACATCTTGCGGGGCTTACCCACCCAGGCCATGAATTATCAGCCGTGAGGGTCACTCGGCCCAATCCTCAACCCGCAAACACCAGTGCTCATGATCACACCAGTCATTATTGATTTTGAGATATCGGCGGGAAACGCCTTGCCGGGTGAATCCTAGACGCTTCACCAATTTAATCGAGGCCGTATTGTCCGGCTGGATATTGGCCTCAATCTGATGGACGCCCAACTGATAGAAGGCATGATCGAGCACCAGTTGCAGGCCTGCCGACATGAACCCCTGGCCGGCAAAGTCTATGTCTACGTAGTATCCCAGATGGGCCCGCTGAAACAGCCGATAAACCAGGAGGCTGAGATTGGCCACCCCTATGATCTGTTGGTGGGTCTGATGGCAAATCAACCAGCCTTGAAAGGTTTCATCGCAGTGACAACGACTGATATAGCGCTTACACTCTGACTCAGTCAGCGGCAACGAGGCCCAGGGCTGATGAAACCACTGACTTCTCTGGTGTAAAGCTAGGAGTTCTGGCCAATCATCGCGACTGGGGGGTCTGATAAAAACGCGGGAACCCTCTCTCATCAGCTACTCGGATGACGCCATCGTTGGCAACAGCCATTGAGTATTGCCCTGACCACCCATTTCCTCAGCTCCCTCAAGATAGCCCAGCAGTCCCCCGTTCCACATAGCGGAATGTCGTCATATAGCCCCGCCCCTTCACTAGCACCTGCCCCATGGGCTCAAAGCGGTAATGAGACCTGAGCCGTCGATAGGTTGCCTCCGTCACCTGAATCATGCCGGGCTCGCCTTGGGCTTCCATGCGACTGGCAATATTCACCGCGTCGCCCCAGAGGTCATAGCTAAACTTCTGAATGCCAATGACCCCGGCCACGACAGGGCCGGTGTTGATGCCAATGCGCAGTTGCATAGCACGATTATCCTGACGAGAAAACCGCTGGGTGGCTTCCTGCATGGCAATCGCCATTTCCATGACCGCTTCGGCATGGTCATCCCGGGGGACCGGTAATCCTCCTACCACCATATAGGCATCACCGATGGTCTTGATCTTCTCGAGCTGGAGTTGTCCTGCCAGCCGGTCAAATTCGGAAAAAATCCCATTCAGCCAATTGACTAACTCCAAGGGTGATATCTGGGCGGCCAGGGGAGTGAAGTCCACAATATCGGCAAAGAGAATCGTGACATCGTCAAACCGTTCCGCCAGCGACCCCTTCAGCTGCTTCAGTTGTTCCACTATTGCCTTGGGCAAAATGTTCAGTAGTAATTGTTCCGATTTATATTTTTCCAAGCGCAGGGCCTTTTCCATCTGCTCTCGCTCACGGATCTCTCGCTGCAAGCGTTGATTTTGCTCCTGCAGGGTGTGGGCCTGGCGCCGCAATACCCGCTGCAGGTCAGCCAGCAAGGGGCTGGTGCCACTGGCAGATAGGGCCCGTTGGGTTTGCCGTTGTAGGCGTCGCTGTAGCTGGTAGGTCGTGATTTGATTACTGACCCGAGCCCGCACTTCCTCCGGCCAAAATGGCTTGGTAATATAGTCGGCACCGCCCACCTCGAAGGCTTGCAGCCGCTCCTGTTTCTGATCGAATTCGCTGATAAATACCACCGGAATCGGCCGGGTGGTTGCCGTTGCCTTCAACTGACGGCAGACTTGATAGCCATCCAGCTGGGGCAGGGAAATGTCTAGTAGCACCAGATCAGGACTTAAAGTCTCGACAACCTCCAACACGGCAGTGCCAGTGCGGACACTATGCACCTCGTATCCCGCCGTCTCTAAGTAGGTCGACAGCAGAGTCAAGGTCTCAGAGGAACCATCCGCAATCAGGATAATACCAGGCGTTTCGGCCGCAGCACCGATCATGGCAGAGAGGAAACAGGTTGCATAGGCAGAGATATTTAAGGGCAGGCCACAGGCACGGGTGCCTTAGTTATAGCTTGGCGGAGAGGTGCTGGCCCGTCATCCCCTTGGTGTTCATAGAGTCATATCGGGTGACAGCGTTTTTGAGGCTAGTGAGGTACAAGGATTTGCCTCAGCCTCGCTATGGTGAAGGCAGTGCACAGAATGAGGACTAGTTATGCAGGGACAGCAGATACTGATTACGGGGGGCACTGGTGGCCTTGGCCAAGGGGTGACTCGGGAAGCCCTGAACCAAGGAGCCTATCTGACCTTGCCCTATCGCAATCAAGACGAGGTGGAGCAGCTGAAGCAGAACCTGGCCCCTGCCCAGCTAGAGCGGGTGCGATTTCTGCAGGCTGATTTAAGTGATGAAACCACTGTGGTTCAGTTGATCGCCGAGATGACTCGATTAGATGGGTTGATTCATCTGGTGGGAGGCTTTGCCATGGGGGCCATTGCTGACTATAGCTTTCAGGAGTGGCGTCACGACTTTGACCTCAATCTGCACACCACGTTTCTAGCCTGTAAGTATAGTCTTAAGAAAATGCAGGCTCAGGGCTATGGTCGTATCGTCACCATTGGCTCTCGGGGAGCAGTGCAACCCGCGGCCCAACTGGGGGCCTACTGTGCCTCTAAGGCCGCGGTTGTGGCGTTGACTCGCGCCATCGCCGCAGAAACCAAGGGCAGCCGGATTACGGCCAATTCAGTGTTGCCGAGTATTATCGATACCCCAGCCAACCGTGAGGCCATGGGCACCGAGCAGGTTGACCAATGGGTGAAGCCAGCTTCCCTAGCCCGGGTGATCTGCTTTTTAGCCTCCGAGGCGGCGGGTGATATTCGAGGGGCAACGGTGCCTGTATATGGTGACAGCTGATTCGTTTCGGTTTCTGCGGGCCCGTAGTTTAGTGCTGGGGCTATTCGGCTTCGGGCTGTTCTTTGGACTGCTGCTGGATGTGCTAGAGGCGGTCCGGGTTCTGCCCCTGCAGCCTGATGATCCCATATTGGCCCCGGCACTCTATACCCTCACCTTTGTCAGTCTCTGCGGTTGGATCGTCCGGCGTTGCCGTAGTCGGCGGCTGCGGTTGCGGTATTTGATGGGGACCTTGCCCTCTGGGTATCCTTGGCGTCACCTGCTGGGGTTGATGGCGGCGGTGTTTATCTTTTCCTTGGCGGCCTTTCAACTGTCTTACTATGGCCTCTCTTGGATCATGCCGTCGCTGGTAGAATCGACGCTGCAGAAACCACTGTTATTGTCGGCGGCGGACACCGCGGCCCCAGGGCTGTATAACGGGCTGACGCTATTTTCGGTGTTACTGGTGGCTCCGGTGACGGAGGAATTTCTGTTTCGGGGGATATTGCTGCACCGTTGGGGCAGCAAATGGGGGATTGGTCCGGCGGTGGTGTTGACGTCGGTTTTGTTTGGGCTGTTGCACATGAACCTGGTGGGTCTCTTTGTGTTTGGCTTGGTGCTGGCCTTGCTCTATCTCCATAGCCGCACTTTGTGGGTGCCGATTCTGGCCCATGCTCTCAACAATGCGATCGCATCCAGCTTAGAATTAGCCACAAGTCCCACCCGCACGACTGTGGCCATGACCACCCTAGAGGAGTTCCGCGCCGGTTGGTGGTTGGCGCTGCTATTGTTACTGCTATCAGCGCCCTGGGTTGGTCGCTATATCTACCGCAGTTGGCCGCGCCAGCACACACAGTTGCCCTATTTCGCCAATCGTCAGCAGAGAGAGGGCTAGGGGGATTGCAGGACAGACATTACAGGCTCAAGAGGGAGGCAACCAGAGATCACCATGTCGCCAGGTGTCAGCCTTGGACAACAGCCCCTCGGTGGGCGCTACCGTCTCGTGCGAGAGCTGGGGCGAGGCGGCTTTGGCCATACATACCTAGCCGAAGACAGCCACCGCTTCAATGAATTGTGTGTGCTGAAGGAATTCGCTCCCCAGGTTAGCGGCGAGAGTGCCCTAGAAAAAGCGCGACAACTGTTCGAGCGGGAAGCTGGGGTTCTCTATCAGCTAAATCATCCCCAGATCCCTCGCTTCCGGGAATTATTGCGCACCCAGAACCGGTTATTCCTGGTCCAGGACTATGTTGACGGGCCTACCTACCGGGATCTGCTGGCGGCCCGGCTCAAATATGGCGATACCTTTTCCGAAGGAGATGTGCGACTGCTGCTGCAACATCTGCTGCCGGTGCTGGCCTATCTCCATAGCATTGGTGTCATCCACCGAGATATCTCCCCCGATAATCTGATTCAGCGTAATGTCGATGGCCTGCCGGTGCTGATTGACTTCGGTGGGGTGAAACAGTTGGCTCAGCAGGTGGAACATCGCCTAGGCTTTGACGGTGCTGCCGCCAGTGACAAGACGCGGCTGGGTAAGGAAGGCTATGCCCCCATAGAGCAGTTTGCCGACGGTGAGGTCGATGTCACCGTCGATCTCTATGCCCTGGCAGCCACAGTAGTCGAGCTGTTGACGGGGCATTCTCCCCAGGCTCTCTATGATCCAGATCAAAAAACCTGGCACTGGCGGCAACGGGTCTCTGTCGGTGCCCAACTGGCCAGTGTGTTGGATCGGATGTTGGCCCCGAGTCCAGGGCAGCGCTATGGGTCTGCCCTGGCAGTGATGCAAGCCCTGAATCTGCCCAGGCCAGCGGCGGCGGAGTCGATGGCAGCCGCCCCGTCTCCTGGCTGGGAAGCGCCTCCACCGCTGCCCCCCTTAGCCACCCCTGCCCAAACGGCCTATGCTCCGCCAGCAGTACCGCCGACCCCCTCGGCCTCCGGCTTCTGGCAGGCGCTGCTGGGCTTGTTTCTCCTGCTGATCACGGCTGGCTTGATTTGGTGGGGACTACGCCAGGGAGGGGGGCAATGGGGTGGCGATCCCACTGCCGAGACGGTGGGGACGCGACAGTCGGCTGTCGAACAGGGCCGACTCCAGGCCCTACAGCAACGCAGTCAAGAGCTAGGGATCGATTGGGCCTATCTAGTCCGCCTCAGTGATGCGCTCTTCTACCAGCGCTATCCGGAGCGTCGTGATCAGCCCCTGGGAGAGGGGCCAGAGGATGCCGAGTTACGGGCCGAGTGGGATGCCTTGGCGGCAGAGATGCTGAGCTGGTTTGAGGGCAATCTCAGCAGCCCAGCTCGCCAGCGCCTAGGGCAATACAGCCCAGCGATTCGGGAGCGCTGGCAAGCCCAGATGAACCGCCTCCATGTGAGTTCTACCGCTCTGTATGACCTGGCTGATGCCCGCTTTGCCCGTCGCTTCCCTGGGTATTCAGTCGATCGATCAACGGCAGGGCCCATCGAGCAGATCTGGTTTGCGATCGCAGCAGACCAAGTGCGGGCGCTGCAGTCCGGGGAACGGCTCTCAGAAATTCGCTTCGCCCGAGACGCCTATCGGCAGCGAATTAACGACACCATTGCCCCCGGCCGAGGACGGGTATACATCATGAACCTGAGAGCAGACCAGTTTCTGCGACTAAATCTCCAGGCTCCCTCCCAATCCACCCAGCTATCCCTGTATCTACCCAGCCCCACAGACGAGCAGCCCCATCTACTCGCCGATGCCCGTCAAACCACCTGGTCAGGGGCGCTGCCCCAGAGCGGCTACTACGAAGTCGTCGTCGTGTCCGCCTCAGACACCCCCATTGCCTACCGCCTCGATATCGCCGTAGACGATGTCAGTGTTCCACCCGCTCCAGAGCCAGACTCCGACTCAGAAGACTCTTCCTCGGCCGAGGACGCAGCACCGTCGGAGGATCCAGAGAACACCGAAAGGGAACCCACCGACGAAGCACCTCCAGACAGTGACGAGGAAGGGAGTCCAGACTAGGACTGGCCCTAATGGGGATGATGGTGATGGCCATGGTGATGATCGTGGTCATGGGAATGACCGTGATCGTGGCTATGGCCGTTATAGTCCTGAGCCTGGGTTGTGGCCAGGGCTGGCTGCACTGCCAGAGCCTGTTCCGATAGCAGCGCTTCAATCAGCGGTTGGGCCCAATTTGCGGCCATGGTGAGAAACTCGTCATGGTCGTTAACACAGGGCATCTGCACGTAGGTGACATCAGGACGCTGCCGTCGCAGGGTCTCAATGATATGCTCCACATCCAAGAGCGTCTCGTGATTCTCAGTGGCAAAGCCGATGGGCATAAATAAAATGGCTGTGGCTCCCAACTCCATGAGATTGCGCGCCGCCAGCATGGCATTAGGTTGGGTCCACTCGATCAAAGGCGTGTCATGGTTAAGCCAACCCACCGACATCAGAGGATAGCGGTGAATCAATCGCTGCCGCACCCGGTCGTAAAGGGCCTGGCTCTCGGTAATTCCAGAGGTAAAGCCCTTAGCCTGGTGGGGGCAGCCGTGGTTCATCAACACAATACCCGTTTGAGACGGCAAGTGAGCCACCGCCAAATAGTCTTGGATCTTATCCTCCACCAAGCGGGCACAGAGATCGATATAGTCCGGTTGGTCGAAGAAAGAGGGGATGTAACGGATTCCCTTCAACCAGTGTTCACCGCCATCAGTTAATTGACTCAGGGCTTGATTCACCTGTTCCACAGCGATGCCGCTGGTGAAAATCGAATCGACCACCAGGAGAGGATAAATCAGCAGCTTGTCAAAGCCTTCTTGCTTAATCTGGCTCAACATCTGATCCGGCAGATAGGGGGCGCAGAAGTTAAAGGCCTTGAAGACCTTGACCCGTTCCCCCCACTGGGCCTGTAGGCGCTCCTCAATCCCAGCCCGTTGCCGCTCGAAGATGGCATTGTGGGGCGAAATAAAGTTGCCATGCTGATGACTCCACTCGTGCCGGTCAAACAGAGCCAATAGCTTTGCTAAGGGAGGATATATCCAGGTAGGTACTGGCGCGAATTTAGCCGTCAGCAAGTTCAGGGCCTGCTCGTTGTAGTTGGCAAAGTCTTCATAGCTCTCAACTTCGCCGTACCCCATTAACAATACGGCCACCCGCTCGGTGGCCGATGGGTCGGACGGATAACTGCCAGGAGCATCAGAGTAGGGGCGGGTTTCAGGAGTCGTTACCATACAGTTGCGTCTTAAGTCACCCCCTTAGGCTAACACCCCCCCCCAGGGGATTTCAGCCATTCCAGCTCGAAGCAGCCCAATCTCTATCGTTCGATAGGGCAGGTATCGGGCAATTACCCAGAAAACCGAGGAAATAGTGAAGATTTCGGGAACGGCTTAACTCGCCAGAGCCACCAGCTCAGATAGGGATACCACCCGATAGCCCCGCCCCTGCAGCACGGGCAAGAGCCTCTCTAACACGACCAGGGTGCGTCGTCCCCGCTGACCGCCGTCATGGAGAATGATAATACTGCCAGGCCGAATCGTCGTCAGGATCTGGCCACAGGCAAAGTCAACCGAGGGGATGTGAGTGTCGAAGGGGAAAGGAGCTCCTAAGGCTACGCCGTAGCCGTGGCGATGGGCAATGTCAACCATGGCCGGGCGATACCAGCCCGAGGCGGGACGCAGCCAACGCGGCGCAGCAAAGGCCGCTAGGCAATCATGGGCTGCGGTCAAAGCCGCAGTAAATTCAGCCCGACTCAGGGTAATGCTAGGGCGGTCTTCAGTGAGATGATTGCCCAGTTCATGGCCCTGGGCCACCATGGCGGTGACCACGGCCCCCTGGCCGGGGACGCGACTGCTGATGAGGAAAAAGGTGGCGGTGACTTGATAGCGGGCCAACACAGCCAGGATGTCAGGAGTCGTCTCGCCGTCGGGGCCATCGTCGATGGTCAGGGCTACCAACGGTTGCGAGGTCTCAACGAAGAACAGTACTCCAGGGCTCAGGGCCTGAATAAGCCTCAACAGGGGCCGTGGTTGGGCCAAGACCAGGGTGCCTGCCGCCAAGACCAGCAGGACAATAGCAAGAATCATCAGCCCCATAGTCGTCGTCGCTCTGGTCCCTGTAATTGAGTGTGGGTCTGGTGCAGCAGAGTCGGAATATCGAGGTTCTCGGGACAACGGGGCAGGCAGTCGCCACAGCTGGTGCAGCGGTTGGCTTTGCGACCAGGAAACCAATGGCCAGCATTCTCAAACATGCCATAGCGATACTGGCCGAAGGCAGTCATGTCATAGGCCTGGGCTAGGGTGCGCAGCCGCAATACCTCAGGGATGTGAATGGCCTCTGGGCAGGGCAAACAGGCATAACACTGGCGACACAGGTCTGCCCCTAGGGCTGTGGTGGGGCGAGCCGCCAGTCGATCCAGGGCGGCCTGCTCCTGCTCTGTCAGGGGGCCATCATCTAGGGTCGCCAATTCCTGGGAGATCTCTGCCGGGATGGCAGGGCCAATGCTGAGGGTGGTCACGCGGGGATCGCTCAGCAGCCAGCGGTAGGTCAGCAACAGGGGATCAAAGGGATGGCAGAGAGCTTTCAGGGTATCGGGAGGACGATACAGCATCCCTCCCTTATCGGCGGGGGAGATGATGAACACTCCCATGTCTTGGTGGTGGGCTAGCTCGATGACAGGCTCATGGCGCTGAAAAAAGTAATAGTAGTGCAAGTTGACAAAATCGAAGTAGCCCGTCTCAATGGTGGTGGCAATCACTTCTCGAAAGCCATGGGTGGAGAAGCCTAAATGGCCAATGCGTCCATCATCGCGGGCAGCCTGGGCAGCTTGCATACAGCCCTGGGGGTGGCGAATCCAGTCTAAGTGCTGCCAGGTGTTGATGCCATGGAGGGCCAGGCAATCTAGCTGGCTCACCTGGAGTCGCTCTAGGGTCTCATCGATGTGGCGATCGAAGCTGCTGGCATCCGGGCTGGGGGGAATCTTACTGGTGAGGACCAGGGTGTCAGGGGCAACCTTTAAGGCCTGGAGGGTGCGGCCCAAAAACCGCTCGCTCTGGCCATAGCCGCGGGCGGTTTCGATATGGTTGATACCTTGAGCTAGGGCCCGGGCAACGGTCTGCTGAAAGATGTCTTCTGAGGCCAGGCAGCGCATGGTCCCCAAGGAGAAGGTAGAGATGTGGTGGTTGGTTGTGCCAAAGCGGCGGTAGTGCATTGACTCAGCAGCGGCGAATCCCTCGCCAATCTCCAGTAATAGCGTCAGCTATTTTCGTAGGGATCGTTGCTAGGGCGGCGGCCCTTGTGCTGCCCGAAGTCGGCGGGGCTGAGGTTTGAGATGAAGTCACGGAAGGCCTGTTTCTCCGCCTCATCCGCATCGCGATCCACCGGGATGGAGGCATCGGCAATCACCTCTTCCATTACCCAGATGGGGGCATCGGCTCGCAGGGCAATTGCGATCGCATCACTGGGGCGAGCATCTAGCTCCCGGCGGGTATCGCCATGAACCAGGGTGAGCAGCGCATAGAAGGTATTATCCCGCAGGGCGTGGATAACCACCCGTTCCAGGGACATTTCCCACTCATCGATCAAATTGATAAACAGATCGTGGGTCAGTGGCCGTGGGGCCACCTGGTTCTCTAAGGCATTGATAATCGATTTGGCCTGGTCTGCACCGATGTAGATAGGTAGAGCCCGCCGGTCAGCCGTATCTCTCAGCAAGACCACTGGGCTGCGAGAGACGGCGTCAAGGGCAATTCCGGCGACTTTCATTTCAATCATGGGTTGGCCTCATGAATCCGCTAGGCAGAGGTTCGTCGGAGTTACTCAGACTCGGCTAAACACACACGCAATCGAGTTGCTTCAAACGGTAGCTGCAGTCAAGCAAAGGGTACCTAACCAATTATCGTCTACGCCATCAGAGGCTTAGAGAACTCGAACCCTTATACTATTAAGCTAAACCATTCCGCCGAGAACCAGAACATCAGATTTGTATTTGCCTAACCCCCACCCTTACCTGAACAGCTCGTTGCTTCAAGTATGCCCTGATCTGGCTCTAGATTGCCGCCAAGATTCCTGAGAATTTAGCAAAGGTACATAAGCGTGTTCACAGGTTTAATTCAAGCCTTGGGCAGGATGTATCCCGTCGGTCGCAACCAACTGCGCATCCACTGCCCGCAGGCCCCGATACTGGCAGACTTGGCCTTAGGAGATAGCATTGCCGTAGATGGCGTCTGCCTGACCGTAGAACAGCAGGTACCCCAGGGCTTCCTGGCTACGGCCTCTCCAGAAACCCTGGATCGCTCTACCCTGGGGCAACAGGCCGAGGGCAGTTGGGTCAATCTGGAAGCCTCCCTACGGGTGGGTAGCAAAATTGGTGGTCATTTCGTTACTGGCCATGTAGACGGCTGGGGATATTTGGACACCGCCGCAGAAACCGGCAATGCCTGGGAGATCAGCTTTTCTGTCCCGAATCCTAAGCTAGCCCGCTACCTTGTGCCCCAGGGCAGCATCGCCGTGAACGGCATCAGTCTCACCGTCGCCGACTGTGGCGATCGGGGTAACTGGTTTCGAGTCGCAGTCATTCCGGTGACCTACCGCGAGACTACCCTGCAGTACCTGCGGCCTGGCCAGGCCGTTAACCTAGAAGGAGACATCCTGGGAAAATATGTCGAGAGGTTCCTACACCGAGATGCCTCAGCTGCCATACCCCAAGGAGTAGCCATCGATCTCGACTTCCTAGCCGACCACGGGTATCTCTAGCACTGCCAAGAGTTACCCCCAAGAAATGGGGAAATGTGGACATTCATCATCTTTAGGCTGATTCTGTCCTATGGGCCGTGTAAAAACTTCATAGTCCTATACTGCATACGACTGAAAAATATGTTTCGGTTCCCTATTTACAGTCTTTACCAGCAGAACAAAGAAAGTCTCTCCAACTCATTTATGTAGATTCTGTTGTGCCTGCTAAATCTTCTCGAAGAACAGGTGGCAAACAATGGAAAGCTTCCCTAAGGACTCGGACAGGTTACTCTCTGCAGAATCTACCAATTACTGATCCTGAACTTGTAGATTTGCTAGATCGAGAAATCTTTCCAGAGAGACCCTGCCTAGTCACTGTCAGCCTTGGGATGCCCTACACTCCTGCAGAATGGACTGGACCACCAGATCCTTGCTGGAAGCTCATTGCCGGAGTTATAGAGTTATCCTTAGATGACCAAATTCTAGTTGAAATGTGCTTTGCAGGTTGGAAAGTTACACAAGCCCAAGAGTACCTTCAAGAAAATTACAGTAAAACACGTAGACGTGAATTGACAGAGGAAGAGAAAAAGCATTTTATCGAATATCTCAGACGTATCTAAATATTATGTCTTAATAAAATCTAAGGTGCGTCATGTTCACGACGTACCTTACAAACTAGAGCGATACTCTCTAGTTCATGGGCAATAGAGCGTCTCTCGGGTCTCTCGACCAGTGTCAGGATTGGTCCCTGTGGCTACCTCGCAGAGCATATCGTTCATGGTGGGGTCTAGCAGGACATCGGTGAAATCAGCGCCATCAATGACAGCACCCCGAAAGTCAGTGCTAACGGCGTAGGCCCCCTCAAGACGAGCGTTGGTTAAATTGGCCTTGATTAACCGTGCCCCATCTAGAGTAGCTCCCCGCATATCGGCACCCTCTAGGTTGGCTTTGGAAAGATTGGCGCTGAACAACCGCACTCCCTGTAAGTTGGTATGGGCTAGGTTAGACCCAGCTAGATCGGCTCGGATAAAATCATTCCCCCGCAGGTCTTCATGGGCGAAATCGCTCATGCGCAGGTTCTGCCGGTCAAAGCTCTCCGCCATCGTTAGACCGGGCCAGGCCAAACCCAACAGTCCCAACAATAGTAGCCCGATTACTAGGCGACGGGCGTTGGCAAGAATGTCCATGGATGACTGCCCTCATCCCTACGCCTTTGATCCTACGATGATTAGGGGCCAACTTGGCAGTGATCGGGCCGGTCAATAGTGGCGATGGACCAAGGAGCTGGAGAGATAGGGGGCCACTTTCGCCAACGACAGCTTGGCTAAGTTGTTTCGGGTTTTCCGCTATAGTGTGGAGGGCAAATTTAGGGGAGAACAGATATGGCGCGTCTGGCACTGCTGAGCACCTCGGATAAGACGGGGCTGGTGAGCTTTGCCCGTACCCTGGTGGAGGCGTTTGGCTTCGAGCTGGTTAGCAGCGGGGGCACGGCTCGCAGTCTAGCTGAGGCGGATATTCCAGTCACTAGGGTGAGTGACTACACCGGTTCTCCAGAAATTTTAGGGGGCCGGGTGAAGACGCTGCATCCTCGTATTCACGGCGGCATCTTAGCCCGTCGTGATCAGGCTAGCGATGCTGAAGATCTGGCGGAGCAAGGCATTCGCCCTATCGATCTGGTGGTGGTGAATCTCTATCCCTTTGAGCAGACCATTGCGCGCTCCCAGGTAACCGTGCCGGAAGCGATCGAGCAGATCGATATCGGCGGCCCCACCCTACTCCGGGCCGCCGCCAAAAACCATGATCATGTGACGGTGCTCTGCCAGGCGACCCAATACGCCCCCTACCTAGAGGCCCTGCGTCATCATGGCGATGCCCCGTTGGACTTTCGCCGCGCCTGCGCCCGTGAGGCCTTCTGGCATACGGCTACCTATGATCAGGCAATTGCCACCTACCTAGATGGAACAGAGGTGACATCAGTGCCAGCCTCGGCTGGCTTGCCCCAGCGCTGGCGCCTGATAGGGAGCCGACAGCAGGGGCTACGCTATGGCGAAAACCCGCATCAGACGGCAGCTTGGTATCGTACCGGCACGGTGTCCCAGGGCTGGGCTGGGGCCACTCAGGTGCAGGGGAAGGAACTGAGCTATAACAATCTGGTCGATTTAGAAGCGGCCCGCCGCCTGATTGCCGAGTTCGATCCTGACATGCCGGCAGCAGCGGTGTTAAAGCATACTAATCCCTGTGGTGTTGCCGTGGGAAGTCCCTTGGCGGCAGCCTATCGGCGGGCCTATGGGGCCGATTCCGTCTCGGCCTTTGGGGGGATTGTGGCGCTGAATCAGCCCATTGATGCCGAGACCGCTGCCGCCCTGACCCAAACGTTTCTGGAGTGTGTTATCGCTCCAGGGTGCGCGCCAGAGGCTGAGACCATTTTGGCGCAGAAGAAGAATCTGCGACTCTTGACCCTGACTGACCTCACTCAGGGGCCTGCCCAAGAGGTTAAGTCCATTGCCGGTGGGTTTTTGGTGCAGGCCACCGATCAACACTTAGATGCTGCTGACCAGTGGCAGATTGTGACGGAGTGCCGCCCTAGCCAGGAAGATTTGGCAGAACTACAGTTTGCCTGGCAAGTGGTGAAGCATGTGAAATCTAATGCCATCGTGGTCAGTTGCGATCGCACCACCCTAGGCATTGGTGCCGGTCAAATGAATCGAGTGGGGGCGGCAACCATTGCCCTAAACCAGGCTGGGGAACAGGCCCAGGGGGCGGTCCTAGCCAGTGATGGCTTCTTTCCCTTTGACGATTCTGTCCGTACTGCCGCCGCCGCTGGCATTCGAGCCATCGTGCAGCCGGGGGGCAGCCGCCGCGATCAAGACTCCATCGATGCAGCCAATGAGCTCGGTGTGGTCATGGCTTTTACCGGCACTCGCCATTTCTGGCACTAACCCTGCTGCTATTTGACCAGGACCGGTTCAATTGCGAGTCAGCCATTTCTGCGCGTTCAGCCGCTGCACCGCGTAAAGCACCATCAGGCCCAGATTCACCTTGCGTTCGTCTCCCATGAACTGCTCGATAGTGCTGGGCTTGGCCCCGTTGTCGGCATAGGAAAAGAGCTTCGGCCCTTTGATGTCTTCTTTGGTAAATGCGATCGCAAACCAGCGCTTACCGCCCTGCCAGCGACCCCGCACTTGCCAGTACTCCGTAGCAGGATCAGCTCCCACCACCGGCAGCGGCTGTTGATCAAACTCCAACTGGATATCCTCTAGACCTTCCCCCTTCAGGGCCTGCTCTAGATCCGGTAGATAATGCTGCCGAATGAATTCCTGGAAGGGTTTTTCCTCAGGTTCAGGGGGCTTTTCCTTTTTCTTGGCCTTAGCACTATCCCCCTTCGCCTTCGCCGAGTTCTTACTGGCCGAGCCTTGATTTGCTGAGGGATTCGTTGTCTTTGCCGAAGATTTACCTGACGCCCCATTCTCATCCTGGTTAGAGACCTGCTTAGACGAGGTCTGCTCAGATGGCTGGGATGACGATTGATTAGTCTTATTAGGCATATTCTCGTCAGCCATAGGTGCTATCAACCCTTTTCCCTCTAAGTTCGTTCACCGCATTGCGATGAAGGCATTCTCCCCCATGGTACGGCATCACCCAGAGCCTGCCCACCTGCCGCCCATTGACATCACAGCAGATTTGGATAAGTTCCCTTTATAATTTTCGCGGGTCAGCTGAGAGGATATTTGGAAAGTACCCTGCAACCTTGCTCCAGACTGGATTCTGGCCAACAGAGCCATACGCTCTAAGCTTACCCTGCAGGGCTTTCAGCCGAGTTTTCAAATGTCCTCTGAGGACACGACAGATGGCCTGTAGCTGCATATACGCAATAAAAAAGCTACCCGACAAAATCGGGTAGCCCAGCACCAGTCGCCCTCAATCCCTACACAGGTTGCAGCACCGCCGCATGCTGTCGATACCAATCAATGGTGTTCTGTAACCCCTGTCGAAAGCTTACCTGGGCTTCAAAATCGAATAGGGCCTTGGCCCGTCGGGTATCCAGGCAACGGCGAGGCTGACCATTAGGCTTATCGGTCTGCCAGACGATGTCCCCATCAAACTCCATCAGATCACAAATCAGCTCCACCAGATCTCGAATCGAGATTTCATAACCCGTGCCTAGGTTCACGGGCTCAGGGCCGCTGAACCGTCGCGTTGCCAGGACAATCCCCCGAGCTGCATCCTCAGAGTAGAGAAACTCCCGGGTGGGGCTGCCATCACCCCACACTGGCAATTGCTGCTTGCCCTCGATCTGAGCTTCATGGACCTTGCGAATCAGGGCCGGAATCACATGGGAACTACGGGGATCGAAGTTATCTTCAGGGCCGTACAGATTAACCGGCAACAAATAAACGCCATCGAATCCGTACTGCTGCCGATAGGATTGCAGCTGTACTAGCAAAGCCTTCTTGGCAATACCATAGGGGGCATTGGTTTCCTCAGGATAGCCAGCCCACAGGTCGTCCTCCTTAAAGGGAACGGGTGTAAATTTGGGGTAAGCACAAATCGTGCCCACACAGACAAACTTCTCGACACCCGCCTCATAGGCCGCGTGAATCAGTTGGGCCCCCATCATCAAGTTGTCATAGAACAACTCGGCCGGCTTCTCACGATTGAGGCCGATGCCACCCACATGGGCCGCCAAGTGAATGATGATGTCTTGGTTTGCCGTCGCTTGCTGACAGTGGTCCCACCGACGTAAATCACAGTCTCGCGAGCGGGGAATCGTAATCCGCTCGGGAGCGGCCCCAGCCTGGATCAACTGGTTGACCACTTGCCTACCAAGGAAGCCAGCTCCCCCGGTGACTACAACTCGTTTTTGGCTCAGATCTAAACTATCCATAGCAGTAAAGTGTTAGCGCCATATCGGGTATGCTCGAGTTCAGGGATGCCATTAATCCGTGTACTTATTGAATTATGGGCCCTAGGCAAATGCGTTAGTGATGGCGCTACGAATCGTGGCGATATCTCCATTGCCATTGCCATTGCTGGTTGGGGAGATTCCAACCGCCTCTAGATCAGCATCGACCATCAATTTCACTAGTCCCTCAAAGGTCACCGTGGGTTCCCAATGGAGCTGTCGCTGGGCCTTGGCCGGATCCCCAATCAGTAGTTCTACTTCGGCGGGCCGCAGATAGCGAGGATCAAACTCGACATAGTCTTGCCAGTCGAGATTGACATGCTGGAAGGCAATGTCCAAGAATTCGCGAATGGAGTGGGTTTCTCCCGTGGCAATCACATAGTCATCGGCGGTGTCTTGCTGCAGCATCAACCACATGGCCTTGACATAATCCTTGGCATAGCCCCAGTCGCGTTTGGCATCCAGGTTGCCTAGGTAGAGTTTCCTCTGCTGCCCTGCCACGATGCGGGCGACGGCCCGCGTGATTTTGCGGGTAACAAAGGTTTCGCCACGGCGGGGCGATTCGTGATTGAACAAAATGCCGTTACAGGCAAAGAGATCGTAGGCCTCTCGATAGTTCAGGGTCTGCCAGTAGCCATAGACCTTGGCACAGGCATAGGGACTGCGGGGATAGAAGGGAGTCGTTTCCTTTTGAGGAATCTCCTGAACCTTGCCAAACATCTCCGAGGATCCCGCTTGGTAAAACCGCACTTGAATGCCGGTACGATGTTGGTAGTCTCGGATAGCTTCTAAGACTCGCAGGGTGCCCATGGCCACGGAGTCCACCGTATATTCGGGAGAATCGAAGCTAACTCGCACATGGGACTGGGCGCCCAAGTTATAAACTTCGTGGGGCTTGACCTCTTCTAGGATGCGGCGCAGGGTGGTGCCATCGGTGAGGTCGCCATAGTGGAGAAAGATGCGAGCAGCTTCATTATGGGGATCAACATAGATATGGTCGATGCGATCGGTGTTGAAGGTAGAGGTTCGTCGGATAATGCCGTGGACTTCATACCCTTGCTCTAAGAGCAATTCGGCTAGGTAGGAACCATCCTGACCCGTAATCCCAGTAATTAGCGCCCGTTTAGTGTCCATAATGTCTAATGTTTCCTTCTGTATGACAGGGTTTCTCCAGGGTCCAGCGGTAGTACTGTGTAAGCACAGTTGCGACTAATCCCATAGTTCCAACATGAACTGGGAAACTGATCATCCTAACTGAGCATCTTATTGGACTGCCGCGTTACACGAGAGAAATAGTAGTATTTGCGGGAAATCCCAAATCTAGAGAGTATTTTCGGGGTTTTCACCTTGTCTGAGGCCAGATCTGAAGCTTTCTCAAGGAAATGCTCTAAATCGCGACCTAGATTAGGCATAAACACCCGAGCCCGGACTATATTTCTTAACAACCTTAACCTGTCCTATCGGGTTGAAAATCAAGACTCTATGTTTTCTCTGCAAAGACTTTAGTTGGGGATGGGCTGTCCTGGAGTCGTGAGCGCTGGGCATCGAGGTTGGCAAAGTCAAACAAGTCCCGGTCGGCCAATTGAGAGGGGGCCACGGTCTGGAGGCTGCGGAAGATCTGCTCTGTCCGTCCTGGCCATTCTCGTTCCCAAGTCTGCAGCATCTGCTTGATCTGCTGCCGTTGCAGGGTGTCTTGGGAGCCACAGAGGGTGCAGGGAATGATGGGAAATTGGCGCTGACGAGCGTAGCGAGCGATATCGGCTTCTGGGCAGTAGGTCAGGGGGCGAATTACGATGTGGCGGTGGTCATCGGTGAGGAGCTTCGGGGGCATGGCTTTCAGCTGTCCCCCATGGAATAGGTTGAGGAAGAAGGTCTCGACGATGTCATCTCGGTGGTGGCCTAGGGCGATCTTGGTGGCTCCCTCCTCTGCCGCTACTCGGTAGAGAATCCCCCGCCGCAGCCGCGAACAAAGGCCACACATGGTTTTGCCGTCAGGAACTACTCGCTTAACAGTGCTGTAGGTATCTTGTTCGACGATGCGATAGGGGATACCTTTCGCTTCGAAATACTCAGGTAATACCTGGGTCGGAAAGCCAGGCTGTTTTTGGTCTAGGTTAACCGCCAGGATCTGAAACGAGATGGGAGCATTGCGCTGGAGGCTCAGCAGTAGATCCAACAGGGTATAGGAATCTTTGCCGCCAGAGACACAGACCATGACCCGATCGCCGTTTCGGATCATGCCGTAGTGATGAATGGCTTTGCCCACCAGCCCCCGCAGACGCGCCTGTAATTTTTTGAAGCTTTTGGAGGTGGGTATTGTACTGGAATCCATAGGTTGGGCCCGGCGGAATCACTGCCTATTGTAAGAACAGGGGTGATAGGACTCAAGCTAGGGTTGTGGTCCCTTCCCGATCAGACTATAGAGACGGCTGTGAGAAAACAGATGCAAGAACTAGTGTTGGGATCGGTGCGGTTACAGTTGCTGCCGCAGCGGGCTGTGTATATTGAGGCGATGCGATCGCTGCTGGTGGCCGATGTGCATCTGGGTAAACCGGAGACCTTTCAAGCTCATGGTGTGCCAGTATCCAGCCAAATCAACGATGCCACGTTGGCGCGCCTGCAACGGTTGTGCCAAACCTGGCGACCTCAACAACTCTGGATCTTGGGTGATCTATTCCACAGTCAGATCGGGCTAGTCGAGACTGTCAAAGAGCATTGGTGCCGATTTTTAGAGGAGGTGGCGATATCAGTGCACTTGCTTCTGGGCAACCACGATCGTCCTCTCAAGGCAGCCTGGGAAGAGCTCTCGATTCACTGCTGGCAAGAGTTGGTGCAGCGGGATGCAGTATTGCTGAGCCATGAACCCCAACCGGTGATGGACGCTGACATTCTCGTGAATATTTGCGGTCATGTCCATCCTCGGATCCGGCTGCAGACTACCCTGGATAGCTTACGGTTACCCTGCTTTCACTGGCAGCCCTCCCAACGGCGGCTGACCCTGCCCTCCTTTGGAGAGTTTACCGGCGGCTATGATATTGCCCTTTCAGGGGATGCCGTTGCCTATGGGGTAGCGGAGGACCAGATCATTCCTTTTCAGGGCCACTGTAGACGTGGTAGTTGAGCGAGTCCAGGTGTGATCTGCATCATCGGGTTAAGGCTGCGATGTCACCGGCTATGGAGACAGAGGTCACCAAGAGACATGATGACCATCACCCTACTTCAGTAGCGAGTCGGTAACAATTGACACATCAGCACAGGAGCTCAGCCCATTAAGCCATCATAGGGCTCTGGGTCGGCACTCCTCGCTATGGCGTTCCATTCACTCCCCTGGGGGTATCCTGGGGGAGTTTTTTGTCTTAGGATGCCGGCGACTGGAAATCGGTGGTGTGGGTAGCCCCGGTGGCACCGATCTTTTGCAGGGCATAGTGAATGCCGTCAGAGGTTTCAGGCGTTAGGGGTCTGGCCGTGTCTGACCACTGAAAGACGGCTCGTCGGCGCACGATTTCAGTCCGCAAATCATCGGCCCGCAACAGCTCGATGCGGCCGGCGGCGGGGCCCCAGGCGAAGCGGACGCACTCGACTCCATCGGATTGCCGTTGTCGCAACAGGGCATAGGCGGCGTCAGGGGTTGGAATCACAGGATCGGCCACGATAGTGACGGTGAGCACCACAGGATCACTATCAATCGGCACATCCTGCCTAGATCTCAAGGTCAAGGTCAATTGCAGGGCCATGCCCGTCTGTAGCAGCGGCGGTTGCTCTTGACCGGGTCGGCGCAGGTCGGCCAGGGAAAACTGTAACAGTCGGCCGGGAGCAATCCCGGTTAAGGATCCATTGAGTAACACTAGGTCGGCGGAAATGCCATTGGCATCGATGCGCTGGATGGTCAGGTCGGCAGTGCCTGTAACGGCATCATCATCCCAGTCGTAGCGCAGGGCCATCTGGCTATCGGGATTGTATTCTCTGCGATCGCAGGCCAACTTAGCACGGTAGGTGACCAGCTCGTCACCATCGCCTGGCAAGGAAATCTCTCGGGCGGCATGGGCTGCCGAGGAGGCCAACTGGCGATTGTACTCGGGATCTTCGAAATGAATGAAGTAAGGGGTCAGGGGTAACGGTAACGCGTCCGGATCCCGCAGCCGCAGCGGGAAGGTTAGGGTCTGATAGAATCCATCCTCGATGGCCCTGGGGTTTACCTTGGCACACACGGTCAGGGTTTCCCCTGGTTGTCGCTCCGCTAGCAATCGCTGTAGGCGTTGCTGTTGGTCGGCACTCAAGTCATAGTGACCCTCTGGGAATTGCTCATAGGTGAGGGTGAGACCACCACTGATAATCGTCACCTGGATGTCCCACGCCTCATCGACAACTTCTGACTGCGGCGAAAATCCAATTTGGGCCTGAGCACTGAATTCCAGACGACCGTCCCAGCTGGAGTCAATCACACCCTGGACAGGCTCCCTGATCGTTAACTCTAGACCTCGAGCAGGTTGCAATAGCCCGCTACTCTCATCTAAGAAACCGGCGAAAAAGGCCGTGTCGCTGGGAGCCTGGGTGAGGCGATGGCTGCTGCCCAGATCGAAATAACTGGCCCAGGTCCGTAGCGCCGTGTTTGGGTTTTGATTAGAGGGCAAGGGCACAGGCCGGGGATAGCGGTGCTGCACCGGCACACTACCGGACACCAGATTGCCAGCGCTGGCCGCCTGCCGCAGCAGTTGGTGGCGCAGGGCCAACATAGCTCCCGGTCGATCTCCCACCAGAAAATAGTGTAGGTGGCCCGGCAGAATCGGTTGCCAGGCATCAGTATCCACCATGGCCGGCAAGGGCGGCGTCGGCAATACCGGCAACAAGCTCTTAATGGCTGTGGCTCGGAAATAGGGAGGCAGCCCGGCAGTAGGCCCATCTTCCGGTAAGGCCGAGCGAAACTGCAAACCATACTGGGGCGCCTGCCACCAGAGAGTTTCCGAGTCATCATAGGGACCGATCACGCCTTGCTGGTCCTGGGTGTACTGCACACTGAGGCGCAAACTACTCAATCCCCAAGGCCATGCTCCCGCAGCATCTGACTCGGGTCGCTCAGGCAAGTATAAGGGCTGAACCCCGATCACCTGGGGTGGGGCCAGCTCTACTGGGTGCAGATTCTGCGGCAGCTGATATCCTCCAAATTGTCCTTGCCGGAACCGCAGTTGGCTCACCTGAGATCTGAGATTGAAGGTGCGTTGGGTCAGCGACTGGCGAATCTGGATATTGGGCACGATGCGGAAGCGATATCGAGGCTGTAAGACAGCCATTGTCTGATTTGGATTCTCCGAGGTCAGTTGCCGGAGCTCCCGCAATCGCAGGATGGCGATGGCCGAGTCGGGGGCTAAGCGAATATGAGTCTGCTGGGCCCACTGGTCGATGCTGGCAGTCAACCTCTCATCGTCGAGGGCGATCGCATCTTGAGTGGCTTCCCACAGGTGGCTGGCTACCGGCAGCAACTGGCCAGACGTTGGATTTAGACCCAGCAGTTCGGCAGAGACGATTCGTCGCTCGTATGTCCCTTGAGCGGGTCGAAAGTCTAACCCTAGGTAGGGACTGACAGCCAAACTACAGGGGATGGGATTGGGGGTAGTTTCTAACTGCAGCAGGGCCGGTAATAGGGTGGCCGCCGGGTAGCGCTGAATCGCTGCATCAGCCGTCGAACTCCAGAGGCGGCTGCTCCGTAGTTGTAAGCCAGTGCCATGCCAGGGATAGGGACGCTGGCGATAGGTTCTTAACAGCGCCACGCCCAGTTGATAATGATGGGCTACCTCGGCGGCGGGTAAGGGCTGGCTGTAGAGGGCGGCGTAGTGAAGCTCCCCCAACCAAGGCCGCGGGAAATTGCCATTTTCATTGGCAAAGGCCAGGTTGAAGCGATCATCTGCGATGTCATCCGCTGCAAATAAGGCACCGGCGATAGACTGGCGCTGCTGGGGCTGCTCTACCCCATTGACATAGACATGGCCCGTTCCCGCCGAGGTAAGACTGAAGACCAGTTGAGTCAACCCCGGGGCAATAGAGCTGAAGGCACTCTCGATACTGGCATCACCGTCACTGGTCTGCAGCCGCAGGGCATAGTGACCATTCCGGTTATCCCGCATGACCAGCGAGAAGTAGCTGTTCTGATTATTCACCGACAGGGTGACAATGCGGGCATTATTCTGGAAGAGCTGATCGGCGGTTAAGGAAATCCAGATTTCCAGGGTGAAGGCGTTGCTGGCCCGGCAGGCCGCCAGGAGCTTATTGATTGGAGGCGAGGCCTGGATAATGGTTGCTTGGCGAATTCGTAGGCCTCCCCCGGTAGAAACTCCGCGGTTGCGGCGGCATTGTCGATGGTCAGGTTCAGAGGCGGATCTACTTGGGAATCGTCGGGAATTTGGTCTCCGCTGCTGCCATCGAAGCGATACAGGAGCTCTAGGCCATCCCCTAGGCGACTGACCCCGGAGGGGGCTAAGAGGCTGTGGGGACGCCAGTGGAGGAAATTATCTCCTGAGCTTTCCGAGGCAGAGATGGACAAGGTCTGGGGGGGATAGGTAGGGCGGACCACTCGGAAGGCGTGGGCCAGGGCGGCGGCTCGACTCTGGCGGGCTGGGGTCTCGGGTAAGGCGGCCAAGATGCTCTGGAAGCTGTCGGGACTAGTTTCCGGAGGCGGGGTCTGCAGGCGGAACCAGCTTTCTTCTAGAGAGAGGGGATCTAAACGCGCCCAGGTACGGCCAGCAGCGGTGTCGAAGCCAGTCACGGCCAGGGTAATGGCATCCTCTCGTCCCCAGTGAGTCAGGGCTGACAGCAGCCGTAGATTCGTCACTGTGGTAGATGGCTGGGCTAACAGCAGTATCGGATCCACCTGCAGGGGACTGAGGGCATCTGTGACGGTGGTTGGCAGCTCATCAGCCTCTTGAGCTTGCAAACGGCCCAATAGCGGTAAGGTCAATAGCAGCCAAGCCGGGTCATGGGGATCGGAGGCGCCATAATCCTCAGGGCTGCTGAGCAGGCCCAATTGGGTGCCGTTAGGGAGAAATTGTAAAGTGGTGCCGCTACCTCGAGTGGTAGCCGCCGAGACCGCTGAGGTCGAGGTCGGTTGCCGCACCCAGTGCACGGCGCTCATCTCCACCAATAGGGTTTTCTCAGAGAGTCGATCCAGTTCAGCGGTTTCTCCGACAGTGAGTTGATCCCGCAGGCTAGCGGTCAGATAGCTATCACTGCTATCGCCCAAGCTGTCGACGCCGATAACCGCATCGATGGTCTGACCAGAGCGATGGCTTTCCAGGAAGGTTTTGAACCCCGCCGGGGTAACCAGCCGCACTTCCTGGGTAATGGTCCAGCGCCGGTCACCCGTGAGTTGGTGGCTAGCCAGGTCAGAGGTGGAGGCCACGTTGATCAGCTGGTGTTCGACGACGGCCAGAAACTGCCATGAGTGGTCGGAAGCAAGCTGGAAAAAGAGTTCTCCGGCACCAGCGGCGAGCAGCTCCGGAGGTAAGACATGCTGATTGAACAACACTCTGGCCGTATGCCGCACATGGTTGAGGGCAGCGGTTTCTCCGTTGGGAGTCTCAATCGCAGGTAAGGTTAGGGTGGTCATGACCACGCCGTTGGCATCTGCCTGGCTGCTGAGTTCCAGGGCTTGAGGCCAGGAGATCACGTTTTTGACTTCTAGGAAGCCGTTGAGTAATAGGGACTCTTGCCAGGTACCTGGGTTGGCGGCGGGAGCGTCGGGGTCGAGTTGCCAGCGGGCGGTATAGCCAACGGTGAGATCGCCGGCGGTGGAGCCATAGATTTGCTGGCGTGTCCCTGAGCGAGTTGCTTCTGTTGTTGCTGGTGTCTGGAGAAATGTGCCCCAACGACAAAACAGCAGGGTTTCCATGAAGGCAGCCGTTAGTCTGAAGACCGGATACACCGCCGGGGTTGGTAAGTCGTCTGACGGTGCCTCTGGAGCCGCTGCCGTGGCAAAGGTTAAAACAGCGTAGCCTCCGGCTGCTTCAGGACGGTCCAAATGCATGCCGGGCAGCAATTGTAATGCCGTTGGCGGTAAATTGCTTGAGGTGGCCGTGTAACCTTGCCAGCGAAACTGCAGACTACTGGGGGTCGCTACTACTTCGGCCTCGTCACCCGCCTGCAGATCGCCGAAGAATAGGCTGGACTGCTCCCAGGTGGGAGCTAGCGAGGCAGATACTAGGGAAAACTGCACCAGGGCCTCAAACACCGAGCGCGATTCGCCGCCCTCTGGGCGGGAGCGGCCCAGGCGCAGGCCGAGATCTAAAAAGGCTTGATGCTGGTAGCTGGCAGTCTCCATATCCAAGCGCAGATGGACTGCCTTGGGGGCCACACATAATCTGAGGATGAGGGCGGCGGAAATTCATAGACCACTGGTTGGGGCTGGGGAAATTGCAGGGCATCGGCGGGTAATGGCAAGGCCCATTCCTGACCAAATCGGAAGAATCGCAACCACACCTGGCCGCCCTCCGTATCATTGGGTCTCCCCAGGCGCAGGGTCCCGTCGACTAGCCGCAGGGTCTGCCAGGTGAGCAGGGGGCATCGGTGATTTCTCCGTTGGCATCCAGGGCCAGGGGCCATTCGGCCACAGCCGAGTCGAGGCTGACCCGGCTCAGCTCTAAGGAGCCCTCAGTCGTCTGGCGCTGGTAACGCAGGCGCACGGCATTGCCGAGATCCTTAAGCTCAGATGCGGGATTGGCGTTTTCTTCGTGTGGCGTCTTCTTCTCGTCTTGACCGGGCAAGGGGAGCTGCAGGCGACCGACGATCTCCACCACCATCACCTGGTCATTTTGGATATCGACTCGCTCTAGGGTGAGGGGATAGAAGTGTAGGCCGAAGAGGTCTAACGGTGGGGCAGCCTCGGCGGCCAAACGCCACTCATAGCCATTGAGAAAGTTGTGGTCTCGGGAGAGGGCTTCGGGATCGTTGATGTCGCTGTGAAGCTCTTTGGCCACCGGTGAAACGGTATCCTGGCGACGAAATTCGCCGCGTTCAGGATCTAGGGTCTGGACGGGGAGATCGCGAAACCAGAGTTGCCAGGGAGTGCCGCCTCCCTGTAGGGACTCTGGCTGCTGCAGACTCACGAGTTCATAGGCAAGGCGGCGATCGGGGGTGGCCTGAAATGCTATGGGAGTCTTGATCAGATTGATGGGGAGATCGGCTGATGCGATCGCACCGAAGCGGGTCAACCCCCGCTGGTCACTGAGGCCACCCGACTCAGAGTGGGCCGCTAGACTGCCTGCCGTCACGGCATAGGCATCTGGCAGCCACGGGTTCCAGGAGCCAGGCGAGTCAGTCGATTTTCCGCCAAGGCAAAGTGTCCGGAAATACCGGCCAATACCCTTTCCTCGCCCAAGGTGAGTGCTGGCCCCCCCTGACAACACCAATTCGCCGGTACTACTGGGTCAGGGCCGCGTCCACGCTGACAGGCCAAGGCCAGGGTTCCACTAAATGCTGGAGGGCCCCATCCCCCTCCTGGAAGGCCACCACCCCATCAGCCGCCGCCAGGCTGGCCAGGTTACTCAACTCCTGCCAGTAGGGGGCCAGGGTTTCCCGAGTCAGGGGAGCGGGCGGTTGCGGCGGCGGATCCTGGGGCCGGGGCGATACCTGCTGGGGATCGGGTGGCTCCTGCGGCAACTGGGCCAGGGCATTGATCTCATCGGTGTAGGGCAGATCGAAGCGGTACTCTAGGGCCAGGGTCTCAGCCTGCGGCTGTAGGACCAGTCCCGGCAGCGACAGAGAGACCAGGGGCAGATCGGCTAGGGTGTGCCACTCCCGGGCAGGTAGCGCCGCCGAGTGCAACCGGGGCCAGGCGGCGGCTCCATTCTCACCGGCGACCCCGAATCGCCAGGTTTGGGGTAGGGCCGGGGTGCCATTGGCTGGGGCTACGGGCAACTCATAGGGGACCAATTGGCGACTGGCGCTGGGAAAGTTGGGCGGAGACTGCTGCTGGGTCAGGGGCAGGGCCTGAACCATGGGCAGGGTGCCGTGCCGTTGCCAGACTAGGGGGCGGTGGCGACTGAAGCTATCCGCCGGCAACACTCTCTGGTCCACCAGCCGCTGCAGCACGGTAGCCGTAATCTCTCGGTATCATCCTCTAAAATCCAGGTGCGTTCGGTGGTGTCTACTGCGTAAGTGAACTGCCATCCCTGCAGCTGGGCCGAGGAGCGCTCTTCGGCGGCTGAGCGACGGCTAAGTTCCAGGGTATCCAGGGTGAGCGTTAAGACCGGCGGAAATATGCCGCCGTCCGGGGCCAGGGTCCGCAGGGGATGCGATCGCACCCCGGCAATCCAGTCCTCTAGATCCGGTAAAGCGTCTTGCCGCCGGGGCTTGCCGGTACTGAGCCAGAACAGTCCGTTCAGGGTGATTTCCGGTTGCTCCAGAGTCAGGGCAATCCGGCGCAACTCCAACCCTGCTGCCGTCGAGGCCAACGTCCAGGTACCATCTAGATGAGCGGCATTGGTGAGGGTGAGATTCCAGGGCTGCTCTTGGCGATAGCGGGACAGCACTTGGGGATGGTCATTGCCCAGGGCCACAGCTCCCTGCAACAGAGGAGAGGTCTCGGCAGCAGTGGCCAAAGAACCGGCGACCCGACTATCTAAATAGATCTGCTCACTCAGATTGGGCACCGGCACCTGGGCCCAGCCATCTTCCAAGGGCATGAATCCCCATAGTAGCGGCGGCTCAATCGGTGTGGCGTCCTCGCCACTAGTCCAGGTGGGTTCTGCCAGTCCCTGCTGCCGCCGCAGCACCTGGGGGGTAGCCACCGGGCTAAAGGCGGTTTGCAACTGCTCTAGGGTAATGGTTTCTTGCCACGTGTCCGGGCGGCGTTGGCCCTCCGTAGCGGAGCTGACTGACCGTATCAGTCGGTGTCGCCTGCGGCTGAATCATGGTCAAGATCAGCTGCTATGCCCTCGGCAGTGGGGCGAACCCTGAACCGTGTCAGGCACCACCTGGGCCAGGGAGGTGGCTGGAGTGGCTTGATTACCAGGGCCTGATCGCCTAAGTAATAGGGTGATTTCCTGCGGGGGCAGGTAGAGTTGCGGTGGCTGTCCCCAGGGGGGAATTTCCCAGGCCAGTTGCGGCAGCACGCTGGGGTCAACGATGGCCAGAGTAACCCAGTCGGGTACCATGGCCCGCCTCGTCAATAGTAGGCGGGATTCAGGGCCTGATCGAGGGCGGCCCAGGCGGCGATGAAGCCTGCGGCTTCGGCGGGGTAAGATGCGATCGGGCTCCAGGGTCAACCGCAGTTGGGGAATATCACCGCTGGGCAGGCGCTGGGTTAGTTGAAACACAGCCGCCAGCGGTTGGGTCTGCCAGGGCAGTTGCACCTGACCATAAATGGAAAGACCGCCGCTATGGACACTGAGCGGGCTCAGTAAGCGACTGGCTCCCGGTCGTTGTTGCAGCCCATCCACCCCCTGACTGGGAATCTCCAACGACAGCCCCCGGTAAAGTTGAGAAATTTGCGCGTCACTCTGGGGCGCCTGGGGCCAGGGCAGAGGAATCTCTCCGGTGAGGCAGGTGAGGCGGTCGGGGAAAAAGCTGGGGGTTGCCTCCTGGGGGAAGGTTTCCGGCCACTGTCCCGGCTCCGCCTGCACCAGCAACAGAGACAGGTCACCACTGTTGAGAAACTGGCGGAGGCGCTCCGGCGTAAAGGGAGGGGTAGGACTTACCGACCGCTGCCACTGAAAGCTGCCGCCGCCACCGAGATCGACGCTCACCTGGGAGACACTGCCTAGCAACAGCAGGGTGCCTGGCAAGTGGATGGCATCGACCCCCAAGCCCCGCCGCTGGCGCTGATTTAGAAACAGGGTGCGAAAGGCCCAGTGGCTTTGGGGCTGAGCTAATTCCACCAGCTGTACCTGAGCGGACCAGAGCGGCCCCTGGACCGTGACCGAGGTCATGGCGGCGGCGGGAATGGATGGCATGGCAGATCCTCCTGGCAGGCGGGGTGAGGGCGATGGGACGGGAGCGGATGTCAGTTGGATGATTCGTCCAGGGAACGGGGAGACAGGGGCAACAGATCACTGGGGGCGGCACTGCCGCGACGGGCCCTGAGTCGTAATTCACTGCCCTGTAGACCTCGGTTGGCGGCGGCTTCAAACAGATCCGTCACGGCCTGTTTATCGGGGGCAGTGTCAAAGAGAGCCCGCAGGTCCTGGCCCTCTTGCACGGTCATGAGACCGTGGTAGCGGATGCGAGCCCGCCCGATCAGCAACACCGGCTGCAGGGCCGGAGGCAACTGGGACGGTTGTGGTCGAGTCGGCAAGGGAGCGGAGAGGGCAGCGGTCGTCTCTAGGGTTTCTAGGGCCGTGACCAGCCGAGTGATCGCTTCTCTAAAAGGAGCATCCCCTTGCTGACTCAAGGCTCTCAGGGCCTGCAGCTGGGCCGGACTATGTAGACGCCCTAACCAGGTAACCTGCTGAGCTTGCAGAATCAGCTGGCCCGTGAGCAGCTGATCTAGGCGCTCTGGGGGCAAGTCCACGGTCACCGTCGTGGCCTCGAAGGGCTGGGCCAGGGCTGACTGCCGCAGGTGCTCCGAGAGGGTCTCGGCAGTCGGTCGACGGGGGATGCCGCTGGCATTGACGGCAACGACTGGATCCCTGCCGGGATCGGCCTGCAGCAGAGCCGCGATGGCCGTACGTAGAGACTGATCTCGGGTGGTGTGTCATCCCGCAGACGTTCTAAGGCTTGCCGTTGCTGAGCCGAGGGCACTGCCCCGAGCCAGGCCACTTGGTCTGGGGCAATCTGGAGCTGATCTGCCAACCCAGAGGGGAATTTCCTGGGGCAGGGATGCAATGACGACTTGACGATTATGCTGACGCCCTAAATCATTCACCCCGGCCAGAAATTCAGGAATCTGGGCCCAGCGTCGCAGCGTATCTTCTTCACTCTGGAACAAGGGACCCCTCCACTGCAGCCGGTCCTGCTGAGCCGCTGTCTGACCAGAGACAGTGATCTTGGGTTGCAGGCTGGGGGGCACCTGGTCCAGTCCTTGCGGTGCGATCGCAGCTGCCATTTCCGGTGCCGGCCCTAGCTCCACCGTGGCTGGAACTCCGCTGTTTAGTTGCCGCAACAGTCGGCGAATGGCCTGGCGGAATACCTGATCGCCGTCGAGGTCGCTGAGGGCCTGCCGTTGCTCTTGGCTGGGGGCTGCTCCCCGCCAGCTGAGGCTGTCGGCGGCAATCTGTAAATTATCCTGCAGGTTGGACGGTAGCTCGGCCTGGGTGGGGCGGGTCAGGCGTCTCAAGGCCGCCTGGAAGCCCTCATCCCCCGGCAGGGCCAGTAGCTCAGCCCGGGTCTCTGACGGCAGCTGTGCCACTCGCCGCAGCACACAATTCTCAGCATCGGGGAAGTCGACTCGATCGCCTACCGTGGCTGGCAGAGGCTGCGGCGGCACCGCAGAAATCGCCCCCTGGCTGAACCAATCCTGGTAGAGCCGCTCCAGGGCTTGGTGGTCGTCGAGATCTGCGAATAAATCCGTCAGTGTCGCCTCCCCAAACCGCATCTCTAGGGCCTGCTTCTCGGTCGGCGTCAGGGATTCATGGCAATGGAACAATTGATCGAGGGCAATGGCTACCTGGAAGCGGGAACCGGCGATCTGATCCAGCAGGGCCTCTAGGGCGGCAATAAAGGGATCTCCCGATCGCAGCACCGCCCTGACTCGGGCCAGCAGCTCCGGCAGGGGTCGCTGGAAGCCGTTAGCCCCCTGCCGACGAATGGGACCATCTTGATCGGGGGCCGGCAGTTGCAGCCCCGCTAAGTCATCATGAATGGCCGCCACTAGCTGGGCTTGATCCACCCGTGGCCATGCGAAGGGGGCCGTCTCCGCGGCTGCGAAGGAGGCTCGCGCCTTCTGGATCAAATCATTGATGGCGAGTCTAAAATCCCGTTCCCTCTGCGACCGATTCGGATCGAAGATGCCACCGCCTTCGAAGACAGCATCGACATTCAAACCGCGCAGGGCATTTTCCTGGTCCTCTGACAGGGGGCCTGTCCAACGCAATGCATGTCTATTGCCAAATGAATTAGTCACGGTCAACGGTGCCAGGCGATCGGGGGCACTGGGAGGCGTCCATCGGGAGCGATCCGCCCTGATGGTCTGAGTGCTCTCTACGGTAGGAGAAGTGAGCCGAGTCAAAGCCGCTTGGAAGGGTTGGTCAGCATTACGGGACAGGTGCTGTACATTCTGCTGCTGCTCTGTCGTGATGGGGCCATTCCAGCGCAGCATCCAGCCGGGATCTGCATCGGGGGGATAGACCACCTCTATGGAAAACGGCTCCGGTAAGTCGGGGGCATCGGGTCGGGGCCGGGCCGGCACGGCATAGGCCTGGGCAAATCGGGCCGACCGCAGTTGGTTGAGTAGTCTATCGACGGCATCCTGGAACTCCGGCAGATCACTGTGGTAAGCCCCTAGGGCTACTGCCTGAGTCTGGGTCATGGCCCCTCGCCAGGCCAAGTGCAGGCGGGTATCGCCGCTAGCTTGGGAGCGGCCCAATTCCAATTGACTCTGGAGTAGAGACGGCAGGTCTAGCCCACTGCTGAGGGCAGCCTGGTAGGGCAGCTCTGGATAGGTAAGCTTGGCCTGCAGAGACACCGATAGCTGGTCTAGGGCCTGGGCCTGGGCCACCCGCCGGGTGGCGAACCATTGCTGCAGGAAGGACGCTATGGCGGCGTCGGCAGGATTGCTGGCCTGGGGATAGCCGGGCAGGGTTACAAATAACGCCTGGGCAAAGAGCAATAACAGCCGTTGGTAATCCTGGCGGGTGAAGACGCTGACCACCGCCAGCAAGGTGCCGTCACCGCCCTCGAAGGCCAGCTTGCGGCCCGTGGGGCTAGCGGCCAGGCGGCTGAGGTCATAGCGTCGCCCCAGGGTGACCTGGCTGACTTGCTGCAGGGTGGTCCTGAGAGTAAAGGCGGTCTGGGGCACTCCCTCCTCGTCTAGGGCGATGTCAGGCGTCAACTCCACGGCATGGACCTGGGCCAAGAAGCGCTTACCCAGCTGGCGGTGGCGATAGATCTTGGCATCGGCGTCGTAGAAGAATTCTGCCTGTACCTCGATGTTGCCGCTGAAGATCTCGACGACCTGATAGACCACCTCGGGATCCGGCAGGGCCGCTGGCTTGACGCTGTCGGTGCTCGGTTGCTCGTCGGGCCAGCGATGGCGGGCCGTTTGCGGCAGGCAGTCCCAGAAGCGTTGCAGTTGCAACTGCAATCGCCGAGTCAGAAGCTCCACGGCCTCCGTACCGTTCTGGTGGAAGGGGGCGACGGGGGTCCAGGCCTGTGCGATCGCATCTACCCTGGCCTGGGGATCCGGCGAGCGGTATTCAAAGTCTCGCTGGTGGATCTCATTGGGCAACGAGACGGTACTGGCCGATTGGGCAATCAGCAACAGTCGGTGTTCATAGAAATAGGGCAAGCCCTGCCACTGCAGTACCAGAGCCCCCTGCTGGAAATTCCCCAACCGCGGCGGCAGATCTAAACTGCGGCCCACGGTTTCACTCAGCCGTTGGCTCAAATCAAGATGGTCAGGCCGGTCTGGATAGGCCGCCGGTAAGGCCCGCAGGGTCTGCTCCTGGTTCTCCACATAACTAAGGGTGATGTCATTGGCGACTAACTCACCGAGATCCTGACGCCAGTCTTCGTAAGCAAAGCGTCGCAGCAGAGTAAAGGCAATCTGACGATAGGCCAAACGCCGGGCCACGGTCTGATTGCGCTCCGCCAATCGCTGCTCCCGGTGTTGGGCCACCATGACTTCCCAGATGGCGCCAGGAGGGGCGGGTTGCCCCGGTTGGCTGGGGGCATCTAAACGGCCAGAGCTGAGCACCAGGGGCTTATCGATGGGTTGAGTCCGCTCCAGCACCACATCCAAGCCTGCCGCCGCCGGATCAGGCAGCAAGGCTGCCGTCACCACTGGGGTCGGACTGGCGGCCGGTTGGAACAAGGTGGGAGATTGCAATAGGCTCTGCCACAGCAACTCGTAGCGGTTATAGGGGCGAATGTAATAACGATAGGCGTGGGCCCAGCGAGTCTCCAGCACATGGTCATAGCTCAGCCGCCCACTCCGGTCGGGGCTGGCATAGGCGGGAGAGCCACTGTGGGGATAGGCCGTCACCAGCCATGGCCCTGAGTCCGTGACGGCCAGACCCCCGGCATCGATCACCGTGGCACCGTTGGCATCGAAGAATCGCTGCGACCAGGCCAAGAAGTCAGGTAACACCGCCGCAATGCCATCGGCATCGGTGGGAAGGCGCAGGCGAGGGTTAGCACTGGCATCGTCATCGGGGTTAAGAAACTCCAGATAAGCCTTCAATCGCCGCCATTGGGTCTGAGCTGCCGATACCGGCGTACTATCACTGAAGGCGTTGGCCAAAGTCTCCACAGCCACCGTGAAGTAGGTAGAGCGCTCATCGGTGGCTGCAAAGGGCTCGACCGGGCTAATCGAAGGTTCCCGAGCCCCCTGCGGCAAATTACTCACTGGCTCTAGGGCCACCGTAGGCAATTGCCGTCCCCGCAGTAGCAGCGTTAATTTGCCCGTGAGAGGTAGGCGCAGGCTGCGCACGATGGGCTTGTCGTCATCGCCAGAGGGCTCCAACTCCAGTTGGCCACCGGCTGCATCAGCCTGATTGATCACAGTACAAGGACCATTCAGCGTAAAGGCCACCTGTACCGAGGTGCTACCGGTGCCAGTAATTGTCACCTGACCATACCGCTGTACCTGGCGAATGGTGGGGCGCATGCTCAGCTGTACCATGCCCAATAGAGCATCCGGAGCTAAGCCCTCTAAGGGACCAGGGCTGACCCGCCGACTGGGCTGCACCAGTAGTTCCACATGCAGGTGGGAATAATGGCCTTGGTAGGCAGGGTCCTGTTGATTGACATCAACCACAGGTAACAAGACCTGCAACAATTCCTGACCTGTCAACAGATCATTGCTCCGTCGCTGTCGCAACGACACGGTGATGCTTAAGCCCAGACGCTGCAAGATTCCCCAGCCATAGGGGTCCGCCTTAAAGGCCGTGGCATCCATGAAGGGAGCGAATTCCACCGGCTGCATGGGCACATTGGTCTGCAGATCCAGGGTGTAGTTCCGGCCTAAGTCATCCAGAATCTTCCGCAACAGGGGATGCAAGGCCGCCGCCTCGGCATCACTAGCTCGGTCAATGGCCTGGGGCCGCTGCCACTGGGGCCATACTAGAATCGACTCCCGCCAGGAATACCAGGGCCCCCTAGGAATCTGAGATCCCTCTCCCCGTTCCCCTGGCTCGAGGGGCGAAGACGACTTCACTGCGGTACAGGCCTCCATTGCCCCGTAGACAGGGTGTCGTCGGGGGTGAGTAGCAGATCCTACCCCCGGCAACATCTGCACATCCTGAATCGGTTGCCAGGCCCGGGCAAAGCGTTCCGTCTGTCCAGCCTGGCCTGCCCACACAGTATCGGTATGGGCATCGGCATCCAGCTGCAATAGCTCATAGCCACCATTGAGGTCGGTGGGATAATCCGCCTGGCCGCTAGGACCTTGATTCCAGCGGAAGCGAATCAACCGCAGTCCAGCCGGATGGCTGCCATAGTGAACTGCTGCCGCCACCTGGGCCGGAGTGCCCTGGAACTTCAAGCGATCCGGTCGAGGCATGGGGAAGTGGGCCGGGCCGGTGGTGGCCCGCTGGTCTTCTGGAGGCAATACCGGCAGGCGGATGGGTTTGGGTACCCACTCCAGTTCGGAGGGTTGCTTCTCTTCCCGGCCATCGGGAGAGTCAAACCGCAATACCAGTTCCACCGGGGCCAGGGCCGAGGGCACCTGATTAGCAGAAATGGTCTGCAGATAAATCCGCCAGGCTTGCGGCTGCCAGAGAGCAGCTTCCCCTGCTGGGAAAATGCCTGTCTGCTGCAGCGTCTCCAAGGGAATTCGAGCCCGCCTGGCCTCCTGAGGACCACTGGGAATCACATCGATTTTGATATCCGTGGGCAGGGGGCGGGCATTGCTGGTGGGCAAGGTCTTGGTGCGGGGGCCCTGGATGGAATTATCGAGGCCATAGCTACCGATGGGCAGAATCGTCTCTCGCCGGAAGATCAGTCGGTAAGTGGCGATGGGTACTCGTGGCCCCTCTCGCTGGGGCTGAGGATCCTGCCAGGTGACCTCAATGCCCAGCTCGACCTCCTCGCCGTCTGGCTCCAAGGTAGGCAACAGCACCGTCGGCAGGGTGGGACGCTCGGGATGGATGTCTGAGAGCAGGGGATCCTGGCGATTGGGGTAGCGTACTACCACAGTATCTCCCTGCTGTTGCAGGTCATAGCGCATAATCAGCCGACCATTGACGGGCACCCGGGGCGGCTCGTTGGGATAGCGGGTCGCCACCAGGGTGAGGGGACGGCCGCTATGACCGGCCAAATCTACCGGCGTGATGCTGTAGAGGTAGCTACGCCCAGTAACCGGTAGGGCGGCTTGGTCTTCCAGGGTCTCAGCATTGAAGTGATCCACTAGCTGGAAGCGCGGTTGCAGCCGTTGCAACAGGCCACTCCCCGGCTCTATCGCAGCTTGCAAGAGCAGGGCTTGCAACTGGGCCACCTGAGCGGAGCTGGCTCCCTGCTGCTGTAGCTCCGTCAAGACTGGCTCTAGGGCAGCCAGAAAGGCCCGTTGTCCCTGGAAAGAACGATCCATCAGGGGCGTTAGGATCTGCTGCAGTTCCGCCAACAGGGATGGCTGAGCCTGGGCATCCAGGGCCTGGGTCAGGGTCTGGAGGGTCTCGGCAGTGATCTGAAAGCGGGTCTCGTAGTGGAGAGCTTCGGCACCCTTAACGGTGTAGCTCACCTCCCGCTCGCCGCCATCGAGGGAGCGCCGCCGCACCTGGTAGTGGATCAGATGGTGCTCCGGCTCGGCCTGACATTCGCTGCAGTTCAGGGCCGGGGGTTGGGCCCAGGTCAGATCCCAGGCCAGGGCAATGGTATTGGCGTCGGTATATTGCTCTATCCGTTGGAACTGGGGCGGGTTGAGAGCGAAGTTGGCGGCGGCAATGTTGAAGGTGCGCACACAGCCGTATTGGGACTTATCGGGACGGGGACTATGCGGTCCCAGCCGCTGATAGAGAATGGGAATCGAGGCCGTGGCTGGATCAAAATCGGTATTAGTCTTATCAGGCTCTGTGACCGCTTCCGTCAGCCAAGTCGGCAGAGAACCCGTGCAGCGAAAGACTAACCCCATCTGGAAGCCGATCATGGCAGTAACATCGGGTTTGGTCTCGAGGGCAGCCTCGGCATAGCTGCGCAGATCATTGACCAGATCGTGCACTACCAAGCCCCGTAACTGGTGAGCTTGCTGGTTAATGTCGGCAGCCTCATCGATGGCACCAGAGTCGTTGTAGATGGTGGTGGTGGCCTGGAAGGCGCCATCTAAGGCGTGATCGTAGGGAGAGTTGGGATCCCGCTTGAAGTAAGGGGAGCCCCGGAACTGCTCTAAAGCCCCCCGCACTGCGGCTTCGAAGGCATCTTCGCTGGGATTATGCACGCGCTCATCGGCAATGCTGCTGGCCTGGTGGCGGTCCTGGCACAGCGGATCTGGATCGGCGATGATGCGCTCCTGGTCAATCTCCCCGTCTACCTTGAAGGCATAGGTGAGGTAATCTTGCAGCTGCTGTTCTCCTGGGATTGGCACTCCACTGCCATCGGTGCGCGGAGTTTCTGTAGCAGGATCAAACTCTATACCAGTCAGGATCGGGGCCGTCCAGGCCACCTGCCAGCTGAAGGGTTGCCCTAAGGGACGGGTCACCCAATCAGCAGCGATGGGATCGTACTGTTCCAAGGTCAAGTCTGCCGCCGGAATCGTCAACTCAAAATCCTGTTCCACCTGGACGAAATTGCCCTGATCGTCCATAGGCGGTGCCGGCAAAAAGCCAATTCTTCTAGGGCAGTGCTGCCTGCGGAGCTTCCCCCGGGGCACCAGCACGAAGTAGTGGTAATCGGACCCATCGTCGGGGTCGTCAATCAAGAAGACATCGTAGTTGGGGTGGTAAGGCGGTCTCTGGGGGCTGGGGGCGGGTAAGGTGATGCCCTCTAGGGCTGCCAATACGGCAGTTACATCCACGCCGGTCGCAGTCAAGGCCTGGGGAGCCCTGCCTGCGCTGGCACCCACCGACGACCCTAGGACGGAGGGGGCTGTCGGGGGAGTGCCTGTCGTGGCTCGGGGGCCGGTGGCCAGGAAGGCAGCAGCCGGGGTCGGGGGGGGACCTCCTGAGGTCGCCGTGGCCAAGACAGTTTGGCCATTCCCTCCGGCATCTGCCGGTTCTACCCCAGGCACCGCCTCCACATCGGTGGCCTCTAACCCCACCCCTAGGAAAGGCTCTACCCGTCGCTGGGCGATGGTTACCTTCTCTTCCCGGAAGCCAAGACTGACACTGAGTTGAATCCCCCGGCCCATGAACCGCACTGCCAGAGTACCTCGAGCCCGGAAGCCGGCGTCGGAGGGGTTGAGGCTGGCTACCCCCACTTCCATGGCAGCGGTGAACTCCAAGGAGACGCTGAACTCAAAGCTCTTCTCAATAAATAGAAACTTGATCCAGAACTCGATGGCAATGCGGATGCGCACCTCGATACCGATGGCCGCATAGAAGGCGGAATCGGCTACTGGATCGTTGAAATCCATCAAGCCAATGTAGCGAGCTCCGAAGGCTCCGTTGACATCGGCAGTGACTCGAGCCCCAAACACCCGGAGATTGCGCTCGGCTTGGAAGCGGAAGCTGGCCCGGGCCAAGAAGCGACCCCAATCACCAGATAATCTGCTGTGGTGCGGAAGATGGCGCCGCCGCGGATCTCCACATCCAGGGACCAATCTTGTTAGACCAGCGCAACATATTGGGCCAGCCCAATTCCGCATGACTAGGCCCGGCTCGATCAGCAGGGTGGCGGAAAATTGAGCATTGTTGACGATCCGCTCTACTAGAGGGGGGATCGGCACGATATGGCCCAAACTGCCCTCCGGATTCGAGGCAATCTGGGCTAAAAACCGCTTCTGCCGTACCGACAACAACACAAACCCAGTGAGTAGGGGCCGCTCCCGTAGGCCATCCACATCGTTGACGAAGCCCCAGTAGTTGGTGTTAAACCAGCAGCGCACCGCCATAAAAAAGGTGAGATCGCTGCGGAAGGCAATAATGGCATCAAACACATAGAGGCAGGGCAATACCCGCTCCGCCTGCTCGATCCAGCGTAGGGAATTGGGAGAGGCTGAGGTCTGGGAGATCAACGCCCGCAATACAATGGTCCAGCGCAGCGCTTCCCCTTCCCCTTCGATATCGACTGCCCAGCGATCGCGTCGGGTCAGATCCCCCTGAGTGCGGGACAGACTACGTAACTGCGACAGCAGTTCCTGCAGATCCCCTGCCTCATCGGCGGCCCGAATACTGGCCAGGGTATAGCGATAGCCGAAGCCCAGCCCCACTTCCCGGATATATAACTCCACATAGGGAATGCGGAAGGTGACTTGCTCAATCTGCAGGAAGACGAACCAGGCCCTGACCCAAGGAGCGGTTTCATCACGGCGCACCCGCAAGAAGGCAAAGCTAGCGGCGATCACGGGCAAGCCCTTGATCTCGATGCGCCCTTCCCCGGCAAACCCCTGGGCATCGGCCTCGTCGATCATCTCCACCACGCCGTAGAGTTTGAAGGCTTCGCCGGAGGTGATTTCCACCACCAGCTCCCGGAAGTAGAGCCGGGGCACAAAGCTCCCCGGCCGCGGTAAGCCGATGTAGAGATCGTGGACATCGATGCGGGCACTGAGGGCGTCGCCGCCGCCCTGGGCAAATTTCACTTGCCCGGAGATGCGCATGGCTGCTTCGTTGTCAAATTTCTCAAACTGGGGTACGAAGCCGATGCCCCGAATTTCCATCTCGAAGCAGCCAAGGAAATTGAAGCTGACCGGCTCTGGCAGCTCTACCACGAAGTTCACATGCTCGGCGATGACGCTGGCATCGCCGGTGAGGGGGCATTCCACCAGCTGCAGCTGCACGGCGCTCAGCAGCGCCAGCGGGCCATTGGGGCTATCGCCGGGGGCCAGGGTAAATTGGGCACTGCCGGTGATGGTGAAAAACAGGTGGAACTGACCGTCGTTGACGAACTTGAGGCCGATGGCATCCACCGAGAACTGAAAGCGGGTGCCCTGGCAGTGCAGCAGCTTTTCTCCGGAGAGGGTTGCTCCTCCTTCCACCAGGGTGAGGTTGCCGTCTCGTTGGGCAAACTGCAGGGAGACATCCACCATGGCATCCCCCACCAGTGCCGGCGGCAAGGGCCCCGATCCAGCCAGGGTAAAATCTTGAATGCGATTTTCGACGATACTGAGACGGCTGCCGTGGAAGCGGAAGCGGGTGTCGACCCCATTCAGGCGGGCTGGTCGGTCGGTGACCTCGGCGGTCAGGCTCAAGCCCTGGGCTGAAATCACCAGATCGCTGAGGGCAAAGGTGATGGGGTCTTGGCTGGCCCGGGTGTAGTCGATTTCCACCACGGCCTCGGGGGCTTGGATGATCTTGTAGTCGTAGTTTTTGGTGATCAGGGTGAGGTGGTGGTAGCGCTCCAGGCCATTGCGCTCCTCGGTGAAGGCGCCGCCGATGAACCGCCAGGTTAGCCCTAGAAACTTGTTTTTCTGGTAGGGCCTCGCCGTCGGAAATCAGGCGGATACCGCCGTCGTGGTTGACCCGAAAGGCGAAGGTCTCCCAATTCAGCTCTAGGGTGATCTGGGTGGCAAAGCTGAGGGCGCCGATGCTGACCTCGGCGTCGATGGGAACGGCCACGGCGGTGGTGGCAAAGTCGATGAAGACTTGCAGAGGGAAGGGTGAGCGCACCCGGATACTCTGGGCTGGGCTGGTGTTGCCGCTGGCATCGGTCTGGTTACTGCCGGGCCGGTTCAGGAAGGGGAGGTTGAAGGGGTCGTTGAGGGTAATACTGAGGCCGGTGCGATCGCTCTCCTCTGCTCGCCCCCAGATACTGCTGCTGAGGGGGACAAAATCTTCAAAGCTATTGACACTCTTGCCATGGAGAGACTCTGGATCCTCTAAGTTCAGGGCTTCCAGGGTACTGTCTAGTTGGCGAAAAAACTGGGGCAGGGCCAGCTCATTCAAGGTCAGGCTCAGCAGCACCAGGCTGATGCCTTGGTTGGGGATGGCCTGCATCTGCAGAAAGGGCCGGGCCGGAGGAGTCTCATCTGCTGAAGGCTGTAGTTCCCGGTCTTGACTGCTACCGCTGGGGCGCTCCCAGGCAAAGTTACTGGAGGCGGTCAGGGCTTCCCCGGGCCGAGGGTTACTAGGGTCGGCAGGCGCATCCAGGGTGAGTAGGAAGGCCAGATTATCCAGCAGATCGGGGGTCTCTAGGGCCTGCAACAGCAGGGTGAAGCGCACCGCATCGGGGGTTTGAATCTGCAGTCCCGGCAGGGTGAAGGTCTTGCCGATGCCGGAGACGGCCCAATCTAGGCGAATTTCCTCTAGGGGCTGGCCCAGTAGCAGCCGCAGCGTGAGTTCACTCTCGATGGGGGCACTCTGATCGGCGAAGTTGGGCACCAGCCGTTGGATCCAGTAATTGAGATTGGTCTCGCCCCAGCGCACGGCGAAGCACTGGTCGTCTAATTTGAAGCCCCGAATATCCAGGGGCACCAGATTGCTGGGATCGGGCTCGAAGCGCTGGAAACGGGACTCCTCAGCCAGCAGCCCTCCGTCCAAGCTAAAGGCCAGGGAGAGGTGGCCGTTGATGTCAAAGCCGGGGACTAGGGGAGTACTGAGGGCGAGGCCAACGAGGTCTAGGCGTAGGGTTGGGGCGCCGGTAATCGGTAGCCGCAGTTGCAGCCGCAGGCTGTTCCATGCGATCGCAACTTGCACCCCATCTAAGCGCAGCTCCCTAGCCGGGAACTCAAAGGTCTGGTTAAGGACTTCATCGGCTGGCCGCAGCCGCAGCCGATCAGCCTCAGACAGAAAGAATTTCTGGGGAATCGTAACCCTAGCCACCTGCGGCAGGGGCACCGATATCGCCGCTAACTGCAACCCCGTAATGGCCACACCACTCTGACCCTGCGTTCCCTCCAGACCAATGGACAAATCCTCATAGATGGGAATGGTAACCATAAGATGCCCCTAAAATTAGTGCCGCAGGGTTAATACACTTGCTGATTCACTGACTTGTTTTTGTCAGCATTACCGGGCCATCATCGCCATCGCAACCAGGAAACTGCGAGCCTCTGATGGCCTGTTGACTGCATAAAAAAACCTTCATTGCTAACAGGCAATTGACCTGGCCTAAACTGACTCACCAGTAGCCAGCCCATGGCAGGGTCCCGCCATAGCTTGATGTCCCTATGATGTCTACAAATGATGTCTATAAATGATGTCTATGAATGCTGTCCATAAACCTTATTGCCGAAGGAATACTTTGATTTGTGGACAGCCACAGACCTACTGAAATGCGATCAGAACGGCCTCTAGCCCAAGCGCCAGCAGGTGACCTAGCACATGGTGAATAGCCTCCACCTGAGAACTTAGGGAGTTGTGCCTAAAAAACACCCCATCACCTGCTATCTCCTCGATGGGTACTTTATCTTGACGCGAATCCCTTATGAACCGCCTCAAAAAGGTGGTGCCAGACAGGATCAGCCTGCCAGATTAGCCTATGGACAAGGAACACCTAAAACCGAGCTATATTTGCTAATAAGGATAAATTTTCTCGGAAAATCGCCGCTTTCCCGAGCATAGGAGTATCCGGACAAATATGCAATGAACATCGGTTAAGACTTCTAACGACCAATGATGACTTTGATGTCGGATATTCCGACTTCTATTAAGCAATCTTTGGATTTGTAAACTTACTGCCGTCGCGAGACCGCTGGCTACGTCTGATCGGGCCGCAAAGGCATCTCAGATGACTGCCGTTCTAGGCGATTCGGCGACAGCCCATACCCTAACAGGACACCAGAGCGTACAGTGGGAAAAACCCCGGCAACTGAGCATGGCCAGCATTCAGGTTCGCTCCGCCTACAATCGCCTCATCTCTTGGTTTTCCGAGGCGCATCCTACCCCGCCTGACGAAGCACTCCACGGGCTACCGCCTGCCTGGACGCTGGAAATCCAGCAGGCGACCCAATCCCTAGGCTGCCCCACCGACTATGTGGATGCCATCCGTCAGGCCCTCACCGAGGCCGTTGAGCGATGGCAACGCCATCCAGATGCTGCCAACAGCCTGGTGGTCTTGGGCAGTCCCATCGAAAACCTGGAGAGCGTTTTCCACGCCTGTTTTCAGGATTGGGCTTCACCGGTGGAGCAGGTGATGCATCCCATTTCCTGGTCACGGCGACCCAATCGCGAGTATGGCATAGCTCAACCGATTCAAGCGGCCCTGGTGAAGCGCTCCGCCGCGGCCGCAGCTCAGGAAGAAACCAAGACCTCGCCGCTAGATCGCCGCCATACCCTGGTCGTCATTCCCCAGCTGCATCAGGGATTTCTGCGCTGTATCCGAGGCTGGCGTAGCATCGAGTGGCTACGGGACGCCGTGGGTCAGTCGGGAAACTACTTTTGGTTGATCGGCTGTAACACCTGGGCCTGGGCCTTCCTAGACCGAGTCTGCAGTATCGGTGCCTATTTCAATCCGGTGATTTCCCTGCCACCACTCTCGGCAGAGTCTCTAGAGCGGTGGCTGCAACCACTGCTGGTGCCTACTGCTGACGATGCAGCCGCCCCGGTGATTCCCGATTCCTACTGGAGCAACTTGGCGGGGGTGGGGATCAGTAGCGCCATTGCCCTGGCACTGTGGCAGAAAAGCCTGCGGGTTAAGGCCGCAGATCTACCAGATGAACAGCAGGAGCAACCCGATCTGCGGCCACCAACGGTGCCTCTGCATTTGACCACACCAGTGCTGCCCAACCTCCCCAGCCTCTCGGCAGCGGAGCATTACCTGCTACAGTCTTTGTTGCTGCATGGGGGCATGAGTCGCCCCCAACTAGTAGATAGCTTGGGCGAGGCGGTGGGGGTGGTGCGATCGCACATCCACCAGCTGCGACGGGCCGGCATTATCCAGCAAGAGCGAGATTGGCTGAGCATCGCTCCGGCCCACTATCCTCGCCTGCGCAGCGAGCTCAGCCAGAACACCTTTTTGGTGGGAGACGATTGATATGGCCAGCCTCCTGCAACCGCCTGGACTATCCCAACTCCGAGGCCCCGTCGCCCAAGCCGGTGACCCCGAAACCCTCCAGACCCTAGTCGACGACTTCACCGCCCACAACCTCTTCAAAGCCTTGGTGGCCATCGCCATCGCCTGGCTACTGGTGTGGGGCATTCAACACGCCACCAATTGGATCTCAGAGCGAGTGCCCCGCCGCTATCGGCTGCTGACCAAACAATCCCTACCCTTTCTCAAAGGGTTGATTCTCCTGACAGTCATCGCCTATCTAGTGAACCTCTTTGTCAATCTCTCGCAGCAAAATCTCCTGGCCCTGACCGGCACCATGGCCGTGGCCCTGGGCTTCGCCTTCAAAGACTACGTCACCTCCGTCATCGCCGGCACCGTCGCCCTCTTCGAAGCCCCCTACCGGGTCGGCGACCGAGTCACCATTGGCGATCACTACGGCGAAGTCGTCAGCTACGGGCTGCGGGGCATTCGCCTGCAGACCTTCGACGACAACACCGTCACCATTCCCCACAGCAAAACCTGGACCGAAGCCATCTCCAACGCCAACAGCGGCCATCTGGAAGCCCAAGTGGCCACCGACTTCTACTTCGACCATCACGTCGACATGGAAACCGTATTGCAGATTTTGTACGAAGCAGCCTACAGCAGCAGATATACCCAGCTAAAATTGCCCGTTACCGTCGTCGTGGAAGAAAAACCCTGGGGCACTCACTTCCGCCTGAAAGCCTATCCCATGGATGCTCGGGATGAACCCGCCTATCGCACCGATCTGATCCGACGGGCCAAACAGGCCTTTGCCCAAGAAAAGCTACCCTATCCCCATCTCCCTGTCCAAGATCAACTCAGTCAGACTCCCCATGTCTAAAGCCATCGGATTAGCTCTCGGTAGCGGTGGGGCCAGATGCCCTGATCGAGTAGGGCTACGACTGTGTTCAGCCTCACCTAGCGGAGATTCGACGCTGCTTAGATGCTTAGGGTACTGTGGTCTCTGCTTGCAGTTTTAGCGAAACTGTGGATGATTGAGGACAGTACTCCATACACTCCTGTGCCGTACACCGTAATGTGTCAGGTAAGTTGCCATGACTGAGTCCAAACGTCCCCCGACCCCCTCGCGAGTTCCCCCACCGCCCCCACCCCCCCGGGCAGCTCAGCCTCCAGCCCAGACAGCTGCAGGTAACCGCCCGGTAACTCCGCCCCCGATGCCAACCTCTGCTGGCGGCGTCAAAGTCGGGGGAGGGCTTACCTTAGAAAAAATTGTCCGGGAAGCCTTCGACCGTGGCTTTTCTGACGTTCACCTAGGCGTCGGCGAAGTGCCGCGATTTCGAGACCGGGGCGAGATGGTGATTACCGACTATCCGGTGACCGATGAAGACACCTTCTACAGTTGGCTGTCTGAAATTCTGCGGCCAGATGAAATCCAGGACTTTAAGCAAACTCTCGACTACGACGGGGCGGCCCAATACGACTTCTCCCGGGTCCGGGTTAACATCTTCGGTAGCCTGCGGGGACCGGCCATGGTCTTACGGCTGATCCCGGTGAAGGTTTTGACCCTAGATCAGCTCAATTTCGACCCTGTCTTTAAAGATGTCTGCCACTACCAGAAGGGGTTGATTTTGGTGACCGGGCCGACGGGGTCGGGTAAATCCACCACCTTGGCGGCCATGATCGACTACATCAATACCGAGATGGCCCGCAACATCATCACCATTGAAGACCCGATCGAATTTGTGCACCGCAGTAAGCGGTCCCTGATCAAGCAACGGGAAGTCGGCATCAACACCCTGAGATTTGAAGTGGCGCTGCGGGCCTCGCTGCGGGAAGACCCCGATGTCATCTTGATTGGTGAGCTGCGGGATCGAGAAACCGTAGAAACCTCCCTGAAGGCGGCCCAGACCGGTCACCTGGTGATGGGAACCCTACACACCAACAGTGCGGTCAAAACCGTGGAGCGGATCCTGAATATGTACGATCCGACCGAGCAGGCACCGATGCGAGTCGCCTTGGCCGAATCCTTAGTTGCCGTCATCTCTCAAGGACTATGCCGCACGACCGATGGTAAGCGGGCTGCCTTCCACGATATCTTGATCAACACCGATGCCATTAGGGACTACATCCTACGGGGACAGCTAGATGAGGTGGACGCATTGATTCCTAAGTGCACCTTCGATGGCATGAAGACCATGAATCAATCGCTCTACGCCCTCTACGAAGCCGGACGCATCACCGAGGAGGTGGCCCTAGACATGTCGCCCAAGCAGAACGAAATGGCCCAGATGCTGCGGGGACGCATTTAGCCCCATCTGAGTCCAGACCCGATGCTTGATCTGAGAACAACGCTGATACTGGGCTGGAACATGGCCTCTGGCAGGGGACTAGGGCCGATGGAGAGCGGTGCCAATGCTTCCGAGCCTGACTTAGGCTGGCCTCCCCCTCTAGTTGTTCCCTGTTCTCTGCCATGAGCAGGTCTGCCGAAGAATTCAAGGGGATTGCCCTGTTTACGCCGGGGGGTGATTTGGTTTACTGTATTGCTCCCCATAAGCAGGCCCGCTGGCATCGAGATCTCTGTGCCACCCTGCAAGCTCGTCTGGCGCTGCCGACATCCCCCGAGTTTTTGCTGCCGTGCTACACCGCTACAGTGGAGTCTTGGCAGGATCCGACCACGGGGCAGTGGCAATTGGTTGCCGAGGCCTATCCCCGGGTGATGCGCTATCAGGCATTGCTCAATACGGTCTTCGATCTAGATGCTCTATCTTGGCAACCCGTGTATTCGGTGGTGGCAGGCTGTAGCACCAGTGTCTTAGGGAACTACCGCCAGCAGTCTCCCCAGTTGTGGCAATATCATGATCTGGTGTTGCAGGTGCCTACCTCGACTACGGCAGAACCCGCGACCGAGACGCCCACCGCTACGTTTGGCGACTCTCCCACTGGCTATGTGTTGCGGCTTTTCGTAGCGGGCTATACCAGTACCACTGAGTATATTTTGACGGCCCTGCAGGCCACCCTCGATCAGTATCTGCAGCAGCCCTACACATTGAAAGTGGTGGATGTGTATAAGCATCCAGAGCAGGCCGAAACGGATCAGGTATCAGCCACACCTACGCTGGTGCGGGTCTGGCCCTACCCGGCGCGGCGACTGGTCGGAGATTTAGATAACGTCGATCGGATTTTGAGTCTCTTGAAGGGATAGGCGATGGCGCCAGGTTTGTACGGCTGTTTGTAAAGCTGGTGCTACCCAGTTGTCGTAATGCGGGTAAATGGGCAGTCGCGGCACCAGTGGCCAACCGCCGCCGCGGAGGCGATGGGCCAGCTGCTGGTGGCTGGGATGGGGATAGTCTGGGTTGACTTCGTCGATGGGGCTGATGCCGCCCAGGTCCCGTGCCCCTGCCTCTAAGCAGGCCCATAGGGTTTGATCGGTATCGACTAGGTTGGGGGGAATTTGCAGGGTAATGTCTGCAGGCAGTCGCTGCCGGGCCAGGTGAATGGCCGTGACTAACCGCTGGGCAGGAAAGGCAGGCCCGGCCCAGGCCTGACCCTGACCCGGCTGATGGGGTTGTAGAATCACTTCTTGGATGTGGCCCCAGCGCTGGTGTACCTGTGCGATCGCATCTAGGGTGTCCAGCCAATCCTGCTCGGTTTCCCCGATACCCAGCAGCAAGCCTGTGGTAAAGGGAATGCCCAGCTCCCCGGCCCACTGCAGCTGCTGCAGGCGTTGTTGTGGTGCTTTGCTGGGGGCATGGCGATGGACGGTCTGCTGCAGGGCAGGCGTCATCTGCTCTAGCATCAGCCCCATGGACACATTCACCTGCTGCAGGTAGGCCATCTCGGCCCGGCTGAGGGGACCGGCATTGGTGTGGGGTAAAAAGCCCATGTCTAGGGCCAGGCGGCCCAGATCATAGAGGTGCTGCACCCAGGCAGCCCGGCGGGGACTGTGGGGGTGAACTTCGCCACTGAGGATGAGAATTTCACTCACGGCGTCGGATAATGGGGCCAGCCGCTGCCGGGCCTGAGCCAGCGATAGCCAGGGGTCCTGCCCTGGATCGACGCGAAAATTACAGTAACTGCAGCGATTGAAACATTCGTAGGTGGGAACCAGCGTATAGGCTGGGCTGTAGGTAATTGACGGCATAGACGGCATAGAGTGCTAAAGGGGTAACCACCTGTGACGAATGATATCAACGCACCATTGACACCGGAGAATGACGGTGCGATCGCACGATTTTTTAACTTTGCCGCCCTCAATACCAATCTCCGCACAGAGCTCCTGGCCGGGGTGACCACCTTTTTCACCATGGCCTATATCCTCGTCGTTAATCCGGATATCCTCTCCAACGCCATCTTTTTAAACGACCCCCGGGATCTATTTGGCGAGCTGGTCATGGCCACAGGACTGGCTGCCGCCCTGGCCACCCTGATCATGGGCCTCTATGCCAAGCTGCCCTTTGCCCTGGCCCCCGGCATGGGCATCAACGCCTACTTCGCCTTCACCGTGGTTTTGGGATTAGGCGTCGACTGGCGGGTGGCCCTGGCCGCCGTGTTTGTCGAAGGCATCATTTTCATCCTACTGACCCTGTCGAACCTGCGCAGTGCCATCGTCGCCGCCATTCCGGAGCCGATCAAACATGCCACCACCGCCGGCATCGGCCTGTTTATCGCCTACATCGCCCTGAAAGGGGCCGGCATCATCGTGGCCTCCGAGACCACCCTCACCACCCTGGGTAACCTGCGGCAACCGGCCACCGCCACCGCCATCCTAGGCATTGTCATCACTGCCGCCCTAGTGACCCGCCGGGTAGCCGGGTCCTTGCTCTGGGGCATCATTGCCACCGCCCTGCTGGCCTGGGTTTTCGGCGTCGCCCCCTGGCCCGGCGGGGTTGGGGCCATTCCCACCCCCCCAGTTGACCTATTCGGTCAGGCCTTCGTCGGCCTGGGGCAGCTATTACGCAACAATATTTGGCAATTGGTCAGCATCGTCTTCGTGTTCTTATTCGTCGATCTGTTCGATACCATCGGCACCCTGACCGGATTGGGCACCAAGGCCGGCTATATCGACGCCGAGGGCAAGTTTCCCCAGGTGGAGAAAGCCTTCATGGCCGATGCTGTGGGCACCACCGCTGGCTCCGTGCTAGGCACCTCCACCGTCACCACCTATATCGAGTCGGCTTCTGGCATCGCCGTTGGCGGCCGCAGTGGCTTAACGGCCGTGGTGGCAGCAGTGCTGTTTGCCGCCTCGATTCTACTGATCCCCTTTTTCTCTGGCATCCCTAGCTTCGCCACCGCCCCAGCCCTGCTGATTGTCGGGGTATTGATGATGTCAGGAGCCCGTCACATCGACTGGGACGATCCGGCGGCAGCCATCGCCAGCTTTCTCACCATCTTGATGATGCCCCTGAGCTATTCCATCGCCGAGGGCTTGGCCATGGGGCTAATCGCCTATCCCCTACTGAAACTGGTGCAGGGCAAAGGCCGAGACACCAGCCTCGGCATGTGGATTCTGGCCATAATCTTTATCCTGCGCTACCTCTTCGGTGGCCTCTAAGGGCCGATCTACTGCCAAAATTCATCCAGATGACTGGCCTCTGAGGAAATCAAGCTGACCAGATCGAATCAAGCCTCTTCCCCAACCTGGAACTGACTGTCGCGCAACTGGTGAGCCAATTCTCGTAGAGTTAGGCGATCGCACCAACCCGCTCATACCTCAGCCGTTATGATTGACGGAGACCCATCACCCGTCAGGAGTCTTTGATGTCTTCGGTTCACCATGTCTTGATCGACTTCAGTGAGGCTGGTCTGGGATATGACCGGGATCAGCTAGAAGAATTTTTGCTCACTATAGCCGATGAGCTGCAGGCGGGCGAGTTAGCTAGCGAAGCTCATCTGGCCAGGGAGACCGACATGCCGGATGCCGCCAAGCCTGGAGCCACAGCGTTTTTGATGGGCATTCTCACCGCCGAGATCAACCGCGAGAATCTGCGGAAAGTGGTGGACTTTTTCGGTAGCCAGTTTTATGGCAAGACCCTGACCCTCTCGGGTGACATCGACGGTATGACCTACAGCATTGAGTACCGTAATAAACAAGAGCTAGACCAGGCAGCAGAGACCATCGAACGGTTAGCAAATCTGCGCCTTAAGATCCTGGATCGGCAAGCAACCTCTGACCAAGCAAGCTCACACTAGGAGCCATGGGGAAGTACGCCCTCTTAATCGGCGTCGGCGAGTATGGCAAAGGTCTACAGCCGTTGCCAGCCGCTCCTAATGACGTGGCAGCACTACAGAAGGTACTGCAGGAACCTACCTTGGGCGGGTTTGACCAGGTGAAGGTGATCATCAATCCCAGCCATGCCACCATAGCTCGGGAAATTGAACTATGGTTCCAAGGACGGAAACCAGATGACTTGGTTGTGCTGTTTTTCTCCGGTCATGGGGTCAAAGATGAGCGCCGTGACTTGTACTTCGCCGCCTGCAATACCGAGAAGGTCAACAATCGCTTAGTCCGCTCCACTGCCACCTCCGCCCGTTTCGTCCACGACTGTGTTCGTAGCTGTCAGGCCAAGTATCAGGTATTGATCCTGGACTGCTGCTTCAGCGGCGCCTTCGGTGACCTGATGGCTCGGGATGATGGCGACATCAACTTGACAGAGCAGCTGGGGGCAGAAGGGCGGGTGGTGCTGACCTCCACCAGTGCAGTGGACTATTCCTTCGAAGAGAAGGGTGCCGATCTGTCCATCTATACCCGTTATCTGGTGGAAGGCATCGTCAGCGGTGCCGCCGACGAAGACGAAGATGGGGTGATTACCGTCGATGAGCTGCACCATTTTGCGGGCCGCAAGGTCAGGGATACGTCTCCGGCCATGAGCCCCAAGATGATCACCCTGAAGGACGAGGGCTATCGGATTCGACTGGCCCGCTCACCCCAGGATGATCCTAGGGTGAAATACCGCAAAGAAGCTGAGAAACGAGCTGCTACTGGGCAATTTTCCATTCCTGCCAAGCGCCTGCTGAGGGCGCTGCGACAAGACTTTGGGCTCTCAGATACAGAAGCCGAGGCCATTGAAGCCGAGGTGCTGAAGCCGTTTCAGGAATATCAACGCAAGCGGCAAGAATATCAGGACACCCTGCAGCAGTGCCTGCAGACCGAAACCCCGCTGAGCCCTCGTATCATACAAGACCTGGCTGATTTTCGAGCTCATCTGCGACTAAAGCCCGAGGATGTGGCCGCAATGGAACGCGCCGCCCTGAATGGCCGTGATCTGGAGGAGTATGCCTTAGGCTTGGAACGCCAGCGACTGGGCGCTGCTAGAAGGCGCCAACAGCAGGCCCAGGAAGAGGCCGAGCGTAGACGCCAGGCTGAGACGGACCGACAACGACAAGCTACCAACACCCAAGGTGGACAGCCAGAAGCAACTGATCGAGACGCGGCGAGCCGCCGACCTAAGACAGCCCCCCAATCAACGCCGCCTCGATCGTCATCTCAATCCTCCACAGCTACTAGCGATGCCACAATATCGCGACAGCAATTTCTGAAATGGGTGGGTCTAGGCGGGGTTGGCATCCTGATTACCTTCGGCATTAACCAGGCTCTGAAAGATGTCCCCTTATCATCCTCGCCGAACCCTGCACTGCCAGAGGATGCACCGTCTGAAGGAGAAGCGTTAGATCCGAATGAGACAGCATTAGAGTCTGGGGCAGATGAAGACTACAGGCGATTAGCAGAGTTGCTGGATGCCGGACAGTGGAAAGAAGCCGATGAGGCAACCCGTAATATTATGCTGAAAGTTGCCAACCGAGAATCCGAAGGCTGGTTGGACTCTGAGAGTCTAGAGACTTTTCCCTGCAATGCCGTCCTAAAACTCGATCAGCTTTGGGTGGATGCCAGTGATGGCCAGTTTGGCTTCAGTGTGCAGAAAGCTATCTACGTAGAAGAGTGTGGCGGATCACCGGATGGCGAGTATGATGAAGCTGCCTGGCAGTGCTTTGGCGATAGGGTGGGATGGCGTGTGGATGGTAACTGGATTGGGCTTTCGGATGTAACATTAAGCACCGCTGCCCCAAGCGGCCACCTCCCTCCGTTTGGCTTTTGGCTGGGCTTTTTTGGTTTTGGCCGGGCTTATGGGATCGGTTCTGCCCTCGAGCGTTTTGAGCTTCTCTTTTCTCGTGCAACGACTTGTAAACTGTAGCATATAAGCGCTTCAGTTCGATCCAAACTCGTTATTTCAGACCTTCTCCCCACGGCAAAATCGGTGTTTCGAAGATCCCTTACCTGGCACCGGTAGAAATTCAAAATTCAAAGTTGAAAATTCAAAATTGAGAAGTAACGAATAACTCAGCAGAGCAATTCAAAATTCAAAGCATGGGGTGAGTTTATCGAACCGTTGAAAATTCAAAATTGAGAGATAAAGAACGACTTATTTTGAACTTTGAATTTCTAATTTTGACTTCCTTCATTTCCTTTCCTCTTCGTATTCACGATAATCTTCGAAAGAATCTTCACCAACTCCTCTGACTCGGTCAGTAAAGCCTGTAACTTGCCTGCAGACACTATCTCGGTCGCTACCAACAGCCTTAACCAATATCGAGTTTCCCGCAACTCCTTCAAAGCAATCTCTAGTTTATGAATGAAATCAGCCCTGCTTTGGGCAGCTTGGGACTCCTCCACATTGGCCCCTACTGATGTACCAGAACGAATCAGTTGCGTGATCAGGGGGCAGCTTATCCTTGCCTTATTGTCTAGGCTGTCACATAGCCTAACAATCCGCACCGCAAATTCGAAAGTTCGCTCCGTAATTGGCCTGAGGGGCTGTTCACTCATTTTGAACTTTGAATTTCTAATTTTGAATTCTATCGTGGTTGCTCATGATGCAGAGAGCGTAGAGCTTGAAGCCGTATTTGGCCTGGCAACGCTCAATCGCATACAGCAAAACCTCTTTGCATTCGACCCGAGTCAGGCGAAAGTCTCGATTATTGCAGCGAGTGGTGACGTGGTAGCAGTAATTGGGCTTGAGTTGACGCGGTTGTCGTGGCATGACGAGACAATTCAAAATTCAAAGCATGGGGTGTTCGCGTAGCGGCTCCGCAGGAGCAACTTGTCGAACCGTTGTCAATTCAAAATTAAGTAGAAGGGGACGCTACGGGGTGCATGCTACTCATCTACCTTTGAATTTTGTAGACGAGCGAAGCGAGGCTTGCCGCAGGGTATTTTGAACTTTGAATTTTGAATTTTGAATTCCGACTGTCGCTCTGCCCCCCATAGAAATGCTGGCGTCCCACCGAAAAATCGCTGCGGCCCATGGAAACTTCACAGAGAGCCGCCTGACTATAGCAAAGGACCAGGCAGAAATCGTTGCGGCCCAAAGAAAAATCAATGGGTCTTTATGGCAACTTCGTAGAACTGCCCTGGCAGCTCCTACGCTGGCTCCATCACGGCCTGGAATCGTCGTTTGCTTGGCGCGGCTGGGATGAGGATGCGATCGCAACTCGGCCCAACCTGGTACTCCCTGCCCAGTCGTTTTTAGCCTCGATTACGCTCCAGCAACAGCATCATCAGCAGGCTCAACACCACCTGGGTTGCCTCCGGCTCACTCAGATAGGCTGTCTGCTTGACCGTAAACTTACGGGAAAGAAACGTGGGCTTTTTCGCCAGCCGCATCACCGTTGGGCCATCAAGGCGACTGACCAGATAGACCGGGTTAAACACAAAGCCCGTAAACATGCCAACAATGGGCACCTCTGCAAAGAGGGAGTCGAACACCTTCACCCAGGGATTTTCTTCCTGGATAGTGAAGCTCACCGCGTCACCGTCAAAGATGTCATAGCGGGCTCGCCAGATCGAGCGCCAACCGCGGCGCTTAACGGCCCCTAGCTCCATACCCTGGGGATCTGTAAACGTGTAGCGGGCGGAAAAGTCAATGATGCGGTCGGCCTGGATGCGATAGAGTTCCTGACTCCGCTTGGCATCGGCGAAGACGTGAATCGCCTCGCGTAGCTTGAATAACCGCTGACGTACGTACAGCATCAGCTGGCCACTGGCATCCGTCACCGAGATCTGGGGAGCCAGGGCCCAAAATTTGAAGGTGAGTTCTAGGGGATACTGCATAACGAGGAATAGTCCGCAACGCCAAGTACGTATTCCCACAGTTTTCTCCAAATTCCAGAAGTACTCCCCCAAAATCCAACATTATTCACATTAAAGGCCAGGGGCCATGCCGATGCCCCCAGCCCCTGCCATAATGGATCACCGGACTGCCTATATTCACACTCCATGCTGGAACTGCAACCCTCTCTATTACGTGCCTTGGTCTGGACCGATTATCGCCTGGCGCTTCTCTTTTTCGTCTTCCCGCAGGGTGTCCAGGAGCGATGCTGATGTTTAGGATAGGGCGCATCCAGGAGTCAGGGGAGCCCCACAAGAAAAATGGGTAAGGGACAATAGTCCCTGTACCCAAACCAACACCGCAGACTGGTGGCGGTTTTGGGAGATATTGATGAGTTCATTCCGCAGCTGCAGTTGGAAGCGCGACGCCAGTCCTTCGAGTCGGCTCCTCAGGTCATTTGGCTCAGTGATGGGGGACGGGGATTTTGGCGGGTGTATCGCACCGGCTTCAGCCACTGTGCGGTGGCGGTACTGGATTCCTTTCATGCGGCGGGTCACCTCGCCCGAGCCACCCAAGCCCTGTTTGGCGAGAAGCGTTCCGCTCCGGCATGGTCGAAAGTGCCTGCAAATGGTTGATTCAACAACGGTTCAAAGGGGTCGGCATGCGCTGGAGTGAGGACGGCTTCAACCATCTTTTGCTCTTGCAACTCGCTTGGGTCAATCAGCGCTTCGAAACCCTATTTCCGCATGTTCCAGACCCTGCTGTTCTCTACTCCCCCAACCGTTAAATACGCCCTTAGGATAGGGATTATCGGAAGGCGGAATATGGCTCTGCAGGAATGAGTATGCTGGTGTAGTAGATGCTATACCGTATCGCTATGGTACCTCTCTTGAGTGAACTCTTGGGGTTGTCTGGCATTGATGTGGAGTCATACCAGGAGAGCGAGGATGGCTTGATTCTGGAGGTAGAAGCGCACAGGGACACAGCAATCTGTCCTCGCTGCGGGACTTTGAGCCACCACCTCCATCAGAATCATGGCTACCTGGTGCGTGACCTACCCATCAGCCATTACCGGAAGACCTGGTTACGGGTGAATCGCCGCCAGTTTAAGTGTTCGACCTGCGGTAAACCCTTCAGCGAGGAGCTGGAGTTTGTCGGCGCGCGTCGGGTGTACACGGACCGGTATGCCGAGGTGGTGGTGAGTGAGGTGATTCATAGTAATACGGCTAATGTGGCGCGACAGCACGGGTTGAGCGAAGATATCGTCTGGTCCATGGTGGAGTATGTCAGCGAAAAAAAGTCTGTATTGACTTGAGTGGATTGCGGCGGTTGGGCATCGACGAAATCGCGCTACGTAAAGGTCACAAGGACTTTGCTGTGGTCTTGAGTGACCTCGATACTCACAGGCTGATTGGGATGGCTCCAGCGCGGACTCATGCGGCGATTGAAGCCGTGCTCAACACCTGGGGTGCCGAAGTGCTCTCAAACATTGAAGAAGTCAGCATGGATCTCTCCGGCAATTACCGGGGCTTAGTGCATCGCCTGATGCCTCAAGCCGAGATTGTGGCCGACCGTTTCCATGTCATGAGTCTGGTCAATCAGGAATTGAATCAAGCCCGTAACGCCCTCCGGCGGACACCCGAGGCTTTAGCCGAGGGCGTCACTCCTGAGGCGGCTAAAGCAGCGCTCAAATCCAGTAAGTATGCCCTCCTCAAGCCAGAAGCCCATCTCACCAAGACCCAGCAGGACAAGCTCGTTGAGGTCAAAGCTGTTTCGCCGAAACTCGCCTTGATGCATCAGACCAAAGAAGCCTTTAGGACTCTATTTGAGGCTCAGTCTTGGGCTCAAGCCCTGCCGGGTTTCCTGGGCTGGATGGGAACCGCGCAATCCCTCTACCCCGAGGCTGTGGCAACGATGAAGCGATGGTTTGGCGAAATCCTCCAGTACTTTGAACACCGCACCACAAGCGGTGTCGTCGAAGGCATCAATACTCGCCTAAAGTTGATCAAGCGCTCTGGTTACGGGTTCACCAACTTTGAGCGATTTCGGCTCCGCTGCCTCATCTGCTGGCATTTTTCTCCTGCTGCTGCATAATTATCCCAGGAGAGCCCGGAATATATGGAAGAGGAGACAGTGCCGTGTCTAACGTTTCCAGAGTTGGGGTTGACGGTGGAGCAGATTTTGGCAGCTCAAGAGTACTAAAAATTTCTTCTAAAAAAGTTTTCCTTGGTAAGCTTCGGAAGCAATTGAAATTCCGTAAGCCTCAGAAAGTCCTGCAAAAAATTCAGACTTTCCTCCGTAACTAGGATGTCGAATTTTTACTGGCTTGATACCAAGCTCGGTTATTGAACATTGAGCATCACGACCAATTGCAATCACCTGTTTAGGTCTCAAAGTTTCAATAAGCCACGAATTCAGTTTTTGAAAAGCTTTACGCTCAACTTTTTTGTGGCAGCGGTTCGTCATTTGGTCATTTGGCTCATGGGGATGCAGCGGGAAAACATTCCAGAGAAAAATCGGGCGATTGATTAGCTGAAGAGCGTACCAAATAGTAGTAAGCTGTTAGGCATCTAAATTACGTATCATAAGGTATGGTTCAAGTAGGTTAGTTATGCCAATCAAGAACCACTTAACGCTAGAAGAGAAGCAAGAGTTACAAAAGCAGCTCAAGTCCCATGAGCATCCTGATATTCGCGAGAGGATTCTAATCCTTCTACTACGCAATGATGGCAAAACGCAACAAGAGATTGCTGATTTTCTTGGTTGTTCTCTAAGAAAAGTAGCCTATTGGTGTACGCATGGCGACCCAAGCAATCTAGATAGCCTGATCGATGAGAGGATGAAAGGAAACTTTCATAAGGCAACGGATCAATACGTTGACTTATTGCTAGAGGTTATCGAAAAAGATCCGCAAGGGTTGGGATATGAATTTGGGAGATGGACGGCTGCACGCTTATCGGTTTATCTGGAACAAGAAACAGGGATTCGCTTAAGTGGAAGCCAGATCAGGAGAATACTAAAGTCAAAAAAGTAGTACGTTTTCCTCTGGGCTAAGTATAGCTTAGAGGATAAGCAAGATCCAGAGAAGCGCAAACTATTTAAGGCTAAGTTAGATGAATATTTAAGAATTACAAAAGAGACGCCAAATAGTCTGCAGGTATGGTTTTGGGATGAGTTTGGCTTTAGTTTAAGAGTAATTCGTCGAAAACTTTGGACCAAAAAAGGAAGTCGCAAGAAGGTTTCAGGGATCCGCAGAAAGGGTAGGGTAAGTGTGATGGGAGGAGTCCGCTTTTCAGACAAGAAGCGACTGGTTGACTTTCTGGCAAAGGGGACAGGAGAGAATTTCTACAAAGTTCTTAAGGGATTTTATGAAGAAGTCAAGTATGAGTGGGTGAGTGAAGGTAGAGAGATTGCTGATTTCGAGAAGGAGGGTCCTAAGATAGTCATCATTCTGGATAATGCCAGTATTCATAAAAAGGAGGAATTTATTGAAAAGATAAAATTAGAGATGCCTAATTTGGTGGTAGAGTTTCTACCCGAATACAGTCCGGACTATAACCTCATAGAATTAGTTTGGCATTCGGCAAAGGAATATATTTCTGGTCGTCTGTTTAAGTCCATAGAAGAGCTTGAGGCTCTGGTAAATAAGCTACTCAATGAGGGAGAGTTGATTATAAAGTGGGACCGCAAGCTCAAGAATAAGGGAAACGCTGTTAATGCATTTTAGATGCGCGATAGCTTATCCCACCAGATAAACGTATGAGTATCCAACAAAAGCTTCATCCTTCACCCAACCAAAAGCTATTGGGTAAAGGATCATCGAAGTCATCTGAGACAATAAACGCCCCTGGATGTAAATCTGGCTGACGTTGAGCTGGCAACTGACTTGCAAGGGGTTTGGGCATCTTGGCCTCAGCCCACTGAAGCAGACGCGCCGCTAAATGGAACTGCTCTTGCCAACTCAAGCGCTGAGCCTCTTGCATGAGCTCTTGTAGCGTCATCTTGCTAATCTCCTCAAAAGCCTTAATCTATTGTGGCACCAGAGACTGGACTTCAGTCAGGATTGCGAATCCTTCTACCCCTTCCTGAAACCCAGCCTCCAACAATAACTAATGGAGATCGCCCCCCTCCACCCTAAACACCTCTCCCTGCTCCGGCATAATCAAAATCTCCGACTCCAGGTAGCGTCGTTTGAGGGGAATCAGCAACACTCAAGAGCAAAGCTTATATAGTTGTACTTAGCGTCAAGAAAGCCCAGAAGCCATGAAAGCCTACGAGTTTGCCGGAGAAGTCACCGCTGACGGACAGCTCAAGATCCCGGAAGCGGCATTGTCTCAACTAGCGGGTCATCAGCAAGCGGTCAGAGTCATTGTGCTCGTACAAGAACCGTCTGAAGCAGAGGCAGAAGATGCCTGGAAAACTCTGGTGGCGAATCAGTTTTTGGCTGGATATAGCCCTGAAGATGCCATCTACGATGCTCTCTAAAGATGGAAATTTATCAACCAGGGGAAGTCGTTCTGCTGGCGTTTCCATTCACTGATGGCCTCCGTCAGAAGCAACGCCCAGCCTTGATTTTGCTCGATGTTGAGGATCCCGACATCATTGTAGCCAGAATCACCAGCCAGCCCTATTCCACGACCTTTGATGTGAGCTTAGCTGACTTAGAATCAGCAGGTTTGCTCGCAGCGTCAGTCGTTCGCCTTCATAAAATTGCGACTTTAGAGAAAACGCTGATCAAACGACGTTTAGGGTGCTTGTCAGAAAGAGACTGGGGCAATGTCAGCACGGCTTTGAGACAAATGTGGTCAACAGATTAATACTGCTGAAATCGCAATAAAGCCCTCCTCGTCAAACTTATAGGTCATCGTAGGCCGCATCCTCTGGATTATCCCAGACTGCAGCAAAGGCAGGTTCAGAAACTTTCGCCGCAGCTGTCACTAGCGAACTGTCTTGATAGGTTGACTGATCAAGGGGTTCAGGCATCTTAGCCTCAGCCCACTGCAGCAGACGCGCTGCCAGATGAAACTGCTCTTGCCAACTCAAGCGCTGAGCCTCTTGCATAAGCTCTTGTAGCGTCATCTTGCTAATCTCCTCAAACGCCTCAGTCTATTGTGGCATTAGAGACTGGACTTCAGACCGAATGGCTAACACTTCATGTCCCGCATCTGAACTCCAGTCTTAATCCGTTGCTGACAGATATTGTGCCTCAACAAACTAAACACCTCTCCCTGCTCTGACGTCATCAAAATCCCCGACTCCGGAATCGCGATCGCCTGACTCCACGTCGCCTGCGACCCATACTGGAGCTATAAGAGTGTTAGCCTTCTTAACCCACCGTAATTCAGACGTTGCCTAGCCTTAGCGAATCACCTGAATCTCGACGCCCAACTCCAGCTTGGCCCACGCCTTATCCGCCGTGATCATCTTGCACCACTGCAGGAACCCCAATGCCAGACACGCGCGATCGCCCAGAGACAGCCCTAGATGCTTTGTCACCGACCGCAAATAGCCTGCCATCAATCCCTGCCGTTCATCAAACGGCACCACCTGTAAGTTCAAAGCTGTCAGCACCTGCTGCACCTCCGTTTCAGACATGCCCTGATCGGTCACCAACTCACTGGCATTCACCGCACTTACCCAAGACCGAGACAGCAGCTCCGCCACAATGGCCTGCCCTGGCTCCTGATTCACCAGTGCCAGCAACGCCGACGCATCGAGCACGACCTTACTCACGTTCCGTCTCAGCACGACGTTCAGCAATCAGTTCATCCACCAGCGAATGTCCCTCCGGCACATATCGCCGCACCATCGCCTGAATCCTCGCGATCGTCGCGTTGTTACTCGCGATGATCGCGAGGATTCATAAGTAAAATCGCGATCGCATCGAGTAAAACCCAGGTGGTATCGATGAATGGGGTGCTGTTACCGGCTAAGGTCGCGTCATGCCTGTGAAACCTTGCGATCGCACCTCACCAAACTAACCACCTCTGCCTACTCCGGCGCAATCAAAGTCCATATCTGCACGTTAGAGGTTAGAGCGCGCTCTAAGGCAACCATCGATGTCTAAATTATGGCCCAGCCTAGACTCACAGGTGTGCTTGGGAAAGCACTCCAGAGCTAGAGCTAGAGCTAGATTCTAATATGGGACGGGACTGGCGCGATTCGAACGCGCGACCTAGCGCTTAGGAGGCGCTTGCTCTATCCAGCTGAGCTACAGCCCCACATCAATTACGACTATACACCCTGATGCTCTCAGTGCCAGGGGCTACCGTTCTCTCAGGAAACACTCAGGAAAATGGCTGCCATGCCAATGGCGAAAGCTGCCACAATAATCACCAGAAACTGTCTAAGGGGGGCATGTCATGGATCAGTCGCCAGGCTCAGGGAATGACGTCAGTCGGTGGAAATGGATCGGTATGGGCTTCTTTGGCGCCGCGGGCATTGCCCTAATCGCTGCGCTAGTGATGTTGCTGACCAATGGCCTACCGGAGCCAACCGTGTCAAGGGAAGAGGATGTCGCTGCCGACCCCGCTGCGGAGACCGATCGCCAGGCAGACTTGCAGGCTCGTCAGCAAGTCGTTAGGGAAGTGGTCAGCACCCTAGATCGAGAGACTCTGATTGGTAATTCCCCTACCCGAGGGGCTGCAGATGCCGAGGTGGTGCTATTTGAATTCTCAGATTTTCAGTGTCCCTACTGTGCTCGGGGCACCGAGGAGGTAGACCGGTTCCTGGCAGAGCATGAGGAAGATGTGCTGTTCGTCTACAAGCATTTGCCCTTGATTCGCATTCATCCAGAAGCTGTACCCGCGGCTAAGGCTGCTTGGGCGGCGGGGCAGCAGGGACAGTTTTGGCCCTACCATGATGCCCTGTTTAGCAATCAGGAGCGGTTGGGGGACACCCTTTATGTGGAACTGGCTGAGACCTTAGGCCTGGATCAGGAGCAGTTTGAGCGCGATCGCAACAGTCCCGAAGCTGAAGCTGCCATTGCTCGGGATTTAGCCTTGGCTGATGAACTACAAATCAACAGCACTCCCACCTTCATCATGGGCGATATTCTGATTCCGGGGGCAGTGCCTGCTGAGTTTTTTGCCGAGGCGCTAGAGCGGATTCAGACCTATAACGAAGCCCAGTCTTCTGCCCAATAGGCAACAATCAGCTGACTCGCAGACGCGGCGTCTCCCATCTGGATGAAAAAAGCGCCCCCGGCGGGAGGCGCTGACGTTAGATTCCTACAGGGCCATGCCCAGGGAATCGATAGCCTTAGCTATTGATGGCCGGAGCTGTCAGAGCCACAGGAGCGGCGTCATCGGAAGCCAGATCGAGGGGGAAGTTGTGAGCGTTGCGCTCATGCATCACTTCCATGCCCAGGTTGGCCCGGTTCAGCACATCGGCCCAGGTGCCAATCACCCGACCCTGGCTATCCAATACCGACTGGTTGAAGTTGAACCCGTTCAGGTTGAAGGCCATGGTGCTGATGCCCAGCGCCGTGAACCAGATGCCAATTACCGGCCATGCTCCCAAGAAGAAGTGCAGAGAGCGGCTGTTGTTGAAGCTGGCGTATTGAAAGATGAGACGACCGAAGTAGCCGTGAGCGGCCACGATGTTGTAGGTCTCTTCTTCTTGGCCAAACTTGTAGCCGTAGTTCTGAGACTCGGTCTCGGTGGTCTCCCGCACCAGGCTGGAGGTGACCAACGAGCCGTGCATGGCAGAGAACAAGCTGCCACCGAACACAGCGGCTACACCCAACATGTGGAAGGGATGCATCAAGATATTGTGCTCCGCCTGGAACACGAACATGAAGTTGAAGGTACCACTGATACCCAACGGCATGCCGTCAGAGAAGGAGCCCTGACCCAAGGGATAGATCAAGAACACAGCAGTGGCCGCAGATAGCGGCGCACTATAGGCCACGCAGATCCAAGGGCGCATGCCCAGACGGTAGCTCAGTTCCCACTGACGCCCCATGTAGGCAAAGATGCCGATGAGGAAGTGGAAGACGATGAACTGGTAAGGGCCGCCATTATACAGCCACTCATCAATGGAAGCGGCTTCCCAGATGGGATAGAAGTGCAGACCGATGGCATTGGAAGAGGGCACCACCGCACCGGAGACGATATTGTTGCCGTAGATCAAAGAGCCGGCCACGGGCTCACGAATGCCGTCGATGTCAACGGCAGGAGCACCGATAAAGGCAATGACAAAGCAGGTGGTAGCAGTGAGCAGAGTGGGGACCATGAGCACGCCGAACCAGCCAATATATAGGCGGTTGTCGGTGCTGGTGATCCACCGGCAAAACTGCTCCCACGCTCCCACGCTCTCGCGAGCCTGAAGAGTAGAAGTCATAGAGATAATGCCAGATGTAAATAACAAAGAAATTAGGTGAATAGAGAAAATTATTCACCTCAGATAACAGTAAAGTTTCTTGTGGCTGAAGCCGTTATTTCGATATTAAATGTTTACTTTCTCAATAATTCGAAATGTTCTTAGCCCGGGGGCCATTGCAACGTGCGTCCGCCGAGAAGATGCATGTGCAGGTGAAAAACCGTCTGTCCACCGTCGTTTCCGGCATTGATGACGACGCGATACCCGGACTCAGTCAGGCCTGCTTGATGGGCCACCTCCTTAACAGTTAGTAACATGTGGCCGAGGAGGGCTTTATCGTCGGCGCTCGCCGCTGACAGGGTCGGGATGGTTTTTTTGGGAATGACCAAGACATGGGTTGGAGCCTGAGGATTGATGTCGGTGAAGGCTAGGCAGAGATCATCTTCGTACACGATGTTGGCTGGGATTTCTCGTTGGATGATCTTGCCAAAGATAGTGTCTCCGCTCATGATGGCTCGGGGTGAAGAACCCTGTCATTTTATAGCAATCCCCGCTTGTAGTTGAGCCGGTGAGAGACAGCCCTAAACTGAATGAACTCCAGGGATTTACCGGGGCAGGGCCGCTAATCCGGCCCTGGACTTGGGATAGCATTGGGGTGCTGCGATCGCATGGGGTCATCGCCCGGTTTAGTCGAGGAAGAGGCAGATTCATGGGGAATGTTCTGATTCGCATTCAAGTTAGGGCGACGGTGCCAGTGCTACTGCTGCTGTTGGCAGTAGGTTGCCGTCCCCGTCCCCAGCCCATGGAGTCGGTGCCAACCGACTTAGTAGAGCCCACCCTAAAACTGCCGACTCCGACTTCGCAGCCCACGCCAGATGACGCGACGGCACTACCTTCCCCTAGCCCAACCCCGACCACTGCCGCCAGGCCCACTTCTCCGGCAACTCCGCCTGGCAGTGCCGCGACGACCACCCAGGCAGCCCAACTCCCCCAGGCCCTGACAAAGACCTGGCAGCCGCAGAGTAATGTGTTGCTCACGTTTGGAGCCTTGACCATTACCGCCAACGAGGTGCGCTGGGACAGCGGCCAAGCCAGCCCCTATGAGGTGGTCGCCAGTGATGGCAACGGATACTTGCTGAAATTGACCCAGGCCCCCTCCTTCTACGACACACCCCATCCCTACATTCGACTGCGGTTGCAGCCCGATGATGGGGCCTCAGAAATGGAGGTGGTCTTCTATGAAAGTGAACAGGACGCTCGTCAAGATGCGATGTTAATGCTGGGCAGTTACTTTGCCCCTTAACCCTGGCCCCTTAATCCTCGCCCCTTAACCCTCGATAGTGGTCAGGCTGGAGCGCCCATTTGTTGCTGCAGTTGCTGCTGTAAATGTTGCCAATTCTGAGCCGGTTCCTGACAAGATAAGCCGGCGCAGACTAGCCCTACTGCCCCGTTTGGCAAGTCGTCCTCGACCCTAAATACTGCCGTAGGGCAGTATTGCCGCAAGAGGGCAGGGATGCCGTCGGCAGTGGTACGCACCAGGGTGGGATGGGAGAACCAGTCTAGGGCGATAAAGAGGCTGGGGCAAGCTTGGGGCAGTTGCGCCATGATTTGACTGAAGGCCTTGAGCCCCTGCTCGGCCCGATCGAGATATTGCAGGTCTTCCGTGAGTAGAAATAACCGCACCAGATTTGCGATCGCAATGCCATTGGCCGAAGGCACGGCATTGTCCTGGTAGCTGCGCTCCCGCACCAGGAGCTGAGCAGCCGTCTGCGGCGGTGTGTTGTAATAGCCCCCCGTCTCTGGACTCCATAGGCATTGGTCAAATTCAGCCTGTAGACTCCTAGCCTCAGCCAACCAGTTGTAGGACTTAAGGGTGTCTGGAAAGGCTAGCTCAGCCTGCTGTAAATCCAACAGCGCCTTAATAGCCAAGGCATAGTCTTCAGCCTGGGCTAGCACCGTTGCCTCTCCACCGTAGTTCAAGCGATAGAAGCGCCCCTGCTGTCGTTGTCGCTGGCTGATAAAACCGGCTGCCTTGCTGGCCAACTGTAGATAGTCAGGCTGGGCAAACACCGCGGCAGCTCTAGCCAACCCCGAGATCATGAGGCTATTCCAGGCCACAATCATCTTGGTATCCGTGACCGGCGGAATTCGTCCCGGCCAGGATTGGCCCTTGGCCATGGGGTTATCCGTGGCCGGCGGACAACTAGAAACCTGCTCAGGCGATCCTCCGTAGCGTTGAGCAAACAGTTGGCTGAGGGCCGCCTCAGCTGCCTCCCCTAGGGGACCAGCCTGTTGCCGTTGCAACACGATCTGACCGTCAAAGTTGCCGTCTTCTCGGAGGTAAAATTCTTCCGCCAGGGCCTGAAACTCTGATTGACTCAGGGATTGCTGCAACTCTTCATAGCGCCAGACATAAAATGCTCCCTCCTCCGGTTCCGCCGCTGCCGGGGTCAAGAAACTATCGGCATCCTGGGCGGCATAAAAATACCCCGCTAGATCCGTCATTTCTCGCCTCAACCACCCCACTGTCCCGGCCACAGCCCGCTGCAGTACCGGCATTTCCCCCTCTAGGCTAGAAAGATTCGCCAGATACTCCATAATTTGACCATTGTCGTAGAGCATCTTCTCGAAATGGGGAACCGTCCAGGTCGGATCCACCGTATAGCGGTGGAAGCCACCCCCAACATGGTCGTAGATTCCCCCCATGGCCAGGTCGAGACCCCGCTGACGGCAGAGGTGTCGTTCCTTCTCCCCCTCATCCTCCGTAAGCCGTTGCCCTCGCAGCGCCGCGTTAGCGTAGGGGATCATCGGAAAGCAGGTCCCCTGCATGGCTGGCGCTAGGATACGGGCACTAGTGGCCAACCCTCGAGCTAGTAACTCCGGCGATAACTGATGGCCAGTCGGCAGTTGGGCGGCCTGCTGCAGGTTGTTAATGATTTCTGACTTCACTGCCGCCACCTTAGCCCCCTCCGTATCATAGAACTGACGCAGGGCCTGCAACACCTGCAAGAAGGCTGGTCGCCCATAGCGGGCCTCTAAGGGGAAATAGGTGCCTCCATAGAAGGGAATCAAATCATTTGGGGCCAGAAACACATTTAGTGGCCATCCTCCCTGCCCAGTGATCATCTGTAGGGCCTGCATATAGATGCTATCGAGGTCAGGACGCTCTTCCCGGTCGACCTTGATGGGTAGGAAGTAGGCATTCATATAACTGGCAACCGCCTCATCAGAAAACGCCTCTCCCTCCATCACCGTGCACCAATGGCAGCTAGAGTAGCCAATGGACAGAAAAATCGGTTTATTCTCCTGACGGGCAGCTGCTAAGGCGTCATCACACCAAGGCCACCAATCGATGGGGTTGTCAGCATGCTTACGTAGATAGAGACTCTGACACTGGGCAAGGCGATTGGACATGGCTAAGAAACGTTTGCGTCCGTTTCTCAGAGTCTATCGCACTGTCTTATCGCACTGTCTTATCGCACTGTCTTATAGACATCCTTCAGCCCAAGTCACTGCCGGAAACTGTCCAGCCCGATACTGCACTACCGTGCCGGCGGCATCGGTTTCGAAGACCAAACGAAAGATAGATTCTGCCTCATCGGTTGGCACGAAAGAGACATAGTGTCCCTGAGTCAAGGGATGAGGATCAATCTGCAGTTGGTCTTGGTACAGGGCTTTCAAATCGGCTTCGGTGGACCCAATCTTGGCTCCGCTGAGGGTTTCAAGGGGACTGCCAGGCCACACATCAATGCGGATGATGCGGTCATTCACCACCATTACCCCTACCCCTTGAACCTGTTGCTTTGGCGTATAGTACTGACAATCCTTGGTCTCAATCCCATCCATTGGGACCAGTTCAATGCCTTGCTGCTTGACTTGATCAAGGGTCATGCCAATTTGAATCGGGCCTAGACCTGTTGTCGTCACCTCGGACGTCGCTAAGTTGGCTCCAGTCTGGGATGCAGGCTGGTCAGAGATGGCCATGGCTTGCTGAATGGTCTGCAGATAGACCAGGGGAGCAGTCACCCCTTGCAGTAGACTCAGCGCCGGATAGGCCCATGTGCGGTCAGAATCTGTCGCTGCGGAGTCTCCAGAAGCACGATTCGAGGGTAGTGCAGGAGACGGTTCTTGGTTGGCTTGCCGCTGGTTCCCAAGCGTCTCAACCACTAAAATCAGGGCTGCCAATGCAGCTCCCATCGCTAAACCATGGATTCGCTTCATCGATCTCGCTAGAACAGACCCACTTTACAGTTCAAAACAGTTCTCAGATAGTTTAACGGGAGATGAATTTGTCAAAATGTTGTGAGCAAAGCAGTTTGTATCGAGATTAAAGTCCGTGTCTTCGCCCCTATCTCAGCCTCCTAGATCGCCCTTTGGCGGTGATGAATTCGTTGCCGCTGCAGTCGCAGTCGCAGCCATAGGCTCAATTTTAACCTGGGCCCTTACCCATCGAGACCAGAAACTCTCTTGGCCTGGTCCTAACTTAGCCTTACCCGAACCAACGACTCAACAGAGACTGGATGATCCTACCTCAAGGCGTCTACCAAGCACCGTCACCTCTAATCAGCTAGCAACATCCCCCCCCGCCGACAGACAGATGATGCCCTCGTCGCAGCAGGATGCGGCGGCGTCCAATCCCGTAGGAGATGATGAGGTATCGGAGCAACGGGTTAACCAATCCTCCAGCTTGTTCCAGGAGAGCTTCGAGCCGATTTCTCCACCGCTAACCAACCTAGAGACCAGGTCATTAAGGGTTCCTTCTCCAGCCTTGCCACAATCTACCCTATCGTCTGATGCAACTAGTCAATCTCTGGAGCCTATTGCCTTTTCTGATCTGCCTTCAGACCATTGGGCTAAGCCTGCTATCGATAGCCTAAGTGCGCAGCGATGGCTACAGGGCTTTCCCGATGGCAGCTTCCGCCCTGATGCTCCCATTACTCGAGCGGAATTCGCGGCTCAAATTGCCCAAGTGTTTTCTGAGTTGCCCCTACAGTCTTCCACATCCATTACATTTCAGGATGTTCCAGAAACTCACTGGGGCCAGGCCAGCATCCAGCGGGCCGTTCAAGCTGGATTCTTACGCGGCTACCCTGGCCGAACATTCCGTCCAAATCAGCCTGTCTCGCGGGCCCAGCTGATCGTAGCTGTGGCCAGTGGCCTCGATTTAGAGGCTGAGGCTAATACAGATGTACTACTTCAACCCTATCAAGACCGCAATCAGGTGCCTGCTTGGGCGATTCCATCCTTGGTAGCTGCGATTCGATCGGGGTTGGTGGCAGATGCGGAGCAGCTCAACCGCTTGCGCCCCCAAGCGGCTGCGACTCGGGCCGAAGTGGCTGCCATGCTGCATCAGGCCCTAGTTTACATGGGAAGAGCTGACCCCATCAGCCCAGCAGATGCCGATTAGCTAAATGAGGACAGTGGTTCCATCACTGGGGCGGAAAAGCTGGGTAAGTCAAGCCGCTGACTCCGACGAGAGCGCACAGCCAAGCGATAACTAACACTCTGAAGTTCTGCTTGCAGATGGCGATTTTCTTGCTGCAACTGGACGACTTTCTGGCGCACGGTATTCAGACGTCCGGAGAACTTTTCTCGATACACTTTGGGCAGTTCTTGGACGACTTGCTCTAACATGCGAGTCCGATCAGTCAGTTCTTGAACGGTCTGTCTGAGTTGTAGAACCTCAACCTCACGGTCATCTAGCTGACTTTGGTAAAAGCTAACCTGCTGCTCTACACCACGCAGCTGCTCTCGCAGGGCTTTAACCTCTGCCTGATGGCGCTCTGAAGGAACAGTGGTGGGGACAATGTCGGCATTGCCTTTAACTAAGCGAAACAGCTCTTGGGACAGTTGCTGTACTAACTGATCTCGCAGCTGCAGCTCATCTTGCAGGCGAGCGATTTCGGCTTGATTGTCGGACAGGGGAAGACTGACTGACTGAGCCACGGAGCTACTCCACAAAATGACATCACTGCTGGGCTAGGGGGTCGCACCCGCTAATTGCTCCTAAAGGGCGCTTTCTATTCGGCCAATGGGTATGACACCTCTCTCGGGAAATAATGCCCAAGATGGGGATCAACGGACCTCCTGCCCAGATTTGCTGCTAATTTAGCACCTACTGCAGCAGATGGCACTGTTTCTAAAAAATTTGCAGTGATAGAGTCTGGATAACGGGTGGGAAAAGCTAGGTAAAACTGGCCTCAGAGACAGTGATGGGATGAGAGTAAGGTAGGTGTACCCATCGTTGCCCCCGTTGCCGCTAGGGCCCTAGGGCTACACTGAGGCCAACGTCAGAGGTGGATGTTAAGTTTCCTCGGGACGTTTTCCTGAATAACACCTCGGCCCTGAAGTTGACCTGGACAAGGAGACTATGGGGTGGCGGTTGCGACGCTCTCGTCTTCCTGGCTGGGCATGTCTTGTTTGACGGTGAGATAGCGAATGACCTCATCGCTGTAGCGCATAGCTCGCTCTAAGGATGCGATCGCATGACCAGGGCCGGTGTAATTCATCTGGATATAGATACCTTCTCGGTGCCGATCAATCTCATAGGCCAACCGACGTTTGCCCCGGTGTTGAGTTTCGATGATGTCAGCTCCCTGTTCCTGCAACAACGACTGATACTTGGTAATGGCCTGATCAATGGTTTCATCGCTCAGATCAGGTCGCAGAATGTACATCGTTTCGTACATGTAATCAGACATAACTTACTCCCTATGGACAAAATGGCCTTTCTAGCGTCAGGATTCCATGATGGCGAAAGTTGTCTCAGGGGATGTAATACTCACACATAGAGACTAACGAGGGAGTGCCATCACAGCCCTAGAAGAAAAGCAAGGATTTACAATCATACCAAGATTTAACAAGATCTATGGCGCAGCGCTACGTTCGAATTCAATCTCAGGCAGGGCAACTCCACTATGGTCTCCTACAGCCAGACCGCAGTGTTAGGGTATTGGACGCCCCACCTTGGCTCAAGGGGCAACTAACAGATGTAGAGTTACCTGCTGATAGCTACACTATTCTTGCGCCTTGCGCCCCTTCCAAAATTCTAGCCATCGGCAAAAACTACGCCCAGCATGCTGCTGAGATGGGTTCTCCCCCTCCCCAGGAGCCCCTCTTGTTCATCAAGCCGTCCACCGCAGTGATTGCTAGCGGCGCCTCTATCTTCTATCCACCCCAATCTCAACGGGTGGATTACGAGGGAGAATTAGCCATCGTAATCAGCGAGCGCTGCGTAGATTGCCCAATTGAGCAGGCTCAAGCCAAGATTTGGGGATATACCATTGCCAATGATGTCACTGCTCGAGACTTACAAAAGCGAGATGGTCAGTGGACTCGGGCTAAGGGATTCGACTCCTTTTGCCCCCTGGGTCCCTGGATTGTACGGGAGCTAAGTCCAGGAGCTCGCCTACAAACCTTCCTCAACGACCGAAAAGACCCGGTACAATCAGCCTCCATCGATAACATGATCTTTTCCCCGGAGCAGCTGGTTGCCTATATCAGCCAGATCATGACCCTACTCCCTGGAGATGTCATCCTAACCGGCACTCCAGCCGGGGTTGGGCCTCTGCACATCGGAGATCAGGTCCGGATCGAAATCGAAGGCATTGGCTCCTTAGAGAACTCAGTTACCCGTCGCGGTACAGCTCAAGTTTCTACCGATGGCTCTAAGAGCGTTGCCAATCCCCATTAGCTCCGTCTCCTTAACGAACCTGCATATTTACCGCATCTGAGATGGTAGGGATCTCCGCATAGCGCCCCAGCCCAGTTTGCACCAGGGAGTAAATGACGGCGGCATAGATACCCAGAACTACGACGTTAAGCAGAGTATCCAGCACTAGATTGGGACCCATAATAGGCAATAGCACGATATTGAGAATTAGCTGCCCCAGGATCAACACAATATCTAGAAGAATGGCCTGCATCGTGTTGAAACGAATGAAGCGGCTGATATTGGTATTACGCACCACCAGAGTCAGCAACAGGATAAAAATAATCAGTCCGGCAAATGGGAAGCTGGTGTAAATACGAATCAGTGGTGATATGGGGACCAGCACTACTTGTAGCAGTGGGAACTGGGCAAATAGTCCCAGGCCATATCTAACCGCGTAGGACAATGCCAATAGGGACACCTCCATCAGAGGCAACAAATAGGGTAAAGCGCCCAGTATGCGCTCGCGTGAGGAAGCGGTACTTGACCATGTCATGCTGGATAGATCCTCCGTAACTCTGAGGTAAGGTAACCCCTTAATTATAAGAAGCTACGCGACTCGAAGCAGAACGAGTGCACCTGGCAACTGCGTTTGCCAAGAAGAGCTGAAATCAGCCATCCAGGCCAGTTTGGTTAGGCTATTCAGCGCTGTTACGAAAATGTTGGGAGTGTTTCTGAAACCCCTGGGCTGTCCCCCGTCTCAGCAGTTTGCAAATCACCTCTCAGGTAGAATTCAGCTTCACCCCCTATGCTCAGACCGTAGGGTTGAATTCTGGGAGATATCGTGGCAGTTGACTATGACCTAGTAGTAATCGGCGGCGGTTCCGCCGGATTAGTAGCCGCTAGCGCCGGGGCGCAGCTGAAGGCAAGAGTGGCCCTGGTGGAAAAGGCGGGTCGCCTTGGTGGCGACTGTTTGCACTACGGCTGCGTCCCCAGTAAGTCTCTGATTCATGCCTCTCGAGTGGCGCATCAGATCCGCCAAAGTGCTCAATTTGGCATTGAGGTCCAACTGCAAGACATTCGCTTCCAGGAAGCTCTAGGTCATGTGCATCGCGTCATCGATATTATTCAGGAACATGATTCCACCGAGCGTTTTCAGTCCCTCGGGGTAGAGGTGATTTACGGCACTGGCCAGTTCAGCGACCGCCGTACCTTCACAGTCAATGGTCGTCAGCTGCAGGCTCGCGCCTTTCTGATTGCCACGGGCTCCCATCCGTCTTTGCCACCCATCGACGGGCTCACCGAGGCCGGCTATCTCACCAACGAGACCGTCTTTTACATTCAAGACCAGCCCCGCTCCCTGGCTGTGATTGGGGCCGGTCCCATCGGTTGCGAGTTGGGTCAAGCCTTCGCCCGTCTAGGTAGTGAAGTCACCCTGATTGCCAGTCGGGCCCAGATTCTGCCCAAGGAAGATCCAGACGCCGCTGCTGTGGTGCAACGGCAGATGGAGGCGGATGGGGTTCGTATTTTGACTCAGAGCCGGGCTCAACGAGTGGAGGTGAAGGATGGTAAGAAGCACATCTGGGTCGGCGGCCAGACCATCGTGGTGGATGAAATTCTGCTATCCACGGGGCAAGTGCCCAATGTCGAGTCCTTAAATCTGCAGGCTGCCGAGGTGGCCGTTGGCAAGCGGGGCATTACCGTTAACGGCAAATTGCAGACGACCAATCCTCGCATCTATGCTGCTGGCGATGTCATCGGCGGCTATCAGTTTACCCATGTAGCTGGCTACGAAGCCGCCGTGGCTCTGCAAAATGCCCTACTCTTGCCCCTGAAGAAAGCCGATTACCGCGTCATTCCTTGGGCCACCTTTACCGATCCAGAATTGGCCCGGGTGGGGCTCAGCGAGGCCCAGGCCCGCCAGCGCTATGGCGACGATATCTATGTGCTGCAACAAGACTTCTCTGGAGTGGACCGGGCCTTGGCGGAAGCTGCTGGCATTGGCTTTGCCAAGGTTCTGACTCGCCGCAACGGTGAGATTCTAGGGGCCCATATCGTCGGGCCTGCTGCCGGGGAATTGATTCATGAAGTGGTCATGGCCATGAGCTACAAGCTTAAGGTGGGAGCCCTGAAGAGCATCATCCATGTCTATCCCACCTTGGCCGAGGTAAACAGCAAGGCGGCACTGCAGCTGACGAAGCAGACCTACGCCAAAAACACCACCTTGCAGGGTATTTTGACTAAGGTATTCAATTTTCTCCGGCGCATCAGCTAGGTCTAATTGTTCACTCTGCTATCTCGTCGGGGCCATGGCTGTGCGACCATAGCATTGGCCACATAGTAGCCTTAACCCAGGACGCTATCTGGCGCATAACTGATTTTGCTCTGGAGCAGAGAGCAATATAGCTTTACGGCGTTTGGTAGCCCTATGCCCACCATTGTTGCCCAGCCTTACGATTACGACTTACCCACGGATGGAGGGGTGGCGCTGATCATCATCGATATGCAGCGAGATTTTCTAGACCCCGGGGGCTTTGGTGAAGCCCTGGGCAATGATGTCTCTCGCCTGCAAGCCATTGTGCCGACGGTGCAGCGGTTGCGACAGGCCTTTTGCGATCGCAACTTGCTAGTGATCCAAACCGTAGAAGGGCACCAAGCCGATCTATCAGACTGCCCTGCCTCAAAACGCCAGCGGGGCAGAGGCACCTTGAAAATCGGCGATCCGGGGCCCATGGGCCGCATTTTAGTCTTAGGGGAACCCGGCAACAGCATCATCCCAGAGCTGACTCCGAAACCAGGAGAACTGGTAATCGAGAAGCCGGGCAAGGGCGCCTTTTACGCTACCCCTCTACAGAAGATGCTGCAGGCCCACGGCATCACCCATCTAATCTTTACTGGCGTCACCACCGAAGTCTGTGTGCAGACGACGATGCGAGAGGCCAATGACCGCGGCTACGAGTGCCTGCTAGTGGAAGATGGCACCGAGAGCTACTTCCCCGAGTTCAAGCAGGCCACCCTGGCCATGGTACAGGCCCAGGGGGGGATCGTGGGTTGGACCGCTACCGCAGAGCAGGTGCTGGCAGGATTGTAATCCCGACACCAAGAGGGGGTTCAGAAGGAGGCTTGCACGCCCGCTATGACACTGAAATCGGTTTCCAGTTGAGGCCCCGACAGGTTGCGATAGACAGGGAGGTTGAATTCCACGGCTAATCGAGTGCCTGACCAACCGCCCTCGGGAACATAGAAATTGAGCCCCAGCCCCAGATCCAATTGGCTGCCCCCCCTGATACTAGGATTGGCGGTGGGAATCAAGTTGGGATTCAGGCGGCTATCTTGACCATCAATATTGCCCCAGGTGCGTCCTCCCAGTCGCAGAGAAGTGCTGAACCAGTCTGACCAGCGGTAAGCCCCCCATGTGGTTAGGGCCAGTTGATTCCCCAGGCGATAGTCATTGGCGTTACGACCGATGCGTAGGGTGCCGATTGCCTGGGCCCCCCAAGACCAATCCCCAGCCTGTCCCAGGTAGGTGATGCCGGGAAGCAGATCGACGGTTCCAGAGCCGATTTGCATGGGATAAGGCAAAATCTGATCCGGTCCCATGGGGGTGGCATCGCGCTCTTCGATAGAGCCGGTGGGAAAGCTGACACCGACATTGAGATGAATCCGCTGACGGGTCTGGTCTAGCACGGTATAGAGTCCGGATAGCTTGATGTCGCCGAAGCCTTCAGAGTTGGTGGTAAACCGGGTGCCCATCCGGGTGACGTGGTCCATCTCTTTGACAATGTAGGGAACCATCGCCATCAGGGTTAAGGTATCGCTGGGCGCATACATGGCTCCCAGCATATGCATTTGCATGGTCATACGAGTGGGGGTGATCGGGAACTGCTGCAATACCTCGTCGGGAGTGAGGGAGTCTCGACCACTGCGGTTCCCATCCATGTCCATATACATGTAGCGGTAAGACACCATGAACTCTCCCTGGCCATGGGTGTGATCGCCCATCACGCCGATAGGGGCATGGCTATCGGGACGAGCCGGAGACCAGTAAATGCCTTCGTCCAAGGGCGAGAGGGCAGGAGTATCGGCCAGGGGAAATTCTGTTGGGGCATCAACGGGCGACAGGGGCACAGACTCCTGGGAAAACTCAACGGTTGGAATCGATATGGCTGGCTCCATAGCCGCCGTAGTGATTGGGAGGGAGGCCTGGGGCCGATCTTCGTCGAGCTGTAAGGTTGGCTGTAGTCCTCGGGCATTGTCTGTATGAGATTGGGACCATGATGTCGCTGATTCCCCCAGGTTCAAGGTCTCATCGCCTAGCATCAAAGCCGCTGCCATGGAGGAGGAGCCGTCATCTTTAGCAGTTGCAGGGGAACTAGCGTAGACCGTAGACGAGAGGGGAGCCATGGAAAAGGCGGCTGTCCCCATGGCCCAGCCCAATAGTCGCGTGAACTTGATTGTCATAAGATTCCTCACACCGATAACTCCGCAGATGCCCCTGAGAGAATATTTGGAAAGTCCCCTGCAATCTTGCTACAGACTGGATTCTGGCCAACAGAGCCATACGCTTTAAAACGCTTACCCTGCAGGGCTTTCAGCCGAGTTTTCAAATGTCCTCTTAGGGTCGCCAATTGGCGAATCTGGCATCATGCCGAGATTCTAGGAATGCCTGTCATGCAGGTCAAAAGACGGCTTGTCAATCTGGTTTAGCCACCGCCATCATGCTGTGTGCGGTGGCGAGCCAGTCAGCCTTCCTGGACTAGGCTATTGGGCGATCAGCTATGTCCTAAGCTGACTGGCCAACGCCATACATTGCTTGCTGGTCTTCCCAGGAGATGCGGTAGCAACGACGGAGGAGGCGACACCCGCCCCCTCCCGGTCATCGCAACCACCATTAGGATGAGCAATCCTGGCCATCTACCTCTAGCCATCGACAGACCTGCTGCACCATGGCATCGAGGGACTGGGCAATATCGAGCCTCAGGGCATCATCCGGTTCCTCTAGGGTGGCTAATTGACTGTCCAAGAGCTGGGCAGTCATAAAATGGTCCTGCCGTTGCTGCAGCCGTTGTTGAATCAGGGCCCGACTACCAGTGAGATAGACAAATTGCACCGCTGGGCTTTGCTGTAGGCGTTTCCGATAGGCGGCCTTCAATGCCGAACAGGTGATTACCGCTGACTGCTGTTGAGCCAAGCACTGGTTGATGACCTGAGCTAGCCGTTGCAGCCAGGGAACCCGATCGGCATCAGTCAGGGGCTGCCCCCGGGCCATCTTGACAATATTCGCGGCGGGATGAAGGTCATCTCCTTCGTAGAAAGTCCAATTGAGGGTACGGGCCAGAGCTTTGCCCAGTGTGGTTTTCCCTGTACCCGCTATCCCCATCACGATTACAATCGTCGTTGTCGAGGTCATGGACGCTATTGCAAAGGACCCCGACTACAGGTCAGCCATCCCTTATAGTCCAGCAACAGTTTGGCTGCCTGAGAAGCCGGTATACCATTCTCGGCACTAAGGTCTTCCACAGTTTTGAGGAAGTTGCTATTGACGCTAAAGGACTGATGCTCCTCGAAATAATCGTGAATGATGCGTTGTACCAGGCCGAGCCCTAGGTCATATTTCAAGGCCAGTAGTTCTAAGCGTTCCTTAACTTTTGCCGTGTTAGAGCGCCCCGATAGAAAGGCAATATCACTGCTAAGATCCTGCTGAGGAGTCGTTTCTATCGGGGTTGGCCGGGGACTTGTCGTTGGCGATGAGGTCACTGGGGGAGTGGATCTGAGTAATGACGTGCAACTGCCGCAAAGTACCCATAAAACCCCGAACACCAGCCATCGTCTCCAGTTGAATGATTGCCGCAATAGTTGCCGCAGAGGGAAGCACTGACTGCTGGCAATAGCCCCTCGGATCCAGGCCCATACTTCCGAGTTTGCCAGGGAGAAAATTGTGCGGATCACGAGAAGGGCTCCATTAGAGTTTCTAGGTCGTTGTAAACCTCTTCCAGGCGATCGGCCTCGACTTCTACCTCATTGGTGGGGTAGTGCTGTAGCACTTCCAGTAAGGTGACATGGTTGTCATCTTGGGCCGAGAGCACTAGGGCCGAGCGCAGCGCCTGACGACTGGCCCGACCCGAAGGTGGATGGATCACCTGCCCCATTTGATCGAGGGCCCATTCCCCTGGCCAGCTATTCAGCACCCGGTCCAGTAGCACTGGATTCGCTTCGATGCCGTCCGTTAAGGCAGCCTGCAGCTTAGACGCAGGCTGATTGGCCATCGTCAGGAGGGCTGCTAGCCGCTCTGGGGCCGTTCCCGTTGCGGCCAATGCTTCTAAGTCAGCGACAGCAACAGTGCGACTCAGAGGACCGTAATTGAGAATGACCTGCTCGGCGGCCAGGGCTGGCATGTTGATGCCAAACCCCCCGGCAATTAACAGCGACCACTGCCACCAGGAATACCGTGTCATATATTATGCCTCAGCACAACGAGAATCAGGAATAGAGATCAGTCTAGGCACTGGGTTTACGCCGAGGTCGGCAGCGAGACCCGGAGCGTGGTTTGCTTGCCGGGGATGCTCTCAATATGGAGTTGTCCCTGGTGCAGCTCTACTAACCGTTTGGCCACCGCTAGCCCCAAGCCAACGCCATCTTGCCCGTAGGTATCCGCCTCGAACTGAATGTAGGGACCCACTTCTTCGGTTTGTCCTGGTAGAAAGCCTCGCCCCTGATCAATGATATAGAGGATAAATCGTCCGTCTTGGCGACGGCTGATCACCTGAACAGGATCCCCGGCTTCTGAGAACTTGAAGGCATTGTCGAGGAGCTCACTGGCAATTTTCTTCAGCATAGACTCGGATATTTGCACGGGTAGTTCTGGCAAGTCTAACCGCAGATCGGCGTCTCGGCCGTATTCCTGAGCCGTGACTTGAGCCGCCGCCTGAATAACCGCATGGGAGTAGCCGATGCGTTGACGTCTCAGCGTCGCCAATCGATCAGGACTGAGTTCTAGGACTTCTAATTCAGCAATCAGCAGGAAGTTTTGCATCAACCGGTGCAGTCGTTGCGCCGAGCCATAAATCGACTCGGCTACCCCTAATAGTTCGTCCGGCTGAATCACGGCATAGTCATTGATTAATACATGAGCCTCCTTGAGGATGGTTTGTAGGGGGGTACGTAGACCGTGGGGCAAGGAAAAACTAATGCTGGTGCGGAGGTCGTCTAGCCTTTGCTGGGATTTTTCCTCAAGGGTAGCCTGACGATTCAGTCGGGTGGAGATGGTGCCTAATAACTCCTCGCGGGTAAAGGGCTTGGTGAGATAGTCGTCTGCCCCGAGTTCCATGCCCCGACGGACATCTAATTTTTCAGACTTAGCCGTCAAAAAGATAAACGGAATCGTCGCAGTTTCTGGGTCCTGACGCAGCTGCTCCAGTACTTCATAGCCGTCCATCTCCGGCATCATGACGTCACAGATGATCAGATCGGGGCGGTTGTCTCGAACTACCGTTAAGCCTGATTGACCATCTTGAGCGCTGAAGGGAGAGAAGTCTTCTGCATCGAGAATATCAACGATGACATCTCTAACCTGGGGATCGTCTTCGATTACCAAGATTTTAGTCATGATGGGTACCTGCACCGTCTAAGGGAAGGGTGATGGTGAAAGTGGTGCCGACATTGGCCTCACTCGCCACGTAAATGTCACCGCCGTGGGCGTCGACTGATTTTTTGACAATAGCCAATCCCAGACCAGTGCCGGCAATGTTGCCGACATTACTGGCTCGATGGAAGGGCTCAAACAGCCGTTTCAAGTCATCGGGGGGAATGCCAATGCCATGGTCTTGCACTACAAAGCGAATCTGATCCGTCTGTACAGTTACGTCTAAATAGGGTTGAGTATCAGCAGGAGAATATTTCAAGGCATTGGACAGTAGATTACCTAGCATTTGCCTGAGTAACTTTTCATCGGCCATGACGTTGGTTGCAGGCCCCTGGTAAGTCAACATCAGTCGATCTGGTGGCGATGCCCCTAAATTTAGCTCTGTGACTAAATCATGGCAAAAATCAGCTAAGGCTATGGGCGCTGGATGACACTCCATTTTGCCCGCGTTGGCTTTGCCCACCGTTAGCACGTCGTTGAGGAGGCCATTCATATGCTGGGTTGTTTTCTGAATGCGTTTCAGGTAAGTCAGAATTTTATCTTCTGACCACTTGTGACGATAGTGTTCCAGGGATTCGGCAGAGGCCATGATGGTGGTTAACGGTGTGCGAAATTCGTGGGAAGCCATGGAGATAAATCGGGTTTTGAGCTCGCTGAGTTCCCGCTCTTTAGTCAATGCCTTGCGAATATTATGTTCGATCTGCTTGCGTTCGGTGATATCGCGGGCAATGCCCCAGTAGCCTTGCCATACCCCATCGGCGCTAAATACGGGGGTGCCGCTGCTCTCTAGAATCATGGCGTGACCATCTTTGTGCAATACGGTTTGTTCTAGGTGGTCGAAGGGTTCGCGCTTGGCCACGGCGTGCTCGAGCACCGTCATGAAGCGAATGGCGGCATCCTCGGGCATGAAGTCTTGGAATTGATGGCCTACTAGTTCACCGGCAGCATAGCCTAGCAGATCTTCTGCTTTGGGGTTGACGTAGCTGAAGGCCAGGTCGCGATCAATTTCCCACACCCATTCGTTAGTTTGTTCGACGAGTTGCTGAAATCTAGCTTCGCTCTTACGCAGGGCCGCTTCAGCCTGGCGATGCTCGGTGACGTCAATGCCGATGCAAACGGCGGCTTGGTCGTGATCGTACTTCTGGGCAGCAATTAAATAGGTGCGGGGCTGTTGATGAATCCACACGGTGATTTCTTTGGAAATGGCAGGCTCGGGGCTATGGAATAGGTGGCGAATCACGTCACCGAATTCGTGGCCTGGATTCAGAAACCCAATCTCTTGTCCTAGAAATTCATCGCCTGGAACTTGGAACACCTTGGTCAGATGCTGGTTTACCCCGAGATAGTTGAGGTTGCCGTCGATCCAGGAAACTAACCCTGGCACGGCATCGAGCACGGCTTGCATCTGATCTTTGGCCTGGCGCAGGGCTTCTTCGGCACGACGGCGCTCGGCAATTTCTGCTTGCATCTGTTCGTTGGCTTGGCGCAGGGAGGCGGTCCGATCTTCTACCCTGGCTTCTAATTCTTCGTTGGCCTGGGTCAGGGCCTGTTCGGCTAGCCGTCGTTCATTGAGTTCGGCCTGCAGTTGTTCGTAGAGGGCAGATTTTTGAATGGCGATGCTGACCTGGGTCGCTAAGTGCTTCAAGAGGCTGATTTCCCAAGACTGCCAGGGACGAGAGTTGGCACAGTGTTGGGCCACCAGCAGACCCCAGAGATCGTTCCCTTTGCTGATGGGGATGACGAGGTTAGCCTGTACGCCCAGTTGCTCTAGGACTGTGGTGCAGGAGGAGGGGAGATCAACCTCGGCGAGATCGGCGATGGCTTGAATTTCGCCGGGATGATAGGCCTGAAATAGATCCTGGAAGTAGGGCTGGTAATCGGTAGACTGGCTGCGAATGGAGAGGGCCTGATCGGCGACAGATTCGACTTCGATGGTTTGGGTTTGGCTGGGCTGTAGGCGATAGATGAAGGTGCGATCGCATTGGAGCAATTGGCGCATCTCTTGCACGGTGATCTCCAGGATTTCTGCGAGATCAAGGGAGCGCTGAATCCGCAGGGCCGTCGCCGCCAACAGTCGGGAACTGCGGAGTTCTTCTTGCATGCGCTGGGATTGTTCCTGGAGCTGGGCGGTGCGGCGACTGACTTGACGCTCTAGTTCTGAGTTGCGGTTTTGTAAGAGATCTACCTTGTCGGTTTCAACCCGGCGTAGGGTCTGCCGCAGCTGTCCCGGATGGCTAGATAACCCAGCCGGGTCGAGGGCTTCGACCATGGCCATCGCGGTCAATAAGCCCAGGAAATGTCCGGCCTCATTGCAGACCGGTAGATAACTCCACTGCTGCTTCATTTCTCCATAGGCAAACCAGAGGGAGTCACTGGGATGCAGACAGAGGGGGGGATCGGACATCAAGGCCGAGGCTGAAGTGGCCTCTAGGCAGATCCCCTGGTGATGCAGACGAATCACATCTACCGCCGTGACAATCCCTAGAAATCGGCTGGTCTCAGCCTCCTGGCTCTGGAGAATGACCACATAGCTTCGGCGCCACTGCTGCATCAATTGAGCTAGCTGCAAGCCAGAGGCTTCGAGACCGGCTGTGGGCACAGCCGTTACCATGCGGGCTGCTACCGGTTGCAGCTTCAGCCAGTTGGTGGGAGCAGTCTCTTGCATGACGCTAGCAGAGGTGATGAGCCCCACGATCTGCCGTTGCTCGTCTAAGACGGGCAAATGATGAATCCCATGGGTTTGGCAGAGCGCCAACACCGTTTGGGGATCGGCAGGCTGATCGACGCCTACGGTAATCACTGGATGAGTCATGACCTCATCCACGGCCAGGGTGGCGACCGCAGCCCCCCGAGCTAACTGGCAGACAATATCCAGGGCGGTGGCGATCCCCGCTAGGGCAGTGTTGTCAGTCACCACCACACAGCCGATTTCGCCCAGATGGGCAGTGCCTCCCCACACAGGCGATAGGGCTTGGGCTTCATTGAGGCTGTCGCAGATCAGGTGAATGACTCGGGATAGGGGAGTGCCTCGTTCGACCCTGAGGGGGATGGGATGATTGTCGGATGGGGGCATCAGTGAATCCTGGGGGTTGGCTGGGACAACCATGGACGATAGCTCCTGGACCCGAGTGTAATGGCGCTCTTAGTATGCCCAAGCTAGGGAGGTGTATACGGCTATCGAACTGAAAAACTGGAAATTCCGGCTGCATCTGTTACAAGTCTTTATTCTTGCCTTGCCGGCGATAGCGGGACCAGGTCCATGCAACTCCCGCCAAGATAACCAGGAGTAGGGCCACCAACAGGGGAATTGGGGGACCGGAGGCAGTGGATGAAGACTCAGGGGTAGTCGATGCGGGGGGCAGCTCCGGCTCCGGCGCTGGCGAGGCGGGAGTTACCGCAGTGGCGACAGTGACGGGAAAGGCTAACTCAAAGGGGGGAAAGGCACCGGGGTCTTGGGCTTGCCCCTCGAGCACCAGCTCATAGGTACCGACGGCCGGGAAAGTAATGGTGGCACTGGGAATGGCCTCATAGTCCTCGACTGAGAGGGGCCTCAGATCAGGGGTGAGCAGGGCCTCCCCTCCTTGGTCATAGAGGGTGAGCTGACACTGGCAGCGGAGAGGGGAATAGGCTTGCCCCCTCGTTGCACCAAGGCAAACCAGAGCTGAGTGGGTGCCCGGCACGGGCCACGTCGTTGGGTTCGATGTGCAGGGTAGCCCCCACCGCTTCAGATACTTGCACTTGATGGGCCACCGCCGGGGTGGCCGGGAGCAAGGAGATTAGCACTAGGGAGGAGCTAAGGACGGGGGGGCGCATAGAATTTTCCTAAACCAAGCCAGTGCCAAACTCGATGCGATCGCACCAAGAAAATGCCTAAGACTATCAGCCCTAAGGCCGCCGTATGCAGCCAATGCACCGGCTCAATGTGGGCGCGGCCCAGGTAGGAGGAGCCCGCAAGCCAGCAATGCACCGTGCAAAACAATAAGACTGGAATGCTGAGGAGATGTAGGTGGCGCCACAGCCGTCCCAGCTGCCGCTGGGCCTTGTCATTGCTAGTCAACACCAGTGGCACCATCAGTAGCAAGGCCAAGGCCCCTGCCACCATCCCTCCCTGGCTGTGGGGCAGCATAAAGGCCAAGGCCTGCCAGTTCCACTGCCAACTATGGTCCAACATGTGCAGGGTATGGGCCAAAGCCAACACAAACGCCCCCACTCCCAAGAGGCGACGGTAGCGATAAGGAACAGCCCAGAGCTTACGAATGGGGCGGGCAATCAAGGCCAGCCCTAGGCATAGAATTGCCCCGTAGCCAGCATAGTCGGTCATGGTGTCACCGCTGCGCATCAGCGTCAGGACACCCACCAATAGGGTGATCCATCCCCCCATCTGAAACAGCTGACTGCGTTGGTCTTGACTGAGCCAGGAGGTAGTCATACCCACCCCCACCATGGTGGGTAAGGTGCCGCTGCCGAAGGCCAGCATGGTAATGGCACCACCGACGATGCTACCCGTTTCCGCCGCCTTGATCTGGGCCGCATAGAGAAAGCCGCAGGGAATCAGCCCCCAGGCTAAGCCCAAGAGGAGTGGAGTCCACCAACGTCGAGTCTGGGCCGTTTGGGTCATCAGCTGACTCAGACGGTCATGCAGCCGCAGGCGACGCAGGGGATGCAGCAGTGGCAAGGCGGGTAATCCCTGGGGGCTAATTTGGTGTAGCCCCATCCAAATCAGCAAGCCCCCAGTAATGAGGGCCATGACCTGACGTAGGCTGCTACCCACTCCGGCCAGGTGACCACTGGCTACTACCACCGAGCCCAGCCCGCCAATGGCAAGGCCCACCAGGCCATAGCTAAGCAACCGGCCCAGATTCAGCAGTCCGTGGAAGGCCAAGGTTTGTCTGGGGCTAGGAGATGGCTCCTCACGGCTGAGGGAAAACGCCACCGCCAGGGGGCCACACATGCCGACACAATGGCCGAAGCTGCCCAGAAAGCCGAGGCTAGCGATGAGAACCCAGTCCAACATATCTAGGTAATGTCCTCTGATGTCACGCTTCCCAGGGAGAGAAAAGCCTCTAGGGCCTCTACCATGGCGGGGGGCCAGCGACGTACTGTCCGCACCCAGTCTAGATCGCCATAGCGTTCATCGAGGCCGACGGCGGCCACCCAATGACTCTCGGCTTCTCCCCACTGTCCCCCGGCCCAGAGGGCCGCCGTCAGGGCAGCCCGAGCATCGGCAAAGTTGGGGTAGCGGCGCACTAGGGCCCGTAACTCTGCGATCGCATCGTTGGGGTGGCCTAGCTGATAGGAGGCCAGGGCCTGGTTGACCCGAGCCAGGGCAAACTCCGGGTCTAACGCGACCGCGTGCCGATAATCTGCCCAGGCGGCTGACCACCGCCCCAATCCCGCCTGGGCATTGCCCCGGTTATTCCACAGGGCAGCTTCCTGGGGCAGATAGTCGATTAATTGGCTCCAGTAGGCATCGGCGGCAGCGAAGTCCCCAGCTTGGCTAGTGGCAAAGGCCTTTTGACGCAATTCCGCCATGGTTTCAGAGGTGGCACCGTCCGAGTCACTGACCTGTTGGGCAGAGGCGGAGGATGACTCAGGCGCAGCCATGACCCTGGAATCTCCACTGAGGGTAATCATGCCTATGCCCAGGAATACGATGAATAGCCAGCTCAGGCGGCGGGCCAGATCAGCAAACATTGCCATGGCGATGGTCAACTGTCCAACAGGGGCTCCCCTTGATTATGACGGCATCCCCAACGATTGAGCACCGCTTACATCAGAGATAGCTGCTGCTCACTGAATAGGCCGTTGACGTCAATAGCCGAGATGCTGGCAGGCCGCTGGTGTCACCATCCGACCGCGCGGGGTGCGCTGCAGATACCCAATCTGCATCAGATAGGGCTCGTAGACCTCCTCAATGGTTTGGGCATCTTCTCCAGTGGCGGCGGCGCCATGGTATCGAGTCCCACAGGACCACCGCTGAAGTTCTCAATCATCACCGTCAGTAGGCGGCGGCGGTCAGTCCAGTCGAGGCCGCAGGGATCTACATTGAATAGTTGCAGCGCGTCTGCTGCCACCTCCGCTGTGACCACCTCACCGGAAGTTTTAACGGCACATAGTCACGCACTCGCTTCAATAGACGATTGGCGATGCGGGGGGTGCCCCGAGCCCGGCGGGCAATTTCAGTGGCACCCTCAGCGGTAATGGGGGTGGCCAGCACCTGGGCCGTGCGCTCGACAATGGCCGCCAGTTCGTCGATCTCATAAAATCGCAGCCGCTGAATCAGGCCGAAGCGGTCCCGTAGGGGGGAGGTCAAGGCCCCCACTCGAGTCGTGGCGCCCACCAGGGTGAACGGGCTGAGGGGAATGCTGCGGGTGCGGGCACTCTGACCTTTGCCAATGGTGATATCCAGGCGGGCATCTTCCATGGCGGGATAGAGAATTTCCTCGGTTACCCGGGGCAACCGATGGATTTCATCGATGAAGAGCAGGTCACCCGGTTGCAGATTGACTAACAGGCCAGCAATATCGCGAGGCCGCTCCAGGGCAGGGGCCGTGGTGATCTTACAGGTTACCCCCATTTCTGCCGCCAGAATCAGGGCCATGGTGGTTTTCCCTAACCCTGGGGGACCATACAACAGCAGGTGATCCAGGGGCTCCTGGCGGGACTGGGCCGCTCGAATGGCGATGTCAAGGACTTCTTTTAGGGCCGTCTGACCGATGTAGTCCCTGAGGTGTTTGGGTCGCAATCCCTCTTCCGCCGAGGAGGGTTCCGTCGCAGAGGATTGTTGCACCAATGACGGGGAGGGCTTAGCAGGCTTAGTGGCAGGCTCAGACGCAGGGGCTGCAGCAGCGCCCTGGCCAGGGTCAGGCTCGGCAGGGGACTTCGAAGAGATGATGGCCATGGCACAGCGGGTCGGCGGCGTTGCTACCGATTGTACAAGAGTACGCCTGAACTGACGACGCCGTTAACCAGGGGGAATGCCACTGACTCGCAGTAGCTCCTCAAAGCTGGGGCAGTAAGGCTCGAGGCCGAAGCTGGCGGGGTTGACGGCGTGTTCGTAGCTAAAGTGGCGATAGTGTAGGCAAAATCGGTCCCAGGCCGCCATTCTGACCCGAAACAGGCGGATGAAGACGTCGGCTAACCACAGGGACAGGGGCACTCGCAGGTAGAGCCGCTGCCCCAAGTAATCGCAGGCGGCTTCGATGGCTTGGTTGGCGGTGAGGCAGGCATTGCCCAACACGTATTGCTTAGGGGGGTCTGCCGGGGTTGAATGGTCGATCAGATGGCGGACAACTAGGGCGATGTCGCGGGCATGGATGAAGTGAAAACTGCCGTCGGCCTTGAAGAAGCGGATCAGGCCCATCCATTTGATCACATCGGCTAAACCAGCAGAAATATGGGAATAGGGCTTATCTTTGTCGCCCCCAAACACCAGGGTGGGAAAGAGAGTGGTAATGCGGGGATAGATGGCCAATTCCCGTAGCCGCTGATGACATTGATACTTAGTGCGGATGTAGCCTGTGCCCAGGGTTTCTGCTGCCGGTAGTGGCCGTTGCTGATGGTCGAGAATACTGGCTGTGGAAAAATAAATCACCTGCTTACAGCGGTCGGGATCTAATAGATTCATCAACTGCAGATTGCGCCTGACGTTGATGTCATAGAGATCCTGGTTACCTCCCCAGGCTGTTGCCACCAGAATCGCCCCATCCAGGGTGGCTAGCAGCTCGGCGAAGGCGGTGATGTTGGTCAGGCTTCCCTGCAGGATATGCGCCCGGGGATAGGCCTCTAGGTTAAACTGCAGCTTTTGCGGCTGACGCACCAGCAGAAACAACTCATGGGGGGTGTCATTCAGCAGGGCTTCTACGATGTAATGACCGATGCAACCGCTAGCGCCCGTAATCAAGAGGCGTTTAGGTGACGACGTAGAGGGTGACGATGATTGCTGGGAAGACGACAGGCTCGACGGATTCAACGGCGCTCAATCAGGTGACAGGACAGAGGATGACCAGAGACAACCAAGCACATTCCCTGCTCCTAGGGCTGGGAAAATTGCCTAGGGTCAGGATAGGGCTGAGCTCCCTGGGGCATTTCATCAGCCTATCACTGAATTAGGGTGGCCCAATTGGAAAGTTGTTGTCTAGGACGCTGGGGCCACCAGCAGTTGATCGATCTGTTTGGCCGTCTCGAAGAAGAAGGCGGCGTTGTCTTCTGGGGTGCCTGGCAAGATGCCATGGCCCAGATTCAGGATATGCCCACGATTGCCGGCCTTGCCAATGGTGTCGAGGATGCGATCGCGAATGAACGGCTTGGCCCCAAACAGGGCGGCGGGGTCGACATTGCCCTGGACACCCACATTGGGACCGAGGCGACGGCGGGCATCAGCCATGTCGACGGTCCAGTCGACACTGACCATATCTACCCCCGATTCAGCCATCAGCTCTAGCACCCCAGCACTGCCACTGATATAGAGAATCATCGGCGTGTCGGGGTGGGTGGCTTTCACTTGCTGCACGACCCGCTGCTGATAGGGCAAGGCAAACATACGATAATCGATGGGACTGAGCTGCCCAGCCCAAGAGTCAAACATCTGCACCACCTGGGCACCGCTGTCGATCTGATAGCGCAGATAGATAGCGATGTTATCGGCTAGGGTCTCCAACAACTGATGCAGCCGGGCCGGTTCCGAGAAGGCCATGCCCTTGATCACGGAATAGGTCTTGGAACTCTTTCCTTCCACGGCATAGGCAGCCAGAGTCCAGGGGGCACCGACAAAGCCCAGCACCGCCGCGTCATTGCCGACTTCCTGACGTAGGGTCTGCAGAATCGTGCGAATAAAGGGGAGCGATGCCTCTGGATCGAGGGCATGAATTTGATCGATTTGCTCCTGGGTGCGCAGAGGGGGGTCGATGATGGGGCCCTTATTCTCGACGATGTCAAAGGGAATGCCCATGCCTGGCAGAGGCGTCAAGATGTCGGAGAAGAGAATGACGCCATCGGGGCGGAAGGCATGCCAAGGCTGTAGAGAAATTTCGATGGCCAGATCTGGGTTTTCAGATCGCTCCCGAAACGACGGATAGCGATCCCGTAGATCGCGATAGGCCTTCATATAACGGCCGGCCTGCCGCATCATCCACACAGGAGGCCGGTCAAGGGCTTCCCCACGGGTGGCTCTGAGCAAATAGGGCTCCTGAAATCCGGTCATCGACACTCCTGAAAACACTGTCACTAAACCTGGCTGGCGTCCAGCGTCGAAGATTGACTCTTCGAAGATTGACTCTAAGGAAGTGCTAAATCTCGGGCTGGACTTGCTATTAAGCGCAATCGCTAGCTTATCATTCAGCGATTCCCGGGGAATCGTCCTGGCCCGATTTCAATAGCCCTTGTCTGGTCGGGAGGCACCGGCTTAGGCGTAAAATGAAGCTCTGAGACTCTTTTTGACGATAGTTTGGTCGGCCCATGGACATTGTAAAATTTCTTGAAAACACCGCTGGCAAGTGGTTTTCCCAACGCACGACCCACTATTTGACCACGGCCAAGTCCCAGGCAGGCCACTCTAACCTCGAGATTGAATTTCTCGCCAGCGGCGACCCCGCCATCACTCACCTGTGCCAGCAGTTGACCCAGAATCCGGCGGCGGTGCTCTGCGGCTTGCGAATCCACCAGGATAGTCGCCTGGAGGGAGATTCCCTGGCCTACACCGGGTCAACGGTAATGGTGGTCGTGGGGGATAACACGGGTCAGGGACGGCTGCTAAGCCAGACCCAGGGGCTGGCCCCTACCCGAGGGGTCTATCACTTGGTCGACGAGGTCCTGACGGTGATTACCGAGGATGGCTCCATGCGGGCCGAGGAACAGTTTTGGTTTGCCAACCCGAATCTGCGCATGCGCACCAGCATCCTCAAGGCCGATGACCAGGTGCAGATGACCTCGTTCTGTTCGGAAATTCGCATGGGGATGCGCCGTCCGCCTCAGGAGTGATGAGTGCTGGGAAGCGATGGCTGGGCAAGATGGAGCCGTTGGCTCTGGCTCTGGGGCCTCATCGGCGGGCTGGCCTGTACTCCGGAGAGGGCGGCGATACCTTACCAGGCGGCGGCGCCCTCAGCTAGGGTCCTGCAGACCCTGGCCTACCCGCCTTTTTGGCGTGATCCCGCTACGGCGGCCCGGTACCGACGGCAGGGATTAGCCTATCGAGCGGCTCAGCAATATGATCGTGCGATCGCAACGCTGCAAATTGCCACCGCCCTGGATCCTGATGCCGTGGCGGGCTGGGTGATTCTGGGCTGGACCCAACACCTCGCCGGCGACACCAGGGGAGCGATCGCAACCTTGCAGACAGCCCTAGCGCGGATCCCAGAACACGTTCCGGCTCTGAATGCCCTGGGTATCGTCTATTTGGTTCAGGGAGACTTATCAGCAGCGGTCAATACCCACCAACGGGCCATTGCTCTGCAGCCTGACAACGAGGTGGCCCACTACAACCTGAGCCTGGCCTACGACCGCCTCAATCGTCCCCAGGCCGCCATCCAACATGCCCAAACCGCCACCCAGCTTGCCCCCGACAATCCCCACCATTGGCTAGCCCTGGCCCTGGCTCAAATTGCTGCGACTCAGCCAGCTGCCGCCCGTGAGGCCTACCAAAAAGCAATCCGTCAGGATTCCCGCTACCGGCAGGCCGACTTTCTGGCCCACCTGAGCCAGGCGGGCTTCAGCACTCCTCAAATAGATCGCATCAACCACCTGCGGACAGCAATAGTCGACTAAATATAGCCGTCGCCAGTGAGGTTAGAGCATGCCAAACCAGTGTATTCTCTGCATGGCCAACATCCTGATGCTGTTCTCTGCCTTCCCTATGCCCTCCGGGCAGGCTATGCCAACGGCTCCGTTGCCCCTGCAGTTCGACTTCGCTCACTACGAGCGGGGCCGCTACGCGCTTGGCGGAGCCTGACTGAAAGTCATACAGGACAAGCTGCCTTCTGCCCTCTGCCCTCTGCCTTCTGCCTTCTGCCTTCTGCCTTCTGCCTTCTGCCCTCTGCCTTCTGCCTTCTGCCCTCTGCCTTCTGCCTTCTGCCTTCTGCCCTCTGCCTTCTGCCTTCTGCCTTCCCTTCGGCTCCGCTCAGGACAAGCTGCCTTCTGCCTTCTGCCTTCTGCCTTTACTGAGGCTTGCGGTCCAACTGCGCCGCCTGCTCCAAAGCCACCTTTTCCCGGGCCCGATCGGCATAGGGTTGTAGCTGGCTAGGGGGTTGCCGGGTCAAAATACTCAAGTTTTCTAGGCTCAGCCCCCGCATCAACATCTCGACACACCAGGTTTGCTGGGCTTGCTCCAGGATAGGCGGATGGCCACCTGGGGTCAGTAGCTGGTCGGTCCATTGACGCCAGCGCTGCTGTAGGGAAGGAACAGTCAGGGCCTGCCCTGCCTCATCTAGAAACAGGGCCGGGACCTCGTCTTTGCGCCCCTTCAACCACTTGGTGAGGGGATTGTTGGTGTAAGAGCCATAGCGCTTGCCCAGAATCCACTGATTAATGGGCACCTGCCGGATACCTTGAGGCCCCTGGACTAGCAACACCTGCTGCTGATCATCGCTGATGTGGTGAGACCGCTGCAATTGCACCATATCGGCGGCAGACAGTCCCGCTCCAAATAAGACATAGGCCAACGCATAGTCGAGGGATCCAGCTTTGCGGGCCGTCTGTAGGATGGTATGCACTAACGAAGCCGGCAGATCCAGTAGAGTCGGGGGTGGCCCCTCCTGGGCAGGAGTCGAGGCAGCCGGGGTTTCGACTTCTTGCGCCAAGAACCGCTCTAGTATCGAGACAAAGTCGTCTTGAGCTGTTCCAGAGGCCATGGTCGTCACTGGTGAACTCGATGACGGCATAGCCGATCAGCATACTATGTACCAGGCTAATCAGCTGCTGGGGTGTCACCTGGGCCCCTAGGGGAGACTGCTGCAACCAGCCAGCCGCCTGTCGGACGCAACGATTAGCTTCGGTCAGGCGTTGCCCCAGGGCCTGGCGATTCTCGGGAGGATACTGATCGGCTTCCCCAATCAGGGACCGTACTAATTCTGGATGCTGTGCCAACACATGCAAGCACTTACTTGCATACTGGCTTATTCCCTGGGCCAGGGTTCCCTGGGCCGGCAATACCCCCTGCAGGGCTGAGGTGATATCGGCAAAGGGGGGCGCTTCGGCTAGGACTGCCAGCAAGAGCCCATGCTTATTCCCGAAGTGGCGGAAGAGGGTAACCTCGTTCACCCCGGCCAGATTAGCGATTTGGCGAGTAGTGGTGCCACTAACTCCCTGGGACAGAAATAGCTCCAGGGCGGCATGGGTCAACCGTTGACGGGTCGATTTGGAGGGGGTAGCCATAGCCATTGCGGGAGATATCTGCACACCAAGGCAGCCGTTCAATTGTGTGCAAGTGACACTTGCACATCTAGGGAAATATTGCTAAGTTAAAGCAGTGCAAGTGAAGCTTGCATTTCTACAGTAACAGGCTCAAGCCTGAAAGGGAATGTTTATGCTGCCAAACTCTGCTACGGCTACTGCCCCCCCCCTAGAGCATCGGACTTCGGGGCTTGGTTGGATTAATACTACCTTCTTCGGATCCTTCCATGTCTTAGCATTACTGCTGGGCCCCCTATACTTCTCCTGGCCAGCCTTGGCGGTCGCCGTGGGGCTGCACTGGTTGTTTGGGGGGGTGGGTATCTGCTTGGGATACCATCGTCTCTTGACTCATCGTAGCTTTCAGGTGCCGCGTTGGTTGGAATATGCGATCGCAACTCTGGGGGCCTTAGCGATTCAAGGGGGCCCCGTCTTTTGGGTGGGGGGGCATCGCCAGCATCATGCCTTTACTGAAGACGTCGACAAAGATCCTTACTCTGCCAAGCGGGGCTTTTGGTGGAGCCATGTGGTCTGGCTACTGGCCCCCCAAAACGGCACCTTTAACCGGCGACATTACGGCAAATATGCCCCCGACATCGTCAGAGAGCCCTATTACTGTTGGCTCGACCGCTACTTCCTACTGCTGCAGATTCCCCTAGCGGTTTTGCTCTATGCCTGGGGCGGTTGGTCCTTCGTGATTTACGGCATCTTTGTGCGAGCCGTGTTGCTGTGGCAAGCAACTTGGCTAGTCAACTCAGCCACCCATCGCTGGGGCTATCGCACCTTTGCTGATACCGATGACGATTCCCGCAATCTCTGGTGGGTCTCTCTGGTTACCTATGGCGAAGGCTGGCACAACAACCACCACGCCTGTCCCCGCTCTGCTCAAACCGGCTGGCGCTGGTGGGAAGTAGACGTCACCTGGTGGACTATACAACTGCTGCGCCGTTTAGGGCTAGCCCGTAAGGTAGTCGCCATGACACCAGCCGGCACGACTCGGCGCTTGCCCTAGCCCGCCACTGTCTCAGGATATCGGCTATGGTCGGTTCTTGAGAAGAGCTGGATGGCATGGCAAAGTCGCCCAAGGCCGATCCTTATCGTAGCAAGTCAGTTGGAGCGACCGGAGCACCATGCCGCCCCTGTAGCCACCTGTAGGCGGAGGGGATCAGAAATAAGGCCAAGAAGGTGGCCCCACCGACGCCGCCGGCAATGGCCACGGCTAGGGGAGGCCAGAAGGCACCTCCTGCTAGTAACAGGGGCACAAACCCAACCATGGTGGTGAAGGTGGTGGCCAACACATGGCGGGTAGAGCGGCTGACGACGGCTTGTATGGCTCGCCTATCCCCTAGACGGGCCTGAGGATGGCTATCTAGGGCGGCTAGTACCACGATGGAGTCGTTGATGGCCACGCCAATGAGCCCGACGGTGCCAATGATGGGGTTAAAGCCGAAGGGATACCCAAAGCTGGCTACGGAGAAGAGCCCCAGGCCTATGGCTGCGATCGCAACTACCCCAATCAGGGCCGCCAATCGAAAGGAGCCTAAGGAGAGGACCAGGGTACTGACCAGCAATACCCCCAACACCCCGACCGTAGACACCAGATTGCCGATGGCCTGGGACCGCTCCTCGGCTTCTCCGCCAAATTCAAGCCGATACCCAGGGGGCAGGGTCTGGGTCTGTAGCCGCTGCTGGAACTGGGCTAGCACCGTGGCTGGCAACACCCCGGCCCGGACAAACCCCTGAATCTGATTGACCCGCTCGCCGTTGTAATGGCCAATTTGGGCGGGTTTGGGCACCAGTTGCACAGCCCCCAGGCTGTCTAGGGGGAGCCAGTCATCCTGGCCCGGCAGCGCTAGGGGTAGGGCGGCAATCTGGTCCAGGCTGGCCCGGTCGGCGTTGGTCAGCCGCACCTGTACCGGCAGGTCCTCGGTCGTCTCTAGCACCGAGCCCCCTAGAACCCCTTCTAGAACTTGATCCAGCCGTTGGGCTACGGTGCCGTGGTCAAGCCCAGCCAGGCGCACGGCCGTTTCATCCAGCACGAATTCCAGCTGGGGCAGGGTCTCATCTAGGCTGGCCCGGGTGTGGGTCACCGCCTCTAGGGCCACGAGCTGCGATCGCACCTGCTGACCCAACCGCCGTAGCTGCTGCAGGTCATGGCCAAAGAGCCGCACCTCAATCGGAGCCTCGAAAGGCGGTCCCTGCTCTAGCTGCCGCACCACCGCTCGCACCGTAGGAAAGGCTCGATCCACCTCTGCTTGCAGGGTGTGGGTCAGGGCGGGAGACGAGAGCCGATGCAGCTGTACCAGGGCCTGACCGTAGTTGGCCTGGTGTTCCCGACCGCCGGTGAGATTGTAATAAAAGCGGGGAGCACTGCTGCCCACAAACCAGTGCACCTCGTCTACCTGGGGATGGCGCCGCAACCGTTGCCGCAGACGCTGGCCCATGGCCTGGGTCTGCTGAATCGAGGCCGCTGCCGATAGCTCCAACTCAACGGTCAGCTGATCCCGATCACTGGCTGGAAAGAACTGCTGCTCTAAAAACGGTGCCTGCAGCAAGCCCAAGCCAGGCAGTAGCAAGGCCAGGGCAATGCCCAACAGAGGCCGACGCAGGGTCTGGCCCAGCAGCCGGTCATAGCCGTGGGCTAACCAGGGTAGGCTGAGGCCACGCTGCCACCAGGAGGCCCCCAGCAGGCGTCCCCTGTGGAGATAGGCAGCCAGGGCCGGAATCACCGTCATTGACAGCACCAAGGAGCAGGACACCGCCAGAATTACCGTCAACCCGATGGTGCCGACGAACTCTCCCACGCTGCCCGGCAGCAGGGCAATGGGCATAAAGGCCAATACCGTGGTCAGGGTGGAACTGAGCAGGGGCACAGCCAAGTGCCAGCCACTGCGGTCAATGGCGACCTGGGGGGGGACCGCCGTGGCTTCCCCCTGATTCAAGTGATGGTGCACCTCATCCACCATGACAATGGCCGTATCGATGAGAATGCCCAGGGCCACAATCAACCCTGTGATCGACATCTGATGTAAGGGAATGGCCAGGAGGTCCATCAGTCCTATCACCAGCAGCAGGGTTAGGGGTAAGGCCACCCCGACGATCACCGCCGCTTGCCAGCCCATCATCCCCAGGGTGACCCCAAACACCAATATGGCCCCCAGCAGCAGATTCAGCAGCAGGGTCCGGAGCCGCTGGCTGACATAGCGACTCTGGTCGAAGAGAATCTCGATCTCCAGGTCACTGGCCAGCTGGGTCTGTTGGGCCTGCAGGAGAGGATAGGCCTGCTGGGCCCAGCGATCGAGGCGATAATCCGACTGCACCAAGGCCCCTAGCACTACCGCTGGTTGCCCGCCGGCTAGGGCTAACTCCTGCAAGGGCTCCAGGGTGCCTCGACGCAGCTGGGCCAAGTCTCCCAAGTAGGCGGTCTGGCCGCCATCGCCCAACCGAATCGGAATCTGGGCTAGACGAGCCAGGGAATCCAGCGCCCCTGCCACCGCTAGGGGCAAGGTGTGCTCAGGACTGCGCACTTGCCCGGCCGCCACTTTGGCGTCGCTCTGGCGAATCTGCTGAGACAGAGATTGGGCTGTCAGCCCCATCCCAGCTAACCGAGCCGGATCCACCTCCACCACCAGGGCCTCCTCTGGGTCGCCAAAGACATCTACGGCCTCGGTGCCGGGCAGAGCCTGCAGCCGCTCTTTCAGGGCCGCGGCCAAGCGCCTGAGCAGCCGGTAATTGGGAGGATCTGGTCGAGTCCAGGTCAGGGCCACTACCAGGGCGTAGGCCTTCACCTCCACCTGCTCCAGGTCGGGAGCCGTGGTGCCCGGGGGAAAGGCAACGGCGGCGTCCTCTAGCCGGTCCCGCACCCGAGACCAGATGCCGTCTACCTCCCCGGCCTGGACATGCTCAGACAGTTCGATCTCGACGATGGAACTGCCCGGGCGAGAGGTGGATTCATAGGTGAGAATTTCTGGGATATCGGTGATCTCTGCCTCGATGTTTTCTGTCACCAGGGCTTCTATGCGCTCGGCACTGGCCCCGGGCCAAAAGGTGGTGACGACGGCATTGCGAGAGACTAATTCCGGATCTTCTAGCCGCGGCAGGCTCTGAAAGGCAGATATCCCCCAGACCCCGATTAAGATTAACGCCAGGATCAGCAGGCGGGGATGGCGATAGAAGCGACTGAACATAATGGACTGCCATTAGATAATGTGCCGTCGAGTACTAAGGAGCCAAGTGCACGAGTTGCCCTGGCACTAGGCGTTGGCTACCATCCCTGACGATACGATCCCCTGCCTGTACTAGGCCCTGCACGAAGGCGCGATCGCTTTCCGTATGCAAGACCTCCACCTGGCGCGGCTCTACCCGGTAAAGGCTGGCATCATCCTGCTGGGGGACCAGGGCATAGGTAGCCCACAACCCTTGCTCTGCCGGCACCAGGGCAGTCATGGGGAGCCAGACGCCACGGCTAGGGACAGTCTGGACCAGCTCTAGGGTGACGAGCTGTTCGGGAGCGAGGTGGCTGGGGGCCGCCGCCAAGCTGAAGACGGTAATCTGAGTGCGTGTCAGGGGATCGACCTCGGGTAGGCGGGCGGTGAGGATGCCCCGATAGGATTGGCCAGCGATCTCTAGGTCATAGGGCTGGTCTAGGGCCAACCCATCGGCCACGGCCACTGGCAGGCCCACTTGTACGTCTGGAGAAGCCTGCTCCACCAGCCGCAACACCGGCTGTCCCGCGGAGACGATGGTGCCTTCGTCATGATGGCGGCTGGCGATCGCACCGGCAAAGGGGGCGGTAAGCGTGCGCTTCTCGATGGCGATGGCAATATCGCTGAGGCGGGCTTGCAGTTGTTGCACCTGGGCCTGCTGGGCGGCAATCTGCTCGGTGCGGGTACCGTTGAGCAGTTCCTGCAACTGGCTACGGGCCGCCGCCAGCCGATCCTCTAAGGCCGCGGCATTGAAGGCCACCAGATCCCGCTCTTCCTGGGAAATGGCCCCAACTTGGTAGAGATACTGCCGCCGTTGTCGGCGCAGCCGTGCCAAGGTCAGTTGATCCTGCAGGTCTTGCACCGTGGCTCGGGCGGTGGCAATGGCCTCGGGGCGAGGGCCATTCTGCAATTCTGCTAGCCGGGCCTGGGCCTGCTGATGTTGGGCCAGCAGTTGCGATCGCATCGCCTCTAAGCGGCGGCTATCCAGCTTGGCCAAGACCTGACCAGCCTGCACCGGCTCCCCCCGATCGACGCCCACCCAGATCAACTCTCCCCCCTGCTCAAAACCGAGGTCACTGGCACGCCCTGCCACCACCTCACCGGTATACTGGCGGGTCACCGGGTAAGACGGCATCACTTCAGCGGTCACCGCGGCCACTGGCAATCCTTCCTGGGGCGGGGGCTGAGGCGAAGACTTAAGGATCCAGAGACGATGGCCCCCCACCAAAGCCAGGCTAGACAGGAGCACGCTAGCAGCCAGGGTGATTTTAGGGCGACGTCGTAGAGCCGAGGCAAACGAACGGGAAGTCATGGCTAGATGGGGTAAGGGCTAGGGGCGGGCCAGCTGCCGTTGGCGGCGCTTGATCTTCAGGGCTAGCCATCGCTTCCAGGTGGCTAAGGCGGCTTCCTCAGGCTGGCTCTGTTGCCAGGCGGGCCGTTGGCTGATACGACCATGCCAGGCGGCCAGAGCCGGATAGTCGGCCAAGGCTACCCCCAGGCGCTGCATCAAGGACATGGTGCAAGTGGCAGTGATATCGGCCAGGGAGAGACTATCACCGCCGAAGTAGGCAGCATTCCCTAACTGTTGCTCTAGAAACCGCAGCCCCGGCTCCAGGGCAGCGCCAGGCTGGCACTCTATCCCTTCACTCTCGGCCACTAGAGCCGGTAGGTGGGGGGTTAACTCATTTACCACTACCATCTGCACCATGCGCATCCGAGCCAGGGCTACGGGCTTGGCTGGGGTTAGGGGCGGTGCTGGGTATTGGGCCTCCAGGTAGTCCAGGATAGCCAGGGACTCAATCAGGATGAGCTCCCCATCTGCCAGCACCGGCACATGATGGAAGGGATTCAGGGCCAAAAATTCCGGTTGCCATTGCTCGCCATTGAGCTGCACTAGGCGCGCTTCGAAGGGCAGGCCCTTTTCAAGCAGGGCAATCCAGACTCGCCGCGCCACAGGGGAAAGGGGATGGTAGTAAAAAGTCAGCATGGTACGTGCTTGTAGAGGGCAGTCGTCTTGAGACCGATCGGTCTTTTTCGGATCAAAAAAACAGGTGGAGCTTATGGGGATCAAGGGCTGGCCCGTAAGTCGTCGATGTAGTGCTCCAGGTGGGCCTGGCCTCGTTCCAGGTGGACGCGATCGCCATAGAGTTTCGTCATCATCAAGGCCCCTTCCAACGTGGAAATGACAATCGTAGCCACCGTATCAGGGTCTACTGCCGGTCGCAGTTCTCCCGCCTTCAACCCCTGCTGTACTAGCCGCCGAATCAATCGCCGCCACTCACCCATGGCCCCTTGGGCTTTCTCCCGCAAGCCTGAGTGGGTGTCATCACTCTCGATGGCTGTATTGAGCAAGGGGCAGCCCCCCTGCAAGGGCACCTGATCCGGGGCGGTGCAGAAGGTCCCCACGATCACCTTAAGGCCAGCAATGGCACCAGGGGTGTCCTGCAGGGCCTCTCGATAGCGTTGACTCACCTGCTGCACCGCAAAGTCAAAGGCGGCCAAGGCTAAGTCATCTTTGCTGGCAAAGTGGTTGTAAATGCCGCCCTTCTTTAACCCAGTCGCCTGCATGATGTCGGCCATAGACGAACCGGCATAGCCTTGCAGGTTAAACAAGTTGGCAGCCCGCTGAATGATACGGGCACGGGTGAGGTCGGCTTTAGCCATGGTCAACACTTAAGACCGATCGGTCTCTTCGAGAGTAGCAGAGCGATGGGGGAAAAGCAACCTAGGGCATATCAAGGCTTGTAGGCGTTATATCAGGCAACATTGCCCTTCTACAGGTGTTCTGATGGTCTTGATAGCCTGACGTCATAAAAACCCCGACCCTAAGGCCGGGGCTTAAGTGTGCAGTTGTCGTCGGAGGAAAGCAGGAAACGCGTTTAGAGGAATAAATTATTGGCTGCTCAGATATGACTGCATTATGCGTAGTTTTTTCCTAGGCAGGGGTGATATCTGTCGCGACATCTTCGTGATTCTGGCGCTATGTCCCCGTGATGGGGGCTACGAATCCTCGTGATCCTGAAGGACCGGTGATGTGCGTCAGATCACGGGGTAGCTAGCGGAAATCAAGTTGGAGAGAGAACCTGGCAGAGGATACCATGGCTGTCAGTGAATCCTACGCCTATTGCCACCTCCAACGCCATGGATGCCTTGCCAGCGCTGACGACTGACACCATTTGGGCAATTCTTAACGACACCCTCGATGATGACACCGTGAACCGTTTGGTATGGCATCATCTCGGCTATCGCTACGACCCTGCCAACGATGCATGGCAAACTGACATGGTCGAGCCGACCTGGGCGGAAGCTTATCCCATCCCGCCCCATTTCATCGAGAGCCGTCCGGCCACTGTGAAGCTTACCCGCTCCATTCCCAAAGACAATAAACAACTGCTGAAAACCTACCTGGGGTTCAAGGGCTACAGCGTGGACCAGTTGATCCCTCGCCTCACCCGTCGGGCCACCATGGCCAACTGGCTGCTCAGTGTCATGCAGCAACAGGGTTTGCTGGACGCCATGGATTAGCCATCACCTATTAGATTTACGTCAGTCAATCGGCTTGCCATCTCACTGGTGAGCCTCCAGGTATCAGTGGTGACTGCCAGAGTGTCAGTGGTGACTGCCAGAGTGTCAATGGTGACTGGCTGGAGTCTCGACCGTGAGGCTCTAGATATCAGCGATGACTGGCGGTTGCATTCATGGGAGTTTAATCCTGATCGACTTTCGTTGCCTTTTGCATCACGGACAATAACGTGACGCTGAGCAAAATCCAAATCCTTTACGCGCAACCGTAGACCTTCGTTGAGCCGTAAGCCACTACCGTAGAGTATCTGAATCACGAGGCTGGGACTCTTGGTCACCCGGCTGAGTATTGATCTCACCTCAGCTTTGATGAGTACCGTTGGCAAATACCGGGATGGCCTAGCGCGAACGGCATTGATAGAGCTGCCTAGGTCTTGATTCAAGACCTGGCGGTATAAAAACAGCAGAGCACTGAATGCCTGATTTTGAGTAGAGGCTAACACCTGCTTTTCAACGGTGAGATGAGTCAAGAATGCCTCAATCTCAGCACTACCCATTTCCTTGGGATGCTGCTTGTTGTGGAAAAGGGTATAGCGATGAATCCAGCCGACATAGGTCTGCTCAGTTTTATAGGAATAATGTTTAAGCCGAATAGCATCTCGAACCTGGTCGAGCAGCTTCCTAGGTTGGGGGTCCATAGGCGAGTAGCAGACACATAAGTAGAACTAATGTGCTAAATATTACACTGAAATATGCTCTTACTCTAAATAAAGTTTTGCTGAAGTTAGCCGGATAACTCACCGTTTCAAGGCTATTATCCGCGTCAAGTGCTGGATAACACCTATGATTGGGATCTTATCGAGCTTTCTAGTCGCCCAATCCCCTGATTTAGGGGAATTAGATTGCATTGATGATGGATAAAACTCCCAGCAGGGTGATTAGACCGGTTTCCTGCAGACTATATCTCCCCCGAGGGGTGTTATCTAGCACGAATGGTAGATAATACCTCTGCAGAGGTGGATTAGACCGCTTCGAAGGAGGTAATGCTGATGAATTACAAGTTAGACGCGCGACTCGAAGTCGTTCGGGGGAGTTGGAGAGGCTCTTAAACGCCTTTCCCCGCTAGTGTTCAAGCGGATGTCCGCCTCAGAATGTTCAACCAGTAATGGGAGGGCAGCATCAGCAGATGAGGTTAAGTGTTGAAGCACCTTTGGAGCCAAATCGAGGGTGCAGGCTAGGGCAAGGTTGCTAGGGATAATGCAAATGAATCCTTGATGAGGCTTCGTTAATCGTAGTGCTCGAAAGGGCTGACACGAGCATGTTGGGGCACATGGGGGTTGGCGGCGTCTAAACGCCAACTAAGAACACCCCGCCCCCGGAGTAGAGAGGAGTCCTAAGGCAACCGCATCTCCACCCCGTGCGGAACGAGGAAACCCCGATAGAGTCCTGATTTTGCCTTCAAAATCGGGTAAGCGATGGGCAACCAAAGCTGAATTCTTTAGCGGGCACAGGATGTCCCAAGACGCGAATGCTGCCAGCCGAAAGGCAACCGGAAACCATAACGGGGCAGATAGGGCAATACCTAACCCGAAAGGGTGCTGACGTGGGACAGGTGATGGTCTTGACTGAAGGTGAGATGAGACTTAACTGATTGGGAAAAGTTAGGTGCAAGCTCCGGTTTGCAAACGTAACCGTCAGGACAACTCGTAAGGGTTGTTAAGAATCGGAGACACTGAATCTCAAGACATTGCTTGAGCCGGGTACGGTGAAAGTCGTATGCACGGTTCTGAGGGGAGGGAGGAAGCCATATCTAAAACTTCCTCCTTTACCCGACAGATTAGTTTTGAAGCGCCTCAGTAGCTAGTCAAGCTTTTCCTCATCCAAACTTCCTTAAAGAGCCCACTCTGTGGTGCTGTAACGCTAAACCCTTATAACTATGACAAAGATAGAAGAGCCGCTTAGACAAAACAAAACGCATTCTGAGAGATGGATTGGATTATTGGGAGCAGCAGGATTTTTCACTTTTCTGGGCTCAGTGATTGGACAGGGTCTTGAGGGGCATACAGCACTAACTCTTGAAAGGCTAAAATATGAGTACTCTCTTATCTCAGACATTTTGTCTAACAAAGACATTTCAAACGAAGACGCTACCGAACAATTAAGATTTTTGACTGAGATTGGAGCTGTCAAAGTCTTAGACACAGAAAGTTTGGACAAAAACGCAGAAAGCCTAGAAAAGTTGCGAACTTTACCAGCTCAGAGCTCAATCTCTCCCATAACCGTTACTCGACTTGCATTTGAAACTCCTAGTTATGGAGTCAGAGTTTTTGAATCAGGCAATCGGCTCGCCATGAACGCGTTCAATAAACTTATAAATGGACAGGAATTGAATGGGGCTGCTGCTACTTTTGTACCAGCTGAAGAACCGTATGAGCAAGCTGTCAGCTATGTCGCTTATGGAGAAAAAAATGGCATACCAGTGCAGTATTTTGTTCGCATTAACAGCATGGGCATGGGCATTTTAGAAATTTACAGTACTCAAGACCAGCGCCTCTTTCAGGAACAAGCCTCCGGTGATGTCATAAGCAACCTTCCTAACTCAGACTTACCGACTAGCTTCAAAGCTATTCCCCCGTAGACTCATTCCTCTAACGTAGGAAAAAAGTGATCGCCTATCGTCGTAGGCTGGGTTGACAATAGGAAACCTGCATCGCTTGACTAGGCTAGAGGTGCAATCTCACTTCAAGCCGTAATCGTGGATGCGATCGCCAGGTTAAAATGATAAACATAATAGCTTCGTTTCACCAAGCCTCAGACGAGGAGATTCTCAAATGCCATTAGCTGAACTGATGTCACAAATCCAGGAACTTCCAAAAATTGACAAACTTCGGCTAATGCAGTTCCTTGCTACAGAGCTAGTTAGGGAAGAAGACGCAAATTTCTTTGTTGCGAACCAAGAGTATCCAGTTTGGTCGCCGTACAATTGTTCTGACGCTGCTAATACTTTGATGAAGCTTCTGGCAACGAAGCAGCAAGAGAAGAATGGTTGACGCTCAAAGATTTTCTTATAAGATCATCGACAGCAACCTTGGCATGGTTGATCGAATGCCATACCTGCCTTTGACTCTCGACTTCAATGGTCAATCCTTGAACGTCGAGGGTTTATTGGATACAGGCGCTAGCGTAAATGTTCTCCCGTACGAGTTGGGAACGCAACTGGGTTTAATCTGGGAGAATGAAACACTCTCGGTTCTATTAGCAGGAAATCTGGCTCGATTTGAAGCTCGTGCAGTGGTTATTGCCGCACAAGTCAGTTCTTTTCACACTGTTGATCTTGCATTTGCCTGGACGCAAGCACCTAATGTGCCTTTAATTTTGGGTCAAGCTAATTTCTTTTTTGAGTTTGATGTTTGTTTTTTCCGTGCGCGTTCTGAATTTGAAGTCCGTCTCAAGCAGGGTGAGTAAGCATAAAGACAGGATTGCTAATTGAAAGTGATCGGTCGTGCATGTCTAACAACCCGGTTGGAGCGGACTGATAAGAGATCTTGGTCATGCTGCGTAGGCTACTAGCAGCCGCTCAACCGGAACGTTGGGCGGCAATGGAGGAGACCTAAGATGAATGAACTAAATATCCAAGAACTTGTGAAAGTTGCTGAAGCTTATGAACAACTCCTCGCCCCAGCTTTGTTCACAGAATGGACACCTCGGTTAGCGGATGCAGCCGACATCCAGGAAGGCCAACACGTCCTGGATGTTGCGTGTGGCACCGGAGTGCTGGCACGAGTCGTTGCCGAGCGGGTTGGTCGTAATGGATCGGTGTCGGGGGTGGATGTTAATCCGGGTATGCTAGCCGTCGCGAACCGCATCGCCCCAGCGGTTGAGTGGCGTGAAGGAGACGCTGAATCGTTGCTTTATGCAAACGACAGCTTTGATGCCGTCCTTAGCCAGTTCGGGTTGATGCTCTTTGCAGCCCCCATAATCGCCCTACAAGAAATGAGGCGCGTACTAAAGCCCGGTGGTCATTTGGCAGTAGCGGTGTTTGGCTCTCTGGAAGATTTGCCCGCCTATGGTGCTATCGCTAATGTTTACGAGCACCAGGTCGGTAAGGCGGTAGGCGATGCGCTTCGTATGCCCTTCTCGATGGGTGATCCGGACACACTTGCATCGGTGTTCGCTAGTGCAGGGATTACTTCCGCGGCAATCAGAATGGAGGAGGGCATGGCTCGCTTTTCAAGCGTTAGGAATATGGTGCTTGCGGACGTGAAGGGATGGTTCCCGTTTGCGGGCATCCATCTAAACGAGGATACAATTGAAGCCGTTGTCGAAGAGGCTGAAACTGTGCTGGAGGCGTTTCAGACTGATAGCGGCGCAGTAGAGTTTCGAGTACCAGTTCACATCATTACAGCAACAAAATCATGATTTTGTGGGAAGTTTGCGACCTTAGGTGATTTACCGCCCAACAATGCCCATGCACACAGCCTGCTGAGCAGTTAACTGTTGGGATGCAGTCCGCATCCTCAACGGCTCCCGAACTTGGCCCTAGCTAGTAGCTCAGCTCTTAGTGCATGCGGCGCGGCGGCGGTGCTGTTTTGTTCGAACCCCTTGGACTGCACCATGAACCGATCGGTCATGTCCTCAGTTGATTGGCCAATGCTATTGTCTAGGTGCTTATGGTCGCTTGCCGCTGAGCCCACCAGGCAAATGCCCCACTGACGGCAAACATCAGCAGCGAGTAAATCGCGGCAGGAATCGCCATCGCTGGTGTGTTGAGGAAGGCAGGTGCACTTGCGATCGCAATGGCTAAGGTTCCATTGTGGATGCCCACTTCGATGGTAATCGCCGTCGCGCTGCGATTATCTAGGCTTGCCAGGGTTGCGATCGTATATCCCAACGCCATGGTGAGCACCATCAACGCCAACATCATCCACCCCACCTGCAAAAAGAAACTCCCCACATTGGCCCGCTCCTTGACCAGCAGCCCTGCAATGATTAACCCCAGAAAAACCAGAGACAGCCACTTCACCCAATGAAGCAACCCTAGCCCTTTGGTCATGGCAACCGTGATCATGGATGAGGTTTCACTAGACATGAAGCTCTCGCAGGAAATAAAAATGATCTTTGCCATCTGAGTCTTTTCTGCGCCCAAGATAGCCTGCTAGCGGCGAAGACAACTCGATCAAAATTTCATGGAACTCTTCTCGACTTAGAGAGGGAGCGCGCTTCGAGACGACATATACGGCATGGAGGGAATCGACATTGGCATCATCTGCTTTAGCATCTTCCAAATAATGTCGAATCTGGTCAACAATGTAAGCGCGTAATGCTAGCTGCGCTTTCACTTTTTGAATATACTTGTCAACCTCGTCATCGGCGCGACCATCGGCTAGGTACTCTTTCAGTTGCAAGAGATCAATGGAGCCTGGATGCTGGTGATGAAGTTGTACTAGATTTTCGAGAGTTGTCGGATTGATGATTGCCATACCGTGTACCTTTGCAGCTTTTTCTAGCTGAGATGTGGGTTCACCAGGGCCAATAATTAACTTAGCAGCAGTCCTATAGGTTTCTTTATCAGTTAGTCTTAAGGTACCGAGATTGAGAAGCTGAACAGCGGTGTCGTTGGGAATTCTCTTGCCAGACTTGCACTCACCAATAAGAGCGTAAGGTTCGGAACAGGCTAAGTCTAAACCACCTGCGCCCCCTCTGTGAGAAAGTTCAATTTTGAAGCCTAAATATTGCAGGCTATCTCGCACAGCAATTTCGAAATCCGCACCGGCCTGATAGTTGCTCTTACCTTCATCTTCCTCCATGCTGCGGTTGCCTAGAGCTGCTACCTTGTGAATCCAGTCCAGATTGGGATCGATTGGAGTAGCAGGTCTATGGCTGTGCCAGCCTAAAAGATTTCTAGTTTCGTACCTTAGCACTTCATCGGTAAGAGATGACTGCGAACGGAAGGCGAAGGCAGCCTCTAACTTTTCTAATTCTGGATGAGGTGGTGGGGCGAATTGCTCTAAACGTTGATGTTGACGAGCAAATTTTTGATCGCTTAGAACTGGCAAAGTATCATCGACTGGGAAATGATTCGGTAATTGAATGAATCGACCCGCCTTATCTGGACTGACCCAAGCTTCCCTAGTCTCAATTGGTTGATGCAGTTGGAAGACTCGCAGAGACGCTAGAAATATTCTATTTCTTTCAGTTATAATAGCCTGTAGTCCTTCGGTGGTCCAAACAGTCAGACGAGAGAGTGCCCGCAGTTCTTCAACCTCGCTGTAGATTTTGCAGTCTTCAAATTTTGCCCAAGCTGTAATAGGTGGTGTTTGACCACCTATTACAGGCTGCTGTAGAGGCACGCTTGAGAGAAAGCCTGATCGATAAAGCTGCTTGGCATGGGAATTTAGCTCTGGAAGTTCAACTGGACACAGCAAGAAATAAGGCGCACATCGAAATGCCTTGGACATGGCGACAACTGTGCGTCCCTGCATTAAGGCTTCCAGATCGAGAACAGGCACACAAAGAGCTGTAGAAACTAGAAAGGTATCACTCATTGCCGGTTTAACTGGCTAGCAAGAGTTCTTCAGCAACATCATCATCTGATTCAGCTGCCTCGGCGATGGCACGCTCAAACTCTTCATCCTCGTCGGTAACTTCGACTGGAGCCTCGCCAGATGGGTCGCTTAAAATCTCGCGAATCAAGAGATTCTCCAGAATTAGATCTTTGCGTTGATTGAGGAATTTTTCAAATGCATCTTGGCTTAAATCATAATCCTCAAGCGATCTGGCAACCTCTCGAAGTGCAATCAGTGGCCTCATCTCTTCTGGCTGAAAGCCTGCCCATTCTCCACCCAGCTCTTGAGTTAATCTTCTCAGACAGTCATTGGCAGTGCGCCAGTGCGGGGCAATTGTCTTAGAGCGCACCAGACACCCCCGTGTTAAATCAAAGTCTCTATACCAAGTCAAACGCTTTATACCTGCTCCTACACTTTTCCCATGAGAGTTCTGCAAGACTCCAACTCCAATTTTTACCTCATTGCCATTTTCACGACCGATAATGCGAAACTGCATATATCCACTGCTTTTATACTTCGGGGCAACCTCTCTATCTACCGATTCAATAGTGACACCTTCAAGGGTTTGACCACTGAGTCGAGTAAAGGCAAAGGCGAGTGCATTGGCAATCTTTTGATTATCGTCAAGTATGTCTTCCAAGCTTGACTCAATCTCGTCATAAACTCGGCTAACTTCCTCTACCGAATCAATAGGCACAACTGAAAACCTCTCCGCACATAGCTTGAGAAATTCACGAACAGTAGGTTTTCCTCTACCAATATCTCTGAGTTCGCTTTCATCGAAAGGATAAAGCTCATGGGGGGGCTCCAAATCGTGTTGTTGGTAGAATCGCTGAAGCCAGCACTTTACTAGCTCAACCGTAGTATCTTCATTGAGTGGTCTAAGCTCGATTTTTTGCTCGGCTATTCTATCCTCGATAGCCTCATTTTGAGGCAATATTTTGACTTCTGTTTGCCAAGTTTGAGGATACATAGTGGTCACCAAGATCCCACATCTTAAGCTGTTGTAGATATCTTTGCCAAGGCTGGCAACAACCATAGCTCTTGTGAATCCACTCACGTCTACGACATCTTCATCACCGCATTCAGCACCATCTAATTCATCAAAGCAAATAATCGGTGTTTTGTAGTGGCTAATCAGATTTAAGAGTTGCATCGCGCTACTAAACGCATAAATTTCCTGATCCCTTTCGCTAACTTCAGGGAGTCCTAATCTATTAGCTTGAGATTCTGTAATTTCCTTGCCGGCCAGCCAGTTGAGCGCATAGGGAGCATGAACAGCCGATAAAGTCCAAAGTAAAGCTCTAATGATATAAGGATCTTCAACGCCAAGGTTTAGCTGGAACACTTTGGCAATGATTTTTTCAATAAGCTGAGGATTCTTAGCCACGGCTCTAGGAAATTGGGCAATCAGGTGATGAGGCGTGAAGTCCTTCTCTAGCGCATGGTTCAATAAGGCCGTAACAACCTCTTGGCATTGCATGACTTCTTGGCTACCAGGTTTTCTCAGGCTCAGTACGAGGCCCTGTAGAAACTGATGTTTAATTGAACTGAGGTTACCGTACTCACTCAAATACACAAATACGCCGTTGCCCTGCTCCTGTAAGCGATGACGGATTCGGCTCAGGATATGGGTTTTACCCCTTCCCTTTGGAGCAAGCAGGGCAATACCTAGGGTAGCAATTCTACTTTCCTCGATTTTCTTAGCTGCGTCTAAAATAGCTTTAGAGGCATGACTATTGATAGAAGGAATATCAGGAAGTTCATTGGCCCAGATCTGCTGGGTCTTGACCACAAAATGTCGATCGAAGGGGTTGTGAGTTTGAATAGCACGGTTGATTTCATCTAGAGAAGTGAAAGCAGGCATAGGGATCTCACAGGGGCTGCATAGTGTTTTCAGGGGTCAGCTTTAAGATGCTAAGTGGATTATCTTTTGAGGCGCTTGGCGTAGCAGCGAAGCTTACCAAACTTAGTGGTAATAGAGTCTTCAATTTTGTCAGGGGCGCTATCTTCTACACTCCCTTCCAAGAATTCAAACATATCATTGGCCTGCATCTCTAGCATCCAGTCGTTAAACTGGGAACGGGAAACGCGCTCACCGATGTGCCGACGAATTCGATAGATAGGCACAAAGTTATCTAAGTTGTAGTCGCGATTGAGCTGGTCGAATATTTCTGACGCAACTTCGGTAAACTCTTCATAAGAGCTAATTGGCTCCGTAGCTCTGCCGTTGCCATTCATCGCAAGGCTGGGCTGCCCCTGCGCCCGTATCCAGCGTAACAAGGCATTGACGGTTCTAGCGCCCACGTTGCCGTCATATTCAAAGGCTTGGTTCTGCAAGCACTGATGCAATAAGTTCAATCCAGAGGTAGTGATAGAAAACTTATTATTGGTGATTTTGATCACGTCTTTCGCATCTAACTTATCGATGATTGGCTGAAAATCACTAGATTTCTCATCTCCACGTGTTGCAAACGGCATTAGGTCGCCTTTTTTAACATCGTTTCCTCCCAAAGCCCACAGGGCTAGAAGAAAGCGAGTCTGAGCATGGTTGATATCGTTATTCCTTAAAGCCATTGATAGTCCTCTATACTAAATTTCCTAAAAGAATTTGCATGGCGTGCAACTATGCTGTAAAAACTAGGCCTGTACACTCTGAGGCAACTTCGTCAGTTACATATATACATATAAGCCCTATAGGTCTTCTTCAATTATTTACAGAATGTCCAAGCATAATCAGAACTAAACTTTCTCTAGATTGCATCTTTAAGTAAACTTTTAGAATACTTTAAGAACTGCCAACCGGAAGGACACAATAGGTTAGCAATACATTCACATTGTAGATATATAGCCATCCTTGGTGATTATTGAGAGCAGAGTACTAGACTTTAGTACAGTTTTTCATGCGTAGCGTGGATCAGCCGGAGGGGGACCCACGGGCTTAGCCATCGTGAGCGTATTGGCATCCTGTGGGTCTCGTAGCCTCGACTCACGTTAATGGGGTGTTTGTTCATACCTCCAGGATGTGCCCGTCAAGCCAAATTGATGTCTTGATCAGGTCTAGTATCTCAAAGGCCCCAGACTATCAGCCTACTCACAGTCCTGATTCAGCTTTCTCAGAAAGCCCTTATTCACCGCTTAGGTGGCGGTCAGAGAGCCCTCAGGCATCCCCTTCACTATAGGAATCAAGATGATTGATTCGTTGAACACACCTGAAGGAGCTATTCATTATGCAACGCATCGCCCTTTCTCTCCTCACCGTTGCCACCCTCGGCATTGTGGTTGCCCCCGCTAGCTACGCCGCCCCTGACTTTGACCAGCTACGCCGGGAAAACCTAGACAAGGATGCGGTTAACTTCGACGAGATCCGCCAGGAAAATCTCGACAAGTCCGGTAAAGTTGACTTCGATCAACTGCGTCGGGAAAATCTGGAAAAGGATGCCGTCGACTTCGACGAGATCCGCCAGGAAAACCTAGAGAAGTCTAGCAAGGTTGATTTCGACCAGCTGCGTCGGGAAAACCTGGATAAAGATGCCGTCGATTTCGATCAGCTGCGGCGGGAAAATCTGGAGAAGGATGCCATCGCTACCGTTGAATAATTAACCTTGGCCTGAGGTCATCCTCTTCGTCGGTGCTTTGAGGCAGAAGGTTTGTACAGTTGCCCCTTGGTTATGGCTGAGGGGCGATTGTGCTGCATAAACTTGGTGCAGGCTCCTTGGGTGGATCAATCATCTGCTGCACCGAGGGGCTCCAGTGAGTTAGCTGGAGCCTTTTCTCGGTCTTTCGCCCATTGCTGCGCGGCTGCTTCAGGGCCTTGTAAACGCTGTCAAGGGTGCGATCGCACTTGGCAGCTAAGGGGCGACAGTCGGGAGCATGAGTCATAACTGTAGGCCCTCTCAGGGTTACTCGATGTTGGCAATGCGGAACCCCATCTGACACTCGTATTGCTCAGGTTGAGCCTCTGACATCCTGGCCAGTAAGCGACCGCAGCGCAACTCACCATGGTGCCAGCGGGGTCGGCCGTGCTGATCAGCCATGAGACAACTTTGACAGACTGCACTAGGGGACAGGAGTTGATTTTCCATTAGGACGACCAACATACTGAACCAACACCTCCCAAATCGTTTGCATCGGCACTGAAGGCTGTCCCTATTCTATTTCAGTCCATCCGAGCCGATGTGCGATTTCATACACACCTTTACCAAGCCTAGTTTGACGGCCAGCCTCAATAACTCCTAGCCTGCCTACCGTCCTGAGTAGGTGGCGCTAAGATGCTTTCCAATGGGTCATTTTCCCCTTGGTAGATCGTCATGGGCTGGCCTGAGACAGAGGTTAATCTTGACTTGAGGATGCCGAGGGTTGAATCGTGCGGCGTTGCTTAGATGAGGACTTACCGCGTCCCTGCTTAGAGGGCGATCTCTGCCCGTGGCGTTCTGTCTCGGTGATCTCAGTATGAATTTCATGCCGTTGCCAGGATGGGCTCATCTGGTCGTAGGCCATTTGCAAGGCCGCCGCGGCAATAGTACGTAAATCATAGGATTCAGTCAGCTGAGACACGATGGGCAGGAAAGATGCTAACCGTTCACTGGTAATGGCATCTTCCACCTGAGCCTGTAGCCGCTCTAGATGACGAGCTGCGATCTCAGCCCGAGTGGGAATTTTAGCGAAGGCCAGCTTCTGCTGGATGTGGCGCTCAATCTGGCGCAGCTTATATTTTTCCAGAGGATGCACTAGGGAGATCGCCATCCCTTCTTTTCCTGCCCGGCCGGTGCGACCAATGCGATGAACATAGCTTTCCACCGAATCGGGAAGTTCGTAGTTGATCACATGGGTGAGATTATCAACATCAAGGCCACGGGCAGCAATGTCAGTAGCCACGACCCATCGCACTTGTTGCTGACGAAAGCGTAAGATCAACCGCTCACGCTGGGACTGGGTTAGATCACCATGGTACTCATCGACGCTGTGCCCAGCGGCCTGTAGTTGTCGGGTGAGTTCGGCGGCAGTGCGACGAGTGCGGACGAAGATCAAGGCTGACTCTGGATTCTCCATCTCCAGAATCGGTTGCAACGCTCGGCTCTTGCTCCAGCCTCTAGGAACGACATAGACCCGTTGCTCAATACGAGTGGGGGCTGATTTAGCCGCTTCCACGGTGACTGTGACCGGAGATCGCAAAAACTTGGTGGCCAGTTCACGAATAGTCGGAGCCATAGTGGCGGAGAAAAAGGCAGTCTGACGCTCGGCTGGGGTACAGTTGAGAATGGTCTCGACGTCCTGAATGAAGCCCATATTCAGCATTTCATCGGCCTCGTCCAGCACTAGCCAATTGACCTGGTCAAGGTTGAGGGCGCCTCGGTTGATCAAGTCCAAGACTCGCCCTGGGGTGCCGACAACGACTTGGCTGCCCCGGCGCAACCGCCGCATCTGCTGATCGATGGATTGGCCTCCATATACCGCCAAAATTTTCAGGGAACGATCTGTATTTAAATCGCGCATGGCCTGGCAGACCTGAATGGCCAGCTCCCGGGTAGGCGTTAAAATCAGCGATTGTAGAACCGGTATACGGGGATCAATTTGTTCCAGTAACGGTAGGGCGAAGGCGGCCGTTTTGCCAGTGCCTGTCTGGGCTTGGCCCACGACATCCCGTCCTGAAAGCAGATGGGGAACGGCTTGGGCCTGAATCGGCGTCGGCTCTCGAAAGCCTAGCTTTTCTAAATGGTGAACTTTGTCTGCTGACAGACCCAAACCAGTAAATGACAGTGTCATAGAGTCTCCTTGGAAAGTAATCTCGGTCGTAACCAATCGTTTCTACCGCTAGACCAGAAAACTTAGCTCGGAGACAGGAGGTCTTGCCCAAGCTGCTCGCGGTCTAGCCTGCTGATCAGGACATCACCACAGTGCCGAATAGATCGTAGGTATCGGCGGCTTCTATATGGACGGGCACCTGTTGTCCCAGGCAGGTCGGTCCGCTCACATAGACTAAGCCATCCACATCAGGGGCAAATCGAGGAGAACGACCGATAGATTTGCCCGTGGCAGGGTTTTGCTGCTCGATTAGAACCTCAACAATTTGATTAATTTGGGCTTGATTACGGCGGCAGGAAATCGGTTGCTGCAGCAACATTAATTGTTCTCGTCGCGCTGCCTTAATCGCTTCGGGCACCTGATTGGGAAGGTCATGGGCAACGGTGCCAACCTCGGGGGAAAAGGTAAATACGCCCACGTGATCGAACTCATGGCGGTGAACGAAGTCCATCAGGTGTTGGAAATGGGTGTCGGTTTCCCCAGGGAATCCGACGATAAATGTGGTTCTGAGGACAGCTTCTGGCAGAGCAGTTTGGAGCCGTTCAATCACAGTGTCGTTGACATGGCCTTGCCAAGGCCGATGCATGGCCCGCAAGATGTCGGGGTGGGAGTGTTGTAAGGGTAGATCTAGGTAGGGCAATACGTTGGGAGTTGCTTGAATGGCAGCAATGACCTCCTCTGTTAACCCGGTAGGATAGGCGTAATGAATGCGAATCCAGGGAACATCGACGTCGCCCAGCGCCCGCAGCAGATCGGCTAAGCGAGGACGACCGTAGATATCGACGCCATAGTGGGTCGTAATCTGGGAGATCAGGCAGATTTCCTTTACTCCTTCCGCTGCTAGTTGGTGGGCCTCAGCGACGATGGACTCGATCGGGCGAGAGCGCTGATCTCCCCTCAAATGGGGAATGATGCAAAAGGCACAGCGATAGTTACAGCCTTCAGCGATGCGCAGGTAGGCAACACTCTCGGTAGTGGTGCGATAGCGGGGAACCGTTTCGTCGGCAATATAGGTGGGCTTAGCAGAAATTGCCTTGACCCGTTCTCCGGCTTCAGTCTGTTCAATGACTTGCACGATTTGGTGGTAATCACCAGTGCCCACTAGGGCAACGGCTTCAGGTAACTCTTCTAGTAGCTCCGATTGAAAATGCTGAGCTAGGCAACCGGTGACGACAAGCTTCTTATTGGCTTCGGCTAGCTCCACTAGGGTCCGGACGGACTCTTCGCGGGCAGCTTCGATGAAACTGCAGGTGTTAACAATGACATAATCGGCCAGTGCTTCATTGGCATCGACGGGATACCCTGCCTGCACGAGTAATCCCAGCATGTGCTCTGTATCGACTCGATTTTTCTCACAGCCAAGGTGAGTAAAGGCAATCGTTGGCTTGTGATCCATAAGGTGCTGTTGAGTGTCGTCTGACAATGACTGCTAATGCTAAGGAGCAAGACAGCTGATCTGAATCTGACCGTGAGGGTGTAGCGATACTCGACGGATGACTCAGCCCCTATTGACCATAGCGCCTGTAACCGTTGTTAACAGTAGCACCTGGAGATAAGGGAAAATTTGTCTCAAATCGCAAAAACCCTAGGGCGTCATCATAACATAACTATACAAATAGTGACCATTTCGAGTCCTGTAATGAGTCGGGGACGCGATTTATAGGCCGTTCCGATCGCCTCCGTTGATTCAGGACACGTCACCTCAGCGCAGAGATGGTGTCTGGGGGAGTGAGCTTGTTAAAGTAAACTGGGTGAGGACAGCGGCATCATTGCCGCCGATGTTCCCCTGGTTGAGGTCTAGCCCGAGACAATAACCCCCGTGGACTTAACACAAATTTTTCGCACTCCCAACCCTGTCATTGGCGTCGTTCATCTATTGCCCCTACCCACATCACCTCGCTGGCAGGGTGATTTACAGCTGGTTATCGATCGGGCTGAGCAGGAGGCGACGGCACTAGCGTCGGGAGGGGTAAATGGCATTGTGGTTGAGAACTTCTTTGATGCACCTTTTGCTAAGGATCGGGTTGATCCAGCTGTAGTGAGTGCCATGACGCTGATCGTGCAGCGTTTACAGCAATTGGTGACGCTTCCCATCGGCATCAATGTGCTGCGCAATGATGGCCACAGTGCCCTTGCGATCGCATCCTGTGTGGGGGCGCAATTCATTCGAGTCAATGTATTAACCGGGGTGATGGCAACGGATCAAGGGCTGATCGAAGGCAATGCCCATGACCTGATGCGCTATCGCCGGGAGTTGGGCAGCGATGTCAAGATCATCGCCGATGTGCTAGTGAAGCACGCCCGCCCCTTGGGATCGCCAAATTTGACTACGGCGGTGCAGGAAACCCTAGAGCGGGGATTGGCCGATGGCATTATTCTCTCTGGCTGGGCCACAGGCAGCCCTCCTAGTTTGGAGGATCTGGAGCTAGCCCGAGCCGCGGCCCAGGATCATCCTGTCTTCATTGGCAGTGGGGCTACCTGGGAAAATATTGCCAAATTGATGCAGGCGGCGGATGGTGTGATTGTGGCCAGTTCCCTGAAACGGCGGGGAGATATCAGTCAACCCATTGATCCAATTCGAGTCAGTCAGTTTGTAGAAGCCATGCAACGCAGCCTATCGAGCCAAGAATCTATGGCCGCAGTGGCGTCCATGGCTCTGTCCTAAGCACTCAGGGGAATGGCCTAGCCTTGGCAATGAACCTGATGGGGCAAAATAGGAGCTAGGTTTCGATCGGAGTCTGTCATCTTTGCCGAGGAGATATATGGGACGTCGCCGTCAGGAAACGCTCTGGATTCATCGCTGGTCTCGCTGGTTGATTGGGGCGATTGCTCTGATTGGAGCTGCTGAAACCGCTTACTTAACGGTCATCAAATTCATGGGAGATGGGGCAGCTTGTCCGACGGAGGGATGCGATCGCGTCCTCGCCAGCGCCTATGCCACCGTGTTCGGCTTACCCCTTCCCCTGTTTGGGTTTTTGGCCTATGGGGCCATGGCTGTACTGGCCCTAGGTCCTCTAGGAATCCGATCAGAGGGTCATAAAGACCGTCGCCAACAGCTTGAAACCACCAGCTGGTGGTTATTGTTTGTGGTCTCGTTGACCATGGTGGTCTTCAGTGGCTACCTGATGTATGTCATGGCCTTTGAGATCCAAGCTGTGTGCGTCTACTGCATTGGCTCGGCCCTATTTACCCTGACCATGCTCAGCCTCACCCTGCTGGGCCGCCGCTGGAAAGACATGGGGCAGTTACTATTCATTGGCCTGATCGTTGCCATCATCGCCCTGGTCGGCACCCTAGCCGTCTATGCCCCCATCACTGGCGGCGGATCTGCCCCAACCACCTCTGCTGCTGGCGAAACGGGACCACCCATCACCACAACCTCTGGTGCGGCGGAGATGGCGTTGGCCCAGCACCTAGACGACACCGGTGCCAAGATGTATGGCGCCTGGTGGTGTTCCCATTGCCATGATCAAAAACAGCTCTTTGGCCAAACAGCCGCTAAGGAGATTCCCTACGTCGAATGTGACCCAGAAGGCGTGACCCCCCAAACGGCACTGTGTCGGTCCCAGGATGCCGTCACCGGCTTCCCCACCTGGGAAATTAATGGCAAGTTCTATCCAGGAGTACAGCCTTTAGAGGCCTTGGCGAGGCTTTCAGGCTACAGCGGTCCGGATGATTTTCAGAATTGATGCCGGTGCTCCATCTTGCTAGCCAAGCAACTTGGGGAAATGTCGCTTCTTAGTTTTTTTACGGGGCATATTGCTTGTGGTGAGCCCGCCGAACTGCTTGTGGTGAGCCCTTCGGCATTGCTCAGGACAGGCTGTCGAACTACCGCCCTGGACCCTGCGGAAGGGCTGCCCTGTAGCCATTTCCCTCGGGTCTGGTAGCCCATGCCCCAGTTGCCAGCACAGGTAACTGAACGGCTGCTGCCGACTGGCCTTTATGTGTGGTGTGTGTGTCAATGAGCCAATCCTTAGACTCCTTCTTCTCGCAAGCACTGACTCGTCGAACGGTTCTTAAACTCTTTGGGATTAGCGGCGCGGCTGGTTTAATCGGCTATTCCCGTCTGAAAAAGCCGCAGCCTACGGTGTTCCAGCAAGATCGCCTGTCCTTACCCCAGCAGGTGCAACCGCCCGTGACCGCTGTTATTGTCGGCGGTGGCCTGGCTGGATTGGCCACGGCCTATGAACTCAGCCAACGGGGCGTCGCCGTCACGCTGCTAGAGCGCTCCCCGCAGCTGGGGGGCAAGATTGCCAGCTGGCCAATCCAGGTAGGGGACGAGCACTTCATGATGGAACATGGCTTCCATGGCTTCTTTCCCCAGTACTACAACCTGTTCAATCTGGTGGATGAACTCAATATTCGCCAGAATTTCAAATCGCTGAATTTCTATTCTGTGGTCTACAAAGACCACTATGATCCTGAGGTGTTTCGCCCTAGCCATTCCGCCTTTCCCTGGAATGTCATCGACCTGGCGATCTCATCGCCAAATCGGTTTAGCTGGGGCATTAACTTGGTCAACATCAAGCACCTGCAAGTCTTTCGAGAGATCACGGGTTTCCGTAACCCCCAGAGCTACCAGCGCCTCGATGATCTGTCGGTGGCTGACTGGGTGGCCCAAGACTTTCCCCAAGGGCTCTACGAGCTCTACTTTTTGCCCTTTGCCAAGTCCAGTCTCAACGCCCCCGATCGCCTCAGTGCTGGGGAGTTGATGCAATTCTTCCATTTCTACTTCTTCGGCAATCCTGAGGGGTTGGCCTTTAACGGCACTTGTCAAGACATGGGTCGCAGCCTGGTCGATCCCATGGTGGCCGCGATTGAGGCCAACGGTGGTCGCGTGTTGACTAGCGTCACTGTCAGCCAACTGCGGTGGCAAGACGGACAGCTGGCGGGGCTGACCTATGAACAGGGCAACCCGGCCGCGACGGCGGTGCCGTTTTGGCTGGACCGCAATCCACTGCTGCAAGCGGAAGGGGTTGAGTACTTTGGGGCTGGTGATCAACTCTTTGCCCTGGCCGCTGACAGCGATACGGCCCTGTCTCTCACCTGTACCCATCAGGGGTGCAGTGTGCAGCAGCAGGGAGCCACCCTGGACACCGGCTTTACTTGTCCCTGCCATGGTGCCACCTACAATGGCCAGGGCCAGGTGCTGCAGGGGCCAGCCCGGGAAAACTTGGGCCGCTATCGGGTGGTGCAACGACAGGGGGATCGCATCCAACTGGTTGCGATCGCAGCGCCCCCAACGACGACCAGTGACCCCCTCACCGCTGATTACTACGTGCTGGCCGCCGATATTCCTGGGATTCAGCACCTGTTTGCCCTATCGGCGGGCACCGTCAATCCCACCGTGGCCGCCCAAGTGGCGCAACTGCAAGTGGCCGATCCCTTCGCCGTGGCTCGCTTTGTTCGATCGCGACTTCGAGTGGGAGCACAGCTGTAAGGCCCTCGATGTGGCTGACGCTCACCGACAGCATTACCCTCTACCACCGCATCCAGGACGATTACATCGCCTGGGCAGACAAGACCGGCGGCAGTGTGGTGGAACTGCATGCCTATTGCTACAAAGAAACCGAATTCCCCACCCAGGCTGATCTGTTAGCCACCTTCGAAGCCGAACTCTATGAGATTGTGCCGTCGTTGCGCCAGGCCCAGATGTTGCATCGGCAATTGGTCAACCAGAAAAACTTCGCCGGCTTCCCGCCGGGAAGCTTCGCCCAGCGACCAGAGACCAGCACCGCAGTCCCCAACCTGATTTTTGCCGGGGATTGGGTGAAAATGCCATTCCCTTGCGGCCTGATGGAGCGGGCCGTCAGCAGTGGCCTGCTGGCAGCCAATACGATCCTGCAGCGGCAGGGGGTGCAGCGGCGACCGCTGTTGTCGGTGAACCCGGAAGGGATCTTGAAAATCTAGGCTGTAAGTGACGAACCTAGTACGGCAAGGCAAACGTCAGACCATGCAGTTGGGGCAGGAGATGGCAATGGACGGTATCCAAGAGATTAAGCATCATGGCGCATCCGACTCAGGGCGGCGAGGTCCATCGCCGTCAACTGAGGCTGTCTCCAAGCGCAATCAACTGCGGCAGTTATCGATCAATCCCAACCACTGGTACGCCGTTGCCCGCAGCGATGAGGTGGGTCAGCGTCCCCATGGGGTGGTGCTCTGGCAGCAACCCGTGGTGCTCTATCGCGATAGCCAGGGACAGGTGCAGGCCCTGGCAGATCGCTGTCCTCATCGGCAGGTGCGCCTGAGCCAGGGGCAAGTGAATGGCGATCGGCTCGTCTGCGCTTACCACGGCTGGCAGTTTGATGCCGCCGGCGCCTGTGTCCATATTCCCTACCTGGGCGAGAAGCAACGGCTACCCAACTGTGGGGTGCGGCCCTATCCGGTGCGGGAACAAGACGGCTTCATCTGGATCTTTCCGGGGAACACGGACGCCATGGCGTCTCGAGGGGTGGCACCATTGCCGTTGCCGGAATGGGATCACCTGAATTACATCGTCACCGTCTCGGTGATTGATGTGAACGCCCACTATTCGTTTCTGATCGAGAACCTGATGGACATGTACCATGGTCATCTCCACGACGACTATCAGGCCTGGAAAGATCCGATTCTCAAGCACCTGCAGGCAACCTCAGAGCGGGTAGATGCCCACTATCAGGCCCAGAGTTACTACCGCATCGATAAGATTTGGTCGGTCTCGCAGCTATTCATTCCGGCCCTGCGGCAGTTGCATCCAGAGCCCCTCGATGTCAGCTACGTCTATCCCAATTGGGTGGCCACCCTGGGGCAAGATTTCAAGATCTGCTGCCTGTTCTGTCCGGTGGATCTGGCCCATACCCGGGCCTACTTGCTCCATTTCACCTCGCTGCATGCCTTTCACCGACTCCATAAGCTGCCAGTGACGTTCCGCCGCTGGCTCAAAACCCGCCTGTTTGGTGCCGCCCAGCCGCTGTTAGATGGCTTGGTGGCGCAAGATGTGGTGATGCTAGAGCAGGAACAACAGGCGTTTTGGGCCGATCCCCAGGCCCAGGGGCCGGAGCTGAATTCTGCTTTAGCGGCGGTGCAGCGGTTGATGCGGCAGCAGGCGGAAACCGTGGTTTAGAATAAACGGTGGTTAATCGGGCCCGTGCTATGGATGTGATTCCTGCAATTGATTTACTGGATGGCCGCTGCGTTCGCCTCTACCAGGGAGACTATGACCGGTCTCAGGTATTCAACGAGGATCCGGTGGCGGTGGCCAAGCAGTGGGTGGAGCAAGGGGCGACCCGGCTGCACTTGGTCGATCTAGACGGGGCCAAGCTAGGGCAGCCCCAGAACTGGCGAGCCCTCGAAGCCATCGTCGAGGCCGTCGAGGTGCCGGTGCAGGTGGGTGGGGGCCTACGCCATCGCCAGCAGGTGGCGGACCTGTTTGAGTTGGGGGTTCGCTATGCCATTTTGGGCACGGTGGCGGTGGAACAGCCTCAGTTGGTGGGTGAATTGAGCCGGGAGTTTTGCGATCGCATCATCGTCGGCATCGATGCCCGCAACGGCAAAGTGGCCACCCGCGGCTGGCTGGAAACCTCAGAAATCGATGCCCTGGAGCTGGCCCAGCAAATGACCACCCAGGGAGCCGCCGCCATCATCTACACCGACATTCAACGGGATGGCACCCTGCAAGGGCCCAACCTGGAGGCCCTCAGGGCCGTAGCCACTGCCGTGGCGATTCCGGTGATTGCCTCCGGCGGCGTCAGTTCCCTGCGAGATCTCTTGAAGTTGCTGACCCTAGAGCCCTCCGGCGTGGCCGGGGTGATCATCGGCAAAGCCCTCTATACCGGCGACATTTCCCTGAAAGAAGCGGTGCGGGCTATTGGGCCAGGGCGCTGGCAAGACGTGCCCCCCATCTCTGGGTCCACCTTTGGCTGATCCATCTTCTGGTTAGACTATGGTCACCACTTTACTGCTGATAATCGTTGCGATCGCAGGGGGCATCGCCGTGGCCATCCAAGGGCAGTTCATGGGCGTCATGGACCAGACCATCGGCACTCGCGAAAGCATTTTTATCACCTACGTGGGCGGCGGCGGCATCATGGCGGCCATTATGCTGGCCAGCCGCTGGGGCAACCTGCAGGCCTGGCATACGGTGCCCTGGTATGTGCTCACCAGTGGCGTGTTGGGCATTGTCGTCGTCGGCACCATTGGCTATGTGATTCCCCGCCTGGGTCTAGTCACCGGCTTTACCCTGATCGTCTCCTCTCAATTTATTTTGGGCCTATTGATCGACGCTCAGGGTTGGTTCGGAGCCGAGGTGCGCCCCCTCACCGCCATGAAGGCAGTGGGGCTGGGCCTGCTCCTGGCTGGCATCACGTTGATTATGAAATAAATGAAATAAGGGGAGACCTCAAGCTCAGCACCACCCCGTGGGCCGAGGTCGACCCGCAAACAATGAGATGATTGATCTGAGGTTAGGCTTTACCATAGCAATTAATATTGAGCTTGAGACAATCAGGCGCTAGATAGTTCCCGAGGACCTGGTGATAGCCGCGACCCTTGCCAGTTTTATGGCTTCCTAGTTTCCCTGCCCATGACAACTAGATGCAATCAAATCTGGGTGCTGTCGACTCCGCAACGGGTAGTTGCATGCTCCCGGCTGCCTAGTCCGAGGCGTTCTTTCGCCAAGGCTAACCCTGTATAGACTATGCATCTTACAGTTACCCATGGCGGTTATCTAGCCGGGCTAGTGGTGTTGGGAACAAGAGTTATCCCAGCAGCCCCAGCGGCTGAGACTGAGACAGTCGAGGTAGGGATCTATCAAAATCCGCCCAAGGTGTTCATTGATGGCACTGGCAATCCCCAGGGCTTTTGGGTAGACCTGCTGGATGCCATGGCCCAGTCAGAAGAGTGGACGGTGGAATATGTGCCCTGTGATTGGGACGCTTGCCTGGAGGCAGTAGACCAAGGGCATTTAGATCTAATGGTGGACGTGGCCTATTCCGAGAGTCGCGACCAGCGCTTCGACTTCAACCAAGAAGTCGTCTTTGCCAGTTGGTCTGCCGTCTATACTCACCCTGATGTTGAGATCGAATCGATTCTCGATTTGGACCAGAAACGGGTAGCCGTACTGCGCGACAGTATTCAATATGAGGCTTTGGCAACCCAGGCTGAGTCCTTCGACATCCAACCCCAGTTCGTCGAAGTGGCTAGCTTTGAGGCCATGTTTGAGTTGCTGCAGCAACGAGCCGTCGATGCTGGGGTTGTCAACCGCTTTTTTGGCGAAATGGCCAGCGCCGAGTACCAGGTCAAACGCACCAATATTTTGATTAGCCCGACCAGGGTGCACTTTATTACGGCGAAGGGAGACAATTCCCACCTCCTGGCCGCGATTGACAACCAGCTGCAGGTACTAACTAGAGACTCAAATTCCGTCTACTATCGGGCTCTGGAGCGATGGCTGCAGCCAGAGAGGGGAGTGGGGTGGCAGCAGGTGGTGCGCCATCATCTGACGCACATTGCGGTCTATACCCCAATCATTGGCTTGCTCTGCTTTGCCCTGTGGAACCGGGCCCTACGGCGAGAAGTCAGGCGCCGAAAGGAGATTGAATGGCAACTCCAGCAACAAGATGCTCAAAACCGGGCCATCTTAGCTGCTGTGCCTGATTTCATGTTTCGGGTCGGGGCCGATGGTGTCTATCGCGGTTTCGTTGTCCCCCATCGAGAGTCAACCCTGGTTCCAGACAGAGACATTGCCGGTCACACCATGGCAGAGCTGCTACCGGCTGATATTGCTGAACGCCAGATGCACTATTTGCAGCAGGCGCTAGCCACCGGAGAAATTCAAGTGTACGAGCAAACCCTTGTCGTGGACGATCATCCGCGGCATGAGGAGGTGCGGGTGGTTAAAAGCGATGAGGATGAAGTCCTGTTAATGGTGCGCGACATCAGCGATCGCAAGGCCTCGGAAAGGGCACTACGAGACAGCGAGGTCCGCTATCGCAAAGTGGTCGAAGCCCAAACCGACTTTATTTTGCGATCGCGCCCCGACACCACCATTACCTTTGCCAACCCTGCCCTGTGTAAGGCACTTGGGGTGTCCCTGGATAAGATCGTCGGCAAGCCATGGAACGACTTTGCCAACGTAGATGACCTAGAGCAAGGTGCTTTCCAAGCACTCAGCAAGCTCAGTCCCGACAATCCCCGTTGCTTCGTGGAAAATCGAGATATTCGGGCCGATGGCCAGGTGGGATGGACCCAATGGCTCAACGAAGCTATTTTCGATGACTCTGGACAGTTGATTGAGATTCAATCCGTCGGGCGCGATATTACCAAGCTGAAGCAAGCGGAGCAGGCCCTACGCGATAGCGAAGAAACCCTACGACTCGTCACCGAAAACATGAGCGATTTGGTGTGTCTCCACGCCCCTGATGGTCGCTATCTCTACGTCACGCCATCCAGCCAAGCCTTACTCGGGTATCCTCCTGAAGACTTGATTGGCCAAGATCCCTATGACTTGTTTCACCCAGATGATCGCGAGCTGATTCGCCGGAGCAGCCACACCGTCGCCCTGGCAGGACACTCCACATCTATCACCTATCGCATCCGCCAAAAAAATGGGGAGTATATCTGGCTAGAAACGATTGCCCAGCCGATTCTGAATGCAGCAGGACAGGTGATTCACCTGCAGAGCACTTCCCGGGAAATCAGCGATCGGGTGCAGATGGAACAGCAGCTGAAGCATGATGCCCTACACGATCGCCTGACGGGGCTGCCCAACCGTACTCTGCTGATGGAACGGTTAGATTTGGCTTTGAAGCGAGCGAAACGACATGGCCACTCGCAGTTTGCCGTCATGTTTTTAGACCTGGATCACTTCAAGGTCATCAACGATAGTCTGGGGCATCTAGCCGGGGATGAGTTGCTGATTTCGGTCGCCGCGATTTTGCGCAGGGTGATTCGTGATACTGACCTCGCCGTGCGGTTAGGCGGGGATGAATTTGTGCTGCTGTTAGAAGATATCACCGATGTTGCGCAAGCCGTAGACGTTGCCGAGCGCATCTTGGCTATCTTGCAATTACCCCTGCCGATAGCAGACCATGAAGTGTTCACAGATACGAGCATCGGCATCGTCGTGGGCAGTGCTGTCTATCAGAATGCCGAAGAACTGGTGCGTAATTCAGATTTAGCCATGTACCAGGCTAAGCAACAGGGACGGGGACAATACGCCATCTTTGATCCAGAAATGCATCAGCAAATGATGCAGCGCCTTCAGATAGAGAACGATTTGCGAAAAGCCCTAGGCAATCAAGAATTCTTGCTTCATTATCAGCCCATTGTCTGCCTTAAAACGCAGCAGGTTCGAGGCTTTGAAGCATTGTTGAGGTGGCAACATCCGCAAAAGGGGCTGATGCTGCCCGGTGAATTTATTCGGGTGGCAGAAGAAACGGGATTGATTATTCCCATTGGTGAGTGGATTTTGCAGACAACCTGTCAGCAATTAACCCAGTGGCAAGCGGTATTTCCCAGCCAGGTCCTAGAGATCAGTGTCAATTTGTCAGTCAAACAACTGCAAGGACCTATTCTCAAGCATGTAGCCACGGCTCTGGCAGCCAGTAATCTGCAGAAAAATTCCTTGGCCTTAGAAATTACAGAAAGTATGCTGATGGAAAATATCGATGTTACCTACCAGCTACTAGCGCAAATTAAGGCCCAGAGCGTTCGGCTCAGCATCGATGACTTCGGCACGGGGTATTCATCCCTGAGTTACTTACACCGTCTGCCGGTAGACTATCTCAAAATTGATCGCACCTTTGTTAGCTCAGACCAAGTCGATGGCCGTAACCAAACCATTGCCGAGTCCATCATCACGTTGAGTAATTTATTAGATCTAAAAGCCATTGCCGAAGGGATTGAAACCCCGCAACAACTGCAGTGGTTAGCAGCCCTTGGCTGTGAACTAGGTCAAGGCCATTTATTTCGAGGGGCCATGTCTGCAGAAGACGCCACTCAATATCTGCACCAGCAGCTGCCCCAATAGTGCCAAAGATGTCGGTAGGGGTTACAGCCGCCATTTGGAGGTGGCGATAACACTATTCGCAGTCAATGCTTGGCACTCACTCCAGTTTTTCGCCACTGATGATGAAGATCGGGTCCATGGCCACAAATACCTGGTGGTTGCCCCGGGTTTCTAGGCAGTTGACGGCGGGTTGGGCGGTTTCTACATTGCCCATGCGCAGTTCGGCAAAGGTTTCTGAGGTGGTGTAGAGATGCTCGAAGTTGCTGGCGGTCACCACCAGGCGGCCCGAGACGGGCAGGTGTTTCCAGGCAGCTTTGAGGGTCTCTTTCAGGGGGCGCCCCCCCTCGACAAACACACAATCGGGGGCATGGGGTAGGTTGGCCAAACAGGCAGGGGCCTGACCTTCCACCACATCGACGTTGGTGACGCCGAAACGCTGGCAGTTCTTGCGGATCAAATCGGCCACCTCGGCATCCCGCTCTACTGCTACGATGCGACCCCGGGGACAGAGGAGCCCTACCTCGACAGCGATGGTGCCGGTGCCGGCGCCGATATCCCACAGCACGGCATCGGGGGTGAGCCGTAGATAGCCCAGCAGTAGCAGGCGCACTTCCCGTTTGCTCATGGGAATCCCCGGCAATTGCTGGAACAAGTGGTCAGGAATGCCAGGGGTGCAGTAGGGCCACAGGGAAGACATGGTGGGGTAACGTGTCAAGGTTAGGCAGCTCGTCTTTATCTGGTAGCTTAGGGTATCGGGATTGACTCAAAGGTTCATACGGGTCATTAGCGGTTCACGGTTGCATTCGGTTGTCATGGATTTAAAGCCAAGGGCGCCAAAGAGCTGCCCAGGGGGGCAGGGGGCTGTCTAATTACGATCGGCTTCATGTGGGCGGGGGCTACTCAGGGGTGAATCACTCGCAGAGTGGTGAGGCTAGGGTCGCTGCAGCCGGTGATGATGCCGCCACTGCGGTGGATAACTTGCAAGGTTGCGATCGCATCACGGCTGATCATTTCCCCTGGTAGCAGTGTAGGAATTCCCGGCGGATAGGGGCAAACACACTCGGCACTGAGATGGCCCTGGGCGGCCTCAATGGGGCAAGCCTGGTTGGGGGCAAAGAAAGCCTGACGCGGTGAATAGGGAGGCACAGAGACCGGCTCCGACATGGTCAGAGTCCCCGTGGGCATTGGCGCCGCCGCGCCCGAACTAGCTGCCAGGGTACCGAAGGCCTGCACTAAGCGGGTTCCCTCAGCCTCCGTATTCCCCAGACTGAGAATGAAGGTCAGATGCCGTAGGGTCGGCAGTTCCGCCGTCACCCCCAATTCCCGATGCAGATACATATCCGCCTCAAACCCAGATAGCCCCAAGCCAGCCACCTCCACCGTCAGACGCGTTGTATCCAGGGTCCAAGCGCCTATCCGCGGCAAATCCGTGGTCTGCAAGGGGCGCAGCCCTGGCAGAGCCGCTATCTGACCGCGCACCCGCTCGGCTAGGGCCAGGGTCTGCTGCAGGTACTGTTGTCCCTGCAACGCCATCTGCTGGCGGGCCGCATCCAAGGAAGCCAACAGCACGTAGTTGGGGCTGGTGGATTGGGTCAGGGCTAAGGCCTGCTGCAGGCGCCGCCAGTCGATGCGATTTCCCTGGCCGTGCAGCATCGAGGCCTGGGTCATGGCTGAGAGCACCTTGTGGGTAGACTGCACCACCACATCGGCCCCCGCTGCCAAGGCACTCGGAGGCAGGGCCGGATGAAAGGCAAAATGGGCTCCATGGGCCTCATCCACCAGCAGTGGCAGCCCTCGCCCATGGACCACCTCAGCAATGGCCGCCACCGGCGAGCAGACGCCATGATACGTCGGAGACGTGAGCAACACGGCCCGAGTCTCAGGAAATTGCTGCAGTCCCCGCTGTATTGTCTGAGGCAACACCCCGTGCACTAAATCCCAATCGGCATCGTAATCAGGCTGCACCCACACCGGCCTGGCCCCACTGAGAATTAAGGCTGAAATCACCGAGCGATGGGCATTGCGAGGCACTAGAATCAGATCCCCCGGCCCGCAAGCGGCCAACACCGCCGCCTCGATACCGCCGGTAGAGCCATTGGCCAAAAACCAGCTGCGCTCGGCCCCAAACGCCTCAGCCGCCAGGGTCTGAGCCGCGGCAATCACCCCCTCAGGAGCGAACAGATTGTCCAGTTCCGGTAGTTCCGGTAGGTCGGCCCGAAACACCGCCGGGCCCAGCAGGGTTTTCAGGGCGGTAGGAATTCCCTGCCCCCCCTTGTGGCCCGGGGCATAGAACCGGGCATGAGCTCGGCCCGCCTGTTCAGCCAAGGCCGTTAACAGCGGGGTATCGGTTTGCTGCAGCCCCCTAGCCATGGTCTAAGCTGCTAGTTAGGCTCTGCCGGTGTCGCCGGAGCGGTGGGCTCATCCTGCCGGGTAGGGTCCGAGGGAAACGGCGTATTAGGCTCCTGGAGTCCCTCTAAGCTGGGATCTAACGGAAACCCCTCTTCCGGCGTCGGGAAGTCTTCCGGCGAGGGTACGGGGGTGGTGCCATCGCCAAAGGTATCGCTGTCAGAGTCTTGAGTGGTCGGGGTTTGCGAGGGATCTTGACCCGGTAGGGTAGCCAGGGCCACCCGATTGCCACCCACCGACCGCAGTAAATCCAAGACATTGACCACATCCTCGTAACGGGCATCACGGGACGCATAGAGCACAATCAAGCCGTTGGGAGCCGTCTCCCGGTGCTGTAGCAGCACATCCCGCAGTAGGGCCAGACTAACTGGCTGCTGATCTAGATAGACCTGGCCAATGGCATCGACACTGACATAGAGCCGCTCACTCTGGGCCGCCGAGGGCAGGGGAGCACCGGTATTAGCTGCCGGCAAGTCTAGATCCAGCGCCTGCTGCCGGGTGAGGCTGACTGCCGCCAAGATGAAGAAGGTGAGGATGCAGAAAATGACATCGATCAGGGGCACGATCTCCAGGCGCACCTCATCCCCGGGATTCTCTAGAAAATCAACTTTCATGCTTGCGTCACCTCAGAATTAGGGCGCTTCAGGCTACGGGCAGAGGGCTGCTGCTTCGCCCAGGCCTGCCGATAGAGCAGCTCTAATTCACTCCCGGATTGCCGAAAGACCTTGGCCTGACCATAGACAAATCCCTGAAATAACCGGTAAAAGGCCAGGCTGACGATGGCGATGACCAGGCCCGTGGCCGTGCTAATCAGGGCTTCTCCGATTCCTAGGGCAGTGCCAGCGGTGGCGTCACTACCCAACTGGCTCAGCTGAATCGAGCCCAAGGAATTGATCAGGCCCACCACGGTGCCAAATAGACCCAGCAGAGGAGACAGGGCAATCACCGCTTCCAGCACCTTCTCGCCTCGGCGCATCGTAGCCAGCTCTTCGTTGGCAGCGGTTTCTAGGGCCAAGCGAAAGACCTCCGGCTCAGGGGTCTGCAACTGCAGTGCAGCCGAGAGGAACCGTCCCATCGGCAGAGGATTGGCCCGTTGGGCAATATCACTGGCGGCCGACCAGTCTCGCCGGGCCGCCTCTAGCACTCGACCGGCCACTTCCCGCTCTCGGGTGAGAATTTTGGACCAGAACCAAATACGCTCAATGATCGTGCCTAGGGCCAAAATGGAGAGGAGCAGCAATGGCCACATGGCAATGCCGCCCCGCGCAAACAACTCAGGAATATTCACGTCTGCCTCCTCGTTAGCCCATCATTATCGGATCGGGATTGGCGTGCCTCTCTAGGGAGGGCACCATCACCCTATCCATTAGCCGCTGTAAAGCATTTCAATTGTAGGGATTCTCAGACCAATCGTATAGCAGGGAACGGAAACTGGAACGATAACCTTGGCTAAGTCTCGATGAAGTACCATCAGTTGTCCTCAGGTGGTGCCGCCGGTTGCATCAGATCGAGCAGGGTATGGGCGGCGCGATCGCACACCCCAGGTTTTCCCAGGGCCTGGCGCATATTGGCATAACCTGCCAGCATCTGTCGCCGCCGCTGCGGATCTTGCAACAGATGAAAAACGGCCTCCCCAATCACCTCAGGCCGGGCCTGCCACTGAATGAATTCCGGCACCACCGGTGTCATCTCCACCAGATTAACCGGGGACACATAGCGGGGGTGAAATCGCAGGATGTGATAAGCAATCCAGGCCGAGAGGGGATTGAGGCGATAAACCACTACCTGGGGCACATTCAACAGAGCGATCTCTAAATTGACGGTGCCCGACTTAGTCAAGGCCACATCCGCAGCAGCGATGGCATCCCGAGACTTGCCATCGACGATGCGAGCCCGCAGACCATAGTCACAGACGGCCCGTTCAATGGCGGGGCGCAAGGCCTCCGAGGCAATAGGCACCAGGTATTGCACCGGCAATCGCCGTTGCAACTGTTGAGCCGCCGTAAACATCACCGGCAGCAGATAGGTGATTTCCTGGTGGCGGGAGGCTGGCAAGAGGGTGACAACGGTCGCCTCCCGGGAGATGCCTAGTCGCTGGCGGGCGGCTTTGGTATTGGCGGGGGCAGGGATGCTATCCAACAGGGGATGGCCGACCCAATCGACACTGGCCCCAAATTTCTCGTAGTAGCGGGCTTCCTCCGGGAAAATGGCCACCACTCGATCGACATTACGGACAATGCGGTGGGTATCACTGACTTTGAAAGTCCAGACCCACTGCTGGGGAGCAATATAGTAGGCCACCGGCATCTCCGGAAAAGTGCGATGCAGATAGTCACTCAGCACCAAATTGGGACTCATGTAGTCGATTAGGATGGCCAGATCAGGTGGATAAGCCTGCAACCGCCGCTTCACCTGCCGTTGCAGAGCCAAAATGGGCAGCAGATAGGGGAGAGCCTCGAAAATGCCCACTGACCCGATGTTAGTGGTATCGCCCCAGAGGGTAGCTCCAGCCTGGGCCATGCGCTCTCCTCCCAGGGCCACGATGTCTAGAGCCTGTCCCCGGACTGCTGCCTGACGATGTAGGGCGGCCACCAGCGTCGCTCCCTGCAAATCCCCCGAGACTTCGCCAGTACTGATCAGAATCCGGAGTGGCCGGGGCGGTGTCCTATCAGCAAACGGGGCCGTCAAGGGTCAATCCTCAGGGGAGTCCGCCGTGCCCCCCCGATGCCCCGGCAAACTACCTCGACGCCCTGGCTGCTGGGAGGCGTGTAGAAAGTCCCGCAGATGGCAGGTTTGTTCACTGGTGAACTGATCCAATTTGGCCAGGGCTATCTCGAAGGATTCCTGGGAGCGGTAGAGCAGGCGGTAGGCCTGCTTCAGCTCTCGCAGTACCTTACCATTGCCTATTTCGGCAATGCCCGAGCGCCGCAGCCCCACCTTATTCAGCCCTCGCACCCGGCAGGGATGGCCCTCCACCACCATGTAAGGAGGCACATCGCGATCTACCCGGCTCATCCCCCCCACCATGGCGTAGCAGCCAATATGGACAAACTGATGCACCCCCAGCATGCCCCCGATCACGGCGTTGGACTCCACCTCGACATGGCCCGCTAGAGCCACAGAATTGGCAATGATCACCTGGTCACCAATGACGCAGTTATGGGCTACATGCACGTAGGCCATCAGCAAGTTGTTGTCACCGATTAGGGTGGCTTCTCCGGCGTGTGTCGCCCGGTTGATGGTGACATATTCCCGAATGCGATTGTTATTGCCAATCTTGACTTGGCTCATGGAGCCGTCGTATTTCAAATCCTGAGTCTCTAGGCCAATGGCAGCCCCTGGAAAGATACGGTTATGGCTGCCAATTTCGGTGTGGCCATCGAGGATGACGTGGGCTCCGATTTCGGTCTCGGCTCCGATCTTGACTTTTTCACCAATGACGGCATAGGGTCCGACCTTAACACTCGGGTGTAGGTCTGCCCCGGGATAAATTACAGCCGTTGGATGAATCAGCGTAGTCAAAGACATGCCTCCGGAGACCAGAGAAGTTCGCTAGGATGCATGAAATAGCAGGATAGCAGCCCCATCAGGCCTGGTTCAGTCCACCACGGAAAACATTAGATCTCCTTCACAGACTAACTGTCCATCTACCACGGCCCGGGCCCGCATTTTGCCAAAGCGCTTTCCCTTAATGTGGGTGAGCTCAGTGGTCATCACCAGCTGATCCCCAGGCACAACCGGTCGCCGAAACCGCACCTTATCGATACCGGCAAACATGCATAATCCCGTCACGTCCGGCATTTGGGTCAGAATAATGCCGCCTACTTGAGCCATCGCTTCCACAATCAAGACTCCCGGCATAATTGGCCGACCGGGAAAATGGCCCTGAAAGTGAGGCTCATTGAAGGTAACATTTTTGATGCCCACGGCTCGCTGGCCGGGCACATATTCGATAATGCGATCCACCAGGGCGAAGGGATAGCGATGGGGCAGAATCGCCTGGATATCTTCCAGAGTAAACATCTGCTGCTGTTCTGGCTCCTGGGCACAGGGCTGGCCAGCTAAGTCTGCCGAAATTGTCTGATGAGACGAATTAACGTTAACCACCGTTGTCATACCATCCGCTTCAATAAGGCCAGGAGGGGCTCTTCTGGCTTACCTGATTCTCCCACTAGACGGCGCTAGGAACCAGCTATCCCCTGATCAACTAGTGTCTTTACCAATTGCACATGCAATTGATGACTTGCTTTGTAGGCTACAACATGGGCCTGGGGTAGCGTTCCCAATAGGCTCAAATCGCCAATTAAATCTAGCAACTTATGGCGCACTGGTTCGTTGGCAAAGCGCAAGGGCGGGTTCAGCCAGCCTTCCGAACCGCAGACCAGCGCATTGTCTAGGCTGCCTCCTTGAATCAGGCCCATAGCCCGCAGCTGCTCGATTTGATCGGCTAGACCAAAGGTGCGGGCCGGTGCGATCGCATCTTGAAAAGCCTCTCCTGCTCCTGGCGCCCAACTGTGCCACTGATTACCAATGGCTGCCAGATCGAAGTCGATGCCATAGGTAAACCGCGGGGTTTCTGCTGGCAAGGCCGCCACAAAGGCATCGCCCCGATGAATCCAGGTAGGGTGAGTTACTCGTAGGATTGCCCGCGGGTCTCCCTGAGAGATCCGACCGGCCGCCTCAATGGCCAGCACCCACTCTCGAGCCGAGCCATCTAATAAAGGCACCTCTGGCCCATCCATCTCGATGCGCCCATTGTCGATGCCCATGGCCGTCAGCGCAGCCAGCAGATGCTCCACGGTGCGGATTGCAGCCCCCCCGCCACCTAACTCGGTGGAGAGCTGGGTCTGCTGCACCGCTGCTACCGTTGCCGGAATCTCAGCCACCTGGGGCAGATCCCGCCGCACAAACCACCGACCGCTATTGACTGGGGCCGGCATCACCCGCACTGTAGTTTGCTGTCCCGAGTGGAGGCCAATGCCGGTGCGTTCAAAGGAAGTTGCCAGGGTCCCCTGGGGCCTTAACAGGGCCCCAGGGGACCCTGGGGATAGGAATGAGGCCGGTGACCCTAGCATTAGAAACGCTCTCCGATACCAAAGTGGATACGAGTATCGCCCTCATCATTAATGCCATAGTCGATCCGAATGGGACCGATGGGCGTCTGCACCCGCACTCCAGCCCCATAGCCAAAACCGTTGCCAGGCTTGCCCCGATCGCCCGCCGGATCTCCGGGTACATTGTCTGAACTGCCCAGATCGGTGCCGGCATCGACAAATAATGCCCCGCCGATGAAGGAAAAGACCGGGAACCGATATTCTACACTGGCCTGCAGGAACCGACTACCAGACCCCAAGTCTCCCTCATCATAGCCCCGGACCGAATTGGTGCCCCCCAGGGTAAAGGCATCATAGGGCGGGACATCCCCCAAGAAGGTGCCCGTTTGCACATTAAAGGCCAAGGCCTCGGGGCCATCGGTGAAATTGGTAAAACTGACAGGAACGTAGTAGCTATAACTGGCCTGCAGTCGGGTCGAGAAAATGCTACCTGAACCGATGGGAATAGATTGCTCCCCTGATAACCGCAAAATGCTGCCCTGGGTCGGGTTCTGCGCATTGTTACGGCGGTCCTGAACAGCGCCTAGCTGTACCGTCCAGAGATCGTCGGCGCCACTATCACTGATGGTCAAGGGATTGCCGGCGGCATCTTCGGTGACCCGGTTGCCATCTTCATCGCGACTAGAGACCCGTTGATACTCTGTGCCCAGGGAGGCTCGCCAGCCATTTCCCAAAGGACGGCTAAAGCTAATACCACTGCCTAGGCGACGAATGCGCACGTCGTCACCGTTGGCTAGGTCGATCTCATTGTCGCCGCCATCGAAGACCAAGGATGTGGAGCGGCGGGCAAAGCCATTCACGGTATAAGAAGTGCGATGGGGATCCCCAGCAATCCAAGGGTCAGTAAAGCTTAGGTCAAACAGTAAATCGTCGAAGCTAAGCTGGGCTTCAGCAGAAAACTTTTGATTATTGCCGCCGAAGTTGTCCTGACGGTAGCTGACCGTGCCAAAGATATCGCCGCGGAAGTTGAAGCCAGCCCCGGCGGCGACGGAGCCAGTAGCCCGCTCGGTAATATCAACAATGACCGTCACCTTACGGGGATCTTCTTGGCCGGGGTTTAAGGCCAGGCGCACATCGTCGAAGATGCCTAAGCCAAAGACATTGCTAAGATCTTCTCGCACCTGGTCCTGACGAAACACATCCCCAGGCTCTGTCTCCATCTCCCGCAGAATGATGTAGTCGTGGGTGCGACCGTCGATGGGATTGCCCTCCTCATCTCGCAACTGCCCTTCGGAATTTCGGAAGCGCACCTGAATATCTTCGATGACGCCCTCAGCCACCTCCAGGGTAACGACGCCATTGGGGTTTACCCTAGGCGCCGAGACCACCTGGGCCAAGACATACCCGTTGTCTTGATACCACTGGTTCAGCTCCAGAATGCCGTCTTGGAAATCAATCAGGTTGAGGATATCGCCGTACTGAGGGCTGAAAATCTCATCCACGACGTCTTCTGGTAGTACCTCGCTGCCCACTACCCGCACGTCGGTCAGCACTGGGTTCGGTTCAACCAGGAAGGTAACTCGCACCCCTAAGGGAGTATCTTCCGGTTCGGCTTGAACATTGGCGAAGAACCCGGTGGCAAAAATATCGTTGATATCTTGCTGCAGTTGGGTGCGGGTGGTGGTGCGCCCCGGGCGAGTAGAGATGGCACCATACACCGCCTGCTCTAGCTCATCCGTTAGCGGCTGCCCAGTGCTTTCCACCTGTAGCTCAGCTACCAATACTCGTGGTTCCGCCGGAGCTTCTGCCGGCTGCTCGTCTTCGGGGTCCGATTCGGGCGCACCTGGTGGTTGGGGGGTGGGCTCTGGTTCTGGTTCTGGGGCAGGTTCTGGGTCCGGGACAGGCTCTGGATCCGGGACAGGCCTTGGGTCCGGGACAGGCCTTGGGTCCGGGACAGGCCTTGGGTCCGGGACAGGTTCTGGCTCCGGGAAAGGTTCTGGCTCCGGGACAGGCCCTGGTTCTGGCTCCACTTCTGGCTCTGGCTCCGGGGTATCGTCGGTGGGTAGCGAGTCCTCGACCTCCTCGGGAGGGATCCGTTGGGCTACCGGGGCAGATGCCGCTAAGATCTCCGGCATGGTTGCCCTAGTTGAGGGATGTACTGTCTCAGCAGCATTGGCCGCTGCCCGCGGGACCGACTTTACCATGTTGACAACAGAGTCTCTGTCTCGCATCGACGGGGATGAACTCTGCCCATTGGCCTCGGGAGCGATCCCCCAGGCGGCTGATACGGTTAATACTGCTAAAAGCGTTGGGGAAAGGCGCATCCTCTAAAACCTGCCTATATGTCCACACCACCCAAGACTTCCCGCCACGAGAGTAACCGCCATCAAGCTTGAGGCGATTGACCGCCAGATAGCTCCCAGCGCATCGACTGCAAACCAGTCCACGCGGTTTCAGCTATGGGGCCAATGTGGTATACCGGGAAACCCCGTAGTCTTAACAAACGGATAAATTGGGTACTAAACGGACAAATTCTACCCCATCGCCGCAGTCAACGTTCGATCGACTGTGCCAGTACCCGATCTAGCACCTGTTGATAGGCAGCCTCTACCTGAGCGAGATCTTGGCGGAAGCGATCTTTGTCCAGGATGCGATCGCAGGGGTCAGTCACCCGACAATCCCACAGCCGACAGGTATCAGGACTGATCTCATCGGCCAGTACCAACCGCTGCTGCGGATCCAGGCCAAACTCCAACTTAAAATCTACCAACAGAATGTCGCACCGTCGGAAGAACTCAAGCAGCAAGCTATTGACAGCTAGGGCCAATCGCCGCAGTTCCTGCACCTGGTCCTCGGAGGCAACTGTCAGTAGCCGCAACCGATCCGGCGTCAGCAACGGATCGCCGAGGGCATCGTTTTTTAGATAAAACTCCACCAATGGCGGCACCAACTCGCTGCCTAGGGGCAGCCCCGTCTGTTTACAGAGGCTACCGGCGGCCCGATTGCGCACCACCACCTCTAGCGGCACGATGGTCACGGCCCGTACCCGCATGTCCCGCTCTGAAATGGTTTCAATCCAGTGGGTGGCGATGCCATGGGCCTCTAACCACTGAAACAGCCGCGTCGACACCGCACAGTTGACATGGCCTTTATCGAGAATCGTGCCCCGTTTTTGGGCATTGAAGGCCGTGGCGTCATCCTTGAAATGGCTGATAAAGACGGTGGGGTCATCGGTGGCGTAGAGAATTTTAGCCTTGCCCTCATAGCGGGCTTGACGGGTAGACATAGGGCCTCCAAACGTATCCCCCATCTTATCTACTTGCTGGTCATCACATGGACACCATCCCAACCCTCGGGGGGTGGGGTGCGCAGGTAGGCTTGGGCCCGATTCAGGTGAACGGCCACGGCCCGATCTGTTGGTCTCAGTTGGGCGGCCGCTTGAAAGAGCTGGATGGCCTCTGGGAAGCACATATCAGTGTAGGCCCGCCGAGCCTGACGGTAAATGTCTAGAAACTCTCGGGTGGTAGCATCCAGGGGATCATCGCGATGGGCGATCAATTCGTAGAGGTTGACCGGTCGCATTTTGCCCTTGACTCGGGTGCGATCGAGCTCCCGTACCCAGATTTGGTCCTTGCAGAGTTCGTAGGTGTGCTCACTGAGGACGATATCACAACCGTATTCTTTGGTGGCCCCTTCCAGGCGGGCGCTGAGGTTGACTCCGTCGCCGATGACGGTATATTCCATCTTGCGGTGAGAGCCAATGTTGCCAGAGACCACTTCCCCAGAGCTAATGCCGATGCCAATGTGGATCTTGGGCTGTTGCTGCCGGATGCGATCGCAATTAAAGGCCGCCAACCGCTGCCGCATATCCAGGGCTGATTGCACAGCGGCCCAGGCGTGGTTCTGTAACGGCAGGGGGGCTCCAAACACTGCCATCAGAGCATCGCCGATAAACTTATCGAGGGTGCCCTCCCAATTAAACACCGCCTCTACCATGGTCTCAAAGTAGGCATTGAGCAGTTCCACCACCTTGTCGGCTTCCAGATTCTCCGTCAGGGTGGTGTAGCCGCGAATGTCGGAGAACAACACGGTAACTTCCCGCCGCTCCCCTTTCATCAGGTGGTCATCTCCCAGGGCCATGACCCGTTCGGCAACGTTCGGGGTCATGTAGCGGTAGAGGGTTGTCTTGATCCGCTTTTCCTGGCTGATATCTTCCAAGACCACCAGGCCGCCTCGCACCCCTCCCTCTGGATTGGTAAGCGGGTTGACGGTGAGATTGAGACTGCGCTCCAACAGAGTCACCTGCTCTCTGCTGTAAGCCTCAGCAGTCAGGGTGCCCCAGGGCCAAAATCGCTGGCTGTCGGCGTCGGGAATAGCGAGTAAAGCAACCTGGTCAGGGGCTGCCGTAATCAGCCCGACGCGCAGAGTCTGTTCTGGCACGTAGTGCTTTGCCCCGTGCGTAAGGCTGTCATTGAGGCGAAACTGAATCGCTTCAATCGGAATTACCTCCCACACTCGGCGACCCAGCAGCTGCTGTTGCCAATGCTCGCGGTCGCCCTCATCACTCAAGGCGCAACCCAGTAGCTCCAGGGCAGCATCATTGATGGTGACGATGCAACCGTCCATGTCCGTCGAGATGACGGCGTCGGAGAGGCTCTGGAGCATGTCCTTCTGGTACTGCTTCTCCAACAGTACCTTCTCGAACAGCGTGGCATTCTCTAGGGCAATCCCGGCCTGGATATTAAAGGCCCGCATAAACTCTTCGTCATAGCTGGTGAAGTTGCCTTGGTGCTTATTGATCAGCTGGGTGACACCAATCAGCCGATTATTAGAGTCTTTCACCGGCATGCAGAGAATATTGCGGGTTTGATAGCCGGTGCGCTCATCGGAGCTCCGATCGAAGCGGGGATCCTCGTAGGCATTGGGGATATTCAGGGGCTCTTCGGTGTTGGCCACATAGCCGACAATGCCCTTGTCCATAGGCAACCGCAACTCGATCATCGACTGGCCATCGGCCGATTTTACCTTCGACCACAGTTCCCGCCTCTCGTCATCGACTAGCCACAGGGTACTGCGATCGGCCTGCATCAGTTTACGGGCTTCTGCCATCACCGACTGCAGGGTTTTCTCCAAGTCTAGACTCTGCTCTAGAGACGAGATCGCCGTCAGCAGAGCCGATACCCCTTTTTGGTTGCGGGCGGCGATATAGAAGGAATTGCAGCTCTCCAGAATGACGGCGATGTGGGAGGCATACTCGCGAAAGCGCTGCTCGTCTTCGTGGTCGAAGGGCAAGCCGGACAGCTTATTCAGCAGCTGCACCACCGCCACCACTTGACCGTGCTTGTTCGACAGGGGCATGCAGAGAATGTGGCGAGTGCGATAGCCGGTGCGTTGGTCGACGGTGGAATCAAACCGTTCATCGGCATAGGCATCGGGCACATTCAGATACTCGCCGGTATCGGCCACGTAGCCGGCGATGCCCTTCCCCATGGGAACTCTAATTTCTAGGGCTTCTTCATTGTCCCCTTGGGCAATCTTGGACCATAGCTCGTGTTTGTTGTGATCCACCATGAAGATGGTGGTGCGTTCTGCCTGTAAGATCTGACCAATTTTCAGGGTGAAGGCCTCTAGAATCTGCTCCAGCATTGTCTCTAAGGCCTCGTTATTGATCATATCGATGGCCTTGAGGAAATGCTCGAATTCGCTGGTGATCTGTTGCAGCAGATCGACAAACTGAGGCGCGGGCAGGTCTTTGACACGGCGAGTCAAGCTGCCTCGCTGATCAACTTGAGACAAGACGGCAAGCATGCTGCGGGAGTTAGGCGTGGCCATGGTGTCGTTTGCACGAGGGCAGTCAACGGTGGGAGCGCTAGAAGCAGCCTCTAAGCCAATCTGGAGGCTAACAACATCAACCTAAAGGTACCCAGAGAACCATTCCTGGTAACTGGGAGGGTAACCACCACAGGAGCATGGTACGGTCACCGCCAGATAGCTTGCTGGTACTCTGGGGCAGAAAGAACGCCTCGCGCGGAAAGGCTGTGTATTGATCAGGATTTCTCCTGCTGTCTTCCCCATGACTAAGGCTCAGGGCAAGCTGCCTTCCTACTTCTGCCTGGGCATACCAGCTGGGACCTTGACCAATATTGACTGTCCCCAGCTATCTGGCCAACGCGATATTTTTTGCTTTCAGCCTATCTCATTTTTCTAGACCCTCTGGCAATTCTGTGGAAATCAGGGAAGACCAGATTGAGGAACGTCATAGACAGATGAGAACACACGCCGACAGCCAACACCTCCGTGGTGGAGATCTCGTTACTGTTTCGCAGACTCGCGGGAGCTACCGCTCCTTGCCTTAGGTTTACCGTATTTAGGGCCGGGGGAACAGCCGTCCAGACTACCATCCGTTGGTCTAGTGGCTGGTTTGGGAGCCAGGGCTATGGAGTTTTCTCGGTGTCGTCGCCACGGTCGGGTTTGAGTAGGGGAAATGCGATCGCATCGCGAATGCTAGCACAGTCGGTCAACAACATCACCAGCCGATCGATACCGATGCCAGCCCCACAGGTCGGGGGCATGCCATACTCCAGAGCCGTGAGGAAATCTTCGTCCACCCCCTGAGCTTCTAGATCGCCAGCCGCCTTGCGGGCCGCCTGCTGTTCAAACCGCTGGCGTTGATCGATGGGATCGGTCAGCTCCGAGAAGCCGTTGGCCGTCTCCCGCCCGGCGATAAATAATTCAAACCGCTCGACTACTCCTGGCTTACTGCGATGGGGCTTCGATAGGGGAGAAATTTCCAGCGGATGGTCCATCAGAAACGTGGGTTGAATCAAGGTGGCTTCGATGGTTTGCTCAAACACTTGATTCAGCAGCTTCCCCAGCGAGTCACAGTCTTCCACCCCATGCAAGTTCAGCTGCTTGACTGCCGCCTTGGCCTCCGCCAGAGTGGCAAATTGGTGAAAGTCTAGCCCCGTATGCGCCTGCACCAGCTCATGCATGGTTACCCGCCGCCAGGGAGGGCTGAGGTCAATGGTGTCACCCTGATAGGTAATGCTCAGAGTTCCCAGCACCTCTTGGGCAATGGTGGCCACCATCTCTTCAGTGAGTGCCATGAAATCGTGGTAGTCGGCGTAAGCCTGATAAAATTCGACGCTGGTAAATTCTGGATTGTGGCGGGTAGAGACCCCTTCATTGCGAAAAATGCGGCCAATTTCGAAGACTTTTTCAAAGCCGCCCACGACCAACCGTTTCAGGTGCAGTTCTGTGGCGATGCGCAGGTAGAGGGGCATCTCCAGGGCATTGTGATAGGTGGTAAAGGGGCGCGCCTCTGCCCCTCCGGCGTCGGTTTGAAGCACCGGCGTTTCAATTTCTAAAAACCCTCGATCCTCTAAGTAACGACGGATACCAGCAGTAATCAAGGCTCGCTGGCGAAAGGTCTGGCGCACCTCGGGGTTGACGATCAAATCCACATAGCGTTGGCGATAGCGCTTGGCCACATCGGTGAGGCCATGCCATTTATCGGGTAGGGGCAGCAAGGATTTAGTCAACATGGCATACTGCTGCACCTTCACCGATAGTTCCCCCTTCTCGGTGCGCTTCAGGGTGCCGTGGGCGCCGAGGATATCGCCCACATCCGTGAGGTGCTTCAGGTGATTGAAGGCCTGGGGATCCCTGTCCGCCATGCCCTGTTGAATGGTTTTCTTGTCGAGGTAGAGCTGAATGGTCCCAGTTTCGTCCTGGAGCCCAAAGAAGGCCAGCTTACCAAACACACGCCGGGCCATAATTCGGCCTGCTACAGAGATCTCCACATCCAACTCTGCCCCCGCGTCTAGGTCGGCATACTTGGCCTGTAAATCAGCGGCGGTGTGGGTGGTGGTCCATTTATAGGCAAAGGGATTGACACCAAGCTGCTGTAGTTGCGCTACCTTGTCGAGGCGAGCGGCGCGAATGTCCTCGCGTGAGGAACCACTGTGGGCATCCGATGAAATGGAATCTGAGGCCATAGGTAAGAAGCAACACTAAGCAACGACAGACCCTGCGATCGCAACCAACAGATTACTATCACGGTTCTGGAGAAAAATCGTAAGCTCCTATTATAAGAGAGAGCCAGCGGCGAGACTCATGACGATTTAGGCCAGAGATAAACTACCCCAGATACCCAGGTCAGCACCACCGCCAGCCAGAAACTGACCTGAGCAATGTCTGGCCAGGGAGCAGGCAACGGGGCTAGCAGCAGGGCAATGGCAAGGATTTGCACCCCGGTTTTTGCCTTTCCCCACAGGTTAGCGCCCGGCACCCCTGCGGCCTGTAGAGTCGGGGTTACCCGCCAGCCCGCTACAGCTAATTCTCGAGCCAGGATCAAAAACACCCCCCAAGCTGGCAATACCCGTAGCTCCACCAAAGCTATCAAGGGGGCTAGCACCAATAACTTATCGACTAGGGGGTCTAAAAATTTACCTAGATCCGAAACTTGATTCAGGCGGCGGGCGACATAGCCATCTAGCCAGTCAGTTCCCGCTGCCAGCAAAAAAATCCCCAAGGCTAGCCATTGCTCGGTTGCGGTCGGCGACTGCAGCCAGTAGAGCAGTAGTGGCACTGCCAATAGGCGTGAGGCGGTAATTTTGGTAGCAAGGGTCATTGCGGTAACTGGGGAGTCCCAGGACGGACATACATCGGGAATGCGGCGCTGCCCCTTCTACAATAAGAGGCGATTTCAAGAGGCGATTTCATTCATGGAGATGATTCCCCTGACGCTGACTGCCCTTTCCCTACCCATTGCCTCTCCGCAGCCTGATGATTGGCTAGTCGTCGCTCTCCACGGTTGGGGCGCCAATGCCAGTGACCTGGTAGGACTCACCAGTTACATCACCCTGCCAGGGGTGCGCTTTTCTTTCCCGGAAGCTCCCTTTGCCCATCCCTATGCCCCAGGGGGACGAATGTGGTACGACTTGCCAGCCCAATTTAATGCCGATGCTCCCCCTGCTCTACATCAGCAATCTGATCTGCAGGAGAGCCGTCAACGCCTTTCCCAGTGGCTGCGATCGTTACCAGAGGACTCCGGTATTCCCTTAACCCGCACGGTGCTGGCTGGCTTTTCCCAAGGGGGAGCCATGGCCCTAGACGTGGGCTTGAGCTTACCCCTAGCCGGATTGATCATCCTCAGCGGTTACTGCCATGGTCCGTTGCCAGCCACCGTAACGCCTCGCCCCATTGTGATGGTGCACGGAACTTTTGATCCAGTGGTGCCGCTGGCCCTAGCTCAGCAGGCGCGCGCCACCCTACAGGCAGCAGGGCTATCGGTGCAATACCACGAATTACCCATGGGGCACGAAATTTCACCCCAGGCATTGACCCTAATCAGGACAGCGTTGACTCATCTGAGTGGGAAGCCTCAGGACTCTGAAAGGCGATCCTAACCTGTGGCTTTCCTAGTAGCTTCAAGCGGTGTCCCCGGTCAACCCTAGAAGATGCCCCCAGGAAAAACGGTAGCGTTCGCGCTGGACTGACAGGACTTGTGGGTTTGCCGAGGTGACTTTACAAAGAATTGACGCGAACTCACCATGACCTAGGTGCCTAGCCGATAGCATAAGCAGTGAAACAGCATCTGCTATGCAGATAGAAGGGGGATAGTTATGACGACCTTACATGTGTCCCAGGAGACGATCTCCGAAATGACACCGGAGTCCGTCGCAGAGCTGGCTAAGCGCCTGGAGCAAGACGCCTATGATAATGCCTTTGAAGGGCTGCAAGACTGGCATTTACTGCGGGCAATCGCCTTTCAACGCCCAGAACTCGCGACTCCCTACGGGCACCTCCTGGATATCGAACCCTTTGATGAGGCGTAGGGCGCTAAGGCAGACGCCAGAGGACAATAAGGGAGTGTCCGTGCGACCTGATACATGCAGCCTTGCCCTCTAGTCCATGGCGGTGTTATGTCTGCCGCAGAGTATTAGGCAATCCATTGCTGAAGATGCAGTTGAATCAGACGCGGCGGGTATTAATAGGCATAGGAGGGGGCATCGCTGCCTATAAGGCGGTAGGGGTAATTTCTACCCTGGTGAAGGAAGGGGTGGAGGTACGAGCCGTGCTGACGGAGGCGGCCCAGGCATTTGTCACTCCCCTGACGGTGGCGACCCTGTGCCGCCACCCTGCTTACACCGACGCTGATTTTTGGCAGCCAACCCACGCTCGCCCCTTGCACATTGCTCTGGGAGAGTGGGCCGAGGTGCTGGTATTGGCACCGCTGACGGCCAATTCCCTGGCAAAGCTGGCCCTGGGATTGGCCGATAATTTGTTGACTAATACGGTTTTGGCGTCGACGGCACCGCTATTGCTGGCCCCGGCGATGAATACCGATATGTGGTGGCAACCCTCGGTCCAGCGCAACTGGCAACGGCTGCAACAAGATCCCAGAAGTCACTGGGTCGGTCCCGGGGCCGGACGATTGGCTTGCGATCGCACCGGCCCGGGTCGCCTAGCAGAACCGGCTCAAATCCTGGCCCATATTCGATCTCTGCTACACACCCAAGGGGACCGTGACCTGAGCGGACAGCGGGTTGTGATCAATACCGGTAGTACCCGCGAATACCTAGATGCCGTACGCTTCATCGGCAATCCAGCCAGTGGCAAGATGGGCATTGCCCTAGCTCAGGCAGCTTACCATCGCGGGGCCCAAGTGACATTGATTCACGGGTCGGTCGCCGCCGAATTGCTGCAGCCCCTAGAGGGCATTGAGACCATTGCCGTGACCGATGCCGAGGCGATGCAGCAGGCAATGGTGACTGTCTTGCCTCAGGCTGACTGGATCTTCTTAGCGGCGGCTGTCGCTGATGTAAAGCCAGCCCAGTCATTTCCCGAAAAACTACCCAAGGCTAAATTGCCCGAGGCGTTGCCTTTACTACCAGTGCCAGATATCGCCGCCGACCTGGCCCGGCGCAAACAGCCTCACCAGCGCCTGATCGGCTTTGCCGCTCAAACAGGTCAGGTGGTTCCAGCGGCTATGGCCAAGCTCCAGGCTAAGGGGTTAGATGCCATCGTCGCCAACCCAATCGATCAACCAACCGGTGGATTTGGCTCCGATTGGAACCAGGCGGTGGTGTTGGATCGTCATGGAGGGCAACAGGCAATGGCGCTGTGTCCCAAATTGGAGTTGGCCCATCACTTGTTCGATCATCTGATCCATCGTTTGGCCACCTAGGCGTGATTACGGGAAGCACCTTGCTTGCTTGCAGGCAATCGTTAGCCATGGCCGATGGTGTCAAGTAGCCTAGGCGACCGTCAATCTCGGTGGCCACTCTAAGATTTAGCATCTACCGATACAGGCTTCGTCAGCGTAAGGATCCTGCAATCCCAGGGACCAAAAAGGTCGCTGGTCTGGTTGCAGGTGCCCATTGGGCTGCTTCAGCTTACCGGATATCAGGGTTTCTGCCGTAAATGTTTGTAGCCTAGTTAGCATCTTCTCCGTAAAAATCCGTAGTAGCTTCATACTAGGCTGAGGCAGTTCAAAGATTAGACGAATTGCTCGGTAATTTTAACCAGCTCTGAAATGCTGGCCCCTAGGATAAGACTGAACCGATGCCTAACGAGTTTAAGGAGGCAGAAGGCGAGCGTGGTTACAGGTCCTAATCTTTCTATTCCAATGACCTCTCAACAACCCTCAGCTGCAGATGCTTCACCTCTACTAGGAGGTCGTACCAATCCGGTGATTGCCCAGTCGGCTGCGGCTGCGGCTCCTCTGCATCCATCGGTGACTAGCTCTTGGAAGCGCTTGATCGATGTGGTGGGTGCCCTGGTGGGGTTGGTCCTGACGACAATTATTGCCATCCCCATCGTCATTGCAATTCAGTTCGATAATCCCGGTTCGATTCTTTACAGCCAAGTCCGCTGTGGTCACCAGGGTAAGACCTTCCGTATCTGGAAGTTTCGCTCCATGGTGCGCGATGCGGATCGCCTGCAGCACTTAGTCAACAACGAGGCTCAGGGGCTGATTTTTAAGAACAAAAACGATCCCCGCATCACTCGTGTTGGCCGCTTTCTGCGTCGCACCAGTCTCGATGAGCTCCCCCAATTCTGGAACGTGCTGATGGGGGATATGAGCTTGGTGGGAACCCGTCCCCCGACCGTCAGTGAGGTGATGCAGTACCGCCGTCATCACTGGCAACGGCTGCATGTTAAACCCGGCATCACCGGGGAATGGCAAGTCAAGGGGCGTTCGGGAGTGAATGACTTTGAACAGATCGTTGCCATGGATGTTAGCTACCAGCAACACTGGTCTGTTTGGTATGACCTGAGCCTGATTATGCAAACTATCTTGGTGGTGCTAACCCGTAAGGGAGCTTACTAAAGAGGTCATCGGTTCACCCTAACCTCGTTAATCTCAGGGTCACCCTCTACGGCGGGTGACTTTTTTTGGCCAAGGTTTTGCAGCCGCATGCCGAGGAATGAGGGGGGCTAGACCAAGCAACCGGCATGGTGCTTTGGGCAGTGGCAAACCCATCAGCCTGCCGCGGCTAGTCTACTGAGCAGGCAGTCATGTTCTAAGCTGACTGACCAATGCCATAAAAAATTCTGGGGCTGACCGGAGTCAGCCCCAGGGTTGCTGATTTTAGGGAGGGTAATTATTCAGCCTCTGGGGTTACCCCGTCAGCCCCTGAGTCGGGTTCTGCGATTTGCGATCGCACATATTGCAGCACATCCGAGGAGGGAAATAGACGGATTTGCTGCAATTGTTCATCTAGGGCTGGATCATCATTAGACCGCATTGCCTGCAGCAACCATTCCAGGGAGAGCACCTGCACCGAGATATCCTCAGCCGTCACCTCGGCATTTTGCTGCAAGAATCGATCCAGCAAAGACTGCAGATCCTGCCGCGAGAAGAAGACTGGCAGAGATGACTGACCATTTTGATTAATTGTGAGATAGGGACCATCGCTGCCCTGACGGGCTAAGAACAGGGGCACGCCCCGAAACTCTTCCTGGAGGGTAGTAGCTGCTTGCAGTTCATCTTCCTCTGGGAAATACATCAGAGGCACTTCCCCCTCGTCCGTCTGGGTCTGCTCATAGAGGGTGCCCAGATCCAGCAGTGCTATCTGAGCATTGGTGTCCTGTTCCCGGGCGTTATCCAACGCCTCTTCAGCTTCTTGGGCATCCATGAATACCACAGGAAATTTAGCATCCTGGCGCTCTTCAGAAGGGGACACCGTCAGCGGCTGCCCATCACCATTCAGGATTAAGAAAACGGGTACTCGCTCTAACTTGGTGACGATTTCACTTTGGGGTAGGGCTAATGCTGCGGATTGTCCTATCACCATTCCCAGGGTGGTGCTACCTAACAAGCCCCAAACTGCTGTGCGAATCCAAGTATTCATAAGGTATTGACCGCTAAAACTGCGCCTATAACTGCATCGAAAACTGCACGATGAAACTGTTTCAGCCAAAGCTAGTGACCGCAACAGCTCCTGTGCATCAGCCTTTTCAAGATACTAAACCTTTTAGCACTACTGCGGCTGACTGGGACACTCTCTACATCGGCTAGCACTATATTGGCTAGCAGTACATTGGCTAGCACTATACCAACCAGGACTGGCTAAGCGGTTTTCAAATCGGGATGACAGGATTTGAACCTGCGACATCCTGCTCCCAAAGCAGGCGCGCTACCAAGCTGCGCTACATCCCGTAAGACTCGTCCCCTAGTATAGCCCGCTTTCTCATGGGGGCCAATGGTTATCAATCAGCTCATCACCTATTCCGTTGGTTTAGCGATAGCATCGGAGCACAGATTTAGACCACTGTTCTCCGAGTTCATGGTAATGCGCCCGTCCAATTGGAACTTGACAGAATTGCCTGGCCTCAGTCCCGAGCACTGTCATCAACTGGCTCAAGTAGGCATCCACACCACCTTAGACTTATTCAGCTACGGCCAGGCCAAATCGACCCGTCAGCAGTTAGCCACGACACTGCGTCTGACCCCACGCTACGTCAACAAATGGATAGCGTTAGCCGACTTAGCCCGGCTACCCAGTGTGGGATGTCAATACAATGGATTGTTGCTGCATGCTGGTATTGCTTCGGTGGCCCAATTGGCACGAACGTCTCTCAGTCGCTTACATCCCCTGGTGAAGCGGCTACAGGTCGCAACCTTACGCCGCTCTGATCTTTGCCCTGGCCCCGCTGAGATGGCCGTGTGGATTCGAGAAGCCCGACTGTTGCTGGCTAGTCAGGATACCAAAACATCCCCTTGATTCCCTCTGGGTCTGGCATGAATCCTAGATTGCGGTAAAACTCGACGACATGAGGATCTGCAAACAGCGTGACATTGCTGATGTCTGCATTCCTCAGGGTCTTAATCAGTTGCTTCATCAATGCCTTGCCCAGCCCCTTGCCTTGAAAATCTGGATGGACGACCACATCCCAAATAGTTGCATTGAAGGCGTGGTCTGAGGTAGCGCGCGAGAAGCCGATGAGTCGTCGCCGCGCTCCCCGTTCTTCCCACATGGTGACGACGACAAAGCTGTGTTGAATCGCCTTTTTCACCTTGCGAATCGGGCGACGGGCCCAACCGACGGCATCACAGAGCTCCTCTAATTCATAGAGATCGAGATCACGATCGGTGCTAAATATGATACGACTGTTCTCATCAGCGTTGGGGAGATCGGCTAGATAGCCACGCGACGGCAGGCCTTTGGGCGACGCGGCAGACTCAGACCCGAGAAATAGACTCTTCCAAAAACCCATGCAGGCGTGAACAGCTTAGATTAAGGATGGGAAAATCACTAGACTAGTATATCTTCTCGAAACCGTCTCCCGATGGAGGTAGGGTCTTCTGGGCCATCAAAATCCTTACTAGACAGACTGGACAGATACTAACTCCCTTTTTGGTCATGAGTACGCTGACTTGGCACAATCTCTTGTTGCCGCGTAGTGTTAAAGCAACTGACGTCTATTCCCACCTATGGCTGCTGGCTTGAAATCGTCAACCTTGGAACTGCTTAAGCGCTTTAACCGCGCATTCCCTCAGTTTTATGAGCAGTTTGTGAGCAGTGAGATTCAGCTGCAGAATCTACGATTAGCCTATCAGCTCTACAAGAGTAAGAGAGCCATTATCGAATTAAAGCCAGAGGGCAACCGCAGTGCGCTGCATTTTGCCTATCGCAATCAGTCATTTTTACTCAGTGACATCTTCGGGGTGCTGGCAGCCTATGGCTTAACCATTCATAACCTCAGTCTATATGGGCAGATTCATCCTCCCATGTTGGTGTTCATCAAGTTAGTAGTGTCTCGGGGCGGTAAGACCCTGGCGGGCACTACTGCTGACAATGTCTGTCGGGCCGTGCGAGAGGCGTTGGCGGGCCACTTTGAAGTGGAAGAGATGCTGACGGTTGAGTTCAATCTAGACGCTGGATTAGAGGAAGTGGAGACAGAGTTCTATGTGGACCCCGTATTTCACTTACCGGCCCTATTGATTGAAGCGGATAATCAGCCGGGGCTGTTCTATAAGGTGATGTATGCCATCTGGCAGGAAGATTTGCTGGTGGTGAATGCTAATCTTCTGGTGTGGCGGGGACGTACCCGACTAATTTTGTACTTATTGGGACCGAACGAGAGCTTGATCCCTGACTATCTGGGCCAGAAAATTGCAGAGGGGGTCCGATTTCGGCTGCTGGGCACGATGAACTAGTTTCTCGTGGCTCCCTAGTGGCCCTTCCGTTGCCTACTGGCTGCGAACGTGTACTGCTTACTGCTTACTGCTGTCTATTGGCCTTTTAGGGCCAGCCTCGCGCTAAGATTAAGGGATGACCCGTGCAACCATTCTAGGGGTACCTCACGAATACTCCCTCACGCCTCCCACCTCTGCTGGAGCCGTTTTAGTGTTTATCCACGGTTGGTTGCTGAGCCGTGGATACTGGAGTCCCCTTGTTCAGCAATTGGCGTCTCAGTGTCAATGCCTAACCTATGATTTGCGAGGGTTTGGCCACTCCCAAGGAGATTTGCAGCAGCATTGTTCCCACATTCCGGCAGTTGCAGGGGAGTTAGGGGCATCTACGTCTCCCTTTAGCTTGGCCGCCTATGCTGGGGATTTAGGAACGCTGCTAGCTACCCTAGGGCTGAATAAGGTCTGGTTGGTGGGCCATTCCCTGGGGGGAAGCATCGCCTTGTGGACAGCCCTCTGTTACCCAGAGCGGGTGCGAGGTGTCATCTGTCTGAATGCGGGGGGAGGGATTTACCTAAAGCAGGAGTTTGAGCGGTTTCGCCAGGCAGGGCGCCAAATTGTGGGATTTCGTCCCGCTTGGCTACGGTATTTTCCCTTTCTGGGCTGGCCGTTTACCCGTTTAATGGTGGCACGACCCTTGGACTATCGCTGGGGCTGGCAGCGGCTGTTGGATTTATTGCAGGCGGATGAGGCAGCAGCCTTAGGGGCTTTGTTGGAATCTACCACGGAAGCAGAAGTCCATCGCTTGCCCCAGGTAGTGGCTAGTCTACGGCAGCCGGCTTATTTCATGGCCGGGGCGGCAGATCGGGTGATGGCTCCCCGCTATGTTCATCATTTAGCTAGTTTTCACCATCTCTTCGATAGTGTTGACAGCAATGTGATCGAGTTGCCTCGGTGCGGTCATATGGCCATGGTGGAATGTCCTGAGCAGGTGGCAGAGCATATTCAGGCACTGTTGGTGCGCCATCAACAATTGGTCAACTCGGGAGTTGACAGTCAGGAGATCTTGCACCAGAGCCCGAATACCTCTAAAAATGGGTAGGGGGGATTGGCCCATGATACGCATGGGATAGTGCTACTACCAACGGCTGCCTCTGTGTTCCTGTGACTGTTGTAAGGCAGTGGCTTGAATGATGGAGACGGTCTAGGTTGCATACCCCTCTGAATTTATTGCTCTCGTTTCGAAGACTGCTCTGACGCAATCAATCTTGTGATTACTATGCTGAATCATGCGATCGCAACGCTACAGGCCTGGTTTCCGGCCCCTGCCGTAGAGGCTCACTGCGACGGCCCTTGCGGCGTTTACGACCCGTCTTCTGCCCGCATTGCCGCCGAAGCGGTATTGTCCATGACCAAGAAAATCGTGGATCTCGACCTCCCGGCTGCTGGTGACAAGGGGGGACAAATTGCCTATCACAACACCCTGTCCCGTTACATTGCCATCAAAGAAGAGCAGGCTCAAATTGCCAAAGATGAGGTCCTAATTCTCTGGACCGACTATTTCAAACCGGTTCACCTAGAGCAGTTTCCTGATCTGCACGATACCTTCTGGAAAGCGGCCAAGCTGTGTTCTGCCTGTAAGGTAGAAGTGAGCCTCCAGCATGCCCAAGAGCTCATGGAGACAGTCCAGAAGATTCACAACATGTTCTGGACGTCTAAGAGCCGTGATATTCCCTGGTACACGGCCAGCTAGTATCCAGGATTGCCTCTAATCAAGCCCACTCGGCTACGGAGCAGCCGTCCTCGGGATTGGCTGCTCTTTCTAGTGTGCCGGCGGCGACGATTTCGGGTGACCGGGCGCTCGATGCTCCCCCTGCTCTTCCCTGGGCAAGAGGTTCTAGTGGACCCCACCGCCTATCGCCGCCCCACTGGTGCCCCCCGGCTGGGAGACCTCGTCATTGCCTATCATCCCTATCGTCCTGGCCTGCGCTTGATCAAGTATGTGGCTTGGCATACGGAGGCCGGATACTTTTTGCAAGGATTAAACCCAGCAGAAAGCAGCGACAGCCGGGAGTTTGGGCCAGTCACCCGAGAACATCTCCTCGGGCAGGTTGTCTGTCGCTTTCCCTAGTGCTCTTGGGTTAGGCAGGATTGTCCTAGCTGCCTTCCCGGCGAGAATAGAGGGAAGGCGATAGGAATGGACAATTACTATCTGCCCTGAGAGGTCAATTCCTCAGGACCTAGGCAGTCATCATCATCACCCTGCGCTGTCATCTCCTAGAAGGCAGCTTCCTTCTGTAGCAGGGCTTCGATGGTTAATCCGGGTTGGGCCTGGCCGTCGAAGACAGTGCCAATCTGGCGGCCTTGAAAGTGGTCGAGGGCTAAGGCATAGGCCTGATCCGGCAACGGCACATACCCGACTACCTGGACCAGATGGCGGGCATTGGCCAGATAATACTCGACGAAGGCCTGCAGGTGAGGATTCGCCTCGGCAGCGGCAGCATTGACATAGATAAACAGGGGACGGGCGAAGGGTTGATAGGTGCCATCCCGGACGGTGTCATCTGAAGGCAAGACTGGTCCCTCGCCCCCATCGATGGCTAGGGCTTTCAGGGCCGCTCGGCTTTCCTCGTAATAGGCATAGCCAAAATATCCGAGGGCATTAGGATCGGTGCGGACCCCACGGACTAGTTCCATGTCATCTTCGCTGGCGGTGTAATCTTGCCGACTCTCTCCAGATTCCCCCGTGGCGACTTCCGTAAAGTAATCGTAGGTGCCGGAATCTTCGCCGGGCCCATAGAGATTAATCGGCTGATCAGGCCAGGTCTCTCTGATCTGTTTCCAGGTGGAAATAGTCCCCTCCGCCTCTGATTGCCACAGGGTTTGCAGCTCTTCTAGGGTAATATCATTGGCCCAATCGTTGTCTCGATGAACTACCACAGTGAGGGCGTCGTAGGCTACCGGCAGTTCTATAAACTCGATGCCGGCAGCCTTGCAGGTTTCCATTTCATCAGGGGTAATCGGGCGGGAGGCATTACTGATGTCTGTTTCCCCGGCACAGAACTTGCGGAAGCCGCCCCCGGTGCCCGAGAAGGAGACAGTAATAGGGGGAGCAGCGGAGTGCTCGAATTGAAACTCTTGGGCTATTTCGTTGGTAATTGGATAGACCGTGCTAGAGCCATCGATGGTAATTGCCGCGCCATTGGCTGCCTCGGCACCAGAATCTGGGGTCGGTGCCTGGGAGCACCCCATACTGAGAAGAGTCAGTGCCGTAAAGGCCCCTGTAAACCTTGCTTTAATCATCGGCATGATCCAAACATCAAGTATTTTTGATATGCCGTGATCATTTCAAAGAGTTGTTTATTTTCTATGTTTTCTCCAACACACTGCAGCAAAGTTTAATGATCTACTGCCTGCAGGTTGGCAGCGGCATGGGCGACCGCTAGAGCCACCACAGGGGCTGTCACTGCCCGCAGCACGGTATTGCCGAGAGACACAGGCTGGAACCCAGCGACTAAGGCGGCTTCTACCTCACTGGGGCTCCATCCTCCCTCAGGCCCAATGGCAATGGTTATCCTTCGGTACGATTGCTGCAGCAGACAGGCTAATAAAGAAGGGGCATCCTGGCGAGCGACGCATAGATAACGGGCTTCGGGGCTGGGAATCAGCAAGGAGGACCAAGGGCAGGGGGCTAGAATTGGCGGTACCCGTGGCTGTTCAGATTGCTCCATCGCCTCAGCCGCAATGCGCCGCCAACGGTCTAAGCGCTTGGGGCTGGGGTGTAATAAGGTGCGATCGCTAATCACCGGTTGAATGCAGCTGACCCCTAATTCGGTGGCTTGACGCACGACCTGATCGAAGCTGTTGCCCTTGGGTAAGGCGGCCATCAGCGTGATGTCGACCTGGGGGGCAGGCACCACACTCGCCCCGGGAGACACTACCACGGCTAGGGCCAGATCGGGGGTTAACTCTGCCAGCCACTGGTGTCCGTGGCCATCTAGGGCCATGAACCGATCCCCAGGGCGATACCGTAATACTCGGTGGAGATATCGCTGTTGCTCAGCGGTGAGATGCAGTTGATCGGCCTGCATCTGAATTGGGTCGACGACAAGGCGTTGAAGAGTCACTGGCACGATTCTCCATCAAACTAGTAGATGATGGCGCAAGCTAGTAGATGATGGCGCAAGGTTGACGACTAGTCTGACTCGGTTACGTCCTAAGGTGGAAGGGGAGGGACCATTGCCGCCGCCGCTAGCTACTCGCTTGGCCATACACAAAGACAACTGAACACTGTACACTAGGGTGTCTTGTCTGCTGGCCAGGGTCCTGCCACCATTACGGCTGCTCTAAGCGTCTGAAGTGCATCACGGATAAGGGACAAATAGGCACTGGGAAGCGTACTACAGAAATGTCCGACTCGTTCTCATTGGACTGCGGTGCTTGCCACCGATCTAGGAATATTTTTGGAGCTTGATATGGAGGTGTGACGATAATAAATGCACTCTCTGGGTAGACACATTCTAGTCGAGTTCTTTGGCTGTTCATCAGAAATTTTGAATGATGTGCCCTACATCGAAAACAGTATGCGTAGGGCCGCTCAAGAAGCAGGAGCAACCTTGATTAGCTCGGTGTTTCATCACTTTTCACCCTTTGGTGTATCTGGGGTGGTGGTGATTCAGGAGAGCCATTTAGCCATTCACACTTGGCCTGAGTATCGCTATGCAGCCGTGGATCTCTTTACCTGTGGCCATGCGGTAAATCCTTGGGTGTCTTACAACATTCTCAAACAAGCGTTTCAGGCGGACCATGGCTCGGCTATTGAACTTAACCGCGGTGCCCTAGAACTGTTGGAGAAGTCGGAAGTTGACCTGGGGGAATTGCGGGATCAGGTGACTCAGAAATTAGTCGAGCCGAAATTCAGCCGCAGCGTCTGGTTCACTGATCGAGATGAAAATATTGCGCTGTCAATACGGCACAAGGGAGATCGGGTATTTCGGGAGAAATCCCCTTATCAAACGGTCGAGATTTTCGACACCTATGCCTACGGCAAAATGCTCACCGTTGACAATGTCGTGATGTGCACGGAAAAGGATGAAAATGCCTATCACGAGATGATTGTCCATGTGCCCATGCTGCTGAATCCTGATATTCGCCGGGTATTGGTAATTGGTGGGGGTGATGGCGGCAGTGTGCGGGAAATTCTGCGTCACCCCCAGGTTGAGGCGGTAACGATGGTGGAAATCGACGAGGTTGTCGTGCGAGCCTCACGGCAGTATTTACCGTCGTTGTCTCATGCCCTCGATGATCCAAAACTCAATCTCATCATTGGTGATGGCATTCGGTTTATGCAAGCGGCGGCTAGTGAGGCCTATGACCTGATTGTGATTGATTCCTCGGATCCGGTCGGGCCTTCTGAGGGGCTATTCAGCCCGAGTTTCTATGAGCAGGCTCACCGCTGTCTTAAACCAGGGGGAGTGATGACAGCCCAGAGTGAGTCGCCGCGATTTAACCATGCTGCCTTCGTGGATTTGGTCCAGTGCCTGCGAAGCATTTTTGGCCGGGATTATGTCCATTGCTATTTGGCCTTTATCCCGACTTATCCGACGGGCATGTGGAGTTTTACCTACAGTTCTAAGGGGGGAGCCGATCCCATCCGTGGCTTCGATCGGAAGCGGGCTGCCGCCTTTGCCGCCCAGGAAAACTTACAGTACTACAATGCCGATATTCATCCGGCGGCGTTTTGTTTACCGACGTTTGTCAAAAATATGCTGAATGGTTAGACGCGACGATATTGTGCGGTCCTTTGATCCCAGTGGTGTGGGCCTGGATAATGGTAATTTGTTCGGACTGCCCTTTGACTATGACACGGCTAACCTAATTGTGTTTGGGGTGCCTTGGGAGGTGACGGTCTCCTACCATGCGGGGACTGCCCGCGGCCCCCAGCGGATATTACAGGCTTCCCCCCAGCTCGATCTCTATGATTTGGATTGCCCGGATGGCTGGCAGCAGGGCATTTATCTTGCCCCTATCCCCGATTGGATCGAGGCCCAAAATCAGCCGATGCGATCGCAGGCTGCCCGGGTCATTGCCGCCACTGAGCAAGGGATTGCCATCGAGGCAGAGGCTAGCCTCAGGGCGGATCTGGCGGCGGTGAATCAAGCGGGTGAGCGGGTGAACCACTGGTTGCAGCAACAAGCGGAGGCGGCCCTGGCCTTGGGCAAGCAGGTGGCCGTCATCGGTGGGGACCACAGCGTTCCCCTGGGGTATATCCAGGCCTTGGCGACGCGATATCCTGAGTTTGGGGTGCTACAGATCGATGCCCATGCCGATTTGCGACAGGCTTACCAGGGATTTCAGTTTTCCCATGCCTCGATCATGCATAACGTGTTGACCTTGCCCCAGATGACTCGGTTAGTACAGGTGGGGGTGCGAGACATTTGCCATGATGAGGTGGCGCTAATCCACGATGCCGGGGGACGAGTGATGCCCTACTACGATGCCGTCTTGCGAGAAAAGCGCTATGGCGGTACTCCCTGGCTAGGGTTATGTCAGCAGATGGTAGCGGCCCTGCCCCAGCAGGTATACATCAGCTTTGACGTGGATGGCTTAGACCCAAAGTTATGTCCCCACACGGGGACGCCTGTCCCCGGAGGCCTAGACCTGGAAGAGGCCTTCTGCCTCTGTCGAGAGGTGGTGCGTAGCGGTCGTCACATCATCGGCTTCGATGTCTCTGAGGTGGGGGATGACGAGTGGGATGGCAATGTGGGGGCTCGGATTCTCTATAAATTGAGTAATTTGATGATGCTATCCCAGGGCGGTGCTCTGCATCGGCAGGGGGCAGATATGGTGTTACGGGAGTGAGATAGGGCGTGACTGAGGAGACGTTAGCTCGGGCTAAAGCCGAATACGCCGCCGGACAGCAGGCCTTTGAACGGGGTAATTATGGCCGGTCGGTTCAGTATTTTGAGCGAGCGGTGTTGCTGGCCAAGAAAGGGACTCCCTTGGGGGGAGAAATTCAGACATGGTTGGTGAATGCCTATGCCGCCGCAGATCGCCAGCAAGATGCGATCGCACTGTGCCAGAGCCTCAGTCGTCACCCCGATAGCGAAACCCGTAAACAGGGCAAGCGGCTGTTGTATATTCTCAAGGCTCCCCGGCTGCAGCTGCGGCCGGAATGGAAAACGGAAATTCCGGATCTAGCCAATTTGGACGAGGGCACCCAGGTGATGGCCTCTCGCTATAGCCAGGGACCCCGCCGACCTCCCACTCCAGCCGAGCCGCCGCCACCGATTGACCCCAGCCAGATCAATCGCCAAGACAATCGCTTTCTCTGGATGGCGTTAGGCCTCGTCGGCGGACTGCTGGCCGCTGCCGCCTGGTGGAGCTAGACGACAGGAGGGGCAGCCACTTCGGTCGCTTCTTCCAGCTGCACCACGTCTTGACGAGGATTTGCCCGCGCTACCCGTACCTTCAGATGCTCTCCCAACTCCAGGGTGCGATCGACCCGCAGGGGCAGCTCTAAACCCAGCTCTTCTAGCATGATTAGGCCCAAGCCTTCGTGTTGCCGCAGCCAGCGCAGTAACATGGCCGACCAGATCTGGTCCTGACGGCGACGCAGATATTCTAGGGCCCAATAGCGTTTGGTCTGGCGCTCCACCATGGTGGCTTCGTAGGCCGCTGTCATGGCCCCCTGGGTGAGTTCAGTCAGTTCTGCCGGAGAAAATGGAGGCGAGTCGCCTCGCAGGTGGGCCTTGATTTGAAAGTGGGCCAGCAGATCGGTGTAGCGACGAATCGGCGACGTCACCTGACTGTAGTGATCGAGCCCTAGGGTGGCATGGCGGTTGGGCACCAGGCTAACCTCACTGCGGGGCATGCAGCGGCGAATGGCACAGTCTCGCACCCAACCGCTGGGTAACTGCAGCAGTTCTTCGTCACTGGGCAGTTCCGGTTGGGGCTGACTGCGAAAAGGAATCGGCAAGGCATGGGTCTCGCCGTAGCAAGCCGCCACCTCCCCGGCCAAGATCATCATTTCAGCTACCATCTGCCGGGCCGGGGAATCATCGAGGACATCAATGGTAATCTCGTCCTCGGTTTCCGATACCCTGATGGCAGATTCAGGCATCTGGATGGCAATGGCTCCCTGGGCCAGGCGCCAGGCCTGACGCTGCTTGGCCCACTGTGCGATCGCAGCTAATTCCGGTTCATCCTGCAGGGCCAAGTCCAGCATTTCATCGGCATCTTCATAGGTGAGCCGATAGGTTGGCTTAATCAGAGTGGGATGAATGCTGTAGTCGACCAAGCCGCCAGCCTGATTCAACAGCACTGCAAAACTCAGGGCACAGCAAACCTGCCCCTGCAACAGACTCATCGGCCCCGTGGCCAACTCGGCCGGGAACATCGGGATCATGCCTGTGGGCAAATACAGGGTCGTGCAGCGGCGGCGAGCCTCCAGATCGAGGGCGTCTCCAGGTTCTAGCCAGCGAGTCGGGTCAGCAATATGAATCCACAGACGTTGCCGACCATCTGCCAAAGACTCCAAGCTGAGGCCATCATCGATCTCACTGGTATTCTCATCATCGATGGTATAGACCTTCAAGTGAGTGAGATCGAGTCGGGGACCATCGGGATCTGGGGGAACATTGCTGAGCCGTCGCGTCGCCATAGTGAGTATCTCCTCAGAAAACTGAGTCGGCATCTGGCTGCGGCGCAGCGGCAGATTCTCGTGGGGACTCCACACTCCCAGTGACACCAGTAACTCAAACGCCCCGGCAGGAGTAGTGTCCTGATTTAACGCCTGTAAGATTTCCACCGCTGCCGACCGTTGATGGGCCTCCTCACCGAATAGAGCAAAGCGCTCTAGGGCATCTAGGCGGGGACGATCACTTTTATGCCAGACGACCGCCTCCGCTCCTAAACACTGCCGCGCCCGCTGCAGGAAGTCATTCCATTCCTGCTGGCGTTTAGTCTCCTGATGAATCTGGTGCAGCCGTTCCTCTACCTGAGCCTGGGAGCGAGGCTCGTAGCGATTGCCTTTCTGCTTAAAGAAGAGTTTGTCGTCTGAGAGCAAGCGATGGGCTGCATAGCTCGAGGGCGGGCTCTGATCGGAAAACAATAGCAGTGCCAATGAAGCCGGATCAGTGGACTCTCCGGCTTCGTGCAAAAGTTCCCACGCTATTTCTAGATGGGACGGGTCGATGTAATTGTCCACATCCTGTAGAAAGGTAGAAATATCTGAGGATTGCCAATCGCTCCCGGCCACTTCATAGGTGATATCCCGCGGATGCAGAGTATGGGCCTGCCCCCCCTGATCAATAACCACCCAGGCTTTTTTGCCCCCTGGCCGCTCGACAACCCCTAGTCTGGGGCTGCCCTGTACTCGAAATTCAACCAGTGTGCCTTTATCAACCAACCCTACCGCCCCGAGGATGTGCTTTAATCATCAACCCTACCTCACCCCACCTGGGCAGAGGCCACCATGAGGCTAGCCCTCGCGATTGACGTAGGGCAACAAGGCCAACATGCGGGCTCGCTTGATGGCGGCGGTGAGATCCCGCTGTTGCTTCGCCGTCAACCCGGTGATTCGACGAGGCAGGATTTTACCGCGCTCGGTGATGAACTTACGCAGCAAATCAACATCTTTGTAGTCAATTTTCTCATCTGGTCTGATGGGCGACACGCGCCGACGAAAATAAGCCATGATTCTTATACTCTCTCCCTACTTGGTTTCCTTGTGGATCGTATGCTTATTGCAGTGGGGGCAGAACTTCTTCAGCTCTAGCCGAGACGATGTATTTCGTCGATTTTTCTGTGTCGTGTAGCGCGAGACACCGGGAGACCGCTTATCTGTATTGGAGCGGCACTCGGTGCACTCAAGAGTAATTACAATGCGAACGCCTTTAGCCATGGTGCTTAGCCTGGGACCTGACAGAACAATTGACACAATCTACTATTTTTCCACACGACGCCGGAACTCCGCAAACCATTTCTTTAATTTCAGATCTAGGGAATAGCCTCGCTGGCTTGGCACTACAGTGGTTTGGCTGAGGCGATCGTGAAATGTCAGTCGTCGCACAGGATCTAACCAGGCGCTACCACAATCCGCTAATAAGGGTAGGGGCAACAGGAGAGCCCAGGCATTGGTAGGGCTGAGGTGGGTAAGGCCGTACAACGCCAGGGCAGATCCGACGCCAACGACGGCTTCCCGTTGGGCTAAGGGAAGCAGTAAGGGCGTGCGTCCACTCCAGGGCTCTACTACTCGCATATCAAAGGCCCAACGCCCCAAGCTTTGGCCATGCTGACGTCCAGCAATGGCAACGCGCAGGCCCAGCCAGAGCACCATGAAGATAACCAACCAGAGCAGAAAGGTGCCCGCCAGGGTGGCACTCAGGGTTCCTACTAGTAGACTGTCGACCACCAAGGCGGCGGCACGACGGCCTAGGGGAACACGAGGATAGGGAACAAGCGGGGAATCAGACGACATGGTTCATCCCTTAACATGCCTTTTGCTCAACGCCAAATCCCGCTAGTAGCAGGGTATCTAGGGGACCTGCCTGGGGACGCTGGTAGTTGAGAATACTACGAATGCGCAGCTCAGGGTTGATCAGAGTGATGGAGTCTACAGAGACGACTCGAGTATAGGGAGTTGTCATCAGCAGTTCCTGGCAGCTGGTATCGTAGCGGAACTGAGACACGATGGGGCGATCCTCTTCATAGGCTCGATCCCGCAGATAATCCCCTGCCAAGGTAGTTCCCTGCTGCTGCTGCGGCACAAACAGCATCCGCAATTCCTGGGATACCTCTTCGCCGGTTTCAGAGACCGTATGAAATCCCAGACGAAACCCTGGTAATTCCTCCAGGGAGGACACCGCTGCTGAGTACTGGTTGTCGTCTAGCACCCGTTGCTTTAGATCAGACGTAATCGGGTCTACCCGGAAGGTTGTGCGAGAGCGCTCTACCAGTGATTGACTCAGGTAGTGGTACGTGCGTTCGGTAATCCAGTCTCCCACACAGCACTGAAAGAAGTTCTGCAGATCGACGATACCCATACGAAGAGATCAGCCCGACTATGACTCTATCCTAGCGGGGGGCCGCCCCAGTCGATCGATCCTGCCTTGGTATCAGGGCTTACAGTAGTCCTTAACAATTTGATACAAACTTCATTGTCAAGTGTTGTCTAGCCAAAGCGAGATTTCTGGCTTGCTGTTGCCATGGCATTGATTGGCTATAATTAAGAAAAGTTAAATTTTGGTGAAGGGGCTTGACTTTTGCCAAATCATTCTTGTCTGTTGTTTTCTTGGGAGAGTCCTGCATTTATGCCTTTCTCGGTTGATACCGCTCGCCTGCTAGCGGAGCCCCTGATTACAGCCTTCTTCCAAGCATCTGCTGGCCGCTGGCTCTCGGAGCGACGCTACTATACCCTCCCTGACGGCAAGGTGCAGGAGGTGGTGAGTCACATTGCCATTCGTTTCCTCCAGGCTGGTAGTGCGGAGTTATTGCATCTTGCCGACCTGCATCAGCTGCAGCAGCAGGATGCCTTGATCTGTGGCGCTGAGGTCGCCTGGGAGAGCAACTATCCCAATACCAGCCGTAAACCGGTGAAAGGATCCACTGTGTTTGGTGTGCGCGGCACCCTGCTCTATCGAGATCGGGGCTTTGCCACCAGTAAGCCAGTGACGGCTCAGTTTCTATTTCGCGATCCTAAAACCTTGCAGCTGCGCACTGAATACAACGACTCGGTGTTTGAAGAAGAGCTGAAACTGGTAGGACGGCAGTATCGCACCCGCCAGACTATTATCTCCCGGGCGGGGCAACAGCAAATGATCGGTCAGTATCTAGAGCGACGCTGTTGATTCCCGGCGATGGCCATACCGCCCGATGTTTAGATTCTCTGGGGCTCTGGCTGCTTACAACTGCCATGAAAGTCGGGATCGTCTAGGGATGGGGGACGCCGTACAATGGGGGCAACAAGTGTCCGCATATCCGGTTCATGTCTCACGCTACTGACGTTCTCACCCTGGCTCGCTGGATGGCAGCTGACTTTTGCAATCAGGCTCAAGCCTTCGATAATCCCCCCCTCTATGCCCACATTCGGGTGTGTATGCGGCCGTTGGTGCCCGAGGTTCTCTCTGGACCCAGCCTGTATGTGGAGCAAGCTTACAATTTCATGCTCAGTCGGCCCTATCGGGCTCGGGTCCTGAGGCTAATGTCCCGGGACAACCATATCGAGATCGAAAATTATATGATCAAGAACCAAGAGGCCTTCTACGGGGCTGCCCGTAAGCAGGGGGAGGGGGTGTCTATGACTGCTGCCGACCTAGAGAAAATGCCGGGCTGCAACATGATCGTGGCGTGGACTGGCCACAGCTTTAAAGGCAAGGTAGAGCCGGGCAAGGCCTGTATGGTGGAGCGTCAGGGTCGTAAAACCTATCTGGACAGTGAATTTGAAATCGATGCCGAGAAGTTTATCAGTTGGGATCGGGGCCGAGACCCCGACACCGATGAGCATCTCTGGGGCTCTTTAGCGGGGCCGTTCCTGTTTACCCGGCGGGCCAGCTATGCCCACGAGGTCCGCTGAGCCGGCAACCACTAGAGGCCCTCGATGCGCTGCTGCCGCAACCGCAGTGAGTTGAGCACTACCGCCACGGAACTGAAGGCCATTAATCCGCCGGCGGCGGCTGGGCTGAGGCTAATGCCCGCCACGGGGAGTAGGGCGCCGGCGGCTAGGGGAATACCCACTAGGTTGTAGACACAGGCCCAACCTAGGTTTTGCCGAATCGTGGTAAAGGTGGCTCGGCTCAGGTCGATGGCGGCGGCAATGCCGCCGAGATGATCCCGCATCAGAATCACATCGGCGGTTTCCATGGCAATGTCGGTGCCAGAGTTGAGGGTAATGCCGATGTCGGCTTGGGCTAGGGCCGGGGCATCGTTAATGCCATCGCCTACTAGGGCAACGGTTTCACCCTGGGCTTGAAACCGTTGAATAGCCTCGACTTTGCCTTGGGGAGTGATTTCGGCCATGACTTGATCGGAGCCGAGGTTGAGTTGGGATGCGATCGCAGCGGCCACCAGTTGCTGATCTCCGCTCAACAGGGTTACCGGTAGTCCCCTATCCTGTAGCCCTTGCACTACCTGCTGGGCCTCCGGACGCAGCTGATCGGCCACTGCCATGAGACCGGCCAGGGTCTGGCCTCGGGCGATATAGATCACTGTCTTACCCGCCTCAGTCAGGGCTGCGGCCTGGGTCTCAGCAGCAGTATCCACCGAGATGCCATGCTGCTCTAGCCAAGCCCGATTACCGATCACACAGGCCACGTCAGCGTCCTGCCAGCTAACCTGGGCGGTAATTCCCAGGCCCGGTTCAGTCTGAAAGGCCTGGGCCGATAGCAACGCTAACCCTTGGGCCTGGGCGGCCTGTTGAATGGCGATGGCCAGGGGATGGCGAGTGCCACTCTCCACGGTCGCCGCCAACCGTAGCAGCTCTGTCTCTGACAGGGCAGCATCCAGGACTAAGGTATCGGTGACCTGGGGTTGGCCCTGGGTCAGGGTGCCGGTCTTGTCGAATACCACCCGCTGCAGGCCATGGACGGCTTCTAGCACATCGCCGCCACGAATCAAGAGGCCCCGCTCTGCCCCCAGGCCAGACCCCACGAGGATGGCGGTGGGTGTCGCCAGCCCCAGGGCACAGGGGCAGGCCACCACCAGCACTGCGATCGCAAGTTTTAAGCTCACCAATAGGGTAGAGGAGGGAGCCCCAACTGGGGACATCGGCCCTAGGGCGGCTGCCATCGCCTGGGGCCATTGCTCCAGGCCAATGAAATACCAAAACAAGAAGGTCAGCGTCGCCAGGGTCATCACCCCGTAGGTGAAATACCCGGCAATCACATCCGCCAGGCCCTGCACCGGTGCCTTACGACTTTGGGCTGTTTCCACCAGGGTGATCATCTGGGCCAGGGTAGTCTCTTGACCGGTGCTGGTCACTCGCACCGCCAGGGCTCCAGACTGATTGACGGTGCCCGCCGCCACGGTATCCCCCGGCTGCTTCAACACTGGCATGGATTCCCCCGTGAGCATGGACTCATCCAGGGTCGACTGCCCCGCTACCACCTCACCATCGGCAGGCACCTTCTCCCCAGGCAGTATCCGCACCCATTCCCCTGGCTGTAGGCAGCTCACTGGCACCTCTACGCCCGGTTGGGTCGTTTCTCCCTGGGTCGGGTCAGAAATTAACCGAGCCACGGCCGGCTGTAGTTCCACTAAGGACCGCAGGGCATCTGCCGCCCGATAGCGAGTCCGCTGTTCTAGGGTGCGCCCCAGCAGAATGAAACTGAGCAGCATTACCGGCTCATCAAAGAAGCACTCCCAGCCCAGTTTCGGAAAGATCAAGGCCACCACACTGGCGCCATAGGCACTGAGAGACCCCAAGGCCACCAGGGTATTCATGTTGGGGGTCAGCCGTCGCATTCCCTGCCAGCCATCCACCACGATGTCCCGGGCGGGTCCTACCAGGGTGAGGGTGGCCAGGACGGCGTGGAACCACAGATCGCTCAGCACCGGCACCGTCAGCCAGCCAAAATGCTTCAGGTGCCCAATGGTCGAGAGCAGCAGCAGCATGATTGCGATCGCAAGTCGCCGTCCCTGGGTACGCTGCTCCGCTTGCTTGCGCTCTACCCAATCGGTGAGCCCAGTGCCAGCGGCGTCAGCAGCCCGGGGTTGAGTGGGAAAGCCAGCGTCGCTGACGCGCTGGGCTAGGGTATCGGCAGCAATGTCGCCGCTGGTCTCGACCACGGCCACTTCCGTAACCAGATTCACAGTGGCTGACTCGACCCCTGAGCAAGCCAGGAGCTGCTTTTCTACCGATCGCACGCAACCGGCACATTTCATGCCACCGACATTTAGGACCACGGTTGCGGGCGCCGACCTGGGAGCCGCCGTCGTCGTATCAGCAGAGGATTGAGAAAGGACTGGCATGGGATGCGATCGCACAAGAGTATCGGTCATCTCGATCATACAGAAGACGACAACCAGGACACCCCTCGGGATGTCCTGGTGCCGGTCGTCCGTCCCCTGCTAATGGTCTCAAGCGGTCAATCGCGTTATTGCTGCCACCGTGGGCGCTAGAGAGGTCAGGACCACAGCCTTTCGGGCCACGGCCGCTGCTCTAGTGGCAATGGTGACCGCTCAACTCAACCTAGTCATCGTCGTCGTCGTCGTCGTCGTCATCGTCGTCATCGTCGTCATCGTCGTCATCGTCGTCATCGTCGTCATCGTCGTCGTCGTCATCATCGCCGCCATCGTCATCGTCCCCAATCACCGGGGGATCGCCGCTGACTTCGCTGATATGGGTCACGTCAACGATATAAGCCGATTCAATCTGCTCTACCCGCTCTTGATGCACTAACGCCTGGTAGATGAACCCACAGGCTTCGGCCCGGCTCACCACCTGGTAAAGGTTCAAGGTACGAACATTGGGATAGTTCACCAGAATGCCCCGTTCTACCAGGGCTGCAATGATGACTCGATACTGGCTGGGGATGGTGTCAGCATCGGTAAAGATGCTCAGGATCTCATCGACCGAAGCGCTCAGACGGAGACCTCCGTAATCCCTAATCCCCGCGCTAGGGCTACCAGCACCTGCAGACGGGTCATGGGAGCATCTGGCTCGAAGTCACTCCCCACGTCAATGAAGCCCGTGGCATAGGCTTCACGAATGGCCCTGGTAAGCCCAGTAACTCTGGGAAATGGTCTGGATAGCAGTAACTTGACGAACCGACGTTAGCTCAAACGCCTGGCTAATCATGGCCGCAAATTGGGCATAGGTGAGGCCACTGCTGGGCAGGAATTCACCATCGGGAAATCCCTTCAGCACGTCAATGCCGACAGGCGATAGATAAAGTCGCTGGCCCAGTAGTTAGTACTAATATCGGTGTAACTTACCTGAGTCACCCGGGTTTTGCTTTCCGTAGTGGTCGTCTGGCGCTCAATGATGACATCGCCAGCGTCTACATCCTCATCGTCGTCGTCATCGTCGTCGTCCTCGTCATCATCATCTTTGAGCAGGGCATCATCCAGCAGCCAGTCAAAGTCTTGGATCGGGCCCTCTGGCTTGTCTGCCGCGGGAGCCGCAAGAGCAGCCGTATTCCCGACGGTGATCACGGCCAGCAGAGCGGTGAGTGGCGCCATTCGTAACAGCCCAGCCCAAATGGAATAAGTCATAGTTTCTTCCCTGTAGAGCAATTTGCAGTTAGAGGGTGAATGGGAGCTCGAGTCCAGCCAGAACTCGTTGCTGGCTTAGGGCAACCTGTCAGATCTGGACTTGAACGCGGTTAGATGAGCCCCCTGGTGGCTTGCCTAGGCATTAGGCAAACCTAGTCAGATTTCCTAGGAATCATCAGAAAACCACAGTCTCTGATGCGCTAGCTGGCTCTAAAGACTGAATTAAGGCTCAACGGGTTCCAGCACTTCCTAGGCTTGATGGCGGCGACATATAGCATGCCGGAATCGTAAAGGTTTCATGAACTCAGGCCCAGGCTGGGAACTTGGTCTCCCTCTTCAACCACGTCTAGAGCCTTACTCCCGCCGGAAGATCACCGACAAGTTATTGGCCGGCATCTCCACCACCTCATCCAGGGTGAGCCCCTGGGCGGCAGCCACCTCCGGCTACCGCTTCTAGGGGACGCACGCCCCAGGCCGGGTTTTGCGATCGCAAAAAGACCGGTCGAAGGCCTCATTGCTGGGAGCTGTGTGCCTGCCATGGCGCTGAAAGGGGCCATAGAGGTAGAGCACTCCCTGGGGGGGTAGCAAGGCGCCAGCCCCGGCCATTAGCCCCAGGCAACTCTGCCAGGGACTGATATGAATCATATTAATGGTAACGATGGCCACGACCGGGCAATTCTCAGGGACGTGCTGGGTGACGGTCTGGGGCCAGGCAGAATCGGTGGCATCCAATCTCACCGGTGCGGCCAGGCTATCGCAGGGGTGGGTCTGACGCCAGGCTTCGATGCTAGTCAGGGCCGAGGGATCTATGTCGCTGGGTAGCCAATGGCGGCCCGCTAAGCGGGGGGCAAAGAAAATCGCATGTTCGCCACTGCCACTGGCAATTTCTAGAACGGTGCCTTGGGGGGGCAGCACCCGCTCTAGCACCTGCAAGATGGGCTCCCGGTTGCGAGCCGTAGCTGGGGCATGGCGGCGGTGGTCGTGAGATCTCATCCCTAGGATTATCCAATGCTATGTCTCCACCATGGCACAGTAGGGGCATGGCACAGTAGGGGGCATGGCACAGTAGGGGCATGGCACAGTAGGGGGCATGATTGCTTTCTGGCATCGGTTAATTCGGCAGTGGAAACTGTTGACCCAGCACCCCCTGGCCTTGGGAATCGGTCTGTTCTGGGGCTTGGCCTTGGGGCTGCGGCTGTGGCAGCTGGGCCGCTTCAATACCCTAGTCTTCGACGAAGTCTACTACGTGCAGTTCGCCGTCGATTACCTGCACCAGACCCCTAGTTTCGACGCCCATCCCCCCCTGGGTAAATACCTGATTGCCCTGGGCATCTGGCTGGCCCAGCAAGTGCCCCTGGCAGGGCTGCCCAGCAATGGCGAAACGGGCCTGGCCCTCAGCCCGATCAGCTACCGCTGGCTGAATGCTGTGACCGGTAGCCTGCTGGTGCCAGTGGTGGCGGGGCTGGCCTATGGGTTAGCCCGGCCCTGCTCCCAGGCTGGCCGGACCACGATTACCCTGGTGGCCGCCGGGCTCATGGCTGTCGAGGGCTTTAGCCTGGTGGAATCCCGCTATGGCCTGATTAACATCTACTGGCTGCTGTTGGGGCTGCTGGGTCAGGCCCTGTGGCTGCAGTCGCCCCGATTACCCTGGCGTCTAGGGGCTGGTCTGGCCCTGGGGGCCGCCATGGCGGTGAAGTGGAACGGGGCTGGCTTCTGGCTGGCCCTAGTACTGCTGGCAGGCATCGGCCATTGGCCTCGACTACGGGAACAGGTGCCGCCCACGCTGCGGGGAGTGCCCTGGCGGCAAGGCATCCTCTCTCTGGGGTTGGTGCCCCTGGCCACCTATGGCCTGCTGTGGCTGCCCCATCTGCACCTGGCCCAGACCAATTTGCTGAGCATCCACTGGCAGATCTGGCAGACCCACCAGCAGATCGGCGGGGTCAGTCATCCCTACTGTTCGGCCTGGTATACCTGGCCCCTGCTGCTGCGACCCATTGCCTATGTCTATCAACGGCGGCCGCTGTCGGGGAATCTGTCGGAGGTAATCTATGACGTGCACGGCTTGGGCAATCCCATCCTCTGGTGGTTGTCGACGGCGGCGATCCTGGTCCTGCTGGCAAAGGTCCTGAGTCGGTGGCGCCACTGGGGGGCTAGGCCGGGAGATGGCATTGCTCCCTTCCTGCTGGTGAATTACGCCACCAACTGGTTGCCCTGGCTGCTAGTCAGCCGCTGCACGTTTCTCTACCACTATTTCGGGTCTCTGGTGGTGAGTCTGATGGCCCTGGCCTGGCTAATCAGTGGCTGGCTCCAGGGTCGTCACCGGCTGGCGGCATGGCTGCTGCTGGGGGCCATTGCCGTGGCTTTTCTCTTTTGGTTGCCGCTATATCTGGGCTGGCCGCTGACGCCGGCAGCCTGGCAGCGGCGGTTCTGGCTGCCGTCTTGGATTTAGGCCGGTTTTCTGCATTGGGCGGCGGTAACCACGCCCCTACCCTCTTTCCCCGTGGGTCCTTCCCTGGCCACGCATAATTTCCGCCGCCTAGGTAAAATGACCCACGCTACTCACTCCCATCACCCCATCACCCCACCACCTCCCCGCCTTTCATTCCTTCATCCTTCATCCTTCATCCTTCATCCTTTCCCCACCTCTCCGCTCCCCATCACCCCATCACCCCACCTCCCGCCTTTCATTCCTTCATCCTTCATCATCTTCATCCTTCATCCTTTCCCCACCTCTCCGGCTCCCCATCCACCCATCACCCCACCTCCCCGCCTTTCATTCCTTCATCCTTCATCCTTCATCCTTCATCCTTTCCCCACCTCTCCGCTCCCCATCACCCCATCACCCCACCTCCCGCCTTTCATTCCTTCATCCTTCATCCTTCATCCTTCATCCTTCATCCTTCATCCTTCATCCTTCATCCTTCATCCTTTCCCCACCTCTCCGCTCCCCATCACCCTACCTTGCCCCCTACTCCCTGTCCCCTGGCTCCTGGCATCGAATAAATTCTGCTCGATAGACGGGGTCACCTTTCTCTAGGGTGATGCGTTCTCGCTCCCGCTCCGGGCCGGGAAGGGACTCGCTGGTAGCCAACCCGAGTGGGATCGTTGAAAGGCGGGGTGTTCGGCGATGCGATCGCACATCTCCTGGGCCACGGCCTCCACATCCGACTGCACCACTACCTGGCCTGCCGACACCAAGAAGGCCGACAGCTCGGCTACCAGTTCCGGTTGCACTACCCGCCGCTTCTGGTGTCGCTTTTTGAACCAAGGATCGGGAAACTGAATGCTGACCCGATGCAGGGGCGGTGCTGCCGGGCTATCGAGGAGGTGCCTGAGGGACACATTGACATTGCAGAAAAGAAAATGCAGATTTTCCAGGGCCGCCTGATCCCGCCACTGCAGGGCCCGTTGCACCAGCGGCCTGCGGATCTCTACCCCCAGAAAGTTCCACTCTGGCTGTAGGGTGGCCATCTGGAACAAGAACTCGCCCTTGCCACAGCCGATATCCAGATGCAGCGGCTGCTGAGGCCGCCCATAGATTGCCGACCAGGTAGGGGGATCCACTGGCTGCTGGTACCTCTCACTCAAGGGGTTGACATGTTGTCGCACACGTACCACGGCCACGGGATTGACCCTCCCTCGCTGTCCTTGCTGGCTGTCATCAGCTATCTATCCTAGCCCGCTAGTGGTTCAGGCTGTGCCCAGGTTGGCTTAGGATCGAGGAGGGGGTCTAGGACCATGCCCTTGGCCCCTACCAGTCCATGCCGTGACCAGCACACTCCAGCATTTCGTCGCCATGCACCTGCGCTTTGCCGTCATCAGTGATCCCCATGTGGCCCTGCCCGAAACCATCTGGCCATTGACAATCGCTTTCATCTGGTAGAGGTCAGTATCCCGGCCTGGAGCAGGTTCTGCCAACCGGCCACCTGTGCCGTCTCGATCTGGACTTCCTGCTGCTGCCCCGGCGATCTGACCCAACACGGGGAGCCGGGTGAACATCGGTGGCTGGCCCAGCGCCTGGAAACCCTTCCTTCCCGGTGTATGGGGTGCTAGGCAACCACATGTGCTGGTGCAGCAGGGAGATGAGCGCACCCTCAGCCTGGCCGACTTTTCCCGGCAATATCGAGGCCTAGGCTACGACAGCGACCGTCCCTACTACTGCCAACCCCTAGCCGCCGGTGTGCATCTCATCGGCCTCAACTCCATTGGGTTCGATGCCCAGGGCCAGCAGCTACGAGTGGGCCACATCGACCCGGAGCAACTGGCCTGGCTAGAGGCCACCCTGGCCAGCCTCAGCCATAGCTTGGTGTTGGTCATGGTGCACCACAACGTGCTAGAGCATTTGCCGGGCCAGGCAGCTAGTCCTCTGGGGCAACGATATCTGGTGGCCAATCGCCAGACCCTACTGGATATTCTTCACCGCTACGGCGTACAACTCCTGTTTACCGGCCACCTCCATGTCCAAGACGTGGCCCAGCAGGGTAGCCTCTACGAAATCACCACCGGTTCTCTGGTCAGTTATCCCCACCCCTATCGCCTAATTGACCTATATCGGCCCCAAAGTGGTCCGCTACAGCTCACCATCGAGACCCATCACGTCACCACCGTACCCGACTGGCCTGATTTACAGGCCAGCTCTCGCCAGTGGATGTGCGATCGCGCCACCCCCTTCATGACCAAATTCCTGACAGCCCCACCCTTGAACCTGCCCGCCGCCGAAGCCGCCACCGTGGTCCCCCATCTAAACGAGTTTTGGGCCACCATCGCCGCCGGCGATCCCCTCTTCGACTTTTCTCACCTGCCGGCAAGCCCCGCCCGGTATCTGGAACAATTCAGCGCCCTAGGCCCCGATGGCCGGCCCCAGCGCCGCGATAATCACACCACCCTCACCCTGGGGTAATCAGGGCCTGCCCTGGCTGACGGCCCGTTTCTCGAAGGAGCGTTGATGCTCCTCGGAGGCAGGCCAGAAGGTCGAAGCCGGGTCGATCTGGGTGACAATCGGGCGGAACAAACTACTCGGCCGACTGCTACCGTGCGTCTCGAAGACCAACGCTGAAATCTGAGAATGTGATACACAGCGATACCTTTGTGTGTCCTTGAGCAACATCTTGTCACTAAGCCGTTGTAAACTCGCCTGCGAGCAAATGCTCACCCTATTCTTAAGACGAGTCAACACGATGTCCCTTCTCGTTTGGAAGAACCATCATGAAATTCGAACGTCAGCTTGCTACGGAAGTCTTTCAGGGCTCTACCCTAATCACCATGCTTTTCCTTCTACTCGTGCTGCTGGTGGGCTAGACACCCTGACAAATTTTCAGTTAAGCAACTTTACAAAGGTGCCACCTTATCCTGAGCATAGAGAAGGTTAACGACGCAGTTAGGAGCAGGAATCTGTGGAACGGACCTTCTTGATGATCAAGCCTGATGGGGTACAACGCGGGCTGGTAGGCGATATTATTAGTCGTTTTGAAACCAAGGGATTCACCTTGGTGGGCATGAAAGCGATGACCGTCTCGAAAGAGTTAGCCGAGAAACACTACGCCGTCCACCGAGACAAGCCCTTCTTCGGCAGCCTGGTGGATTTCATCATTTCAGGCCCCGTGATCGCCATGGTCTGGCAAGGGAACGGGGTGATTACCTCGGCTCGTAAGCTGATCGGGGCCACCAATCCTCTCTCGGCAGAGCCTGGCACCATTCGCGGCGACTACGGCCTCACCATCGGTCGCAATATTATCCACGGCTCCGATGCTCTAGAGACGGCTGAGGCCGAGATCGATCTCTGGTTCGATGCCGGGGAACTGATCGCTTGGGAGTCTTGCCAGAGGCCCTGGCTGTATGAGTAGCCTCAAGGATCATCGTTGAGTTTGTATTGCCGGCTTGAGGCCGCCCCAGCAGGTTGCTGACTATAAACCTGGAACCGTTGGCAGGGCGTATCTATCGATCAGTGGTGCTGAACCTCGATAAGACCACACTTAATTGTTTAGCTCGGGGTGCTCACCCGGGGAATTTCGCTTCCCCGGCCCCCTACGACCAGGGCAAACCGCTGCCCTGGACCTGCGGAAGGGCTGGTCGATTGGTCGTTATGGAGCGCGTCGCATTGGCAAGGTAGCAATAAATTTTGAATTTTGAATTTTGAATTGAAGCCCGCTGCCTTTTCCCACGCTGCTGCCCTGGACCTGCGGAAGGGCATGTCGGTTGGTCGTTATGGAGCGCGTCGCATTGGCAAGGTGGCGATGGGGTTTTCTGCCTTCTGCCCTCTAACTTCTGCCTTTTCCCACGCCCCTACCCTCTTTCCCCATCCACCGTTGGGCAGGGAACCAAAACATTCACTCACTCAACACTCAACACTCATCACTCATCACTCATCACTTTCCTCCGCCCTCCCCATCACCCCATTACTCCCCCACTCCCCCACTCCCCCACTCCCCCACTCCCCATGTCCCCGTTGGCGCGGTATGCTAAATGGGTTTTTGCGGGAAGGGTGGCGGTGAGTCTCTATGAGTTTGGCCTGTTACTGATAGCAGTCTGCGCCAGTTCCCTGGGGCAGTTGCTGCTGAAGCTGGGGGCTCTAAAACTGGGCCAGGTGACGGCCGCGAATGTGGTCAGCCATATGATCAGTATGGCGACGATTCCGGCCTTGCTAGGTGGGCTGGCCGCCTATGGTTTGGGGGCCATTGCCTACATTCTGGTGCTGACTCGGGTGCCTCTCAGCGTAGCGGCTCCGGCCGCGGCCTTGATCTATCTGTTTTCGGTGCTGGCGGGCTATTTAGTGTTTAAGGAACCCCTGCCCCTGAGCCGCATTGTGGGCTTGGGGTTGATCATCTGTGGGGTGATTTTGGTGAGCTCCCGCTGATCAGGTCAAAATGGAGTATCGAGTCACCTGATGGGGATGGCAACGGCCCAGGAACGACAACGGCAATTGCAGCAGGAGTTGAGCCGGTATCTGCAGCAACTGCAGGGCGATGCCACGGTGCAGCAGGTGATCGTGTTTGGTTCGTTGGTGACGGGAGAGATTCATCCCTGGTCAGATATTGACTTGGTGGTGATCCAAGAGACGCCGTTGCCCTTCTGGCCCCGAATAATGGCGATGCGACGGCGACTGCAGCCCCGAGTTGGGGCAGATATTTTGGTCTACACCCCAGGAGAATTTCAGCAGCTCTGTCAGGAACGTCTCTTCTTTCAGCAGGAAGTTTTACCGAAGGCTAGAGTTATGCATGGGGCTCAGCAGTGGTTTGGCTTTGCCGATGAGGACTTGCAGGCTGCTGAGGTGCTGCTGCAGGCTCAGCTCTATGGCCCAGCCTGTTTCCATAGTCAACAGGCTGTTGAGAAGGCACTGAAGGGTCTCTTAGTAGCCCAGGGACAGTTACCGCCGTCGATACACACCTTGCAAGACTTACTTAACCTGCTAGCACTAGACCAGACGACTGATTGGCCTGCTCGGGTGGCGGACCTGGACGGGGTTTATCTATCGGTGCGTTACCCAGATGCGGTGGCTGGGACCGAAGGGCCGGACCAGGCGATGGCCAGTCAGCTCTATAGGAATGCTAAGGACCTAGTGAGGCAGATGCGAGAGCAAATCGCCTAGATACTTTAATTCCGCTTTATCGCTCATCAAAGATAAAGTTGAATCTTTACACTCAAATCGTTTCTCAGCCTCTGTTGCCGATGAGCTACGTTTCCTGGGGCTAGGCGCGACAAGTTGGGCCTGCCGCGGCTGCGGAATCAGCCATCTACCTACTAGGGCTGCTAAATCTTTTGATGGCTAAATATTCTTGAATGGCAATATAGTGAATAAATCCATGTTGACGCAAGCCGTCAAGGAGGGTCCTATGTTATTCCGCCAACTGTTTGATTACGCCACCTGGACCTACAGCTATCTGGTGGCGGATCCGGCCACGGGGGAGGCGGTGCTGGTGGATCCGGTCCTAGAGCAGGTGGAGCGCGATCGCACGTTGCTGCAAGAGTTAGGGTTGACCTTGGTCTATTGCCTGGAGACCCACATCCACGCCGATCATGTCACCGGCAGCGGACGACTACGGGAACTCACCGACTGTCAGGGAATTGTGCCGGCCAATGCTGAGGCCGCCTGTGCCGATCGCCAGGTGCAGCATCAGGAAACGCTGCCGGTGGGTGCAATCGCAATTCAGGCCATCGCAACCCATGGCCATACCGACAGCCATATGGCCTATCTGGTCAACGGCACCCACCTCTTGAGCGGTGATGCCCTGTTGATCCGGGGCTGTGGTCGCACCGACTTTCAGAGTGGCGATGCTGGCACCCTCTACGATCACGTCACCCAACGTCTGTTCACCCTACCCGAGGCCACCTGGGTTTATCCGGGGCACGATTACCGCGGCCACACTGTCTCCACCATCGGCGAAGAGAAGCGCTACAATCCTCGCTTCGTCGGTCGCGATCGTCAGAATTTTATTGAATTTATGGCCCAGTTGGATTTGCCTGCTCCGAAAAAAATCATGGAAGCGGTGCCGGCCAATGAGCGCTGTGGGTTGCCTCAGGTCTTGGTGTAATCTCTGGCCGAGTTGTCGTTGGTAGACGGAAAAAGGCAGCGGGCAGAATCAGGATGCTTGCTAGGTCAAGAATTCACTGATTTGGCATGGCCTAACCTGGCTGGCTACAGCTATAAATGATGCTGAGGTTGACTCACTAGCCAACATGAGCACCAGGGTTAAGGGCTACGCTTGGCCTGGTTGAGTTCTTTACGCAGCCGCGGCAGTTGGTCGACGATGATGGCCACCAGAATAGAGATCATGATACTTGCGATCGCAGCCAGGATCACCACCTGCAGCAACGACTGCCCGGAAGCCTGCACCGCCGACTCGGAGATTACCTGGACCCGAAAGAAATCGTCGACGCTATTGTCTAAATCGGCTTGAGCCGTCTCGATGTAGCGCTGCTCATATTCCAGCGAGGCTAGCTCCACTAGGGTGCGCGCCCGCTGCATTTCTAGGGCAGTGCGCTGGGGGCTCTCCAGGTTGGCTTCCAGGGGCGGGGCCTGGGCGATTTCGGTCTCGAGTTCTTGAATAATACTGCGCTGCCGCTCTAGCCGATTATCTAGGGCGGCCAGCACTTCTTCGCAGGCATAGTCCAAAAGCTCTGCTAATTGGGTTTCTAAGGCCTCTAGCAGGGCCGGAGTCGCATTCTCGAGGGGGGACGGCTGCTGCGATGATCGCAGGGTCACTGCCGCCAAGCCCGTCTCGGTGTCGTGCTCTACTTGGGTTGTCACCCCCTCGGAGCGGTAGTCTGATAACGCCTGAGTCGCCACGGCATCCACCTGGGCCTGGCTCAGCCCGGTTGCTGCATAGAGCCGCAACTCATCGATGGTCTGCTGTCTGGGGGCAATGGCAACCGTCAGGTGCTTTTGATAGGTCTGAGGCCGTGTTGCCGTCCAGGCCACCCCTAGGGCTGACAGCCCTACCGTCGTCAGGGCAATCACCTTCCAGGTGCGACCGAAGAAGCACAGGATGTCGACTAGGGAAATCTCATCGGGGTCGGACTGCGGCGCTGGGGTCGTAGACGACTCACTCATGGGTTCACCTTAAGCAATCAAGGGCACGTAGTATGACGACCTTCTCCAGCGATTGTACGCCTGACCAGCAGCATAGGATATGGATCATCCTTCACAAACTCGAACCGAGATCGCTAACTACAATGGCAACGACACCTATGGCACTGACGAAAGCACTGACGAAAAGGGCATCTATTCAGGTTAGGAGCATGAGGCGTAGTCTCGCTCAGAGAGCTGCCTGAACTACAGTAAGGAAAGAGAGGTAATGAGCCCACTATGACTGCATCCTGGCTCGATCTGCCCCATTCACTCCCAGCCGAGGAACAACGACTGGTATTAGAGGGGGTCACCTGGCAGCAATACGATGCCCTGGTCATTCTTTTCATGAACCAGTTTCCGGCGCTGCGGATGACCTACCTGGAGGGGACCCTCGAACTCATGACCACCTCCCCCGAGCATGAACGCCTCAAGACAATCATTGCTCGCCTGATTGAAGCCTTTGCCGAAGAACTGGACGTAGATCTCAATGGCTATGGCGCTACAACCTTCCGCCAAGAAGCTGCCGCCTGTGGCCTAGAGCCCGATGAATGCTACTGCCTGGGCGAACTCCACGAGGTACCTGACATCGCCCTGGAAATCGTCCTCACCAGTGGCGGTATCGATAAACTCAAGGTTTATCAAGGCTTAGGCGTTCAAGAGGTGTGGTTCTGGGAGCATCAGCACCTTAGCATCTACAGCCTGATAGACCCTGAGTCGGGCTACCAAGCCAGCGCTACGAATCAACTCCTCCCCCAACTTGATGCCACCTTCCTGGCCAGCTTTGTGGATAATCCTAACCAAACTCAAGCCGTCAAAGCCTATCGACGCGCCTTGCAAGCATAGCGAGCGCGCTGCCCAGTGGCCAAGTCGCCTTTTGGGGAGATTTACCCAGTTCACTACCACCCCTAAGCCCTACGGGCAGGCTCCGCCAACACCCTACACTCTTCACTCCACCCCATCACCCCACCACCCCATTTCCCGTGGGTCCTTCCCTGGCCACTCATAATTTCCCCCACCTAGGTAAAACGACTCACGCTACTCACTCAAAACTCAAAACTCATCACTTTCCTCCGTCCTCCGTCCTCCGTCCTTTGTCCTCCCCATCACCCCCCACTGCACAGGAGGTTATCCTTAAAGACACTGCATGCTTGGAATGAGCAAATATGGTCAGCCAGCCGTTGGATATCCCCTTACCCCCAACCCAGGACGATCTGCCCTGTGATGATGGTGTGCCCATGGCAACTCAGCGCCATAAGCTGCAGCTGGATCTATTGCTAGAGACGCTGCAGCCCTGGTTGGCCCAGCGCCATGACGGCTATGCCGGCGGCAATATGTTCCTCTACTACAGCATGGCTCAGGTGCGTAACCAGGATTACATGGGGCCAGATGTGTTTGTGGTGGTGGATGTGCCCAAAAAAGAGCGCAAAAGCTGGGTGGTGTGGGAAGAAGAGAAAGGCCCCGACGTGGTGATTGAACTGTTGTCGGCCAGTACGGCCCGGTACGACAAGATGGGCAAGAAGCGTCTCTACGAGCAACAGGTGCGGGTGCCGGAGTATTTCTGGTTTGATCCCTTTAATCCAGAGGATTGGGCCGGGTTTCGCTTGGTGGGAGGCCGCTACGAACCGCTGGGGGTGAACGATGCCGGTTTTCTGCCGAGTGAATCCTTAGGACTGAGCCTGGGGCGCTGGTCGGGGCAGTATCAAGGCGTAGAGGCGGTGTGGCTGCGCTGGGCCACCCCGAGTGGGGTCTGGTTACCGACTAAGGATGATCTGCTGACCCAGGAACGGCGGCGGGCGGAGCAGGAGCGGCAACGGGCGCAGCAGGAGCATCAGCGGGCCGAGCACCTGGCGGAGCGATTGCGGGCCATGGGCGTCGATCCGGATGAGCTGTAGACTCTATCCCAACCAGGTTTCAGCGATCGCCAGTATTCAATGTGCATCAGCTCAGGTGATGGCAATGGCAGAGTCCCTTTACAACACGGATTTCTACTCCTGGACGCTTCAGCAGGCCGAACTCCTACGGCAGGGCGAGCTTCAGTTGCTCGATCGGGATCACTTAATTGAAGAGATTGAAGACTTGGGAAACCGTCATTACGATCAATTAGAAGCTCGACTGGTTCAATTAATCGCTCATCTCCTGAAGTGGCAAGTACAACATTGGCAACGCTCGAATAGCTGGCGAGCAACCATTCGAGTCCAGCGACTTTCCATTGAGAAACTGTTGCGTCGCAACCCTGGTCTGCAGTCTCGCGTTGATGAGGCCATGGCGGAGAGTTGGGAAGAGGCCAAGCTGTTGGCCATAGCAGAAACGGGCTTACCCGATGAGCAATTTCCCGAAACTTGTCCCTATCAGTTTCCACAGGTCATGGATCCGGATTTCTGGCCAAATTAGCCTGGAAAAACCCGATGGGAATGGTTGTATGTCAACCCAGGTCAAGAAAACCTTATACGACACCGGCTGTCATGGCTGATCGTGAGATGCAGCATCAAGACATCAGGATGACGGGACAGAGCCGCTCGCGATCGCAGTCGTCAGGGATAAAGACTATTCAAATGGCAGTATCAACCCGAGAAACCAAGTAAAAGCTGGCTGATAACAATTGACCATCACCGAGATGAAATCGAGATACTCCTCGTAGACAGTCCTAGTTTAAGGCGAGAACTGGAACCAGCACTGGCGATGATTTATCCCAAGGCATTGCGGGATGCACAACGTGACACAGGATTGTCAGAGGATACGTTTTCAGGATCTTGTCCATTCACGTTAGATGATATTTTGAATCATCAGTTTCTGCCTGAGAGAACATTTGGGTAGTTAGGTGAGATTATCTCAGACCACTACCGTCTCTGAGGTAGCAGACTTACTGCGAAACCGAATCCCGTCATTCCGGGCAAGCGCAGCGCTACCCGGAATCCAGGCAGAGTACTCTGAGCCAAAGCCGAGATTTATTCCCTGGATTCCCGCCGCCGCGGGAATGACCGTAGTGGGTCTCTCGGGTAGTTAGGTGAGATTATCTCAGACTCCTACCGATCGCAAGATCACTTCTGCCAAGCCCATTTGGGGGGCGTCGTCGGCTAGAGATGCGATTTTAGCCGCCATAATATGAGCTAATTGGTTCAACCTGAGCGCGGCTTAGGGTATAGTTGCAGAGAACAATCAGTCCCCCTATCATTTGATGCGAAGTGGGCTTCGATGGTCTACGGATCTCAGTCCCTTCCCCGTAGCCTTCTTCATCCTGGCTAGATACGCTCGGTTGGAGCCTGAACGGATATAAGGAGGCCGAATGCAGAGAAGGTGTACCCGAAATCGCAAGCGTTCTCAACGCCGGGCCATTTACTGTCCTTTTCATGGGTGCTATCTAGATAGCGTGAGTCAGAAGTATTCGCTCTATGCCGAATCGCCGCAGCGGTTGACTGCCAAGGGGATGAATCGATTGTCGGCCTTGATGCTGGTGGCGAATTGCTCGACGGTGCTGCTAGAGGGGGAATGGCTAGAGGCATTCTGGTGCCCTCAATGCCAGCGCAGCAGCTGGTATCACGTGGAGAAAATTGGCGCGCGAGGGTATCGTGTGCAACTGGCGCCGCAGGCGTTGTGGCGGCAGGCGACGGGGGTAGTTCATCCGCGCGGTAATCCCTCGGTGGGCGACTTTACCCGCCGCCAGGCCCGCGCCGGAGGGGAAATTCGTGATTTTCGTTGGGCTCAGTAGATTGGCTCTATATCTAACGAGTATTTGAAGTACACTATCAAATCTCGGTTTTATTCCAAAAATGTAATGGCAATAGTTTATGAGCGATAGTCTTGAGATACTTAGGCAACTACGCCAAAAAATTCAAAGCCGATCAGCTAAAGTTGGCGTGGTTGGCCTAGGTTATGTTGGCTTACCGTTTGCTGTTGAGAAAGCGAAAGTTGGATTTTCGGTATTAGGAATTGAGCGAAATAATACTCGAGTAACTCAAGTTAGTCAAGCCAAAAGCTACATTGCTGATGTTTCTACTGAAGATCTATATCAAGTAATTACATCCGGAAAGTTGTCAGCCACTACAAATTTTGAAGATGTTGCCAAGCTAGACATTATTGTCATTTGTGTTCCTACACCTCTGACCCGCAATTTAACTCCTGACCTTACCTATGTTGAGAGCGTCACTGAGCAGGTTGCAAAGCGGCTAAGGCCAGGACAACTAATTACACTGGAGTCAACAACTTATCCTGGCACTACGGATGAAGTTATGTGCCCCATACTAGAACGAATAAGTGGGCTAAGACAGGGGGAAGATTTTTTCTTGGCTCATTCTCCAGAGCGTGTAGATCCTGGCAACAAGCGTTACACCACCAAAAATACTAACAAAGTAGTAGGTGCTTCTGACCCTCGCTCTCGTGAAATTTCTGCCTTCTTCTATCAGCAAACTATTGATAGCATTGTTCCGGTTAGTAGTGCTAAAGCGGCAGAGTTAGTCAAGGTCTTTGAAAACACATTTAGAGCTGTTAATATTGCGCTCGTGAATGAGCTGGCAATGTTGTGCGATCGCATGGACTTAAATGTCTGGGAAGTACTGGATGCAGCCAATACCAAACCTTTTGGCATCATGCCATTTTATCCAGGGCCAGGTGTGGGAGGACATTGCATCCCTCTAGACCCTCACTACCTAGAGTGGAAAGCTAAAGAATTTAATTTTGAAACCCATTTTATTGCCTTGGCTGGAGAAATCAATCGTAGAATGCCCGAGTTTGTACGGGAGAAAGCATGGCGGATTCTAAATAATCTTGGCGTAGCACCAGCTAAGGCGAAAATTTTGGTTATGGGAGTAGCTTATAAGAAAGATCTTGACGACTGTCGGGAGTCACCTGCCATTGCCATTATTAGCCATTTGCTGAAAGATCACGCAAATCTTATCTACTATGATCCTTATGTAGCAGACATTACTATCAAAGACCAAACTCTCTATTCAGTTGAGCTAACTGATGAGGTGATTGCTACAGCTGATTTAGTTTTGATTGCCACTGACCACACCCAAATTGATTATCTGGATTTGGTTAGAAAAGCTAAAGCGGTGTTAGACACTCGAGGAGTGACACGGAATTTAAACTGCAATTCTGATAAGGTGACATTATTGTGAATCAGGTAGTTGTTGTTGGGGCAGGGAATTGGGGAAAAAATTTGGTTCGAAACTTTCATGAGCTAAATGCCTTGGCTGGTGTGGTAGAGGTTAACCCTTCCCTGCGCCATGCACTGTCAGTGAATTATCCCGAGACTATTATTTACAGCGACTACCAAGAAGCATTAATAGCAGATGCTATGGCAATTGTGCTGGCAACGCCAGCCTCTACTCATTATTCACTAGCACTCGCTGCCTTGGAAGCAGGAAAAGATGTATTTATAGAAAAACCCATGACCCTGCGGACAGAGGAGGCACGAGACCTGACCACCTACGCCGATGAACACGATCGCATTCTCATGGTGGGTCACTTGTTGCTCTATCAACCGGCGATCGCCTGGATGCGCGACTATCTAGCAGCAGGTAAAGCGGGGGCCGTTCGCCATATTGCAACCCAACGCCTCAAACTAGGACGGGTGCGAGCGGAGGAAAATGTCTGGTGGTCTTTTGCGCCCCATGATATCTCGGTGGTGCTGGAACTGTTGGGCCGACCGGCGCTAGAGTCGGTTCAAGCCCAGGGACAGGCAATAATCCAGCTAGGCATTGAAGATTATGTCCATGTGGATCTTACCTTTGCTGGTGGGCAGTCGGCTCACATACACTGCTCCTGGTACTGGCCTTTGGTAGAGCGTCGCACCACGGTACTCTGTGAACATCAAATTCTGGTCTATGACGAAGTGGCACAGACCGTAACGATTCACCACAAGCGGGTCGATGGAGAGACTCGGCAGCACTTTGATGAAGGAACAGATTCCATTGCAATCGCGGCAGACCAACCCCTGAGGCTGGAATGCCAACATTTTCTGAACTGCCTGGAAACACGACAAAGACCTCACTCAGATGGCTGGAATGGGGTAGCTGTTGTCGAAATCCTAGAGCGGGCTCACATTCAATTAGATGCAGTGGGGAATAAAGAAGATGGATTTAAAGACTGAATATGAGCTTGACTTTTATGCCTGGATAACTCGCAATGTTGCCTTACTGCGAGCAGGTCAGCTGAGCGACATCGACGCAGAACACATTGCTGAAGAGCTAGACAGTATGGGAAAACGAGACCTGCGTCAGCTCCGCAGTCGTCTGCAGCTCTTAGTCATGCATCTGCTCAAATGGCAGTACCAACCCGACAGACAGAGTAAAAGCTGGCTGGCGACGATTGATCACCAGCGAGATGAAATCGAGATGCTTATCCTTGATAGTCCTAGCTTACGGCGAGAATTGGACCCCACACTGGCGATGATTTATCCCAAGGCCGTGCGAGATGCCCAGCGGGAGACAGGATTAGCCCGGGACACATTTCCAGAAACTTGTCCATTTTCATTAGATGAAATTTTGAATCAGCAGTTTCTGCCTGAGACAAGGCAATAACTCTGGAGTTTGGGCCATGACAGACTACTTTGTGCATCAGTCGGCCTATGTGGATGAAGGGGCGATCGTCGGAACAGGAACCAAGATTTGGCATTTTTCCCATATCATGGGCAAAGCCGAAATTGGTCAAGACTGTTCCCTGGGACAAAATGTTTTTGTCGCCAACAATGTCCACATTGGCAACGGTTGCAAGATTCAAAATAACGTCTCTCTCTATGAAGGTGTCATTTTAGAAGACTATGTTTTCTGCGGCCCTAGCATGGTTTTCACAAATATCAAAACTCCTCGGTGTGAATTCCCGCGCAACACGTCGGATGATTATCAGAAAACCTGGGTGAAGCGAGGAGTCAGTATTGGTGCCAATGTCACAATTGTTTGCGGAGTTACATTGCATGAATATGCATTTATAGGGGCTGGTGCAGTGGTGACTAAGGATGTGCCAGCCTATGCAGTCGTTTCTGGGGTACCTGGAAGAGTAACGGGTTGGATGAGCGAATATGGAGATATTTTGAAATTTGATTCTGATGGCTATGCCACCGATACAACAGGAATCACCTATCAGAAAGTTGCTGAGCAAGTGGTAAAACGTCTTTCTTAATTAGAAGTCATTATAATCGGTTGACAACCTATCTACCGTATCTATTAAACGTTAAGAGGATAATCGAGTGGACCAGTTAGAGATTCCGATTCTAGATCTTAAACCTCAGTATGAACAGCTAAAAGAAACAATTCAAGCAGCCATTTTACGTGTTGTTGAATCTGGTCAATTTATCATGGGACCAGATGTAAAGCAGTTCGAGCAGGAAGTGGCCCAATACTTAGGCGTTAATCATGCCATTGGTGTTAATAGTGGCACCGATGCATTATTTATTAGCATGCGCTCACTGGGAGTCGGACCTGGAGACGAAGTTATTACAACACCGTTTACCTTCTTTGCTACTGCAGAAGCCATCAGTCATGTTGGGGCCAAGCCTATCTTTGTAGACATTGACGAACACACGTTCAATATAAATCCAGACCTAATCGAAGAAAGAATTACCGAGCGAACGAAAGCCATTCTACCGGTTCATCTCTATGGCCGCCCAGCAGAAATGGATAAGATTATGCTACTGGCTCAAAAGTACGATTTAAAGGTGGTTGAAGATTGCGCTCAGAGTTTTGGAGCTCGTTACTTTTCTGCTCAAGGTAATAATAATTTGTCTAATGCTTACGCAGGTAAGCAGACTGGCACAATTGGAGATGTAGGTGCATATAGTTTTTTCCCCAGTAAGAATTTAGGGGCCTATGGTGACGGGGGGCTGATTGCTACGGATGATGACGTTGTAGCTGAAACTGCCCGGATGTTAAGAGTCCATGGAGCTAAGAAGAAATACTACAACGAAACAGTCGGTTACAACTCTCGTCTGGATACAATTCAAGCTGCTATTCTTCGAGCTAAATTGCCGCATATTGACACTTGGAATAATGCTAGGCGAAAAGTAGCTCAGCATTATAATCAACTATTTTCTGATGTAACCGGAATTATCCCTCCAGAATGCATTGAAGGTCATGTTTTTCATCAATATACTCTTACGATAAAAGATAAACGAGATGCGGTAGCTCAGCACTTAAGACAACAAGGAATCGGCTCTATGGTGTACTATCCAGTACCACAAGATAAATTGCCAATTTATCAAGGGCAATATCCACCTAATCCAGTTAGTGATAGAATTGCCAATCAAGTTTTAAGCCTTCCAATTTGGCCAGAATTAACATTCGATAAGCAAAGAAGAGTTTCTCAGACTCTACTTTGTGCCTTTGAATAATAGAATAATGTTTTGATTGATGTCCTATTACTTTACATCATTTTACTTTACATCATTAATGTCGATCGGTCATGCTTAGAGACGCTTAACTTAGTGATATCCACTCCACGCCAGATTGAATGCCAGGTTATCAGATATTCCATCTATTGAAATCATTCCTGCAGCAAGCTAAGTAAAGTTCCGACCATCAATTTTTCACTTAAGCCTTGAGATCAGCTAGCAAAAATTTCTGCAAATTTTTCGACGATTCTTTTTCTGAAAAATTTCCTTTAGGTTTAGATGACTATTGGAGAATAAGAGTTGATATATATCACTTTGCCAGCTTACAACGAAGAAAAGTCTCTGCCAAGTTTACTAAAAAAAATTGATCACGTTATGGCAGAGTCAAACTGGGAATACAAAGTGATTGTCTGTGATGATGGTAGCCAAGACAGAACTCGTGAGCTTTTAGCTGAATATGCCCAGTTACTTCCTTTAGATATTCTTTGCCACAAAATCAATCGGGGTTTAGGAGAAACCGAACGGGATTTATTTGAGTATGTTGCTGAAATTTCCCACCCGGAAGATGTAATTGTTCGGCTAGATTGTGATGATACCCATGAACCTCATTTCATTCCTCATTTGGTGTCTAGGTTGAATAAAGGTTTCGATGTGGTGATTGCTTCTAGATTTCAACCAGGAGGCGGGCAACTGGGGGTTAGCGCTTACCGAGCCTTCATTAGTTGGTGTGCCAATCTATTCATGAAGTTCTTTTTTCCTATTCAAGGTGTCAGAGAATACTCCTGTGGGTTTCGAGCCTATCGCGCTGAATTGATTAAAGAAGCGATCGCATTTTATGGCAATAATTTTCTGCAATTAAAAGGGTTAGGATTCACAGGAACCTTAGAGAAGCTGATCAAACTGAAAATGCTGGGAGCCACTTTTTCAGAAGTGCCGTTTGTTCTTCGTTACGACCAGAAACAGAGTGCCAGCAAGATGATTGGCAGTATTACAACGCTGGGATACATGGTGATGACAATCATGTATCACTGGCCCTGGGGAGGGTGGCGGACAGCGATCAAAAGAAAACATCGGGATTGGAGAGTTACAAATGACAGACCTTGAGCAAGTCAAGGCCTTTAAGGTATGTGCGGATTAGTTGCTGTTTTAAGCTCCGGTCAAAGTCTGGAAGACCGACTTCCCCTAATTGACCGTATGCTCGCTTCTCTTTTCCATCGCGGGCCTGATGGAAGAGGCGTTAAGCACATTCCTGGTCAAGCTTTGTTAGGGCACCAACGCTTAGCCATTATTGATGCAGAGCATGGGGCCCAACCCATGAGCTCTTCGAACGGTCGATATTCACTTATTTTTAACGGTGAAATTTATAACTATTTAGAATTACGTCAGTCGCTCATACAGCAAGGAGAGCGATTCGAGACATTTTCTGATACAGAAGTCCTCCTTAAATTATTAATTAGAGATGGAGCAGCAGCGATTGATCGACTCAATGGCATGTTTGCTTTCATCTTTCATGATCGCTTAGAGAATAAGTGGATTACTGCTCGAGATCCCTTCGGCATCAAACCACTTTATTACGCACATTGTCAAGAAGAGCTTTTATTCGCTTCAGAGATTAAGGCATTACTCTTACACCCTGAAATTGCTGCAAGTCGTGACAATCAAGCTCTACATCAGTATCTTTGTTTTCAATTCTGTTTAGACGATCACACCCTCTTTGAAGGAATCAAAAAAATAAGACCTGGTTCATATTTGCTGGGACAAGGTGATCAGATCAAAAAAGAGATCATTTATTGGGATACCAACTATCAAATTGACCAGTACCACACGGAAGATTACTTTCTTGATCGGCTGAGTTCTTTATTAGAAGATACGCTGCGACTTCAAATCCGCTCTGACGTCCCCTTAGGAGGATACCTTTCAGGTGGAATTGATTCCAGTTTGATCTGTACTCTAGCAGCTCAACATCTGGAAACTTCTTTCCCAATGTTTCACGGACGGTTTGCAGAGGGGCTAGCCTACGATGAATCTAAGTACGCGCGAATTGTTTCAGCCAATTCATCAGGGCAATACTTTGAGACTGTTCCCACGGCTAAACAGTTTGTAGAGAGTTTGCCGTACCTGATTTACATGCTTGATGAACCGCTAGCAGGTCCCGGACTATTTCCACAATTTGCGGTGAGTAAGCTGGCTAAGGAGCAGGTGACCGTTGTGCTTGGAGGACAAGGAGGGGATGAGATTTTTGGCGGGTATGCTAGATATCTGGTGGGATATCTAGAGCAAGCCTTGAAGGGGGCAATTTTTGAAACTCAAGAAGAAGGGAAACACGTCGTCACTTTAGAGTCAATTATTCCCCATTTATCCATTCTTAAACAATATAAGCCATTACTTGCCAACTTTTGGAGTCGTGGGCTGTTTGAGCCTATGGATGCCCGTTACTTTCATCTGATTGACCGTAGCCAGGGGATGATGAGGTTACTGAATCCCGAGATATTAGCTGGCTTTGACCGAACAGCATTATTTGCTGACTTCCAGGCCATTTTTAATCATCCAGATACCCAGTCTTACATCAATAAGATGACTCACTTTGATCAAAAAACGTTGCTACCTGCCTTGCTACAGATTGAAGATAGAGTCAGCATGGCTGTGTCTTTGGAATCACGGGTACCGCTATTAGATACACGAATTGTTGACTTAATAACGACCATGCCTCCCCCGATGAAATTTAAGGGAGGACGTACTAAACATATTCTTAAGAAAGCGATTCGTCATATATTGCCTCCAGAGATTCTGAATCGTAAAGACAAAATGGGATTTCCAGTTCCCTTAAAAGAATGGATGAAAGGTGGATGTGTTCGGGATTTTGTCGGTGACACCCTACTTTCTCAACATAGTCTAAATCGGGGAATTTTTCGTCCCGAGGCTTTAGAAGCAATGATGTCAGACCAGGGTGTAGGGGGACGGCAACTTTGGGGAGCGCTTTGTCTAGAGCTCTGGCATCGACAGTTCATAGATTCAAATTAAGAAGACAATGCAGTTACCAGCGCCTGATGTAGTCAGGGATCATGTGCTGCGATCGCTCTCACGTTATTGGCCCAAGAATAAACACATCATTGCCGATTTGCCAATTTTGTCGGTATCCAATCCTGTTATTTCTGAAGCGCTCTCTCTGAGAGAAATACCTTTACCAGACTGGGCCAGTATTTGGGGGGTAGGAGGGATATTATTAGTACCTGCGGAAACCTGTCCTTGCGGAATTCACTGGGAACAGGTTGATTGGTGGTTGGCAAGCTTTTTGTTACTCGAATGCTGGCATGAACGCTCTTGGGAAGATGCCAACGGACCCATTCATTCTTACAGTTTTCGATTGAGAGCTTGGGATAAACGGGTTTGGGAACGGGCTTGGGTTAATCGCGTTGCCTTATTCTTGCGTGAATGGGTAGCTCAGATCAGGGGAGAGGATGTTGAACATTTGTTTGGAGCGCTTCCTTCTCCAGAATTTATCATGACCCATGATATAGATGCTGTCAGCAAGACCTGGGCAATCCGACTCAAGCAAGGAGTCTTTAATGGGGTCAATGCCCTACGAGCCTTAGGACGAAAAGATCTGACGGCAGCGATCGCGAAAACGCAACAAGCGATACGGTTTCTGCTGAGCCAAGAAGACTGGTGGGTTTTGGATGACCTGCTGCAAATGGAACAACAGAGGGGGATTCGCAGTATATTTCATTTTTATGCTGACCCGGCTCCCAAAACCCTGAAACGCTGGTTGATGGATCCCGCATACTCAATAACAGCCCCCAAAGTGCAATCCTTCATTGAAAAGCTACAAGTTGCAAAGTATAGTGTTGGAATTCATCCCAGCTTCGACGCTTGGCACGATAAGGATAGGATTACAGCCCAGCGAAAACACCTTCAGTTAACCACGGGAATCAATATTACAGATTGTCGTCAGCACTGGTTAAGGTTTAGCTGGGATACTACCTGGTCAGCCCAAACCAAGGCTGGCCTACAACGAGATACGACATTGATGTTCAACGATCGCTCCGGATTTCGTAATGCTAGTGCTATTGCTTGGCGGCCTTGGCATAGAAGTGCATCTACTCCCCATCAGATCATCGCCTTACCTTCGATGTTGATGGATTCTCACCTCTATGACTACGCCTTAATGACGGACAATGAACGTGTGGCAACCATACAGTATTGGGTAGAGGAATGTCGTATGGTACGTGGACAAGTAGCCCTGCTCTGGCATCCTCATACGTTAACCCAGGATTATGGTTGGGCAAAAGGGTTGCAATCTCTCTTCTCAGTTTTGTAATCACTGAGAATAACCATCAGGAAAAGTCGCGTAAATGCCAGACTACATTCATTCTTTGTCGACAAGACTATATTATCTTTTGATTGCCATAAGCTTTTTGGCGATTCTAATGATTGGGATGTCGATAGCTTTAGGTTCGCGACATACTTCGTGGTATCAAAAATACCTAGTCATGAACATCTTGTATGTTGCTTTACTATTTTTCTTCCCTCGCAAAACCAAACAAATTTTAACAAGATTAGCAGAATGGGTCTCTATTCAAGACGAAAATTTTTATCCAAGAAAGCTGATTTTTGGTGCAATTCTTTTTGTCCTGATCACTTTCCAGACTAAGATTTTTTGGGGCTTTTGGTTCTCAGGAATTGCAGGCTGGACATATGAGAACAAGCATTCTCAAATAAGAGAAGCAGTAGAACTCCCAGAAGCTTCAAGAGCAATCCCCTCAGATTCATTTTTGTACAAATCCATCAAAGATGAAAACATATTGTTTTTCCAGAAGTCTGGATATATCACAGGAAATGCCATGTTTCTGCACTATTCCAATGGAGAAATATGGCCTACAAATTTTGAGCTATCTGGGCTTGTTTTTCCACAGTATGTTTTTAATCTAGAATCACTTCAAGAAAAAACTTATCAGAGATCATTTCTCGAAATCTTTTCTAAAAACTTAGCGCTTCGCAAAAATGGTCGGGCTTTTTTACTTCCACTTGAGATCACCTATCCAGTGCATACTCCTTATATGCAGATTGACTATACAAGAACTCCAGATGCAAACCTCCTTGGCCGAATTTCATGGTGGGAAATCGTTGTTTATGCTGATCACGAAGAAAATACCATAAAGATAGTTGATGCAAAAGAATTAATCTCAATAGAAAAATGAATAAAGTTAAGAGGAAATTAATTGATAGTCTAAAAAATTACCAGGAATTTCGGTTCTATGGTGTTTTCAAGGACTCACCACCCTTACATTTTTACATTTTTCAATTCGTTAGCTTTTCATATTTATTTTATCGCTTTTTAAGCAGGAACTACACAATCTACGGGTTGCTTCCCGAATCGAGTTTTTCTTATCCAGAAAGATTTGTTTATGGCACTTGGCCCTTTCCTGTCCCCATGTCGTACTTCACCACTTTCCAGTTTATTTACCAGTTTTTCCCACGTCCAAATGAAAACATCATACTTTTAATTCAAGTGGCTATTATAGTTTCTTGTATTTTTGGCATTCTTGGTGTGCACCCGAAAGCTTGTGCTCTAATAGCTTTTCTTTTTAGTACTCACTTAACTGGCATGGTGCAAATTACTAATGCCGAAATTGATGGAGGTACTATAGCATTATGTAGTTTACTTATTTTAGCACTTTCTCCTAGAGAAAGCTTTTACGGATTAGCCAACGGATACTCGCTTACCCAACGGAATTCTCGATATCACTGGCCGATATTTCTACTCTTCTTTGTTATTGGTTCCTTTTATACTTCTGCCGGTATAAATAAAATCATCGATATTGGTATTCATTGGCCGTTCGTATTACATCTTGACCACCTTGCAGAGGTGGGAATTGAGAATTCCATTTTCTTGTCAAGCCGCTATGTCTCTCCATCGGTATCTAGCTTTCATCTTTCATATCCTTTATCAGTCATAGCGGGTGTCGTTGCTTTAATTGGTGAACTATTCTTCGTCACTATTGTTTTCCTCCCTCGTTATCGCTTGTTCTTTGTAGCGTCAATGTCATTGATGCATTGTTTGGTATTTCTGACGGCAGGAATTAATTTTGTTGGTAGCTCTATATTGTTATTCTTATGTCTTGATTGGAATAGTCTTTTGAGGAGAGTGACTATTTACTATGATGACCAATGTCTATTTTGCAGTCGAACAGTCTTTGGGCTTAAGAAACTAGATTGGTTTCATCGGCTTGAAACAGTACCGATTTCAGATGATGTACCCCATTCCTTAGATATGAGAAGACTTGAATTAGAGATGGGGCTTAAAGACGAAAACGGTGAGGTATATTATGGAGCTGATGCATTTGAACAAGTCGCATCTCGTTTGCCGGTTCTATATCCGTTAGCAATTCTCACAAAGATACCGGGGATTATTTTTGTATCCCGGTACTTATATCTATTGATTGCCGAAAATAGATATCGCTTTAGCTGTCATGTTAATGATAGTTGTAAACTTAAATAATGCGAGGTTTCATGGAATGATGCTGACAAATAGAAGGAGGAATATTGAACCGGGCAAAATTCCAGCTTTTTGATCAAATGAAAACAACGTGCTTATGGCTCAATGGACATTAAGACAAGTCTTCCCTCTTTGGTTAAAAATCCCTCTGTGGGGCGATCGCCAACGATGGGGACTAACCGCGAATACGGCGGATCCTTGCTGGCAAAAATGGCAGCAAATATACAGTGACTTTTACATAGCCAACCAGCGTCAAGGCATCGGGACCCAAGTCAATGACGCTGGTTATCGAGTGATGAAAGACTTTCCGATGCTTGGAAAGATGGTTCTAGAAATTGGTGCTGGAGATATTCGTCATCTTGTTCACTGGCAGGGAAAACCAGTCTCCTGTCTTTTGGCAGATGTTCATCCAGCCATGATGGAGAAAGCCCAACGTCGCCTGCAGGAACATGGTGTCAAACATCAAACATTATTGTTAGAGCGAGGTCAGCGCCTGCCGTTGCCTGATGCTTCTGTCGATGCAATCGTGAGCTTCTACTCTCTGGAGCATCTCTATCCTCTCAGTCCCTACTTAATGGAAATGAGGCGCGTGCTAAAACCCGGTGGAATCCTCATCGGAGCTATTCCTGCCGAAGGAGGATTAGCCTGGGGGCTGGGCAGACTGCTGACGTCTCGCCGTTGGTTCAAACAAAACACCACGATTGATCCAGACAAAATTATCTGTTGGGAACATCCAAATTTTGCTGACGACATTTTGATTAATCTAGATCGCGTTTTCCAACGCCAACAGGTTACTTATTGGCCCTTTCCCTGGCTTCGCTGGCTAGATTGCAGTTTGATTCTCAGATTTCGTTATCAAAAGAGAAAGAGCTGATCAATGCAAAGCCACGAGGTGTACCTGTTCCAGATATATTCAGTCCTGCCCAGAATTCTTGCGTTAATAGATACCGACCCGACAAGTGTAAGCTATGGGATGGGCGATCGCTATCATTGGGCTTGGGGCTTGATCGACTTCGGTAATGCTAGTTTTCAAGGCATGGCTCATGGTTTCGCTCGATTGTGGAGTCATCAACTATGGCCCTATCCAACTACTCAGGAACACTTTGTCAGACGCATTGATGCGCTTTTCCAAGCAACAGCATATCTGACCCGACGAGACGGGAGTGTAGAGGAAGCCTTTCCGAATGAAGGGTCTTTCTGTGTCACAGCTTTAGTCGCTTTCGATTTACTGTGCACGATAGACTTGCTGTCCGAAGAGATTTCTGCTGTTGAGCAGGAGAACTGGCGGAGAATCGTGCAACCGCTGATTGAGTACTTGCAGAGCGCTGATGAAACTCACGCCCTTATCTCTAATCATCTCGCTACTGCAGTTGCTGCATTAGCTCGATGGCATGACCTTACGGGAGATCCAGAAGCAGAACAGCGTGCTGAGGAGCTTCTCACAAGAATTTTGTGTCATCAGTCTCAGGAAGGTTGGTTCCTAGAATATGAGGGGGCAGATCCTGGTTATCAAAGCCTATGTACTTACTATCTGGCAGATGTCCACAAACTGCGCCCCGCTTGGGATTTGCAGCGTCCCCTGCAAAATTCTCTGAGCTTTTTGAGGTATTTTGCTCATCCTGATGGGTCGTTTGGTGGACTCTATGGCAGCCGCTGTACTCGGTTTTACTATCCAGCAGGCCCCCTGGCGCTGTCGTCTGACATACCGGCAGCAATGGCCTTATCCCGATTCATGGTTCAGAGCATTGCTCAAAATCGCGTCGTTACACTCACAGCAATGGATGACCCTAATCTCATTCCGATGTTTAATGCTTATTGTTGGGCGGCAACTTTAGCGAAGAATTTGCTGAATCATACATCGGACAAGTTTGATGATAAGGCGTTGCTTAGCCATGACACCTTACCAGCAGAACAGAAACAACGACAACGTCAATATTTCCCTGAAGCTGGACTACTCATCGATAGAGGTAAAGAGCATTACTCCATCATTTCTACGCATAAGGGCGGCGTCGTCTACCATTTCAAAGATACGAAATTGCATCTTCTCAATGCAGGAGTTGTTGTACGGAATGCTAAAGGCCAATTGGGAAGTAGTCAGGCTTATCAAAAAGAGAATCGAGTCACGACGTGGAAGGAAAACAGTCTCTCTATCGAGGCCCCTATTGTCACGATGCCAAAAGTCCTCCCCCAGCCTTGGCAATTTCTAGTCCTACGGATACTGTCCTTGACCTTATTCCGTTTCAAGTTTTCACGTGAGTGGATTAAGCAGCAACTCGTACGTCAGTTGATTACCAATACCAAACTTTGGCCGATACGAAATCGCCGCACTATTCACTTGGGTCGAGACTTGACCGTGAGTGATGAACTGACTCAGGAAAACGGGTTTCATGTGCAAGCAACTCTCGGTTCCTTTGTTCCAATCCATATGGCCAGTCAGGGATACTGGCAGATTCAGGATGAGATTTCAGAACCACCAGGACAGCTTGGAGACGCTTGATGATTCCTCGATTTAAGCCTGCTTTAGGCTGGGAAGAATTTATCGCTTTATTTCGGCTAAGTCACGGGGCGGTAGATCGCTTCGAAAGGGAGTTCGCCCAGACATTTCAGGCAGTTGACGCAGTAGCGTTTCCTTATGGACGTTCAGCTCAGTGGGCTTTTTTTAAGGCGATCGGTCTCAAGGATGCCGAAATTATTATGCCTGCTTACACCTGTTCGGTTGTCGCTCATGCGGTGACCTTGAGTGGTAATCGTCCCCGATTTATCGATATCCAACTCGATGACTACAACATGGATTTGGACCTAGTTTCGGCTGCAATCAATGAAAAAACGCGAGGAATTATTGCAACTCACACCTTTGGTTATCCTCAGGATCTTGATCGGCTAGAGGCGATCGTGTCAGAGACAGAACAACGCTTTGGGCATAAAGTTTGGCTAATGCAAGATTGTTGTCATGCCTTCGGAGCAGAGTGGAATGACCGTCTTGTCGGTACTTCTGGAGATGTGGCAGTTTATGCGTTCAATATCAGTAAAATTATCACGTCGATTTTCGGGGGAATGTTGACGTTTCAGAATCAAGCCCTGGCTGATCAGGTAAGATACTGGCGCGATCAACATTTCAAGACACCAACCTGGTGGAAAGCCTGGATGCGTAGACTCTATTTACTGGCTGTTTACATCGCCTTCCATGAACAAGTTTATGGATTTACTTGGTGGCTCCAGGAAAAAACACCGCTTCTAAACCGCTTGACCAAGGCTTACCATTTAGATGATCAGATCCGGTTTCCACCTGATTATTGCGATAAGATGCTGAATGTCGAAGCGGCAGTAGGGGCGGAACAACTCAAAAAATATCCAGAAATTATCGAACATAGGCGAAGACTAGCACACTGGTATGATAAATATTTAGAGCGCAGAGACCAATGGATTTTTCCACCTTTATACAAAGGTGCAACTTATTCACACTATGTAGTGCGTGTTCCAAATCGACAATCAGTGATCACTGAATTTGCCTCACAAGGACTACATCTTGGAGAGCTTATACAATACAGCATACCAAGTTTAAAGTCTTATAGCACCCAACCAAGTGCATATCCAAATTCGAAACAGGCAAGTAAAACTACTATCAATTTCACTGTGTCAAAATGAAGACTCTCGTCGTTGTGGGTAATGACAAATTGGGAAACAAGGCGATACAGCTTTTAGACACTTCTGATAATGTGCAAGTCTTGGTAGATAGGTCAACAAATTTATCTCGGATCTGGAATCTTTTAAGGAAACAAAAAATTAAATTTTCATTGTTATCAAAAATGGCTTGCTGTGAATTTTTAAGAGACGGAAATTCTCCTCCTAAATCATTTCCAGGAATCAATTCAAACAAAGACCTTCTTCGTACAATTGCAAGTAATTCGCCAAGCAAAATGGTTCTTTTCAGAGCTGGCTTGATAATTAACAGTAAGGTTTTAAGTACGGGCATAGATATTCTGAACATACACTGTGCCAGAATTCCAACATACGGAGGTATAGGAGCTATTAATAAGGCTCTTGTTGAGGAGGATTTTGAGCAAGAAGCGTGCTTGCATAGGGTTATCGCCTCCGTTGACTCTGGCGAAGTTTTATTGCGCTTGCCATACAAGCTCGATAAAAACCTATCATATTGTGAAAACGAGAAAATTGCTTATGATGCGGGACTGTCTTTATTAACTTCAGTTCTCACAGAATGAACAGAAAAAAGAGATGGCTGACACTAAAATATCCTTTAGATATTACCTTCTAGAAATTGATAGAAAGCTAATTAATCTAGAAAAGGTGATTTTTTTCTTTGGGACATCAGTCTAAATATGATTAGATTCCTCAAAAATGCACAGATTTTATTAAACAGCAAATACCTCAAGCTAATCAAGTGGACTGGCTTATCGATTCTAGTCTTCGTTCTTATTAATTTTTTTATGAGGTCTGAAGTATTTAACAAACTAATCAAAGTATCATCACTAAACTTGATTATTTTTGGTGTTTTACTTCTGGTAAGTAAAGTGTTTTACGCGGCACGTTGGTCTCAGCTGTACAGCGCGGTTGTTGAAGTAGGATATTCTCCTGTTATTTTTCTTTTTCGAACCAACCTTCTTGCTGATTTTGTTGAAATAGCAATGCTATCTTCATTAAGTAGTGAAGCTACTCGATTGATGAAACTTTATGAATACTCCAGAAAGCCTTATCTGTGTTCTGCTTCTATTGTAGGAGATCGCGTCTATGGGCTTATCAGTATGATTATGCTAGCCCTAGCGCTATCTCCAGTCCTTGTAACAAAAATAGACCAAAATATCTCAATCCCCTGGGGGATTCTGATACTGCTTCTTTGCGTTTTTCTTCTAATAATTTATATTGCATGGATGGGGTATCGAAAGAAACTTTTCAATTTCGTTTCTTCCATCGCAGAGAGGATGAGCTTCAAGTCTATAGCAAATGCTTTAATGCTTTCTATTGTCGGACATTTGTGTTTCGCTTCTAGCTATTACTTCCTCTTCCGAGAAGTTAACACAGTATCTCTACTTTCCATATGGTCTATTGTTTTCACAGCTCAGCTCTCTAATGTTATCCCCCTGTCTTTTTTGGGAATTGCGCTTGGTGAAGCATCCATCATTGCCTTATCTGGGTTACTAGGTGTTACACAGGCTTCAGCAATTGCAGTCGTTGCGATCGTGGTTGCCAGTAAGTATGTATTTGCTTTATCTGGTTTTCTAATAGAGCTGTTTGTTGACGGGAGAGAGTTTATTAGGGTAATGCAAAAAGCTCGTTCTCCTCAGCCAGAGTCTGTTCCTGTGAACGACCTGTCAAGGTGATTTTCAAAAGAACTTGAAGCGTAAGTTATATGAAATCATTTCACACATCTAGCATCCTACGCAGATTCAATTCTCAGGTCGGGATGTATGTCCTCTTGGGGCTGTATTTGACTTACGTCTGGTGGCAGAGAGTTCGACACATCGATTTACAGCATGCCTGGCAGGGGTTTTCTCCCCTAATCTATGTATATCAAAAGTTTCAACCCGAAAATTTTATTCGTGATTTTCCTAACGGAGCCGAAGCCTATGACGCCTCCTTGGTAATGAGACTCTATCCCTGGCTCTATTCCAGTTTTGGAATCAAGCCAGAGGCCGTTGTGCCAATATTTATTGCTGTTGAACATATTCTTTTTGCCACAGCTATTATTATCCTCACACGAACCCTAAAGCCAAAGACTTCTAAAGTCGTTCCCGTCTTAGTCACAATCTTGTTGCTTGCAAGCTATGCTCCCAATATGAACCTAGCTCGGTTTGGGATTGTTTACGGCTTGTACTATGTGACAGCTCATTCTTTTCGCTTGCTGGCGATCGCAGCTCTTCTAAAAGGCAGATACTTTCTCGCAGGTGTTTTAATTCTAATGACCTTTCTTAATCATCCCACAATTGGGTTGATGGGAGGAATTTTCTTGTTTTCAGCTTCGCTTGCTAGACCAATTAAAATCTTCAAACTCAGGTATTTAGGATTTGCTATTTTACTGAGCGCTACAGCGTTTCTATGGATTTCGCTGGTCGTGAGTCCTGAAGCTCATCTTGCAAACGAGATCCCTAAAGATATCTGGTTTAGCTTTTCGAAGCTGGGCAGTGTCCATTGGTATCCCGTTGACTATGGCCACTTCACATTTAACCATCAGGAAAGATTCATTCCTTTTCTCTCTTTGACACTTTTATTTGTTTACTACTTCACGCGCACTCCGTTAGATGAGAAGAAAAGGAGAATATTCTACGGCTGCTTGGCAATGGTTTCTCTAGTGTGCATTGGAGTCGTATTTTCTATGACTCAATTGAGTACGACCATTGTCAAACTCTCTCTACATCGGGCTAATGACATCATTACTTTTATCAGTATTATCTATGTGACTGATGGGCTATGGCAAGAAATAAGACAAGGATATGTATGGCGTAGGCCTGTAGCATCAGCAATTCTTATCTCCCCTTTGGTCTTTAAGCCAGGATTCCCTTTGGCTTTATCTATCATTCTAACGAGCCCTATCGTTTTTCGTTTCTTACGCCAGCGGGATAGATCTTTACATACGCTATCAGTCACATCACTTATAGTTGTGTGCATTACTTTAGTTGGATTATATGCTCTACACGGTATGTTGGATTCCTGGAAGATATCTGCCTACACCGGTCTTGCATCTAAATATTTTTTACTTGTACCTATTGTTTTAGTTGTGGTAGTTTTGTTGTTGAGGCTGCTGCATTTAAATTTGCTTAAAAACCTTGTCCTTGTTTTATTCCTAGGTTTAGCCTATTTATGGCAAGAATCTCAATCTCTTAGTTCTCAAGAAATCGCCCTAAGAAGGGACTATTATAGAGTACAGATTTGGGCGAAAAATAACACTCAAAAGAGTGCATTATTTATGGTTGATCCAACAATTTATTATGGTTGGAGAGACTATTCGCATCGCAGTTCATTTGGAAATTTGCGCGAATGGATATTGCTATCTTGCTGTGTTTATAAAAGTGATTTTAATGTCTATCAAGAAGGGATGAGGAGATTTCGAGAGTTCCAAATTGATATTGACAAATATTTAGAGGTAGAGCCTTCTTTATTAGGGTTTAGGCAATTAAATGATGCTATTCGTGAGAAATACTATAGTCTAGACGATAGTTGGCGACTGAATATAAATCAAACCTACGGTGTTGATTATTTTCTTTTAATTAAAGATCGTATGAACCATAATAGTGATTTTCCGATCATTTACCAAAATGATAGTTTCGTGGTTTTACATACTTCCAGCGATGCTTCGTATCAGGAGACTTTTGAAAATCTTAATTCAGTGAATATGAAATTTGCTCTTTAACATGCTCAACAAAATCTGGCAAATGTACTATAGGCTATCAAGTTTGCCAAACTGGCTGATAACACGATTAGCAGGGAAGCAATTTATTAAAAATATTCTCCTGATGACCGCTGGAACGATGCTGAGTCAGGCGTTAGTCATAGCTGCATCTCCTATTATTACTAGAATTTACACACCAGCTGAATTGGGGACTTTCACTGTTTACGCTTCCGCTTCAGCAATTTTAGCCGTTATTGCTTCGCTGCGTTACGAACTAGCTATTCCAATAACCAAGGATGATGAGAGTGCTGCCAATTTATTATTTTTATCGTTGTTACTATTATGCCTATCATGTTTTAGCTTGGGTCTAGCTATATGGATCTTTAAAGAAGATCTAGGGAGGTGGCTCAATGACCAAGATTTGGGCATATCAATATGGCTTTTGCCACTTGGTGTGATTGTCAGTGGAATCTATAACATCCTTACTTATTGGTCTGTCAGACAGAAAAAATTCTCTGTAATAGCTAAGACTAAATTTGTTCAGTCATTTGGTATTACGGCTATTCAAATAGGTATAGGATTTCTTCAAATCAAATCTTTAGGGCTTATTGCTGGAGATATACTGGGGCGTACTCTTGGTAACTTTCACTTTTATTACTTGAACTCTGGATTGCGAAAAGCCATATTTGATGCGGTGAGCTGGGTAAACGTGTTTGAAGTTGCCAATCGCTATATTCGTTTCCCTTTAATTTCTACAGGTTCAGCTCTCTTCAATAGCGCAGGTCTATATCTACCTTCAATTTTACTGGCAGCAATGTATGGCCCTCAAATAGCGGGTTGGTTTGCATTAGGTCAACGGGTAGTCAGTTTACCGATATCTTTGCTCGGTAAGTCAGTTGCCAATGTCTACTTTAATGAGGCTGCCAGCGTTTACAATCAAAATCCATATGCCCTTATGCCGCTGCTTAAAAAGTTAATGGTAAGGATGCTACTGGTTAGTGTGCTCCCTATGACTATCTTTGGTTTGACAGCACCTTGGCTATTTCAGGTCGTTTTTGGCAGTTCTTGGATTGAAGCGGGTCACTATGTAAGAGTATTGTCCATTACCTACCTAGTACAATTAGTTGTGGTACCATTCTCCCAAACTCTAAATATTATCGAAAGACAAGACTTACAGTTTTTTTGGGATATAGGAAGGCTATTGCTTATTTCAGCAACTTTATTTCTTGCAAAAAGAGCTAATTGGGAAGCATTCGATGCCATTTTAGCTTATACCTTAGCCAGTTTGTTCGCATATTTATGCTTGATTGCTATCATTCACTATGGTTTAATTAAATTGAATACCAATAGTCCACCACTTTAAAGTCTCTTTCCATTGAAGTTTGATTTCTTGTCAACTTTAGAGTGCTACTAAATAAGAGAATGCTTGACTTTGATAAATATTGGTATCTTTATCTAATTCACTGGGTTGTAAATCCCATTGTGATTGGATATCTAGTTCAACTTCTCTGGGGAAATATTCGTTATCTTTCTATTCCATACGTATTCATTGCGTCTTACTTTTTATTCATCTATTTGAGAGCCTTAGAGATTTATATTGCTGATTATCATGAACATCTATTCATGATTGCCGTTTGGCTAGTACCCTACATATTTATATTTTTTACTAGCGCATGGTTTTTGCTTTTAGATCATGGTCGAAAAAAGCAAGTAACAGCATTTTTCAGGACGGACTTTTCAGTCAGAGATATTCAAATATCAAATTTTTCACCCTTGATTTCATTTTTTTTTATATCCCTTCCTTTGTTTTATTTATTAGATAAAGGGATACAAAATATAGCTGCTTTTTTCTTGATATTCAATCCTGGCGAAGCTAGAGAAACAATGATTCTGAGAATTGGAGGTTTAACTAGTAATTTTGGGCCATTTTTAACTTTAATATATGCCTACAGTCGTGCGTTGCTATATCCAATTTATACAGGTGTTCTCGTAGCGCTTCATTCACGAGGATTAGTTTCTAGAGTACATCTCTGGTCAGTTATAGTAGCAGCCACTTTATTCTCTTTATTTACCGCTGCGAAAGCGCCACTAGCATATTTGCTGATGATTGTATTGCTTTCGAAATATTTTTCAAATAAAGGTAATCTGAAAAGCCGGAAATTCTTACTTATGGCTTTTTTGAGTTTATTTATTCCAGCACTCCTTTATCCGCTCTGGTTAGGTAGCACTGGAGGTGAGGCTCTTATTGTAGCCATCAGTATGTTGTGGCGTAGAATTACTTTGATTCCTTCTCAAGCGAGTGCTATATACTTTGATGCTTTTACAAGCGCTTATTCTCATGCGGGTTTTAGTTCAAATCGTTGGCTAGCTTTGATTTTTCAAGAAGATTATCAATCAACTGCATCCCTAATTTATAACGATTTTTTGCAAGGAAATATTCCAGGTGGTTTGGTTAATGCGTCGTATTTTGCATCCCTATTTGCAGATTGGGGGATGGCTGGTGCGGTTCTAGGAACCATTCTAATTGCATTGCTATTAGCCTCTTTTCAGATATTTTTAGATCGTTGTAGGGCGGATGCTTTAACAATCGGAATTCGTGCTGTAGTTTTAGTTGCAACAGCACAATTAATGATGACCAACGTTTACTCAGTACTAGCTGGTAGGGGACTGCTTTCTGCCACTCTCCTTCTATTGATCTTGAATTCAATCTTTCCTAAAAAGAATGATTTTAGAAAATTGGATACTGGTCATCGGGGTTAGAGTAAAATGACCTTACGTAAGCTTTCTATTGACATATCAGAAGCATTTTGGGGAAGTAAAAAATATGAGTTGGTCAGTAGCATTGAGAATAGCAAGTGTTATCCCCTGGAACTAGGTTTTACTCTCTCCAATGAGAAATTTTATTATTATCCTAAAGATTCTCTCGGTATTCCTGTCAAGGAATATAAAACTGCTGGAGTCCAATATAACCCCACAAGGATTGCAGCTTTTGCCTTAGCCCATTTCAATCGACACCTTAGCAATGGAGACAAAAATTCCCGCGATATCTTCTTGAGCATGGCAGATTGGTTTTTGAAATCTGAAGACGGTCTTTGGAAATATCACTTTGACTGGGGCGACTTAAAAGCTCCTTGGATTTCTTGTATGGCGCAGGGGGAAGGCATTAGTGTGCTGGTTCGTGCTTACTTGCTAACTAAAAATGCAGAATATTTAGATAAAGCCTTTCAGGCAACTTACCCATTTTCTTTGTCTGTTGAGAATGATGGAGTTCGCTCCAAAATAGATGGGAAATGGGATTTCTTAGAAGAGTATCCTTCTAAACGCCCTTCTCATACTCTTAATGGGTTCCTGTATGCTTTAGTAGGGATTAAAGATCTTATCAATATTGAGCCGGATATTGAGTCTCAAATCGGCTTTTCAGAACTGATAGATACTTTGTCAAATCAATGGTCCCTTTGGGATCTATCTACTTGGTCAGCCTATGATCTGCAAAGGAGTCCGTCAGGCAGGGCAAACTTCGCTACTGTCTCTTATCACAAAATCCATATTGCGTTGATGCAATATCTTGGGACGCAGCTCAATGAGCCTCAACTTCAGAAATGTTCGGATAAGTGGTTAGATGATTATGTATCTCTTCCCAAGAGAGTGAGAGCCTTATGGGGCAAAATCAGGTATAGGTTAGAAGTACCAGCATCTAAGTGATGGTCTTCTGTCTTAGAGAATATGATGATAGGTATCTAATGAAATCAGTCGTACAAATTACTTCTGTACACTCTCTGTTCGATACTAGGATTTTTCAGAAAGAATGTAAATCTCTAACATCTTTTGGATATCGAGTGATTCTTATTGTTCGCCATGCTAAGGATGAAAACATCGACGGTATAAGTATCGAAGCGCTTTCGATACCTCGAAATCGTCTCCAGCGCATGATTTTCACGACCTTTCAAGTTTATCGTAGAGTATTAGAAGCAAATTCTAGGCTTCATCACTTCCATGACCCTGAACTCGTTCTGATTGGTCTGCTCCTGAAGCTGCAGAGCAAAACCGTAATCTACGATGTCCATGAAGACGTTCCGCGTCAAATTCTTTCCAAGCACTATATCCCAAAAGTCTGGCGTGCTACCATCGCCTGGATAGTCGAGCGTCTAGAAACCTTCTCTGCTCGTCGCTTTGACGCAGTCGTCGCAGCCACACCTCACATTACCCACCGTTTTGAATCACTGGGCTGCCATGCAGTCAACATCAACAACTACCCTATCCTTAACGAACTACACACCCCCCGCCTTGACTGGTCTCAGAAAGAGCGAGTTGTTTGTTACGTCGGCGGCATCGCCCAGATCCGTGGCATTCAAGAAATGGTTGACGCTATTGGGCAAACAGACGTCAAACTACTGCTAGCCGGGCAATTTGCTGATTCCCAGCAGCGTCAGCGGGTTGTTTCCTTGCCAGGATGGGCCAACGTACAAGAGTTAGGACAACTTGATCGCCCTGCCGTTGCCCAAACCCTGGCTCGAGCTCAGGCCGGATTAGTCCTTTTCCATCCTTTGCCGAATCATATCGATGCTCAACCCAACAAAATGTTTGAGTACATGTCAGCCGGGTTACCTGTGATTGCCTCCGACTTTCCTCTCTGGCGGGAAATCATCGAGGGTAACGACTGTGGCATCTGCGTTGATCCGTTAGACGTGTCTGCCATTCGGGAAGCGATTGAATACCTGATTAATCACCCTGATCAGGCCCAACGCCTGGGGCAGAATGGTCTTCGAGCCATCGAGACAACGTATAACTGGGAAACAGAAGCCCAAAAGCTCAAGTCTCTCTACGAGGAATTGCTGGCATGAAACTGTTGACCATCGTGGGAGCACGCCCCCAGTTTATTAAGGCCGCCACCGTTTCGCGGGCGATCGCCCAGCACAACCAGCATCACCCTGACCGACCCGTGCACGAGATTATCGTGCACACCGGGCAGCACTACGACACTAATATGTCTGATGTTTTCTTCGAGCAGATGCAAATCCCGCATCCCGACTATCACCTGAATATCGGCGGCATGTCTCATGGGGCGATGACCGGCAGAATGCTGGAAAAAATCGAGCAGGCCATCCTTGACGAACAGCCTGATGCGGTCCTTGTCTATGGCGATACCAACTCCACCCTGGCCGGTGCTCTGGCTGCTGCCAAGCTCCACGTGCCTGTGGCCCACGTTGAGGCGGGGTTAAGGTCTTACAATCTGCGCATGCCCGAAGAGGTGAACCGTGTCCTTACGGATCAGATTTCTCACTGGCTCTTTTGCCCGACTGATACTGCCATCAACAACCTGGCGAAAGAAAATATTCCCGGATCAAGACCTGTCCAGGTAAAGAAAGTAGGCGATGTCATGTACGACGCCGTCCTGTTTTACCAGAAAATCGCCCAGCCCAGTGCCGCAATCGCCACGCTGCTCGACGAACTCGATGCCCCCTTCTACCTAGCTACCCTCCACCGGGCCGAAAACACCAACGACCCGACCCGCCTCAACCACATCATGACCGCTCTGGATACCATCTCTCGTACTCGTCCTGTTCTCTTGCCCCTGCATCCCCGCACCCAAAAATACCTGAAAGACTCCTCATTCCCCCACATTCGTCTGTTAGCGCCCGTCAGCTACTTCGACATGATTACACTTCTATCTCGTTGCCAGGGTGTCTTAACCGATAGCGGTGGTCTGCAAAAAGAAGCCTATTTCTTCCAGAAGCCCTGCATTACCCTGCGGGATGAAACCGAGTGGGTAGAGTTAGTTGAAAAAGGCTTTAATCGAGTTGTTGAAGCTAATTTAGAAAAAATTCTGGAAGCAGAGGAATCAATAAGGCATAAATCAACCTATTGGCAGATGGAGCGATCAAATGATTTATATGGTCAAGGAAATGCAGCTATTAACATACTGAAAACTTTATTGGAAGCTGATTTTTAACGTTGATCATGAAAATTTGGCTCGTTAATCACTATGCCACTCCTCCAGATAGCGGCTCCAGTACTCGCCATTATGCGTTGGCTCGAGAATTAGCCAAGTACGGGCATGAGGTGCTTGTCATTGTAGCTAATAAGCATCATCTACTTCATCATCCAGAAAATATATCAAGGAGTAGATCCAAAAGATCTATCTCTATTGAAAAAGATAGTCATGTCGATTTTTTGTTTCTACCTACCTTAAATTATCATGGCAATGGTGTGAGTAGACTCTTGAATATGATAAGTTTTGCCTGGCAAACATTGAAGTTGCCTCAGTATGTTGACGACATTCCAGATATTATTATTGGTTCATCTGTTCATCCGTTTGCTGTTTGGGCAGCAGAGCGCATTGCCAAGCGTTATAAGATTCCTTTCTGCTTTGAAGTACGAGATTTATGGTCTCAAACGCTGATTGACATGGCTGTTATTAGTTCTTACCATCCTTTAGCACTTTTTTTGAGATGGTTAGAGTCCTATCTCTACAGAAGAGCAGATAAGATTATTACTCTACTTCCTTATGCTCACGAATGTATATGTCGATTCAATGTGCAAAGGGAAAAAATATTCTATTTGCCTAACGCCGTGGATCTGAATTTTTTCTTGTCTGCTCCATTAGTCTATGATTCTCAGAAAACTTTTACGGTTATGTATTTGGGATCTCATGGACCAGCAAATGATCTTAAAACTTTGATTGAAGCAGCGGCAGAATTAGAAAAGTGCTACCCGTTGTGTCCCATTCGCTGGCGACTAATTGGAGAAGGTCCTCAGAAACAATATCTTAAGGACTATGCTCGGAAACTGGACATTAAGAGTGTCACTTTAGAACAAAGCATCCCTAAGTCTCAAGTTCCTCAAGTGATAGCAGAAGCGGATGTCCTAATTTTTCATCTACTTAAAATTGATGTTTTCAGATATGGAATAAGCCCTAATAAGCTATTTGATTATCTGGCTGCCCAAAAACCCATTGTATTTGCTTGCTCCGCACGAAATGATCCTGTTGCTGAAGCGGGAGCTGGAATAACTGTTCCTCCTCAAGATCCAAAGGCTATGGCAGAGGCAGTTTACCAGTTAGCGATTCTGTCACCTGAGGAACGGGTTGAGATGGGGAAACGAGGGCGTGCTTACGTGGAACGCTATCACAGTTATCAACATCTAGGTGAGCAGCTTAATGAACTGCTCGAAGAAGTTGTGGAAGAATTTAGAACTGTTAAATGATGGCCCATCAGAGCTTTTTCCCTAGGACTGTCAAGGAGTTTTCGGATAGGATGTGCGCTGCAATCGTGCTGCTGATATGTTCACCGTTGATAATCGCGATCGCGATCGCTATTTATCTGAAGATGGGGCGTCCTGTAATGTTTAGCCAACCCCGTCCAGGCAAAGGGAGCTACATTTTCACCTTTTATAAATTTCGCACCATGACTCATGATCGCGATGCCCAGGGAGTTCTTCTGCCTGATGAAGCGCGCCTGACACCGTTGGGCCAGTTTTTGCGCAAAACCAGTCTCGATGAACTGCCCCAGTTGTGGAACGTGTTGAGAGGCGATATGAGCTTCGTGGGGCCACGTCCACTACTAGTGAAGTACTTAGAGCGCTACACCTCCGAGCAGTCACGTCGTCACGAAATGAAGCCTGGGATTACCGGATGGGCGCAGGTGCATGGACGCAATGCAATTAGTTGGGAAGAGAAATTTAAGCTAGATGTCTGGTACATCGATCATTGGAACCTGTGGCTGGATCTCAGGATTTTAAGCTTAACCCTGTTTAAAGTCTTGCAGCGAGAGGGAGTTAGCCACCCCGGACAAGCAACCATGCCTGAATTTCAGGGACGCTTATCCGACCGAAATTCGCCTGAGTCACGATCGCCCCAATGAGTCTCTATATTTACGGTGCTGGTGGGCATGGCAAAGTTGTCTTAGATATCCTGCTCAAGCAAGGGCGAAAAGTCACTGCCTTCGTTGATGATTCGCCTGCTCTGAGCAACCAAACCATTCATGGAGTACCCGTCTATCAGGGGGGGGATACCCTGGCCCAGATGGCTGCTCAGGGCGACTGGATTGTTGCCATCGGTAGCAATCCTATCCGTCAACACATCGCTGAAAAACTCACAACCTACGGTGCTTCCTTTACCTCAGCTATCCATCCTTCTGCTCAAATCGCAATCGGCGTCAACATCAGGCTCGGTACCGTGATTATGGCCAATGCTGTTCTCAACACCGATGCACAAATTGGACATCACGTCATCATCAACACTGGTGCCACCATCGATCATGACTGTGTGATCGGCGATTACTGCCATGTCGCCCCTGGCTGCTCACTCTGTGGTCAGGTGACATTGGGTACCGGTGTATTGCTTGGCGTCGGCAGTCACCTTTGTCCTGGTGTAACCGTCGGAGAACAAACTATCTGTGGAGCCGGGGCTGTGGTGGTAAAGTCTTTGCCATCGCATTGTTTAGCCTATGGTTGTCCCGCTAAGATTATGCGGTCCTTAGGCTCACCGTGAGGAGACATGGCTGATCGCATTTTTCTGTCCCCCCCCCATATGGGTACCCGCGAACTCGAATTAGTCAAAGAAGCCTTCAAGACGAACTGGCTAGCCCCTGCTGGCCCTCACATCGAAGCTTTCGAAGCCGAATTTGCCCAGGTTGTAGGCAGTCCTCATGCTGCAGCAGTTAGTTCAGGCACCGCCGCACTACATATGGCACTTCGCCTCGTTGGTGTAACTGCCGGGGATGAGGTTCTTTGTTCTACCCTCACCTTCATAGCTACAGCTAATCCCATCACCTATTTAGGAGCTCGACCTGTCTTTATCGATAGCGATCGCACTTCGTGGAATATGGATCCTGAGCTGCTGCGACAAGTGCTGATCCAGCGAGCCAAGACGGGAAATCTCCCCAAAGCGGTGGTGTTGGTTCACCTGTATGGACAGAGTGCCGATATTGATCCCATTCTTGAAACCTGCGATCGCTATGATATTCCTCTGATTGAAGATGCCGCAGAAGCTCTCGGGGCTACCTATAAAGGCCGAGCACCAGGTACATTTGGTAAAATCGGAATCTACTCTTTCAATGGCAATAAAATTATCACCACATCCGGAGGTGGAATGCTGGTGTCTGCAGATCAGTCATTGGTGGATAAAGCCCGGTTTCTTGCTACCCAGGCCCGTGATCCTGCTCCCCATTATCAGCATTCTGAAATTGGCTATAACTACCGTTTAAGTAATGTTCTAGCCGGGATTGGTCGGGGCCAATTGCAGGTTTTGGGTGATCGTGTTGAGGCCCGACGTCATAACTTTGAAATGTATCAAGCTGGGCTAGGTCATCTACCTGGTATTGAATTTATGCCAGAAGCCCCATTCGGGCGCTCAACTCGCTGGCTGACCTGCTTGAGCATTGATCCTGAGAGATTCGGCTGTAATCGGGAAACAATTCGCCAGGCGCTGGCTAAGGAAAACATTGAAGCCCGCCCTGTATGGAAACCTCTGCACCTTCAGCCTGTATTTTCAGACTGTAAGTTTATTGGTGGGACAGTAGCTCAGGACCTATTTGAGCGCGGTTTGTGTCTCCCTTCAGGTTCTAATCTCACGCAAGACGATCGACTACAAATCATCCAAGTCATTAACAGACTTCATGAGCAAATAAATCTAACCGATTTGTCTTGAGATGGCACAGAGACAATATTGACTTGCGATCGCATCGCATCTACAGCCCCAACGCTCCACCAGGCCATCTCCCCAGTAGCGAGGGGAATCTCAAAACCACAGCAATAAGTTCGTCTTCAACAAGAACTATTTCGTCTTTAAACAAAGTCAGCATTGTTTAAGTAGGAACTATTTCATCTTTAAACAAAGTCAGCATTGTTTAAGTAGGAACTATTTCATCTTTAAACAAAGTCAGCATTGTTTAAGTAGGAACTATTTCGTCTTTAAACAAAGTCGGGCTTGTTTAAGTAGGAACTATTTCGTCTTGAACATGAAAGGAGTCCCGATTGATGCCCTGGGGGCCTAACAAAACTGAGACCGTCACTGTCTAACACAGCAACGGTCTCAGGGAAACACTATTGAGTTAATTGTCAGGGTTATATCAATTCCTCCTAATGCTAACGGTTGGCCAGACGAGAGGACACAACACCTCTTCTAGGCTTGCCCTTCCACTATAGACCGCCGTCTACCCTGACCGGCAAACCGAATGCCCAAATCCTTCATCGCTGTATCCAGCCCAGCGCCTTTATCACTGGCCTTGGCATAGGTATAAACCGATAGGGCGGCGGCATAGGCCTCACTGCCGACGGCCATGTAGGTATCGTCTACCAGTTCATAGAGCTGCTTCAGAGCCAGAACCACAGGCTCCATGGCGGTTGTCAATTCCACATCCCGTCGCATTTCCTCCACGTCGAAGGAGCGGGGCAAAAAGTCGGGATTCTGGGTGGCGACTTCCAGGGCGCGACCGACAAAGGCGCGGCTTTTATCGCCCATCTTGGGCAGCTGTTTGCGGTCTTGAATCGTTAGGTCGATTAAAAAGTCCATGCTGGCTTTGATCTGGGCAATAGCGGATAGCACCGCCGCCTGATCAGAGGCGGACAGCGATGCACTGACTTGATTGTTAGCCATGATTTATGGCTCCTTTGTAAACTGCATACTTAGAATGCCCAGGGCTTAAATCAGATGCACACCCTCTCATGCAAACCTTAAGACTCCGGGCCCACGTCAACCCAGATGGCAGCGTTCAGCTGCAAATGCCAGAGGCCAGCAACATCCCCCTGGCATCCCCACCGATGCAACGCGATCCAACGCCACTGATTGACTATCCCGTCCGTAGGGTCCAGGGCAACGGTTTGCCCTGGTCGTAGGGGTCCGGGGAAAGCGAAATTTCCCCGGGCGACCTCTCCGGCTCAGAAAACTAAGTGCGGTCTTAGCGAGGTCTATCACGCCTTGCCAATGAAGCGCGATCCATAACAATTGATAGGAAATCCGGTTAATCAACCTAGGAAAACAGTTATCTGTCATTCCCTGCTTGACTGACAAAACTGTTTAGCTTGGCGGTTAAAACCGCAGCTACAGACGCAAAACCCGCCTGCGCGGGTTACCAGAAGCCTCGATACATCCAGTCCGCGACGGTGGAATTTGCTGGTACTGATGTTTCTCACTGCATCCAAGTTACCCTGAAGGCACACCACCCATTGCCATCAAGCTCACCCTATGGTCAGCCATCCCCTCGATAGCGCCCTCTCCCCACTCCAGCATGACCTCCCTTGTGACGACGGTATCCCCAATCCAATACCATAACCTGCAATCGGATCTCCTGATCGAGAGATTACTCCTGGTTGTGCCGCCTGAGTTACTGGTGGGGACGTAGCGCAAGGTTGTCTGTTGTGGCTTGAGCTTGAAATCTCTGGCATCTCCCCAATATGGATGCGATATTAGAGGTAGTTTTAGGTCACGTCTGAAATCTCAGTATGCTGGAATGGGTGGCAGCCACAACAGGAATAGAGCTAGGCAAGCTAGTGCTAGAGCAGGTTCTCGATTTGAGTAAGCCTGTTCTTGAGGGGTATGTTCAAGATTTCTTTAAAGATTGCCTGAGTAGTGGAGTCAGCCGACTCAATGCCACAGCACTGAAAACACCGATGGCAGAAGCAGTTGGCTACTTTATCAAGCGATTTATTAAAGAGCTTCAGATTAACGACGTTCCCGAAACCAGTATTCAGCATCACTACAAAGCAGTAATCAAGAAGTTTGTGCAGGATAAGGCGGTGCGCCCCATTCTGGGAAAAGCTTTTGAGAAGGATTGTAAGCAAATTGATTACGGGCAGTTAGAGCAAATCTGGGCACAACAATATCAAGTTTCTGGATGGCAATTTCCTTTAGAAGAGTTTGATTGGCGGGGCATTTGCAAGGAATATGTGTATGAGGTCAAGGGCATTGTTAAAGCGAATCCAGAGTTGCGATCGCTGCTTGAAACCGATCTACTAGAAGACATTGCCCGCAATACCGCGCAACTCTCACCCGGCTTTGATGTTGAGACTTATCGAGCCAGTTTGCAGTCCAGCTATGGCTATCTGAAGCTATACACCCTTGACAGCACCGATCGCGTTGATGCCATCAAGCTCTGGGCAATGTTCATTGAGCAAACGGTGCGAGAAGCCTTGCCCCCAATGCGCTACGACCTGCCTCTGGACTTGAAACGACAATTGCAAGCCGAAGGACAACTTGCAGCAGATTTATCGCCTGAAGCCTTAGAGCGTTATCGTCACGAGTACTTTCAGCAACCCGCACGAAAGGTTTTAGAAGCGGTAGCAGATTCGCAACGGACGGTGATTTTAGGAGATCCAGGATCGGGTAAGTCGAGTCTGCTGCAATACCTAGCACTGGAATGGGTCGAAGGCAAGACAGAGAAACTACCGTTATTGATTGAGTTGCGGGAATTCGCCATCAATCCATCTGCGAACTTTCTCGAATTTCTCCATCAAGGTCGGGGTGTAGATTGGCAGTTTGATCAACATCAACTGCATCAGTATTTACTGGAGTCTCCTACCCTGGTGATGTTTGATGGTCTGGATGAGGTGTTCGATCGCGCCACCCAATCGACCGTCATTGACGATATTATTCGCTTTTCCCAGCAATATCCCAAAGCTCAGGTGCTGGTCACATCTCGCATCATTGGTTACAACCCCGATCGCCTTCAGCACAGCAGTTTTCGTCACTTCACAATTCAATCCCTCGATACCGACGAGATTCACGAGTTTATCGATCGCTGGTATGACTTATCAATGGGCAGCGATCCCGATAAAGTGCGGCTAAAACAGCGATTGAAAGATGCGATCGCCAATTCCAAAGCGATCTCCAACCTGGCAGACAATCCACTACTGCTGACGATGATGGCAATTCTGAATCGACGGCAGGAGTTACCCCGCGATCGCGCCGACCTCTATGACCAGGCTGCGCGGGTGTTGCTCTACCACTGGGATGTGGATCACAAGCGATTGCAGATTCCGATGGATGCGATCGGGCGGCGGGAGAAACAAGAGATGTTGCGCCTGATTGCCTATGAGATGCAGGCAGGGGAAGAGGGGCTGAAGGGTAATTTGATTAGTAGCGATCGCCTCACCCACATTTTGACCAAATATTTGCGCGATCAGGGTTTCAGTGAACCCCGCGAAAAAGCCAATCGGCTGATTCAACAACTGCGCGAACGTAACTTCATCCTCTGCTATCGCGGAGTCGACACCTACGGCTTCATGCACCGCACCTTTTTAGAATATTTTTGTGCGGTTGAAATTGTTCATCGCTTCGAGAAACAGCACACCCTCACCTTTGAACAACTACGCGATGATATATTCGGTCAACACTGGCAAGATGAAACCTGGCATGAAACTTTAAGACTTATAATTTTAATGATTAGTAGCGATTTTGCAGTTCAAGCTATAAATTTCCTATTGGGGCAAACTTACAGGCAAGAAGAGTATTCATTTCTAAGTGTTATTCTTGCTGCTGACTGCTTCCTCGAATCGAGAAACAGATGCATCTACAAAGATGCGGAATCAGACATTATTAAATCCCTCAAAGAACTAGCTCAATATAGTTTAGTCCCAGGAGATTACTGGGTATCTATAATTGAATTCCAACTAAGAGCAATAGACAGAATAGTGAAAATGCAGAAAGATCCTAAGGATAGCTTGCTCTGGCTAGATGAATTTGTTACGCGAGATCACGAATCACTAGTTAAAACTTCGGCTCTACGAATTATAGGGCAATACTTTTCTAATTTCTCAGAAGCAGTATGCATCCTAAAAAAACATTCTAAAGATAATAGAGATTCTCTGATTCGACGAGCTGCACTAGAAGAATTAATCCAAAGCTGTGTAGAAAACCCTGAAATCTTCAAGCTTTTGTGCGATCTTACAGTAGAAGATCCCTTTCAATCTGACACAGAGACACTAACGATTAATCCTCGTAAAATTGCTCTACGTGCTCTCCTTGAGCATTATTCCATCCATCCCAAAACTTTTGAATTGCTGCGCGATCGCGTCATCAACGATCCCGATGAGCAACTACGAGAATGGGCACAGGAGCAATTAAAAATGCAAAATGAAAAATTAGAAATGGAGGTCGAATAATATGCAACAGATTGTAGAAGCAGTTTATGAGAATGGGATCTTTCGTCCATTAAAAGTACCAGAGTTATCTGAAGGACAGGAAGTTCAGTTGATTGTTAAATCGCAAACCAAAATAAGACCAGAGCAAATGCTTCAGTTGGCGGCTGAAGTTTATGAAGGGTTTTCTGCTGAGCAGATTCAAGACGTTGAGCAAATTGCTTTAGAGCGTCAAAGTTTCTTTGAGGATTCACTGATTCAATGACCGTTTTACCTGCACTTCTGGATACGGATATTCTCTCTGCTATCCTGCGCCAGGATCCAGTTGTGATTCCGAAAGCTCAGGAGTACTTGGTCGCTCATGAACAGTTCACTTTCTCGATCATTACTCGATATGAGATTCTGCGTGGACTAAAAGCAAAAGGTGCAACAAAACAGCTTGCGGCATTCGATCTCTTCTGTGAGGTGAATATCATTTTGCTGCTGACTGATGAAATCATTATCAAAGCTTCTGACATCTACGCACTTTTGAGACAGCGAGGTGAACTGATTGGAGATGCAGACATCCTAATCGCTTCTACTGCTTTGGCTCAAGGATTATGTGTAATCACCAATAACCTCAGTCATTTTCAACGAATTCCTGAATTGCAAATTCAAAACTGGTTGCAACCATGATTAAAATCATGCTTCCCCCCAAAACGATCAAACCGCTGCGCAACAAAGCGGCTTATGACTTCGATGAGCAACTGCGAGAATGGGCACAGGAGCAATTGAAAATACACGATGCAAAAATAAAAACAGAGGCAAGTTCTAATGGCTGAGAATATTGTGAAAGTAGACATCTCATTTCAATCATTGCTGCAAGCAATTTCCTCACTAGACATTGCTGAAAAACATCAGCTTTGGGAACTTCTAGAAGCCGAGTTATTCCCCGATGATGAAGATTCGACCGAGGACATTGCTGAAATTCAGGCTGCCCGTGCTGACTACGAAGCAGGGGATTACATGACCTTTGATGAATACAAGGCAAAACGGGCAGAGCGATCGGCATGACCTACACCATCATCACACCGAAAGCTGTGCAAAAACAGCTAGATGCTTTGCCTGATGACGTTTACAATCGCATCGCTAAGAAGATTGAGCAACTTGCCGAAGATCCACGCCCTGATGGGGTGGTCAAGATGAAAGGTTCTGACAATGAGTACCGTATTCGTACAGGAAGTCCCCGCAGGGCTATCGCATCTAAACCTCATCTAGGTTGAAACCCGGAGTTTTTCCTCCTTAGGATCCAGATGAGATTTGACCCACAAGCGATCAGCGAGGGCAATCGGGTCGGCATTAATCCGTGCTTGAAAGCGATCAACCTGGGCGATTAAATCGGCTTCTTGGTCATAACACGTGTGATAGGTGACGTCCTCCCGCAACCAGTGCCACAGATGCTCGACGGGCATAAAATCAGGACTGTAGGCTGACAACCGCACAAGCCCGATGTCCAAGGTTTGAGCCGCCTCTCGCACGAGTTTGGCCCGATGATAGGGAGCCCCATCCCAGACCAGTTTAATGGGGACATCGGGAAACTCTACCCGCAATCGTTTGAGCACCTCGACGGTGTTCTCCTGTTTCGCCCGCTCGAAGGGCCAAATCCGAACCTGCCCCAGGTTGTAGAGATACAGTCCATAAAAGGAGACCTTCGCTAAGCCAGGGAACTGGAAGAAACCCAGAACCGCTGACCGCAAATGGACCAGCCATAGCCTTCATCGGTGTCGAGATGGACATGCGCCTCATCCAGATACACCACCAAACAGCGCTCATGCAGGGCGTCGTCTAATAGCTTCTCCAACGTTTTGAGAAAAGCCACTCGCTGCTCTGGATTTGCTTTATTCAACAGTTTTCGAGCCTTCTTCCAGGAAAAGCCTAATTCCTTGAGGAGTTTTCGCAAGGTCTCTCGACTGCAGTCGATGGCAAAGGTCTCTTTCACCCACCGCACGAGGCGTTTGAGGGTCCAGCGGGGAACCGGTTCCTCGCTGCGCTGCTGAGGGGGCGTGGCTGCTACGTCCAACGCATGCCGAAGGGTTTGGTCTATGCCGCGCTTGACCTCATCCGACAAAGGGGGGGATGACCTCCACTGCGCTGGTAGGTCAAGGCATCAGGGCCGTGAGCGTTATAGCGATGTACCCACTCCATCACCGTTTGCGGGTTCCGGTGACTCTGGTAGGCCACTTGAGTCGCACTGTCGCCTTGGGCAATTTCATAAATCGCCAGCAAGCGCTATGATGAATGCGAACGAATCTTGGACAGGTCTCTACCCTACCTTGGGTTCGCCTAAAACTCCAGGTCTCAAGTTGGACGAGGTTTACAGCCCAACGCTCCATCAGGCCATCTCCCCAGTAACGAGGGAATTTCAAAAACCACAGCAATAAGTTCGTCTTCAACAGGAACTGCTTCGTCTTTAAACAAAGCCAGCCTTGTTTAAACAGGCACTGGGTCGTCTTGAACAGGCACGGGTTTACAGTATTACAGTTATACAATTACAGTTACAGTAAAGTTTTTTACATCCATCAGAATCATTCCAATCCCAGCGTCTGCCCTCTATACTTAGTATTGCAATCAGGTTGCAATTATGGTTGCTTCAAATCATCAGCCCACGGACCAGGCTACCGATTGTCAAGTAAGTGACCTTCCGACCATTGAGGACGCTGATACTCTCAATCCTAAAATTAAGCAGCTTTTACGGGAATTTAAGCAGAAGCTGACTGCACTCTATGGCAAGCGGTTAGCCAGTTTAGTGCTGTATGGTTCGGTTGCTCGTCATGAGGAAACTGAGGAATCAGATGTAGATGTGTTGGTGGTGCTCAGAGATGAAACGATTTCCCACGGTGATGAAATTTTTCGCATGGCGGATGCTGGTTTAGCTATATTGCTTGACTATGATGAACTGATTTCCGTGATGCCAATAGCTCATAATGATTTTCTTTATCGTAATTCTCCACTACTTTGGAATGTCCGTCGAGAAGGCATCTTAGTATGAGTAGCGTTTCTCGACTTCTGAATCTGGCTGGAGAGGATTTAGAAACGTCTCAATTGCTTTCAGAAAATAAGCGCTATCGAGCCTGTGTTTCTCGTGCTCACTATGCAATGTATTATGCGACTCAGGCTTTATTGATACAGCAAATCACATTCTTCAACCTTCAGCATTCTGCGTTTGGGGTTAAATTTGCTATTGCGCCTTTTCATAACGCTAAGACCATAACTCAGTCTTAGCATACTGTGGGAATGCTGGTTGACTGACAAAACGTTAACGCGGGGCGGTTATAGACACGAAGTAGCTTCTCTCTGAGTAAACCGCTGCTATACAATCAAAATCGACCTGCGCCGACCATCTGATATCAAATCCGCTAAGACAACCAACATTAAGATGATTTATAACAACTGCAATACGTCATTCCGGGCAAGCGCAGCGCGACCCGGAATCCAGGTAGAGCGCTTTGGGCCTAGCTGAGATTTACGCCCTGGATTCCCGCTACGCCCTCCGGGCACACTCCGTGAGCCGTGGGAATGACAGATAAATGTTTTCCTAGGTGCAAAAATGGGAGAGGGGAACTGAGGGGGAGAGGGCAAACTTGCAAGACTGAGATGCTCCCGAATTCTCACGAATCCCGATTATGCGGCTGGCGAGGCTGGCGAAGAGGTTTAGAAATGATTTTTCTACCGCTTGCTGCTTGTCGTTTCTGCAAGTCATCACAAATATAGCAAGCCTAACTGAATTTAGAATGAGAATCACTTACAAAGCCTATAGTCTATGGGATGCTGTTCGAAATTCAACTGTGATTGCTATAGCCTTCAAATCATAATTGAATACTTTTGCATGTTCCTCTCGAATCCTGTAGATTTCCTCTAAAATCTCATCGTAGACGGTTTCACTCATGTGGAAGCTGGACAGTTGGCTTCATCTCAAGTCTTACTCCAACAAAAAAGCAAACAAGTCTTCGATTGTAAGCTGTAAATCAATTGCAAACGACGGGACAGGAATAACTTCATCTGGTTGATCCAATACGTCAGGTTCCTGTTTTGGACGGTAGACGAACACGGTTTTCTCATCCGGATCGATTAACCAACCCATTTGGGTTCCATGCCGCAGACAGTGAAGAATATTCTTCGTTACCTTTGTCTGGCTTTGATCAGGAGATAGGATTTCAATTGTCCAATCTGGCGTAGCAGGAAACGTGTTGGCAACCTCCCCATTTTCATCACGAGGAATTCGGTTCCAGAGAAACACTACAATGTCAGGGACAATTGAACGATCACCAAAGGTACAGCGCAGCTCAGGAAATGTACGAGCAATACGCTTAGATTTAACGACCCCATTGATAGCAGCGACAAGCTCCCCCTGAATCGCACTATGTTTCCCTTGGGGCATCGGTTTTTGAACAATTTGACCATCGATGTATTCACTTGCGGGTTTCGTCTCTGGTAAGCGTAAGAACTCTGCTAAAGTCAGTAGTTTAGATGGTGCCTGTACCATTTGGAGTTACCCTTCTATCTGCCAGATCGGAAACTAATCCCCATTCTATCTAGAAACTGAATGTAGTGTTATCCTGTGGCAGAGGACAGCAAATTGTTGAGGGCATTCCACTTTCATAATCTTCACTTCCAGAGCGTGAGAAGGGGAGCCGGAAACTTCGTATCGATAACCGGCAAAACAAAGACCGTTACTGCTCAACACAGCAACTGTCTCGGAGAAACGCTATTCAGTTAATTGTCAGGAGAATTTTGCTCCATCCTCACGCTGACGGTTGGCCCGGCGAGAGGGCGCAACGACTCTCCTAGGGCTGGTCTTCCACCGCAGACTTCCCTCTACCCCGACGGGCAAACCGCAGGCCCAGATCCTTCACCGCCGTATCCAGCCCCGCCCCCCGATGATTGGCCTTGGCGTAGTTATAAACCTATAGGGCGGCGGCGTAGGCCTCACTACCGACGGCCATGTAGGTATCGTCTAGAATGCCCAGGGCTTAAATCAGATGCACACACTCTGGTCAAAGAGATGCCACTGATTGACTATCCCGTCAGCGACGGTGGACTTTGCTGGTACTGATGTTTCTCACTGCATCCAAGTTACCCTGAAAGCACACCACCCATTGCCATCAAGCTCACCCCATGGTCAGCCATCCCCTCGATAGCGCCCTCCCCCCCACTCAGCATGACCTCCCCTGCGACGACGGTGTCCCCATGGAGACCCAACGCCATAAGCTGCAATCGGATCTCCTGATTGAGACCCTATACCCTTGGTTAGCCGGGCGACAGGATGGGTACGTAGGCGGCAACATGTTTCTCTACTACAGCCTGGCCCAAGTTCGTCATCAGGATTTCATCGGACCGGATGTATTCGTGGTCCTAGGCGTTCCCAAAGGAGAACGCAAAAGCTGGGTGGTGTGGGAAGAGGGCAAAGGCCCAGACGTTGTCATCGAGCTCCTATCAGACAGCACAGCTGTCGATGATAAAACCAGGAAAAAGCAGGTGTATGCCGAGCAAGTAAGAGTACCTGAGTATTTCTGGTTTGATCCATTTAATCCGCAAGAATGGGCCGGGTTTCGCCTGGTAGGTGGCTACTACGAGCCTTTAACCCTCAATGACGCTGGAGTCCTTGCCAGCCAACAGCTGGGCTTAGGATTAGTGCGTTGGCAAGGCTGCTACCAGACTGTGGATGCCGTTTGGCTGCGGTGGGTCACGGCTACGGGCGATCTACTGCCGACCCAGGCAGAACTGTTGCACCAGGAGCGCCAACGCTCGGCCCGATTGGCCGAACGGCTGAGAGCCCTCAGTGTTGACCCTGACGATGGGTAGATGTCAATGTCCCCGCCTCTGGCAGGCGATGCCGGGGGCAAGGGCGCCAACGATAGAATTGAAGAGTCTATCCGCTGTCGCTCCCCATGGCCAGTGCCGAGCTGAAACAGACCCTGCAAGACATCCTCCCCGACTTGATCGCCAACGATCCAGCCATCAGGGATTTTGTGCTGAGGACAGTGTCTGACTACTATGCTGGCAAAGTCGACACCGAAAGCCGGTTTGACCGTGTCTTAGCAGAACTGCAGCGCGATAGAGAAGACAACACGCGCCAGTGGCATGAACAACACCAGCATAATCGAGACGTCTTAGCAGAGTTGAAGCGTCATGATCAGCGTCATGACAGTACCATCGGGGCGTTGGGTTCCCGCTGGGGGCTCTATTCTGAAGCAAGTTTCCGTAATGCCCTTAAGGGCATCCTAGAAGAGTCCTTCGGGGTGCAGGTGTTGAATATTAACGATTTTGACGATACAGGCGAGGTATTTGGTCGGCCCGATCAGGTGGAGTTAGACATCATTATCAAAAACGGAGACGTGCTTATTTGTGAGATCAAGTCCTCCCTGAGTAAGGCAGATATGTATACCTGCGATCGCAAGACGACCTTTTATCAAAAGCACCACCAACGACCCGTTAGCCGCAAGCTAGTGATTTCACCCATGGTGGACGATCGCGCCTTGCCTGTAGCAGCGGCATTGGGAATCGAAGTGTATAGTTATGCCGATGCCGTGGAAAATCTTTAGCCGCCCAGGTTAAGTGATTGAGCTGCCATCTTGAGAAAGCACGCGAAAAGTTGACCTGACAAGCCTTAAATAGGGAAGACTAGCGTCTAGGTAAATAGCTGACTGAGGATAGGCACAGTTCCTCAACATCTGGACTCCCGCTGCTTCGGGAATGACGGGAGTGGTATCGTAACCGGCAAAACAAAGACCGTTACTGCTCAACACAGCAACGGTCTCGGCGGGGCTGTTGAGTTAATTGTCAGGAGAATTTTACCCTATCGTCAGAGGACACAACGCCTCTCCTAGGCCTCCACTGCAGGCCGCCGTCTCCCCTGACCGGCAAACCGGATGCCCAAATCCCTCACCGCCGTATCTAGCCCCGCCCCACTATTATTGGCCTTGGCGTAGCTGTAAACCGATAGGGCGGCGGCATAGGCCTCACTGCCGACGGCCATGTAGGTATCGTCTAGAATGATCGCATCCCTCCGCTTCATCATCCAAAAACAGCCATTCTTGAAGGGCGATCGCTCCCTCACGTACTGGCCACTGTTCAGTTAGGGCTCACACTACAATCTAGTTGAAGGCGTTATGTAGGTTGTTTCCTTGACTCAAGCCAACCTGAAAATTGTGACGTTTGCTGACTATCTCGCCTACGATGACGGGACAGATAGACGGTATGAGCTGACTTATGGGGATTTAATCGAGGTGCCGCCGGAATCGGATGAGAATGTCTTAATCTCGCGTGCGCTCGATCGCGCCTTTTCAGACATTGTTGGATTTCAACGGGTCAGAACGCATCAGCTTGCCCTTGAAGTGCTGGGACAGCCCAAGAATCGCTTTCCGGATCTCACCGTGCTGCGACCAGAGCACCTAGAGCAATTACAAGCCCTGGGGCAGTCTGCAATTACGTTGGAGATGGCTCCACCACTGCTGGTGGTGGAAGTGGTCAGCTCCGGAGCGGAAAGCCGCCGCCGCGACTATTTTGACAAGCGCAATCAGTACGAATGGCGAGGCATCCCGGAATATTGGATTGTTGATCCTCAAGAAGGTCGCGTGACAGTGTTGGCAATGGTTGAGGGCACGTATACGGAAACCGTATTTAATCAAGATGACACGGTTGTTTCACCGACGTTTTCCCAATGGCAATTGACGGTTGAGGAGATGTTTCACAAAATTCAACGCGACTAAAAATAAAAAATCTACGAGCTTCTATATCACTTTTTCATAGAGAAGACAACACGGGCCAGTGGCATGAGCAACACCAGCATAATCGAGACGTCTTAGCAGAGTTGAAGCGTCATGAGCAGCGTCATGACAGTACCATCGGGGCGTTGGGTTCCCGCTGGGGGCCCTATTCTGAGGCCAGTTTCCGCAATGCCCTCAAGGGCATCCTCGCGGAGTCCTGCGGGGGGCAGGTGTCCCCGCGTCCACCCTGTCGAATCAACCATCATCCGTCGCGATCCCCGCACTACAACAGAAGTGTGGATGTTTTCAGTCTGTGTACCTCTAGGGCTACTCCGTCATGCTCAAGCCTACGACTGATCCGGCTTACGACATTTTGCGATCGCAACGGCAACCCCTCAGCGCCCTCTTTGCCCCCGAGGCAGTAGCCGTCATCGGCGCCAGCGACCGCCCCGGTAGCGTTGGCCGCACCCTGCTGTGGAACTTGATTAGCAATCCCTTCGGCGGCACCGTGTTTCCGATCAACCCCAAACGGCGGAGTGTCTTAGGCATTCGAGCCTATCCCAGCCTCCAGGCCGTACCCGAAGCCGTCGATCTGGCCATCATCGCCACCCCCGCCGTCACCGTCCCCGGCGTCATCCAAGCATGCATCGATCATGGGGTCAAAGGGGCCATCGTCATCTCCGCCGGTTTCAAAGAGATCGGAGCCGAGGGCATCGCCCTAGAGCAGGCCATCAAAGCGAAACTGGCCCATAGCTCCCTGCGGCTAATCGGCCCCAACTGCCTCGGGGTGATGAATCCCCTGCAAGGGCTCAACGCCACCTTCGCCAGCACCTTGGCCCGCCCCGGCAACGTCGGCTTCATCAGCCAGAGCGGCGCCCTCTGCACCGCCGTGCTCGACTGGAGCCTGCAGGAAAATGTCGGCTTCAGCGCCTTTCTGTCCATCGGCTCCATGTTGGATGTGGACTGGGGCGACTTGATCTACTACCTGGGCGATGACCCCCGCACCCGCAGCATCGTCATCTACATGGAGAGCATCGGCAATGCCCGCTCCTTCTCCTATCGGCAGCCCGGGAAGTGGCCCTGACCAAACCCATCATCGTGATCAAGGCCGGTCGTACCGAAGCCGCCGCCCAGGCCGCCGCCTCCCACACCGGCTCCCTGGCCGGTAGTGATGCCGTCCTCCGATGCCGCCTTTCGCCGCTGCGGCGGCGTCCTGCGGGTGAACACGGATCTCGGAGCTGTTTAACCTGGCGGAAGTGCTGGGGAAAACAAAACCCCCTGCCCCAAGGCCCACGGCTGACGATCATCACCAATGGCCGGCGGCCCTGGGGTCTTAGCCCACCGACGCCTTGATCGCCACCGGCGGCCAGTTGACTACCCTTGGCCGGGAAACGGTGGACGGCCTTAGATCGGTTTCTGCCCCGGCCACTGGAGCCATGGCAACCCCCATCGACCATCCTCGGGGACGCCCGACCCCAAGCGCTATACCCAGACCTTTGAAACCGCCTGCCAAGAGCCCCAACCAGCGATGGCCTGATGGTGATCTTGACCCCCCAGGCCATGACCGACCCCACCGAAACCGCCGAGCACCTGAAGCAGGCGGTGCAGAGAGCCCAGAAACCCCTATTGGCCAGCTGGATGGGCGGGGGCTGAGGTCACCAATGGGGAAACCATTCTCACCGGGCCAGCATCGCCACTTACCGCTACCCTGACTCCGCCGCCCGTTTATTCAATTTCATGTGGCGCTACAGCTACAACTTGAAGGGCCTCTATGAAAACCCCGGCCCTGCTGCCGGAATCTGAGTTCGGTGTGCCGTCGATCGCTCCCAGGTGGTGGATGAGATCATCCAGGCGGCCCAGGCCCACCAGCGCATCCTGCTGACAGAGTTTGAATCGAAGCAGATCCTCAGTGCCTATGGCATTGCCACGGTGGCATCTCGCATCGCCCTAACGGCAGAGGAAGCGGTGGCATGGGCCGAGGCCATCGGCTATCCGGTGGTGGTGAAGCTGTTGTCCCAGACCCTGACCCATAAAACCGATGTGGGCGGGGTGAAGCTGAATCTGCAAGACCCGGCGGCGGTGCGGCAAGCCTTTGATGCGATCGCAACCACCGTGGCCGAGAAGGCTGGGGCCGAGCATTTTCAAGGGGTGACCGTGCAGCCCATGATCAACCGGGAAGACGGCTACGAAGTCATCGTCGGCAGCAGCCTGGATGTGCAATTCGGTCCGGTGATTCTGTTTGGGGCCGGGGGCCAACTGGTGGAGATCTTTAAAGATAGCGCCGTGGCCCTGCCGCCCCTGAATACCACCCTGGCCAGACGGCTGATGGAGCAGACCAAGATCTACCAAGCCCTGCAGGGAGTGCGCGGTCGTCCCCCCGTCGACCTGGCGGAGCTGGAGAAACTGCTGGTGCGCTTCAGTCAACTGATTCTAGAGCGGCCCCAGATCAAAGAAATCGACATCAACCCCCTACTGGTAGACGGCGTCCACAGCCGCTATCCCCTCCTGGCCCTAGATGCCCGCATTGCCCTGCATCCGGCGGATGTGGACCTGAGTACCCTACCCAAACCCGCCATCCGTCCCTATCCCAGTCAATACGTCAAGCCCTGGACGATGCGGGATGGCACCCCCGTCACCATTCGCCCCATCCGTCCCGAGGATGAACCGCTGATGGTGCAGTTTCACCAGACCCTCTCGGAACAGAGTGTCTATTTCCGCTACTTCCATTTGCTCAAGTTGAGCCAGCGCATCGCCCACGAACGCCTCACCCGCATCTGCTTCGTGGACTACGACCGGGAGATGGCCCTGGTCGTCGATTGCAAGGATCCAGCTACTCAACAGCATGAGGTGCTGGCCGCCGGCCGCCTCAGCCGTTTCCATGGTCACGACGAGGCGGAATTCGCCATGCTGGTCAGCGATCCTTACCAGCGCCAGGGGCTAGGCACAGAGTTGCTGTCGCAGCTGATTCAGATTGGCCGAGACGAACACCTGACCCGCATCACTGCCGAGATTTTGCATGAGAATAAGCCTATGCAGCGGGTCTGTGAGAAGGTGGGTTTTAAGCTGCGGCGCACCCCGGATGTGGTGAAGGCGGAATTGCGACTGACGGAGTAATCCTCATGCTCGCGTCTCCGTGGGTCCTTCCCTGGCTATTCATAATTTCCCCTGCCTAGGTAAAATGACCCACGCTACTCACTCCCCATCACCCCATCACCCCACCTCCCCGCCTTTCATTCCTTCATCCTTCATCCTTCATCCTTCATCCTTCATCCTTCATCCTTCCATCACCCCATCACTCCCCCACTCTCCCCTATCTCCCCCCGGGCTTAATCCGGCGATGGGCGGCTTCTGCTTGTAGTTCTTCTACGGTTTCCCATGCGATCGCACAGTCCTGGGAACTTTGTCCTTTCTCCTGACAGATGGACCGGGCATGGCGCACGGCTTCGGCGATCCGCTGGGCCAGCTCGGGCTGATTCGACGCCGCTATCGTTCCCCGCATGACCACATCGGTGACCGAGACCACCCCCAGCAATTCCCCATCTTTGATCACCGGAGCCCGCTGAATCCCAGCATCTGAAAAGACTTGAGCGATTTCTTGAATACTCAGATTCGGTTCAATGGCCACACAGGGCTGCCGCATCACGTCCTGTACAATCACCCGCTCCGGATCGTGGTCCCGAGCAATCACCTTGTAGACGATGTCGCGTTCGGTGACGATACCGAAGGGCATTTCGGCGCTGCGGCGGTTCACGATTAGCGATCGCACCTTCTGGGTTTGCATCAGTGCAATGGCATCCGCCACACTGGCTGAACTATCGATGGTGCAGACCTCGTTAGTCATGATGTCGGCCGCCGTCAACATAAATTTCTCCTGGGATGCTACTGGGCACTCATCACGGACACTCCTCTCGCACGAGCCATTGAGAATGTCCATGCCAACATAGGACGGGATATTTTCCCGACCAGCGTCGATTCCCCATGGTGGACTAGTCCGCCGTTAAATCCAAATTTTTGCTAGATCTCTTTAGGTTTTTGCCACATCCGTCAGGGCAAGCCGCCCTATTACTACTGCCTTGGCGCCCTAGATGTCCGTTTCCTAGGGGATAATCGCCGTTCCAACCACTTGATAATGCGCAGGATGATAATGGCCAACAGGGTGCCCATCAGGCTCAATGGCCACAGCCCCATCCCTGCTGCCACCCCCACCGCCGCCGAAATCCAGATGGCAGCGGCAGAGGTGAGCCCCCGCACCCGTTGCTCCCGTAGAATCGAGCCTGCCCCCACAAACCCCACGCCGGTGATAATGCCATCGAGGCTACGGGCGATAGTATTGGCATCTTGCTGCGCCAGCCCACTTTGTAGGGGAACCAGGATGAATAGAGCCGCCCCTAAACTCACCAGCATGTTGGTGCGCAGCCCAGCCGGTTTATTGTCATACTCGCGATCCCAACCAATGGCTGCCCCCAACCCGATAGCGAGCAGCAATCGACCCAAGCTCTCAAGCCAAGGGATGGGGGTGAGGGAAATCATAGGGTAAGCATCCGTTTTCAACATCCTTCTGCACTGGTGATCCCGTCGCCGGCATTATCCAAACTGGCCTGGGGCTGGCGTTTTGCAAGTTAGCGATAGAAGCCCATGGCGGCCAAATTCTGGTGGCAGACAATCAGCCTCAGGGCACCATCGTCACCATCGTGCTATAGAACCCAGACTATCCAAAGGGTCAGGGAACCTGCCCCCTACAGCATCCGAAATCTGGTAAGGGCGCGGTTTCCGCGCCCAATGCAGAATCTTTTGTCAGTCAACCAACCTTGACCCAGTCTAGAGCCTGGAGGTTTTTGCAAAGAATGACCTTCAGACTATCAGCTGCAGGGGGTATGAATTTAGCCTATAACTCTAGTTATAAAAGAAATTGATTGATTCAAAAAATACTTTTATCCACCATAACTTTAGATCACTTGAGGATGTATATCGATTTACAGATAGAGTCTTGAATTAGTGAATAAATGATTCCAACATCGAGTTAATTTATCGTGCATATGAAGCTTAAATTAGGCTGGCAGAAGAGACTACTAGCGTCAGGCTTTCTAATTAGTTCTGTAATGTTTGTGGGAGCTTGTTCTGATCCTGGTGCGAACTCAGGAGCCGAGGAGGCAAGCTCTGAAAGCCTCTCTGGGGAAGTGCTTCGGGTCGCAATTGGCACCCAGGATCAGGTAATCAACACTGCGGTTGGTGGCGCCACTGTACGGGAATTGGGACTGCTAGAAAAACATTTACCCACCACTGGAAAATATGAAGGGGTCGAATACGACATGCAATGGTCGAGCTATACATCTGGGCCACCGATCACGAATAAAATGCTGGCGGATCAAATTGATATTGGTCTCATGGGTGATTTTCCGGCGGTGATTAATCTGATCAAATTCCAGCAGGAAGCTGACGATGCTGATTCTATTTATATCGGTACACTAGCCTATAGCCCTAACGGTGCTGGCAATGCAGTTGTTGTTCCTAAAGATAGTGAAGCCACCTCATTGGCAGATCTCGAAGGGGGGACGATTTCAGTGCCCTTTGGCTCAGCGGCTCACGGCATGGTGCTCAAGGCCTTAGATGACGTTGGCATCAATCCCGAAACCGATGTCACGCTCATCAGTCAGGCCCCAGAGGTCGGCGGGTCGAGCCTGCGCACGGGTCAGATTGATGCCCATGCTGACTTTGTTCCTTTCGGTGAGCTATTTCCCTTCCGCGGTTTTGCCAAGAAAATCTTTGACGGTGCCCAAACCGGAGTCCCCACTCTCCATGGCATTACGGTGCGCTCTGATTTTGCCGAGGAGCACCCTGAAATTGTCGTGGCTTACCTCAAGGCAGTGCTAGAGGCGAACCAAATCTTCCGGGAAAGTCCCGAAGAAATCTCGGCCAACATCGAGGAATGGTCGGGCATCGAGAAGGAGGTCGTTTACATGTTCTTGGGGCCTTCTGGGTTACAGCCCCTCGACCCCACTATTCGCGAAGTCCATGTGGAGGCCCTGAAAAACAGCATTGCCACCCTTACTAGTCTGGGCAAGATCGAAAATCCGGTTGACCCGGCTGAAGTCACCAACTGGATTGATGAAAGCTATCTACAGCAGGCCATGGAAGAGATGGACTTGGTTTACGATGAGGTGATCGCCACCGCTGAGGCCTATCAAATTACCGGTGAAGATGCCCTGACTGGCGAAGCCATCGAAGATCCGAAGTTAGCGGCTCAGTATTGGGTTCAGGGCGAGGAAACCGTCACCAACTTTGCCTCGATTGGCAACATGTTAGAAGCCCTGGCTGCGCTGCAAGCAGAAGGCAAGGCGGCTGATGTCATGTTTGTCCATGACCGCAACAATGGCTGGAAGCTGTTTGCAGAAAACTCTTACTACGTCAGCAACGGTGATGAAGTATCGGCCTTCTTACTAGAGTCTGATGCGCAGGCCTATGCCGCTGAAACCGGGGGCCAGATGATGGCGTTTCGAGGGTTGCAAGATCGCTATGCTAAGGGTCGCCAGCCTACCCTGGTAGGAGCCTTAGTGGGAGGTCGGCGCTAACTTGAGTCAGCCATTGAGTCTGATTACAGCACCCAGCCAGGAAATGCTGTAGCCGACCATCTACGGAGAATGTGCATCACTACTGCCCTATGGAATACAGACGGGCACTTCACTAACTGCGTAAGGTGGCTGCTAATGGTCATCCGGCTTGGTGGACCTAACGCTATCTAAGGACGGCGTTAGGTCGTTGCCCCTGGGATGAACGGATGTGCTCTGCTGGAGAGGAAGACCCTATGGCAGTTATGACTTCGAAGGCGACACGGCAGTCGCGGCGGGGCTGGCGTTATCAAACGGCCATGGCTTTGAGGGCGTTGTTTTTTGCCAATCGTTCAGCGCGGCGCCTGCTGGCCTTAGTGATTTTCTTTGGCGGCTGGCAGTTTCTATGCAACATCGGCTTCAGCTTTTTCGTAAATTTTCAGCTGATACCGTCTCCGCTGCAGGTGTTGAAAGCCACGCTGACCTTTTTCACCACTGACCCGTGGGTTCACTTTCGCTCGAGTATTCAGCGGGTCATGATTGGCTATGCCGTGGCCTCATGCCTGGGCATCATTCTAGGGGTGCTGGCGGGCTGGTTCGAGAAGGTTGAAGATTTGCTGATGCCTCCGTTGGAGCTGCTGCGGCCGATTCCAGCAGTGGCCTGGATTCCCCTGGCAATTTTGATGTTTCCGAATGCAGAGAGTGGCATGGTTTATATCACCTTTGTGGGGGCGTTTTTCCCGGTGTTGATTAGCACCATTCGTGGGGTGGAGAGCATTCTCAGTGACACGGTGTTGATTCGGGTGGGGCAGTGTTTAGGGGCAAGATCCTGGCATATTTTCAAAGATATTGTTTTGCCTGGCTCCCTACCCAGTATCGCCAGTGGTCTTACCATCGGCATGGGCAATGCCTGGTTTTGTTTAGTCACCGCTGAAATCTTGGCGGGGCGTTACGGCATTGGCTATATCACCTGGGAATCTTACGTCACCTCGAACTATCCACCGATTGTCATGGGCATGTTGCTGATTGGCTTGATGGGGGCAATCAGCTCTTGGGCTGTCAATCGCACCATGGCTGCCCTCATGCCTTGGCGGGTGATTAAAAAGCAAGATGCCTGAGGGTTGGCGGCGTTGGCTAGCTCAGACTGCCGCTTGATCTGGCTAACCTCAGCCCATGTTCCCTGCCAATTTGTCGCGTTAGGTTGGAAAAATCATGTTGATGCAACAGTTGCAGCAAACGCAGAGTGTTAAGGGGTCTGTGCAAGTGGAGGGGCTGTCAGTCACCTTCAGACGGAAGGGACACATCAATCATGTGCTCGATGCTATTAACCTCAGTATTCAACCGGGGGAATTTGTCTGCTTGTTAGGGCCGTCTGGCTGTGGCAAGTCTACCCTACTCAATGGCATTGCCGGTTTTCTCAAGCCCTCGGAGGGCTACATTTTGGTAGACCAACAGCCGGTTTGTCGACCGGGGGCCGACCGGGGGTTTGTCTTCCAGCAGTATTCGTTGTTGCCCTGGAAAACGACGTTTCAGAATATTGAGTTGGGCCTCAAGATCCGTGGCATGGCTAAGGCTGAGCGCACTGAGTTGGTCAATGACTACCTGAATCGGGTGGGGCTCTATCGCTATCGCCATAGCTATCCGGCCCAGCTGTCGGGGGGAATGCAGCAACGAGCTAGCATTGTCCGGGCTTTGGTAAATTCGCCATCGGTGTTGTTGATGGATGAGCCCTTTGCCGCCCTCGATGCCCAAACCCGCCACATGATGCAGGAGCTACTGCTCGATATCTGGAGTGATTTGAAAACTACGGTGATTTTTGTCACCCACGACATTGAGGAGGCAATTTTCCTGTGCGATCGCATCTTCATCATGGGAGTACATCCAGGGCATATTAAAGCCGAGATCCCGATTCATCTGCGTCGCCCCCGCCATTTTGATGACACCCTCTCCCCTGATTTTATGACGTTGCATCGGCAGGTATTTGACTGCATTCGGGAAGAGACCCTCAAAAGCATGGAGGCCGCCTAAAGAGACGCCACCGCCCGCTGCAAAAATTCCGGCTGCATCCAGTGATTCAGATTCATCTGGCCTAGATACTCATGGCCGGCAATGTGCTGGAGCTGGTTGACATGTTCACTGACCCAGTCAGCACGGATATGAGTCTCTGGGAAAAACACGCCCTGGGTATAGTCACTGGCGCCGGTGAGTAAGGTCTTCGACACGATGGCCGCATCTAAATTGACCCAGCGGCTGACCAGGGTTGCGGCCATTGGTGTGGTGGCATACCAATACTGGGCCGCCAGCAACGCCTGCAAGTAGGCCACCACCACCTCAGGATATTGACTGGCCAACTCTTGCTGCACCACGATGCCGTGGAAGGTCGGCAGGCCATCTAAGTTGTCTTCCAGCAGTCGACGACACTGTCCCTTGTGCTTGGCGATTTCATGGAACGGTGCAAAGTAGGCATAGCCATCTACTTGCCCCAAATCGCTAATTAGCCGTTGCGGATTGAGGTTGTCAATGGAGGTGAGCCTAACCTGCTCCAACAAATTTTTATGGTGTAGCGATCGCATCACCATGCTGTGGGCAGCAGAACTAAACGGCACCGCAATCACCCGGCCCTCGAGGTCTTCGATACGGCTAAGGTGGGAGCGATGGGGCACAATGATGTCATTGCCGGTACCGTCGGGATTACTAGCCACGAAGCTAATCAGACAGGTGTTGGCATCAGTCCCCTGGGGGGGCATGGCACTCAATAGGAGCGGGTAGTCCCCCAAGACCCCGATATCAATTTGCTTCGACGCCAACCCAGCCACAATGGGGGCCCCTGAGGTGTAGTCCCACCAGCGAATCTGATACTGGGTGCCCCTGTAGCGACCCTGCTGAGGTAAGAAGTGCTCTAGCAGCCCCAGCCGTTGAATAATTAGCCCCGCCGTTACCGTTTGGATAGTGCGATTTTGAGTGCCAATCGTGAGCGTGAGGGTGTCACCAGGCTGGCTCGACCGGGGCCGCCTGATGAAGTGGGGGGCTTGAAACCGGGCCGGAGGCGGTGGAGTAGAGTCTGTCGCCGCAGTCTGCCGCTGGGGAGCTGGGGGCGACTGCCGCTGATGCAGCAGGGTGATGAACTGGCGAATTGGCTCTAGGGCCTGGCGACCTCGAAAGGGAATAGGCTGTTGGGCTAAGGCCCGGGCTAGGCGTTTCGACATCAGCAGAAACAGCGGTGTTCCCAAGGCAAATTCTTCTAGGGCGATGGCCTGAATTAAGCCGGCTTGTTGCTCAATTTGCAAGTCAACGTCGGCAATAAAGCTAAGATAATGCCCCTGCAGCACATAGGTCCGCACCAAGCCAGGGGCATCGACAATTTCGACCTGGGTGAAGTCAGCCAGGCTTAGGCCCAGCTCCCGCAGGCGTTTCTCAAAGATGATGCGACTGGGGCTGCCGTCAGGTAATAGCACCCAGGGTTGATGCAGCAGTTCCTTCAAGCTCAACCATGGCTGCTGAGCCAGCCGATGATTCCTGGAGGCAATCAGGGAGTAGTGAATGGTATCGATCACCGTCTCCGATAGATCGTCAAACTCGGAAAAGCTCAGATCTGAAAAGCCAAGGTCGGCATCGCCATTTTTGATGGCACGATATAACTTTTCTGCGGATTCAAACTGGCAGCAACGGGTCTGCACACTTGGCCATTGCCGACGATACTCAAACAGCACTGAGGGTAGCCAGTGATTATTGAGTTCAGCCATGCAGCCAATTTTTAGCGTGCTGAACTTCCCCTGCTTTATATCTTCAATTTCAGCGATGAGTTGAGCCTCTAAGTCAACTAGATAAGGAGCTTCTTCTAACAGATACTGCCCCACCTGAGTCAGTTCAATTCGCCGCCCTAGGCGATTGAACAGGGGAGTATCCAGATCAGCTTCTAAAGACTTGATTTTGGCGCTAACGGCGGGCTGGGTTAAATTTAGAGCAGTGGCGGCTTCCGTGAAGCTAAGGCACCGTGCCACTTCTAAAAACACCTTAAGCTGGTAAATTTCCACGATAGCCTCCTAATCAATTGGGCCATTCAACTTAAGATTTGCCGTGAGATTTACAGGAATTATTCATTAATCATTTGCCGATGCAGGGTCGCTCATATATTCAAACTTTTTATGAGTCTATAAAAGACTTGAATCTTGAAACCGTAGCAGCTGTTACAAACGCCATTGCTGGCTCATTGAGTATTTTCTAGAATCCTGTAAAAGGCATTAGAAACAGCGGTTTTTGTCAGTCGCTTTTCCGATGTCAGAATCTAGTCAGTTTAGCGCTAGTCAATGTTCAGCTCTAGTCAATAAGGAGAACCTTGATGGGAATTGTTTCTCCAGGGCTGCCAGGGCTGGATGCAGGCAAAGCATATTTCCCCGTTGATTGAAATCTCATCCAAGCCCAGATCTAGTGGTCTGAACCCCCGATCTCAACCTGGACTTGGTGTTGTTCACTGCCGTAAACGCTGAGGGAGTGTTTAAGTGAATACTCAGTATTTGAAGACCGATTTTCTGGTAGTCGGTGGCGGTACCGCTGGAACCATGGCGGCAATTAAGGCCAAACAGGCCAGTCCCGAGAGCGAGGTGCTGGTGTTGGAGAAGGCCAATATTCGCCGCAGCGGTGCGATCGCAATGGGGATGGATGGGGTCAACACCGCCGTCATCCCTGGCAACTCCACTCCAGAGCAGTACGTGCGCGAGATCACCATCGCCAACGATGGCATCTTAAATCAGAAGGCGGTATACCAAACTGGTCGCCTGGGCTTCGAGGTGATCCAAGAGTTGGAGAGCTGGGGCGTCAAGTTCCAGAAAGACCACGAAGGCAACTACGACCTGAAGCAGGTGCATCGGGTCGGCAAGTATGTCTTACCCATGCCGGAAGGCAAAGACCTGAAAAAAATTCTGGCCCGCCAAGTAAAGCGCCACCAGGTCAAGGTGACCAATCGGGTCATGGCCACCCGGGTGATGGTGCAGGACGGCCGAGTCACTGGGGCCGTGGGCTTCGATGTCCGCAGCGGTGACTTCGTGGTGATTCAGGCCAAGGCCGTGGTGCTCTGCACTGGGGCCTGTGGGCGGCTGGGATTGCCTGCATCTGGCTATCTCTACGGCACCTATGAAAATCCCACCAACGCCGGTGACGGCTACTCCATGGCCTACCATGCCGGGGCCGAACTTACCAACATCGAATGCTTTCAGATCAATCCCTTGATCAAAGACTATAACGGCCCTGCCTGTGCCTATGTGGCCAGTCCCTTCGGGGCCTACACGGCTAATGCCGAAGGGCACCGCTTCATTAGCTGCGATTACTGGAGCGGCCAGATGATGCTGGAGGTGTGGAAGGAGCTCAACTCTGGCAAAGGCCCGGTGCACCTGAAGATGTACCACCTCGATGATGACACCATCTCGGAGATCGAGTCGATTCTGTGGTCCAATGAGCGGCCCAGTCGGGGACGCTTCCACGGCGGCCGCGGGGAAGACTACCGCTACCACGGGGTCGAGATGAACATCTCAGAAATCGGCCTCTGCAGCGGCCACAGCGCCTCGGGGGTGTGGGTGAATGACAAGGCCGAAACCACTGTGCCCGGTCTCTATGCCGCCGGGGACATGGCCAGTGTGCCTCACAACTACATGATTGGGGCTTTCGTCTATGGCCGCATTGCCGGGGAAAATGCCATGGAGTATGGGCAAGCCCTAGACCACGTCGAGCCTGACCAGGCGTTTTTAGCCGCCGAAAAAGCCCGCATCTATCGGCCCCTAGAGCAGCCGGAAGGGGTGCCCCATACCCAAATGGAGTATAAACTGCGGCGGCTAGTCAACGACTATTTGCAACCGCCCAAATCCCCCTACAAGATGGACATCGGCCTGGAGAAGTTCAGGGCCTATGAGGACACTCTAAACCTGATGGGAGCCCGCGATCCCCACGAGTTGATGCGCTGCATGGAGGTGCACTTCATCCGCGACTGTGCCGAAATGGCGGCCCGTGCCTCTCTATTTCGCCAGGAAAGCCGCTGGGGGCTTTATCACTACCGGCTCGACTATCCCGAGAAGAATAACCAAGAGTGGTTCTGTCACGTCAACCTGAAAAAGAGCGAGGTCGGGGCCATGGAGCTGTTTAAGCGCCCGGTTGAACCCTACGTCGTCAATGTCGACCTAGACCAGGAGGTCTACGACGTGGCTGTGCGTCAGTAGGGAGGCTATTGACTCGGCTAGGGTTTTCGTAATCGTCTGTTTTGCCGTTTTGCAGTCTATCGAAGGACATTTTCTATGGCCTTAACTACTCAACGGGTGGATGTACCCGTCATCGTCGATGAGTCGAAATGCTTGGAGAAGTGCGTGGCCTGCATTGAGGTTTGTCCCCTCGATGTGCTGGTGAAAAATCCAGACACCGGCAAGGCCTACATGAAATATGACGAATGCTGGTTCTGCCTGCCCTGCGAGAAAGAATGCCCCACCAATGCCATTACGGTGCAGATTCCGTTCCTGCTGCGATGACGCAAAAGTCTTGAGTTATGAATTTTGAGTTTTGAATTCGGGCTTGGCCATCAGGAACCTAACACTCAACACTAAACATGCAAGACGTTTCCTCTGCAACTGCCGTCATTTAGAAGAACACCCATGCACACCACCGATATGGACCCTGACCTCGCCCAATGGGTTGAGATGTTGCGATCGCACGATGTAGAAGAGCGTTTGGTGGCGGTCAAAACCCTGCAACACCTGGGGGATGAAGATGCCATCGAGCCCTTGATTGCGGCTCTCCAGGACGACCATCCTAGGGTGCAGCACATTGCCGTCACCACCCTGTGGGAGCTTGCGAATCCGGTGGCGATTCCGCCCCTAATCGAGTGCCTCAATGCCCCTCATCAGCAGGTGCGAGACGAGGCGCTGGCGGCTCTGAAGGAACTGGTGTCCACCCAGGATTTGATGACGCTGTTGGATGTCTTGCAGCAAGACGATGTCCACGCCCAACTGGGGGTGTTGATTCTGCTGCGCAAGATCCACGATGCCCAAGCCTTGCCGTTCATTTTGCCCTTCTTCGAGTCTGATAATCCAGCGCTGCGGGAGGCGGCGGTGACCACCCTGCGCTACCTGAATCAGGTGGTGCGGTGTGAACCAGTCCTAGCCTTGGCCAAGGATGCAGAGGAGAGTGTGCGACGGGCCACGGCCCTCACCCTGGGCCATCTCAGCGATGCGGGGGTAATACCGCTGCTGTGTGAGCTGCTGAGGACGGATGCCGACTGGCAGGTGCGTCGTAATGCCGCCAAGTCTCTAGAATTACAAGCCGATGCGGCGGCTACGGAGGCCCTCATGGCCGCCATGGCCGATGCGGAGTGGCAGGTGCGCAAGTTCACCGCTCGAGCCCTGCAGCAAATCCCAAATGCTCAGGCGATTCCGGCCTTAATCAAGGCCCTCTCCGACGAATATTCCGATGTGCGTCGCGATGCTGCCACGGCCCTGGGTAATATCGGCGATGCCAGTGTGCTGCCGGCCCTGCAGCAAACCTTAGATGACCCCGACATGGACGTGCGCATCTATTCGGAACGTGCGATCGCAAAGATTCAGGCGTCTTGCTGAGAAACTCCCAATGCCTAGTCATTCATCTCCCTTTCATCGGGCCGCCGCTGACCCCCAAGCCGACACTCGTAAAGCCGAAGTCATCGCCCGGCTGCAAGACATTCAAGCCCCCACCCTGCCCAACAACCTAGTCAACCTGGGCATGGTGCGTAACCTGCAGATAGTAGATGACTACGTGTATCTACGCCTGTATGTGGGCACCCACCAGCGCCATCTTCAACAGCAGGTGCAACAGACCCTCACTGCCCTGCCCTGGTGCAAGAAGGCCTACGCTCAGCTATGCACCATTCCCGGCGTCCGCACTACCCTGGCTGTCTCCAGTGGCAAAGGGGGAGTCGGCAAGTCAACCACCGCCGTCAACCTGGCCGCCGCCCTGACTCGCAGTGGCGCCAAGGTGGGCCTACTGGATGCCGATATTTATGGTCCCAATGTGCCGCACATGTTGGGGCTGGGCCAATCCAGTGTCCAGGTGGTAGAGACCGACAGCGGCCAGCGGTTCCTACCCCTAGACGCCCATGGCATCAAGCTGATGTCGGTGGGGTTGCTGGCGGAGCAGGATCATCCCCTGGCCTGGCGAGGGCCAGTGATGCATAAAATCCTGACCCAGTTTCTTCAAGAGGTCGAGTGGGGTGACCTCGACTACCTGCTCATTGATTTGCCCCCTGGTACCGGCGATGCCCAGATTACCATCATGCAGGAGAGCCCCATTTGCGGCGTGATCATGGTGACGACGCCCCAGCAAGTAGCCGTCGCCGATGTGCGGCGCAGTGTCGCCATGTTTCGGCAGGTGGGGGTGCCAGTGCTAGGGCTGGTGGAAAACATGAGTTATCTGCTCTGTGGCCACTGCGGCAACCCGACTCCGATTTTTGGCAGTGGTGGTGGCGCCCAGATTGCCCGGGATCTGCAGGTGCCTCTGTGGGGCCAGGTGCCTCTTGACCCGCGCATTTGTGCCTTAGCCGATGCAGGGGTCCCGCTGCCGCTACAACTGCCCGATGCCTCTGTGAGCCAGGTGTTTGCCCAGATTGCCGCTGGCCTCAATGGCACCTTCGGCCAGGCGGCTATGCCAGAGCCCACCCTGGCGGCGCCTAAGTCGGCACCGCCAGGGACTCACTGATTTTTCGGATCCCTGTTCGCTCCCAAGCGCTCCTGACCTCAGGGGATCCGTTTCGTACTTCCGGAACTTCTAGCGGCCTGGAGGCAGTCTAATTCCCAGAGGCTATTGATATCAAGGAAGGAGGCACCACCATGGGGGTATCACTCAAGGCGATTGACTACGGCATGGTGGCAGCCATGGCCCTGGCCCTGATCGCAGGCCCAGGCAACGCCCTAGCCGACTCAGAGGCGACGGTGCTGCTGGAGGCCCACAACCGCTACCGAGAGGACGTGGGCGTGCCGCCCCTGGCGTGGTCTCCGCCCCTGGCCGAGTCGGCCCAAGCGTGGGCCGAGCACCTAGCCGCCACCAATAGCTTTGCCCATAGTGCTGCCGGTGGCTATGGGGAAAACATCTGGAAGGGTACCGCCGGCGCCTACGAGCTCAGCGATATGGTAGACAGCTGGGGGGCCGAAAAGCAGTACTTCGTCTCCGATGGGGTGTTTCCGGCGGTAGCGACGACGGGTAACTGGCGGGATGTGGGCCACTACACCCAAATCATCTGGCGCCAGACCACTGAGGTGGGTTGCGGCCTAGCCAGTGGCCAGGGCTGGGATGTCTTGGTGTGCCAATACACTCCGCCCGGCAATTACATCGGGCAGCCACCGCTTTAGGGGCTATGCTGCCGCCACAGAGTGCTGTCCGGCAGCGTCGTTGCTGGGGGCGCCCTTCACAGCCGTACCATCTCGCCGGTTTCTGCCGAACGACGAGCGGCGTCGGCCACTGCCAGAGAGAGTAAGCTCTGTTGCGGCGTCACATAGAGGGGGGTGCCACTGCTGAGGTGGTCTAAGACCATCTGTGTGTCTCGCTTAAATAACCCCCGTCGGGACCCCACTACTATGGGTTGGGTGTCCTCTGGGCGTATCAATGTGCCGTGATCGGCTTCGAACACCAGGGCACCGGTCTGGCCATAGATTTCCATGCGGCGGGTTACCTGCCAGATCAGCTCTCCCTTGCCATAGCTGACTTCCGCCAACAGTCCGCTCTGAAACTGAAATTGACCAATGCAGAGACAGGAGGTGAAGGCCTCGGGGGTAGTACGGCTGATGACGCCGTCGTACTGAAGTTGGCAGGTCACTGCCGTGATGGGACCAAATAGATGGGTGAGGCGATGGATACGCGACAGGGCCCCCACTAGGGGAAAGCCGAATTCGGCGGGGCGATAGGTCCACTTGGTCGGCGCCGGACGCTGGGGCTTGAGGGTGCTATAGCGCACGTAGGAGGGGGCCCCAATGGCGGGCAGATGCTGCTGCATGGCTTGATGTAAGCCCCCTAGTAACTCGATATGCTCCACGTGCAACAGGCGCTGCTGGGCGCGGGCTAGGGCCAGCAGTTGCTGGCCCTGCTGGGGGGAAAAGGCCAGGGGGTATTCTACGATGACATGCTTGTGGGCTTGCAAGGCGGCGGCGACTACTGGGGCATGATCTCGATTCAGGTGGGCCACACAGACTAGATCCACATCCGGATGGTGCACTACGGCTTGCCAAGAGTCGGCCACGGTAAGCCCATGGCTGCGACTGAATTCCAGGGTTTTCTCGGGACGATGACCCGCGACTAAAAAAGGATGCGATCGCACATCTGCCCGTAGCGCTTCTGCTCGTAGCTGAGCAGCATAGCCGGTACCAACCAGACCTACCTTGAGGGGCTGATTCAGGAGTGTGTCATTCAGTGGGCTCGACACAGGATTTCCAACCTTTTGAGAACGCCTAGAACCATTATCGAACTGATTGTTTTCTTTGCATAAGCTATTGAAAAGTCATTCCCAATACCGAGAATTTCTGTTGCAAACATGACTAAAGGAAGATGTATAATTAAAACTTATGTTTAGATTAATTATTGATAATAAATATCGCCTTATAGGGCGGTTCCGGGGCATATTCTCCGGTTTGCCTACCATAAGCCCCTTGATAAAGGGACTCACAGGGAGTGTTCTCGATCCACCTATAAGTAATTTAGGCGGCAATGGAGTGGTTCGATTACGAATACCATTCAGCCAAATAGAAGAAAGCGCCCACAGACTTCAAGTTTTCCCGTAGTATCGGAAATGGAGTTGGCCCGTGAGAATAAATTCCTAATCGCTTAATCGCCGTCACATTTAGGAAGAGTTAGGGTCAACGGATGTGAATGTTTTTCTGCATTGAGAGGATAGCAGCATGGCAAGTTATAAGGTGACGTTGGTCAACGAAGCTGAAGGGCTTAACACCACTGTCGAAGTGCCTGATGATGAATACATTCTGGACGCCGCTGAAGAGCAAGGTATCGAACTTCCCTATTCTTGCCGGGCAGGGGCTTGCTCCACCTGCGCTGGCAAGATGATGGAAGGTAACGTTGACCAATCTGACCAATCCTTCCTGGATGATGACCAGATCGAAGCCGGTTACGTGCTGACCTGCGTCGCGTATCCGACGTCTGATTGCACCATCATGACCCACCAGGAAGAAGAGCTGTACTAAGCAGTGTGTTCATCGCAACTGTCATCGAGTGATAGCTGGCCAGGTATTGCCTTGAGCTAGGACTCGGATGAGTCGGTATCGTCTCAGCTAGCTTGGCTAGCCTGCCTGCAGCTTGCTACTGAGGACTCCTAGAGGGGTCCTCAGTTTTTAGTTTTGGTTTTAGAGGGATGCCGGATTGCTGCAGCGGCTGGTGGCCCAGGCGACTCTTATGGAGACGGGGAGGCCATGCTTTTGGCCGCTGCATCAGGGTCTGATTCCACCTGATCTCCCTGGTCGGCATCGGTTGATGGGCGCCAGAAGACGAGATCGTCATGGATTGGTTCTAGGGTGGTGCCGGGATAGTAGAACTGCAGAATTTGTTCGCTGGACCAGCCCAGAGCGCCAAGGCGATAGGCCCCGGTTTGGCTCATGCCCACACCGTGGCCGAAGCCCCCGCCAACAAATCGGTAGCCCTGTAGGGGGGAGGAGGGGCTGGCCTCTGCTGCTTGACTAGGGGCCTCTGCCGCCGCTGTTGTCTCTTCGTAGATCGGGTCCAGATAAAACAGCAAGCTCCGCGGTGCCGACAGGACCCGGATGATTTCATCTTTGACTAAGGTGATTTCGCCCAGATCCGTCTGCATCACTAGGGTCTGTACCCGCCCTGAGGCAGCTCGCTGGCTCACCTGTAGGCTGGTGATTTCAGTGAAGTCGGCTAGGGGATGTTGTTGCGATCGCACATAGGCCCTGACATCCTGGGTAATCTCAGCCAAGTCACTCTGGCGTTGCCAGCGAAAGGTATCCCAGCGCGCTTCATTAAACCCAGTCTCGAGGTCCAGAAACCGCCGCACTGCCGCTTCGGTATTCAGGGGCGTTTGCTCCAAATCCCAGACGCCCTGCACCGAATCCACCACCGCCTTCAAGTAAGGGCGATCGGGGCCATTCCAGACATGGCTAAAGGGAGCCGTGACACCTCCTGAAGTCGAGGAATAGAGGGCATCCACCAATTCTCCCTGGTAGGTCAGCACCATGCCTTTAGTGGCGGCGATGGCCTTATCGGTGACAGGTGCCGCTCCTCCTAAGCCCCAATAGACCTGGCAATGGGTATCGGCACACAGCTGATAGTCATCGATGGTAAAGCGACGCAGATTGCGCAGGGCATAGGTGCGAGCCAGAATTGCTTGAGCGGCAATGGTAGCCGCAGGAGCCCCCAAGCCAATCTCATGGGGCACCACCCCGCGCAAGTAAGTCTCAATCGGCACCTGATTCACCAGGGTATAGGTGCCATAGGCATTGGGTTGCAGCCGCAGCTTACCGCCATAGAGCCGCGTCCGCTGGGGATCTCCGCCCAAGAGCCGCACGACCCGAATGCGTTGGTTGGCCGCCGTCACCTCTAGACGCGAGCGATGATAGCGATAGCCATTGGCGATAAACACCGCCTGGGGCTCCTGTCCCAGCACCTGGCTATCTAGAAACACCTCCGTAAATCCCTGGCTCTGCAAGTTCTGCAGCAGCAATCGCCGTAACAGTGGCGTGTGATACGTCTCTCGCTGGGCCCACACCTGCCAAGTATCGGGTTGGGCAATTTCAGTGGCAATACCCCGTTGCTGCCACGCCTGAGCACTGTCTTCGGCACTCTCGAAGCTGCGATGGGTGCTGAGCACCACCCGCTCCTGCAATTCACGCTGGGGTAAGGGCCGTGGTTGCACCTCTAGCAATACTTGGGGGGTGGTGATCTGCTGAGGCTCCTCCCCCGTCTGAAAGGATACCGTCAGAGGAGCTCCAGCAAAGGATTCCAACCGAAGGGTGACATCGTCATCCTCGCCAAATCGCTGCACCACCCCCACCTGCAGTTCCGGATTCAAGGGCTCAGCCTTTAGAGGAGCTATCATGCCCACCACCAGGCCCGCCACCAACGGCACCATCCGGGACCATCGGGAACGACCTCGCCAGCCCCAGAGGCCTGGCAATGGCGCCTGATCTCAGGCCTGTTTCCGCTGAGATCACCATGGTCTGCAGTCATCGACTCGGATAGCCGCATTGTAGCGAGTTTAGACCCCTTTCGGAATGCCCTGATCTTGCCAAGTCATATTCGTTATGAGTATGATCAATGGAAGGGTAGGCGAGTGGACGAGTGGAGCGGAAACCACGCTCCCACATCCTGCTTACCGCCCCGAAATCCCGTGTAGGGTGTATTGCTCAGTGGCGGTGGATCACGATAAGGCCACACTTATTGTGCAGCTCAGGGTGCTCGCCGGGGGAATGTCGCTTCCCCGGACTCCTACGACCAGGGCAAACCGCTTGTAGTGTTCGCAAAGCGGCTCCGCAGGAGCAACGAAGTCGAACTACTGCCTGGACCTGCGGAAGGGGTTATCGATTGGTCGTTATTGATCGCGTCGCATTGGCAAGGTAGCAATAAATTTTGAATTTTGAATTTTGAATTGAAGACTTTTCTGCATTGGGCGCGGCAACCACGCCCCTACCCTCTTTCCCCATCCACCGTTGGGCAGGAATCAAACCAAAATTCAAAGCTTGTCCTCGCGTTCGCAAAGCGGCTCCACAGGAGCAAGGCGGGGATTCAAAACTCAAAACTCAAAACCCAAAACTCAAACCCATTCCCATCCCCCATTCACTCCATCACCCCATCACCCCATCACTCCATCACCCCATCACCCCATCACTTCATCACTCCATCTCCGCCCTCCGCCCTCCGCCCTCGGTCCTCCCCACCACCCACCCACCTCTCTACTTAGCCAAGATGCGCATTGCCGATATCCCCATTGACCAAATTCATCGTCCCCTCTATCGTCAGACTGACCCCGAGAAAGTTGCGACTTTGATGGCCTCGATTCAGGAGCAGGGGCTACAGGACCCCATTGATGTCTTGGAGGTGGAGGGACGATATTATGGATTCTCGGGGTGCCATCGCTACGAAGCCTGCCGTCGTCTCGGCCACCAGACGATTTGCTGCCGTGTGCGTCGGGCTCCCCGCTCCGTGTTGCATTTACATCTGGCCTAAATGCCATGAGTCTTCTCCAGCCTGACTACACTCCAGCCCTACGGCGGTTGATGGCTGAGGCTGAGAATTCCCAGTTTCCGTGCCCTTTGCCGCCAGGCAGAGGTCTCGGAGTGGGCGGTGCGCCAGATACGGCGGGTCACAGATCACGCGGTTGCGGGTGCATAATCTGGTGCAGGTGAGCCAAGCTTTGCAGGTGCCCATGGCCACGCTGCTGCGGGAATTAGGCGGACCTAGACAGGAGGAGCAGCCCCTGCCGTCCCCATTCCGCCAGGAATATGAACGGCTGCGTAGCCAACTCGATCATCAGGCGAGGAGGTTGAGGCAGGCAGTGCAGCAGCAGGCCCTGCCAGATCATCGAGCCCTGGCTGTTGCAGTGGCCCACGGCGGTCATGCAGTGGAGCAAAATCCCCAATTGCTGGCGAGCGCCTACTGCCCCTAGTGCAGCCTAGAGAAGCTACTGGCGGCTTGGGGTGTGCATGCGATCGCACGGTGGGGACAGCAGTGCCTACGATCCTCAAGCTCACGACGTAAATGCAGGGCACCGCCAACTGGGGAGGCCGTCAAGATTCGCTACAGTGGCTACACCATGGTGAGCGCTTGCTGCATCGGGCCAGGGTGAGTCCGCTGCCCTGCTAATCAGGGTAATCTGGGTGACTTCGGGGGACACGTAATCGTCCCGGCAGGTAAGTCCCAGCGCGATTGACGTAGAGTTGGTTCTGGCCCAGGCGGTAGAATCCTGCCGCCCAGTTCCATTGGTGGACCACCTGATCACCAGCGCCGCGAGATAAGGCAAACGACGATAAATTGCCCTAGGGAGGCGAGCCCGCACCTGTCCCAGCACCTGAGGCAACGGCCCCATCCCCGGCACCCTAATTTGGCCGCCATGGGTATGGCCCGACAATTGCAGATCGACCCGCCAGGCCTGCAACTGAGCTGCTCCGTCAGGGTTATGACACAGCACCAGACGCGGGCATTGGGGGGCCAAGGACTCGAATAGCGAGGGCCGGGGCAAACTCCCGGGACCACAGGTCTGCCAATCCCACCACCGCTAGCCCTGGCCCCAGGGGATAGGCAATCTGGTTCCACAACACCTGAATGCCCGCCTGCTGCAGCCCCTCAATGATAGTGAGACGCTCCTTGAGACTGAAGTTATCGTGGTTGCCTAGGACGGCATAGACCCCATAGCGGCTCTCCAGAGTTGCCAGATGACGCGCCAATTCATGGATAGGGGTTGGCTCCTTAGTCACAAAATCCCCCGTCAGCATCACCAAGTCAGGCGTCATGGCATTGCTCTGGGCGATGGCACGCCGCAGCAGCCAAGGAGACAGACGTAGCCCATCCCAGTGAAAGTCAGAGAGCTGTACTAACCGCAAGCCCTGATGATCAGGAGAGAGACCCACGATGGGGATGGTAACCCGCTCTAACGTCAGAGGACCGGTTAGCAGCCTGTGCATGGTAGGGCCTAGAACGGAACTTTTTTCTTCTTGGCCTTATCGCGGTCGTAATTGAGCTCCTTCAACTTCTTCATGATCCGGTTGAAGTACTCCTGCAGGTATTCTTCCAGGGTGGTAATCTCCTGCTTATCAATGCCGAAGGTGGCATAGACGTCATCCATGGGCGCATCTAGGGCTTGGCTGCCCGCCACCACCTCTACGAAGGCCAGACGGTCAGCCAGGTTCCAGCCCCATTGAAAGAAACTGGCCAGGCGGCGGACCCCACGGAGTAACCCCAGAGATATGCGAGATATCTTGGCATCTTGGCCGGTGAGTCGTTCACACAACCGGATAATCTCGTAGGCTCCCCAGGCCCGGGTCCCGGCTAGGGGAAAGGCTCGATTCACCGTTTCAGGCAGGGTCAAGGCCTTGATGGCAAAGCGGGCGATGTCTTGAGTATTCATGTAGGCAATGGGGGCCGCCTGACCCATGACCCAGATGGGCTGTTTCTCCAGGATGGGAATGGCATATTGACCAATCAGCCCTTGTAGGAAACCGCAGGGCTTAAACACCGTGTAATCTAGCCCCGATTCAGCCAGGAATGCCTCGGTACACTGCTTCACCTGCATCAACGGCACATGGGGATATTTTTCAGCGTTCAGAATCGAGAAAAAGATGAAACGCTTGATCCCAGCGGCGTGGGTGGCCTGGATCAGGTTCACCTTTCCGTGCCAATCCACCTGCTCTACCCGGTCTGTCGGGCGAGCCGTGGCGGCATCAATGACGGCATCAACCCCGTCTAAAGCGGCAGGGAGTGTCTCTGGCCGACAGAGATTGCCCCGCACCAGCTCAACGGACCATTCCCTCAGAAAAGCTGCCCGCTGAGCACTGCGGACTAGACACCGCACCTCGTATCCCTCGTCCAGGGCGTGGCGAACGATTTGTCTACCTAGGGTGCCAGTAGCACCGACAACCAATATTTTCATGAGGGAATTGAAACAAAAATTTAACTTTCTCTAAGGCTATCAGATATCGTCTCCTTTCTGGAGGGCGGGCTGATACCCTAGGCCTACTCTTCATCCCCTTGAATCCGCAGCATGGCAAACCCTACGGCCATGCCAATCAGCACCAATACAAAACTTAACAGTGCGGTGTTGGTAATTTCGCTGCCCATAGTCGTAATGATTCTCCTCTCGGTGATTGCTCGGGATACACCAAATCCAGCTCGAGATCGGGCGTCGTCCGCTTGAATAAGCCTTTTGGTCTGGGCTTGGACACGGTTGCATGTCTCAGACATGCCTGGGTAGGCGCTTAGTCTTGACCCTGAGTAGGCCAGATGGGCCTCGTCTCAGCCCAGACTGAAGACGTCACTGGGGAAAGCGACTGATCCTGAGTTGGACTTAGGATAAGTTGATATGCAGCCCTCATTTTAGACCAGTTTAGGCCCTGACCCGATGCCTTCTTCCCTCTCTGCAGCAAGCCCTGCCCCGGTGCGGTTGGTCATTCCCATGGGGGATCCCGCTGGTATTGGCCCTGAGGTGGTGCTCAAGGCCTTGGCTGATGACCGCCTCACCCAAGCGGCTCGAATCACGGTAGTCGGCAGCCGGCTCCTGCTGCAGCGAACCTATGACCAGCTGGCCCCGGCCGCTAAGATGGCCGATCCTGCCACCCTGGACATCTGGTCGGAGGACCTACCCTTAGAGACCTTGCCTGGGGGCCAGGGGACAGCTGCCAGCGGTGCCGCTAGTTTTGGTTATCTGAAAATGGCCTTGGCTGCCACTTTGGTCGGTCAGTTTCAGGGAATTGTGACTGCCCCCATTGCCAAGTCTGCCTGGCATGCCGCCGGCCATGAGTATCCGGGGCAGACAGAGGTGCTGGCCGAAGCGGCTGGCTGCCACCGTTTTGCCATGGCATTTGTGGCCCGCTCTCCCCATACCGGTTGGCAGTTGCGGGCATTATTGGCCACTACTCACATTCCCCTAGCCCAGGTGCCCCAGGCTCTCACGCCCGAGCTGCTCAGCCAGAAGCTGGCGCTGTTGCTCGCCGGACTCCAGCAAGATTTCGGGGTGAGTCGGCCCCGAGTTGCGATCGCAGGTCTCAATCCCCACAGCGGTGAGCAAGGACGGCTCGGGATCGAAGAAACTACCTGGATCATTCCCTGGCTGCAACAGCAACGGCAACGCTATCCCCAGGCAGAGTTGGTCGGCCCCATCCCCCCCGACACCCTATGGGTCGGCCCCGGCCAAGCCTGGTATGGTACTACGGCCTCGACCAGTACCTATGATGCCTATCTGGCCCTCTACCACGACCAAGGACTGATTCCGGTGAAGCTGATGGCCTTCGACCGGGCGGTGAATACCACCCTGGGCCTGCCGTTTGTGCGCACCTCCCCCGACCATGGCACCGCCTTCGATATCGCTGGCCAAGGCATCGCCGATGCCACCAGCATGACAGCTGCGATCGCATTGGCCCTTGAACTCATCCAGCAGCGGCAAGCCAACCAGGGGCGCCTTAATTTGGGGAATGGGTAATGAGTGGCGCCCTGGGGCAATAAGTTACCGTGAAGCTGCGACTCTATTGGGCTCAAGCAAGCCACAGCCATCGTAAATTGGGAAGTCAATCGAATCTGGCTGGCTGGTTGGAACAGCCCAGGCAATCAAATTCACTATCCGACCGAGCATTCTTGCAATCATTATATTTGGAAAAAAGTAGAGTTAGTCATGGTCGAGAGCAGCCAGGCCCCGGCAGATACTAGAAGTTGGGATGACTTAAGGCACCATTATCTGATCGAAAAAGAGCTGGCCAACCGACTACGACACTCCACCCGTACAGAGCGGATCGAGCATCATCTCTATACCACCCTCTATGATGAACTCTTTCGTCGGGTTCCCCATCATTCTCAACGGTCTAGAAAAGCGACCGATTTCACGCGATATCTGATCAACCAGCGAGTGGATCTAATCACCCATTTCAACCCCAGTTCCCAGGGCAAAAGCACCCTGCTAGACATCGGCTGCGGCGATGGCCACCTGGTCAAAGCAGCATCGCCTCACTTTCAGACGGTGTATGCCCTAGATGTATCCGCAGAAATCGTTAAACAGACTCAATTGCCTGACAACGCCACATTAGTCTTATCGAATGGTGTCGACATTCCCGTCCCCGCAGCCTCTGTGGACACGGCCTTTAGCCATCAGCTCATGGAGCATTTGCATCCCGATGATGCGGTAGAACAACTCCAGGCCATATTTAATTCTCTCAAACCAGGGGGATGCTACATCTGCATCACGCCCAATCGCCTCTGCGGCCCCCACGATATTTCCAAACACTTTGACGCCGCCGCCACCGGATTTCATCTCAAAGAATATACCGTCTCAGAGCTGTACTCCATTTTCAAGCAGGCCAACTTTGCCAAGGTCTTACTCTGCAAGATATCTGGCCGATCCCGCGTCTTTACGCTCACCCTAAATCCCGTGATTGTCCAGGGCTTCAGACTCGTCGAAGCCATCGTCGAGCGGCAACCCCGGCAGCGGCGCCACAAAATCGCCAACAATCCCCTCTTGTTCAGAAATATCACCCTGGTAGGAATCAAGTAATTAACTCCCAGTCAAGGCTGAGATCACCGTTGCCTGCGACTCCACCCAGGGAACGATAACGGGTTCATGGCCACGGGTGAACCTTTTACACTGAAGGGCAGCGTCCTGCAGCATCACCCGGAGCGACAAGCCATGGCGGATCCGATCGAGCTTTACTACTGGCCTACCCCCAACGGCTGGAAGATCAGCATCTTCCTGGAAGAAACTGGCCTCCCCTACACCGTCCATCCGATTAACACCATGGCTGGAGACCAGTTTCACAAGGCCAGGATCTCGACGACTTCCCCCACCGGCAGCGCTGGTTTGAAGCCCTGCAGACGCGGCCAGCGCTGCAGCGCGGCTTGGCATTGCTCAAAGGGGTGCGCCAGGATAAACCACTGGATCAGGAGGCCCGAGAAAATCTGTTCGGCTGCCGCTGGCGGCAAGCTTAGAGGATTCCATCAGAATGGCGAACAGCCATTGCTCAGATAGGTCATGGTGCCTGGATTGGCGCAACCTGTGTACACCGGATAGCCCTACTATTGAGGGGTCTATCCGGCGAATGTTGAGAGGCCCATGGCAGCATCTATCCCATCGATTCCTCCCTATACCTGGCAGTGGCCCATCGGCCAGGGGTGGGACCATATACTATGTGGTTCGCTATGCCAGCAACTTAGATGACGGTCCCTGGCATGGGGCACCCCTAGGGGATTTGGAGCTGGCTGCATCGGTCGCTCTCCCCGGGGGGACTTCAATCTCTGGCACCTAGACGGCGGCGAACATGTGTTTGCGGCCTTTCCAGGCTGTCAATTCAGTGTCTTTGAACAAGGGGGAGGGCAGACCCAGGCCTATGCTCTGAGTACCGTCGGGCCGACGGATGGCACCCTCAGCCAGTGGCAGTGGTATCCCGGGGGCGGCACCTACCACGCCCTCTACCCCCGCAGTTGGTATGTCTACGACGGCGTCTTCCAGGCGGCCCTCAGGTGCGAGCAGTTTAGCCCCATCTGGGCCCATAACTATCGAGAAAGCAGTTACCCGGTGGCGGTGTTTTGCTGGACCGCTCACAATGCCACCGACCGACCCCTGACCCTGAGTGTGATGTTGAGCTGGCAGAACATGGTGGGCTGGTTTACCAATGCCAGCAAGGCGCCTCAGGTGCAGTTGCGGGATGATGGCAGTCCCTTTTATGACTATGTGCCCCGTCTGGGCCAGAGTGAGGGCAACTATAATCGCTGGGTGCAGCAGGGAGAGTGGCGGGGGCTGTCTGCTGCAAGGGGGCTGGGCCCAGAACTCGCCATCCCCGCGTCCGGCGGAAGGCGATGGCCAGTGGGCCTTAGCGACAACGGCAGCTGCCGGGACCGAGATGTTCTACCACAGCCGCTGGCATCCCCAAGGGAATGGGGCCGATCTGTGGCAATCCTTTAGCCGGGATGGTGCCTTGGCCAATGTCGATGACCCTACCCCGGCAGCGGCGGGGGAACAGCTGGGGGGGGCGATCGCATCGCGATTTTACCCTGGCCCCGGGGGAAACCCGCCAGATTCCCTTCGTCCTCAGCTGGGACCTGCCAGTGACGGAGTTTGCCACTGGCGTCACGGCCCATCGCCGCTACACTGACTTTTTCGGCCGTGACGGCCAGCAGGCCTGGTCCCTGGCCGCGACCGCCCTGGCCCAGTATCCCCGCTGGCAGGAGCAGATCATCGCCTGGCAGCAGCCCATCCTGGCCCAGCCCCGGCTACCGGACTGGCTGAAGATGGCCCTGTTCAATGAACTCTATGACCTCACCAGCGGCGGCAGCCTCTGGTCCGCCGCCAGCCCGGCGGATCCGGTGGGTCAGTTTGCCGTGCTGGAGTGCTTTGACTACTGCTGGTACGAGAGCCTGGATGTGCGCCTCTACGGCGGCTTTGCCACCCTGCTGCTATGGCCGGAACTGGAGAAGGCGGTGCTGCGGGCCTTTGCCCGGGCCATCCCCGAGGCAGACAGCCGCCAGCGGGTGATCGGCTACTACACCACCATCGGGGTCGAGGGTCCCCAGGCCATGCGCAAGGCCCGGGGGGCCACCCCCCACGATCTGGGTGCCCCCAATGAACACCCCTGGGTGCAGACCAACTACACCAGCTACCAGGACTGTAACCAGTGGAAAGACCTGCCCAGTGATTTTGTGATTCAGGTCTATCGGGCCTATCGCCTCACGGGCCAGACCGATGTGGACTTTTTGCTGGAGTGCTGGCCGGCGGTGACGGCGACCCTGGCCTATCTACAGGGCTTCGACCAGGACGGCGATGGCCTGCCAGAAAATGGTGGCGCCCCCGACCAAACCTTCGATGATTGGCAGCTCAAGGGGGTCAGTGCCTACTGTGGTGGCCTCTGGATGGCCGCCCTGGAATCTGCGATCGCAATGGCCGAGGTGCTCATGGCCGCCGGTCGGGCACCGGCGGCTACCCCCGAGCAAGTACAGCACTACCAGTGCTGGTTGGCCCAGAGTCGCCAAGTCTACCAGCAACAGCTCTGGAATGGCCGCTACTACCGCCTCGACAGCGGCAGTGGCTCCCAAGTGGTCATGGCCGATCAGCTCTGCGGCCAGGTGTGGGCGCGGCTATTGGGGCTGCCCGACCTGGTCCCCGAGGCCCAGCTGCAATCGGCCCTAGATGCCATCTACGACGCCTGCTTCCTCAAATTCAACCACTACGCCGCTCACCAGGCCCAACCCCAAACCCAGAAATTTGCTGGGGCCCAAATCGGCAACTTCCGCTCCGGCCAACCCGGCACCGTTATCGGCGCTGCCAACGGCGTCTTGCCCGACGGCTCCCCCGAAGATCCCGACAGCACCCACCAGCTGGAAGTGTGGACCGGCATCAACTTCGGCTTAGCCACTGGCTTTGCCCTGATGGGGCGAGTGGATCAAGCCCTAGACCTTACCGCCGCCGTGGTGCGGCAGATCTATGCCTACGGCCTGCAATTTCGCACCCCGGAAGCCATCACCGCCCTCGGCACCTTTCGTGCCTGCCACTATTTGCGCCCCCTGGCCATCTGGGGTCTCTACGGCGTGCTCTGCCACTGGCAAACCGCAACCGAGGATCAGGCCTGCAATCAATAAGCGGGTAACGCGATTCGAACGCGCGACATTCACCTTGGCAAGGTGACGCTCTACCGCTGAGCTATACCCGCACGTTCTTTACGATTACAAATTCGGGGACCCGTGTCAACTCTTACTGATGCTGCGAGCCGCAAAACTGCCCATGCCAGGATGACGGGGGATGGCTGACCAGCCAGCCATCAAATCTCCGCGTATGTTGTCGAGATCAGGGCCTCTGGCACCCACAGCCGCTGCACTTGGCCGCGAATGGTTTGCCCCAACCAGACAGTGTTGGTGGCGGCAGACTTGAGGGTATGGGCGGTTACGGTCCAGCTCGCCTGGGGATCGAACAAGACCATTTCAGCGGCATGGTCGCGCTGCAGGGTAGCAGGGGGTTGGCCCCAGCACTGGGCCGGGGCAGTGCTGAGGCAGCGCCAGAGGGTGAGGGCAGACCAGTGGCCCGTCTCCACTAGGGAGTGCCACAGCAGCGGTAAGGCCAGCTCTAGGCCGATGGCACCGGCCGGGGCGGCACTGAAGGCAACGGTCTTTTCTTCGTAGGTGTAGGGAGTGTGGTCGATGGCGACGGCATCGATGGTGCCCTGCTGCACCCCGGCTATCAAGGCGGCTTGGTCGGCCGGGGTGCCAAGGGGAGGCTCTAGCCGCAGGGAAGGATCGTAGCTGCCCAGGGCGTCGCTATTGCAGACCAGATGGTGCCAGGTGGTACTGGCGGTGATGGGAACCCCCTCGGCTTTCGCCTGGCGAATTAAGGCCACACTGCGGCCAGTGGAGACTCGCATGAGGTGCAGGGGCAGCTCCAGGTCGGCGACACACTCTAGCAGGGCCGCTAAGGCCGAGGTCTCCACACAGGCGGGCTGACCCACCAGGCCATAGCTGCGGGCAGCGGTGCCGTCGCGCACCACCCCGTCGGCCCTGAGGGTGCGATCGCATGGCCACAGAGCCAGCGGCTTCCCCAGAAATTGACCATACTCCAGCAGACGCCGCAACAGTAAAGCCTGGGGCAGGGGTGCCCATCACTAAAGCCCACCACCCCCGCCGCCGCCAGTTCCGCCAAGATCGCCCAGCTGCTGGCCCTGAGCCTGACGGGTGAGGCGCCCCAGAGATAGAGGTGGGGGCGTCGGATGGTACTGGACTGCGCTGCTGGCGACGGTGCAGCAGTTGCTGCACCATGGCCGCATCATCCACCGGTGGCTCGGTGGTCGGCAGCAGGCCTAGGCGGGTGACACCCCCGGCAATGGCCGCCGCCATCAGGGAGTCGAAGCTCTCGCGGGCCTCCATGGCCGGGGTCACCGCTATGGCTGTAGAGATCGACTAGCCCTGGAGCCTAAGATCTGGCCCTGAGCTCGGATGACCGCCGCCGCCGCCGGAATATCGCTACCTGCCAGGGTCGATGCGATCGCCCGGATATAGCCGTCGACCACCAACACATCGGCCACCTGATCTGTTGCTGTAATGGGGATCGATCAGGCGAGCCTGCTGAATCCATTGGATTCCGCTCACAGCGCCCCCGCCGCCGTTTTATCCAAGACGCTGCCCGAGAGATGGCGGGTGATGTTAACGGCGCTGAGCACCGGGGAGCTATCAACCCCGTTGGGGTAGTCAATCACACTCACGGCGCCATTGCCCTGCTTAAAGCGCCAAAAGGCCTCTGGTCCCCAGCCCACCACATGGCAGAGAATGGCCTTGTTGATGGCATCATGGGCCACCACCATCACCGTCTGCACCCGGTCTCCCCCACTGTGGGCGGCCACAATCTGCTTCCAGGCCGAGATGGCCCGCTGCCATACCTGCTGTAGGTTTTCGCCGGCTGGCATCTGCACCGTGTCTGGGGCTTGCTGCCACTGTTGCAACATGCCGGGATAGCCTGCCTCGATCTCGGCTTCGTATTTGCCTTCCCACTCGCCGTGGCTGATCTCCTTGAGATCCTCGACTAACTGCAGAGACAACTGGGGATGGTGGGCCAGAATCAATTCGGCCGTTTCCTGCGGACGGGCCATGGGGCTACTGTAGGCCGCATCTAGCGTCAGGGCCCGCAAGAATTGGGCCACCTGTTGGCCCTGGCGCCGTCCAGTCTCATTCAAGGGCACATCGATCTGCCCCTGAAACCGTTGCTGCCGATTCCATTCCGTTTCACCGTGGCGCACTAGCAGTAGACGAGGGCCGCGGTGACTAGTGCGTAGTGGCGGCAGCGGCTGCTCCAGATGCCCAGTCAGGTTCATCGACTCCAGCTGGGCCGGCTGCTCCACACCCGCCGGGACATTGAGCACATTGATGGCACAGTTGGCCTGATAGAGATTATTCATCCGCTCGGGGCCTAGACCCAAGGCGGTGCTAATCAGAGCCCGATTGATGGCACTATGGGCCACCACCAAGATGGTCTGGCCAGGGTGGGCTGCCAATAGGCGTTGCCAGCCAGCGGCCGCTTGCTCATAGAGGGCCCGCACTGGATAGAAGTCGCGGCGGCCTCCCTCGGGGGTAGGCATGGTCATGACCAGATTGGCCGGATCCTGCCGCCAGGCTCGATATTCCTCAGGATGATTGGCTTCTGCCTCGGTGAAGGGAATGCCTTCCCACAGGGGCAGGCTGATCTCCTTTAAGTCATCGGTGTAGTGAGGCTCAGGTAGGGCTGGGACGGTCTGCCGCAGCTGAGCCAGCACGCGCTCGGTGGTCATCTTGGCCCGCTGCAGCGGACTCGACCAGATGGCGTCAAAGGGAATGCCAGCCAGGGCTTGCCCGACTACATCGGCCTGGGCAACGCCCTCAGGGGTCAAGGTCGACTCATCGCAGTGACCTTGGATTAGCCGCCGCTGATTGTAACTGCTCTGACCATGGCGGACCAGAATAACACGGGTTTTCAGGGGTCTCTCCTTATGCTTGCCACTCAGCCGAGATGATTCTACCCCGTTGCGGCAATGCATGAAATCAGCCACGACACAGTGCGATAATAAACCTTGGCCAAGGCCAGGTCTGGACTTGGTGGCGCAGCCGCCATACCATTTGGTGCGGTTGTGGGTCAGTCGGCCTGCCTAGACTCGGCAGGGAGAGGGGTAACCCTGGCCTCCCCGGACTGACAACGCTAGAAGAATTGCCCACCCCATTTTTTGTGTCTATGAGTGTCGAGCCAGAGACGTCTTCCCCCTTCTCCTTGCGACGAATCATCTTGGGGGTATTGACCCTGCTGGTGGCCCTGGTCATTGGCCAGGCGTTAGTCAATAGCTGGCAAGAACCCCAGATTGCCAGTCGCCTGCAGCTCTATCAAACCGATCTACTCCTGGAAGCCAGTGAGTGGGACAGTTCGACCTTGCCGGAGCAGTCTGTCACCACGATTCGCCAAGGGCTGTTAGGGAACGATCCGATCCAGACTAGCCTGCAGCAGTATCAAGAGGTAAAGGCGACGGCCGAGGCCAATCTAGAGGCATCTCAGAATTCAGGTGATGGGGCCATGCCAGGGCTCCCCACCGACGAGGCCCCCCAGGTGCCCAAACGACTGCGGAATGCCTGGCAACAGCAGCAGCAGTTAGTGCAGCAGCTGGATATGCGTATCGGCCTGCTGCAGGCAGAACGGGGGAATCTCAAGCAAGCCCAGGCGGCCTGGTCACAATTGAGCCAGGCGGCGGATGTCCAGCCTGGCATCCAGCAGACTGCTCAGGTGCTGAGTCGACTCTGGCAAGAGCCAGCCCAGGTGATGCCTGAGGCGGAGACCCAAGTGCAGACCTATCTAGATGGCTGGTTTCGCTATCGGGCCCTAGAGCGCCTCTACCAGGTGGCAGGGGATGATGCCGCCCGCGAGGCTCTACTGGCCCAGGAACGGGACGCCGCCGAGCAGACCCTACTGCGCCTGGCGGTCATTGGGATTTTGCCGTTCCTAGGGGGGCTGGCTGGAACGGCCTTGCTGCTGTTTGTGGTCTTGCAGCGTTGGCTGCAGCGAGAGCAATCGTGGCTGATGACTAATGCCGGGGTGACATGGGACACCCCGTGGTCATGGGAGATCATCTGGCAGGTGTTGATCGTCGGCTTTTTCTTCCTGGGCCAGATCTTCTTGCCGCTGATACTAGGTAGTCTGGGCTTAGGGTTGGCTAGTTTGGGCAGCCGGGGACGAGCTCTCTATGCCACCCTCTACTATCTCTTGATGGCTGCAGGCGGGTTGGCGGTGCTGTTTTTCTCCATCCGGGCGTATCGCCCCTTGCCCCCCGACTGGTTTCGCATCGACTGGAAGGGGGGGTGGCGTTGGGGCCTGGGTGGCTACTTGGCGGCCTTGCCCTTGATGTTTGGCATCTCGCTCGTCAATCAACAGCTCTGGCAGGGCCAGGGGGGGAGTAATCCCCTGTTGCAAACGGTCTTGGAAGAGAATGATGCGATCGCATTGGCCCTGTTTTTCTTCACCGCTGCCATCGCCGCCCCTGTCTTTGAAGAGATCCTATTTCGGGGGTTCCTGCTGCCGTCGCTGACCCGATACCTGCCGGTATCGGCGGCCATTGGGGCCAGTAGTTTACTCTTCGCCACGGCCCACCTCAGCCTCTCAGAGGTGTTGCCTCTAACGGTGTTGGGCATCGTTTTGGGGACGATCTACACCCGCTGCCGCAACCTGCTGGCCCCGATCCTGCTGCACAGCGCCTGGAATAGTATCACCATGGCGGGATTATTGCTTTTAGGCGCAGGATAAGAGGCGATTTCGTAAGAAAAATTAAGTTCATCCAAGCCAGAAAAGCAATTCCGATATTATCGAGTCGATAAAACTTCCTTTTTTACCCTAATGGCTCTTCGCAAGGTTACGATACGCCAAGTTGATATCGTTAGCGCCGGGAAGATTCAAGCGGCTATCCTAGGCGCCTTTGCTCTGATCATCGGAGTTATCCTGGGGATCACTGTTCTCATCACTGGATTCGCTAACGAAAGACCCGGCATGGCCATTATTGGCTTTCTCGGTGCAGTTATTCTGTTGCCCCTGGTCTATGCCTTTTTTGGCTTTGTATCTGGTGTCATTGGTGCTCTGGTCTATAACTTGGCAGCCAACTCCGTCGGCGGTATCCAGCTGGAATTCAAGTATGATGAGGGACAACTTTAATGCAGAGTTTGCCTAAGCCAAGCATTGTTTACAGATTGCATAAAGATCCAAGTTCGATCTATGTCCAACTCAGACTCTATTAGAAAATTGTGGTTATCCGTAGATTAAGAAATCGCTAAAATCCCACAATTTGGTTTGTTTATAAAAGCTGGGCATTTAGGATTAGGGCATCTAACCGAGTGCAATTCTTAATACTGATATTAGGAAGATATCCATGACAAGTTCCGGTTCTGGTAGCGCTGACCGCAAAATTGCGGCAGGAATCATTGCGATTCTGTTGGGCTCCCTAGGTATTCACAAGTTCATCCTGGGCTATACCACCGAAGGCATTATCATGCTATTGGTGTCATTACTCACCTGTGGTGTTGGCGGCACCGTCATGTGGGTGATTGGCATTGTAGAAGGTGTTATCTACCTCACTAAAACCGACGACGAATTTGTCGCAACCTACATTGTCAATAAGAAAGGGTGGTTCTAATCCCTGATTGATGCGACCAGTCCCATGGCCTTATCTGCATACAGCGGTTCTGGCTGACTTTCGCTATAGCTATTGCAATTTAGATCCAGATTATGACTAATCAAAATCCGAATTCGGAGGTCTCTAACAAGAAGATCTTGGTCGGTGTTTGTGGAATTCTGCTGGGGTCTCTCGGTATTCACAAGTTTATTCTCGGCTACACCACCGAAGGGATTATTATGCTAGTGGTTTCCCTGGTGGGGATGGCGTTATCCTGCTTAGTTGTCCCAGCAGTTGCCCCAGTGGCGATGGGGGTCATTGGTTTGGTGGAGGGAATTCTCTACCTCACCAAGACCGACGAAGAGTTCTATGCCACCTATATGGCAGGGAAAAAAGCCTGGTTTTAGTTGGGTATGCGCGTTATGACCCTACGGTCTCTGAGTCACTCTCCCCACTGGCAACGACTCGCCCTGCTGGGGGGAGCATCGATACCCCTAGTGGGGGCGTGGTTATTTAACCACAATATCCTTGCCTATCCCTGGGACAATTGCCTCTTCCAGCAGGTGTTTGGCACCATCAGCCCCTCCTGCGGCTTGACGCGCTCCTTTCAGGCCATTGCCCGCGGAGACTTGGCAACGGCCTGCAGCTACCACCTATTCGGGCCGATTTTATTCATCATCTGTCTGTATCTCTGGGGACGAGCGCTGACAGAACTGCTCTGTAAGCCAGCCTCAACCCTCCTATCGATTGCTCCACTGAATAATCGCTATCTGCTGGTGGGCTTAGGCGCTAGTTTTATTGGGTACTATGCCATGCGGCTGTATAGTCGCCTGGATGCTGACTGGCTACCCCAGGGGCTCACAGAGAATCCTATCTGGCAATTTTTAACATCAGCGGTCCCTGTACTCTGAAGCAGCCCATGAAAATTCAACGCAAAGGCTTACTGTTACTGCTGCTGCTGCTGAGTTGCCTCAGCTATTCATGGCTCGGCAATCTAGACCTGCCGCTGATCCTGAAGGGGTATGTGTTGATTGCCCCCCTGCAGCTATTGGCGCTGATGTATGTGGCCCACTGGAATTGGTCTCGTCGGGAGACCTTGCCGCCGGGTTAGCCCGCCATTAAGGCGAGTCTCGATTCAGTCACCGATAGCGGGCCGCAGGAGGTGCGCCGCAGGGGATGGGAGATGTGGAGCCGTTGCTCTTCCCTAGGGGAGAACAGCCTGTACAGAGTCATGAGTTGTCATTCCAGGTCGCGCCTTAAAACTCATCCTCTGGAATCGGCTCCGTTTGGGCTTGGCCGTGGAGCACCGGGTGTAACGTGACCTCGTAGGTTTTCCAATACTCACTGGTATCGTCTCGTTGCACCACAAACTCCAGGGGCTCACTGAAAGCCAGTACCGTGCGCAGGCGGCGAAATTGTTGCTGTTGGGCGTCCCAGTCGGTGCCGAGGGCAAACTTGAGGAGGCGGGTGCCGGCGCCTAAGTTCTCTAAGACCACGGTTTTATGGGCCTGCACATAGACAACGCGCAGGGTCTGACCAGAGGCGGCATCGACTAGCTTGGCCACGGCGTCCACATCATTGCCGTTGGCAATGGTTAGCTGACTGTAGCCAGATTGGCCCCGGGGAGGCTCAATGTCAGTGCCATTGGCCAGCGACACCGGCAATCGTAGCTCTGGCGGCGTTGCTAACTGGGCCAGGCTGGGAGCCACCGGCCTCATAGATGAGACTTGGCCCTCTGAGGTGAGTAGGGGTAAGGCGGCGCCTATGCCGCAGAGGCCCAAAATTGCGGCGAGCTTCGCTAGGGTCTGGCGAGGATGATTGGGGACTGTGGGGGGCAAGGTACGCAGATAAGCCATCGTTGTCCTCTCCGGTAGGGGGCTCAAGGTTACTGGCACTTACCTCTGAAGCCCCCATACCTATGCAGTGGACTTATTGTGTACACGCCCCCCGCCTCAGCCTAGAAGGCTAGACCTGCTCCCACAGGACCCGCAATCCCTCGGGTAAAATGCCAGCAATTTCTTGACTTCTCTCGGCTGGCAGCTCTTCTCTGGCGGCAGAAAACACCGCGATGATCACCGACTCTGTATTGGCCCCTTGCGGTACACTGCCTTCTTGCTGTACCCGGCGCAGGAAGGTATCTGCGTCGATCTCTAGGGGAGGTCGCAGCTTACTGAGAAAGGACACGATGGGGTTGTCATCCTTCCAGAGATTGGCAATTTCTTGATTATCGAAGGATGCTTGGATGCGCTCCGAGGCCTCTGTGGTCATCATGTCCCGCATGGTTCGAAAGACGACGAAGGTGAGATCTCGAGCGTCATAAATATCGGGTAAGTTAGCCCGCTGCATCACCTTTTCCAGAAAGGTTCTTTCGGTATCGCTAATGTTGGCGGAGGTCATGATAGTCTCCTAATTACGCTAGAGTGCCGTATCTCGATGAGGTTGTGTGGGGTAGACAGGCGCCACCCCAAACCTGGCAGGTCGATGCTATCACGCATCGTGTGAGGCAGCCGGGCAAACCTAGCTGGCGGCGGTTGTAACGGTTGGCTACACCAGCAGGTAGACCTTTATCGACGCCAATCTAGCGCTCAGTGAGCAAATAGCTTCAAATAGTTTTGGGTGGCGCCCTGTAATTTAAACTGCTCTAGCCAGCTCTGATCGACGGTGGGATGGTTGCCATCTAGAACGGCGTCAATGGCTTCGGCAATGGCATCGCTATCCCCCACCGGAACTAGGGGACCGTACTGTCCCCCCTTGAGAATTTCGTCGGGGCCGCTCTTGCAGTCGGTGGAAATGACCGGCAGCCCTAGGGCCATGGCTTCGATTAAGACGGTGGGCAGTCCTTCCCAGGCGGAGGACAGCACGAAGGCCTGGGCCCGGGCCATGTAGGCATAGGGATTTTCTACGTAGCCCAGTAGGGCGGCGTCGGCTGCGATGCCCAAGTCATCGATCAAGGCTTGTAGGGCCTCTTGTCCTGGTCCCCAGCCCAAGATGGCTAAGCGGCAGGGACGATGCGATCGCACCTGAGCAAAGGCGCGAATCAGGGTGGGAAAATCTTTCTGGGGCTCCAGCTTCCCCACCCCGAGGATCACTGGCCACTGCCCTGGCTGCAACCAGGGATGCTCTACCGCTTCGGTAGCCTTCCCCTCTAGATCCGGAGTAATCACGGGATTATAAATAGCATGCAGCTGATCTGGCGACAGACGGCCCAGCTGCTCTAAATCGTGGCGGGCCCCCTGGGAGACAGCCACCACCTTATCGGCCAGGGGATATAAATGTCGGACCGCCAAGGGAATGAGTCGCTGCTTCATGCCTTTGGTGCGGGTCAGAGAGCGGGACAGGGTATTGTGCTCAGTGACGATGATGGGGGTGTCAACTCGGGCCAGTCGCTTGGCCACAATGGCCAATTCATTGGCGTAGTGCATGGCGGCAATCAAGGCCGCTGGCTGTTCGCGGCCTAAATACCGGACCAAATTCGGCAAACTCAGGAGAGGTCGAGAGGCCCCTAAATCGACGAGGGTCACCCCAGAGGGAACCTTCCACAAATGGGGGCCCCAAGCCTTGGCTAATATCAGGTCAACCTGTAGGCCACTGTCTAAGAACCCCTTAGCCAAGTTCAGCATCACCCGCTCAGCCCCGCCCCCGCCGAGATAGCTGAGAAATAGGGCGACTCTCTTCGAGTTCATAGGCTCTGTCAACCTCGAATCTTGAATAAACAAATTCTGACCGGTTTCTCTCGAGTCCCCTAGCCTATCTCTGGGCCGCTCTGGGAGAACTCTCTGTAGGAATAATCGGCTCTGTAGACAACCCCTTTAGCGATAGGAAGCAGCAGCCGGAAATACTATAGTTAGTTCCCAAGAAGCTGCTAAGAAAAGGGTTAATATCGATGTTTAATATTGATCTCTAAATGGGAGCATCCCAGTTTTGCAAGTTTGCCCTCACCCCCTCAGTCCCCTCTCCCGAAAATGGGCGAGGGGGAGGCCATAAAAGGCTTTCCAGGTCACCTTCTTGCGTGAAGGTCGCGAAAGTGGGATGCACTCTCTCTAATGCACTCTCTCTAAATAGATGAAGTATTCAACGGATACCTTATTGCAGGATAGTAGACGCCTAGGCGTAATCCAAGGGCATACTATTTAATCTCGATAAAGTTTGGCAGATCTGTATCAAATTCATGCCAAGGCATGACGCTCAGATCAGGTCTTGCCGGTAAAGTCACTGACAGCCCCCTCTGAGAGGACATTTGAAAACTCGGCTGAAAGCCCTGCCGGGTAAGCGTTTTAGAGCGTATGGCTCTGTTGGCCAGAATCCAGTCTGGAGTAAGGTTGCAGGTACTTTCCCAATATCCTCTGAGCCCGGTGCCTGGCTGCGAGGGTGCCGAGTGATCCCAGCCTGTGAAAAGATAGGAAAGTATTGTAAGTGGGGCAGTTGCCCGTGGTGCATGAAGTCTGGTGAGTCATGGGACACGTTAGCAGAGGCCTTGCTGCTGCTAGCGAAGCGATCAGGGGCAGAAGCGGCTGAGGTGTTTCAGTCTCGCTCTCTGTCACGGCCAGTGTTTTTCGAGGCCAACCGGTTGAAGCAACTGGAAAGTTCTCAGAGTGAGGGCACGGCCCTACGGGTATGGCGGCAGGGACGACCGGGGTTGGTGGTGGCCTATGGGGAGATTGAGCCCCAAGTCCTGGTGGATAAGGCCCTGGGCTTAAGTCGGTTGAATCCCCCTGAGACCCTCGAACTGACACCAGGTAAGCATACCCGCTATGCCGATATGGGGCAGCCAGTCTCGGTGGAGCAGTTGATCGGCTGGGGCCAGCAGGCCATTGCTCTGGTGCGGCAGGAGTATCCGGAGGTGCTGTGTGAGGCGGAGTTGGATTGCGAGGTTGAAACGACTCGCCTAGTCAATTCCCTCGGCTTAGATTGCAGCTACAGCGATACCACCCTGAGCGGCTCGCTCTCGGCGGAATGGGTGCGGGGCGAGGACTTCCTCTCGGTGGGGGATGGCCAAATCCGGCGCAATAGCTTAGATCCGGTTCACCTAGCCCAGCAAATTTTACAGCGACTGCACTGGGCCCAGCGCAATGTGGCGCCTCCCCTAGGACGAGTGCCGATTTTGTTTACGGCCAAGGCGGCTGATGTGCTCTGGGGCACGATGCAGGCAGCCCTGAGCGGTAAGCGGGTGATTGAGCAATCGTCTCCCTGGTGCGATCGCATCGGTGAACAGGTGACCTCGCCCCTGCTCACCCTGAGCCAAGACCCCGAGGCCGGTCCCTTTAGCTGTCCCTTCGACGATGAAGGCACCCCTACCCAGCCCTTGATATTTCTAGACCAGGGGGTACTGCGCCTGTTTTATACCGATCGCACCGTCGGGCGAGAACTAGGCGGTGGCTCCACCGGCAACGGCTTTCGCCCGAGCTTGGGCAGTTATCCCACCCCAGGCTTATTCAATACGCTGATCCGTCCCGGGATGCGATCGCTGCCCGACTTAATGGCCAGCCTGGACCACGGCCTGGTCATCGATCAGATCCTGGGCAGCGGCGGTGGCATTTCTGGGGAGATATCCATCAATGTAGATTTAGGCTATCGGGTGCATCAGGGCGAAATTCTAGGGCGAGTCAAAGACACGATGGTGGCTGGGAACATCTACACCGCCCTGAAACACATTCAAGCCCTGGGGGCCGATGCCGCCTGGAACGGAGCCTGTTATACCCCCTCGGTGGTGGTTGCCGGGCTCTCGACCACAGGCGGTGGGCTAGCGGCTGCCTAGGGGAATCAACCCTACGGTCTATCTCACCATGCCCGATTCAAGCGTCAGAGCCAGCTCATGAAGCGTCTCTATCCCTTCCTCAGCCGCAGACGGGTAGCCATCCTGGAAGCCTGTATCATCGGACTCGTGTCGGGGCTAGCGGCCGTGGCCCTGAAACAAGGGGTAGAGGGGTTAATTCAGTGGCGCTCAGAGCCCATAGTCTCTACCTGGTTACTGTTCCCAACCATCGGTTTGATCGGCGGCTGGTTATCCGGTTGGGCCATCCAGCAATTCGCCCCCGAGACATCCGGCAGCGGCATTCCCCACATCAAAGCGGTGCTGGGCTACGTGCCCATGGCCCTGAATCTGCGGGTCGCCCTCGTGAAGCTGGTCAGTACCCTACTGGCCCTGGGATCTGGCCTCTCCCTGGGGCGACAGGGCCCCACGGTCCAAATCGGCGCCGCCTTGGCCGCCCAACTGAGCCATTGGGTCCCGACCTCACCAGAGTATCGGCGCCAGTTGATCTCGGCCGGCGCTGCTGCTGGCCTGGCCGCCGGATTCAATGCTCCCATTTCCGGCATCCTGTTCGTGGTGGAGGAACTGCTGCAGGATTTTTCCGGCCTGACCTTAGGCAGCGCTATTCTGGCCTCCTTCGTCGGCGCGGTGGTCTCTCGCCTATTGGGGGGCCAGGGCCTGAATCTGACCATGGGCACCCTACCCGTGGGCCTAGGGCTGGCCGATCTGCCCTTTCTAGTCCTCTTGGGCCTGATGGCTGGGGTACTAGGCACCCTGTTTAACCGGGGGATCTTTGCCAGCCTCAGTTTCTTTCGCCGCATGAAGGGCATCAGCTTACCGGGTCGGGTGGGCTTGGCCGGGCTCTTGACTGGGCTAGTGGGTATCTGGCTGCCGATCGCCGCCCAGGACAACACGGGGTTGCGGGAATTTTTAGTCACCGGGGAAGCGGGCTGGCAGTTGATTGCGGTGGCTTTTCTGGCCAAATTTGGTCTTACCCTGATCGCCTATGGCTCGGGGGCACCGGGGGGAATCTTTGCCCCGACCTTGGTTCTAGGCTCGGCCCTGGGATGCCTGGTCAGTTTTCTGGCCCAGGGGATCTACGGCGGCCTGGGATTACCGCTGGTGGCGGCTAGCACCACCACCTATGCCCTGACCGGGATGGGGGCCTTTTTCAGTGCGGTGACGCGAGTGCCGATCACGGCCATCGTGATCGTGTTTGAGATGACGGCCAACTTTAACTTGGTGCTGCCCCTGATGATTGGTGCTGGGATTGCCTACCTGATTTCTGAGCGGGTGGCCAGTGGCTCCGTCTACAGTGGTCTACTGCGCTGGCAGGGGATTGAACTCGAGGCCACCCCCACCGCTACCAACCCCTGGATGAATCTGACCGCTGCCGATCTGATGCAACGGCGGGTGGAAACCCTCTCCAGCCAGATGACCTTGCAAGAGGCCATGGAAGCCTTTTCGCGATCGCATCATCGCGGCTTTCCCGTGGTCGATGGCAGGCGGCTGGTGGGCATTGTCACCCAGAGCGACCTGGGGGCGGCCAAGGTGCAAGCTCGAGAAGCGGCACTACCGCTGACTCAAATCATGACTCCCCATCCCGTCACCGTGAACCCGACGGCCTCTCTGACCCAGGTGCTGCATCTGCTCAATCAACTCAAGATCAGCCGCCTGCCGGTGACCCAGGAGGGAAAATTGGTGGGCATCATCACCCGGGGAGATATCATCCGGGCCGAATCGGACCAGGTGAGTGGTCAGGCCAATCCCCCTGGGCCCCAAGCATCGCCGTCCTATCCGGTCTACCAGATCCGCGGACCAGCCACAGGTCAGGGGCGACTGCTGCTGCCCCTCAGTGATCCCAACAGCGCCCCGTTGCTGTTACAGATGGCTCTAGCCATGGCCAAGGCCCAGCAGTATGAGGTGGAATGCCTACATGTGATCAAGGTGCCGCGCTCCGTGCCGCCACCGGAGGCCACCGTCGATCTGCGCTCGGCCCGGCGCTTGCTCTGGCGGGCCGAGCGTCTGGGGCGGCAGCAGGGGGTCTCGGTCCATGGTCAGATCCGGGTAGCCCATGAGGTGGCCCGCACCCTGTTGGAGGTGATTAAAGAGCGCCACATCGATTTGATCTTGATGGGCTGCAACGGCAGACCAAGACGCCAGGGCGGGTGTTGGGGGCGGTTGTGGATACGGTGATTCGCCAGGTTCCCTGCCCCGTCGTGGTGGTGCGACCCGGGAATTCTCTGGGGTTTAACCGCTGGTTGGTGCCCACGGCCGGGGGCCCAAATTCCCAGCAAGCCCTGCAGTTGCTACCGGGGCTATTGCGGCTGGGGCAGTCACCGCGGGTGCAGCTGTGTCACATTGCTACTACCGACGCCGATCAAAGGCCTATCGAGACCGGCTCATGCCGCTGGCGGAGCAATTGCAGGAGCGACTGCAGGTGCCGGTGACGCCGATGAGCTTGATGCGGTCGACGGTGGCAGACTCCATCGTGCAGCTTGCTGAGACACACGAGACCCAGGTCATCCTGCTGGGGGCGAGCCGCGAGAACCTATTGAGTCAGGTGCTGCACGGTAATATTCCCTTAGAAATTGCCCAAACTACTGACTGTACGGTAATCCTGGTGCGCCATGCTGACTTCGGTGAAGTCGCTGACGCCTAGCGGGGATAATTCTGTATCACAGGTGCCGTTTTGATGCGCTCACTGTTGTCTTGGTCCCGATGCCTCCGTCGCCCGGTGCTGACTCCGCCGGGCGGAGACGGGGTGATGGTGGTTGCGATCGCAAGTCTGGCCATTACCGCTGCGGTGGCAGGCCTGAATCACTGGGGCTGGCTGCAGTTCTTAGAGATGCAAGCCTACGATCAACTGCTACGCCTAGAGTGGCGCCTGCGAGTGGGGCCGCAGGGGCGGGTCTTCCACGACGAGCGGCTGCTGATTGTCGGCATCGACGAAGCCGACATCACGAATCTGGGGGAATTTCCCATCTCCGATCGGGTGCTGGCCCAGGCCCTAGCCAAGCTGCAACGGCATCGCCCCCGCGCCATCGGCCTAGATCTCTACCGGCCCACGCCCCAGGGAGAGGGCCATGCTGCCCTGCAACGCCAATTAAACACCCCCAACCTGGTGGCCATCACCAAGCTGGGCGATGACCTGACCCCGGGGGTGCTGCCACCGGCGGGGGTGCCCGAGGACCGCATCGGCTTCAACGATGTGGTGGTCGACCCCGACGGCGTGGTACGACGCAACCTCTACATCGGCGTTGCCCCCAACTCACCCACCGACCCAGACGTCGCCGTGTACTACTCCCTAGCCCTGCGGTTGGCCATCCTGTATCTGGGGCAGACTCCCCAGGCCAGCCCCAGCCACCCAGAGGCCATGGTCTTGGCAGCCGCCACCTTCAGGCCATTGCATTACTACAGCGGCGGCTACCAAACCATCGACGACCGTGGCTATCAGGTCCTGCTGGACTACCACTCCCCTAGGACCCCAGCCCAGATCGTGTCTCTGCAAGAGGTGCTGGCGGATGAGGTAGGGGCTGAGCGGATTCGCGATCGCATCGTGCTGATTGGCTCCGTCGCCCCCAGCCTGCGAGACCTGTTCTATACCCCCTACTCGGCCAGTCAAACCAGCCAGCACCAGATGGCCGGCGTGGTCCTCCATGCCCAAATGGTCAGCCAGATCCTAGATGCCGCCCAAGGCGACGGCGCTCTGATCTGGACCTGGCCCCTCTGGGGCGAGCATCTGTGGTATTTAGTGTGGGCCATCGCTGGCGGGGCTGCCGTTTGGCCCTTACATCGCCCCCTGGTGTTGGCCTTAGTGCAACTGTTCTGGTTACTCGGCTTGAGCCTAATCGCCCTAGGCGCCGTCATCAACCAGGGCTGGATTCCAGTGGTGGCCCCCGCCTTGGCCACCGTCAGCAGTAGCGGCACCGTATTGGCCTACCAAGCCCAGCGCTCCTATCGGCAGCGACAGATGATGCAAAGCCTGCTGGGGCAAAACACCTCCCCTGCCATTGCCCAGGCGCTCTGGGAGAACCGTGATCGGCTGTTGCGCTCTGGGAAATTACCCGGTCAGCGCCTGACCGCCACCCTGATGTTCACCGATATTCGTAACTTCAGCAGCCTGGCAGAAGTGACCGCTCCCGAAGCCCTGCTGGAGAGACTGAACGACTATCTCAGTGCCATGACCGACGAGGTGCAGCGGCATGGGGGCATCGTCAATAAATTTACCGGCGACGGTCTCCTGGCGGTGTTTGGCGTCCCCATTGCCCACACCCAGGTTGACGACATCGCCCATGATGCCCAGTCTGCCGTCGACTGTGCCCTGCAAATGGCCCGGCGCTTGGAGCAACTGAATCAGCACTGGCAAGGTCAAGGGCTAGCGCCCCTGGAAATGCGGGTGGGTATTTTCACAGGGCCGGTGGTAGTGGGTAGCTTGGGCGGCTCGACTCGCCTAGAATATGGAATTATCGGCGATAGTGTGAATATCGCCGCTCGCCTGGAGAGCCTCGATAAGACGCGGCAGTCATCGAGTTGCCGGATCCTCATTGGTGAGGCGACTCAACAATATCTCAACAGTGGTGTGCCGCTAGAGCACTGGGGAGCATTTCCCCTGAAGGGCCGCCAGCAAACCGTTAGAGTCTTCCGGGTGGTGGAAGGATGAGGATGTGTGATGGGCTACTGCCATTGCCCCCTGAATGAGCTATCATAGCGCACAATTGTTCGGGTTTAGATGCTGAGGTGAGTGCTATGCATGGCTCTGGCTTCTCCGAGCAGTTAATGTCAGCGTTTCGGTTCGGAGATCATTGTGACTATTTACGTCGGGAATTTATCATTTCAAGCCAGCGAGGACGACTTGAAAGATGTATTCACTGAGTATGGTGACGTCGTTCGCGTCAGTCTTCCCATCGATCGGGAAACAGGTAGAAAGCGTGGCTTCGCCTTCGTTGAAATGGCCAATGAGGCCAATGAGGAGTTAGCCATTTCTGAGTTAGATGGGGCTGAATGGCTAGGCCGTGAGCTGCGAGTCAATAAGGCCCGACCTCGGGAAAACAACAACCGCCGCAATACGAGTTTTTCCCGCAATCCTCTCTAGGCGTCACAGTCATCGTATTACCGAGTCTTGTCGCAGCAGCCCTGCTGTCGGCAAGGTTGTTACAGTAGGCCGCCGTTTGCTTGAGGGACTAGCGGTTGGCTTGAATCAGAGCCTCAATGTGCGCTAACGCCGCGGCGACCCCGGCCTGGGCTAAGGACGATAACTCTTGGCCGGGGCCGAAGTCGACAGCGGGGACTTCTATCCACCAAGCCTGGGGCACCCGGCCATAGACAGAGGCTGTCAGGGCCAGCAGGGAGGCGGGGTCACAGCTGTGGCCGAGGGCAGGCGTTGACGATCCCGAGGTTTCTACCCCATAGGGAGCAATGGGCGTGACTTTTACCGGGGTCGTGGCTTCGGTTTTACAGGCATCCACAAAGATGACATGGCTGGCTGCTGCCAGTTTGCCAGAGAGCTCTGGCCTCAGGGAGGGCACTGCTACAGTCGTGACATGGGCATAGTCCTTGGCCGCCAGGTGAGCCACCACTTGGGCCCCAATGCCGTCGTCGCGATGCTCAGGATGGCCATAGCCAACCACCAGAAAGCGGGTTGACCCCGCAGTGGCCGGGTCGCTGGCGGGGGAAGCAAGATCAGACATTGACACGTATCCTCCTATGGCCCTTGATCGCGATTTTCTCAAAGCCGCCGCTACTGTTGTCGAGCAGTACGTTCGGGCGCGGCTGGCGCCTGCCGATACCCTGACTGGTTGGTCCCTAGACGACCGTGACCCGGATACAATTAGCGCGTTATTGCCCTTCTACGGATGGCTCTATCGTCACTATTTTAGAGTCCAAACCGATGGTTGGCAGCACATCCCCGAGACGGGCAATGTGCTGTTAATCGGGTCCCACAATGGCGGCTTGGCCGCTCCCGATACGGTGATGATGGCCTACGACTGGCTGCGGCGATTTGGCCCTGATCGTCCGGTCTATGCCCTGATGGAACCTAGCATTTGGAGGTTACTACCGGGGGTGGCTCGCCTGGCTACCCAGGTCGGTACTCTCCAGGCCAATTCCCAGCTGGCGGTGGCAGCCCTACGGCGGGGTGCCAGTTTGCTGATCTATCCAGGGGGACTGCGGGATGTGTTTCGTCCCCACAGTCAACGCGATCGCATCTGCTTCTATCACAATACCGGTTTCATCAAGCTGGCCTTACTGGAAGAGGTGCCGATTGTCCCGTTGATATCCTACGGCGCCCACGACACCTTAATTGTGCTGGCCGATCTCTATCCCTACCTGGCCCAACTCCATCGTTGGGGCCTACCCTGGCTCTTCGGCCTAGATCCTGAGGTGTGGCCCCTCTATCTGGGCTTGCCCTGGGGGCTCTCACCGGGACCCCTACCCAATCTGCCTCTGCCGGTCCCCCTGCACACCCGGGTGTGTCCGCCTATTATTTTTGAGCGCTGTGGCCTCGCCGCCGCCCACGATGAGGCCTATATCGAGGCGTGTTATCACAGGGTTTGCGAGACCATGCAGCGCCAGCTGGATCAGCTGTTTGCCGAACACCAGCCAGAGGGATGATTTTGGCACTGAGTCAATCAGGAAACACTTGGCAGAGTGAAGATGCGCGAGCAGATCTTAGGATAATCTCTGTGCTCGGTGGCCCTGGATAGGGACAGTGAGATAGTTCCGTAGAAACTTAATTGTGGGTCTACTGAAAGTGCGTCAGTTTCTCCAGTCTGATTGAGTCTTATTTTGAGATAAAGCTTGTCAGTATCACTAAGCGATCGCCAACAGCGTCGAGATAGCAACCAACAACTTGGAAGATTCCTGCACCAACTCTGTCGCACTAGGAAGGCCCGCAAGGGTTCCTTTGAGTATCTTTATGGCTGTTTTTGCAGCTTTTTTGTACAGTGACTTTCTAGATGTCATCGGGACAAATTCCTGTCGTCAGCCTGTAATCCTTTCACGCTAGGCATTCTAGAAGCCAGGCCTGCCTGTCAGCAATCTGCTACCCCTCATATTTTTAGGACAAATTAGCTGTCGCGTCCCGAAAAAGTGACACATAGTGTGTCGCTTTTGTTTTTGAGCAAAAGATTCTAAGTGACAAAATGGGTGTCGCGTTTTAGGTTCTTTGCGTATAATACACTTGAACTACCAAGCTGCTTTGCTCTAGAGGCTCTGCTTAGTCAGAGTGAGCATGTTGTTCTTTGAGGACCTTGCTTATGGTGCTGGATGTTACTCGGAGGACGCTAGATTTTCCCAAAGGAGAAGCAAACTCGGGTGGTGATCTGAGTAAAAAAGCGGGTCATGCCATCGTGGAAGCCCTGGACAAGGAGGCTCAGCGAAAGTTAGAGGTAATTCAGTCTTTACTTGAGCCTTGCGATCGCACCACCTACGGCGACGAACTCCGCGATACGGCCCAAAAGCTCGGCTGTTCAGTTCGGACAGTGCAGCGGCTGGTTAAACGCTGGGAGATAGATGGAGTTGCTGCTTTGGTTTCCTCGGGCAGATCTGACCAGGGCAAGCACCACATTTCAGAGTTTTGGCAAAGCTTCATCGTCAAAACTTACGAGGCGGGTAATAAGGGCAGCAAGCGGATGAAGCCGAAGCAGGTAGCTGTCAGGGTTCAGGCCAAAGCTCGCGAAATAGGAGACGACCAGCCGCCTAGCTACAAAACGGTGCTGCGGGTGCTAAAGCCAATTATTGAGCGGAAGGAAAAAGCTAAAAGTATTCGCAGTCCAGGCTGGAGAGGATCTACCCTCTCGGTAAAAACTCGTGATGGAGAAGGTTTAGGGATTGAGTACAGCAACCATGTGTGGCAGTGTGACCATACTCCTGCTGATGTGCTGCTAGTCGACCAGTATGGGGAACCTGTTGGACGTCCTTGGCTCACGACGGTTGTGGATAGTTATTCTCGCTGCGTAATGGGGGTCAAAGTCGGGTTTGATGCCCCCAGTTCACAGGTGGTGGCCCTGGCACTGCGCCATGCCATCCTGCCCAAGAAGTATGGCGCAGACTACAAGCTGAACTGCGAGTGGGGCACTTACGGTAAGCCTCAGCATTTTTATACCGACGGTGGAAAGGACTTTCGCTCTAGCCATATCCAGCGGATTGGAGCTGATCTTGGCTTTAGTTGCCATCTGCGCGATCGCCCCCCCGAGGGCGGTATTGTCGAGCGGGTTTTTCGGGCTCTCAACGACCAGTTATTTTCTACTTTGCCGGGTTATACCGGATCCAACGTTCAGCAGCGGCCTAAAGAGGCCGATAAAGAAGCCTGCCTGACCTTACGCGAAATAGAGCACCTGATTGTTCGATTTATCTGCGACAACTATAACCAGACTGTGGATGCTCGGATGGGAGATCAGACGCGCTTCCAGCGTTGGGAGGCTGGACTACCGGATGTCCCAGACGTAATCGAGGAACGCCACCTGGATATGTGTCTGATGAAGGCCAGCCGCCGGACGGTGCAGCGGGGCGGATATCTTCAGTTTGAGAATCTGATGTTTCGAGGAGAGTACCTGGCCGGATATGCCGGGGAAACAGTGTCGCTGCGGTTCGATCCTGACGACATCACGACAGTGCTGGTGTACCGGCAAGAAGATAAGCGCGAGGTGAATGGCACTGACATAAGAGAGCAAAAAAGGCTTCAAGCGCTTGATCTGTAAGAATCAAAGCGTCGAAGCCCATAACCATGTCTCTATGATGCCGAATCGTGCAGCAGTCCTCAAGGAGCAATACCAGAACAGCATCGGTCTACCGTTTAGCGATGTGCTGCCGGAAGCAGAGATTCAGGCGGTGCTGGAGGCCCAGGGAGTCACTTATCGCCAAGTGCTTTACACCCCGATAGTGGTGCTGTGGAGTTGGCTGTCGCAAGTTCTCGATTCGGACAGCAGTTTGAGCCATGCTGTCAAGCGCGTGACGACCTGGATGCGGGTGGCTGGATTGAGCGTGCCGTCGGCGGATACGGGCGCCTACAGCAAAGCCCGCAAACGCTGGCCCGAATCGATTTTTCCACCGCTTGTAAAGCGCGTCGCCACGGCTTTACAGGCGCAGGTATCCCCAGCTCAGCGGTGGTGCGGTCGGGTCGTGAGGGCGTTTGATGCGACGACGATTTTGATGAGCGATACCGAAGTGAATCAACGGGCGTATCCCCAGCACAGTAATCAAAAGAGCGGCTGTGGCTTTCCCCTCCTGAAGCTGCAAGTGTGGTTTTGTGTGACCACAGGAGCGGTATTGGAAGTCGCAATGGCTCCCTTTCGGGTCAGTGAATGGCGCTTAGCCCGTCACCTCTATCAGACGTTGTGCCCAGAGGATGTGGTGGTGGCCGATTCGGCTTACGGCACCTATGTCGATTTGGCTGGAGTCACCGCGATGGGAGCCGATGCCGTCTTTCGCAAGCATCATCAACGCCGTTGTGATTTCAGGCGCGGCAAAAAGCTAGGCATTGGCGACCACATCGTCCGGTGGCAGCGCCCGAAAAAATGTCCTCATGCCCTTTCACCGGAGGAGTTTGAGGCGTTGCCCGAGGCGCTTGAGGTGCGCGAAGTCTATCTCTCGATTCAAGTCCCTGGGTTTCGCCCGAGCAACTTTGTGGTAGTGACCACCTTGATAGACCCCAAACGCTATCCTAGAGCCAAATTGGCCCAACTCTATCAGTTGCGTTGGCAAGCCGCTGAAGTCAATCTCAGACATCTCAAAACCACCTTAGCCATGGAGATGGTTGCCGCCAAAACCCCTACCATGGTGACTAAAAGTATTTGGGTGCATTTGTTGGCCTACAATCTGCTGCGAACGCTGATGTGGGAAGCCGGCGCCGATGCCGAGGTCGGGGCTTTGCGGCTCTCCCTACAGGGCACGCGGCAACAATTCAATCATTTCCGACCCGAGTTGCTGCATCTCTCGCCATCTGCGCGACCGCAAGGCTACCAAGCCTTGTTAAACGCTGTGCGGGAGTTGATTATCCCTTTTCGACCGCACCGCTCAGAACCCCGAGTGGTCAAACGTCGCCCCAAACCGTTCCCCAGAATGCAAGAACCGCGCTCGGTTGCGAAAGCTAAACTAGTTGCTTGATACGGCTTATGTCAGTGCCATTCACTCAGTAGTCGCCAGCAACGTTCTGCACCCGCTCTGGCCAGTCTCTAGAAGACACAAATCATATCCTCTAGTACAGGTTGTCGTAGATGGGCTTTTAGGGCGGCGAGGGTGCCCACATCCACCGGGCGTTCTAGCAGATCTTCCAGATAGTGCTGCACCTGTAAGAGCTGAAAAAAGCCCACCGGGTGAGAAAATTCGACGACGAAATCAACGTCACTGCTCTGAGTCGCCTGGTTACGCGCCACAGAACCGAACAGATGCAGCGATCGCACCCCCATCGCCTCTAGGGTGGTGCGGGCCGATCTGACCTTGATTAATACGGTTTCTCGTTGCAGTTGACGGGTCATTTCCCCTAGCCCTCGATCAGTCGCTGCACCGAAACTTCCACCTCAGGAAAGGCTTGAGGCGTAAGTGTGCCCTGGGTCAGGGTCGTTGCTTGCGGGTAGTCCCCTTGCTCTGGCTGCCAGAGCACCGTCACAGTAAGGCGCTTCAGATTGACAATCCAATATTCCGGGATCCCCGCCTGGGCATAGGTCGGTCGCTTCACTTCAGAATCCTTGACCCAACTGGTGTTGGCATATTCAATCAACCAAAAAATATCTTCGGGATAGGGATGGCGCGTGCGATACAGCTCCCGCCGAGGATGGACGATGGCGATATCCGGTTCTGGTTCAGAGTCGCTGTTGGGCAACGTGATGGGTTTAGCTTCTCGAATCAGCGCCCTCGCCCCCAGCAGCCCCCGCAGATAGTCCGCCGCATCGGTGCTGGTCTGGGCATGTTCGGGGCCTTCGGGTGCCATTTCAACGATTTCTCCATTTAGCAACTCCACCCGACGCTTCGCCAAAATGTTGGCCGCAATCATCTGGTGATATTCATCCAGTGACCATTTAGCGGTGGTAATTGTCATGTGCTGTCACCTCCTGACTCTGTTTTACCTGGCTTGAAACAATCCCATTGAGCAGATGATTTGCGGCTCGCAGTCAGACTCGCTTTCATGCACCAAACAAAGCCGTTCATCCTGGTAGAGTGCCACCACCAAATCCGCCAGCTGATGATCATCAATGCCGCTCTTGAGCTGGCGATTGAGCTGGTCAGTTGCCGTCTGCCGCAGGGGATGACGATAAATCAAATCGATCGCGTTCAACAGATCTTGCGACTCAAATAGGGTGCCCTTAACTGCCTGAGCATGTCGCTTTAAACGTTCATAGGTGCGGAAGCGGGCTCCGGAGGGTCGCCCCAACTGCCCGCCAGAACTCTTCTCTTCTTTCAGAATGTGCTTGACGCCCTCGCTCACCAGCTTGTGGTGGTCGGGGTCTTTGGGAATCGCGGGGGTTTCGGATTCACACTGCGCCAGTCGCAGAATTGCGAGCTGGGACTGGGTAATGCTCTTGCCTTCGCGATCGATGAGGGCGAGGGCGTCATTACCTTCCGGCGTTTTTAGGTATACCAACACGCCCTCTGGCTGCCCTGATGTGGGGGCGTGAGCACGGGTGGAGTAAATCACCGGCGGTAGGTTTTCAATGGTCGGCTTCAACGTCGGGTCAGCATCGATGGCATTCTTCCAGATTTGGTAGGCTTCCGAGGTCAGGTCCACCTCCGAGTCAGCCTCACCATCGAGAATGCCGGACTTCTCATGATACAGGTCGAGGATGGTCTGCTCGTCCATGTCATCCTCAAAAAATGCCTCATCCGTGCCCACCACCTCGGCGTTCTCCTGAAGTCGCTGCCGCAGGCGACTCCGCAGCCGAATAATGCGTTCTACCCCTTCCACGGGGAGGAAGGAATAGCAGAGGATTTGATCTGCCGTTTGCCCAATGCGATCGACCCGTCCGGCTCGCTGAATCAGGCGAATGATCGCCCAGGGCAGGTCATAGTTCACGATGATGGCGCAGTCTTGCAGGTTCAGACCTTCACTCAGCACATCGGTAGCCACCAGTACCCGTAGCTCCTCTGCGGCTGGAATCGGTTTGTGATTGCTCCTAGGACTGAACCGCCACGCCACAGCTGCCGGGTTGTCGGAGTCGCCGGTGACCCCCTCGATTTGCTCAATGCCTGCCCGCTTTAACTCATCGGTGAGATAGCGAGCGGTGTCGGCAAACTGTGTAAAAATCAGCACCTTCTCATCGGGATGCTTCAGGGTCAGCAGCTCAATCAGAGCCGTCAGCTTGGTATCCTCAGTAGCTTGCCAGGTGCCACAGTTTTTCAGAATGGTGGTGAGGATTTGGGCATCGGCCAGCAAGCTCTTCTTCAACGCCACCTTGAACAGGGCGGGCTTGATCCACTTGAAACGCCGCTTGTAACGGGTCGCATACTGCTCATACACCTCTGCCGCCCGTTGTCGATAGTCGGCATCGGCCAGGTCTAACGCCGCTTCGGTTGCCATGTCTTCGTCTTCAGCTTCAACGTCAAACAGACTGGCTACCAGCGCATCGGTATCCTCGTCATTGTTGCGAGTGTCCAGTAGCGACGCTTCCTGGCTCCCGATCGGCAAGTCTAAGCCTTGCTCAATGGCATGGAGAAAGATGTAGTTCCGCAGAATGTGGCGATCCAGCGATTGAATAAAGGCCGGACCACCACTTTCCAGCCGCTTGTAGAGGTTGGTCCGACTAAAGCCCATCAGTCGTTTACCGGCCCGCGACAAGCCCTTAAGCTGCCGTTCTTCATCAGCGGTCAGCTTGCGGTTACGGGTCGAGATGGCATAGTTCCCCAGCCCATAGCGCGGCAGATTGAACCCGTTAATAGCTTCCACCACGGCCTCGGAGTACAGCACGGCGTAAGGGCTGCTCTCATCTTCAGCTTGGAACTTGAGGGTCTTAGGTTGTCGCTCTGGGAAATAGGCCCGCCGCCCATCGGGAAATTCTAGATACTTACGAGGGGGCCGATTTTGCCACTCTTTTTCCAGCGGTAATTGCTCCTCTACCTCGGCGTAATTGTTTTGAATGAAGCTGCGGGTGCGGCGCACCATATAAAGCTTCATCAAATCGTGCCAGTCATCAGCGTGCTCGCTCAGCTCGAAGGCCCGCAGCGATCGCACCGCTGCCTGATGCTTGCGAATAAACTCCAATTCGCCGCCAATCTGGTCCAGTAGTCCTTCAGGGCGAATGCCCAAGTCTTTGTCTTCCGAGACAAACAGCTGCAGTTGGGCCGACAAGTCCAAATAAGTCTTGTTGTATGGGGTGGCCGACAGCAGAATGCAGCGGCACTCATTCATCGCCACGTATTCCTGAATCGCCCGATAGCGCTTCCCCTCCCGGTTTCTCAGGTTGTGGCTTTCATCAATGAGCACAACGCGATAGCGCCGCAGCTCCGGCAGTTCGTTTTGTACCCGGCTGATGGATAGCATCTTGGCTAATAGTCGATAGCTGTCTACGTAGTCCTGCCACATGGAGACCAGGTTCTTAGGGCAGATAATCAGCGTTTCCAGGAAGAAGTCATCTTGCAGAATGCGGGCAAGGGTCGCCCCCACCAGCGTCTTCCCTAGGCCCACCACGTCGCCGATCAGCACGCCTCCCCGTCGATTAACGTGGTGAGCGGCAATCTGTACTGCTGCCTTCTGAAACTCAAAGAGCTGTATATCAATATCGCGGGGAATCCTGTATTCCGACAGTCCTGCCCTGGCTTCCTGAGATAGGTGGTAAGCGATCTTGAGATAGATGTGGTAAGGCGGTGGCTGCTGTTCCCTCGCCCAGCTTGAGTCAATGAGATCTGCAAGGTCTTCCGAGATGTCAAAACACCAATACTCATTCCAGCGATCGTCAAACCATCGCTGCAACTTCTCACAGGCATCGTGGTCGAGCACATCGACGTTTAGCTCGCCTTGGTAGGACAGGCCGGAAAACGTCAGGTTACTGCTCCCCAGAAAGCCAACAATCGGACTGTGAGCATCCTGGCGGTGAACCAGATAAAGCTTGGCGTGTAGGCTGTGCTTGAGAAATAGCTTAACGACCAGCTTTTTAGCGCGAATTTGGGCGCTGAGCTTGCGGAGGGCAGCCTCCTCGCGATCGCTAGGGATACCGATGGCGAGCTGCTGACGGAATTCCTGAGCAATGCGTTTCTTGAGCTGGATGACTTTCCGGTTGTCGATACCGCCCTTGCTAGAGAGGAGGCTTCGCGACTCGTATAGTTCCTCCTGGGGCAGCTTGTTCATGCCAATCAGGAGACGGCAACAGGCTCCTTCCCCACCCGCAAACTGGTTAATCTGAGAATCCACTTCATCCCAACCCCGCAGGTTGAAGTAGCCCACGCAAAAATCAGCCCGGTATGCCGAACCTAAGGCGCTACATAGGGCCGGGTGAAAATGCTGCTCAATGTTGTCGAAGATTCTGGGCAATTAGGCTATCCCCGCGATTTGATGCCTTGAGCAGTCCTATCACAATTTAAGCCCTGATGGCTCCAATCTACCCGTCATCTAAACTCTCTTCAGATTGGACGAAAGCATCGGCATCCAGCTCTAACAGCTCAATAGTACGGTTACGGACGCCAAGACCATACTCAATCAGCAGATCAACCAGCTTTTCTCCGTTAATCAGGGTGATTGGCAGTTCCCCCGCTTCAAAAGCTACCTGTACGGTGCCCTTTGAAAAGTTGCCCGTGGTGATAATGGTGCCTCGCACCGCCTGAAACCGATACAAAGAGCCTCTCAAGGCATCCAGCACCGGACGTTGAGTGTTGGTCTTTTGACGTTTTGCCTGAACGACTTCCCGAACGGAGGTGATCCCCAGCTCAATATCTGCTACAACGTCTACGCCCTTATCGTTTGATGGGGAAGTGACGGTCACGTTCTGATAGTTCATAGCCTCCAGAAGCTGCTTAATCAGGTGCTCAAAGGCATAAGGGGTCCATGGCTTCCAGCAGTTCCTGCGTATAACTGCACAACCTTTTTGTCCTCATTAGATAAGGAGAGAATTGTGGGAGCAAGTTTTGGGATATTTCCAAGAAATGTGACTCTTTGGACTAAACTATGCTGACTGCATTACTAAAAACCTCGAATCCCTTATGTAGCAATACTTGTAGGTCTTAGAAACTTAAACAGAGTCACGAATGCCGCAAAATCCTGCGCCGTAAGGATTATAGCGATTTTCAGGGCTGTATTGCATACCCTAGCCGGAAGACCCATTTGGTGTTAGAGTTTCTACCCGAATACAGTCCGGACTATAACCTCATAGAATTAGTTTGGCATTCGGCAAAGGAATATATTTCTGGTCGTCTGTTTAAGTCTATAGAAGAGCTTGAGGCTCTGGTAAATAAGCTACTCAATGAGGGAGAGTTGATTATAAAGTGGGACCGCAAGCTCAAGAATAAGGGAAACGATGTTAATGTATTTTAAATGCGCGACAGCTTAAACAAAATCCTTAGGAGAAATAAATTTCAGCGAGTTGAAAGGAGCGCCTGCCTTACAAAATCTAGGTGGGCATGGTAAGACGACACTAATAAGTCACCAGTTGTTTGATGACATGAATCTGTCACTGATGACAAATAATGCGTCACCGTACAGTTGACGATGGGCAGTACTGGACTCGAACCAGTGACATCCTGCTTGTAAGGCAGGCGCTCTACCAACTGAGCTAACCGCCCGGGGTGGCACGGATATTAATGGTACCAAAGAGACGGTCATTTGATGCACCCCATTTGGCATGGATTTGAGAAACCCGTATGAGGTGGTGGATTGACCCCAGGGGCTGATGCTGATACACCTGATCCATGCCCTCTGGACGCACCCACGATCGCATCACTCTTTGGAGCTTGCCGCTAGTGCTATTAGTGGCGTCGCGAATTACCCTGGATCCCTGGCTGACTGGCATTGTCGGGGGGGGGTATCTCTTTGGCGGCTTCATGTTTGGCCCCGACTTGGACATTCACTCGGTGCAGTACAAGCGCTGGGGTTGGTTCCGCTGGATTTGGCTGCCCTATCGCGGTAGCCTGCGCCATCGCTCCCGCCTCTCCCATGGCCCCATCATCGGCACTACTCTGCGAGTGCTGTATCTATCCCTATGGTTGGGCTTGTTGGGGCTGATTATTATTGATGTGCTCAATAGTCTGGGCCGGGCCCAGGTCACCTGGGCAGATATTGGTCAGGGCATGACCTTGGGGTTGCGGCAGTTTGCCCCCCAGTGGCTGGCTCTGGTCTGTGGCATTGAGCTGGGAGCCCTGAGCCATTCGGTTAGCGATTGGTTGGTGTCGAGTCTGCGGCGGCAGCGTCGAGGGCAGCGACCGCGGCGATGATGGTGATGCTTATGAGAAAGTGGTTCACGCAGGCCCCCGGTCCCAATGCTGATGCTACCAGAACGGACTTAATACTCTCACCATGATGTCTCAGCCCCTCTGGCAACGGCCCGATATCATCGATTGGTCCCAGCGGTTGCTGGCCAGCTATCGCCATTGGCTGGGCCAGGACCTGTTGCCGCTGGCGGCTGCGGCCCCTGAGGCGGCGAGGCAGTTGTTTTGGGCGCCTCGGGTGGTGGTCTCCCACGGCACCCAGGCCGATCCGGTCTTGAACTATGGCAATCAGGCGGCCTTAGATCTGTGGCAGCTGAACTGGGACCGGTTTACCCAGACCCCGTCTCGCCATACAGCGGAACCAATGCATCGCCAGGAGCGGACCAATATGCTAGCCCAGTTGGAAGCCCAGGGCTATGTGGATAATTATCGGGGGGTGCGGATCTCTAGTCAGGGGCGGCGGTTTTATATTGAGCGGGCCATCATCTGGAATGTGGTGGACGATACTGGGAAACGGGTGGGACAGGCGGCAACCTTTAAGGAGTGGCAGTTTTTGTCCTGAGAGTGACTGTTGGCACCAGCACACTCATACCTGTTCTTGAAGCAAGGCCATCTATAGTTGCTGGGGGGCGAGGAAGCTAGGGGGCAGCAAAATTTGCCGCTTGAATGTTAGAGCATCGGGATTAACAGCACATTGATAGGAGGCACGATGGCTGAGGTAAACGGGGATCGGCACGGCGAGGCTTTGGCGGCCCTGCAGCACTTGATCGAGGTGGTGGCCCAGTTGCGCCATCCCCAAGAGGGCTGCCCTTGGGATTTGCAGCAGACGCCGGAGAGTCTGATGCCCTATGTGATCGAGGAAGCCTATGAGGTGGTGGATGCGATTCAGCAGGGGCAGCGAGATGCGATCGCAGAGGAACTGGGCGATTTATTGTTACAGGTGGTGCTGCAGGCCCAGATCGCCAGCGAGGCCGGGGATTTCGCCATGGCCCAGGTGGCCCAGGGTATCACCGAAAAGCTAATCCGGCGCCATCCCCATGTCTTTGGCGAGGTGCAGGTGCAAGATGTGGAGGAAGTCCACCGCAACTGGGACCGAATCAAGGCTCAAGAGAAAGGCCAAACCCACGACCCCCACCGGCTCACCCCCAAGTTACGCAAATACAGCCGCACCCTGCCGCCGCTGATGGCCACCCTGAAGATCTCTAAAAAGGCGGCGGCGGCCGGCTTCGAGTGGGACACTATCGATGCCGTTTGGGATAAATTCCAGGAGGAATTGCAAGAGTTTCGCCAGGCCCTGGCCCAGGAATCCCCGGAGCAACAGCAGGCGGAACTGGGGGATCTGCTGTTTACCCTGGTGAACCTGGCCCGCTGGTATGACCTAGACCCAGCGGCGGCGTTGCAGGGGACGAATCGCCGCTTCATTCAACGCTTCGCCCAGGTGGAACAGAGGGCTCAGCAGCCGTTTGACGGACTATTCCCTAGAAGAACTAGAGGCATTGTGGCAGCAGGCGAAACGAACCCTAGCCCAAGATCTATGCCAGAATCCCTGAGGTTATGTTCCCGTTAAGGGGTCTGCTAGACTGGCAAATGGCAAGGGTATGTAGTGAATATGACAGCGTTTCAGAGTCCAGTTTCTCTCCAGCAACCCGCTTTTTCCCTGACCAAGGTGGCCCAGCAGACGCGACAGGCGGCGCGATCGCTAGCGAGCTTATCCACGCCCGTGAAGAATCAGGCCATTGAGGCCATGGCCCAGGCTTTGGCAGCCGCCGAGGCTGAGATTCTGGCGGCCAATGCCACCGACTGCGAATCGGCCCTGGCCAGTCACCTGGCCCAACCTCTCTATGACCGGCTGAAGCTGGATGCGGTCAAGTTGCGAGCCGCCATTGCCGGGGTGCGGAACGTGGCCCAGCTGCCTGACCCGGTGGGGCAGGTGCAGATTCACCGGCAGCTGGATCAGGGCCTGGTGCTGAAACGGATTACCTGTCCCTTGGGAGTCCTGGGGGTGATCTTCGAGTCGCGCCCCGATGCGGTGATGCAGATTGCCAGCTTGGCGGTGAAGTCGGGCAATGGGGTGATCCTCAAGGGTGGTAAGGAGGCGGTGCGCTCCTGTCGCGCCCTGGTGGCGGCGATTCAGCAGGGACTGGAACAGGTGGGTCTGGATTCGGCGGCGGTGCAGCTGCTCACTACTCGGGAAGAAACCCGAGCCTTGTTAGCCCTAGATGAATATGTCGATTTGATCATTCCCCGGGGCTCTAATGCCTTCGTCCGCTATGTGCAGGACAATACTCGTATCCCGGTGCTGGGTCATGCCGAGGGCATTTGCCATCTCTATGTGGATGCTGCTGCCGACGTGGAGAAGGGAGTTGCGATCGCACTCGATGCCAAAGTCGGCTACCCTTCGGCCTGCAATGCCATCGAGACCCTGCTGGTCCATCGCGCCATTGCCCCCCAGTTTCTACCCACCGCCGCCGCCGCCCTGCAACAGGAGCAGGTGGACCTGCGAGGCGATGCTGCCACCCAGACATTCCTGCCCGACATCATCCCTGCCAGTGAGAGTGATTGGGCCACCGAATACAGCGCCCGCATCCTAGCCATCAAGGTGGTCGATTCCCTAGAGGCCGCCATCGACCACATCAATACCTACGGCTCTCGCCATACCGAAGCCATTATTACTGAGGATGAGGCCGCTGCTGCCAGCTTCATGGATCGCGTCAACGCCGCCGGTGTTTATCATAACTGCTCCACCCGCTTCGCCGACGGCTGCCGCTATGGCTTCGGGGCCGAGGTCGGCATCAGCACCCAGACCATGCCGCCCCGTGGACCCGTGGGGTTAGAAGGCCTAGTCACTTATAAGTATCAGCTGGTAGGTGATGGCCACATTGTCGCCACCTACTCCGGCACCCAGGCCAAGCCCTTTCAGCATCGGGATCTGCTTTAGTCGATTAGTCGCGGTCGACCACGGTAAGACCGCACTTAATCGTGTAGCTCGGGGTGCTCGCCCGGGGGAATTTCGCTTCCCCCGGCCCCCTACGACCAGGGCAAACCGCCTGTAGTGTTCGCAAAGCGGCTCCGCAGGAGCAACGGAGTCGAACTGCTTGTAGTGTTCGCAAAGCGGCTCCGCTCGTAGTGAGCGAAGTCGAACTACTGCCCTGGACCTGCGGAAGAGCCTGTCGGTTGGTCGTTCCAGATCGCGTCGCATCGGCAAGGCATGATAGACCTCGGTAAGACCACACTTACTTGCACCAGTCAAAGCGCTCATCCGAGGGAATTTCGCTTCCCTCGGACTCCTACGACCAGGGCAAACCGCTGCCCTGGACCTGCGGAAGGGCATATCGGTGAGCCGTGATAGATCGCGCCGCATCGGCAAGGAGGCAAGGGGTATGTTTCTGCCTTCTGCCCTCTGCCTTCTGCCTTCTGCCTTCTGCCTTCTGCCTTCTGCCCTCTGCTTTCTGCCTTTTCCCGCGCTACTGCCCTGTCCCCTTACCCTCTATCTGCTATCGGCCTACTCGCCCGCCCATCCACCGTTTGACAGGGAACCAAAACATTCACTCACTCAACACTCAACACTCAAAACTCATCACTTTCCTCCGCCCTCTCTTTCCCCCGTGGGTCCTTTCCTGGCCACTCATGACCTCCCTCGCTTCAGTAAAACGACCCACGCTACTCACTCCCCATCACCCCATCACCCCATCACCCCATCACCCCATCACCCCATCACCCCATTTCCGCTCTCCGCCTTTTGCTTACCAATTTAGGTGCTTAGCTATCTGACTCAGCAGTCCCGACGGTGTAAAGGGCTTGGTGATGACCCCAGTGGCCCCTAAATCCAACAGGGTCTGGTGATCACTGGGCAATATCTGGGCCGTAAGGAATAGGACGGGAATCTTGCCAGCACGGGTATCGTTCTGCAGGGCTTGAAAGACGGCGGCTCCATCCATATCAGGCATGATCACATCCAGCAGAATGACATCAGGCTGGGCCGACTTGGCCAATACAATTCCTTCCCGGCCCGAGGCCGCTGTCAGGGCTTGTCCAACCCGCCAGATCCTCAATGCAACTTTGCAAGAGACAGCGTAGGCTTTCATCGTCATCAATCACCAGTACACGTTTGGTCATGGTTGGTTATGAACGGTCGAGCCACCCTTATTAACCGTTAGTCTAGCGAGATCCGATGATTATCGTTACTTAATCGATGATCAGCTTCAGGCCCCGGCTATGGGCCACCTGCATTAGGGCTTTGCAGTCTCTCCGGCTACAGAGGATGAGGTCTAGAAGGGATGACTCCTTATTTCAAGCAGCCGAAACCTAGTAGGGGAATAATTGTCGAACTCGTCGCCCATGTCCAGAGCGGTCTTAGAGCTCAATGCAGTGGGAGGGTTTGAATCGTGGCGTAGTCTTCTGCCTGGATTCTGGGTAATGCTATCCATAGCAAAACCCCCAGGCCGGTGGGGTCTGGGGGGCTCTCTAGCCGACTCATGCCAATGTCGTTACCCTAAACGTTTGCGCTCGCTGGTGCGGGTGCCGCCGGCCATTTCATATTCGTAGCTGTCTTTGCCGTATTGCACCGCGACGGCCAGGAGCATGCGCTCTGAGAGGGCATTGAGCTGTTTCTCTTTGTCCAGCAGGCCATCATAGGCCTGGTCACTGGCCTCCGACGAGGGCGCTTGGCGCTCGGCAGAGGACACTTGCGAGAAGGGAGAAGGCCGATCTTGCAGGTGATATATTCTGAGATGCAGGAAGATCTTGCAAAGCGGAACTCACCCCATGCTCTGCGTGGCCCCATTGAAGCCAATAACCGGCATCTGATCTATTTGTTCTTTGCGTCGCACCGCTCTCTAAATGAGCGGCCCCATTGAAGCTTGCTCCTCGCCTCTTCGAAAATTGGTGAAAAAGAGTCGCACCGCTCTCTAAATGAGCGGCCCCATTGAAGCCCAGGCCTTCTGAGTAAGCGGCACATCATAGTGGGTCGCACCGCTCTCTAAATGAGCGGCCCCATTGAAGCGAGAATTGGGTAGGTCCCAGTATTACCCGGAGCATGGGTCCTCGCGGAGCCAGGGGATAACGGTTATCGCCCGGGAAATGACCCATGCTCCCCCATGGGATGTCTGGCTATGCACGTGCGGAGCAAAGAGAAAAGGGAGGAGACAGGAGTAGGGCGGACATTGCCTGCTGTTGTGCTAAGCACCCTCAGGGCAATCCTGTGAGTCATACCCAACACACAACCACTCCACCCTTATCGTTAAACTAAGGGCACACCCCGCTGTTACCAAGACATAGCTGAGGCCATTCGTCATCATGACTCCAGCGATCGCCCCACCACTTAGCTTCCTGAAATTTCTGGAGACGCTGCCAGAAGATGGTAACCGGTACGAATTGGTGAACGGTGAGCGAGTTCAATTAATGGCAACCCGCGCCCATGATGATGTTGCTGACTTCATCTACGATGCCTTTCGCGATGAAGTCAGGCGCGACCAGCTCAACTACAAAGTCTCACGGTTTGCTTCGGTCAAAACCCGACGCGATGACGGCTTAGTGCAAGGTCGGACGCCTGATGTCAGTGTCATTGATAAAGCCGTTTGGACGTCTGACCCAAAAGCGTATGCGGCGCTGGAAGACCCCATCCAACTAGCGGTGGAAGTCAGTTCAACTAACTGGCGGGATGATTATCTCTATAAGCTGGCTGAGTATGAAGCACTGGGCATTCTGGAATACTGGATCGTGGATTACTTGGCAGTGGGCGCGACTCGCTACATTGGCTCGCCCAAAACGCCGACCATTTCGGTCTACACCCTAGAGAATGGCGAATACCAACTCCAGCAGTTTCGCGGCTGCGATCGCATCACCTCGATGACCTTTCCCAAATTAACCCTCACCGCTGAGGCCATCCTTCAGGCCTCCGGTCTCTAGCAGCCCGATTCAGACTCTGAATATCTGCGCCACACTGCAACGACTCGGATGGCCACCAGGGACGTGTAGTTCAGCAGGTAGGAGGTGGGGCTGGCATGGCAACTGGGATGAGTCGTGATGCCTATCACTGAGCCGCAATGCCCACTCTACATGACTGTCTGGACTGGGTTTGACTGGATTCGGGTGGCGCTGCCCTTGCCCGGAATGACGGGACTTGTTTTTGTGTTCAGTTAGGTGTCTGAGAAACCTTCATTACCGTCATTCCCGCGGCGGCGGGAATCCAGAGCATTAACCTCGGCAGGATGCGTAGGAAATGACCCATGCTCCTCCATGGGATGGCTTGGACGAAGGCGATTGTCGCTCGGCAGCAGGCAGATCTTAAAAGGGAGAAGGCAGATCTTAGAAAGGAGAAGGCAGATCTTAGAAAGGAGAAGGCAGATCTTAGAAAGGGGTTCTCAAGTATAAGAAAGACTTTCATCCTTCTTGGAAGGGCTTAAACACTTCTTATAAGTGGGAAGGCAGATCTTAAAAAGGAGTTCTCTCTGGCGAGTTGGCACTTCGCGGAGTCGTCAGGCCAGCTGGATGAATGAGGGTAAGGGTAAATTCAGAGAGAAAACCTCGATGAGGCCAATGGTTTTCATGGGGTGGCGATGACGTAGACGGCAATGATGCGATCGGAGACGATATACAATCCTGAAGCGACGAGGGTGAGCCACCCCACCACCCATCGCCGCAAGGGTTTGACGGCCATGACCTGGAGCCTATCGATACCGCGTTCATCTAAGGATATTCAGTCCATGCCAATCTTAATTCTGCTGCGTCACGGTCAGAGTCTGTGGAATGCCGATAATTTGTTTACGGGCTGGGTGGATGTGCCCCTGAGTGAGCGAGGCCGGGCGGAGGCTACCATTGCCTCTTGTAAGCTGCGGGACTATCGGGTCGATGTGTGCTACACCAGTTTGCTGTTTCGGGCCATGGAGACGGCGGTGATCTGCCTGACCGAGTGCGATGACATCTGCGGCGGTAAGACCCCCATCTTCAAGCACGATGCCGATGACCCGGACTGGCACGGCTGGGATCGCTACCAGGTAGACCCAACTAAGGAATTGCCGATTTTTCCGTCCTCCAAGTTGGATGAGCGCTACTACGGCGATCTACAGGGCTTGAATAAGGCAGAAACGGCGGCAAAGTTTGGCCAGGAACAGGTGCAGGAATGGCGGCGCTCCTTCGATGTGCGGCCCCCCGGCGGTGAGAGCCTGGAGGACACCATGAATCGGGCGGTGCCGTTCTTTTGCGATCGCATCTTGCCCCATCTGAAGCAGGGGGACAATGTGCTCATTTCCGCCCACGGCAACTCCCTGCGAGCCATCATCATGTATCTGGATCGGCTAGCCCCCGAGGAGGTGCCGGGTCTAGAACTGATGACCGGGGTCCCCATCGTCTACGACATTGATGCCCAGGGCAACGTAGTCCATAAGCAAGTGCTCGACAAATAGCGGCCGCGACACTGCTGCCTGCAGTGGCAAGCCAGTTTTAGTCCGTTTTTACCGATGGTTGCCTTGAGCCAGGTAATACCGAGCTTTGAGAAATAGACTCAAGCACGCTTTGATCGCTGCAGCTGCTGACGGTAGCGTTCTCGTGATTCCTGAATGACCAGGCCATCCATCACCGCCCACTGTAGATTCATAAAGGCATCGAAATCTTCAGGTTTATGCTCTTGACGTAACAGGGCTTTGAGTTGCCGCTCGGTCTGCACATCCAGATAGCCTGTCGTTAACACCTGCTCCACCAATTCACAGAGTCGTGTTGCCATTGAATTCCTGTCTGCTCGCGTACAACAGGGGCTGCTGAGCAGGAGGCTTCGCCATGGTCGGGCACTCCTTTAGAACAGCCCATGCCGTAAGCCTAAGGAGCCAGCCACCCCAAGGATCCATAGCAAGGGTTATGAAATCGGTTAGGGGCTGGCGGTATCTTCCCAGCAACTTGCCACATACAGCGTCAGGTTGCAGCGGGAGCAGGGGAGCGGATGAGCCAGTTGTGGTCTAAACAGACGCTACTCAGAGTCCCCGATCTGGGCCAGAGCCGTCTGGCCGAAGATGGCGCTGGCATCGCAGTAGTATTTGAACTCCAGCAGGTTATAGAAGGGATCTTCCAGGAAGAAGGTGCGATGTTCTAGGGGAGAGTCGGGGAAGCGGCGGCGGGCCGGTTGATGAAAGGTGAGGTGTTTATCTTGGGCCCGCTGCAGCAGCGCGTCCCAATCGGCTGCCTGGGGAAAGACCAAGCCGAAGTGGCGCGGGTAGATGCCCCGCTGAGGCGTCAGGGGCTCCTGGCTGACGTGGGCCACCAGCTGGTGGCCGTAGAAATTGAGGATCAGGGAACTGGGGGATTCACGGCCAGGAAGGCAACCCAGGCCCTCAACGTAAAATTCCTTGGTTTGGGGAATGTTGGCCACGGGAAAGGCCAGGTGGAACAGTACAGAGGCAGACATAGGCGTGGACTTAGCGACGTTGGTCAGCTTAGACGTTACAGCAGAAGGCAGAAGGCAGAAGGCAGAAGGCAGCTTGTCCTGAGCGAAGCCGAAGGGAAGGCGGAAGGCAGAAGGGGAGTTTGCTTATTCTCTATCTCCTTGGCCTGTGGTTCCATTGTGGCCTGGGGGCTGGGACAATGAAGAGGATTTTCCAGGAATGACCCATGGATGTGTCTCCTGCATTGCAGCCCTGGCTCTGGGGCGTGGCCATTAATACGGCCCTACTTGCGATCGCATGGGTGGCTCCCAAGAAACTGCTGACGGTAGCCGGATATTTTCATGCCTGGATCTTGGGAGTATTAATCTGGGGTTGCTTAGGCTGGGCTGGCTATACCGTGGTCATGGTGTATTTTCTGGTGGGCTCTGCCGTCACCCGCATCGGGGCGGCCCGCAAACAGGCGGCGGGCATCGCCGAGGGGCGCTCGGGTCGCCGGGGACCGGAAAATGTCTGGGGCTCAGCCGCCGCCGGTAGCCTCTGCGCCCTGGGTATCTTAGCGCTGCAGGCCCAGGGCAACATGGCCGGAGGGGCGCTGTTGGCCTTAGGCTTCGTGGCCAGCTTTAGCACCAAGCTGTCCGACACCACCGCCAGCGAGGTGGGCAAGGCCTATGGTCGTCGCACCTTTCTGGTGACTACCCTGAAGCCGGTGCCCCCCGGCAGCGAAGGCGCCGTCAGTCTAGAAGGCACCCTGGCTGGGGTGGTGGCCTCAGTTGCGATCGCATTCGTGGGTTGGGCCGTCGGGTTGATTCCCGCCAGCGGCATCATCCTATGTGCGATCGCCGCCCTGATTGCCACCACCTGCGAAAGCCTGATCGGTGCCACCCTGCAAGAGACCATTACCTGGCTCACCAACGAATTGGTCAACGTCATCAACACCCTAATCGGGGCAATCATCGCCATTGCCCTACAGTGGCTGCTGTGGCAGATATAACAAAAGGCAGAAATCAGAAGGCAAAAGGATGAATTGAATCCCTACTGCGCCAGGATCTCAGTCAGCCGATCTCTCCTCATCAAACTGCTGATCGCTATATGACCACACCGCCCCCAACCTGGCGGAAATCCCACCCTGTTATCCCCCAGCCCCTGACCTATAGTGGAAGCTGTACACCCTGCAATCAGGTCACAAAGTCCTATGGTCTTGTTTGGTTTCGGCAAAAAGCAATCCCTCCCCTCCTCCGAAGAGGCGCTTTCCGGTCGTGCCGAGAAAATGCCGGTACCTGAGCGCCATTACGTCAACGGCAATTCCCTCACCCCTCCCTTTCCCGCGGGCATGGAAACGGCCATGTTTGGCCTGGGCTGCTTCTGGGGCGCCGAGCGCAAGTTCTGGCAGCTAGAGGGCGTCTACACCACCGCCGTCGGCTATGCCGCCGGCCATACGCCAAATCCCACCTACCACGAAGTCTGCTCCGGTATGACCGGCCATGCTGAGGTGGTCTTGGTTGTCTTCGACCCTAAGGTTATTTCCTACGAGCAATTACTGAAAACCTTCTGGGAGAGCCACAACCCTACCCAGGGCATGCGCCAGGGCAACGACACCGGCACCCAGTATCGCTCCGGCATCTACGTCTACTCAGAAGCGCAGCGCCAGTTAGCCGAAGCCTCTCGAGACGCCTATCAACAGGCCCTGACCAAAGCAGGTTACGGCAACATCACCACCGAAATCCTAGACGCCCCCGAGTTCTACTACGCCGAAGCCTACCACCAGCAATATCTAGCCAAGAATCCCGGCGGTTACTGCGGCCTCGGCGGCACCAACGTCACCTGCCCGGTAGGGCTCAGTGATGGGGTAATGGGGAGGGCAGATATGTAGTGAAGAGTGGAGGGTGAAGAGTGGAGAGTGGATGGGTGATGGAGTGATAGCTGGGGAGTAGCGTGGGTCGTGTTGAGCAAACTGGGTAAGTAATGTGTAGCAAGGGAAAGACCCACAGGATGGCGGGTTTTGAATTTTTAGAGTCTAGGTGAGTGTATGCCCGGCTCTTACTCTCATCATGGGTTGGGAAAAAGGGGGAAAGCTCCTCGCTCCCCTGTCGATGCAACGCGATCTACAACGACCAACCAACATCCCCTTCTGCGGGGTCCAGGGCGGTAGTTCGACTGCGCTCACCACAAGCGGTTCGCCCTGGTCGTCGGAGTCCGAGGGAAGCGAAATTCCCTCGGGTGAGCTCTCTGGCTTGGAAAACTAAGTGTGGTCTTACCGAGGTTTACCACTCCCTGCCGATGCAATGCAATCTTGAACGACCAATCGACATACCCTTTGTAGTCGTATCGTGATCTACTGCCACTGAACGACAAGCCCTTCCACGAAGCCCAGCTTTTTCTATTACGTCTGTCAGGTCGCTTAGGACAGTGGGGATCGCTCGGGGGACCCAGCCTAGGGAGCTACCTGACCGCAACTGTCCTAAGCATAGGGACAGTTGCTATAAACCCTAACCGTTCTCCGCCTTCGCCTCCCAAGTACGTTGGCGATCTAACTTCAGGGCAATCACAGCCAACGGCGGCAGGGTCAGATCCAACGAGAAGGAGCGACCATGGTAGGACCAATCCTCCGACCACTTGCCTCCCAAATTCCCCATGTTGCTGCCATTGAAATCGCGAGCATCGCTGTTGAAGATCTCACGATAATAGCCCTGCTCCGGCACGCCAATGCGGTAATGACTATGGGGCTGAGGAGTGAAATTGCACACCACCACGATGAACTCCTGGCTGTCTTTCGCTCGGCGCATGAAAGACACCACACTATGGCGGCCGTCGCTGCAGTCGATCCACTCAAATCCTTCTTCAGAAAAGTCTTGGCTGTAGAGAGCCGCTTCACTGCGATAGAGAGCATTGAGTTGGCTAATGCAGCGCCGTAGGGTTTGGTGGGGCGTGTACTGCAACAGGTGCCATTCCAAATCACCCCAGACATTCCATTCACTCCATTGGCCAAATTCCATGCTCATGAACAGGGTTTTCTTGCCCGGGTGCATGAACATGTAGGAATACAGACAACGCAGGTTGGCAAACTTCTGCCAATCATCCCCTGGCATCTTGCCCAGCATATTGCTCTTGCCATGGACCACCTCATCATGGGAGAGGGCCAGCATGAAGTTCTCGCTATAGGCATACCAGATGCTAAAGGTGACATTATTCTGGTGAAACTGCCGGAACCAGGGATCCATGTGGAAATAGTCCAGCATGTCATGCATCCAGCCCATGTTCCACTTCAAATTGAAGCCCAACCCACCCACATAGGTGGGCCAGGACACCATAGGCCAAGAGGTGGATTCTTCGGCGATAGATAAAATGCCAGGGAAATAGCTAAACAGCACATGATTGGTTTGCCGCAAGAAGTCGGCCGCTTCAATGTTTTCCCGGCCCCCATATTGGTTGGTGACCCATTCCCCTGGTTTACGGCAATAGTCTAAATACAGCATCGAGGCCACGGCATCAACCCGCATGCCATCGATGTGGTATTTATCAAACCAGAAGACCGCATTGGCCACCAGAAAATTACGCACCTCGTTGCGGCCATAGTTGAACACCAAGGTGCCCCACTCTTTATGCTCACCCCTGCGGGGATCGGCATGCTCATAGAGATGGGTGCCATCGAAAAAGGCCAACCCATGGCCATCCTTGGGGAAATGCCCCGGTACCCAATCGACGATCACCCCGATGCCATTCTGGTGGCACTGGTCGACGAAGTACATGAAATCTTGAGGGGTGCCATAGCGGGAGGTGACCGCATAATACCCCGTCACCTGATACCCCCAAGATCCATCGAAGGGATGTTCTGCCACCGGCAGTAACTCAATGTGGGTAAAGCCCATCTCCTTGACATAGGGAATCAGCCGCTCCGCTAGTTCCCGATAGGTCAAAAACCGGGCTCCTGGCTTCAATTCAGCCACCGCCACGGGAGACACTGGGGTACCGTCCGGGTTAGTGGCCGGCTGGGCCGAAGAGCCATGCAGCCACGAGCCTAAATGCACTTCGTAGACGGAGATGGGCTGAGTCAGCGGTTCTGTATGGCGTCGCTGCTCCATCCAATCTTGGTCATGCCAGGAATAGCCATCTAAATTGGCAACGACAGACGCTGTCTTGGGCCGCACTTCCTGCTGAAAGCCATAGGGATCAGCCTTTTCGTACATGTGACCCGACGGGTTTTTGATTTCATATTTATAGTGTTCGCCAGCAGCAATATCTGGAATAAACAGTTCCCAGATACCATTGCCCGAGCGCCGCATCTGATGCTTGCGACCATCCCAGTGGTTAAAGTTACCCAACACCGAGACATTGCGGGCATTAGGGGCCCAAACGGCAAAATACACCCCAGCAATCCCTTCCATGGTGGTGGGGTGAGCTCCCAGCTTCTCATAGATGCGATGGTGGTTGCCCTCGGCAAATAGATGGATGTCAAAGTCAGTAATGCGCCGCGTCTTAAAAGCGTAGGGATCATAGACGACCCGTTCGTGGCCGCCCTCTTGGTAGCGCAGCTGATAGTTGACCACCTCTTCGGCTGCGATGATGCACTCGAAGAAATGGGGGTGATGGGACGCCTCCATGGCAAACTCTTTGCGAGTCTCAGGTAACACTACCCAGGCAGCCTCGGCATTTGGCAGATAGGCCCGAACTGCCCACACCGTTTTGCCATCTAGCTGAACCATATGAGGACCCAGCACCTCAAAGGGATCGTGGTGCTGATTCCAAACAATGCGATCGATCTGCTCGGGGGCAACGGTAACAGCCATACACTACCTATCTCAGTTTGAAGGGCTTGACTCTCTGCGAATTACATTAACAAAACTTAGTGAAGTTATCGATTTAAAGTATCGATTTTAAAGTAGGGTGTTTGCCCCAAACCCCGAGGGGCTCACGGCAAAAACGGCACCACTGGCTTAATTACCCGCCGCAACTGCAACAGGAAAATGACATAGCGAACCTCCGATGATAAGGTCCGCTCGCGATTGGGATCTTGCAGTTGAGCTTGTAGTTCAGCATATTCCGATGGCGATAAGGGTTCACCATCTAGAGGAGAGCGAGCTTCTACGATGATCTCGGTGCGCAGCACCTCTTCTGGAGTCTCGTCGGCTGGTGGTAGTCCTAACACTGGTTGCGACCAGCCCACACTAAATAGTCCTATGACCACTAAGCTCCGACGACAATTCACCATTGCTATTCGCTGACCAATCGACCAAAGTTGCCCTTACCATACCGTGTTTACCGGCAACATGGGCTTGAATTTATGCGCTGGGGTCAAGCCAGAGTCCGGCGATAGGGCTCATGCTGATAGTACTTGGGTCGCGTATCCAGCCTCACATGCAGCCAGGCAACGCCCAAGCCAGAGGCGTTAACCCAGCGAGGCCGCGACTCCTCGGAGATCAGGCGCTGCTGCAGGGTCGAGTCGTGTTCTCTAACTCTAAATGGACAAACTCGATACTGACTATCGAGTCAACATTTCAGTACCTGGTATGGGACCAAAAATTTGCTCTGAAAGGTCAATCAGGTCCGGATCCCGGAAAATCTGAATGAAATCAGGGTGGTCGAGAAAACCCTTAAACCGTTCGAGCACTTTCATATGACTGGCTTTACCTTGCAATACCTGTTGCTCAAATGAGCTCCCCCCACCATGGTGAGTGATGCGGTCAAGACCATGATCGGTGAAGGGGAGATCCAAAGCATCAGCTAAGCGTTGACGGTAGTCCGCTTGGGTAAACCACTGGTTGAACGCGATCATTACTGTTCCAGGGGGTGTTTGCTGACTGAGGCCAAGGTACTCTCTGGCATATTGCTTCCACAGGTAAATGGTGTCTTCAGATAGGGGCCAACCAGCCTTGAACCAACTGGCGAAGGTATTGTAGGGGTCTCGTAACAACAGTACAGAGTCGCGACGACGGCTGCCACCAACGTATCGCTGGAGTCGAAATGAAGGGTCAAATACGTGGTTTAGGGGCTGATTTTCGTAGGAACAGAGCAAAAGTTGTTTAGAGACTAAGGCACCTGTCCGATCTCGCTCTCGCGGCCAGTAGTCATAGTTGTGATAGGCAATGCCCCAGTTGTTAAACCAGGGATTATGGCGTGGGTTAACTCCGTTGATAAAGCAAGTCTTAAGCGATTGCTGAGCAATGATCCAGTTAATAACGGCATGGTTACCTGAGCGTTGAATGCCGCAAAATTGGATCAGCCTTTCATTAATCGCGCCGGGTAGAACAGCACGCACTTGGCGCAGCCAGGTGCCAGCTCGATGGGGCACCCTAGGCCAGGCTATAGACTGGAACATGCCGAACTACCTGCTTTACAGGTCATCGATTGACAGTCACTTTACTTGATTTACTCAGAAAAGACGACAAGTTAGGGGTCATAGGTCCAATAGCGCCGTCAATGCCAAGGCCACACCAGTGACCATGATCAGCTGCCTGATCAGAATATCTACCAGTAGCCTCAGGGAGGGTTCTGCACCCATACGCCTAAGAGAGCGAATGGACTGATGGGCTAGGCGGCTGGAATACATAGTTACACCGTTTAACCATAGCTGCCATAGTGGACCATCGCCGATGATAAGGGGGTGATGCTGCGCAAGGGCCTTGGTGAGGCTCAACACCCGAGGAGATGATCGAGCTCGCAGGCCTAAGGTGAGGCAAATCACAGCAGCCCTCAGCCTAGTACAGAAAGGCAGAAGGAAAAGGGCAGAAGGCAGAAGGGGAATTCTCGACGTATCAAGGCTTCTGCCTTGAACCAACAGGGGGGGCTATTTCCGCCGACGAGTACTAGACAGACCGGTAGTTTGGCAGCAGCGAGCAGGGCTTACCCTTTTACGGTTACCTGCTGCTGCACCTCAGCCCGCTCAGAGCGGGAAGCAACGGGACTCTGAGTAGACGGTTGGAGGGATTGATGAGAGGTTTTCGCCTCAGAGGCTTCTACAACTTGAGTGGTCCCAACTTGGTCCAACTCATCACAAATGGCCTTGGCCAAGACCATTGCAAAATAGGAAGCGCCGAGATAGAGAATGATATCGAAGGCTCCAAAATACAAGTGGAACATCAGACACTTCTCCCTTGCTTGCGTTACCTCATATCATACCGATAACGCTGAGCTGCAGAGTCCGGGACATAACCACCTAGACATGTTCCTAAGGTAACGGTGCAACCGAGGCGGGCCCCGCTTTAGGCCATCGCCGATGCCACTATGAACCCTATCCGAGGATGAGGGGCTAGGTTTACTAATTTTGCTCGAGGATACTGCTGAGCTATGGCAAATGGGGCGTGGGTTTGCCAAAATACACAGGTAACACTGAGAAGGAAGACTAATCAGGGGCATCTGCCGTTTCTAATCCAGCCCCATTGCCCATTGATTAGTGGATAATCGCGTAGCTTTACATACGATTGTGGTGGCTTGGCGTACTAGGGAGCTTTGTCTGCCTATCTCTCAGGCAAGCTGTGCTTTAGTGTCAGCCATACCCCCGGGGCTATACATATCAGAGGTTCCCGAAGACCTAAAGCGACGCAGTCAGCAGGGAATCAGGAGCCAGAATTCAGTTCCTGGCCAACTTCCGGTTCCTGGATAAGTCGGTGCTTCCCGGCTGAGGTTGATGTTCTTGACGGCGATGCTACTAGTGGCAGCGCCCTAATTCACAACCGAGGCTACTGATAATGGGCAAGGCTAACTCACTACTTGGGGACGGCTGCCTGTGGCGCTGCGATCGATGACTTGATCGATCAGCCCGTATTCCAGAGCATCTTGGGGAGACATGAAAAAGTCTCGCTCTGTGTCTTCGGCAATTTTCTCCAGGGGTTGTCCGGTGTTTTTGGCTAGGGCTTCATTCAACCGTTGTTTCAGGTAGAGGATTTCCTTGGCCTGAATCTCGATATCGGTAGCCTGGCCTTGGGCACCTCCGAGGGGTTGGTGAATCATGATTCGAGAATTGGGTAGACTCATGCGTTTGCCCTGCTGACCAGTGGCCAATAGAAAGGCGCCCATACTGGCCGCCAAGCCCACGCAGATGGTGCAGACATTGGGGCGAATGTGGTTCATGGTGTCAAAAATGCCCAATCCGGCCGTTACCGAGCCGCCGGGGGAGTTGATGTAGAGGTAGATGTCTTTATCGGGGTCTTCTGCTTCCAGAAACAGAAGCTGGGCCACGATTAGGTTGGCAGACTCTGCCGTCACTTCTTGGCCTAAAAACACGATGCGCTCTCGCAGCAGGCGAGAGTAGATGTCAAAGGCTCGCTCGCCACGGCCTGACTGTTCGATAACGGTTGGAATCATGGAGCCCACTATCTCTATCGTACGTACTGATCTGATTCTATCGAGTTCCAGCCAAATCCATAGGCGAGATAACCGGCCTCTGACAGGCTGGGTCGGCTAAAAGGGTATGCTGCGATTCCTAGTCGTTGCCACAGGGCTTGATAATCCCTTGTCCCATTACCCACTCCAACCTGTAGCCATTATCGGTCAAACTTTACCGTATGATAGAAAGCAGACAATGTTGACAATGCTTGATCTATGGACATTCTGACGCTCGGTTGGGTCTCCCTGTTGGTAGTTTTCACTTTCTCAATCTCCCTAACAGTGTGGGCTCGCAACGGTTTCTAGCAGCGACAGAGTCATGGAGTCACTCTTACAATCTCCATCCCAAGTCTTTAGCGTCCTCGCCGTCGCCGCCCTGGTCCTGTTGGTAATCGTCACCAGCGGAGTCATCTATCTGACAGCTGTGGAATGGCGAGATCGCCGTCGTCGCAAGCGAGACTCAGGCACTGCCAAGAAGAAGAGCTGAGAGGCGCTAGGAAGGTCAACATGAAGCGACGGCGGTCGCTTTGCGGGGTGCTCTGTCTACTGCAGGCACCCGCTAGTGTCATGGCCTGCTGCGGCTACTCTATGGCAGAGCTGATACCAGTTCTCAGTTATCGAGTTCCCCAGACAGGCCGCAAGGGGTGAGGGGGCAAGATGTGTCGCCGTCATTCTTCAAAGAATTGATATTAAAGCCAGTGCAGCCGAGTGCGGGCGCACACCGTCGATCACCGAAGGAAGCGTTGAATTTGACACCGTCTAGAGGGACCCAATCCTCTCCCTTAGATGCTCGGCAGCTAGCCTTTCAGAGTCTGCGGGCGATATATAGTGGTGCCTACGCGGACGTCGCCCTCCACCGTGCCTTAACGACGAAGGGGCTAGCCGAGCTGGATCGTCACTTAGTCACTGAGCTGGTCTACGGCTGTGTGCGGCGGCAACGCACCCTGGACGCCCTGATCGATCAACTCGGGCGGAAACCGGCTCAACAGCAGCCTCCCGAGTTGCGTATCATTTTGCATCTGGGCTTCTATCAGCTGCGGTATCTAGACCATATCCCGGCCTCAGCGGCGGTCAATACCAGTGTCAATTTAGCCAAGCAAAATGGCTACAGTCGTCTGAGTGGAGTGGTCAACGGTATTCTGCGAGGGTATGCTCGCCAGCAGCCTCACGATCCCCTGCAACTGCCTACAGATCCTATCCAAGCCTGCGCTGTGGATTATAGCTTTCCTGACTGGATGATGCGGCTATGGTGGCAGCAGCTAGGATCGGACGAAGCTCGGCAACTATGCGATTGGCTGAATCAACCGCCCCACATTGATTTGCGGATTAATCCCCTGAAGACGTCTCTGGAAGCCGTCGAGGTTGCTTTCCAGACCGCGGGGATCGAGACCGTACGGCTACCAGGTCTGCCCCAGGCCCTGCGCCTGCGCCATCACCAAGGCAGCATTCCCAAATTACCAGGCTATGACCAGGGCTGGTGGATGGTGCAAGACAGCAGTGGCCAGCTGGTGGGTCAGCTGTTGGCCCCCCAGGCTGGGCAGGTGGTGATCGATGCCTGTGCCGCCCCCGGTGGCAAAGCCACCCATCTGGCCGAGTTGATGCAGGATCAGGGGCAGATCTGGGCTTGCGATCGCACCGGCTCCCGCCTCCGTAAGATTCAGCAGAATGCCCGTCGCCTGGGGCTGACTGCCATCAAAACCTATACCGGCGATAGCCGCCATCAGCCCAAATTCCATGGCCAGGCCGATCGGGTCCTGGTGGATGCCCCTTGCTCCGGCCTCGGCACCCTGCACCGTCACGCCGACGCCCGCTGGCGGCAAACCCCCGAGACGATCCAAGACCTGAGCCAGCTACAGCAGGATCTACTGACAGAGGCCGCTCGCTGGCTGCAGCCGACAGGGCGGCTTGTCTACGCCACCTGTACCCTGCACCCTGCCGAGAATGAGGCCATCGTTGAGCAGTTTTTGCAAACCCACCCCGACTGGCAGATTGAGCCGCCCTCCTGGGAAATCGCCGCGGTAGCTGCGGTAGCTCCCCAAGGATGGGTGAAAGTCTGGCCCCATCGGCACCACATGGATGGCTTCTTCATGGTGGCCCTAGAGCGGCGGGCTGCTTAATCTAGGCGGCAGCGGCCGGCCGCTGCCGATTGTCGCTGGCGCTGTTGCCGGTGCTGCCGGATGGTCTCTAGGTCCGGGCGACCTGTTAATCGCAAGCGCCAATCGGCCCAGAGGCCATAGAGCCAATCCACCACCGGGCCAATCAGGGGCCAACGGGTGGCGGCATAGACCCAGCCCAGGCCCAACACGTCATATACCTGGCGAAAGACCTCGACATTTTTAATCACGGTGCCATCGGCCCGCACGGCATGAATGCGCCCCATAGCCGTCTCAAAATCAATGCCGCCATGCTCCTCGGGGCAGTAGTCATCGGCGGCAATATCGACAAAGGCTACCAAGCCGCGGCCACCATCGCGCCGTCGCAGGAAATTGACCTCCCGCATACATAGGGGACAGTTGCCGTCGTACAACAGCTTAATCTGCCAGGAGGGTGATTCAGGCGTGCTAACAACGGTCCCTTTGCAGGAACTCTCGGAGGTAGACGGAGATGGGGTCATGGTGCGGCTCATGCTTGAAACATAGGATAGGGAGCCCGATGACTAAAGCCCTGGGAAGGAAGACTCCGCAAGACTCCCAGACATTTAGCAAGCATCTAGAGAGCTATTTGAGGGCATTAGCCGGTTTCCCTATCTTCAGTGTAAAAACATCACTAGGACCGTGCCATTAACGGATAGCCGACAACAGACCGTAGCGCACCAGGCCCCGGTCAAAGCCCCAGCGCGCATGAATCCTAAGGCCAGAGCTCCCTGCAGGGTAGGCCAGCCTGTCTGCAGCAGACCTGCGATCGCATCGGGCTGCAAAAACCGACTCAATCACTGCATCCCAGAAGGGGGCCACCGCCACCGACCAATCAGCCAGCCGAATCCCAGTGAATCCCACTTGCTGGGCCAGCCGACCATAGGCTGGCAGCGATATCACATAGGGCAAATGATAGACCTGGTAAAGAATCTCGAGATGGCCGATTTCATCTAGGGTCAGGCCTCCCCCTAAGGACTCGGTAGGACGGTGGCACCAGGTCGCCATCAATAACTGCCCCCCGGGCTTCAGCAACCGGTAGCATTCCCGCAGAAAGGCCACCTTATCAGGCATGTGCTCCCCACTCTCCATAGACCACACCAAGTCAAAGCCTTGATCTGCAAAAGGCGTCTGCAGGGCATCCGCCACTCGAAACGTCACCTGGTCCCCTAACCCGACCGCATTAGCCCGCTCCCTGGCCCGCTCAGCTTGTACCGGGCTCAAAGTAACGCCCGTCACCCGGCCCCCAAACCGCTCCGCCAATACCAGGGCGCTGCCGCCAATGCCACAGCCCACATCTAGGATCTGTGCCGCGTCCCGCACCTTTCCCCAGGCCAGCACCTTGTCGATCAGGTCAATCTGGGCCTGGCGTCGAGGCTTACGATGCCGTCCCTGCTCACCGTAATAGCCATGGTGCATATGCTCTCCCCAAATCTGCTCCCACAGACCCGAAGAGGCATCATAGAACTGCTGAATTTTCTGAGAGAGGGAATCAGCCATTGGGGTAGAGGCCAGCCAGATAGAACATTATTAGGACGACCGGCCCGGTTCTCAGGACAGCCGCCAGAAGCATAGTAGTCGGGATCGGCAACTCATGGAAAGATAAGGGGTCATGGCCTCTGAAGATCCCAGCCAGCCCCCATTTTTAGATATCTACCCATGACCGTCTCCCGTACCATCTGTCTTGGCTTTCTGGCTCTGATTACGGCAGGTACCCTCCTGCTACTCTTGCCCATCGCCACCGCCGATGGTCAGTGGAATTCTCCCCTGATCGCCCTGTTTACCGCCACCTCCGCCGTCTGTGTCACTGGCCTGATTATCGTCGACACCGGCAGTTACTTTTCCCCCAGCGGCCAGGCCATCATTTTGTTGCTGATTCAGGTGGGAGGGTTAGGGTATATGACTGCCACCACCTTTTTGCTACTGCTGTTAGGGCGCAAATTAGGGTTGCGCGATCGCCTCGCGCTGCAACAGTCCATGGATCAATCAGAACTAGCTGGGGGTCGGCGGCTGGTGCTCTCCATCATTCTGATGACTCTGATCTTGGAGCTCACCGGAGTCTTCTTGTTGATGCCCCTGTTTTCCCCCGACTTCGATGCCGCTCACAGCCTCTGGCTGGCTGTATTTCATAGCATCAGCGCCTTCAATAATGCCGGCTTCAGTCTGTTCGCAGATAGTCTTATCGGCTATGCCCAATCTCCTTGGATGACTCTAGTCATCAGCGCCTTGATTATTCTGGGGGGCATCGGCTATCAGGTGATTATGGAAGCGATGCTATGGCTCCGCGATCGCATCCAAAGACGGCGAAGCCTGCGCATCTTTTCCCTGCACTTCAAAATTGTCACCAGCACCACCATCATCCTGTTAGGACTGGGAACCATAGCGCTCCTCTCCACCGAGTTCAACAACCCGGCCACCCTAGGACTGGCCAACCTCCCCGACAAACTGATAATGGCCTGGTTTCAGTCTGTCACCACCCGTACTGCCGGTTTCAATAGCATCGATATTGGCCAGATGGAAAACACTTCCCTCTTCATCATCATTGCCCTGATGTTTGTCGGGGCCAGCCCAGGTAGTACTGGCGGCGGCATTAAAACCACTACCCTGCGCATCCTGCTTGCCTGCACCCGTACCGTCCTGCAGGGCAAGGAAGAGGTCCTCTGCTTTCAGCGCCAAATTCCTAGCTCCCGAGTCCTCAAAGCCATTGGAGTGGTGATGGGTTCTGGCCTCACCGTGATTGGTACCACCACCCTCATCTCTATCACCGACCCCGAGTTCAACTTCATTGCCATCCTATTTGAGTCGGTCTCGGCCTTCGCCACCGTTGGCCTATCCGCTGGCATCACCGCGGACCTGACCATCTGGGCCCAACTGGCGATCATTGCCACTATGTATGTGGGTCGGGTGGGAGTCTTACTCTTCATGGCTACGATTTTGGGAGATTCTAGCCCCAGCGTCATTCACTACCCAGAAGAAGACTTATTAGTGGGATGATTAGTGGGATGACTCAGAGTCCAGTGCCTCTCTGGTTCAGTGACGTGCTCAGCTGATTGGCCCACGCGAGAGCTCTGCTCAGCAAAAACAACACCCTGAGGAATTCCCCAGGGCGTCCTACATTGTCCTACTTATTGATAGAGGGCTCCCTATTCCGCCGTGGCCAACTCTGTGCTGCCGCGGCGGCGACGATTAGTCAGACTATTGAAGAGCATCTGGCCAATCGCCTTGATCAGATTCCCCTCTAGTTCTTGGAACATCTCCATGTTGAGCTTAAAGGCATAATTGGCTTCTTCCACAATCCGCTCGGCCATGGCCTCATCCACCGGAGCCTCATCTAAAGCCTGACGATACTGAGCCTTAAATGCTTTCTCATCGGTAATAGTGTCGAACTCGTAGAAGGCTGTTCCCTCACCTTCAGACAGATTCATCGCCCGCTGAGCAATCCCCTTGAGGATCTGTCCCCCGGACAAATCGCCTAAATAACGGGTATAGGAATGGCCTACCAGCAACTCAGGCTGGGTATTGGCAACGTCCCGAATCCGGTCGACATAGGCTTGTCCTGCCGCAGTTGGGGCCACTTGCTCCCGCCAATTAGCCCCAAAGTAATAAGCCAAATCCGCTTCCAAGGCTACTTTCCGATGCAGCTCAGGAAAGTAAACTTTTGAAACAACTGGGTGCTCCCGATGACGCTCTAGCTCCTCTTCCATTGCCGTGTAGGCAAAGTAAAAATTGGCGACGAGCTTGCGGTAGGAGTTCTTTTCAACTACCCCCTTCAGGAAGCAACGTACAAACCCCATGTTTTCAGCCATGGTGTGGGCTTTTTTCGTACCCTCGCGGAGTTTAGTCGCCAGATTACTGCTCATATTAAACGTCTCGCTAAAAATCTAGACCTTTTGCAATACCCAAATGGGTCGGAAAAACGCGTAGCCTTCCCCTTGTAAGCAATGCCACGATTGTTAACCTAAAACGATTTGATCAGCCTTTGCATTACAAATTCTTACAGAGCTTCTCGCCCACACAAACCAGAGACCCCCTATCAGTTGGCCATTTCAGGCTGAAAATAGAATTTTTCTAGGTCTGGAATTCGACATTTTTTTACATCTTCCTTAATAGAGGAACCCGACGTTATCCCATGCTTCGATCCGGAGAATCCCAGACGGCCCAGAACGAGGCCGTCTATACCCCCTTGACGCGGCCGTTAGCAACAGGATTGGCTCTAGCCAAGGTCAGCTGCGGCGTTCTCCTGGCCAAACGTCGGGCCTGGGCCTTAGATATAGCTTAGATATCGAGATCCTCCAGCTTCAGCTTGGGACCATGGGTCTCGATAAATTCTCGTCGGGGCGCCACCCGATCTCCCATCAATACCGTAAAGATGCGATCGGCTTCGGCGGCATCTTCGATCTCGACTTTTTTCAGGGTGCGGGTCTCAGGATTCATGGTGGTATCCCAGAGTTGGGTGGGCATCATTTCCCCCAACCCCTTAAACCGCTGCACCGAGTAATTGGCATTGGCGGGCAACTCATTGGCGATCAGCTGGTCCAGTTCCCGATCACTGTAGCAATACCAATGGCTGCGGCCCCGTTCCACCTTGTAGAGGGGAGGGCAGGCAATATAGACATAGCCCTGATCCACCATCTCTCGCTGATAGCGATAGAAGAAGGTGAGCAGCAGCGTACGAATGTGGGCCCCGTCCACATCGGCATCAGTCATGAGACAGATGCGATGATACCGCAACTGGGAGGAGTCGAAGTCTTCACCTTTGATCCCCAGGCCCAGGGCAGTGATCAGGGCTTGAATCTCCGTATTTTTGTAGATCTTGGTGTCGTCCGTTTTCTCGATATTGAGGATCTTGCCGCGCAGGGGCAGGATGGCCTGGAAACGACGATCTCGGCCTTGTTTGGCACTACCACCGGCCGAATCTCCCTCCACGATAAAAATCTCTGATTCGGCTGGATCTCGACTGCTGCAGTCGGCCAGTTTGCCCGGCAGGGTGGAGGACTCCAACACGGATTTGCGACGCACCAGTTCTCGAGCTCGTCGAGCCGCTTCGGCCGCATTGAAGGCTTGGATGGCCTTCTCAAGAATGGCATCGGCGACGTTGGGATGGAAGTCGAGGTATTCCGTCAGCCGTTCATTGACCAGGGAATCCACGATGCCGCGGACTTCTGTATTACCTAACTTGGTTTTGGTTTGACCCTCAAATTCCGGGTCGGGGACTTTCACGGAGATGATGCCGGTCAACCCCTCACGAATATTTTCACCCCCTAAGTTGGCCTCCCCTTCTTTGCGCTTGTTGCGCTTACGGGCGATGGTATTCATGGTGCGGGTCAGTACTGCCTTTAGACCCTCTAGATGAGTACCACCGTCGACGGTGCGGATGTTGTTGGCAAATCCCAGCAGGTTGTCGGTATAGGCATCGGCACACCACTGTAGGGCGGCCTCCACCTGCACGCCATCGCGCTCACCCTCAATAAAAATGATTTCGTCGTGCAGGGGCTGCTTATCGTGGTTGATGTAGGCGATGTACTCACGGATGCCGCCAGCGTAGTGAAAGGTGGAGACTCGTGGGTCATTGCTGTCTAGCAGATGCAGACGATAGTCGCTGAACACAATCTCCACGCCGGCATTGAGATAGGCCAATTCTCGCAACCGCCCAGCCAAGGTGGAATAGTCGAACTCGATGCCGGTGGTAAAGATCTGCTTATCCGGCATGAAGGAGATGGAGGTTCCCCGGCGCTCACTGGGATCGGCTTCGGTTTCTAACTCGGTTACTGACAGCCCCCGCTCGAAGCGTTGACGGTGGACAGTGTCTTCGCGCCAGACGGTGACCTCTACCCACTCAGATAGGGCGTTGACCACGGAGATGCCCACCCCGTGGAGTCCTCCAGACACTTTGTAGCCGCCGCCACCAAATTTACCCCCGGCATGGAGCACTGTCATCACTGTCTCTAGGGCCGACTTGCCGGTGCGGGGGTGAATATCAGTGGGGATGCCGCGGCCATCGTCGATGACGGTCACAGAGCCATCTTGGTTGAGACTGATTTCGATGCGATCGCAATAGCCAGCTAGGGCTTCATCGACGGAGTTATCGACAACCTCGTACACTAAATGATGAAGTCCTCGCGGGCCAGTGCTGCCAATGTACATGCCAGGACGCTTGCGGACAGGCTCCAATCCTTCCAGAACCTGAATCTGCTCAGCACCATACTCGGTTGCCATAGATAACTCGCTCCTACAATCGGCTCCTAAGATCCCACCCAAAATCGACTTAGAGCCGCCTTAACCAAACATCACGAAAAAACACAACAAGATTCTAACACAAACGGGTCTGACAGCATTCTAAAGGGCTCTCAGCTTAAGTCTAACAGTGGGATGGATCATCCAAAAATTCATGCTCGTTCCAGAGTAAGTTCATATGTTCCAATTCTAATCGCAATCGGGGGAGCCACGGCGACCGGAAAAACGGGCTTGGCCATCGCCTTAGCAGAACGCCTGCAGGGGGTCATCCTCAGTGCCGACTCCCGGCAAGTGTATCGTGGCTTCGACATCGGCACCGCCAAACCGACTCCACAGGAGCAAGCCAGGGTGCCTCACTACCTGATTGATATCCGTGAGCCTACGGATACTCTTACCCTGGCCACCTACCAGCAGACTGCCCAGGCCATCATTGCAGACAGCCACAGGCAGGGCACCGTGCCGTTGCTGGTGGGCGGCACGGGGTTATACCTGGAGGCAATAGTCAAAGGCTTGAAAATTCCCCCCGTCGCTCCCCAGCCAAGGTTGCGATCGCACTTCACCCAGTTGGGGCAACCCCATAGCTATCAGTTGCTACAGGTCGTCGATCCCACCGTTGCCCAGCGCATTCATCCCAACGATGCCGTCCGCACCCAACGGGCCCTAGAAGTCTACTATGTCACTGGCCAACCCATCTCCACCCTGCAAGGGGAAGTCCCTCCCCCCTATCCCGTGCTCTATCTGGGCCTCGATTGCGATCGCCAGAGCTTGGCGCAACGCATTGCTCATCGCACCGACACCATGATCGCGATGGGTTTAGTAGCTGAAGTAAAGGCCCTGATCGACCGGTACGGTCCCGACTTACCCCTACTCAGAACCCTGGGATATGACGAAATTCGCCGGTATCTGGCCGGAGACTGCTCCCTAGCTCAGGCCAAACAGCTGATTATCCAACACACCGGCCAATTTGCTAAGCGCCAGCGCACCTGGTTCCGCCGTCGGGCCCCTATCACTTGGTTCGATGCAGAGGCCACCGATCTGCTAGATCAGGCCTGGAGTCGGGTAGCTAGATTCATGGACGCGACTCAGGCTCAGAAATGGTCCTCTGGATCTGGTAGATCTAGGGGCTGAGGCTGTCGTTCTGGCCCTGTCTCCGGCCGCAAATTTAGGGGGCGCTGCTCGGTTTCTGGCAACGGTCTTTGGGCTTGGGTAACCTCGACCTGGGATTTTTCTAAGGCCACCAGTTCCTTGGCCTTTTCCTCCAGGTTGAGCGGCAGCCGTAGTGGCGTATCGTGGACCATCTGCTTCACCTTGGGCAAGACCTGCTCCAGGTCGTCTAGGGGACGAGGAATCACCATAACGGCATGTAGCTCACCAATTCGTTCGGCCTCATGCATGCCGGCATCAATGGCGATGGCCACATTGGGCAGGGACCCGCGAATGATGATAGTGCAGAGGCCAGAGCCAATGGTCTCATGGGCCACCAGGGTGATCTCCGCCGATTTGGTCATGGCATCGGCCGCTCCTACCATGGCCGGGAAGCCCCGAGTTTCTAGCAGGCCAATGGCTTGATTCGTCAGACGGCCTCGGCCCACCTGCTGTAATTCATCCAGTCGAGCACAGATGGGTAGCACCGCCTCCAGATTAGACTGAGGCCTGGGAATCACGCTGGAGCTGACATACTGACTGAACTGCTGGGCCGTTTCGATACCGGCCTCAACCGCCATGCGCACATTAGCCACTCCCCCTCGCACAATGGCCGTACACTGGCCACTACCTGTTTTTTCATAGCCCACCAGAAAGACATCCGCCGCTTTCAACATGGCATCGGCAGTGCCAATGATGGCTGGAAAGCTTTCGGTAGAGACCATTCCCAAGGCCGCGCCCCGCAAAGAACGTCGCTGAGACGCCTGGGTGCGAAGACGGGAGCGAGCGGCAGGATTGAGGTCCGTTTGCATGGCTAGCCTCTCTAAGTTGACGAGGTCCACCCCTTAATTCTACGAGCTGTCCTCAGAAGCGGACGATTTTAATTGCTGACGGTAGGGAAATAGGGTATTCATGAGCTGTTCCACCTGCTCACGCCCATACACCCGCGAGGTCACCCCCGCCGGGGCAGCAGCCCCATTGGTAGATGGGGCCGCGGCAGACGCAGACGCTGGGAGAGGGGGGACGGGCTCCGTTGGTGGAGGGCTGGTCGGTAGCCACAGGCTGCTGATTGCTGCCATCCCCCCAGCAGGGAATTGGCTGGAACAACTTGTTCCGATGCGATCGCAGGATTGATGATCGTACTTTCCGCACCAATACAGGCCCGAGTACCAATCTGTCCCTGACCAACCACCACCACATCACTACCCAAGTTGGCATCAGCCTCTATAGTTAGCGTGCCCTGCCAAGCCTGAATAATCACGCCTTTGCCGATGCAGACCCCCGACTGGATTACCAGAGAGGCATTGGCAGCCGCCTCTAGCACTACCCCTGCCGCAATTATTGCCCCTGGTTCAACCTCCACAGGGCCATGGAGATAGTATTCGGAACCGTGACTAAGCTGCGAGGGAAACCAATCGGACATAGAGAAGGAGGATGACCGAAAAGAGCTACGGACGCTGGATCGTCGTCTCTAACACACGGCGCTTCGCTTGGGGATCAATCCCTACCAAGCGGACATATTCGCCACTGTAATCCTGCAGCCGACTCGTTAACGCCGACAGCACTTCGTTGGGACGTTGTCCATCTAAGGGAGGACTACTGCGCCAAGCCCCACTACGGTAGCGGCGGGCATCTGCATGTTCTAAGCCGATGCGATACCCCTGGTTAATCAGTTGGTTAACCTGCTGCACCAGCTCATCCCCTAGGGAAGACGAGGCCCTAGCCCCATTATTACTGGTTTGATCAGGCGCAGATGGAGAGGCTGCAGCAGGGGCTACCGACGCAGGAGAAGAGGACGGGGTCATCGGCTCATCCCCAGGTCGCTGAATCGTTACCGGTGCCACCCGCCGATTAGCCTGGGGATCAATTCCAAACAGCCGCACATATTCACCCTGGTGGTCCGCCAGACATTGCTCTAGGGCCGATAACACCTCAGACTCACGATTTGATTGAATCGGGGCACAAGTCCTCCAAACATTGCTGCGATAGCGACGGGCATCGGCATGCTCAGTGCCGATGCGATAGCCCTGACTCAGGTGCCGCCTGACTTGCTGCACCACCTCGGCCGGTAGTACACTCCGGGTCGCCGCTGAGCCACTAGATGAGCCACTAGATGTCGTAGCCGAGCTGGTGGCAGGAGCAGCAGTCCCCTTGCCATTGAGATGAATTGGCTTACCATCAGGCCGTTGGATCGTTATCGGCGCTACCCGCCGCTTAGCCTGGGGATCGATGCCGAACATGCGCACGTATTCATTGCTGTGCTCAGCCATACAACCTTCTAAGGCCGCCAGTACTTCTGACTCACGGCTAGATTGAATGGGAGCACAGGTCTTCCAGACATTACTGCGGTAGCGGCGAGCATCGGCATGCTCAGTACCAATGTGATAGCCCTGGCTCAGATACTGTCGTACCTGGCTAACCACCTCTGCCGGCAGCCTTCCTGGGGCCATGGCCTGGCCACTACGGGAGTTAGCTACTCCCTTAGCCGGAACAGCCGTTGCCTTGCCATTCAGGTGCACTGGCTTGCCATCAGGCCGTTGAATGGTCACCGGTGCCACCCGCCGCTTGGCCTGGGGATCGATGCCGAACATGCGCACGTATTCATTGCTGTGCTCAGCCATACAACCTTCTAAGGCCGCCAATACTTCTGACTCGCGGCTGGATTGAATGGGAGCACAGGTCTTCCAGACATTACTGCGGTAGCGGCGAACATCAGCATGCTCAGTGCCAATGCGATAGCCCTGACGGAGGTACTGTCGCACTTGCTGAATGATCTCTGGAGTCAAATTTTGAGATTGCATCGTACTCAATCCATCGCGTTCGTTTGTTGCATGTCGAGAATGCTGGGCCTTAGACGAAAGCCCCTCTACCTGTTTTGAAGAAGAGTAATGATGATGACTATGAACCGGTTGGCTGGCGAAAGCCTGTTCACTCCGGAAATCCCTCGAACGCAGTCCATGATTGTCCCCTGAAATTTCTTGAGCTAACTCCAAATCGGTAGCCCGTACATCTGGCAACCGATCCGCTTCATCTTGAGTTGTCACAGTCACACCCGAGGGCACAAATTTTCCCGGCGGAACTTCCACATCCTGAACTAGGGCATGCATCATGACGATACAGCCCTGCCCCAGGCGGGCATTAAAAATAGTTGAACGAAATCCTATAAAGCACTCCTCACCGATATAAGCTGGGCCATGAATCAGCACTTTATGGGTAATACAGGACCGTGGCCCAATCCATACCGAATAGGGCACCTGGTCTTCTCCAAGTACCCGACCTTGCTTCAAGCCATGGATAACCACCCCATTCTGAATAGTGGTGGCTTCGCCAATAAAAAATGGTGCACCTTCATCGGCTCGAATGGAGGTACCCGGTGCTACATAGACATCCGCTTCAATGCAAATATCGCCAATCACCTGGGAGAACGGATGAATGTAAGCCCTAGTGTGGATATTAGGTTCGGCTAGCTCCTGAGATAACGAAGGTGCCGCTGTACTGCGGACAACCATGGACAACATGCCTCCAACGAAATCTAGCCCAAGGATGGGCTCCCATTTCAATCTACTGACGACGTCCTACCACAACACGATCATGACCCTAGCTAAAGTCTTCCCGCTTGCTGTAGAGGTTGCCGCCGTCGAGGCTGACCGTATCTACGATTGCAACGATCGTGGCATCGAGTGGGCGCTCGAAATACCCTTCATGTTGGCGAGCACCACTACCGCGGCTGATGAGTACCCACTCACCATTGCCAGCCCCGACCACATCGGCAGCCACTTCATACTCCGGCAGGAGTTCACCAGCTTCGTTAAGGAGCTGCACCAGCAGAAACTTTACCCCACTAAGCGTCGGCTCCTTGCACGTACTGACAACCGTGCCACGAACTTTAGCAAGCAGCATAGGGGGCGTTACCGTCCGTAGGGCCGAATACCTGAAACACTTTCCCTAAATTGCTCAACCGCTTCGGTGTAGCGAATGGGAAGGACAAATTCCAGGTTCTCGTGGGGACGAGCAATGATGTGGGTAGATAGCACTTGCCCACCGTTTACTCGTTTGACGTTTTCAATGCCTGCTGCGACCGAGGCCTGCACCTCAGACACATCACCCCGCACAATGACGGTGACACGGCCACTACCAATTTTCTCGTAGCCAACTAGGGTCACCCGGGCCGCCTTCACCATAGCGTCTGCGGCTTCTACCACGGCCGGAAAACCGAGGGTTTCTACCATACCAACTGCGATTGCCATCGTTTCCTTATCCTTGCGTTTTGAAATCTATGTGAACTCGCATGCAGATTCAGACAACTCTGCCGATCCTCTAGCCAATCTTGCGATTGGGGCGAGGATAAAGAACCTGTCATCAGGCTATCGTGCCAGCAGTTGTCAAGTCCTAAATTGCTCGACCGCTTCGGTATAGCGAATCGGCAAGACAAACTCCAGGTTCTCGTGGGGACGAGCAATGATATGGGTGGATAGCACTTCCCCTCCATTAACTCGCTTAGCAGATTCGATCCCAGCGGCAACAGAGGCCTGCACCTCGGAGACGTCGCCCCGCACGATGACAGTGACACGGCCACTACCGATCTTTTCGTAGCCGACCAACGTGACTCGAGCAGCTTTGACCATGGCATCTGCAGCTTCTACCACGGCCGGAAAGCCCTTCGTCTCAATCATTCCAACAGCAATTGGCATTGTCGCAATCTCCTCAAAGAAACAGGCAAATCCATTGCAATTCTTTAACGGCAACACCGCAAAATGGCATCAGAAAAGGACCGTCCTAGACACAACAGAAAAGGACGGAACCCTAACCAGAAACCTCAACAGAAATGCCTGACTTACTCCAACTTAAACCAAGCATAGGAGCCTATGGAGCCTTTGACAATATAAGCCGCAATGATTGTTGCTAATACTGAATATCATGAAATCTAATATCGTAATACTAAGTATTTCTTCAAGAAAATCCAATTTTGGTTGAGTAATCGCTCAAATCAGGTCTTGCAGCGATTGATGTGCGATGGCGGCCCGGTCAAGCAGGGCCCAGCATTTAGTTGCTAACCGAAAGGGCAGAGTTCTAGCTGAAATTAACCGTACGGCTTTTGTGAAGACAGGAGATATACCCGATGCCAATATCGGTTGACAATAATTGTTGTTGTTAGGGACAGGGGTTAAACGGCAACTGCCCATCAACCTTGACCCTAGTAGGCTGCGGTGCACGTGCTGGCGACTGGTCATTAGCTAAAAGGAGCCCGAGAGCCAGGCCCGTCCTGTGTGTCTTCCTGTGTGTCTTCCACGGGATTTGCCCAGGCCACATCGGGGTGGAAAGGGGCCAAAAGGCTGGTCGATCTCTACCATTAGCCCCTAGGAGTAGGGCAGGCATCGGGTAGAATAGTAAAAAATCATTGACTTTTGTTGCTTACACGAGTGGGATTGAGGTGCATTAACCTCTGTCCGGAGCTGGTTCTGTAAGTCTATTCAAGCAAGGAAAAACTCAAGCAAGGAAAAACGTCAGCTCTAAAACTGGGCTTGATCAGCTAAGTTGCTCTGAATACAGGCAAGTCCTCTGTAATGTCCCTGAGCTTACGCGTAGCAGTGCGTAGAGACAAGGCTGTGACAGTTAGGGTACTCTGGCCCACTGTTGGATGGCAGCCCTCTAATAGCACCAAGCCCTTTCCGTGGCCTAGCCGTGGACAACTGGTGTTCCGCGAGTAGGGGAAGTCCCTTTTATGTAAAGCTATGTAAGCGTAACGGTAAATGTAAAGTATAAGTCAAAGGCAACTCTCGGGTTAGCTAGGTTTGATTTTGGCTAGCTTCAGAGTTTGGTTGAGGCGCTGGACCTGTTCTCGCATCCAGCGATTCCTTTCCTTGTTTGCTGCTAAGGATGCTGCTTAAGATGACGCAGTTTTTGATTGAGTCGAGTTGGTTATTACCGGTTTATGGCCTGCTGGGTGCGATCGCAGCATTGCCCTGGTCAACGGGATGGATCCGTCGCACTGGACCGCGTCCGGCGGCTTATCTAAATATCTTGATAACAGCCCTGGCCTTCATCCATGATTTATTAATTTTCCAGGGTATTTGGAACGAAGGCTCCCAGGAACTCGTGCTTCCTTGGCTCCAGGTAGCCGATCTGAAATTAAGTCTGGCCCTGGATCTATCGGTTCTGAACCTAGGAGCAGTGGGGTTGATTACGGGCTTAAGTCTCTTGGCTCAGATCTATGCGTTGGGCTACCTAGATAAGGATTGGGCCCTGGCTCGCTTCTACTCTCTAATGGGGTTTTTCGAGGCAGCTATGAGTGGGGTTGTCCTCAGCAGTTCCTTATTTTTAGCCTACTCGCTGCTGGAGATGCTAACCCTATCTACCTATTTGTTGGTAGGGTTCTGGTATGCCCAGCCCTTAGTTGTTACAGCTGCTCGCGATGCCTTTCTAACCAAGCGTATCGGTGACGTGTTATTGCTGATGGGGGTGATTACCCTATCGGCCTTGGCTGGGGATCTGAATTTTAATCATCTCTACGAATGGGTAAAGACAGCCGATCTAGCCCCCCTAAGCGCCACCCTGCTCGGGTTAGCCCTAATTGCAGGCCCCACGGGTAAGTGTGCCCAATTTCCTCTGCATCTATGGCTAGATGAAGCCATGGAAGGTCCCAATCCAGCCTCCATTTTGAGAAATTCTGTGGTGGTGACCTGTGGCGCCTATGTGCTGATTCGCTTACAGCCCATCGTCGTGCTATCTCCCATTGCCCTTGATGCCCTAGTGGCTATTGGTGCGGTAACCGCTATTGGGGCTTCCTTGGTTGCCTTAGCCCAGGTTGACCTAAAGCGCACCCTATCCTACTCCACTAGTGCCTATCTGGGCCTCGTGTTTATTGCCGTTGGCACCGAATGGCCTGGCGTTGCCTTGATGATCCTCCTGACCCATGCCGTCGCCAAAGCTCTAATTTTCATGAGTGTAGGGGCGATTATTCTGACCACCAATAATCAGAACATTACCGAATTAGGCGGGCTCACCAGAAAGATGCCGGCCACCACGCTGGCTTACATCGTCGGTGGGCTGGGCATGGTCGGTATGCTGCCCCTGGGATGCTTTTGGGGGCTGCGCCTAGGCATTGACTTCCTCTGGCAGGAACATCCTTATCTGGTGGGGATTTTTCTCTTAGTCAGTGGCCTGACTAGCCTTAATCTGGTGCGGGTATTTCGACTGATTTTCCTGGGAGAGGCGCAACCCAAGAGCCGACGAGCCCCCGAGGTACAATGGCCCATGGCCGTTCCCATGGTGATCTTGATCGTCTTTACGCTGTTAGTTCCTGTCTTGCTGCAGCGATTATCCCTACTGCCCCCCGGGCAGTACATCAATAAAACTGCCATGGCATTACTGATCGCATCGAGTTGGCTTGGAGCCCTGATTGGTGCCACAATCCCTCTAAATCGAGCCCTATCGCGCTCCCTCAATCGCCCGCTGCGAGTCTTGCAGGATTTGCTGGCCTACGATTTCTATACTGAGCGCATCTACCGCAATACAGTTGTTTTGGCAGTCGGCACCTTATCTCGACTGAGCAATTGGGTCGATCGCTACATTGTCGATGGCTTCGTCAATGCCATCGGTCTGGTCTCCCTGTTTAGTGGAGAGAGTCTCAAATACAGTATTTCTGGTCAATCTCAACTATATCTCTTCACGATTGTGGTGGGGGTTGGCCTCTTTGGTCTGTTAATGACGTGGTCACTTTGGTAATAACGCTCCTATGCTTAGCGCCTTAATCTTAATTCCCGCCCTCGGAGCACTGGTGATTAGTCTCTGGCCAGAGACTAATCCGATTAAGCCACGACAACTGTCCCTAGGGATTCTATCCATTGCTCTGATCTGGACAGTTACTTTAGGGTTGCAATTTGATGTGCTGACCCCAACACTGCAATTTCAAGAATCATTGCCCTGGATTGAAACACTAGGGTTGACTTACCAGCTCGGGGTTGATGGACTCTCGTTACCCTTGGTCTTCATTAATAGCCTACTGAGCCTGATTGCAGTCTATAGCAGTTCTCCGGAGCAGCGACGACCGCGGCTATATTTTTCGCTGATGTTGCTGATTAATGGAGCTGTGGCTGGCGCATTTTTGGCTCAGAACCTACTGCTGTTCTTCTTGTTTTATGAAATCGAGCTGATTCCTCTCTATCTATTAATCGCTATTTGGGGGGGAGCTCGCCGCGGCTATGCTGCCACCAAGTTTTTAATTTATACAGCCCTATCTGGCATTTTAATTCTGGGCGCCTTCCTGGGCCTGGGGTGGCTATCAGGAGGGGCTACCTTTGACTACAGCCCGTTACTTTCCCAGTCTTTGCCCCTGGTTCAGCAGTTGATCTTACTCGCCACGCTACTCGTGGGCTTTGGTATCAAGATTCCGTTATTTCCGTTTCACACTTGGTTACCTGATGCCCATGTGGAGGCCTCAACACCAGTGTCTGTACTCCTGGCTGGGGTGTTGCTGAAATTAGGAACCTATGGCATGGTCCGTTTTGGTCTGGGGTTGTTTCCATCGGCCTGGGAATACCTGGCTCCTTGGCTGGCGACATGGGCCGTAATTAGCGTGCTCTATGGGTCTTTAGCAGCCATTGCCCAGCAAGATATGAAGAAGATGGTGGCTTACAGTTCCATTGGCCATATGGGGTATATCCTCCTGGCCACAGCAGCGGCTAACCCCTTGAGCCTCTTGGGCACTGTATTTCAAATGGTTAGCCATGGTCTGATTTCAGGGCTGCTCTTCCTGTTGGTAGGCATTGTTTACCACAAGACTGGTACTCGAGATCTGACAGTTTTGAGGGGACTGCTGAATCCTGAGCGGGGCTTGCCAATTGTCGGGTCTTTGATGATCTTGGGTGTAATGGCTAGTGCCGGTATTCCTGGCATGGTCGGGTTTATTGCCGAATTCATCGTGTTCCGCGGCAGCCTCCTGTCTTTCCCTGTGCAAACTCTACTGTGTATGGTGGGGTCTGGCCTGACTGCGGTGTATTTCTTGCTGCTAGTCAATCGAGCTTTCTTTGGTCGTCTTGCGATCGCACCTCTCTCGCCTACCCCTCAGATAGATATCAATCTACCTCGAGTCCTCTGGCGCGATCGCATCCCCGCCGTGGTGCTTGCCAGCATCATCGTCCTACTGGGCCTGCAACCCAGCTTAATGCTGCGCTGGAGCGAGAATACAGCCCTGGCCATGCGACGACCTGCCACTGCCACCGTTGCCCAGCTTTCAACCTGTGCTGATCAGAGGTGTCACCCATGACCAAAACTGTACCCACCCAGGAGACACCAACGAACCATCCCCTAGAGATCTACATCAACCGTCTGCTCCAGGGAGAGGCCCTCCTGCCCGATACTGAGACCAACTTGATCGAGGTCGTCGGCATTCTCAAGAGTTATGGTGTTGTTCTCGATGCCTACTCAAACAACTTAATCTACATTGCCGAGCATCAGTTTCTACGGCTATTTCCCTTCTTCAAATACTTCAATGGTGAGCTCACCCTAGCCAAACTGCTGCGCCACTGGTGGCATGATCGGATCAATTACGAATATGCCGAATACTGCATGCGCACCATGCTTTGGCATGGCGGAGGCGGCCTCGATGACTATCTTGACTCGGCCGAGTTTGCCCAAACCTGTGAGCAGGCCATCCAAGCCAAAATCAAAGCTAATCCCCTGATGCAAGCTCTGCATCGCCTATTCCCTGACTTCCTACCAGAGCAAGTGCGCCAGGCCGCCTATTACAGTGGTCTAGGACAGTTTTGGCGGGTTATGAGCGATATCTTTATCGCTCTCGCTGCTCGCTATGAGCGACGAGACATTACCACCATCCCAGCCGTCGTCGATCACATCAAGGCAGGGCTAGTTGCAGCAGCGAGTACCCCGATCACCTACGCCGTCACCATCGAGGAGCACACCTATGACCTGCTGCCAGCCTCCGCTAACCTGACCTTTCTAGGCGATACCGCTGTCCCCTACGTGGAAGCCATTTTCTTCCGAGGGACTCCTTTTCTTGGCACCGTCTCCTACAATGCCCAAGCTCAGCAAATCCCCCCTGATCAAGGCCGATTTGAATATGGCGCCCTCTACGCTGATCCAGTGCCCACTGGCGGTGCCGGTATTCCTCCCACCCTGCTGATGCAAGATATGCGGCACTTCCTGCCCGACTACCTACTGCAGCTGTATCGAAACAGCTTGCGGGGAGAAGATGACATCCGGGTGCAGATCTGCCAAAGCTTTCAAAAGTCGATGTTCTGCGTCACTACAGCTGCTCTGATGGGGCTGTTGCCCTACTCACCTAATACCTCCACTCCCCAGGAGCAACAAGCCAATCGCGCCTTCCTGCAGGGTTGGATGGACCGCTTAGTCTCTTCCCGCCTAGCCATCGTCCAGCTGGGGTAGTCAGGGCAGTGGTATTTGTCTCTGGGTAGCGGGTCTTTTGACTCTATTCGTGGCTACTTAGCCCTAAATGTCAAATTCCTTAGACCTGCATAGAACCGTCATGGCAGAATCGACAGGTAAACTGTCAGTAACTTGGATAGTCAGGTTCTGTGATGACGGCAACCATCCCCACTCTTTCCACTCAATACGACCCCTCTGTTACCGAGCAAAAATGGCAACATTACTGGGAAGACAAGCGAGTCTTTCAGGCGGATCCAAGCACTGACGCAGATCCCTATTGCATTGTTATCCCCCCCCCAAACGTCACTGGCAGCCTGCATATGGGCCACGCCTTCGAGCATGCCCTGATTGACGTGCTGGTGCGTTATCACCGCATGAAAGGCCAAAACACCTTGTGGTTACCCGGGACTGACCACGCCAGTATTGCCGTCAGCACCCTCTTAGATCAGGAACTACAGCAACAGGGGAAAACCCGAGCCGATATTGGCCGAGAAGCCTACCTAGAAAGGGCCTGGTCCTGGAAAGAGGAATCCGGTGGCACCATCGTCAGCCAGTTGCGCAAGCTGGGGCTCTCCGTAGACTGGAGTCGAGAGCGCTTCACCATGGATGCGGGGTTATCTCACGCCGTCTTAACAGCCTTCAACCGACTATATGACGAGGGCCTAATCTACCGGGGCAACTACATGGTCAATTGGTGCCCGGCTAGCCAATCTGCCGTCTCTGATCTAGAGGTCGAGAATAAGGAAATAGAGGGGCATCTCTGGCATTTTCGCTATCCCCTCAGTGATGGGTCTGGTCATTTAGAAGTCGCCACCACTCGACCAGAAACCATGCTGGGAGACACAGCCGTTGCTGTTAACCCTGACGACCAACGTTATCACCATCTAATCGGGAAAACCTTGACCCTGCCGATCATGGAACGGCAGATCCCTATCATTGCCGACGAGTCCGTAGATGCCAGCTTTGGTACCGGTTGCGTCAAAGTTACCCCAGCCCATGATCCGAATGACTTTGCCATGGGGCAGCGCCACAATTTGACCATGATTACCATCATGCATAAGGATGGCTCCCTGAACGAAAATGCTGGCCCATTTCAAGGTCTAGATCGCTTTCAAGGTCGCCAGGCTGTTGTTGATCGACTGCAAGAAGACGGTTACTTAGTTCGGGTCGAGGAATATCGCCACACAGTCCCCTACAGCGATCGCGGCAAAGTCCCTGTCGAACCTCTACTGTCCACCCAGTGGTTCGTTAAAATCCGTCCCTTGGCAGACAAAGCCTTAGATTATCTAGATAATCATCAGTCTCCCCAATTTATTCCGGAGCGGTGGACCAAAGTCTATCGAGACTGGCTCGTTAGCTTACGAGATTGGTGCATTTCCCGCCAACTCTGGTGGGGCCATCAGATTCCTGCCTGGTATGCCATCAGTGAAACTGGAGGAGAGCTGACCGATGCGACCCCCTTCATCGTGGCCATGAGCGAAGAAGAGGCCAGAGCCAAAGCCACTGAGCAGTTTGGCGATGGCGTCGTCCTACAGCAAGATCCCGATGTCTTAGACACCTGGTTTTCATCAGGACTATGGCCCTTCTCTACCCTAGGCTGGCCTGACGAAAACCATCCGGATTTCCAAACCTACTATCCCACCACCACCCTAGTCACTGGGTTTGACATCATCTTTTTCTGGGTCGCCCGTATGACCATGATGGCAGGCCATTTCACCGGCACCATGCCCTTTGAAACGGTCTACATCCATGGATTGGTGCGGGATGAAAACAACAAAAAAATGTCTAAGTCAGCCAAGAACGGGATTGATCCGCTGTTGCTGATTGATAAGTACGGCACCGATGCCCTGCGCTATACCCTAGTGCGAGAGGTAGCTGGGGCCGGCCAGGATATTCGCCTGGAGTACAACCGCAAAACCGACGAATCGCCGTCAGTAGAGGCCTCACGTAACTTTACCAATAAGCTATGGAATGCGGCCCGGTTCGTATTGCTGAATTTAGATGGCGAAACTCCCCGATCCTTAGGCACTCCTGACCCAGCAACGATAGAACTATGCGATCGCTGGATTCTCTCTCGTTTTCACAGAGTCATCTCCAGCGTCCGCGTAGATCTAGGCAATTATGGCCTGGGAGAAGCTGCTAAAGAGCTGTACGAGTTCGTTTGGGGTGATTTTTGCGACTGGTATATCGAACTGGTTAAACCTCGTCTACAGCAGGCTGGAACCTCCAAGCGAATTGCTCAACAAACTCTAGCCCATGTCTTAGATGGCATTCTGAAGCTACTGCATCCCTTCATTCCCCATATCACAGAAGAAGTGTGGCATACTCTCAATCAGGCTGGAGACGAAGCCTGCCTGGCCTTACAACCCTATCCCCAACCTAATCCAGCGTCGATCGATGACGCCCTAGAGCAGCAATTCGAGTTACTCATTGGTACTGTTCGCACTATCCGTAATTTGCGGGCTGAAGCCGGTATCAAACCGTCAGCTCAGATCGAGACAATTCTTCAAAGTAGCAATTCAGAGGAGCGCCACATTCTGCAGGCAACCCAAGCCTATATTCAACAATTGGGTCGCATAGAAACCTTAGTAATCGAGGCAGACAACACGATTGGGGCTAACACAACTGAGGGCAAGCACTCTAAACCTGAGCGCCAGGCGGCCATGGATGATGCAACCATCAGATCTGTTTCCATGGCCAACGCCTGGCAGATTATACAGTCCTGGCTGAATCAACCTTGGGCCTACGTCAGTCAATGGACACAAGATATCAAACGGCCCGCAATTACTCTGTTACTGGTCCTCATACTCTGGGTCACTCTGAGCATTCTGGTTGCCATTGCTGGTGCCATTGAGAGCACCCCTCTATTGGCATCTGCCATGAGATTGATTGGAATGGGCTACTCCATCTGGTTCATTGGCTATAATCTCCTGACTAGAGAACGACGCCAGCAGCTCTGGCATAACCTATCGGCCTGGCGTCAGGAGATTGTTGGCTCCTTCCAATACAGGAGAACCACCTCTATATCAACTGCAACTGCTTCAACTTCAGCAGCAGAACCAGTTTCTAGGCAGGAAACATCGCCACAGCGCAAGCTCTTTGCGGGGGTTGTGGGTACCGTACAAGTCCTAATTCCCCTCAGTGGCATTGTCGATGTAGATGCTCTACGTCTCAAACTAGAAAAAGATCTCAATAAGATAGAAAGCGAACGACAATCCCTTGCACAGCGCCTGCGTAACACTAACTTTGTGGAAAAGGCCCCAGATGAAGTAGTTCAGGGAGCAAGAGAGGCTCTGGCTGAAACCGAGAAACAAGCCGCTATCTTGAGGCAGCGCCTGATTCGGCTCTGAGTCAGGATACAAGCATCAGGCTTGGGATGGACAACCAGCCCTGGCCAGCTGGAACTGCATGCTTGCATAGGCATGACGTGCAATTTTAGGGAATGGCCGGACTCATTGTTGAGTTTTATGAAGAAAAATAAGCCCTACTATCAGTGGCAACTATCGCTGAACCTCAAAAGTCCTGCTGTCTATGGGCTTCCGAACAGGCGTTCAACCCCCTAGGCCCTTAATAACTTGTAAAAAATAAAAACCCGACTGCAGTGTATAAACAGTTTTGGAGGGTTTATAGAGTTAAGTGAAAGTCAATCTAGACAATGGTTTCATAACCATCATCTTGGGCTTTCGTGAGAAGCAGAGTTCTCTCATAAACATTTCAGTGTCGTCAGGACTACAGACTGCTGTAGTGAGCGACATTGAAGAAATATAAGCAAATGAGAGTAGGTTTTGTTTCTTGTCTTTAAGATCCTCTCCTAATACCACTTAGGCAGCTTGAGCTGGCTAACTGCTAGTCCAGTCAAGAGAACCCAATCCAAACTCAGCTAAAACATTAGGAGATTGAGTCGATGTTTGACGCATTCACCAAGGTCGTTTCCCAAGCTGACGCCAGAGGCGACTATCTGTCCAATGATCAGTTGGATGCTCTAAGCCGGATGGTTGGTGACGGTCTCAAGCGGATTGATGCCGTCAACCGCATGACCGGTAACGCCTCCAAGATTGTTTCTGATGCTGCTCGCTCCCTCTTTGCTGAGCAGCCTCAGCTAATTGCTCCTGGTGGCAATGCTTACACCAACCGTCGCATGGCTGCCTGCCTGCGTGACATGGAGATCATCCTACGCTATATCACCTACGCCACCTTCACTGGTGACGCGAGTGTGCTCAACGATCGTTGCCTGAACGGCCTCCGTGAGACCTATGTTGCTCTTGGAGTGCCCGGTGCTTCTGTGGCTGCTGGCGTTGAAAAGATGAAGGAAATCGCCATCGCCATCGTTAACGATCCGGCTAACATCACCCCTGGTGATTGCAGCTCTCTCGTGTCCGAAGTCGGTAGCTATTTCGATTTGGCCGCTGCTGCTGTTGCTTAGATTTGGCCCCAGCTAAATCATTGGTGCTATCTAGCGCCACAATCCTCTGACTGTTAACCATTTCATTGTGCAGAAGATTAACGGAGAAATCTCAGCTATGAAAACTCCTCTGACTGAAGCAGTGGCTGCTGCTGATTCCCAAGGTCGCTTTCTGAGCGCTTCCGAACTGCAAGTTGCTTTTGGTCGTCTACGCCAAGCAACCGCTGGCTTAGAAGCTGCTAAGGCTTTAACCGCTAAGGCTGACTCTCTCGTCAGCGGTGCTGCTCAGGCAGTGTACAACAAGTTTCCCTACACCACTCAAATGCAGGGAGCTAACTACGCGTCCGATCAACGTGGTAAGGATAAGTGTGCTCGTGACATCGGCTACTACCTGCGTATGGTTACTTACTGCTGTGTGGCTGGTGGCACTGGTCCCATGGATGAGTACCTGATTGCAGGTTTGGCTGAAATCAACAGCACTTTCGAGCTATCTCCCAGCTGGTATGTAGAAGCTCTGAAGTACATCAGAGCCAACCACAGTCTGTCTGGTGATGCGGCGACTGAAGCCAATTCCTACATTGACTACGCCATCAATTCCCTAAGCTAGGGAACGCTGGTTAGCCCGGCCGGGCAGACAGTTGTTAGCTACTCGTTAGCAGTTGTTTGCCTATCCGGGCATTGTTGTACCTGTAAATTGCCGAGGTAGAAAAATGGCAGTGACAACGTCAGCGGGACGCCTTGGGGTGTCTCCCTACGAAGAGTCAATGCGGGTAGAACTGCGGTCTAACTGGACCCAGGATGATGTAGAAGCCACCATTCGCGCGGCTTATCGTCAGGTATTCGGAAACCAATACATCATGGCCAGCGAGCGCCTTATCAGCGCCGAATCTCTCCTACGCCAAGGAGAGATTTCTGTCCGTGATTTCGTGCGGGCTTTAGCACTCTCTGAGTTATATCGCGAGAAGTTTTTCTCAACAGGTCCTCAAAATCGGTTTATTGAACTGAATTTCAAGCATCTGTTGGGACGTGCCCCGTACGATCAATCGGAGGTGGCTCACCACACCGATCTGTATAACAGCCAAGGATACGAAGCAGAAATAAATTCTTATATTGACTCAGCTGAGTACCGAGATAACTTTGGGGACAATATTGTTCCTCACTATCGGGGTTATCTCACTCAGCAGGGGCAAAAAACGGTTGGCTTCCCTCGATTTTTCCAGCTATATCGGGGGTATGGGACTAGCGATCGCACCCAACGCAGTGGAGTGCGGGCTCGTCTTACTCGGGAACTTGCCAAAAATTCTGCTTCTCCCACCAGTGATGCTGGCACAGGTCAGGCGATGGTAGGCACCTCAGGCGGTGGACGTGAACGACTCTACCGGGTTCGGGTACGCCAAGGGGCGACCCCAGGGATGGTTCCCAGCATTCGCCGTAGCAATACGGAATATCTGGTGCCCTATGAGCAGCTTTCCCGCAAGTTGCAGCAAATCAATCGCATGGGTGGTCGAGTGACAAACATCAGCCTGGCCTAACTGTGCGTTTTCTGCATGACCATTTATAAATACCCGTGTTGGCCTAGTGGGTTACCGATATAGGGATCTTATTAGGTCAACTCGGCTACATAGAATCTCTGCAATTGTAGAGGCTATCCACAGGTTTTTGGTATCTCATTAGGAGGAGTTAAGCGCGTGGCTATCACGGCAGCAGCGTCCCGTTTAGGGACTTCGGCATTTGATGAAGCATCTCCCGTTGAGCTGCGGGCCAATTGGACCCCGGAAGAGTCCGAGGCAGTTATTCGAGCCGTATATCGTCAGCTCTTGGGCAACGACTATGTCATGGCTTCAGAACGGCTGGTTAGTGCTGAGTCGTTGCTTCGCAATGGCTATATCACTGTCCGGGAATTTGTTCGGGCAGTTGCTAAATCGGATCTATACAAGACCAAGTTTTTCCAAGGAAATTTCCAGACCCGGGTGATTGAGCTTAATTTTAAGCATTTACTGGGACGGGCTCCCTACGATGAGTCTGAGGTGATTTTCCACCTCAATCTGTATCAGAATCAGGGTTACGACGCTGATATTGACTCTTACATCGATAGTGAGGAGTATCAGAGTAACTTCGGCGACAATGTCGTGCCCTATTACCGTAGCTTTGTCTACCAGGCTGGTCAGCGATCGGTTGGCTTTACCCGGATCTTCCAGCTCTATCGAGGGTATGCCACCAGTGATCGGTCCCAAATTGGTGGTAAGCTCTCTCGGCTGGCTGGCGAATTAGGTAGCAACCGATCTACCAGTGTTGTTGATCCGGCCACGGTGTTGAATGGCTGGGCGTATCGGCCGGCGAAATCTGGCAAGGCTCCCAGCAAGGCCTTGGGGGGATCGACTCCCTATGGTGGTACTCCCGGTAAGATTTATCGGGTTGAAGTAGCTGCCATGTCGCTACCTCGCTACCCTAAAGTACGCCGGGTTAACACAGCCTATCTGGTTCCCCTAGAGAAGCTGAACAGCAAGCTACAACAGATCAATAAAATGGGAGGGCGGGTAACCAGCGTTACGCCGGCCAGCCTTTAGGGGGCTTATCCTAGTTGTTGAGGCACAAAGGGGAGTCTGCAGAGATGAAAAAGTTGGTTAGCTAACTGAGCTCTGGAGACTCCGCTTTTGTTGCTGTCATGTCATACATTTGCAATTTGAGAGTTAGGAGAGATAGTACCGATGCTGGCTCAAAATGCATTCGGCAGCTCGACTGCTTCGCCATCTGGGCGTCGCATTTTTCTCTATGAGGTAAAGGGGCTGCGCCAAAGCGAAGAAACTGACAAAAATGGCTACCCCATTCGCAATAGTGGCAGTGTTTTCATTAAAGTGCCCTATAGCCGTATGAATGAGGAAATGCAGAGAATTAATCGCATGGGCGGCGAAATTGTCGATATTAAGCCATTAAGTACCGCAGCAAGTTAGTGATCGCCTAGAACAGATAGTGATAGAGCCTCAGAAACTGGTAAATGCCCAAGGGGAGTCTTTCACCGTCGATCAGGCCATTGCTAATCTTCGTCAGCGGGAAGACCCCAGTCTCCGATATTATGCAGCTTGGTGGCTGGGGCGTTTTCGGGTGACTAAGGCGGCAGCCATTGAGGCGCTACAAGAGGCTTTAAGCGATGAGACGGATCGTTCTCCTGATGGGGGATTTCCGCTAAGGCGCAATGCTGCCAGGGCACTTGGAAAGTTGGGCAGATCTGAGAGTGTTCCAGCTTTAATTCAGTGCTTAAATTGCGCTGATTATTATGTGCGCGAAGCGGCTACAGAAGCCTTGGGAGCGTTAGCCGATGGTCGTGCTGTGTCTCCTCTGTTGACCTTGATGGCAGGGGGAGTAGAGGCGGCTGTGTTGGTTCCAGGTAAACCGCATTTGGTACAACCCTATGGAGCGATCATTGAGGCCCTGGGTCAGTTGGGGGATAGGCAAGCGATCGCAACGATTGAACCGTTTTTAAATCATTCAGTGCAGTCGATTCAAAACGCTGCAACCCGCGCCCTCTACCAGTTAACGGGGGAAGCCCACTATGGGGAGCGGCTAGTGCATGCTCTGCGGGCAGGAGATTTACAGCAACGGCGTTCGGCATTGATGGATTTAGGAGCGATTGGCTATTTGCCTGCTGCCGATGCGATCGCATCGGCAACGGCTGAAAACAGCCTGAAACTAATCGCGCTCAAGGGGGTACTGGAGCACGAGTTAGGGCAACCTCCCCACTCCCTATCAGCAGATAGCCAGCGAGTGATGGCGCTGATGGACTCACTGCTATAGGGTCAAAAGAGAGCGTGGCGCCTAATCGCCTCCTATGCTGACTCATCCAGAGCTGATCATCCATGTCCGCAGATCTTATGTCTAGATCTTATGTCTGAAGATCTATCTACCCTGATTGCGGCTGTCGAGCAAGCCGATTCTGCGACAGCCTTAGTAGGAGCTGTGCGAGCTTTGGCTATGGCTGAGCATGTAGAGGCCATTCCTACCCTGATAGAGGTCCTGGGCTACAACAATCCAGGCGCTGCGGTTGCCGCCGTGGATGGATTAGTACGTCTAGACCAGGCAGCAGTGCCCGCCTTGCTGGCCCATCTTGATGGCTACAACTACGGAGCTCGAGCTTGGGCGATTCGGGCGCTAGCGTTGATTGGTGATCCCAGAGCCTTAGGCGTACTAGTAGAAGCCGCCAGCCAGGATTTTGCCTTGAGTGTTCGCCGAGCCGCAGCCAAGGGCTTAGGGAGTCTCCGCTGGCAAGAACTGCCCCCTGAGCAGATTGCACCGGCCCAGACTCAAGCTTTCAACATCTTGCTGCAGGGCTGCAACGATCCTGAATGGGTCGTACGCTATGCCGCAATCGTGGGGCTACAATGCCTTGCCACTGACTTAGGCACACCCGATCTTCCCCTTTCTCCCGTAAAGAAATTACAGCAGCAGTTGCAGCATCTATCCCGGCAGGATGAGAGTCCGGCGGTGCAAGCCCGGGCTCAACTCGCCCTAGATCACCTGACAAGTACTCCCTCTCCATTGGTAGGGCCCCACGGTGGCCAGTGAACGTAACCAACGTAGACTAGGGCGATGGGCTAGGGGAACTGCGTCCGGTGCCATCAATAACAAGCACCTCATGGGGCAATTCTAACGCCAGGCGCGCAGCCTGGCCAAAAGCCAAACAGGACGAGCCTAGCTCCCTAGCTAATGACTAGTAACGATAACTGATGAACTTGTGCCCCGATCCGCTAGTTATCTCCTGACTCAGACCCAGGCGGTTGGGAGTCAGGGGCTGGGGTGGTCACTGTCTCTTCTGTCTTGCTATCTTTCGCTTGGCCTTGGGCTCTGTCTTTAGCAGCTCGTTCGGCTCGCTTCTTGCGATCTGCTGTCATAATGTCTTGCATCACAGACTGAGCCTGATTGAGCTTGTCCAGGTTACTGCGATACAGATCGAGGTCTTTGAGCAGCTTATCGGGCGAGAGAGCAATCCCTTGACATAGCTGAGTCAAGACTGCATTGCGGCGCTTACTATCTCCTGCGGCCTCGGAGTCAACCGTTTCTAAGAGAGTATACAGCCCGATGCCAAACAAGCGACTATATTTGAAGCGATCCCGAGTTGCGATCGCACGTAGGGTTTGCTCCAGAGCATTACCACCTCTTTGAGCCTCAGCCTGCTCGAAGCACGCTACCAACTCTTCTAAAGACAGCCCTTCTATGGCCGACTGCACTGCCGTCGCATCCTGATGATACTGCTGCGCGCTGCCACCTACCGACTGACACAGGGCCACAAAAATAGAGTCGCGATCCGCTTCCGGCTGATATCCTTGCATGAACCGATTAAAGGAAGTCACCACTCCGAGAGCATAGATACCGTCATACACAAAATCCGTGTTAACCGACAGCAAATGCATCTCTACCAACAACTCATCCACAACACGGCGATAGATCGAAGAAATCGGCCGAGTGTGATGGCTATAGAAAGCCCGCTTTGCGTCAGATACGGTACGAACGTTATTCACAACTGAGGGTCAGACAAAACAGTGATCCCATTTTCACTCGTGGCTGATGATTTTGCCAAGGCAATACCGTCCAGTTCAGAGCTGCTATATCGTCCAAAGCCATTGAATTCCTCAGCTACGACAAAGGCATCGATCCCAGTAATGGCAAAGCACTCTGGGGAGCTATACTAGGTCCCTTCCGATTGATTGAGCCACAAACCTTCAGCCATCACTGGGCTAATCTTCCCCTGTGATGCCTTCCCCTTAGCATCTACCACTGCTCCTTAGCCCCAGTTCATGCCTTAGTTGCTCGTAACCCGCTCAGAGATGCTAGTGATTGCCTCATCTTCCGTATCGGCAATCTCAAAGACAGAGTCCATCATCGTCACTTCAAAGACCAGTCTTGCTTCTGGGTGGACATTGCAGAGGCGAAAGCTACCATTAGCTTTGTCTGCATCACGCATCCCTGCTACCAGTGAGGTCAATCCAGAGCTATCGATAAAGCTCACCTGGCTAAGATTGACAACCACATGAGGACTCACCCGAGAAATACACTCCTGCAGCTTCAAGCGAAACTGCCAAGCCGTCGTAATATCCAAGCGACCAGTCGGCATCAAAACGATAATAGTTTGACCATCGTCCGTTGTGTACGTTTTTTGCTCCATCGTCTCGACTGTGTGCCTCCCTTGGAATAATCAGTGGAATCAGTAATTCCTATCGCTTCAAACTACAGACCGATTCCTCAACATCAGCTGAGAAAGATATCAACAGCTCTCTAAACACCTCTGCCAGAGCCCTATACAGTTGATGACTGCTCTATACATGCATCTTCTGACTGGAGCGGCAAGGCTGCATTGATAAGGCTGCATTGATCAGGAGTTTCCCTTTTTGCCTTCCCTATACCCTCCGGGTAAGCCTTGGCCTGAGCTCGGCTCCCCTGGAAAGGCTATAGCCCTATCGGGCATGGCTCCGCTAGGGCCAACGCCCACGACTACGTTGCTCCTGCAGAACCGCTGAGTGCAGAGCACTCGCTTCGCGTTTCATAACGCTCCTACACTTGTGGCTACTATAACTGAAGTCCACCAAGCCCGACACTAGTAGACTGCAGCACAAGCTTGGTGGCCAGTTGTTAGCCGGAGAATTGGCGAGGTCTGGAGTCAAGGAGCAGCCTGATCGAACTGCTGCCATGCGGTACTAAGACACCTTACTGACACTGAGTTAGGCAAGCTAACGGAGACGTAGTGGCGACAAATGGTGTGATGTGCTCTAGAGAGCTAGCATCAACAGGCAGCCGACAAGATAGATGGCCTATTCCAGTAGGTCATGATTAACTACTCGGCCAATTGATCCAATCCTGCGGCTTCAGAAAGACCTCATATAGACGGGCTTCAGGTGTATTAGGTTGAGGCTGATAGCCATATTCCCAGCGCACCATAGGTGGCAAGGACATCAGAATTGATTCTGTGCGGCCATTGGTTTGTAAGCCAAAGATGGTGCCCCGATCGTAGACCAGGTTGAATTCCACATAACGTCCCCGACGATAGAGCTGAAACTGTCGTTGGGGGTCTCCATAGGCTTGTCCCTGACGTTTTTCGACAATGGGCACATAAGCCGGTAGGAAAGCCGCCCCACAGGCCTGGATGAAGCTAAAGAAATGCTCCCAATCTCGCTGAGGCAATGCTCCTACCGCTCGACTATGGTTGGCTGCCGGACCTTCTTCCTGGGGACCGTGGTAAAGTTCGCCTCGGCCATCTTGGTAGTCAAAGAAGATTCCCCCGACACCGCGGGTTTCCTGGCGATGTTTCAGGTAAAAGTACTCGTCACACCACAACTTGAAGGTGGGATAGTATTCCGGATGAAAGCGATCGCAAGTTTCCTTTAGCGTCCGGTGGAAATGGACGACATCGGCATCGAAGGGGTAATAGGGGGTGAGGTCAATTCCTCCCCCAAACCACCAGACTGGCCCCGCCTCAAAGTAGCGATAGTTTAGATGGACCGTAGGCACATAGGGATTGCGTGGATGCAGCACCATGGATGTCCCAGTAGCATAAAATCCATGGCCAGTTGCCTCCGGGCGTTGCACCAAGATAGATGGCGGTAAATTTTCGCCCCATACCTCGGAGAAGTTCACGCCCCCTTGCTCAAACACATGTCCTTGCTTGATCACTCGGGAACGACCACCGCCGCCTTCTGGACGCTGCCAGCTATCCTCGTGGAAATGGCTACCACCATCCAGAGTCTCTAACCGTTGACAGATATCATCCTGTAACGCTTGCATAGCCCGACTCACCCGTTCTTGAGAGTCGGTGGGTGGGGTCACTGGATTAGACGCAGCGGCGTTAGGTGCAGGGGAACTGGTCATAGGGAATTTTAAGCCATCGATCGAACAGCAGTATGACTGGCAAGCATTCTAGCCGACAGACAGGCCCTTCAACATGAGGCAGACAGTCAGCCTGGGCCAGGATGTCATTACCTCCATACCCTTCAGTTTCACCTATTCAGCTTGCCATGATGGCAGGGGGAACCTGTGCCACACTAGAGAAGATAGCCGCTTGAATTGAGCGTAACCCGCTCGGATTTGAAGGCTTTAGACACCATGACTGCCTAAGCAGCACAATCATCTGTTACCCATGGCAAGCGATTCAGGCAAAACCGGTTCTCAGACTATCGTGAAATCAAGTACCTAGTTCCAATTCACGAAAAAACATTGCGAAACTCAACGTTTTCCAACATTGATTTCATGGGCTGCTGTCAGCGTAATCATGGAGTAAGCATATCAGATGGTATCCCCCCTAGAGAGGGCACCATTCTCAGCAGTTGAGGAGGTGATACGATGGGGTCTAAACAGCCTGTGTGGATACAGCGATTATGGACCTGGGCAGTTCGCTGTAAGCTGCAGCGAACCCTTGATAGAACCTATCGAACAATTAGTTCGGCGTCAGTTGATCGGTTGTGGCAAACCGTCGTCGATCTAGCAGATGTTTCGTGGCATCCCCTGCTAACTAGCACGAATGCTCCCTATGGTCTTAGGCCTAAACCGGGTTTAATGTATCGGGCCTTTACTCGCTGGCTGCCGATTCCAATCAATGTCTTTGTGGAACGGGTGCGTCCGCGGGAACTCCTTAGCATTCGTCTCTTCCCGATACCGGGTCTAGAAGAACGAGTCACCTATCGGATCAAGTCCACTGTATGGGGGACACAGATTTCTTACTCGGTTGCGCTGCGAGGCTGGCTCTCCCCTCTAGCCTGGTCACTCTTGCGTCCCTATGCTGCCAGAGTTGCCTCTGCACTGGCCCGAGCCGCAGAACAAACGACGACTCCGTTATCAGGCAATCAACGCTCTAATTTCCAAGCCTGGTAAGCCTCTCAAGACCACAGAAACCTATCCAATACTCACAACAGGAACCAGCAAGCATTAAGATCGATAAGATCGATCGGTGGAGTATCGCAACCTCCACAGAACTCAATAACGGCGATAAATTACCCCACAACCTATGAGTAAATCGCTCAGTGTCGATACCGTTCTAGAGGTCCTCAAGCCCGTTCAAGATCCTGAGCTGCAGAAGAGCTTAGTCGATCTCAACATGATTCGTAATGTGCAGGTTGAGGGGGGGCAGGTCAGCTTTACTGTCGTCCTCACCACCCCGGCTTGTCCATTGCGGGAATTCATCGTAGACGATTGTGAAAAAGCAGTCCGTACCCTGTCAGGGGTTGAGGCGGTGGACATTGACGTCACCGCCGAAACTCCCCAGCAGAAATCGCTACCGGACAAGACAGGGATCGATGGGGTGAAAAACATCATTGCTGTCTCCAGTGGTAAAGGCGGTGTTGGCAAGAGCACGATAGCGGTCAATTTAGCGGTGGCACTGGCTCAATCGGGGGCTCAAGTCGGCCTGATTGATGCCGATATCTATGGCCCCAATGCCCCTACCATGATGGGACTGAGTGACGCCGAGGTCATGGTGCGTCAAGGTCAGCAAGGTGAAGTCCTGGAACCGGCCTTCAACCATGGCGTCAAGATGGTGTCTATGGGCTTTCTCATCGACCCGGATCAACCAGTAATCTGGCGGGGACCGATGCTCAACGGCATTATTCGCCAATTCCTCTACCAGGTACAATGGGGGCCCTTGGATTACATGGTGGTGGATTTACCACCGGGGACAGGCGACGCCCAACTTACCCTAGCTCAGGCAGTGCCAATGGCTGGGGCTGTGATTGTCACTACCCCGCAATCGGTAGCCCTCTCGGATGCCCGGCGAGGACTACGGATGTTTCAACAGTTACAGGTACCAGTCCTGGGCATGGTGGAGAATATGAGCTATTTCATTCCCCCCGATGCGCCGGAAAAATGCTACGACATCTTCGGCTCTGGTGGCGGAGAGAAGGCTTCTCAGGAACTCGATGTCTCCCTCCTGGGCTGTGTGCCATTGGAAATGTCTGTGCGGCAGGGGGGGGATCAGGGCATTCCCATTGTCGTCGAGTATCCTGATTCAGCCTCAGCTCAGGCCTTACGGGCCATTGCTCAACAAGTGGCCGCGAAAGTTTCGGTAGCAGCTCTGGTGGGATGAATCGATCCTTAGTGTGGCGGCAACGTTGGAAGCTTCTGAGCCAGGGATGGCAAGAGATTGATTGGCTGCTGCTGGGGCTGCCAGCGATGTTAACAGTGTTTGGCAGCCTGGTCATCACCAGTACCCAACACAATCTCGACACCAACTATGGCCAAAATCACTTGCTACTGGGGGGAATTTGTCTAGTGATTACCCTCTGGCTCGCCCGGTGCCGCTATGAGGGGTTGCACCAATGGCGCTGGTGGATCTATGCCGCTACCAATGCCTCGCTGTTGGCGGTCATGTTTATTGGCACGGTCGGGTCGGGCGCTCAGCGTTGGATTCCCATTGCTGGGTTCCATGTCCAACCGTCGGAGTTTGCCAAACTAGGGATGATCATTACTCTGGCAGCCCTGTTAAGCCAGCGCGGGGCTTCGACGCTATGGGGCATGACAAAAGCCCTAGGCATTACTGCCGTTCCCTGGGTGTTGGTCTTCCTGCAACCGGATTTGGGCACTTCTCTGGTGTTTGGAGCCATTACGCTGGGCATGCTCTACTGGGCCAATATCAATCCTGGCTGGCTGGTGTTGCTAATATCTCCCTTGATGGCAGCGATTGTGTTTCATCTGTTTCTGCCTGGTTGGCTAGTCTGGGTGGGGCTAATGGGCCTGATTGCCTGGCAAACCCTACCCTTTCGACTCCTGAGCACGATTACCGTTACGGCCATCAACTTGGTTTCAGGTAAATTGGGAGAATTGCTCTGGGGATTGCTGAAGGACTATCAGAAGTCACGCTTGGTGTTATTTCTCAACCCTGATCAAGATCCCTTGGGGGGAGGCTATCATCTAATTCAGTCACGTATTGCCATTGGTGCTGGGGAAGCCTTCGGCCGGGGGCTGGGGCAAGGCACACAAACTCAACTCAATTTCATCCCTGAACAGCATACTGACTTTATTTTTTCGGCCATTGGGGAGGAATTGGGCTTTCTAGGGGCAATGGTCGTCGTTGTTGTCTTTTGGTTAATTTGTCTGCGACTCGTGATCATCGCCCAAAACGCCAAGGATAATTTTGGCTCCCTGCTGGCGATTGGGGTCTTGATGATGATTGTGTTTCAGGTCCTAGTGAATATTGGCATGACGATTGGGCTAGCACCGGTGACTGGTATCCCTTTGCCTTGGATCAGCTATGGTCGTTCGGCCCTGTTAACTAATTTTATTGCCCTGGGCCTGGTGGAGTCTGTGGCCAATTATCGCCATCGCTTGAAGTTTACTAAGTAAGAGGATGGCCCGGGTGATGTGCGATCGCACCCTCGATCGCTATGCTTAGAAGTGTTTACCAGTTGGAGTCACTAAGGTCGCTATGATATTTCCGGGTTCTGCGGTTCAAGTCACCAACGTCAATGACACCTACTATGGATTTCAAGGTCTCGTACAACGCATCACGGATGGCAAAGTCGCCGTGCTATTCGAGGGAGGAAACTGGGACAAGTTGGTAACCTTTGAGATGTCCGAGTTGGAACCCGCTGAAAACATTGCCAAGCGCGGCAAGAAGTAAGGGTATCCCTCGGGCTGTCCTCGCCATTAGGGTCTATCCATGCGCCTGCCCCTACCCCAATTCTCGGCCCAGGCCCGTCATCCTCGACACATCGCCGAGGTGATTGAGACTGCCACCCCTGAATTTTTGGCCCAGTGTCTAGAGCCAGAGGATTTGAGTTTTCCAGTCATGCCCCCCTTTGGCAGTTGGGTACGAGCCCAGGATGACGACTCGGGTAACGACATCTATGCCGTGGTCTACCACGCCACTACCAGCCCCATCGACTCGGTCCATCGAGCCCGGGCCCTGGGGTTGTCTCTAGAGGAACTGCGGCAGCAGCAGCCTCAAATCTTTGCCATGCTGCGCACCGAATTTCGGGCCGCCATCGTCGGCTTCCGGAGTGATGCCGCAGGCACCCTCTACCAACATCTACCGCCACGTCCCCCCCAAGTTCATCAGGCCGTTTATAGTTGCACCGCCAACGAGGTGCTGCAGTTCACAGACACCCTCGATTTCCTGCGTATCCTCCTAGATGTGGGCCAGGCTCCCGTGGATGGCTTGACGGCGGCAGTGATACGTCAAAGCTACCAACTGCGGCGGCTAGACCGGGATTGGCTGGTGCAGGCAGGTCGCCACTTGAGTATCCTGCTGAAGGATGATTACGATCGGCTGCGCAGTATCCTCAGCCAGATTCACCCCTGACCCATGCCCACCTTTGACTGGATTGTCGTCGGCAATGGCTTGGCCGGAGCCGCCCTCAGCTACGAGCTCGCTCGCCAGCAGTTTTCGGTCTTACTCCTGGATCGGGCCCTGCAGCCAGCGAGTGCAACTCGATTTAGCTATGGGGGCATTCCCTATTGGGCTGGCACTACGCCTCTTACCCGCCAGCTCTGTCGCGAGGGTATCGAACGTCACCGGCAGTTATCGGAAGAATTAGGGATTGACACCCAATTTCGGGAATTGGATCTGGTGTTGACTATTGCCGCTGGGGCTGAGGTTGAGACCGTTGCGGCCCCTTATCGGAAATGTGCTATTCCGCCACAGTTGATCTCGGCCGCCGCGGCTCAGCAGTTAGACCCCCTGTTGGATGCCTCGACTCTGGCGGCTGCCCTAACCGTACGCCATGGCCATGTCTCTCCCACTGCTCTGGTCGCAGCCTATAACCATGGCTTCCAGCAGCTGGGGGGCACCGTCATCATTGCCCCAGTGACGGGGCTGGTCCGGATTGGTGAGCGCGTCACGGGGGTGACTACCCCGCAACAAGCCTATGCGGCTGGCCACGTTGCGATCGCAGCTGGGGGCTACAGTCGGGTCCTGCTGAAACAAGCCGATCTCCCTATTCCCCTCTACTACACCCACGCCGAACTAATCGAGACCCCACCGCTCGACCTAACCCTGCGCACCCTGGTCATGCCCGCCGATGCTCAGCGGTTTCAATTGGAGGCCCAAGTCAGTGCCCCGACGACAGCTCCTCTGTGGGAACAACCAGGTCGGGAAATCGCTCCCCCCATCCTCGACAGCGGCGCCATCCAATTTCAAGACGGCCATCTTTGCATTGGCCAGATCAGCCGAGCCCTCAGCGATTTAGAGGCTGATATTGATGCCCAAGCCAGTGAAACTCAGCTACGGGCCGCCATCTGTCGCCACCTACCCAGCTTGAAAGGGGTACCGGGTACCTGGCATCACTGCCTGGTCAGCTTTAGTCGCGACGGCTTGCCCCTGGTCGGGCCTGTCGCCAATGTCACCGGAGTTCAGGTATTTACTGGCTTCAGCAGTCCCTTTGCCCTACTGCCGCCCACAGCTCAGCGCTTTGCCGCCTGGGCCACTGGCAAGCCCGATGATCTGATCAAGCAGATGACACCGGCCCGTTTCACTTCATAGGGTCGTCTTTAGTAAGGATTAAGCCGCTAGGGCAGCCCCATGGGTAGTCGCTGCTGGTATCCGCCGCCCCACGGCAGCAGCAATGGGCCGTAACTGTTCTACTAAGGCCACCATATCGTCTAGAGATAGGGCCTGGCGGGCATCTGATATCGACTGATCGGGTACCGGATGACACTCAACAATCAGACCATCGGCTCCCGCTGCAATCGCCGCTTTAGCCAGGGCCGGTACCAATTCCCGCTTGCCAGCCGCATGGCTGGGATCCACGATTACCGGCAAGTGGGTGATTTGCTTTAAGGCCACCACAGCCCCGAGATCCAGCACATTGCGAGTGTAGTTATCGAAGCTGCGAATGCCTCGCTCACAGAGTACTATTCCCGGATTTCCGTGGCTGACGATATACTCTGCCGCCATGACAAACTCTTCCAAGGTTGCCGCTAGGCCTCGCTTCAGCAAGACGGGTTTCTCAATTTCGCCTAGTGCTTTTAGCAAGTCGAAGTTTTGCATATTGCGACTGCCTACTTGCAACATGTCTACCCGATCTAGCATCGACTCAATCTGGTGAATCGCCATCACCTCGGTCACCACGGGCACCCTATGGTGACAGCGGATCTGGGCCAAAATATCGAGCCCCGCGTCGCCGGATCCCTGGAAGGAGTAGGGGGAGGTGCGGGGCTTGTAGACGCCGCCTCGAAGGGCTTGAATACCATGGGGCACAAGACACTGGGCCACCGTAGTCATTTGCCCTAGATTTTCCACCGTGCAGGGGCCACCAACGATGAGTAGATCGTCGGCTCCAACCGCCACCGTCGGCGTAATCGAAACCACACTCTGATGGTGAGGATTTGCTTTCAGGGTCAATTTGGCATCTTTCATGGTTGGGGTTCCTCGGGAAATTGCAGTAGGTCTCAGAAATCGTCGTCGTAACTCGTATCGCGCTTGGCAAACTGGCTAGCTTTCTGACTAAAAAGACCCGGAGGGCAGGCTCCGGGTCTGGTTAGCGGCATTGCCGTCTGTCCCTGGAGCCTATCCGGGTGAACCATAAAAGCTAAAAAACCAAAGACGTTGAGACAGCAGGGGCATCACAATCACATCGAGAGCATCAACACAGGAGTCAAATAGCCTGATAAAAACGGCCTGATAAGAACGGCCTGATCAAACAAAAACCGCAGAGGTCACTCTGCGGTCCACCGGAGGTTGGCATAGTAAAGCCCTTTCACCGCCGGTGAACCTCCATCAAAAACCAAAAATAGAACTGAGTTGCAAGCAGCATAGAAGGGACTCGGGAATTTCCAGCTATTCCTTATCTATAAAGAACTTAACAGGGGAATTTGACAACGTCAACTGATGACGGCCATGCACTCGATCTCAACCCGCACGTCCTTGGGCAGGCGGGCCACCTCGATACAGGCGCGGGCCGGAGCACTTTGGTCACTGAAGTAGGTAGCATAGGCCCCATTCATCGCGCCAAAGTCACTCATATCTTTCAGGAAGATGGTGGTCTTCACCACGTCCTCTAGGGTGGCCCCCGCAGCAACCAGAATCGCCTTGAGATTAGCCATACATTGGTGGGTCTGAGCGACGACGTCGTCACTGCTTATCAACTGGCCAGTCTCAGCATCCAAGGGGATCTGACCGGCAACAAATACCAATTGGCCGCTGGCCACGACGGCCTGGTTGTAGGGGCCTACCGGGGCAGGGGCATTGTCGGTCTGAATGATACGACGGGTCATGGGCATCAAGATTCTAAAGGGTTGAGGGGCGAGGACGCCGACCATAATGGCGATACTGCCAATAATCGCCCAGGATGCGATCGTGGTCAAAGCAGAGGGACGTTGGCATGTCCCAACTGTGGAACCAGGCCAGGTGTTTGGCATCATCACCGGCTTTGGGAATGCCTCTGGCGGTGGCGATAAACACCACGCTGAGGGTGTGTTTGCGCGGATCCCGCTGGGGATCAGAATAGACAAAGAACTGCTCGACTAAGGTGACCTCTAGGCTGGTTTCTTCCTGGGCCTCTCGCCGGGCTGCTGCTTCCGCCGATTCACCGTAGTCGATAAAACCTCCCGGCAGCGCCCAACCATAGGGGGGATTATGACGCTCAATCAGAATAATGGGACGGTGAGGACGATCCAGTAATTCGATGATCAGATCGACGGTGGGAGCAGGGTTACGGTAAAGGGTAGGGGCAGACATTGGCGTGGGATCTGTGAATTTCATGACAAGATCTGAGTTGCCAGCATAACCTGGAGATAGCCGCTGCCATAACGCCTGGGGCGGCTATAGGCCGGACAGCTCCTAGCGCTTGACCCGCGATGAGTCCATACTGTTCTGGCTATCTAGCTAAGGCTATAAATTCTTAGCAAGTCTCTGGCCATTCCCCTTAAGTGACCGGGGGGACCATGTTAGATTCAATGGGAACGTTTCATCGTATCCTAATGGCGTTTCAGCGAGCCAGCGGTATTCTTCTGCATCCCACGTCTTTACCTAGTCGCTTTGGTGTTGGTGACTTGGGCCCCGAAGCCTATGGTTTTGTCGATTTTCTGGCCGAGACGGGTCAGCAGATCTGGCAAGTGTTGCCCTTGGGACCCACGGGTCATGGCAATTCCCCGTACATGTCTTACTCGTCTATGGGGGGGAATCCTCTATTAATTAGTTTGGAGCAGTTGTGCGATCGCACCCTGCTGCAACCAGAGGATCTAGGGTCTCTGCCCGAGTTTCCCAAGGACTTTGTCGACTATGAACGGGTGATCCCGGCCAAGGCGGTTCCCCTAGAGAAAGCCGCCCACACTTTCCGCGCCCAAGCTAGCGACGCCGACCGAGACGCATTTCAGCACTTCTGTGTCGATCACGATTTCTGGCTAGACGAGTATGCCTTCTTCATGGCCTTGAAGCAGGCCCACCATGGGGCCAGTTGGTCCCAATGGGATGTGGCGATCGCCCGTCGCAAGCCTGAGGCCATGGCCGAGTGGCGGGCCAAGTTGGCGGATGACATCTTCTGCCACAAGTTTTTTCAGTTTGAATTCCATCGGCAATGGTCATCCTTGAAGCAGTACGCCAATGAGCGTGGTATTCAGATTGTCGGCGACATGCCCATTTATGTGGCCCATGATAGTGCCGATGTCTGGGGATTCCCAGAAAACTTCATGGTCGACATGGAGACCCTCAACCCCTCCCAGATGGCCGGGGTCCCCCCCGATTATTTCAGCGAGACCGGTCAACTTTGGGGCAATCCTACCTACAATTGGGCCGAACTGGAGAAAAGTGGCTTTCGCTGGTGGCTGCAGCGGTTGAAAGCGCTGCTGGATTACATTGATCTGATTCGCATCGACCACTTTCGGGGATTTCGCGCCTACTGGGCCATTCCCGAGGGAGAAGATACGGCCATTAACGGCCAGTGGATAGAGGCCCCCGGCGAAGCCTTCTTTGAAACGGTGAAACGGGAACTGGGCAGCCTACCAATCTTGGCAGAGGATCTGGGCATCATTACCCCTGATGTTGAAGCCTTGCGGGATAAATTTGACTTCCCCGGCATGAAGATCCTGCAGTTTGCCTTCGGCTCCGATAACAATAATCCCTATCTCCCCTTCAATTATTCCCGTAACTGCGTGGTCTACAGCGGTACCCACGACAATGACACCACCGTCGGCTGGTTTCATACAATTCCAGATTACGACCGTAGCCGCCTGATGATGTATCTGGGCTGCACCAGTCAGGCGGGCATTCACTGGGATGTGATTCGCCTGGCCTTGATGTCGGTGGCGAATCAAGCCATCTTTCCCCTACAAGACATCCTGGGACTGGGTAGCGAAGCCCGCATGAATTGTCCAGGCAAACCCGATGGCAATTGGACCTGGCGCTACCATGCCGATGTGCTAACGGACGAGGTGCGCCACCAACTGCGGGAGCTGACTCGCCTCTCTAACCGGGTACCGGCCCATTGGGATTAAGGACACGGCCAACCTCCGTGCTGTTTGGCCGCGGGGGCTAGGATATCAGCGCCTCAACTGGTCGGTCGGGCGTACTAGCCCGGGGGGCTACCTTAGGGGTCAGGGACGCTAGACTATGTTCTGGTGATAGCGCTAAGCAACAATGTCGGGGGCAACCGAATCGACTAACTCCACTACACGGCAGCGGGCCGAGGAGGTGCGATCTCACCTGCAGCGAGCCAGTTATGCCTACTACGTCCTCGATGATCCGATCATGGAGGACGAGGTTTACGATCGCCTCTATCGCGAACTACAGGACCTGGAGGCGGCTGATCCCGAGCTGATTACCCCCGATAGCCCCACCCAACGAGTCGGGGAGAAGCCCGCGGCCCAATTTCAGTCCTGTGCGCCACCGCATCCCCTTTACAGCCTAGAAAACGCCTTTCGACTCGAGGAGTTTCGGGCGGAAGAACGCTGGCGGCGACTAGCCCCAGAGCTAGCCCCAGAGGTGGAAGCTGCTGCCTACGTAGCCGAGCTTAAAATCGATGGCTCTGCCCTGGCCCTCACCTATGAGCATGGGGTGCTGGTGCGGGGCTACCCGCGGCGACGGCCTAGGCCGGGGAAGACATCACCCAGAATGTCAAAACCATTCGGACGATTCCGCTTGCGGTTGGCCCCTAGACCCTGCCCCAGCGTTGGTAGAAGTGCGAGGCGAAGCCTCCTCCCCCTAGATGTCTTTCAGGCCATCAACCAAGAGCGCGCAGCCAGGGGCGAGCCCCTTTTGCAATCCCCGCAATGCGGCAGCCGGCACCCTGAGGCAGCTAGATTCCCGCATCGTGCCCGACGACGGTTAGATTTCTTCCCCTACACCATGTATGTCGGCGGCAAAGAGGGCCTAGGAGACAGGGAAGAGGGAACAGACCGCCCCAGAAGAGGCGCAATCCAAACGTCCAACCTTTCCCTCAAGACCCAATGGCAAGCCCTAGACCGCTTAGAAGAGATGGGTTTTAAGGTCAACCCCTCATCGGCAACTATGCCCTCGGCTGAGGCGGTGCAGGACTATTACACTCACTGGGCCACCCCAGCGCCACGGCGTTGCCGTATCTCACCCGATGGGGTGGGGTCAAGCCCTCGACTCCTGGGGCTGCAGCAGGCCCTAGGATTCACCCAAAAGTTTCCCCGCTGGGCCATCGCCCTGAAGTATCCAGCCGAGGAGGCCCCCACCATCCTCCAGGAGGTGGGGTTTCAGGTGGGCCGTACCGGAGCTGTCACCCCTGTGGCCCGCTTGAATCCAGTGCAGTTGGCCGGGACCACCGTCTCCCGGGCGACCCTACACAATGTTGACCGCATCGCCGAGTTAGATGTTCATATTGGCGACACGGTGGTCCTGCGCAAAGCCGGGGAAATTATTCCCGAGGTACTGCGGGTGATGCCGGCTCTGCGCCCCCCAGAGGCCCCGCCGGTGACCATGCCCAGTCACTGTCCTGAGTGTGGGGAACCCCTAGTGAAGCCGGCAGAGGAAGCGATCACCCGCTGCATCAATACCTCCTGTCCAGCCATCGTCCAGGGAGCCCTGCTCCATTGGGCCAGCCGCGATGCCTTAGATATTGATGGTGTCGGGGAAAAGTGGATCCAGCAGTGGGTAGAGCAGGGGCTGGTCCACTCTGTGGCCGACCTCTATGAGCTCACGGTGGCCGATCTATTACCACTAGAGCGTATGGGGCCGCAATTGGCCCAGAAACTGGTGGCTGCGATCGCAGCCTCAAAGACTAAACCCTGGTCTCGGGTGCTGTATGGATTGGGCATTCGCCATGTGGGCAGCGTTAACGCCCAACTGCTGGTCCAACATTTCAGGGATGTCGACGCGCTAGCCGCTGCCGCCCCAGAGGCGATCACGGCAGTCTACGGCATTGGCCCGGAAATCGCCCAATCCGTCTATCAGTGGTTTCGTGTTCCTGCCAACCAAACTCTAATTGAGCACCTGAAGCAGGTGGGCCTGCAGTTGGCTAACCAGGCCCCAGAGGCCCCTAGCCCCGAAGCCCGCTCCCTGAGCGGCAAAACCTTTGTGCTCACCGGTAGCCTCCCCAGCCTCACCCGCAGCGAGGCCAAGGCCAAGATCGAGGACGCTGGCGGCAAAGTCACCAGCTCCGTCAGCCGCAAGACCGACTATGTCGTCGTCGGTCGCGAGGCTGGCTCCAAGCTAGAAACCGCCAAGCAGCTCGATATCCCCCAATTGAGCGAGGCTGACTTGTTGGCCCTGTTGGCCCACTCAGCAGACGCCTAAATACCAAATCTGGAAGATTAAGCTATCTAACAAGCATCTAAAGCCACCTGCCATTGCTGGGAGCAGGGGCTCAGCATGGGGTGCTCTCAACTGGGCGAATATCCCTCAGGCCAGCACTACTGGACCGCCTCGTCCGACTCAGGAGCAGGGGCCGGAGAGGCCTGCGGTTGCGATCGCAACGCCTCCTGCTGCTGCTGGCGAAAGTTCCTAACCTCATCCGAGATCCGACCCTGTTGGCGCTGATTAAAATCGGACAGGGAGGTGCCATTGCGCATCAGCTGATGAATCAGCTGCATCGGCCCTAGATCGCTGTTAAAGGGATCACTACTGCGCTCGGGCCCCTGCAGATCTTCGAGGGGATCAATATCAGCTGCTTCTTGGGCAGAGGCGACGGGAGCAGCAACGATACCCACCGCAGCCACCAGCCCAACTACCCATAGCCAGTTACATCGAGTCAGGCAAACCATAGCATCAACACCACAACATGATGATCACGAGGGTAAGGACATACCCCCATGGCTCAGACTATAGCAAAGATGACACCGATTGGCGCCATCACCGTGCCACTAAACCAAGCGGCGACGCAATAGCGGTTGAATCAAGGCCAGAGCCAAGGCGCTGAAGCCTACCAGCACTCCCAGGCAAGCCCCCAGGGAAATATCGGCAAAGGGAGCCGCCATCACCACACTGCCCAGAGTCCAATTGCCATGCACATAGATGTGGCGGATGGGCTCAATGGCATAGCTGAGAGGATTGAGGCTAGCCACCACCTGCAACCAACCCGGCATGAATGACAGAGGCACCAGGGCTGTACTGGCAAATAGCAGGGGCAAATTGGTGACGAAAATCACGGCAATCAACTCAATGTGACCAGGCAGGGCAAAGGCCAATCCTAGACTCAGGGCCGTTACTCCCAGCACTAGAGTCAAGACGATACCCACCACTAGAGCCAAGCCGGTTAATCCCGGTAGTCCAGCCCCCAGCACTGCACTGAGGCCAATAATGGCAGCCGTCTGCACCAAACTCATGGCAGCAATGAAGAGAGCCGAGGCCACCACAATGGAATAACGGGAGGCCAAAGGCGCCACCAGAAACCGGTTCAGAAACCCGAATTCCCGATCAAACATCACCGGCAACCCAGCATTGAGAGCTCCCCCAAAGGCCGTAAACACAATGATGCCAGCTCCTAAAAACTGACCATAGTTCTGGCTTTCTCCGAACAACCCCGAGGGCACATTTTGGAACAGGGCTCCAAATAACACCAGCCAGATCAATGGCTGGATCACACCCGCCACCAGAGTAGAGGGTCGGCGCTGCAATTGAATGAACAGCCGCCGGGTCATGGCCAGGGTTTCCTGCACAAAGGCCCCTGACCATATGCCCGGGGTGTCAGTCGTACGTTGTTTCCACTGCTGCAACTGGGGATTGACAATGGCGTTGACTCGGTCAAGGTCAGGAGTTTGGGGAGTCGTGGTCGCACTCATGGGCATGCCTCTTACACAAACGACTGGCAGTTACTACTCAACAATCAGATCACGAAGACCAGAGAGCACAGACAGGTTTATCTGACTTCTGTGATCCAGGGATAACTCGGCCCCTAGGAGCCTTGCATGGCCTGCTTACGCTCAGCCTTCAAGTTGCGAGCCCCAACCGCTGCTAGTTCTGCATCCATCAGAGTACGGCCCGTGGCCGCTAGATAGACATCATCCAAGCTGGGCCGGGATTGCGAAATTCCAAAGACAGGCAGTCCGGCGGACTTGAGGGCCTGCTGCACGATCAGCAGAGCATCGGACTGGGGATCGACGACTAGATTGAGGGAATTGCCTTGGGCACTATTGACAATCACATCTTGTACCAGGGGTAGTTGTTCTAGTAGGTGCCGAGCCGATTCGGCTTCATCGTCGGGGGTAAATTCCCGCAGACGCAGGGTAATACGATCTCCCCCTACTTTGTCCTTCAGCTCACTAGGGGTGCCCCGAGCAATGACAATGCCGCGATCGATGATGGCTACCCGATCGGCCAAGGCATCCACTTCTTCTAGGTAATGACTGGTCAAGAGGATGGTGGTGCCGGCCGCCTTGAGTCGACGCAAGAACTGCCAGAAGATGCTGCGAGATTCGATATCGAGACCCACAGTGGGCTCATCTAATACCAACACATCTGGCTGATGCAGCAATCCCAGAGCCAAATCCAAACGCTTTTTCAGTCCCCCAGAGTAAGTGCCGCTCTTTTGATCGATCCAGTCCTGCAGCTCTAACAGCGCCACCATCTGCTCGATGCGATCGCGACTCACCGACGCTGGCAAATGATAGATATCTGCCTGTAGTTGCAATAATTCTCGCCCCGTCAGTACCTTGTCCAGGGCGACCTCTTGAGCAATATAGCCCAAACATTGACGGGCAGCCTTGGGATTCGCCAACACCGATATGCCATTCACCTCCACTTGGCCAGCGTCAGGGGTGGTGAGAGTACAGAGGCAACGAATCGTGGTAGTTTTACCGGCTCCATTGGGTCCCAGCAAGCCAAAGATTTCTCCCGGTTGAATGGTGAGGGACACATCTTTAACGGCTTCAGTCGAGCCGTAGCGTTTCTGCAGGCCATTGATCAGGACAGCGGCAGACATACTAAAACCGGCAACGTTTGTTTACATAGTGTTATTCTACCGAACCCTGATGCCTGCCATCGACACTGACCTTCCCTAGCCGGTCCTCAAGATCATTCCAGGAACTGCTCCTTACGACGATTAAGACGCCGCTAAGGCCGGTATGGCAGCAGCCAAAAGATTCAGGTGAGTTCCCAAAGTCGTCACTAGATGATGGGTCACAGGCAAACTATCGATCACCATGCCCAGGGACAACAGCATCATATAAGCAATCGAATATTTGAACAGATTGCGGGCCAAATCCCGGTCAGACGGCATTTTCAACAGGGACCAGGCTTTCCGTAAGAAGATCCAGCCTAAGCCCACTGCCAAGATGCCATAAACCACGCCAGTAGCCGCCAAGGGATATACCATCAGTAGCGTCAGAGGCACCAATACCAGGGTGTAATACCAGATCTGCCGAGCCGTCACTTGATCGCCCACTACCACCGGCAGCATAGGCACACCGACCTTGGCGTAATCATCTTGAATCAGCAGCGCCAATCCCCAGAAGTGAGGCGGTGTCCAGACAAAGACGATGAGGAAAAACAACCATGCTGTCCACCCTAATTCCCCAGTCACGGCAGCCCAGCCTACCAGGGGAGGAATGGCCCCAGCGGCCCCACCGATGACGATGTTTTGAGTCGAGGATCGCTTTAACCAGTAGGTATATACCCCTACATAGACGCCGATGCCAGCCATGGCCAGACAGGCACTCAAGAGATTAGCCACCCAGGCTTGCAGACCAAACGCTATCAGGGCCAACGTCCCGGCAAAGAGCAGGGCATCCCGCAACTGCACCCGACCCGAGGGAATCGGTCGATGCCGGGTTCGCTCCATGGCGAAGTCGATATCTCGATCGTAGATGCAATTAACTGTCTGGGCTGACGCCGCCGCTAGGGCACCGCTCAGTAAGGTGATCACTAGCAGTAAGGGATCTAAGTGTCCCTCAGCCGCCACCCACATACTGGCTGCCGTTTCAATCAGCAGTAACGGAATGATGCGGGGCTTAGTCAACTGCCAGTAGCTGCGCAACACTTGGCGCAGGTTGCTGTGGTGGCGGTTGACTGGATTCAAGGTACTAGATTGACTCATGGTGAGAATGTCTTCAGTGGACGTTAGCAGCAGGTCTGGGTGGTACCAATTCGCATCGGATCGATTAGCCGAGGGATGACGGTAGGGATTCACTCCATTGGCGAGAAGAGATGCGATCGCGCCAGGCTAACACCGAAAAACAGACCAGCGTCCCCAATAGCATCGCTCCGACAGCCTGATGGGCTACCGTTAGTGGCTCCACCTGCAGCCTGAGGCGAAAGGTCGCGACTCCTAACAAAATTTGAACGACCAGACAAATCCCAGCCCCATTGGCTAATTGTCTTAAATGGAGATGCAAGGCTGGTGTACGCCATGCCATCAGCACCACCCCTAGGGTGACCAAGGTTGGCGGGACGACGCCAATGATATGGCTATTCATCACCTGGCACAGCTCCGCCAGACCAAAGCACTGGTGCGCTGCCCAGCGAGAGGCTACTAGGCCACCTAACAAACTTTGGCCATATACCAACACAGCGGCCAACAAACTGAGCCAGGGTAGCTTGCCGACTGTTCCAGTAGCCTGATAAGGCAGTAAGCCAGTACCAATCATCAATACCGAGCAAAAGAATAGCAGCGCGGTGCCCAAATGAGCGGTGACAATGTCAAACCGCAGCAATTGAGTGACCGTCAGTCCCCCTAGAAGCCCCTGCACTAAAACCAATAGCAGCGCTCCCAAAGCCGCCCACGGCAGCCAACGCGGCAACTTCTGTCGATACCAGGTGCCTAAGACACACAGCCATAAGGCCATCAAGCCGATCAACGCCGCATCTAAGCGATGAAACCATTCCAGAAATACCTGTAGATTCATCTGCTGCCGCGGCACCAACTGTCCATAGCACAGGGGCCAATCCGGACAGGCCAATCCGGCATTCATGACCCGAGTCGCGCTACCAACCGCCATGAGGACCAGAGTCGCTAGGGCTAGTTTCCATACCAGTCGCCTCACCCGAACAATCGGATGCAAGTGGGGAGCAGGCAGCACCGAGGTAATTAACGACCCCATCAACGGGGTAGAGGACGATAAAGAGGTATTTACTGACATTGCTTCATGGCTCTGATAAATAAACCGGATGGCTCCGAGAGTTTAACAAATCGTCGCAAATTCAGGAGTAACTCTCCAGTATCAACCGCCTAGAAGCCATCTCCGTTGCCTTCTACTTTAGGGAGGTGAAACCGCAGAGGGCGAAAGCTTTAGGGTTTTCTTCGGAATTGAAACCCCTATGACTCCGGGGCCAAAACTCAATGATTTGTTACAAAAACATTTTTGATCTTATGCTCTCGCTGACTCTAGCTAAGCCTCTTGGCGATTCCCTTGACTGCAGTGTTCTGGTCATAGGCAGAATGGAGAGCGGTGTCACCGTGAGACTCTACAATGGCTTCCCAGATCACTGTCAACTTAGTCCAGGGTTCAATTCGTTTCAGCTTCTCCCCAGAAGCCGCCAGGGAGCTCAAAGCAGCCCTGGCCACCTTAGTCAGTCGCTTAAAGACGATTGCTAACCGTACCAGTGCTGGGGAAGCCCGGCAGCCAGAAGAGGCCATGGAATACCAACATACTGGAGATGTCTTCTTGGAAGTCTTTTGTAATCCCAACATTTGGCCTAGTCCCTTCGCTGCCAAGGTTTTGCTCACGGTCAGGGACGAGCGCATTCGCATCACGACCGAGGCTGAACTGACTCGCTTGGTGGAAGACCTGAATCAGTATTTAGGTCAGACTCCATGAGCAACGGTAGAATCGAGACAGCATCGTGCCATAGACGACTACTCATCCAGCAACGGTAGTCGTTTCATTACACGTCTTACCCGTTAGTTGTTTGCAGATTATCCACGGAGGTCCCATGAATCCCGATACCGTTACCCACGCTGTTCAGAAAGGGGTTCGGGTTACCCTCGGCGCGACTGCGACGTTAATCGAGGCTCTTCAGGACCCTCAAGGGGTACGCGAACGATTCTCTTCCGTCGGCACCGATTTCAACCGCTTAGCTGAAGAACTCGAAAGCCAAGGTGTCCTCACAGAGCAAGAGGCTCGAAAATTTGTTGACTCAGTCGCGACCCAAATGCCATCCCCCTTTGCCCAGGGGGCGTCATCTGACGGTGCAACCAGCCCATCAACGCCATCATCGGGCCCCAAGGTGGATGCTGCGTTACAAGCCGATCTCGCCGAGCTCAATCAACAGTTAACCCAAATCCGTGAGGACTTAGAGGCGCTTAAGCAGCAAGGCCCATCAGCATAATTGAGCGGTAGGCTACTAGGAGTTAATTAACTCACGGGATACGACTAGTAACTCCCTGAATAATGGAGAGACTGAGCGACAGCTTGCAAACGGTGATAGAAGAGAGAATGCTGGCCCTCTGGAACGAAAGGCTGAATGGGTTGGGGATGCTCGGTGTTGACCACTGAGGAATGATTGTCTTGGGCACTTGATGCCACAGTAGCTAGGGAGATCGGTTGGAATGGAGGAATCCCTCCAAAGCGATCTGCCACCAACTTGCCATAGCGACAAGAAAGGGAACTAGAGGCTGATGTCGATAAAGCCTCGGTGGCCGAGGTTTCCGCATGGGTGACCGCTAATGAGGCAGGATGCACATCTTGGTTCTCAGTGCTAAAACGGGATGACCCTGGTCCTGAAGAGGGGATTGAATTGTCAGATGAGTTTGGATCTGGCGGGAGGGAGTTGTCGGTAGTTGAGGAGGAAGAGGAAGGAGAGGCGGGCTTACTTGGAGACAATGGGCTCATCGCCCGTTGCTGACAAGGGTCAATGGAACTACAAATCATCCGATCAAAGTCACCGCTAAAGTGACGTAGTGGATATCCTCGACGACTCCAAAGGCAGAGAATTTGATGCACTGAGACCACTTTGTAGCGCCCTTGATACAAGGCTTCAACGATAGCCATAGGGATCCAGGTAGGCTCGAATTCCTGTTGCCAGGCCATCAACAATTGGCACTCTTGCCAACCGCCTAGATCGAAGCTGTAGGCTCGCAAGAGCGATTTTGCTTGCTCTAAGTCAGGGGGAAGGGGAGACAGCTCCATGATTCTTCGTCAACCAGTCCCACAGCAGTGACGTCGACTGTGATAGCGCCGCCGCCGCTGCGCTCGTTTAGATGGCTATATTAGACGGCTATAGATGCTGTCAGTGTAGCTCAGAGGAGATGCGATCGCACATGGCTCCACCGCTACCGCACCATTCCCCCGTCCACAGTACGAATATCAGAGCCACCAAAGGCCTCTGATTGACCAGTCCAGGTAAAGTCACTGAGGCGAAAGCCAATGAAGCCAGTATCCCGCTCCGGATTAATGCTAACGACGATGCCGTAGGTCCGACGACTATACTCCAGAATAAAGTCCGTACTAATTTCTTCCCCAGTATCTAAGTTGATCGATGTCTGAAATCCCAGCAACCAAGGGCCATAAATTTGCTGCACAATCCCTCCAGAGAGTGTGTTTCTATCCACATCGCGATCAAACAAAAACGGCGAGGATGCCTCCCCTGTAATCGACTTTGAGTAGGTGATATTAAAGCGAGTGTAATCCAGGAATGAGTCAGAGAAGTGACCCACTTGTCCCCGCAGGCTGAGGCTACCGCGCAGGCTAACCTGGGTATCGTCACTGCTATAGTAAGTCCCCACGCCTCGCAATCCCACCGCGAAACTCAGATAGGGCACAATCGGGTTGGGCGTGAAGCGCAGCCCCTGATCACGGGTGGCTGGTAAGGCCTCCCCCCGCCAGAGAGAAAAGCTCCGACTGAGGGCGGCACTGCCTTGGAAGCGAAACAACCCAATCAATCCTTGAGCGGAACCAGTGGCCCCCAACAAATCGGCTTGATCGGTTTCCGCCGTAATAAACTGGGCTGAGCCCTGATAGCTGAGATTAATTCCCGTATCTCCCAGAGCAATCGACGGTGAGGTCAGCACTGCCCCAGCACTGGTCTGCACATCCTGAAATCCTAGACTGCCATTAAACAGACGGTCCCGAAAACTATAGTCCAAAGATAACTGGTGATCACCAATGGGATGACGAGTCCCGACATTAGCGCGTAGCCGGTCGTCGACATCCTCAAGATCAAGCCCTGAGAAATTAGCCGTGGCCTGAAACGATGACCGGGAGCCAATCGGCCCCCTCGCCGTTGCCACCAACCCATAACTAGCTGGATCGGTGACGCCATCCCCGGCAAAAGAGCGCTCCACTAGAAATTGGGGCGTCACCGACAGTTGCGCAGGACCCAGTCTAATCGGAGGTAATGAGCGTTCTACAAAAAATCCATCCCGATCACGACCATCAATGCCAAGCCCAGTCGGCAAGGGACTGAATTGCTCAGGCGGCCCCTCTCCTTTTTGAATCCGAAACCGCGATCGCAACAGAGGCAGTGAAAATCCCTGATCGAAGACGATCCGGGCATTAGAGAGTTGTAGTTCATCTTCGAACTCATTGATCGGCACCAAGCGGGCCGCATCGGCTCGAATCTCCAACTCAGGGGGAGAAAAGGGATCGTTGGTCAACCGGACCGCAGTGGCTCGCCACCCCTCGGCATCAAATTCGATGTGATCCGCCTCAAACCGCAGCTGTTGCACCTCGCCACCAGCCTCAAGGTTACCAGGCCGGTTATCATCGGTCTCAGTCCCAAATACCAGCCCCCCAGTGCTCCTGACATCCGAAATGGGTTGCGGTGCCCGGGGCCGAAACTCTTGATCGGAACTGATATCGGTTGGCAGAGGAGGAGCCGTGTCTTCTTCAATAGTGCCCAGGAAAATCTCACCACGCCCCTGTTCCACAGTGCCAGAGCCCTGAGCGATGTTATAGGTCGCCTGATCCCCACGCAGTAGTTGCTCGCCAGCAGTAATCCGCACATTCTCTTCAGCCAGGGAATACTGATTGGGCAGGTTAAGCCAGAGGCGTTCAGACCACAGCTGAAAATCTCCCACCTGCATCCACACATCTCCCTCGGCCATGACCCGTTGATTAAGCTGGTCGTAGTCTTGCCGATCCGCCTGCAGCACCACAGGAATTCCTGGTCCTGGCGGTTCTCCCTGGGGGCGCCGTCTATCAGTACGCAATCGCTGGGCAGGCACTCCCCCATCTTGCCAAGGAGATGTTTGCAGCTCCGCCGCCGTCTCAGGCAGATTTTCCTGGGCGACTGCGTCCGTCAGACTAGTATATGCAGTGACCGGATCCGTAGAGAGAACCTCAGCCGAGACTACAACGTACTGATCGACCACCTCTTCAGAGGAGACCTTTCTGTGACCATTCACCTCAGTATTGCTTCTAGACGCAGGGATAGGGCGCATTCCTGCGGTTAGGGCAGGCGTTTCGGGCTCACTCAGGGCCATCGGTAACTGAGGACCTGAGTCTAACACCCCGTTCGTAGTTTGGTGTTCAACCTGTACAAGCTGTTCTGACGGTACATTAGCCGTAGCTGGTAAGACATCAACTGGAATCAGCGGATAAGGCATAGACACCACCAAAATAAACCTTGCCCAAGTCCAACCTTGAGTATTGCCTCAAGAAAGCTGCAATACCCAAGCTAGACTTGGGACAGTTAGCCCCCATCTGAGCCAGCTCTCCCATAAAAGAGCCTGCCCAGTTTAAAAACCCAGCAGGACATTTACAGGAATGCTTTTGCAGTTACCCCTGATAGAGAACACAGTAGATTTGCAATTTCCCCAGCTCTTAGGCTACAGAAATAGATGACTCCGGGCAAAAGCTAGCCCCAGAGACTCACCTCAAGCAACTCCAGATTCTAGATTAGATTTAGCAAAAATCACAAGCCACTTGGATAGCGTGATATTTATCCAATGCCTATGTATGTTTAGAGCATTCGGCATTGAGCCTATCGCTGATCCAAGAGCTTACCTGATTCCTAATAGCCTCAAACTCTAACAAAACGCCAGCCCTAGCCTCGCCCCTACGAGTAGGCAACAAGAAAGCCACTGACTATAGCCTGAGAACCAATATAAAGCTATGCGATGACTATGCAGGCATCTCAGTCAATTTAGAAATCTTAGTTAGCTTTCGATGGAGAGGAGCCCTGCAGTTGTGACTGCGTCGGGCTCCTCTAGCTTAGAGCTATTCTAGGTCCTGACGACCTGGATTCCGAGAGGGATCGCCACTCAGAAATCCAAAGACAAACAGGGACACAAAAAAGATAACCACAAGGGATACAACGATTTTCAGCGTCAGCATTGAGTCACTCCAAATGCACGCAATAGCTACAGGTATTTTATCGCTAAATGGGGACAGGCTAGCAGATCATCCTGTCAGACATCCATCAGAACCATCCCAGGTCATAGCTTCTCATGGTGGTTAACGACGGGGCTCAACTGATTCAGGTTCCTGCACTGGCCCCTTCACTGTGAACCGTGACAATTCGGAGTCCTTGGCATTTTCGACAATGGAGACCCACCACCAACGCCAGAGTCGTTGTAAGCAAGATTCTAGCCAGAGGAGACCGCGGTCGATCCATCGCAATAGCTTTACCAGTGGATGATCAACGTAGCCCACAGTAGTTGCCGGCGTCTCAATCCAGGGCGATTTATTGGTTCTTGCCATCGTCGCCCTGCCTATCATGGCCGCGACAGTAGCAGCCGACGATGCTCCCTCTATGGCCGGACTAGTAGGTACCGTACTAGCAGTAGCATATCCCTGAGCTAGGGTAGTGCCCGCACTGGCATGAGAAGGGATTTGACTAGCAGGTGCGATCGCATCTCGACTATCTGAGTAGCGTAGTCCTCTTATCACCCTTGTCCACGTTAACTGAGTAGCCCGGTCACCTGACAGTAGTAGTCCAGAGTTCCGAGGTGATAACGCCTGAAGTTTATTTGAAAATTTTCGAATACTACGGGGAGACAAGGCGCTAGCTATCCAACGCCGCAACGATCCCCACGGTGTTATGTTACTCTCGGTACTCGCCACCCTGACCTGGCTTGGTGGGGACGCCTGCAAAGGACATCTTAGAATTAATCGATGCCACCAGCGCTGGGATACAGCCATGATGCTAGTCGTCCCCGGTATCTCAGCAGGTACCTGAGGAAATGAACCTGGCTGCAACCGTTGCCACAGACTCCGACATTGAGTCCCCAAGGTCCGATGTATAGGCCTTTCCCGTAAGACCACGTACACTGGGTAGAGCACAGCCTGCAGACCCCATTGGGCCGTTACTCTCATTTGCCGGGCCGATCGGCCGCAGAACTCAGACAATTGCCTAGATACAACCATGAGTCGGCGCAGGAGGCGACTACGAAATGGGCGAGATGAAGATGCCATAACCAGCTAGGCGTCCATATCAGTGTCTTGATTCTATCGAAGGTATGGCCCCGACCCAACCATCCCAACCACTTACCACGACTGCCACCACCATTGAGCGCCTGCGTCAGCTAAGCCAGACGAGTATCCAATCCAGCTGGCACTGGGCCCACACCGATGTCTCGATTCTAGGCAGTCTCCAGCAGGACTCCTGGTCCACCTGGCCTATCGCTCCCCTCAACCAGCGCCAGCACATCGCCTGGCCTCGAGGGCAACACCCCCTCTGGCTATGTCAACGGATCACTGTTCCCGAAACCCTCCACGGCTATCTCGTCCAAGATCAACAGTTAAAACTAGCCCTAACCTGGTGGGCCGAGCAGGCGCAAATTTTCCTGGATGGGGCGTTAGTTCAAGCAGGCGATCTATTTGACTGTTTCACCCGCATCCACCTGAGTTCAGCAGTGCAGCCAGGCCAAAGTTTTATTATCGCGCTGCGACTCATCAGTCCAGGGCATGACGATGGTGCCTTGGTGCGATCGCACCTGATCTACGAAGCCCAGCCAAACGAACCCATAGAACCAGGATTTCTAGCCGACGAGTTAAGCGTCTTACAGCTTTACCTAACCCACTTCGCTCCCGACCAACAGTCCCATCTAGACACTGCCTTAAGGCAGATAAATTGGGCCAACCTCAGCCACCGAGACCATTTCCATCAGTCCCTCGAAACCCTACGCCATCATCTCGCTCCTCTGGGAACCTGGATCAAACAGCGGCAAATCCATCTACTAGGCCATGCCCATCTAGATCTAGCCTGGTTATGGCCCCTCGAAGACACCTGGCTAGCCGCAGAGCGCACCTTCCACTCAGTATTATCCCTGCAGCAAACTTTTACAGAGCTCACTTACACCCATTCCAGTCCGGCCCTATTCGCTTGGCTCGAGGTCAACCGTTCCGACCTATTTCAATCGATACAATATCAAGTCAGATCGAGACGTTGGGCCGTTGATGCCGGACTCTGGGTAGAACCCGAACTAAATTTGATCAGTGGTGAGTCCATCACCCGCCAAATTTTATATGGTCAACGCTATTGCCAAGACAAATTTGGCCACATCAGCCCTATCGCTTGGCTACCCGATAGCTTTGGGTTCTGCTGGCAACTCCCTCAACTACTCGCCCAGGGAGGTATTCGCTACTTTGCTACCCAAAAACTACGCTGGAATGACACTAATCCCTTTCCCCACGATCTATTTTGGTGGCAAGGACTCGACGGCACACGCATTCTCAGTCTTACCCTGCCCCCCATCGGCAGCGACATCGATCCTCTGACCATGGCTACCTATGCCTGCGATTGGGAAACCAAAACTGGGTTACCAGAAGCACTCTGGTTACCCGGCATCGGAGATCATGGCGGCGGTCCCACCCAAGACATGTTAGACAAAGCTCACCGATGGGCCACCTCTCCCTTCTTTCCACGCCTTACCTTTACCCATGCCGTTGACTTTCTCCAAACTCTAGAAACCCGCTTAGCAAGCCCCCCTCACCAGCATTCCTCACTTACCGATATCTCTCTAGCTCCTAATGCTTCGTCTGCAAAGTCGAAAACAAATGATATCGATACCTCTTCCCCATCTGATTCTGATCAAGACCTATCCCTACCCGTCTGGCATAACGAACTCTACCTGGAACTTCACCGCGGCTGTTACACCACCCATGCCGACCAGAAATGGTACAACCGCCGCTGTGAGGATCTACTCTATCAGGCAGAACTCTTTTCATCACTAGCTACCCTACTCACCGACCACGCTTATCCCAAAGCTGAGCTAGAAACTGCTTGGAAACAGGTTCTCTTCAATCAATTTCACGACATCTTGCCGGGTTCTGCTATTCCCGATGTCTTTCAAACCGCAAACGACACCTGGCAGACTGCCCTAGCCACAGCCAAGCGACTCCTTGATCAAGCCTTAGCTACCATCACACAGACACTGCCCCAACCCCATGCCCCCAGCAATACAGCAATCCCGATTTTCATCTTCAATCCTCTCAATTGGAAACGCAGCGAAGTAGTCACAATCACACCCCCACCATCTTCCTCTACCAAGCATCTGTGGTGCATTCAAGATAGTAAGGGTCGTCATGTACCCCATCAGAAACAGGATCAACTTATCCAAGTCCCTGAGGCTCTTCACTTTCTAGCAACTGACATTCCCTCGATTGGTTACCGGCTCTTCTGGTTATCCCAGCAAGAAACCTCCTCAATCCCCACATCCAAAAACTGTCCAGACTGGAGTTTAGAAAATACTTTCCTAAAAGTAACTATTGACCCTTGCAGTGGCGACCTCAGCAACATTGTTGACAAAAGGACTCAACGGGAAATTCTCAGCGGCCCAGGTAATCAACTTCAGGCTTTTGTAGACAAAGGTCAGTACTGGGACGCCTGGAATATTGCCCCCGACTATGCTGAACATCCCCTTCCCTCCACCACCCTCAACACAATTCAGTGGATTGAATCAGGTCCCATCCGCCAGCGGCTGAGGGTGATTCGAAGTTTAAATCGTTCGACCTTCACTCAAGATTATGTGCTGGATGTAGAGTCCTCCCTACTAAAGATCGAAACCTGGGTGGATTGGCAAGAATCTCAAGTCATGGTCAAAGCAGCCTTCCCACTGACAATCACCACCGACGTTGCCACCTATGAGATTCCATATGGAACCATTACCCGTCCCACTATTCCCCAAACAGACGAAGACAAAGCTAAATGGGAAGTCCCTGCCTTACGCTGGGCTAGCCTCGGCACATCCGATTACAGTATCAGCTTACTAACAACCTGCAAACACGGATTTGACAGCCAGCCCAGCCAACTCAGGCTTACTCTTCTAAAGGCTCCTCTATGGCCCGATCCCAAAGCAGATAGAGGCAAGCATCACTTTACCTACGCAATTTACCCCCACCTTGGTCCTTTATCAGCCAAGCATATGACTCGCAAAGCCCATGGGCTCAATATTCCCATTCAAGCAAGGCTACACCGGCCCAATACTCTTGCTCCTGATGGAGATCCGTGGCGCAGCTTCTTATCCCTAGGTGACAGTAGCTTAGTACTGTCATCCCTCAAGCTATGCGAAGATGACTCCCAAGGTTTCATTTTGCGATGCTATGAATCTCAAGGAGAAACCACAACCCTTAACTTAAAAACGTCTCTTAATTTAGACATCCAATATTCAACCGACATCCTGGAAAATCGGCTAGATAGCCAAGTAAAGCATACCCCTAGCACTGTATCTATCTTACCCTGGGGGATTCTAAATCTATGCCTTAAACGCCCTTAAGATTTGACATAAAGCTAAACCCCCTACCATCGGCAGGTAGAGGGCTTAAATAAGTACCTGGCACCGAGCTATTTTGACAAGGGGCGACCCCCTCACTATCTTCGCCGCTGCTGCGTTTCACCACCGAGTTCGGGATGGGTCGGCGTGGGTCCACAGCGCCATAGGCACCAGGAAAGCGGTTGGGCTGAGAGCCCTGAGGACTGCATAGTGACGAGCAATTAATAGTCATCTAGACTTCGAGAAGTTAGGTCAAGCCCTCGGACTATTAGTACGCCTCAGCTTCATACATTGCTGCACGTCCACTTAGCGCCTATCAACGGGTCATCTTCCCGTGTCCTTACTGGGTTACCCCCATGGCAGCACTCATCTTGGGGTGGGCTTCCCACTTAGATGCTTTCAGCGGTTATCCGCTCCACACTTAGCTACCCTGCGTTTACCGTTGGCACGATAACAGGTACACCAGCGGTGTGTTCCTCCCGGTCCTCTCGTACTAAGGAGGACTCCCCTCAATGCTCCTACGCCTGCACCGGATATGGACCGAACTGTCTCACGACGTTCTGAACCCAGCTCACGTACCGCTTTAATGGGCGAACAGCCCAACCCTTGGGACGTACTACCGCCCCAGGTTGCGATGAGCCGACATCGAGGTGCCAAACCTCCCCGTCGATGTGAACTCTTGGGGGAGATCAGCCTGTTATCCCTAGAGTAACTTTTATCCGTTGAGCGACGGCCCTTCCACTCAGAACCGTCGGATCACTAAGGCCGACTTTCGTCCCTGCTCGACTTGTCAGTCTCGCAGTCAAGCTCCCTTATGCCTTTACACTCGGTGGCTGATTTCCAACCAGCCTGAGGGAACCTTTGCGCGCCTCCGTTACCTTTTTGGAGGCGACCGCCCCAGTCAAACTGCCCACCTGATACTCTCCCCTGCCCGGATCACGGGTCAAGGTTAGAATTCTAGCCTCACAAGAGTGGTATCTCACCAGTGACTCCCCACCCCCCACAAGGAATGGTTCTCAGTCTCCCACCTATCCTGCGCATGCAAGGCCCGAACCCAATACCAAGCTACAGTAAAGCTTCATAGGGTCTTTCTGTCCGGGTGCAGGTAGTCCGTATCTTCACAGACACTCCTATTTCGCCGAGCCTCTCTCTGAGACAGCGCCCAGATCGTTACGCCTTTCGTGCGGGTCGGAACTTACCCGACAAGGAATTTCGCTACCTTAGGACCGTTATAGTTACGGCCGCCGTTCACCGGGGCTTCGGTCGCTAGCGTCATCCGAAGACTGACCAACTTCCTTAACCTTCCGGCACTGGGCAGGCGTCAGCCCCCATACTTCGTCTTTCGACTTCGCGGAGACCTGTGTTTTTGGTAAACAGTCGCCTGGGCCTCTTCACTGCGACCACCTCTCGGTGGCACCCCTTCTCCCGAAGTTACGGGGCCATTTTGCCGAGTTCCTTAGAGAGAGTTACCTCGCGCCCCTGGGTATACTCTACCTCCCCACCTGTGTCGGTTTCGGGTACGGGTAACGTTAGATTATCGTGGGTAGGGCTTTTCTTGGAAGCATGACATCCACCACTTCCCCGCCGTAGCAGGTCGGACTCGTGACTCAGCTCAGGGCGTTTTCACCGCCCCTCAACACCTCATACACTTACACCGGTAACCAACCTCCGGATGGCTTAGCCTTCTCCGTCCCCCTGCACAATCTAACGCCAGTACGGGAATATTAACCCGTTGTCCATCGACTACGCCTCTCGGCCTCGCCTTAGGTCCCGACTAACCCTCCGCGGACGAACCTTCCGGAGGAACCCTTGGGGTTTCGGGGCATGGGATTCTCACCCATGTTTTCGCTACTCAAGCCGACATTCTCACTTCCGTCTCGTCCACACCTGCTCTCGCTAGTGCTTCTAACTGTCACGGAACGCTCCCCTACCACTTACTTACGTAAGTCCACAGCTTCGGTAGAACGCTTAGTCCCATTCATTTTCGGCGCAGGAGCGCTTGACCAGTGAGCTATTACGCACTCTTTCAAGGATGGCTGCTTCTAGGCAAACCTCCTGGTTGTCTCTGCACTCCCACCTCCTTTGCCACTTAGCGTCCATTTCGGGACCTTAGCTGGTGGTCTGGGCTGTTTCCCTCTTGACGATGAAGCTTATCCCCCACCGTCTCACTGGCTGGCTATTCACTGGGTATTCTGAGTTTGACTCGATTTGGTACCGCTCTCGCAGCCCGCACCGAATCAGTGCTTTACCCCCCAGCTATAACACCAACCGCTGCGCCTCAACACATTTCGGGGAGAACCAGCTAGCTCCGGGTTCGATTGGCATTTCACCCCTAACCACACCTCATCCGCCACCTTTTCAACGGTGGTCGGTTCGGACCTCCACGTGGTGTTACCCAAGCTTCATCCTGGACATGGTTAGATCACCCGGGTTCGGGTCTATAAACACTGACACTTCGCCCTTATCAGACTCGGTTTCCCTGTGGCTTCGGGTATCTCCCCTTAACCTGCCAGTGCCTATAAGTCGCCGGCTCATTCTTCAACAGGCACGCCATTATCCGTTGAATCGGACTCTGACTGCTTGTAGGCTCATGGTTTCATGTTCTGTTTCACTCCCCTCCCGGGGTTCTTTTCACCTTTCCCTCACGGTACTGGTCCGCTATCGGTCACACAGGAGTATTTAGCCTTACGAGGTGGTCCTCGCTGATTCACACGGGATTCCACGTGCCCCGTGCTACTCGGGATCCAGCTAGTATCCTTAAGCTGTCGACTACAGGACTTTCACCTTCTCTGGTGCAGTATTCAGCTGCTTCGTCTAGCCGCTAGATTCCATCTCGCTGTCCCACGACCCCAGCGGTTAATACCGCTGGTTTAGGCTGCTCCCCTTTCGCTCGCCGCTACTGAGGGAATCGCGTTTGCTTTCTCTTCCTCCAGCTACTTAGATGTTTCAGTTCGCCGGGTTCGCTCGAGCCACCCTATGGATTCAGATGGCCGTACGTAGGGTTGCCCCATTCGGAAACCTCCGGATCAATGCTCGCTTCCAGCTCCCCGGAGCGTATCGTCGGTAACCACGTCCTTCTTCGCCTCTGTGTGCCTAGGTATCCACCATGAGCCCGTTGTAGCTTGACCGCTCGGCTTCTCGCGGTCTGTTATGACTACCTTTCGCTCGATTCACTATGCAGTTGTCAAGGTTCTCGCTGAAGGTAGACCTCAGCAGCTGATTTACTCCTCAGTAACCTCAGTGCTGTTGTCTCTTGCCGTGGTGGAGGTAAGCGGACTCGAACCGCTGACATCCTGCTTGCAAAGCAGGCGCTCTACCAGCTGAGCTATACCCCCACATACCGAAAGATGAAGGATGAAATCAGAAGGATGAAGGATTTTCTGCCTTCTGCCTTCTGCCTTCCAGAGTGGGCCATCCTGGACTCGAACCAGGGACCTCACCCTTATCAGGGGTGCGCTCTAACCACCTGAGCTAATAGCCCCTATCCCCTCGACTTAGTTTGAGAAGAATATCAGCCCCGACCGACCTCGAGATGACCACCCACTAACGCTTGCTCAAACCAGCAGCTAGTGAGGGTAGGTCTCCCTTAAAGGAGGTGATCCAGCCACACCTTCCGGTACGGCTACCTTGTTACGACTTCACCCCAGTCATCAGCCCTGCCTTCGACGTCCTCCTCCCCGAAAGGTTGGAGTAACGGCTTCGGGCGTGGCCAACTCCCATGGTGTGACGGGCGGTGTGTACAAGGCCCGGGAACGTATTCACCGCAGTATGCTGACCTGCGATTACTAGCGATTCCTCCTTCATGCAGGCGAGTTGCAGCCTGCAATCTGAACTGTGCCTCGGTTTATGGGATTAGCTCACCCTCGCAGGCTCGCTGCCCTCTGTCCGAAGCATTGTAGTACGTGTGTAGCCCAGAACGTAAGGGGCATGATGACTTGACGTCATCCCCACCTTCCTCCGAGTTGTCCCCGGCAGTCTCCCCAGAGTGCCCAACTCAATGATGGCAACTAAGGACGAGGGTTGCGCTCGTTGCGGGACTTAACCCAACATCTCACGACACGAGCTGACGACAGCCATGCACCACCTGTCTCCGCGCTCCCGAAGGCACCCCCTCCTTTCAGAAGGGTTCGCGGGATGTCAAGCCCTGGTAAGGTTCTTCGCGTTGCATCGAATTAAACCACATACTCCACCGCTTGTGCGGGCCCCCGTCAATTCCTTTGAGTTTCACACTTGCGTGCGTACTCCCCAGGCGGGATACTTAACGCGTTTGCTTCGGTACTGACCGGGTCGATACGGCCAACACCTAGTATCCATCGTTTACAGCTAGGACTACAGGGGTATCTAATCCCTTTCGCTCCCCTAGCTTTCGTCCCTCAGCGTCAGTAACGGCCCAGTAGAGCGCCTTCGCCACTGGTGTTCTTCCCAATATCTACGCATTTCACCGCTACACTGGGAATTCCCTCTACCCCTGCCGCTCTCTAGCTACTCAGTTTCCACCGCCGACTCAGGGTTAAGCCCTGAACTTTGACAGCAGACTTGACTAGCCGCCTACGGACGCTTTACGCCCAATAATTCCGGATAACGCTTGCCTCCTCCGTCTTACCGCGGCTGCTGGCACGGAGTTAGCCGAGGCTTATTCCTCAGGTACCGTCAGTCCTTCTTCCCTGAGAAAAGCGGTTTACAACCCTAGGGCCGTCCTCCCGCACGCGGCGTTGCTCCGTCAGGGTTGCCCCCATTGCGGAAAATTCCCCACTGCTGCCTCCCGTAGGAGTCTGGGCCGTGTCTCAGTCCCAGTGTGGCTGATCATCCTCTCAGACCAGCTACGGATCGTCGCCTTGGTACGCCATTACCGCACCAACTAGCTAATCCGACGCGAGCTCACCCTCAGGCAGAATTCACTCTTTCACCTCTCGGCATATGGGGTATTAGCATCAGTTTCCCAATGTTATCCCCCTCCTAAGGACAGATCCTCACGCGTTACTCACCCGTCCGCCACTAGCTCCGAAGAGCCCGTTCGACTTGCATGTGTTAAGCACGCCGCCAGCGTTCATCCTGAGCCAGGATCAAACTCTCCATTGTGGTGGTTATCGCTTGATAACCGGCTCTTTCTCTATCCGTCTTTGCTCACACCGCAGCCTATGCTACAATGCCAGCAATTTAATTCATTGACGAGGCTGACTTCCTCTCAAACTATTTCACTGTCGAGGTCCTTACCTCGGGAGGCATCGCCGCAGCGCCTACCTCCCTCAGCGCTTTATCACTATAGCGACACCTTTCCCCTTTAGTCAACTCCTCAATTAATTGAAATTTCTTCGAACTCTCAAAGCACTTCTATGCAGAGGTTTCACCTCTCCTTGGTTGCCCTTACAGGTACCCTATAATTCCCTTCAGCCTTAAAAATTGCTCCTAGATATAGGGGGCAAATAGATATAGGGGGCAAATAGATATAGATATAGTGCCTTCGTGGAGACGAAGCTGGATAAGCTTGATGAAGACCACTCAGAACTGGTGAGGTCTCTGCACTATCTATCTCTTATCGATTATCTACATCAGAGTCAAAAAACCGCGGTGAGTAACTAAGGTTACTCACCGCGCTAAATGTACGGTCATACGACCGGTGACAATCGGATGTCAGTCTCCCTTAAAGAGCATTACCACGAGGCAGTACCTCTTCTGGGAATACAAACTTCTGATGGGGTTGGTCAGTGGGCGCCATCCAAGCCCGGATGCCTTCGTTCAGCAGAATATTCTTGGTGTAGAACGTCTCGAACTCAGGGTCTTCGGCAGCTCGTATCTCCTGCGACACAAAGTCATAGGCCCGCAGGTTTACCGCTAACCCCACGACACCGACTGAGGCCATCCACAAACCAGTCACTGGCACAAACAACATGAAGAAGTGCAGCCAGCGCTTGTTGGAGAAGGCAATCCCGAAAATCTGAGACCAGAATCGGTTTGCCGTCACCATTGAGTAGGTCTCTTCCGCTTGGGTCGGCTCAAAGGCACGGAACGTGTTGGCGTTCTCCCCATCCTTGAACAGGGTGTTCTCGACGGTGGCACCGTGAATGGCACACAACAGGGCGCCGCCTAACACTCCAGCCACCCCCATCATGTGGAACGGGTTCAAGGTCCAGTTATGGAACCCTTGGAAGAACAGCAGAAAGCGGAAAATGGCTGCCACGCCAAAGCTGGGGGCGAAGAACCAGCTGGATTGCCCCAGCGGGTACATTAAAAAGACCGAGACAAATACCGCAATCGGGGCGGAGAAGGCAATGGCGTTGTAGGGCCGCAGGCCCACTAGACGAGCAACCTCAAACTGACGCAGCATGAAGCCGATGAGACCAAAAGCGCCATGCAGGGCCGTGAAGGTCCATAGACCACCGATCTGACACCAGCGCACAAAGTCGCCTTGGGCCTCAGGTCCCCACAGCAGCAGCAGCGAATGCCCCATGCTGTCGGGGGGGGTGGAGATGGCTACGGTCAAAAAGTTACAGCCTTCCAGGTAACTGGAGGCTAACCCGTGGGTATACCACGAGGTGACGAAGGTGGTACCGGTCAGCCAGCCCCCAATCGCCAGGTAGGCGCAGGGGAACAGCAGTAGGCCAGACCAACCGATAAACACAAAGCGATCGCGCTTCAGCCAGTCATCGAGAACGTCGAACCATCCTCGCTGAGCTTGCGCGCGTCCCATTGCTATGGTCATACGCTCACTCCAGAATTAAATATCTACTACGGAAAATAAAGCCGCCGCTGAAGCTTCGTGACTGAACTACAGCTCACCACTACAGCTCACCAAGCGGGAGCATACTAAGTCACGAATTATGAGCGGTATTTACTATTCTTTACGGTATTGACCATTATAGAGAGAGTCCTCAGAATCTTCTAGAGATCTGTCAAAAATACACCTTCAAGCTTGAGTGTTTATGCCTACAAGGCGATGGAGTCGGCAAGATTCTCTGTCATTTGAGATACTAAAGGAGCTTAGCGGGGCTTTGCCGTTAAGCGATTGTCAATCATCTAACCATTAATGCTGAGTGCGGTAATCTATGTTCACAATTGAGTTGACGTTGAAGCATACTCCTCTGCCAATATCCGTGCAGAAAAAGACTCAAGAGGATGCAGAAGCGACCTATGGGAAGTTATCTGAGGCTTTACGCACGGGGAACCCGGTGCTATTCGAGTTGACCTGTGACCAGCAACCCCATAAGAAGTTGACTGTTCTGATCAGTGAGTTGGCAGCTGTGCAGATGTTTGAGAAGACTAGTACGGCAACGGCTTCAGGAAGACCGCCTGGCTTCTTTGCTCTCACCTCAGAACAGTAGGGGAGTCTGTGTCGGCGATTGTCTTGAAAGACCTGTGTTTTGCGTGGCCCTCTGGAAATCCTGTCCTGAGGCAATGTTCTCTGTCGGTGCAACCGGGTGAGTTTTGCATGCTGCTGGGGACCAATGGCAGTGGCAAGTCGACATTGCTGCGCATCTTGGCTGGTTTGCTGGCGCCCCAAGCGGGAACATTTCAGGTGCAGGCTCCGGTGGGCTTCGTATTTCAAAATCCTGATCATCAATTGGTGATGCCGACGGTGGGGGCCGATGTTGCCTTTGGCTTGGTAGCCGAGCGCTTGCCACCTACGGACATTCGACGGCGAGTTGATGCAGCCTTAGCGGCTGTTAATTTGACTTATCTGAAACGACGCCCTATCTATGCCCTCAGTGGTGGTCAAAAGCAACGGGTGGCGATTGCCGGTGCGATCGCACGTCATTGCAACATTTTGCTGCTAGATGAACCCACGGCCCTGCTGGACCCTGACAGCCAGATCGACCTAGTGATCCAGGTTCGGCATCTTGTCAAACAGAACGGAATTACAGCTCTCTGGGTTACCCATCGCTTGGGAGAACTTGACTACTGCGATCGGGCATTCCTATTAGAGGCAGGACAAGTCACAGATCAGGGGCAGCCTAGCCGTTTGAAGGAAAAACTGAAGGCCCAGCCGTAGCCTTGATCACAGCACTGTCGATTCATTTTCCTCAATATTTTAGTTAAATTGTGCTCCAGTAGACCGAGCCGTAAGTCGCCTAGGGCCCTGGTTCCTGACTCTCGGAGCTAACAGCACCATCCGTCAGCCTGGCGCGGGCATTGCTCCCATACCGTCTCACCTATGTTCTATGGCTCCTTCTAGTTTTTCGGCACAAGTCCTGATAGATGGATATAACATCATCGGAGCCTGGTCTAGGCTGGCAGCAATTCGCGATCAAGATGGACTAGAGGCTGCCCGTGATCAACTCATCGAAGCCCTAACCAACTACAGTGCCTTTAATAACTTCGGCACTTTTATTATTTTTGATGCCTATCGGCAAACCGCACCAGGCACCCGAAACGTGATTACTCAGCACCTGAGTGTCCAATACACTGATTTCGGGCAAACGGCGGATAGCTATATCGAAAAGCAGTGCGCCCAATTCTATAAAGCAACCCTATCCCCATCACCGCGCCTAATCGTAGCCACCTCTGACCGAGCCCAGCAACTCACCGTACTGGGCTATGGGGCCGAATGGATGTCGGCCCAACAACTTTCTGCCGCCGTAGCCCTGAGCACACAGCATATTAAGCAGCACCAAAAACACACTCGGAAATATGCCCGAGGCTGGCTGATGAATAACCTAGATCCAGGGGCCAGAGAGCGGTTGATGCGGATGCGTCACGGCGTTGAGTAATGGCTAGCTATCCGGTTACGCCAGCGAGCAGGGCAGTCATAGACCTTGGCAATGACCATTACCATCAAAGCACAAGTGATGCTTGCCAAAGTGTTCCGATTATCGTTACTATAGGTTCCGCGATCCTCAGTAGCTCAGCGGTAGAGCGGTCGGCTGTTAACCGATTGGTCGCAGGTTCGAATCCTGCCTGGGGAGTTACGGAGTCCTGAAAAATCATGAGGTTGCCGCGGTAAGGGCTGCCTTCAGCTTGATTTTGCCTTGGCTATGCAGGACAGACTGAGCCAAGCACCTCGTCGTGTGATTCAACCTCTCCGACAAGGTAGTCGGGGATACCGTTGTCAAGAATGGGCTGACTTCCTGAGCAGCTGACTTTAAAGCTTTGCCCCAAAAGTAGGAGAATTTAGGCTCTGAGTTTATAATCTATGAGGGAAACTTTGAATACCTATATAGATCTTTATAGGATCGCTAGGTTAGTTCATCTAACTCAACAACATAGACGTAACTGCTCTTCATGATGTCTCGCATACTCGTCATTGATGATGACCCTGCAATCTCGGAGCTAGTTGCAGTTAACTTAGAGATGGCTGGGTATGATGTCAGCCAGGCAAGTGATGGGGTCAAGGGTCAAGCCTTGGCCGTTCAACTATTGCCTGATCTGATCATGCTGGATTTGATGCTGCCGAAGGTAGACGGATTAACAGTCTGTCAGCGATTACGGCGTGATGGCCGCACAGCAGATATCCCCATTTTGATGCTAACGGCTCTAGGACAAACTCAAGACAAAGTGGATGGTTTCAATGCCGGAGCCGATGATTATCTAACGAAGCCGTTCGAGCTGGAGGAAATGCTAGCTCGGGTCCGGGCCCTGCTGCGTCGCACTGACCGTATTCCCCAGGCGGCCAAACACAGTGAGATCCTCAATTATGGTCCCCTAACGTTGATTCCTGAGCGGTTTGAAGCGATTTGGTTTGATCACACTGTCAAGCTGACCCATTTAGAATTTGAGCTACTGCACTGCCTACTGCAGCGCCATGGTCAAACCGTATCTCCCAGCGAGATCCTTAGAGAAGTCTGGGGCTACGATCCGAACGACGATATCGAAACCATTCGAGTGCATGTGCGACACCTGCGCACCAAGTTGGAACCTGATCCCCGTCATCCCAAATATATCAAGACTATCTATGGAGCTGGCTATTGCTTAGAGCTGCCCACAGGTGAGAGCCAGGTGACTGCAGCCATCTAATGCTATAAAAAATGGCACTGGCCAAGGTAGGTCAGTGCCACAGGCATGGTCTTGGGTACGCAGAGAAAAGCGATAGGATTACCAGCTACGGGTGGGTGCTAAGGCATGGCCTCGCATCAAACTCCCCAGAGTTTTAGCCGTGATCTTGAGTTGCACTAGGGGATTAGAGGGCACGACTGTCTTGTATAGATAACTGTCAAAGGTCAGCTTCTGCACATCCATGTCAGAGCACATCTCGACGAAGGCTTCTCGAGCGGCGTCAGAACGATAGAAGACTGTCTGCAGTAGATCCAGCACTTTGTAGGTCATACCATAGGCCCGATCCCAGCGCTTGATATAGACCTTTAAATCGGCTTCGGTGGGAATCCGTTGCCCATGCTTGGATAATTCCACAATGGTCTCGGCACACATGCGCGCCGATTTGGCGGCGAAGTAGATGCCTTCTCCGGAGGATTTTGTGACCGTACCGGCGGCATCTCCCACCAGGGCTACCCGACCAACTACACGGCGGGGCCTGGGATGTTCTGGAATCGGGTGGGCTTCAACTTTAATGATTTCACCACCCTCTAGGCGCTTGGCCGCCCGCGCCCGAATCCCTGCTTGCAGCCGCTTGATCTTGGCCTGGTTGACCCGCATGGTGCCAGTCCCTACGGCAACGTGATCGTATTTCGGGAATACCCAAGCGTAGAAGTCGGGAGACACATCGTTGCCGACGTACATTTCGGCCAATTCTTCGTAGTAGGCCATTTGAGCGTCGGGGAGGCGAATGCGCTCTTGAAATGCGATCGCATAGTTGTAATCCCCAGCCTTGATGGCTTTAGCCACCCGAGAATTGGCACCGTCGGCTCCGATCACCAGATCTACTTGCAAAGACTTGGTGTCGCCCACGGGCCGCCCGCCAGAGTGATCAGTATAGTGCAGGGTATAGGGGTCGCTCTCGGTCTTAGGCATCTCCAGGGTATGGACGGTGCCGTTGATTAGCTTTGCCCCTAGGGCCGCCGCCCGATCCCGCAAGAAGCCATCTAAGACCTCTCGACGACACATGCCGATATACTCATCGGCCTTAAGGGTGCTACCGATATTCACCTCAATATTGGAGGGCGAGATCATCTTCATCTTGCGCACCCGCCGATCGATAATCTCAGGGGGCAAGTCAAACTCGTCCACCATGCAGAGGGGAATGGCCCCACCACAGGGCTTGGCATTGTCTAACTTGCGCTCGAAGAGATAGGTTTCAATACCTGCTTTGGCTAGCGTCTCGGCTGCTGAGGAGCCAGCCGGACCCGATCCAACAACTGCAACCCGAAGTGACAAAGGACGTGGTCTCCCCATCGCTACAATGCTACGAAGAGCATCGTATCACGGTAGTTTGAGGTGTTTTGACCCTGGAGGAAGGATGTAACCGAAATGCAATAGTCATTAACATTCCGACACCGAGAACGGCTAGAGGTCAATCAACACCCTAGATAGCGCCTATAGATTTCTCCTACAATGACGCCAGCAAATACATTCGTTCTGGTGGCAACACCCGCTGCTAAGCCAGATCGAGCTCTAGGCCCAGTCAGGATAGAATCAGGCCATGCCAGTTAACTCATCACAGATTCGCCAGCTCTTGGCAACCAAACGGAAGGCATTTACCGACTTTGACCGCAGTACCTTTCAGGTCATCGATGCCTACCGTCGAGGCTGGAAGCGATGCTGTCAGCTCTCAGATCAGGAGTTACCCGCCGCGGTGCCCCTGGGGGCCCGTCCCCTAGAAACCAAAACGCCCCAGGTAGATGGGATGGTGCGGTCGACCTGGGGCTGGAGTAGTCGGGAGGAAAGTTTAGCCTGGGTACGCCAGGTGCTGACCGATGTTACCACCTTTGCCGTCGATGGCTCCCAGATCTTTCCCAGCAAGGATATCTCCCTACCCATTGCCTTGATCCAGATTGGTTGGTTCGAAAACCCCCACTCTCCATCGGGCCACTACGACAAAGATATTCGCCTAGAGGTAATGACACCGCAGGATCTGCAGGTGTCGAACCAGGGACAACCCGCCGATCGGCGGGTCAATATTCGTCGTTTTGAACTCGAAATCGAGCGGCTGATCGAGTACATGCAAACCTACCCTTGCCCCCAGCGCTGCCTGGTGTTCTTCGACGGAGCCTTGGTGGTCACGTTTGCGGAAGCCTTCGATGCCGATAGCCGCGATGCCTATGTAAAAGCAATGACTCGCCTATTAGCAGTCAGCGCGGAGACCCGGGTGCCCTTGGTGGGCTATGTGGATACGTCCTATGCCCGAGACCTGACCACCCTGGTGCAGCACCAGGCAGCCCTACCGGAGTGCGATGCCATCCATGATGCTCAACTGCTCAATCCTCTGATGAATTGGGGCGATCGTACTGCCCTCTACCGCTGTGACCGGGGGGGCATTTTAGACCTCTATGGGGAGCAGTGCGATCGCATCGCCTTTTGCTATCTCAAAACCACCCGCGAGGGCTACCCGGCCCGCCTGGAGATGCCCAGCTGGATCTGGGAAGACGGCCGTTTAGATGCCTTGATTGACTGGGTCCGGGCCGAAGTGGTCGTGGGCAGCGGCTATCCCTACGCCATCGAGACTGCCGATCAAACCGCCGTGCTGCAGGCCCAGGATCGGCATATCTTCTTTCGCAGTCTACAAGACTGGGCCCAACAGTCAGCCGTCAATCTGCGCTTCTCTCGCAAGATGGCCAGTAAACTGCGGCGACGCTAGGGGGAGAGTGGAGTGGGGGAGTGGGGGATGGGTTAGGGGCGTGGTTGCCGCGCCCAATGTAGAAAATCGACTCCGTTGCTCCTACGGAGCCGCGCTAGGCCACTTCATACCGGCATCAGTAACTAATGTGAGGCGATTTGTAATCGTAGGGCTCAATATGAATCGTGATGCGAGCCGGGCCGAAGACCTGGTCTAATCGGGCCTCTACCTGTTCGGTGATCTCGTGGGCCCGAGGCACATCGGTGGGCTCGACGATGAGGTGCATGTCGATAAACACCTGCCGACCTAAGAGCCCCCGAGAGGCAATGTTGTGGCAGTTAATCACCCCCGGTACCTGCATTACCTGGGCATGGATGGCCTCAGGAGCAATGGCCATCTCATCCACTAACCAGGGCAAGTTCTCCCGTAGCACCTCCCAACCGCTCTTGAGCACCAGTAGGGCTACGGGAAAGGCCAAGGCCACATCCAACCAAGCCAACCCTTGCCAGACTCCAATTAACCCGCCGATCACCGTGATTGTGATCCAGACATCGCTCATGGTGTGGTGAGCATCGGCGGTGAGGAGGTGACTCTTTAACCGTAGCCCCACCCGGCGCTCATAGAAGGCCACGACCATATTGATGGCCAGAATCCCCAGCATCACCCAGAGGGCGGTGGCATTCATGGTGACGGTAGTTTCCTCGAGGAAGAGCCGTTCCAGGGCAGATTGCAGGATCTCGAAGCAGGCTGTCCCGAGGAATGCCGCAATGGCCAGGGCCCCGACGGCCTCATACTTTTGGTGGCCATAGGGATGATCGCGGTCGGGTTTAGGGGAGGCCAGTTGGTTCGTGAGCAATCCCAGCACGTTATTGGCACTGTCGGTGATGCTATGGAGGGCATCGGCCAACAGGCTCAGGGACCCCGTCATCCAGCCGATGATCGACTTGAGCAGGACGACCAGTAGGTTGAGCCCCAGGGTGATCAGCAACACCCGTCTCACCGCACGGCGATGGTCAGTAGAGAGTCGAGTCGTCACCGTTGCTCCGGGTATCCGTGAACTACACCCTGTCTGTCCAAGCGAGGATCGATCGGGTCCCTTGCGGTAAGTCTCAGGGCTGGACGGGGCCAAGGTTTAGATATTCACTCTATCGTGCTTGGCAGTGACACTGACTGGGCTGACTCCATGGGTGAGGCAGGGGGTTGGTGGGTTGCCCAGACAAATGCCCATGGCCTGGGCGGTTTTTACCAGGGTATCGGTCGGATCCACAGCCCGATACTGGGCAATGGCGTCGGCGATGGGCACACTGACGACTTGCCGATGCTGCCAACTCACCATGTGGTCGAACCGTCCCTGGGCAATTAAATCTACGGCGGCGACTCCGAAGGCGGTGGCAATCAACCGATCTCGCGGGGAAGGAATGCCCCCGCGCTGCACATGGCCAAGCACGGTGACTCGGGTTTCTGCCCCAATGCCAGTTGCGATGGCATCGGCTAAGTATTGCCCGATCCCACCCAGGCGGCACTGTCCCAGACGATTGGTCTGGGTCACCTTCTCGCCGGTTTCCGTACACACGGCCTCAGCCACAATCACGATGGCAAAGTTGCGCCCCTGAGCCTGCAGTTGCCGTAGCTGCTCACAGACGACGTCTAGGGAATAGGGAATTTCTGGGATCAGAATAATATCGGCCCCTCCGGCGATCCCGGCACTGAGGGCAATGTGGCCGGCATCGCGCCCCATCACTTCCAGGATCATCACCCGGGAATGGCTAGCCGCCGTGAAGTGCAGGCGATCTAAGGCCTCAGTAGCAATATTGACTGCCGTATCAAAGCCCACGGCGATCTCGGTGCTGCCCAGGTCATTATCAATGGTCTTCGGAATCGCCACCAGCTTGAGATTTCCCCGTTGGGCCAGCTGCCGCAGGATGGCTAAACTGCCATCGCCACCGATGCCGATCAGCGCATCCAGCTCCAGCTGATGATAGCCCGCGATGATGTCGTCGGTGCGATCGCACAGGCGTCCATCCGCCATGGGAAAGGCAAAGGGATTCCCCTTATTCGTCGTCCCCAACACCGTCCCTCCCATGGTCAACAGCGGATAGGTATCTTGAATCGTAAACGACATGTATTCCGGGGGACGACTCATCAATCCCTGGGTGGCTCGGCAAATCCCGATCACCTCCCAGCCATAGGTGCCAATGGCCCGGTGAGTCACCGCTCGAATCGCCGCATTCAGCCCGGCACAGTCCCCCCCACTCGTCAAAATGCCAATGCGCGTTATCTCTGTCATAGCCATGCTGTCCCGAGCATCTACCCAGCACTATTGATCACCCGCATCAGTCCCCCGAGTAATCTGCCTTTTTCTTAAGATTTCCGGCTTATTCATTGGCCAGAGAACTAGGGAATCAAGAAACTGGGGAGCGAAATGGCCAGTCTACGTTTGCCATGGCGGATTAGCCCCGGGTTGCAGCTACCCTCGGCCTAGCTCACGGAGACTTCATAAAGTGTGTCTAAAGGTTCGGCGCTATTTGGGAGTCTCTTCTATACCATAGGAGCGGAGTCATCTGGTTTAGAAATCCGAAATAGCATCCATCGATTTATGCCAATCGATCTCTTTCAATAGACAGATTTCAGCTCAATCTCAGCTTGATTGACTAAAAGGATGAGTAGGTGACCCTCGATCAACTTGACCTCTAGTCTTGGCAATCGTGGCATCAACGCCGTTGCAGACATGTAGGTAGTTGCGGTCACCTGCCAACTGGCTAAGTTTCCATATAGCCTGTTCCACGCCAATGGCTATCTAAAACCCGAGAGGACCTACCTATGGTTGATACCTATCAACCCTCCGACGCTGCCCACGTGCTTGACCGGGACTGTACTACCCTCTCCCGTCATGTGCTACAGCAACTCCAGAGCTTCAGCGCTGAGGCCCAAGATCTCAGTGCCTTAATGAATCGCATCGCCTTAGCCGGCAAGTTAATTGCCAGGCGCCTGACCCGAGCCGGCTTGGTGGAAGATGCCCTGGGCTTCACCGGTCGCACCAATGTGCAGGGGGAATCGGTGAAGAAGATGGACATCTATGCCAATGATGTCTTCATTTCCGTCTTCAAGCAAAGTGGCCTCGTCTGTCGCTTAGCGTCTGAAGAAATGGAGGACCCCTACTATATTCCTGAAAACTGCCCCATCGGTCGCTATACTCTGCTTTACGACCCCATTGATGGCTCCAGCAATGTAGACATCAATCTCAACATCGGCTCTATCTTTTCCATCCGCCGACAGCAAGGAGATGATCTCGATCAAAAAGCCACGGATTTACTGCAGGACGGCCATCAACAGTTAGCTGCCGGCTATATTCTCTATGGCCCCAGTACAGTGCTGGTATACTCCATCGGCCGGGGGGTGCATTCCTTTACCCTGGATCCCAGCTTGGGCGAATTTATCCTCAGCCGAGAAAACATTCAAGTACCGGCCCACGGTGCTAACTACAGTGTCAACGAGGGTAACTTCTGGCAGTGGGATGACTCTATCCGTGACTACATCCGCTATGTACACCGCCATGATGGCTATTCGGCTCGTTACAGCGGTGCCCTGGTCGGAGACTTCCATCGCATCCTGATGCAAGGGGGCGTGTTTTTGTACCCCGGCACCCGGAAAAGACCTGAGGGCAAGTTACGCCTTCTCTACGAGACCGCTCCCTTAGCCTTTTTAATCGAACAGGCCGGTGGTCAGGCCAGTACTGGTACCCAACGATTACTCGATGTTGTGCCTTCGGAACTGCATCATCGCACGCCCTTAGTCATCGGCAGTCCCGAAGACGTTGCCCTAGTGGAATCGTTCATCCAAGAACGGCGACGTCAGGAGCAAGAATCTCTGACCGCCTCGCAGCCATAATGTCTAGTATTACGGAATCCCCCTGTCTTGCCCCCTTCCTACGCCTAAGGAGATCTCTTGAAACAAAATTACCCATTTTATGGGCTGTTACCCAAGGGCGCAGACCCTGCGCCCCTCCTCAAGGTATTTTCTTTCCCAGAATTCTCCTAACACCCTATGGTTGCCCTACTCGAAAATCCGCTTCGCGTCGGCCTGCAAAAAGAACGTATTCCCGAACCCCAAATCCTAGTGATCTTTGGGGCTTCCGGTGACCTGACCCAGCGCAAGCTGGTACCAGCCATCTACCAAATGCGGCGAGAGCGACGGTTGCCCCCAGAACTTACCATCGTCGGGGTAGCCCGCCGAGATTGGAGCCATGAGTTCTTTCGCAAACACCTGCGGCAAGGCGTGGAAGAATTTGGCGGGGGTCTGGGAAATGTCGCCCTGTGGGAGGATTTTGAAAAGGGGCTCTTTTACTGCCCCGGCAATATTGACTCCTCTGAGAGCTATCACAAACTGAAGGCTTTCCTCTCAGAACTAGATGAAAAACGGGGCACCCGAGGCAACCGAGTGTTTTATCTATCGGTAGCACCTCGATTCTTTGGGGAAGCCACCCAGCAGTTGGGGCTGGCTGGCATGTTAGGAGAACCCTCCAAGCAGCGACTGGTGATCGAAAAGCCCTTTGGCAAGGACTTGGCTACTGCCCAGTCCCTCAACCGCGTCGTGCGCCAGGTCTGTCGAGAAGAGCAGATCTATCGCATCGATCACTACCTGGGCAAAGAAACCGTCCAGAACTTGATGGTATTCCGATTTGCCAACGCCATCTTTGAACCCCTCTGGAATCGGCAGTTTGTGGACCATGTCCAAATCACCGTAGCCGAAACCGTGGGCTTAGAGGGTCGGGCTGGCTACTACGAAACCGCCGGCGCCCTGCGGGATATGGTTCAGAATCATCTGATGCAGCTCTTCTGCCTGACGGCGATGGAAGCGCCTAACTCCCTAGATGCCGACAGCATTCGCAATGAGAAAGTCAAGGTGATTCAGGCCACCCATCTAGCCAATTTAGAGGATCTCAGTCAGTCTGCTGTGCGGGGACAGTATTCTCCAGGCTGGATGAAAGGGACAGAAGTTCCTGGCTATCGAGATGAAGAGGGAGCCAGTGCCACCTCTACCGCTCACACCTTTGCTGCCATTAAACTCAGCATCGACAACTGGCGCTGGAAGGGAGTGCCCTTCTATCTCCGTACCGGCAAACGCATGCCGAAGAAGGTGACCGAGATTTCCATTCACTTTAAGGAAGTGCCGCACTTGATGTTTCAATCCGCCGCTCGCCAGATGAATCATAATGTGCTGGCTCTGCGGATTCAGCCCGACGAAGGGATTGCCATGCGATTTGAGGTCAAAACCCCTGGGACGTCCCTGCGTACTCGTTCCGTGGATATGGACTTTCGCTATGATGCTGCCTTTGGTCAGGCCAATACTGACGCCTACAGCCGTCTGTTAGTGGACTGCATGCTTGGGGATCAAACCCTCTTTACCCGTGCCGATGAAGTCGAAGCATCTTGGCGGATTTTGACGCCCTTACTACAAATTTGGGATGCTCCTGCCCAACCCGAGAGCGTTCCCATGTACGAAGCAGGTACCTGGGGACCGGTTGAGGCAGAGTTACTGTTGAATAGGGATGGCCGTCGCTGGCGGCGGCTGTAAGGTCATTCTCCCCGGGGTGTCCGTTAGCATGGGCTTACCCTTTTTTAGCTAATTACCAACCAACGCTGCTCGTTTTCCATCTCCTACCCTGCCACATCGACTATGACATCCACTTCTTTGGTTACGCTGCAAAAGCCTAAAGATATCTCGATCGATGAGATTGAAGCAGAATTACGTAATATCTGGCGCAGCCAGAGTATTGGCACATCGGCCCCCATCGCCACCCGGGCCAGTACCTTCAGTATGGTGGTCTATGAGCCCGACGAATTTCAGCAGCTGCTAGCTGCTTTGGGGTTTTACAAGGGGGCCATCGATGGCAGCCATGGTGCCCAAACCCATGACGCTATCCGTCAGGCCCAAATGGCCTATGGTCTCTGGGTCACTGGGCGGGTCGATTCCCTGACCCTGACCCGGTTGCGAGAAGAGTACGATAAACTCCCCGCCGACAAGCGCCAGATCCGCAACCCTGACCTGCGTGGCTTTACCCTGTCGGAGGCGATCGCGGCTCAAAATCCCTGCCGGGTGATTACCCTCTGCCCCACCTTGGGTAGCGATGAGGGGGTCACGGCCCAGGTATCGGCTTATTGTCCGGTACAGAAGCGCAACAGCAGCAATCTGATTTGTTGTGAGTACATCACGCTACGGGGGACGAAGGCAGCCCTGGAGCGGGTTAATGATTTGGTGGCTTCCCTGGTGATTGGGGACTTGCCCAAGTTTGTCTGGTGGAAAGCCACCCCGAACATGGAACAGCAATTGTTCCAAAAGCTAGCGGGATTAGCCAACTCTGTCATCGTGGATTCCAGCTACTTCAGCGATGCCGAATCAGAGCTGATGAAGATGCAGACTCTGGTCGAGAACGGCACCTACATCGCCGACCTCAATTGGCACCGATTAGCCCCCTGGCAAGAGTTGACAGCAGCAGCGTTTGATCCCCCGGAACGGCGAGAAGCCCTGGCTGAGGTTGACCGCATTAGCATTGACTATGAGAAGGGAAACGCTGCCCAAGCCTTGATGTTCTTGGGATGGTTTGCCGGCCGCTTGGAGTGGCAACCTCACAGTTACATCACAGAGGGCGGTGACTATGATATCCGCAAAATTTACTTTAAGGGCCTTGATGGCCGCGACATTGAAGCAGAATTAGCCGCTATCCCAGTAGCCGATTGGGGGGAAATCAGCGGTGACCTGACCGGATTACGGCTGGCATCGACTAACCTACAGGCCAATTGTTGTACCATCCTTTGCTCTGAAACGACGGGCTGTATGCGGATGGAGGCCGGTGGAGGGGCTCAGTCTTGTCAGGTAGAGCAGGTGACTGCGCTCTCTGATCAAAAAGCGGACTTCATGCTGAGTCAGCAACTGCAGCGTTGGGGTGAGGATATCTTGTACGAAGAGAGCCTGACGATGACGGCGACAATTCTAAAACTGCGCTAGTTCTCGCGGGCGTCAGAGTAATTTACGGGCTAAGCAGTGTTGCAACCACCAGATACCTAAGGCACTGGTCGCGCCTACCCAGGCTAGGCTACCCAGCTGTTGCTGACCATTGAGGAGGCAACCGGCTCCAGCCAGGGCCAAGGCGATGGCGCTGCCTTTGGCTACCCGCAGCATTTGCCTGAGAATTTGGGTCATCTGGAGCACCCGTTCGGTAAGATTATCCCCTGCTGCGAGGGGAATCGAGGCCTGTAAGGCCGCCTGAAAGAACGCATATTGGGTGGCATCGACTTGGTAGTAGGTGCCTAGGGTGTCATCCCGCAGGGCCGCCACCGAGTGTAGGCCAAATTGTTTGGCTTGGGCAATGGCAGCGCGAATTTGCCGTTGGGTGGCTACGGGGCGAAATGCCTCGAAGATAGAGTGTCGATATACACCAGTCTGCCCCATCTCTAGGATGCGCTGGCTTAAATCCAGGGTTGATAAGCGCTGGGTCAGGGGAGTCATGGCTCTATTCCATCAGGCCGTTTCTATAGTAACCACGTACTAGGCTGCCTTGGCAATAGCACTTGCCTGACGCATGGTCATTGCCATCGGCTAGCTTGAGTTAAGAGAACGTTAAATATCTGGAGCCTCTGGGCGAGGTACTTCATCCTCTAAAGGGAAGGGGCACTTTGTACAGGCTCCAACGGCTCTGTCCTGACGTGCAAAGGAGGTAGCTGTGGCAGATCATTTGCCTCCATCGCTGGGGGAATTGGCGCAGGCTGCGATCGCAAAGTATCTAAAGTCGGCCACCCAATACGAAAAGGGGGTGCTGCGAGATACCGATCCCGAGAACTTGCACCAGATGCGGGTCGGCATGCGGCGCCTGCGCACTGCCATGCAGGTGTTCGGCCCCAGCATTCATCTTCCCAAGGCTGGCCAGGAACCGAAGCTAGCCGCCATCGCCCGCAAGCTGGGGCAACTGAGAGATTTAGACGTGATCGAGGCCACCCTGCGGCAGCAATTCTGGCCCGACTTGCCAGAGCCAGAGCAGGCGGTGTTGGCAGACGTCTTCGCTTACCTGGCCCAGCAGCGCCAGAAAGCCTTCAAGCGGGTGAAATCCCTGCTCAAGGGCAAACGCTACAAGGCCCTGAAAAAGGCCTTGAAGATATGGGTGAAACAGCCCCGCTATGAGGCCATTGCCCCCTTGGCTGCAGAGACAGCCCTACCGGATTTGATCTCGCCCCTGCTCAGTAAACTCTGGCTCCATCCCGGTTGGCTGGTCGGCACCGAGAGCACAGCAATGGGGCGACGCCCTCGGGCCAACCTCACCCCCGAGCAGGTGGACCAATGGGTCAATCACCACAGTGATGCCCTGCACGGCCTGCGTAAACAGGTGAAGCGGGTCCGCTATCAACTGAAGCTGGTGGATGATTGGTACGGCGATGCCCTAGCTTCGGATCTAGACAATTTTTCCGCGTTGCAAGATGTCTTGGGCCATCTCCAGGACAGTCTGTTGCTGGCCGACTTTCTCGAGGCAGCGATGCCCCAGGCCTGCGATCGCATGCCCACCCTGTTCTCACTATTGGCCCACAGCCGCCACCATGCCTGGACCCAGTGGCAGGCTCTGCAGCAGCACTATCTCCAGGAGACTCATCGCCAGACCCTACGCCTGACGCTATTGCAGCCCGGCAGCAACCGCCAGGACGATGATGCCACGACCGCCTCATCCCCAGGAACAGCCGCCGTCGGTCGATATCTCGACTCAGCAGTCAGCCCGGCAACCGCGCCCTGATCTGCTCACAGCAGCCACTGCTGCAGCCAGTAGGCTAGGGCGGCACTGCCTAGGGGGACAGTCAAATTATCCACACCCAGGGTAGAGAAGGCTTCTAAGCCAGTCGCTGCGATCGCAACCAGCAACGATAGTCCCCACAAAGGGCCACTCCATCCTTGGCTTAGCCCCAAGATACCGATACATAACCCCCAGCTCACTAACGCCATCGCCAGGGATCCTTCCCAACTCTTGCGAATGGTACCGAGTTGATAGGGATGACGACCATAGTTTTGCCCCACTAGCGCTGCCAAGCCATCACCCCAGGTCATAATCAAAATGCCCAAAGCCGCATATTGAGGCTGCCAAGATGGCCAAAACCAGGCAGTGAGCCCTCCTACACTGACGGCATAAAAAAATGTCCCCAGACTATGGCGACCCACACTGTCGATCCCCGGCAGCAATGGAAACCGATAAGACAATAGGGCGGCAATGGCTGCCAACACTGCAGCCCCAATGCCCAGCCAAGTCGGCGTCTGTAGCCACCAGGCCCACAAAATCACATTCCCCGTGCCAATGTGAACAACCTTACGCGGAATCTCCTGATCGACCCGCTTGGTGCGCCGCAACAGCTCCGCCAAGCTACCAACGGCAGCCAACCAACCGACAATGACGGCAATTTTTATCCACAATGGCAACATCAATTCATTCCATGGGGTGGGACTGGCCAACACAGAACGTTAAGCGGCAATCTCTCGGCTGTTGTATAGGCTCATTGCCTTCTCCACCCCATCCCGCCGACTCAGGTCGATGGCGTCGATGGCAGTGGCCACTACAGCATCCATGGTCTGGCGCTCGGCAGTTGAGAAACGGCCAAGCACATGGGAAATAACCGCATCCTTGGGCTTGTCTCCTGGGCGATTGCCGATGCCCAATCGCAGTCGGGGAAAGTCTTGGGTACCCAGGTGGGCGATGATCGACTTCATGCCATTATGCCCCCCTGCCGACCCTGCCAGTCGCAGCCGCAGCCGCCCCACGGGCAAATCCATATCGTCGTAGACCACCAGCACCGACTGCGGCATCAGCTTAAACCAGTCCACTACGGCACGCACAGACTGTCCAGAGCGATTCATGTAGGTCAGCGGCTGCAGCAGGGCAATCTTGCCGCCCCCAGCTCGACCATCGCCATAGCTCCCCTGAAATTTGCAATCCTCCTTCAGCGGAATTTGCCAGGTTCGAGCCAGACGATTGATCACCTCGAACCCAATATTATGGCGGGTGCCCCTATACTTATCACCAGGATTCCCTAACCCCACAATTAACTGGGGACGACGGGGAGGAGTCGCGGCAGTCACACCAGTCTCCTTGTTTCCATACGCTACAGTCCCTCACTAGTCACTCCCCAGGCTGAGTCTTAAGGACAGGCCTTAAACGGCTTCCTCGGCAGATGTAGCCTCCTCGGCGGTGGCATCATTAGTGGCCACGTTGGCCTCCGCAGCTGCGGTAGCCTGATTCTCTTGGGGAGACAAGGATTTAGGTCCCGACTTTTCTAGGGTGGCTTTCATGGGCTCAGTCTTACTCAATTGTTCAGACTCCCGCTTGAACTCTTCTTCGAACTCTCGGGAGGCATCTTGGAACCCCTTGATCGCTTTGCCCAGACTACGGCCAATTTCTGGCAGCTTCTTGGGGCCAAACACCAGCAGAGCTAACACCATAATCAGAGCCATTTCGGGCAAGCCAATGCCAAAAATGTTCATAGGGTATTCTCCCGTGACATGTCATCACACCTGAACCGTTCCCATCCAGTGTAGATCCTAGTGATGCCTAGAAGCGGGTTTCACGGGAAATGAGCCAGCTACATCTCAGGGCACCACGAAGCCGCTCTCGCAGCACCCCAACGGGGAACCTGGCCCCAGAAAGAAGCAGGGAGAATGACAGGGGCTGGTTTTGCTCCCACCAGGGAAGCTACCCACGCGACCACACAAAAAGGGCTGTCGAGTAATGTCGATCAGACACCTCCCCAGCCCCTCGATTAGTGTGGTTGTTGATTCTAGATGCCGAAGCTGCGCCAGTCTACATCAAATCCTTCTAACAGAATCGAGGAATTATACAGTTGCAGAATGATGAGTAGAAACACGAAGAACAGGCCCATAAAAACGGCCATCAGCGGTGTAGTGCCCCAGCCAGGGGACACTTTACCGTATTCGGAATTCAGGGGTTTGAGTATATCTCCCAACCAAGTCCTTTGTGCCATGGGTATCCCGTCGACAATCACATTAATAATCCGTAATATCATACTAAGGAAAGTACATCTTACATGACTAGTACCATGGACTCTGCAACAGTTCTTATCATTTCGGTGGGTGTTTTCCTGGTGGGGATCACCGCCTTTGCTGTGTATACGGCATTTGGGCCGCCAGCAAAACAGTTGGCGGATCCTTTTGAAGACCATGAAGACTAGATTCCTGGCCGATCTTAAGGTGGATGTTTAGACGAGTTAGCCTCCGAGTGCTACGATAAGGAACTTGGGCACGGTTTCACTGAGGTTGCAATGCTGAATTGGCAGGTGCAAGCTGCCGATACCTTTGTTAAGCCGCTGTCCAGCTCTTAAGCTCTCCTAGTCATCACCTTCAGAGTTACCCATGATCAAGCTGCGTTTAAAGCGATATGGCAAGAAGCGGGAAGCTAGCTACCGCATTGTGGCAATTAATAGTGCCAGTCGCCGGGATGGACGTCCCCTAGAGGAGTTGGGATTCTACAATCCCCACACCGATGAGACTCGTCTAGAGGTCCCAGCCATCGTACAACGTCTGAAGCAGGGAGCTCAGCCCACCAAAACCGTCCATCGCATTTTAGAGAAGGCGAATGTCTTCGAACAGCTTCGTGCCGAATCCTGACGAGGCATCCCTCAGCGATCAAGTGACTGGGGACATTGAGCCCAATTTCGATGGGTTGGTACGATTTCTGATCGGCCCATTCTTGGAGTCCCCAGGGGCGCTGAGTGTGGATTGCGAATATTCGGCTAATCATTCTCGACTGCTGATTCGAGTGGCCTTTGAATCCGAAGATCGGGGTCGGGTTTTTGGTCGGGGCGGCCGCAATATTCAGGCCATTCGCTCAGTGATCATGGCAACCGCCAAGCGGGTGAATCTGCAGGCTCATTTGGATGTTTATGGAGAGCCTCAGCATCACGAGTCATCTTCTGATCAGCGGGAAGCTTCGTCGCGTCGGCGCCCTCGGCGCCGTCCCCCCCGCTCTAAGTCGGCGGAGTAGGAAGTGTATGCGCTTTTGGGCTCTCGCCGATCAGATGTTCCCAGCGTGTCGGTATGCCCCATACTGTCCAGGTTGATCTCACCAGTGATGAAAGTGCGATCGCACTTTCTGGCTATCACGGCGAGAACCTCAAACTCCTAGCTCACCAGACGGGAACGACCATTGCGATGCGGGGTCGCAGCCTAGTCATCTCCGGCACTGAGGCCACGGCTGATCTATGTCGTCGCATCGTCTTATCCTTAGAGCCCTTATGGAGTCAAGGGCAAACCCTGACCAGCGCCGACATCATGACGGCTCGCCAAGCCCTAGACACCGATCGCCTAGACGAGCTTCAAAGCATCCAACACGATATCATTGCTCGCACCCGCCGGGGTGAGGTGATTCGGGCCAAGACTTTTCGCCAGCGGCAATACATCAAGGCCCTGAAGCGCTACGATTTGACATTTTGCACGGGGCCAGCCGGCACCGGCAAAACCTTTTTGGCGGCCATGGTGGGTGTTAAGGCCCTGATGAATGATGAATACGAGCGGCTCATCCTCACCCGGCCAGCGGTAGAAGCCGGAGAACGTTTGGGGTTTCTCCCAGGAGATCTGCAGCAGAAGATTAACCCCTACCTGCGTCCTCTGTACGACGCCCTGCATGAATTGATCGATCCAGAAAAAATTCCCAGCTTGATGGAGCGGGGTGTGATCGAAGTTGCCCCCTTAGCCTACATGCGAGGACGAACCCTGAATAATGCCTTCATCATCATGGATGAGGCCCAAAATACCAGCCCTGCCCAGATGAAGATGGTCCTGACTCGCTTGGGCTTCCAAGCTCGCATGGTGGTCACCGGCGATACCACCCAAACTGATCTCAACCCCGGCCAAACCTCAGGGTTAATCTTGGCCCAAAAGATCCTACAGAATGTAGACGGCATCGCCTTCTGCAAGTTCACCCAATCCGATGTAGTGCGTCATCCCTTGGTGCAACGCATCGTGGCCGCTTACGAAAAAGCTGAGTGAAGGTTAAATTTCTGCCACGGCCCGTTCTACTAACCGGCGAGCTAGGGTCTGAACACCGGTGTGTTCGTAGTACTTCACCGTCATATCCAGAAACGCCCCCAGATAGTCCAACTTGTCCTTAGATACCTCAACAAAGCGGGTCAGGTTCTTAACCAACCCACCCTGGGACAGGTTTTTAGCGGCCACAAATTCCTCCATCCAGGAGCGGGTCGATTCTACACTTTCGGTGATGAAGGACAATTGCCCCGCCGAATCATCCCCAGGAATCTGGTCTTTTACCCCCTTGAAGGTGCGATTGTCGTCCAGATCAGAGGGCTCCATGGCTTTGAGGCTGGTTAAGACCCGCTCGGTGAAGCTAGCTCCCAAAGGAATCACACCATCAAAGCACACTAACGCCGCCATTCGCATCAGCGATTCGCCACTGTAATCCCCCAGGGCCGCCAAAAAATCACCGATACTGTCACCAGGAATGCCGTTAATTTGGCAAAATGCCACCAACTCCACCACCAGTTTCACACTGAGGTCAATCGTCTGGGCCTTCTCTGGCTTGGGGGTGAGGTGTTGCAGAAACCCTAAAAAGGTATCCTGGCCGATGCGATTGGCCATGGCGGCGGTACCCAGGATGCCCGAGGCTGAATCCACCGTCTGATAAAGCCCCAAGGCCCGCTGATAGCCCTCAGACTTGTCATTAAACAAGGTGACGGCCCGCTCGCCAATTTGCCGTACCAAGGCCGGATCTGTCTCGCCAGTGATGGTGCGAATTGTGTTGTCGAAACCGACCAGGTTATCCCACTGATCCGGTACCACCGTATCCAAGGAGCGTAGGGCCATAACGGTGAGCCCTCGCTGCGGTAAGGAATCTACCAGTTCGTAGATGGGTTTACTCACGATCTCATCCTCTCTGGAGGGGAACAGAACTTAACTTAGAGTGTTCCAGCTAAATGCTCATCCAAGGGCTGGCTGAGTCCCTGGGGCAAGTCCCCGAGTTGAGCCAGCCCCTCTAAGTCAAACTTGCGCAGCCATGCCGTTCGGTCTTCCTGGCTAAAGCGACTGTCCCGAGATAGCACTTTCACCTGGTAACGACCGTTGATTAACAGCGCCGTGGCCATGGTCCCCTGGTTCACCGCCGGATATCCGGCAATGGTGTCAGGGCTATTGGCGTACTTTTCAGCTGCCCCCGGCAAACTAATGGTGTCACTAATGGACAGCATGGCCAGCGTTTTGCCATCCTGCTTCAGTTTGTACTCGGCGAAGCCTCGCTTTTCTTGGGTAGGAACCACTTCAACCCCCTCCTCTGAAGAGGGAAAGAAGCGATTAAAGGCCCCACCTGGCTCAGCCGTATCTGCGACCGCTGCAGGCGCTTGCCGCTGGCTGGTGTCTTGCTGGATCTGATCGTAGGGAGAAGGTTGCTGAGAGCTGGTACTGCAGCCACTCCCCCAGAGGAGGGCTGCAATTAGAATGAAAGGTATCCACCGACTCAACCACCGTGGTAATTCCATAGTGGGCAGGCTCCAGTAACTACAGCGCATGAACACGGCATTAGTTTTAGTTAAACCACACCGGCCAGGAACTGAGGACCATTAGCCCAGAGCTGTCATAGAACTTCACTGCCTAAGACATCGCCTTCGGGAAACCGTCTAGGGAAGACGGCAATATTAGCCCCATTGCCGAACCTGAAGGGTAAAATAAGGCTAGTAAGGCTGGATTTCACTTGCCAGTATGTCTTCTTCTACAACTTCTACAACTCAATCACCCTACACCCAAGAGCAAATTCGAGTGTGGCTGCGAGGATTACTCACGATTGCCTGGGCCGATGGTGACTTCGACGCCGATGAGAAGCAGCTGATTGCATCGATTACTGATGAGGAGTTGGCCCCTAACGTCGACTTCGATTCGTTCAAGATTGTCTCACCTGACGAGCTGGTGGCTACTTTGGGGACTGACCCCAAAACCGCCGAGAACTTCCTTCGTATGGCCGTCATGGTGGCTTTGGCAGATGGGGTCTATTCCAGCGAAGAAGATGGGGTCCTACAGTCGTTTTGCCATAGCCTGGGCCTACAAGATGACGTTCTGGCTTCCCTACGCTCGACCCTGTACGACCACGAGACCGCGACTGGGTCAGTGCCTGTTGCAGATGGCACCGGTCGAGATCCCCTAAAGCCAGCCCGAGAATGGCTAGACCAGCTAGAAGTCCATGACCCGCGGTTGGCCCGCTTCATCTGTAAGATGGTGCCATCCCAGTGTCCCTTCGAACGAGATGTGGTCTTGTTTGGGCGCAAACTGGTGCATATCCCGGCCATGTGTAAGCTGAACCCTCTCTACGAGCAACTGGTGGGATTGCGGTTTCGGGCCTTATCTTACCTGGCCGATGATTGCCAGGAAGATGTTACTCCCTATCTATGAATCCACTTAATTCCCCATGGACACCCTAGACGCTGATGTCCTGGTAGTGGGAGGAGGCACTGGCGGCACCGCAGCAGCAATTCAGGCAGCACGGCGAGGGGTGCGCACGGTTTTAATCAGCGAATTCTCCTGGTTAGGAGGCATGCTCACCAGTGCTGGGGTATCGGCTCCCGATGGTAATGAGCTGGCCACCCTGCAGACAGGGCTCTGGGGATCCTTCTTACGGGCATTAGAAACATGGCAACCGGGAGGCCTTGATCACGGCTGGGTCAGCTTTTTCACCTATGAGCCCCATCAAGGGGCGGCCATCTTGGCGACCTGGGCCAAGGCATTGCCCCAGCTAACCTGGATAGCTGGCCAAAAGCCCCTGGAGGTACTGCGCCAGGGCGATCGGGTTACTGGTGTGCGCTTTGACACGGTGGCCGTGATGGCGCCGGTAGTGTTGGATGGCACTGAACTCGGCGATTTGTTGGCTTTGGGCCAGGTCCCCTATCGCTGGGGCTGGGAATCCCACAGCCTCTGGCAGGAACCCAGTGCTCCCCAGTCCTTGGATCTATCTCTGGTGCGGTGCTATCCAGTACAGGCGCCCACCTGGGTAGCCATGCTGCAAGACTATGGCGATGGAGAGATAGCCCCGGCTATTGCGCCCCCCGAGCGCTACGATGAGGCCGCCTTTGAGCAAGCCTGGCAAGGGTATGGGCCCGAGCGGTTCCTTAACTATGGCCGCTTATCTGCTAGCCGGTTTATGCTCAACTGGCCCCAGCACGGCAATGATTACGGGATAGGGCTGCAGCGCTAATCGTATCCGCCAGGAGCAAGCCGACTTTGCACAGGAGGCCCAGGCCCACAGCCAGGGCTTCGCCCATTTTATCCAAGTGCGGTTGGGCCGTCGCTATGGTCTGGCTCCCGATGCCTTTCCCCAGAGGGGTAATAGGTTGGGGGGCGGCAGCTATGCCCTACAGCTTTACCATCGGGAGAGTCGGCGGCTGATCGGGCTGACGACTCTCCGGGAGCAAGCTATTCTACCGCAGTTGCAGGGGCAAGTAGCACCACTGCCAGTGGATGCCGCCGGCCAGGTAACGGCCATTGCCGTGGGCAACTATGCCCCAACGATCACCACTATCCTGAGGCATCCTGGCCGTTGCAGCCTAAGAGCATGCGCTGGGGAGGTCGTTGGACGGGAACGCCCTTTGCCATTCCCTATGGTGCCTTGGTGCCGGCCGGCGGTAGACGGACTGCTGGTCTGTGAGAAAAATATTTCGGTCTCTCATATTGCCAATGGGGCGACTCGGCTACAGCCAGTGGTGCTGGGGATTGGGCAGGCAGCGGGTATGGCAGCGGCCCTGTGTGTAGAGCAGGGATGCCAGCCGCGAGATCTGTCAGTGCGATCGCTACAAGAGGCACTCATTGGTGATCCCTGGGCTCCGGCGGCGGTAATCCCGCTATTGGACGGCCCTAAACCAGGGAGTGATGCCTGGCGGCAGGGGCAACGTCGATATTTAGAGGAGCCAGAGCAGTACCCCCGTAGTGGTGAGAGCGCGATAGCCTGGGGAGAGCCATACAGGGCCACTGTCACTGAATCGGGGGGCATGACGGTGATGGTTGGTCGACTGCGCCGTCAGCAGGTGCAGAGTTATGCGTTAACAAACATCACTGTTGGGACTGAGCATGCCCTTGATTTGGCGGAAATTCCCTTAGTTACCCTACGAGCTGACATCAATCACCGCTTGGCCCAGCTGCGAGAGGGTGATCTGATTCGGGTGTGGGGCCATCTTAACCGGGCTGGTCCTTGGTTACGGCTGCAGGGATTGGCGGTGGCAGCTTACCAGAAGTCGGTGACGGAATAGCCGATTTCGTCGAGCATCTGGCGCAGCAGTGGCAGACTGAGGCCAATCACGTTGCTATGGCAGCCTTCGATTTTCTCGATGAAGAGACCACCGCGACCATCGATGGCGAAGGCGCCAGCGCAGTGCATGGGTTCGCCGGAATCGACATAGGCTTCGATCTGCTCGTCGCTGGGGTCGGCAAAGTGAATGCGGGTGACTTGGCACCGCACCAGGGCCAGACCACTGGGGGCAATTAGGGCGTGCCCCGTATATAGTTCTCCGATGTTGCCGCGCTGCTGCTGCCAGCGTGCGATCGCATCATCACGGTCTGTCGGCTTGCCGTAGACCTGCCCCCCTAGGGCCAATACTGAATCGCAACCTAGGACCAACCCCTGCAGAAACTGGGCCGCCACCACATTGGCCTTCCCCTTGGCCAGGGCACTAACCAGGGCGGCGGGATCCTCTAGCTGCACTCGTGATTCATCGAATTGGCTGGGACAAACAAAGGGATGAATCCCAGCGGACACTAATAACAGCCGCCGGGCCTTGGAGGCTGAGGCCAAGATGAATTGGGGCACAGCGTCTGTCATAGGGAGATCAATAGACCTTAAACGATCCCACCGATTGTTTTAGCAGGTCTTCTACCTTATCCCAGCGGTTCTCGCTGGTAGAGGCATTAAAGGTGAACAGCTTGCCTCGGCGAACAATGGCGCTAGCCAGATTATGGCGTTTACCGGTGGGTAAGTCAGCGACGTATTCCAGGATGTAGTAAGTTTTGTCGCCGCTGTCAATTTTTTGGGCATTGACCAGGGTGACATCTCGATCGCCCTCGGCCAGGGCATTGATGCTCTTAGACAGCTTATAGCCCACATCGGTGGGGCTGCCTAGATCTGCTAAGGTTCTGCCCTCTGGGACCGGGCTGGTGACGACACTGACATTTTCGGTTTCGTGGATGATGTCGTGGAAAACCACATTGGCCGCCCCGGAAACGTCTACCTCCACCCAACCGGTGGGATAGAGAAACTCGTACCCTGCATAGCTATCGGTGTAGCTCTGTAGGCCAGTGCCAAAGGAGAAGCAGCCTTGCAGGCCAATAGTTAAGACGATCCCAAACAGGATAGCTATCCGTTTAAGCATGACGTATTTCATCGAAGTAGGGTGCGATCGCACTTTTCATTCTCCCACTTTGCGGAGTGGCAGCAGTGGCCATTATTGAGTAGCCACCTTCTCAAAAACCATTAGATGTTGCTTTGGCAACCGTTCGTCAGTTTTAAGCCAGCGCAGGCCCACCGCCTGCATCTCTCGCTTGACCTGAGCTGTCCTCATCTTATGCAATCGCTTAATCAGGATAAAGGGATTCTCAGCACGGTATTCCGCCAGTACCACCCGGCCCCTTGGTTTTAGGGCTTCCATCAGCCCCAACATCATCTCCCGCGGAGATGTATTTGAGCTCCGATGTGGCTGCCGCTGCCCTGCGGATCCCATTGCAGCAGCCTCCGGGCCAGCGTTTCGACTACAACAATGCCAATACCCAGCTCCTGAGCCTAGTGCTGGAGCGGGCCACCGGTAGACCCCTTCCATGCCTATCTCTCTCGGCGGCTGTGGCAACCCCTGCAGGCAGGAAACGCCCAGATCTGGCTAGATCGTCCCCGCGGTCGGGCCAAGCCCTTTTGCTGTCTGTTCACCGATGCCAGGGCCTGGGCTAAAGTGGGGCAGCTGTTGCTGCAGCAGGGCCGCATTAAGGTTGCATTTATCGGGATCTCCCTTTCTGCCTTTTGCCTTCCTACTTCTGCCTTGGGAGACTAGTCCCTATTTCGCCTCCATCCAGTTGGGACCGGCGTGGGCATCTACCACCAGGGGCACCCGTAGGTCTACTGCCGACTCCATGGTGTCCGTAATCTTCGGTTTCAGCTCGTCCCACTCCTGGGGCGGGACTTCAAACACCAGTTCATCATGCACCTGCAACAGTAATCGAGTTTGATATTCCTGCAATAGCTGCTGCAAGCGAATCATGGCCACCTTAATGATGTCGGCGCTGGAGCCTTGAATCGGCGCGTTGGCGGCGGCCCGCAACATGCCGGCATCATAGCCCCCTGGCCGCAGCTGGGCTAGATCGATGTCTTGGGGATCGTGCCCTTGCAGTTGGCGAAGACTGTTGCTGGTGAAATTAAAATAGCGGCGGCGACCCATGAGGGTATGCACATAGCCGTAGGCAATGGCTTCCTGCTGCATCTGTTGCAGGTAGGTAAAGACCTTGGGATAGCGTTCATAGTAACGATCGATGAAGGTCTTGGCCTCGCTGTGGCTAACGGCGGCCTCCCGGGCAAAGCGGTGGGCCCCCATGCCATAGATGATGCCGAAATTGATCACCTTGCCTAGGCGCCGTTCCTCCGCGGTGATGTCATCTTTCTCGAAGAGCAACCGGGCAGTGAGGGCATGCACGTCGTCGTTATTGTTGTAGGCATTCACCAGCACCGGCTCGCCGCTGAGGTGGGCCAGAATTCGCAGCTCAATCTGAGAATAGTCGGCGGCGATCAGCAGCCAGTCAGGTTCGGGCACAAAGGCGGCTCGAATGCGACGGCTGAAGTCAGTACGGATGGGGATATTCTGCAGGTTGGGATTGGAGGAGGAAAGTCGACCAGTGGCGGTAATGGCCTGGTTGAAATCGGTATGGACCCGCTGGGTATCGGGGCGGATCAGGTCGGGCAGGGCATCCACATAGGTGGACTTGAGCTTGGCCAGGGTGCGATACTTCACCACCAGATCCACCACGGGATGGTCTCCCTGCAGTTTTTCCAGAGTGCTGGCATCGGTGGAGTAGTTGCCAGATTTAGTGCGGCGAGACTTGCGCTTGTCGAGGCCGAGTTTCTCGAAGAAGAGTTGGCTCAATTGTTTGGGCGAGCCCAGGTTGAAGGTCTCTCCGGCCGCCTCGTAGGCAGTGGCCTCGATTTTGCTCAGATCCTGCTCTAGTTCCTGAGAGAGCCGCCCCAGATAGGCGGCGTCCACCCGCACACCGCGATATTCCATAGCCGCCAGCACCGCCTCTAGGGGCAGCTCCACCTCGGTGAAGAGGCGCTCTAACTCTGGTATCGCCGCCAATTTGGCCTTCAGTTTGGGCACCAGTTGATAGGTGGTGTAGACATCGGCGCCGCAGTAGTCAGCCACCTTGACGATGGGGATCTGGTCGATGGTCTGGCCCTTGGGCACCAGGTCTTCGTAGGCGGTGGCGGTCAGATTCAGGTAGCGCAGGGTGAGGTCGGTGAGGTTGTGGCTGCCTTCGGGGTTGAGCACATAGCTGGCCAACATCGGGTCGAAGACGACCCCGGCCAGGGTAACGCCCTGGCAACGCAGCACCAGCCGGTCATACTTGGCATTTTGTAAGGCCTTGGGAAAGGTATCGTCCTCCAGGATGGGACGCAGGGCGTCTAGAACTGACTGCAGGGGCAACATGGTGCCTGCGGTATGACCCACGGGGATGTAGGCCATGTCGGCCTGGCCTGGTCCCCAGCAACAGCCGATGCCTACCAATTTGGCATCCAAGGGGTCAATGGCGGTGGTTTCCGTGTCCCAGGCGACGGGGTGGTCGGGGTTGGTGTATTGACTGAGGCGGTCCAGCAGGTTGTAGAGCTGCACTTCACTGGTGACAATCTCGGGGGATATGGCAACTGCTTGCAGCCGTTGGGACTGTTCTGTCTCCTCAGGCGAGAAAAAGGCTAGGTCTGGGTCCTCGGTTCCCTCAGTATTCTCAGTGGCCGTCTCGGCGGTAGTCCCCCCGTTGTCCTGGGTCTCGGCTGCTAGGGCTGTTCCCCCCAGGGCCACCTGAATTTGGCTGAGGCGGCCAATAAACTTGTGCAATTCCAAGCGTTTTAGGACCGGTACCACCACATCGGGATCAAAGCCCTGCAGTCGCAAGGCCGATAACTCCACCGCCAGGTCCACATCGGTGATGATGCGGGCCATGTACTGGGAATGGTAGGCCGCCTCTTTACCGTCCACTAGCTTCTTGTGGGTGGCCCCCTTGATGCTGTCTAGGGCCCCATAGATGGCCTCTAGGGAGCCATATTGATTCAGTAGCTTTGCCGCTGTCTTGGCGCCGATGCCCCGTACCCCGGGGATATTGTCTGAAGAATCGCCACAGAGGGCTTTGTAGTCCACCACTTGGGCGGGCAGAATATTGAGTTTTTCCTTGACTTGGTCTTGCTTAAATTCTCGGGCAGCGGCATTGCTGGCCCCTTTGGCGAAGGCACTGCTGAGGTGCAACACTGTGATCTGCTCTTCCGGGTCGATCAGCTGAAACAGATCCTGATCGCCACTGAGAATCTTGACTCGGTAGCCTGCGGCCTTGGCCTGGGTGGCCAGGGTGCCGATGACGTCATCGGCTTCGTAACCAGGGGCGGTGACGATGGGGAGTTTCATCGCCTGCAGCAGTCCCTGCAGGTTTTGCACATCTTCTAGAAAGCCTTCTGGCGCCTCGGGGCGTCCCTCCTTGTAGGTGGTATCGGCCTGATGGCGAAAGGTGGGGCCATCTAGATCAAAGGCCACCGCCACATACTCGGGCCGCTCCACTTCCAGCATGTCCAGCAGCGACTTGAGGAAGCCGAAACAGACGCTGGTGGGAATGCCCGTCGAGGTGCGCAGTCCTCCCTCGGGACCTCTGGCAAAGGCATAGTGGGAGCGAAAGGCCAGGGAATGGCCATCGACCAACATCAAGGTGGCAGGGGCGGCAGTGGTAGTCACGGCAGGTTTCCGGAGTCCTGATAGTTCAGTCTATAGCACCGGCCCAATCCTTTGGGCGAGAACACTCCAGGTCACCTCCGGTGGCCCCATAGCCGGCTCTGGCCCAGACTCACGAGCACAGGGTAGGGCTATGCCAAATGCGGGAATTGTCATTCTGGTCGCGCCAGCGCATCCAGCCCTCCTCCGTGCGGGCTCCAGGACCAGGATCACAGCCTTCCACCGGCTGGGTCACTCGCACCCGCATCCAGTCTCCCTCGAAATCGAGGGGTTCGATATAGCTGTTGGGGCCGACCAGGAGCACCATCGCCCCGTTGCCGTTGGGTTCGTCGCGCAGGGGCAGGGAAATACCAGGGTTGCGATAGCGCACCCATTCTGACTGTAAAAAGTGGTCACTCCAGGGCTCCACGGTCAGCTCAATCTGCCCTAGGGCGAGGTGATCGGTATGGGCCCAGGCGTAGCCGGCGGGGGTGTACTGAAACTGAAACCAGCCATCAGCCCGCCGGATCAGCACCGGAAACGAGAACAGGGCGTCATCGGTCTGCAGCATGGAGAAGGCAGCATCGCGGCCAATGGCGATGGGGTCGCCCCCGTTGGGGATGAGCCAACCATTGATCAGCCAGCCCCAGGGATCGCTGCCGGGCTCGGCATAGATGGGCAGGGCAATTGCCCCTAGCCAGTCGGCTTGGCTGAGGGCAGACTCCGTGCTGTCCTCAGCCTGTAGTTGAGACAGATCGGCTGGGCGCAGATGGCCCATGCCGATGTGGTCATCGCTATCTGGCGTGAGACCAATGATGCCATCGGGGTCGGGTGCGATCGCATCGGGAACTGGCTCAGGTCGTGGCGGCACCAAGGGAGCGCGCCTGGGCTACTTGGGTCGGAGTCATAGGCCTAGGTGGCATTGGCTCTGCCTGGGCGCTAGGCAGCGTTAGCCCCATCATCGGCATCAAGACTAGCGGCAGCGCTAGCCGCCACTGCACCGAACCAGTTACCTGAAAATAATGTCGTCCTATCATCATGTCGTCAAACGAAGTAATGAGCTGACTCCTATATGGCGTTTCTGAACCTAGTGGGGGACGAGGAGGGTCATGCCCCATCGGCCTCAGGAGATAGGCTGTCCCTCACCCAGCCGGGAAATGCCGTACGAAGTCCAAAACAGTTCTTTAATATCTCCCCTATCTACTACTTAACACTGGGTCCTTGGTTAAATCCGCTACCTTTTACAGATTGATGAAGACTGCCGCAAGGCCAGGCCCCCTTGGCAACCGCCATTACCCCCTAGCAGTCGTGGGCCAGACAGTCCCCAGGACTCGGAGCTAGACCAGCGTAGCCGCCATCACAACCTGGAGTGAAAGACGATGGTGAATCAGATAAGTTCTTCTAAGTTCTTCACGCCACCAGTGCCAGCCCGATGCCATCTGGCAACGCCTTAACTTCCCGCCGCATCCAGGTAGCCAGCGCCGAGACAATAGGCAATATTGAGGCAGACATGCGATCGCGTTCTCAGCAGGATCTTAAACAGCTCTCAGGCAACCTCCTAGAGCACGGGGTACAACCAACGTGGACCCCCTGACGCTGGTCTTCTTGCCCGTCTTCACTGCCCTACATCACCATTGCCCTATGACGCTGACTCCGCCACAGCAATCAACCCCTGCCAGTCCTACGGTCCGTCTGGCTCTCAGGGTGCGCCGGGCCACCTTGGCGATGGTTACGACGATCCTCGCTGCCGCCGCCATCGTCATCGCCTGGTTTGCCGGGGAAGCTCGCATCAGCGCCATCTTCAACCAGCTGCAGGCCATTCAACAAGATCCACCGGTGTGGGCAGAGGTGCCCATGGTGGCAGGCAATTACCTGCTGGCGCCCACAGTGATCCTGCTACTACTGGCCTATGGCATCACCCGCATTTCCCCTCGTCCTCGCCCTTGGTCTCGCCTGGTCATCGTCACCATCCTGCTGCTGCTAGTGGGGCGTTACCTGGTCTGGCGCAGTCTATCTACCCTGAACCTCTCCACACCGTTGCAGGGCACTGCCAGCCTGATCCTATTTTTCATGGAGATGATGGCCCTGTTGGGCAGCATCATTCAGCTGGTGTTGCTGCTGCGGGTCCGCAATCGGCAGCGCCAGGCCGATCAACTGGAGCAAGACATCTGCGCCGGCCGATACCTGCCCTCGGTGGATGTGCTGATTCCCACCTACGACGAGCCAGACTTTATTTTGCGGCGCACTGTCATCGGCTGCCAGGCCATGGACTATCCCCGCAAGACAGTGTACTTACTGGACGATACCCGTCGTCCCGCCATTCAGGCCCTGGCCGCAGAACTCGGGTGTGCATACCTCACCCGCCCCGACAATCGCCACGCCAAGGCCGGTAACCTCAACCACGCCATTGCCCATACCCAGGGGGAATTGATCGCCTGCTTCGACGCCGACTTCGTCCCCACTCGCAACTTCCTGCGCCGTACCCCGGGCTTCTTCCAGGATCCCACCGTCGCCCTGGTGCAAACCCCCCAGAGTTTCTACAATCCCGACCCCATCGCCCGCAACCTGGGGCTGGAAGACGTTCTCACTCCGGAGGAGGAAGTCTTCTACCGGCAGATTCAACCCATGCGAGACGGGGCCGGCAGCGTCGTCTGTTCTGGCACCTCCTTTGTGGTCAGGCGCTCCAGTTTGGTGGCAACCGGGGGCTTCGTCACCGAGTCCCTCAGCGAAGATTATTTTACTGCCGTGCGGCTGGCGGCCCAGGGCAACCAGGTGATTTATCTAGACGAAAAGCTCAGTGCCGGCCTAGCCGCCGAAAACATCGCCGCCCATGCCTCCCAACGGCTGCGCTGGGCCCGGGGCACCTTGCAGGCCTTCTTCATCGACGCTAACCCGCTCACTATTTCCGGCCTCACCATCTGGCAGCGCTTGGGCCATCTGGAGGGATTGTTGCACTGGTTCAGCAGCATTCCCCGCATTGTCTTTCTACTGATGCCCCTGGTCTATTCCATCGGCGTTATTCCGGTCCAGGCCAGCGTCGAGGAAGTCATGTATTTCTTCGTTCCTTACTATCTGGTCCAATTGACGGTATTTAGCTGGCTCAACGAGCGCTCGCGTTCGGCCCTATTGAGCGATATTTATGCCCTAGTGTTGGTCTTTCCGTTGGCCATCACCGTCATCCAAGCCATGTTGCACCCCTTCGCTAAGGGATTCAAGGTGACGCCTAAAGGCACGGCTAACCAACGGTTTCGCTTCAACTGGTCCTTAGCTTGGCCCTTGATGGTGTTGTTTGTCCTGACCGCCTTGAGTCTGTGGCGCAACCTAGGCTGGTGCCTAGACATGGGCTGGAGTGGAGAGCACCTCAGAGGCATTGCCCTGGGTTGGATCTGGAGCACCTATAATCTGCTAATGGTGGGTATCGCTCTGTTGATTCTCCTAGATGTGCCCCGCCCCGATCCCCATGTTTGGTTTGATCTGCGACGGGTTGTGCGTCTCCGCTGCCAAGGCTCTGAGCAGACCTGGTGGGGCATCACCACCATGATGTCTGAGGGTGGGGTCCAGGTGGAACTGACGCAACGGGGCCCTGCTGCGCTGCAGGGTGATGCCCCTATTGCCGTCACCCTGACCATTGCTGAGACCGGACTGACCTTGCCTGGCCAGATCATCGCCGGGGGGGACACTGGCGAATTTCCCTGCATTCGGGTGCAGTTTGGAGAACTCCCCCTGGACCAGCGACGCCAGTTAATCGAGGAGTTATTTTGCCGGCCCGGCCAATGGAAACGCTGGGATAGCCCTGGTGAGTGGGCGTCTTTGGGGCTGTTATTCAAGGTGTTGTTCCAGCCCCGCATACTGACCGGTGACATCCGGGTCAAGGCGTTGTCGGTAGCGAAGGGGTAGGCAATTGCCAGAGCCCATAGACCCGATCGGTGTCGATGGCTTGGGGGGCGGCACTGTAGGCATGGGCGGCTGCCTCCAGGAAGTCTTGCCGGGGTTTGAAGAGAAAAATGGTCTCGGCGTCGGCAGAGGGGACTGGCATCTGGGGCAGGCGAGTCAGGCGCCAAGAGGTGTCTGGTTCCAGATCGTAGCTGAGGGAAATGGCATCACCCAGGGCGGTGGCGTAGGAGTGGCCCATGATCAGGGGTTGGGGGGCCTGGTTGATGTAGTCGGCAATGAAGGGGTTGGCGTAACTCACCCCTTTACTCCACCAGGTGTAGGCCTGGGCACTAATCAGACAGGAAGTGCCGCCGGCCACCAATAGGGCTATGGTAAGCACTCGTCCCACTTGGCGGCTGAGGGCGGTGGGGGCTGTCAGCAGTGAGGCTAAGCCCTGGGCCACTAGCAGTTGAGCACCAATCAGGGCGGGGAAAAAGTAGCGGGTGGTGCCGGAAATCTGGCCGCTCCGCAGCAGATCAGTCAGAATCAGGATCCCGCCAGGCACCAGCGTGAGGCAGAGCACAAAGGCGCTCACGGCATAGGGCTGGCGGTTAAGAAGCCCCATGCTGCTCAACAGCAACAGCACCCCGATCAGGGGGGGGGCAATGTAGGTGTAGGGATGCTCTAGGGGTAAGCCCGGATCAACAAAGGCAGCGCTGTAGTGTAGGCCCCAGAGTTTGGCCAGAAAGTCCCAGGGACGACTCTCTGCGGTCCAGGCGGTGACGGTTTCTAACCGCATCCATTGCACCAGCATGACCCCGAGCCAGGGGCTGAGCAGCATCAGGGCGCCGCAGCCCGCGGCCAAATAGCCCAACCATTGCCGTGATCGTTGAGTCAGAACCAGGTAGACTCCATGGGCCAGGGCAACTAACCCGGTTAGGAGCGAGGCGTAGAATCCCAGAGCCAGGGTGAGGCTATAGCTCACCCAATGCCAGCTACGACCAGGCTTCACCGCCTGCAGTAGGGCCGTACTGGACAGGATGATGGTGAGGACCCAGAGGCTGTACTCCCGGGCCTCTTGGCCGTAGAGCACATGCACCGGCGAGACAGCCAACAGACCCAGAAATAACCAGGAAGCCAGACCGGGGCCCAATAAGGTACGGGCCAAGAGAAAGCCACAGGGTAGGGCCAGGAGGCTAAAGACCACCGATAGGCTACGAAAGGCGGCAACGGAACTGCCCCAGAGCGATACCCAGCCCCGCGCTAGTAGGTAATACAGGGGAGTATGTTCAGGGTGATCGGCCAGGGCGGTGAGGGTGTCTCGCCAGGAACGCTCGGGGCTAAGGCGCTGGTAGGTGAGTAGGTCAGCCGCGGTCAGGGACTCGCCAGTGAACACGTCAGCTTCCACAGCAGAGCCCAGATAGCCGGCCACCCGCAGGCTGGTAAATACCTCGTCGTGCCAGTAGACCTTGCGGTCGAGATGGAGTATGCGGATGCCAATGCCAAAGACTAGGAGCAATGCGATCGCACCATAGCCCCAGCGCCGCCATCCCTTGATCACCCGTGCACTCCCGTACTCGACTTCTACTCAGCCTCAGTGTATACCGAGTCCAGCCCTCGCTAACGCGTTTCCTCAAGACAAGGGAGAGTTAGAACTGATAACCAAACTCACCAAAATTCGTGATCAGCGCCACATTAACATGCTCTAGCCCCTGCACCAGCCAGCCCACCTGCTGGCGAGGCAACTGCTCATGGTAATTGAACAGCACCGCAAAGCATCGCTCTAACCAGGGTTTAGCCGACTTGCAAAACAGCACCAACCGCAGCAGCAGCCCCACCGTCAGCGCATAGCCAATGTCATTGATTAAGTGGGTAAAGTTACGGAAGACGGGACGTCGGGGATTATCCACCACCAAAAAGTTCAGCAGTCGTCGGCAGAGTTCCACCACCAGAAACGGCGTCAATCGCTGATCGTCAAATTCCGATAAAATCTCCCCCAGGCATTGCCGCAGTCGGCGGGTGAAGTGGTTGCCGCTGTACTTGGGCTCCACCGCCACCACTGGCCCCATGAGGTACTCACAGAACTCCTCTTTAAAGTCAGCAAAGGACCGCACCGAGCGACTAAAGGCGGTAAACCAAGAGGCCAGATCCCGATGGCTGCGGGGACCATCCACCTTACCCGTGTAGTAACTCAGGGCCTGGCTAAGGTGATCATCGCTCAGCCAGGTGGGATTTTGCCGTGGCCCCTGGCGGCTGTCCTGACGATTCTGACTGTGGTAGCGAGCCAGTCTCACCCCTAGCTGCGTTTCCTGGCGGCGGCGCATGTCCTGGATGTTTTGCTTCTGGGCCTCATCACTATCCTTGGTCAGCAAACTGTGATCGTAGAGATAGGGGTAATTACGAATGAAACAGCTCAAGGGCTTCTCGTCATCGGCATCTGCCGCCACCACAGTACCAGCCTCGGTGAAAATTTGCTGTAGTCGGTACAAGGACGCGTACTGCTCCGATTGCGTAAACCCCTGTACCAGTTGCCGGACTCGGCGAGCCATGGCCGTAGAACCAGGGGCTGGGGGCAGGGACTGAAACTGGCTAATTAATTCTGGAATCGCCCAGTGATCCCGCGGTTGGGTGTACCAGGGATTGATTAGGGTATAGCAGCAGCGATTGAGGGTGTACTTGAATTCACGGGGGGCCTGGGGACGCCGCACAATTTCCCCTAGCGTAGCCCAGATGGCTCCATCCACGTACCCTTCGGCTTCGATAAAGAGTTGATGAAACCGGTCAATCACTCGGTGGGGAGGCTGTTGCTGACGGCAGTGCTGTAAGTGTTGGTACAGCCGCTCTTCCAAGCCATTTGACGACGAATTACTGTAGTGAGAAAAAGAATCCCAGGAGTCCATAGCACACAGCGACCTTATCAACAGCAGCTGTGATGCCTCATCCCGAGGACAGCGATATCAAACAGGACAACAGCGGGCGAGCCATCACCAACATTGCCAAAATTGTACGGGCGCGAGCCGAGTCCGTAAATACACATAGGACACTTTTTCAAGTGGCTAGGTTCCCTTGGGGCTATTAGGGCTATCCACGGCACCCAAGGCTCTTAGCATTAAGCGTTCTGCCTCAGAAAGCCCTTGACTATCGCGCAGAGTCATCCCTTCGTAGGGGCGATCGGGCCGCAGGGTTTGCTGGCAACTGCCTAGCCATAAGTCCCAGATCCGAATTTCATCATCCTGGCTGGCACTGGCCAGATAATGGCCATCGCTACTGAGGCTAACCTGCCAAATAGCCTGCCGATGACCGGTTAGGCGCTGGTAGAGGGTGGCCGATGGCAACAACCACAGCTGTAGGACAGCGTCATCGCTAGTGATGGCCAGGGGGGCTCCCTGACGGTCAAAGAGCACTCCATGAAGCAGGCCTCCCGGCGGCATCCATACCTGTAGGCAAGCCCCGCTATCCACCTGCCAGAGGCGTACTACCCCATCGGGGCTACCGCTTAACAAGTGTTGGCCGTCGGGGCTAAAGGTAAGACTCTGGACGCGACGGTGATGGCCTTTAAGGGTAATGACGCCGCTGGCCGTCTCCAGGTTCCAGAGCCGCACCGTGCGATCGCGACTGCCACTGGCCAACCACCGATCGTCGGCGCTAATGGCCAGGGCACTAATGGCGCGGGTATGCCCCAGTAGCGGGTAGCTGGGTTGTTGAGCATCGAGCGATCGTACCTGCAGCCGAGCATCCTCGCCGCCACTCACCAGCCAGCGACCTTGAGGGCTGAGGCTGAGGGCCGTCACTGGGGCATCGTGATCTAGCCAACTCTGGCAGGCATCGGGGCGATCGATAGACCACAACCGTACCGCGTGGTCCTCGCCACCGCTGGCCAACCAGTCCCGATTGGCCGTCATCACCTGAACTGGCCGAGCCTGACTGACCCCAGGCTGGAACTGGACCGCAAACTGCCCGGTTGCCATCTGCCAGAGGCGAATGCCTTGGTCTCGATGGCCAGTCGTCAGCCATTGGCCGTCACTGCTCACCTGGAAGCAATTCACTGGCTGACGCTGGCAGTACAGGGTGCGCAATCCGGCACCAGTGCTCAAGGCCCATAGATTCACCCGATGATCTCCAGCGGTGGCTAGCAAGGCCCCATCCTGACTGAAGGCTAAGGTGGTGACCAGCGTATTGGGATCCCGCAGGCAATATCGCCGTTGTTGATGAGCGACGGCCCAGAGTTCGATGGAACCGTTATGGCGGCTATGGGCCACTGTTTCTCCATCTCCACTCAGGGCCATGACCGCGGTGAAATCAGCCTCTGAGGGCACCACCCAGCGGGGGCGCCCCGTACTGAGATCCCAGACAATCAGGTTGTGTTCTTCCAGGCCCAGGGCAATGGCGCTAGGGGGATGGGACGGCTCTGGCACCTCGTCTAGAAACTGGACATCCTTAATTTGCGCAATGCCACGCCCCTGTACCCCCTGCCGCCGCTCGCCAGTGGTCAATTGCCAACACTGAGCTGTGTGGTCTTCACCACTGCTGACGAGCCACTGGCCATCGTTGCTAAACCGCAGTCGCTGGATCGCCCCTTGGTGCCCTTGCAGGGTTTGCAGTGAGCGCCCTGAGGCCAGTTCCCAAATCAAGATGCAGCCAGTGACATCGCCACTGGCCAAGTAGCGGCCATCGCCACTGAAGGCCAGGGCGGAGATGGCGGCAGTGTGGCTGCAGAGATCATCGGCGCCGTAGCCATTGCCGAGGGACCAGAGCCAGAGGCGACCATCGGCACTCCCCTCGGCCAGGGTGGTGCCATCAGGACTGAAAGTCAGGGCTCGGGTGGCTTGGGATTCCCGCTGGATAACCAGCACTCGGTCTAAGCTGCCATCGTCGACTCGCCAAAGCAGCAGCTGGCCCTCATGATCGCCGGTGGCGAGATGGCAATTATCGGGACTAAAGGCCAACACGAGTTCCCGTCCCAAGGCCTTGGCAAAGACGCTGGCCTGAAAGTTGGCGCCAGTAAAGTTGCTGCCGAACAGGCTAACGGTTTGCAAATCGGCATGCCAGATGGCCAAGTCGGAGAAGTCGCTACCCGCCAAGCCGATCTCTAACTGATGGCAAAGATTGATCAGGTTGCCACTGCTGTAGCCCTCTTGCCCCTGAAACTGACGATGAATCAGAACTTGCAGGGATTTGATCTGATCCACCAAGGTGTCGGACCAGGCCTCTCGCAAGGCCTCTGCCAGGGGGATTAGAATTTCCTGACGTTGGCGGGCCTGGATCGGATCTGCTGCGGTGACCTGCAGTAACCGATGGCTGTGAAAGAGGCGGAGCTGATGAGACAGGAGCTCCGCTTGCACCTGTTGAATAAACTGCTGCTGCACATAGACGCGCACGACTGGCGACAGGCCTAGAGCCATGGAGGCATCAGCGGTCTCTAGGCGCTGACAGAGGGCGCGCTGCTGTAAGGACTCGATCAACGCCACTAACTGAGATGGGTTGCGACCAATCAGGTCGGCTTGCAACTCCTCTAAGGCAACCGGTGCAGATGCCAGGGCCAACCAGTACATCACCTCTTGCTCTGGTGGGGAAAGGCGATGCCACTGGCGTTGCAGTAGATTGCGGATACGATCCGTCAGCAGTAGGGGTTGCCCTAGGAACCACTCTAGCCGCCCCTCATAGAGCCCTTCGATAGTGGTAGTCAGGTCTTTCAGAAATAGGGGAATGCCGTCGTAGCGATGGACGAGCTCGGTCCAATCGGCTGCGTCTCCCTTGAGGGCACTCTGGCGGGTGAGTAGGGTGATGGCGTCGGCAGGGGTGAGGCCATGGAGGCAATGCGATCGCACCTTTTGCCCTTCCAACACCCGCATTTCCTTGGGTTCTTCCTGGCTAATCCAGATCACGCAGCTGCGATGAAGAATGGTGGCCAACTGGTGTAGCAGATCGCGGTAGCGCCCATAACCCGGCCGATAGTCTCCGGCCAGTTGACTGGGATGACATAGGCACTCAGCATTATCGACCAAGATCAGAGCCCGGCAGTGATACAAGGCCTGCATCAGGCAGGTCAGGCGCTGGCTCCAGTCCTGGAGGCCCTCATCACCAATACCCAGGCGCCGTAGCAACTGATCCAGGAAATCCTCGGGAGCCAGTGGACTAGCTAGGGGCAGGTAAATGTGGGTGTCAAAGGCGGCCTCTACTTGCTCCCGTAGCTTCATGGCCAGCAGGGTTTTACCCACCCCCAACCGACCCCAGAGCACCATCAGCCGGCCTTGCTCTGTGATCCAGCGGCCAAGCTCCCTCACCAGGGCAGTGCGACCACAAAAGTCCGAGACATCCAGACGCAGCTCCCCCGGGGGAGGCACCGCTAATGGAGGCGAGGCCATCTCACGGCCATTCGAGTTAGCCGTGGGTTCCACGGCTGGCGAAGCACCGTTGCTGCCGTTGGTCAGACGACTCAAGACGGCTTTGACGTTGCGTTTACCCACCGACTCCCCCAACGCCTGGGTGAGCTTGCGCCACAGCTTGGGGCCGACATCCTTTTTCAGATACTCATCGCTGTAGCCCGCCGTGGCCTCAGCCATGGCTTCATAGGTCTGCTGATCCCACGTTCCCCGCAGCACGATCTGCTCAACGGTACTCAGGTGTTTGCCAAACCGTCTAAAGACGGCGGCATCGGCAGTGGAGAGAGCCTCTTGGAAGGAAATTCCGAAGGCGTCGTTTAGTTCCTGCATGGGCTAGGCTCAGCAGATGTACCCGATGGAAGCAACGCTTCCTGCTGACCTAGATCGCGTCTCCAGATCAGGCCAGAGTATCCAGGGGCATCCCCCAAGGGATAGCGCTGAGAGGATGTCAGCGGCATTTCAGCCAACTCTCTTATCAGCCAACTCTCTTAGGGGCTGTCGTGGCTGCTTAGCCTGTCCCAGGGAGACGGCCAGAGAGCCGGTGAACTGCATCCTCGATACCGGCCATCCTCTTAGTTCCCAAGTTTAGCCTGAATTTTCCCGAACTTTTCAGAACTTTTTCTATAGTTTTCTAGCCCTAGCCGACTAAATCCCTCTATTCCCGATGAATCCTGATGCTTGAATGGGATGTTTTTTCAGGTCAAAATTATCCGAACTTTTGGGTATTTAAGGATTCTATTAAGCAGAGCAGTATATGAAGTAGCGATAAATTGACACGAGTTTACCCCAAATCAGGAGCCGCTACCATGCTAAGCAACCTTCTTTATAAGCCATTTACCTGCCAGCCTGCCAACGGCCATTCCTATCAATCAGATGCCCACTTCCCTACGTCCTCGGCCAGCTTACCACTCCAAGACATCTATGACGAGTCAAATCATCAGGCGGTCGTCACCGAAACCATTCGCCCCGGTCGACCCGGTCATGTGAAATATCAAGCCACTTGGTGGAAGGCTCGTTGCCCTGGCAACGTCACCGTGGAGTCTGGGGCTCGCGTTCATGTGCTGGGGCGGCAAGGACTGACGCTCATTGTTGCCCCTCTAGCCTGCCGCTGCGGTCGAGATTGATGCAGCTTTAGGTTGAGTCCCTGTAGATAATCGCTGTGCAAGTCTGGGGCTAGAGGGTGATGATTCGAGCTGGACTTGCCATAGACCATCCTAGTTCTCTTTTGGGAGGCATCTTATGTCTTGGACATCACTGTTTAGGCTCAGACCAGCTGCGATGTTGGCGGGAACGCTTGGCTCTCCTGGGATAATTATGCAGCAGCAGGAGAAAAATGCCAGCAGATGAGGCAGCGGAGCCGAAATCGCTCAAAGTTGGTGAACCCGTAACCAGAGCGCTTGATCAACTTTAGGCGAGTATTGATGCCTTCGACGACACCGCTTGTGGTGCGGTGTTCAAAGTACTGGAGGATTTCGCCAAACCATCGCTTCATCGTTGCCACAGCCTCGGGGTAGAGGGATTGCGCGGTTCCCATCCAGCCCAGGAAACCCGGCAGGGCTTGAGCCCAAGACTGAGCCTCAAATAGAGTCCTAAAGGCTTCTTTGGTCTGATGCATCAAGGCGAGTTTCGGCGAAACAGCTTTGACCTCAACGAGCTTGTCCTGCTGGGTCTTGGTGAGATGGGCTTCTGGCTTGAGGAGGGCATACTTACTGGATTTGAGCGCTGCTTTAGCCGCCTCAGGAGTGACGCCCTCGGCTAAAGCCTCGGGTGTCCGCCGGAGGGCGTTACGGGCTTGATTCAATTCCTGATTGACCAGACTCATGACATGGAAACGGTCGGCCACAATCTCGGCTTGAGGCATCAGGCGATGCACTAAGCCCCGGTAATTGCCGGAGAGATCCATGCTGACTTCTTCAATGTTTGAGAGCACTTCGGCACCCCAGGTGTTGAGCACGGCTTCAATCGCCGCATGAGTCCGCGCTGGAGCCATCCCAATCAGCCTGTGAGTATCGAGGTCACTCAAGACCACAGCAAAGTCCTTGTGACCTTTACGTAGCGCGATTTCGTCGATGCCCAACCGCCGCAATCTACTCAAGTCAATACAGACTTTTTTTCGCTGACATACTCCACCATGGACCAGACGATATCTTCGCTCAACCCGTGCTGTCGCGCCACATTAGCCGTATTACTATGAATCACCTCACTCACCACCACCTCGGCATACCGGTCCGTGTACACCCGACGCGCGCCGACAAACTCCAGCTCCTCGCTGAAGGGTTTACCGCAGGTCGAACACTTAAACTGGCGGCGATTCACCCGTAACCAGGTCTTCCGGTAATGGCTGATGGGTAGGTCACGCACCAGGTAGCCATGATTCTGATGGAGGTGGTGGCTCAAAGTCCCGCAGCGAGGACAGATTGCTGTGTCCCTGTGCGCTTCTACCTCCAGAATCAAGCCATCCTCGCTCTCCTGGTATGACTCCACATCAATGCCAGACAACCCCAAGAGTTCACTCAAGAGAGGTACCATAGCGATACGGTATAGCATCTACTACACCAGCATACTCATTCCTGCAGAGCCGAACGCTTTCAGCCTCAGCATTCGGTTTGGGGGTTGGCCTGATTAAGTTGCCAGCTAACTTGTCAGAGGCTCAGGAAAAAATCGTGCTCAGTTTACTGCCAACTACGCTGTTGGCCACCGTCAAGGTGATTGATAGTACGATTGGCCGGGAGGTAGAGGCTGAAGTCGAACAGCAAATACCTCTCATCCATCACCGCTTGGAGCAGGGCTGTGAGCAGAAATATGATCATAGATTGAATCAGTTCAAGCAAAACTATGCCGAGGACCTGAAACGCCTTCAAGAAGCCTTGTTAGCAGCGAATGTACTCTCGACACTACCGCCGGAACGATGCGATCGCATCAAGACTAGCTTTGCCAACATTCAGGCAGCGACGGATCGGTATCATCTCCAAGGCGACCTCTACAGCAAAATTGCTGACTGGTTCGGCGTTAAGCCCAATCGAGTTGATCTGCTCCAGTGGCTACTGGCACCCGTCAATGGCGCGGATATGCTTCACGTAGGGCGCATGGAGGATGGCCGTGGTCCCTGTACCGCAACCAAACTCCAGCACGTCCATGTCGGGACGAAAGTAGTCGCGGGTGACCGCTAGCTTTTTCTGGTAAGCGGCTTCATCAGCGATGGGCTGCTTGGCGTATTTCTCGGCGATTTTGTCCCAAAATTGGGTGGCTTGAGCCATGATTCAACTCCTGGGTAACGTAACGTCAGTTTGCGCGGCGATGGTCTGGTAAAACTGAGCGATGTCCTGGCGCGATCGCAGATGGTAGACCCGCTTTGTAGCCTTCACCTTTGCTACGTACTCCCGATATTTCGGCGTCAGTTTGGTATGGCACAGTCGGACCGTGTAGTAGGAATTCAGCGTCCCTTTCAATAGCGGGCTCCGCTCCGGCCAGCCAGCAGGCGGCACCCAAACCCCTTGAAGGAATCGCTTCGTGACCCACCAGTAGTGCCGCCATATGGGCATATCGAGATACACCAGGGTATCGGCGGTATCCAGACGTTCCCACACGGTATCCAGGGAGCCAAAGCCATCGACGACCCAGCGGTCTTGTTGCAGAAGGTTATTATGGGCGGCTTTGAACTCGGCCTGGGGCATTTCGCCGCCACCGGGCTGGTACTTGATGGAATCGAGCGGCACCCAAGGGAGCCCGGTCATATCCGCCAGACGTTGGCTGAGGGTGGACTTTCCCCCGCCCGCATTGCCAAATACAGCAACTTTTTTCATGGGTTTCTTCTCTTTCACAAGCCGCCTAACGGCTCAAATCGGCAGCAGACAGAAGCGAACTCAGCATCTGTAGCTTTCGGTTCCCGTTGCATTTGAATTGTTATGCAGCGATCGCTCCAGCAGACATCAATCCTCAGCAGATTGCTTACTGCTCCAAAAAAGTTGAAGCGCTGACTCATCAAATATGTAAGCTGACTCACTATCCCGAATCACTCGTTTACCAAGCCGAGGAAAAACGCCAACATCTAAGCGTCCTGCTTCTCCACCCATCAGGTATACAAGGTCTTCACTAAATGGATTACGAAGATGATGGGGTTGTTGAGGCAGCCCAAATCCCATAAAGTCTCCTGGCTCAATTTCGTATTCCTTATCTCCAATTTCCGCAATCCCTCGACCTGACAAGATGTAAACCCATTCCTCTTCATTCTGGTGAGCATGGTAAATGAAAGATTCTTTACCCGGAGGTACGCGAGCGATCGTCACACCAATGCGTTTGAGACCGACGGCACGCCCAAGAAACCGTAAATAAATTTCCGAATTGGGATTGAGCGGATGATGAAACTCAAACGCATCCATTGAATTGATGTCTGATGCTTTCAGCAGAGAATGTTGTTTATCAGTCATTTTGATGTTCTCCTATCAAGTTGGTAAATGTCTGAACAACAGATTTTATGACGACACCTCCTGACCAATTGTATGTTGCTTGAGATAAGGGTTTCGCCACCGCCATGCCGTCCAAATGACGAGTGACAGCGCGGCGATCTTAACGATTATGAAGAAGGTATCGTCTAGATCGGTTGTGCCATACATGATGAGAAGCGAGAGGACAATCACGGCGGCAATGATGTTAGTCCAGCGATTGGCACCATAGGGCAACAGTCGAGAGAGGAGCACCATGGCGATCGGCACCTCGATCATGAAACCAGCCAACAGCAGCATTTGTTCTGTTACTTGTCCGTTCATTAACTCTTCCAGATATTCCGGCTTAGCCAATTCATGCAGGTCCCGAAAGATTACGTTGAGTAGGACAAATATCCACAGGGTGGATAGCTTCGCTTTCGTCTCCATTGTCAGCATTTGCTTCTGCAAATTCACGATCATGCTCCTGTTTGGATATCTGATCAAAAATACAAACGGATGTGGGGAGCCGTTGTCCCCAGATGTGGGGATTCAGGGGTGAGTCCTGTGGGGATTGAGGGTAATAATGACTTTTCCTTGATGCTGACCGGCACCAAAATACTGAATTAGCCTGGGAACCTCGCTCAGGTGATAGGGGCCATCGATGGCTGGTTTCAGCTGACCCGCTGCAAACAGCTCGTTCACATAGGCCAGATCTTTATTCGGCTGTAGATTGACTAACCGCACGGTCTTCTGGGTGAACCAGCGAATCATTGGCTCGAACAATAGCACCTGGAACAGGCGTGGTGTTAAACCGCCAACGGTCACGTAAGTGCCGCCAGGATTGAGCACTTGCAAATATTTGAAAGGGGAACGATTGGTCTTGGTATCCAAAATCAGGTCATACCGTTCTTGCCCTGTCGTGAAATCGGTTTGGGTGTAATCGATGGTGTGGGTAAACCCGACTGAGCGCATCAGGGCAAATTTGCTGGCGCGATCGACGCCCGTCACATCTTTAACCCCAATCGCACGGGCAATTTGCACCCCTAAGGTACCCACACCCCCACCTGCCCCGTTGATCAGCAGTTTTTGGCCTGGTTGCAGTTGCCCGACATCCATTAACCCTTGCACGGCCAGCATCGCGGCATGGGGAATTGCCGCCGCCTCAGTAAAGGCCATCCTTTCAGGCATTAGAGCTAGGGCGGTTTCCGGCACACAGACGTACTCTGCAAAGCCGCCAAAGCCGCACTCAGAAATGTCGCCATAGACCGCATCTTCGGGTTGAAACTGGGTGACGTTTGGCCCCACCGCTGTGACTCGACCCGCGACTTCCGCACCAGGGATCTGGATGTTGGGTTTGCGCCAGCCGCAGAGCAGCCGAATGTAAAAGGGACTGCCCCTGACAAGGCACCAATCCCAGTCATTGACTGAGGTGGCCTGGACTTTGACTAAGACCTCGTCATCATTAGGCGTCGGCGTTTCAATATCTTTCAGCTCCAGATCGTCCGGCGATCCGTATTGGGTCAAAACGATGGCTTTCATGGTGGAATCTGCTTCCATTAGACAATGAAATTTTTTAGAGAAGTACTGCGGCCAAAGGTCGGTGGTTCTACCGGATCTGGTTATACTTACTTTCTGACTGAGGCCATTGCCACACGTACCCAAACATGAACACCATCGTCACCACTTCTATCGAGGCAAAAAACACGTAAGAGAGTGGGGTTGTCTCCCCCAGGGAGGGCATGAGGGCAGGCACGACAACCCACAGAATCGTTAGCGGAATAGCGATAAAGTGCGCCCAGCGATTAGCGTTGTACGCTAAGGCGCGAGATAGGAGAATCATTGCTATCGCGACCTCCATGAACAGGGCAAAGAACAACACCGTACTGCCGGTCAGTTGCTGACTCATCTGATCTAAAAAGTCTAAGTATCCAGGTCGTAACATTCCTAAAATGTCGGCATAGACCATGTTCAAAAGGACAAAGACCCACAGCGTTGAGAGTAAAGACTTGCGTTCTAAATCTGTGTTTTTGGGGCTTGATTTCATCATGTTCCTAAATCGAGAACTCGCCTATTTAGCCTTAATTTAGGAAAAACATAGCTGCACCGCTATCTAATTCCCGCTGACTTGGCACATTCTTGCTATTGGTTTTTCTCAGGACGCTAGACTTGGGTGAGATGCCCTTGCTCAGGAGCGCTGTCAGGTTGGTGCTGTATTGTGCTAGAGTCCCATGTCTCAAGCCTCCCTTTCATCATCGGAATGGTCTGCTCAAGCTGAATGGCATGTGACCCGGCAGTGGGGACCGTTGGCTATTCGGCATGTTCGTCATGTCTGTCGCGATGAAACGGGCGCGGATGCATGGAGTTATCCGCATGAACATACCCTGGGCCTGTTCCTGTCGCCGCGCCCGTTCAAATTTTCCCATCGGCAAGAGGGTCGCACCCAAGCTGGACTGTACAGCAAGGGCGATTTACTGGTGACTCCGGCAGATACGACGCTGGCGACTCAGGCCGAGGGGGATGTCCACATGGTGCAACTGCGGATTCAGGACTCATTTGTGCGCCATGTAGCAGGGGAGACGCTGGAGCAGAATTGCGATCGCATCGAACTCGTCCCCACGTTACAAACCCGCGATCCACACATTGATGCGATCGCGACCATGCTCCTGAGCGAACTCCAGCGTGAATCGTTTGGCAGCCAGTTGTATGTGGAGTCGCTGGCCAATGTGTTGGCGGTCCATTTGCTGCGCCACCACACAACCACAAGAGCGCCGTTACCCGTTTATGCAGGCGGACTCCCTCAACGTCAGCTCCTGCAAGTATCGGACTATATCGATGCCCATTTAGGGAGTGCAATTACGTTGGCAGAATTGGCAGAATTGGTGGATATCAGCCAATTTCACTTCGGTCGCCTCTTTAAGCGATCGCTGGGTCTGTCGCCCTATCAATATCTGCTGCAACAACGGGTAGAGCGGGCGAAGACACTGCTGAAGCGCACCGATAAACCGATTGTGGCGATCGCCCTGGAGTGTGGTTTTAACAGCCACAGCCATTTGGGCCGCAAATTTCGGCAACTGACCGGGATGACACCGAAAGCCTACCGTACCCAGTAGAAAATTCCACTTTTTAATCGGCGAAGTTGTGCGGCAGCAAGCAACCTTGACACCGATACCAGCAGCTTTAGCCCATCCGCTGCTACGCAGGGTTAGTCTGCGGTTACCAGCACTTGCTGCTCGTTTAGCCTTGTCGCCAATTCTCGACCTGTAAATTGGCAACTCGCTCGAATTCTCGCTGGTTTGCTGTAACCATAATCAAACCATGTTGCAGGGCAGTAGCCGCAATCAAGATATCGTAAGCGCCGATGGGTTGTCCTTGAGATTTAAGCACAGCCCGGATTTGAGCAGCCTGTTCGGCTTCGGCATTACTGAAAGGCAGGATGTTTGCAGAAGATAAAATGCTGGCGATCGCGGGTTCAATTTTCTGAGTCCGTTGCGGATTGAGGGCTAAGCCGTAGCGTAATTCCATTACGGTGATGGCTGAGAGGGCGACGTCAACCGGTGGCGTTTGCTTGAGTCTTGCTAGTGTTCCAGCTTCGCCTTTGATGAAGTCGCTGATGACGCAGGTATCGAGGAGATAGCGCATCAAAACAGTTCCGGTTCACGGGGTGGCAGGAGTTCGTCGCGGTAGGATTCAAATGTGGGGAAGTCGGGGGTGCCTTCGTAAGACAAGACAATCTCTGGCCACTGGGATGTGGCGGCAGCAGTGGGTTGAGTTACCTGGCGTAAGGCCTGCAAAATCAGGGTTTGCAGCGGAATGTTGGATTGGGAAGCCTGACGAATCAAGTCTTGTTCTAAGTCGGGTGGAAGGTTAATCGTGATTTGCATCAGCTGTCCCTATGAGTTACCAAATATAATCCACCACTCATCTTTAACGGTGAAGTTGTGCAGCGGCAGATCACCTTGAACTTTAACCGATAACCTCTGTTCCGTCCGCACCAACACAGTGTTAGGTCATGTTACGCCCTTATACTCAACTCATTTATGCGGAATTCACTTGCTGCCAAGAGACCAAAAACGGCACCTGTTGGGTCTGCGAGGATGGCTTTCCGCGCACCACTGGGCATGTAGGTTGCTTCTTCGCACACGCTCGCATCCAATGCCTTGGCATTGGTGATGGCTGCATCAATATCGTCAGTTGCAAGATATGGTACCCAGACAGCTAATCCTACCGTACCAAAAGATTGATTCGTGACTCCAACCGCATCAGTATCATCAGTGCATTTTAAGACAGCATAGCTATCAGTCCGGTTTACGTTGATGTAGTGGGATTTCCAGCCAAACAGATTGCCATAGAATCGCTTTGCTGATTCAACATCGTCGGTAATGAGTTCATCCCAAAGGAAAGTACCGCTAGGAGCGGGGAAGTTATGTGTAGGAAAGGTAGGGCAAATGACCGCACCTTGCAAATCCTGAATTACCGAACTACGACCAACGCCTGGTGTATCAAAAGGCCCTCGAACAATCGTTGCCCCAAGACTCTTTGCCCTTGCCGTTATAGCATCGACATCCTTAACCATCACATAGGCAATCCAACGGGAGAGGGTGGTCTGTCCAGGATCAACAAAGCCTCCATGTGCCTCACCATTAGCAAGAATTAACGGATATTCGGCTTCACCAGGCTTCCAGACAAAGTTAGAGGCGTATTCAACCTGGTATTTCCAACCCAGTAAGTCGGCGTAGAAATTCCTTGCTTTGGTGACATCTTGCATCAGGAGATCGTGCCAGATAACATGACCAACCTCAGCCTTGATAGACATATTCTCCTCCTCCAGAAGCCTCCTCTACTCAATAATGCAATAATGACCTAACTCGTAATTTACAGGGAAAGTTTCCACCTAAGATCCTCATACGGGTAAATAGGTGGAAATATGTCAGCCTAAGATCCTGTTTTGGGCAGATAGGTGGAATCACGTCAGCCTAATTCCCCTGATATCGATGATTAGGTAGACGCATCCAGTATAGTCACCTTCCCAAATGCTGAGAATTATCGAGGTGCGTTTGGGCGATCGCCCTTGACTGCGGTTTCAACAGCCACAGCCACTTTGGCCGAAGAATTCGACAATTGACCGGCATCATGCCGAAAGCCTATCGTACCCAGTAGCAAATTCTACGTTCTAATGGTGCTCATCACCCACAGCAGATCACCTAACGATGCCTAACAAGTAACCTCTTGGCGTCGGTATGTATGGGCGTTGTTATGTCTGCTGTGGCTGAATTTAACTACGCTCTCACAACGGCAGATACAATAGGGGACCTCGATTAATCAGTTTTCTTTAGCTAATGGCGTCTCATTTGAGACCGTCAAGGTGACTCAAAGAGAGTCCGAGACATTCCACCGAAAAAAGCTTCCCATTTTGACAAAAAAATAGGGTTGGAAGACCACGTTTAAGTCGATTTCCCGGCTTTAGGTCCGATTATCTTGCCAGTTCAGCCGATGCAGCACGTTGGGTTTCGAGACACACAAACCGCTTCAGGTTATACACCAGATTTTTCAGACCTAGCTGGGTCTGGGCACGGGCTAACCCGATGCTGCGCACCACCTTGCCACCCATGCTGGTGACGACATCTCCGAAGATGTGCTCCACTCTGGCACGGGTTTTGGAGCGCTCTCGATTCGCGGTTTTCTGGGCCTCGCTTAAGGGGCGATTGCGATAGGCCCGTTCATTTATATGCGGCTCAAACCCTATCAATTTCAGCACCTCGACAATCAGCACGGAGAGATACGCACTATCGGCCCAAAGTCCATCGCCGCTATTATCCGCATCGAGCAACTCGCCCAAGACCTGCGAGTCATGGACCGACGCATCGGTGACGCTGTAACGGCGAATGAGCTTAAAGCCGGCATCACTATTGATGTGGTTTTTGTAGCCGTAGTGGGACGTTCCATTTTTCTTCGTCCATCGGGCGTCAACATCTTTTTGCGCGAGCTGATGAGGGGTCTCTTGCCACTCAACGGGAACCTCACCCTGCTTGAGGGTTTGGTTCTCCTCACGGGTGTTGCGTTGTTTGGGAACTGGAATCAAGGTCGCATCCACAATTTGCCCATCCTTGGCGGCATAGCCTGCCCCTTGCAGATAGGCTCCAAACTGCTCGAACAACGCCTCCACCAAGCCGTGCTGCTGCAACTGTTCTCGGAAGAGCCACACCGTCGTTGCATCCGGGACTCTATCCTCAAGCCCCAAACCGAGAAATTGCATGAAGGACAGTCGGTCGTTGACCTGATATTCCAGTTCGTCATCGCTGATGTTGTATAGCTTTTGCAGCACCAGCATCTTGAAGAGTAACAGGACATCGGTGGGGTTACGACCGGCCTGGCTTTTGCGCGGTTTCTCTCGAATCTGCATCAGAATCGGACGAAAGGTCTCCCACGGCACCAGTTGATTCAACCGATTCAGTACCGCCTTCTTTTGCTCCAGTTTTTGCTGGCGCTCTTCGATATCCCAGAATCCCTGCTGTCCCATGGCCTGCGTGCTTCAACAAAACCGACCTTATGATCTCATACTGAGATCGCTCTGGCTATTTTTCGAGGTGCCCAATACGACATCTTGCCATTCTGCTTGCTCGCTACAATCTACCAGCAGTATCAAATCATCAATCGCCTGCCGAATAGGCATTCGATCATTGACCACAAACATCCCTGCCATCAGCTCTCCTCTAACCAGACGGTTGTAAGCAAAATCCGGCATCGTTGCTCGATCATGAGTGAGCAGAATACGCCCATTGCTTGCTGCCCAAGCCAAGATAGCTGGGTCGCTGAGTGCCTGACAGAAGTAGCTGAAAGGTAGTCATATCAGGACAAAGAGGAAATAGGCAGAGCTCGTGTGCGAGGCTGTAGTTACCACACTGACGGCCAAAGCGACATGCCAAGCTCTACCCAGCTCTATGATCAACTGCTGCACTATCTGCGTCAATACAGCCACTACCGGGACTTGCGCCATATCAAAGCCCTATCTTGGATGGTCACCGCCCTGATTTGTAGTGGTGAGCTGAGCCCACCTGCTTGGGAGTCCTACGTGATAAGCCGTGCCAACAAAGCGCAAAGCTTCGAGCGGCGGTGGCATCGATTTTTCGGCAACCGGCTCGTTGAGATAAATCAGCTCTACCTACCGCTGGTGCTGCTGACGCTGAGGCAGTGGGAGGGCAAGCGGCTGTATCTGGCACTCGATACAACGGTGCTGTGGAACCAATACTGCATGATTCACCTGTCAGTGGTGTGCTGCGGACGAGCAGTCCCGCTACTGTGGCGAGTGCTTGAGCATGGCAGTGCAACGGTGGCTTTTGAAGAATACCGCCCTTTGCTGCGCCGTGCCCGGTGGCTTTTGAGGCAGTACCCGAACCTAATGCTGCTGGCCGACCGAGGCTTTGCCAACCACGACTTGATGAGTTGGTTGCAAGCGAGCAGTTGGCACTACTGCTTGCGAGTGCCCTGCGATGTCCTGCTGCACGGGCCAAGGCGTTATCCGACTGAAGTGAGATATCTGTGGCCGCCAAAAGGCGAGGCGATTTTCTATCGAAATGTCAGGCTGTGGCAGGATGGCTCCCACCAGTGCAACATCGTGCTGGCGACGCTTAAAGGCGTCAAAGAGCCTTGGGCCGTCATCACCGATGAACCGCCTACCTTGCAGACGCTCTGGCGCTACGCGTTGCGTTTCAGAGTAGAGGAGCTGTTTTTGGATAGCAAATCAGGAGCTTTCGAGATTGAAGACTCCCGAATCCGCTCAGCGGTAGCCCTTGAGCGACTTTATCTAGTGGCCGCTATTGCACTGCTTTATGGAACAACCACTGGCATGGCGGTTCAGATTGAAGGCCTTAGGCAGCAGGTAGACCCTCATTGGCGGCGCGGACTCAGCTACCTCAAGATTGGATTGCGCTGGCTTAAGGGAGTCGTTCACAAAGGACGACAGCTTCTAGAGCCGATAGCGCTGTTAGTCCGTGACCCAGAGCCTTGTTTTGCCTCCAAAAAAGCGGAGCACGACTATTACGACCAAATCTGGTTCTCTCGCATCCGCTCTCTATCCTGCCGACTAGAGTAAAAGATGTGTCAGGCAGTCAGGCTGGGTCGTCTACCTCTCGCAAACCAACATCTTGAACTCGAAGCAAATCAAGATTGGGCTGACACAGCATCAATCCCCGAACAATGTCACCATTAAAATTCTCATCACTCAACAAGCTCAACACATCCGCTGCTAAGCATTCCGTTGAAACAGTAACCGAGCACGGATGGAACTCAAATCAGGCTGAATATCCAATAAACGTTGTTGTACAGCATCAGCCAACTGCTCTCTTTGACTCAAGTACACCTCTACAGCATCTTGATGCCGAAGGTAGTAGCCAATTGTGTTGTAGACATCAGACAAGGATAGAGTCGAGTAACGATGAACGATAGATTCAGGAGGCGCACCATCTTGAAAAGCTCGGATCACAGTCTCTAGTAAAACCCTTGAATTTCCAACCCGAATCGCTCCGGTTTCGTCTTCACGAAGAGGCGGGGTCTCACGCTCTAAAGCAAGGCTCATGGATAAACCTTCCTGCTCATGTACACAACGATCGTAACTTAGATATACGGAATAATCGTTTTGGTAATAAGCTCGAAACACAGCTCCGTAGGTTATTTCGAGCTTTCTTGCGGTTGAACATCAACAGATAGCCTTGCGGTTACCGTCCCAACCGAGACTCGCGGCATAAAAATTTATTGGAGAGAATGATTCCACATAACTCCCCTATACGAGCGTTTAGGCAGAAAAATTTCGGTCTAATCCCCTCATACGGTTGATTAGATAGAAATTCGTCAGCCCAATACCCCGATATAGGTGATTAGGTAGACGTATCCAGTATAATCACCCTCCCAAATGCTGAGAATTATCGGGATGATGTTTGGGCGATTGCGCTTATCAATGTTGAGAGGATACCGCGATCGCTCTTCCGGGTTTAACCCCGATCGCCGCGATGCACATCCATTTCGACCAGCCGGTGTCATAGTCAAACGACCTCACAGTCTCAAGTCCGGCGGCTTGCAGGAAAGCGCTCAGCTGGTTAAAGGTATATCCTCGATTTTTCCAGCGCAGGGACATGAGAACTTGACCCAGTCCTTTGCGAGTCACGGAGCCAATCAGCGGGGCACCCGGTTTCAGGACTCGCACCAGCTCATGCAAGGCTGCAACGGGGTCGGCCAGATGCTCCAACACATGGGCAAAGATAACCGCGTCGAAAGCTGCATCGGCAAAGGGCAAACGCCTGATATCTCCCCATCGCAAATCGAGAGCCGGGCTCCGATTTTTCAAATTCTGTTGAGCATGGGTCAACATGGGGTAGGAAATATCGACACCAGAGACATGAACTGGGTGAGCGATACTGTCTAAAAGCGCCAGACTGAAGGCTCCGGTGCCCACGCCACAGTCGAGAATTTTAGAGGTCTGGTCAAGATGGCTCAAGCAGTTGTGAACAGCCCGACTTTTGAACAGCAGTTGATAATCTTGGAGTTGCCCCAAACGGGCCAGATAGTCGTCCCAGAGATCGGCAGAGGCATCGTAAAGCGATCTCAGGGTATCGATACTGGGCGCAGTGGTCCAGGGCATGAATAGGGGGAGGGTTGTTTTCAAAAGCATGATGAAATTGACCCTCTGATTCCAGAGGGCGATACAGGTCGTCGAGTTAGTTCAGTTCAATGGCTGTAAGGGCTGAAAAAACCAGGCTCGTCTACCAACGCAGGATGAGCGGCAGGGCAGGACGATAATCTTCCGTACGTCCGGCGGCGTGATTGTCCAACGTGATTTCCATGAGATGGGCAGGACCGAAACAGATGGAGAGGCGATCGCATTGGGACGCCAGGGCTAACACCCCTGTGGTATCGGTTGCGGGAGTCGCAATCACGATGTCACTGATCGTCTGGGGGTTCCGCTGGGGCTGCGGCTTGGGTACCCCCGGATCGTAAAACGGGAAGTAGAAACAAAGCGGTTCGGTCAGGTTGTGGGAGTTGGCCCCTACATGGAAGCCTCGGGGCGGTGGAAAGTAGGCCGGTTGATAATGCCAGCCGGGGAAGGGGCGATCGCCACTGGTCGCGTTTTGGCGAGGCACGAAGATGATGCCAAACGGTGAGGCGGCTGGGTCTTCAGAGCGTTTCGGAAACTGTAAATCTCGACCAGGGCCAGTTTTGGCCTCATGGGCATCGCGCACCCAAATGAACTCCAGCATGCCATTGGCAAAATAAAACCGACGGTTAGCCGTGCCCTGACCAGGGTGGGTGTTGCTCGGCCCTTCTTGAAACCCCGATTCCAGCAGTCGGTCTGCCACCTCAGCTTCCGGTTCCACCAGAATAAAAACGTGATCCAGTTGCAGATTCATGGCGATTTACCTCGATTTTTGGGCCACGATTTCCTCACAGGTCTTCAACAACAGGGCGGCAACGTCCACATCAGAGCGCCGCGCCCCTGCATGGTTTGGTTAGGCGGCCAGCATGGTTTGAAACCCAGCGTGCCAGTTTGCGTAACGAGGCTGCCAGCCTAAAATTTGCCGAGCTTTTTGATTGACGGCTCCTTGTTGTTGCGTGGCAAAGTAGAGCGAAATGGGATCGAGCTGAGTACGGGCCATTGCCGCTGTGAGCACAGGCGGAGCAGGGGCTTGGAGTAAGCGACCATAGGCTGAGAGCCATTGCCGCAGCAACACCGGCTCATCATCAACGATGGTATAAATACCCGATGCACCTTGGGTAATCGCCTGTACCGTTGCCGTGGCGGCGTCTTCAATGTGAACAAAGGAGCACGTTCCGGTTCCCTGGTCAACGATGGGATATTGCCCTTGGCGAACCGCGATCGCGATCGCGCCATCGTTGGCGTAGTAGGTACCCGGTCCGTAGAAGTGACCGTACCGCAACACCACCCCCGTCATTTCAGTTAACGACAACACTTGCTGTTCTAAACTCCCAACAGCCTCGACCACAGACGTTAAAGGAGGTGGGGCATTCAGATAGAGAGGCGTCGCTTCATGGGTGAGTTCACCCCTGGGTGAATGACTCAGAAACGCCACGCTTTGGGCAATGAACCGTTGAACTTGGGCACGCTGGGCAGCATGAATCAGATTCGCTGTGCCCTCGGTGCGAAGGCGATTGGTTTCAGTGAAGGGATCTTGGGCCTGACTTCCCAGACGGGTGAGCTGATGAATCACCACATTCGGTGCCGCGTCAGCGATCAGCTGGTTGAGATGTGGGCGGTCAAACACATCGCCTAACACTGGCGTTGCCCCCATCTGTTTCAGGGTGTGGAGCTTTTGCGGTGTGCGAGATAACGCTGTAACCCCATAGCCAGCCTGGACTAATTGAGGAATCAACGCGTGACCGATGGTGCCTGAGGCACCAGCAATAAAGATCTTCATGGCTAGTTTTCAAAAATGATGGTTGAACGGGGCCGTCTGCCATATTCCTTAGCGACTGCCCCAGCACTTATGGCTAGAACTCGGCTGCTACCGTTTGAAAGAACTGCTCGATATCTGAGCGCGATCGCAAGTGATAGACCTGCTGGGTTGCCTTCGCTTGCGCCACATACTCTCGATATTTGGGGGTCAGTTTGGCATGGCACAGCCGGACGGTGGGGTAAGACTTTAGCGTCCCTTTTAGCAATGAACTCCCCTCCGGCCAACCGGCAGGATGCACCCAAAGGCCGGTCAAAAATCGCTTTGTCACCCACCAGTAATGCCGCCATACGGGCATATCGAGATACACCAGGGTATCGGCCACGTTCAGTCGTTCCCAAACGGTATCCATTGACCCAAAGCCATCGACGATCCACTGGTCTTGTTGCAACAGCGCCTCATGCGCGGCCTTGAACTCGGCATGGGGCACTTCGTCGCCGCCGGGCCGGTATTGGATCGAATCGAGGGGCACCCAGGGGAGTCCGGTTATGTCCCCTAGACGTCGGCTGAGGGTGGATTTTCCGGCCCCCGTATTGCCAAATACAGCACTTTTTTCATCGGAATTCCTTCCTTAACGCGGCTCAGGTTTCTTGGCCACGATGAATACGATCTTGGCGTTACCAATAGGCGATTGGTAATCTCCCGCTTGCCACTGGTAGTCGATCTCAAACCCCGCATCGGTCAAACTGGTCTCTAAGTCTTTGACGGTGAAGACCTTGACGAGCGGAAACAGTCCCAAGGCTTTACCGATGGGGGCAATCAGCTTGAACCAAGCCATCGTATCCCCCATGCAGATGGTGCTGGTGATGAAAGCTCCGCTTGGTTGGAGCATTTTATAAACCTTGGCGATCGCGGTTTCCTTATCAGCGAGCAGGTGCAACACATTCAGGCCCAAGACAGCATCGTAAGTGCCGTCCGGGACGCTCAATTCGTCAATGCTGGCTTGCTCAAAGGTGACGTTTTGAATGTTCTGTTCAGCGGCTTTTGCTTGAGCGATCGCAATCATGTTGACTGAGAAATCAATCGCTCGAATATGGTGCACATAAGGGGCATGGACCAGGGCGGTTGAGCCAGTGCCGCAGCCAAATTCCAGCACATTCATACTGGGCTGAAAATAGTCTCGCGTAACCTGCAATTTCTTTTGGTAGGCGGCTTCATCCGCGATCGGCTGTTTGACATAACCGTCGGCAACTTTGTTCCAAAATTTAGCTGATGCGTTCATGACTTATGTCTCCTGGGTAGTGGAGTAGGATTTGGGAAATGGATTTCGCCACCGCCAGGCCGACCAAATGATGAAGCACAAAGCGGCCATTTCGATGACCATGTGAAACGTATCGTCCATATCGCTGGTGCCGTTGTTGATTTCAAACCCGAGGGTAATCACGGCGGCGATGATGTTGGCCCAGCGGTTGGGGCCGTAGGGTAAGAGCCGGGAAAACAGCACCATCGAGATCGGCACTTCGGCCACAAACCCCCCAAACAGCAGCAGCGGTTCGGTAATTTGAAAGCCATCAATGGTCCCGGTCATCACCTGTTCAATGAAACCCGGTTCAATAAATTCGTGGATATCTCGAAAGATGACGTTGAAGAGATAAAACATCCACAGGGTCGAGAGCATCGCTTTCATCTCTATCGTCAATATCTGCTTCTGCAAATTCATGGGTGTTCTCCTGTTTGCCTGTCTGAGAGTTCTGTTCGTTCAGCCTGAGTCGAATTCACCGAGACCAGCGGTAGTCCCAAATCGCGTACTTTCATCAGCAGTCCAAAAAGCGCAGCCTGGTCAACAACCGGGCCAGATAACCGCGTTTCACCGTTGTCTTTGAGGGCGATCTCGAATCCCTCAAACCAATTGCTCCAACGAGGATCAAGATGGCCCCTGACACAAATTTCATACTGTTCAAGGGGGAGATGATCGTTGGTTGAACGGTTTGGTTGGTTCATGGGAGTTGCGAACTGACACGTCAGCGCTTCGCGATCGCCTGCTCTAATCACGACTGCCGTTTACAACTCAAAAGTACGAACGGATATGGGGAGCCGGTGTCCCCACATGTGGGGGTTAAATGTGGGGATTTATGGATGGGGCTTGTGGGGACAAACGCCTAAATCAGCTCTAGCTCTATCGCTCGTTTCACAGCAGCCCGCCGATTAGTGACATTGAGTTTGCTGTAAATCCGCTTGGTATGGGTGCGCACGGTACTCAAGGCCACGACTAGTTCACGGGCGATTTCTGGGCCAGAGAGTTCGGTATTGAGTAGTCGCAGCACCTCCAGTTCTCGTTGGCTGAGGGGTTCTATGAGGAGATGAGGAGATGAGGGGGAGAGGGGGTGAGGGGGTGAGGCGGAGCCTGCCCTGAGTTCGTTCTGTGCTTTGTCAAAGGATACGGATGGCGCTTTGGGCTGCTGGCCCCAGGTTGCTGAGGCGGTCAATAGCCGTTGGGTGTAGGTGGGGGTGATGCCGCGAGTCATGGCCTCCTGTAGCAGTTGTCCCATCGGGGTTCCACATTCTGCGAAGATGCGGACGTAGCCCTCTGGTTGGGCCAGGAGCAAGGCCCGTTCTAGGGATGAAATCGCAGCCGAAACATCCCCCTGAGCCTCATGAGCTAAAGCCAGAATTACTAAAATTTTGATGATGCTGCCAGGGCGCTCCTGGGCTTCGGCGGCGGCCAGCAGTCGAGTCAGGAGGCTAATTGTCGGATGGATCAACTCATCAGTGTTGTCACGTTTGTACTGAGCGATCGCAACTCTGGCCAGGGTCAGGTGTTCGTATTCCCGCAGGTAGCTTGGCGAATCGTCTACCGACAAACCGCACTGCCGCACCCAGTCTAGGGCTTCAGCCAACCGGCCCTGCCGCAACCACCACCGCACCTGCAGGGCCTCGACTGGGCGCACATTCGGCACGGGCGATCGTCGATACAGCCGCGCGGACTCGTGCAGTTGGTCAAGGGCAGTGTTTAGGTCTCCCTGAGCTGCTTTTAATTGAGCCTTGACTAGCCACCATAGATAGTCAGCGCCGTCAGCGCCTGGTACCCGCTCACGCAGGGCCTCACCCCTTTGTAGTAGCTGGCTAGCGGCCTCTAGATCCCCCTGTTCGTAGTGAATCTCGCTTAACGCCAAATGCAGATCTGCTGTCCCCTGCAGAATTGGCACACGCTGTTGCGCTGCCAGTTGTAAGGCCTGCTCGCAGGTTTTGGCTGTTGCCCGTAGCCACCCCTGCGCCATCCCCATATTTGCAAGAACTAAGGTGCCACAGACTGCAATTTGGATGCCGCCTAGCTTTTGAAATACCATCAATCCCTCAGCGAAGGATCGGTGCGCGGTCTTTACATTGCCGCTAGACCAGTAAGCCAAACCGAGGAAGGCAGCGGTCGTGCCCCATTCATACCCCTCATCGGGAGGTAACAGCGTCATCGCTTGTTGGGCATAGGTGATGGTGCTGGCGAAATCACCCAGCGCTTGGGCTCGAAAGGCCCGGGTATTGGCAATGGAAGCGGGTAAAAACCGATACTGCGCTTCATTTACCGCGATCCGTTGTGCCTGGACGGCGGCAGGACTGTCGGCCAACTGTGCTAACGCTCGTTCAGCATCTTGTAAATAAGTTTCAATCCCCTCTAGCTGGCCAGCGTTCAGCAATACCAGCGCATAGGCCACGCTCAGAATGGGGCGAGCCCGAATCAGCGAGTCAGGCAGCACCTTCATCCAGCTCAGCACCGTGGCTTCCTGCTGGCGATTGCGCAGGGTGGGCCACACCGGCTCGATCAGATCAGCCGCTCGTTCAAAATCTTGAGCGGCCAGGGCATGACGAATCGCCTCAGAGATCAGCTCACGCCGCTCATACCATTCACTGGCTCGTCCATGCAGGCTGGGCAGGCGGTCTGGCCACTCTATCCGAGCATGAGCCAGGAGCACATCGGCAAATAGGTGATGGTAACGGTACCATTGGCGCTTGTTATCCAGTGGGATGATGAACAGGTTGCCACGCTCCAGCGTTTCCAGCATGTCCTGGCCATCGTTTTGGTCGGTGACGGCATCACAAAGAGAACCGTTCAACCGTTCCAAAATGGCTGTTTGCAGCAAAAAGTGACGGACCCGATCGCTTTGCCGCTGTAGGACTTCTTCCATCAGATAGTCCACAATGTAGCGATCGTCCCCCGAAAAAGCCGCCACAAAATCAGGGATATCCTCGCGCCCTTGCAGGGATAGCGCCGCGAGCTGTAGCCCGGCGATCCAGCCTTCGGTCCGCTTCTCTAAAGCGGCCACGTCCGCCGCCGAAACCTCTAACCCCATCACCTGGTTAAGAAAAGCCGCCGCTTCCTCCGGCGTGAACCGCAGGTCGCTCACCCTGAGCTCGGTCAATTCTCCGTGAGACCTTAACCGCGCCAGAGATAAGGGCGGGTCAGCACGGCTGGCAATCATTAAATGCATTTGGGGCGGCAAATGGCTGAGCAAAAAGCCGATCCCATCATGAATGGCCTGGGTTGCGATCGCATGATAATCATCAAGGATCAGAACAAACTCCGCTTCAACGGCAGTCAGCTCATTGAGCAACGTCATCAAGACCGACTCAATTGAGGGGGGCTGTGGTGATTGCAGTAACGAGAGCGATCGCTCACCGAGGCTGGGTTGAATTTTATGCAGAGCGGTGATCAGATAGGTCCAGAAAACACCAGGATCATTGTCACTCTGGTCTAAGGAAACCCAGGCAACGGGTCTCGTTGGTACGGCAGCTACCCATTCTGCTAGCAGCGTCGTTTTGCCAAAACCGGCTGGGGCTGAGACCAGTGTTAATTTGCGCTGCGGGTGAATGCGATCGATCAGTCTCGAGCGCGAGACCAAGTCAGCAGACCATTTGGGGAGGTAGAGCTTGGTCTCCAGGAAAGGGAGTTCTGAAGTAATCGGTCTCGCCGAGACAGTCATAGATACGTTTTCATGCTTTAAGAGACCTCTTGCAAAATGGCGGATAGGTTGAATTCAGAGGTTTTTCTGACTATGCAGAGATTGGGGTTTCCACACTCGCGATCATCGATCATGTCCTTAAAGATTGCGAGTTGGACATCAATAATTATGCGGTAATCAAACAGGAAATTTCTAGGATGATACACTCTGCTAATCAAGACTTTCAGGCTTTCGGTTCAATCACTCTTTCGTGGTTAGGATCAATTGCCGGGGGCGTAGCTGCCTAACTATGAGATAAGCGGTGCGACAACACCTTCGAGGCAAAATAGGCGCCCGTGATCCTCGTAGCATCCGCTTCATTGAATGGTTAGACCCGCAAACGTCTGTGGATGATAGGTTTTATATTTCAACCCATCCTACGAGATCGTCCGATCGAACTCACACCCGCTTGAATAGGCCCTTGGTTCTGGTTTGACGGAGTAATCCCCGTAAAACAAACCTGAGGGTTCTTATAATACCTCCAAAAGGACCGTAAACAACCGTGTCACCAGAAATAGAAGCTTTAGGCCGTAAGCCATCAACATAGATCCACTCCATAGCAGCAGCAGGAGAAAGAAGCTGGCAATAATGAAAACCACTTGAAACCTTGAGTGGATAGCTAAGAGAGGTTTTCATCGCTCCTGCTCTAACCTGAAAAGACTGCAATCCGTCTTTGGATACATAATTGGATACATAATTGTATTTAGGGTAATTCAAAAGAAAGACGGGTCCCGCTGAAACGAACGGTACCACATCTTTTCCCATCTCCATTGGCACACCAACTTTATTGAAATAGTCACGCGGCTTATCCCCTGCATGATCTAAAGCCCATTTATAAACCTGTTGATTGATTTCAGCCCCGATAGAAGCTCCATCAGTCTTCTGGAAATCCGGATAGGGACGCTCATCTCCACTAGCGCTAGCAGCATGGTACCAAAATCTCTGTCGGGAATTGAGCTTTGTTCGCAACGAGAAGGCTGAGATTGGGAAAAAGCCTGCATCAAAAAAATCAAATAGATTATAGAGAGCTTGGGTAACGCTATTAACCTGCAAAGTACAAGGTTCTTTGCCTCCACAATAATTCTTGATATTTGGGAGATGAACGGGATTGATGGAGTAAGAACGATGAAAACTATCCTTGACCTCTAAACTGAATGAGACAGGAGATAAGTCATTGCCAGCCATAATCTCATTCGCCTTATCTTGAATCCACGGGGAATATGGCGTGCATTTCGGATCTGTTCGAGTATTATCCAACTGACTGTTGTAACAAGCCGGTTTAAAGCCGTTGTATCCCTCTAATTTGAGTGCGTCGATAATAGGCTTTACGTCCTGATGGGTCTTTTCTCGTTCGGCACTCAAAAACTTCAAACTACCTTCAGACTGGGAAGTAGATAACCTTGTACCCATAAAGTTGTACACCAACTGACCGACCTGCTGATGAACGTCAGTATCTTCGACCCCATCACCAGGTTTAAGGTCAAAATCAGCCACAAAAGAAGTCGGTGGTCCGGAGGCGAACTGCATATGGCTGGCACCATCAATAGTGACCACCGGAAAGTTCTGCTGGTCGGTCGGTTGGGATGAATTGATCTGTTGATACCAAAAGGCTGCTGCAATCCGAGTAATTCGAGCCAAGCCATCCAATGTTCCACCAATGGTCAAAGTCGGAACAGGATAATCAATGATTGTTTTCCCTGCCTCATCCAGCTTTGAGAGATTCCACTTTCCTAGGAAGGACCCCATCAATATTTGCCCTTTAACACGCTTGGGAAAAGCCTTGAGATACTTTTGCAGAGCAATCCCACCAACAGAGTGGGCAATAAAGAATTGGTTTTCAGTCTCCGGCATTCCTTCCTGCTTCATCTGCTGGAGTACCTTATTAATTGCTAATCCAGTTTCCCGCGGAATCGGAGAATCTCCAATAAACTGCGGAATGCCCACCCAAATTGCTAAGTCGGAGGCTGTCGATTGAATTGCCTCTGCTATCTGGCGATATCGCTCAATTGGGATACCCTCTCCTTGCACAAAAATGAGGCTAATGACTGTACCTGTATGGGTAGGCTTCAGAATGATAGGGGTTCCAGCCCAACTATTGGCATAGATGAGTTGAATCGCCACTACAAATAAAAGCAGCGATCCTATTAGGACAAGCACAATCCAAACCAAACTTGGTGGTGAATTCCCCCGCAAAACGAGGATGAAAGTGGCGATCGCCAGGGCAGCAAAAATGGTAGCCAAGAGGATGGTCAAACTCTTGCCCAGCCAAAGTAAATCTAAAAAAAATTTTTTTGAAGACATCTTTGCATCTTGTGGTTAAGGTTTGCTAAGTAGCCTGTGCCGCTTGAATTGAAGTAGCTCGCAGCCGCTGAATCAAGAAAATACTCAAAACAAAGAGGATAGGACCGGAGATTCCGCCAGGGAAATAGTGTTTAAAGTACACCCATGTCCCTATATGAAACGCTCCATTGAACAGTTCGACGATCGCCCAAAGCCACATGAAGAAGAAGCCAGTTCGATTACCCTTCTCAGCAACAGGAACTGAAGCCAAGATCAAAGCAAGCATGAAATAATTGATTGCTGCAAAAACATCTGCACTAAGTTCCACTAAAGGAAACCAAGGAAAGTGTTGATGCAATGCCTCAATCATCGAATTGAGCTGAACGTAAAGCTGGGAGAGCGTCTCTTCTGTACTGTGAACAACTTGAGCGAGCCCTAATATCCAGTAGCCTCGGGCTAGTTTTACTGGTTCATGACTAAGCATAGATAGAAAATCCTCCGTTGAATCTTGAAGAAAGTAAGTTTTGAGCGATTTCTAGTACCGTGGAATTCAAAATTCAAGAGCTAGATCATAAACGGTCTTGACAAGCCAAACTCTGATAGAGAAACCTACCAGAGCAGATTGAAGAAGTATATCTGTACCAGTAGTCCAAGATTGAGAAAGATAACAGCCCCAAAGTGAATCCATTGATTAAATGTGGACTCAGCAAACACTCCTTCAATCACGCCTCCCATCATGAAAAGGAGTGGAGCCAATCCAGCTAGAATTCTAGGTAGTTGTGCAAGTTGAAGGGCTGGAGAGAAAAGATAATAGTAGGCAATGAAATTGACGATTGCATTAACGATAAAGATCACTACTAATGCTGTGGCAATAGGGAAGACAGGTTGATTGTTAAAGGTAAATGTGGCTTTGGGATTTTGAGGGGCAAGAAAAGCAAGAACGATACTAGCAACGGCAAAGGCGATCGAAACTTTGTTAATGCCAAACACACCAAGAGAGAAAGCAAGCAGTCCAACTATTTGAAGGAAAAATAGCATCTTGTATGCTACTTCACGCAACCACTCATTATTGAAATTCTTGATATCAAAATCGGTGTCGAGCGGATTTTTAAAGTACGCAACCTGCCAGCCTTCATATTCATGCATAACAACAGCGACTAAGCCAGCAAAAGCCTGAATCAAAGGGGCAACGGAGAGTAGATAGACCTGTATATCTGTCCCAAGCCTTTCAGCCAGAGCATCCCCATGTTGAAAAATGATGAAGGATAAAATGAAAGAGGGCACTAGCAGAATCCAGTGAACAATCTCAACTAGATTCAAGATCCAAACGCGAGCATATTGAGCTAAGTTATGCTCTTTGAGATAGGTTTTGGGTTCGGGTTTCTGCCATTCCCAGCCAGGGTTGGGATAGTAACCCAAGCTGGGATTGGAATTTTCGTTTTGTTGATTGATGGTTTCCATGTCAATCTTCCCCTGTTATTAAGATGAATACTCGCTTACTCTGAATCTGTTCGCTTTAACGTTTAGCGTAACCAGGCGGCGACGTTACGCGTTGATTTCAGATTCCGCCCAATTCGCCGCTCCGGTTCACGCAATTGTGTACGCCCGGCACGGGCATGAATCAATGGGGTGAAAGTCCCCTGCAGGAGAACCAGTGTCCAAATGCTCGAAACTAATTGGAGCCGAGAGACACCAACGACTAGCTTAAGGCAAGGGCGTTCCCGCGAGGGAGGGTCTGGAGGAAGCCAACGGCAAAGCTGCGAGCCGACGGACAGAAACATCATAGAAGGCCGAGATTCCTGGGGCGAGTCTGCCACACAAGACAAAGCCCACTGGTTCAGGGAACGCGGTAAATGGTGCGGTTGCAGCGACAGCCTTCGACTCACGCTCAGGCGACGTTCACGGTCTTATCTGGGGAGGTCTGCCCCTGTGGCAGTCTAGAGCGCGAGGGGAGTCTGACTGAGGTCTGGCGGGAAACGGCCAGGTAGCCACAGACCCCTAAGGCAATCGGGACGGCCCGACGGTTGGCAACAATCGGCGAAGGGGAGCGATGAACCCGACCGGGGGAACTAATCGAACAGCGCTTAACTATGTAGCCAGCCCTGGGAGTCAGACATTGTCCTGATATCTAAACCTTTCCGAGGAACCGCCCTGTGCGGACCAGGGCCATTTCATTCTCAAGGGGACCTAAAGATGCTAGAGTTTCAGGCTAATCCCAATGGTCCTAGCGTCTATGCGTCTGCCCCCTACCCCTACTACCCTCGACTCGAGGCATGAGCCTGCTGTAGAGCGCATCGAGATCCTCGAAGCCTTCGTTGCCCTGCCAGATGTCCGTCAGGCCTCTGGCAAACGACATCAGATGGCCTTATGCCTGGCGCTCTTCACCCTGGCGGTGACGGCCGGTAATCGTGGATTTCTGGCCATTGGCGACTGGCTCAAAAGCTACCGCAGCGAGTTGATTGACCTCTTCAACCCGCCCAAGGGCCGTCTTCCCTCCTACAGCACGATTCGCCGGGTGCTGCTAAAGCTAGACTATGGACAGTATTCGGCGGCCTTGGCTCGGTTCTTTGGCATTGAACCGTTAGCCGGTGAAACCTTAGCGGTGGATGGCAAAGTCTTACGCGGGTCGTATCAACTGGAGACTGACAATCCTGACTCTCCCCCTCATCCCGCCATTCTATTGGTCAGTGCTTATCTGGTGGAGCGGGGGTTGATTCTGGAGCCCTATCAGGTAGAGCACAAGACCAACGAAATCAAAGCCCTGCCCGAGTTCATTAAGCAACTGGCGCTGAAGGGGGTGGTGATAGCCTTTGATGCGATTAGCACCCAAAAAAAACTGTCAGCTCATCCTTGACACCGACAATCATTACTTGGGTGCCCTCAAAGGCAATCAGGGTAACTTGCACAAAAGCGTTCAGGCCAACTTTATCGCTGAGGACAGCTACACCGAGGTCAGTAAAGGGCATGGGCGACTGGAGAAGCGGGTCGTTAGCCTATGCACCACCCTCGATAACATCAAGCCCTGGCCAGGGCTGAAGACGCTCATTCGAGTGGAGAGTGAGCGACACTTCAAGAAGGGCGGGCAGCCTCACTTAGAAACTGAGACCCGCTACTATGTCGCCTCGTTTTTAGAATCAGCGGAATCCTTGGCTCGGCGCATTCGGGGCTATTGGGGCGTTGAAAATAAGGTACATCATATCCGGGATGTGACCCAGGGAGAAGATGCTTCGCGCATTCGTATGCACCAGTTGCCGCAAATCTTCGCCGTCGCTCGAAACTTCGCGCTCAACCTCTATCGCTCCAACGAGTTCGCCAATATGGCTCAGGCTGAACGACTCTGCAAGTTTGGTCTAGATACCCTCAAGGCCATTTTTAGAATGAAATAGCCCTGGTGCGGACTCGCTTGCCGGATGGTGTGGGAGGGGGAGATTGGTGAGGATTCTCCCTATCCCGATTATACGGTATCTTGAGATTTGGGGCGAACCTCAAATACAAGTTGAGAACGGTAGAAGCAGACATCAAACTCTAAAAAGAAATTCATCCGACCCAACAGCAGTGGAGCATCATCAGATACACTCCATGCGAAGACTAAGCGGACGGGATCGAAATCGCCGATCTTGGCAGAAACCAACAGTCCTCGCGCTTCCAGAGAAGCTAAGTTACCAGCCAATGTAACGGAAGTTGTCTGCTCTTCCCAAACTGCACCAAGTTGAAGTCCAATACTGTAGGGCAAGACATTAACACTTGCCCCTGTATCTAGCAATGCTGAAACTTCCGCCGACACACCTCGATATGTCAGAGCTAGAGGTAGCTGAGGTAGAGCATCCGGAACACCAAAGGCATCAAATCCCTCTATAAAATTGAATCTCTGAGCTTTACGCATTTTGCGTCGGTTGCTCCGATTCTAGAAGTTGAGCAAGTTTGTGAGCAGCTTCATGTGAGTCCAAAGGCGACCAGAGTGAATAAGTTGCTCCTGGTTGCAAGACGGGTTCCTCTTCCCTTGCTAATTCAGCGATAAGAAACTGCATCACCTTTAACTTGTCTACGCGAGGTAGGCTTCTTAGAGTTGGAAATAGCTCTGCTGCTGTCATAGCACTTAGGAGAATATTAATTTTCCATCAACACTATAATGCTAGCTTATGAAAGCAGAACCTTTTGGGATTTTTGAGGGGTGAAAACTTTTTGTAAAGTTCCTTGATCAAGATATGGAGCAACCTCAATGAGGGAGTTTACATACATTTCGTTCAGTTTTTCCAATATAGCGGTTCTCATTTGAGTGAGGTACAGTAACAGTCGTTTGTAAACCAGTTACGAATATCTTCCAACGTGACTTGAGAATAGGCAGACTCAATCGCTTCTTCTAGTGCTTGATAAGTCCGTGCGCCGACTGATTTCAAAATATTCTTCACCTTCGACCAAAATGGTTCTATCGGTGAGAAGTCTGGGGAATAGGGTGGTAAAAATCTGATCTCGGCACCTACCGCCTCAAGCGCAACTGTGACCTCTTCTGTGGCTTTATGGCTAGAGCTATTATCCACAATAAGTACGGCTCCAGGCCATAGGTTAGGTGCTACTCGACGAATGATGTACGCTTCAAATGTCAAGCCATCCATCGCAGCGAGAATCGTCAGCGGAGCAATCGGACCACGCAAACTGAGCGCATTGACCAGCGGCACATTCTGCCCCCGTTTGGCCGGACGCTCCCCAATCGCACGCTGGCCCTTGAGAGCTCGGGCATATAATCGGATCATGGCTAAGTTAACGCCCGCCTCATCTATAAACACCAGGTTCTCCGGGGCTATGTCTCGGATCTGTTGCCAATACTCGACTCGGGCTTGTCGCACCCGTAGACTCCCTGCTTCAGTAGCGTGCAGCGTTTTTTTTAACGGGTGAGTTCAAGCTGTTGCACGATTCGTCCCATGGACGACCGACTGATCAAAATCGAGGTCTCGGCAGCTAGGCGATCACGGAGTTCGTCTAAGGTCGCATCATTGTCCGCATCCACCAAGGCTTTCACAAGTTTTAGTTGTTCTGCATTGAGTTTAGGCTGAGCGCCACCCCCATGAGGCTTAGGCTGAATATCACCCGTTTCTCGCAGGCGCTTCAACAGAGTTTCAATAAAACTCTTCGACACGCCAAATCGCTTAGCTAACTTGCGAACCGACAGCCGCTCTGTAAAGTAGACGTCAATAATCTTTTCCCGGAAATCAAGGGACGGCTGCCCAGTTGCAAGATGCGATCGCATCCATGGGACTTAGCGAGAATCAACCACGGTGCTTGCCGTTGCCCTCGGGTGAGTCCCGGGCTCTGCGCCCATCACCACAGGTTATGACTGTGGTTAGGGTGGGGGGTTAGGTTGGCCAGGCAACCGACCTCTCTAGGCCAGCACCTGCTCACAGGCACTTGAGCGGTCATGGTGTTGCTGGCTGACAAACTCAGCCCATCGCTGCAAAAACAACTCAACCCCCGCCCATTCATCCGCCGCATGCCGCAAAATAACCTTGGCCCACGATACCGACGCGCGCATCTTAAACCGCTGCTGACCCCGGGGTTAAAACTGTTCCCACTCTTTTTCTGCAGCAGTGAATACAATCCCTTGCTCTGGTGGGCGAATCCATAGCCACACGGCTCTGATACCAATGGCGAAATTCATAATTGGCAACACACTGGTGAGAAAGTGGTTGGCGCAGGCCTCCCAGCCCCCCAAAATGGGGGAGCAAGCGCATCAAAGTCCTCCAGAATCGGGGGATTTAGGGGGCCAACTCGGGGCAACTGCATGGCAAAACAGTTCGCCAGCAGTATCGGCCTCGGGGGGCCAGGGCGGCGGCAAGCGCTATGGGACTGTCGCCCTGGAGCGCATCGCCTGGTTGATTATTGGCGTCAGCGGTGCGGTTCGAGTGATTCAATATGGGTTCAATCGCTCCCTATGGGCCGATGAAGCCGTCTTGGCCTTGAACATCGGCAATCGCACTTACACCGAGTTACTAAAGCCACTTGACTATGACCAAGGGGCACCGTTTGGCTTCCTGTTTCTCGAAAAGCTTGCCACTCAGATCTTGGGTCTGAATGAATATGCCCTGCGGCTGTTTCCCTTGCTGGCAGGGCTGTTAACGCTGGTCTTGTTTTATGCCATGGCTCGTCAATACCTGCAGGGCTATGGCATTTTGATCGCACTCATCTTCATTGGCTGCATCGATACGTTTGTCTACTTCTCGACGGAAGTCAAGCAGTATTCAACCGATGTCGCCATCGCCTTGATAAGTTTTTGGCTGGCCCAACAGACCCAATTGAAGCTATCAACACCCAGGGCCATCTTTATCGCCGCTGCCGGTGCGATCGCAATTTGGTGCTCCCATCCCGCTGTTTTGGTGCTGGCCGGGGTGACGATTAGTCTCATTGCCAGGCACTGGCGTCAAACGAGCACTAGCCTGACTCAGGCTCGGCCCCGCAGGCGTCACCTTACCGCTCTCCGGCGCGCCCTCACCTATCAATTGCTATCACCCTCCAATCGCATCATTTATCTAAGCTGGTTGGTGAGCTTCTTGGTCTTCTATCTGGTCTCAATTCAAGAGTTAGGCAGCAATGAAGTCTTGCAGGCATCCTGGCAGTCGAAGGGGGCATTTCCAGAGGCCTATCATCCCATTGCCACCCTGGTCTGGCTGATTGAGCGGTTGGGGTTGTTCTTCCACTCACCCCTGGGCTTTGCTAGTCCCTGGGAGGACGTGTCCTGGCCCGGAATTTTGCTGCCAATCATCAGGGGGGTGCTGGCCCTGGGAGCATTTGTGGTCGGGTGTGTGTCCCTGGCTAGACATCGTGGGGCGGCCCTGCTGACGCTGCTATCGCCGGTAATTGTCACTGTCGTGGCGGCCTACCTGCAGCAATATCCCTTTGCCGGCCGATTAGTGCTGTTTTTGGCTCCCTGCTTCATCATTGCCATGGCCGCGGGGCTCTACCACCTGGTTAACGCCGGCTCCGGTCATGGCAGGGGCATTGGCCTGGTAATGACGGTCATCCTGTTGAGCCAGCCCCTGTACAATACCTTGCCCCTACTCTATCGGCCCCATCTGCGAGAAGAAATCAAACCGGTGATGGCGTATGTGCAGGCCCATCAACAACCAGGGGATACCTTGTATGTGTTTCAGCGGGGCATTCGCCAGTTTGAATTCTACGCCGACCGCTACGGCTATGAAGCCGGCGAGTATATTGCCGGGGTGGATTCCCTCGATGATCTAGACGGCCACCAAGTCTCGGCCCAGGAGCGCACCCGCTATATCAACGATCTGAATCAACTGCGGGGACGGTCCCGGGTGTGGGTGCTCTTCTCCCATGCCTGGGTGGAGGCAGAAAATCAGCTGATGCTGTCCCATTTGAACTGCTTAGGCGACCGGCTAGATAGCTTTGCCACGGTGGGCGCCTTTGTTTATCTGTACGACCTCAGTCATGCTCCCTCAAACTGTCTCTAGTGACCGGCCGACGCTTAGATCATGAATGGCCTTTCAGCGATCTCTCAGAGAAGATTCAGCCAGCCTGTCTAGGGTGAGGGCAGACCTTTTCACAAACCCGTGTTATGACTCGCTTATATGTCAGTGCCCTTACCGGGATTGCCCTCTGGACCGGGGTGAGCGGAGTGGCCATGGCCCAGACATCCCCTCCCCATGATTCGGCCCCAGCTCTTCAGGTGCAAGAGACGGCCGCAGCAGTGATGACGCTGGAGCGCCTGGAAGCGATTTTGCAGGACAGTGTGGCTGGGCTGCAAGGGGAAGCTGGCCAGTGGCAATTTACCCTAGACCAACAGTCTATAGTCGTCCTGGCCGATGAAGCGAGGGACCGCATGCGCATCGTCACACCGATTATGCCGGCGCAGCAACTCACCCCCGCTCAAGTTCGCAATGTGCTGGTGGCCAATTTTCACACCGCCCTCGATGCCCGCTACGCCGTGACCGATGGCACCCTAGTGTCCGTCTATGTGCATCCCCTGTCGTCGCTGCAGGCGGATGATCTGCGTTCGGCCCTGCAGCAGGTCGCCAGTCTGGCCGCCAATTTCGGCAGCACTTATTCCAGCGATGCCCTCATTTTCGATACCGGCGGCTCCGCCCCAACTCAACCGGTTACCCCTGGGGAAAGCTTGCAAATTTAATCCAGACCTAACGCCTCTATTGACTAGCGTGGGGAAAGGCTGCATTCATGGGGATGTCCCTGTCTGCTGGCTGCCGTCTGTCTTCTGTCGTCTGCCTTTTGGCGTCCTAGAGTTCGTTGGAGCCATATAGCTCCGGCAAGTTGCGGGAGGGCGGTAAGGTCTTGGCATCGCGGGTCTCGATATAGCCGGCATAGTAGGCCCCGGCTTCCATTTCCAAGGACCCGGCGACCACATCACCCTCCAGACGGGCGCTGCGGCTGAGGGTCAACTTGCCTGCCGCAGACACGCGGGCTTTTAAGACCCCATGGACCACGATATTGGTTGCCTTCACGTCCGGGCCCTCAACCAAGCCAGTCGCGGAAATCTCTAGGTCACCATCCACCTCAATGGTGCCATGGACGATGCCATCGACCCGTAGCATCCCCTCAGCGTGGAGGATGCCTTCAAATTCAGTCTTCTGACTCAGATAAGTCAACAGCGGAGCCGGTTTTCGTTTGAATAGCATAGACTGGCTTTCCCCATCGGCAGCAACAACCTAGTCGAGCAGCACCCTGACACCGTTGACGACGCCAAGCCAGGTGAAGATTCCTGCCCTGAAGCCGTGCCTGCGTGGAAGGCGGTGAGCGATTCCCACTGCCCTCAGTGACTGACCAACCGCGACCTGGCTACAAGAGCCGACCGCTGTGGCCATCGGCACGGCCCATTGGCTGCAGGATTTTTGCCCTGGACACGCGCCGATTCAGGTAGTCGGGGAGTTGCTGGCGACCCCCATAAAATACTCCCTCAATAGAATAGTGGACCCAGGCCCCTGACGTTAAACCGTTTAGCCACTAAACCGTTTAGCCCTGGTTGACTGACAAAAGATTCTGCATTGGGCGCGGAAACCGCGCCCTTACCAGATTTCGGATGCTGTAGGGGGCAGGTTCCCTGACCCTTTGGATAGTCTGGGTTCTCTGCAACCTTGCTCCAGACTGGAGTCTGGCCAACAGAACCATACGCTCTAAAATGCCTACCTTACAGGCCTTTCAGCCGAGTTTTCAAATGTCCTCTGCGGCCAGGAGATCACATTATTTCTGCCCCTAGGGGGTTTGAGGCTTGCCCTATGAGCTTACGGCATTGCCTGGCTAGGTGAGGTACAGCCACCTCCTGATAGCAAGGATTTCAGGGTCATCCATGTATCTCGCTAGCGTCAAAATGCTGTATTGAGAATTCATATTTTTAGGGGACAAGATAGCCGGGGCTTCTGTCAGGTTCCTGTCTGGATAGATAAAATGGAAGAAAATTGGAAGAAATCCAGACTGACTCGAAAGGTTAAGGGATCAATAAAAACAGACTGCGATCCAATGAAGAATCATGTGAGTAGATAAAAAACAATGTGACTGAAGCTACAAGAGAGTTGCGATCGCAATCCGGTGGGTGGGGAGTAATATTCCAAGTTCGGCTCGAGTCTTGAGTTCTCTCCCGGGAAATACCTAGGACTGGAACCAGGACAAGGTTTATTTGTGACATAAAACCCGAGGTTTAATATGGCCACCTTGCATTTACAAACCGGATTTGAGCAGACCTTCGAGCAAACCATTGCACAATTCAGGGCCATGACTGCGGAGAGCCAATTGGGTATCCTTTGGCTCATCTACGATCGCTTGGGCCATGCGATCGCCTCTGCAACACCGGTCGCCAAGTTTTCCCAAGTGGTGCACAGTCTGATTCGTCAACTGCACCAACTCAGCCGCCATGAACGCTTTCAGGCCCTACGGGACATCGTCGTCGGCTCTCCCACTCGGTTCAGCGAAGCCTACACTGGCCTAGACACCAACATGAAACTGGCCTTCTGGTATTGTTTAGCCCACGATCCCGGCGGCACTCCCCGATATCCCCTACCCCTACTAGAAGCCGACCCCATCCTGCAGGCCCTCGACAGTATGGATCTGAATCAGCAGATCTACTTCCTGCGCCGGGCTGTCGAATCCTTCGGCCTTTAGCTCACTGATAACCCCAATTCACTCCTGATCATTCATCGCCGCCAGAGCCCTCAGTCCTATCCTGGGGGCTCTGGCCGTGAAGGGTTTGCAGTAAATCGCCCTGTGTAGAGTGGTCAATGCCCCCCGATTGCCCCCGCGACTGGCAGTTGCTATACAATCGAGATCTGTCACCTACAGCCCCTTGAAGCCCGCTAAGCTGTGGCTGATAATGACCTGATAAAGCCGATGTGCAAGCCGTGACAGACTCCAAAAGCTACAAAGATACCGTCCTACTTCCCCAAACAAGTTTTCAAATGCGGGCTAACGCCGTGAAGCGGGAGCCTGAAATTCAAGCGTTTTGGGCAGAGCAGCACCTCTACCAGCGCCTAGCCGCCGAGAATCCTGGCCAGCCCTTTGTGCTCCACGACGGTCCTCCCTACGCCAACGGCGACTTGCACATGGGCCATGCCTTAAACAAAATCCTCAAGGACATCGTCAACAAATATCAGATGCTGCAAGGGCGGAAGGTCCGGTACGTTCCTGGCTGGGATTGTCATGGCCTGCCCATCGAGCTCAAGGTGCTGCAGAAGATGCCCGCCGAGGCCCGGGCTCAGCTGAGCCCGGTCAAGCTCCGCCGCAAGGCTAAAGACTTTGCCCTCAAAACCATCGATCAGCAACGGCAAGGGTTTAAGCGCTACGGCGTCTGGGGCGACTGGGACCATCCCTACGCCACCCTCACCCCCGACTACGAAGCGGCTCAAATCGGCGTCTTCGGCCAGATGTACTTGAAAGGCTATATCTACCGAGGGCTAAAGGCCGTCCATTGGAGCCCCACCTCCCAGACGGCTCTGGCCGAAGCCGAGTTGGAATATCCCGAGGGCCACACCTCCCCTAGTATCTATGCGGCCTTGCCGGTGGTCAGCCTGGCCCCCAGCGCCGAGGCTCTGACTCCCTATTTAGACAGCCTGAGTCTGGCCATCTGGACCACGACCCCCTGGACGATTCCAGCCAATCTAGCCGTGGCCGTCAATCCCACCTTGACCTATGCCGTGGTAGTCGGCTCCTCAGCTCAGCCAGAGCGGTATTTGCTCATCGCCAAAGACTTGGTGGAGCGGATGGAACAGGTGTTGGGGCAGGACCTAGTGGTCAAGGCCGAGATCAAGGGCCTGGCCCTAGAGCACTGCACCTATCGCCATCCCCTCTATGACCGCGAGAGTCCGGTGCTGATCGGCGGTGACTACGTCACCACAGAATCCGGCACAGGATTGGTCCATACGGCTCCCGGCCATGGCCAAGAAGACTTCAAAGTGGGCCAACGCTACGGGCTGCCAGTGCTCTGCCCCGTGGACGAGCAGGGCATCATGACCGAGGCAGCCGGCCCCTTTGCCGGATTAAACGTGCTCAAGGACGCCAACCCCGCCATCATCACCGCCCTAGAAGAGGCCAACGCCCTGCTGAAGCAAGAACCCTACGTCCATAAATATCCCTACGATTGGCGCACCAAACAGCCGACGATCTTTCGGGCGACAGAGCAGTGGTTTGCCTCTGTGGCTGGTTTCCGGGAAGCGGCCCTCGCAGCCATCGACCAGGTACAGTGGATCCCGGCCCAAGGCCAGAATCGGATCACGGCCATGGTGGGAGACCGCACCGATTGGTGTATCTCTCGGCAACGCACCTGGGGCGTCCCAATTCCGGTGTTTTATGATACCGAGACCGACGAACCCCTGCTGAATGAAGCCACCATCAACCACATCCAGACAATTTTCAGTGAAAAGGGCTCCGATGCCTGGTGGGAACTGTCTGAGCAGGAGCTACTGCCAGAAGCCTATCGCAACAACGGCCGTAGCTACCGCAAAGGCACCGACACCATGGATGTGTGGTTTGATTCGGGCTCGTCCTGGTCGGCGGTGGTAGAACAGCGTCCGGAGCTGCAGTATCCCGCTGATCTCTATCTGGAAGGCTCAGACCAGCATCGCGGCTGGTTTCAATCTAGCCTGCTGACCAGCGTGGCCACCCGTAACCAGGCTCCCTACCGAGCCGTGCTCACCCACGGCTACATCGTCGATGAACAGGGCCGCAAGATGAGCAAGTCCCTGGGCAACGGCGTTGACCCGCAAGTGGTGATTGCAGGGGGCAACAACCAGAAAGTTGACCCGCCCTACGGGGCTGATGTGTTGCGGTTATGGGTATCGTCGGTGGACTATGCCGCCGATGTGCCCCTAGGAAAAACGATTTTGAAGCAGATGGCGGATGTCTACCGCAAGATCCGCAATACGGCTCGCTTCCTGCTGGGCAATCTCTATGACTTCGACCCGACGCAACATACCGTGCCCTACGAGCAATTGCCCGAGCTCGATCGCTACATGCTGCATCGGATTACAGAGGTCTTCGCCGAGATCAAAGACGCCTTCGATAGCTATCAATTCTTCCGCGTCTTTCAGACGGTGCAGAATTTCTGTGTGGTCGATCTCTCCAACTTCTATTTAGATATCGCCAAAGATCGGCTTTACATCAGCGATGCCGAGTCACCCCGCCGTCGCAGCTGTCAGACGGTGCTGGCGGTGGCCATTGAGAACCTAGCCCGGGCCATGGCCCCAGTACTCTGCCACATGGCCGAAGACATCTGGCAAAATCTGCCCTATCCAGTACCCCAGAAATCAGTATTTGAAGCGGGGTGGATCACGCTAGATCCGCAATGGCAGCAGCCTGCCTTGGCAACTAACTGGCAGCGGCTGCGGCAGATCCGGCAAGAGGTCAACAAGGTGCTGGAGAAGGCCCGCGCCAGCAAGGATATTGGCTCCTCCCTGGAGGCCAAGCTCCTGCTCTATGTGGCCGCTCCCGATCTGCGGCAGACCCTGGCGGCCATGAACCCCAGCGATGCGGTCGCCCCCGGTAGTGCCCATGTGGATGAACTGCGCTATCTGTTCTTAGTCTCCCAGGTGGAGTTGCTGGAGTCCCCCGACGCGCTGAAGGGCTTGAAATACAGCGGCAACTCCGAGACTATCGGCGTCGGGGTCATCGACGCCGACGGCCAAAAATGCGATCGCTGCTGGAACTACTCCACCCGCGTGGGCGAATCCACCGCAGACCCCACCATTTGCGATCGCTGCCTCCAGGCCCTGGCCAAGCAATTCTAGGGGTTACTCCGCTGCCCCCAGGAGCGTAAACCCGGCCCAGTCTCTAGGATTTGGGTGTTTCTGCTGGATCGTTAACATCGCCTGCCGTAACGCCTGGGCCGGGGATTGTCCCTGCTGAAGCTGGCGGTAAAACTCCGTCATCAGGTCCGCGGTAGGAGCATCCGGCACGGCCCACAACGACACGATCACACTGGGCACCCCAGCCGTAATCAAAGAGCGGGATAGTCCCACTACGCCATCGCCAGTAATGCGGCCCCGGCCCGGTATCACAGGCACTGAGAATAGCGAGTTCGGCCTGCAGCTCCATCGCCAAAATTTCGGCAGTGGTGAGCAAGCCGTCTTCACCGTCTCCGGGAGCTAGCGCCAGCGCTCCCGGCACATCCGGAGCGCCGGAGGCTTGAGGATGGCCGTGGTCGAGCAGGCCATGGGTGGCTAAGTGAATCAGTCGGGCTGAGGGCAGTCGCTGCTTGACATGGGCCTCGCTGGCCTGAGTGCCGGTGAGGGCGGGGACGCCCAGAAAACGACCAATTGTCTCAGCTTCAGTCCTGGCCCCGGGGAGAGGGGCTAGCTGCACCTGTTGACCCACCTCTGGCAACCAAACAGAGGGCATCACCGGATCCCCCACGACCAAGGCAGTCTGCTCGGATCGCAAACCCTCCCCTGCGACCGGGCTCAGGGTCGGCTCCCCACCTCGTTGCCGTCTCATGGCACTGGCCAGACCAAACACCTGAATCGATGGGGCGGTGAGAACGGTATGGTTGTCAATCAGATAGGTGCCGTCTGGGTCTTGTAAGGCGGGGAACGGTACCAGGAAAAGGCTGCCCTGGGGAATAAAAACGACGGTCTGCTCGGGATCTGGGGGCAATAGGTCGGCAATGGGCTCGATTAAGAGCTGATGCAGGGCTTGTAGTTGGGTCGACGAGTCGTGCCGCTCAATGGTAATCCTGGCTCTGACAGTGGCAACTCGTGTTGTCAGCGCCGACCCATGGCGATAGAGGGGACCGTCAATAGCCGCAAGGGGATTGACGCTCAAATCGGCATTGCCAGAGTGACGCCTCCCAGTCGATGGCGCGAAACTCGATGTTGCCCGAGGGCTGAACCACCCAGATATAGAGGGCTTGATCGAAGATCAGGGAGTAGGCCACCAGGGTTGTGTTGTTGTCGCGGGCAATCTGCCGGATTTCAGCAATTGTCGGGGCCTGAGCCGTGGGATGAATCGCCAGTTCGGCTTGGCGCTTTTGGACAGGCGCCCGGCAAGTTGCAGCACAAAGGCCCGAGCCCGCCCTCGTTCGGTAATAGCTAGGGCCTCGGTGGGTTTGTCTTGAGCGATCAACGCCCGCTCCAGGTTGGCATAGGCGCTGGCCTGACTGTCGAGAATCGCAATCAACTGGTCATCGAGGAGATCCGTGCGCAGGGATTCAAACAGGTCAAGGGACTGACGGAGGACGGCCTCAGCCTGGGAAAATTTGCCCGCGCGAATCAGCGCTGCCCCTTGATTGTTCAGGGCATCGGCTTCCCTGGGGCGATTACCCACGTCTCGATGGCGGGCGATAGCCCGTTGTAAGGTCTCCAGGGCTCGGGGATGGCCTTGGGCGGCATAGACGGTGCCCAACCCTTGTAAGCTGATGCCCTCAAAGCCTCGTGCCCCAATTTGTTGCTGGATGGCTAATGTCTGCTGGAAGGCGGTCTCGGCAGCTGGATAGTCGCCTGCCTTCTCGTGCAGGAAGCCCACCTGTTGCAGGGTGATACTTTCCCCTGCTACATCTCCTGTGGTGCGATAGATGGCCAGGGCTGCTTCGAAGCTCTGCAGGGCTAACTCGTGGCGGTTTTGTTGGGCGTAGATGAGCCCCTGGTCGGCTAAGGTTGCCGCCTCACCGGTGCGATCGCCCATGGCCTGAAACAGGGACAGGGCTGGCTGGCTGAAGGCGAGGGCGGGCTCATACTGGCCCAGCTGTCTGTGGGTTTTGCCCAACTGCAATAGGGCATAGGCTTGACCGCTACGGTTGCCAATCTCTTGGGCAATCCCTAACGCCTGCTGCAGCCTCCCTAGGGAATCGGCATAACGACCTTGGGCCCGGTAATAGCTGCCGAGGTTGTTGAGATCGATAATTTGGTGGGGGCGCTGACCAATGGCCCGATGAATGGCCAGGGCTTGCTGCACGTAGTCGATGGCTTGGCCGTACTGGCCCTGTTCAAATTTGAGCAGGCCGAGATTATTGAAGCTCACGGCCACGTCGTCTCGGCGTCCCAAGCTGCGATCGAGTTCCAGGGACGCTTGGTAGAGGGCTGCGGCCCGCTCAAACTCGCCTTGTTGCCGATATATTGACCCCAAATTACTCAGGACACTGCCTTTTAAGGTTTGCAGCCCAAGGGCTTCAGCGAGTTCCAAGGCCCGGTTGAGCTGATTCAGTGCCTCGGGGTATCGTCCCTGGGTCTCATAGAGAGCGCCGATATTATTGAGGCTGACGGCCATGCCTTGCCGGTCTGCGATAGCGGTTTGCAGGGCGAAGGCCTGCTGGTAATACTCCCGGGCCTGATCGTAGTCGCCTCGATTTCCGTGAAGCCCGCCAATATTATTCAGAAACGTCGCTTCGTCCTGTTTGCTGTAGAGCGGACTCCCCTGGAGGTGCTCTTTTGCGATCGCAAGGGATTGTTGGTAGCGCTCCAGGGCCTCTGAGTAGCGGCCCTGGGCTTCATAGACGCTCGCCATGGTGTTGAGAATCTTGCTCTCGGAGAGCCAGGTGCCCTCCAGGCAGAATTGTCGGGAGACGTCGGTGCGGCTGAACTCCTGGCTGAGCAGCGGGAAGCAGGCTCGATCAAGCTCCAGGGTATCGGCTGTTTGGAGACGCTGGCGCAGCTCTCGGGTGAGGCTGAGGGCAGTATTTAGGGCCGTTAGGGCCTCGTCATACCGTCCTAACACGCTGTGAGTCAGCCCCAGATTGTTGAGGCTGGAGATTTCATCTCTGAGACGGCTGTGCTCTCTGGCCAGGAACAAGGCCCGCTGATGGTGGGCTAATGCCTCTGGATAGCGGCCCAGGTCGTGGTAGGTTCTGCCCAGGCCTATCAGGGCAGATAGCTGCCCATCCGGGTCTTCTAGGGTAGTTGCGATCGCAAGCCGCCGTTCATTTATCGTCAGCGCTTGCCGGTAGTCGCTCAGGGCTACATGGGTGGCATAGATGGCCGTCAGACTCCGGAACATCAGGGCCGGATCATCCAGCTGCGCAGCCATCGCCAACGCCTGCTGCTGGGCCGCCAGCGCCTCCGGATAGAGATGCTGCCCGGCGTAAATGAAGCCAAGATTGCTGTAGAGCAGTTGCAGCGCATTGAGCGCCTCCGGATAGAAAGCATCCTCTGAACCATCGGCAGCATCAGTCAAAGCCAAGAGCCGTTGACCATAGCGTAGTCCCTGCTCCGTCGTCGCTAGGGCCTGATCGTAGCGTTGGACCTGACGGTGCTGCTCCCCCACCACTCCGAAGGCAAGGGACAGTCCCAGCAGAAATTCCCGCTGCAGATCAGGGGCAGCCTGCGACTGCAGTAGCTCCAGCCCTTGTTGCCATAGCTGGATGGCCCGGTCATAGGAGTCAAGGGCGGCGTCAATCTCGCCAGTGGTTAACAGCGCGGTGGCTTGGGCGATATACTGACTGGCCTCACGCCGGTACGTCTGTAAAGTCTCTAAATGCTGACTGGCTTCTGTTTGGGGGATTGTGGCAGTGGCCGCGGGATGCTGGCTGGCCCAGGTGAGGGCGAAATGGAGAGATGCGCCCTGATCAGAAAGCCCCATCTCGGCTTCACTGAGAGCTTCCACCTCCTCGCCGCTATCAGCAGGCTGGGAAATCTCGGCAGCGGCTAACCCTGTTGCCCCGAAACCCATCGATACCTGAGTAGGTACTTCGAGCCAGGACAGTATCACACCCCCCCAAGCTAGAACATAGATCCGCACCTTCATGGGTTTGCCCTAAATAACTGCCATCAAGTTAGCCAACACCCTAATTCATCATTAGATCCTAATCGACTTCCATTAATGAATGACCGAGTATAGCGTCACCCCGTAGATGCACTAGAGCTCCTGATTTCTTTCTAGTTTACGCTCAAACTTCAGTGGAATTCTAATGGTAGTCAGCGACCGATCCAATAAAATTACTGTTGCTGCCATTTGAGTACTTAGCCTCTTTGATATGAGCCTCAGAAAAGGTTCCTTTATCACCAAATGGCACTAGATTTCGATCAGACTGTTTTTTCACCAAAAGTTTAGGCGAAACGGCTAAAGTCCTTGTCCAAAGCTTGCATGTCTCCTTTCCAAACAGTTTCTGAAACCAGAATACTATAGTTGGCTTCGAAATAATCCAGCAGCGGCGACGATCCACCCATTGGAACAATGTTCCTTCACTCTTGAACTTGGGTCGATTCCAAATATCATTCGGTGGCGCGCCAAAATAGTTAAAATACATGTCTACTGTTCGACAGTATTGGTGATAATATTTTAGACCTTCATCTACTCCTCCTGATCCCGGAAAATGGTGGAGTGGTTTATTCAAAACCTTGCCGCAAAACTCATCCCAGTAGGAACGGGTATATAGTAGATGCAGATGCCAGACCCGATCAACGACAGTAGAGGGCGAGAGATCTATATCGCTGATCGTTGCCAGGAACATGAATTTCTTGTATTCCTGAATGGCTCGGTAGGTATAGATTTCTGACCACTGATATTCCCAGGCGAGTTTGGCAGAAAAGGGAAAGCTTGCCGATGGGTCGTCTAGCTCAAATCGGCAGATGCGAGCATACAAGGCTTTTTGGTCTGGTGTCATGATCAATGTCCTTGTAGCTAAACTTAACAGCCACATCCACAGGTTTGCTCTGCAGGGACTTTAGGGGTGGGATAAATGATTTTCATTTCCAGATTCAGAAAGTCACTCAGTTCCTGTCCCAGCCACCACAGCTCTGCTTGAGAAAGGTGCCCGCCACCCACTTGATATTCAAGACTGCCAGCATAAACAGAGAGATTCGGAGAAATGGTGACTGTCCCACCCGTAATTGTTCTGCCTTGCTCATTGATGTAGCGGTCGAAGGTATAGCCTGGATTATAAGCCAGTAAATTAATTGCTTGAAATGGAGACGAATGATGCTCCCGCTGAGTTGAGCCTCTGCGATAAAATATACTAATTTTCGTATTTCTCTCGATACATAGTACTTCTTTAGTAGTCACTAGGTTTCTGGCGTAAATTCCACTTATGAGAATGATCGATAGAAACAATGAAGTTCCTATCACTAAAGAGCCTGTAGATAGAGAAAGTATGATGGAGAAAAATGCAAGAACGATACAACCTGCGCAGGAATCTGCAACAGGTGTTTTTTGGGTGATTATCTCAATGCGATCGCAATCTCGATACAGCTCAACCTGGCTACTGGCAGGCTTGAGGTGGGAATTACAGCCATCGCTTTCTGCGTCAACGTGAAGTGCCTTGAGTGCTGCGGTAGTGGAATCAAATCGTCGATCTAGATGGGGATTAGTCATCTGTTTTAGCCATCTTGAGAACCTATAGCTAATCCGATCACCGCTAAAATCAACTTGGCCATTGATCTGGGGAAGATCAGCGGGATGAACACCGGTTATCAGATAAATTAACGTCATCCCCAGGCCGTATAAATCTGATGCGGTCGTGGTTTTGCCAGCAAATTGTTCTAGGGGAATATAGCCATAGCTACCAACGATAGTAATGGTGCCGCTGTTTTGATTTATGGCGGTCTGGACCGAACCAAAATCAACCAGATAGAGAGTGCCAACGCTATGGCCAGAGCGATTGGCCAGCAGAATATTGCTGGGTTTAATATCGCGGTGGATAACTGGTGGGTTTTGCCCATGCAGATAGATCAAAATCTCTAAGATTTGACCCGCTATCTCAATCAGATCTGCTTCTGTAAACAGCCGCCCTGCCTGAATTGCCGTCTCTAAGGAAGAGGCGTCAATATAGCTCTGCACTAGGGCGAAGCCTTTGCCTAACTGCGTATCGAGTTCAAAGGAGTCAAGGTATTGCGGAATCGCTGCATGGTCGAGGGCCTTGAGGGTGTTGGCCTCCCGCTCAAACAGCTTGAAGTCTTCCCAGGTAAAGTCGGGATTAAACAGCAGCAGCTTGACGACAACGGGCGATTGCGTTGCTAAGTCGGTGGCCAGGAAAGTCCTACGGCCAGTTTGACGCCCCAGTAAGGATTGAATCCGATAGCGATTATGTATGGTTTGGCCAAGGAGTTGTTGCATGGGCTGAGCAAGGGATCCTTGCAGTGAACAATGCGCACAACAGAAGTTAGTCCGTAGTGACCCTATGTATGTCTGAAGCGAGCAGTTTCATGCACCACTCGGGCAGTAGCTGTTGGGATGACCACCCTCTAAGCTGATAGGTTAGATCCTACTTAAATAGTGAGTAAAAGTAAAGTAAAGATAATTAAAGTACTGGCACAGGCTGAATCAGGGCCGCTAATCCCATGATTTGCTGCAGTAATGCCTAGGTGGCGCTGAGGTGAGTACAATGAATCCTTGAGCTACTGGAGGGTTCCCATGGCCAAGCCGTCCCTATCTGCCTCGCCTGAAGGGCTGCACCTGGCCAGTCAGGCCTTGACGAAGGCCGGGTGGACGCAGAAGCAGTTGGCCGCCATGGTGGGGTGTAGTCGTCAGCCAGTGACTAATTTTTTCAAGGGGGAAGCGATTTCTCAGGTTCTGTTCATGGGCATTTGCGATCGCATCGGTCTGGACTGGCAAGTAATTGCCGGCCTGTCGTCCCCACCGTCCATGGTCAGTGCTTCCCCCCAACCCCTAGCTTCTGCGGCGATCACTGTCGATGACATCGTTAACCAACTACGGCGCCAAGTCTACCCCAGCATCCGAGAGCGCTGCGGCACCATGCGGGTGTTAGACATGTCGCATCCTATCGGGGTCCACGATATCTACACCAGCGTCAACATTCTGGAGCAAATTAGCGGTCGCCGGCACCAGCATATCGAAGCGTTGTTGGCCCGCTGCGACCGCGAGGACTTCGAGCGGGTAGGCTTAGGGCCTGTCCTCGAGGAGCGAATGCCGGCCCTAGACGCCGTGCAAACCTACCGCAAGTTGATTCTGCTAGGCAAGCCAGGGGCCGGCAAGACCACCTTTTTGAAGCACCTAGCGATTCAGTGCAACGAAGGAGCCTTTGAGGCCGACCATGTGCCTATCTTCGTCACCCTCAAAGACTTTGCCGAAGCCGGCGGTCGACCCGGCCTACTAGACTACATCAGCCATCGCGACCTATACCCCTATGCTCCCCACGGGGCCGCCATTGACCAAGGGCAACTGAGCGCCGATTTCTATCGGGTTCTTCACAGTGGCCATGGGCTAGTGCTTCTGGATGGCTTAGACGAAGTCAGAGGCGAAGATCATCAGCGGGTGATTCGAGAAATTCGTAACTTTTCTGAGCAATTCTGGCGCAGCCAATTCGTCATGACCTGCCGTATTGCCGCCTGGGACTATGTGTTTGAACCCTTCACCGAAGTTGAAGTGGCCGACTTCGACGACGCCCAAGTGGCTGACTTTGCTCACAAGTGGTTCCGCCATAAACCCATCGATGCCGTCACTTTCCTCCGGCATTTAGACCAACGCCCTCGCATTAAGCAACTCACGGTCAGCCCCCTATTGTTGACCCTGGTCTGTCTGGCCTTTGAGGAATCAGGCGAATGCCCTAGCAGCCGCTCGGAACTATATCGCGAAGGCATTGACGCCCTTTTAAAGAAATGGGATGCCAAGCGAGGAATCCAGCGGGAGCAAGTCTATCGCCAGCTCTCCCATCAGCGCAAAGCCGATCTCTTGAGCTATATCGCCTTAATTACCTTCCAGCAGAAAGACTATTTCATGAAACAAGGGATGGTTGAGCACTATATCGCCGACTACATCCGCCACTTCTCTAAAACCCATCCCGCCGCAGACGAGTTGCACCTGGATAGTGAGGCCATCCTGCGCTCCATTGAGGCCCAACACGGCCTGTTGATCGAACGGGCAAAGGGCATTTATTCCTTCTCCCACCTCACCTTTCATGAGTATTTTGCCGCCCGGGAAATCGTGTTCAACAGTCCGTCCCTCACCACCACCTGCCAGTCCTTGGTGAATCATCTATGGGAGCGGCGGTGGCGGGAGGTGTTTTTGCTGACTACGGAACTGCTGCGGGATGCGGCCCTGCTGCTGTTGCCCATGAAGCAAGCCGTGGATCACCTCCTCGCCGACTGCCAACGGCTACAACAGTTTCTGCAGGATATTTGCGATCGCAGCGCCGCCCTAGACTTGGCCGACATTAAACCGGCAGCCGTGCGAGCGTTTTACTTCGACGTCGACTTTGACATCGACGAGAACCGTGCCGTCGCCCTGCAGGTAGATCGCCAGGCGAACCTGCTGGTCTGTGCCAGTTTCCTCACTCGCATGGTTGACGGTCTGTCCCTACAGGACGGCATTGCTGCCGCCCGCCAGTACGATGCCACCCATCAAATCACCGCTGCCCCATCCGCCAATGCGGTAATGCTGATCGCCATCCAAATCGCCCTTACCTGTAGGGACCTCAACAGCGACCAGCGCACTACCCTCAAAACACTGCTCCAGCGCCTCAACCACCACACTCAGGACGACGACACCATCAAACATGTGGCCGATAGCGCCAGAGCGGCAGCCAAGGCCCGCCATCACATCGAGCAACACTGGCACTTCACGGCGGCAGAGAAAACCCTCCTGAGGCAGTACTACTACGGCACCCAGCTCCTAGTCGACTGCCTCAACCGAGACGGTTGTAGGCTTGCCCCGGAGCAGCGTCAACACCTCGAAGACACCCTCTTTTTACCCCTGCAGTCCACCTAGTCGAGGATACCGCCATGGCCTCCAGCCTGTATTGTCTGTCCGCCCAGCCCGTCATCGAGCTCAACCAAGAGTTCCCTCGAATTCAGGTGCACACCTGGTGGCACCATTCCCTAGAGCTATTTGCCCCGGGCACCCACGTTGGCTTCGTCTATCAGGGACAACCTCACCTGCATCGAGCCGCCCAAAACGACGACTATCGGTTGCAGCCCGGCATGTACTTTTCTCTGCCGGGTAGCGGTCACATTGACGGAGCGGCCTCCGCTGGCATGGTAATCACCCTTCTACGTTACCAGGGGATGTTTATGGTGGGCGGTCCTTTAGAAAGCTGCGGTCGTCTCGCCTATATCAACGGCGGTACCAGCAGCCTGCTGATCCCGCCCATTTGCCGCGGGGATCCCTGCCTGCACGGCATGTACTTACCCGGGGGAATTGAGCAAACCCTTCATACCCACCCCAGCTATCGGGTCGGATTAGTGGTGACAGGTGGCGGTAGCCTCACGACTCCGCAACAGCACCTTCCCCTGCAACCGGGCACCCTATTTGTCATTCCCGCCCATGACCAGCACCGCTTCTGCACCGATGACACGGGGCTAATCGTGGTGGTGTTGCATCCCGACAGTCCCACGGGCTTTACCCATCAAGAGAATCCCATGATGACTCGAACCCTCGTCGATGGCAGGAGTGCTACCGAATTACCTCAGCTCCACACCTCTATTGAATAACGCCTGAATAACGCCTACTTTTCAGGCTGAAATGCCCCCGATTTTCAGACACAAGGCTAAGAGCAGTATCCTTGTTCTACGAAAGGGGGCAGCTACGAGCGGAAATCGACGACAATATACGGCTGAATTTAAGGCCAAAGTGGTCCTGCAAGTGCTGATGAGATAGAAAACGTCAGCGGAGATTTGCCGGAGCAACAAACTGCATGCCAGTGTGCTCAATCGCTGGCGGAAGGAGTTTTTGAATCACGCGGCCACGAATTTTTGCAGCTGATTCAGAACATGAGGCTGAGCGGCAATGGATTGCCGCTCTAGAGCAATTGGTGGGTTACCTGTCCTGGCATAGAAAAAGCCTCAAATAGCCAATGGCAAGATCCACGCTACTTAGCCACGACAAAATTCACCAGCTTCCCTGGCACCACGATTACCTTTTTCACGGTTTGTCCATCCAGATAGCGCTGGGCTACCTCTGATTCCCGGGCATATTGCTCTAAGGCCGCCTGATCAGACTCGGCGGGGACCTCAATCGTGCCCCGAGTTTTCCCCATGATTTGAATCACCAGGGTAATTTCATCAGCGACCAGGGCTGTCTCATCTACCTGAGGCCAAGGTTGCCGATGAACTGACTCGTCATGACCCAGTTGATGCCACAGTTCATCAGCAATATGGGGGGCAAAGGGAGCCAGCAACAACAGCAAAGTCTGCATCCCCTCGGCATACACCGGCGACTCTTTGCAGGGGGCATCATTGAGGGCATTGCTAAGCTTCATCAGCTCCGAGACAGCCGTATTGAACTGATAATCCCCTTCAATGTCGGCGCTGATCTCCTTAATAGCTGTGTGAATGGCGCGGCGCAACTCTTTCTCAGGTTTAGATAACTCTGCGGCTGGTGGCACAGTGACTTGCCAAGGGGACGCCGTGTCACGCTCGTCAATGAACTCAGTGAATAGCCGCCAGACCCGATTCAGAAATCGGTATTGCCCCTCCACATCGGCATCGTCCCACTCCAAGTCTTTCTCAGGGGGAGCCTTAAAGAGAATAAACATGCGGGCTGTATCGGCTCCATACTTGGCCAAGACATCCCCAGGAGCTACCCCATTGCCCTTAGATTTCGACATGGTGGCATAGAGCCTTTCCAGGGGGTCTCCAGTGTCTGGGTCGAGAGGATTATCAGGATCCTTGACTAAGTGAGCTGGCACCCACTTATCCTTGCCTGCCTTGTTGGGGTTCATGTAGGTTAATCCCTGCACCATACCCTGGGTCAGTAGCCGCTGGAAGGGCTCGTCAAAATTGAGCAAGCCTCGATCCCGCAAGACCTTGGTAAAGAAACGAGAGTAGAGCAGGTGCAAAATGGCGTGCTCGATGCCGCCTACATATTGATCGACGGGTAGCCAGTCGTTGACTTTGGTCGATGCAAAGACCCGCTCCTGGTTGCGGGCATCGGCATAGCGCAAAAAGTACCAAGAAGAATCAATAAACGTATCCATGGTGTCAGTTTCCCGCTGGGCTAAGGCACCACAGGTGGGACAAGGCACGTTGACCCAGTCTTCTAGAGTAGCCAGCGGCGAAGGGCCTCTTCCAGAAAAGGCGACACTCTCTGGCAAGCACACAGGCAACTGCTCCTCCGGCACCGGCACCGTGCCACAGTCAGGGCAGTGCACCATGGGAATGGGCACGCCCCAATAGCGTTGACGAGAAATCAACCAGTCTCGCAATCGATAGTTGACCTGCCCCTGCCCCTTGCCGTTCGCCTCTAACCATTGGATAGCCGTAGTTACACTCTCTCCATCGCCTTTTCCGGCAGGAACGCCATCCAAGGGACCAGAATTGACCATCCTGCCATCGTGGGGCCAGGCTGCGGTCATTGTCTCCCCATCCAGAGGCTGGTCATCGGGCTGTACAACTACCTTCACCGATAGCCCAAACTGACGGGCAAATTCGAAATCGCGTTGATCATGGGCCGGCACTGCCATGATGGCTCCCGTGCCGTAGCCCATCAATACATAGTCAGCGATCCAAATCGGCACCTTTTCCCCATTGACTGGATTAGTAGCATAGCTACCGGTCCAGACCCCGGTTTTCTCCTTGTCATCGGCCAGGCGATCCATATCACTCTTGGCTGCTGCCTGCTGCTGGTAAGTCTTGACGGCTTCTGCCTGTGCGGGCGTCGTCAGCTTTGCCAGCAAGGGATGTTCCGGTGAGAGCACCATGAAGGTGGCCCCCCAGAGGGTATCCGGGCGGGTGGTAAACACCGATATCTCATCTCCCGTGTCGGCCACAAAGATCACCTCAGCCCCAGTCGATTTGCCAATCCAATTGGCTTGCATGGTTTTAACCCGCTCTGGCCAACCGGGGAGTTTATCGAGATCTTGGAGTAACTCTTCGGCGTAATCGGTGATTTTCAAGAACCACTGACGCAACAGTTTGCGCTCAACCTTGGCCCCAGACCGCCAGGAGCGGCCGTCGCTATCCACCTGCTCATTGGCTAGAACGGTCTGATCCACAGGATCCCAATTCACCGCGGCTTCTTGTTGATAGGCTAAGCCAGCTCCATAGAACTGCAGGAAAATCCACTGAGTCCAGCGATAATAGTCAGGAGCACAGGTGGCCACTTCCCGGTTCCAATCATAGGAGAGCCCTAGGTGCTTCAGCTGCTGCTTCATCTGGGCAATGTTTTGATACGTCCATTGCCCAGGCGGAATCCCCCGATCAATGGCCGCATTTTCAGCCGGCAATCCAAACGCATCCCACCCCATGGGATGCAGCACTCGGCAGCCCTGCATGCGGCGCACCCGACTGATCACATCGGTGATGGTATAGTTGCGCACGTGGCCCATGTGCAGGTTACCCGAGGGATAGGGAAACATGGACAGAGCATAGTATTTAGGTTTAGTCGGGTCCTCGTCGGCCCGATCCAGTCCTTGGTCGGCCCAGACTCGCTGCCATTTCGTTTCAATAGCAGCAGGATTGTATCGCGACTCTATGCCCACGGCTCCTACTCTCTAGCAACGTTACAAACTGTATCCCATGATAAGCATATGGGTTGATGCTAGACCATATGCTGGCCTTGAGTATGTTGCAACCATCTGTGTATGTCTTTGTCTATGGCACCCTGAAACCAGGGGAGCTAGCCTATGACAAGATATGTCGGCCCCAGGTGCTAACGGTCGACGCCGCTGCAGTCCCGGGTCGGCTCTATCACCTGCCCCAGGGATATCCGGCCATAACTACGGAACCGGGCTGGGTTCAGGGGTATCGACTGGGGTTTCCCGACGCCACCATCCTCACCGTCCTGGATGAGTTCGAGGACTGTTATCCCAATCGCCCTGAGGATAGTCTGTATCATCGAGTGGCAGAAACGGTACTGACTCCAGATCGACATCCCCTAGGCACCGCCTGGCTCTATCGCATGGCCCCAGAGCGCGTCAGGCAATTGCAGGGTCGTTGGTTGCCCCAAGGGTGCTGGAGTGCTAGTCGCCTGAGTTAACTGATGCTGTTGGTGGTGCTATGGCCCCTCTCAATCGCCGCACTTCTGATCCAGACCGTCACGATACGCTGGAACGCCTGACCCTCCTCCTCTATTTGGTGCCCATTTTTGGTGTTGTGCCGGCCCTAGGGCGCCTCTGGCTGGGCCGGGGAAGTCGGCGAGAGCGCTCGACCAGTCGCCTAGTAGTTGTCCTGGCCATGGGCTGGTTCTTGGCTTACGTGCTGCTCAGCGGAGGCGCTCAACTCAGCCCGGCCCTCTCCCTACGACTATTGGTGACCAGTACTTTGATTAGCACGGGGTATTTCATCACCAACCTATGGCTGATGGTGCGGCTGCTGCGGGGCAAATCGGTGCAGTTGCCTGGCATTAGCCAATTAAGCGATCGCATCTTGTGATGTCACCTGCGATGCATTAGAGCGGCGTGAATTAGACTACCGTGCTGCAGCCCTGGGAAATCAGCCCCGGAGGCGATTATCAGGTGACACTGGCCCGGCGAGTAGGCCAATAACCCATCATGAGTACTGCCCAAATTTCAGATAAACGCGAGAATTTTTATCCATTCTTTGGAAATATTGCTACCATGCTGCTAAAAATTGATTGATTGACCCCATGGCAACGGGTAGGCCCCTTAGCCAAGCCCAGATAAGTAGCCTAGCTAATCCGGTAGCAACCGACTCGAGTTGGACTGACCAAGTCATGGGTTGGTTTTGTGTTGGCTGATGATTGCTCGTCATCGTCGTCTTGAATCGTTGTCCTAAGAGGTTATCTGTGCCCACCCGCTATTCCCCTGCTCCGCGAAAGCCCTCCAAACCGTTTCGCATCCCCCGTTGGGTCGGTATCAGTGTAGCCCTCCTCGGTGTTGCCAGTGTGTCAGCTACCGCCGGAGCGCTGTTGGCCATTTCGTTGTCCAGCCAGCCGCTGATGCAGGCAGAGCTAAGTGCTGCAGAGGCCGATATCTTTGGCCAAGGTGAGCCAATTTCCACCGGAGGGAAGCTACGCCTACCTCGCCTCACTCGCCCGGTGAATATTCTGGTGTTGGGGCTGAAGGTGCTGAGTAGCGACGTCACCAATCCGCCTCCTGAAGTAGAAGATTTAGGGTATCACGCCCTAGTCAACTCCTTCGAAGGCCTATCCGATACGATGTTGCTGGTCCGGTTCAACCCCCATACAGAGCAACTGGTGGTGCTCTCTATTCCTCGAGATACTCGGGCTCGAGTGCAAGGACAACTGACCAAGCTGAATGAAGCTAACCGGGAGGGCGGGCCAGCTCTGGCGGCTCGTTCCATTAGCAATATGCTGGGTGGCGTCGCCATCGATCGCTACGTGCGGATCAATGTGCAAGGGGTTGAGAAACTGGTTGATGCCCTAGGAGGGGTCACAGTGAATGTCCCGAAAGACATGAAATACCAAGACGACAGCCAGCACCTTTACATCAATCTCAAGGCGGGAGAACAGCGCCTCGATGGAGATCAGGCCATGCAGTTCCTGCGATTTCGCTACGACGAGAAGGGAGACATTGGCCGGATTCAGCGGCAGCAGATGTTAATGCGGGCTATCGTTGAGCAAGCCCTCAACCCCGCCACCATCGGTCGCCTGCCGAATATTCTCTCAGTGATTCAGTCCCACGTTGACACTAACCTCAGTGTGGAAGAGTTACTGGCTTTAGTAGGGTTTGCGGCTCAGACCAATGCCTCTGGGGTACAGATGCTGATGCTGCCCGGAGACTTTAGCTCCCCGAATCAATTTAACCTGAGCTATTGGTTGCCGAATTATGCGGCTATCGATGAGATGATAGATCAGTATTTCGGCTTTGGTGTCCAGCCAGCGGTCAGCAGTGAGCCCGCTTCTCTACGGATTGCCATTCAAGACAGCACTGGTGATGCCGTGGCGGTGCAATCGCTGATTGACACCCTCAATGACAGTGGTTACTACAACGTTTATTCCGATCGAGCCTGGCATGACCCCTTACCCATCACCCGCATTGTGGCCCAGCGAGGAGACTTAGCCAGCGCCGAAATGATCCATCGGTTTCTAGGAGTCGGGGAAGTGCGGGTGGAGAGTACCGGTGATTTGCAGTCAGACATTACCATTCGCCTCGGCAATGACTGGTTACTAGAACATGGTGATCAACTCTAGATGACGTCCCATACCCTGTATCGCTTCCGGGTGGAATTAGTCGATAGTGATCCCCCGATTTGGCGGCGGTTTCAGATCCCAGCCCAGGCCTCGTTGGTTCAGCTACACTCAGTGATACAAGTCGTCATGGGCTGGAGCGATAGCCAGCCCCACTGCTTTGTGCTTCCAGGGGCAGGAGATCTTCAGGATGAGCAGTTGCCCCTATGGCAGGTGCTGGCCCATGGCAGCTACCGCCTACTCTACTGGTATGCCCCCCAAGAAGGGTGGTTACACCGACTGATCTTAGAGAGCTACACCCGGTCGAACTCCCCCGCGCCTATATGCTTAGAGGGCGAATGTGCCTGCCCGCCAGAGGGCAGTGGTGGTATCTGGGGATATGAGGAAGTGCTGGAACGGCTAGACGATAACCACGACCCTGCTTACCTGGAGCTTTGGGACCGTCTGGGCAGTGACTTCGATCCAGACTGGTTTGACCTTGCCGCCGTCAATCGGCGACTTCAGGCTATCGGGCGAGTCTCGTGAAATCTGTGGGGCAATCAGCCAATCTCGAGCAGGGCTAGCCGGAGATCGTTAGAATTCTTTACAGCATGATTCACGGCAATCAGCCCATCCCTGAGCGGTTGTCAGCCGGGGAGTCTTTAGCAAGAAGACTCGATCTCAGCCGTGTCGTCCTGGGTGATTTGGCTAGTTCTAACCTTGTTGGCCCATTATTGTCTCTGTGCCATGGCCTTGCAATCCAACCAGCGTGCGAAACTCGATGAGTCTGATGATCAATTGTTTTATAGCACCCCCCGTTTGGTCACCCATGTGGATGAGGGGTTTATCACGCAGCTGATGGATCTCTATCGCCAACGCCTGCGGCCCCACAGCCGTATTCTCGACTTGATGAGCAGCTGGGTGTCTCACTTACCGCAGGAGATGGCTTTCGAGTGGGTGGAGGGCCACGGTCTCAACGCCGAAGAGTTGCAGCAGAATCCCCAGCTGGATCATTATTTTGTCCAGAATCTGAATGAGACCCCCCACCTGCCCTTGGCAGACACCTCCTTTGATGCGGTGCTGAATGCGGTATCGGTGCAATATTTGCAGTATCCCGAGCAGGTATTTGCCCAGATGTATCGAGTGCTGAGGCCAGGCGGCGTTGCGATTGTCAGCTTTTCCAATCGCATGTTTTATCAGAAGGCCATTGCTGCCTGGCGGGAGAATAGTGAGGCCGGTCGGGTGGAGCTGGTGAAGCGTTATTTCAATTCTGTGCCTGGCTTTGGCACACCTGACGTGATCGCTCGCCCTGCTAACCTGCCGATGTTTTTGCAACTGATGGGGTTTCCCTCGACGGATCCCTTCTATGCGGTAGTCGCTGAACGCCTAGAGTCTTCGGCTTAAGCTAGCGAAGGAGGGAAACTGCCTTTACATACCAATTCCGGAAAACTCAACGAGTCGTCTGTATCTCCCGATACTGACATAATTTATGATGGTATCCGGAGACGGCGTGGTTATCTATGGCTCAACTCACCCCATCTGATGTTCTGACTCGAGTCAGAGCTGGTCAATCCCTAACGCAGGGGGAACTCAGCGGTCTCGACCTCAGTGGTGCTTGCCTGGATGGCGGCGATTTCTCAGCTGCCTACCTGCGCCGAACCCGTCTCGCCAACGTCTCTGGCCGGGGGACAAATCTCTCTGAGGCAACTCTAATTCTGGCTGACTTATCAGGAAGTTGCCTGGCTGATAGTCAGCTGAACCGTGCCGTCTTAACCCAGGCTTGCCTAGAGAGGGTCAATTTCCGCAGAGCTCAAGCCACAGCCGTACGGCTCTACGGTAGTCGTTTGGATCAGGCTGACGGCTCCTATGCCCATCTGGAACGCGCAGATCTGCGGCAAGTCAGCGGACCGCAGGCTCGATTTAAGGATGCCAATTTAGTCGAGGCCCGCTTTGATGGCGCTAACTTGAGTCAGTCCTGTTTTGAGGGGGCAACTCTGAGCCGCTCCACATGGCAACAGGCCACCCTATCGGGGATTTCCCTGGCGGCAGCAGATCTAAGCCAGGCCAACCTAACAGCAGCCATTTTGATGGGGGCTAATCTCTCGGAAGCCCGGGCCCTGGGAGCCTGTTTCCAAGAAGCTGACCTCACTGCTGCCGTCTTAGAGCAGGCCCAGCTGGATTGGATCGACGGTTGGAATGCCGTGCTGGTCAGTGCCGATCTGCGGGGGGCCTCGCTGTATCACGGGAATCTGGAATTTGCTAATCTCAGCCAGGCCAACCTCAGTGATGCCGATCTGCGGGAGGCCAATCTGGAAAATGCCCAACTCGATGGTGTTTCCTTGACAGGATGCCGAGTGGCGGGAGCGCTATTCACCGATGCCACCGGCTTGTCTGCCCAGCAAAAGCAGTGGCTGCGGCGCCAGGGAGCCCTCAACGTGGCGTGAGCCTACCCCACCCTGGCAGAGCCATCAGTCGCTATACCAGAGAACATCGGCGATGGCGTCGGCGGCATTAGATGGCTTCGGCTGGGGAAAATTTAGCAGCACTGTCGTTTGTTGCAGGGAATCCCCCAGCCGTCGGGCCACCCGATCGGGAATGCCATAGCCGTAAATGATATGAGTGCTACCGGCCAGCACCACCACTGTTGTGTCAGGAGAGTCTCGCCAGAAATTAGCGATGGTCTCGGCCATGGTCTCATCCCAGGTCACCTGGGCGGCGAAGAAATTGTCGAAGTTAAAGTCGCCATGGCTGCCGTGGCCTGCGAAGCTATCTCGCACAATCGCTTGGTAGTCGCTATTGCCGGTGTCGATGTCGCGGCGGGGAGGCAGATAGCGAAAGTCTTCTGGGGTCAGACTATCGAGTCCGGCGTCAGCCACCTGGCTAACGACTTCACTAGGGGCATTCAAGGCCAGCACCGGCAGCTGGTTATCCTTGGCGAACCGCAGAATGGGGGCGTAATACTGCCAAGGAAAGCCCCAACGCTGGTCATACTCGGTTTGGGCCCGTAACTCGGATTCTGAGATATCTCCTGCGAGGTAGCGATCGATCACGGGTTGAAAGGGACGCTGAAACATCTCCAATGCGATCGCAAGGTTGGGCTCTTCCCGATACAGCCCTTGAATAATGGCCAATTGAGTCACGTGATCAGCAGCCCGATCATGCTGTTCCCCTAGGTACACTACATTGGCTCCAAGCAAGGGATGCAAGGCTTCTGTCGACACCCTGGACGGCTCTACTTCTATGACCAAGGGCGCCTCTTCAGCCGAGCATGCTACCGCGGTCATCATCAAGACAGCGCTGCCCAGCATTGCCCAGCCCAGCCGCCAGCTACCTAACCGATTCATCGTGCCATTCATATCAAGGAAGGAGTATTGCTTGGGTTATCTTACTGGGGCTCCTCAGCTGAATGACATCACTCGCTTAGGCCAAGGAGCCGTTCAATCATGAGTGTCAACTGTTTCATCTTCACTGGCTTGATCAGATATTCATCGACCCCTACAGCGAGGTAACGATCATCAGTTTCTGATGTAGGTTTAGGGGCGAGAACAACAATAGGCATATCACCTAGGTCGAGCTCGTAACGAAGTTGACGGATCCTTTCTAGTTTATCTGGTCTTAATACTTGAATGTCTATCAAGACTAGATCTGGGTTTTCAATTCGGGCTATTTCGGCAATGGTTTGATAGTTGTTTCCTGTGGCCACAACTCGATAGCCTCTAGTCTCTAGATAATCTAAGACAGAACTTGTACTAGTCTCCTCATCTTCTACCATTAAAATCAAAGGAGAGGCATTTTCATAGGATTGACTAGAGGCAATATCAGTAACATCGACATAGTTATAAGATTGAGCAGACATCATTGGCTTAGTACAAGGCAAATCAATGGTAAAGCAGCTCCCAACTCCCAACTGGCTAGTAACGCCTACCTTGCCACCATGAAGCTCAACGATACGCTTAATCAAAGCCAATCCTAAACCTGTGCCTGTATATCGACGATTAAGAGCACTGTCAATTTGGATAAAGGGTTGAAATATTTTTCCTAAATCTTCTGGGGCAATGCCAATACCTGAATCGATAACTGAAATTCGTAAAAAATGACCCCTCGAATAATCGATATCACCTGAGTCAAAGACTTCCTGCTGAAGATGTTCAGCTGTCAGAGTAATGCGGCCACCTTCAGGGGTAAACTTAAAGGCATTATTCAATAAGTTGATCAAGACCTGTCTGATCCGATGTTCGTCAACCAACAAGTCAGGCAAATTAGAGGAAAGCCTGGTCTCTAATTGAATGTGCTTTTTAAGCACGGCATGCTTAACAAAACCAACACTTACTTGACAGAGATGAGCGATGGATACCGGCGCGTAACGAAGCTCCATCCGCCCCGATTCAATTTTCGCAATATCTAAAATATCATTAATTAATTCTAAGAGATGATTGCCACTGTTCTCAATAGTTTGTAATGCTTCTAGCTGTTGTTCATCGACTTCGCCAAAGGCTCTTTCTTGCAACCCTTCAGTCATGCCCAAAATAGCATTTAGGGGAGTCCGTAGTTCGTGACTAATATTGGCAATAAACTTGCTCTTAGCACGATTAGCGCTATCCGCCTCTTCTTTAGCTGTTTGCAACTCCTTGGTTCGCTCTTCGACTCGAACCTCTAGCTCTGAGTTAATATCCTCTAGTGCCTTAAAGGAAGATTTTAACTTTTCAGCCATTTCCTTAAACGAAGTTGCCAATCGCCCTAACTCATTAGACTTTGAATCATCAATGTCAACATCAAGGTTATCAGCTGCGATCTGAGAGGTGGCTGTTATCAACCTTCTCAGAGGCAAGGCAATATCTCGGTTAAGTACTCGAAATAGAATAATAAGTTCTAACACCAATACTGTAATTCCCAGTATTAACACAAAAGCAGCAATATTAGATGCTTGCTTCGATAAGATAGATTTTGGGAATACGGTGACAAAATACCAGCCTGGCCCAGTAATTCTAGTTACAGCTAAGAACTCGTGACCTGATTTATTATTAATAACTAAGGGCAAGTTATCCTTAGCCTTGATCAACCTAAATATTTCTTCTAGGTTTTCATCTCCGGCTTCTGATAAGGTTAACTGCCCCTCACTTTGAATAATTTCCTCCTTAAAGTCAGGGTGTGCTATTAAACGACCATCACCACGAAAGATAATGTTATATGTGCCTTCCAGGGTTTGATTGATAGTTCGTGAAATCAAGTCATCTAGAGGGACATCCTGACCAACCGTTAAGACATGCTGGTCATCAATATAGATGGGCGATATGACTGAAACAAGCCACTCTCTAGCAACGGGATCAATGTACACACCAGTCCATACTGTTTCTCGTTGCGGGTTATAGGCAGGCGTCGATAGATAAAAGTACTCTTCCTCAGTTTCATCTACATCTGGAGTCGCTTCCGCTGGCCAATTAAAGGTTGGCCAATACCCCATCGAAAAGTTTTCCGGTGCTAAAAAATAGAGATTCGGAAATCGGTTGTTCCAGGCTCGACCATAATGGGTGGCAAGATCAAAGGTGATGACAGCCCGACGTTGAACATCTGGGGTTACCTCAGTATCATCATCTAGAAAAAGCGCAGCATATTGATCGTAGGGATACTTAGGACGATTACGGGTTACTCCATCTGGGTATTCCACAAATAGTTCATTGTACTGTTCTGAATAGTCTTCTGCTGATGTCATATTAAGTTGGCGAATACAAACCTGCTTAACCAGCTCAATATTATCCTGGGCTAGTTCGAACAGAGTTTCTTCTCGTTTCGTTCGCTCAACAATATATTGGTTCAGCTTCTTCTTCGTCAGATTTTCTAAAAGAGACCATATATATAAATAACTAAGCGCCGTAGACGCGATAATTACCAAGGTGACTCCCAGCACAATTTTAGCCAGAGCTTGCCTGGTCAGGGAGCCATCCCTTCGCTTCCTATGAAACCAATTAGTTAGCATTAGTGCATCTGGATAGAGTCGGCTTCGTTTTAGTAGTAATCAAGATGGCTTGACTTGTAGTCCACCGCTTTCAACAAGATAGCCCAAGTATCTCCCGATCAGATCGTTGTCAATCTCGGGACAAACCAGTGACAGCTTAGATAAAGCTTGTTTAGATAAACGGCTATCAAACTCCGCCTTTTCTAATGGCAGCTCATCCTCAGAACTCAACGTAGATAAAAATGTTGCTAAATCATTGGGATAACCTGCCTCTATTTGAGTTTTCAATTGTGATAGCCATAGAGGATAGGGACACAGTTCCAAATGATAGCCATTAGCCTGGATGCAATCTATCAATTGCGTCCAGGAGATAGCCTGAGGATGGGTAATATGAAAGGTTTGACCCAAGTGATTTGGATCTTGACTGATGGAGACAACGGCTTTGCTGACATAATCTATGGGAGTGAGATTGAGATTGTTGACTAGATTGGGCGCCTTGCCGAGCTGCAGACAACCTTTAACCAAACTAACAAAGAAATCATTTGGCTTGTTAATGATGCCAGTCTGACTATTCCCGAGAAGCGTCCCCAGTCTATGAATGGTGATGGGTAGACCTCGAGACTGCGCTGCTTTGACCAAATTTTCAGCAACCCACTTTGTCTGATCATACCCAGCTTTAAGTGTTTCCTCAAATTGAGGAGTCTCCGTTTCTAACACCGGACTCCTATCAACATAAGCATCGGAAAAGACAGATAGAGTGGAAATGAAGTGGACTGGTTTCGTTTTAGTGTATCCCGCTAATCGCAACACTTCTTGTGTGCCTAGAACATTAACTGATTTTAGGGCTGAGTAAGGATACATAAAATTCACCCAAGCACCATTATGGTAAATAACATCGATGCTCTGGGCTAAATCTTCAAACTGCGGTTCTGATAGGCCTAGATATGGTTTAGAAAGATCGCCAACAACTGGAATGATGCGATGACGATATGTCTGATGCCAAAGGCCATGGGATTTTAAGTGATCTTCGAGGCGCTGCTTGGATGAAGTCCCAGCACGATGACGAACTAGGCAGTATATATCGGCGTCTGTAATCATCAGAAGTTCTGACAGCAGATAGGGTCCGACAAATCCGGTCGGACCAGTCAGAAGAATGGATGCAGGAGATATCGCCCTGGCAAAGTCTATGGGGTTGGGATAGTGAATGTTCGGATCGAGATTCGCCTCAGCCTTAAGATCGAAATCCGACAGATATGGGACGTCTGCTGGGGCAACATGATTCGTTTCAGTTTGCTCGGTGATGGCACTCGCTAAAGTGGAAATGGTGGGATTCTTGAGCAGGAGCCAAACTGGAATATCTATCTGCAGCCGTTCGCTTAAGCAATTGACAAACTGAATGGCTAATAACGAGTTGCCGCCTAGCTCAAAGAAATTGTCTTCTAGCGTAACTTGCTTTACTCCCAGCAATGTAGACCAAATCTCTGCCAGTGACTGCTCAGTAGGTGTATGCGGGAACGCTGGCACTGGTTCATCGACCTTGAGCTGACTGCTGTAGGGAGGAGGTAGTTGTCGCTTATCGACTTTACCGTTGGGAGTCAGTGGTAATGCATTGATCAGAATAAAACTAGCTGGGATCATATAATCCGGCAGCTTTTGCTTTAAATACTTGCGTAGGGCTCCAGCAACGGTTCGCTGTAGCGCTTGCAGTATGCCCTGAGATTCCAGCAGGTGAGCAGCACTTTTTTGCAGCAGGGCTTGATCAGCAGTAGTCGGATGCAGTGCTATACCCACTCGGGAAGCATGATTCCAGATCACCTGACCACTGAACCAGCGCTCATCATCTCGCCCTGGCAAAGGGAAACGAACTCGAACAGAATCGCCTTGGGACAACTCTGGGGGAGCCTGGGAGAGGCCTATGCCTAATGAAGAGATGTCAACGGTTTCTAGTTTTGCCGATTTCCCAGCATAGTCTAGCCAGCACTCCGTCTGATAGGGAATGCGATCGGGGATGAGATTAGATACGATATAGGCGGTTAATTGTTGATGGCCTAAGTGATCTGATTGGGCAATGACAAGGGCTTGGCGTACCTCTGGATAGGTTGTAATGGCCGACTCAATTTCTCCCGGATCAACCCGAAATCCACGAATTTTAACCTGTTGATCAACACGCCCTAAAAACTCTAAGTTCCCATCCGGGAGATAACGGACTAAATCGCCGGTCTTATACAATCGGTCATTGGAGCTGGAGCCGAACGGATTAAGAATAAAACTTCTCTGGGTGAGGTCTGGAGCATTAAGATATCCCCGGGCCAGGGCAATACCGCCTAGGTATAGTTCACCGGATAGGCCGAAGGGCACCAATTGCTGCTGCTCATCCAGGACGTAGGTCTCGATATTACCTAGGGCTTTACCAATGGGAATCTCGGTCGAGGCTAACACGTTCGTTGCCATAGGCACCTGATGGGGCAACTGATAGGTTGTGGCTACAACGGTCGCCTCTGTGGGGCCATAGGTATTGATGAGCTCAGTGGATATGCCAAGATAGCGCTGCCATTGTTTTACATAGTAGGGATTGGCCCGCTCTCCGCCAATAATGATGCACCGTAAGCTTGAGGGTAACGATAGCTTGGGTTGTTCTACTAAGACCTCCACCAAGAGGTGCCAGTAAGCCGTGGGTAAATCTAAGACAGTGAGCTCGTAATCTTGACAGGTCTCGAGGAAGGTCGGGATAGAGTCCATCATATTTTCTGGACGCAAAAAGAGTGTTCCTCCCGAGACCAGGCATGTATAAATTTCTTCTATAGCTGCATCGAAACTAAAGGATGAAAACTGTAGGATGCGATCCGCTGAAGTAATGTCATAGGTTTGGCAAGCTTGTTGGACAAAGTTGACTAGGGATCGATGCTCAATCATGACTCCCTTCGGCTTGCCTGTAGAACCAGACGTGTAGATAACATAGGCTAAGTTTCGAGCAGTGACCTGGCTTAAGGGATTGGCGATTGAGTGGCTCGCAATTGTGGGCCACTCTGCGTCTAAGGCAATGATATGGGCTGTCGTGTCGGGAGCATTGACAAGGCATTGCTGATGGACCAGTAAGGTAGATGGTTGGCAGTCAGTAAATATGTGCGCTAAGCGTTCTTGGGGATAGGTTGGATCAATGGGAACATAGGCGGCTCCAGCCTTGAGAATACCCAACAGTCCGATCATCATGTCTAGGCAACGGGGCATGAAAATGCCGACTAGAGTATCGGGGCCAATGCCTAAGCTTTGTAAATAATGGGCGAGTTGATTGGCCGCTTGATTCAGCTCAGCATAGGTGAGCCGATCTTGCTTGAAGACAACGGCGACGTTGTCAGGCGTACGCTCAACTTGCCGCTCAATTAACTGATGGATACATTGTTGTGGTAGTTGGGAGTGAGCCTGACTCTGAGCCGTCAATAATCTACTTTGGTCTGCTTTCGACAAGAGACTGAGTTGGGTAAAGGGCCGGTCTGGTTCAGCGATAGCAGCCATCAGCAAGGCTTTGAATTGTTGGGCAACGCGAGCAACCGTCTCCCGGGAAAACACGTCGGTGCTATATTTCCAGCATAGCTGCAGATAATCCTCAACTTCCATGACGGTGAGGTAGAGGTCAAATGCCCCCCCTCCTTGTTCTCCCATAGGATAGGGCTGAATGCTCAAGTTATTGGCTACATCCCCTATAGCAGCGTAAGGATCTGCTTCCCAACTAAATGAGACCTGCACTGGCAACGACTCGGTAATGCCTTTATGCTTATGTCTAAAATAGTTTGCGACGTCCAGAAAGGGATAGTCTCGATGCTGCGCCACTTCGTCGATGGCAGCAGCTACTCGTTCAAGCATCTCACGAAAGGAGAGTTTCCCAGTTAAGTTAAGCCGACACAGAACTAAATTAGCCAACATGCCAAGGACAGTGTTAGAACGTTCTTCATCTAACCAGCTCGACATGAGTGGGATACCAACTGATAGGTTTTCTTGCTGGCAAATTCGACTTAACAGAGCATAGAAATTGGCCAGTAAAATCACAAATAAGCTAGCATTGTGTTCCTTACTAAACCCCTTAATCTGGGTGACTTCAGTGGCTTCTAGATGGTTGAGATAAACGTCACCGTGATAACTCGGGCTAAGCGGCCGAGGATAATCAATGGGAAGTTCTAACTTGACTGGAGAATCGGCCAAATAGTTTTCCCAGTAGTTTCCCAGTTGAATGCCTGTTTCAGTGGACAGTAGCTCGGCTTGCCAGTTAATGTACGTTGGGTATTGCCAATGCTTAGCTGAGGGTTCCTGAACGATTGTCGTGGCTGAGTGCGATAAGTACCCCTCAGTGAAGGCCGAGCTTTCAGAGAGCTTGAATCCCCGAGTAGATAATTCATGTCCTTGAACCTTGGAGTAACGTTGCAGAAATTTTCTGAGTAGGATACTCAGGGAGCGGAGTTCCCCTGAGATTTCATGGATAGTGACTAATTGGATATGTATCTGTGGTGCTCGCTGAAAGAGACAGACTTTTAGGGTTGGTCCAGTTTCTAGGCGAAACGGATCTCGGGATTCTGCCAGAATATATTGCCTGACTTCTTCCTCACTTAGTTCAGATGCATGAATGACTTTAAATGTGAGGTCTGGGGAAGTGGCTGCATGGATCACCTGCTCAGGTTCAGCCTGATGCCATCGATAGGTTGCCCGCAGAATCGGATGGGTCTTGACAACATATTTCCAGCTGTCTTGCCAAAGTGCCGTATCAATGGCTCCTTTAATCAGGGCTGTCGTGTAGATGTTATAGGCAGGGCTATCAGGGGCCAGTTGGTAGGCTAACCACAGTAATTTCTGGTTCGGAGACAGGGGATAGGAGACTGTTGGCTGTCGATAAGGATAGCTGTCCATAATCCTGATGGCTAGAGGAGTGTCAGAGTATTCACCTTACCTATTAAGCCCAAGGATCGACTAAATGAACAGTTAATTCTATAAGTTTAGTGGATATCTCAAGTAGCTTTCATAGCGTCTACTGATTCAAATCGGGGGCACAAACCTATCTTGTCTGAACAGATGAATTATCTCTGGGTCACGCTTCCGTATGGACAGTTAAATCGACGTACTATTTGTTACCAGAAAACTGGTTTTTGTAACTAGAAACGTGCTGCTTTCTATCGACATTCCTAGCGAGTATTGTCGCAGCGAACCTCCAGCTAATGAGAATTGATTGCATAGAAGATGGCGGCATACTACTCTAGGGGTTAGGATTTAACAGGAATAATTTTCAATTAATCGGTCTCGCCGTTGATCTCCCTAGCTGACTGTGATTTGGAGAACTAACCCATGCCAGCCATTCCCCATCTCCTGTGGCTGAATCTGAGCCCCAGCCTCTGTCCTCTGAATCGACCGTTGCTACGGCAGCTATCCTATCGAGGGACGGTAGCTCAATGGGATTATCATCATTCTGCCGACGAGCCAGCCCTTTTGGAGATTCCGTTGACGCTGCTCCATGACCATCTCAAGTCTGTAGCGCAGCCGGTGCATTTAGCGGGCCATGGCCTGAGTGGAGTCTTAGGGCTCCTTTATGCCCAGCGCTATCCTGAGCGGGTCCGCTCACTCACGCTGCTGGGAGTGGGGCCTTACCCAATGGTGACTTGGTATTCTCACTATTATGCCCAACGACGCCTGTTACCCTGCCACCGCGATCGCATCTTGCTCAAACTGGTGAACGATTTATTTGGTCCCATGGCCAGATCGATGGTGCGAGAGTTGGTCTGCCGTCTCGAGGCGGATTTAGATAGTACTCCCGCCCCTCATTCGCTCATTTGCCATCCCTACCTGGCCCCCGGCAATTCTCCTGTACCATTACTGGCCTGTGGGAGCCAGGACGATGGCGTGATTGCCTCCCATGAGTTTTTGAGGTGGCAGCATTGGCTACATCCCGGTCGTGGGGATCAGCTTTGGCAATGTCCCCAGGGACGCCATTTCTTTCAGTACAGCGAAGCCGCTGCCCTAGCCCGAGCCATGGGGATTTTCTGGCAGTCTCTGACGCCAGCCTAGTTTACGGGGAGGTTGGGGACGCTGGGTTACGGGAATCTTTATAATGAGAAGGGATTGCAAGAGAGGGCGGGCCTGGTTATGCTAAAGACATTCAAAGCGGCTATGATATCCGGTTTTTGAGAGAGACGTCACTGGACTATATTTATGACTCAATATGCTGATAGGCTGCGGCATCAAGGGATTCTGCAGGGTACCTATGTCGCCGATATTCGCTCCGATCACGGCAAGTTGAAGGGGATTCGACTGCAGACTCCTCAGGGCACCTACGCGGTTAAATTGCCCAAGCCCCTACGCTATGCGATCGCACGGGAACTCACCCTAGGAGCTCCGGTGCGAGTGTGGGTGCGCAGCAAGAAAGACAGCTTGAAAGCCATCCAGGTGATTCCCCTCACTCCTCAGACAGCCCTGGAGTTGCCCCCTGAGCCCGCCTCGGTTTCGCCCCGGCAGGCCCATCGCATTCAAGTCTGTGGTAAGGGCAGCTGCTGTAAGCGTGGTGGCAACGCCCTGTGGCAGGCGCTCAAGCAGGTAGATGCCGAGCGTAGCGACATCGCCCTAGAGCGCACCGGTTGCCTAAAGCACTGTAAACATGGCCCTAATCTGCGCATCGGCAAGACCTTGCACAGCCGGGTATCTCCAGCCCAGTTGCCCATGTTACTGCAGCGTCATTGCCCCCAGGCTGAGACCAGCCCCTATCCGGTCAGTGGGCCTACGCACTCATAAGCGCTCATCGCAGCCAGATTAATCACACCAACGGCGCAATAGATTCGCCATGCTCTTAGACAGCAAGTCAAACTCAGGGGTCTTACCGTCCTTGGCAAATAAACTGCGGCGGGCTGTCTCTAGATCAAATAATAGCTCTCGCTGGGCCGCATCCCGTACCCAACTCTGGGCCCACCCCACAGCCACCAGCCGTTCTCCCTGGGTCACCGGATCTACTCGATGTAGAGTCGTGGATGGATACACCAAGGCTGAGCCAGCGGTGAGTCGGTAGCCTTGTTCATCGTCCGGGCCGGCAATGACCAACTCACCACCGCTATACTCTTCTGGAGCCGAGAGAAACACTGTAAACGACACATCAGAGCGATGGCCCGCCATCAGAGCATTATCGACGTGGAGACCATAGCTCATACCGGCAGTGTAGCGACTAAATAGAATCGAATGAATGGTCTTGGGCCGCACCGCAATCTGAAACAGAGGATGGCGATTTAAGGCGGTCTTGATTTGCTGTTTCAGGCTGGCGGCTTCTGGCACCGTCTTGGCCAGTTGCTGATTATGCTTGACCAGCTTGGCATGCCAACCAGCGGTCAGTTTTCCATCGATAAATTCGGCCTGGGTTAAGGTCTGAGTCAGCTGGGTTAACTCGTCTGGGGTTAATACCTCGGGAACCTGGAATAGCATGATTGGAAATACAATGACGCCATATCATCTTAGAAAAGTCCGGCCAGGAAACTGACCGGACTAGGGGGATAGGTGGCAAGGATGGGGCACTCAGTCGCTAAATGACGCTGACAGGCAGTTAGCTGTGCAGTTCGACTTCAGAGACGAGGCCATTGATCTCAGATGGAGATTTGATCGGTGCCTCGGGGGGGTTGACTGAGGGCCAAGCCGTTTTCAACTCCTCGAAGGCGGCGGCAATCTCGGCGGCATCTTGCTCATCCATCTGATCGGCAACCCCTTGATAGAGGTCTTCGGCGTAGAGGACAAAGCCGCGGGAATCTTGATATTCAACGATTTCAACGAATTTATTATTTGCGATCGCAGCCTCGTACTCTGCAGCTGCGGTCGTCAGCATTTCATTGACCACCGCCATCACCACCTCTGGGGATTGACGCTGCTCCTGGGGCACCGCTGCCATGGCGTCATCGACAGCCGCCATGGCCGTCTCAAACTGTTCCGCCATCTCAGCGCTGTCAGGGGCTGATTTGGCTAGATCATGAAGCTCTACCAGGGTGTCCTTAAAGGGAGCGGCCTCGTAGGTAACCAATTGTCCTTCAATTCCCCCATAGAGCTCATCAACCGGATGACCGATGTGGGGTTCAGCCTCTGCGTAGTTGCCTTGCTGCAGCAGTTCGTCAGCAACCATTAAGTGACCCTTCATCAGGGCCAAGGAAGTCAGGTAATCGACGGTAGGGTTACCAGTGGCACCGCCTTCGCCACCTTCACCACCTTCGCCACCTTCGCCACCTTCACCACCTTCACCACCTTCACCGCCTTCGCCGCCTTCACCGCCAGCATCCACGGCTGCAGTCGGCTCGGATGCTGCCTCTCCCCCGGCTTCACCGTCTGCCGTAGGGGTGCCGCAGGCTCCTAAGGTCGCCGTCAATCCTAGGGCTAGAAAGAAGTTAACGGGCTTTAGTCGTGTGGCCATATTAGTTGAGAACAATTTTCATATAGTTTCCCTGTAACTTTAGAACCTATGCCTGTTGCTGTCAATAGGCCTTAGGCCTTGAGCACGTCGAAGTAGCCAATGCAGCCATTGGCGGCCATCACGTCCTGGTGGGGATGGAACATGTAGCAGCCTGGATAGGCGTAGGCAAATTCTAAAATATGCCGCTCCGCTGTTCCCAAGGTAATCACATCCGTTTCTTGGCTAGGCTCTAGGGTGCGGCCAGTGGGATATACCTGAAACAGGTTGGCATGAATATGAAAGCTGGCGACGGGGTCAAACTCGATCATATTGAGTAGATAAAGCCGCACTCGCTGATGTTGATAGATGGCAATGGGATGGTCCCGGTAAATATTGGGGATACCGTTGAACGCATACAGCTCATTGCGTTGGTCGTCATTGATGTCATAGCCAGCCATCACCAAGACCATCTCATCGGCCGAGGGGCGGGCTTGGGGAGGATCTACGATCAAGAGCCCGTAGAGTCCTTTGCCGATGTGGCGGGTGACGGGTTCGATATGGCAATGATAAGGATGCACCCCAAAGGGCTCGGCATCGAACTCATAGATAAACGTTTTACCGTGGCGCACTGGATCGATGCCATCCATGGCCGCTGGGTGGGTGCCGTGAAAGTGCAAACTATGAGAATGCCCATCTTGATTGTGGAAAATAATGCGCACCCGCTCCCCGGCTTGGGCCCGTAAGGTGGGACCAGGCACCCGTCTGTTCAGGTTCCAACTGACGAAGGAAATGGCCGAGTTTAGGGGGAGGGTCACGCTGTCAGCCACCACCTCAAACTCCCGCACTGGCCCGGTTGCTTCGTGACGCAGGGTACCGTAGTTAAAGTCCCGTAGCAGGGCGATAGGGTCGTAGGGTAGGTTCAGATCCATCGCCGCGTCCTGGGTAGGGACGCGAACCTCTGCCAAAGACTGGCGGCGCCAATGTCGCCCTAAGCCGCCTAGAGCCAGGGCCCCCATACCAGCAGCAGCCCAGGCCAGAACTTGCCGTCGCCGCCAGGGGCGTCTTGTCCGGGGATGGGATGGAGGAGACTCAGCCATTAGGGATCGACGCTCAATCAGTAATCAGTATACTCAGTTGAAAATATATATCAATAACTGCTTTGACGTTGACGGCCCTGAAGCGGGCAACCGTAGGAAAATGGGGGTCAGTCGATTGGAGAGCTGATTTGCGGATTTAGGCATTGCCCCTGACGATGGATGGCATGGCAATGGGCATGGTAGGTTAAATGGGATTTGGCTTTGGCGAGGAGCAGTCGCCAGAGGTTACAGCGCCGTTTCAACCACCAACGTAGTCCAATGCATAAAATTCCAGTGACCGTTATTACCGGCTTTCTGGGGGCGGGTAAAACCACCCTGGTACGCCACCTGTTGCAACATAACCAGGGCCGTCGCATTGCGGTGCTGGTCAATGAATTTGGTGAGGTGGGCATTGATGGCGACTTGCTGCAAGGGTGTCAGGTCTGCGATGAAGATAAGACTGCCCTAAGCACTATCGTAGAGTTGACCAATGGCTGTCTCTGCTGCACCGTGCAGGAGGAATTTCTACCCACAATGCAAATGTTGATGCAGCGGCGGGACCAGATCGATTGCATCGTGATTGAGACGTCCGGATTGGCTCTGCCCAAACCGCTGGTGCAAGCCTTCCGCTGGCCCCAGATTCGCACCCAGGCCACAGTAGACGGCGTGATCACGGTGGTGGATTGTGAGGCGCTGGCCTCAGGACAATTGGTGGGAGACCTCAGTGCCCTGGAAGCCCAACGTCAGGCCGACGATAGCCTAGAGCATGAGACCCCCATTGAGGAACTATTTGAGGATCAGCTCCGCTGTGCGGATCTGGTGCTTTTGAGTAAGGTGGACCAGGTAGATGAGGCCACACGACAGCAAGTGGAGGCCTGGATGCGATCGCAACTACCACCAGGCGTTAAATTAGTTCCCTGCCACCGAGGTGCCCTCCCAGCTGATTTGCTGTTGGGTTTCAATGCCGCCGTCGAAGACAACCTAGACAGTCGCCCCAGCCACCATGATCATGCGGTAGACCATGACCACGACGACGACATCACCGCCATTCCCCTCACCCTCGACCACAGTTTTCAGCCCCAGGAGCTAATCCAGCGACTGCAATCCCTAGTAGAGCAGCGAGAAATCTATCGCATCAAAGGCTTTGTCCACGTCCCCCAAAAACCCAGACGCCTAGTGCTGCATGGGGTTGGTCAGCGCTTCGAAAGCTTTTACGACCGCCCCTGGGCTAATGGCGAGCCCCCCTTGACCCGCCTTGTCATCATCGGCCGGCAATTAGATGCAGCCATGGTACGGCAGGCCGTCGTCGGGTAAGACCCGATTGCCGCCATGGGGAAGCTGGCCGGGTACAATAGAGCGGTTGTATTCTGCGACACGGGCCTTGATCGAACGCTATACCCTGCCCGCAATGGGCCAACTCTGGACCGACCTCTACAAGTATCAAACCTGGCTGCGGGTCGAAGTCGCTGTCTGTGAAGCCCAGGCAGAACTGGGCTACATCCCCTCAGATGCAGTCGAGACCATCAAGGCCAAGGCCCAATTCGATCCCCAGCGGATTCTTGAGATCGAGGCCGAGGTTCGCCACGACGTCATCGCCTTCTTGACTAACCTCAACGAACATGTGGGCGAAGCCGGCCGCTATATTCATCTCGGCATGACCAGCTCCGACATGCTAGACACGGCTCTATCCCTGCAGCTGGTGGATAGCTTACAGCTGATCATGAGTTGCCTGGAAGACCTGATCCAGGCCCTGCGCTATAAAGCTCAAAAACACCGCCACACAGTCATGATCGGCCGTTCCCACGGCATTCATGCCGAACCGATCACCTTTGGCGTTAAGCTGGCTGGCTGGCTAGCTGAGATGCTGCGCCACCGAGAGCGATTAACCCAACTGCAAGAGCACATTGCGGTCGGTAAGATCTCCGGTGCCGTCGGTACTTATGCCAACATCGATCCCAAAGTAGAGGCCCTCGCCTGCCAAAAACTAGGATTACGGCCCGATACCGCCTCAACCCAGGTCATTTCCCGAGACATCCATAGTGAATTTATGAATGCCCTGGCCCTGGTGGCGGCCTCTATCGAGCGGTTTGCCGTAGAAATACGAAATCTGCAACGCACCGATGTTTTAGAAGTCGAGGAATTTTTTGCCCAAGGGCAGAAAGGGTCCTCAGCCATGCCCCACAAACGCAACCCCATTCGTTCTGAACGGCTGACTGGGCTAGCTCGCATCCTCCGGAGCAATGCCATGGCCGCCCTGGAAAATGTGGCTCTGTGGCACGAACGGGATATTTCCCATAGTTCAGTGGAACGGGTGATCTTTCCCGATTCCTGCATTTTGGTGCACTTTATGCTGGTAGAGATCACCGACTTAGTGAAGCATCTCTTGGTGCATCCCAACAACATGCAGCGCAACATGACCGTCTACGGCGGCGTCGTCTTTAGTCAGCAGATATTGCTAGCCCTAGTCAATAAGGGCATGAGTCGAGAAGATGCCTATGCCATCGTTCAATCTTGCGCCCATAGCGCCTGGAATCGGGAAGACGGCGATTTCCAAGCTCAAATCCGCCATAATGAGCAAGTGAAGCAGTACTTATCGACTGAAGAAATCGCTGCCTGCTTCGACCCACAACATCATTTGCGCCACTTAGATCAGATCTATCAGCGTCTGTGTATTTAAGTGTCTAACGCGTTCACCCCATCCCCTAACCAAACCAGTGGGAGACATTCTCTTGCTTCGATTGGCTAGGGTCAGAAAAACTCTGCTCATGACCTAAGACTTGTTCGATTCCGGTGCGAATCAGATGTTGATAAGCGTCCTGATGCTGACTACGATGAGCCATGGGATCTTGAGCCGTGTGGGTCACAATGAAATCGATCAATTGATGCCGCCGCGACGACACCATGAAGGCCCGATGATAGGGATAAAACGGATAGCCCCGTAACACCTCAGCAATATCTGAGGTAACAACAAGTTGGGTTTGCTCAGACGTAATTGTCAACATGGTTATTATGGCTATCTACACTCAACAAAGACAGTGCTGTCACCGTAGACAGACCCCACACCACTGATGATGCAAATAACGTGGAAAACGACTCAGATACGACGCTAGAGAGCGACATCGTAGGCCGGTTAAGACATAGCCACCAGAGATTCCAGCGCCGACGGTTGAGAGGGCTGTAGCACCTTATCAAGGCGATGTCCCAAGGATGCAATAGCGAGACGACCATCATCGGCAGCAGGCATAGCTTGCCAACAATGACGGCAGAACCAGTACACTTCCTGGTTACGAATATGCCTCATTAAATGATTGGTGCAACAAGGGCAGGTAGCCATAGCCGTAGTAACCTCAAATACTCTCTGACGAGATAACAATTGATCAGCCTTTTCTCTAGCGCCATTTGTAACAGTAAGAAGAGAAAGTGAGGATCTTGTGAGTAAGTCATGAAGCGTTACTCGAATGACATTCTTCGCAACACTTTGAAACAAAAATAAAGACTCCCCTTGCTCCCAGCCCAGTGTCAGCGGAATTCCCTTTACCCCCCTTAATTGGCTATTTGTCAAAGCTAATACCCCTAAGGGACTGACGTGGGTTGCGGCTGATTGTTAGCTTGCCGTTGAACGTGAACCGCATTCAGCCAGCCTCTCTTTTCATAAAACCGAATGGTGTCAATTGACACGCCCGTTCTATCCGCTAGCTCACGAATTGTCATCTTTGTTGCAGCGTTATCCCCTTGACTCTGGACCATAGTCCAAAGTTTATCGTGACTTCAGTTGTGGCTAGGTTACCCCCTCTGATTGTGAAGCTGATGAAACGGGTCAAGTCGAAGGTTTGGAAGCGCTTTGCTTTAGTCGTTCTGGGATTGGTGGTAATGGTGTTGGGCTATGGAGGGCTCCAGCTTGTTGAGCCGGTGGCGATCGCCCAGGTTAGTGCTTCTCCGGATGAGCTGAGTTTTAGTGGGCGGGCACTACTGGTGGCATCAGATGCTGATCATGCGCCGCGCCTATCTGGCCGATTTTCCGCCTATAGGGCGGCACCTTCTAGGGCTGCATCAAATAGTTGCAGCTGTCCTCGGTCGACGATGGCGGTGACCCGTAGGCTCTGGTCGAAGATCACCAGGTTAGCCAGGTAGCCGGGAGCGATGAGGCCGAGATGATGGTCCTGTGCGATCGCACGGGCCGGATAAAGGCTAGCCATGCGCAGGGCCTCGGCCAGGGGCAACCGCAGCTGCTGCACACAATTGGCAACAGCAGCCATCAGGGTCAGGGCCGAGCCCCCCAGGGTGCCATCGGCGGCAACACACTTGCCCTGGCGATAGAACACCTCTTCCTGGCCAATCCAAAAGGAGAACATCTGGGTGCCCACTGGCGGCATGGCATCACTCACCAGCAGTAATCGGTCTCCCTTAATCTGCTTGGCCAGAGCTACGGAGCCGAAGTGGACATGGAGACCATCGGCAATGATGCCGGCATAGACCTCCGGCCGACTCAGAGCCGCTGCCACCAGCCCCGGCTGCCGACTGTGCCAGGGCGACATGGCATTAAAGAGATGGGTGACCATGGTGATGCCGGCCTCAAACCCAGCCAGGGCCTGCTCATAGCTGGCATTGCTATGGCCTGCCGAGACCACGATCCCGGCTTGGCTGAGGCAATGGATAGGCTCGCTGCCGGTAATGTCTGGGGCCAGGGTCACCACTGTCACTGTATCGCCGCCGTATTGAGCGATCCGGGCTAGCATGGCCTCGTCCACTGGCCGCACATGGCGGCCATCGTGAATCCCCCGACGCTGGGGATTGAGGTAAGGTCCCTCCAGATGCAGGCCCAGCACTCGCTGGGGATAGTGCTGGCGATAGGCCTGAACTACGGCCATGGCCTGCTCCATGGCGTCGTCCGATGTAGTAATCAGGGTGGGCAGAAAGCTGGTGGTGCCGCTGCGTAGATTGGTGCGATGCATGCGATCTAAGGTCTCAGCCGTAATGGCGTCATTGAACAGCACACCGCCACAACCATTCAGCTGCAAGTCAATGAAGCCAGGGGCAACCTGTTGCCCTGGCAGAGGAACTCGAGGGCAGGCAGCCGCCAGGACTGCCACCGGCACCACATCCATAATGTGCTGCCCTTCAATCAGCAAGGCCTGCCCCGAGAGCTGCTGCTGGCCGGTGTAGAGCGTGGCCGGGGTGAGGGCATACATGGAGAATGATTCTCTAGCACAGATCATCGGCATCTTATCCCAAGTCTGACTGCCAAATCTGCAGAGGGGTCCTACGGACTTCATGCCGCCTAAACAGCTCTGCAAGCAATGGATAAGACTGTAGTATTTGCTATCTCCTGCAGCCGAACCGATGGGATATTACTACAGTCATAGTCCCTAGCCCATGCTTATTGCCCCTCACCGTCGGTGTGCCATGACCACTCAGCTGCAGCCCATCCTTACTCGCCTGCTACAAACCCCTCAACTGTCTACTGCACCTGATCTAGGTAAAGAGCAGGCTCCTGCCTCTCTGAATCAGGCCTTTCTGATCCTACTGGCCGGTCCCCAGCAGCCCCAATTTACCCGGGCGAAAGATCTACTGGCCACGGCCCAGGAGAATGCCCAGTATGCCGAGCTGGCCCGCTTCTATCAGCAAGGACTACAGCGGATTCAAACCGAGCTGGCCGACCCCGTCGTGGCCCAGCGCTTCACCCGCCCGGCTGCGGCCTGGAGCCACCTGAGTGACGACGAGTTGGCAGAGGCCACTTGGTCTGTGTTCTTTCCAGAAGCCGTCGGCATCTATGGTCAAGAAACCGACCGTGTAGCAGAATTACGCCAGCGCCGCACCGTTACCCTGACCCAGTTGGCCCCGGAGCCGATTACCGATTCGGCCCAGCAACTGCTGTTGACATCTAATGCTCTGTTGACCGTGCCACTGGCCAGCACCGCCATCTCTGAGTTGCCCTTCGACGATGAGTTTTGTCAGCAACTGCAAGCCGTGGCCCAGGAACCGCAACTCTACTGGTACGACCACCCCATTCCCATCGGCATTACGCCCGAGAATAACGAGATTCTCTATGGCTTACGGGCCCTGAACCAAGCCCTGGACGTGGAGCGCCAGCGAGGCCATCTGGGCCAGCAGCCGGTCCCCTGTGCCCTCTCGGTGTCAGTCACCCACAAAGGACTACAAACCCTGGCCAAGGAGTATCTGAAGCAAACCCTAGCGGCGGATGCGCCCCTGCACAATCTGAACATCTTCGCCTTCACCGAGGCCGATACGGAGGCCCTGGTGCGGCAGGTGCTGCTGCCGGCCGTGGCCCAGTATTGCCCCACCCCTGCAGCCGCTGATCTGTTGTCTGTCTTCGGGGTGGATGGTCGCTACGGTCGCCACTACAGTTTCCTCAAGGCCATCAGCGCCCTCTGGCAGGGATTGGTGGCAGATACCGTGCAGGGTACCTTCAAGATCGATCTGGACCAGGTCTTTCCCCAGAGCGAGCTGATTGAGCAGACCGGGGCCTCGGCCTTCGAGCACTTCATGACGCCCCTGTGGGGAGCTAAGGGCACTGACGCCTGGGGCCGCCCATCGAGCTGGCTTGATCGCCGGGGCCCTGGTGAATCAAAAGGATATCCATAAGGGGCTGTTTACGCCGGATGTGCCTTTTCCCCCGGGGCCCAAGAGTATCGACGAGTATATTTTCTTCAGCCCCCTGCCCCAGGCCCTCTCCACCGAGGCCGAAATGATGACCCGCTACCAGATCGGCTCTGAGTTGGATGGTGAGACCGCTTGTCTACAGCGCATTCATGTCACCGGCGGTACCAATGGCATTCGCATCGACAGCCTGCGACGCCATCGTCCCTTTACCCCTAGTTTTATCGGCCGGGCCGAAGATCAGGCCTATATCTTCTCGACCCTGACCCAGCCCCAGCCTCGCCTGGGTTATGCCCACGCCGCCGGGCTGATCATGCGCCATGACAAGGAGGGTTTGCCCAGGAGCGATCAAACTGGCCAAGATGGGCAAGCTGGTGGGCGATTATGTGCGCATCCTCATGTTTTCCGCCTACGCCCGCACCCTAAGCGCCGATATTACCGCCCTAAAAGCCGAAACCGATCCCTTCACTGGTGGCTTTATCTCGGCCATGCCGGTGACGGTGGTGTTGCTGCGATTTGCCCTGAAGCTGGCGTCCTTGTACAGCCAAGGGGACGTGGCCCAGGCCCAGGAGCTAATCCGCATCGGCATCCCCCAATTGCAGGAGGCCCTAGCCTTTACTGAGGGAGAAGAGAGCCAGCTGGCTGCAGCCTACCGCCGCGAACGCCGAGGTTGGGATCTGTTCTACCAAGTCCTGGATCGGCTGCAGGCAGGGGTGCAACAGGGGGATGCCTTGGCCTTAGCCCTACAACGACAGGCCCAATACTTGGTAGACAGCTGTGGGGTGAATTAGAGTCGTACGCTCAGGTCGTTGCTGTCGAGTCCACCCTGGCTTCAGTATCATTGAACCGCGCTGACCAGGGAGGACGGACACTGCCATGCGAACAGTCCAACTCAGCCACACCGACGCCACCGTCAGTTGTTTGGCCTTAGGGACGCTGCGATTTGGCACCCTCAGAAGCTATGACGAGGCGGCCCAGCTGTTAAATATCTATACAGAGGCGGGGGGAAATTTTCTCGACACGGCCAATTGCTATAACCAATGGGCGGCCAACGGCAAGGGGGGAGAAAGCGAAACCACCATCGGTCGCTGGTTGCAAGAGCGGGGCAACCGTGAGGATATCTTTATTGCCAGTAAGGTGGGATTTGGCTGCGGCGATATTCCCGACGGCCTAGCCGCCAAGACCATCATTACCTCCTGTGAGGAGAGTCTGCGGCGGTTAGGCACCGATCACCTCGATCTGTTCTATGGCCACAAGGATGACCTCAATACGCCGTTGGAAGAGACCCTGGCCGCCTTTTCCCAGCTGATAGAGGCAGGCAAGATTCGCTTCGCTGGGGCCAGCAATTATCTGGCCTGGCGGTTGGCCGATGCCGATGCGATCGCAACTGCTAAGAACCTGACTCCATTTACCTGCGTTCAGCAACGCTTCACCTACCTGCGTCCCCAGCCCGGGGGATACTTTTATCCGCAACGGTTGATCGATGAAAACCTAGCCACCTACTGCGATGCCCGCGGTAAGACCATGCTGCCCTATACGCCACTGTTACGGGGCGCCTATGTCAGACCCGAGCGGCCCATTGCCGAGAGTTATCAGGGACCCGATACCGATGCCCGCCTAGCCGCCCTGCAGGAAGTATGCCAAGAAACGGGGGCAACGCCCAATCAGGTGGTCCTGGCCTGGATGCTGCAGCGCCAGCCCCCCATGCTTCCCATTTTCTCTGCCGGCACTGCCGACCATCTGCGGGAAAATCTCGGCGCCGTATCGCTGACCCTATCAGAAGCTCAGATGACCAAACTGACTATGGCCGGCCATTGTCCCAACCAAGAGCCCAACTAGTATGCCAAGGCAGAGCATAAACCTCGGCAAGCAAACAGAGGGCTCGACCTGGATTCAGGGTCGCGCTGCGCTTGCCCCGGAATGACGGAATTGTTGCCGCGATGAGCCTGTTACCCGAAAAAACTAGTCCTGTCATTGCCGCGGCAGCGGGAATCCAGCTATAGCACTTCTGCACCCGAAGGAGGCCTACTGAGTGCAACACCCTCTACTGAATGCTGGGTCGCAAATCAATTACTTGGAAGCCCACTGCTGCTTCATGCGCTCGATGCGCTGCAACAGGGTTTCATTCGACAGCCGGGCATAGAGTCGCTCCACCAGCAAGGGAAAAGTCCAGCACCCACTGGAAGTCGGCGTCGCTGAGATCTGCGTAGGCGATAGTTTGCCGCAGGGTCTGCAGCGTGGTCTCGGGCGCAAAGCCATCGCCGCAGGCCAGGGTGACCAGATGCTGTACCAAGACGTCGTAAGGGCACTGACGCGGCGGACGGCACTCGATGGTGCCGGTCTCCAGCCCCTGACGAAAGGCAGTGATTTCCAATTCTTGCCCTCTCATGTCTACCTTGACGTACTAGCCTGCTCCCCAGCTGTGGCTGGCGGCAAAGTGACAAAACTGCTCGACCAGCTTTGAAGTCTGCTGTTGCCGCCATTTCATCCCAACTGTGCGTTGAAAGTCGACGTCTGCGATGGGCAGGTAGGCGATACGGCTGAGCCCCTGCCAGTGGGGCATGATGCTGACGCCTAATCCAGCTTGAATCAGGGCAATCACCCATTCCTCGTGGCTGGCCCGGTATATGATATTGGGCTGCACATCGGCCGCTGCCAGGATTTGGCACTCCTGTTCATGGAACTCGCAGTTTACCCGGTCGATGAAAGGTTGCCCATCTAATTCAGTGAGCCGAATCGAGGCGCGTTGGGCCAGGGGATGGGTTAGCGGTAACGCCAGCAGGAGCTTCTGCTGGAATAGGGCAGTGGATAGTTGCGGGTCGTCGCGATCTGCCAAGGCGGTCAGCGTCACATCAACATCTCCCTGTTCTAGCTTCTCCCGCAACAGGGCTAGGGTGCCGTCGTGCACCTCAATGGTGACATGGGGATGATGGTGCTGGAAGGTGCTGACTAAGGCAGCTAGTTCAGCCACTCGTAAGGTACTCAAGACACCGACCCGTAAGATGGGACGCTCGTAGAAGCCCTTCAACTCTTTCAGGGCGGCCTGGTACTGCCCCATGATTGCCATGGCCTTGGCCTGGAAGGCCCGACCCGCTGGCGTCAGCACCGTACGACGCCCGCCCCGCTCGAAGAGGCATACGCCCAACTCCTGCTCTAATTTCTTAATGCCTGCCGATAGAGACGGCTGAGACAAGTAGAGGCGCTCGGCGGCCCTTGAGAAGCTGCCAGTTTCGGCAATCGTGAGGAAGTAGCGTAACTGGTATATGTCCATCTATAGTCGACGCCTATAACTTCTATCATCAATATAGCCTTGATGAATAGATTAGCCTGTCGCACCATAGGGACATCACCAACGGCAACACAACTATAAATTCAGTTGGTTGTTGCCGCAGAAATGACATGAATTAAGGCCAACCTGTAGAGCGATGCTGACATCTGAAAACGCAATCTCACCCAAGTTACTGATGGGGCATTTGGCGCCAAACTTAGCTGTTGACACAGTTGATGGCAGTCATTGGAAATTGAGCGACCAACGCCCTGAAAATTATACGCTTATTGTCTTTTACAGGGGACTTCATTGCCCCATTTGCCAGCAGTATTTGGCTGACTTAGATCAGGCCCTCGAGGCGTTCAGCCAATTGGGAGTCACGGTCATAGCCGTCAGTGGCGATACCTATGACCGGGCAAAACAGTTGCAAGAAACAGCCAAGATTGAGACTTTGACCATTGGCTATGGCTTAGCGCCAGAGGACATGCGTCGATGGGGCCTGTATTTGAGCCGCGGCCATTTTAAGCAAGAACCGGCACTATTTAGTGAACCGGCCTTGTTTCTGGTGAAGCCAGATGGCCGACTTTACTATGCCAATATTGGCACCCATCCCTTCTCTCGCGTCAGTTTTGAGTTTCTGTTGCAGGGTTTGGAATACATCATTCCTCGAAATTACCCATTTCGAGGAACGGAATAGATTGGCAGATTCAATCGATGCCGTCTCAGGTTCACGACGGCTTTGTCATCAGGCGTATTACCTGACAGCTTTCCCTAGTTAATGTCAATGGAGACTGATCATGAATACCATTCGCTGGATTACGAGTTCTATGCACGGAGTCATTGATTATGCCGGAGCCTTTGGCTTGATCACGATTCCCCTGATTGCCAACTTCAAAGCAACCTCAGTCATTGCCTTGGGGCTTTCTGTAGGGGCTGGGCTGGCATTATTGACCTATAGCCTGCTGACAGATTATAGACTCGGCCTGAAGCGTTTGATTCCCTTCAAAGTCCATTTGCTTTTAGATGCCTTGGCCAGTGTGACGTTTTTACTAGCTCCAGTTTTGTTTGGCTTTGATGGCTTTGTGCGGCTATTTTTCTGGGCCAATGGCGTGGCGGTGCTAATCGCCGTAGGGCTGAGCGATTATCGGTCTGTTCCTAAATCAACGGCACTCCATTGAAGCAAGGGTTTACGGCTGGGATTGACACGACGAATCCCAGCCATGATCAAAAGATGTTGAAACCGCCTACTCTTTTATCACTCAGGAGATGAACCATGGAATTAACATTATTTTATCTGGCGGCTAGTGGCATGTTGTGCGTTTTGTTATGGGTGCCCTATATTCTGAATCGCGTGTTTGTTTGGGGAATCCCAGCCTTCGTGAGCAACTATCCCAGCAAGAAGTTTCCCGCCGATGTCCCCGCTATTCCGATCTGGGCCGAGCGAGCCCAACGCGCCCATCTCAATATGGTCGAAACGCTGCCAGCCTTTGCAGCAGTTGTACTGGCCGCCTATTTAACGAATGGGAATAACCCGGTGGTGACGCTTTGGGCGGCCGTCTTTTTCTGGGCCAGGGTGTTTCATGCCAGCGTTTACATTCTGGGTGTTCCCTACTTGCGGACGCCGACGTATCTGGTGTCTTGGGCGGCGGTTTTAATCATTGGTGCCCAGGTAATTGTGTAGCGGCCAGCTTACAGCGTTCCTCTGAAGCATTGTCAGGAGCCTACCGATGTCTCCACTTGTCTGTGCCTAAGTCTCGTGGTGCCGTGTCCACTCAGGCTGCCGTTGCAGAGTTGCGCAGGGCTCCCCTAGCCCCAGGAAAGCGATCCCCTTGCCAGGCAGCAGGGTCGTCAACCATATCCCCGGCAACTTGGCGGCTTCGAGACAACCTAGTTGCGGCGCTGATCGCTGACTTCCGAGCCATCTTTGCGTGTGACCCGGCGGCTCGCCACTGGTTAGAGGTGTTGCTGTGCTCGCCAGGGCTGCATGCCCTGGCCGGTTATCGGCTGGCCCATTGGCTGTTTCGCCGTCGTTTGTCGTTGCTCCCCAGATTGATATCTCACGGAGTGCGGTGGCTGACGGGAATTGAGATTCACCCCGGGGCTTGTCTTGGTCGTGGTGTGGTGATTGACCATGGTATGGGGGTTGTCATCGGTGAGACGGCAGTGGTTGGCGACCATGCTCTGATCTACCAGGGCGTGACCCTAGGCGGTACCGGCAAGGACCTGGGCAAACGCCATCCCACCCTGGGCTGCCATGTGGTGGTGGGGGCAGGCGCCAAGGTTCTGGGCAACATCCATATTGGCGACTTTGCCCGCATTGGGGCCGGTGCCGTGGTGTTGCGGGATGTGCCGGCCCATTGCACGGCGGTTGGGGTGCCTGCTCGTCATATTTGTCGTCAGCGGGGTGATGCAGAAGCTTGAGGGAATCGCTGCTGCACCCTATGGATACAGATTAATGGGGTCATTTGGTTTCACCACGACGACGCGATCGGCGGTGACATTACCGACGGCGGCCCCAGCGGCGGCCCCACCCAGGATCTCAGCTAGGTCGGCGTCCCCTAGTACTTCTCCCAGCACTAGCCCGCCGGCGGCACCGATGCCGGCATCTTCTGCGATCGCACCTGTGTCAGTATCGCGGGGGTCTTTGATATCCGTGAGCACCCCTGAGGTGGCATTGAGGGGATAGCTGCGGCCATCAATGATGACAGCATTGGCCTCGTAGCGCAGGCCACCCTCAGCCGGCACATATTGCCCCTGAATCTCGGCCCCAGGCGGCAAATACCGACCATTTACCGTCACCCCCTGTTCCACTTCCAGGTTGTAGGAATAGGCCCGATCATTGTTGAGATAGAGGGTTTGCTGCTGAATGCTGCTGGCGGGAATTACCTCGGCTTGGGCGATTCGCACCGCAGTCTCCGGGGAAGCGACGGCGCTATCGGCACCATATGCCCCGCCGACCAGCAGGACCGACCCCGTTGCTAGGGTGGCCAGGGTATTGCGAAGGGTGTGTGTGTGGAGATGGGAAGTCATGGAAACAGATAGTTGCAGCCTATTTAGATCGTGGCAACTGAATGCCCGACGCAACATCGGGTGTTCGGTAGACATTACTCTCTAACGGGCAAAACCTCTAAGCAAGATCGGAATGCCATCATTGTGTCCTATTGGTGGGATTGATTGTTCCAGCCACAAGGTCGGCAAGCCTGACCTAACTTGCTCAATGTAGCAGCGCAGTTCATTCAGTCGGGCTGGATCTACTTCTGGCAGACGATGCTGTATAAGTTCTAGAAAGTGCACCTCTTCGGCATTCGCTACGCTTTGGGAGGTTGGCTCCGGTTAAAGTCTCCAGCAACTGAGCCACAGCCTCCAGTTTATTTTGAGGTAGTTGTTCTGGCAGGAATATGGCCCGTTGGAGGTCTGAAGCCTCTAAGTACGATCTGCAGAGTGCCGAAATTTCAGGTGCTATTGCCAAAAACGTTCACGGCGACCAAGTTGGCAGCACCATCAACAATTATGGTGCTAACCTCAATGAAATCAATCGCTTGCTCACCACCCTCCGCAAACAAGCTCAAACCTTCTTTGCCGAACACAAAGACGAAGCTCTCGACTTAATGGATGATTTGGAAGCCGGCCTGCAGAAGTCAGAACCCGATCCTGAACGCATTGGGCGACGGCTGAAGCGGTTAGTTGCTGTTGCCACAGCAGTCGGCACCATTACCGCTGGTGCAGTCACCTTCTCTGAAGACTTAAACGAGCTTACAGCTAATGTGATTAAGCTAACCGAAACCTTGAACATCCCGGTTGAGCAGATACGCTCCAATCGGATGCCACCAACAGCCTCGCCATAGCAGCCCCAGGGCCGGATAACCAGGGCTAGAAATCACCGATGGCGGGAGTCGTAGCGCAGCGTGCCGCAGGCTTAGCCACGGCCCCAGGGCCGGATAACCAGGGCTAGAAATCACCGATGGCGGGAGTCGTAGCGCAGCGTGCCGCAGGCTTAGCCACGGCCCCAGGGCCGGATAACCAGGGCTAGAAATCGGGATGGCGGGATTCGAACCCACGGCCCCTTCGTCCCGAACGAAGTGCGCTACCAAACTGCGCTACATCCCGTAATGCATATTCAGACTAGCACAGAAGCCTGTGCTTACTCAGAGGCGACGACAACTTCCTGCAAAAGTGTCCGGAACCCAACCGAGATAGCAGAATCCTTAGGTAGATAAGAAGCTCTTCATGGTTGTCTGGAGAGTTCCGGATGAACCAAGGGCAGATCTTTCAGATTCCAGTGTAACCTTGCTCGATTACCGACAACGGCTAGTTTTGGCAGCACTAGCGCTGAACTGAGGCTGTCACACTCACGCGTGATTTGCACACAATAGTACGCTGTCTCACCATCAATACCAGCAGGATTCAGGGCAACCTACCGTGTTTTCTCCTAGTCTTCCTTCAGCTAATCCACCTACCCTCGAGCTGGCTAATCGAAGGGCGACCCCTTTGCCCATCCCATCTCCTCGTCTCATAGAGTTTCATCGATTGGCTCCCTTTGAGCGAGTAACCCATCAATTTCATGAGTGGGGACTGTGCTTCGATGGTGCCATCGTTATTTTGCCGTCTAACTCCAGTTTTATTGAGGGAGCACAGAAACTGGTCGTAGTGCCTAGCCGCCGCACCATTGCCATCAACTTACAAGCGCCAGTAGATCAGGCCACGGTGTGGGTGCGAGGCTACCAGAGCATTCATCTCAGTGCCCTGGATCGGGACGGCCATTGCCTGGCCCTATCCTTTACCGAAGCGGCCTCTGCAAATTGCCCACCTCAACCCGCCTGCTTGCAAAAGATATCAATTAATGTCGCTGGCATCTATCGCCTGGTGTTGGAATCAAAGAGCTCATTTGTCCTGGAAGGATTGCAACTTTAGAGCGTCAGAGTAGCCTACATATTTATGGCCTGCTTATAAATTCTCCATGAGATGTCAAGGAAGGGCTGGTGTAGGGCGCAAATCACCCGATAGACTCATGGCAGCCGATTTACTGTCGTCTCACATAACTATCTACGGATTATGACTGCCGCTCCCTCTTTGGCTGCGTTTAAACCCAATCCTATTCGGTTTGGCACTGATGGTTGGCGGGGCATCATTGCTGCTGACTTTACCTTTGAACGGTTGGCTCAGGTGGCTAGTGCCGCCGCCCACGTGCTGGCTAGTTGCTACGGTGACAAGACGGCCCAGTCCACCATCATCATCGGTTATGATCGACGGTTTCTGTCTCCCGAATTTGCCCGCGTGGCAGCCGAAGCTGTCACCCAGGCAGGGTATAACGTACTCTTGTCGAAAACCTATGCTCCAACCCCGGCATTTAGCTGGGCCGCTAGACACCAAGAGGCCTTAGGAGCATTAGTAATTACAGCCAGTCACAATCCTGCTATCTATTCCGGCGTCAAGATCAAGGGCGCTTTTGGTGGGTCAGTGCCGCCAGAGATTACCCAACAGGTGGAGACGCAGTTGGAGCAGCCCTCGCCCATGGCTGAGCACAAGGGATCCCTGTCTTTGTTTGATCCCTGGCCGAATTATTGCCAGGCGCTACGCAGTTGCGTTGATGTTGAAGCAATTCAAAAATCCCTCTCCAGTGGGCAGGTGACTTTGTTTGCCGATGTGATGCACGGGGCAGCGTCGGGGGGATTATCTAAGTTGCTGGGTGACGGCCTGGTTCAGGAACTGAATGGCTCGGCTGATCCAACCTTTGAAGGGGGAGCTCCGGAACCGCTGCCTAAATATATTGCAGACTTGCTGCAGACGGTGGCCAACCATCAACCGCCCCTAGAAAATGGGTGCACGGTGGGGCTAGTGTTTGATGGGGATAGCGATCGCATCGCGGCAGTGGACGGTAGCGGCAAGTTCTTGAGCTCCCAAGTGCTGATTCCGATTTTGATTGAGCATCTTACCGCCCGGCGAGGGTATCAAGGGGAGGTAGTGAAGACCATCAGTGGCTCCAACCTGATTCCGGCCCTGGCCAACCTCTACGGCTTGTCCCTGCACGAAACACCCATTGGCTATAAGTACATCGCCGATCGCATGTTAGAAAGCTCCGTGCTGCTCGGCGGGGAAGAATCGGGAGGCATTGGTTACGGCCATCACATTCCTGAACGGGATGCCCTGCTCTCGGCGCTCTATGTCTTGGAAGCCGTGGTCATGTCCGGCCTCGATCTCAGCGATCTATACCGGACCCTGCAGGAGAAAACCGGCTTCACTTCAGCCTACGATCGCATCGATCTGCCCCTGGCCAACATGGACGTGCGGGCGAAATTATTAGACTCTCTGCAAAGCCAGACCCCCCAAGACATCGCCGGCAAGGCCGTCAGCGAGTGTCTCACCATCGATGGCTATAAATTTATCCTGGAGGACGGCAGCTGGTTGCTGATTCGCTTCAGCGGCACCGAGCCGGTGTTGCGCCTCTACAGCGAAGCCTCGACCCTGGAGGCGGTGCACGCCTATCTGGCCTGGGCTAAGGATTGGGCCAATGCCATCGGCGGCAACTAGGGAGGATGAGCGCCGGGGTTAGCACTGCTGCTTCAGCAATTGCCCCAAGGTAGCGATGCCCTGCTCGATCACCTCTGGCGGTTGGGCGAAACTCAGCCGTAGGGCGGGGTACCCCCGTTGATCGGCGAAGAAGGCGGTGCCAGTGCCCAGCAATAGTCTGTGGTGCAGGGCCGCCTGAGCGAGGGCAGCCAGATTTGTCTGGGGGGGCAGCTGAATCCACAGAAATAAGCCTCCCTGGGGAGTGGTCCAGGAGGCTTCTGCCGGAAAGTGGGTCTCTAGGGCTTTTAGCATCACGTCTCGATTTTGCTGGTTCATAGCCCGCAGTAGGTTAAGGCGCCGCCGGTAATGGCCGGTGGCTAGGTATTCGCTGATGATGGCCTGGGACATGATCGACACGTGGAAGTCGTGGAGCAGCTTGCGTTCCACTAAGGGGGTATAGAGGGGACCGGTGATGACGGCATAGCCCACCCGCAGGGCTGGCATCAGGGTCTTAGAAAAGGTGCCGAAGTATAGGATGCGATGGCCCTTCAGGGCCGATCCTTGACTATTGCATCGATCTAGAGCCTTAATCGGCGGTGGTGTCGGCCCAAAACTCAACCACTCGTAGGCATTATCTTCCAAGATCAAGCAGTCATACTGCTCAGCCAAATCGATCAACTGCCGGCGATGGGCCAAATCCGTGGTGATGCCCGTGGGATTATGCTGAGTACTAATGGTGTAGATTAGCTTAGGTCGATGGCTCTGCAGATATTGCTCCAGCAGTTCCAGGTTCATGCCCGACGTAGTCATGGGAATGCCGATGATCTGGGCTCCCACCTGCCGCAGTAACGATAGGAAGCCATGGAACGTAGGTGATTCCACCACCACCCAGTCCCCCGGTTGCAGCAGCAGCTGCAGCACCAAGGATAGGGCCTGCATAGAACCATTAGTGATCAGCAAATTATCAGGGGTAACCGGCAGTCCCAATTGCACCAGTAACTGGGCAATCTGGTCCCGCAGGGTAGGATCGCCCTGGGGATGATTATGGCTAAAGAGCCGCTCCGCCGCCCGTTTGACAGCTCGCCGAGCAATTCGCTGCAGATCGTCAAGCCCAGTAGGTTGAGGAAAGCCGCTGCTGAATTTAATGATATCCGGTTGGGATTCCGCTTGCAGGATGGCGTCGCTGATCTCTAGAAACGAAGTGGCATGGCCATTGGGAATAATCACCTGCTGCGCTGGCGCAAACGTAGACGGGCGCTTAGGTTGGCTGCGAGCCGGTGGATTGATAAAAAATCCAGCTCCCTGGCGCGCCTGGATCAACCCATCCGCCTCCAACACACTGTAGGCTTCAATCACCGTCAACTTATTGACATTAGCGGTATGGGCCATCTGACGAATCGACGGCAATCGATCCCCTGGCTTCAGCCCTCCCGATTGAATCAGATGGCTGATAGAATTGCGAATCTGCAGATAAACCGGCTCCGCCGCCTGACGGTCAAGGGGGATCTTCATCGCCACATCCCGAGCAAGGGTCTATACCCCCACTGTAAAGAGAACTGATCGGATCCAGATAGTACAGTCCTGGGTATTTTGACTAGAACAGTGACCTTTTTTAAAACTGTTCTAGCTAAAACTCCTGATTTTGTCCCCTACTCTTGCTGAAGTAGAGAATCCACCATGGGAGCTGTTGATATTGCAACAGGTACTCCTATGATTGGCTCTAACTCCCCCTACTACGACCATCAGCATCCATCCCACCGAACCAGTCATCCTCAGTACCAGCAGGCCCTTAAATCAAGCTTCAGCCGCATATTTGCCCCTCTCTTGAAAGGATTGACTGCTGGTGATCAGCCTCGAATCCACTATCGTCAGCACGGCAGTGGCTCGGGCTACTGGCAAGTCTATGACCCCGTCAGCCAACGCCATCATCGTTTCGCCACCGAACAGGAGGTGCTGAGCTGGCTAGAACAGCGCTATTACCAGCGATAAGATGATGCCACCAACCCAACCGACAGTATTGCAAGGAACTCTCCATGGCTTACCCCATCAGCCAAGTCGATGCCTTTACCGATAAACCCTTCCGAGGAAATCCAGCCGCCGTCTGCGTCCTAGCTGAAGCGGCTGAGGTCGATTGGATGCAGGCCGTCGCCGCAGAGATGAATCTGTCAGAGACGGCATTTCTCCATCCGGTTGCAGATGGTTTCCAGCTGCGCTGGTTTACGCCAGCGGCAGAAGTCGCTCTCTGTGGTCACGCCACCCTAGCCAGTGCCCATGTGCTCTGGAGTGAAGGCCACCTTGCCCCCAACCGCGAAGCCCGCTTCCATACCCGCAGTGGTCTACTGACGGCAACCCAAGCAGGAAGTTGGATCAGCCTCAACTTTCCAGCTCAACCTTCAGAAGCCATTGAACTACCGGCTCCTCTGCGGCAGGCTCTCCACCTAGATGAGGTGACTCCCCGATATGGGGGACAAACACCGACAAATTACCTGATAGAACTCCCCCAGGCGGAACAGGTACGCAGCCTACAACCAGACTATGCTCTGCTCAAGACCCTACCCCGACAAGGGGTGATTGTGACCAGCCAAGCCGATGCCCAGCCCTATGACTTCATCAGTCGCTACTTCGCCCCTAAGGTAGGTATCGATGAAGACCCAGTTACCGGATCAGCCCACTGCACTCTAGGGCCCTACTGGCAGGGACAATTGCAGAAGTCAGCTCTATTGGCTTATCAGGCGTCTGCTCGGGGCGGTGTGTTGAAGCTACGATGCCAAGAGGTTACAGCAGTGAGCATGGACCATCCCGCTCGCGTCGAGATCAGCGGTAAAGCCGTGACCGTTTTACATGGGCAATTGCTCTAACCCCAACAGCTAGCAGTACAAGATTGTCCTAGTTTGGGCAACAAGGGACTAACTATCGGTCAATTGCGCCACATGTACTAGGGCGTCTCCCTGATGCACCAATGGGTTCTGGCTATGCCCGATCACCATCCCTGCCACTGGGCTACGAATCTCCACCCGGTGATCTCCAAAGGCATCAGCAACAAACCCTAACCGCTGCCGCAGCATCAGTCGCTGGCCTAAATGCACCTCCCGATGCCACAGTCCCCCACGGCTAGCGCGAATCCATTTAGTCGTCCGAGTTTCCAGGGGCACTGGCACCGAGTTGGGCACGTCCAATTGCAACATCTTCAGGGTTATCATCACCCGTTGAATTCCCTCCATGCCCCGTTGAATCGCCATTTCATCAAATCGTAGCGCTTCTCCCGCCTCATACAACAGGGTCGGAATCCCACGCTGGGCCGCGGCCTGACGTAGAGATCCGTCCCGCACTCCGGAGTGAATCAAAATCGGGGCACCGAAGGCTTTGGCTAGGGCATAGGTGGTGAGATCGTCCAGGTCAGCCCGAATTTGGGGCCAATTAATCCGGTGAATCGCGGCGGTGTGAAGATCAATACCCAGATGACAGTGCCCCACGATCTCCCGCATCAATAATGCAGCTAACCGAGCCGCCAAAGATCCCCGCAAAGATCCTGGAAAGGCGCGATTCAAATCCCGGCGATCGGGCAAATAGCGAGATTGTTCTAGCAGGCCAAAAATATTAACTACCGGTACCGCGATCAAGGTTCCCCGTAACTGACTGGGCTTGAGGGGATTGACCAGGCGACGAATAATTTCTACCCCATTCAGTTCATCGCCATGGATGGCTGCACTCAACCAAAGACAGGGGCCGGCCTCCTTGCCATGAATCACAGTAACCGGTAACGATAGGGTTGTCCCCGTCGGCAACCGGGCCACAGGAATCTCAATCTTGAGTCGTTTGCCAGGGAAAATCGAGGTGCCAGCGATGGTTAAGGGTTGGACAGGAGCAGCCGTCGCAATCAGGGTCTCCAAGCCTTGCCCGTCGTTAATGACCTCTCGAGCCTTGCCGTTGTCATTCATCCCGCCTACCCTAGCCGATGCCCAAAGTATAGTGCTAGCCAGATGACCACTAAGCTTGGACCTAAGCTTGGGCTCTGAGTCAGAGACGATTTGCCAATTCTCCAGACAGTCAGCAATAGCAAAACGCTCTATCCAAGTTATCTAGCCCACGATATCGATCTCACCCTAGCCGTTGCCACGACTGGCCAATTGCTAAGCCCCGCTGTTCCAATCCCTGCTCCAGTAAAGTTGTGGGCACTGCCAACTCCACTGGCCATACCCCTGGCTGCTGTAAGTCCCCAGAGAGCAGGGCCTGAGCGACGAGGCCCGTGCCCAGGCCAGCAGCCGTTGCCGTGCTGTCATGGGTAAAGCTGCCGGTGTAGCGAGTTGGCTCTCCCTGTCGTTGCCCTTCAATGTCTACCCGCATGGCAATACCAATGCCACTGAGGCGATCGCTCCACTCGGTCATACGATAGCTAGTCTGAGCCAAAAACTCCACCATGCCGGGACGTCGTAGCCAGATTTTCGGCAAGCGGGCTGTGAGCCAGGTGAGATGGTTGTAGATGTCGGGCTGGGACCCGAACTTAGTGATGACTGTGCGCAGCGGAAATGACTCCGGTAGGGTCATGGCCTCAATGGTATTGAACCAATAGACATGGCAAGGGCCGTAGGGAACTGGGAATACCAACCGTTGTCGCTGGCTATAGGGGGCAACAGATTGCCAGCGGCCATCGATCCAGGCCCGAATCGGGTGCAGCAACTCTAAAAACGTGGTGCGCATCACAGTTACTCCGGCTCCTCCGGAGCCGGCGACTATATAACTGAGTTGGGCTGTCTCGGCCTGATCCAGGGACTCGACTCCCTGCCGTACCATGACGTTAGAAATCCCTGGAAAGACGCCGGTACTCACGATGGCAGTGACACCAGCGGCGGTAGCGGCCTGGCCATGGCTCAGGGCCTGCCGCACATAGGCAGGATTGTCGGCCACATCTAGGTAATGCACTCCCTGGTCTATACAGGCCAGCAGTACCCGATCGTCGCGATAGCTGAAGGGGCCGGCACAGTGGATGACAAGATCATGCTGGGCGATGGTTTCTCGTAACTGTTGATGGTCGTCCAGATCCAGGCTTAACACCCGCCATGGCATCTTAGTCCTTGGTGTCACTGGCCGTCGCCCCGTGATAGTAATGGTGGCATCGGCGTATTGCTGCAGGTCCTTGGCGACGGCCCCGCCAATACGACCACACCCTCCTAAGATCAAAACCTGCTGGGACATGGATTAGGCCTCAGAGAACGTTTAAAGCATCTGATCGGGGTCTCAAAAGTATCTCGGTAGAGATGCCAGACCCCTGAAACCTCGATGTCTTTGCCTCAGTCCAGTGGCTTATGCTGCCGATAGGCTACCTTTTCAACCATCCTCTCAAATGATTTCGCCGTGTTGGGATCATGATCTCACCGAATAGAGGCAGACACCCATGAATAGCCAGGTTGATGGTAGCGACTCCTAAGGGATATCTCCTTTTCAGAAGACTTAGGCTGCTAGTGGGGACCATGGTACAGTTCATAGGACTTGCCAGGATTGAGTGTATCCTTCCATGCCCTCCTCCTTACTCGTGGACGCCGCCGCCGACTTTACCGCTGGCGTGGCCATGGTTCGCCTCGGCAACCGCCTTGGCTATATCGATACCACCGGCCGTTGGGTGATCACCGTGGCCGACGATGCCATTGAGGACGACACACCTCTTTGACCAACACCTTGCCCTCCAGAGGGGCGGACGATTTTCCCATGGCATAACCTCCTGACGAACCTCTCCTGAATCTCTCTGTTCATCGCTGTATGCTAGGAGACGCGACTCTTCCCTATCCTATGCAAGTTGCCACCTGGAATATCAACTCCATTCGCACTCGCCTACCCCATGTGACCCAGTGGCTACAGGACCATGTCGTTGATGTGCTGTGTCTGCAGGAAACCAAGGTGATCGATGGAGACTTTCCTCTGCAGGCCTTCGAAGACATCGGCTATCAGGCCCATGTCTACGGACAGAAAGCCTACAATGGGGTTGCCATGATTAGCCGCGTGCCGCTGCAGCGAGTCCGGAAAGGTTTTGCGGCGATATTGGCAGCGGACCGAGTGGGCGATCTCGACGCCCAAAAGCGGGTGATCAGCGCTGTGATCGGGGATATTTGTATCGTCAATCTCTATGTGCCCAATGGCGCCAGCGTCGGCAGTCAAAAGTATGATTACAAACTGCGGTGGCTGCACTGCTTACGGGATTATCTGCAGCAGCTATTAGCGGAGTACCCTAACCTCAATGTCTGTGGTGACTTTAATGTTGCCCTAGAGGATCGAGATATCTACGATGCCAGTGATAAAGCCAATCATATCATGGCCTCTGCTGCCGAACGTCAGGCCCTGCAAACGGTGCTAGGGATTGGACTGCAGGATGCCTTTCGCAAATTCACTGCAGAGCCCGGCCAGTTTAGTTGGTGGGATTATCGGGCCGCATCCTTTCGCCGTAACCTGGGCTGGCGTATCGATCATCACTATCTCTCCGATCCCCTATACGAGCGGGCGATTAGCTGCACCATTGATGTCGAACCGCGTAAATTAGAGAAACCTAGTGACCATGCTCCTGTGATCGTGGAGTATCCCACTCCCTAGCTATAGCAGGGATTTATAGAACATCACCGCATCCACAAAGCTGCCATCGGGGAGATGCACAGCTTCGGGAATCTGACCTAGGCGAGAAAACCCGAGGCTGTCCCACAACTTTAAAGAAGGGATGTTGGTCTCGAATACCAGGTTAAACATGACGGCCCGGTAGCCCAGTTGACGAGCCAAGCCGAGCATTTCTTCTCCCATCAGGCGACCAATCCCCCGTCTCCGCACCTCAGGCGGTACAATGAACCCAGCATTGCAGATGTGACTGCAACGGCCGGGGAAGTTGGGCTTGATATAAAAGGCACCGATGATCTCTGGGGTTTTCTCTGTGTTGATTGGGTTTTCCTGGCATTGGCGTACCACAAAAGCATGTCCCTTCATCCAATAGTGAGTGAAGTCAGTCCAGGAGAGGGACTGTTCCTGAGGGTAAGTTTGGCCGACGGCAATAATGGCATTCAGCATTGCCTGCACCGCGAGGGCTTCGTGGGACCCCATGGCATCTAATTCTACAGGGGTGCTGTCCCTAAGGCGACGCTGGATTGGAATGTGTAGTGGCATGACGGTAAGCAGTTGAGATTGAATGGCGATTTTACACGGTAGCTGGTTGACCGATCAGAAGCGTTTCTGCATCTGGGGGGAAACGTGGCGGCGAGTTGAGGCTATGGTTGATGCCGATGCCTCCCCCCATCCTCTGGCCATGACGGCTCTAGAGCTCCTGACCCTGTTAGAGAGCTGGGGTAGGAGTGACCAAGCACAGGCTGCTGAGGATGCGGTCATGCTACCAGCTTCGGTTTGGGAGACCCTGCGCCAACAGGCTACCCAACAAGATCAAAAGTCGTCACCTCGACAACAGAAGCGGGGAAAATCTAGTCGGTCTAAGACCCATCAGGATCGGTGGATAACCCCGGTGATGGCATTGCCGACAGATATCCATGATGCTGGGCTTTCGCCCCGTCATTCGGCGGATCCGCCAAAGGACGATACGGTGTTGTATCCATGGCAGGTAGCGGGGGTGTGGTTGACCCCAGAGGAGACCATGAGCTTTTTGGTGAGTCTCCCTCTTGGTTCTTCTTTGGCCCAAGCGTCACCAATTGGCGGCGATCTGAGGTATTGGTCCCATGTGGCCCGTTGGGCCTTGGATTTGATGGGGCGGGGCAAGTTTCTGCCAGCGGTGACGATTACCAGTCAAGCCATGGCTGCTTGTTGGGAGTTGGTGCTAGAGAGTGCTGTCGACCAGGAACGGTTGCGGCAGTTCTCCCAGCGCTTACCGCTGGCCTGTCGCAGCCAGCAGCTGGAGAGCGATCAGGATACTGTTGGGGTCAAAGTAGAGTTGCCGCCCCCTCCTGAATCGGTGCTGATGAGCTTTCTGCAGACGTTGGTGGATGCTCGGGTGCGTGCGATCGCAAAAGACCATCCTCTGCCCAGCACTTCCCTAGTCGATCCAGAACTGCCTGTCAAGGAATGGCTAGCCACCCTAGCCCATCCAGATGGCCAGCTAGATGCCAACCCAGTAGGAGCCTCACGGCTGCGGGATGCCCTACAAACCTGGACGGCTCCTCTGCAAAGTCCCCAGGCCCATCAGGCAGCCCGATTTCGTCCCTGCTTTCGGTTGACTCCCCCCAGCCAGACCAACGGCGAAGCTCCCTGGCAGCTTAGCTATGGCCTGCAGCTAGCCACCAACGCCGAGTGGTATCTCCCGGCCGAGGTGATCTGGCACCGTCCCGTCGACCGACTCCATTACCAAGGAGAAGTCATCACAGCTCCCCAGGAACTCCTACTCAGGGGCCTCGGTCGCGCTGCCCGCCTCTACGAACCGATTCGAGCCAGTCTGGGGCAGCAGCAACCCACAGCGTGCTCCCTAACCTCCATCCAGGCCTACGAATTCATCAAATCCACCGCTTGGGTGCTGCAAGACAACGGCTTTAACATCGTCTTGCCTCCAGGCCTAACCGACTCCGGCGACAGCCTCAATAGTCGCTTGGGGCTACGCATTCAAGCCCAGGCCCCGGCCCGTCGGCAACGGCAACGGTTGGGCTTAAAGAGCCTACTGGATTTCAAGTGGGAGTTATCCATTGCCGGGGAAACCCTTTCCCAGCAGGAGTTCGAGAATCTGATCACCCAGGGATCCCCATTGGTACAGATCAACGATCGTTGGGTAGAGCTACGACCCCAAGATGTGCGGGCCGCCCAGACCTTTCTGCAGCAGTCTAAAGCAGATTTGCCCCTCTCGGTGGAAGATGCCCTGCGCATCAGCACTGGCGACACCCAGGTCATCAATAAACTGCCAGTTGTTGACTTCGAAGCCTCCGGTGCGCTGAAATCTCTGATTGACACCCTCACCACCGGCAACCAAACCCTAGAACCCGTCGCCGAACCCGCAGGCTTTCAAGGGCAACTGCGTCCCTATCAGGCCTGGGGGATCTCCTGGCTGGCCTTTCTAGAGCAATGGGGCCTGGGGGCTTGCCTAGCCGATGACATGGGCTTGGGGAAGACCATTCAGTTGATCGCCTTCTTACTCTATCTGCGACAGCAAGATCTACTGGAGGCCCCTACCCTGCTGGTCTGTCCCACCTCGGTGCTGGGTAACTGGGAACGCGAGGTCAAACGCTTTGCTCCCGATCTCAAGACCCTGGTCTACCACGGCGACAAGCGGCCCCACGGCACCGCCTTTACCAAGGCAGCCAAGGCCGTCCAAATGGTGATCACCAGTTACCCTCTGGTGAAGCGAGATCTGCGAGATCTGAAGCGAGTCGAGTGGCAGGGCCTAGTCCTAGATGAAGCCCAAAACATTAAAAATCCCGAGGCCAAACAATCCAAGGCCGTGCGAGAACTAGAGGCCCAATTTCGCATTGCCCTGACCGGTACCCCGGTGGAAAATCGGCTGGCGGAGCTGTGGTCGATCATGGATTTTCTCAACCCTGGCTATTTGGGGCCTCGCAATTTCTTCCAACGGCGTTTTGCTACTCCCATCGAGCGCTACGGCGATACCGCTTCCCTCAGCACCTTGCGATCGCTAGTGCGACCCTTCATTCTGCGGCGGCTCAAGACCGACCGCAGCATCATCGCCGATCTGCCCGAAAAGCAGGAAATGACCGTATTCTGCGGTCTCTCCTCCGAACAAGCCGCCCTCTATCAACAGGTGGTGGAAGACTCCATGGCCTCCCTGGAAGAAACCGATGGCATCCAGCGCCATGGCCTCATCCTGGCCCTATTGACGAAACTGAAACAGATTTGCAACCATCCGGCCCAGTTTCTGCAAGAGTCTGCTCCGGTTCAACCGGCCCGCTCCGGGAAATTGCAACGCCTTGACGAAATGCTGGAAGAAGTCATCTCCGCAGGTGATCGGACCCTCATCTTCACCCAATTTGCCGAAATGGGGAAACAGCTGCGGACCCACCTAGAGCGCCAGTTTGGCCAAGAAGCCCTGTTTCTCTACGGCAGCACCAGCAAGGCTCAGCGGGAAGCCATGGTCGATCGGTTTCAGCACGATCCCGATGCCCCCCGCTTATTCATTCTCTCCCTCAAAGCCGGCGGGGTAGGGCTCAACCTGACCCGAGCCAACCACGTCTTTCACTTTGACCGTTGGTGGAACCCAGCAGTAGAAAACCAAGCCACCGACCGGGTCTTTCGCATTGGTCAGACGCAGACGGTGCAAGTCCATAAGTTCGTCTGCACCGGCACTCTGGAAGAACGCATCCACGAGATGATCGAGTCGAAGCAAACTCTCTCAGAACAAGTGGTGGGCACCGGCGAGCAATGGCTCACCGAACTCGATACCGATTCCCTGCGACAACTGCTCTTGCTCGACCGTCAGGCGATCATGGATACCTAGATCGGTCTCGTTCGTCTCGTTCGTCTCATTCGTCTCGACCCTAGCTATGGGCCCCTCTCTGGCAGCAGAGTGTCCACGGCAAGGGGGTCAATGCCATCGTTTCATCGCAAAGATATTCAAAAATCGTCCGAAATCTGGGGTCAAGGTGATGAAGATTGAATCAATCCATGACCCATATCACCCCCCGAGCCATCGTCCCTCTATACACTCAGGGAGACTTCAATCCCTGACTGAGCTGGGTTAAGGATTGCGAACCGGAACCCACCGAGGTGTTCGGGGGTCTGATTAACCTGGGCATACTACCACTAGAGTGGTTGCCAACAGCGCCCGTCATGTCCCTAAAGCCAACGCAGAGAGTGCCATGATAGTTTCCCCCCCATTCAGCAATGATGACAAAGCCGATCTATCGGTGCTTGATTTTGAAACGGCAGCCCATGAATCGGCTAGCCTCAATTCCTCCAACCTTGAAGACCCAGCTGATCTGGCGGAATTAGAAGCCGAAGCCTCCCTGCACAGCCAAACTCGTCGGACCACTGACTTGGTGCGGCTGTACCTGCAGGAAATTGGACGGGTACGCCTATTGCAGCGAGATGAAGAAGTGTCTGAGGCCCAGCTTGTCCAGCGCTACATGCAGCTGATAGAGCTACGGGATCAGGCAGCCAAGACCCAGGGAGGAGATCTGCAAGCCTACACCCATCTGATGTCTCTGCGGGATCGGCTGACATCTCATCTGGGCTATCGACCTTCGTTAGGACGATGGGCCAAAGCGGCTGAGACTGATCCGACTGAACTGAAGCGGTTGCTGGCCGAGGGTAAACGCCGTTGGGCGGCCTTGGCAGACTTGCCGGTAGCTGAGCTCGAGTCGGCCCTAACAGAAGGACTGCGGGCTAAGGAACACATGATCAAGGCCAATCTGCGACTGGTGGTCTCAGTGGCCAAGAAGTATCAGAATCGTGGCTTAGAGCTGCTGGATTTGATTCAAGAAGGGACTTTGGGCCTAGAGCGGGCGGTAGAAAAATTTGACCCGACTAAGGGCTATCGATTTAGCACCTACGCCTACTGGTGGATCCGCCAAGGTATTACCCGAGCCATTGCCACCCAAAGTCGCACCATTCGCCTACCGGTGCATATCACCGAGAAGCTGAACAAGATTAAGAAGGCTCAGCGCAAGCTGTCTCAGGAGAAGGGGCGTACTCCTACCGTCGATGACATTGCCAGGGAGTTGGACATGACCGCTCCCCAGGTGCGGGAAGTGCTGTTGCGGGTACCCCGAGCCGTTTCCCTGGAAACTAAAGTCGGCAAGGAGCGGGACACTGAGCTAGGCGATTTGCTGGAGACCGATGAAACGACCCCAGAAGAAACACTGATGCAGGAAGCCCTGCGTCGGGACCTGCAGCATCTGATGGCCGATCTCACCAGCCGGGAGCAGGATGTGATCCGCATGCGCTTTGGCTTAGGCGACGGGATTCCCTACTCTCTGGCCGAGATTGGTCGAGCCCTGGAACTCTCTCGGGAACGGGTGCGGCAGATTGAGTCGAAGGCACTGCAAAAGTTGCGTCAGCCTAAGCGTCGCAACCGCGTGCGTGACTACCTGGAGGCCCTGGGGTAAAGCCTATAGGGAGCCCCTCGCTCTATATCGATCCCTAAGCCCTAGGTTTGTAGCAATAGTATCCAAACTGGGTAGCTTAAGCTACCTAACACGACTTGGAAGGTTAGGGAAAATATTCACCAGAGAAAAATTTAGGCCGGCATCAGCACCTCCAACACCTCTGCGACAGATCGCCCCTGGTCAAAGTAGGCCTTGATAAGGTGCAAGAGGGGCTCGAAGGCTTCTCGCATCAGACCGTAGTGTTTCTGGCCGATAGTTGGCTGAGTGTCATCAGCAAAGCTCAGTCGTTGCGAGGTTTGACCGAAAGCCGGGGCCTGCTGCAAGAGCGACTGCGCGACGCAACTTAGGCAGAAGTGGCGTTTGACCGCTTCCTCGTTGCGCAGCTGAGCCGCCTCAAAGCCCGCCACCTGCTTGCAAAACTCGTGAAAGACCTCAATCGGCCAGCGATAACTCCAGGTATTGATAATCCGTCCGCTTCCCCAGGTCAGGGCATCAGTGAGCAGAACCCGAGGCGGGTCGCTCAAGTCGGCCTGCTCATGGACGATGACCAGGCGTTTGCGCCCATACTTCTTGAGACGCACCACTTTAGTAGGCGACAGAGCACGCCATTATCGAAGGCATAGTGGGCCTGCGGAAATTGGCCCTCGGCTTCGATTTGCCGGACTAACTCCACCGCCATCTCCGTGCGCTTGCGATAGGCCAGGCGGTTTTTCTGATAGTGCAGTAACTCCACCAGCCGCTGGCGCACTTGCGCCATTTCCTCATAACTCTCCTGGGCCGTCATCTCCAGATACGCCTTTTCTTCCACGTCATACTTGGGGGCTTGCACCTCAACCACCAGGCCATCCACCGTCTGCCGATTGCTGAGTGCCGCCGTCATCACCGTTTGATAGCGACTCATCCGGTTGCTCACGTAGTCGAAGCTGCGCTTGACGCCATAGATCCGACATGACCGCTCATGATGGGCAAAGGTCCAGTCAATGCTGATAACCTGCCGCCCTTGCCCCTGATACCGTTGGGCCACCGCACGACGATGCTGAACCATCAAGGCCTCTCGGTCCCACCCCGCTTCAAACACCGCTTCATGCATCGCCCGCCGACTGACCGACTCGCCCTCCGGAAACACCCACTGACTGTAGATCCCTTGCAACGTCTTGTAGGGACTCAGCAACAGGCCTGTCACATATCGGCTCACATGAGCCAATCCGGCGTCTCGGACAAACACTGACCGATAGGCGTTTAAGCCTTGCAGGATGCTTTGGGGGATTCCAACGAATGGCCACATCGGTGGGCTCAGAACGCATTGCCTGCATTCTGCTACTACTGCTCTGACTTGGATCATTAACCTTCCAAGTCGTGACATTATTCAATGCAAAATCAACCGCGCCAAGCAACTGCTAAGAGATCGTGAAATAGCAATCGCAGATGTTGCTCATGACCTTGAGTTTTCTCACCAAATCCATTTGAACTACCACTTCAAGCGATTAGTTGAGTTAACACCGAAAGTGTTTCAAAAAAATCAGTAAAAATTTGCTAAAAACTCGGAAGATTTTGCAAGTTCTACATAGAACTATTCTTGATACTGAGAAATGAGAAGACGTAGGGTTGCAATCGTTCGTGCCATTCTTACGGTTGCGCTAGTGCGATCACGTCATTGAGTTGAATTGCCTATCAATAATAGGCAGTTTTCTTGCCGAGGAAATCGAAATGAAATCTTACTCAAAACTGATGCGTAGTGTTTCGACTGCGCTGTCTAGGGCTTGGCATTTTAAGTGGCGCCTAGAGCGACTCGACGTTTCAGGTGACCGAACGGGTAGAAGCCCCGAACTCGAAATCTCGAACTCCCGCTTACAGCCAGATCTACCAGCCTCGAGGGTTGATGTCCGAGGCAGGCATCGGCTCGATCATCGCGCTGTCATTGTTCTAGCCCTCCCGCTTTTTTTAAGCAACGGTGTCCAAGCGTTCCTCAACATCGCTGACACCTGGTTCGCCGGACGCATTTCTACTGATGCTATTGCTGCCATGGGAGCAGTTTACCAGTTAATCTTTTTGTTCCTGCTGCTTTTAAGTGGCGTGGGGATATTCGTCCAGACTATCGTCGCTCAAACCTTTGGCGGTGGACGCAAAACGCATGCAGCTAGAGCAGTCTGGGCAGGCTGCTGGAGTGCTCTTTTGACCATTCCCCTATTTATCCTCATCGCTGCGGCAGGCTACAGCCTTCTTGCTCCCTTTAATCTGGCAGCAAACATCGAGCAGCTAGCGCTAGAGTATTGGTTCCCGCGCCTGCTAGGTGGACCATTTTTTGTGTGCATTTGGGCGCTTTGGAGTTTCTTCAACGGTATTGGACGTCCTCAAGTGACTTTAGTGAGCGCTGTTGGCATCGCGGTGCTCAACGTGGCAGGTAACGAGCTGCTTATGTTCCAGCTTGGGTTAGGAATGGCAGGGGCAGGATGGGCTTCAACGGTCTCATTGATGGCGGGAGCCCTCATCTTGTTTGCAGTATTCCTCAGCTACTCCGAACGAGCCAACTTCCAGCCTTTCCAGGTTTGGCAGCCGCGATGGAAAGATATTCGACAACTATTCGCTTATGGAATTCCGGTGGGACTTTTTATGGTCGCCGACTTGGTGGGACTGGCTCTGTTCCAAATTATGCAGGTCGAACTGGGAACAGCTGAGGGAGCAGCTACCCAGATTGTCTTGATGCTGAGCTCAACAGCTTACTTACCGGCAATAGGAATTGGGCAAGCGGGAACCACCCTTGTTGGTCAGTCTATCGGCGCTGGAGATAAGCGCTGGGCGAGGCACCTAGGCAATGTAGTTATCCGGCTTACCGTTATCTATATGGGGGTAGTCGGGGTGCTGTTGCTGCTAGCCAGAGGCTGGTTGATTCCCCTATTTATCTCACCAGCAGACCCTCATGCACCTCAGGTGCTTACCTTCGGATTTGCCATGCTATGGTTTGCTATAGGATATCAGGTATTTTATGCACTATACATCAGTAGCATCTTCTGTTTGCAGGGAGCAGGCGACGTGAAGGTGCCATCAGTGCTTGCAAACAGCATCTCTTGGTTTGGATTCATCCCGCTAGCTCACGTGCTCTCGTTTTCGCCTGGTCAAGGTTGGGTGAGTTGTCTGCCCCAATTCGGATTGGGGGTTTTTGGCGGCTGGGCAGCAGTCCTCGTTTACATCGTCACCGTGGGAGTAGCCCTGTTCTGGCGTTGGCGCTCCAGTGCCTGGCAGCGGATTGCGCTGCATTGAGCGCTCTACTACTGCACTACCTGCGGCTAGGAACTTCATACCAGTTATCAAAAGTAGCTAGAGAGATAAAGCATCTAAAATATAGAGTGCATCCCAGTTTTGCCATCCTGAACGAAACGAAGTGTCGTGAAGGATCTCGATCCTACGCTATCAGCCGAGATTCTTCGTGCCGCTATCGCTACACTCAGAATGACATCTGCAAAATTGGGATGCGCCCAAAATATATTGCCAGCGCTATAGCCTTGCAAAGTATATGACTCGAGAAACTGGCGATCGCATTCTTGACACTTATAACGCTTTGCATAACCACGGTGGCGACCATTTTTGCTAATTTTGCTTGAGTAACATCTAGGACACTTCATGCTTCCCTTTGTACTATTAACCCGGCAAAGTGAGAGGATGTAGTGTGAGAGGGGAAATCGCTAGCAAAAAGGGATGGAAAAACCAGATGCCCGACTTCTCAATCCAACGACCCAAAACTATCTGCGCCAGCAAGCGATACGCCTGCAAGAACAAGGAAAACGATTTGTTGATATTGCCGCCTATCTCGGCGTCCATCGGAATACTGTTTCAGACTGGTGGCAGCAGTATCAGCAACTGGGTGAAAGCGCGCCCCTCGCAACAACCGCGAGGCAACAAACTGGGAGAAGGTCGCACGCTGAACCTGAGTGGGAGGCGATGGTTCAACAACAGATGCGAGAGCACTTTTTCACCCCCACAGCTTGCATAGATTCTCCTGAGTTACCTGTGAGGCTTGTAACCTAAAGGTTGCTGCTTTGGGTTACCCGTGAGTGGCGACCGCTGGCTCTACCGGGTTGAGTATGCTACTCAAAAGCGACGGCTCCTGAAAGCTTTACCTGGCAAGGTTTTTGGCGATCTATCATGCCTTCTAGCATAGTGAATCCTGTAGACCCCGACCGCTCTTCTTATATAATTGGGCTAAGAGCGAGTGGGAAGAAAAACAAGTGTCTGAGGATAGATTCTTGACGATTGACTTCACTAGAAAAAATGAAGTGCAGCAACTCTTGCCTACTGAACCTCTGTTATCCAGTCACAACGCCAAATGGAATGGGATTCATCTCGAATATTATCAACATACTGCTAATGAAGTTCCTGAGCACGCTCCCAAGCAGCATCTTATTCTCATCAATACTCAGGTTTCAGACTTAACCCAATATGAACAGACGTTAGATAATCGTTTACAGCACGATCAACTGAGGGAAGGTCACGCTGTTGTTGTCCCAGCAAATGTTGGGAATCGAGCCTGCTGGCACACTGAGCATAGCTACATTCTCCTCAGTATTGATCCGACTGTGTTTAGGTATCGCGCTTTTGAATTGACGGACTCAGATGAAGTTGACCTCATTCCTCACTTTTCCAGTCTCGATCCGCTCCTTCATGGGATTGGATTAGCACTCAAGACAGAGATTGAAACTGAGAAACTAAACGGACAGTTTTATCTTGACTCACTAACAACGACACTGATTGCTCATCTTCTTAGCCATTACACTGCCAAAAAGGGTAAGTCACATCAGTGTGTTGGCAGTTTATCAAGGCAGAAAAACCGGAAAGTCATTGACTATATTCACGATAATCTTGATCGAGATGTATCGCTTGCTGAATTGGCAGAAATTGTACAAATAAGCCCTAACTATTTCGCCACCTTGTTTAAACAAGCAATGGGAATTTCGCCTCATAGATATATTATTCAATGCAAAATCAACTGCGCCAAGCAACTGTTACGGGATCATGAAGTGGCAATTGCAGATATTGCCCATAACCTTGGATTTTCTCACCAAAGCCATTTGAATTACCATTTCAAGCGATTAGTCGGAGTAACACCTAAAGCATTTCAAAAAAATCAATAACTAGTCACCGCAATAGTAGAGGCTTAATGAGACAGCCTCTGACGCTGTAGACTTACCCTGGTAACAAAGCGGGAGGTGAGCATCCCGACGAGGCGATGAGCTCAAAGAGTCGGTCTACGGCATTTTCACCTTGACGGCGCATCGATTCGAGAAAACTGAACATCATGGCCACAAGCTGAGCGCCCCAATCACTGCGGGCACCGCTGGTGACTTTGCGATGAATCACTACAGGCCGCAGACCGCGTTCTGCGTCATTGTTGTCTGGGTCTACCTCAGGCTGGGAGAGAAAGGTAAACCAATCTGACCAATGTCTGCCAAATCGATTGGCCAATGTTTGGGCATCAGCCGCCCAACGCCCCTTAAGCGGATGCTCCAGCACATCGGCTAATTCTGCTTCAACAATGGGCCTGAGGGCTTGAAGTTCAGCCCGACTAGCCGCCCCTGATGGTAGTCCCGGTGGGCTTGCCGAGCGGTGTGGATAATGGGGAAGACGCGGTGGGCAAACTCCCGATTTTCTGAGAAGCGAGAGGTGGCTAACGCCTTGAGTTCCCCTTCCAGGTGCGCCCAACACTTCTGCTTGGCAACTGCCGATTGCGGTCCATAGGCCGACCAGCAGTCGCTGCTGAGGACCCCTGAGAAGTCCTCTCCCAAGAGGGTCTTGACCTCGGCTGAGCTCCGGGTGGGGGCAAAGAACAGCACACAGCACTCCGGGGCGGTGGCGATCCAAATCCAATGATTCACGCCATTTAAGCGATAGCTGGTCTCATCAACACAGCGCACGCCAGGCTGTTGAATCCAACTCCACCACTGCTCGTACGCGGGTTGCAGAGCCTCACAAAACCACTGATGGAGTTTGGCTAAGCTCCCCTGAGACATCGGAATCCCGAAGATGCTCTCGACGACATAACGCTGTTTTGACCAGGATAGGGTGCCCCCATACCCCAACCAGCCCACTACACTACTCAGCCGTCCACCATAGCTAAACCCTTCTCGGCACCCCAGCGGCAAGTCCTGATAGCCCTGCCACCTGCAGGCCGGACACCGATACAAGGGGCGCTCGTACTCCCAAACCTCGACGAGATCCGGCACCAGTTCGGCGACTTGCTGTCGTTTGGTTCCCTGGAGTTGGCGCTCCACGCTACCCCCGCAAATCGGACAGCGTTGCACCTCGAGCAACTCGGCGTGGTTAATCTAGCCAAAGCCATTGCGGGTCTTGCCAGGGTGGTTGTATTTGGGGCCTCGTTTTCGTTGGGGCTTTTGCGGGTCCCGGTTCGGTTTCTTGGGGCCATCTGAAGACGGTGGCTGTGAACTCGTCTCACTGGTTCGTTCACTCAGCTTCCTAAGTTTCTCATTGAGACGCTCAAATTGCTCCTCTAACGCTTTCACCCGTTCCTTAAGGCGTTCGGTCTCTGCTCGTTGCTCGCAATAGCGCTCGTACCAATACCTCGCCCCCTGTTCTTCAGGGTCGATCTCCGAGCGGTTCAATTCTGAGGAGGGGTGTATCGTCATATCCCTTACTCTACAGACTTTTGCCTTATTCGCAATAGCCTCGTCTTGTTGCGGTGACTAATTACAAAAATCAGTAAGAATTTGCTGAAAAAACAGAAGACTTTGCAATAACCGCATCAAACTCTTCTGGATACTGAGATATGAGAAGACGTAGGGTTGTAATCGTTAGTGCCATTCTTACGGTTGCGCTAGTGCGATCGCGTCATTGAGTTGAATTAAACTACCCATCATTAAAATGACACATATCCTTTATGTGGATTTCAGTCCACGCGTGGAGCGTTCGGTTTCTCGCTCCCTCACCAAAGAATTTATTACTGCTTGGGAACAGCAGCACCCCAACGACACAGTAACGTATCGAGATATTGGACAATATCCAGTTCCACCTGTTGACGAAGCTTGGATTGCTGCTGCATTCAGTTCGTCAGACAAGATCTCTCCCCATCTAGCCACTGCCTTGACGATTTCAGATGAGCTGATTGACGAATTATTAGCTGCCGATCGCTATGTTTTTGGCGTTCCAATGTACAACTTTAGCGTTCCAGCAAATCTCAAAGCCTACATTGACCAGATTGTACGTGTTCAACGGACATTTGCGATGGGGGCAGATGGCGAGAAAGGTTTAGTAAAAGATAAGAAAATGCTGGTGATTACAGCACGAGGTGGCAGTTACTCGGCTAGCACGCCAACAGCACATCTCGATTTTCAAGAACCCTACCTGCGGGCAATCTTTGGGTTCATTGGGATTACTGATATCACCTTTATCCACGCTGAGAATTTGACAATGGGAGATGAAGCCCGACAGCAATCACTGACAGCTGCGCAAACAGCGATTCAGGCTCTCATTTCAAGCTGGTGAATAGGGCTCTCTTGGATCCATGGTGACGAGTACAACGGATCAATCCTGAAAGCCTTTCACAGCAAGCCTTTCAATATTTCAACAGCAAGATTTTTGTATCCTTACTGAACCTCTCTCACCCTAAAACCAGGAGAGCCGTGAATAGTAATTCTGGAGGATCAGAGTGGACAGTAGAATCTGGAACAGTATAGCTTTCATTTTCCGAGTAAACGAGACCCTACTATGAACTACTGGCTCTATGCAATCCATCCCGCTTGGATGTGGGTCGTGTTTGTTTTCACACTCTATGCCCTCTATTTGGGGATTCAAGTTCGGCGTACCCGGACTGCAACTGGCGAGCTGAAAAAAGCGTTGGTCAAACAGAAATTCGGACAAAGACACTACCAACTCGGAGCTTTACTCTTGGCATTAATGACAACTGGCAGTATCGGTGTCCTGGGTATCGAATACCTTAACAGTGGCAAGTTGTATGTGGTTCCCCATACCCTCGTTGGCTTAGGAATGACAGTGCTAATGGCAAATGCAGCGGCATTAGCACCTCTGATGCAACGAGGCAAAGAATGGGCACGCTACACACATATTGCAATCGCCCTTACTATCACTGTGCTGTTTGGATGGCAATTTGTTACAGGAATTGAGGTGGTTTGGGAAATTATCAATGATTACTCCAATTCTACATCTTAATTCTAGCCCAAGGGGCGATCGCTCAATTTCTCGCCCTTAACAGGGGAGCTCATCACTAAATGGCAACAAATCCATACCGCTTCCATGTGGGTCCTTACGGAGTAACATCTTATCTGTTGAAATTTAGAGTCTGCTTGCGAAGAAAATCTTGAGGTTGCGCGATCACTTGCATTGCCAGGTTTTCGGTCACTTACCTCATCAGCTGAGTCATCTGTCTACAACTCCCTTAGAAATGAAATAGATTATGAGAGGAAAGAGATATGAACCCAGAACGACTCAAGTATTTCATCACTGTGGCTGAAACGGGGAGTTTTACAAAAGCAGCAGAATGCCTATTTATCACTCAACCCTCATTATCAGTAGGTATTAAAAAGCTAGAGGAAGAGTTTGGAGTAAGGCTCTTTGAACGAGGGAAGAAACGTGTTCTTCTAACTCAGGCAGGAAAGCTTTTTCTAAACAAAGCTAAAACTATTATCAGGGAATATGAATCAGCCAGGCAAGAGATAAAGAAAGAATGCGAAAGTTACAATCTACTTAGAATAGGTATTTTTGACACGATATCCGTGACTTATTTAACTGAGTTGATTAGTGAATTTATCAAATTTAATCCAGGCGTAAAAATAGAGCAACTGAACGATAGCAGCGTGCCAAAGCTAAAGAGTTTGCTAGATAAAGGAGAAATTGATCTTATTATCTGTGTCTTACAAGATAATGAAATAAAAAGCTCGTCGTCTACCCTTTTTCAAGAAGAGTATTTACTTGCAGTTGCCAAAGATCATCCTCTAGCAGAGAGAAAATCAGTATCTTTAGAAGTCCTGAATAATTATTCTTATATCGACCGGAGTGAATGCGAAATTCGAAATCAGTTGCAGGAATTATTCGCATCCAAAAATATTTGTCCTAAAATTATTTATCAGTCGCCTTCTGACGAATGGACTAAGGCCCTTGTTGCTGCAGGAATTGGTTTGGCAATAATGCCATGTCAAAAGCAAGTTGGCAGCATCATAAAATATTTGCACCTCTCAGACCTTCATTTGAGCCGTAAAGTAGGTCTTGTTTGGAGGTCTGAGCAAAGATCCGAAATAGTAAGTCGGTTTCAATCCTTTTTAGCCTCGCGCTCTCCAGCTATCTCGTTTTGATGAGATTCAGCTCAAGTTTTCTCCTTCTAGGCATCCTCAAAAGAATGCCAGACAAGTGAAAAATTTAGGCTCTCCTGGATAGACGGTGTCTCATGTATACTGAGGCACAAACACAATCACAAGAGAAATGGACTTTCATTTAGAACGATTGCTCAATTTTCCAAATGTAACCATAGAGAGGTGTACGGAGACTGACAATGAAGTGCATTTGGGTCTGAGATGGCTCAATCAGTCTGTACCTTGCCAGTTTTGTGGCTGTGAAACAGATAAAGTTAATCAGCATCGTCCACTGCAAGTTCGCGATTTGTCAATCTTGGGAAAATTTACAGTACTGACAATCGAGCGTCGCCAGTTTAAGTGTGAAAACTGTCAGAAGTACTTTACAGAAGCGATAGATTTTATCGATTTCGACCGCCATTCAACAGAGCGTATTCATACCGGAAAACAACGCTTTCTCTGCCGCCAATGCGGTTACCAGTTCATGGAGAATCCAACGGATAAACGCATTGACCAGCCGACCCGAGAGCTGATTGACAGACTTCTGCTGGAACGCATCTCGATGGCTGGCATCGCGCGAGCGATGCAGGTTTCCGAACAATGGCTGCAGGATTCCGTCAAGGACAAATCGGCACAAACCGCGACCCGGGCCGAGGTACAGCCCAAAAAAAAGGCAATTAACCGTGCAGTGCGACGAACTTTGGTCCTTCGTTGACCATAAAGGCAACAAACAATGGGGTTGGCTTGCCCTTGATGCCGATACCCGAGAAATCATTGAGGCGCACGTGGGCAGGCGGGATCGAGAGCGCGCCCAGCGCCTGTGGCGATCACTGCCGCCGGTCTATCGTCAGTGCGCCGTGCTCTGCACCGATGAGTGGGAAGCCTACCAGAGCATGCTGCCCCAGAAGCGGCATCGGGTAGTGACTAAAGCGAGTGGCAAAACCAGCTATATCGAGCGATTCAACTGCACCCTGCGTCAGCGAGTCTCACGGTTTGTGCGACGGAGTTTGGCCTTCTCAAAAAGTCTACGCAATCATATCGGATTGTTGTGGAACTTCATTCATCACTGCAATGCATCATTACCTGTGTAGCACCACCAAAATACTTAATACTCAAGAGTAGGTCTGAGTTAGATGCAGAACAAGAAGAGCAAGTAGAGGAGGTTCTGAGGTGCTCTCAGCGATTGAGAAAGGCTTATGAGCTTAAAGAGAGTTTCAGAGATATTTATCAATCTTACCAAGCGCCAGAAGAAGCCCGAATTCAACTAGAAAAGTGGATGAAAGAAGGAGAAAATCTGTATTGCAGTTGTATCAAAACGATTAAAAACCATCTTGATGGAATATGTCATTACTTTATCGACCGTACAACCAGTGGAGTTATGGAAGGGATAAACAACAAAATAAAGTTGATCAAGCGGCAGGCTTATGGGTTTACAAACTTTGAAAATCTGCGAATTAGGCTATTAGCCTGTTTCTCCTGAGAAAACAAGTCCGTCACCATAGATCCAAGAGAGCCGACATTTGAAGCGTACATCATTCGTCGAGTAGCACCTAAGCTATGGCCTGGAGCCGTACTTATTGTGGATAATAGCTCTACCCATAAAGCCACAGAAGAGGTCACAGTTACGCTTGAGGCGGTAGGTGCCGAGATCAGATTTTTACCACCCTATTCCCCAGACTTCTCACCGATAGAACCATTTTGGTCGAAGGTAAAGAGCATCTTGGGCTCAGTTGGAGCGCGAACTTATGAAGCATTAAAAGAGGCGATTGATTTTGCCTATTCTCAAGTCTGGGCAGTGGGAAGTTCGCAGCAACGGTAGCAGCCTGCTCAGCGGTAATAGTTTCCAGGACTTGCTCTGGTTTAATCGGCGTTGCAGAATAATAGTGGCACAGGCATTGAAACCACTGTTGAGAATTGCGTTTTGACCAAAGCAATGGAATAGGGGCAGGTAAACTAGTAACTGCTCATCAGGCCGCATTACACAACAGCAGTTCTATGAGTGGGTGTTAGAAATTACATTGCCATGGGAAAAAGTAGCCTCTTTGGGGAAACCTGTGATACCTGACGTATAGTGAAACTGCAACATCACCGAGCTTCAAAATGCCAAGATAGGAGATGACGAATTCTAGAACGTTTGGCGAAAACAAGGCAACATGATCGCCTCTTTTTGTGCCCAATCCCCGCAAACCATTGACCATCACGATTCAATGCCAGACTTTTTACAGTTAGAAGGTAGTCCTCCGCGCCTTCATGCGTTGGCAACTCCGGCAGACGCAGAATATTCCAAAGTCTGTCCTCTGGTTCCATTCATGTTTCTGGTCACAACGTTCAACCTGAGCCCATACTTCGGTTGCAAAATAATGGATTGCATTTCCGGAATAACTTCCTGCTCGGGAACCAACTGTAATGAGAACCTTTGCAGCATCATTGCTAGCACCAGTCGAATCTCTGTCATGGCAAATCTTGCCCCCATACAACTCTTCGAACCTGTTCCGAACGGAAGGTAAGCATATCGAGGGTGGTCTTTTCCATTTTCTTGGGTGAAACGCTCTGGCAAAAACTTTCTGGGTTCCTCCCAAATCTGTTCATCCTCATGGAGCATAGAGATGGGAATAACAAAGGTTGCTCCTTTGGGAATGGAATAGCCACCAACTTCCAAATCTGACTCCAGCGCTCGCAGTGCCTCAGGAACAGGTGGGTACAAGCGCATTGCTTCTTTGACCACGCATGTCAGATAGTTAAGTTTGTCGAGATCCTCAAACTCTGGCAACCGACCAGCCAGTACCTTATCAACCTCATCCTGTGCCCTAGCCTGAACCTCAGGGTGTTGGGAGAGCAGATAGCAAATCCATGCTAAAGATGATGCAGAGGTGTCAAACCCAGCAAAGACAAAGGTTACAATTGTGGCACGGGCTTGTTCATCAGAGAAAAATGGATTCCCACTTCCATCTTTCTCACTTAGAACCAGAGACAATAAATCCTTCCTTTTATTCATATTTAGAGCTTGTCTCCTCTGCTTGATCAGTTGTTCAGCGCAGTCTTGCAAGCGGGAAATGCTCTTTCTCCATTGCCAATATTTTGGATCCCAGAAAGAAGGAATGACTTCCTCAGACCTTGGGTGAGCCTCACGGAGGACATGCACAAACAATTTTTTGAACTTTTGGCCTAGGTCAGTGCTACTGAACTCTTGTCCAAATAAAGCGACCCCAATGATATCAAAAGTTATCTCACTGAAGTCGCTTGCCACTTCGACTGCGTCAGTCGCAGTTTTCCAGCCGTCCAGCATTCGTTTCGTGCGCTCTTGACCAACTAGGCACAGATACTTTAAGGACTCACCCATCAGCAAGGGCATCACCTTTGAGCGAATGGTCCTCAATTCCTCATGGCTCTTGAATGTTGGACTCTCATGCCCTAACCACCCCAAGGCTTTCTTGGCGGCTTTCGGTCTTGAGTGTAAAGTAGAAGCAATTTGAGAAAGAATATCCTGGTCGCTAATGGACACCATCAGATCTGACGATCCCATCCAGAACCGAAGCACCTTTCCATACCGTTGATGCATTGCTGGAAGGAAGCTGAAGAAGCCTCCGTATTCCTGAACCTCTCTCAAGTTTCCAGACAAAAGGCTAGCCGGCGGACCGGGTAGTTGATCGCCTTGGCGTCGCCAATCAAAGAACTCCTTCAATTTCACTCCTATCCAGAGCGCTCCACCCCTTGATCTACCGGCAAAATGGAGAGGTAGCCAGTGTGAGCTAGGCGCCCACTGCCGTAGAGTTGTTGTAGGCTACGCAGTACCTGAGGATTGCGATCGCTGGAGGCGAAAATGCGATCGACCCAGTCTGGACCGGGCAGGTGTAGGGACTCTTTGGGGACTTCGGCAGAATAATTGAGGAGATTGTCGGCCTCGTTGCCCAGGAGGTCGACAATGGCGTGGGTTTGGGGAGATGCAGTCGCAACCATAGCAGCAACCTCCTCTGAGGTATCGAGTGAGCATCTGTACTAGAAGCTTAGTGCCTTGGCCTGGGAATCGCATCTGACGTTAGGAGGGTCTTGATGCAAGTGCAACAGACAATGATCACCGTTGCCAGTCTGGAGTTGGAACGGCTGGTGTGCTTCTATCAAGACCTTTTAGGGCAAGCCCCGGCGGTCTACCAGGCTCAAACCTATGCTGAGTTTCGGCTGCCAGGCAGTAGGCTTGGTATCTTTTGCCCCCGCGCTGACCATCGGGTTCTATTTCCCTCCGGAGCCGGGGCCATCAGTCTGTGCCTGGAGGTCGATAGTCTGGACGATGCGATCGCACGTCTAGAGACCCTCGACTGTGCCCCCAGGGGTCCTATCATCACGGCCTCCCATGGCCGCGAGGTCTATGCCTACGATCCCGATGGCAATCGCTTGATTGTGCACCAGTCTTGGCCCCAGTCAGCCTGAGCGGTGATTTGCAAAACGCCCATACAGTAGTCAGAGCAAGACTGTTAGGGACACCGCGACCACGCCCTCAAGATCGCTGTAAGCCTTGCAAGCCTTTGGCTTGACGACTCTTTAAGATGTCCTTTGCCAATTAGCTCTGATGGCATACCTGCCGCCCTGCGCTGGGCAACTAACCTTGCCCCATCGCCCTCACTTATTGCTCACTTATTGCCCGATGCCCCTGGCGGCAGGGAACCCGATTCGGGATCGGTGCTTCCCCGTAGTCGCGTCTTCATGGCGGCGAGTTCGGCCTCTACCGAGTCGGGGTGGCCTTCCAGTTCGGCAAAGCGAGCCTCTAGGCTACCGGCGGTGCTGAGTTCAGCCAAGGCATCTGATTGGGCTTCCAGGTTTAATACCTTTTCTTCCATGCGGTCAAAGGCTGCGATCGCATCATTAGTTCCTACCCGTCCAATCATCTCATTGATACGTTGAGAGGCCTGAGCAGAGCGAGCTCGGGCAACGTACATATCCCGCTTGGTCTTAGCTTCGGCAATCTTTGACTCCAGCACTCGCATGTTGTCTTTCAACTTGGCAACCACCTGACGTTGCTGTTGCAACTGCCCCTCCATGGCATTGGTGGTCTCAAGATAGGTCTGGCGTTTCATTAATGCCTGTCGGGCTAGGTCATCTTCTCCCTTTTGCAAGGCTAACTGAGCCCGGTTATACCATTCCTCAGCCGTTGAGTTGGCCTGAGCGTACTGGCGTTCTGTACGCTTCTGAATGGCAATAGCCTGAGCCGCTGACTGACGCAGCTGAATCAAATCCGACTGCATATCGTCAACGGCCTGATCCAAGATCTTCTCAGGATCTTCGGCTTGGCTAACCAAGCTAGTGATGTTGGATCGAATCACGCGCCAGAGACGGTCCAGTAATCCCATACCGCTGCTCCCACCGCTAGCTGCCCTGCCTAGAAGCATAGCAGGGGTATCCTTGCGACGGTAGGGTAGGCTGGCTCAGAAGGCACTCTTCCTCAGATCAGCACTACGGTGTATGGACCTGAGCCGTGATGCCCTGACTTTGTAGTTGCCTCACCAGTGATTGGGCCGATTCACTATCCACAAAGGCTCCCAGTTGAATGCGGGCCCCCATGGAAAAGTTGCGTACATAGGCGTCACCGACAACCTGACGAGCCGCCGCCAGAGATTGATCCCCGGTGTAATCAGCCACCACATAGTAATTCGGCGGCACAGACGTTGGGGTAGGACTGGCAGAAGCGGCAGGGCTGGCAGAAGGGGCTGCCGAGCGCGAGGGCCTTGGCGATGGGGGCGTCGGGGCTTGTGGCGTCGGGGCTGGTCGCCGTGACATGGTTCGAGGTTGGGCAGGCGTGGGGACTGCTGCTGCCGAACCACTGGGTGGAGACTCGGAGGCTGAAGCCCTGGTTGTCGTAGCCTCGCTAGTGGTGCCGTTGGGGTCTGCCTCTGCCTCTGCCTCTGCCTCTGTAGAGGTTGCTGCTGAGGAGGGCAGATCTGGCTCCGGACTGGCTAACTGGCTAGATAGAGTGCTGAGGGTGTTGAGATTGAGCTCGATAAATTCCTGACTGGCTAAATCGGGTCCCCACGATTCGAATTGAGTTTGAGTGTCTGATGTGGCTGCGGACCTCTGGGCGCCATCCGCCGCTGTCTCTGATGGATGCCCCTGCCAGAGGTGCTCTAAGGTAGCCGGATTCGTCAACACATAGCCCAGTCCACCACTCCCCACTAATAGGAACAACAGCGTCCCCAATCCTAGGGGGGTAGTGAGGTGACGCCAGAGCAAGGGTTTACTGCCAGACTCAGATGGCACCGACTGGGAAGGAGTGCTCCTGAGCAGGGCTTCTGAAGAGGCCAGATAATCCTGGGGAGACTCGATGGCAGGGACTAAGGATGGCTCTGACGGCGAGGATGAAGGCTGGGATGCCGTTGTTGTCGCCACGGTTAGCTGCCCTGGGTCAGGTTGGCGAGTCAGCCGGGGATTGGGCGGTGGTGGTGGTACGACCGATGGCGCCCCTTGGGATTTGGTAGGTGTGGTGGGTGCCTGAGCCGCCTGAGGCTGAACGCTGATCAGGCCAAGGGCTTTACGGGATTTACGAAAGGGAGGGTGGTAAGCCCTTGCCGTTGACTGTCCCTGACGCAGGCGGCGATAGCGGGACAGTTCGTCATCTAGGTTAATCGTTAAACTACCCAGGGCATTACCTAGGACCGGATTGAGTTCGGCTGATCCGGTGGCATGAATCGCCACCCGATGCTGTCGAGGGTCGCCTGAGGAATGGGGGTGCACGTTAGTCATACCAAATGGAATGGGTGAATTACTGGGCATTGCCAGGAGACATACTCTGGCCATATTTCTGGCGTGCTGCCCCAAATAATATCGCTATTTTCAAAAAATCAACTGGGGCCAGAACTTTACACTACGTTACGATTCAAGTGGAGCTACCTACTATGCTCTGTGATGGATGGTAACGGTCAGCTCTACGGCGTTTTTGCATCCAGTGAGGCGCATGGCCGACCACAATCCCCTTGATCTCTTGATCTTAGGAGATCGGCTGTGCCTCACCTAGAGAGAATATGCCGTATTGGTTGCTTCGTTTTGATTCGTTCGAGTAGACGTCGGGAATTCATTATGGTTCAGAAAATAGTGAAAACGGATGAGGAGTGGCGGCAGCAGCTGACCCCCGAGCAGTTTCATGTAACCCGTCAGAAGGGGACTGAGCGCGCCTTTACCGGTCAATATCATGACAATAAGGCGCCGGGAATCTACAAGTGCATCTGTTGTGGCACTGAGCTGTTTAGTGCTGAGACCAAATTTGATTCAGGAACTGGCTGGCCCAGCTTTTGGTCTCCCATCAATGAGGATAATGTGGCCACCAAGCGGGATTTGAGCCACTTTATGATTCGCACTGAGGTTCTCTGCGCCGCCTGCGATGCCCATTTGGGCCATGTTTTCAATGATGGTCCGCCGCCCACAGGGCAACGCTATTGCCTGAACTCGGCGGCTTTAGATTTCGAGCCCCAAGAACGCTGATTCTAACCACTGTTTAGGATCGCTTGGCCGGCAAGACCAGCACTCGATGGCTATTTCGCGGTGCTGCTTGCCTTTAGAAGATGGTTAAAGAAGGCCTATTGAGGCATTTCCGAGGCTCGATCAGACCTTTCAAGCATCTTCCTATCCAGTCGACCTAATTCCCTTGACAGATGTTAGAAATAATTGCCATTGCTATGGTGAAACTAGATACGACAGCGCTTATTCCTGTCGCCTGTAGCGGCCCGTTATGGTGGCCCTACGAAGGTAGGGGATTCTGTTGGAATCCCCATGGCTACTTGTAGTAGAGGATATAGCACAGTAGTGCTGCTGTCATTAGCGGTGGGATAGCGATGGCGATCTTACGATAAGGAGGTCAAACTTATGGACCTGTTGTTAGATTTTACGGCGGCATCAAGCCAGTTCCCAGTATCTGCCACGGTACTGCTGCTGGTCGGATTTATTGCAGCTGCCGGCATAGGCTCTATTGCCTGGTATAACTCGAAGCGACCAGTGGGCTGGGAAGATAAGGAGCGGCCCGACATCGTTCCCGAGATCGACAAGGAATGAGCCGCCGTCAATCAGGTCAATAGACCTGCGTTAAATCCATTGGCGATTTAAGTTAGGAGTCTAAATTATGACGACTGAAGATCAATTCAACAATTACGACCGCGACTTGACACCCGCCGAGGTGGCGGCCCGGCAAGAGCGAGAAGGGGAAGACTTTAGAGAGACCCCTGATGATGCCAAGCCAGGTGCTGATAGTACTTCAGGATACACCACGGATCGCGAGGGTAAACTCAATAATTATCCGATCGAGCCCGAGATGTATGTCAACGAACCGGGAGATCTGCGGCAGCAGCAGGAAGCTGAAGAAGCAGCTCGGGTGGAAGAACTCAAGGAAGTAAATCAGCCTGGCGGTAAAGGACCGGGTGTGATCTAAACCTTAACCGGTGATTGTAACAGGGGGAGTGTTCAGCAAACTGGGTTCGACCAGCCTGGAACCCTTGATTTTCCGTGCCCAGAACCGAGGGTTACACAAAAATCAGAACACTCTCTAATAGGTCTTCAAAGAGTACTCTCTTTGAAGGCCGTTTTTTTGCGATCGCAGCTCTCAAAATGAGCTTAACCGCACAGCAGAGAAACAAAGCTATCCATAAAGCTTGATCCAGCCTGGTATCGCTGCCCTAATATTGAAGCGGCAAATTCTGCCCCGATGTTCCCTTAGCACCTCTACTCCCCGGCCAATATAGCTTGCTTTCCTGGCAGGACCTGGTATTAATGGCATTGAACATCATACCGACAGCGTATCTATGGTGACTACTGCTCAACCCCGTATCCAGCTCATCGAAGACGAGACACAAGCCTTGCTGGATTGGGCCGAAGCCGTCGAGTCTTCCGACGACACCGTCTTCGGTAAAGCTCAACAGCTTGCCACGCGCCTGGGCGCCCACTACCGAGCTAAAGATGGTTTAACCGAGATTGGGCTGTGGGTGCCTGAACTTGCCGCCGACATGATCCAGCCCAAGAATATCTACCTAGAGGTATTCACTCCCAAGCGCTCTATCGACCCCACCAAACCGCTGCAAAAAGTTCGCTTCCGGCAGGACTATGTCAGTCTGGTCAAGCAAGGAGAGTATTTCTGGGGCGTATTATCCGGTCTGAAGGCGGGCAATAGAGAGCAACTGGGCTCCTTTTACTGGTTGCGCTATCTGGATATGAACAGCAACGAAGTGCGCGTCGTCGGCGACTGCTTGGCTTACTCACTGCCCTACGGTATCTACGCGCCCGCAGAAGTCTATGACATGGCCAGCCTCCAAGCCCAGCGCCAAGATTTAGGCTATTTCCACCAAGGAGACCAGGAAGACGGCATCGTTCGCGTCCATCCCCCCACCAACATCCTGCAGCTCCATGTCAATACCAGTTCCCCCGATGGCACCCTAGCTGGCCTCACCGAGGTCTATCAGCGTCTGAGTCAGAAAATCTCCCAGCAAGCCCCACTTACTGCGGCTGAGCAAGCCTTTATTGGCTATGATGCCCTGCAAGTCATGCCCATCGAACCCACTGTCGAGTATCGAGGCAAGCATGATCTGGGGGAGGGCTTTTTCATCTTCGACGAAAATGATTTGGATGAAATGGATCCCGACACCGAGGAGATCGAGCGGGAACCAGGAGATATCCTGATTACCCTGAAGAAACCTGACACCCAAAACTGGGGCTACGACATTGTCATCTTCGGCAGTAGTGCAATTGATCCCTCCGTGTTGAGAACACTACGGCCCGATGAGCTAGTCACCTTTGTAGAAACCCTGCACAACTTCCCCACGGGACCAATTCAGCTGATTTACGACATTGTCTACGGTCATGCCGATAACCAGGCTCTGGCTCTGCTGAATGGCCGTTTTCTCAAAGGCCCTAATATGTATGGCCAGGATGTTAACCATCAGAACCCAACTGTGCGAGCGATTCTCCTGGAGATGCAACGGCGCAAGATCAACACTGGAGCCGATGGTATTCGGGTAGACGGGGCTCAGGACTTCAAGTTCTTCAACCCCATCTCGGGAAGGGTGGAATACGACGACTCCTATCTGCAGGAGATGGCCCGGGTGACCCAGCAGATCGGTGCTGCCCAACGGCGGTTATTTGCCATTTTTGAAGATGGTCGTCCTTGGCCTGCAGAAGGCTGGGAAGAGATATCCACCTACCGCGACATCATTGAATTTCAACCGCAGGCGTTCCAGTGGGGACCGTTGATCTTTGCTCACAATACTCCCAGCCTGCGCGGCTTCTGGGACAAGAAATGGCCGCGGGTGGTTGAACAGGCTCAGCTAGGGGCCAATTGGATTACCGGATGCGGCAACCATGACACTCTGCGACGAGGCACTCAGGTTGATCCGGAACTACCCATCAATTGGAATCTAGGCGATAGCCTGCCTGAGGTGCTCAATAACGCCTACGATAATCCTGCTATTACTCTCTTCACCTATGGTTTTAGCCCGGGGTTACCGATGGATTTCATCAACTGCACCATGAAGGCTCCCTGGGGCTTTTTGCGCAACACGGACGATCGTTACGGGGTCAAGGTGATGGCTGAAGAGGCAGGGGGATTTTTAGATTGGCAAATTATCCCAGAGACCTACAATTGGCCGCAGCTGTTTCCTCAACTTAAAGCCATGGGGTTTGCCCAGTTGGATGAATTGCGGCAGTTTGTGCGAGGGCTCTGGGAAGCCATCGACGAAACTGACTACGACCTGGAGGAAGTCGCCAATCTCTGCCAGCAGTTTCTAGGAAGCAGCTCAGATACCCCTGAAGTTCAGCAAGCGGCTCAACAGCGTCGTTCTGGAGCCCAACTGCAAAAACTCAATCGCCCTGGGAAATCCCAGGTGTTGACGGAGCTCAATGTTACAGCTCTGAAGGCCTTTGCCAAAGCCTTCATGGAAGACGCCCACGCCATGTGTAACGTCTGGCTGCAGGAAAGTGTGCTGGATCAGGACAAACTAGCCTACAACTTAGCCCTGCGACGCTTTCGGCACGCCAATCCCTGGCTACGCCAGAATCTCTCAGGCACCGATCGGTTTAACCACATTAGCGATCAAAATTGCACAGTTTTCTACGGCTGGCGGCGGGCACCGGCAGAATCAGAGGCTGACTCGGCCTCCACGCGTCAGGTCGTGATGGTGGCTCACATGGGGGGAGATCCTCTACCGGTGACCCTAGGCGACTGGCTGCAGCTGGATATGGATGAGTGGCAGGTGTCGATCGCCTCACCTGGGGTGGCGATTGAAGATCTGCGGTCGTTTACCCTGCAGGACAGCCAAGGGGTACTGCTGGAACCCCGGGAGTAGCCTAAATACTGAATCTCTCAATCTCTAGAGTCAGGCGCTTCATCAGCCCTCACCCGTTGTTCTTAGGTGATAGCAATTCGGTTGGGGCAAGGGCGGTTGGCCTCAATGTCGGCGATGTTGGCCAGAGTTGTCTGGGCAATGTTGTCTAAGGCATTGCGGGTAAAGAACCCTTGGTGGGCCGTCAGCACCACGTTGGGAAAGGACTGCAGCAGTTGGAAGGTATCGTCTTGAATCACCGTGTCTGAGCGGTCTTCAAAGAAAAGGGGACCTTCTTCTTCGTAGACATCGGCACCGAAATAGCCCACCTGTCCTGACTTAATGCCCTCAATGATGGCGGGAGTATCGATCAAACCGCCACGGCTGGTGTTGATCACCATGACGCCAGGCTTGAGTTGCTGAATCGTCTCTCGGTTGATCAGGTGGTAGGTGTCGGGGAGCAGGGGGCAATGTAGGGAAATCATATCGGATTGGCCTAGCAGCTCGGGTAAGTCTGTATAGGTGACTCCCAATTCGAGGCAGGCAGAGGCTGGGTAGGGATCGTAGGCCACTAGGTTACAGCCGAATCCATGCATGATACTGGCAAAGCACTGGCCGATCTTGCCGGTGCCGATGATGCCGACGGTGCAGCCATGCAGGTCGAAACCGAGGAGACCATCTAGGGAGAAATTATCGTCTCGGACTCGGTTGTAGGCTCGATAGAGTTTGCGATTGAGCATTAAAATCAGGCCCACGGCATGTTCGGCGACGGCGTAGGGAGAGTAGGCGGGCACCCGTACTACGGTCATGTCTAGGGCTTGGGCAGCCTCTAAATCCACGTTGTTGAAGCCAGCGGAGCGCAGGGCAATCAGGTGCGTCTGTTGCTGTCGGAGGGCATGGAGTGTCTCTGAGTCCAGCTGATCGTTGATGAAAGCACAGACTGCCGGAAAGCCCTCGGCTAGGGGAGAGGTTTTGGGCGTCAGGCGAGTTTCGAAGAAGGTCAGGTCGTGGTGGTAAGCGTGATTGGCCTGGGTCAGGAAGTGGCGGTCATAGGCTTTGGCACTGAAGACGGCGACTTTCATGGCATCTCTGGGCTGAGAGTGGGCTGGTCGTCTTCGGTCTGCTTAGCACTTCGGCCGAGGCAGCGTCAATGGCCTGCTTCCGAGATCACGGTGAGGTCGGCGCAGATGCGATCGCGTCCCTGTTGCTTGGCCCGATAGAGTCGCTGGTCGGCGCTGGCGATGAGATCCTCTGGGCCCTGGTTGGCCTGGGGAATCAGACTGGCGATGCCGAAGCTGAGGGTGATATGGTCAGCAACGCTGGAGTAGTGATGGGGTAACCGTTCGGCGTGGATGGCCGCCCGGATGCAGTGAGCTATCTGTAATGCCCCTGATAGTGGGGTTTCTGGTAAGGTGATGGCGAACTCTTCGCCGCCATAGCGGCTGGCCAAATCGGCTGGTCGCTGAATCGTCCGTTGCAGAATATGGGCGACCCGTTGCAGGCACTCGTCGCCGGCTTGATGGCCGTAGTGGTCATTGTAGGCTTTGAAATAGTCGATGTCGCAGAGGATGAGAGACAGAGATCGATGCGATGGCCCTTGAGGGCCGGTCTTTGACCATCGCATCAGTCGCCGCCACTCCTGCTCTAGATGCTGATCGAAATGACGGCGATTGGCAATTTGAGTCAGTCCATCCAGATTCGCCAGTTTCAGCAAGGCCTGATTCGCCGCCTCTAGCTGCTGGTAGAGATGGGCCTGCCAGATCATGCGCCGTACCCGCTGTAGCAAAATTGCCCACTGCACTGGCTTGGTGACAAAATCAGCTGCTCCTGCCGCAAAGGCCCGTTTCACCGAGGTTTCATCCTCTAGGCTAGTAATCATCAGCACCGGGATATGCTGCCCCCCCGGTAAGGTTTGTAGGCGGCGGCAACACTCAAAGCCATCCATGGTCGGCATCACGGCATCCACTAATACCAGATCGGGGCAGAGCATCTGAAACAACTCTAAGCCAGTGCTGCCGCTGTCAGCCTCGACAACATCGTAAGCTTCCTGTTCAAGGCGTTGCCGCAGCACAGCTCGAGCAACTTTGTCGTCATCGATGATCAAAATGCGGGACACCTGTCGGCACATAGCGTCAGAGGGATGTCGAAATGTCAGGACAGACGGTCAGATCAACCGTTAGGTAGACAGGGCACTCGCAGCCAGCGACGGTTCTAGATATCGCCGGGGCCAATCAGCGACGGCTGGCGGCATGGCGTAGCTAACGGTATAACCATTGTGGCACCGAGACGATGGATCACTGCCTAAAATAGGGGCATGGCGCCCAAAAGACCTGCTTCCCTATGACCGTTTGCCCCCGTTGCCAAACTCGTATTACCCCCGGCGATATTCACTGTCCAACCTGTCGGTTGCCCCTAAAAGCCTATGGCCATCCTGGCATGACCCTACATCGCGCCACAGATGGCATGCCCCTATGCGATCGCTGCACCTATCACCAGGATGATACCTGCACATTTCCCCAACGTCCCCATGCCCAAACCTGCATCTTGTTTCGGGATATGGCAACCCCGGTCTCACCCCCCACCGTTGCTCCTCCCGTTCAATGGCGGCTGCAAAGCTGGCTGCGCCGGCATTCGCTATGGGTAGGTCTTCTGGCCCTGTTAGGGCTGAGCTTACTGATTAGCCTGACCTAAGTTCAAAGATCTTGGGAGTTCAAAGGTCTGGGGCCAGGCCCATCACCACCGGATCGGCCACCGCTGAATCTTGGCATGAGGGGGTGCGATCGCAATTATCAAGGTCTGCAGCGTTATCGGCATCCTCAGTCTCATACACCGCTAGATCAAACCAAAACGTGGTCCCCGTTCCCACTTCGCTGATGAGATGGACCCGGCTATTGTGTTTTTCGATGATATTTTTGACGATAGATAGCCCCAAGCCAGTTCCTTCCAGGGTATGGACTCGATTCTCCACCCGAAAGAACCGATCGAAAATCGCCTCTTGATCCTCCGGGGCAATCCCAATGCCCGTATCTGACACCTCCACCCTGACACAGGCCGGTTCATCAGGGTGCTGGCGCTTCAAGGGAGTTGGATAGGCGCGAATAGCCACCCGGCCCCCAGCCTCCGTAAACTTCAAGGCATTGCCCACCAGATTACTGAAGACCTGCAGCAGCAGATCATAATTGCCAAACACCGGTGGCAGGTCAGCTGCGACCTTCTGGACGAGTTCGATCTGCTTGTCCTTAGCATTGAGTTGGTGGGTGCGCAGGGTTTGCTCAATGGGCTGATGAATGTCAACGGCCTCAAACTGATAGCGCCGGTTCGACTCTAATCGCGACAAATCCAAGACGTCATTGACCAAGCGAGTCAGGCGATCGGTCTCGTGGTTGGCCGTCTCTAAAAATTCTTGCTGTTCGGTTGCGGTGAGATCTGTGCCGTACTCATGCAGCGTCTCAATGAACGACTTGATGTTAAATAGAGGCGTGCGCAACTCGTGGGAGACATTGCTGATAAACTGCGCCTTGGCTTCATTCAGGGCCACCTCCCGGGTAATATCCTGCACCGTGATGGCGATCCCCTTCACATTCTCCTTAGCCTGATCCAGCACCGTATTCAGCAGAATCCGCACCATGCGATTGGCTGGTTCAGTCAGGGCGATCCGAAATTCCATGCCTTCAGACTCCCCCGCCACTGCCTGGAATAGGGGCCGAGTCAACTGCACCCGCACCTGATTGGGAAAGTGCTCCAGGGCATTGCCTGCGGTGAGATTGTGGCCATCCCAGCCAAACATACGGCGAGCCGCCGGGTTTACCAGCACAATATTCATATCGGCATCTAACAAGATGGCGCCATCGACGATGGTAGACACCAGCGTTTCCAGCTTCGCCTTCTCTGCCGTTAGCTCTTCGATATTTTGCTCTTCATAACGCTCCAGCCGCTCTGCCATATCGTTGAAGCTGTGAATCAGTTCGCCTAACTCACCCCCCAGCGGCAGATCAATGCGCTGCTTAAAGTTGCCAGCAGCAATGTTTTTTACCCCAACCAAGAGTTCCTTAATTGGCTGAGTAATGGTCAAGGCATTAAACACAGCCCCCAAGATCACCATGACCCAAATCGAGACAAACACCGCGATTGTGACATCACGAGTCAGATGAGAGGAGGCCACCACCGTCGGATTGGGGTTGATCCCCAACGCTAAGACCCCTAAATAGTCACCATTATAGTTGAGGGGCACGAAGACATCAGTCACCTCACCTGCCGGAGTTAGGTGCTGACGCACCATGGGGCGATCGGCATTTTTGGCATAGTCTTCCGGCAACTGCATGCGCCGTCGCAGCGTTAAGGAGTTCTGTACCGTAGCCTCAGAAAAGGGAATGCCGAAGAAAATGTTGCCGTCCTCATCGGCATAGAGCATGTAGCGAACACTAGAGGTACTCTGATAGAAGCTATAGGAAAATCGGGCCAACTCGGTGCGATCTTCCTTCTGCACCAGAGGCGCAACATTGGCCGCCAGCAGCAAGCCTAAATCTCGGCCAAAGCGAGTGTCGTTGAGACGGGCATCTTGTTGAATCGTATTGACGGCCCAAAAGGTGAGGGCACTCATGAGTAAGGAAACCATCAGGGTTGCCCCTGCCATCAGGCGGGTCTGGAGGGTGAAATCTCCCCACCAACGAACAATGAGCTCCCGTATCTGGTTCAATAGTCGGATCAAGGTACCTCTAAACAGTGTTGCTAATAAAGGGCTTCTAAATTTATAGCGTTAGCCAAATAGCTGAGTACAACCGGCTTCGCTTAAAGCTTATACCAAGTCCAGCTGGAGATCTGGCTTTCCCCCTAGATCCCCCTCTAGGTCTGGACGCTAGATCCGGACCTAGATGCCGGTTAGAGGACATGTGAAAGCTCGGCTGAAAGCCCTGCCGGGTAAGCGTTTTAGAGCGTATGGCTCTGTTGGCCAGAATCCCGTCTGGAGCAAGGTTGCAGGGTACTTTCCAAATATCCTCTCAGCCAAATTCCGATAACGGATAAGACATCCCAATTTTCAGTTTAGGGGCTGCCGATACCATCAGTCAGTCAGGTCTGATGGCGGCGCCAATCCGCTATCCAGGCATAGAGACAGGCATAGAGAATAGATGGCGCTATCGGGGTGGCTGGGAAACGGGATTAATGATTCTTGATACGGTAGCCAATATCTCGACGATAGTACATGCCATCGAAGTGAATATAGGTCATGGCATCATAGGCTTTGGCCAGAGCCCCATCTATGGTGTCGCCTAGGGCTGTTATGCCTAGTACCCTGCCACCATGGGTGACCAGCTGTTGGCCTTGCCGTTGGGTGCCGGCTTGGAAGACGCAAACATCCTCTGCAGCTTCGGCTTGCTCGAGCCCTGTAATACTGTGGCCTCTCTTATAGGCACCAGGATAGCCCCCTGCCACGGCTACGACACAGGCTGCCGTGCCAGTGTGCCACTGTAGTGGTGGAAACTGGTCGAGTCGTTCTTCTAGGCAGGCCTGCATCAGATCGGCTAAGGGAGTTTTGAGCAGGGGCAGCACTACCTGGGTTTCGGGATCGCCAAAGCGACAGTTGAACTCGATCACCTTAGGATCCCCTGTGGGCGTGATCATTAACCCCGCATACAACACCCCCCGGTAGAGGATGCCCTGCTGTCGCAGCGCGGCTAGGGTGGGAGCTAAAATTTCCTGCTGAATTCTCTCTAGCAGGGAAGGGGGCACAACCGGCGTCGGGGCATAGGCTCCCATACCGCCCGTGTTGGGGCCTGTGTCGCCTTCGCCAATGGGCTTATGGTCTTGGGCTGGCAGCAGGGGGCGAATGGTGTGGCCATCGGTTACAGCCAGTACAGAGGCCTCCTGGCCAGTGAGATAGTCTTCGATGACAACTCGATGCCCGGCTGCACCAAACTCTCCGGCAAAGGCTGCCTCAATGGCGGTAATGGCTGTCTCCAGGGAGTGGGCAACGGTAACGCCCTTGCCAGCAGCCAATCCGTCGGCTTTGACGACGATGGGGATGCCTTGGCTTTCTACGTAGGCGATGGCTGGGGCTGCTTCTGTAAAGACCCTGGCCTGGGCGGTAGGAATCTGGGCCGAGTACATCAGCGCTTTGGCCCAAGCCTTGCTAGCTTCAATTTGGGCCCCACTTTGGGTAGGACCGAAGACGTTGAGTCCCTGACTGGTGAGATAGTCTGTAATGCCATCGGCTAGGGGTTGTTCTGGGCCAATCACCACGAGGGCACAATTATTGACCAGGGCAAATCGAGCAATCCCTTCAAAGTCGCTAGGGGCTAGGGCTAGGTTACGACAGCCTGCCAGTGTTGCTGTTCCCCCATTGCCAGGAATACAGAAAATCCCGCTGATGGTAGGAGATTGTAGAAGCTTCCATGCTAAGGCATGCTCGCGACCGCCACTGCCGACTACTAACGCTCTCACCAGATCTTGTACCTACTCATCGCAGCGCTCCTTATTTTGCCATGGAAGGTGCCTGAGAAGCTGATCGGTGATCAGGCCCTTAACGAATCCCAGCAAAGTGGGGCTATAATCCTGCACTTTCGTGACCGCTGATTCACAATAGGGGGAGTGGCCGCAATGCAATGGGACGCCGTCAGGCTTCATGGGGTTGCAAGGTTAAGGCAAAAATCAACCGGATTGTCTGCTGGTTGCTTGAATTGATTGTATAGTCTCCCCAGTTATCTGGCGCTTGCATTTAGGTCCTGATGCCTACCCTACGGGACACTCAAGAGACGACTGTCGTCATCATGCTTGAGGTTGGTTGGGGGCTAGATAGTTCCCAGGTGAGGCCTTGACAAGTTCATTGCCCCTGAAGCATCTAGCCAATGCCATAGATACTCTGTCGGATCCTGTGATATCAGCTATGACCCAGCGCTTTTCTCCGCCGTCAGCTGCCTCGAACGCCCAGCAACCGTCCCCATCGCCAGATCCTGCTGCCCCAGCAGCATCGCCGTTGGAGCCACCCCCAGACGAGTCGTCGCAGAGGGTAGCCCTGCAAGCTCAAGTGGAGGCCCTGCAAGCTGAAGTGGCAGAGTTGCGCCAGACATTGTGCGATCGCACCCAGACCCTGGAGCAACTCACCCGAGATAAAGCCGCCCTAGAGAAGAAATACCAAGAGCAGACCGCCCATCTCAAAGTCTCCAACGACACTCTCGTGGCTGAGGTGGTCAAACAAACCCAAGCAGAAAATGCCCTCAGGGATGCCAAGGATCAACTGCAGGCCATCCTAGATGCCGTGCCTGGCATCGTGTCGTGGATTAGTTCTGACCTACGGTATCTGGGAGTCAATCGGCATCTGGCCCAGACCTTCAAGATGCCAGCTGAGGCCTTTACCAATCAAGACATTGGGTTCCTCCATACCAGCACCGAGTTTAACCAATTTGTAGCGGATTTCTTCCAGAGTGATCAGCAGGATGCCTTCAAAGAAGTCTCTGCCTACGTGGGCGGTAATCGCCGCCAGTTCCTGATCGTGGCCCAGAAATATAACGAAGGCAAGGCGGCCTTTACCGTGGGCATTGACATCAGTGAGCGCAAACAAGCGGAGGAGGCCCTACGGGAAGCCGAAGCCAAGTACCGCAACATCTTCGAAAATACCGTCGAGGGCATCTTTCAAACCACCTCAGATGGGCACTATGTCAGTGCCAATCCTGCCCTGGCTAGAATCTACGGCTATGATTCGCCAGCGGACATGATGGCGAATATCACCAGCATCCAACAGCAACTCTATGTCAACCCGAAACGCCGGGAAGAGTTCACCCGGACTCTGCAGCAGCATGGTTCGGTCAAGAATTTTGAGTCTCAGGTCTACCAGCGGGATGGCAATATCATCTGGATTTCTGAAAATGCCCGCTCTGTTCATACTGACGATGGCACCCTGCTGTACTACGAGGGCACGGTCGAAGACATTAGCGACCGCAAAGAGGTGGAAGCCGCCCTCCAGCGTGCCAACGAAGAGCTGGAACAACGGGTCACAGCCCGCACAGAAGCCCTGAGTGCCGCCAACGAGCGCCTGATGACCGAGATTCGTGAACGCCAGCGGGCCGAAGAAGAGCTGCAGGCCTCTACCGCGGAATTGAAGGCCCTGTTTGCGGCTATGACCGATGTGATCACGGTGTTCGATGCCGAGGGGCAGTACCTCAATATCGTGGCCACTAATTCGGCTTTGGTCTATAACCCCGAGACCGAGCGGGAAGGCAAAAACATCTACGATGTCCTGCCGCCCTATCAAGCGCAGCTGTTCATGCGCCACATCCAGCAGGCCCTCAATACTCGCCAACCCGTGCGCCTCGATTACAGCTTACCCATTGGGGAATGGCGAGACGATACCCATCCCGATGGCATCGCCGCTCCAGAAGATTTTGAGACCACTGCTTGGTACACCGCCATTGTCTCCCCCATGCCCAACAATCGGGTCATTTGGGTGGCTCGCGATATCACCGAACGGCGTCGAGCCGACTTAGCCCTGCAGCGAGCGGAAGAGAAATATCGCAGCATTTTCGAGAATGTGGCCGAGGGAATTTTCCAGGTGGATGACCAAGGTCGTTGCCTCAGTGCTAACCCTGCCCTGGCTCGCATGTTGGGGTATCTCTCTCCGGCTGAATTGATTGGCCAGGTAAGCGATATTCGGCGGCTCTATGTCGATGCAGAGCATCGGCATGCCCTAGAACACCAGTTACATGCTCGAGGCTCTGTGGCCAAGTTTGAATCGCAGATCTACCGGGCCGATGGCACCATCATCTGGGTCTCTGAGAATGTCCGCACAGTCAAGAACAGCAGTGGTCAGATCCTCTACTACGAGGGCACTGTGGCCGATATCACCCAGCGCAAGCAGGCAGAAGAGGCCCTGCGAGCTAGCCAACGGGATCTTGCTACCCTGATGGGCAATTTAGCGGGCATGGCCTATCGCCGCATGTGCGATCACGAGCGGCAGGTGGCCTTTGTCAGTGAAGGGTGTTACGAGCTAACTGGATATCAACCGGATGAATTGATGCAGGTGAATGGAGCCTTTGGTCGGCTAGTCCATCCTGAGGATCATGCCTACGTGGGCGAAAAACTACAACGGGCGATCCAGGAACGCCAGCCTTTCGAGACGATCTATCGCATGATCACGGCCGCAGGAGAGCAAAAATGGGTACTGGAAAAGGGCGTCTGCACCTATGCAGCTGATGGCACTCCCGAGTTTATTGAGGGGTTTGTCACTGATATCACCGAGCGTAAGCAAATAGAAGAGGCCCTGCAGATCGAGCGAGAGAAGTCGGAACGACTGTTGCTGAATATTTTGCCAGAATCCATTGCTGAAGAACTGAAGCAGCAGCACCAGTCAGTGGCCTATCGCTTTGACGAAGCTACCATCCTATTTGCCGACATCGTCGACTTTACGGGGCTGTCTGTTGCGATCGCACCGACCGACCTCGTCAACCTCCTCAACCAAATCTTTTCCATCTTCGATCAACTCGCCGAAACCCACGGCCTAGAGAAAATCAAGACCATCGGCGATGCCTACATGGTAGTGGGAGGCGTCCCCAACCCGATGGCCAACCACACCGAAGCCATCGCCGATATGGCCCTGGATATGCAGCAAGCTATTACCCAGTTCAAACGTCAGGATGGGGCTTCCTTCGGGCTACGCATTGGCATCGCTACTGGGCCAGTCGTGGCTGGGGTCATTGGCAAACGTAAGTTCTCCTACGACCTCTGGGGTGATGCCGTCAATGTCGCCAGTCGCATGGAATCCCAAGGGCAAGCTAACCACATTCAAGTGACCAAACAGGTCTACCGACGACTTAACGATCAGTATCACTTCCAGAAACGGGGAACCGTTACGATTAAAGGGCGCGGTGAAATGACCACCTACTGGTTGCTCCATCGCCGCCACCGATGAGAGACCATCGACCAGTATGGATATTCTGGAGCGATTAAAGCAGGATTATCAGCGCTTCCCTGAGGATCAAAGTTATGATCTCTACGCCGACCAGGTCTACTTCCAAGATCCTCTGAATCGCTTTCGTGGGTTAGCTCGATACCGCCAGATGATCCAGTTTATCCGCCGTTGGTTCATCGACATCGATCTCCAACTCCACGCTATCGATCGTCATGCCGACCAAATTGTAACGCGCTGGACCTTGGCCTTCACGGCTCCCTTACCCTGGCGTCCCCGTATTGCCATTCCCGGCCACAGTGAACTGCAGCTCAATCCGGCTGGCCAGATCATTTCCCACATCGACTACTGGGACTGCTCTCGCTGGGCAGTGCTCAGGCAAGTGATGATGAGCACAGACTAAATAGCGGGTTATGGGCTCAAACCGTTCAGGCGCAACAATACTATCCTCAGACATCGGAAAAAATTACACAGCAGGATTGACACTGTGACCGGTACATTCGCCTTCAAATATGCCCTAGTGCTCTGGAGAAGTTACCAAACCTGAATTAAATATCATCTTGATTGGGAACTTCATCAGGGCTGGTGAGCGTCACAACCATCGGTGGAAATGTCCCAATCGATCCAGCTTCTGCCCCCTTGAAAGCTAAGTTACCACGCACGGTTGTTGACTCGTCAGAGGTCATCATCACTATGACTCGTCCATTCTCTCTGGCTCTTTTGTCTACGCTGGCCCTAATGGGAGCTGCTATGGCCTCTCCTAGTCAGCCCCTCGAATCTTCCCTAGATCCCCTCTATCACCAGGTCAAAGCCAGTGCCCTCACCAGCTTGAAGGTGATGCTATCGTCCACCCCTACAGTGATTCATCTAGAGGCCAGCGATGCCAATCCTCAAACTCACCATCTCCATATTCGCAGTAGTGGGGCAGAGCTCAAGGGCCAAATTCGCATCGACGGCAACGTGGTTCAATCCTTTAATGCTGCCACCCGCCTGGAGTTAACGCCCTATCTCACCGCCGGTCAGACTACCCGCATCGAGCTAACAGGCCAGTATCAGCCTGCCGCCGCCACAGTCCACATTGCGCTGTCCGGTCTCGACCATGACGTGATTGAACTCAGTGGCGGCGGTCGCTTGAATGTCAGTCTAGAGGTAACCATGGGATAGCTCAGCATGGCCTCCTATCCCATAGTCCCTTGGACCAATCCGCTTCTGAACTGTGCTCCAGCGCCTGGCTAGCTGAAGAGATGCAAACACTGGGTTGGCTTTCGTGAGGGCACCCCTCAAAATAAGTCATGGACCTTGCACAATAGAAATGATGCGTTGCCTTAGAGTCAGCGCTGATCTGCCATTGACTTCACTCTGCCGACCCTATGCATAAGACTCAAGATCTCCACGTCGTTGAAACTCGTCCGCTAGTTAGCCCGGCACTACTGCATCACGAGTTACCTATGAGTGAGAAAGCGGCTGCCTTGGTTGCTGACACTCGCGATCGCATCCGCACCATTTTGTACAACGAAGACCACCGTCTATTGGTAATCGTTGGCCCCTGTTCGGTCCATGACGTCAAGGCGGCTTATGAGTACGGCCAAAAGCTGGCAGAGCTTCGCCAAGAGCTGGCTGACCGGTTAGAAATTGTCATGCGGGTATATTTCGAAAAACCCCGCACCAGCATTGGTTGGAAAGGTCTGATTAATGATCCCCACCTAGATAATAGCTACGACATCAACACGGGCTTACGCTTAGCCCGTAAGCTACTGCTCGACTTGGCTCATCTCGGACTGCCTGCAGCCACCGAACTGCTGGATCCCATTACCCCCCAGTACATTGCCGATGTCATCGCCTGGACAGCAATTGGCGCTCGCACTACTGAGAGCCAAACTCACCGCGAGATGGCCTCAGGCCTCTCTATGCCCATCGGCTTCAAGAACAATACCGATGGCAGCTTGCAGGCCGCTACAAACGCCATGCTAGCCGCTAGTCAGCCCCATCACTTCCTGGGGATCAATCACCACGGTCTCGCCAGCATCGTCGCCACCACCGGCAATCCCGATGGTCACTTAGTGTTGCGAGGGGGCAAGCAAGGGCCTAACTACGACCGGCATCATGTCGACCAAGCAAGTGCGGAACTGGCAACCTTAGGCCTCAATCCCCGAATCATGATTGATTGTAGCCATGCCAATGCCAACAAAGACCACAACCGCCAAGTTGCGGTGCTGAGAGATATCGCCCAGCAGCTAAAAGACGACTCTAGGCATATTCTAGGAGTCATGATCGAAAGTCATCTGGTTGCTGGTAAGCAGCCTATTCCTACCGATTTAAACCATCTGGTCTACGGCCAGAGCATCACCGATGCCTGTGTTGACTTCAATACCACGGCTACCATGCTACGCACCTTAGCCCAAGCCGTGTCGCCGATGGCTGTTCCCGTACCCTAGCCCCGACCCTAAGACTAAGACACCAAGTGATGATCGATGGCGAACCGTACCAATTCTGCCCGATTATTTGTCTCTGTTTTGCGCAGTAGGTTGCTGACGTATTTTTCTATGGTGCGAGAACTCAGGTAAAGCTGGTCCCCAATTTGGGCATTGGATAATCCGTCGGATAGCAATGACAGCACCTCCCGTTCTCGAGCCGTTAGATCCAGCTGTATAGTATCGGGCATGGCTTTAGGACGTTGATTGGGGGTTAATGAGGCATCGTCAGACCGCATCTCTAGAGAAGATTGCTGCAGCCAAGCCGCCTGAATCATCTGCGTCCGTTCCAGCAGATTGCGGACGATGGCGGCCAACTCTTCCAACTCAAAAGGCTTAGGTAAATAGAGATCACATCCCATCTGATAGCCTCGGATCCGATCCCCGGTATCGTTGTGAGCCGTCAAGAAAACCACTGGCAAGAGCCGCAGCATCGGTTGCTGACGCACCTGGCGTACCAACTCATACCCATCCATGTAGGGCATGGCAATATCGGTAATCAACAAATGGGGCTGATAGGTTTGAATGCACTCTAGGGCTTCGGCTCCGTGGCTGGCCGTAACGACTGAATACCCTTGCATTTCAAGGTAATCATTGATAGACAGCCGAGTGCCTTCATCATCTTCAGCCACCAGAATCATCAGCGGCATGGGCTACTGTCTCACTCCCGTATCTCACCTCTATAGCCTAGAAGATACACTCTAGTCAGTGGTGGTCTCCTATAGCCAAAATTCAGCGAACTTGAAATCTAGAGATGCTTACAGGCACATCTACGTGCCAGCCAAACACCAGTCGGCTGTACTCCCTTGGACTGCCTCAAACCTATTATCATACCAGAGCAAGAATATTCCAAGTAGAGATCTTAGGTGGTGCTGATCATGCTGGCCAGGGAGGATAAAGTTAGGATGGGCCAAATAGTCACATGCTGGATTGAGTCTAGAGTCAGCCCCTTGACTTGCTCATACTGCTCTTAGTTATCGGCCGTCATTACCATAATGCAGCACTGGCGAAGTTACCAAAGTTGGTAGATGGCCATAGGGCTTGTGGAGAAGAGGATAACTTTGTTTGAAGCTTTTATAAAGCTTATGCGACTTACCCGAAAATACGAAAAAGCTATAGTAAAGTCAACGCACCGTTACCACGCTACTTGCCCTGTAACAAATTAGACTAGATTACTCACTGAATCGGCAAACAGGTATTTCCGTAAGGTGAGGGCTGTGCTGGTTAAACTGACTTAGCTTATACGATCGATCTGTCATAATTCCCGCATCTTTATTAGTAGGACGCCAGGAGGAAGGCTAGTTAAAATGTTCCTAGATTGGATAGCCTCCACAGACATTTACCTTTTCCTTAAAGATGGACAGCATCCAAAGCTAAAATGCCGAGTTGAGCCACTGGGAATGGATCAATGAAATTATGCAGCCTCAGGGAGAGCTAAACTAAGACTGAGTGGCCACCATATCATAGCTCCCCGGTGAACTGGTGATCACCTCAAGGGGTCTCTACCAAGCTCAAGGAGTTTAAGACATTGGTGATTTCTGGTATACCAACACAGCAGTTAGATATCTCGGTCGCCATCCCTACCTATAATGGTGCTCAGCGATTGCCTTGCCTGTTGGACCGGTTGCGATCGCAGCAACATGTTGATCACATTACTTGGGAAATTATTGTCTGTGACAACAATAGCCTGGATGAGACAGCTCAAGTAACTCAGCAATATCAACGCACCTGGACCGGGGCTGCTGAATTGCAGTACTGCTTTGTTGCGGAACAAGGAGCCGCCTTTGCCCGTCAGCGAGCGGTAGAAAGTGCTCGGGGTAAGCTAATCGCCTTTCTAGATGATGACAACCTTCCAGAAGACGATTGGGTAGCTAAGGCTTGGAACTTCGCCCAGCAACATCCAGAAGCAGGCGCATTTGGCAGTCAAATTCACGGGGATTTTGAACAAGCACCACCCGAGGAATTTAAACATATTGCCTGTTTCTTAGCCATTGTCGAACGAGGACCAAATCCTCATCGTTACGACCAACATACGAAGGTTCTGCCACCAGGAGCAGGACTCGTTGTTCGTCGAGACGCGTGGCTCCAAAGCGTTCCTAGGCGATTATTCTTGAATAATAAAGGTAAGGCTGCTGGCCTTGCCAGCGAAGACTTAGAAGCCATCTTATATATCCGAAAAGCGGGCTGGGAAGTTTGGTATAACCCAGCCATGGTCGTTTACCATCAAATTCCTAAAGGACGGCTTCAGAAAGAGTATTTAGTTACCTTAATACGTTGTGTTGGGCTAAGCCGCTTTTATATTCGCATATTAAGTACAAGCGCTTGGAAGCGACCTTTATTGCTACCTTTATATATAGTTAATGACTTACGCAAGTTATTGTTGCATATAATTAGAGAAAAACGAGAGCCTTACAAAAATTTGTTGTTTGCCTGCGAAAGAGAATACCTTTTTAGCACATTATCTAGCCCAATTTTCATTGCTCGGAAGGGATTGAAAGACTACGGTAAGACTACCTTGAGTGGCCTTAGCAAGGATAAATGCAAGACAGTCATTGATCAGATTGAGTCGGGATTTGAGAATAATCTTTTCTGCTTATACCAGCAACCGATTTTCTCGACTGATAATTGCCTAAACGATCCACTCAACTATGAAGTATTAGTCAGGCTCTTATCCTGTACACTTAATTCCGATTCCCCTACAACGAGACTTCTGTTACCAAAAGATTTCATGCCAATTGCTGAGTACTATGAACTAACCAAAACAATTGACCGCTGGGTAATCCGAACGCTATTCAACTCAATCAAAAGATCATCACCTCAAAAAAACTGTCAGGCAAACTACTCTATCAATCTGTCACAGGCCAGCATACGCGATCAGTATTTCTCTGTCTTTCTTTCTGATTTATTGAATCGACATCAATTTCCTGCAGAGAATTTTTGGATTGAGATCCCTGAACATGCGGCGAAAACTTATCCAGATGCGGTCGCTCGCTTGACCCACGAAATCGAAGAGATAGGTTGTAACATTATTCTAGATGATTTTCGTGATCCTGGGCTTCTCCGACAGCTACCAGAAACTAGCATTTACCACTTTAAACTCAGTTTTTTGTCATTGGAATTGCATATGAAAAGCCTAGTTAGATTGCAAGAATTTAGGAATATTATTGAGCATGCCAATTCATCCAAAATCACCATAATTGCCAAAGGAATTGAGAAGAAATTGATGTTAGATGTTGCCAAAAGACTAGGTATACCTTATGTTCAGGGATATCAACTTAAGAAGCCCCTGCCATTAGAGAATTTATTTTGGGCTAATTGCTTTAGAGATGTAAGCTGAAGGTAGATCATGAAGACTGCGGAATTATTAGACTTTAATTGAGAGCAGTGATTTGAAAGTGATTTAAATTCGTAAGTAAGCGATAACTCCAGGATGAATAAATACAGTGCGATTATCTATCAACTTATTTGCCAGACTTCTACAGAGCGTTTTGGTTGCCAAGAACTTCAACTATTTATGTTTATAGGCATAAACTCCCAATGGCAGCTTAATGCTTCTTGAGTTAATGAAATTGATAAGGAGAATATTATGAAGAAAAAAGTAATTGCTATTGGTTTAGATGCAGCAGACCCAGTGTTGCTTGAGCGTTTAATATCCCAAGGACATCTACCAAATTTGAGCGGGTTACGTAATCGCGGCGCTTATGGACGCCTCAAAACTCAAGTAGATTTATGTGGGACTGCAACGGATACAATTTGCTCTGAGCGAAACTGGGTGATCTTCTCAACAGGTTGCTATCCCAGCAAAACAGGCTATTGGGATACCGCAAAGTACCATCCAGAGAATTACCAAATTACTCAAGATAGAAACCATAAAGGCGAATCTCTAGGATACGATTATCAGGAGTTTCAGGCATTTTATGATCTCGGAGCTGAGTATAAGGTAGGTCTGTTTGATGTTCCAATGTCTGGCGTCAGTGAAGACTTCAATGGTATTCAAATCTCAGTTTGGGGTAGCCACAGTGGTTCCCACATGGATCCCTATTCAACACCTGATAGTGTTCTCCCAGAAATTAATAAAAAGTACGGTCGTAATCCTTTATTCAAACGGGACTTTGGTGTTTGGTGGAACCCAAACTATGTAGAGTGGGTACAAAAATCCGTTCAAGATAGTGTGTCAACACGAGCTCAAGTATGCCGTGATTTCTTGAACAAAGATTCTTGGGATTTGTTTATTGCTGTCTTTGGTGAAACTCATTCTGCTGGGCATGATCTTTTACACTTCAGCGAAGTAGATCACCCACTCCACCACTCGGCCAAAGTATCTCATACTTCGATAAATCCCATGGTGGAAGCGATGAGAAATGTCGACAAAGCTGTTGGAGAGATTCTGGCTGATATCTCTGAGGATACCTATGTTTTGGTATTTGGGGTTCACGGCATCACCAATAATATGGCTGACCTATGCAACATGGCCTTTTTGCCAGAACTTTTGTATCGATATAATTTCCCAGGGAAGGTGGGACTGGCTCCTGGTAAGCTAGGGACTACACCACCTAAGCAATTCGCGAATCCAAAGCGGAAGACATGGCCAGGAGAAGTCTGGCAACAGCGCTTCGATCCTAACCCGATCAAGCGTTTTCTACAGAAGTGGATGCCGAGTAAGTTTGATTCACTTCTGAATTCCGGTCCTAATCCCGCATTAACCTCCCCGTATGAACTTCTGAAGCAAGGAGAAGATTTAGCTTGGATGCCCAATATGTGGTATCAGCGTTTGTGGCCACAAATGAAAGCATTTGCCTTACCTGGTGTTGCTGAAGGATTTATCCGTATTAACTTAGCAGGACGTGATCGCGATGGCATTGTGAAGCCTTCAGAGTATGAGTCCATCTGCAACGAGTTGACCGAATATCTATACCGACTGACTGATGCAAGAACTGATCAGCCGATCGTCAAGTCAGTCGCGCGGACTCGTCCTGAGGGTGATTATAGCGACTTTAAACGTCCCGACGCTGATCTGGTCGTTTCCTGGCACGACACACCTACAGACGTGATCGATAGTCCTGATTTTGGGCGTATTGGTCCATTAACCTACTATCGTCCTGGCGGTCATACATCTCGCGGCTTTCTGCTAGCAAAAGGACCAGGAATCGCTGAGAACTCTAGTCTTCCCGAAGGACAGGCTGTTGATCTCGCTCCTACAGTCTTGGATTTAATGGGGGCAGACATTCCAGGACACCTTGACGGAAGTTCTCTAATTAAGCGTTCTATCCCTGTTGCAACTTAATAGAGGTGCTTCATGGCAGATTGTTCTGCTCCAAAGCATATTTTCGTTCTGGCTCCTAACCTGTTTGGATTCAGGGGGGGAGTACAAGTTTATTCCTCGCATCTAATTCAGGCAATTCAAAAAGTTTACCCTGAGAGCAACTACAGTGTGTTTCTTAAATACGAGCAGAACATTGCTAATGCTACGAATGATTTATCTTTTCTGCCTCAAACTCGTTTCTATCTGTTTGGAGAGATAGTCTGCGATACGAATGGTTGGCGGCGGCGGTTTCGAACTATCTTGTCAGCCACCACTATTCTTTTTAATGCATTAATTCGTCGTCCTGGCCTCATTGTGACGACCGAAATCAATTATTACATCGTGTTGTGCTACTGGCTGCATCGATGGTTGAACATTCCGTACTGGATTGTGCTGCACGGTATCGAAGCTTGGGATATTCAGAATTCTGCCTATAAACAAGCGCTACAAGGGTCAGAGCGCGTCATCGCTGTTAGTCGCTATACGCGCGATCGCATCTTGTCAGAAGGATATCTTGAACCTAAAAAGATATGTGTCCTGCCAAATACCTTTGACCCTGGCCGCTTCAAAGTTGAGTCTAAACCTCACTACCTCTTAGAACGTTATGGCTTAGAGCCTGAGCAGGCTATCATCTTAACTGTTACACGCCTGCAGAAATTCGCATACTACAAGGGCTATGACACAATCTTAAGGATGCTACCTAAGATTCGTCGACAAATTCCAAAAGTCCACTATATTCTGGTGGGTAAAGGGGATGATCGATCTCGCGTTGAAGCGATGATTCGTGAGCTTGATATTCAAGATTGTGTGACACTGACAGGGTTTGTGCCTGATGAAGAATTGCCCGACCACTATAGCCTGTGCGATGTTTTTGCCATGCCAAGTAAAGGGGAAGGATTTGGGATTGTTTATCTAGAAGCATTAGCGGCCGGCAAGCCTGTATTAGCGGGAAACCAAGATGGCTCAGTTGATCCTCTCCTGAATGGCCAGCTTGGATGCCTAGTTAATCCAGACAATGAAGAAGAAATAGCAGCCAGGCTAATAGAAATTCTTAAAGGCACATATTCTGATGAGAAAATATATAATCCGGAATGGTTACGCCAGGAAGTCTGCAAGCATTTTGAGCTCTCTCAATTTAACAAAACACTTAAGGCATTCTTAAAGGACTAAACCCTATAAAAAATCGGTTATGTAGGGAAAATAATCTAAATACTTGCTAAGTTGAAGCCAGCAGTTCTAATAAGAAAACCAAGGACAATTGTCTACCATAAAAGTTATTTAGAAGCTACTCTAGATTTAGATGAGATAATATGCTAAGCATCAGTTTAGCTTTTATGCAGCCGCTTAAAGCTATTGCCGTTAAGTCAATTGAGCAATGACGTTTCCTCCTATCTATTTTTATGTCCCTGAGACAAGTCTTATAGAGAATTTGCCGGAGAAAGTTAATCTATTCTGGCCATGGCTAAATGGGAAAATAAAAAATGCTAGTGCAGGTACTGGTGCATATACTTGGACTTTACAAACTTATTTGAATCTTAATAAGATTGGCTTTCCGTGCAAGCTGGCATCGACTTTGCCAGAGGTAGGAGTTTTGATTTCTCACCGATCATTACTTCCATCCAACTTAAAGCCGGGTAAACAGTTATTATTAATATGTTTGCAGGGTGACAAAATAAGGCATCCTTTTGCTCAGATTCACGTAGTGCAGAATCCTAGGCAAACAACACATAGACATCCTTTTCTCTCATGCTGGCGAGATTATTTCATTCCTTTTTGGACTCAATCTGGTCTAGTGCCAAGAAACCCTGCACGTGGGGACTTATTCCAAAATATTGCCTTTTTTGGAAGAGATCGTACCAACTTGGCTCCAGAGTTGCGCCAGCATCAATGGTTACAAAAAGTTAACGAGTTAGGCCTAAATTTTAAGATAGTAAATCAACCTGAACTATGGTGCAATTACTCAATGATTGATGCTGTTTTAGCTGTCAGGAATTTTAGGCGACGTACTCTATATCCTTGGAAACCTGCGTCGAAACTATACAATGCTTGGTTGGCTGGTGTGCCTGCTATTTTGGGGCCAGAATCAGCATATAGGGCTGAGCGAAAAAGTGAGCTTGACTATCTTGAGGTAACCTCTATAGATGAAACAATTGGCGCTATAACTCGACTTCGTGATGATTTAGAGTTGAGACAGAGGATGATTGAAAATGCTAATTTTCGTGCTCAGGGCATAAAGCATGAAAAAATAACTCAACATTGGTGCGAGTTTTTATCTAAGGTGGTTCCAGCAGCTTATCAAGAATGGCATGGATTCTCTCGAATAGAACAGTTGCGTTTGTTATCTATTAGCCGTATGGCATTTGAATATTACAAAATCAATCGATCACTTGCCTTAAGCAAATTAAGAATAAACAGGGTTTTTGAAAAGAAATTTTTTTACGGGGAAGATATATATATACACAATGAGTATTTTTAATTAATGCTTTGATTTTGATATTCCGCATAAGGTTATGAGTATATTAAAGATTTAGATGGAGAGTGCATCATGATTCACTGAGAGAAAATAATGGCAATTGAACTGCCATTTTCCGCGTATTTAATAATCAACTGTAATTCTTGCAGATAAGAAGTTTTGGCCTTTTCATAGGGTATAAGCAAAATATACAGATGCGAAGGCATTTTCCTCTGACTTATTAGTCCCATTTAAATGTTAAGGAGTTGGGAAATTGCACAACCACCTATCCCTCTTGCCTCAAAACTCTTATGTAGAGAGCTTTTCAGGATGTTCTCGATAATCCAATTTATTGAGAAACCAGACATCAAAACACCTAAAATCCTTACGCTTTGGTTGATTGAGTGAATACAAGATGCTTGGGAAGCTGCTGCCTCTTCTACTGGAATGGGTTTAAATTTGTCAACCCAGTTGAGCAGTTGCAAAATTTGAGTTATGCTAGTCTTCATAATTGCGATAAAAAGCGCACAGGTGTCAAAGTCGTGGAAACTTGTTGAAGGATTATTTGAGCGAACAATTAAGTCGGTATGCTCTCAAACCTCAAATCAATTTAGAGTCATTGCAGTCTGCCATGAGAAGCCAAAAGTTGAATTTGAGCATGCTAACCTAACATATCTTCCAGTTGATTTCCCAATTCCAGATAGTGTTGAAGTACAGCGAGTAGATAGAAGACGTAAGCATTTAGCTGGTTTATTGCATGCAGCAAAATTTAATCCAACTCATACTATGTACGTTGATGCTGATGATTGTGTGAGTAAGCATCTGGCAAACTTTGTTTCAAGTTATCCGGATAACTATGGCTGGTTCTTTAGGCAAGGTTATGTATACCCTGAAGGTGAAAAGGTTCTCTACTTGAATAGGAAAAACTTTCATGAATGGTGCGGGACTAGTAATATTATTCGATACGATTTGCACAAACTTCCACCTAGTACGGATGATGATTTTATAGACTATAGTTATTACCATAATAGTCATAAACATATTGTAGAAATTATGCTTAAACAGGGAACTCCTCTACTTCCTCTACCTTTCATCGGCTCAATCTATAGTGTTATGCACAGTGATAATAATAGAAACTTCAGGAAAATAATTTTCCCAGATCATATTGCTTTTAGATTTAAGGCTTGTCTGTTCAATTATCGGCCGTTAACTGCTAAGTTCCGAAGTGAATTTGGCCTTTACAGTGTCTCCGCAGAATAGACAAAACATTATGTGCTTTGGGTTGTTTGTTTGGGTTGGGTGGAATGAAACTTTGTGAAGTCAACTCTAGAATATTACCTGAGATTATGCTAGACCTAGTATAGGTTTTCTTGCTTCGAAGGAGTTGGATTTGAGATTTTTAGATATCTGATAACGCATAGATATCTGATGACGCCTCACCGTAGTCTTATTTCATTTTTAACTTTTTGCTTGTGGAAAGAAAGTATGGTCAAAGATATGTTGCTTTCTTTCGAGAGAGTAAGATCTTCTTACTCCTAAACTTTTTCTGGGTAGGTATTTTTCTCGCTATTGGTCTCTATGCAAAAACTGGTGGCGGTGATCGTGGCCATTCCGTCGGTACATTGTTTGCTGACTTTTTTACGGATACTTACCCTCTCTATGGATTTTTTACGAATGTCTCTGAAGTCTTGTGGTGTATAGCGCTAACTATCTGCAGCTTTACTTATGCAATTCTTGCTTCATTAAGTCGAGAAGCTTATCTTTTGAAACGATTTTCATTTTTTTCTTCCCTTTTACTTGGCCTGTTTGTGCTAGATGATATATTTCGTTTAACGCTAATACTAAAGGTGTTTATTGGAATTCCTAAATTAGTTTCGTACTTGATATATGGTTTCTTGCTAGTTGGCTATTCAATTTCATTTCGTAAGTTTCTGTTATCGACTCCATACTTGTTACTTCTTTTCTCAGCACTTTTACTAGTCATGTCGGGAATTTCAGATCTCTTGCCTATACCTGGAAAAGGTACTCCTGCCATGTTAGAGGATGGCACAAAGCTATTGGCTGTCCTAAATATTTGCATTTTCTTCTGGACTGTTTGCTTGGCCTCTATTCGAAGGAAGCTTACCTCTAATGGACAGTCCAGACAGATTTAGGTGTCTGTAGTTTTATACTCGAATATAGGCAAAACCTGCAGTTATCCGAGCCGCTTTTTCAGAGATTAGCGAAGCGAAAGCCGACTTCGTTTGTGTAGAAGCGGTTACTCAAAGCGAAGTAACTTCATCGTCATAGACGACCTAGTGTTACGTCAAGCTTCAATTTTGGAGTTGCCGTTTTCTGCAAATACTGTCTAGAGGTCGCCTTGAAATTCGTTGCGCCCAAAATTCAGTGCTGACAGACTACTTAGGTTAAGGTTGTCAGTTAACCAGGTCTACACCACAGTCACCGCTGAGTCCAGCAGCTATGATCTGGGGAGGACTCTTGGTGGGGATCGGGACTCGCCTGGGTAACGGCTGCACCAGTGGGTATGGGGTGTGTGGGTTGCTATGGCTACTGCCACAACACTTGGCGGGCAATGGCGATGGCTTTGGGATCTTTCTGCCAGGCGTGGGCATGTTAGAACTAGCAAGCCTGAAGGGAGACGACTGGAATGCAGGATAATCGAGTGAGTGCCGTATTGTCCGATGCCGATCAACAGGATGTAATCCATGCGATCGCAACCATTCGACAGAAGCTGTCATTCCTGATTGGAGTGCAAGGAACAGAACGGCGGTCTCTAGTCAAACTAGGTGATTACCATCGTGCCTTCGTCCGTAAAGCCCTAGACACGGCCCAACAATATCGGGCCATGCTGCCACAGACCTTTGACCTACCAGAAATGCAACGGGATCTGGAACTCTTCGAAACCCTCCAACCCATCCTCTTTGCCATCACCCAGTTGCATGAATTAATCGACAGCACCTCAGCGTTGGCCGGTAGCGAAGCCTATGCTGCTGCCCTAGAAGTCTGTCGCTATACCCAACACTCAGGTCGTAATATCAAGTCCGGTAGCAAAGCCACAATAGAGGCAGAGCTTTTCTCAGCAAGCCATGCCCGACAGGATCCAGATTGCCCCTCATCTGGTCACTGGCGCAAGCTCGTTGCCATTGCAGTTCGAGGTGTTGGCAAAAGTCGTCAATAGCGTTGAATCAGCCTTGCCCTGCTTTGCTGGTATGCCAATGGCTTCGTATTCCTCCAGGGTGAAGGCATCCACTTGAATTGCTGCCAAACGTAGGGCTGCCGCTTCCTTGACTAAGGCATATTCGGCGGTAGTAATTAGATGCTGGGCGTGGGCAGTGTCCAGACGCTGTAGGGGTTTGCCTGCAGGTAATTGACCGACCGCTATTGCCCCTTTGACCTTCCGCAGAATGGCCTCAGCTTGATGTACCTGGGCTAGGGTATGGTCCAAACGGCCCAGGGCCTGCTCTGGGTCTGAGGGGACGTAGATGCCTGCGGTTAGGTGCTGGCGTAGGGTTCCAGGCCGTTGCAAGGCCTGAGCCACGTTACTCCCTAGCTCATCGGCTGGTGGGGTACCGATGGGATTGAGGCGCAACCAGGGCAGTAGCGTCCAGCGCAGTAGGCTACCGACGATGGGTACCTCTAGGTTGCTCAGCACCCCTTGGCAGGCCTGTTGGATCTGAGCCAGGCTATGCTGCAGGGACCACTCCACCAGGGGCAGGGCCTCGGAGCGCTGGCCCTCGGCATGGTAGCGACGTAGGGTGGCGGTGGCCAGGTAGAGCCAGGACAGAACGTCGGCGAAGCGACCGGTGAGATTTTCCTGGCGCTTGAGGCGACCGCCGTAGCCTAGCAGGGCAATATCGGTGAGCCAGGCAAACAGGGCGGCGGCCCAGGTCAGTTTGCGGTAGTAGCGGGCGGTGGGGCCTGGCACTGGCGGGGACACAAGCTGCCCCTGGGTCAGGCTCAGGCCCAGGCTGCGTAGGCCATTCATCAAGAAGGTGCCCAAGTGTCGCCACAACAGTCGATCGAAGTTGACTAGATCGCCAGCCTCCAGGGCCTGGATCTCACCGTAGAGGTAGGGATGGCAGCGGATGGCGCCCTGACCAAAGATCATCAGGGTACGGGTGAGGATGTTGGCTCCTTCCACGGTGATGGAAATGGGGGTAGCGGTGTAGATATGGGCCAGCAGGTTGTGGGGACCACGACAGATGCCAGACCCGCCCATGATATCCATGCCGTCGTTGATGATCTGGCGGGCCAGTTCTGTGGTGGTATATTTTGCGATCGCACTAACCACCGCGGGCTGTTCCCCCTTGTCGACTGCCCCACAGGTGTAATGGCGAGTGGCATCAATGATATAGGTGAGGCCGGCAATCCGGGCCAGGGGGGCCTCAATCCCCTCGAAGCGACCAATGGAGAGGCCAAACTGCTGTCGCACCACGGCGTGGGCACTGGTCACTCGGCTCACCAACTGAGCCACCCCACTGCAGGTAGCCGGGAAGCTGATGCCGCGACCGGCAGCCAAGGTCTGCATTAACATCTTCCAGCCCTGACCGGCCTGCGCCACGCCGCCAATAATCTGATCAACTGGCAGGATGACATCATGGCCCTCGGTGGGGGAGTTGAAGAAGGGCACCCCCATGGGGTCGTGGCGGCGATCCAGATGCACCCCCGGCAGGTGCGTGGGCACCAGGGCACAGGTAATGCCCCACTCGGTGCCTTTGCCCAGTAGATTCTCCGGATCATAGAGACGGAAGGCCAGGCCCAACAGAGTTGCGAACTCGCACCCAGGGTGATATAACGCTTCTGCCAGTTCAGCCGCAGGTAGAGCTGACCGTCTTCTGCTTGGAATACTTCGCCTGCGGGACGATAGATTGGCCGCATCGGAGCCTGCCATGGGTTCGGTCAAGGCAAAGCAGGGGATCTCCTCGCCGATGGCCAACCGGGGCAGGTAGCGGGCCTTTTGCTCCGGGGTGCCGTAGCGCAGCAGCAATTTGGCCGGCCCCAGAGAATTGGCCACCCCCACCGTGGCCACATAGGAAAAGGAGCGGGATGCCAGCTTCACCATGACGGCGCTGTAGGCCAGGTTGGAAAAGCCCAGGCCACCAAACTCCTCTGGAATCATCAACCCGAAGAATTTCTCTTGCTTCAGGTACTGCCAGACCTGAGGTGGCAGGTCCTTACCCTGGTAGATCTGCCAATCGCTAGCCAGCTCACAGACCTGCTCCACCGGCCCCTGCAAAAATGCCTGCACCGCTGGCGGCAACTCTGGATAGGGCTCTTGCAACATGCGCCCGAAATTGGGCTGGCCGGTGAAAAACTCCCCTTCTATCCAGACATTGCCGGCTTCGATGGCGGCTCGCTCGGTGTCGGAAATGCGGGGCAGTAGCTTCATGGCCCGAATTCCCCGCATAATCCAGCGGCTGATCAGGGGCCGCCGTAAGAACGGGACGGTGAACACCAGCACCAACGCCAGCAGTAGACTGAGCCCAATCAACAGCACCATGGTTAACCCTCCAGAGCCAGATTTTCAAAGATGCCTGCCGCCCCCATGCCGCCACCGACACACATGGTGACTAGGCCGTAGCGGACCCGACGGCGGCGCATCTCATGCAGCAAAGTGGCAGTGAGTTTGGCCCCAGTGCAACCGAGGGGATGGCCCAGGGCGATGGCGCCACCGTTGACGTTGACGATCTCCGAGTTCAGGCCTAGCTCTTTGATCACGGCCAGGGCCTGGCTGGCGAAGGCCTCATTCAGTTCGATCAGGTCGATGTCGGCCAGAGTCAAGCCCGCCTGCTCTAGGGCCTGGGGCACCGCCATCACCGGACCAATGCCCATGATCTCAGGGGCAACCCCCACCACGGCAAAGGCCAGCAGTCGGGCCAGGGGCTGAATCCCCAGGGCCTCCATGGCGCTTTCCCCCATGACCAGGGTGGCGGCAGCTCCATCGGACATCTGGGACGAGGTACCCGCAGTCACGGTGCCATTGGCCTTAAACACCGGCTGCAACTGGGCCAGGGCCTCCAGGCTGGTGTCGGTCCGGGGGCCTTCATCGGTGTCGAAGATGATGTCCTGGGTCTGAGGTTGCCCATCGATGTAGTGGGTCTCTCGCACGGTGACGGGGACGATTTCGTCCTTGAATTTACCGGCGGCGATGGCGGCCAGGGCTCGCTGATGCGATCGCAACCCGAAGGCATCCTGGTCCGGGCGGGGAATCTGAAACTGCTCCGCCACCTTCTCTGCCGTCAGGCCCATGGTGATGTAGGCCTGGGGCAGCTTCTCAAACAGCTCGGCATGGGGAGAAAACTGGTGCCCTCCCATGGGAATCAGGCTCATGGACTCGACCCCACCGGCTACGATCACCTGGGCCTGGCCCCAGGCCACCGCCTGGGTGGCCATGGCAATGGTCTGCAACCCGGAGGAACACAGCCGGTTCACCGTGCACCCGGGGACAGACTCCGGCAACCCCGCCCCCAGGGCTACTAACCGGCCCAGGTTGTACCCCTGCTCTGCCTCGGGCATGGCACAGCCCAGGATCACATCCTCGATCTGGTTAGACACCAGCTGCGGCACTCGGGCCAAGGCTCCCCGCACCGCTGCCACGGCCAAATCCTGCGGGCGGGTATGGCGCAGGGTGCCCCGGGGGGCCTTGCCCACCGCCGTGCGGACGGCGCTTGACGATATAGGCGGTTTCCATGGTCAATTCCTCAACGGCTTCTTCGTCTTCAGCAGATGCAGGATCCGCTCCTTGGTCTTGGCCTCGTCGATGAGGGGCAGAAAATTATCCCGCTCCAGGCCCAGCAGATAGTCCTCGTCTACCGATGCCGGCACCGTCAGATCGCCACCGCTGAGGACATAGGCCAGACGATTGGCCAGGGCCCGGTCGTAGTCACTTGATGTAACCGCCCTCGTACATCACATAGGCCATGTGCTCCAGGGTGGTCGGGCCGGTTGCCCAGCACCGGAATCGGCTGCCGCGGCGGTGGGCATAGCCGCGGTGATGCAGGCAAAGCACTGCCTGCTTGGCCACATACAGGCGGCGGTCACTGTTGATCACCACCTGAGCCTGGGGGTTCAGGAATCCCAGCGCCTGGGCTTCGTAGGCGCTAGTGGCCACGGTAGCCATGCCCACGGTCTTAAAGGCCTGCTGCAGCCAGGGCAGAATATCGCTGGCATGCTGCGTGATCGCCCGGTTAGCAGCCCAGCGGGCAGGCCCATTAGGCCGCCCCCGGCCGGGATCAGGCCCACCTAGTTCCACCAGGCCCATATAGGTCTCGGCGGCGGCTACCACCTGGGGACAGGCCATGGCTAGCTCGCACCCCCCTCCTAGGACCCCCCCCTGAATGGCGGCCACGATCGGCTTGGGGAAATAGTGAATCTGCTGCATCAGGGTTTGGAAGCGGCTCAGGAGTTGTGCGATTCGCACCGTGGTGCGACTAAACGGATTCAGATTGTCCCACTGGGCGATCTTGCCCACCTCCGCCAGGTTGATGCCGACGCAGAAGTTCGGCCCCTCATTGCCGATCACCAAACCGTGGTAATCATCGTGGCTGGCCAGCCACGTCAGGGCCATCTCCAGTCCCTCGATCACCTGAGTGCTGAGGGTATTGGCCTTAGAGCGAAACTCCAGCAGCGCCACCCCATCCCCCAGATCCAGCAGGGCGGCCTCACGGTTGTGCCAGAGAGTCGCTTGAGAAGCCGCCGTCATCTCAGCCAAGTGCAGCTCATCGACGGGTTTCTGCCAGGCCACATAGCCCTCTCCTGGCCGGTAGACACTGGGGCCAGGCCCATAGAAGCCCGTCGCCCCCCGGGTCTGCATGGTCTCGATCCAGGCTGGCAAGGACAGCCCGGCCATGCGCATATCCTCAATCACCAGGTCAAATCCCAGGGCATCCCAGATCTGAAAGGGACCCAACTGCCAGCCAAAGCCCCAGCACAGGGCTTGGTCAATGGCCCTAGGGTCATCGGTAATTTCTGGAATCCGGTTGGCGCTGTAGGCCAAGGTTTCCAAGGTCAAGTGGCGGCAGAAGTCACCGGCTCGGCTCCGATGGCGGTAGAGGCTGCGCAGCCGGTCTCCCAGATCCGGCTGCTGCTCGATAGTGTCCAAATTGCCCAGCCGCATTGGTCGGGGTGCCTCATAGCCAAAGGTGTCGGGATTGAGGGAGCGAATTTCCCCAGCCACCTTCTTGTAGAAGCCCTGACCCGACTTGGCCCCGAGGCTACCGGTTTCCACCAGCTGGCGGCATAGCTCTGGCATCTGGAACCACTGCCGGCGCTCATCCTGGGGGATGGCCGCGTAGAGGTTATCAGCCACGTACAGCAAGGTATCCAGCCCCACCAGATCGGCGGTGCGGAAGGTAGCCGACTTGGGCCGCCCCACCAGGGTGCCCGTGAGGGTGTCGATCTCCTCAATGGTGTAGTCGCCCTCGGTAAAGGCCCGAATCCCCAGCATGGAGACAAACACGCCGATGCGGTTGGCGATGAAGTTGGGAGTGTCCTTGGCCACCACGATGCCCTTGCCTAGGCGCAAGCGGCTAAACTTAGCCAGGCGCTCGACCAGCTGCGGCTCGGTGTCAGCGGTGGGAATCAGTTCCAATAACTTCAAATAGCGAGGTGGGTTAAAGAAATGGGTGCCCAAAAACCGCCGGCGGAAGCTCTGGGAGCGGCCCCGGGCGATGGCCCGAATCGACAGGCCACTGGTATTGGTGGAGATCACCGCGTCTGCCGCCACGGTTTTTTCCAGCCGTGCCATCAATTCCTGCTTCACCGTCAGATTTTCCACCACCGCTTCGATCACCCAGTCCACCTGGGCCAGGCGCTGGAAGTGCTGGGCATAGTTGCCCAGGATCACCCGCTGCATCGCCTGCTGGCTGTAGAAAATCGGCGGCGACATGGTTTTAGCCTTCTGGAAGGCCGCTTCCACCAGGTCATTGGGATGTTCTGACTTCCCTGGCAAGTCCAGCAGGTGCACCGTCAGACCGGCATTGGCCAGATGGGCGGCAATCTGCGCCCCCATGACCCCGGCCCCCAGCACGGCGGCAGTACGGAATGGCTTATGCATGGTGATGTCCTCCATGACCCATTAACGATGTTCGCGCATACACCGGACAGGCTCGGCCCCGAGGGTCGATGCATCTGCTGTCGATATCTCATCTCCTGCCTGGTCCTCAGGCATGGGTTGGTCCCCATACAACTCGGCAATCTCGGTGGCAAAGTGTCTCCAGACGGCCTGCCGGTCTACCTGGCCGTCTGGCCGCAGCAGGCCGTTTTCTCGGGTCAACTCGGTCGCTAATAGCCGAAATCTGCGCACTGTAGACCAGTAGGGTAGATGACAGTTAGCGGCATCGATCAGGCGCTGGTAAATCCCGAGCAGGCGAGACTGGCGACAGCGATCGGGCTGGCTTAAATCCAGGTCCCACTCTTGGGCATGGTCTGCGAGAACGGCCCAATTTGGCACAATCAACATGCCGCAAAACTTATGGTTGGCGCCGACGGCAATGGCATGGGCCACCAGCTGCGATCGCATCATCTCGGCCTCCAAGGGCTGGGGCGACACATACTTGCCGGTAGACAGTTTGAAGCGGGCTTTTTTCACCCCGGTAATGGTGAGCAATCCCTCCGGGGAGAGGCTGCCTAAGTCTCCCGTATGCAGCCAGCCGTCGGGCTCCAGGACCTGGCCGGTTGCTTCTGGATCCCGGTAGTAGCCCGGCATGACAAACGGCCCCCGCACCAGGATCTCGCCATCGGCGCCGATGGCCACCTCTGCCCCTGGAATCGGCAGCCCTACGGTACCAGCCTGCTGGTAGGGGCCGCGGTTATAGGCCAGCACCCCACTCGCCTCTGTGAGGCCATAGCCCTGCAGCACTGGCACTCCCGCCGCCGAAAATAGGCGGGTCAGCTCTGGTCGCAGGGCAGCGCCGCCGCAGATGCAGGCCCGCAAGCGGCCGCCAAACAACATCCGCCAGCGATGAAAGACCAACCGCGTGGCTAATTGCAACTGCAGACGATAGAGTCCCTGGGGCGATTGCCCCGGCTGAAACCGTCGCCCCAGGCCCAGGGCCCAGCGCAACACCGCCTGATCGAAACGACCCAAGTGGGTGCCTGCCTCCAGAATGCGCTCGTGCAGTTTCTCCAACAGCCGCGGCACCGTGATCAAAATGGTGGGCTGTACCCGCCGCAGATGTTTCAGCAAATGGTTGGCATCGGACAGATAAATGCTGTGACCATAGGCTAAGTGACCATACAAAAATACCCGGGCAAAAATGTGGGTCAGGGGCAGAAACAGTAGTGCCACCTCGTCTGGACCAGGGCGCAGATCCGGATAGCTGGAGAATGCCGCCAGCACATTGGCAGTGATATTGCCATGGCTGAGCACTACTCCGTGGGGCCGCCAGCCGTCGCTGGCGATGTAGAGAATGGTGGCCACATCCTCAGGATGGATGGCCTGGCGTAGGCTGATCACTGCCTGCTGGGACCAGGTTTGGCGCCCCCACTGCCGCAGCTCTTTCAGGGCATATAGGCTTACGCACTGGGGTAATGGCACCGCCGCACAGGGCTGCCCCCCTTGGCTATCGCAGAGGAAGTGGGGAATCTGCAAGCAGGCTTGTGGCGGCGGCAGCGGCCCAATATCAGCCCCGTCTCCCGCTGCCATTAATCCCCGCCGCACCTCCCCCCATGGTTCCGGCACCTGGGCCACCACCACCGTTTGCAGACTGGGGGCTTCCCAGACGTAGGGCAACAGCTGATATAGCAGGTCCAAGTCCGAGATAATTAGGGCCTTGGCCTCGGTATGTTGCACAATGAACAGGATGTTTTCGATGGTCTGGGTCAAGTCGATGGGCACGTCCACCACCCCGGCCAGCAGACAGCCTAGATCTGCGATCGCAAAGTCGACATGGCTGTGCATGACCAGGGCCACCCGGTCTCCTCGCTGTAGCCCCACCTGGTGCAACCCCAACGCCACCTCTTCGGCAGCGGTACGCAGGGCCTGATTAGACAGGAACCGCCAGGCTCCCTGCTGCCAGTGGCCGATGGCCTGATCATGGGGGGTGCGATCGCAGGCTCGATCTAACAGGTCTAGCAAGGTCATCGCTTTCATTAGATCCCCCGGCGGCAGGGACGCAAAGTAGATGGTTGGGACAGAGACCATGGGGCAATCACCTCAGACTCAATGGGTCGATGCATGTCGCCCCAGACAACGCCGCCTTGTCTGATAACGAACCGGGAGAGGAGCGAACCATACCAAGTCCAGATTTGGACGTAGACAAGGTTAAAGAGTGACGACTGCGACCGACATCAGCCCCGGATGCGATGATGCATCGGGGAAACCACCCATCACAAGCACAGGTCTATGGGATGTCTCAATTTCAAGCAGACTGCAGCGCCAGGTCTATTCAGAATTCCAGCGCTCTTACCTTTTCAGCACGCTCACATCAATTGCTACCGTTGCTGCCGTTCTCCTGAAATCTATCTCCTGAAATCTATGCCCTGAGAAATATCCAGGCAATTCGCAAATCAGCTCTAATCCAGACAATCTAATCCAGACAAGAGTAATGCCAAGTCCGGCTCTAGAATTGGAGCCTTTCCAGGCATTTTGATCGGATTTGTTCAGGTTATAAGTCGAGAGATAAATCCCTCAGTACATCCCTCAATGCATCCGTTAATACGGCAATAAAAGCCCTGGAATAATGTAGATAGATGGCTTTTTCTTCTAAGTTTTAGTATAGCTTTCTCGTCTTGACCTCACCCACAATCGACATGTATCGCAAACAACTTTTGTAACAACTAAAATTAACAACCAACGGTCGGGATCCCTATTTTTATAGGGTTTTGGCTACCCATTACTCCCTGGGGATCGCAGTCAACATTCTTGTCAATACGAAGTTTTCTAACGGTTCTTCAGGTTTCGATGGAGATAGCCAGCCGCGTAAAGGGCTGAAATTATAGTATCGGTCTATTCCCCATCCCAGTACATTTACAGTTATCCCCAGCCAATCAAATTGGATGGCCTCACCAACATTAGTATCTATTAGCTACCGACTAGGTGTCGAAATCCCAGCACTCCTTTGTAGTTATTGCTAACCTATTTCCCGGGACCGGGTTAGGTCGCACAGATTGGGACGATAACACCAGGGTTGCATGCCGCGATGGCGCCCCAGCCACTCCAAAATATCGGCCGTTACCTGAGTTGCCACGACGTCATTATGCAGATCATGGTAGGCGCCAGCATATTCTCGATACTCCACATCACCCCACTGCAGCTGCTGGTAGAACCGCCGACTCCCCTGGGGCAGAGCTACCCGGTCTTGGCTACCCTGCAAAATCAGCAATGGTACCGGAAAACACCTCACATCCGTCCGTAGGCATTGAGTCGTCTGCATAAATTCCGTCACTAGGCGAGCCGTGCCCTTGCGGTGGCGCAGCGGATCCTCGCTGTAGGCAGCCACCACCGCCGCATCCTGGGAGCCAGCCTCTTCCGGAATACCGGTATCCAGGGTGAAGCGGGGCCATAACCAGGACAGGATCTTACCAATAGCTAGTTTCAAGGGCGACACCCCCACCGGGCCGATGGCCGGGGCCAGGACAATCACGCCCCCCAGGCGGCCCAGGCTAGGATCTGCCACCCACAACCGGGGAGAGTGGAGGCCATGATCTAGCAGGATAATCGCCCCCAGGCTATGGCCCAATAGAAAACAGGGAAGCTGAGGATGATAGGCGGCCATCCGCTGCTGGAACGCCTGCACATCCTGGCGGAATTCCCCCCAGCTCTGGATATATCCTCGCTGCCCGGGAGAGCGCCCGTGGCCCCGCAGATCGAGGGCATACACGCCATAGCCAGCGGTCACCAGACCCTCTACCACGGTTGTAAACTGGCCGCCGTGGCTGCCCAGGCCATGTACCACCCCGACAACCGCCTGCATGGGTGGGGCCGGATACCAACTCTGATAGTACAGCTCTAGTCCATCCGCGCCGCTGAATCGCCCTTCACCGTGGCCCATGATCCGGTCCCTCCAATCGTTCACTACGCTGCCGCTATGCCTCAACCACCCGTCTTTTCGATGTCATCGGCGGCGGCTGCCGTGAATTCCATCAACTCCGTCACCAGACTCAAATCCAGAGCCTGCAGCCGTTCCGCCAGGGCCTGGCCGGAGGCGGGGCCAATCAACCAGAGATCGCAGGGTGGTTGACTGAGGTGGGCGGCATAACTGGCCCTGAGGTAGGAAGACGGGGCAGCCATTGGCGTCAAATACTGCTGAAAAAAGGCCAGGATCAGGGCATTGGTATAGCCCTCGAAGGGGGTCTCCGCCTGGCTCGCAGGCAGCTGGGGCAGCCCTTGCAGCTTCAGATTCAGGCCCCGGATCAAGCGCTGCATATCGCGGATGTGGGAGCGACCATGCATCACCGCTAGGTAGCGGTGGGCCGTTCTCAGCCAGCATGGCCCGGACCTGATTGACATCGCTGCCACCATGGCAGGGAACGGCCACGAAGTAGCCGTGGGAAGCCAGATGACGGCTATAGCTCTCCAGGTCTTCTGGGCTGGAGGCGAGGCCATGGGATTGCAGCACCAGGGGTACGGGACTCCCGGGCCAGGGGCTGGGGCCGGTAGCAGACCACCTGCAAGCAGCAGCGGCAGTCTCCATCGCCCTGATCGACCGTCAGGGTAGATTGCTCGATGGCGAAGGGACCAGGTTGCCGTAGATCGGGGACTGAGGCAAAGGTCGCGGGGGGGTCTGCCGCCGCCTCAATGGCTGCTAGCTCGCGAATGGTATCGATGGTGGCTTCGGTTTCCTGCAGCAGCAGCTGTACCCGCTTAGCCGTCAGCAGTAACTGGTCCAGGTTAATCTGCACGGTCTTGGGGAAGCGACGCATCAGGGTGAGCAGGGACACCCCCTCCGGGTCTGCCATCATCTGCACCAGCAGGTTACCCACTGTCGCTTCTTTATCGTGACTAGCCTGGGCTGCCGGCAGATGAAAGAATTCCTCAAACCAGGACAACAGGGTGGTGCCCAGGGAGGTGCTAAAAAATCGACGCAGTTGCAGCGGATCGATCTGGATGTGCGATCGCATCAAACGCCGACACTTATCCTGGGCATCCCCTTGGCAATACAGCCGACAGGCTCGATCTGCCAGGCGGGGTAAGGTATGGGCCGTTAGAAAGCGGCGGGTGCGGCGCCGCAATCGATTGAGTAAGGCCTTGAACCGGTGCAGCCCTGGCTGCCGAAACGAGGCAGGGGACGACGTCGCGGGAGAGTCGGTGGGAACCATACAAAACACATTGAACGGGCAACATGACGTTGTCCGCTCCTCTCCTGTCTCTATGATGGCTCAAAATTTACCAGGTAGGCATGGTCGGGATAGCCAATTTGCAGCCCCTACCGAAGCGACACCAATCCCCTGCCATCAAAAATCCCCCGGCCATGGCCGGGGGCGTAGGGGTAATAGGAGGAATATGCCAATCTCGACGGTCGTCTCAATTCAACTGTCGCCGGGGCATCAGTCAACCATCCACTGACAGGCAAGCTGGCCATCAATCAGGGTCCAATGGGCTCCCAATCGGGCCTTGCCTTGTAGAGGGTGTCGTACCGATTCACAGCGTTCCCTCAGATTGGCGCTGGGCGATGTCGTGCAACTGCTGCCAGTCTAGGATGGTAACGTTGCCACCGCGCCGATACGAGACGGCAGGTTTCAGCTGCTTAAATAGGCGCACGCATTCTTCATAGGTAATGCCGATGCTGCGGGCAATCTGGTAATGGGTGAGGTGCAAGGATTGTGTACCGGCCTGGTTGGGTTCTCCTTCCCGTTCTGGTCCTAAGCCGGCGTTGGCAGCGCAATGTTCCAGGTAGTGAATCAAGCGCACGATGGCTCGCTCTGAGGCCAGCCCATGCACGCGATGATGCAGTTGCTGCAACCGCTGGTTAAACACCACTAACAGATGCAATGCCAACTCAGGGGCCTGACGGAACCCCTCTAGCAGGGCTTGCCGCTGCACGGTCAGCACCTCGACCGGCTCTATGGCCGTCGCCGTGGCTGGGGCTCGCCCATTGCCAAACAGGGCGGGGGCGGCAAACACTTCTCCAGCAGGCAGCAGTCGCAAAATGGTCTCCTTGCCTGAGTCGGCGACCTTGGCAATACGCAAGCTCCCGGTCACCAGCAGATACAGACAGGCTGGTAAGGCATCCCCTTCATAAAACACACTTTCGTTGGGGGCATATGTCAGCAGCTGACTTTGGGCGGCTAAGTAGTCCAGTAGCGACGGCTCCAACTCCGCAAACAACCCAATGCGCTGCAGCCGTTCGGCGTCAATTAGGCGAGACATCGTTAAGCTGAATGGATCGACAGACCTGTTGCATAGCTTCTGGTATTGTCGCTAGCCCCAGTATGAGCTACCTCATAGAGCCTATTGAGAATGTTTGTCAAGCTTAGATCATCGTCTCCTGGTGAAGGCCATGACCGTGACACCCCTCAATCTCAAGACTGCCCCCGGCCATCAGGTATTGGCAGCAGCAGGGAAGCAAACCCTACGCCCTGGTGGTCGAGCAGCCACTGAACAGCTCTTTGCCTGGGCCAACTTTCAACCTGGTGACACCGTCCTGGAACTAGCGGCTAGCTTTGGCTATAGCGCCATTGCTCTGGCCCAGCGCTATGGTGTGACCGTGGTTGGCGTGGAAAAAAATCCCGACAGTGTGGCCCGGGCCCGGGCTAACGTGACCGCCGCTGGCGTGGAGGATGCTGTCCAGATCCTGGAGGGCGACATTTTCCACCTAGAGCAGATTTCTGACTCGTTTGACTATGTGTTAGCCGAGGCGATTTTAACCATGCAGTCGGCCCCAGGCAAGGCCAAGATCTTGCAGGGCATATGCGATCGCATCAAACCGGGTGGACAGTTTCTCAGCCACGAACTGGTGGTCGACGGTCCTGATGCCGTCGCCATCCAGCGCGAACTAGCCGCTACCATCCGCGTTAATGCCCAGCCCCTATGCACCGACGACTGGCTCACCACCTGCCGACAGGCTGGCCTCGCCATTGAGCAATACGACACCGGCCCCATGGCCCTGCTCAATCCCCGCCGCATTGCCCAAGAAGAAGGGCTGGCCACACTCCTGAGGTTAGGCTGGAACCTCCTCACCCGCCCGATCCTACGCCGGCGCATCCTGGAGATGCGCCGTGTCTTCACCCGCCATCGCCAAGAGTTAGGCTACATTGTCCTGGGCGCCAAGAAAGCGCAGGCTGGGGAATAGCGGGATAGTTAAGCAGGGCGAAGCCGCCCCTACCACTCTCCGACTCCCCGACTCATTCCTTGTCCCGTTTCACACGTACTACCATGGCTAATACTCTCCTCTCCCTCACCGCTACCCACACCCACCTACAGGCCCATATCGAATATCCCCAATCGGGTGTGCTCAGCAAGGTACTGCTAAACACTGACAGCTGCCAGTACACGCTGTTTTGTCTGGCGGCAGGCACCGAAATTTCAGAACATACCTCCACCTGTAATGCGGTAGTACAAGGATTAGCCGGCCAAGGCAGCTTAACCTTAGTCGGGGAAGAGATTCCCTTGGAGGCCGGAGTGTTTATTGTGATGCCAGCCCACGCCCCCCATGCCCTGAAAGCGACGGAGAATCTGGCCTTTTTGTTGACGCTGTCACAGCCGTAATCGGGCCTGCACCAATGCGATGGGTCTAGCCCCTATGGGGAGGCTTAGCCAATGACCCTGGCAACGGCCCAACGTTAATGAATGAATCATGGATCTGAGTACTCACCTGCTGATCGAGAACGACGTCTTTATTGGGATCGCCACCAGGTTCTTGGCCATTACTGGCTGGACCTGGCGACTGGGGCCATCCTTCCAGTTGCCGCAGCCCTTGCCGAGATGGTTTACCTATTGGTTTGGGTCAGTACAGATTTTTTGGGGGGGGTGCCGCCGCTGGTGGCGCTGGGTTGGGCCGTGGTCCAGGGCGATGGTGCCATTATTCTGGTGTTCACGGCTTACTTTGTGCTTCTAGCCGTGCAGGTTGCTTCAGAATTTCTTACCCTGCGGCGATTTCAATCGGTGCAGCGAACTCCCAGCCGGTAGGGCACCTAAGCTATACTCCGTCGCCTCCCCACGCAGCTGAATCGTGTCCTGGACCAAGTTGGCGTCCACGATCAGAGTGTAATCGGTGATCCCGGCAAACCATCGTCATTATAAGATGTGTTGTTAGCCAGACGTTTGGACGGTGATGTGAGTTGACCAAAAAAGGCGCTGTAGGGGGACAGCTTGACATAGTTCTCGTCAATCTCAAAGTCAAACTCTAGATGCCGCACCACTTCACAGGTGTCACACAGTTCCAGGACATAAGAGGCAGGGCGATCGCTGATGTTAAATAAGCACAGCAAATTGTGGTCAGCATAGTAACGTCTGAATGCCAGCACCGTGTCATTCGCCTCCAGTAAGGCCAGCTTGCCAGCTTCCAGGGCCGGTTGGTTTTTACGCCAGTGCAGCAATCGCCGCCAGGTATTGAGCAGTGACTTAGTGTTGCGGTGCTGAGAATGCACTGATCGCGTCAGATGACTCGCCGGAATAGGAAGCCAGGGGGTCGCTGCTGTAGTAAACCCGCCACAGGGTGCATCGGCGGTCCAGGGCATCGGCGTTCGCGATCCGTCTCGCCCCACCACGTCCGGGTATAGTGCTTTCCCGAAAGGATCCTTGAGTTCACTGGGGGGAATGTCGCCAGGAATATCTGCGATCGGGAGTCCCAGCTCATCGCCTTGCCAGAGGCAGAAGGCACCCGGCAGTGAAAGCAGCAGAGCCGCCATCATGCGATAAAACTCGTCGGGATAGGGATTCCCGTTGACATCCTTGCCCGTCCAGCGCGATCGCAGACGACCGTAGTCGTGATTGCCCACAATCCAGCAGGTGCCACCATCGGCAAAGTGATTAGCCACCCGCCCCAAAATAGTCCGCATCAGGGACGCCGTCATCGGTTGTTCTACCAGCAACCCGCTGTGATAAGCCAGATGTAGGCGATCGCATCCCCGCGTGTAGCGACTTGCTAGTTTGATGGAATCTTCGCAGAGCGTGACTTCCCCCAGCGTCACCACACCGGGATAGCGATCCACCAGTTCCCGCAGAGGCCGCAGCCGATTAGGCGTCTCTGGTCGATTAAAGTTGTGGGTCAGCATGGATTGACCGATGGGATGATTGGGCGGTACCCCATCGGGCCAGGGAGTTTCATGCGGTCGGGGGGGATTATCACGCAGCCTGCGGTCATGCAAGAAATAGTTAACGGCATCAATCCGCAGGCCGTCAACGCCCAGGTCTAACCAGAATTTAGCTCGTTGCAAAATGGCGGCGACGACATCGTCGTTATACCAGTTCAAATCCGGCTGACTATCGAGAAAATTGAAAAAATAATACTGTTGTCGCTGGGGCTCCCACTTCCAGGCACACTCTCCCGTCAGGGAAGACAGCCAGTTGTTAGGAGGTGACCCGTCCGGCTTCGGCTCGGCCCAGACATACCAATCTGCCTTGGGGTTATCACGGCTAGAGCGGCTTTCCTGGAACCAGGGATGTTCATCCGAGGTATGATTCCAGATCTGATCCACGAGCACCTTTAGCTTCATGGCATGGGCGATGTCCAGCAGGCATTGAAAGTCCTCCATGCGGCCAAACTCGCTCCCGATCGCGCGCATGTCAGCGACATCATACCCAAAATCATCCATAGGTGACGCATAGATTGGGGTTAACCAAATCGCATCTACGCCCAGACTGACGATGTAATCCAGCCGCTCCACAATGCCATTGAGGTCGCCCTTGCTATCACCGTCTGTATCCAGGAAGCTCCAGGGGGCGATCTGATAGATGATGGCATTTTGCCACCATTCACCGTTCTGAGTGGCGGCGTTGGCGTCTTCCCATTGCCAATCCCGACGGTTGATAACAGGAACTCGCCACCATGCCCTCGGTGCACCTTTCATGGGGGGTCAGTCCATGCCCAACGACACTCATTAAGCGCCTTCATATTGTCGTCTAGCGCCTGACCCATTGCAAGGGGAAGGTGGGCGATGCTCCGATTAGTCTATCCAGTGACAGAAACCAACAGCCCCTTCCGACGGAAGTCAATGCCTCCCATCCCTAACTAGCCTAGAGAGTAGAGCAGATAAGCTTAACCAACTGTATGGATTTTTTATCTCAGGCAGACTTTCAAAAGTTGAGTCAGTCAGCGAGTGATGACTCCGTATCCATTTGCCTGCCTACCCACGTTGCAGGTCCCGAGATCCAGCAAGACCCAATACGCTTAAAAAACTTGTTGGACGAGGCAACTGCTCAACTGCAAGCGATGGGCAACGACCCTGCTTATGTGAAATCCTGTGGTTGAGCATGACCCGCCCCAGCCTGGTGATAGTGACCTGTTAGACATTGCTGCCATGCAAACGTTCCGACAGGGCGGTACGGTTTATATCCTGGAGGCGGAAGTCATGCCGACAGAAGCGCCCGTTGCGGCTGTGTATTGTGTATCGTTACGGCGTTCCGGCAGAGGTATAGGCAGATCGCCGGGCGCATTCTGGCATCCACCTTAACGAAGGCGTAAATGCCTGTGAACGAGGGGAGCATTCCAGCTGGTGTCCCCATTTTTGCCCAACTGTCGAGTGGACCTTTTTGTATTGATCGATGGCGACTCATACCGACTGGTGGCGCAGTGCCGTCATCTACCAGATTTATCCCCGCAGCTTCTTCGACAGCAATGGAGATGGCATTGGCGATCTGCCCGGCATTTTACAAAAGCTGGACTATGTTGCCGATTTGGGAGTCGATGCCGTCTGGATCTCGCCCTTCTTTCAGTCGCCGATGAAAGATTTCGGCTACGACATTTCCGATTACCGGGCTGTAGATCCCATTTTTGGCACCCTGGATGACTTTAAAGCCATTCTCACCGCTGCCCACGATCGCGGTCTGCGTGTCTTGATTGACCAGGTGTGGAATCATACCTCGGATGAGCATCTCTGGTTTGTGGAAAGTCGTCAGAGCCGTGATAATCCTAAAGCTGACTGGTATGTATGGGCTGATCCCAACCCCGATGGCACCCCTCCCAATAATTGGCTAGCAACCTTGGGGGGTAGCGCCTGGGCCTGGGAGCCGCGACGTCAGCAGTATTATCTCCACAATTTTCTGGTTAGCCAGCCTGACCTCAACTGGTACAACCCGGAGGTCGTGAGCGCGATTTTAGACACCGCTCGCTTCTGGCTAGAGATGGGCGTTGATGGGTTTCGGCTGGACGTAGTCAACTTCTTTACCCACGATCCCTCCCTGCAAAATAATCCCATGCGTCCGGCAGATGTCCCTCGTCCGGCTGGCGCAGCTCCCAACGATCCATTTTTCTCGCAGATCAACCTCTACAACTTTTGCCAACCCCAAACAGTCGAGTTGCTCAGGCCCATTCGTCAGTTAATGGATCGCTATGCCGGCACTACGACACTGGCCGAAATCAGCAGTGCAGAAGATACGTTGTTGGTGTCTAGCGCGTATGTCCAGGGCCGCGATCGCCTGCACATGGCCTACAACTCTTCGTTGATGACAGATACACCCCTCACGGCTCACCGGCTCACTGGGTTGATTCGCCGAGTCGAAACACTGTTTGAGGACGGGGTCATTTGCTGGACAGCCGGCACCCATGACTTTCCTCGTCTCAAGAGCCGCTGGAGTCAATCTCAACCGACGGCTTTCTTACAAGAGGCCTTCGACCATATGTTTGCAGCGCTGATCATTTCTCTGCGAGGTAGCTGCTGCATCTATCAGGGGGATGAATTGGGGCTGACACAGGCCGATATCCCCTACGAGAAAATGCAGGATCCCTACGGTATTCAGGGCTATCCCCACGTGCTTGGTCGAGACGGCTCCCGTACTCCCATGCCCTGGCTAAAAGAGGCCACAAATGCCGGATTCACCCAGGCGACTGTCCCCTGGTTGCCGATTCCTACTGACCATCAGGAGCAGGCTGTGGATGTGCAGGACGCTGACCCCAACTCTCTGCTGCACAAATATCGCCGCCTGATTCACTGGCGCCAAGACCAACTCGCCCTGAGGGCAGGGGACCTACAGCTGCTGGAGTTGGCAGACGATCGCTTAGTTGGTTTCCTGCGCCAGTGCGAAACACAACGATTGCTGTGCTTGTTCAACCTCAGCCCTGAAACGGTGTATCAAGACCTGTCACGCTTCCCCCGTTGTCAGCCCACTGGAGAAGAGGTGTTCAGCAGCGATCGCAGCTATCATGACACCCTGGAAATTCCTCCCTACGGCGTCTTTTTTGCCAACCTAGACTAGTGAGCAATAGAGCAGTTTCTCTATTGCAAGTCGATTGTGTCACCTGTTCAGTCCATCACGCCTCCCCCTTCTCCCTAATCTGTCATGGGTGCCCTGGTTGTGAACACCACCGGATCCCAGAGCAATCTACTGCGCCTTGGCCTAATTGTGGTAGGCATTGGTTTCATCTGGGTCTTGTCCCGCAGTCGCTGGGTCAATCGATGGCTCTCCCGTGGGATTGACTGGGCCCTGCAGCACTGGACACGGTTAAACGTGCGTGACTATGCCAGCTTGCTACAGCTTTCGCAGGATTATCAAGTATCAGAATTGCTGATTGTTTATGGTCGCTGGTCTACGGTGTCAGAACTGGATTTTCGACAGGCAAATCTGGCCGGTGAGGTAGCCCACCAGGACGCGATGGCGGAACAGGCGCGAGTCGTTTCGGAGCAAACGCGCCGAGATGTTCGCTCTCGCTGGCAGGAACCCCACTGAACTCTGCCCGATGTGGGATGTCATCTGCGATCGCAGTGCGATTTAATAATCCTGACACCTGCATAAATGGTCACCTTCCACTGCTGGAGAAAGCGGATGGTCAGCAAGAGAACCTCTGACCCATGCTGCCCTGATGCTTTTCTGAGGAGATTAAAAAGAAACGGCAAAAAGTCGTCGGGATGAGCAATCGTTAATCGAAGCAATCTTGACCAAGCCACCAGGATTCATAAGTTGACGCGATAAATCGTAAGGAGGCGCTGTGAAGAGAGTACTCGGCATCATCTTGGGCGGCGGCGCAGGGACCCGTTTATATCCGCTCACAAAAGTACGCGCCAAACCGGCTGTGCCTCTGGCTGGAAAGCATCGCCTCATCGATATTCCGATTAGCAATTGTATTAATTCGGACGTCTTAAAAATATATGTGCTGACGCAATTTAATTCAGCCTCCCTGAATCAACATATTTCGCGTTCCTATGCATTTTCAGGATTTCAACAGGGCTTTGTTGAGGTTTTGGCAGCGCAGCAAACGCCTGAAAACAAGCAATGGTTTCAAGGAACAGCAGATGCTGTGAGACAGTATCTCTGGTTATTTCGTGACCTGGATGTGGATGATTATTTGGTGCTGTCGGGTGACCATTTATATCGCATGGATTTTCGACAGTTTGTGCAGCATCACCATGAGACAAATGCTGACATTACACTGTCCGTTTTACCCATTGATGAAAAGCGGGCGTCCAGCTTTGGCCTGATGAAAATCAACAGTCAGGGGCGCATCGTTGACTTTAGCGAAAAACCCACCGGAGAAGCCTTGAGACACATGCAGGTAGACACCACGACGTTGGGATTGTCACCGGAGGAAGCCAAAATCAAGCCCTACATTGCCTCGATGGGCATTTATGTGTTCAAGCGCAATGTGTTGATGGAGTTGCTCAATCGCCGACCGGAATACACCGATTTTGGCAAGGAAATCATTCCGAGATCGGCACACTTATTTAACTTACAGGCCTATCTTTTCAACGACTATTGGGAAGATATTGGCACCATTGATTCATTCTTCAATGCCAATTTGGCGTTGGTAAAACAGCCCAATCCGCCCTTCAGTTTCTACGATCGCGATGCTCCCATTTACACCCGTGCCCGCTATTTGCCGCCGACGAAACAGTTGGCCTGTCAGGTGACTCAATCCATGATTAGTGAAGGCTGCGTCCTGAAGGACTGTGAAATTCACAACTCCGTCATCGGCATCCGCACTCGCATTGATTCCGGCTGTACAGTGCGCAATAGCCTAGTCATGGGAGCAGACTATTATCAGTCTGATTTTGAACGCAGCAGCGATTGCGATCTCAATGCCGTTCCGTTAGGCATTGGCAGCCACAGCGACATTCAAAACGCCATTATCGATAAGAACGCTCGCATCGGTTGCCAAGTCAAAATCCTCAATAAAGATCGGGTTGAAGAAGCCGATTGCGAGAAGCAAGGCTTTTGTATTCGCGAAGGCATTGTCACCGTTCTCAAAGACGCCACTCTACCAAATGGTACAGTTATTTAATCAATATCTCTGCCGCTTGCCCGAAGGCAGATGGCGACGAGCAATTTACTATCGGCCTAGTAGGATTCACTCATCACCAAAAGTAGGTCGCCCCAGGCTACTGTTAGAAGTCTTAATTCCCCGTGCTGGCAGGAGATTGACAGTTTGCTGGTCGGAAGGATCGCTTCGACAGCCTGCTGACAGCCTACTGATGAGTCCGACTGGTTAGTCGCGATCGCTGAGGACCCTTATGACTTACGCCACACCATCCGAAACCACCCCCAAACGCATTGCCATTTTGATTGAGAGTGGCTTTGAAGATTCAGAATTCACGGTGCCCTACACTGCACTGAAGCGCACAGACGCCAAAATTGTGCTGGTGGGCAGCCGTATGAATGAGGAATATACCGGAAAGAAAGGCAAGGTCACGGTTTCGCCGGACGCGACCGCCACTGAAGTCTTGTCTGACGATTTTGATGCGGTGCTGATTCCCGGAGGCCATGCTCCCGATAAGATTCGCCGTAACGACCGAGCCGTCCGTCTCGTTATGGACGCCATGGCCCAGGGCAAGGTGGTTGCCGCCATCTGCCACGCACCGCACGTCCTGGTGGAAGCTGACCAATTGCGCGATCGCCGCGCCACGGGGTTCCACTCCGTCCGCAAGGATATGCAAAATGCAGGCGCCACCTACGTCGATGAGCCAGTGGTTGTAGACGGCCCTCTGATCACATCACGTCGTCCGGGGGATTTGCCCCTGTTTACGACTGTGTTGCTCAGCCAGTTGGGACTCGCCATTGAGGGAGAGGCGTTGCCCGACCTGGACGACCAAGAGTACGACTGGTGGAAGCTGGCAGAGAGCTGGGGGGGGTCCAACCGTCAGGACATCCTCAATGTCATTAACACCGCTCTGGTGGGAGAGCGATACACTCAGGCGGCGTTTCGCCAGTATCTGGGCAAAGTATCAGACGCCGAAGCCAAGACGGTCTTCACGGAAGTCATCACCGCGAAAGAAACCCATATCGAGCAGCTAGAAATGCGTCTGCGTGCCTTTGGAGAAGAGGTAAGCTGGCAGGCGATCGGCAGTGAGGCCCTGGCCACGCTGCAAAACTGGATTCAGTCCAGCGATGAGGTGGAAATTTTGCGCCGGGCCTTAGGCGACCTGCAAACCGGAGCCTTGGATGCAGCTAAGTTTTCGGGGCAGCTCACGGACCCGGTCACCAGCGACCTGCTCGATCGCATCGCCCAAACGCTGACCCGTCTGGAAGCCCGCGTGGGAGATCTGTACCGCGCCCGACTGGGCAGCGAGGTAGAACCGCCTCTACCGACAACCGCCGCGCTCGGGTAATTGTCCCGAAAATAAACCGATGTCTCTTCGATGGTCGTCGCTGCCGGCCGGCCAAAAATCTTTGCCCATCTGCAGCCGGCTCAGCCTCAGGTCCTACGCAAAAAGCGCTGGCTGTGGGGCTATGTCGCCGCCTTGCGCTTGGAAGACGGTACCCCGCTCATTGGGGTCACGCAATTCAAGTCGAAGCGAGCGATTGCCGACTATGCCCATCGATGGGGCATCGGAACCCGCTTTAGCATTTGCAAGAGCCGAAGATATTGCCTCAAAGCGACTCATCTACGGGAGGCTCAACGCGTGAGTAAGCCTGACGCTAGCACTGGGGTGGGCCTTGAGCAGTGGTCAGTGGTTGCATCAGGCAGAGCGCCAATTTCCCCGTCCTCGCGGACAAGCTCCGGCCCTAGATACCCAGGAGCCTATCCCAGCACTAATCCTGAGCGGGCCGGGAGCTCTAGGGCTAATTGGGGGGAGGCTGTCCCCTGTTGCCAGGTGGCCGAGCCCTGACCAAATAGCCGCTGCTGAGGTAGCTCTTCAGACCAATCCAGGGCAAACGGCACTGTCAATTGAGAGGGCTGCTCATCGGCATTCACGGCAATGATGATGAGTTCCTGGGGCAATACCCGGGCGAACACATAGGTCATTCCCTCAGCAGCTAAGACCTCATAGCCCCCCACTCGCAAGGCCGGATGTGCTCGCCGCAGGGCAATCAGCCCTCGATGCAGGGTCAGCATCTCTTGGTTCCACTGCGCTTGGGGGGGAAAGGTGCGGCGACAGTCAGGATCGAGCCCCCCCGGTAGGCCCACCTCGTCACCGTAGTAGACACTGGGCGCTCCAGGGAAGGTCATCTGCAATAGCACGCCGAGGGCTAAGCTGGCTTGGTCCTCTCCAGCTACCGATAACAGCCGAGCAATGTCATGGCTCGACAGCAGGTTCAGCTGGCTGAGTTGAATCTCCCAGGGATAGCGCTCCAGCAGCTGTTGGATCTTGTCTCCATAACCTCGGGCATCGAGGGGCGGATAGGGATAATAATCGGGCAGTTCTGCGTATTCCATCTGCACCCGTGGACCAGCCACATAGGCAATGGTGGGGCCGGTAAACAGGTAATTCATCACCGCGTCGAACTGGGTGCCATCTAGCCAGGGGCGAGCATCTTTCCAGACTTCCCCGACGATATAGGCATCGGGGTTAAGGGCCTTGACCCGTTGCCGAAATTCCTGCCAGAATCCCTCGGTGGCTATCTCGAAGGGCACATCCAGACGCCAGCCGTCGATGCCGGCCCGAATCCAGTGTTCGCCCACCCGCATGATGTATTCCCGCACGGCGGGGTTATCGTGGTTAAATTCGGGCAGGGCCCGATTGCCGATCCAGCCAATATAGTTGGCCGGTAGGGAGCCATCGTAGGCCGATAGGGGCCAGGCCTCGATCTTGAACCAATCCAACCAGGGAGAATGGGGACCGTTTTCCAGAATGTCGTTGAAGTAGAAAAAGCCGCGGCCGGTGTGATTAAACACGCCATCCAAGACAACACGAATATCCCGCTGATGGGCCGCCTCCAGTAGGGCAAAGAAGGCCTCATTCCCTCCTAGCAAGGGATCCACCTGATAATAGTCGTGGGTGTGGTATCGATGGTTGCTGGTGGATTGAAAGATGGGGGTGAAGTAGATGGCGGTAATGCCGAGATCCTGCAAATAGTCGAGCCGTTCGATCACGCCCCAGAGGTTTCCGCCTTTGTAGCCCTCTAGGGTGGGTGGATCGTCCCAGGGCTCTAGGGCTGCCGCCATGGCCGGCCCATAGGAGTGATTGTTGCTGCGGGCAAAGCGATCCGGAAAAATCTGGTAAAAAACGGCATGCTTAACCCAATCGGGCGTCTGGACGTCCATCGGTAATCCCTGCTGACTCCATCGCTAGCCTACTGCTAAGACCGGTGTCTGACCACTCTTTGCCTATCTATTCCTGCGTAGGGATGACGGAGATGAAGATCTCCTGGGTAATAGCGTAGAGAGTCCGCGTCCAAACCTGGAGGATTGCTTAAGGGAAAACGACCGATCTCAGGCTGGATCTGGCTCTCCTGGTCCAGGAACTGAGTGGTCAACTCCATTCTCTAACTGGAGATGCCTGTCGTTTTTCCAGACCAACTTCACCCGCAGATTCCCTTCTTGGCGGCCATTAGCGATCAAGGCCCCGACCTCAGCATCGACTTTGATGGCAAACTCTATCTCCACTTCGCTGGGGGACTGAGCCAACTTGCCCAGAGTCTCGCTGGTGCAGTTGGCCACTCCCTGAATAGTACCCATGGCCTGATCGAGGGCCTGGGCAGACTTGACAGCGAGCTCCTGAGGCTTGAGCTGCTGAGGCCGCAGTTGGCCATTGCTGCGAGTGACTTCGAACAAAAGGATAGATTCTTCTGGGGAGCTGTTGGTGTGGATGATGGCTGACATGGCTTGGCAGTAGACTTGCTACGGTATTTACGGCAAACTTAAGCAAAAATCGCGGATTTGGGAAGGAATCTTGAACTGATCGGTGATGCCCCCATTGACAGTCCAAACTGTTGCGGTTGCCGTCAAGGTAGCCGGGGTCAACCGCTGCAAACGCTCTTCTGGTAAAGTGATTTCCTAGGTTTTTATGCTCAACCGCCACCCACTATGATTCCTGTCAAACCCAGAAAACATGCTCAGGACAGTCAGTCTAATCAGTTGCAGCAGGAGCAAGCGGGGGCGAAGCCAGCGTTAGCTGTCAACATATCACTGGCAGCCACGATTAAAAAAGTAGTGTCTCTGATGATCAGTTTGGCTCTTCTGGTCGTCATTTATCGGCAAATCGATCTAGTCAGCTTGCTGGATGTCTTTCAGCAGTGCAATTTGCTCTGGCTGAGCCTGAGTCTGGCCATGATGCTGCTACTGATTGTCATCCCAGCCTGGCGGCTCCAGCGACTGACACCAACCCAACAGTCTATCGGTCTGGTTGAAGCTATCCGCTTAATCTTAGTAGCAGGAACTCTTAATATGGTCCTGCCATCGAATATGGGGCAGATTGTCAAGGCCTATTTCTTAGCGGATCGCGGTAATCTACGTCAATCCTTAGCCTTTACAGTGGTTATTTTCGAAAAGGCATGTGACTTACTTGCTCTCTTATTGTGGTGTGCTTTTGGCCTTATTTTATATCCCCAGAAAGGTCAGACATTTTGGCTGTTGGCAGGGGTTGTTTTATTGTGTAGTGGCGTGGGATTCCTGTTGCTGGGATCTCGATCGGCAGCCAATTTTCTATTGAGTCGAATTAGGGCGATCTCACCTCACCCAATTCGCCAAAAAGTCAAAAACTTTCAGCGCTCATGGAATCACATGCATGACTATTTCTGGCCCAACCGACGCCAGGTGGGAGTGATTGCGGCGGTGTCTATCTTGCTGTGGCTGCTTCATCTGTGCCAGATTTGGTTGTTTATTTTAGCCCTCAATGCCTGGACACCGTTTGTCACGAGCTTAGCCTTAACGCCGTTGGCTATTTTAGTGGGGTTACTGCCCCTCACCTTCGCCGGCATTGGCACTCGGGATGCCGCCTTGATCCTGTTTTATCAGCCCTTTCTCATGCCAGCCACGGGGGCAGCCCTAGGGCTATTGTGCACGTTACGTTATCTGCTCCCGGCCCTGGGAGGGCTACCCCTGATTGGCCATTACATCGCGTCCATGGGGCGTTCCCGCAGCACCATATCTCCCTCATCCCAGCAATAAACGGCCTGAGTTTCAGCGTATTGACGCCCATGCTGCTAATGACTCGTTTGCGTAAGTATTTAATGACTCCGGCAGCCCGCCTGACAGACTCCAGGGTGCGCTTCTGGTTACTCCTAAGTTTAGGGTTCTCGAGTTACTACAGCTACCTCGGCCTGGAGCAAGCCTTTAGCAGCCCCTACATTCTGCAGGACGATGCCAGGCACCATATCTTCTGGATGCAGCGTTTCGTCGATCCGGAGCTATTGCCGAATGATTTAATTGCCGATTATTTCCAATCAGTTGCCCCCTTTGGCTACAGTGCCTTCTATCGCTTCGTGGCCTGGCTAGGGATTCATCCGTTTGTATTCAATAAGCTGCTGCCGACGGGATTGGGACTATTGACCACGGGCTACTGCTTCATGTTTTCCCTACGGCTGCTGCCGATTCCCGTCGCCGCCTTTGCTAGCTCTCTATTGCTGAATCAGAGCCTCTGGTTCAGGGATGATCTGGTGTCGGCGACGCCGCGATCCTTTGTCTATGCCATGCTGTTGGCCTTCTTGTATTACTATCATCGGCGACAGCTCTGGCCCATGGTGGCAGCCCTAGTCCTACAGCCCCTGTTTTATCCACAATGTGGCATTCTCTCGGGAGGGGTATTGGTAGCCGGGTTGCTGCGATGGCATCGGGGTCGCCCAGCCCTGTCGCGGCAGCGTCGAGACTACTGGTTTTCTGGGATCGGATTAGGGGTGCTGCTGGCGTTGTTGGCCCCCTACGGCTTGGAAATTTCCCAGTTTGGCCCGGTGACGACCCCGGCATTGGCTAAAACTATGGCTGAATTTTGGCCTGGGGGGAGAGTGAGATTTTTTGACGACAATCCCCTCATCTTCTGGTTAGGGGGCCGAGCCGGGTTGTTCCCCGATCCTTACCTGACCCCAGTCACCCTGGCCTTTGCCTTGGGTTTACCGATTCTATTGACCCGGTGCAGCCATTGGCCGTTGGTGCAGCGGATTAAGGCCAATAGTGGTTTGCTGGGACGGCTCTTATTGGCCTCTTTGGGGACATTTGTCCTGGCCCATCTGCTGCTGTTTCGACTGCAGTTGCCCAGTCGCTATACCCACCACAGTTTTCGGATTCTGTTTGCGATCGCAGCTAGCTTCACCCTCACCGTCTTGCTAGACCGGCTGCTGGCTTGGGCCACGTCGACTTCTCCCCCGCGGCCCTGCCGTAGGCTCCTGGCCCTGGGCGGTACCCTGGCTGTGGCCGTCGCTTTGATGGGCTACACCGCCACCGTCAGCAATTTTCCCGTTACCCTCTATGTGGAAGGACAGCGCCCCGCCCTGTATGAATTTCTACGGCAGCAGCCTAAAGATACCCTGATTGCCAGCCTGTCCCGGGAGGCCGACAACCTGCAGATGTTTGCCCGGCGCCCCGTCCTGTTCAATCGAGAGAATGGCATTCCTTACCACATGGGCTACTACCGCCAGTATCAGCGGCGGGGGCTTGATCTGATCACCGCCCAGTACAGCCCCGATCTGGCTACCCTGCAGGCGGTGACTCAGACCTACGACATCGATCTGTGGCTGGTGGAAGCCGAGAGTTTCGCGGTCGACTACTTCCAGCGCCACGAATGGCTAACGCAATTTCAGCCCGCCGCCGCCAATGCCTTGGCACACCTGCGAGCCGGGGAGACCTCTGCCTTGGCTAGACTAGATCCCCAGTGTCGCGTCTTTGCCAAAGACGGCATGGTGGTCTTGGATGCCCAATGTGTCCAACAGCAGTAGAGAGATTTAAATGGAGTCAGGGGGTGGAATAAGGCGAGATGACTTTCCTAGAGTCCTGACAGGGGCTGATTACGAATCGAGCGGTCCAGGAGCTCCATGGGATGCATCAGGAGAATCTGGTTCTCTGGCATATACCGCTGAATTTGCAGGGAGCAGCCTGGGTTGGCCGAGGCGATCAGGTGGGCGCCCGTATTCAGCAGGTTCGTCACCTTCATCGGCCCCAGCTCTGCAGCCACCTGGGGTTGCAGCATGTTGTAGACGCCGGCACTGCCACAACAGAGGGCGGCGTCTAGGGGGTCCCGCAGCTCGATGCCGGGAATTTGGCTGAGTAACTGCCGCGGTTGTTGGCTGATTTTCTGGCCATGGAGCAGGTGACAGGCATCTTGATAGACCACGGGCAGCGATCCCGGGGTGAGGGGATGCAACGTCGCCGTCAGCCCCACTTCCATCAAGAATTCCTGCACGTCTCGCACCCGGTTGGAGAAGGCCACGGCCCGCTCGTGGTAGGCGTCATCATGGCGCAGAATGTGACCGTATTCCTTCAGGGTGTGGCCGCAACCAGCGGCATTGATGATCACATAGTCGACCTGGGCCGCCTCGAAGCAGTCAATCATCTGACGGACCAAGGCCTCGGCCTGAGCCTCTTCCCCCTGGTGGGCCGGTAGGGCCGAGCAGCAACCCTGATCCCTGGGAATGACCACCTCACAGCCATTGGCGGCCAAGACCCGGGCCGTGGCTTCGTTCACCCCGGTGAAAAATACCCGCTGCACACAGCCCAAAATCATGCCCACCCGGTAGCGCCGTTCTCCCTGGGCTGGAACCACCTCCGGCAAGTTGTCTTGGAAGCACTTCGGCGTCACCGGCGGTAGCAAGGATTCCATGGCGGCCAGATTGGGAGAGAGCCGTTGTAGCACCCCGGTTTTCTGCACCAGCTGAGACAACCCCAGGCGTTGGTACAGGGCCAGGGGCGCTAGCAGCAATCGCAGCCGGTCGGGGTAGGGAAAGAGGGAAAAAATCAGTTGTCGCAACAGCCGCTGTGGCAGAGGGCGCTGATGCTGGCGCTGGATCTGGGGCCGCACGGCGGCAATTAACTTATCGTACTGGACGCCGGAGGGGCAAGCGGTGGTGCAGGCTAGGCAGCCCAGGCAGGAGTCGAAGTGTTGCACCGAGGCTGGCGACAGGGGCGCTTCTCCCTTGTTGATGGCCTCCATTAGGTAAATGCGGCCCCGGGGGGAGTCCATTTCCTTGCCGATGACCCGATAGCTGGGGCAGGTGGTGAGGCAGAAGCCACAGTGAACGCAGGCATTGATTAGCTCTGGGCTAGGAGGATCGTGGGCATCGAACCCGTCTGGATTTGTGGTCAGGCTGGGATCTAACTTCAGGGGCTGCTCGGAGGTCTGCATGGTGAGGCTATCGGCGTGCTCTCTTTCAGGGTACCGCGCTGGATTCCTGACCATTGGTTCTTTTGCTCTATTATTGACTGGATGGGCTCTCTCCGGATTTCCGCCCAGTAAGGGGGTGTGCTTTGCTTGCCCTTGATTCGTGACGGCTAGACCATCTCGATCATAGCCGTAGAGGTTGGCGGCAGTGGGTGAGGGAAAGGCAGGATGATTTATAACATCTGTCGCCGATATACCAGAGGTCTAAACAGCAATGAGGGCATTCAACTGTTGCTCGCACTGCTGAAACACGTAGTTCACTGCTGCAAACAACGTGTCCAACTCTTGAATGGTGTAGAAAGTTCGGTTAAGGGTGAACTGAGTTCCATCCAGCTTGCCAAACTGCCAGCGATCGCCGTTGGAGGTAATGCCGAAAATCACGAGTTGTTCATTGTCGTTCAAGCGCTGAGCGGCAATCATCTCAGCGAGGCACTGGCTCCAGGCAGCATCAAAGTTGTCTTGCTTGGCTTCTACCAGCACGAAGTAGGGCTTGTCGAAGACGATTTTGCCGAGGGGCGATCGCCGCGCCAAAATATACTCGGGAAACCCTGACAGCTGAGCATCGCAGTTGAGAAACTCATGACTCCAGAGAATAAAGTTGCGCCGATACTGCTTCCAGATTTCTTTGAGAATGGGATACACCAGGTTCTCGCAAATCGCGTACTCGGAGTTGTCTACCACAGCATCATCCAACATGAGCCTTAGGTCTTGCCGGAAATAGTCTGAGATAGCGAACGGCACACCCTCGATAAAGTTCGCTTCGGTGTAGACAATCTCAAATTCTTTGAGAGTTTCGCCCAGGCTCTTGAATCCGCTAAACGGCATGGTGGCTGGTCCCAGAGACAGTCTTGCTATCAGCATAGCCTGACTGATTGTCAGACGATGCTGCTCAAAGTAATAAGCCTTGAAATGGAAGGTCTATCAATCCCCCAACATGGGAAGATGCACGTACCTATCATTGGCATGATCCCATTCCATATATTTGATTTTAGGAATGACATGGGAGGTCAGGTTAGCGGCGGCCAGCAGGGCCACATGGTTGGCGGTGGTCCAAAACAGGACGAGTTCCCGAGTGCCATACTCTCGCCGCAACTGTTCGACAGAGGCCACGATATCTGCCACTAGCTCCATAGCCTGTTTGGAGTCTTCGATTGAGCCAGACTCTATCCAAAACAACGGCAGATCAGGCCCAGCGTCTTGGACTTGAGAACCGTATCGCCGCTGTGACCCAATGCCCAGAGCGACCGTGGGCAACTTAACCTCTGGTGCTTTTGCTTTATCGTTGGCTGGCTGGGCTCTCTCCGGATTTCCGCCCAGTAAGGGGGTGTGCCTTGCTTGCCCTTGATTCGTGACGGCTAGACCATCTCGATCATAGCCGTAGAGGTCGGCAGCGGTGGTGCGGTCAAAGTGGCGGCCCACGGCCCATACCAGCCCTGTCTGGGCGTTGCCGAGAACCCGTACTTTACGAGGCTCTCCCCGCACTGTGCCGAGGGCGTTAGATAGGGACTGTTTCAGGGTGTTGGCCATATCGTCCCAATCGTCGCCAGTTAGCAGTTCTCGCATCTGGCGGGATCTGGTATCGGGGCGAAAGGTGAGGGTGGGGGCTTGGAGACTGGCGATGTTGGCAGGAAGTTTTGGGAGGCCACGGCGGGGGCCACTGCCCCGTTGGTCTAACACAATCACCACCTCAGACCAGGGGTCAGGGATGGAACGGTGGTAGGCGGTGGCGGCAATTTTTTGTGCGATCGCATCTGGATTCGGTTCGCCGGCCTCCTGCTGGCAGGCATAGCCCAGTTGATTGACGCGATTGCCATCGGCATGCAGAAACCTTTCGCGCAGCAGAGGATGGCTTTTGATCAGCTTCAGGGGATCTCCCAAATATACCGGCAGCAAATGATCGGTCCCCGCCTGAGCCTCGATCGCCCATCTGAGTTCGTCTCTACACCACTCAGACTTTAGAGAGGCTTCAGATAGAAAAAGCGTCAAGGTTGCCTGCTGCTGGACGGCCTGTTTCAGAACCCCATCCAGCGACCCCATTTCGAGTAGTTCATTTTTATCAAGCCAGGTTAAAACACCGCGACGCCCTAGGCGTTTGGTCACGGCTGCCGCCAGATCGCTATCGGCAGAGGAGTGGGATAGGAAGGTAGAAACAAAGGGAGACCGATAGGAAGTGGTTGGCGCAGTATTCATAATAATTAACCCGTAAATTTGACGTTCTTAGGTGATCCATCTGGTTTTAGAGCCGTGACTTTGACAGTGACAATCTGACCCTCCGACAGTAGCTTGGCCTTTTGAGGTTCCCTAGCCGTTAGCTTGATAGTGCCTAACATTTCATAAGTGACTCTGTTACCTTTAATGGCTGTCACTACAGCCTCTAAGGTCTGCCCCTCATACAGGGCAATCGCACGTAAATCAGCTTGACATAATGCTCAGAATCCAGATCAGGATTTTATGAGTCATGCCAGTTTTAGATGCTGAAAACGTGATTCCAACCCCGTTGGAATAGTCTGAGAGCTGCATGAGCTGGATTGTCGTGTCCTCCAATCGTTTGTGTCCCCTTATCAGGGCCGTTTCGCTGGCCTTAGCCAACGTCATGAGCAAGCAACACCTCGATGACAAAGTCATTGTCCATGGCAGCGCGATAGCGTTTCTGTTTGAGACTCTGCTTAGAGGGAGCCCGGTTGAGTAAATTCAGGGCCAAACGCCGTAAGAGGCCCATGTTTTCAGGACCATGACCGCTGCGAATCCGACTCGAGTCTTCCCGAAAGGTGACATCCAACACCCAGTGCAAGCTATTTTCGATGCCCCAATGGGAGCGGATCGCTTGGGCCAACACACTGGCCTCAGCTGGCAAACTGCTGATGTAGAGGCACACCTCATGGGTCGTCTTGTTCCACAATTGGCGGTCGCGCTGACCATCACAACGGTAGCCAGGCCGCTCCAGGTCTGGTGAGTGGGCAACTCGGGCACTTGACTCAGCGGCACCGCCCAGACCTGACGATGTTCAATGCGATGATGACCGGCTTCTGTGGTGCTACTGTAGCTATAATCCAGGGTTGCCCACTGAGTGCGCTCCGCCTCCTGAAAGAAGGTCTTCACCGCGTGGTGGAGGGTCCCTTGATTGCCTTTCAGTGCCAGGATGTAGTCCCCTCCTTGCTCCCGGATCTGGGCAGCACTCTCCCGTTGCGTGCCCATGGCATCCAGGGTGATAATCGCACCGTCGAGATCCAGCAGGTTGAGCAATTCGGGAATAGCGGTAATCTCATTCGAGGTGCTTTCGACGCGGTGTTGCGCCAGCACCAGATGATGCTCTGAGGCCCAGGCACTGACGGTCTGCAAGGCTCTCAACGACCTCTCTCGGTCATAGGACCCCCGCGCCGTTTTCCCGTCGAGATGAATCAGGTTAATCTCCAACTGCTCCGTGAGCTGCTGCACCCAACTCAAGAAGCACTCCTGCAACTGCTGGGGGTCTACTAGGGCTGAATGGCACTGACATAAGAGAGCAAAAAAGGCTTCAAGCGCTTGATCTGTAAGAATCAAAGCGTCGAAGCCCATAACCATGTCTCTATGATGCCGAATCGTGCAGCAGTCCTCAAGGAGCAATACCAGAACAGCATCGGTCTACCGTTTAGCGATGTGCTGCCGGAAGCAGAGATTCAGGCGGTGCTGGAGGCCCAGGGAGTCACTTATCGCCAAGTGCTTTACACCCCGATAGTGGTGCTGTGGAGTTGGCTGTCGCAAGTTCTCGATTCGGACAGCAGTTTGAGCCATGCTGTCAAGCGCGTGACGACCTGGATGCGGGTGGCTGGATTGAGCGTGCCGTCGGCGGATACGGGCGCCTACAGCAAAGCCCGCAAACGCTGGCCCGAATCGATTTTTCCACCGCTTGTAAAGCGCGTCGCCACGGCTTTACAGGCGCAGGTATCCCCAGCTCAGCGGTGGTGCGGTCGGGTCGTGAGGGCGTTTGATGCGACGACGATTTTGATGAGCGATACCGAAGTGAATCAACGGGCGTATCCCCAGCACAGTAATCAAAAGAGCGGCTGTGGCTTTCCCCTCCTGAAGCTGCAAGTGTGGTTTTGTGTGACCACAGGAGCGGTATTGGAAGTCGCAATGGCTCCCTTTCGGGTCAGTGAATGGCGCTTAGCCCGTCACCTCTATCAGACGTTGTGCCCAGAGGATGTGGTGGTGGCCGATTCGGCTTACGGCACCTATGTCGATTTGGCTGGAGTCACCGCGATGGGAGCCGATGCCGTCTTTCGCAAGCATCATCAACGCCGTTGTGATTTCAGGCGCGGCAAAAAGCTAGGCATTGGCGACCACATCGTCCGGTGGCAGCGCCCGAAAAAATGTCCTCATGCCCTTTCACCGGAGGAGTTTGAGGCGTTGCCCGAGGCGCTTGAGGTGCGCGAAGTCTATCTCTCGATTCAAGTCCCTGGGTTTCGCCCGAGCAACTTTGTGGTAGTGACCACCTTGATAGACCCCAAACGCTATCCTAGAGCCAAATTGGCCCAACTCTATCAGTTGCGTTGGCAAGCCGCTGAAGTCAATCTCAGACATCTCAAAACCACCTTAGCCATGGAGATGGTTGCCGCCAAAACCCCTACCATGGTGACTAAAAGTATTTGGGTGCATTTGTTGGCCTACAATCTGCTGCGAACGCTGATGTGGGAAGCCGGCGCCGATGCCGAGGTCGGGGCTTTGCGGCTCTCCCTACAGGGCACGCGGCAACAATTCAATCATTTCCGACCCGAGTTGCTGCATCTCTCGCCATCTGCGCGACCGCAAGGCTACCAAGCCTTGTTAAACGCTGTGCGGGAGTTGATTATCCCTTTTCGACCGCACCGCTCAGAACCCCGAGTGGTCAAACGTCGCCCCAAACCGTTCCCCAGAATGCAAGAACCGCGCTCGGTTGCGAAAGCTAAACTAGTTGCTTGATACGGCTTATGTCAGTGCCATTCTACTGTGGATAACTGCTAATGGCGATAAATTGCCCCGATCGCCGCAAAACTCATGCCATTGCTTCACCTCCCGGAGCTTTGAGCTGAGTACAAGGTAATGGGAACACGCCTCCAAAATCGGTACCTTCTCCGGCTGCACCCTGCCGCCCACATCCACTATCACCAGCGGCTTCCGTCGCCGCAGCTGCAAAATCGCCTGGGCCTGATACGGGAAAAAGCCCGCCGTCAAGCCGCCCTTATAGAACAGCTTGAAGGCCTCCCGATCCGCTGCTGTTGCTGACTCCGGCAGCTCTAAAGTCCAGTTGCCCTCCCCATCCCACTGGGCTCGCTGCAAAAACACGTCCGGATACTCCGGCAGCAAGGCCCGAAACAGGGCATGGCTGAGTACCGACTTACCGCTGTCGGGTGGGCCGACCACCAGCAGGGCCGCCCCCAGGTGGTGAGAAGGTAACACAAACTGGATACAAGACCTGATTTATTGGGAGGCAAGGAATGGAGACTTGATATAAGATAAGTGCAATTCATACAAAAGTATCGTTGTTCTTAAATCAGCCATGATCTGACTTCATGACTAATCGATATCCTTGCTTAATTAATATGATAAAGGTGGCAGACACCTAACACTTGTCTCTTTATATGGAATTTATCCTTGTTCTTCCTAACTTAAAATTTAGGCGGCAAACCATTGATTATTTGAAAGAAAATGTATGACTAAACTCTATTTTGCTGCCGATGGTGATGATGTTGGACATCATCTTGAATATCTTATGTTGAGAAATGAATCAGCTAAAATTTTCGAATTTTCAAAAGTATTTCATAAAGCGATGCTTTGGCTAGAATATGAGCTTATAGAGTCTTGCGAGGCAGAAATAATATTTACAGGTGGAGATAATATTTTAGCCCGCATTAGCAAAACAGACGATACTCTCAATCTGATCGAAAAAATTAGATTTGAATTTCAGAAAAAGGCCAAAAGCACACTATCAATAGGACTTGGAAAAACTCCAAGAGAAGCTTACTTTGCTTTAAAGCTGGCTAAGACAAGTGGCAAGAATTGTGTTCGTCAGTTTAGAGAATTGGAGGATTTTCTTGATGCTTAAAACACTTTTAGTTTTTCTCTTCTCTCCCAATGTCGATTCGTACATTAATGCGATTTCATATGCCTATGAAAATATGGGAATAGAAGCAATCAAACTGATACACATCAAAGGAACTGAAACAGGAATTACTGATTCTGAAGCAAGTAACATTTCTAGCAAAATATGGGGCCGACTAGGCGACCTTTCTTCGCGATTCTCTGGTGTTTACAAACAAATAAATGAGCAACTTTTGAAAAGGGAATTAATTCCGATTGAGTACTCAAATCTGAAGCGAGAATTGTACCAGGTTATCAAAAGTCAGAAAAATACAAAATGGATAGTTGATTTAACGACTGCTCCTAAAAGACCAAGCATAGATGTTTTTGCCGTATGCCTTGCACTTGGTATTGAGTCAGTTTACACATTTGAATTGAAACCAAAATACGATCCAAATCGTTCAGATGATTTTCTCTACCACGTATTGAATGAAACGGATTACTCTTATACTTGCTTGAGCAAGACTGATCCAGTCAGAAATAGTCAGTCCTCTCTTTTACGTAAATCATACCTACTCTGGTACGTGGGTGCCATATCTCTTGTCGTTATGTTGATTTCATTGATAGTTTTTATAACTATTGGACCCGAAAGCTCTTTTATCCAGGGATTAAATTTAACTGCGGCTGTAGTTGGTCTCATTTCACCTGCATTTGCATTAGTTGATCAAAAACGGCGAGTATAGTCAAGTTTTTTAGAGTGAAAAGTTCGTAAATTAAGGTTTCAATCGGATTTTTCTGCATTTGCACTATATTCTTTCAGATGAGATGCAAGAGCAGGTGGACAGCTGGTTGACTGACAAAAGATTCTGCATTGGGCGCGGTTTCCGCGCCCTTACCAGATTTCGGATGCTGTAGGGGGCAGGTTCCCTGACCCTTTGGATAGTCTGGGTTCTAGCAGGTTTTGTCAGTCAATGAGGGTGGACAGCTACCAGCAGCAAATCGAAGCCCTCTGGCAAACCCCCGATGGCGGCGTGATTCAGTTTGACAACTGGGTGGTTCGCCAACGGCGCACCGCCACGGTGACGGTGTATCCAGTGTGTGTGCACTATGCCCGCCGGGCCAAGTACCTCAGCGCCTATGGCCAAGATCCCGATGGCCACATTGGCTGGCATAACTACCGCCTGGATCGCATCCGCTCCCCCCACCTGAGGGTCTTACCCTGGGGCGATCCAGCGGTGCCCCCCGAGCTCAAAACCCTGCGGGACACCGGGCAACTGCCTACCCCAGAACAGGTGCAGGTGCAGTTGGCAGCGGCCTGGGGATTTAATTTTTATCTGCCCAAAGCACTGCTGATCATGCGGTTTGAGCCGGAGTTTGCCCACGGGTATGTACAGGATACGGAGCGCCACCCCACCTTTGGGCCGGTGAGCTATGGGGAGTTGGCGCAATTGGTGCATATTGAGGTGGCGGAGGCAACGGAACAGCAGGAGATTTTGCAGGTACTGGCCCAGCGTCCCGCTACAGATGCCTACTACCGGGGCTGGATGCGGGTAGGGGATATTAATGTAACGATGCGACTGCGCGATTGGCGACCGCAGGGGGAGGTGATTGCGCCGCTGGTGGTGCGACAGCAGATGATGTCGGAAGCGGCGAGAGAGCTGGATAACTATGGAATATTGCGAAATCCTGCGATTTGATTGATTTTCAAATATTCAGCGACTAATATGTTCGTAAATCTCTCGCTTTCGTGGGGGTCTTCCGATCCTTGAAAACCGCATAGTTTTGTTAACCCTAGCGAATCGCTTGCTACGTAAAGGTTTCAGGTGTTTTCCACAGAGGTCTATTGACAGGGATTCGCAATAATTTTGCTTTCCACGAGACCCTAGCGAAAACACCCCCCTGAAACCTTTGCCCTGTAAGGGCTCCAGATCGAGGGGGTTCAAAACCCATTACCCCGCAAGGGGACGGAAACGATAGAAAATCAGAAGGCAAAAGGAGAAAGGATGAAAGGGTGATCTGAAGGCCGCTTAGGTTGCCGCCTTCTACCGAACCAGACTCCTACCCCGACCAGACTTGTGCCCCCGAGATATTTGCTGCCTTTTCCCGCGCCCCTACCCTGTCCCCTTACCTCTATCCGCTATCGGCCTACTCGCCCGCCCATCCACCGTTTGACAGGGCGCCAAACCATTCACTCAACACTCAACACTCAACACTCAACACTCAGCCCTCCAGGCAGGCTCCGCCTTGCTTGAATGCCGTTAGGCTATACACCCCATCACCCCAGGGGAAGTGCTTCTTTATAGTTCTGTGATAGAACCAGTGGAAGAGAGCCTCCATACATTTGACCAATGCAGTATCGACGCTTTGGCCGCACCAATTTACCCATGCCCGTCTTTTCCTGCGGCGGCATGCGCTATCAGCATTCCTGGAAAGACAGTCCCCACTGGCAAATTCCCCAGAAAAACCAAGCTAACCTCGAGGCCACCATTCGCCGGGCCTTAGAGGTCGGCATCACTCACATTGAAACAGCCCGGGGCTATGGTACTTCTGAGATCCAGTTGGGGCGGATTCTGCCCCGCTTGCCCCGGGAAAAGCTGATCGTCCAGACCAAAATTTCCCCCAAGCCCGATCCCCAAGACTTTCGTCGCACCTTAGAGCAATCCCTGCAGAATCTACGGCTGGAGCACATCGATCTGCTCGGCATCCATGGCATCAACACCCCAGACCTGCTGGACTACACCGTCCGACCGGGAGGTTGCCTAGAGGTGGCCCAAGCCTTTCAACGGGCTGGACGCATTGGCCACATCGGCTTCTCTACCCATGCCCCCACCTGGGTGATTCTGCAGGCCATCGAGACCAACCAATTCGACTACGTCAATCTGCACTGGTACTACATCAATCAGGACAACTGGCCTGCCATTGAAGCCGCCAATCGCCATGACATGGGGGTATTCATCATCAGTCCTTCAGACAAGGGCGGCCATCTCTACAACCCGCCCCAGAAGCTAGTTGACCTCTGTGCGCCCCTCAGCCCCATGGTCTTCAACGATCTCTTCTGCCTCAGCCATCCCCAGGTCCATACCCTCAGCCTAGGGGCGGCTCGCCCCAGCGACTTTGATGAGCATTTGCAGGTCTTGCCGCTGTTAGAGCAAGCCGCAGAAATCCTACCGCCAATTGTGCAGCGACTGGAGCAAGCTGCCAGCGATGCCCTAGGCACCGATTGGCTACGCACCTGGCAGGTGGGACTGCCGACGCCGGAAGATACTCCTGGGCGCATCAACATTCCCACTATCCTTTGGCTGCATAACCTGCTGGTGGCCTTTGATATGGACGAGTATGCCAAGGCCCGCTACAATCTCCTGGGCAATGGCGGCCATTGGTTTCCCGGTCAACAAGCTGGCGATATTGACCGCTTGGACTTATCGAAGTGCCTAGCCCGCAGCCCTCACGCCCAGAAGATTCCCAAGCTGTTGGCCGAGACCCACCAGCGCCTAGGGGGGGAAACGGTGAAACGGTTATCCCAGTCCTAGGGACGCCTACAATAAGGAGATCGCTACTGGCTATTACTATGCCTACTCCCCGCCTGCTGATTATCGGCCTCGACTGCATGGAGCCTTCCCTGGTGTTCGAGCAGTGGCGCTCTCAGTTGCCCCACCTCAGCCGCCTCATGGCCCAGGGTAGCTATGGTCGTCTCGAGAGCAGCATTCCAGCCATTACGGTACCGGCCTGGAGCTGCATGATGACCGGACGCGATCCAGGGGAGTTGGGTATCTATGGGTTTCGCAACCGTCAGGACCGTAATTATCACAGTATGGCCATCTCTGATGGACGGGCGGTGAAATTTCCGCGACTGTGGGACTTGCTGGGGGAGGCCGGCTGGCAGGTGGCGGTGTTGAGTGTGCCGGGGACGTCGCCCCCCTATCCGGTCAATGGCTCGTTGGTATCGTGCTTTCTCACTCCCAGCCCCGAGGTGCCCTTTACCCATCCGCCAGAGCTGGGACAGCAGCTGCGCAGCTGGATGCCGGACTTCATGATGGATGTGCCCAATTTTCGCTCTGATGATAAAAAGCAGATTCTGGAAAATCTCTATCGGCTCTGCGACCAGCGCTTCACCCTGGCAGAGAAGCTGATTGTTCAAGACGGTCCCGATTTTCTGATGCTGGTCGACATGGGGGTCGATCGGATTCACCATGCCTTCTGGAAACCGATGGACCCGCGCCATCCCCAGTATGAGCCCGACTCGCCCTATGCCACGGCCATCTATGACTACTACCGCCATGTGGATCAGCGGGTAGGCTCCCTGCTAGAGCACTGCGATCAGGACACGGCGGTGCTGGTAGTCTCAGACCATGGGGCCCAACCGTTGATGGGGGGCATTTGCATCAATGAATGGTTGCAGGCCCAGGGCTACCTCACTCTGAAGCAACGGCCGGACACTCCCCAATCCTTGGATCAGGTTGCGGTGGACTGGGAGCAGACCCAAGCTTGGGGAGCCGGGGGCTATTACGCTCGCATCTTTCTCAACGTCAAGGGCCGCGAACCCCAGGGAGTGGTGCCCATGGCCGCCTATGAGGCCACCCGCGACCAGTTGATTGACCAGCTGAGTCAGCTGCCGGGTCCGGCGGGATGTCCCCTCAAGGTGGAGGCCTTCAAGCCCCAGCAGATCTACCAAAAGGTGCGGGGACGAGCCCCCGATTTGATCGTTTATTTCGATGATCTGGCCTGGCGTTCCATCGGTAGCGTCGGCTTTGACAGCATCTATGCGGTCGAGAATGACACCGGTCCCGACGACGCTAATCACGCTCCCCAGGGCCTGATGATCTTCTATGATCCCCAGGATCCCAAGCAGGGGCAGGTGCTGCAGCAGGCTCAGCTCTACGACATTCTGCCTTCCCTGCTGCACCGCTACAGCTTAGTAGCCCCTGCCGGGCTCAGAGGACAGCAATTATCCTGGTGAAGCTGACTCAGGTGCCCATCCTCAGGGCGGTAATCAGACCGAATAAGACAAACAACCCGCCGCCTAACCCTGTCAAGAGGCGCTCAGAGATGCGACCGGCAACCAGCTTGCCGCAGATGACAGCAATGCAGGTGGTGATGGTATGGCCTAGGCTGGCCCCAGCCACAATGCCGATGGGATGATGGGCAGCGGCCAGGGTAATGGTAGCCAGCTGGGTGCGATCCCCCCACTCTGCCATGAAAGTAAGGGTGAAGGCCTCAGCCAAAATGGCTCCGGTGGACCAGGTGGTCAGGCCCTGTTCTCGCTGTTCGACTGCTGCCAGGGCATCCGCCTGTTCATGGTCTAAGTCCCCTGGCCTAGCCATGGACCAGGCATCGTAAAGCAGTTTGCCGCCAAAGCCCAGGAATAGGGCGATGGCGACTCCTTGTACATAAACGTGGGGTAAAGCCGTCACCACCTGACCAATGAGGACCGACAGGATGGTCATGGCCAACAGGGCCGCCGTCACCCCGGTAAATACCCAACGACGGGAATGGCGCATGGCTAGAATAGCGCCGATGAAGAAGGTCTTATCTCCCAACTCAGACAGGGTAATCAAGAGTAACCCTGCCGTAAATCCGGTCAATATGCTCATGCCTGTTTCCGTGATGTGGTGGTTAAGCAGGCATGACGGATCCCTTTAAAGGATTAAAAGACCCCACCAAGCCCACTTAACCGTGGACTCAGTGAAGGTCTCGCGTGCGAATCGAAAAATGCTGATTAGCGCCAAACTCACATCTTGGCCTGCCTAGGCAGTAGGACAGCCAAAGCTATGAGTTGGAATCGATTCGCCATCTGAACCAGGCTCATCGCCAGCATGTTGATTCAGACGGCTAGATCCTGCCAGGATCTAGGGCTACTCCCCTTCTACTGCTCAATAACATACCACAATTCGGTGATCCTGACATCTTGGCAGCGTGAGGGTGTATAGATCTCTAGAGTAGCAAGGGCACTGTATAGGCCTATCCTGCCAGGCGCTGCCAGATACGGGCAATTTCGGCCAGCATATTCTGAAAGGACTCCCGAAATGCCTGATGCTCGTTTTCGTTACGCTGCCGGTCCGCACGAGCCTCCTGCAGCAGATTGTTGAAGCGGCTATCGGTTTCCTCTTGGTGCTCGGCTAGACCGCTGATGAGGCTAATGGCTTCGGCAGCTTCGCGCTCGATGATTTGGCGGGTTTGCTCAAAGCCGGAGTCCATGGTCTGCTGCAGTTCGGCGGTTCGTTGGCGGGTTTGCTCAAAGCCGGAGTCCGTGGCCTGCTGCAGTTCGGCAATGGCCGTGGCATTAGCTTCTACGATGGCCTCAATGCGGCTCAGTCGGTCATCGGCACTGTTGGTCATCACTGTCTCTTCCTAACGTATCGTTTTGCCAGCCCACCGCTCATCCCAAGCCCAGAATTGCTGTCGATATCGTGACTCCCCCTGCTCGAAATTCTAAGCCAATAGCTGTTCGGGGCTCAATTTTGCAGGCATATCTACAGGGGTAAAAAGCCAACCCGCTCGACGATGGATTGTCCTTGGTCAGAGAGCATCATGGCGATGAACTCTTGCCACTGCCGGGCTGGTGGGTTGGTTATCACGACATAAACTACCCGGCTAAGGGGATAGGTGCCCTGGCGTACCGCTTCTGCATCAGTGGGCAAGGTTCCCTCGATGGGCAAGATCTTGACGGTAGATTGATCGACCACTTGCTGCACGGTGCTGTAGCCAATGCCATTGGCTTCCAGGGTTCGCAGCATTGGAGTGGTTTCATCCCCTGCGTCAGGGTGGTGAAGGTGGGGCCATCGGGGGCAAAGTCTTGTCCCAGCAGCACCAGGTCTTTGAAGAGAGAATGGGTGCCACTATCGGCGGCGCGATTGATCACCCGAATCGGGGCATTAGGGCCGCCTAATTCCGACCAGTTGGTCAGTTGCCCTTGGAAGATCTGCTGCAGTTGGCTCAGGGTGAGGCTGTCATTGAAGGGATTGGTTTGCCCGACCACGACAGCTAAGGCATCCCGGGCGAAGGGAATCGCTTGCAGTCCGGCCTGGCGCTCCTCAGCAGTTAGGGGGCGGGAGCTGAAGGCCATGACCACCTCGTCATTGAGCAGGTGCTGCAGACCGGCATTGCTGCCGTTGGGTTGGCCAGCGGGGACGCCGTAGGTGGTGGGAATGTTGGGGTTGACCTGAGTGTAGGCCAGTTGAAATTGCTTGACGAGGGCCACTAGGGTAACACTGCCGTCTATGGTCAAAACGGCGGGATTGGGCAGTGAGGTATCTAGATCATCGAGACTGTTGAGGCTGTCCCTTGCTTGGGGGGCAGGGCTAGGAGTCGGGGAGTTGGTACTGTCGGGGGTAGAGGATGGGGCGGGGCTGTTGCTGAATTGCCTGAGTAGGGGCCTACCGAGAAACCAATAGGCTCCCCCTGCCAGGGCGATGGTGATGAGCAAGGCGGCAATCAACGCGGGGATGTTCTGATCCCGGTTGCCTTGGGACATGATCCCCCTCCGGCGAGATGCGTCTGCCCTCAGCATAAACCGAGGACGAGGCGTTGGTCTCTCAAGAATCGGTGAGGATCTCTTGCAGGGCAGCTTTTACGCGGGGATATTGGAACGTGAAGCCGCTGGCTTCAGTGCGTTTGGGTAATACTTGCTGGCCCTCGAGCACCACCTTAGCCCCGTCCCCCAACAGAGCTTCTAGGACGAAGTCGGGGACTGGCAGCCAGGAAGGGCGATTGAGTACCTCTCCTAGGGCATGGCATAGCTCGGCCATGCGTACGGGATGAGGGGTGGTGGCATTGTAGATGCCGGCCATAGTGTCTTCGCTGAGGGCCTTGAGGATGAGACTGACCAAATCTTCTCGGTGGATCCAGGAGAACCACTGCCGACCGCTGCCGATGGGGCCGCCGGCAAAGAGGCGGAAGGGCGGCACCATGCGGGCGATGGCTCCACCCATGCCCAGGACGATGCCGAAGCGCAGAATCACCAGGCGCACCCCAGCCTCTTTGACCTTGTGGGCTTCTGCTTCCCAGGCCCGGCAGACTTGGGAGAGAAAGTCATCCTCTACCGGGGCGCTAGTTTCGTCGAAGCGGGCCGTTTCGCTGGTGCCGTAGTAGCCGATGGCGGAGGCATTGACGAGAACGTTGGGTTTGGGCTCGGCGTTGGCAATGGCCTCGACTACTTTGGCGGTGCCGATCTGGCGGCTGTTGAGCATGGCTTGTTTGTGCTCTGGGGTCCACCGTTCTGAGATCGGGGCTCCGGCCAGGTTGACGACGCCGTCGCAGCCTGCGATCGCATCTTGCCAGGCTCCCGATTGCAGCGGCTCATAGGCCACCACCTGCACTCGGGGAAAGGCACTGGTGGGAAACACCCGCCGCCCTTTGCTGGCATCGCGAGTCAGCACCAGGCTGTCATGCCCTTGTTCTTGCAACCGTTTCACCAGGCGGCTGCCGACGAATCCGGTGGCTCCAGTAATGGCGACCTTCATGATGGCTTGCTCCCTTGAATTGCGTCAGGATTAGATTCACCGTAGGCCATGCCATGGGCGTCGGCATAGCGGTGCATAAATCGCATAAATCGCTGCCAGTGGTCGTCTCGGTCGATCTCCAGCAGGCATTCTACCCGCACCAGATCATCGCCCTCAGGGCCACCGAAGATAAACTTGATGCCGCTGGGCTCGACGGTGATGATGCCCTCCTCATCCGTTAGCTTCAGCGCCTTGGAAAATTGACGGCGAAAGCTCTTGAACTGCTCGATGGCTTCCATGTGCTCAAAGATCAGCTTGGCTGACCGCACCCCTGTGCCCCGGTTCTGGCGCAGGCTGACATTGCTGAGGTCTTCGTAGATGCCCTCAAAGAACTCTAGAGTAGGAGAAACGGTCATGGGGATCACCGAGAACGTTAGGTCTTCAGTATACAAAAACGCTCATTGCCCCAAGCGATAGCCCTTGCCATAGACGGTGTGAATCAACGCAGAGGTGCCAGGGGGCTCGATCTTACGGCGCAGCAACCGCATCTGGGCCGCTAGTACATTACTGCTGGGCCGCTCTTGGCCGACCCAGACCGTCTGGTAGATCTGGTCGTGGCTGAGCAACTGGTGGGGATGCTGCAGCAAAAAGGCCAGTAAGCGGGTTTCCTTTTCCGAGAGCTCAATGGCCTGCCCCTGGCGATAGGCCAGTTGGTTGTCGCAGTCTAGCTCTAGATCTTCGAAGCTGAGACGCTCGCCAGGGGCGCCGGTTTCCAGGGTGGGTGGACGCCGCAGCAGGGCCCGCCCCGGGCCAGTAATTCCCGCAGTTCAAAGGGTTTGACCAGATAATCATCGCCACCAGCATCCAGGCCCGCCACCCGATCATCCACCGTGTCCTTGGCGGTGAGAAACAAGACGGGGGTGCTGTCGCCCTGCGATCGCACCTGCCGACAGATCTCTACCCCATTCAACTGCGGCAGCATCCAATCCAGGATCAGTAGGTCATAGCCGCCGCCCTGGGCTAGGACCAGTCCCTTATCCCCATCACTGGCCACGTCTACGTATACCCGTGACCTTGCAGTAAGCGGCTGAGGGGATCGGTCAATTCGGCTTCGTCATCCACCAGCAGAATCCGCATGGCTCTCCTCTGCCTCCGGCAGGGTGTATTGACTGACAATGCGCTGGGCAAAGGCCGGCACATGGTCTGCCAACTTCTCGGGATGGTGACGCTGCACGTAGAGATAATTGCGGGTGAAGTGCGAATCGATGGAGAAGCGCGCATATTCCAGCCCCTTCGGCCCAATTCGCTCAATCACCACCCCCATTAGCTTCGCCGCCCACATGGGCAGGGTCACTCCCTTGTCGTAGGCCGGAATACTCTGCTGCACTGCCGCCTTACGATTACCTTGGCTCGTCACTGGCTGGGTATCTAGTTGATCCATGACCAGATCCAGCATGTCCTGCCCCGTCTGGTTGCGCACCACGATCCACTGCCAGCCGAAAGGGGCGCCCATGTAGCCCACTACCAGATCCGCCAGCCCATTGACATAGTCGAAACAGCTCATACAAGAGGGGGCAAACACATCCTTGAGCTGGTTGGTCTTGAGGCCAAAAAACGGTACCGTCTCCACCGAGCCATCCTCATGTTTGAAATGCACCCGAAAGTCCTGCATGAACTCATAGTGCACCACCGTCTCTGGCGAGCGGCTGGTGGTCTCGAGGAACTTTTGCAACCCAGTCCGGGTGACATTATCCACACAGGGGGTGCCTAATACATAGAGTTTCTCCAGCCCCAGCTGCTGTTCCACTGCCCGTAGCGCTTGAATCTGACAGCCTACCCGATCACTAACAGCCGCTTCAGCCCCGACTGCTCGATCTGCTCTAGCACCGACAGATTGGGGGAGAGGGTGGGCTTATTGACTCGGGCCGCCAGAATCTCCTCTGGGGTAGTGGCCAGAATCGGCTGGGGTTGAAACCGGTCTTCCTCCGTATTCTGCACGCAGACTACCCCCTCCACCCGGCCCTGGGTCAGCATGGCCACGGCAATGGTGCTGACGATACCGGTCCACTGGGCTCCTTCCAGGGGCTGCCGCTTGCGGGCCGCCATCATGGATTGATGCACCCCAAAGTAGCAGTCGTCAGTGTTCTCCAAATCCCGAGCCCGGCCATGGGCCTGTGCCTCTAGCTGAGGAAATTGCTGATTGAGGAACGCACAGGCCTCTTTGACGTAGTGAATGTAATAGGTATCGCAAAGGCCACACTCGCTGCACAACTCCTTGGCCGGACGACGAGCCCCCGGACGCAGGGCCTTAGCTTTCTTGTGGGACGGTTGGGCCAGGGTCATAGGCGATGCAAAAACTCATGGTAAACACGCTATGGCTTCACGATACCGCACCGCATCACCCCCCTCAGAACCAGATGCGAAATATAACGAAATACAACAAGCCCTATCCTTATCTCCCCTACACTAAGGGAAGTTACCGTTGGCCATCGTGGGTGCATCACCGCGGGGGTGACAGAGTTTTAGTAACCATTTCCAGCTACATTCTGCTTGCTAGGGTCGCCCATGCTTTGCTGTCTCAATCCTCAATGCCCCTTGCCGTCCAATCCTAGAACCGCAGAGCGGTGTCAGGGATGTGGCCATCCTTTAGTGAAGCGATTACGGGGTCGATATATCCCGATTAAATTGCTGGGGCAGGGGGGATTTGGCCGTACATTCTTAGGATTAGATACCGATCGCCTCAATAGCCCTTGTGTCATCAAGCAATTTGCGCCCCAAACCCAAGGCACTAAATCCTTCGATAAGGCAGTGAAACTCTTTGAGCAGGAGGCCATGCGACTGCATGATTTGGGGGAGCATCCTCAGATTCCTACCCTGCTGGCCTATTTTGCCCATGATCATTATCTCTATCTAGTGCAGCAGAGCATTGAAGGCACCACCCTCTATCAAGAGCTGCAAGAGCGGGGGGCCTACGATGGCCAGCAAGTACGTCAATTGCTGCTGGACTTGTTGCCGGTGCTGCAATTTATTCACCATCAAGGGGTGATTCACCGGGATATTACCCCCACCAATATTCTGCGCCGCCAGCAAGATGGTAAGGCGATTCTGATCGACTTTGGGGTAGCTAAGCAGTTCAGTGAGGCGGTGACGCCACAACCTGGGACTCGCATTGGCACCGAAGGCTATTCTCCCATCGAGCAATTGCGAGGGGGCCATGCCTATCCAGCCAGCGATCTCTACAGTCTGGGAGTGACCTGTCTGCATCTGTTGACGAATCGTAAACCCGAGGACCTCTACGACCCCCTGCAGGGACAGTGGCAGTGGCGGCAGATCTTGCAAGCGGCGGGGCGTAGCATTGACCCCCCGTTGGCCCAGGTGTTGGAGCGGCTGGTTCAAGACTTGGTCGGCGATCGCTATCAATCAGCCCAGGATGCCCTGCGAGATTTGCAGGGGAATGGTGCTTGGCAGGGGGTAGTGCCGGGTTGGGTGCGGCAGCATCCGGCTGGACCGATTTCATCCCCTCCCCAGCCGCCGTCTTCCCCACCGTCGGAGCCGCCGGAGCCGTCAGAGCCGCCATCGACGGCGAGGCCTGCTACTACTAAGCCCCAGACAAGTTCCCCTCCTCCGACCTCTCGCCCTCAGTCCTCGGGCAGACGGCCCAGATCGGGTACCCCGCGTTCTCGAGGCTGGCACTGTGTCCGCACGGTGGTGGGGCATCGGTCTTGGGTCATGGCGGTGGCCTTTAATCCTAAGACGCCGGCCCTAGTCAGTGGCAGCTTAGACGACACGATTCGGGTCTGGCATTTGCCGTCGGGGAAGGAATTCTACAGCTTAGAGGCCCATCCCCGGGGGGTGAATGATGTGGTCATCAGTCGGGGAGGACAGGTGATGGCCAGCTGCGGCGATGACCATACGGTACGAGTCTGGAACTTGGCTCAGGGCAAGGTACTGCATACCCTCACGGGCCATCTGCGAGATGTGATGTCTGTGGCCATGGGGCAGCGGGGGTTTCTCCTGGCCAGTGGGGGTGAGGATCGCTCGTTGATGCTGTGGAAGCTGGATCAGGGACGCCATCTCAAGACGTTGCGAGGGACAGCGGGCATAATCAAGGCGGTGGCCATGACGGCGGATGAGCAAACCCTAGTCAGTGGTGGCTTGGATAACCAGGTACGGCTGTGGGATATCGCCACGGGTACCCTGGTGAGAACGTTGTCGGGTCACCTCCATTCCGTCAATGATCTGGCCATCAGCCGGGATGACAAGCTGATTGCGAGTGCCAGTAAGGATGGTACGGTGCGGCTGTGGGAGTTGGCTACGGGAACTCTGCTGCAGACCCTGGCAGAGCATACCCAGGATGTGAATGGAGTTGCGATCGCACCAGATAGCCGCACCTTGGTCAGCGGTAGCAACGACGGCACCGTCAAACTCTGGGATCTGCAAACAGGTCAGTGTTTATATAGTCTCAGTGGCCACACCGGGGCAGTACAAGCGGTGGCCATCCACAGTAGCGGCCGCCTAATTGCCAGCGCCAGTACTGATAAGACCATTCGCCTCTGGAAGTGGACAGGTTAATGGTGAGGAGTGAGGAGTGACGAGTGAGGAGTAGATAGGGGTGAGGGGGTGATGGGGTAGTGGGGTGTATAGCCTAACGGCATTCGAGAAAGGCGGAGCCTGCCCGGAGGGCTGAGTTTTGAATTTTGAATTTTGAGTTTTGAATTTTGAATTTTGAGTGTTGAGTGTTGAGTGAATGGTTTGGCTCCCTGTCAAACGGTGGATGGGCGGGCGAGTAGGCCGATAGCAGATAGAGGTAAGGGGACAGGGTAGGGGCGCGGTTGCCGCGCCCAGTGCAGAAAACCTAACGACCAATCGACCAGCCCTGCCACAGGTCCAGGGCAGCAGCGCGGAAAAGGCAGCGGGCTTCAATTCAAAATTCAAAATTCAAAATTTATTGCTACCTTGCCAATGCGACGCGATCCAGCACTGCTAATCGACATGCCCGTCCGCAGGTCCAGGGCAGCGGTTTGCCCTGGTCGTCGGAGTCCGAGGGGAGCGAGATCCCCTCGGGTGAGCTCTCTGGCTTGGAAAACTAAGTGCGGTCTTATCGAGGTCCAGGGCTCCTAACTGACAGGCCCTTCCACGGAGTCCAGGGTGCGCCAGAAGGATCAAATTCACCAGTGCTCAACGACGAATAGAGAGCCGTACAGGGTCACGTCCCAGGAGGCGTCCTTTAGAGTGAGAAATGATTTGCCGATAGTTTGAATGGTTACCATGGCTACCCTGGACAGTGCCCTGCGGCAGCAACTTCATCGCCTCGATGGCCAAAGCTACAAAGCCTATAAGTCGATTCGTGGCACCTACGAGTTCCCGGACTTTACCTTGCACATCGACTATGTCCAGGGAGACCCCTTCGCCGCTCCCAGCCAGGTACGGCTGCAGGTGCCCCGGCAAACGGCGAGATTTCCAGCGGAGCTCTACTCTTCGCCAGTACGGGCTGTGGCCCTAGCCGACTATCTCACTCGCCAAGTGTATCAAGTGGCCCAGCAACTCAAGAGTAATCGGGGCTCGGGCAAGAGTGGCCTAATTGCGATCGCACCGCCCAGCCAGGCCATCCTAGCTCGCACCGCTGCCCAGGTTAGGGACGGTGACCTGGAGATCCGCTGCACCGTAGGCCTCCCCGCCTTTGGCCGTCGCATCGCCGGTCGGCAGGCGGCAGAATTGCTCTGCGATGACCTGCCAGATATTCTGGACCAGGCCCTCTGCTACGACGTGCTAGATGCCGCCGCCCTCCAGCGCCACGTGGATACTGCCGAGGATGCCGACTGGCTGCGGCAGCAGTTGCCCCAGCGGGATCTGGTGGCCTTCATCGCCGATGGGGCCCGCTTACCCCGCCGCAGTGGGATCGATGAGCGCCCCCTAGAGGCTGAGGTGATTCCCTTTCGCTCCCCCGACTCGCTGCGAGTCAGCGTCGACTGCCCCCATGCGGGCACTATTACTGGCATGGGCATTCCCAGCGGCATCACCTTGATCGTAGGGGGAGGCTACCACGGTAAGTCCACCCTATTGCGGGCCATCGAGACCGGCATCTATGCCCATATCCCTGGGGACGGCCGCGAACAAGTAGTCTGCCTGCCGGCGGCGGTGAAGGTGCGGGCCGAGGATGGCCGCAGCGTCAGTGGGGTCGATATCTCTCCTTTCATCAAAAACTTGCCCCAGGAGCGCTCCACCCATGCCTTCTCCACCACCAATGCCAGCGGTAGCACCTCCCAAGCCGCCAATATTATGGAAGCCGTCGAAGCCGGAGCCCAGGCTCTGTTGGTGGATGAAGACACCTCCGCCACCAACTTCATGATTCGCGATCGGCGCATGCAGGCCCTAATTGCCAAGGATCGCGAACCCATCACCCCCTTCATCGATAAGGTGCGACAGCTCTACGATGACTACGGCATTTCCACGGTGCTCGTCATGGGGGGCAGTGGCGACTACTTCGACGTGGCCGACACCGTCATCGCCCTAGACAATTATGAGCCCCGCGAGGTCACGGCCCAGGCCCAAGCCATTGCCCGCCAATATGTCACCGAGCGCCAGCGGGAGGGAGGCGAGCACTTTGGGCCTATCACCCCCCGGGTGGTGCTGCCCCAGGGCATTGATCCCAGCCAAGGCCGGAAGCCGGTTAGCCTCAAGGTGCGTCAGGTGGATCAGGTGCGCTTTGGCCGCGAAGACATCGACCTCAGCGCCGTGGAGCAGTTAGTGGAACCGGGGCAAGTGCGGGCCATGGCCGCCGCCATGGTCTATGGTCGCCAGTTTATGGATGGTCAGCGCTCCCTGGCTGAGATTCTGAGCGCGATTATGGCGGATCTCGACCGGGATGGCTTGGATTGTCTAGATGATAGGGTATCTGGCGATCTGGTCCGATTTCGTCCCCAAGACCTGGCCGCCGCCCTCAATCGCTTACGGACGCTGACGATCCAACCCAGGGAGTAGGCCCTGCCTGCTCAGCTGCTAAAGCTGGGGAATCTGAGACCATTTCCGTTGCAAATTCCCGCTAAGGGCGCGGTAGACTGATGAAACTGACTCGCTGCTTGTGGGCAGGGAGCCGTTGATGCGATCGCAAGCACTCTAAAGTTACCTATGGCGACGTTTTTGCTGGAAGTTGGCACCGAGGAGTTGCCGGCCAGCTTTGTAGAGGATGCCATTAACCAATGGCGGGGAAGCATAGCATCGGCGTTGGCCGAGGAGCTCCTGACGCCTGCCGCCGTTACCGTATACGGCACTCCGCGCCGATTAGCAGTGGTGGTAGCAGGGTTGCCTGAACGCCAGCCGGATCGCACCGATGAGGTGAAAGGACCGCCAGCCCAAGCCGCCTTCCAGGATGGTCAGCCTACTCGCGCCGCCGAAGGGTTTGCCCGCTCCCGCGGGGTAGCTGTCGCCGATCTAGAGGTGCGGGACACCGATAAAGGTCCCTTCGTCTTTGTCACCCAGTCTATTGCCGGCCGCCCCGCCGCTGACATCTTGCCGGAGCAAGTGCCCCAGTGGATCTTTGGCCTCGAGGGGAAGCGGTTCATGCGCTGGGGGGACGGTGACCTGCGCTTTCCCCGGCCCATTCGCTGGGTAGTGGCCCTCCTCGACGACCAGGTATTGCCCTTCTCCCTGGAGAATGGCTCAGAGGTGTGTCCTTGCGATCGCATCTCCCCAGGGCACCGAGTCCTCCACCCCGATCCGGTAGTCATTGCCCAAGCCAGCACCTACCGTGAGACCCTGAACCAAGCCTACGTCGACGTCGACCCAGTCAGCCGGGCCGACCACATCTATCAGCAGCTCCAGGCTGCCGCCAGCCGCGTCAACGGCGTCCCCATCATCGCCGCCGCCCTGCTGCAAGAAGTCACCCATCTGGTGGAATGGCCCACGGCCGTGGTGGGTAAATTCGATCCGGCCTTCCTAGAATTACCTCCGGAAGTCATCACCATGGAGATGGAAAGCCATCAGCGCTACTTTCCAGTGCGCCCCAACGATGGCTCCGCCCCCCTGTTGCCCTATTTCATCACGGTCTCCAACGGTGACCCGGCCAAAGCCGACATCATCGCCGCCGGCAATGCCCGGGTGATTCGAGCCCGGCTCTCTGACGGCAAGTTTTTCTTCGACGCCGACCGGGCCATTGCCCTCGAGACCTTCAGCAAGCGACTTCATCAGGTCACCTTCGAAGAACGGCTGGGCTCCATGGCCGATAAGGTCGACCGGATCGTCGCCATCGCCGATCACATCGCCACCCAGCTGTCCCTGGCCGCCCCCGAACGGCAAGTCATCCAACGGGCGGCCCAACTGTGTAAAGCCGACCTAGTCACCCAGATGGTGGGGGAATTTCCTGAGCTTCAAGGCATCATGGGGGAAAAATACGCCCGCCACCAGGGGGAAGCCGATGCCGTGGCCGTGGCCATCGCCGAACATTACCTGCCCCGCGGCGCCGACGACCCCCTACCCCAAACCCTCGCCGGTCAAGTAGTGGGGATGGCCGATCGCCTCGATACCCTGGTGGGAATTTTTAGCCTAGGGCAGTTACCCAGCGGCTCCTCCGATCCCTTTGCCCTGCGTCGAGCCGCCAATGCCATTGTCAATGTCACCTGGACAGCCGAGTTGCCCATCAACCTAGAGCAGCTCCTGGTAACCGTGATCGCAGACTTTACGGCGAATCCCAACCTGACCGTGGCCCAGCCCAAGGAGTTAGAGCAGCAGTTGCAAGACTTTTTCCTGCAACGGATACGGACGCTGCTGCAGGACGAGTTAGCCATCGACTATGACCTAGTCAACGCCGTGCTAGGAGACGCTGATGCCGACTATGCCCAACGGATGCTGAGCGATCTGCTCGATGCCCGGGACCGGGCCCGTTTTCTACACGCCATGCGCTCAGATGGCACCCTGGAGCGAATCTATGAGACGGTGAATCGGGCCACTCGCCTAGCGGCCCAAGGGGACCTCGACACCGACATACTCGATCCCACACCAGTGGTTGACCCAGATCAGTTTCAGCAACCCTCAGAACAGGCCTTCTTGGCAACGTTGCAGACCCTATTGCCCCAAACCCAGGCAGCCCAAGCCCAGCGGGACTACAGTCAGTTAGTGGCTGGCTTAGAACAAGCCACCCCTGTGGTTAGTCGTTTCTTTGATGGGCCAGATAGCGTGCTGGTGATGGCTGAGGATGCAGCCATTCGCCGCAATCGACTTAATCTCCTGGGCTTGCTGCGTAATCATGCCCGCGTATTGGCAGACTTTGGTGCCATTGTTAAAAGTTGATCAATGAATAATGCCCACGTAATTGGCCTTGGCAGATCCGGCATTGCCGCCGCCCGATTGCTGCATCAAGATGGCTGGCACGTCGTCTTAAGCGATCGCAACCCGGCTCCTCGCTGGCTGGACCAGCAGAGCGCCCTAGAAACCGCTGGCATTACCGTGCGCCTAGGCTATAGCTTCGACCCCAGCGAAGCCGTCAATCTGGTGGTGGTCAGTCCGGGCGTGCCGTGGGATAGCCCTGCCCTTATCGCCGCCCGGGAGCAGGGGCTAGAAGTCATCGGCGAAATGGAACTGGCCTGGCGCTTCTTGAAGGATCGGCCCTGGGTCGGCATCACTGGCACCAATGGTAAGACCACCACCACTGCCCTGACTGCAGCTATCTTCCAAGCTGCCGGGTTCCGTGCCCCCGCCTGTGGCAACATTGGCTACGCTGCCTGTGAACTGGCCCTGAGTGATCAGGTACCCGATTGGGTGATTGCAGAGGTCAGCAGCTATCAGATCGAGGCCGCCGCCACCCTGGCTCCCCAAATTGGCCTATGGACCACCTTCACCCCCGATCATCTCCAGCGCCACTATTCCCTAGACAATTACTTTGCCATTAAAGCCTCGCTGCTGCATCGCTGCGAAGCCAGGGTCTTCAATGGAGATGACCCCTTTTTGCGGCGCCGTATTCCTGACCACTTTTCCCAGGGATATTGGACCAGCATCGCCGGCAAGGTCCCCCTGACTTCAGCTCCTACCCATGGCTCCGGCCAGGCCACCACCGGTCCCATCACCTACTTAGAAGGTGGCTGGGTCATCTGCCAAGGACAGCCCATCGTCGCAGTCGATGCCTTCCAAATGGTGGGACAGCATAACTGGCAAAATCTGTTGCTGGCCGTGACCGCTGCCCATCTAGCCGATATCGCACCCGCTGCGATCGCAGCTGCCGTGGCCAATTTTTCAGGGGTGCCCCATCGCCTCGAGCATATCTGCACTTGGCAATCCATCGACTTCATCAACGACAGCAAAGCAACCAACTATGATGCTGCCGCCGTCGGCCTCCAGTCGGTGACAGCCCCGGTAGTTTTAATCGCCGGGGGAGACGCCAAACCTGGGGACGACCAGGCATGGCTCCAGTTGATTCAGAAAAAGGTGGCTACCGTTTTATTGATCGGAACGGCGGCCCCCGACTTGGCCCACCGCCTCGACGAGGTGGGCTACACGGCTTATGAAATTGTCGACACCATGAAGCGAGCCCTGGTCCGAGCTCGGGATTTAGCCCCAGCCCAGCAGGCTCGCACCGTGCTATTGTCTCCAGCCTGTGCCAGCTTTGATCAATACCCTGACTTCGAGGTGCGGGGCGATCATTTCCGCCGACTGTGCCTCGAGCACTGCTAAGACAGCTTCAATACCAGCACCCCCAGGGGAGGCAAGGTCAAGCTGAGGGCATGGGGCCAGCGGGGATTCTCCGGCCAGGGCTGGGTGTCTTTGCCGCCAAAATTGCCCGTGTCGCTACCGCCATAGATCTCGGCGTCGCTGTTAATCAGCTCCTGGTAGTGGCCGGGTTCAGGTACCCCGACCCAATAGTCAAAGAGTGGGGTCGGGGTAAAGTTACACACCGTCACGAGGAAGTCCGGGGAGTCCTTAGCTTGGCGGATAAACGACACCACGCTGTTGTCAGCATCGTTGCAATCAATCCACTCAAACCCGGCGGCAGAGAAATCATCGGTGTAGAGGGCCGGCTGACTCTTGTACAGAGCATTCAAGTCACCGATAAACTGCTTCAGCTGTTGATGGGGAATCTGGTTTAACAATCCCCAATCGAGGTCTAGCCAGCAGTTCCATTCGCTGGTCTGGCCAAACTCCATGCCCATGAACAGGGTCTTCTTGCCAGGGTGAGTGTACATGTAGCCGTAGAGTGCGCGCAGGTTGGCCAGTTTCTGCCACTCATCTCCCGGCATCTTTTGGTAGAGATTGCCCTTGCCATGGACCACCTCATCGTGGGAGAGGGCCAACATGAAGTTTTCACTGAAGGCGTACCAGATGGAAAAGGTAATGTGGTTTTGGTGATAGCGACGATAGAGGGGATCGGTGCTGAAGTAGTCCAACATGTCGTGCATCCAGCCCATGTTCCACTTCAGGTTGAAGCCCAGGCCGCCAATGTAGGTAGGCCGCGACACATTGGGCCAGGCCGTGGATTCCTCCGCAATGGAGAGCACCCCTGGATAGTAGCCAAAAATTAGATAGTTGAGCTGCCGCAGGAAGTCGACGACCTCTAAATTCTCGTTGCCCCCGAAACGGTTCGGCACCCACTCCCCGTCTTTGCGATCGTAGTCCAGATACAACATCGAGGCCACGGCATCGACCCGAATACCATCGATGTGGTACTTGTCAAACCAAAACAGGGCGTTGGCAATCAAAAAGTTGCTGACCTCGCGCCGGGAGTAGTTGAAGACCAGGGTGCCCCAGCCCTTGTGTTCCCCTTTGCGAGGATCGGCGTGTTCATAGAGATGAGAGCCGTCAAAGCAGGCGAGCCCGTGACTGTCTTTGGGAAAATGCCCAGGCACCCAGTCGACAATGACCCCTAGGCCCTGCTGATGGCACTGATCGACAAAATACATAAAGTCCTGGGGGGTGCCAAATCGGGACGTCGGGGCGTAGTGCCCGGCTACCTGATAGCCCCAAGAGCCGTCATAGGGATGCTCGGCTACAGGCAGCACTTCAATGTGAGTGTACCCCAGCTCTTTCGCGTAGGGAACCAGGGTATGGGCTAGTTCCCGATAGGTGAGAAATCGCCCCTCTGGCTTCTGGGAGACTCGAACCACCTCTCCTGGCTCGGGGGGCTGGTCAGCACTGGCGTGGAGCCAGGAGCCCAAATGCACTTCGTAGACAGAAATCGGCTCTTGCTGCGGGTCCTGGTGGCGACGAGCCTCGAGCCAATCGTCATCCCCCCAGGTGTATTCCAGATCGTTGACGACAGAGGCCGTGTTCGGGCGCACTTCCTGCTGGAAACCGTAGGGATCTGACTTGTAGTAAAGATGACCGGCTGGATTTTTAATCTCGTACTTGTAGGTTGTCCCGGCCGTTAACTCAGGAATGAATAGATCCCAGACGCCACCGTTCAGCCGCCGCATTTGATGTTTGCGGCCATCCCACTGGTTGAAGTCGCCAATAATGGAGACATTACGGGCATTCGGAGCCCAGACGGAAAAGTAGACACCGGCAACTCCGTCGACTTCCACGGGATGGGCTCCCATCTTTTCATAGATGCGATGGTGATTGCCCTCGCCGAATAGGTAAATGTCGTAGTCTGTCAGCAGGGGGGTCTTGAAGGCATAGGGGTCATGGATTACCCGCTCGTGCTCTCCTTCCTTGATCTTGAGGAGATAGTTCATGGCCAGTTCATCAGCTTCGACCTCACATTCAAAGAAATGAGGATGATGGACGGACTGCATGGGATGCTGACGGCGTGCTTCCGGATTGATCACCCAGACGGCATCGGCATTGGGCAAAAAGGCTCGCACTACCCAACGCTTGTGATGATCCTGGTCCTCAAGCACATGGGATCCCAGGATCTCGAAGGGATTGTCATGCTGGTTTTCTGTGATGCGTTTGATTTGATCAATGGGGGTTTGACAAACCATATAAGACAGTGAGTGATGGGTCAGGGCAACGGTAGACTCGCTGGCATTCCTGGTTTTGCCAATGAATCTTGGCTTTGCAGGAGGCCGACGAGGGCATCAGACGTTAGATCGCCCAGGTCCGGACTAGAGGGTTGCTTTCAGCAAACCAACGGATCTGGGGCTGGACTGGCTCAGCCTAGCTAAGTGTATCTAATGGAAAATGCTAACGCCTCTACCAAATTTGGCATTTCTGCAGCCGCATTCCTGGAATCCGGCAACTCTCTAGCTGAGAGGCTTAACAGAATGGCGACTGGAGAGGATATGGTTCCAGAGAGATTGCCAGGGAGTGATTAGGGAGGGCAGATGATGCCACCAGTGCTGCTGCAGAGGACAACAGAAACCCTCAAGGGCTTGGTCATAAACAGCATAAGCCTGACGATACTGGCCTAGCTGCTGCAGGGCGACGCCACGGAATAGCAGGGCCTGGGTATGATGGGGAACTAGGGTTAGGATGCGATCGCAACTCGCTAGGGCCGCTGCTGGCTGTCGCAGATGCAGCCGGCATACGCCTTGGTAGAGCAATGCCTCTATCAGCGTGGGAAACAGGGCCAGGGTAGCCTCGAAATCGACTAAGGCCTCTGCATATTGCTGGGAATTCGCCAACAGCACGCCCCGCTGAAACCAAAAGTACTCGCTTCCCTCTTGGCGTGTCTCCCCAACGTTAGCAGCGACACTAGCGGTGCCGGGCCCGGCTGGAGCAATAGGGAGGGTAATAGCGTCAGTCATGGAGGGCTCATCCCTGGCAACATGTGATCCCATCCAAGTCGACGGTAGCCGCTGGGCCTAGATAACGAAGCCGGCTGGGCATAATCGCGATTGGGGATCACGGCTAATAGCCCTAGCATGCCCGAATTTGCCAGAAGATCCCACCAGCCTTCACAGAGCTCAATAAACCTTATCTCAATGCAGCCTCGGGGTGCCTAGGCAATCGGGGCAATTTATAGCGTTGGCCAGTCAGCTTAGGACATGACTGATCGCCCCATGGCCCAATCTAGGGAGGCTGACTGGCTCGCCACCGCACAAAATATTGTGGCAGTGGCTATAGCTTGATGCTGAGACATGGGGGTCCGCTAAGATACTGTTAGTCGTGTCAAACGCCACCATCGCCATGACTCTTCAACACAGAATTAACCAATGGCTGGGTCGCCACCCAGAAACCATCAAAGCCCATGTGGAAATCTATACTTGGCAGACCTGCCCCTATTGCATTCGAGCCAAGCTATTGCTGTGGTGGAAAGGCGTCACCTTCACCGAGTACAAAATTGACGGCGATGGTGGGGCGCGGTTGCGCATGGCTAAGCGGGCCCACGGCCGCAAAACGGTGCCCCAGATCTTTGTCAACGACCAGCATATTGGTGGCTGTGATCAGCTCTACGCCCTAGACCGCCAAGGCCGCTTAGATGCCCTATTAGCTACGGCCCCTTCCCCAGAGGGGGTCTTGGAGACGTCCTAACCCCGACATCCTAACCCTAAGCAGTCGCAGCGGACTGGCTCAGGACCTGCTCAAATAGGGTTAGGTACGCCTGGGCTTGGCGCCGCAAGGGAAAAGCATGCTCTGCCTTTTCTCGCGCTTGTAGACTCAACCGTTGATGTCGCTCCGGGTCGGCCAAGATCCAGCCGATGCCATGGGCTAAATCGTCGACGTCGTAAGGGCTGGCCAGATATCCGTTCAGTTGGTGGTCGACCACATCTTTAGGCCCCGTCGCATTGAAGGCAACCACTGGCGTACCGCAGGCTAGGGCTTCCGAAGTGGTCTGGCCGAAGGATTCGTAGAGGGATGGCACTACCATGACGTCGGCGGCTGAGTAAATCAACGCCAAGCTTAGATCGTCTTGAAAGGAGCCTAGGTAATGGGCCTTGAACCCTAGGTCAACAGGGGTAGCCGGGGCAGAGCTACCAAAGACGGCCAACTCAACGGTGTCTTGCCACTGAGCTTGCTGACTGAGGCGCTTCAGGGCCGGCACAAGTAGATGAAAGCCTTTGCGGTGATCGGAAGTGGCGGATAGGGCCCCAAATAAGACGAGGCGTTTGTCTGCCGGCAGGTTCAGGGCCTGACGGGCCAAGGCTGTGGGGAGTGGGCGGTATAGTGAAGTATCCAGACAGAACGGGATGACTTCTACCCGCCGATGCTGCAATAGAGAACTAGCCCGGACACAATCTGCCATCCAATGGCTGGGGGTGACGATGGTCAGGTTAATGCCCTTCCAGGCCTTGCGTTTACGCTGCCATATTGACCGAGAGAGATCACGCTCACGATTGCTTTTGAGTTGGGGGCAGCGACCACAGGCCTGTTGATAGCGATCGCAGGCCTCGCTATAGTGGCAGCCGCCGGTGAAGGGCCACATGTCCTGCAAGGTCCAAAACAGGGGTTTTTTCAGTTTGGCTAGGGTCTCAATGCGCAAGAACCCATTGCTGACCCAGTGAAGATTGACCACGTCGGGGTTGAGACGGGCAACTTGAGATGCGATCGCATCCGGAAACCACTGGGATGAGAACAACTTGCGCTGCCGCTGGGGATATCGCCGCATCATCAGCGTATTCATCGGTGGCCCCAACTTAGTGAGCATTGATTTTTCAACGATCACACTTTTGTCGCCACTAAATTTAGCTCTTACTAACAGCTGCGAGGGACTGCCCATTGCCTGCAATCCCTGATGAAGTCGATAGGCAGCCCTAGCAGCTCCCCCCTCAATGTCCGAAGTACTCAAAATAAGAGATTTCATATTGCTAGCATCAATAGCTATTTCCGAGCCTTAAAACACCACTCTTAGCCCAAAAAAGACAAATATTAAGGCTTGACAGACAAATCTGAAACTCATGTAGGCCATAATGCAACAAACAATTTCTATCTAGCAATTTCTATCTAGTCAAGTAGTAAGATTTTTGGTTAAATGGAAACTTAAATTTCGTTATAGGTCTCTCAATCATAATGTAAGTCACTGTAGAAACAGCTGATGTAACACAGAAAATAGCAATAAATTTAATCATGCTAGGCACAGCTAAATGAGCATTTAGATAACCTAAGATAGCAATATGCCATAGATACATACCAAAGCTAATTACACCGATATATCGTAGTGGCTTCCAAGCTAACAAACCGCCTATCCAACCTCTTCCATTTAAGTGAGATATCAGAAAGATTGACCAAAGCAATCCATGTAGGATATATAACCAATGATTTGAAGGAATTTCTGGCATTTCATAGCCAAAAATAAGATTCCAAAGAAAGGAACTGGCAGCAGTTTTATAGCTAAGTAGTATGGCGAGTATTGAAAGTATAGATACTATCTCCATCCAGGTCTTATATTTGACACCAATGTCCCTCTTGCTAAATAAATCCACATGAATTAAAGCTGCTATAGAACCAATAAAGAAGATCGGCAAATGAGGTAAAAGCGATAAACGATCCAGAGACAAAATGGACGATTCAAATAGCTTTAGTATAATTGAAATTCCGGTAAAAGCGATAAGAACTAGCGATAGTCTACGCCTCAAAAGCTTGGTTATTATGAGTGCAATGCTGGGTAGCAATATGTAATATTTTACTTCTACTGGAATTGTCCAGAAATGATTTCCAGCCTCTTGTAAAGTTACATGCTCAAAAAAGTCTTGAATGTTATATTGGAAGCTAGAAAAAATAGTATAGACTACTAAAACAAAAACATATAATGGATAGACTCTGATCAATCGTTTATATACATAATTAATCCATAGCTGAAAACTTTTAAGTCTTATGCCCGGACGAAGTAGCTGTGATGTTAACAGGAAACTACTCAGTACAAAAAACAGATAAACTCCTGAGCGACCCATTCCAGCATCACCAAAATTCAAAAAAGCGGTAGAAATAGATCCATCGTTACTAGCGTCTTCGACAAAAACATTGCCGGTGACATGCTCTAGAAAAACTAACAGTAGTGCAATAGCACGTAATCCATCCAAAGATGGGAGCCAAGTTTTTGATGTCGGTTTATCAGAAACTAAGTTTAGGACATTTAGCCTTCTAGAAATAGCTAATTTAAACATCGTAAATCTTAATCTTTACAATTAATTTCAAGAAATAGTAAGGCCTATTGTAAGTTTTCTATGAGAATTTACAGGTCTCTGAAATTCGAGAATTCAAAAAGCATATGGGCGGGTGAATTCCCACCCATGCTAACTTAAGACTCAAGGCTATTAACTGTCAGAATCACCGATACATCATATCTGTCCAGATCTGATTCTATTAGACCCGAACTAATCGTGCCTGTTCGGCCTCAACCATTTCCTCTAAAATATTGCCTAGACTACGAGTAATATCCCACCCAGGAAAATGTGATTTCATTTTCCTGAGGTCAGAAATATAGCAGATATGGTCACCGATGCGATTTTGGTCGACATAGATCCACTGGATTTTTCGCCCTACTAAGTCACTGACTAGATCAAAGGCTTCCAAGATAGAAACACTATTTCCTCGTCCACCTCCTAGATTATAAACTTCCCCAGGGCGCGGATTACAACGAAATGCTTCAAATGCTTGGATCACATCATAGCTATGGATATTATCGCGAACTTGCTTGCCTTCATAGCCAAACACCTTGTAAGTATCACCATTGACAGCTACTTTCACTAGGTAAGATAAAAAGCCATGCAGCTCTACACCGGAGTGAGAAGGTCCAGTCAAGCAACCGCCGCGAAAGATTCCCACCTTCATGCCAAAATAGCGACCATACTCCTGAGCTACAATGTCGGCTGCAGCCTTAGATGCACCGAATAGAGAATGTAAACACCGATCGATCCGACATTCTTCCGAAATGCCATTATAGTCTTCAGAGCGCTCATAATCGTAGCGCTTTTCTAATTCGATACGAGGTACCTCGTTAGGAGCATCTCCATAAACTTTGTTAGTGCTCATATGAATAAATACGGCCTCAGGGCAAAATTGGCGAGTTGCCTCTAGAAGATTAACCGTACCCAATGCATTCACTTCGAAGTCTAGCAAAGGAATCTGGCAAGCCCTGTCATGGGAGGGTTGTGCAGCACAATGGATAATGAGATCGAAGGGCTTTTCCTCAAATAACTGAAAGACTGCAGCACGATCACGAATATCAATATTATGATGTTCGAAGTTTTGAGTACTATCCTTCAGGCGACTGAGATTCCAAATGGTATCCCCTTTAGGACCAAAGAACTCAGCGCGCATGTTATTGTCTACGCCAATGACCTCATGGTCCTCCCGATCATAGTACTCAACGGCTTCCGAACCAATTAAGCCGCTTGAACCAGTCACTAATACTTTCATCTCTACTCCCTGGGTATAGACTCATTATTCTAAATAAAACATTCCTAAGAATTACTAGCATTCAATGCTGTCTTTAGCTCATGATCTCCTAAAAGTGCTGTAAAGATCTCGCCAAGTCTCTTTGTCGAATGAAGCTGTTTATAGCCTTCAAAATCGAATTCAAGGCTAAGACCATCTGATGAAGATGACTCAGACAGAAGTTGAATTGCCTTAACACATGCGGCTACATTTCCTTCTGGAATTGACAATCCAAACTGAAATCTTTTCACTCTCTTTTCCATGCAAAAACCATCACTTACAATAATCGGTTTCCGAAAAACAGCTGCCTTGGTCAAAATATTACTACTGTAGGGAAAATTTTCATAGGCTGCAAATAGAATATCAAATATATTTATAAAAGCATTAAATTCGGCACCGTCTGGAATTGATTGGAGATAGAAAAAGCAATTTTCTGGTGGTGATTTTATCATTCTCTCCAATCTTTGAAACTCATCTGAAAGTTTTTGATCATATTCCTGGTGAAAGGTTGCTTTATTAAGAGGACCGGCAAGGACAAAAAAATAATCTTTTTCAACTAGCCTTTGAGCTGCTTCAAGAAAAGTAAAGAGTCCTTTTCGCTTACTTAAAGAACCAATAAGTCCAATAATTTTTCTGTCCCTTGCTTGCAATTTTATCTGCTTAATAACACCTAGTGCTGTATCAGGTGGCGTTTCATCAGTTAAATCTGGAAATGGAATAATCGGGATATTTAACTTATCTTCTATGATCCTAGAGAATTCTTCATCCAAAAGAGTCAAGGCCTGACACCGAGGTGATCTTGCGATCGCATAGTGAGATAGGAAAGTGCGCTTCTTGAAGCGTAAGTCTCCTGGTCTAAAGTAAATGCCAGACCACTTGAATGGGAAAATCAGGTCGATAAGATGATGAGATAGAAAATAACTTAAGTAATTATCTAGCCAGTTGAAGAATACTAAATCAGGTTCATGCCCAACTGCCTTCACTGCCTGCTTGATAATTCTGTTGGTATACCTCCATCTCGCTATTACCACTAGAGGTTGCAATTTAGAGGAAATTTTCCCGATTAGAGGTACTTTACGATGAGCATATTCGTCAATTCTAAAGACATATAAGTTCTCTATAAGTTCAGGAAAATGTATTTTGAGCCAATCTATCACAGCATCAGGTTCTGGATAAAACACCAAGGTGCGATATCCTAACTCTAGTAATGTTCTACAAAAGAACCTCATGTAAGTTAGATGATGACCGCGACCGTGATTAGCATCAACAAGTGCAACCGTTTTCATAATAGTTTTGATAGTTTTTATGCCAAAAGTACGTTAAAATTTCATTGACAGCTCTATCGGTTGAATGACCATCTAAACTGCAAGTTAACTCCTCTTCAATGAGAGAAGTATTTTTATTCTGCTCTGATACTGCCTCAGATAGAGAATAATTGATTGCTTTTTTTAGCTCGTTTTCTGGGTTTGCATAAACAGTAGTGTAGCTACCATACTCCTCTAAATGCCTATAGTTCTTTGAGGGACCGTCTGGCAAAAGGTCAAATGAAATAACATTTTTTCCCATCAACATTGCTTCTTCAGCAACTGTTGAGGCACGGGTTATTAGGAGCTCAGAAATTGACAATAATGAGTAAATATCTAAATTAGAGACTGTAGGCTCAATGACTATTATTGATTTTTTAGAATTCTCATCAGGAATAGCTTGAATGTAAAGATTAGGAGCTAATGTATCGAGAGGATGCATCTTAACTAGAAGTAGTGTACGAGAAAAATCAATACTACTATAAATATGTCGAATGTAATCTCGATACATTTGCACCTCATTCTCCATGCCTCGGTATTCAGTATGAAGACAGGTTGCTAAGAGAACTACGTGTTTTTGACCTAGCTGTGAACTTACTTCTGGATAGTGGTCCTTAAATTGGCTTTGAACTTGAACATTATCAATATTAGCTAACCGATCATGTAAAGGATTACCAACTATGTGAAACCTGCGAGGATCTCCGTTGTATCTTTCCACGATTTCTCTGTAGACTCGCTTTCCCCATACCAGAACCATATCTGAAGCTGCAGAAGCCAATTCTTCAACACTGTCAGCACGAGTTCCACCGTGCTGAATAGAAAGTGTACTTACACCGTGACTTTTCAAAGTATCTACGGTGTCGACACCCCAAAAGTGATATCTATAAACCTTACGATGATCTAGGCAAAGCACAACTAGCTTTTGGTTAGGTTGATAGCAGGCACGTATCAAACTAAAATAATCCGTTTGAATTTGGCATCTCATCTTCTGCAACTCCTCTAAATTAGAATCCATTAGTTTGAGGCGATGGATACCAAACAACACGATCACATTGACATGAATCTTTCCATCCTGAACTTCTGGGCGCTGTAATAAATTAAACACTAACGGTATTAACAACCTTTCACAGGCCTTCGAATAAAGCAGGAAAGTAATCTCAGGGTATGCTTCCGAAGATTGGGAATTGAATTTGTTCTGAGCATACTTACAAACTAGATTCAGCCTATCCGAATAGCCAAGGCTTTTTTGAAGTCCAAAATATTTGTCTGACAAAATCGATGATTCTAGTGGTTCTATTATTTTCCGGATAGTATCTTTAAGAAACTTGGTAGACATATTTTTATTCTAATTATAGACAGTCTCAATATTAAGGTTTGTTCGCCACAATAAGCTTAAATTTGGGCTAAGAATTCTACTAATGGAGAAATTTTAGGACTAAACTAGAAACATTTTCAGGATTTTGAGGGTTATAAAGATTTTAATAGATACTTATATGATATAGATGAGAGAATTCCTGGATTTTTTCTCTGCTATTAGCTTTTGAAGCTTGGATTTAAGCCAAAAAAGTGACTTAAATTCTAGTCATGACGCAAAGAGATATTCCATGGTTAGAAAACATTTCCATTGTAAATTCTAAAAATTTATAGCTAAATCTGTGAAATCATTGATTACTTGGTCGACGGGCCCAAGAGATTTTCTTGAAAATGAAGTTAACACTCCCACACAAAACATTCCAGCTGCCTTAGCAGCACCAACTCCCGACTGACTATCTTCAAAGACTATGCAATTAGATGGATTGGCTCCTAAGGCTGATGCTGCAGCAAGATAAACTTCTGGATCAGGCTTCATTCTTTGCACATCATCTCGAGTTATAACCTGATGAAAGGCATCCCTTATATGCAGAGCTTCTAATACCATAACCGCCTCTTGGCAACTAGAGCTCGTGGCAACTGCCCGCAACTTGCCCAGCGATCGAAGATATTTGATAAATGCCATGATGCCAGGTATTGCTGTGATTTTACCTTGCACCAAAAGAGAATGGTAGGCAGCTCGCTTATCCTCAATTAGTTTCTGAGGATCACCCACCAGCTGAAATTTATTGAACCAATAGGCAATTACAGACTGCTCTTTCATACCTCGCCAAGCTATATCCTCGATTGGTAGCTCAATCCCATACTCCTCTCGAAATACAAATTGATAAGCCTGAAACTTAAGTGGTTCAGTATCTGCTATCACGCCATCCATATCAAAGATGACTGCTTGGCAACTATCAAGAATGGAGTCAAGGAGAAGGGAACTCACGCAATCAGCCTCCGGCCTACTGCAGTGCAAATTTTATCTAGAACTGGCACTATTCGACCAAATTCCTCAAAAGACAGTGCTTGTTCTTTATCACTCTTTGCATTAGCAGGATCAGGGTGAGTCTCGATTAATAGTCCATCAACACCTAAAGCCGCAGCTGATTGAGCAACAAGAGGCACTTGAGCTGCAATACCCATGGCATGTGAGGGATCGAGAACAATGGGCAGATGGCTTAACTCTTTGATTAAAGCAGCAGAACAAACATCTAAGCAAAAACGGGTTTGAGGTTCAAAGCTACGAATACCTCTCTCGCATAGAATAACCTTAGAGTTACCACTGCTAAGAATAAAATCAGCTGCCTGCAAGAACTCCTTAATTGTTGTCATAAAGCCCCGCTTTAAGACAATTGGCTGCTTAAGCTGACCGCACATAGCCAAAAGGGAAAAGTTGTACATGGCCTTGGTTCCAATTTGGATGATGTCAGCTACATCAGCGACTGCTGCCAGGTGAGTTGTATCTTTAACTTCAGTGATAATTTTCATGCCAAATTCTTTACGAACCTTGGCTAACAAATTTAGTCCTTCATCTGCAAGGCCTTGGAATGTGTAGGGTGATGTGCGAGGCTTAAATGCCCCCGCTCGAAATACTTTAATGTCAAACTTACTACGCAAAAATTCAGCAGTCCGCATGACTTGGTCTTCTGACTCAACCGCACAGGGACCCGCCATCATGACAGTTGCACCACGACCAAAAATGACGCCGTCACCTAAATCAATCACGGTGTCTTGAGGTTGAAATTTACGAGTACAGAGTTGATAATCTGCTGTCATCTCAGTAACGGATTCAACCCCATCTATACTTTTGAGATAGTCAGCGTCCCCTTTCCATTTCGAAGAGGTAACCAATAATACCTGAGCTCCCCAGTTAATCTGACGGGCTTCAACATCTTGCTGAGCAAACCATTTCACCAGGTGCTTTAGAGCCATATCGGTAGAAGATTGGCTGAGTTTAATAATCATATCCTTACCTAGATCTATGTACTGAGAGAATCAAGAAATCTGTTTGCTAGCTTATAAAGCGTGACTTGAAATAATATCTCGTAACCAGACAAGACCAATACATTGTTCAGATGCATCTATAACTGGAATCACATCAAATCCTGCACGTCTCTTATCTAGTTCCCGTAGCAAATTAAGGAGTCGCACATCTGGTGTAATAACAAAGGGATGCTTTGCCATTAAATCCTTTGCCTTTAGACTAGACAAATCAGGTTGAAGAATCAATCTTCTACGAACATCTCCATCCGTCACTAGACCAAGCAAGCGGTTGTCATGATCTACGACACAAGTGCAACCAACCAACTTAGTATTCATTTCTAAGACTGTCTGACAAATGTCAGTATCTGGGGTGACACGAGGTACCTGTTCATGAGCCCTCATAATATCGGCAACACGCAGGTATAGGTTCTTACCAAACAGCTTAGTTAGCTGAACTAGATAATCTTCATTTTTTAAGATGTAAGAACCAGAGATGAGGACATCAACTCCTAACTCTCTTAATAGGGCAGCAGATAAATGGTTGACACCACCATCTACGTGCACTTTAACCTCTGGAAAGGCGCGACGAAATGCCTTGATCTTACTGATTACTTGATCGTTAAACTGTCCACCAGAAACACCAGGGGTGGCAGACATAAACAGCACATAATCGAGAATTTGTGCTTTGTCAAATAGATCACTTACAGGAGTGTCTGTGTTAATTGCCAAACCAAAATTACAACCAACCTTATGTCGTACTTCTTCAAGTTGTGCCCAGCTCAGATTATTTTCAACATGAAGACAAAAATAATCTTCTGGCTGAAGCTGAACATCTTTTAGATATGGATCGGGATTTTCGACACTTAAATGTACATCAAATGGTAGGCAGGTGCTAGTACGTAATTTATTAATCTCCTTAAGATCTAAAGTCTTTGCATTATCACTGACGTCATAATGAATAATATCTACACCAACGATATCTAGTTTTTTTAGAACATCTGTTAGGGAGTAATCACTATCTAATGCCGCCAAAAGAGAACAAGAAATCTTCGGAATTTTAGTCAACATCTGCATATCCTCTTAGTTCCAGTAGTATTCAATTAATAATAAAATCTATATTTTCAAAAGCCGCTTAACTTTCTCTAAATCTTCTGGGGTATCTACTCCAACTGATTCATAATCAACTAGGCAACACTGAATCTTATATCCGTTTTCTAAAATACGAAGCTGCTCTAATGACTCGGAAAGTTCTAAAAAGGTTTGGGCCATAGAGACAAATTGTTCTAGGAAATATTTACGATAGCAATACAATCCAATATGTCGATAATAGATTTCATCATCTAGATTATTACGAAAAAAAGGGATTGGATATCTTGAGAAGTAAAGTGCTTCAAGTTTTTTATTGAGTACTACTTTAACTGCATGGGGAGAATTAATCTCGTCTGGGTTATTTGATTTGACTACTGGGGTTGAGCACACTGCTTCTGGTGCATCTATCAAGGCCTGAATACAAATATCGATGACGTTCGGATCAATGAGTGGTTCATCACCCTGAATATTGACTACAATATCACAGCTATCATACTTAACGGCCTCATAGCAACGATCACTTCCAGTGGCAATATTGGTTTCGGTCATAATTGCATTTCCACCAAAAGATAAGACGTTATCGTAGATACGCTGATCATCTGTAGCAACCATGATCTGATCTAAGAGTTTGCTCTTACAACATTTCTCATAAACCATTTGGATCATGGTTTTGCCTTCAAGAATAGCGAGAGGCTTACCCTCGAAGCGAGTTGATTTATATCTGGCAGGTATAACCCCTGTCACTTTAGCCATCATTCTTAGCTCTAAACTCCTCAAATATCCGTTTTTCTCCAATTTCATATTGGAGTTTTCCGAGCATTAATAGGATAAGCGAATATCGTATTCCACATCTAGATATAATGAATCGCTTTATTAAAAAAACATGGCAAAATCCGATTTTTATGAAATCAACTTCATTTAGCTGATAATCTATGTAATCCTTAAAAATAAACAGATTACTTTTAAATGTATAAGATTATCTCAGAAAATCTTTATGTTAGTATAATTAAAAAATACGATTTCATACAATCAAGAAGTTCCTTATAGAATTTAATCTATGTCATTTCTCAAAGTTTATTTATACAGTCTTTCACTAGAAATATATGAAAAATAACCAATAAAAGACAGAAGATATTGCACTCATATCGTAAAAATTTTCTATGTAAAGCTGCCTTTTTGGCCATGCTGATTGGTTATTTTTGGATAAAAGACAGACAATATATATCTTGTTTAAAAAGTTAAGATGCTGCCATTATCAGTTACTCTGGAGTAGTTGAAATTATTCCTGAGTTACTACCGTCCAGATCTTGTGCAGTTTATGAGAGTTCATGCTCTGGTACAACTGGAATTCCAGTTTCTAAAAAATAGATTACGCCATATAGCAACCCTAAATGAGTTTAGAATGGGTAGTATATAAATATCATCAAGCTGTCAATACAGTTGTACTCATGAATAGTTTTCAATTAGAACACCAACAAAAAGTAGATAATCGTGCTATTCTATCAGACTTTATAAGTAGTAATCCTGATTCAAGAGAGCTTAAGCGAGCATTGGCTGTAAAAATGGCATTGGAGGGTGAGCCATATTTTAAGATTACCAAATTTCTGGGAATAAACAAGTCTTTTATTACATATTGGAAGAACAGATTCGAAGCACAAGGCATTGAAGGTATTAAACTCGGCTACCAAGGATCAAAAAGTTACCTAACCCCAGATGATCGTACAGAAATTATCTCGTGGCTGAGAACCAGAAACTACTGGAACTTTGATGAATTAGTTTCATATTTAGATGAACATTATGATGTGATTTACAAGTCTAAGCAAAGCTACTATACACTTTTTTCGGAAGCAGGTATTAGTTGGAAGAAATCTCAAAAAACCAACCCGAAATCTGATCCAGCTCTAGTCAAAAAAAAAGAGAAGAAATCCAAGGATTTATCCGTCAAAACCAGTTCAAAATTGAGTCTGGGGAATTGATTGTACTTTTTTTGGATGAGTGTCATCTCCTTTGGGGTGATGTTTGTGGATATGTCTGGGGCAAGACAGATATGCGAATCGAAATCCCTATTACAAACGAGAGAATCAGGCAAACATATTATGGCGCATTAAACTATCAAACAAAAGAATTTATTTTGCATCCTTACGAGAAAGGGAATGGAGAGAATACAGTTGCTTTTATGAAGTACTTGCAGGAACAAAATCCTGGGAAGCAAATCGCATTAATTTGGGATGGCGCTAGTTATCATAAGTCACAAGAGATCAAAGATTTTTTAGCTACAGTCAATCATGGGAAGGAAGAGACAGAATGGCAATTCAAATGTATTCTATTTGCACCCAATTCACCAGAACAAAATCCAGTGGAAGATGTTTGGTTACAAGCCAAAAATTCATTGAGAAGATTTTGGAGGTTGTGTCGTTCTTTCCCCGCTGTAAAGTATCTGTTTGAGTTCTTTATAGATCATCAAAAGTTCGATTTTTCTAAAATAGAAGAATATTCACCTTGTTCATAAATCAACTGGGATTGCTATATCTTTAGGAAACTGAAATTCAATTCCTAGGGAAAAACCATTAATCTATTTCCCAAATATTCTCTAATATATCTATCTGAGTTTTATTAGATACATTTCTTAAATGCTCTGTGATAGAAACGGCAACTTTCTCGACAGATATAGCATTTTGTCTACCGATAGGCGTGTTTGTCTGATCAGTCAGCAATTTGGGAGGTCTTACTATAGCAAAGTTAATATCCTTGTATTCAGAGGCTGCTACCTTTGTGAGACCTTCAATTGCAGATTTCGCGATAACGTAGTGAGGTAAGTCTGCCGGAAAAGCTTGACTGGCATAGATTGATGAAATAACAATGTTCCAGCCTAAGCTCTCAGATACTAAACTGAGAAAGGTAGACATTGGTACACTCATGAGAGCTAGGCTTTGAGCGACATATTCATTCACCCGATCAACAGCTGTTGGCTCTAACCAGAGGGGTAATATAGCAGGACAAGCATTACAAATCAAGAAGTCTAGCTTGCCATATCTAGAAATAATTTCCTGCTTAGCTGAAAGACACCAAGATAATTCCGCTGCATTACCTTGCATCAAAATAACTTGGCCAGGTGCATTTTCTAGCGCTTTCTGTAGCGATTTAGCTTCAGGATAACTTCGGAGAAAGTTAGCTAGAACGGTACATCCTTGCAATGCTAGCGATTGTGCAATTGCAGCCCCTAAACCTCGACTAGCTCCTGTTACTAAGGCTACTTTTCCCTTTAAGAATTCAGAACTCGGCAGTAGAGTCTCGAGATATTGAGAAGTACTAATAGTTGAAGTAGGGCGAATAAAGGATTGGATTTCTCCAGTAGCAAATGATTTACCGTTATCAGATAACTCAGCTTTTGTGCGCAGTAAATTGTAGCGGTCGTCAAAATAGGTTAATGAACTAGTATAGGAAAATGGTTTTTTTAGATTGGGTAAAGAATTTTCAAAGCTAAGAGTTAGCTTAGAAAAAAGTGCTTGGAATCCTGGTAACTCCATTCCCACGAAGTAACTTGCCCAAAGTAATGTGGCTATCTCTACTTCACCAACACCTTTCTCAGGTAAACTCAGTTGATAAGCTAATATACGTAATGCTTCAAGATTAGGGCAATATGTTGCTTCATCCAACTTAATGCCCCTAGTCAGTTCTGATGGCGACAACATTACAGCCTCGGTACGGGAGGCTTGTGCTGATACGGCCTGAATGGTCGGTGAATTTCCTGGTCGAAAATTCACTTTCATTTTTAGCATTAGGCGTCTACCATCGAAAATCCGCGCAGTTACTTGCTCCTGTGAACTTTCAGTTATCTCTAATGAATAAAACTGATTAATAAATAAGGGACCTAAAAATTCTAGAAAAATTTTTTTCAGTTGAAAATCTGCTCGGTCCTGTAAATACTTTAAACAAGATAAACCACCCAAAACGCCAAAAACTACACGTTGGGCAAATGGAGTTTTGCGAGCATAGTCTTCGGAGAGATGCAAAGGGTTACGATCATGGCTTGCCTTGCTAAAAAGGTCAAGATCACCTGAAGAGAAAGAAATTGAAGTTTTATGCTGTAATGGAAATTCCATGGTGTTGCCAGATGATGACTTTAGCTTCTACTATCCTATTATTAAATAATAGGTTCGATAATTCATAAAATTATATTTTTATTCTGCTGTTGAGATCTTCATTCGATTTATTAGGTTAAGTTCCTCTAGCCAATGCATAATATTAGGGTTAGAATTTGACCATTTTTGGCATTGAGATCTAACCTGTTGGAGGTGCTCATTTACATTTTCAGATGTCACATATTGGCCAAAGTCTCTTAGTGACTTTCCACTCTCAGCTTCAGATAGTTTATTAAGGATTAGATCACCTACTTCTTCAGTATAGTGGGATGGATCCTCAAACCAATTCATTTCTCCGCTGATTGGCTCGGTAGTAATAGTATTACATCCCGAAAAATCCCAAACAGGATGAATATTAACAATTCTCTTTAACCATTTTTCGTAAGTTGGCCAGTAGTTAGACATCATTGCAGAATAAAATAAAGTTGCATGCAACGGAGGTAGAAAAATATCAACTCTAACCCCTTCTGAATCGGCAGATTCAACTATTGACTGAAAGTGACCAATTGTTGCCTCAGAAAACTTATAGTTCCAATACATTTGTTCGGACTGAGTAAAGTCTTCAATAAGCTTTATCTCGAACTGGCGTTCTATGCCTATTTGAATTCGATGCTCATATGTTCCATCATCAGCGAAATAATATCCTCTCTGATCAGGATTCATTACTAGGTTGAGGGAATCAAGAGATAGATAAATGCCTAAAAGATCTTTAGGGGAAATATATTGGGAATTCAGTCTTGTTTCTGAAAAACCAGGCCTTACCTCCCTAGAGTCATTAAATGCATAGAAATCAAGGCCAATAATGGCATGCTCAAGTTTGTTATGCGCAACCGCGTAGTCAAAATATCGCTTTATTTCATAAATACTAGCCCCTAAAAGAGACAAATTGTAAACTGGTCTACTTTCTGAAAAAGCAGTATGACTAGGATTAAGTCCCCTAGCAACACCTGATGATCCTAAAAAGACAACCTTTGGTTTTATTTGAGAAACCTTAATAGCTTTGACTAATCGATCATTTGCAACTCGTCCTCCAGCCTTACGAATTCCATAAGGGTCTACAAATGCATTAACTCCCAAGACAACGAGCATACAAGCTGCAGTATAACTAAAGAAGTTCCTGAGAAATTTACTATGATAAGACATGCTGCTAAAGATAAGTAAAAATCATAAGTGAGTAAAGTTTATAGATACTATTTCCTAGGCTCCTGATTAATCCATTCAACTATTCTTGACGAGAAGATATTAATGCTGGCTTAAGGTTTAGACTTTCTAGCCATGCAATAGTCTTTGGATTTTCCTGTTTCCAGCGATCACATTGCTTTTCAACTTCCTTCAAATGGCTATCAACATTATCAGGCGTTACATAGATACCAAATTTCGGTAGAAGTTCACTTGACTCACGTGCGTATACTCGTTCAATCATCAGGCTCCCTACTTTGGGAGTAAAGTGAAGTGGATCTTCATAATACTCTTCACTTGAATCTACAGACTTTGTCGTAATTCTATTACATCCTGAAAAATCCCATACTGGGTAAATTTTGACGATTTTCCGCAACCACTCTTTGTAGATTGTCCAATATTCGGGAGTATCTAAGACATAATGAAAAAGAGTAGCATGAGGAGCAGGCAGGAAAAATTGAATGTCGATGTTTTCTTTTTGAGCCAGTGAGACAACATGGGCTAATTCTTGAAATGCTTTCTCAGAAAGGGCATAATCTCCATAATACATCCCTCCTTCCTCTAATATATTTTGCTGTAGATGCTTAGCAAAAAGTTCTTCTCGGTCTTGTATATTCCAATTTTGAAGTTTAGGTAGAAGTCCGTTGGAAGCAAAATAGTTTTCTTCTACATTGGCATCCCTAATTAGAGTCAAGGCCTCTAACGAAAAATATAGCTCTAGAAAGTCTCGAGGATGCATTCGCCTTGAATTTAGTCGACTTTCCGAAAAACCGGGCTTTACCTCCATGAACTTGTTAAATCCATAAAAGTCTAAGGCAATAAAGGCCTTCTCGAGGTTATCCCCATGTGCTGCATGCCGAAAATAATGCCCTAACTCGTAAAAATTTGCCCCGAAGATACCTAAGTTATAAACTGATTTATAGTCTTGAAACACTTCATGTTCAGGATTTAGGCCAATAGCTACACTGGAAGAACCAACGAAAACAACATCTGGATTAAGTCGGTTAACCTGAATGGCCTTCACAAGACGAGCATGACTAAGTCTACCTCCGTGATTTCTCAAACCGAAAGGATCTAGCCAAAGGTTAATGCAAGCAACAGCTGCTAGGTAAATAGCTGAAAAGCCAGCGAAGAACTTTAATGATTTAGCATATGAAGACATAGGACCTTGGACTATCTTTTAAGCTAGACAAGACTCTCATTTTGCTTATCAAATCAGAAATGGAAGCTGACACCGGCAATATATTTGACTAAACTATATTTTCAATTTCAATTTTCAATGAGTATGATGATTATATTAGAATTGAAAATAGATAAATTCACTAACCCCTGAAAGTCCTAGAAAACCTGTTACAGCAATTGCAGCTGTTATCATAGCCCAAGCGTGATTAGGCTGCCATTTCAAATGTTTCTGAATATAACTAGCCCAGTTATGAAAAGGCTTGGTAGGATTTATGGGTTTATAATCCAAAGCAGGACTATGTTCTGATAGCCATTCCTGTGTATTGGGGCATAAAAACGTAATTGCCATTAAAGCTACTATCCATAAGAGTCCCAATTTTGCATTGCTGAATAGCTGATTTGTAAATAAGGCACCATCGCTTAAAGATATACCGTTAGCTCCTACCATCGCTGACAAAATAGTTATGGCATTATTAACACTCGGTGCCCTGAAGAAAACCATTGCTACGACAACACACCCAAAAGTTAGTAGATGACCCAGCCGATTTTGCCACCATGTTGTCTTCTTAGGAACCTGGCCAAATGCCTTAAGTAACATGTGCCAGCCGTGATTTACTGTAAGATACAACCCATGAAGTAAACCAAATACAATATACTGCCAGCCTGCACCATGCCAGAGTCCGGCCAGGAACATGGTAGTGATGGTAGGAAATGCCAGTAGTTCAGTAAACGCACTAAAGCTTCCAACTCCTCTCTTAATCAGGTCTTTTCCATCACGGGCTCGTTTTCGAGACAAGCTTAGGGCGATTGGATTATACAAGTAACGTGTAAGGAAGCGTGTTAATGTCATGTGCCAGCGTCCCCAAAAATCAATAATATTGACTGCTTTATAAGGGGAATTAAAGTTAAGAGGCAGTTGAATACTAAATAACCGAGCTATGCCAATCGCCATATCAGAGTAGCCAGAAAAATCGAAATAAATCTGCATAGTATACGCTAATGCTCCCATCCAAGCCTCTGCTATTGTCAGCGAAACACCTTGATCAGCAGCATTAAATACAGGGGTTGAATAGAGAGCAATTTGGTCTGCTAGAATTACCTTTTTAAATAAGCCTATTGAAAAAATTGTTAAGCCTATTGCTAGGCTCTCTTGACTAATCCCGAATTTGCCCCTTCTAGAGAACTGGGGCATCATTTCTTGGTGACTAACAATAGGACCAGCAATAAGCTGTGGAAAGAAGCTGACAAACAGGCAATAATCTATAAACCTATAGTGTTTTGTCTCCCCTTCTAGGCTATCAACTAAATAAGAGATTTGTTGAAAGGTATAGAATGAAATGCCAAGAGGCAAAACAATTGCAGATATATTAAATGATGTGCCGACAATAGCATTAACATTGTCTACAAAAAAATTAAAATATTTATAATAGCCGATAAGACCTAGGTTGAAGACTATGCCGCCGATAAGCAGCACCTTACCAACACTTTCATCTTCTGCCATATAAGCTCGATTCAGAGCTTGGCCTAGAATATAGTTCACTCCAATCGATAGCAGCAGTAATAGTAAATAAGGTGGATTCCACCAGCCGTAGAAGAAAAAAGATGCAATAACAAGCCAAAAAATTGTAAGTCTTTGGTGCTTCAATCTAGTAACTAAGCAAAATCCGATAAGTGTTATCGGCACAAATAGTAGAATGAATTCGTATGAATTAAAAAGCATTATTTTGAATTCAACTAAGTTAGAATTTAATTTGCTTCTTTATTAGAAGAATTAGAGGCTTCATCAAGCAATTTGGATTTACATCCAGTCATTACTGATGGTTTTTCTACGGCAATACCTTGGATTTAGTGCCTAGGTTTACACACTGAAACTAAAAGAATTTGGTGAGTCATATTCTCTAGCTAGCTAGCTAGCTTGTTTTGAATCAAGTCAATGAATTCTCCCACATTGTTAAGCTTTGCCACCTCGGATGTTCTGAACTTAATCCCAAATTCTTGTTCAGTGCCCAAAACCAAGTTAATATGAGCCATCGAATCCCAGGCACTAATATCCTTCGCTGATGTATTATCTTCTACTTTGATTGAATCATCATCAAAGACATCTTGAAACACTGTATTCAGCTGCTCATAAATTTTTTCGCGACTCATTATAGCTTTTCCTCAAATAAGAACTTTACTTTTGATAGTAGTTTTGAACTCTTCGAAGTTACTAGTATTCAATGACCATAGACTTCTAAATGCTTTATCTTGCTCCTGTTTTTCATATAGTAGCTTAAATCCAAGATTAGTATAATGATCCCTTACTATCTGGTTTTTTGCAGTTTCAATATATTCTCCATGTAATGTACTGTACCCTCTTTCCTTAGCTTGATTAACCAAGATATTCAGGGCTTCTTTCTCGACTTGTCGACCTAATACACGGCAACTCATTAGCCATGTATCAATATGAAGAGCTTGCTCAGATCCTAGTAAGATTGGCTTTGCGATGATAACACTGATTAATCCGTTGTCTCCGAAATCATCTTTGAGACGAATTTGAAGACATAAAATATCTGGATCTTCACTCATCTGCTTGACTTGAGTTTCGGTATAGCGACGAGTTGTGAGGTTAAACTGGTTGCTTTTATTTATCAGCTGAGTGGCCCTTGGCAAGGAAACTTTGTCAACCGGCCCAACAGTCATTTCCATGTGGAGACTCTCTAAGAAGCTCTCCAGGTCCTGAGTTTTCTCCCTTAATTCATTTCTACGACTGTTTGCCAGATACTGCTCTGCCCGTTTAGTGTCATCGCCAGAAAAAGAAATAGCTTCAAAATATCCAGCATCTGATAAGTAACGAACATATAGAGCTGGATCTTCGGGAACTTCGGGGACAGCAACAGCAGGAGTTAGTTGCCTTACCACTGCTCGTTCGACAGGGTTATCATCAAAGAATACCAGAGAGTCTAGTCCGATATTTAGATGCTTAGCAATACGTTGGAGGTTTGTTGCCTTATCCTCCCAGTTCGCAAAGAAAACGGCAATATCTTCCTTTTTTAGAATCATCTCTGGGTGATGTTCAAATGGTTCTAAGGCATTTATCTCTTCATTCTTAGAGCATACTGCTAGAATTATTCCTCGTTCTTTTAGCGCTTTTGCATAGGCTTGAAATGCTTGATAGGCTTCACCAATAGCATCTCCCTGTCCGAGAATAATTCCCTCTAAGCCATCATCACCGATAACACCACCCCAAAGAGTATTATCTAAATCTAGGACTAGGCATTTATATGATATCCCCCGAATAGCTGCTATTACCCGAGCTAGATAATCTCCGTATAGGGGAGCATATACTGGAGAAACATCTTGCTTAGAATGGTACCAAAGTGTAGGGTTGCACCACTTACTTTTGCCAACAAAGGCGGCAATTTCATCAAGATTTAACAGTAAAACTTTATGCTCTGCAGCCTTACGACGCAAGCATTCATTGACTTGCACGAGTATGTTACTTGGGGCAGCTGCTAGTACAGAATCATATTGCCCAAATAACCGCTCAGGGGGAATTACCATCGTGTGTTGAATGATAGTTGCTTGTAGCTTTGTATCAATTATTCCCCAGAGTTGTATCCATTCATTTACTCTTTTCTCTACGGCATTTTCAACCTCTTGGGCAGTGCAGGAGCATGGCAGTTGTATGCCAATATCATGGCTATTAACAGCTAAAATAACGATGTCTGGCTTAAATTTATATATACCAGAATTTGAATTTAAGAGCTCCTGATGATACTGACCATAAGGAGCAACATAGCACTGAGCAATTAATCCTCGGCGCAGTGCAGACACCCGAATGGCTGACTGCAGATGATCTACTGTTGAGGAAGCTAGGATGGCAATTTTAACAGTTTGCAGTCCTTTAATCTGGTTGGAATGGTCTGTTATGATTTCCTGTAGACGCCGGTCAACTCGAGTGATTTGAGTAAAGTCGAGGTCGTGCTTTGCAATTGTGCGGAGATATTCAATTCTATCCTGTAGACCTATGCCTTTACTATAGTTAGCAAGTGCCTCGCGAATACTTTGATGTTGAGGTAGCCAGGGTAAGAGTTCTTTCATTGCCATGGGTGAAGAGTTACTCTCCGCAGTCTGTCTGTAGGATAGGTGAACCTACTACAATCCCGAAGGTATCGCCTTGCTTCTGTTAGTAGCAAGCGCGTTCATGTGAACTTCAACCAGGCGCTGCCTTTTCTAAGTTACTATAAAGTTTTCCTAAGTCTGCGGACAGGTTATTATTACAGGCTTTCTGAAATCCTCGGTTAGTTAGAAATTGATATTTGATGAATAGTATAGTTATTGTTACTAGTTAGAGCTAGGTTAATCATTGACGATGAAGCTAGCTATGCAACATTTCGATTTTTGATGACTAATCAAGCTGCAACTGGACGAAACTTTATAGTTGCTATAGGTATTCGTTCTTTGGGGTTAATCTATCTTGTTTTATGGTCACGGTGCTCATCGGTGTGCTATGGCTGAATGAATACATACATAGAATAGTCTTTCTTTGGAAGACAGTGATGGTGAGTAAAGGTGCCGTTTAATTGGATATGTGGGCTTGGGTGGCTGGTAATGACACGGTTACCGTGGTGCCAGTAGTCTCTGAAGAATCGATGGTTAAGGTACCATTGTGAGCTTCGATGATGCGGTGGGTGATGGCTAGGCCGAGGCCATTACCAGAGCTTTTTGTGGTGACGAAGGGGCGAGTTAGCTTGGGGAGAATCTCTGGTGGAATGGGCTCGCCACCGTTGTGGACGTAAACCTTCACCCAATTTGTCTCAGGGGTTATCCAACAACGGACAGTATCTCCCTCGCTAGTGGCTTCACAGGCGTTACTGAGCAGATTAATGAAGACTTGTTTGAGTTTGTCGGGGTCGGCGGTGATAGGAACAGCGGTCGGGGTGGGCTGAAACTCAATGGTGCGATCGCAACTCGGCAACTCCTTCATCGTGACCAGCATATCCTTGAGAAACTGATTCAGTTCCAGTTCGGTAGTGTTCAAGGTTTGCTGGCGAGCATACATGAGGATTTCATTCAGCAACCGTTGCAGCCGCTGGGATTCCTCTAGGGCTAGCTGCAGCCGGAGTCGGGGACGCTGGGGCAACTCTAGTTGCTGAAACGACTGTAGGCCCATAAGCACGGTAGTCAATGGACTACGGACTTCGTGGACGATCATGGCAGCCAACTCGCCGACTTCGGCCAGACGGGCCAGGGCCTGTTCTCCCTGCTTACGCTCGCTAATATCGCGAGCCAACGCTAGGACAGCGCAATGGTTATTGAGTCTCAGGAGCCCTAGGCGAACTTCTACCGGAAATTGACTGCCGTCCCGGCGGCGATGCTTACCTTCGAGGGTACCGAAGTTCTGCTCTTGTAAGCTTTGCCAGAGCTGCTGAAAGCGTTCTGGGGTCATGACCGCTTCGATATCCCAGACATGGCGCTGCAGTAAGTCCTGCCGCTGGTATCCCAGGCTGTCACAAGCCTGTTGATTCACATCGACAAAGCGACCGTCACTGTTGATGACGAAAAAGGCATCTGCCGCCTGCTCCACTAGGGTGCGAAAGCGGATTTCGCTCTGGCGCAGGGCTTGTTCCGCTTGCTTGCGTTCGGTAATGTCATTCACCACGGATAGAATGCAAGGGTGGTGATTAATCTGAATCTGCTCACAGGAATACAGCACCGTGCGCAGCTGACCCTGCTGATTTTGGAAGCAGTACTCTCGATTGCGGATATAGCCCTGGTGTCTCAGGGTATCGATCATGTCTTCCCGATCTTGAGGATCTGCCCAGAGGTCGAGTTCCAGGGCTGTTTGCCCGATCACTTGAGCCGAGGTATCACCGTAGAGATGCAAAAAGGTGTCGTTGACTTCAATCAGGCGACCATCGGCTAGGGTACTGATAATCATGGGATTGGGACTAGCCTGAAAGGCTTTGGCAAATTTTTCCTCTGACTGGCGCAGATCAGCTTCGACCCGCTTGCGAGTTGCGATCGCATCGGTAATCTGACGAAACATCTGCTCAAAGGCCATGGTCACATCCCCCAGTTCGTCATGCCGGTCGGGATTGAGGGAGCGAAAGCAAACCTGCCCTGTATCACAATCCTGACTGATAACTTGGCCAGCCTTGAGCAGGTCCTGTCGCAGCCCCATGATCGGCTTAATCAGAAGCCGCTCTAACACAATCATGGTAGCCCCGGTGACAAAAGCCGAGATAATCACCACCAAGCCAGCGATCCGCCCCACAAACCCAAAAAACTCCTGCTGCACCCAAGTCGCATCATGGCGAATAATCAGCACATAGTCGCCCTCGAGGGGCGACATGGTCCAGACGGCGTCGTAGCGATTGTGACGACGACTGTAATGCTGAGACTGGCCTGTCTGGAAGCGGGTATAGGTTAACTCGGGCGGCTCCCCAAATTCTCCAATTAGGGTGCCATTGGCGGTATAGAGAGCCCCCCCCAAGACCACATCTTGGTGCTGTAGGCTACGCAATGCCTCTAGTAGGGCCTGTCCTTGCAGCTCGTCAATGGCTAGATTATCCAAGAGACCCAGGGCATGGGTGGCCGATAAAGATTGTAGATATTGCAAGAGTTCCCGCTCTCGCCGATAGACAGAGGGTACTAGAATAATGGCCTCAATGACGACGATGCTGAGGAAGACCCACAGCACTATGCGCCGAGATAATCGGGCTTTCAAAAAGTCAGACAGCCAGGGGAGCTTCACAGCCATCAATAGCGTCCTCTTGCAATCGACAGAGATTCTGAGATTTATCCCTGTCGCCGATAAACAATCAGCTTAGGCATTCGGTCACCGGTTCGCCAGTCTTGTAAGTATAGGTGGGGAATGGCCCAATATACACGGTATGGGTCACTAAACCAGAGGTGGGTAACCACTGGTGCAGGTAAAATGCTGCAGGTTCTAGGGTCAGGGCTAAGGGGTGCTGAGGCTGTAAGGTCAGTTGAATTTGGTGAGCCACACTAGGGGCAACACTGGCAACAGTACTGGCCCAGCGCCGCTGAAGGGGGCGGTGTAAATGGCTACAGGCCACCCGCTCTACTTGGGGAAATTGGGCGATCAGCTGGGCTAAAGCATCCCCACGGCGACAGGCAGACCGATCCATGGTAGCGAGCCCTGTTGGAAACGGGGGATAGTGCATAAAAATCACGGTTAAATTCTCCCACGGGTTTCTCAGCCCTGCCCCCAAGCGGCGCTATGACCCGACAATTACGGTCGTCTGAGGGGATTAGGGAGCGCTAGGGCCTCTACAATACCATTCTCTAAAGAAAATCTGTAATTTTATCGTCTCAGGGCCCCTAAGCAAGGGATAAGAGTAGAAGTTGATTAGAGGAAAAAACTCTATTTCAACGGATATTCCCATGGTTGAGATCAACTTATATCCCTTGACTTTCCATGATCCCAGCCCTGTTTTCCTCAGTTGCGTCTTGCCAGCAGAGTTGACATAATATGAGCAGGCTATTGAACAGTATTTAGAAAAATTGAGATTTGCAAATATATCCGTCGCGAACTAAGCGATTTCTCTGGGTAAACCGTTCTTCGGTCAATGTCATAGCCAGTGTGTTCAAAACGTGTCAAACGTCGTCTTGACTTTAATTATTTTTTATTGGTCGGGAGCTTTCAAATGGTTAGCGTGTTTCAAAAAGTAGCTTGTCCCAATTGTGGCAACACAGCAGAGCGTTACTATATCGACACTGAACATCTGGTTCGGACCCAGTGTCCCCAGTGTGATTACTTGATGATCACCTGCAGCCAGACGGGGCGGGTGATTGAGGCTTATGCCCCAGGGTTGCCCGTATGTCGCTAAACGATGCTACCTGGCCCTACCTGTCCTAACAGTGGGCATGACCTCTTTGCTAGAGCACCATCTGGTGATTCCAGCCATATAGTATTTCCTTGCGGGATGAGGTACAGCCTGCCTCCCGGGATCAAGGAAGTTCATGGTCAGTCGTGTACCTCACTGGCCTCAAAAGCGCTGTAGCCGTTAATCAATCCACGTGCAGGACTCTTTCGGCGTTGTCGGGAGAGTCTTGCCAGCTTATGGCCGTCAAATTTGTGAAAGCCTGTCGGGTTCTGGATGTCAGCACTCTTGAAAGAATGCTGGCAAGATTCAGTCATGGATAGTGCCATCTGGCATGATGGTACCGGTCAGAATAGTGCTGGTTAGTTTCACCATGACCTTGCCCCCAAAGCCCACCTTGGCGCCACTGAGATCGGCACCGCTGAGGTTGGCGCCACTGAGATCGGCACCAATCAGGTCGGCCTCTCGCAAGTTGGCGTGGCTGAGGTCGGCTTGCAGCAAATTGGCCCGAAAGAGTTTGGCCCGGCAGAGATTAGCCCGATTCAGGTTGATCTTGTGGAGAAAGGCATCACTGAGATCGGCGCCGCTCAGGTTGGCATTACTGAGATTACGCCCGGAGAGGTCCTTCTCCCGTAGGTTGGCGCCACTGAGATCGGTGCCGCTTAGGTCGGGATTTTGCTGGCGAGCCCGGTAGGCGTTGTAGGCCTGTTGGGACACATTCTGCTGGGATGGGCTCTGCCGGTGGCCGCTACTGCTGGTGCTGCTGGCTGCCTGGGAGCCATTGCTGCTAGATGAGTTGCCGTTAGAGCGCTGACTAGAGTACTGACTGCCATTGGTACTCCTGCCATTGGGCTGACTCTGGTGGGTAGAGCCAGGGCGGTAGGGATTCGTATAACCGGAGCGATGGCTGCTGTAACTATTGTGGCTGCCAGGATAGCCGTTACGGTAGCTGTCGGTATATCCCGGGCGATAACTGCTACTGGAGCCACGGGTATAGCCAGCAGAGCGATAACGGTTGCTGTAATAGGAAGCGGCTGGCGGCCGATAGGCGTCACTGCGCGGATAACCTGACGCCTGGTTCCCATGGCTATTGCCGGAGGCGCTGTAGGCATGGGAGCGGACCCCGCCTTTGGTCTTGTTGTGGGACCTCAATAGGTCTCGGGCCTGATTGAGCTGCTTGATTTTCTCCTGGGCCTTCTCTAACAGGCGGGTATTCTCTTGGGGAATACGATCGGGATGCCAGATAAACACCAGATCCTTATAGGCCTGGTTGATCTCCTCTAGGGAGGCTCCCGGGTGTAGATCCAGGACTCTGTAGGCGTGCTCAAGCTGATGCATGCTAGACCTTATGTCGACGCCAGACCGCTCAGGCCCGCAGAGCCAGAGTCAATCCCTATTCTAAACCTTGTCCAAATCCAGCTACGGGGGGTGCCTCAGGGGCGATGACTCATGTCGAGCCCAACTATCTCGAGCTGAATTTAGGATAGGAACGAGTCACCCACTGGGGCAAATGGCCAGGGGATATGGCCCTAGCTTACGAGACATTTTCCCAGGGGAGCCGCTTTTTAACATCGAATTCCAGGATCGGCCCGTCTTAAGATAAACATTGATTACACGGATGGAGGGTCCCATGCGGATTTTAGTAATGGGGGGAACGCGGTTTATCGGCGTCTTCCTGACTCGGCTGTTAGTCGATCAAGGCCATGAGGTGGTGCTGCTAAACCGGGGCAATCGGCCCGCTCCTGTGGCTGGGGTGGAGCAGATTCGATGCGATCGCAAAGACACAGATGCCCTGAAGCAGGCCCTTAGCGATAGCCGCTTTGACGCCATTTTCGACAACAACGGCCGAGAACTGCAAGACACACAACCGCTGATAGAAATCTTTCGAGATCACCTACAGCATTTTGTCTATGTCAGCTCCGCTGGGGTGTACCAGAAATCCGATCAGATGCCCCACATAGAGGGAGATGCCATTGATCCCAAGAGTCGTCACCGGGGCAAGTTTGACACAGAAGTTTACCTCGCCGAGCAAGGGGTGCCCTTCACGGCCGTGCGTCCGGTCTATATCTATGGTCCCCAAAATTACAATGACTTAGAAGCTTGGTTCTTCGATCGCATCGGCCGGTCGCGGCCAATTCCTATTCCCGGCCACGGTATGGCCTTGACTCAGTTAGGCCATGTCCAGGACCTAGCCCGGGCCATGGTGGCTGTCCTAGGCAATGCCAATGCTGTGGGCCAGATCTACAACATCTCGGGGGAAAAGGCCGTCACCTTGGATGGCCTAGCCCGGGCCTGTGCCCGGGCTATGGGTCGAGATCCCGAACAGCTGCAGCTGATTCACTATGACCCCAGTGCCTTCGACTTTGGCAAGCGCAAGGCATTTCCGCTGCGGTTACAGCATTTCTTCACCAGTATTGCCAAGGCCCTTACTGATCTGGATTGGGAACCCGAGTTTGATCTGACAGCTGGCCTCAAGGATGCCTATCAGCGCGATTACCTGCCGTCGGGCCGGGAGCAACAGGACATCGACTTCTCCATCGACACGCAAATCCTCAGCCAGCTATAGGCTGGGCCAGATATAGCGTTGGCCAGTCAGCTTAGGACATGGCTGATCGCCCCATGGCCCACTCTAGGCAGGCTGACTGGCTCGCCACCGCACAAAACATTGTGGCAGTGGCTATAACTCAGGGCCAGATGAGCTTAGCGACACCACCGCACATCGGCGCCAGCAGTTGCTATGGTTGAAAGAAATTCTCAATAATTCCGTGGCTCTCAGCCGCCGATCCAGGACAGACTGGACCCTGCTCCGGTAGATTAAGGGGCAAGGAAGCCCTGACAATCCTTTTGTTGCGTCCCGTCCGTTGATCTCAACACCATGTCTCAATCCCGTCCCGATATCTTATTTCTGGTCCTCGATACCCAGCGTGCCGATCGCCTGTCCTGCTACGGGTATGACCAGCCCACCTCTCCCCATTTAGATGCATTTGCGGCCGATGCCACCCGGTTTGCCAATGCGATCTCAGCCGCCCAATGGACAGTGCCCTCCCATGCCTCCATGTTTACGGGGCTTTACCCGTCTGAGCATGGCATGGTGCAGTCCTATTCGGTATTGTCACCAGAGCTGACCCCCTTGGCCCAACGGCTGCAAGCGGGGGGCTATGTCACTGCCGGGTTCTGTAACAATCCTTTGGTGGGCGTGATCAACAACGGCCTGCGGCGGGGGTTTGACAGCTTCTTGAATTACAGTGGGCTGCTAACTTCTCGGCCTAACCAGGCGGGCACCTCACCGGGGTTGGTGGGGCGATATCGACAATGGTTTAAGCGCCAACTGGCCCAGGTGTTGAATCAGATCCAGGATGCCTTTGCCCGCTCTGAAACCCTGCTGGCCCTTTCCTTCACGCCGCTGATGGTGCCACTGTGGCAAACGGCCCTGAGTTTTAAGGGGAATACGGCCAAATCCTTAGAAGATACGGCTAATTTTCTGATTAATCGGCCCCGGGTTGCCGCTGATCAGCCGGTGTTTGCCTTTGTCAACTTGATGGGCACCCATATGCCCTATCATCCTCCCCGGTCTTATATCGAGCAATTTGCTCCCCATGTGCTGGCTGACCGCGAAGCCCAGAGTTTCCTGCAGCGATTCAATACGGATGTGTATGGCTGGTTGGCGCCGCTGACGGGCGCCCTCGATGAGGAGCAAAAGCAGACTCTCGATGGCATGTATGACGCTGAAGTGGCCCATCAGGATGCTTTGTTGGGGCAGTTCTTCCAGCGGTTGCAGCAGGCGGGGCGCTTGGACAACACCCTGGTGGTGATCTGTGCTGACCATGGGGAGCATCTGGGGGAAAAGCAGTTCATGGGCCATAGCCTGTCTATCTACAATGAGTTGATCCGGGTGCCGCTGATCATTCGAGATCCGGCGGCTCGATTAACGCCGGGTACGGTGGCCGAAGAGGTGGTCTCGACGCGACGGTTATTCCATACGGTGTTGGTGGCGGCAGGATTGGCCACGGCGGCAGAAGCCACCCTGGAATTGGCCCAGACTACTGCCTCTGGGGCGGATCAGGTGTTTGCTGAGGCGATTCCGCCTCAGAATGTGGTGAATTTGATGCAGCGGCGACAGCCCCAGTTGGTGCAAGAACGGGGGTGCGATCGCACCCGTCGGGCCATCTGGATGGGGCGGCACAAGCTGATTGACACCGAAGGACAGGGGGCGGAACTCTACGATGTGCTAGAAGACCCCACCGAAGACCTTAACCTGAGTGCCATCTTGCCGGAGAATGTGGAGGTGCTGCAGGACTATCTGCAGGCCTTTGCCCAGCGGTCCTCAGTGCCGGTCACCGTGACCGCCCCCGAGCGGGCCAATAATTTTGAAGATCCGGAAGTGCGTCGTCGCTTAGAAGAGTTAGGGTATCTGGAGGATTGAAGCAGGAGATGGGTGGAACAAAGGTATTGTCGATCAGGGGCAATGGCCCCTGATAAGACTACGCTTATCTTGGTAGCTCGAGGTGCTCGCCCGAGGGGATTTCGTTCCCTCGGACCCCGACGACCAAGGCAAACCGCTGGTGGTGAGCTTGCCGAACTACCGCCCTGGACCCCGCGGAAAAGATGGTCGATCAGCCGTTGTAGATCGCGTCGCATCGGCAAGGCAGCAATGAATTTTGAATTTTGAATTTAATTCTGCCTTCTGCCTTCTGCCTTCTGCCTTCTTACTTCCCCCTCTCCCCTTCTCCCTTGCTGTTCTCCATTCTCCGCCCTCCGTCCTCCATTCTCCGTCCTCCGTTCTTCGTCCTCCCATGTACCCACCTGTTGACCCTATCATCGTTGAAATCGGCCCGTTTGCCCTGCGCTGGTATGGGCTGCTGATGCTGATCGCGATCCTGGCGGCAGCTCAGATTGCTAGCCGCGAGGTAGAACGGCGGGGTGAAAATAGCGATAACCTCTGGGACATGCTGTTCTGGATTCTAATTCCAGGCTTCATCGGCGCCCGGCTGTACTATGTGTTTATTCAGTCGCCGCGGGGCGCTGGCGGATTGGGCTACTACCTAGACAATCCCGCTGAAATTTTGAAGATCTGGGGCGGCGGCATCCATATTTTCGGCGGCTTCATCTTTGGCGGTATCGCCCTTTGGCTATTCACCCGCATGCGTCGCCTGAAGACGCCCATTTATCTGGATGCGATCGCATTGAGTCTGCCCTTGGCCCAGGCCATTGGCCGCTGGGGTAACTTTATTAATCAGGAACTCTACGGCCCGCCGACTACGTTGCCCTGGGGATTGCGCATCGACCCAGATCATCGCATTCCTCCCTACGACAACCTAGCTCAATATCCCGAGAGCATCCGATTTCAGCCCCTGTTTCTCTATGAATCCCTGTGGAATTTTCTGGGCTTTGCCTTACTGTTCTGGATTTCCCGCCGCTTTCAGAAACAACTGAAGCCAGGGGATATCGCCCTAGGCTATCTGATCTGGTACCCTTTGGGGCGCTTTTTCATCGAGTTTCTTCGGACCGATTCCTGGTTTTTCCCCGGCACCCCGTTTAACGTGGTGCACATTCTCTCGGCCCTGGCCGTGATCGGTAGCAGCTTGGCCCTGTACTGGCGACATCGTTCCACTAAACGAGTAGATGCCTGAAAATCAGGTGTTATTCAGGCGTTATTCAATAGAGGTGTGGAGCTGAGGTAATTCGGTAATACTCCACCAGTTGCTACCCCTCCAAGAATTTTCAGCCTCCTCTCAGGGAGACTTAACCTACCTAACAGCCTGATCCAGCAAGGTAGTTACATAGCCATCTGCGGCATCCTCCTTGTGATCCTATGAGCTGGTCCCTGAGCCTTGAATACTGGTACATGTTGCCGCTATCGGTGCCGCACCCATTCACCCACTCTGAGTTCCATGTCATCCGCTGATTCCAGCTCTACTGGCCAAGACTGCCTGTTGATCTTTGCCCGTTATCCCCAGCCGGGCCAGGTCAAAACCCGTTTGATTCCGGCCCTTGGTCCTGTGGCCGCCAGTGACCTCTATCGCCGACTGGCCGAGCATACCCTGGCCCAAGGTCGTGCCCTGAGCCGGTATCGACCCCTATCGATTACGCTGTGGTTTACCGGGGCAGATGCCGCCGCCATGACAGCCTGGTTAGGAGCCAATATCGACTATTGCCTCCAGCCTGAGGGCGATCTGGGATACCGATTGCATTGGGCTTTTGAAGCCGCCTTTGCCCAAGGCTATCGCCGGGTCATCGCCATCGGCACCGATTGTCCGCAGCTGGATAGCTCTCTGTTAAATCAGGGCTTTCGCGCCCTGGATCACCACGAGCTGGTGTTGGGGCCGGCCACCGATGGCGGCTATTACCTAATTGGCCTACAGCGAGCCGTCGCCGCGTTATTTCAGGGGATACCCTGGAGTACGGCGGCAGTGCATCAACAGACGGTCGCCGCCGCCGAGCAGCTGGGACTTAGTCATTGGCAACTGCGCTCCCTCACCGATGTGGATACCCCAGAGGATTTAGACATTTGCAACCAAATTCTGTCGACGCCTTCCCCTTGACGGCTGCCGATTCTTCTAGGCCCCTGATTTCGGTCATCATCCCCACCTTGAATGAGGCCACTAATCTGCCACCCCTGCTGAAAACTGTGCAGGCCGCTGCCCAGGTGGAGGTGATCGTGGCCGATGGGGGCAGTCAAGACGACACGGTGGCCGTGGCCCGGGCAGCCCAGGTGCAGGTGGTGGCGTCGCCCCCAGGACGGGCGCGGCAGATGAATCGAGGGGCAGCCATGGCCCGGGGGAAGGTTCTGTTGTTTCTCCACGCCGATACCTGGCTGCCCCAGGGATTTGAGCAGCTAGTGCCAGCCACGCTGACGCAACCGCGGGTGGTGGCCGGGGCCTTTGAGCTGGCGATCCAGGGATCGGGCTGGGGATTGCGCTGGGTGGAATGGGGCGTGAAGCTGCGATCGCAGCTGCTGCAACTGCCCTATGGCGATCAAGCCCTGTTCCTGAGGGCAGATCGTTTCCGAGAGCTAGGCGGCTTTCGCGACTTGCCGATCATGGAAGACTTTGAGCTGGTGCGCCGACTGCGGCGTCAGGGCCGCATCGCCATGGCCCCGGCTGCGGTGCTGACCTCAGGTCGCCGCTGGCAGACTCTGGGCACCTGCCGCACCACCTTGATTAATCAAGTCATGATTGGGGGCTATCTCCTGGGCATTGCCCCCACCACCCTGGGGCGCTGGTATCGCCAACAAAGATAATCTGCAACTCCAGCCAAGTTTCAGTCACTGCCACCTACAGCAGTCCCGACATTCCGGGCACACCCTATCGATACAATCATTGCCAGCATAGCACCAGAGCCCGCTCTATCAGCAGCTGTTTCGTCCCTATGGGCTTGAGCACGGCCTGGTGGCCCCGTTGATTGGGAATGGTCGGGTCATCGGTGGCGTCTACTTTTTGCGGGGTAAGGACTATCCCGCCGCACATATCCCTGACGAGGCTCACTCTCGGCGCGACGTAGGATCATGCCACAGCCACGCCCGCTGAGCTCATCAAGATCGAAGCTATTGACTCCCGGCACCACAGCCCTTGGAGACACGGAGCCAGGAGTATCGGTGGGAGCTCCAGAGGGCTGTCCGTGAGGGGCGCACGCAGTCATCAGGCTCAGCAAGAGAAGGCTAATGAGACGATCGTAGGGTGACATAAGCATTAAAGCTATCGCAGATGCGAGCCTATCCAATGCCAGACTATAGGCCATTGCCGATGAGAATAAACGGTGCCCAATAGTAGGGGTGGCTAAGGGACGATCGCTTGATAGGACGGCCCGTGGCGGTGCCGATGATCTCAATGGTGCCACGCTCGATTCCCAGCGAGTCTAAGTCATTGGTCAATAGGGCCACCTGCGCCTGTTGCAAGGCGTCGGCTTTAGTGAGGCCTTGCCGCAAGGCTGCATAGAACGCGTTCATCAACACCTGGGTACCCCCATCGCTAACCTTCCAGAGAGAGGCCAGGGTAGCTTGGGCTCCAGCCTGCTCTAGGCGATAGCCCAGGCCGAGAATTTCTATCCCACTGCCTAGATCAGTACTGCCCACAGCCGTTTCACAGGCACTGAGCACCACTAGTTCAGTATTCTCTAGCTGCCATTGACGGTCTATGGTTTGCAGATTAACGATATCGCCATTCCCAAAGAGAATGAAGGATTTAGTCGGGGCACCGTTGACGAAGGCAGCATGGGTGGCCAAATGGACAATGCCATAACGGGTCGATTCCTCCATGATGGCAGGGGTAAAGGCCTGATTGAGCAGCACCTCTACCGATTCCATCTGCTGCTCAAGCAACTGCACCTCAGTGGCAGTGGCAGGCAAATCGCTGAAGGTAAAGGTCTGCTCTCCCACGTCGACCGTAAAACTACACTCGGCACAGGCTGCTGCCAGTAAGGGCCGCTGCTGCTGTTGAGGCTGCAGATTCAGATCACTCAGGGAGGCAGCCGTAATGTGGCTGATGCTAAAGCGCCGAGCCACGTATTGCTCGCCGTCGTGCAGAGCGGCTAGCGGGATGTAGCGTAAGGGGCCATCGGGGGCATAGATAATCGATTCGATGCCCGCCTGTTGCAATTGCTCAGCTAGGGGAGCCATCAGCCAGCCGTAGAGTTGCTGTGCCAGGGGCTCAATGTCGCTGGTGGGGGACTTTAGGGCTTGGCCAAAGGCCACGATGGCCCGATTTAGTTCTGCTGACGACACCGCTACCGGATAGCGCAGCGGTGGTCCCTCGGGCAGCACTAGCACTAACTCTAAGCGCTCCTCCAGAATCAGGGGATAGAGCACTGCGGTCTTTTGGGGCAGGCGCTGCAGATTGTTGACCAAGTCTCGTAGGTTGTCAGGCTCTAAGTTTTGACCGCGGGTGCGGCTGCGAATGCGATTAACAGTGGCCTGCACCTCAGGATCATCCAGGAAGGCATAGAACCAACCTTCGGCCTGGTCACGTAATGTCCGTAATTCTTCCAGTCGCTGCTGTTGGGCCGAGGTACGAGCATCAGGAGGAATCGCCGTGAGGCGCTCTAGTTCGGCGGTCTGGGCCAGGACCTGGTCGTAGAGAGCCAACAGGTCTGTTTCCACCTGCCAAAAGTTGACGCCAGCTGCGGTCTGAGCATTGCGCTGCAAGTCGTGGAAATACTCATCCAACTCTTGCACCTTGAGTAAATCCAGCACTTGCTGTGCTTCCGGTATCCGGTTCTGTTGCAATAGCAGATCGGCTAGGAGGCGATAATCATCGGCGATGGTGCGGGTATAGGACTGCTGTAGTTCTGGATCGAGGCCGCCCAACTGACCGCGAATGGACTCCTGCACCTCGACAGCTTCTTTGAGAAAGACAATGGCAAGTTCAGGCTGCTCTTGCTGGGCTAGAATCTGCCCAATCTCAGCCAGCGTTTGGGCCTGATTGGGGCGAGCGCCCAGGTCGCGATAGCGTAGCAGGGCCTGCTGCAGCCAGTCTAGGGCCTCTGGCTGGTTTTGGGCGGCAGCGATCACCCCTAGCCCCAGCCAACTGGTGGCCATGCGGCCTTGGGCACCGATGCGCTGTTGAATCTCGAGGGCCTGCTTGAAGCTTGACTCAGCCGCCGCGTAATTGCCCAGGCGCTCTTGCACGAAGCCAATGCGCTGTAGGTCATAGCTTTCGCCAGCCACATCGCCAATGGCGCGATCGATGGCTAGAGCGTGTTCATAGGCTTGCAGGGCTTGCTCCGGAGTATCCTGCTGCCGGTAGATATTCCCTTGACTGCTGAGAGCGCCTGACTCCCCCTTGCGATCGCCCATAATCCGAAACAACTCTAGCGCTTGCTGGATATAGGCGAGGGCTTGGTCATACTGACCTAAGGCGCTGTAGGTGTTGCCCAGTTGCACTAGAGCATAGGCTGTATTTTTACGATTATCAATCTCCTGAGCGATGGCGAGGGCCTGCTGCTGCGCCTCAAGGGTTTCGGTATAGTTGCCCTGGGCTCGGTAGTAGGTGCCCAGATTATTCAAACCAGTAGCTTCATTGGAACGTTCACCAATCTCTTGGAAAATGGCTAGAGATTGTTTGGCGTAGTCAATAGCTTCGGTATACTGCCCTCGTTGGAAACTGAGATGACCCAGGTTATGCAATCTATTGGCTTCTTTAGGTTTAAGCCCCATGGCTGCATCTAGCTTGAGGGCATCTCGGTACAGCTCCTCGGCTCGGTCGTAGTTTCCTTGGCTGGAGTAAACCCCGGCTAGATTGTTGAGTACCGAGCTTTTCAGGGGTCGTAGCTGCAGCTCCTCGACTAGATCCAGGGCTTGGTTGAAGGTGTCTAACGCCGTTAGGTATTGCCCTCGCTCAGAGTAAATCTGGCCAATGTTATTGAGGCTACGGGCAATGTCTTCCCGGTCACCAATATCCTGGCGAATAGTCAGGGCTTGCTGGTGAAACTCCAGAGCCTGGGGGTAATTACCGCGATTGGTATATACCGTAGCGATATTATCCAAAGCTATGGCTTCTCCGTCTTTATCATTTAAGCGATTTCGGATAATAGCTAGAGATTTTTGATAAAGCGTTAGGGCGTCTTGATAGCGCCCTTGGCTGTCATAGACCAACGCTATATTGTTAAGAGTTGTGCTCTCTAGATGCCAGGTAAGCTCAATACAACCCTGACGCTTTGCTTCTAGTAGCGTGGTGTCTAACCGTTGCTGCTGAGCAACTAAATCTGGGGATAGGGAGTCATCGTCATCGTCCGCCTCATTGAGAGGAACATAGGAACACAGTCGATCGATCTGCTCTGCCGTTTCGAGGGTGTCTAAGCGGCGCCGCAGCTCGCGGGTCAAATCAAGGGCTTGGTTATGGGCCGCTAGGGCGCTGTCGTAGTCTCCCAACTTAGTGTGAATGCTGCCCTGGTTATTGAAGAGGATTGACTCCCAGGACAGACTACCCTGGCTGCGGGCCAGGGGTAACGCCTGTTCATACATGGCCGACGCCTCTGCATAGTTGCCCAGATCGCCATGGGTGCTGGCCAGACTGGTCAGGGCGATGAGCCTTAGCTTGGCATCGTCGAGTTGATTGGCGATGGCCACCATGGCTTCCTCGACCGCTAGGGCCTCATGGTACTGGCTGAGGCGGGTATGACCTTCGGCGATGGGTATGAGCCCCAGAAACTCCTGCCTAGGACTGGCAGTTTGCCGAATCACAGATAATCGCTGTTGGTATACCGCTAACGCCTCGGTGTAGCGATATTGATCTGCGTAGGTCTTGGCGATGCCGTAATAGAGCAGGGAGAATAGTGTCTGCTGTTGCCAGTCGGCGTCTACTCCTGAGGAGAGAGCCGCCTCTGCCCTGGTCTGAGCATGCGCTAATCCCAGCTGAAAGGCTGCCAACGCCTGCTCGTAGTGGCCAGCTTGTTGATGCTGTGCGCCCAAGCTGTGGTAGGCGTTAGCGAGGCCTGAAAGTACCTGCTGCTGCCGCTCGGGATCGTCAATTTGTTGAGATATCGCTAAATTTTGCTGCCAGTGCTGAATCGCCTGATCGTATTGCTCTAGGGCTTCGTAGGCTTGAGCCAGGGTTCCATGGGCCTGAGCAACATTGAGGCGGCTCTGCTTGGCGATGCCGCTAGCCAGGTCTTGGAACTGTGAATCTACATCTGAGGCTACTGCAACGGCGGCTTGGGCAGAGGATACTCCTGCCTGATAGGCGGCCAGGGCATTGGCTTGCGCCTCTGCATCGGCGTGTAATTGTCCCTCTGCAGAGTAACCTCGCCCCAGCATGTGATATCCATGCCCCATGGCCTGGTAGTTCAGGGCTATGGCTGAGTGAATCAGCACCATGCCGTCAGACCATTCTAGGGTGTCAGCCAGCTTTAGGACCGGCTGCGCCTGGTCAATGGCCGGTTGAGCTATGTCAATGGCCTGCCTGGCCGCTGCCTGAGCGGCAGCCACGTCTCCATCTTCTAGTTGTGCTAGTGCCTGGGCAGCGGACTCTTGGGCGGTGCTTGCATAGGCCTGTAAGATTCGAAATTGCTGCTTGGCTTTGATCGGTAAATTTTCCAGGCGCTTAGTGACGGCGAAGGCCTGGCGTAAATGACTGACCGTGGCGTCAAGCTCACCTTGGTCCAGAAATAGATTGCCCAGCTGAATCAGGGCGGTGCTCTGCAAGGCCGGATTAGTAATCTCATGGCCGATGGTAATGGCTTGCTCAAGGTGAGTAATTGCGGTGTCAAGTTGCCCCTGAGCTATATGGACACGGCCCATCCAAGCGTAGGTATAGCCGCGGTAAAAGTCTGCTTCTAGGCGAGCTAGGTCATCAGGAGTAGCAGCAGCATCTAGCAGGGCTAACCCTTGGTTTAGTCGGTCTAATCCGGCTTGATACTGCTCTTGCTGAATCTGTAAGACGGCGAGTTCTAGTTGGGCAATGCCTGCTTGAGTGGGAGTGTCGAGGGATCGATATGATTCGATTGCCTCCTCTAGCGCCTGCTGCGCTGATTCGCCATCGCCTGCGGTTCGATGGATCAACCCCAAGACTGTCAGGGTCTTGGCCTCCCCTAGGGGATCTCCAACATCGCGGTAGTAGGCCAACGCTTGCTGGGCCTGGCTGAGGGCCTGCTGGGGACGTTCTAACCAGGCTTGGGTGCGTGCGATCGCAACCCAAGCGTCAGCCTGCTTCCCCGCCTCAGAGGCAGCTTGATACTGTTGCGAGGCCTGCTCTAGGCTGGCCAATGCCGTCAGCAACTGCCCCTGGTAAAAGGCCTGTAATCCCTGCCGCCGCAGTTGAGCAGCTGCAGATGTCTCTGCCAAGGATTGACGTTCGGCCTCGGTTACCTCAGGCCTCTGGGCGGCTGCTGGGACCCCCGCCAGCCCTGGGAAAATAGCCAGGCCCAGCACCACTGCTGGGCCCATGAGACGGCGATAGCAAAGCTTTCCGCAAGAAGCGGGCATGATAGATCCTCACTCACCTCAACACCCTTGAGTCGCTAGACAGATTATTGTGAACGGCCATTAAATTGGTCAAGGTACTGCCCTGCCGTACATCCAACTGGGGGCATTAGGCTGCTAGTCGCAGCAGCCGTTGCCGTTTGTCTCCACAGCCATTGCAATAGGTGTTATCTCTGAGCATCTCTGCCCTATGCACTTAGCATCGAGGCGCTGCTGTCACCCCTTGACAGCCAGCACCATCAGCCAGCACCATCAGCCTGCTGCCGCTCAGGCGGGGATGAATGCACTGTTCCTAGCAGGTGTCCAGCAGTACGGATGGGGACCACCTGGTCGCCTCCAGCGGGCTGGCTGCCATCTCAATTCGTTAGCTTAAGCAATGTCCCGATTCACTGAAAATTGCCATGGTTCATTCTTCCTCGTCTAGGCCCAAGGTCGTGGTGGTGGGAGCCGGTTGGGCTGGGTTGGGGGCCACCTACCATCTGGCCCGGCAGGGTTATGACGTCACACTGCTAGAGGCAGGGGCGGCTCCTGGTGGTCTGGTAGCCGGGTGGACAACCGCCCAGGGGCGGCCGGTGGAGGCGGGCATCCATGGGTTCTGGTATCCCTATCGCAATATTTTTGCCCTCACCGATCATCTGGGCCTGCAGCCGTTTACGCCCTGGACCCGCTCGGGCCAGTATTCCCCCCAGGGCTTGGAGGTGGAATCGCCCCTATTTCAGGCCATGCCCTATCTGCCCAGTCCCCTGGGCACCTTTGCCTACACGGACTTTAAGCGGTTACCGCTGTGGGATCGGCTCTCGGCCCTGCCGCTACTGCAGGCGCTGATTGACTTCGACAATTCCGACCGGGCCTGGCGAACCTACGATCGCATCACTGCCCGGGAATTATTTCGCCAGTATGGAGTGTCGGCCCGCCTCTACCAGGACTCTTTCGAACCGATGCTACTGGTGGGCTTGTTTGCCCCGGGGGAGCAGTGCTCGGCGGCGGCCGCCCTGGGGATGCTCTATTATTTCATCCTGGCCCACCAGCCGGATTTCGATGTGCGTTGGTGTCGGGGCACGGTGGGGGAGACCATCTTTCGGCCCTGGGTGCAGGCCATCGAGGCGGCAGGGGGGCGCCTGTTGGCGAATCATCGGGTGAGTGACCTGGTGGCGGGTCACGATAATCGCATCACCGGGGTGGTCTGTGGCGATCAGGTGTTTGAGGCCGATGCCGTGATCTTTGCCGTGGGCATCACTGGCATGAAGAAGCTGGTGGCCAATTGTCCGGCCCTACGCCGTCGCCAGGAATTTCGTGATGTCAGTAATTTGGGGGCCGTCGATGTGGTGGCGACGCGGCTGTGGTGCGATCGCATCATTCCCATTCCCCATCCCTCCAACGCTTGTTTCGGCTTCCACCCCACCACCGGCTGGACCTTCTTCGACCTCAACGCCCTCCACGATCAGTACCGCGATGCTGCAGGCACCGTGGTCGAGGTCGATTTCTACCATGCCAACCAACTACTTCCTCTAGATGACGAGGAGCTGATTCCCCTGGTCAAACGGGACCTTGCCCGCTGCATTCCCGCCTTTGGCCAGGCCCAGATTCTCGATCACAGCGTCATCCGCATTGCCCAGGGGGTAACCCACTTTGCCCCTGGCAGCTATCGCTACCTCCTCCCCGGCACCACCAGCTTCGACAACGTCTACATGAGCGGCGATTGGATCGTCACCCGCCATGGCTCCTGGTCCCAGGAAAAGGCCTATGTCACTGGCCTGGAGGCTGCCAACCGGGTGATTCAGCACCATCAACGGGGACAACCGGCCGACATTCTGCCGGTGATTCCCGATGAACCCCACATCCAACTGGCCCGTGGGCTCAATCGCTATCTGCGCCAGGGGCTGGATCGCTTGGGACCGCTCCCCTGGTTGCCCTAACAGGGAGGGGGTAGTGCAGGCTTTAGCCTGTGTAGGTTACTACTCTGGATACGCTGGCAGGGCGTGTTGCTCGGTGGCGATGGCTCACGATAAGACTGCACTTAATCGTGTAGCTCGGGGTGCTCACCCGGGGGAATTTCGCTTCCCCCGGACCCCTACGACCAGGGCAAACCGCCGCCCTGGACCTGCGGAAGGGCCTGTCGGTTGGTCGTTCCAGATCGCGTTGCATCGGCAAGGAGGCGATGGACTTTTCTGCCTTCCGCCCTCTAACTTCTGCCTTTTCCGCGCTTCCCCCGGACCCCTACGACCAGGGCAAACCGCTTGTGGTGTTCGCAAAGCGGCTCCACAGGAGCAACGGAGTCGAACCGCTGCCCTGGACCTGCGGAAGGGCATATCGGTGAGTCGTGATGGATCGCGTCGCATCGGCAGGGATGCGATGGACCTTTCTGCCTTCTGCCTTCTGCCTTCTTACTTCCCCCATCCCCCCTCCACTAATTCCCCAAACCGATATCAGGATCCACGCCGATGCACCCCCACCGCAGCAGCAGGTTGGTGATGAACACCAGGGTGATTAGCATCAGGGCCGCGGCCCAGGCCAGTTCTTGCTGGGCCGGAAAGGGCGAGGTGGAAAAGTCGTAGATTAAGACCGCCAGGGTGGGGGTGGGTTCCAGCCAGCCCTGGGGCCACAGGGAGGAATTCAGGGCGGTGAAGAGGACTGGGGCCGTTTCTCCGGCGGCCCGTGCGATCGCAAGCAGCAATCCCGTGACAATGCCGGGGAGAGCCTGGGGCAGCACGATCTGCAGCACCGTTTGGGCCTCGGAGGCCCCCAGGCTGGCGGCGGCCCAGCGTAGATCCTGGGGAACCCCTTGTAGGGCCGCATCGGTGGTCAGCACCAGGGTGGGCAGCATGAGAATGGCCAAGGCCACCCCGGCCATGGCCGAGAATCCCAACACCCCAGTCACCACCAACACACCATAGGCGACCATGCCAGTAATGATGGAGGGCACGCCGCTGAGGATCCTGGCGGCTCGACGGATCCACCGAGTCAGGGGAGTATCACCGGCCAATTCCGAGAGGTAGACCCGCAAGATGCCCACGGGAGCCGCGATCAGTGTGGCCATGCCAATCACCATCAGCGTCCCCAGAATGGCGTTGCCAATGCCACCCCCCTCTAGCCCTGCGGCAGGGGGCAATTGCGTCACCAGGGCGGCATCGAGCCGATGGCATCCCTGGCTGACCCCATAGATCACAATGGCCAGCAAGGGCAGCAGTGTGAGCACCGTGCAGGCTGCCGCTAAGGCCGTGAGCACAAGGCCTGTCATCGTCGGGAGCGGTGGTGGGCACCCCTGACGATCCAGTCAGCCAGCAGATTCACCAGCAGGCTGCTGATCAGCAGCAGCACTAGACCCGCATACATCAGGGCCGAGATTTGCATACCGCGGGCTTCGGTAAATTGGTTCACCAACAAGGAGGCCAGGGTATTGGCCGGGGCCAGCAGGGAGGGACTGAGCTGGTTAGCGTTGCCGATCACCATAGTCACGGCCATGGTCTCGCCCAGGGCCCGCCCCAGAGCCAGCAAAAATACCCCCATAATGCCGGCACCAGCAGCGGGTATCAACACCCCCAACAGAGCTGACCAACGACTGGCCCCCAGCGCCGCCGCCGCTAACCGCAGCTCCAGGGGCACTGCCATCAGGGCATCCCAGGCAATGGCCGTGATCAACGGCACAATCATGATCGCCAGCACTATCGCCGCCGGTAGTAGGCCGGGGCCAACCGGCGGTGTGCTGAAGAGGGGCATCCAACCCAGGTGGGTGTGCAGCCACCAGCCCAGGGGCTGCAATCTTGGAATTAACACCACCAACCCCCAGAACCCATAGACGACGCTGGGAATCGCCGCCAACAATTCCACCAGGCTGACTAGCCGCCGCTGCAGGGGCAGGGGCAAGAAATCCTCACTCAGAAAGATGGCGCTGCCCACCCCCACCGGCACCGCCAGCAATAGGGCTAGGCCGGAGCTGGCAGCCGTCCCTATGATCATGGGCAAGACGCCAAACACCTGCTGCCCTGCCACCGGATCCCAGACCCGGCCCGTGAGGAAACTCAGGCCATAGGTCTGTATGGCCGGTAAGGCGACTATCAACAACGTCAGTGCGATCGCAACCAGCAATCCCGCCACTGCGATCGCACTGGCCTGAGCCAGCACCACAAAGGCTCGACTCCCGAAATGTTGAGCCCGGCGATGCGATGGCCCTCTCAATGCCGGAACCTCTAGACGAGTCAAAGTCACTGCATCAATCCGCCGTGATCGTCTCCAGTGCCGCCATTACCCGCTGCGTCACAGACTCTGGTAGCGGCACATAGCCCAAGTCTTCACTCACGGCTTGCCCCTCCGTCAGGCTCCATGCCAGCACCCGCCGCAGGGCCGTTGCCTTAGCCGCATCGGCATAGCGCTGAAACGCCAAAATCCAACTGTAGGTCACAATCGGGTATGCCCCAGCCATCTCCGGATCGGGCAGAGTAATACGCAAATCCTCGGGCAAAGTGGTGTTATTGATCACCACTGCCGCCGCCTCGGCACTGGGGGCCACATAGTCACCGGCTCGATTTTCCAAGGCGGCCACCGGCATGGCCAGCTGCTTAGCATAGCTGTACTCCACATAGCCGATGGTGCCCTGGGCCTGCTGCACCTGGGCACTCACCCCCGCATTAGACTTAATGCCAACGCCTGTGGGCCAATTCACACTGAGGCCAGCTCCCACCGTCTCTCGCCACTGGGCATCGACGGCGCTGAGGTGCTCCGTTAGGGTGGCGGTGGTGCCACTGCCATCGGAGCGGTGCACCACGGTAATCTCTAAATCCGGCAGGGTCAGCTCAGGATTGGCAGCGGCAATCTGGGGGCCAGCCCAATTGGTAATCTCCCCCAAGAAAATCTGGGGATAGACCGACCGCGGCAGTTTCAGGCCCGACGCCACCCCCGGCAGGTTATAGACAATGGCCACACTCCCCGCCGTCACCGGCAGCAACACCACCCCCTGCTCCACCTGGGCCATCTCCTCATCGGTCATGGGGACATCACTGGCGCCAAAGTCGGTGGTGCCTGCCATCACCTGCTGAATGCCCACCGCACTGCCTGTGGGCTGATAGTTCACCTGCACCTCGGGGTGCTGCTGGCTATAGTCACTGAACCAGCGCTGGTAGAGAAATAGGGGAAAGGTAGCGCCAGTGCCTAATAACGACACCGGCTCCGATGAGGAAGCATCAGCGGCAGGAGGTGGTGCCTCGGGGGACTGGGGTTGGCAGGCCACCACCCACAGCAACACCATGAGCATCAGCACCCCCAGGCGGCGCCGCAGGGGAAATCCGACAGTTATTCGCATTGCTACGCTATCAACCAATGGTGTACCATCATCGGCCGCTAGGGTTAACCACCGCCTAAGGTAGGGTAAAGGCCGGCTAAAGCTTAGGCCCTACACAGGGCAGCCTCCAGTTGCTTTTCACAGGTGTTGCGCTCCGAGGCACTGAGGTCATCCATCTCCACATCCCGCCGCAACACCATACCGTTGTGGCCAGTTAAAAACCGAGGCAACTGCTCCATCTCAATCAACTCCAGGGTCTGCATGTTGTAGGTGGTATAGGTGGTCACCTGCGGTGAGTCGAAGCGGATGTCTAACACGGTCAGGGCTTTCCAGGGAGGCAGATCGCCGTCGATCAGAGGCCGGGGCCCAGAGCCGAGAATGCCCATGTGCAATAGCTGCATGCCGTGCTTGTGGGCAGGGTAATAGGCGTGATGGTGGCCGCTGATGTAGGTGTGAACGTCGTACTTTTCCAGCATTGCCCGCAGGGCATCGGCATTGTCCATCACCTCAGCCGGTTCATTGCGCCCCACCGCCACCGCATAGAGGGGCAAATGTCCCAGCAAAATCCGCAGTTTCGCCTGCTGGGCTGCCTCGCTGGCCAGGGCCTGCTCTACCCAAGCCAGTTTCGCCTCGGGAATATGGTGGGAAGACCCATCCCAGGCCAGAAAGAAAATGTCGTTGAAGATAAAGGTGTAGTAGAAGGGAAATTCAAACCGATCGATGAACTTCACCCCCGGGTCGTGGGCCGGATCGTCCCAGTAGGCGGCGGCGATGTCTCGCTCTTTTTGAAACAAAAAGGTATTACCCACCCCTCGGGCACTGGAGGCGTCATGGTTGCCGATGGTGAAGCCGTAGGGGAGATTGGCCCGACGCAGGGGCGCGGCAATGTGCTGGTCGAAGGCGGCCCACATGGCCTGTAGGCGGTCTTCCGGCAGGCTGATATCTTGCCCGGCCACCATGTCGCCGCTACACACTACCATGTCCGGTTGCCAGAAGGGCAGCAGGGCCATGGCTTTGTCGACTTCGGGGTCATAGTCAGTGGCACCATAGATACCGTTCAGGTCGCTGATGACTACTAGCCGCACGTCACCTCGGGGTGGATCGTATAGCCCCTGCGGCCCAGCACTGGCGACGATGGCAGCGGTCTCGGGTGGTAAGGCTGCCGGCTTAGAGGCAGACGTATCCGTTGCCTCAGAGAGTACTGCCGTCTCAGGGGCTGATGGGGGAGACGTCACTACGGTGCGCTCACAGGCCCCTACGACACTAATCACAACCCCCAGTATCAGACCCAGGAGAAACCGCCACGGATGCCTCATGGTTAGCCAGTGGATCACAGCTCTGTTATCCTAGAGCATTGCCTGGTCACGCCCGTGTCATCTACCTCACCTGTCAAAAGCCCCCTGGCGACCGCGATATTTGTCGGCAAATCGTCTTATAATAGGCGTTCAACCCCAACCCGCGGGTGTAGTTCAGTGGTAGAACGTCAGCTTCCCAAGCTGAATGTCGACGGTTCGAGTCCGTTCACCCGCTTTCAAACTTTTTAGCCTCAAACACTCTTCAGGAAACAGTTTCAGCCATCATGGTGTTGATTGATTTCCCGGAGAATGGTGGAGAGGTTAGGTCACTTTGGGCCAGTTTGGGTGTAAAAACTGGTACGAAATTGGTATAAAACACCGGGCACGAAAAGCGGATGGAATGGGTCAGAGGTAACCGTGACTGACAGTGAGGGTGCAGGCGATGTACTTTACCCCCCTTCCGAACTATGGCCAAAGGACAAGTCAAGGTTGAAGCTTACGCCGAACGCTTACGCTTGAGATGGAGCTATCGGAGCAAGCGTTATTGTTTGTCAATCGGGCTGCCGGACAGCATCATTAATCGTAAAGTCGCGGCGCAGAAAGCCCAACAGATTGAACTGGATATGCTCAGTGGTAACTTTGATCCTACTTTGCAGAAATATAAGCCTGAGGATCTACTACCGATGGTTGCAGCTGAGCCTGAGAAAACTCAGACTTATACCGATGTTTTTAAGCAGCACTGGGATGAGTTTGTGGAAGATAAGGGGCAGCGGCTAGACAATCCCTTCACCATCGTGGGTATGTACAACCCGATCCCCAAAAAGGTGCGTAATTTCGGGCGCGAGATCATTGGACGCCGTGAAGCCCAAGAATTCGTCACGTTTATGCTCCAAAGTGCCTCACCCGCCACCATTAAGAAACAGGTGATCATTCTGAATGATTTTGGTAACTGGGTGCAGCAGCATAATCGGGTGGAAGCAGGCTGGGAAAACCCGTTTACCGGGCTGACAGAGATGTGTCACCCAGTGCCACCGCTCAAAGTTCCTCCCTTCAACGAAGCAGAAATTAAGCAGATTATCGATACCTTTCGCGGCGATCGCTACTACGCCCACTACACCGACTATGTGCGGTTCTTGTTTATGACAGGCTGTAGAACCAGTGAGGCCATCGGCCTCCAGTGGAAGCATATCCGCCGCGACTGTACCGGGATTACGTTTAATGAAACCCTGGTGCGCAAGGGCACTGGCACGGCTCGTTTGCGAAAGGCCACCAAAACGAATCGGGCTCGGTTCTTCCCGTGCAATGGTGACCTACAGAACCTGTTATTAGCCATTCGCCCTGAAGACTACAAGCCCGATACCTTGGTCTTTCCCAGCCCCAAGGGCAAACCAATTGATGCGACGAACTTCTTAAATCGGGCCTGGCAGAGCATTTTGAAGAAGTGCGGCATGACTCAAGAAAACGGATTGTATCGCACCCAATACAACACCCGGCACACGTTTATTAGCCACATGCTGGCAAAGGGGATGTCGGTAATTGAAGTGGCAAAGCTGACCGGCCATGATCCTAGAATTCTGTTAGAGCACTATGCTGGCCTCATTAGTCAGATTGAGGTGCCAACGTTCTTTTAGGGGTTGGTAGTTGTCGAGGAGCGCTATCCGTCATGACCTGGAACACCCATTTGGGCAAGCGCGTGCTGGAGGGGACAGAGGCTAAGTTTTACCTGCACATTCTCCAAGCGGCGGTTGAGTTCAGCCAGGAAGCGGTTGAATTCGACGATGTAGAGGTTATCACTGGAGACCGCATCTTCGACAGCGCCAGTTTTGAGCAACGGGTGGTGTTGTGGCATCGGTGCCTGGAGGCGTTACTCAAGCCCGAGGTGCCGGTGCCACCCCTTACCAATGTGCTCGAAGCGGCAGCCTATTTCCCTTTCGTTTGGTTGACCCAACGGGTAGAGGATGAAATTGCCTTCGCTGACTGTATTGAGGAGGATGGCGATCCGTTTTACTGGCGAAGACTGATCTGGGAAACCCTGAATGCCTTGGGAATGCTCAAGGTTTTAGAAGCCGAGTTTGACGATGAGGATGACATTCTGCCCATTGAAGTGGAATCTGAAGATTCGCTGGAATGGGCAGAATGTATTGATGAGTTGGCCGACCGCATCTTTTGGGACCGCGATTGGCAAGTGACGTATACCCATCCTCAGTTGTTGGACGGCATCGAGGATAAGTTTGCGGACCAAACTGGGATTTCGGAAGCCTATATCCAGAACCGCTTGCCGCTAGTGACGGAGGCAGATGCTAAGCGAGCATTTCAACAAATTTGGGACTGGAAGTGTTAGCTACTGATGCAAAGCCAAACTCCTCGGGTGATTTCTGTGGTGCTGCTTCTGTCAGAAATGTTGGATTCAGAGTTTCTGACCACTCCAAACAATCTTTCCCATCAGGCTTAAATGATTGGATTCATCAGGCAATCCAATCGAAAAAGTTTCATAGGCAGAATGATCACTTAAAACTCTCAGGACCTTGCCTACGACATATTGCAGGCGTTTCACCAAAATGCGATCGCCCAACTTCAGCAAATAAATACCATGACTGATGGTGTCAAGGTCGCGATCGCTCGTATCGACTAGAACCAAATCTCCCCTATGCAAAGTCGGCTCCATACTTTCGTCTGGCATCTGAGTGAGGAGCAGGTTGTCAAACGAATCAGGGAACTCCTTTTGAAGCCAATCAGTCTGAAAGGCTAGTGGATCCTTGTAGGTATACTTTTCGGCTGGCGATGTAGCCGAAGCTTTTGTTGTCGCTGGACCAGCCGCTAGCCACTCCAAGTTGACGTTGGCTGTGCGAGCTATAGCGAGTAGAGCGGGGCGGGTTGGCTCGCTCTGTCCATTCAGATACTGCCGTAGCACGGTGTCCGAGAACCCGCATTCACGGGCAAAACCGCGAATACTTTGATCTCCAAGAGCTTGCCTTAAGCGCATCGGAAACGTTTCAGCGCTCTCAACACCCGCCGATTTCTCCTCAGAGGTTGGGTTCGTCATTTGTCATTCACTCGTTGGCTACAGCTGCAAATTATAGTTCTTGACATGCAATTTATAAATTGCTAGCCTCATCGATATCGTGATGGAGCTTAGAAAAGCCTATGCATGTAGAAGACATTAAAGCCGCTTTGCGGAAGCAGGGATGGACCCTGGCCAGCATCGCTAAAGAACTCGATATTGGTCCTTCGGCAGTATCCCATGCCTTAACCCGCCAGCGATCGCGCCGGATTGAGCAGGTCATTGCCAGCAAACTCGGTCTGTCTCCCCATGAGATTTGGCCCCAGCGGTACAAACGAGGAAAGGTCAGCCATGCCCCAATTTGTCAGCAAACAGGAAGCCATCCAATATCTCAAACTCAGCGACTCGACTCTAAAACGTTATCGCTTGCAGGGACTGCTGGTCGAGGGCATTCACTGGGTTCGAGTCAATAGCCGCTGCATCCGCTACAACCTAGAACTGATTCAAGATTGGCTACATAATCGCCATGACCCCATTGCTCACCAAAGGACTATTCACATCTACCAGTCCAGTTTGTTAAGCAACCAAAAGAAATCATCTCAGCGAGTCTCTTCAAAGCGAACTTAAGGTTGTAAAACGGACAAAAAACTTCTTGAGAATTCATCAATAAGTTGAATACTCTTCTAAAAAAGATAGCTAAACCAGAAGGGTAAAAAAATACACCCTAAGCATTGGATTGTCAGGGTGCATCGCTTTTACTTTTTGTCATTTGAGCTGGGTCAATCAAGAATTTTAAGGGGTTTGTCAGAACCGCTTCAGAGATCGCCCTGCTAGTAAAACTTGTGCTTCCAACTATAGCAAAGTTGCTGGAAATGTCCATGACAAAAAGGCAGCTTTGGTCATTGCTTTACCAAGAATTAGCAGCTTGAGATTGATGGCCCAGCTTCTGGAATCAGGAGCTGATAATGACACAGTACGTTTACTCGGGGCGATCGCGCCCCTGCCCAATTTGCGATCGCACTAAGGACCCAGACTGCCGCTGGAATGATGAGGTGGTCTTCTGTCACACTTATATCGATCAGGATGCCAGTATTGAGGGCTACGTCTATCGCGGGGCAACCGCTGATGGTCTATGGGGACAGTATTTCTCGACATCGGCCCGGGCAGAGAAGCCTGCTCGTCCCCAGCGGCGGCAGGACTTCTTTTATCCGACTCGGCAGGGACAGCCCCTGGTGAAGGTGACGCGGGTGGATCGCGGGAGTGGTACCAAGTTCTTTGTTCAGTACCACTGGGATGGGCAACGGTGGGTGAAGGGGCTGACGCCAGCGGCTAGGAAGCAGGTGCCGATTTATCGCTATGCGGAAGTGAGGCGAGCGATCTCCGCGGGCCAATCCATTTGGATGGTGGAGGGGGAAGGCTGCGCGGATGCGTTGTGGAACATTGGCATTCCGGCAACGACTACGCTGGGTGGCTCCAAGAAGTATCACAGTTATGGCAACTATGCGCAGGACTTGGAGGGGGCTCGCCTGGTGCTGTGCCCCGATCGCGACCAAGTCGGCATGGCTCACATGGAAGAGATTGCCCAGGATTTTCCGGACGCTCAGTGGTGCTATCCCTATCCGGTGAGTCTGTGTTGGCAAACCCTGCCTAAGCATGGCGGGCTTGATGTTGCGGACTGGATTGCCGAGGGCGCAACGGCTGAGCAGATTCGAGCGGCGGTTGGGGCAAAGCGGGAACTGGCAACCGTTCAAGCGGTTCCCAAAACACTCGATGTGGCTGGACTGCAAGACCAGATTCGTCATTACCTGGCAGCGGATCCCTCTGAGTTGGAGCTGTCAGCCCGAGTTTTGCAGTGGCATCGGGAAACCCAGCTCACGGTTAAAGACATTTGGAGTTTGGTCAAACCGTTGCAGGCGGATTTGGAGCAGCAAGAAGAGCGGGGCGATCGCACGGCTCAAATCCGGCAACTCCTGAAGATTGGTGATTACCAACTGCAGTTAGGAGAATATCTGCACCCTGATTTGGCGGCACCATTGGAGCATATAGCGGCTTGGATCGGGGCAACGCCTGCAGCCATGTTGGTAACACTGCTGCCAGTGGCCGCTTCTCTGCTGCGGGTCGGGACGGAGTTGGAAATTGATGCGGGGATGGGGTTTTCTGTACCGCCGATTCTGTTTACGGGGCTGGTGGCACCCTCCGGCAGTAAGAAGAGCCCCCTTCAGCGCCAGATTTTGGGGCCGCTCATGAAACGACAGGCAGAAGCCGATCAGGACTATGAGTATGCGGCTGCGGAGTATGAGGTGAACCTGCGGGACTGGGAGCAGGCCAAGGCTGAGGACAGGGGAATGCGGCCTCGGAAACCGATGCCCAGGGAATATCACACCTCGGATGCCACACGGGAAGCGATCGCCCGCATTCAATCCCAACAGCCGGAGCGGGGCATTTTGGTAACGCCGGATGAGTTGGCGGGCCTGTTCAAGGGGCAGAACCAGTACCGCAATGGTCGAGGCAACGACAAGGAGTCGCTGCTAACGGCCTTTGATGGCTCAGGATTGAAGGTGGACCGGGCCAGTGGCATGCGCATTAGCATTCCTCGCACCAGTCTCAGCATTACGGGCACAATTCAGCCGGACATCTTGCGGGAAATGATGGGCGATTTCTCTGACACTAATGGGCAGTGGGCACGGTTTCTGTGGTGTTTACTGCCGCTGAAGCCTGCCCCGTTTCCCCAACGGACAGTGCGGTATGACCTTTCGGAAAGGCTTTATGGTCTGTACCGACAGTTGGAGGACTCTCCTCCCAAGTGCTATCGGCTGACAGCAGAGGCGAAAGCGCTGTTTGCAGAGTGGTATGACCAGTTGGATCATCTGCGGGTAACGGAGACGCACCAAGGTTTGCAGGCGGTTTACTCGAAGATGCAGGGCCACACGGGGCGGCTATCGTTGATTTTGCACTGTTTGCAGGGGGCGGTGGACGGGTGTCTACCGGCAGAGAGAATATCGGCCCAGACGATGGGGGCAGCCATCAAGCTGGCGCGATGGTTTATGGGGCAGGTGAAGCTGCTGTATGCGGAGGGCGACTCGGTAGACGGTGCGCTGGAGGCGGTTTATACGAAGCTGATTCAGTTGTCGCGGGTGCGAGGGTGGCTGCGGGCGAAGGATGTGCGCAACTATGAGCGTAGCTTGCGGAAGGCGAGTGCGGAGGTGATTCGATCTCACTTTCGAGAACTGGAGGCAATGGGGTATGGGGAGACGTGCGGGGTGGGGAATCGGTTGCAGTGGCGAGCAACGGTAGACGCGGTAGACAGATCTGAGGTCACAGTAGACACCCTGTCTACCGCTGAAATCACTGATGGATAAGGGTTATAGCGAAACGGTAGACAAGTAGACAGGTTTTGTCTGTGGGGAGCCTCTAGAAAGTGTCTACTTGTCTACCGAAATGCTTTAAAAGCTTATGGATAAAGGGGGTTGGGCAGTAGCTTGGCTGTCTACCAAGCGTCTACCACTGTCTACCATGTCTACTGAAGCGGTAGGAGAAATCAGGGCAAGGCGTCAAGATTCGGATATGGCGTGGCGTAGTTGCAGGTTTTCTCGAATTTGATTAATTGCGGTGGAGCCTTCTAAAACTTCTTCCCGTTGAGCAGCCTCCTGTCCGATTTGAGCATCTTGCTGAAGTTCCATCAGTCGCCCTTCGTAGATGTCGTTTTGTTGTTCGAGCAGGTGCAAGCCAGCGGTGATGACCTCTAAGGCAGATTGATATTTCCCAGTGGCAATTTGATGGTGGATGAGTTGTTCAAGCTCTGGCGTGAGAAACACTTGCATGACGGCCCGAGAAAAGTGAATTTTCTTGCCTCTCATTCTAAGACGCAGGCTTGACCCTAAGATCATTGCCTCTAAAGCCACAGTCCTATTGAGCTGCGGTCATTATGGGCCGAAAAAAGATGGATTAGAATGACAACAGATTGATGCCCCTTTGTAGGCCAAGGTGTTCAGATTGGCTGATAAGCTGACGCCGATACGGACTGATCGAAAGTGCCATGATGATTCCGGCTGTTTCGCGAGACCTGACGTTTGATGCGTTCATTGACGTTGAGGATGGCAATGAACTCAATGAATTTGAGCTAGTTGATGGGAGGCTGGTGCTCATGCCGGAGCCGGATGATTGGCATGAAGAGATTTTAGAGTTCCTCTCGTTTATGTTTGAACTGCAGTATCGGCGCATGAAGCTGCGGTACTCGGTGCGAAAGCGGAATGCGTTGATGATTGACAACACGAGGGGCCGACGCCCCGATGTGGCGGTGATTGATCGGCCTGCAACCCGACGGGAGGATCGGCAACCAGGGATTCGCAGCGTTCCTCGAATGATTGTGGAAATTGCTTCTGGCAACTGGAGTACGGACCTGGTGGAGAAGCAGGAGGAATATGAGGCGCTGCAGGTGCCGGAGTTCTGGATTGTGGACTACCGAGGGCAGATTCCAGCGAAGTATTGTCAGCGGGGGAAGGGCAAGAAGGTGATTGTGCTGACGCTGGAGGATAGGGTTTATCGGAAGGCGGAATATGTCGAGGGGGAGACGGTGCCGTGTCTGACATTTCCCGAGTTGGAGTTGACTGTGGAACAAATTTTGGCGGCTGAAGAATAAAAGGACAGTCAACTCATTTAAGGACTATGCTACTACTCTGGCGATTTCTTCAGCCTGCTCTGGATAAAGTTGAGATAAATGAATACAAATTGCATAAGCGCTTTCTAAATCGTTGGCACAAGAAAATAGCATGTGTTTAAAGTTGTTTTTGTCCCCCGCTTCAGCAAGAGCAAAAGCCAACCGAGACCAATAATCCGATTGATTGACACGAATTTCTTTCGAAGTCTCAACTGCTTGTTGGCTAAAGCCTGCACGAATTTGTGCTCTGGCCACTCCCACAATTCCCATCGTTCGGTCAAATTCCTGATTTATAGAATTTGCTAATGCGAAAGCATCTTCAAATATCTGAAGTGCAAGATTCTGCTCTCCATGCTCAGCTTTTAGTGCAGCAATATCTGCTAGGGATTCAGCTTTAACCCAGAGCCAGCTTTGGTTGAACCATTCATCGTAATGTTTTTCTAAAATATCAAATGCTTTCCATAGCGCCCCAAGCCTTGCTTGTTCTAAAGCTACTTTTCCTACTAATCTATGTTTCTCAGGGATGATATTTACTTCCTTGGCTGCCTTTAAAGCCTCTTCAAAATTCCCTCTTTTGGCCTCTAGTAAAGACAATACTTGAAAATATTCTGTTGATTCCCAATGACCTAAAAACTCATGAAGTCTTTTTTCAATCTCTTTGATTTCAGTTAACACGTCGTAAAGAAAATCTATCCTGCACTGATTGATTTGCGCCAGTGCAATTTCCTTTAATAAAAATGGTAAATCCAATTCATTTTCGTTTCCATGGGCAATTTCAAGTGCAAGAGAGAATTCTTCGATCTCGGAAAGGTTTTGCACCACGTTGACCAACAACCACCTACGCTCTCTCGTGTCAGTAGACTCTTGAATAATCTCTCTAACTTGGTCAAAGATATTTAAATAAGTTTGTTTATCATATATTTTTCGGATTCTGGCAATCCCGACAAGCGCAAATACTCTTTGATTTTTATCTTCTATTTGATTAGTAATATAAAGTGCTTCCTGTAGCTTTTGTCCATGAGCTAGGACTCTTGCTAAGGTTAGCTTTTGTAATTGTATTTCCTGGGATTTGGGTAGAGAATCAAAAAGAATCTCAGACAAGTGAGATTTCTCTTCCACAAGTATTATTTGATACTTTTCTGATGCATCGAATACATCAAGTAATGTGAGTATCCTCTGATCTTTTGCTTCAATTCTCTTTGCAATTCTAAAAGCTTCACATAAATCTTTCGATGTTATAAGGCTTTGACAGATTTCTCTCAAGATTTTAGATTGACCGTCTTTAGAGTTTATTCGATTAATGGATTCCATTGCAGATTCAAAGTCTTGAAATTCAACTTGAGCAATTGCAATTGTGCAGATGGCTTTCTCAAACTCATAGTGAGAACTGATTAGTGCGACTTCATGAATTGCCATTTCAATCAAATGATTGACGGATTCACAATCTCCCGCTGCATGTTGCACTCTTACCAGCTTGCATAAGGTAAATACTCTTTTTTGGGCCGAAACAATTTTCGAGACCCAAATTAATGCCTCTGGAAGGGTACTGATTTCAGATTCCGCTAAAGCAATCTCTGAAAAAATCAGATCCTTTTTTTCTAAATCGAAGTTTTTGGTTATGTCTAATACATCTTTGAATATTTGTCTTGAAGATTTATAAAAATGATTTCTAGATTGGATCTTGGCAATTTCAATCAGTGTATATGCACGTCTATCACCAAGCTCTTGAGTAGTTTTCAAAGCAGAATCAATATCGTCAAGTCTTGCATATGCCAACGCCACTTCGGCTAAAACTGCATCTCTAAAGTAGGAATCATATTTATTGATTTTTTGACAGCTCTCAATAGCTTCAGAGACCATCCCATTTTGAGCATATGAAATAGATAAATTTCTCCAGGCAAAGGAGACTGTAGATTCATCCCTCATCTTTTCTATGCATTCTCTAGCTTTGACAAAGTCTTTTGCTTCTGCATAGCTATCTACTAAATTCCATAAGGTATATTTATCTCTATCTTGAAAAGCAGATATTTTGCCTACTAGATTTAGAACGAATGGCTGTTTGTTATTCTCGATGAGTCGACTGCACAGATGGCCATATAGTTGACTATCTAAGAGTTGCTGGCAAAGCTCAATAAATAAATTTCCTTGAAGCTGAGATATTCGTTGGAGCAAAAAGATTAGATATTCACTTTTCCAAGCAGAATTTTGCCTTTCGTGCCAATGGTCCCTCGAAAAACGAGGTAGGCTTTTAGTCAGTAAACGTTTTGCAACGCTATTTGCTTCTTTTATTCTATTTAGACTTAACAGCTCCCAGATAAGTAGCAGATACCATAAAATACAATCTCTGATTTCATTCAAATCTGCTACCTTTAACGCACCTTCCAAATTATCCTTGTGCAATAAATCCAGAGGAGACTTTTGAAAGATTGTGTCTGAGCAACGCTGTGCATGTAAAAGAACGAACTCTGCCATCCCTGCTGCATCATCCGTCTCAGCTTTTCTTTGTAGAGCAGTCTTGACTACCTTTAATGGAGCTTCAGGCTCACCTGCAAGATATTCCTGTTGAGCACTTGCAAAAGCCTCGTCGCGGGCCAGGTCGTATAGATCATTCCACCGCTCCATCGCTTTCAGGTGATCTGTATAGTGTCGTAAAGCATAATTGCTGTAATGATTTAACCAATTGGCACAGTATTCAAGTAGTCTCTGCTCCGATTTCCGGCCTTGTTGGCCTAAAACACTCGCAAATTCTTGAGCTAAAAGTGGATGGGCAAAACTATAAAAGCCAGAACGGATGCTGAACCAACGAGTGATTTGCCAAGGAAGCGCTTCCAAATTCCAAGAAGTCAAACTTGTGATTACTTGAATATCATCCTCAGAGAGTGGACCTCGGGCTACTGTCAATAATACAAATAATTCTTGGGTTTCCGCTCGTTGTTGAACTTCGTCAAGCTTAGCTAAAAGTTTAAATTGATCTTTTACATAAACTGAGAATCCTTTATGAGTTTTTGCCACTAAAGGCTTGATGTCTTGTTTCTGTATGACCGCTAACCTTAAATCATCTATCAGGTATTTCAAATATAAAGGGAAGCCCACAGTAATTCTGTCTAATGTCTCGATAAAAGAGTTGTCTGTTGCATAAGGAGCTAATTCATTAACTCTTTTTAACCAGTCTGCAATTGCCTCGATTGGCAAACGTTCCAGCGCCATTCTTTTTGCATTTATAATCCAATTCTTTAAATAGTCTGGTTCATCTTTTTTATCGGCTCTAGCTGATGCAATGATGTAGACTCCGTCAGGTAGTGATGATCCCCAAAAGGGTTCCAGAACTTTATCGGCTTCATCTAAACCGTCAATCATAATAATTAAACGGTCTCCTGTAGAAGCGCCGGATTGAATAAGATCGCAAAGTAGATCTCGCATCTCACTTTCATCCTTGGGAAACTCTCGATATCTCTGCTTGTGGTAATGGAGGAGTTGCCTTAAAAGATGTCGGTAACCATTTTGAAGCGAACTTACGATATCGGAATTAGACCGGAAGCAGTGAAAGACAATGTAGGAATCTTCTCGATATCTTTGCTGCCAATTTATTAAGAGTGCAGATTTCCCGAATCCTGCTGGTGCAGTTACCAATAAAACTCCTTTATTATTTATTTCGAGAAATCGATCAATATCTAGTTGTTCATTAGAACGCCCTGCAAACGGTTGATGAGCATATTCATTAATAATCTCCTTGATTTTCTCTTCAATTTCTCGACCATAAAATGAAGTGTCTTTTTCCTGAATTAAAGATCTGTACTTCAGAAGCTCAGAAACATAATTTTTTAGTCTCTCCTCACTAGCCTCCAGTTCTCTTATGAACTCTTCTCTTTGCTCCAGAAGGTCATAAGTAATGGCTAGTTCTGGTATGCTCTGCTGCTCTCTCAAAACTCGCCGATAACAACCCAAAAAATCGTCAATAATTTCTACAGCGGTAAAGTTCTGCTGCTGATTCAAAAGTGACAAAACTGGGTTCGCGCTCAGATATGCTTTCCAGGCATCTTGCAGTGCTGCCCTATCTAAAGGAGCCCGATTCAAGATTGCCCCCCCAATCTGTTCGACCACTACAGAATTTTGAAAAAACTCATCGACCCCCAAGGCCTGTCTCTGTGAATACTCACTAAAATAAAGTTTCAAAGCTTTTTCCAGGGCATCCCGTAGCCTTTCTTGAAAATTAGGTTGAGCAAAACCTGCCCATTTCAAGGCTTTGCCAATGACCGAATTGTCGAGCGAGGCAGCATGATGGGTAAGGATATCGCTTGCAAGATTCGTTGCGATTCCTGCCGCAAAGGCTCCAGCAGCAAAAGATTCAGGAAGAGGCATTGCGGTTATATAGAAAGATCACTCTTTAAACTATTTTCTTGGATGGTAGCTCACGATCCCTTTAACCGCTTCTGCATCGTCTCCAACTTCCTTAAATCCGCTGCCCGCTTCCGCCGTTGATACCGCTCCTTCGCCATCCCATTCACCACCTTCATCGCCTTGGGATGCTCCGCTAGATACTGATACGCCGCTTCAAACCACACCTCCTTGGTGATCTTCTCATCCATGCAGAGATGCCTTAGCGCCTTATCAATCTCCTCTTCCAACCGCGTGGTCGTACGCACCAACTGGGGCAGATCAGCCCCTTCACCCTGACTCATAGACATGCTGACGTCAACACCTGCAGACTCATCAGAGTCACTGTATCTTGATGTCACGGCTGCATCTGCAGCCGGTTGACGAGACTTCACACGGGACGTTTCCTCCAGACCGTCAGATCGTGGCGGCACTACCGGGCGCTGCCGTTGCATCAGTCTTTCCAGGGCATCTTCATTCATGGCCTACACCTGTTCCAAGATCTCAATCACCTGCTGCAGCGGCAATTCCAACTCCCCATACCCCAGCTCTGCCAATAACCGCCCCTGCCGAATCGCTTGCTTGTAGCGCTCACTCTCCAAAATCGACGGCAGCACTCGAATCTCGCCTGCCACCTGTCGCATCGCTGCGATCGCCTCCCGACTATCCGTCGCCTGTGATCGGCCAAACCACTTATCACGAAACGGCAACACTCCCAGCACCTGCCCCGTAAACGCGCGGATGCGCCGCATCTCCTCCAACAGATCCAGACTCCGCAACAGCGAATTCACCCCCTTGGTCGAAGCCTCCGCTGGAATCAAGACCCAGTCCGACGCGCCGACGACCGATAGACAAATCTGAGTGCGCTGAGGCGGTGAATCAATCAGGCAAACGTCAAACAGCTCCCCCACGGCTTCCAAGCTGTAGCGCAGCGCCAACGCTCCCATGCCGCTGGTGGCCAAATACTCCTGGGCCTGATGCAACCCCTCGTCGGCAGGCAACAGATACAGGTTTTCGGAAGCCAGGGGATAAATGCCCGCCGCTGTCTCCACCTGACGCCGCAACACTTCCAGCAACGTCGGGGCATCTGGCTGCACGTCATGGCCCAAATAAAACGTCAGATTCGCCTGGGGGTCGGCATCCACCATCAACACCCGCTGCCCTTGCTGGGCCAACAGTCGGCCTAGTAATAGCGAGATCGACGTTTTCCCTTGTCCTCCTGAGAGCGACAAGCAGCTCAAAGTCTTCATAGGCGATCGCTCCCAATAACCAAACCCAGAACTTTCTAACAGGCTGGGCGTCTTTACCGAACAAGGGAACCTGCCGCCATTAAAGCCATTTAGCGTCAAAGCGTCAAGACGTATTGACGTCAAAACGCTTTAACTTTTGTGTGCTCAACAATAATTGCCCATTGATGTTCACTTTTAAGCGCATCTTTGAGTCAGAAATTCGAATTCGAAAAAGAGATCATCCAAAATTTAATTCTTTTGGCGATTGAAGGAAATTTCTGTTAAGCGGCTGGGTCAATATTGACTAATCACGACATTGCTAATCATCTAAATAGAGAGCAATACATATCAAGTTAATCTGTCTCTCTATTGGAAAATGTATCAGTCAAAAGAGGCTTCTCAGTATTCCTGCTTAAGTCCTCAAAAGCTTGATTAAAATCACGCATCGTTACAGAAGCCGCCCACCATTTGAAGATCCCAGCTAGCCTTTAGCTATGGATAGATGCCCTTTGAGTTTTCAGGATGTTTGATCCCGGTTCCTGAAAATCATTGCTATAGTGATCAAATCTTCCCGGAAATTGAATTGCTCAAGGCATCTTTTAAGGTTCGCGAGTCAAGACAGGCTGACCTGATTCAAGGAGACTGAAATGATCAGTCAGCACTCAAAAGTACGCGCAGAAAATCTGGTTTATCGATTCGATTTTGTAGCCCAAATCACCCATTCTTTTTATCAATTGCCATGCTCGCTACTGGCTGCGATCATGGTGGGATTTATGAGCGCTAATTTTGTGCTTCACGGTTCAGCTTTGCTCTTGCTCGTGATGGCCGGTAGCGGCTTGGGCCTGATTTGGCATCAAGAAGCGACCAGCGACAAAGGTCCCTCCGCGAAAGCTTCCAGAGGTTGGACCGCCCGCCGCCAAACGATTCTGGCCATTGGTCTGAGTTTGCTGTCACTTCTGACCGTATTGGCTTTTCCGGCCCAAGCACAATTCTTTGGCGGGGCCGAAACTTGGATGCAAACTAACTTTGGAGCCGCAACGGGAGACGCGATTCCGCTGGTCTTCAACGTTTTGCGCGGTCTCTTTTTGCTCTACGTGGGCATCTCGCTGGTACGAGTGATTAACGGGGCTCGCCAAGATGAGGATTGGCAAACGATCGCCCGCACACCGCTCATTATCATCATTGCTGTCACCGCTGGCGATATCCTGACAACCCTGATTACTGGCTAGTTGCGCATCAGATTGAGGGTGCAGCTTCCACTGTTCTTCCAGCCTCGCCTGAGCTGCTTATGGCATCTCCATTTCGCCCGGTTAACACCATTTTGGGAGCCCAACCGCGCTTAGGCCCCATCCCTGCCGACCAAATCATTCCCTGGTTTTGCATCACCGGTGTGTCCTACCTGGTGGGTCGCGGGTTCAACCTCAGCTGGATGGCAATCGGCTTCCTCGCGGCTTGGGGCATGTCTACCTGGTGGATTCTCACGGGGGGCCAAAGCTGGAAGTTCACCGCCAAATTTGTGCCGACTCCCACCTGGAGTCGCGGCTATGCCCGATATCTAAGGTTTATCCACGATGAAACAGAAAATCGGCAAACACCGCCTCAAACTCGGCGGCCAATTCGTCGGCACCCTGACCCCTTTTGAAGATGCCCTCAATCTCGCTGCCATGCTGCGGGTTGAACTGCGGGGGCGACGGGTGGGCGCTTACGTCCTGACGAAGGGGCAGAACCGAGAGCACTTGTGCTTCGTCTTTTGCTTTGACTGCAAAGGCATCCACAACACGCTGACCGATGCACAGGTTGAGACTATTTTTAGCCAACTGGAATCGGGGTTGAAAGACCTGCCTGGGGGTGAACGGCTGACCATCCATCTGGGATCGTTTTCGTCTGATTCTGATCGCCAGCAAGATCTCGCTCAACTCACCGATCTGGCCCCCAGCAGTGCCCTGAAGTTTCTGCTCACCAGCGATCGCGCCCGCATTCAACAACTCACCCAACAGGGGCTACGAAAGCCGAAGTTTCTCAGGCTCTATGTCACTTACACGGTACAAAGCGGCTCTGAAGGAGCCCAAGACCTGATCGAAAAGCTGATCGGTCGCGGGGAAACGCTGTGGAAGTCGTTTACGGGAGAACTGCAAAACGCGAAGAACCAACGCCTGCAAACGGTAATTACCAAGGCGTTTACCGACGGCTTTCTGCTGTGGGAACAGGTACTCTCCAACAAGATGGGGCTATCTATCAAGCCGTTGGGTGAAGTTGACCTGTGGACGTTGCTCTGGCAACGGTTCAATACCAGTGCTCCCATCGATATTCCGCAGCTGATCATCCTGAACCAACAGGGCTTGCAAGAGCAAGTTAATTCTGAAATCCACAGCACAACCCTGCTCACCCGCGCTGGGGTCCCCACTGCAGGCAAATCCTGGACGAAGGTCAATGGTCGGTATGTAGCTCCCCTCACCTTTCTGGAAAAACCGGGGGGCTGGGCCAACGAGTTTGCTCAACTGCGCTACCTCTGGGAAGTGCTTTCTAGGGAAACTGTGGCGGATACCGAGATCTTCTGCCAGCTAACCCGCGCCAACGAAACCTTGGTGAAAACGACCGTCCAGCGGATGCTGAAGCAGTCTAACCTGACGGCCACCCTGGCAGAAGAAGGTAATTCCGTAGATGTGGCCGCAGAGCTAAAAATGAAGCGCTCCATTGAGGCCCAGGAAGAACTTTTCGAAGGTGCCCTGCCCATTCACACGGCTGTGGTTTTCCTGATTCATCGCCCGAATCTGGAGCAGCTGGATGAAGCCTGTCGGTATCTCCAGAGCTGCTTTCGTCGTCCCGCTTGGGTAGAGCGAGAGCAAGATTATGCCTGGAAAGTCTGGCTCCAGACGCTGCCCATCGTTTGGGATGCCTTGATGGTCAGTCCCTTCAACCGCAGGCAGCTGTATCTGACGGGAGAAGTGCCGGGGCTGATGCCCTTAGTGCTCACCCAGCCCTGTGATACCCAAGGCTTTGAACTGATTGCGGAGGAAGGAGGCAGCCCGATTCACCTGGATTTGTTTACCCAGCACAAGAACCTGGGACTGTTCGCGACCACCCGTGCCGGGAAGTCCGTGCTGGTCTCCGGTATTCTGACCCAAGCCTTGGCCTACCGCTTTCCCGTCGTTGCCCTGGACTTCCCGAAACCCGATGGTTCTTCCACCTTCACGGACTACACCCAGTTGGTCGGCGGTGCCTACTTTGATATCTCTCGTGAGTCCAACAACCTGTTTGAGCTGCCCGACTTGCGACACCTGCCGGGCGACGAGCAAAAAGAACGCCTGCAAGACTTCCAATCGTTTCTTGAATCGGCGCTGCTGACGATGATTGTAGGTTCGGGGGCGAGCGAGTCGGTGATGACTCAGACCATTCGCTCCATCCTGGTACTGGCGCTGAATGCTTTCTTTAGCGATCGCTCAATCCAGCGGCGTTATTTGGAAGCGATGGAAGGTCGTTTGGGCTCTGCTGCTTGGGACAGAATTCCCACTCTGGCTGACTTTCTCACATTCTGTACCCCTGAGCAGCTTGATCTGCAGCAAGTGGGCGGCAACATCGAAGCCGCCTTGAACATGATTGAACTGCGGCTCCGGTTCTGGCTCTCCAGTCGGGTCGGGCGAGCGATTTCGGCTCCGTCCAGCTTCCCGACCGATGCCCAGTTACTGGTCTTTGCGCTGCGTAATCTGGCGAATGAGGAAGATGCGGCGGTGCTGGCGCTTTCGGCTTATGCCGCTGCCCTACGGCGCGCTTTGGAAGCACCCGCCTCGGTCTTCTTCATTGATGAAGCCCCGATTCTGTTTGAGTTTGACGAAATCGGTGCGTTGATTGGCCGCCTCTGCGCCAACGGTGCGAAAGCCGGGATTCGAGTGATTATTTCGGCGCAAGATCCCGATACCGTCCATAAATCCCCCGCCAGCGCCAAGATCTTTCAGAATCTGACGACACGCCTGATTGGCCGGGTGCAACCCACAGCCGTCGATAGCTTTGAGCGCATCCTCAAGTATCCGCCCGCCATCATCAATCGCAATGCTAGTGACAGCTTCTTTCCCAAGCGGGAGGGTATCTACAGCCAGTGGCTCTTGGACAACAACGGCATCTACACCTACTGCCGCTACTATCCCGCCTTTGCCCAGCTGGCGGCAGTCGCGAATAACCCGGATGAGCAAGCCACCAGAGATCTGGTGCTGCGCCATGCCCCAGATGAATTTACCGGCCTCGCTGAATTTGCCAGGCTACTGGTGCAGTCTATTCAATCCGGCGAACCACTGTCAGTCATCACTGAGCGCTGGTTTGCCGAACGCAATCCCCATCCTGAAGTGCCGATCGCACCGTTTAACTCTCTTCACTCTGGAGGTTCCCGATGACTCCCAAACTCCGCTTTGCCTTGATCCCGATTCTGGCCACCACATTGCTACTTGCACCGGTCAAACCAGCAGCGGCATCCCAAGTCGATACGACGTTTAACGACATCTTTGGCATCTTTCGCCAAGCTTTTGAGGAGGTGAGAGCTTACGTCGAACAAACCATTACTGGTGTGATGGATTCTCTCCCCGGTGAGCTGGATGGGGTCATCCACAATGCTGTGGGCGATCTGGGCCTGGTTGATCCGAATCTCGTTCGCTCTGAGATCGCCGAAGAGCTAGCCGCTACTTTGACCGGGGATTTGGCCCAGTCCGATACCGTTCAAGCCGCCGCTGAAACTGCCAACGAGATTGACCGTCAGCTCACTCGCGCCCAAGTGGATGCGGTGTTAAGCCAGTCAGGCCAAACCGCGACCCGCGACAAAATCACCTGGATGGAAAACACCATTGGTCAAGTACAGCAGCACGCTGACTCAGCCCAGGTGGCGGTCTCCACCCAGGATGCGATCAAGGCGATGGCCCAGCAAAATGCTCGGCAGTCGGAAGTATTGGGCGCGGTGCAATCGGAGCTGTTGCAGTCGCGGCAGGATACGCAGCTGACCAATCTCAACTTGGCCAATATTTCGCAAAACCTGGATCAGGAAGCCCGTGCCCGCCGCCTTCAGGATCTCGGCAGTGCTCTGGATACGCTGCAAATCAGCAGTCAAGCCCGCTTGTTCTAGGCGTCAGTTCGCCATGACGTCAATTTGGACTTTCCTAACTATGTTGTCACTTTGGTTCTCTCTCCCGATCTCTCAAGTTCCGCGTGATACCGCCGACATCATTGAAGGCGGGCAAATCGCGTCGGAGGCGGTGGCCGAGAGCTGGAATCAGCTGTGGGATAGCGTCTTGCAAGGGGGACTTTATTTTGCCCTGGCGCGAGTGGGCGTCCTCTTTGCCGTGGCGACCCTACTGTTTTTCCTGACCCAGTGGACCCGGCAGATGGTGGAAGGGGACAGCCAGCGAGCCTATGCCGACTTCATCTGGCCGCTGTTGGTGATCATCTTGCTGTCCAACAATGGCGAGCGGCTGGCAGCGATCACGCTGGATATTCGCAACTACATCAACCAGGTCAACCAAGACGTTTTAGCCTACACCGCTGCCGATATTCAGCTGCAAGAGGCGTACCAAACCGCTGTTTTGGAAGGCTCTGTGGAGCAGACCATCATTCAGCGGCGCAACCAGTGCTACGAACTCCAGAATCCAGAGGAGCGGGCGAACTGTATTGAACTGGCGGCAATTGAGGCACGGGAATTCATTGAAGACTACCGCGCTAGAACGGGCAATCCCAATGCCTTGTCTCGGGCCTGGGAAGCGGCTCAAGCGGGAGACAATCCCCTTGATTCCGGTTTGCGGTTTGGCGGAGCGCTGATGGGCTCAGGGTTTCAGACCGTGACGCGAGGCATTTTGATGGCGTTGCACATTGCGTTTCAGTGGCTGATTGAAGCCTCAATGCTGCTCACAGCAACGCTCGGTCCTCTGGCAGTCGGTGGGTCGTTGCTGCCGGTGGGAGCGAAACCGCTCTTTGCCTGGTTGACCGGCTTCTTTTCGCTCGCGGTGGCCAAACTTAGCTTCAACATTCTCTCCGGGCTGGTCTCGCTGGCGGTGCTGAATGCGGGGGACGCCCATCCCCTGATTGCGCCCTTCTTTCTGGGGCTGCTCGCCCCCATTTTGTCGTTAGCCTTGGCCTCTGGTGGGGGCATGACGGTGTTTGGAGCCTTGACCAGTGCAGCCGGTGTGATTGCCGGAACCGGCGCGATGGGCGGCATTGCTCGTGCTCCCGGTTACTCCGCTCGCCGCCGCGCTTATCGAGTGCGCCGCTGATAGTACTTGTAAGGAAACCTCCCATGGTGCAGTTAATCGAAAAACGCAACACGAACTATTTGCCCCTGTTTGTTTTGGGCAGCGTGGGACTCCAACTGGTGATTCTGGTGTTCCTGTTTGTTCAAGCCGGGGCGCTGAGTCGCCTGAGTCGCCAAGCGGCTCCCACCCTGGTGCAGATGCAGGATGGTCAGGCCATCCGGGTCGGGGCGATGGATGCCCAAGACCGTACCCCAGAAACCATTCGGCGTTTTGTCAACGATACCTTGGTGTTGATGTTCAACTGGAGCGGCAGCCTCCCGGCGGCCACTGCTGAAGAGGCCAGTCAGCCTCAGCCCGATCCAGGGCTACCAGTAGAGATGGATCGCGGTAAAGGGCAGGTGGCCACCGCCAGTTGGCAAGCCAGTTTTGCCTTCTCAGAAGACTTCCGTCAGGACTTTCTCAAGCGGGTCGCCGAATTGACGCCACCAGGGGTTTTCAGCGGCACGACTCAGGTGGTGATGGTAGTCAACCATGTCTCCGAGCCCGTAGTGGTCGGTGAGGGGCGCTGGAAAGTGGACGTCGTGGCTCACCTTTATGTGTTTGATGAAACCAATGCCCTGGGAGAGGCGATTCCCTTTAACCGCGAGGTGTTTGTGGAAGCGGTCACTGCCCCAGCGGTTCCCGACGGCGAAACGCCATTGGAGCAGGCTATCTACAGCATTCGCCAAGCGGGACTGCAAATCTATGCCATCCGTGAACTCAACCGCGAGGACTTGCCATGAGTACCCCCGATTATCTCTGGAATGAACAGGAAATGGCGGATCTGGTGGGCTTGCAGCTACCAGACCAAGCAGCGGCGGCTTCGGAAACGGAGTCGGCTCCGCCAGCGACTAACAATGGTCACGTCTCTGACCCTGGACCGCTGTTAGACCCGGAAGACCTGGATGAGTCCGCTGCCGTCGGCGCTGCTCAAAAATCGGGGCGATCGCCCGCCGCTAATCCCTTCACGAAACTGGGCGTGGTGGCGGCAGGGACGGGCTTGGTGATTGGCGTGCTCGCGGTATTCACCAGCGGCATTATGAATCGAGAGAATTCTCAGCCCGTCGAAGAGACGCAGGCTGATTTTGCCGAGCCGATGGTGGAAGCAGACGAATCAGCGGTAGACGATCGCGGACAATTGCTGACGGATTTAGCAATGGGGCAACAGCAGGCAGAATTGGAAGCCTTAACAGAGGAAGAGCCTACCGCTCGACCAGAACCTGAGGCAATTCAGGAAACGCCACAATTTTCGTCGCCGCCGAGATCGGTATCGCGATCGCCCCAACCAGTCGGGCAGCGTTCGGCCCCACCGTCGCTCCCGCGCTCCGCGCCTGCACCTCCGGTCAGACCTGCCGTTCAGCCGCCAACTGCAACGGTTCCGGAGCCAGAAGGGGATCCTATGGAGCAGTGGATGGTCTTATCCCAGGTCGGCAGTTATCGCCGGGTCACACCCCCCTCTGCGGTGGATGAGTCTTCCACCACTCAACGGGCAGAGCCATTATCGTCTCCTGACTCGGGGGGACTAGCCCGCAACACGACCACGTCATCCACGTTAGAGATCAATCATGCTGAGGAAGCTGCAATCCTTCAAGAACGCCCCCTTTCCGGCTCATCGATAGCACTCGTCACCGGCACTCAAACCACAGCGGTTTTGGAGACGCCCTTAATTTGGGCGACGGCAATAGACGAAGTAGAAACACCCCAGTTTGTGGTGCGCCTTACAGAACCCTTGCTGACACCGGAGTCAGTAGTCGGTCTCCCCGCAGAAACTGCGTTGGTCGTGCAAGTGGACTCGGTTGATGAAAGCGGGTTAGCCCAACTGGCGGTGGTTTCGTTCATTCAGGATGGTCGCGAAGTGGCACTCCCGACAGGTGCGGTTCAATTGCGAGGACTTGAAGGGACACCTCTGATTGCCCAAAAGTATGGCGATCCTGGCAGCGACATTGCTCGGATGGATCTGAATATGGCGGCGATGTCGGGGGTGTCTCGAGTCGCTGAGCTAATTAATCGGCCTAAATCATCCTCAGTCATCAGCAATGTCGGGGGCAGCACGATCACCCAGGAATCCGGGGATCCCAATATTCTGGCTGGTTTGCTCGAAGGGGCCTTTGACCAACTGAGTCAGCAAATGGCGGAGCGCCATCAAGCAGCCCTAGAGGAAATTCTCAATCGGCCCACCATCTGGTATCTCCCGCCTGGACTGGAAGTCGAAGTGTACATCAATCAAACGGTGACGCTATGAACAGACACTGCCTTCCCTGGCTATTTATCGGGGCGATCGCTGTCAGCGGCTGGCCCATTTCATCCGCTCAGGCGCAGTCTGTGGTGGCAATTTCTGCTGATCGGGCTCAAGGGCTCGTTGGTGTCACGCCAGTTGTCCATCTCTGGACCGGCTATGGCACGAATCTCAGCTTCCTGCCCACCGATGAGCATATCGTGCAGGTATGGATTGATGACCCGGCTCGGGTCGCTCTGGACTTCGATGAACCCCTCTGTCCTACCGTTGCCGCATCAGATTGTGTCTCAGGCAATCCCTCAGTCATTCACATGCGACGAATTCAGGGATTGGACTTTAGGCACTTGCCTAGCGCTAGCGGCACCTTGCTGACCGTCATTACCGAAACGACAAATGGTGATCGCCATCTCTACGAATTTCGCATCGAATTTGGTGATGGCGATCCTGACTACCACACCGTTGCCATCCAGCCGTCGTCGCCCATTCATGCGCTGTTGGGTCCTGGCGACGTGCGGCGAGGTTTGGCAATTGCGGCATCCAGAGACCTGATTCGCCCCGAACAGGATTTGTGGAGTCGGCTGCAAACCTTTTTAGCCCTCACTCAGCAAGGGCTAGAGATGCCGGTGGCCGCAGAACAGGCCGGAGTTTCCCTGGACCTGATTACTCAACTCGCAGACTGGGGAGCCAGAGCTCGTGATGACCCGCCGCTGACTTCAACTGACCGTTAGTCCTTCATTCTGGTTAAGGCCATGAACTCTTCTATCTTCAGGCGCAGACGCCTCAGGTGGTCTGTGATAGGGCTGCTTGTCTTTGTTTTCGCGATCGCCCTACATCTTGCCCCCCTTGCGCCTGCCCACTCCAGTACTCAGCCGGGTTCGCCCGTCCCGGTTATTCAGGATCAGATGCTCGGCATCAAACCTGATTGGACGCGCATCACCTTGCGATCGCTCCCCGCGATTTTGACATCAGGTTCGTTTGAAGCCCCGACCGATCTGATTCGCGAGTTGGGCTACGATCCCTCTCGCCTTTGGCAAGCCGGACAGACTGCTGATGAATACCTGCTGCTGGGCGATTTCCAGGACAGCTTTCAACTGCAGCGATTTTCCCTGTCCGATATTGCCGCTCTGGTCGGTCTGGATTGGGAAGCACTCAGGCTCGCCGATTTGGCACTGGTCGGTTGGCAGACGATCGCGGATTTGGTGCAGGCCATTCCGGACCTAGCCGATTTGCCTGTCCGAGAAGTGCCACCGATCGCCGATTTGCTCCAGGGGCAACTTGAGGTTCCGCAGACGATTGCCGAGGTCGTTCAAAACGAAGTCCTAGCAGAACTGAGCCTAGGAGAGCTCAACCTGGAGCAGTATGAGTTAAGCGCCATCCCAGGACTGATCGACGCCCCCCTAGAAACTTTTCAAAACTGGCAGCAATCGGTCATCGACCAGATTCCTGGATTAGCCGATGTGCCCTTTGCCAATTTTCCCAATCCCATCGTGGAGCAGGGTGTAGTTGTGGGGATGGTGGATGTGGTGTTTGGTCCGGCGGAGGGCGATCGGACGAACACCATTAGCGGCAGTTATGTCGAAGGCTTCAACGTACCTTGTCAGGCTGACTGTGCTCACTTGGAATTGGCTCAACCGGAACTGGTGAAAGGTACCCAGTGGATTTCCGGCAAGTATCAGCAGGTCCAAGGGGGACGAGGCACATTAGCTTCCGCTAACGGTGGCTTAGAACCGACCGGGCGTCATCCTTTTGGCAATGCCTTCAAGGTCGCGGTGTTGGAAACCGATGAGGCTACGGGCACCGCTGAAACCGGGCTTTACTTTCGCATGTGCGTCCGCAATGCCTTTGTGGACTTGGGCTGTACGCCTTACTTTATCGGTCCCATTCCCTGGCTGCCTATCCAAGAAAAAGGCATGATTTTTCTGGGTCAAATTAAGGAAGGTCTTTCAACCACTGATTCTGCTGAAGTAGCTGCGGCGAAAGGAATTGATCCTCAGACCGGCGAGCCTAGCCCCACTCCAACGCCGGTTGCTAGAACTTCAAGCTCTCCTGGCATTGCCACCGGTGGCTTCATCAATCCGGCACCGGGATATCCCATTACCAGTAGTTTTGGCTATCGCACCCATCCGATTCATGGCGATCGCCGTCTCCATGCCGGGACTGATTTAGGCACGCCCAATGGCACGATTATCCGCGCTGCCGATGGAGGGCAGGTCACCTTTGCAGGCATTAGTGGGTCCCTGACTAGCGGCTACGGCAGGCTCGTCATCATTGATCACGGCAATGGATCGGAGACCTACTACGCCCATCTGCAGGGCTTTTTTGTCCGACAGGGCGACATCATTGCCCAGGGCGATCCGGTGGGACGAGCTAACAGCAGCGGCGGCTCGACCGGACCGCATCTCCACTTTGAGATCCGCCAGAACGGTCAGCCCCAAAACCCCATGAACTATCTTAGTTGAGGGCCAGTGATATGAGACGAAATCGCACTCTAGTGCTCCCATTCCTCGGGATCTTGATCCTGCTGATCAGCCTGATTGCATCGGTCAGTCTGAATCTGGCGCGAGCCTCAGACGATATTCCCGCCACCGTCCAAACTTGCCTGCCGCCATCAACCCAAAATGCCAAGGTTTGGGGCGTCGTGGATACCGAGACCGGCAGTTATCACCTGATTGGCACAAGCTGGACGGAGCGTGAGGAAGCGGTCTATCAGGAGGTGCTGATTTATCTGAACCCGGAAGACACCTGCCGATCGCTCCTGCCCGAAAACGATCCGGTGCTCAGTCACTACATTCCCCTCCAACTAGCACGGGAGTTAGCGCTACAGCGTTATACCCGCGTGCTTCAAGAGCAAGGCGGTCGAGAGGCGTATCAACAGCAGCTGACGGACTATCTCACCAGCGCTCCGGAAGGCACCCGCAGCGAATTTCCGCCCGAGCACATCTGGGCGCTGGAGCAGTTGGGCATTGAGCTGCCAATCGATAGCTACGAGGTCCTGCCATGAAGACATTTACAGAACAGCCTGCTACCTTGGCGCAAACGAATCCAGCCGCTAGCGAGTCCTTTTCCCAGCTGGCTTCCTCCCTCCAGTCCCGCAATGGCCTAGTTTTGTTGGGCTGCTGTTTGCTGGTGGGGGTCTTTGCCCTGTTGGGCGATCGCAAAAAGGGCAAGCTGGCCACCAGTCGCTTTGGCAGCGCCAAAGAAAAAGGAGCGGCTCGCAAGCGAGCTGTAAAGCAACTAACGGCCCGTAAACACAATGCGGTCTCCCTCTATATCGGCAAACCTCAACGCCCGAAAGATGCCCGGTCAATTTATCTACCGGATTTACAACGGGGTGTGGCTGTTTGTGGGGGACCGGGTTCTGGTAAGACCTTCAGTGTCATCGACCCGTTGATTCGCTCTGCGTTAGAGCAAGGACTGCCCGTCGCGTTGTACGACTTCAAATATCCGACTCAGAGTGCTCGCCATGCGGCCTATGCGGCCAAGTTGGGCTACCAGGTCCATGTTCTGGCTCCTGGATTTCCCGAGTCCGGCGTGTGTAATCCTATCGATTTCCTACGCAGTGAGTCGGATGCGGAAATGGCGCGGCAGATTGCCACCGTGTTGAACAAGAACTTCCGGCTGATGACCCAGAGCAGCGAAGATGGCTTCTTTGCCGCTGCCGGAGATCAGCTTACCGAAGCGCTGTTAATGCTGGCAAAGTCTACCGAGTATCCCGATATCATGACCGCTCAGGCGGTACTGGGACTAACTAATCTGGGGAATCGCATCGCCGCAGCCAAGGACATGAACAGTTGGATTCGCGTCTCGTTCAACCAGCTAATTGGGGTGAAGGATGCGGAGAAAACTGCTAGCGGCATTGTCGGCAGCGCCAGCGAAACCTTTACCCGCTTTATGAAGGAAGGTGTCCTGGGCAGCTTCTGTGGTCGGACCTCGATTCCTCTAGAACTAGAAGGCAAGCAGCTGCTGATTTTTGGAATGGATCGGGAACGGCGGGACGTGGTTGGTCCCTTGGTGGCAACCGTCCTGCACATGATCGTTACTCGTAATGTGGCGAAGCGACGGCAAGATCCGCTGATTGTCGCGATCGACGAGCTGCCGACGCTGTATTTGCCGACTCTAGTGCAGTGGCTGAACGAAAACCGAGAGGATGGACTGTCGGTCATCCTGGGCTTTCAAAACCTAGTGCAGCTAGAGAAAACCTATGGGCGCGAATTAGCACGGGCCATCCTGGGAGCCTGTGCCACCAAGGCCATCTTCAATCCTCAGGAGTATGAAGCCGCTCGGATGTTCTCCGACTTTCTAGGGGACGAAGAGATCCGCTACAAGCAGAAATCTCGCAATCGCGGGGGCGGCAAGTCCAGCACCACGATTTCTGAGCAGGAACGCACCCGCAAGCTGTTTGAACCGAGCCAGTTTCTCCGGCTGCCTCAAGGAAAGTGCGTCCTGATTAATCCGGGCTTTACCTCCAAAGGAGAAGCCGCTATCCCGATTCGGCAGACCATCAAGATTCCCAAGGCGGATCTGCAGGCGACAGAAGCCAGCGAAGCGCTCTGGGCCAAGATTCAAGCTCGCTTGATGCAGCGCAGTCCCCAACGAGTCCCCACCACGGAAGACTTGGAGCGACGGCGGCAACTGGTGGAATCGATGCTGCCGGAACCGCCTGCCCCCGTGAATTCCGCTTATCCTGACCCCGCTGATCTAATCGACAAGTACGGCAGTTTGCTTTAGGAGGTGCCCCGTGACAGAACCCATGCTGGTCCAAGCCTTGGGAGACAAGCTCCCCGCTGAAACGCTGGCGGCATTGCTGGAACATCCCGAAATCGCGGCTGAGTTACTGCCGGTATTCGATCAGCCCCGATTGGCCGAGGACTATGTGCCGCGCGAAATCAGTGTCCTGTTTGATGACGTCACTGTCGTGGAGTGGCAGGACGGCCAGATGACCTATCAATGCCCGCCTGTTGCCGCTGACTATCAGCCGGAACTGGTCGAGTGGTTGGTGGATGGTGAAACCGCCTATCTCTCCGTACAAGGGCGGGAAGTGATTAACCGTCTCCCCGCCGTCCCGCAACTCAATCTCGAAACCCTGAAAGCTTTGGAGGAAAGACCATGCAAGCCGTTGTAAATCCAGGCGAAGCCAAACAAATCGAGCAAGACTATGCTCACACGACCCTCGCCTCTAGCGAAATTGCTGCTGTGACCGCTCAATCTACAGCAGAGGCGGTGCAAGCCTTTATCCAGATGCTGCGCGATCGCCTCCAGGCTGCCCGAAAGCGGGAGAATGCGGAGGCCCAGACGGACGAACAATGGGACGGATTAGACGAGCTGCCACAAGACACTCCGGAACCCATTGAAATCAAGCTGGGTCGCGAAATTGTCTACCGGGAAGGCTATGCCGACAAAGACCCCATCGACAAGCTCAGTCTCAACAAGCTGAAGCTGTTGCAAGCTGCGTTAGACGTGTCTGCGCAAACGGAGGATGCAATTACCTCCGATGTTAAAGGGACGATCAATATCAAAGCTGGTGATGAGTTGGTCTATCGCCTGAGCAAAGGGGCTGTAGAGGTGAACCAACTGCACCCTAGCAGTGCCGCCAATCAACAGGAAGATCCAGCTCTAGAGGTTGATCAAAGTTCGATCAAAACAGCAGACGTTTCTCCAGAAGTCCGTGAACGGGCCAAAACCAAAGAGCACGAAACGCCTTCTCCGTTACCAGAATCGGTAGTGCCTTCGTCCATAACGACACCTGAACCTGCCATCCCCAATCAGCAGCCATTGGCGGCTCAACCATTGAAGTCGCACTCTCCTAATGTCGTCTCCATCCTGGAGGTCTTAGATCGCCAGAATCAGCAGGTTGTCGAAACGGCTACCCGGCAATGGATGCAGCAGACGACCCGCGTCATGCGGAGATCGTCCCAACAGTTGACCGACAAGGTCGTGGCCATTGCCGCTAATATTCGCAGTCGTCAGGTCGCCTCTACCGCTGTGGACTTACTACAGAAATTTGGTACCACATACAGTCCTGGCAGAGGCCTGTATGTCGCTGAGAAATACAGCCTCAACGCCAAGGGTCGCATGGTCACCATCACAGATCGCGAAGGCACGGAACTGATGATGTTCCGCAAGACCCGTTGGGGGCTGGACATCCTCAAAAACGAGATGGTTGCGTCTCAGGAAGCAGATTTCTTGAAAGCCCGTCAGCAGATTCACATTCAAGGGCTGGACGGAATTTCTTCGGAACCGCCGATGCGATCGCGACAGCTCGGCAACCTCGCTCCGGCAGCCGATCGGGGACTGACCCGTGATTTGACAGCCCTAGCCCTGGCCAAAACCGCTCGCAAACTGTTGGATGTCATCGGCAGTCGGCCTAATGTCCAGGGTAAGCGCATCTTTCAGGGCGGCAGCCAGTACCGCATCGAAGAGACGCCGAATAGCCTCAAGCTTCAGGCGGCTGAGCGGGGCACCATTCTCAGCATCGATAACGGCAAAATCAAGTCGGAATTGACGCCCCAAGACATCACCTACTTCCGGTTCATTGATCGAGAACTCAGCCAGGACTTGAAGTTGCCCGCTCCCGCAACCTTGACCCCGCTCAATCCGAGGCAACGCCATCCGCCATTGGAACTCGCGGCGGGTGAGTAGGCGATGGGGATGGCACATCAGCCGGAACTGGTGGAATTCTTTGCCCGTCACTTGGGGGCGGGGGGGAGCTTTGCCACGATCACCCAGGCTCGTCAGCAGGCATCTGCGGTGTTAGGTGAACCGGTGCTTCCGGGTACGGCGCTGGCCAAGCAGGTGGATGAAGCCGTGGAAGCTGGGGTGGTGAGAACCGCTCAGGGAATCCTCCAAACCTCAACTACGACTCACGACACCTATGATCGGCTAGTGGACTTGCACGATCGCCAACCGGCTCTCAATGTCCGCTCCTCCACCAGCGTTCTGCAGCAGGCCTACAGCACCCCCATCCCTATCGCGTTTCTGGCCTCATCCTTAGCGGGAGTCACACCAGACAAGACCGTCTACGAACCCACTGCCGGACATGGTGCATTACTGCTGGGAACGGATCCGGCTAAAGCTACCGTCAATGAACTCAACGCCGATCGCGCGGCTGATTTGCGGGCACAAGGCTACTCCGTCACTCAGTTTGATGCCAGTGAGTACCAACCCCACCAGCAACATGATGTCATCATCTGCAATCCCCCCTTTGGCTCCGTCAAAGACGAGCAGCTTCACACCCGCCGCTTCCCCATCGCCGACACCTGGACGACCCAAATTGACCAGGTGATTGCTCTAAAGGCGCTATCGGTCATGAAACCCGAAGGACGAGCTGTACTGATTCTCGGCGGGAAGCGAGGCCATGAGGAGGAACTCCGCTCGGAGCGCTATAACACCCGCGAAAGTCGCGCCTTCTACTACCTCCTGTATCAGCAGTATCGGGTCACGCAGCATCTGTCGATTTCAGGTGACCTCTACCGCAAGCAAGGCGCAGGCTTTCCATTGATCTAATTGTCATTGAAGGAAAAGGACCTGCTGATCGCCCGTTGCCCGCTGCCCAGGTACCTACCATCTATCAAACGTTTGCCGAACTTAAGGAGCAATTGCCCCATGAATCCCTCCGACACCTACACCCAATCTCGCTGGATTTATCCCTTCATGACCGCCCAATATCCCACCTTTCCCTACCTTTGGCAGCCGGAAGCGATGGGCGTGTTATTTATCGTCAAAGTGCCGCCGGATCTGGAGAGCCTGCAGGAACCCATCTACTTGGCCCTGATGCAGACGCGCTTAGACCAGCTGATTCAGGACTGGGCCGCAGCCACGTCTCAAATCGAAACTCAGCAGCTACTCGCAACCCATCTCAGTCAGCTGGACGCCGCCCAGGCAATCCCCCTATTGGAGTCGGACGCCGATCCGGAGTTCGCCCTGAGCCAGTGGCGGCAGCAGTGGAGCGAGACCTTGATCCTCAGCAACTGGCGATTTCGAGACCGGATGCGGCACTACGGCCTGACCTTTCCAGCCGTCCCGATGGCACCGGATCACCCCAGTTACCCCGACGCTCTGGACCTTCACGACGACATCACTCTGGAGGACTGGCTCGGCAACCTGACTCTGTAACGCTTCACCCAGAGGCTCCTATGAATACCCCGCTTTCCGTTGATACCCCTTCAGACGCCTATGATGTCCAGCCCCGCCAGGTGCCCTATGTGCCCAAAAGTCAGGGTTTCTCCACTCAAACGCTGATTCCCTGCAACATGGCCAGCGCGGCTCAACAGGCTCTCGACCAGTTCGAGCAGCAGCATGGGGCTATTGATGCTTATCTAGCGACTCGCTTAGGCTACGGCTCCGTTGAAGAGCTGCACCAATATTTCAGTGCTGAGCAGGTGGATGCTGCCGCCCTGGCGATCGGTAACTTGGAACAGGGAGCAGGCTTTATCACGGGCGACCAGACCGGCATCGGCAAAGGGCGCATCTGTGCCAGCATCATGCGCTATGCCCAGCAGCAAGGCAAAATCGCCATTTTCATCACCAAAGACAAGCCCCTCTACGCCGACATGATGCGCGATGTCAGCGATATCGGGATGCGGCGATTTACCCCCTTCATTACCGATAGCAGCACTGAAATTCCGCTGGCTAATGGGGCGGCCTTGAAGACGGCAGGAGCGGCGAAGCAGAAAGAAGAAATGCAGGCCATAATGCAGCGGGGCAATCTGGGGCATTACAGCGCTGTCTTCACCACCTATAGCCAGCTGCAGACGGTGGGGAAGAAGGAGCCGTTGCGGCGGAACTTTCTCCGTAAGCTGGCTCCCCAGGCGATTTTAATTCTGGATGAAGCCCATCAAGCGGGCGGCAGCAAAGGGGGATGGAAGGAAGCGGGTCCCCCTGACCGGGCCGACTTCGTCCGAGAGCTGATCGACAAGTCCTCCGGCGTCTTTTACTCCTCCGCGACCTACGCCAAACGTCCCGACGTGATGGATCTCTACGCTCGCCGCACTGACCTGCGCCTGGGCGTTAGCAGCATGACTGCACTGGAGAATATCCTCACCCGTGGCGGTGTCCCCTTACAGCAGATTGTGGCCAGCAAGTTTGTCGCTTCCGGGCAGATGCTGCGGCGAGAGCGCTCCTATGACGGCATCTCCTTTCAGGCCAATACGGTTCCCGTAGATCGCGATGTCGCAGACGACTTCTCCGCTGCCATGCGGGCCATCAAAGACTTTGACCGAGCCAAACAACGAGCAGTCAAAACCATCAGCAAAGAACTGAAGGCCGAAGCCAAGGCGATTGGGGAAGATGGGGCGATCGGGGAAGTCGGAGCGAAGAGTACCAACTTTACGTCGCTGATGCACAACTGCATTGAGCAAGGCTTGTTGGCGCAAAAGGCCGATGCCACCGTGCAGGCCGCGATCGCGGCCCTCCAGAACTGTGAAAAGCCCGTGATTACCGTGGCCAACACCATGGGCAGTTTCATTCAGGCCTATGCCGATGCCCAGGACTTGAAGCCGGGAGATGAGATGAATCTCTCCTTCGCGGATTTACTGGAACGGTATCTAGAGCGATCGCGGGATGTCGTCACCAAGGACTACCGGGGACAGGCCAATCGCTTGCGGCTAACGGATGAGCAACTGGGAGCCGAAGGAGTCCTTGCTTACGAAGGGGCGCTGGACTGCATTCGGGAAGCAGACTTCAGCGGCATTCCTATCAGCCCGATTGACTACATCGAACAGCAGTTGGAGCGAGCGGGGTTCCGCGTCACTGAAGTCACTGGACGTAAAGCTGGCATTGACTATGCGGCTGATGGTTCCATGAGTTATCGGGTGCGATCGGATCAAGAGACCACGGCTAAAGGCAAGATCGATGCGGTGGCCAAGTTCAACGCCGGGGATGCCGATGTCATTCTCCTGAACTGCTCGGGCTCCACCGGCATCTCACTCCACGCCTCTGAAAAGTTCGCCGACCAGCGTCCGCGCCACATGATTGTGGCCCAGGCCGAACGGGATATCAACGTGTTCATGCAGATGCTGGGACGGGTCCATCGCACCGGACAGGTGGCTCTGCCCAGCTACACCTTATTGATGGGCGATCTGCCTGCCGAAAAGCGACCGGGGGCGATTCTCTGTCGCAAGATGGCTAGCCTCAACGCCAACACTACTGCCGCACGGGAGACGGATATCTCTCTGAACAACGTGGTGGACTTTATGAATTCCTACGGGGAGCAGGTGATCACCGAACTGCTAGCAGATGACCCAGAACTCAATGCCAAGTTGGACTTCCCCTCCGCCCAAGCGGAAAACGATGCCTCCGATATCGCCCTGATTAAGAAGGTGACCGGGCGAATTCCCCTGCTGCCGATTGAGGAGCAGGAAGCCCTCTACAGCCTGATTGAGTCGGAATACCGAGACCTGGTGGACCAAGCCAGAGCCATGGGCGAGAGCATTTTGGAGGCAGACCAACTCGACCTTGATGCCCGTCCTCTGGCGCGAATGGAGGTGGTGGCCGATGAAGGCAACACCCGCAGTGAGTTTACCGGACCCGTTTATCTGGAGATGGTGGACGCAAAGAGCCAGACCAAGCCCCTAACCCAGTTGCAGGTGATCAATGCGGTACGGGAACAGGTGGGCCTGAACGGTGTGAGGTCAGTTGAGGAGCACGATCGGGATGACTTAGAAAACCAGTCCCGCCAGCAAACCCAGGCAACCATTGCGGAGTTAGAGACAGCCACGGAACAGTATCGGCAGGGGGCGATCGCTGGAAAACAGGACGACAAAGCCATTGACAAGCTCAATGATCGCATCCATCAGCAACGGGCTCATGTCACCAGCGTCCTAGAGGAGTTTCCGCCGGGGATGCCATTACGGTTGGTCACGCCCGCCAGCAAATCCATCTTCTACGGGGTGGTCGCTGGGATTGATGCCAAGAAGCGCTCCGGCAGTCCCGCTGCCCCGAACCGCTGGAAGCTGCGGATTCTGGTGGCCGATTCAGTCCGTCAGTTGACGGTGCCCCTGTCTAAGTTCAATACCGGACGGGGTGGGTCATTGGAGGCCATGGTTCAAACCGAAGATTGGTTCGGCAATGATGTTTATGGCCTGTTCGATAAGCAGCAGGAAGCCGGGCGCGTCAATCGGCAAATCTTCACCGGCAACTTGATCAAGGCGTTTGAGAAGTACCCGAATGGCAAGTTGCTGAATTACACCGACTACCAGGGGCAGGTACGCCAGGGGCTGATGATGCCCAAGGGCTTTGACATTCAGGAAGAGCTGACCAAAGAGCCGGTGGCCTTCAGCACTCCGCAACAGGTGATGACCTTCATCACGGAACTGACCAGCCGCCGAGGCATTGTGAAAACGCTGGATGAACTGTTGATTCTCAAAACGCAGTTCAACGGTGAAGGCTTTGTGCTGCAAACCCCCAAATCAAAGGAGTCGGGAGGCAAATATTTTCTAGATGAGGGGTTGATTGCTGTTGCCGGATCGGACTTCTATTCCGTGGGCGATCGCATGGAAGTCGTTATTCCGCCCGAACGGTTGGAGCAGACCCTAGCGGTGCTAATGCATCAGCGCAACTACACCCTGGCCGCTTTTGAATCCAAAGATATCGCTCGACAGTTCCTTGGTGTGACCCTACCAAGCCTGGAAAAGGTGGAAGCAGCAGCACCCAAAGCTTCAGTAACTCCTGCCCTCCACGTTATCCAACCTCCAGTCTCCAGTCCTACAACTGAAACGCCAGGACCAAAACCTACGGTTGAGGCTCCGACGGTAAGCGCCTCCACTGGCTCCAATCATCCCCAGATGGGGCAGTTGGAAAAGCGAATTCTCCGATTTCTGCGGGAGGCGGGCATTGATCAGGCGGTAATGAACACCGATGAGTTCCACTTGCGGATTGAGAATGAGCCCTTCATCCCACTCGTTGTGGAGCGTCAGGGGGATGAGTTGTATCTAACCCACTACCTGACCCAGAACGGCGACATGTACATTGACGCTGAGATGGTCTTCACGGTGCTGCCAGAAGGGCAGCTGCAGTTTAAGGAGACCGCCGTGCAAACGCCCTATGGCGGCGAATCTCGTATTCCCGATCGCCAGTTTGCCCAGATCTTTTCCAAGAACATCTTGAAGCAGGGCTTTGCCGAAGCAGCCAAGGCGCAACAGCAAGAGTCCCAAGAAGAGAAGGTGGCAGCAAAACCGGAAATCCAATCTCCGGGTAGCCCTACGCAGAGTGATCGGCAGGCTTTGCCCGCAGATGTTCAGCAATATCTGACCGTCAAAGACCAGCATTCCGAGGCAATGGTGCTGGTTCAAACGAGCGATCGCCGCTTCTACGAGACCTTCTTTGATGATGCCAAACAGCTGGCCCAAACCCTCGATCTAATTCTCACCAGCCAGACATGCACCGCTCCCGGCGCTGAGAGAATTCCAGCATCAGGTTTCCCAGTGAAAAGTCTGGAGAAGTATCTGGAGCCACTGAGGCAGGTGAGTGAGGTGGCGATCGCGGACTGGCAGGGAGAAACCACAGTTCATACGCAGCTAGAAAGCTCCGCAGTTGTCGAAGCAACCTCGCCCCTGGTCCCCACATCAGAACCCGTTCAGTCAGTGACAGTGGTAGAAACGCAAGAACCTGAGTTCCAAGTCCAGAGCCTCTTTGATACCAATCAGTTCAGTGCGGCTCCTCCAAATAGGCGGCAGGTGCAGCCCCAAGAGCCACCTCAAACGCTCGAGACGGCTGTTCCTGAAGCTCTCCCCTCTCGGTCGCAAGGAACACCTGCCACCCTAGAAGCCCTTCGGGACTGGTATCGGGCGGCTCGTGATTTAGGGCATGACCCACTGCACCTGGAAAAAATTAAGCAGCTAGGTATCTCTGCCAGAGATGCGAATGGTCATGGTTTTACCGTGGCGGCAGCAGACCAGCAGGCCATGGCCCAAGACATGGCTCTATATCAAGCTTTCCAGCAGCGGGGCGAGTTCGTTGCCCAAGTGTCACAGCATATTCTGTCCGCCATCGGTCAAGGCCAGGGACCAGACACCCTATTTCGCGGCAAGACCTATGAACTGCAGCAAACGGGCGATCGCCTCATCGTTCGCAAGGTTGCCCCCCAGCCCCAAACCATTCTGGAAATGGCGGCAGGCAAGATTCAACGCACAGTGGTTACCGCCGACGATTGCCACCGTTTTCAACGGTTTGCCCAGCACTTGGAAACTACGCGCACGCAGACCGCAACCTGTGCAGGCAGAGAACGATGACCGTGGCGGCTCTTCAATTGGGTCAAGACCATGAAACCAGACTTACGAAAAACCTTTGACTGGCTCAAGGCTCAGGGATTGCCCCCTTTACCCATAGCGCCTGCTCAGCATCCTCAGCAGTATCCGGCAAGGGAGCGAGACGGCACGTTGAAGCGCGACTCAAATGGAGCCTTAATCCCTGCTTTTACGGGCAAAAATCCTAGCTTTCTGGATGCCAATGGCATTCCTCATCTGATCCGCCACACTCAATATCAGCACCAGCTTCCGACTGAGCAAGAGTTCCGGACCTGGTTTACTCATCCTGCCAATGGCATCGGTACTTTGGGAGGATGGCAGAACCTGGTTTGGCTCGATGTGGACGTAAAACAGTTTGGCTCCCAAGAGGCCTGTAATGCCCGCATCAGCCACTGGCTCAGCCAGCATCCTCGACTGCAGCAAACTTTTACAGAACGGACCCATAGTGGTGGCTGGCGGTTTGCTGTGCGAGTTCCAGAAAAACGCTTCACCAACTTCTCGCTGGATGGGTTGGGCGGTCAGCACATGGGGGAAGCCCTGGGCCAAGGACGCTTTACAGTACTCGCACCAACGATTGGCCCCAGTGGACAGTCTTATGTCAACTTGCAGCGGGTATCACCCGTGTGGGTGGAACGGTTGGAGGCGATTGGGGTGTATCCGGTTAGCCGTAGACGAGGTCAGAGTGAACCAACTCACCTTCGGCCCCCAATTCAGGTACACCCTGCCCAACCAGGAGTATTACGGCTGGAAGACCTGGCGACGGCCAAGGCTCAGGCGGTGCTGCAGGGGGAGAGCCCCTTGGAGTCGCGATCGCACTCCCTGACCTATGCTCTACGCGAGTTCTATGGCTGGGAGAATTGGGCTACTGAGCATGGGGTGCCGATTAATGGAGATGCTGAGGCGTTGGCGAAGGAAGCTGGGGCAGCTTTAGGAATTGATGTCGAACGGGTAGAGCGGATTATTCAAAGTATTGTTGACCCCGAGAAGTGTATTCCAGCAGCGGTTTTTGCAGGTGGGGATGAGAGTGCCTGGAAACGGGTGCAGGCCTTAAGTCATCTCAAATATCCAAGCTACTCTTCAATCGGACAGACTAATCAAGCAGAGCTATCGGCTGGGGGTTATCTGAAGGGAGGAGAACTCCAGAATGTGGTGAGGGACCTGCATTACATTTTGAGACAATCGCCAACTATTCAAACAGCTAAACACCACACAGATCGGGATGACTGGTCGCCGCGAAAGCGTTTGCTACATGGCCATACATACACTTTTGAGTCTGAAGGACAGCATCTGATCGTGAGAGCAGCTTCACGTGGTTTGATATTTCAAGCAAGGGGATTTGTGGTTGAGCTATCAAAGGTGACGCACTTAGATAAACAGCGATTTATGGTTGAGGCAAAACGGCTACAGCAAACACATTCTCTGAGTCCAATCCGCCCGAGCGGCTGTGAGGCTTTAGAACGTTAGCTGCAGCGAGGAAATGTATCACTGAAGTTATTAAAGCTCTTGAATTGTCGCTGATCCAGTTCCACAGAGGGAGGAGTAGAGTAGGTATGATTGTGAAGAACGACATAGCGACGTTTGCCTCAAGAAATGCCTCAAGACCTCAAATCCATCATTCAGCGTGTTGTGGGCACATCCTTAACTCCGGAACAGCAACAGCAGTTAGTAGAGGCAATTCAATCCGGCCAGGCCACGCTGGTTACCGGCGATCGCGCTTTGGCCATGGGGGGGAACGCGGATAATGCAGTGCTGATTACTGGCGATCACAACATCATCGGTGATGGCAACATCATCTTCGAGGGAGCCGATGCGGAAATCATTCGTCAATATCTTCGTCCTCCGCCAGCACCCATTGACTCAATTATTGAGCAGGTGCGATCGCGAGCATCAGAGAAAGGCCTCAGAAATTTCGGTAAGATTCAGCTCCTGAATAGACGCCAGGTTGATGTCGATCAGCTTTATGTAGATGTTTATGTTCTGGAAGTACAGGATTATCGAGCCAATATTCCAGAATTACTTAAAGGGCAGAATGTCCGAAAGCAGTTTGACCGATTGGGTCTGGCAAAAAGAGGAGAGCGGTTACAGGGGTTACAAATCGCCGAAAGCGAAGAATATCCTCGGTTGATGGTCTTAGGGAAGCCGGGTTCCGGGAAAAGCACATTTTTGAGGCACTTAGCAGTAGGCTGTGCCAAAGGTGATTTTCTAGAAAACTACATCCCCTATTTGCTTGAGCTACGGGATGTTGATGAAGCTGAATTTAGCCTGTTTCGGCATATCCATGAGGAATTTGAATTAGCCGAAGAAGAGCAAACCAAGCAACTTCTAAGGCAAGGAAAAGTTATGGTTTTGTTGGACGGTCTAGATGAAGTCTCCAGCGTTTTACAGCCAAAAGTACAGGATGAACTGCGAAGGTTTGCCAAACAATACGACAAAAATCGCTTTGTGCTGACTTGTCGTACTCAAACGACGAAATACATTCCAGAACAGTTCATCCCCATAGAGGTAGCAGACTTTAAGCCAGAGCAGGTAGAAAGCTTCGCTTTGAACTGGTTTACGGCAATAGTGGAGACACCGGAAGAAGGTGAAGCGCTAAAAGAGCACTTCATGGAAAAGCTTGGTGAACATCCGCAAACCGCTGAACTTGCGGTAACACCAGTGCTCTTGAGTTTGACGTGTTGGATTTTTGAAGACTCTCAGTGCTTACCAGAAAAACGGTCTGATCTGTATCGGGAAGGGTTGGATTTACTGCTAGGACAATGGGATGACCGACGAGGAATCAATCGAGAGACAAAGAGTGAAATCTATCGGCAACTAACACTGGAGGAACGAAAGCAATTACTAAGCTACTTAGCAGTTCGCAAGTTTGAGCAAACAGAAAATTTTGTATTATTTGACAAAGCAGAAGCCTGTAGTTACATCGCAGAGCATCTTCAGATTTCGACCGAGGAAAGTGGAGCAGTACTAGAAAGTATTTCAGAGCAGCATGGAATCTTAGTTGAGCAAGCTCATGAAATCTGGTCGTTTTCCCACTTAACTTTTCAAGAGTACTTAGTTTCCAGACCATTCTATACCTCTAACAATTGGAAGGATTTAGCACGACAACTCTATAAAGAACACTGGAAAGAGGTATTCTTACTCGTCATAGACAATACTCAAGATCTAGATGCTTTATTTCGTACAACGAAACACGAGATTGATCTTTATCTTGAGGACGAAAAGTTTCAGTGTTTTTTGAGTTGGGTAAGCAGAAAAGCTAATACCTTTAAATACTCTTATCAACCGTCATCTTTGCGGGCTTTAGCATTGATTTTGGCTTTCGATGATTCAGACAGTTTTACAGAGCTTCCTTATGCGTTAGGAATTCATCTGAACTTTGATCATCTTCCTGGTGAAAATCCAGAAGAAGATGAGCTTCTGATTTGCGAATTTGCAGTTGATAGAAATCTCAAGACTGCTCTGTCGCCCCAATTAAGATTTGCAGTTCCCATCGTTCTTGAACAAATAATTCCAAATGAGCTTTCATATCTTTCGAAAAGTAAGGAAATCGGCGATGAAATCCAGAAACTCATCGATGCATTGCCGGACTGGTGGCTGAAAACGCGCCTTTGGGGACCTTGTGAAGCCGAAAAAATGAACGTTTGGTGGCAAAAGCACGGCGAGGAGTGGATTATAAGTCTAAGAAATTTAATGGTAAAGTATCGCGATTTTGGTTATGACTGGGGCTTCTCTGACGCTGAGAAAGAGAAGCTAATTGAATACTATAATGCAAACTATATTTTGGTTGAATGCTTGCATAGTGGGGATCACTCCAATACTCACCTGATCCAAGAAATTGAGGATGGCTTAATCTTGCCGTTGAATACTTGAAATACTCTGAAAGAGGCTACATGAAATGAAGACCATTCTGTTTCAATTAGCTTTACGCAAAGTTGTTTTTAGGATTGGTGTTAAGCAATGGAAAAGAACTTTGTCCATGGATACGCTCTTCTTACCTGGAGTAGGTTGTGTGCCTATCCTGACAATGAGCAGTATTTGAGACTACTGCATCATGAAGGCACAACTCAGCAGGCAATCCTGAACAGTTTTGAGTTGTTGAAGGTCAAGAGATCGCTTATTAAGGAGTAACGGTGTTTGTGTACTACTCTGGCCATGGTTAGCTAGAGACCACGTGTGAAAACGATAGCAGTCAGTCTCTCGCACCATCGGTTCGTCGCAGGGCATTGGTAACCGCACTGCGAGTCGCTTCTGCGCCAAAGCCCCAAGCTAGGAGGGCAAAATAATCCCGCAGTCCACTTGAACCGAACGTCGGGTTCTCCAGATAAAGCTGGTTGAAGCCGGTTCCAGCCAAAAAGCCGATGGTGGTGAGATAGCCCGCGATCGCAAACAGCTTGAGACGTTGTTTGGGATTTTTGATCAGGGTAGCAATGCCGTTGAATACGAAGGTATCGTCTAAGGCAGGGACAGGAGATTCCATTACTGTTGTTTGAGGCATTGCTACTTCTGAGGGGGGACTGGTTTCTATGGCTGCTTTGCCTTTCCCTGGCTTAAATTCTCGCAAGCCATCCACAGGAACAGAATCCTCTGCTTTCTGTTTCAAAGTATTTAGAACCGGTTTAGCCTCGGCTATGGCTAAACCAATGGTTTGTAGTTGGGGATCATCGCCGGAGTCAGAAGGTCGCAGGGTCACGAGGATTTCTTTCCAGGCATCAGCCCGAGAAATCATATCCTGTAGGGTTTCTTGATCGGAGGGTGGTAAGGCATCGGGATTAAGTTCTTCCAGGGTTTGCTGAAACTGGCGATATTGCTGGAGAACTCTCAGATATTGGGTCGATTGCTGTGAAAAACGGTTGATGGTTTGCCCTAACGCTGCGGCATTGTCAAAGTTAGCAACATTGTCTAACACCGTCTGCAAATTAGACTGAATCGTTTGCAGATAGGGCGCTTGGCTTACCGCTGTGAGTTGTTCGGCAAGCTGAGACTGTAATTCCTTGCCTGCCTGTAAAGCACTCAGCCACGCTGGACGTTCCCGAAACCATTTGCCCCACATCTCACCAGCGGCATTAAGGGACTGCCGAGATTTTTCCAGTTGTTTGACATCGCGGGCTAAGTGGGCATCGGCCAGATACACTGCAATGCCAGAGGCAAATGAAGGAGGGATCTCTGAATCCTTTTGAACTAGGGTGCGTAGCGTTTCAATGCCGACCGTCAACTCATCGGTTGTTTTTCCCCAACGGCTGTAGCTAGAAACAGTGGTGCCGAGAATCACGCCCAAAATCAATAGTGCCAATGGCAAGTACCAGGCATCTTTCACGCGAACCGTGATTGGAACGGTTACCTGGTCGCCGCCGTAGCTTAACAGTAACGATCCTTGAAATTCACCACTGGGAGCAGCCTGCAGATTAAACGCAACTGGCAAAGTGGTCAGGGTACCTACCTCAACTGAGCTGATGGTCGTGGGAACGGTAATCAGGGCTTGGGGGAAAACTCGATCGCGATCGCGACTGTACAAATCCAGAGTGTGGATTTGCAAATCGGTTACGGGCTCAGTTGCTCGAATCGCCAAAGTTCGGATTGCCGGTTCAGCTTCCCCGCGCATTCCGGTTGCCGTCAGGGCTTCAGGGGTAACGATAACAGTTGTTTGGGCCAAACTGGGTTGGGCCGGGAGGCAGCCCAGCAGGGAGAGTGTCAGGCTCAGCCAGGGAGTGGGATGGAGTTTCATGGGGAGATGGGTTGAAGGGCGATCTCAATTGTTATGACTACAGCTCACGACTCCTGCCTGCAAAAAAACATGGCTAAGTCATCGTAAGACTAAATTTTATTGCTAAAAAACGCTAACCCTTCTTAGCGGCGAGGTCATAATGGCGGAAGACTCGAAGGATTTTCCAGTTGAGGGCAAACAGAAATGAGTCACCTTTTTGAACAAGGGCATGCTTGCGTGATTGGAGTCGGTGGCGATTTGCCGACTACCGCCACCGATGCTAAAGGTCTGGCGAAGGTTCTGCAAGACCCCGAGCGCTGTGCCTATCCAGAAAGCCAGGTGCATTTCCTTACGGGGGAAAAGGCAACCCGCAGCCAGATTTTGCAAACTTTGGAGACCTTAGCGAATTCAACCGACGACGATTCGACGGTGCTGATTTATTTCTCAGGACATGGCCACCAACTGCAAAAGCCGTTTAAGTCTTATTTTTTAATGCCCTACGGCTACAACACTGAAGCTTTGGATGAGACCGCCATTAGCGGCAGTGAGTTTGTGGATTACCTGCGCGAGATTCCGGCGCAGAAACTGCTGGTGATGCTGGATTGCTGCCATGCTGGCGGATTAAGTGATGTCTCTGCCTTTGCAGCGACCAAAGCTCCGCTGCCGCCGGAAGCGCAAAGGATGTTTGCCAAAGGAGGCGGACGCATCATGATTGGCTCCTCACGGCCAGATGAGTTGTCCTATGCCGGAGAACCCTACAGTGCCTTTACCTATGCCCTGATGAAGGGATTATGTGGGGAAGGAGCCACCCAGCAAGATGGCTACATTCGGGCGACGGATTTAGCGATGTATGCCAGCCGCATTGTGCCGACATTGACCAGCGATAAACAACACCCTGTGCTGGACATTGAGAAGGCCGATAACTTTGTGCTGGCGTACTATGCCGGAGGCGATCTGCAGCCGAAGGGCCTGCCGCCTGAGTTAGCATCCAAGCCTCGGATTGAGTCACAGCCTGGTGAATTGAACGGCCAAATGATTCAAACCACGATCGCAGCTTCAGGAGATGGCGCAGTTGCGGTTCAGAACGCGCAGGGGGCAACGATTGTTACTGGACAGGGCAACATCGTTGGCAACAATAACCGAGTGCAGACTGTGAATCAAAAAGGTAAGTACAACATCAGCATGGGAGACAATATCCAGGGTTTGCACATTGGTGACACTTTTGGTGCTGATCAAGCTGACAAGGAGTAAGTGGTTTGATGTCAGATAGCCTGGAAAACCTGAAAGCGGCACTGAAGGAGCTCCCTCAGGAAAACCTTCAGGCGCTACTGGCGGAGGTCAGTGCGTCTGGTCAGGGAGCGGTGGCGATCGCCCGCGATGCAACTGGCGCAAAGATTGTCACGGGAAGTGACAACATCTTGGGTGATAACAACCGGGTGGTGATTCATCAGGGGATGGATGCAGAAACCTTAAAACTGGTATTGCAGGAGGTGCTGGCAGCCTCAAGCGCCTACTTTTATGGATTGCCAGAAACGCAGCCGCAACCCACCCGTAAGGACGGCAACGAAAAAACGCTGATTGCTGCCGTATGGACAGAGGTAGAAGATCGCTTGCGACAGTCGCTACACAATGCCATTCTGGTGCGGCTCGATATGGCCGAAGACCGCACCCAGGTGAGCCGTCCCTGGGATAGCCAGATTCGTACTGCTGACCGGAAGCCCAAGCAACTACCCCCAGGGACTCACGTTGCTGAGGTGTTTGATCGGCGGGAGGTGGGAGGCAGGTTGCTGATTCTGGGTAACCCCGGCGCTGGCAAAACCACCACCATGCTGGATCTGGCGGCGGTGCTGATTCAGCGGGCGAATGATGACCCAGAACAGCCGATTCCGGTGATGGTAAACCTGTCGTCCTGGCAAAGTGCGAAGCAGAGCTTGACAGACTGGCTGGTGAACGAACTCAGGCTGAAGTACGGGGTGTCGCCCAAGCTGGGGAAATCCTGGCTAACGCAGAAAACGTTGCTGCCCTTACTCGATGGTCTAGATGAACTGCCCCCTGAGCGACAAGAATCTGTGGTGCAAGCAATCAACGAATGGTTGCGATCTGGGGAGGGGCCAACGGGGATGCTGGTGTGCAGCCGCATGGAAGAATACGACCTGTACGATACCAAACTGGAACTCAATGGAGCCATTTGCCTGGAACCTCTGACCGATGAGCAATTGCAAAGCTACCTGACCTCATTAAGCCGTCAGGACTTGTGGGAAACCCTGTGCCAGGATGCAGAACTCCTCGCTTTGGTACGCACGCCACTACTGTTGAGTGTGGCCTTACTTGCCAATGATGGTATAGAGCCAGAACGTTGGCAGCAAAAGCAAACCACCCAAGCCAGGATGGAGTACTTGCTGGACGCTTATGTGGAACGACGACTTCATGAAGTCATAAATAGTAAGGACTATTTAATAGGTAGCCATCCTACAGCTAAGACAATTCGATTACAGCTTGTATGGCTTGCACAAATGCTTGGCAAGTCTTTTATTGATGATTTTTCAATTGAAGAAGTACAGGCAAGCACTTTAAAACCAAACCAGCACAGAAAATATATATTGACAACTTCCATTCTGTTTAGTGTATTTACTGGTTCGATTCACTATTTCTTATCCTTGCTACTTTTTGGCTTGTTAACTTCGATTTCTCCTGAAACCTCAACCATTCTCTGGGGAGTCTCTTCTTCTTCCAATGCAAGAATTTCGGTAACATTGGCTGAGCTTATGCATTTCACCTTCATTCGTGCGGCTTTGGGGGGGGCTTTGTTAGCATCTATGGCAGGTTTTTACTTGGGATTCAAGAATAGTCAAACTAGCATTGAGTTTACTGAAGCCTTTTCTATTCGAGAAATCAAACCAAGGCTGCTAAAAAAATGGGTGCTCTTGGGCTCATTATCAGGTGCCGGCTTTGGTCTTGTGAGCTTAGTAACTGCCTTATTTGCATGGCTTTACTCACCTCGACTTTTTGTCATTAAATCACCTCAGCACGATGGAGGATCAATCGTAGGAACACAATTATTTGATTTATTCAGTATGTTTTTTGTTTGGATCTTTGTGATGGCAGCATTATGGATGGTTTTTGGGATTATGTTTGGAGTATTTAAAGGCCTAAGGAAGCCCATAGAATTCAAGATTTATCCCAATCATGGAATTCGTCAAAATCTGAAACTACTTCTAGCCTCATGTTTTTTATTTAATGCTTTACTTGGGCTATTTGTTTTTGGATTTGTTTTCCTCAGCCCAGACTCGAATATTATTGCCAGAGAGGTTCCGAAAATAGTTTTTTTTGGAGCAATTTGTGGATTTTTAATGAGTTTTGCATCAATTGGATGGCCTCTTATTCAGCATTTCGTGCTTAGGTTGTTGCTCTTCAGAAGTGAAAATGGTCCTTGGAACTACGCTCGCTTCCTCAACCACTGCACAGAGCGTCTCTTATTGCAGCGCGTTGGCGGGCGCTATCGATTTATTCATAAGCTCGTGCAAGAGCATTTTGCCACCATGCCCCTAAAGTAGCTCAGCACTGTACCTGAGTAGGTCCGCTGTGTTTTCCGAACTTCATAGTTGCTCTAAAATGGAATGTCACGATCGCACTCTGTCCAATAAGCAATGCGCCACTTCACAAACCATCGGAGTCACGGCAAAGCGGGCAAAAGGCTATGATTCAGGCAGCTTTCGCTGTTGTATTTCAAAGTTGACGGGATTCGTCACGTATGGCTCAGTTTGAGGATTTGCCAATTATCCTGGAGCGCATTGCTAAAGGCGACCATACTGAAGCTGATCTACAAACGCTGCGAGATTTTTTTGGTGAAGGCGATTGCTCCCCTTCAGTGCTGCAAGTCGGTAAGTACGCAGTCAATATCCAGCAAGCCCTGGGGCAGATACATATTGGCGATCGCCTCGAATTGACGGAGGAGAATATCCAGGCGATCGCTCAAGCCATTCGAGAAGAGATAAACAAGTCAGAACCGTCTCATTCAGCAGAAGTTACGTCAGTAGACGAGCTCGTGCAGCAGGTGCGATCGCGCATCCACAATGACATTCAGCGCTTGTACGGCACGATGCCGCTATGGGGGGTGGATCGTTGGGTGCCACTGGGCGAGTTGTTTGTGGATGTGAATATTCTGGAGGAGGTGAGTAGCAATCGGCGATCGGAGTTAGTAGATCTGTGGCAAGACTTCAGCCAGAATCCCAGCTATCGCGGTTTGGATCGCATGGGCTTGGGTAAGGAACGGCAACGGGTGTCGGGACTGAAGGTGCTGGACAGGGATACCAACCTGATGGTGGTGGGCAAGCCGGGTTCGGGAAAGACGACGTATTTGCAGCGGGTAGTGACGGAGTGTAATGCGGGCAATTTGCAGACGCACCGAATTCCGGTGTTAATTCGGCTGCGGGAGTTTGTGGAGGATGGGCGTGAAGTTGGTTACTCAATAGAGCGGTATTTGGAACGATGCTGGCAGTTGTCGGATCAGGCTGTGCGGCTGGTGCTGGGTGAAGGCCGATCCCTGGTGCTGCTGGATGGGCTGGATGAGGTGACGGGGGCAGATGGGCAGGCAATCGCTAAGCAAATCAAGCGGTTTGCGCGAGCTTATCCGCAGGTGCAGATAATTGTGACATGCCGGACGCAGAGCCAGGAGTCGCGGTTTGAGCGGTTTGATTACGTAGAAGTGGCGGATTTTAATGAGCCGCAGGTAAGAGCGTTTGCCGAGCATTGGTTTCAGACGGTTTGTGGGGATCTCACCGCAGGTCAGGCTAAGACAACAGCATTTTTGGAACAATTGTTTCGGGAGGAGAACAAGTCGATTCGGGAATTGGCAATTACTCCAATTTTGCTGAGTTTGACTTGTGCAGTGTTTCACCAGTCGGGAAAGTTTTATTCGAAGAGGTCGAAACTCTACGAAGAAGGATTGGAGTTACTGCTGGAGCAGTGGGATAAGTCGCGGGAGATTGAGCGGGATGAGATTTATCGCGATTTGTCGGTGGAGCGGAAGCTGGGGCTATTAAGCTATCTGGCCGTGAAGAAGTTTGAGCAGGAGCAGTATGTGTTGTTTGAGCAAGCGGAGATTGAGGAGTATATTGCGGAGTTTTTGGGAATTGGGTTGCGGGAGAGTCGGGGGGTATTGCGGGCAATCGAAGCTCAGCATGGGTTATTGCTTGAGAGAAGCCAGAAGGTTTGGACATTTTCACATCTAACTTTTCAAGAATATTTAGTAGCGCAATGGTTTTGTGCAACAAAAGACTTTGAAAATATGAGCATTCAGTGCATTAACAAGCACTGGCAAGAGGTGTTTCTTCTTACGATCGAGCTACTGTCTGACGCAAACAATTTGTTAGCCTCAATGAAAAATTATATAGATAAATTAGTTGCTAATGAGCTTGAAATAAACTCGTTTCTATCATGGATATCTCATAAAGCAAAGGCTACAAAGGAAAATTATAAATTAGCTGCCTTGAGAGCTATTTTCCTGGCTTTTGTTCAAAACCTTGAAAATGATCCTGTCAATCATCTATTTGCCAAAATCGACCAAAATCTCAACTCTGAATATCGTTCATTATATGACTTACTGTATGGCTTTTTCTCTCGTCCCAATAGTTCAACTTACGATTTTGCAGTTTTTCTCTTTATCAATAAATTTGAGGACAAAAAAATTAATATTCATCTTCAAAAAGCTGATTTACCGAATCGAAATTGGCGACCCGACGATGAAGCAGAATTTGAGAGATCTGCACCCCTGTGCCTTTATAGTACATACCCTTTAGACGTAGAAACCAACCAGTACATAAATAATGTTATTCTGAGCTTATTGCCTCCATCTGAATATTATCTATCTAAAGACTCACCTGCTTATGAGCAACACTCACGATGGGGATATCTAGATGACTGGTGGGCAGCCAATCATGATGATTGGTCACGGCAGATTCATTTGATTTTAGATAATCATCGGGATCTAGGCAGTAACTGGCAAGCGAATTGGAAACAAAAACAAATACTTCAGAATTACTATGAAGCTAATAAGCTGTTAATGGATTGTCTAAATAGGAATGCTTCAGTAAATTATGGAGTCCAGCGAGAGATTGTAGATACATTACTGTTGCCAATCGCCGAAATTGAAAAACGAAGCCACAAAAAAACTGACAATAATTAGCTTTTGAATTGGAAAATCGAATAACGCTTAGCAGATTTGGAATGTAGCCAGAAAACATCAGAATTCACACTGGTGATTCCCAGTTTTTAAGTTGTTCTTTCACCCATAGACGTAGTTCTTCATTAGAATCATTAAGTGCCAAATCTGATAAAAGAGCAAAAGCTTGGAAATGATTTGAACAGTGCAAAACTATCGCGCCTAAAATTGTATGGCGTGGACTAACTCGGTAATTATATTTGCTGTCATAGCGAGAATTTTTAACAACTGAAAATAAAAAATCCATGATTTCAGGAGTGCTTTTCGCTAATTGGCCCAAGGCTTGGGCTGCATACCATCGAACTGGTTCGTCTGGATCATTGATTGCGCGATCCTTTAAAGCTTGTATGGTTTTTGCATGATTTGGATAACGAATAAAAAGAGCTTCTAGCGCTATCTTACGAGGGCTAGTCACCAGATTTGGATCATTGATTGAAAACTTTGATGTGCCGAAACGGTTTTTAATAGCAGCTTTCACTAATAATTCCAGTAACATTTCATCATTATTCCAATGTTCTGCAAGTGCTCTGATTGATGCTGAACATATTTCTTGTAATTCAGCATCGCAGGCTTTACTTGCAAGATAGTTGAAAACTTCTTTATAACCTTGTCCCAAAATAGCTATATCGCTAAATATACGATTAAGATAGTCTGCAGTAAGGTTATCCCAAGTATAGTTCCCAAGGCTTTCAACAAAGTCCTCAAGATATTCAAGATGATCTTCGAGGCGAGCAATTAAATTTTGACGAGTCATCTTACTATTGTGGCCATTATTTATCTCTTGGGAAATGGAGATTGCAAAAGCAAGGCTACTACTATTAAAGTTGTAATTTCTACTGAAATATTCAGGGACACTAAAATCCTCGTTCTCAAAATCATTATCAAAATTTTTATTTTCAAAGTCTTCTATGGGTTCGAAAAGGCTGGCTTGTTGGAAAATTGATTGGTTCTCATTTTGACGTATTAAATTCTTGCCCGACTCAAAATGATCAATGAAAAAATCAATTATTTTAGTGGAGATCTTGTTGCTGACCAATCCACAAACTAGTAGTAGAACTTCATGCCATGAGTCATCTTGCCAATATTTACTAAGAATATCGGTTTTCAATTGCTCAAAGGTGATGCTATTTTCCTGAAACTGCTTCACTATAATCGATGCTGCAAAATATTCCTGAAACGTGGGATGGAAAAACGCATACACTGCCTTTCGCCGATTGTCCGCATCCACACCGATTTGATTCAGCCATCCCAACCGCAATGCCATCTGAAACAACGAATCAGGCTCATCCGGTTCGCCCAAAAATTTGCACACAAAATCATGCCGCAGTCGGAACCGGGTTTCCTCCTTATCGATTGCCTCCCGTGCCAACTCACCCAGTGCCGCATTTAACTGCCTTCGTTGCTCCGCTGTCGTCGGAAACCGCTCCCGCTTCCACTCATAAAAATCCGCCACAAACTGCTCATACAATCCAGCCTTCGTTTCCGGTAGCGTTCCCTCTCCCAAATACCAGTTGAAACACAACAAAGTTAGCCGGAGTGGATTCTTCACTAAATCTCGCAGTCGCTCTTTTCCCGGTTGCCGTAATGCCTCACACAACCGCTCTGCCTGCCCTACCTGGGCTTCTGGCAACGCCCCAAACCACTGCCCGACGACCTGCTCTACCTGCTTCGGATAAGTAAACTCCAACGTCCGATAAACGTCGAAAGTATCAAGCGCATGACGTTCTCCGTCCCACAGATTCAACCGACAGGTCAACACGATCCGCGCCTGCGCCAACAAACCTCCCAATCTCACCTGTCGCTCAACCTCATTCAGCGGATTACCCGCTGCTACTGGCATCTCATCCACCCCATCAAGCCACAGCCATACCCGCCCCGCGCGAAACTGCGCCACTAGCGCATCCTTCACTTGTGTCGAAGCTTCCGCCTGTCCCTGCTGCTGCACTACTGCCGGTAACCACTGCTCTAGCAGATAATTCTCCAGAGCTCGCCCCTGCAAACCCGCTAACGACACCCAAATCGCGATCGCCCCTTCAATGTTTTCCGTCACCCACCAGGCCATCTGCTGCAACAGCGTCGTCTTGCCCGCCCCTGGCTCCCCAATGATCACAATCCGTCGCCCCCCACTCCGAGGGCTCTGCCCCTGTCGTAACACCTGCTCCAGAAACACTGCTTGTTCAAACTTCTGAGAAATCTCCGTCTCCTTGTACAGCAACGAGCCTTGCTCTGGGGGCACATCCTCCCGGTGACGCGACACCTTCTTGCGCTCCACCAACCCCAGTGGCACATACACCTGTTCAGTGCGATAGGTGACCCCCTCGGCATGGGTTAAAGGATTTGAGGTCAGACGTTGAACTTGGCGTTCTAAAAGCAATCTGCTGACTTGCGACCAGTTGATTTCTACTACTTGAGACGAGAGTTGCGATCGCAGCAAGTTACGCACTTCCTCAAGCAAAGCTCGATCCAGGCGATCGCCAATTGAAATATCTTTTCCTTCGCCTACAGTGGTGTTGTATTTACCAATTTGCACCACATACTGAATGATTTTCTGGCCATCTTCCGTTTGCCGCCAACTCTTCAAAGCTGCCCCATCTTGCTCAATGCGATTGAGGATTTGGTCTATCAACGGCAGTAACTCGTCAGGTATTGGCATGCGAAGCTAATCGGGTGTTAAGAAAAGTTGACGACGCAAGCTTAAAGACTCCCCTTAAAGATCATACAGTTGGCTATGGTCAAATTCCTGGGTTATGCTCGGGACACATCAGCTTTTTTCGCTAGAAACAAAGATGCTGGATAAACAGGGTGATACATCTGAATCGACTGAAAAGCCTCTAGCCAGAAATGGCCAGTTAACTCCACTACCCCCATCCAATGTCAATCAATCTGTTTCCCAGGATGGGAAATTCAATACGGTCATTGGCGAGGGGACTGATGTTCAGGTGGGACATCGCTACTATGGCCCTACTGCCGCCGATATTCGCGCGATTGTTCAGGCAACTTTGCTGGTACAGAGTGTTCCTTCCGCTACTGAGCTAGCTGAAACACCCCTGGAGGATCCCCCTTTACCTACCCTTGTTTTTGAACCTCAACTGGCAGATCATCTCAATACTCGTCTGGCGGCTCTAGAGGAACTCCGTAAATTAGGACACCTTCCCCAGCAACACCTAGCAGATTTCAATCAAGTCAAAGGAAAGGTCATGCAGCTCATGGAAGTGCAGCAGGAATTGTCTGCCCTTGCCGCTAAGGCCGACATCCTCCTCCAAGCTGGGGTAGACAATCTGACGGCAAAATTGCAAGCTCTCGAAAGCAGCCAGGAAAATAGTCTCGCGGAAGCTCGTTCCCAAACGTGTCTTCAAGAACAAATCAAGCTACTCCAACAGCTCCGCGAGGAATTAGAAGATGGCAAAGTCGTAGCCCGCTGGCTAGATCGGAAGCGGGCTAATGGTTTAGCTAGGTCTTTGGGAAAATATACTTTAGAGCACTATTCTGACATTCAGAATAGTGCGTCTCAAGAAAAAATAGATGCGTTTTACTTTACGCTAGACCAATTTCTAGAAAACCTTGGTCATTGCTTGACTTGGGGACGTAAAAATAGTTTAGAAAACCCTGTTACACCAGTAGTTATTGAAGATGAACTCTATATATTTGCATTGAACTATCTGGGGCTGAATCTGCTTCCAGAAAACTTGCCTTCACATAGTGTTGTTCAGCTACAGGGATACATTGCTTATCTAATTGAGCGTTTGCCTGACTACGAACACATAGACATCGACTAGCGACAGAATTGGAAATTGTATTTGCATGTCATCCAGATTGATCTGCCGTCAAGACTTGCGCTTAAAATTTTTAAGATCTAAAGCGACTTTTTGCTTGATCTCGAAAAGCTTGTCGGCTTTTCCAGCAAGGTTTTGGTGATCATTTTTTGCTTGAGTAAAAGCATCGTCCAGATCACAGTTATCTTCAAAAACTAGCTTTCTAAGTTGCTGCTCAAAATTCTCTTCGGGTGGCATGGCTCCAAAGGATAGGTATATTAAAGACCAATCCCCTCTACTAGAGCCCAAACGATAAACAGGATGCTTCTGTATTTAGTTTTCATAAAGAAATCCGGCTCCTCGGCTATTACATCACAGCAAATTACCGAGGAGACAGGTTTCCTAATCTAAGGAGGCAGATGGCTAAAACTCAGCCAAGCTTCAATTTAGCTCCAGAACTTCTTCAATTCGCGAGCTTGCTTTTCACGTAACTGGCGATCAGCTTCATCAGCCCGTTGCTCATAATCTTGCTGAGACTGATTAGCCGTACTAGTGTCTTCGCATCCGTTTTCTTTAGATCTTTCCAAGCCTGCTTTCAAGCGTTCAAGTGGAGTCATGGATTAGTTCCTTTCAATGGTTCATCACTGTTTAATGCCTGATGGAGCGCTCATCAGCGATCGGACAAAAAAGGATGCATCCAATTTTGTGTAGAGCCCTTAAACGAAACGCATCTAGCTTAGTACAAATACACCATGCAAGCAAATGTTGTAATTGATTCGTAAAGTTGAAGTGGGAGAACGGCAAAAAGCATCCGCTACAGCCCCCGTAACGCAGCCCCCAAAGCGGTTAAACCCTTTAGTATCAAGAGCTGCTGCTTCCTGTAGCTTCTTCGCTGTATCCTCATTCTGGTTAATGACGGGATAGAGCTACTTGATCTGCTGCATGTACTACCAGTTTGCTCATTCCTCTGCTCTGTTTGCCGATAGGGATGGTGCCGTCATTGACGCTCTGAGTAAAGAGAATCTGGATTTTTCCCACCATCTATCCAAAATTTCTCGAAAATTAAACGAGGAGATAGATTGGCCGTAAGTAGAGCAGCAGTTCAGCAAGGGCTACTCTCCATCTCTGAGTAATCAAACTAGACGTTGCCGATTATCAATGAGCGATCGCCTGCAAGACATCATTCAACGCATTGCCTTAGGTGAATACTCCAAGGCAGATATTATGGCATTGCAGCAGGCTCTACAGGGGGAAGAAGGGCGATCGCTGTTTCAATTGGGCAAGTACAACATCACCATCGGCGAAGGCAAAGACATTCAGATTGGCGATCGCACCTTCGTCGAAATCAATGATGCAGCGGTGCAGGCGATCGTCGAGGCAATTCAGAACAGTGCAGCTTCGAAGACGCCAGCGCAGATTGGCTTTCAGTCCTACTTGAGATCGCTGGTTGATACCTACAAAGAGTGGTGGCGTTACTACACGCTGACCGATGCCACTGGCAAAATTCAGGAATCGGAGTCAGAGAGTCCATCCCCCTTTGACTTTGGCTTGATGGTCCAGACTGTTCCGAAAGAAAAGGATTCGGCTGTTTCGGAAGCGAACCCACTTCAGGAGCAGCAGGAGAAAACTGAGCGCTTACCTGTGCTGGAAGGCATTTGCAAATATGCCGATGACCATGTATTGCTAGTCGGACGTCCCGGTTCTGGCAAATCGACAGCGTTGATTCGGCTACTGCTGGAAACGGCCACTCAGGCATTGGAGCAGGGCTCAGGCCAAATTCCCATTTTGGTAGAACTGCGCTACTGGCAAACCTCAGTCATCGATCGCATCCAGGCATTTCTCCACAAACACGATCCCACTCTTTCTCTGGATGACAGTACTCTTACATCGCTACTGCGCCAGGGGCATTTTTTACTCCTAGTGGATGGGTTAAATGAGTTGCCATCCGAAACGGCAAGAACTCATCTGGCAAGCTTTCGGCAGGACTACTCCAAAGTGCCCATGATCTTCACCACCCGAGAGCTGGGCCTGGGGGGAGATCTGGGCATCGAGAAGAAACTGGAAATGCAGTCCCTGACTGAAGAGCAAATGAAGGCGTTTATTCGCGCCTACGTGTCAGACCAGGCCGAGGCAATGCTGGGGCAACTCAGCGATCGCTTGCGGGAGTTCGGCCAAACGCCTTTACTGCTGTGGATGCTCTGCGAGGTCTTTCAGCAGTCGCCTGAGCATCAAATGCCCTCTAACCTGGCGGGGATTTTTCAGGCATTTACCCGGATGTATGAAGACAGCAGTGTGCGAAAGCATGAGGTGACGCTGCTGAAAGGGGATGTGAGACCGCTGAGCGATCGCAGACTCTGGAAACCCGCCCTGCAAGCTCTTGCCGCAGTCATGATGCAGGGAGAAACCCCGGTTGATTTTCGTGTAGCCATCCACCGAGATGAGGCAGAGCAGGAACTCAGCAGAATTTTCTCCAATGAGCAGTTCCCAGTTCGAGATATTTTGGATGACCTGCTCAAGTACCACCTGCTGCAAAACCGCAGTACTGACCAAATTGAGTTTCGCCACCAGCTAATCCAGGAATATTATGCGGCAGAACATTTGCTGCGGCTATTGCCAGACCTAAGCGATGAGGAACTAAAGCGAGACTACCTCAACCTGTTGAAGTGGACTGAACCCATTGCTCTGATGCTGGCACTGGTGGATGAGGAAGCGCAGGCGTTGCGGGTAGTGAAGCTGGCGATGAATGATGTGGATTCAATGCTGGGAGCGAGGCTAGCTGGAAATGCAAAACATAACTTACAGGTTTCGGCAGTAAACTCGGTCAATGATTTGTCAGTCCCTCTAAAACTCAAAATCAAGCTTCTAGGAGAGACAAAATCTTTTGCCGCTATTTCATTTTTGAGCCCACTACTAGAAAGTGATGAAGCCTTTATAAAGAGTGAAACAATAAAAGCCTTAGGAAAAGTAAATACTCTCAGCTCTGTAGATACTCTAAAAAAGGCATTAGAAGATTCAGACGAAGATATTCGTTGGATAGCCGCTTGTGAAGTAGCCAGTTTTGGAGATGAATCAGCTATTCCCGCACTTCAAGAAGCTTTATGTGTTGAAAAGCATCACTTTAGAGCACTTCTTGCCATTGAGAACATAGATAGAGATAAGGTAATACCTCTGTTAGGCGAGACTCTCATACACGCAGATCTTGAAGCTAGACGTAAAGCAATAACAAGTCTTCATTTGCTACTCAACAAAGGGTATGGAGATATTCTTCCTTTCCTAGAAATAGCACTCCATGACGAAGATAGCGTTACTCGACGTTCAGCTGCACACGCGTTAAGAGATGTGGGTGATGAAGAAGCTCTTTCTATACTTGCAAAAGCCTGGCTCGATGATGACATGCAAGTTAGAAATTTTGTTTGTGACTCACTACAGAAAGATGCGCTTGTTTTTTTGGAAAATGATTTAATAAACGCGTTGAAGAGTAATGACTCTGTAGTCAAAAAACGGGCGATAGAGATCGTAACAAAAACTCAGTCGATTTCTGAAACCATAGCAGAAGCGTTATTGAGTGTTGCATTTCTTGACTCAGATTTCCTAGTCCGCAATAGTGCTAGTACGGCCCTAATTATCGTGGATGACTTGACGGTTATGCACGTTCTTGAAAGAGTTCTTACTGAAGATGACTCCAAAACAACCCAGTATAGCTCTAAACATTCAGTGGCAATATCTATATTGTTGCAAAAGCGCAAAAAAGAATCCATTCCAATATTGATCAAAGCTCTACTAAACGAACATGAGAATTTATCTGTCAAAACTTTTGCCATTAAGGCTCTTGGTGAGATAGGCGATTCAACCGTTATTTCATTTCTTAAAGAGAATCTTAGAAGAGCTGAAAAAGAACTTAATGAGACAGGTAACGTGTTTGAGTTTAATCAAATTTATATACAGACTCTCTTGGCTCTAGGAAAACTAGGTGTTGAGAATCTCGATCAGTCTATTATTGAAATTCTAGAAGATTTGTCTTCTACCGAAGATATCCGAAAAGATTGTATCGAAACTTTGGGGAAGATACCTACTGAAGCATCAAGGGGTGCTCTTGTCCGTTCCCTTCATGATCCGAAAATTCAAATCCGATTATCCGCTGCTCTTATCCTTGCTAAGGAAGGAGCTACTGATAGTATTCCAGTCTTGATTGAAGCTTTAGGTTGTCGAAACTCTATTGGATTTGAAGATTCGTCAGTCTCACGTGATGCTATCGGCGCACTATGCGAGCTAGGAGGAGGCTGCCTGACGGCTTTGAAAACGGAGTTAAGTAGTCAAGATTCCCAAGTGCGGAAGAATGCAAGATTAGCGATTAAAAGGATCAGTGGGGATTCAAATGACATTTATCACGATTATCTTTCTACCGAACAATCAACTGGCGATAACGTCAGCATCATGATAGATAGGTTGGTTAATGAGTATAGTTTTGATGAATTAATTGAGGCTCTAAAGATAGCTAATTCTGATGAAGTCTGGAAATTTGCTTCCTCATTGAAAGAAATCATTCAGCCTGATCAAATAGGCTACCTCAGCAAACTTTTATTAGAATCAGATTCGAACAATATTTTCACGTATGTACCCAGCTTGATCTCAACTATCCAGAGTCGCTGCAAGTTCTACAACTACGAAATCTTTCAGAGCATCATTCCCTAAAGAAAAACCATTGTCCTCTACTTCTCCTGCATCCCTGCCGACGCCCCTTTGCAGACCCAACTCGCCAGCCACAGCATCTTACTCAAGAGATCGTGCCGGTGTGCCCTTTAGCCAACTTGTAATGTTGCCTAAAATACATAGGCCTGTCATCACCTGGGCCAACCAAGACGAAGCATTTCAAAAAATTGCTGAAGGCATTCGAGAAATCGCGCTGAATTTGAGGAAAGCAAGGACAACTAGCAGCTGAGAAAAATTAACGCCATGCAACTTCTCGATCTCATTTTTTTGGAAATCGCTGATCAGCGTTCCAATTCAATCTTGTTATTCAACGGCGGTCCTTGCTTCTCCTCATCCAAGTTTCGGAAGCTTAGGTCGCTATTCTGATGCCTTATGGTCTGCACAGAGGCTAGTTGCTGATCGCCATCCTGCTGAATTCTCACCACCTCCCCTGGATTCTCCTTCGCCCTGGACTGCTCTGCCCGCGCAATCAGCCGGTCCAAATCCTCGGAAGCGTAAAGCCTCAGGTCATGCTTCACCCGACTTACCGTCACATAAAAGTTCTCCCGCCCCAGATGCCGATCCAACGCCCCAATCACCCGCTCCGCTGACTTGCCTTGAGCTCCGTAGGTCGTGCTCACCATGGCATAGTCCAGATGGGCCAGCTCTGAACAGCTCAGACTTTCTGTTTTTCCGCTGCCATAATGAATCAGAACCTGCCCATCCTCAATGCCGTAGACCTCAAACTCCTGCCCATTGCGGCGGCCCAGCGTGGCCTGGTTCTTCGTCCATTTCAGACGGTCCCCGATCGCCACCTCAATCTCCTCGATCCTGTACACCGACTTCTTCCCAACCCTGGCTGGATCAACCTGCACAGCAGGTCCCCTCTCAGCCCGCAGGGTCACCACATTCTGCTGCACATCCACTGCAAGCACCTCATACCGCTGTCCCCGCTCCAACCCCCATCGCCTGTAACTGGCCTGGGGCATCAGCACATCACCGACCTGAAAGTGGTGAGCATAGGCCATCTGCACCGAGGTCAAATCCCTGGCCTTGAGCCGCTGCATCAGAACATTCTGGCCTAACTGCCCCTCCGACTTTAGTCCTGCTCGAATTGCTTGAGTGATGGCCAACCGCTCCCGGTTTGTCCCTGCCAGCAGAAGCGTTTTCCGTCGCTCCTCCGGCGTCAGGGTCAGATAGTCATGGGCGATCTCCTGCGCCCTCGCCTCCTCACTACTCACCTGATGAATGTATGGCTTTAGTTGCTGAATTCCTTCCGCAATCTTCCCTTCCGCAATCAGATCTACCCCAGCCTTAATCTGCCGGTTCTTCTGCCGCAAAGACTGATGCAGGTAAGCCGTCACCATCCCTGCCTGCTGCAAGCTCTTGAATGGATTCCCCGCTTCCACTGCTGACAACTGCCGGGTGTCCCCCACCAGAATCACGCGCGCCTGCTGCTCCTGAGCCTGGGTCAGCAGCGCCAGAGCATCTTTTGCGCTTAAAAGTCCCGCCTCATCCACCACCCAGATCTCTGGAAACTGAGAGGGTGTCTCCTGGGGCTGAGCACAGAGCAACGCTGCCACCGTCTCTGTCTGCTGAATCTGGGCCGACTCCCCCAACGACTTTGCCGCCTCCGCACTGGGAGCAAAGCCTCGAACGGTGTACCCTTGAGCCTCCGCAATCCGGCGGAACTGGTTCAAGGCAAAACTTTTCCCGGCTCCTGCCACCCCCTGCCAGGCAATAACGCGATCGCGAGTCGTCGCCGCCAGCAAAATCCCCTCATACTGACCTTGCGTTAACCCCTGATCTGCCAAAGTCGCTGCCACCCAACCTTCGCTGGCAATTGCCCCCACCTGCCCTCGGCCCTCCAGTACCGTCCGAATCGTTTCTAGCTCTCTCAGCACCGCCGTCTGCGTCGTCAACCGCTGATCATCGGTGTGAATTACCTCCGGATCGGTATCGAGGGTCTGCTGCAAGTCCTCAAAGAATTGCTGCCCCAGATGATTCTCCAGGGCAAAGCGCTCCACCTGCTCTCGCCGGAACACCGCCTCCCGCTCGGAGCAATGATTCAGCCCTGCCTGCACCGCCTTTTTCAGATCACTTTGCCAGTCCAGGACCCGAGGCTGGGGATGCTCCAGATGCAAAACCTCGGCTTGCGCCTGCCAGTAAGCTCGCAGTTCCTCCCGGGGAATTTCCTTGCCCTTGGGTGCTCGCGTCATCAGGGTGGCCAGCTCCCGCTCCTGGGCCGTGGCATTCTCTCCCACCGTCGCCAAAATCTGCTCCCGCCGTTTAGAAAAGGTTTGCAGGTCTGCCGGTCGATACCCCTGTAGTTCAAACTGACCATTAGCTCTAGGGTCAATGGCATAGCCCAACCGCTGCACCTCGACTGCCAGTTCGTTCTGGTAAATCATCCCCAGCAGTTTCTGCTGCTTGAACAGAATGTCATTGTGCAGGGACTGCCAGCGTCCGTCTGCCAGTTGCGTGGCATTGATGACGACACAGTGGGTGTGCAACTGCGGGTCTTTCTCCCGAGAGGTGTCGTGGTGAAACTGGGCCACGATGAGATTGCCGGTAGCGATCGCTTTTCTTCCCTCCTCCGTCCGTACTCGCGTCTGGGCATACCGCTCCTCGATGACTTCTAGCGTTCGAGCCATCGCCGTGCGATGAGCTTGCTCCAAGGCTTCGTTGCCTCCGACCAGCGCGGCCAGACTGAGACTTTTCGGCGCACTGAAGGTCAGGTCAATGCCTGCCCGATGCTTTTCGGGATTGATCTTCCGCCCCGACAGGGTTTTGTCGCCCTGAGTACTGTTGCCGTGGAGCAGGTTCTTAAAGGCCTCGCCCTGCACCTGGCCCGATAACCCCAGCGATCTGGCCCCTTTACCCGACCAGGTCGAGTTGGCCTGGTTCTCCTCATTGGAGTAGTAGTTTTCAGCGGTGTAGTAGGTTTCGCCCTGGTTGGGGCTGATCACCGTCAGGCTCAGCATGACCCACCTCCTACCCGCCCACCTGGTCTTGGCGCTTGCGAATCTCCTGAATCAGCGCCTTCCGATTTTCCAGGGCTTGTGGCCCTCGGGCATTGGCTTGCTCCAGAGCGATCGTCTCCAGCAAAATCTGCAGACCTTGAAACCGCACCTGCAACCGCTCGATCCGGGCCTTCAGGTCATCCATCTGGTGCTCCAGTTCGTGACGCTGCTGACCCTCACGCATCATTAACCGAATGATGCTGGCTGCTGGCAATCCCAGCCGATTGGCCTCTTTTTCCACCGCTGCGGCCTCTTCTAGGGGCAGCGATACGCTAAATCCTTTACCCATCAGTTTTTCCGTGAATTCAATACATGAGCGGTGATTCTCAACCACGACTGCATCCCTTACTGAACGGGGTTTCCAGAACCCCCTGGCCCAGGGCTGGGCGTGGTGTGTGGAAGCGAAGCTACGAAACGCAGTGGAGTGGCGTAGCCTCCAATATTCAGTTGCCTGTCGTTCTCTCCCAGAAATCTGCTGTTGAGAAAACGCGCTGATGTCTCCAGTTTTAGCTCAGGTAGAACGCCGACTTTCAGTCATCAGAAATGCTGTGAAATTAGTTCTTGAAAATCACAATTATGAGCAAGTCTACTGCAACCAGCGCAAAAATTCTGGTAAGTCATTTTCAAATCGTGAAAGAGCCTTTTTTAAGTTGTTAATTATGACATGGATCTTTTTCATTGTGGCCTACAGACCATTTTACTTATGGTTAAGTCGTGATCAAGCCGTGCTCCAACACTGCAGTATCGAAGTAATCTGCATCATGTCATTGATGAAATTTACTAGAAATCACAATTCAACCGCGATTAAGTCGTGAATTAAAACGACTCGCCAAAATGAGAGTGTCATTTAGCAATGACAGGGCTCTCTAAATGCCTTCATGTTGTTGATGACAAGTCGTTATTTGGCTTTTATTTATGACTGCAAAGCTCCAGACTTACATTGACATGGGTAGCTCCGCGACCAAGTGTTTTTATTGGCATCGTAAACCTGAATTACTGCACCTGGCTCCGCAAGTGGCTCGCCTCAACCCCTCCCGCCTCGATCGCCTCACGTTAGGCGGACTCACCAGTCAGGAACCGGAAGATAGTGCTTACATCACGGTGGGCAATGGCACCTATGCCGTTGGGGCACTCGCGATCGCTCAAAAGGGCGACTCTGGATTAGCTCTGCCGAAGCGCGATCGCGCCGTCTACAAAATCCTGGCGACATTAGGCGTTATTGCCGACAAGACTTTGAGTAGACATGATTCTGACAACTCTGGTTGTGAGTTCGGAGTTCATTTAGGGTTGCTGCTGCCGCTGGAGGAATACTGGCAAGACCGGAAAGAACTCAAAGCCCAGATGCAAGGGGCAATTTCAGAATTCAGCTTTCGTGGCAAAGTCCTCTCTGGGCAGCTAGAGCGAATCGAGATGCAGCCGGAGGGAGCGGGGCTTTATCTAGCGAAGGGGTTGCAGTTGGCAAAATCGGGTATCAGTATTCGCGATCGCACTGTTGTTGTCCTCATGTTTGGCCACCGCAATCTCTCCATCCTTACCTTCGAGAAGGGCAGCACTCCCCAGGAAACCAACAGCACTTCTCGAGGACCTGGATTTGTGGAGTACCTGAAGCAATGTGCAACTGAATTGCCTGGTGTCGCTCCCGATGACCCAGCTTTGCTCGAAGCCATTCTTCAGAACCATGAAACGTTTCAGATTCCCGGTCGGCAGGAAGCCCTCGATCTGTCTCAAGCCAGCATCTATGCTCGCGAGTTTTACCTGGAGCGAGTCAATCAATTTTTGGTGGAGTGGCTGCCCGCTTCCGAAGTGGACGTGATTGTGGGTGGCGGTGCCGCCTATTTCATCCGTGCAGAGTTAAAGCAGTTTTTTGACCAGCGGGGACTCACTCAGCAGATTGCCTGGGCGGAGACGTTAAGGCCGGAAATGATGGATGTGCTCCGAGGACAGGAGGGGACAGCAGAGCCTGATTTGATTACCAGCGTTCGCTGGGCAGATGTCTATGGGTTGTTCAAGACGTTCATGTACAGCGCTGCACCGGCTCAACCCCGCTAGAGATCGCCTCAACCCGCTCACCCAAGACAAGGACTTGGAAGCATGACCCACGCATTCAGAACCAAAGCCCGAATTCAGTACTCCAGCCAGGATGAGTTGGATGTGGCCGTCATCGATTACTGTCGCGGGCGATCGCGCCATGACCTGCATGCTCGAACGCGATCTGCTTTGAACGGTTTCTATGGTCCCTTTGCCATGGCAGCAATGGCAGCTTCAGAGGATGAGATCCGGCGGCAGGCGATGCGATCGATTCGACAGTTGACGACTCAGATTGCAGAAATCAAAGAGCAATTCTTCCCAGAGTTGCTGTCCCCGGAAGTTTTATCTGAACCACATCGCCTTGATTCATTGGCATTTCATGTAGATCCCAAAGAACGCTGCGCTGGTTCTACCTCCATGAAAATAGTAGAACCCAGCAAAACTGCAGTCTTCCCAGATCAGTCTCTACCCGCTGATGGCCCCGCCGATGAACAACTGCGAGCATTCTTAGGAGACGACGCAGCAATCATGGCAGGGCTCAATCCCTTCATCAATGACTTGACGTGAAATCACCTAAAGCTAGAGAACCTATCCCGGTTGACCGCAAGACCCAAGAGCAGATTGCGGGAACTGCTGTGCTTCTCCTGGAACGGTTCTGTCAAGACCAACCTCTTGGGCAGCGAGTGTTTGAGGGTAAGCAGTTCTACATGATTGTGGAGCGGGGTCGAAATCTGAATATTGAATTCAAGGGAGATAACCACCACCTGCCGGAAACGATTCTGACGCTACGGACCCAGTATAAAAATGGACAAGCCTTTTATGAAATTGAATCCTGGTTAACGCAACAAGACGTCCAGCGACTTACTCTAATTCGACGGTTACTGCAAACAGATTTCGGGGAAAAGAGTATTCAACATGAGCCTTTGATTGAAGCATGAAGGTAGATTAAAATTCTGCGTAATTTTAAGGATTTTATTTGATGACTTAGAAATAATAGTGGGCACCTTAGTAGATAAGGGTCTCAATTTAAGGGCTTAGTGGTCTAATCCCCAATGAATATTTTTGACTTCCGCGATGGATTAATTGGCGACTACAGCAAGTACGTCACCAGCTTCATTCAGATTCGAGACGAGCACATCAAGCAACACGTCGAAGAGAAGCTCAAGTCGGGGGTCCTTTGGCCAGAGCCATTGATTCAACTCAATCCTTCCTTTGAACCGGGGGAATGGATTGATGACCTGGTTGCTCGTGACATTCTCCACGAAGAGTGTTCCTCTATATTCAGAGTCAAAAAAGGTAAAACAGAGAGCAGTGGGTCTGCCCTCAGACTGCACAAGCATCAGTTTGATGCCGTGCTGACAGCCTCAGAAGGCCACAACTATGTCTTAACCACAGGCACCGGTTCAGGGAAAAGCCTGTCCTACATCATCCCTATCGTGAACCATGTGCTGAAGCGGGGTTCTGGAAAAGGGATTCAAGCTATCGTGGTTTACCCCATGAATGCCCTGGCCAACAGCCAGGCCGGAGAACTCCGTAAATTCCTACAGCAAGGCTATCCCGAAGGTTCACCTCCGGTTACCTTCGAGCGCTACACCGGGCAAGAAAAAGAAGACGAACGGCAGCAGATTCTCGACAATCCCCCTGATATTCTACTGACCAACTACGTCATGCTGGAGCTGATTCTGACCCGTCCTAAGGAGCGCAAGCTAATTGAAGCGGCTCAGGGGCTGCAGTTTCTGGTACTGGATGAACTCCACACCTATCGGGGGCGGCAAGGGGCAGACGTTGCCCTGCTGGTCAGGCGGGTGCGAGAGCGCATGGCTGCTGACAGCCTCCAGTGTGTCGGCACTTCCGCCACCCTTGCTAGTGGCGGCACTTATTCAGAACAGCAGGCCGAGGTAGCGAAGGTCGCCACTCAGCTCTTTGGTACTACCGTCAAGCCAGAGCACATCATCGGTGAAACCCTAAAACGGGCTACTCCCGACCGAGAGTTTCAAGACCCTGCCTTTATTCAGGCGTTGAGAACTCGGATTGTCAATCCACCCAATCCCCTCTCTAGTGAGTATGACACCTTTATCCAAGACCCTCTCTCCATTTGGATTGAGGGCACCTTTGGGGTAGAACCTGAGCCCGAAACCGGGCGTCTCGTTAGGGCTAAGCCACAAAGTCTTCTTGGGAAACAGGCGGCGGCTGAATCGTTAAGTCAGCTCATCGATGTCCCTAAGGAACAGTGTGCTGCAGCCATCAAAGAAGGGTTGCTGATTGGGCATAAGGTTAAACATCCTGAGACTGACTTTGCTCCCTTTGCTTTTCGGCTGCACCAGTTCATCAGCAAAGGCGACACGGTCTATGCCTCCCTAGGCACTGAAGAGGAGCGCCATATTACCCTTCAGGCCCAGCAGTTTGTACCGGGCGATCGCAGCCGCATTTTGCTGCCGCTGGTATTTTGCCGTGAATGTGGTCAAGAGTATTACGCCGTCAGGCGCACCCATGACTTCGCGGTTGATCAGGCCAAGCTAGAACCCCGTGAGTTATCCGATACCCAAAACGACAACGTCAGCGAATCTGGCTTCCTCTATCTCAACACCAGAAATCCCTGGCCCACAGACCCAGAAGGCATGCTGAATTTGCTGCCAGAAGACTGGATTGAGGAACATCCCACTCGAGGGCCACGGGTGCGCCAGTCTCGCAAGAAGCATTTGCCTGAACCCATGCACTTCAAGACGGATGGGTTTATTGGGGAACCTGACCTATTCGGCCATTTTCTACCCACGCCCTTTCGGTTCTGCCTGAACTGCGGTGTCTCCTACGGCAGCCGCCAGCGCTCCGACTTTGCGAAATTAGCGTCTCTAGGATCAGAAGGGCGGAGTACCGCAACGACAATCCTCACTCTCTCTTCAGTTCTGAAACTCAAGGGCTCTAACCTGACGGAAACTGCGAAGAAACTCCTCAGCTTTACCGATAACCGCCAAGATGCCTCGCTGCAGGCCGGACATTTCAACGACTTTATTGAAGTGGGGCTCCTGCGGGCAGCCCTATACAAAGCCGTCGAACGAGCCAGTACAGACGGGCTCCGCCATGATGAGCTACCCCAGCGGGTGTTCGATGCCCTCAATCTGCCGTTGGACCTGTATGCCAGTGACCCAGCTGTTAAATACCAGGCCCTAAAAGATACCCATCAGGCCCTTCGGGATGTACTGGGCTACCGGCTTTACCTCGACCTGCGACGGGGATGGCGCATTACCTCGCCCAACCTGGAGCAGTGTGGGCTATTAGAAATTCAATACCTTTCTCTGGAAGATGTTTGCCAGGACGAAGACATCTGGCAGTCCTGCCATCCGGCATTAGTCAGCGCTGCTCCAGAAACCCGCGTGCAGGTGGCTAAAGTACTGCTCGACTTTATGCGGCGGGAGCTGGCCATCAAGGTTGATTATTTAGATGCTCGCTACCAGGAGCGCATCCAACAGCGCAGCTCTCAACGGTTGAAAGACCCCTGGGCGCTGGACGAAAACGAGACCCTGCACTACGCCACGGTCCTATTTCCCCGTTCCTTTAAGCAAGGAGAAGATTTTGGGGGCAATGTTTTCCTGTCATCGAGGAGTGGCTATGGTCAATACTTGCGGCGCACCAGCACGTTCGACAACTTTGGCGAGAGGCTCAAGCTAGAGGATACGGACCAGATTATTCGGGGACTGCTGCAAGGGCTGAAAATCGCGGGTATTGTTGAAGAGGTACTCGCCCCGAAAAAGGAGGGGGAGGTGCCGGGCTATCAACTGGTGGCTTCCGCTCTGCAGTGGACAGTGGGCGATGGAACCACCCCCTTTCATGACCCTACCCGTGTGCCCCAGCTGCCGGAGGGTGGTAGCCGCACCAATGAGTTCTTTGTCGAGTTCTATCGCAAAATCGCGGCCACGACTCAAGGACTGGAAGCCCGTGAGCATACCGCCCAAGTGCCCTCCGATGAACGGGAAAAGCGAGAACAAGCTTTCCGAACCGGGGATCTGTCTATCCTTTACTGTTCTCCCACCATGGAGTTGGGGGTAGACATTGCCGACCTCAACGTGGTCAACCTGAGAAATGTTCCCCCTACCCCTGCCAACTATGCCCAGCGCAGTGGCCGAGCCGGGCGCAGTGGCCAACCAGCCCTGGTGTTTGCCTATTGTTCAACGGGCAGCTCCCACGATCAGTACTTCTTCAAACGCCCCGACCGTATGGTAACGGGAGCTGTCACCCCGCCCCGGCTGGATCTGAGCAACGAAGACTTAATTCGAGCCCACCTGCAGGCGGTCTGGCTAGCGGAAGCTGGTCTAAATCTAGGCTCGTCTCTGAAGGAAATTCTCAAGCTTGACCTGGTCGAGGATGCCCCTACGCTGGAACTGCAGGACCATGTTCTGGCGGCTTTGAATGATGCTGGAGCTAAGCAGAGAGCAAAGAAACGGGCTCATCGCATTCTGGATACTTTGAAGGCGGAGATGGATGACTCCAGCCTGTTCAACGATACCTGGCTGGACAATGTCTTCACTCAAATTGCTCAACGATTTGAGAATACCTGCCAGCGGTGGCGAGACCTTTATCGAGCAGCCCTGGCGCAGTTCAATGTTCAGAACCGAATTATCCAGGATGCCTCTCGTCCGGCCAGGGATAAGGACCAGGCCAAACGGCTACGGCGAGAAGCGGAAGCCCAGCTGGAGCTGCTGACGGTTTCGGATAACCTGGCCCAATCAGACTTCTACAGCTATCGCTATTTCGCCAGCGAAGGGTTCTTGCCGGGCTATAACTTCCCTCGGTTGCCCCTGTCGGCCTACATTCCGGCACGGCGAATGCGTCAGGGCCGGGAGGAGTACCTATCTCGCCCTCGGTTCCTGGCAATATCCGAATTTGGTCCCCGTTCGGTGGTGTACCACGAGGGGTCGAAGTACCTGATCAACCGAGTCATTTTGCCAGTGGAAGGAGACGAGGGCACCCTGTCACTGGGCGAAGTGAAGCCCTGTCCCCGCTGTGGCTATCTGCATCCGGTCAATGACGGGGTAGGGCTGGATAAGTGTGAACGCTGTGCGGCAGATTTGAGTACGTCGTTGCGATCGCTCTTCCGGCTGCAGAACGTCACCACCAAACGCCGCGACAAAATTAACTCTGACGAAGAAGAACGCCTGCGCCTGGGCTACGACCTCTGTACGGGAGTTCGCTTCCCTGAGCGGGATGGGCATCCCTCTTACCAGGTTGCCACGGTGAAACGGAAAGGCAAAGATCTGGCCAAGCTGACCTATGCCCAAAATGCCGAGCTATGGCGTATTAACCTGGGATGGGCTCGCCGCAAGAACAAAGATCAGTTTGGCTTTGTGCTCGATATTGAACGGGGCTACTGGGCTAAGAACGAGCAAGCCACTGAGGAAGAGGATGTCTCTGATCCCCTATCTCCCCGAACATCGAGAGTAATTCCCTATGTGCAGGACAACCGCAACAGCCTGCTGTTTGAGCCGAAGGGCTCCCTCAGACCTGAGCAAATGGCCTCGTTGCAGGCAGCTCTCAAACAGGCTATCCAAGTAACTTATCAGCTTGAAGATAATGAACTAGCTGCGGAACCTCTGCCAAATCGCGACGATCGGCGGCTGATTCTGTTCTATGAATCTGCTGAGGGTGGGGCAGGGGTGTTGAAGCGGCTGTTGAATGACCCAACAGCGCTGGCTTCTGTGGCTAAAGCGGCTTTGGAAGTTTGCCACTTTAATCCAGAAACGGGTGAGGACCTGGGCCATGGACCGCAGTCGGAGGAAAACTGCGAAGCCGCCTGCTACGACTGCTTGATGAACTACAGCAACCAGCGAGACCATGCCCTGCTGGATCGTCAGAGAATTCGCGATGTTCTAATGCAGCTAACGGAAGCTGAGGTGCTGGCTTCCCCATCATCGAAGTCGCGGACTGAGCATTTGGATGGATTGCTCAACAAAACCGATTCCGGTCTTGAGCGGGAGTGGTTGCAGTACCTCCAGGCGCGAGGATATCGCTTGCCCTCTGAGGCTCAGGTGTTGATTCCAGATTGTGGAACTCGGCCTGATTTTCTGTATCGAGATAACGCCACGGTGATTTATGTGGATGGCCCTCACCACGATTTTCCAGACCGGCACAAGCGGGACCAGAACCAGGCTGATTGTCTGGAGGACTTTGGTTACACGGTGCTTCGGTTTGGTTACCGAGCAGATTGGGCAGAAATTCTCAAGAGATATCCCGGTGTGTTTGGGGAAGGATCTGTCACTTCTGATACTGCTACGAGCAATGAGAACAATAAACGTGACGGGCATGTTGACCTTGATCTCTTCGATGCCCGATGGCGGCCCATCATGGAACAACTGGCTCAAGAGCACAACTGGCAAGTAGAAGCCGGTGGGGACGTGGCCGATGGAGGGCGCGTGGTTGGTGAGTATCTGGCTGAGGTTTCAGTTAACGGTCGTTCTATGCGTCTGGTAGATGCTGAGCAACCAGACTTTGAGACTGTTGCAGAACTCTTGAAGGCTCAGGGCTTTGCCGTTTTAGCCGCCCAATCTGAAGATCCCCAACTTATCCAGAACCTTAAAGCGAGTTTTCAGGGAGACCCTACATGACTACGATGACTACCTTTGACAGCACAAAAGAAGGTCTTTCTGACCTTCTTAGAAGCATTCGCAAAGGAGACATTCAGCTCCCTGATTTTCAGCGCGGATGGGTTTGGGACGACGAACACGTTCGGAGCCTTCTGGCTAGCATCTCTCTGTCTTACCCAATTGGCGCAGTCATGATGCTTCAAACTGGCAATGAAGATGTGAAATTTAAGGCCAGACCTATTGAAGGAGTGCAACTCTCCTCCCCTGTTGAAGCAGATCGCCTCATTCTTGATGGCCAGCAGCGTTTAACTTCCTTGTTTCAGGCACTTAACGCAGAACGCCCAGTGCTGACCCGCGATTTACGCGGACGCCCTATTTACCGCTGGTATTACCTTGATATGGAAGCAGTATTGAATCCCAATGTGGAACGGGAAGATGCTGTTGTTAGCCTGCCCGACACCCGGCAAGTCAAGAATTTCCGGGGCGAAGTGATTGAAGATTACTCCACTCCGGAAAAAGAATATGAACGGGGCTTATTCCCTATCAGCCAGGTCTTTGACTGTTCCAATTGGCAGGAGGGACACCAGGAATATTGGGACTACGACAAAGACAAAATTAAGCTTTTCAGCCAGTTCAATAAGGAAATCATCAAACGCTTTGAGCAGTATCAGGTACCTGTGATTTCCCTCGGGAAGGAAACGCCTAAGGAAGCAGTCTGCCAGGTATTTGAGAAGGTAAACACAGGCGGGGTTTCCCTAACTGTCTTTGAATTGCTGACGGCGACCTTTGCCGCTGAAGACTATTTACTGCGCCAAGACTGGGCCGATCGCAAGGCTCGCTTAACAGAATTTCGGATTCTGGAATATATCGAGAGTACTGACTTCTTGCAGTCCGTGACGTTGGTCGCTTCGTTACAGCGGCAGAAAGCCGCGATCACATCCGGCACTCTCCCCGAAAAGGCTCCTGGCATCAGCTGTAAGCGACGGGATATTTTGCGGTTGACGCTAGAGGAATATCAAACCTGGGCAGATCCCATTACCCGAGGATTTCAAGAGGCGGCCAAGCTACTCCATGGGCAAAAGATGTTTACTGCCCGAGACATTCCCTACAAAACCCAGCTTGTTCCCCTGGCTGCCATCTTCACGGTGTTGGGCGAAAAAGCCCTCAACCACGGAGTCAGACAAAAGCTAATCCGCTGGTACTGGTGTGGAGTTTTTGGAGAGCTTTACGGAAGTGCGATCGAAAGCCGTTTTGCTAAGGATTTGCCAGAGGTATTAGCCTGGGTAGATGGAGGACCAGAGCCAGATACAGTAGCGGCAGCCAACTTCATACCGGGTCGGTTACTTGGCTTAAAGACCCGGAACAGTGCGGCTTATAAGGGGATCTATGCTTTGCTCATGCAGGATGGTGCCCCTGATTTCCGTTCTGGTATTCCTATTAATGAGCAAGTTTACTTTGACGAGAAAATCGATATTCACCACATCTTTCCTCAGGATTGGTGTCGGAAAGCTGGCCTGGATTCTAAGCGCTACGACAGCGTTATCAACAAAACGCCTCTTTCTGCGGGTACCAATCGACGGGTCAGCAACAACCCTCCCAGCAAATATCTCGCCACTCTTCAGAAAAGCGCGGAAATTTCCAAGGAAAGGATGGACGCTATTTTGGCAGAGCATCTGATTCCGCCAGACGCCCTCAGAGCTAACGATTTTGAACACTTTTTCAGTGCCCGAGAAGCAGCACTGCTAGACCGCATTGGTAAGGCGATGGGTAAGACCATTGTGCGAGAAGATATTGGCTCCGTAGACTATGACCTCTTTTCATCTCAGTGGCATCCTTTCCTGCAAGCACTTTCCAAGCTTGAAGGGGTAACCATCGAAGCTGGTGGTGATGTAGAAGCCAATGGAGTTGTCGTCGGCACTTTTCTGGCAGAGGTAGCTCAGAACGATAAAGTTCTCCATCTGGTAGATAGCCAAGAACTCTCGGCAGGAGCTATTAAAGCGGCGCTAGAGAGAGCAGGTGCAAAGGTTTTACTTGTTGGCTGTAATCAATTAGAAGCAGCGTTAGCCAGCATCATGATTGCCTTGCAAGAGCAGGAAAAGTTGACTGCCTCGATTGCAACGCCCGAGGTTAGTGAACCAGACGATTCTGACAGAGAACCTCCCGTCGGGTTTCATCCAAAATGCATTGAGCGGGTTTCTCAAGTGTTGGGGTTACCTCTGCTTTCAAAATCACGAACCGCATATGTGACTGAAGATGGCTCAACTGCTGTCGTTTGCACTATTTCTAAAACTCATGAAAATAACGGGGCACCCTCCTACTGGTTTGCGTTTCACCCCTCTCAAAAAGAATTTTTGGAGAACTTCGACCAGGGATACGTGGCTCTAGGCTGTGGCTCACCTGAACAAACCATCCTGGTGCCCTTTCAAGATTTGTCTTCTTTATTAGACGACTTTTGGACGACAGAAAAAGATGACCGCATGTACTGGCATATTCGCATTCATAAGGAAGGCCAGGCACTACAGCTAGATCGCAAACAAGGCATGGGCCGTCTCGACATTACCCACCATCTGCTAAATAGCTGAGGAGGAACACTATGCCTGTACTCATTGACCAATCCCTCCCAGCTGCGGTCGCCCGCCTTGATTCCAACGATGCGAAGCGAGTGTGGAAGTTTTTGGCTAAGTTTATCGAAAACCCAGCTCATCCTAGTCTTAGTTTGGAGCGGGTCACCCAAACCAAGAACGAAAACCTCTGGTCAGGCCGCATCAGCCAAGAATTGAGAGCCATTGTCCACAAAGACAGTGACATCTGGACAGTGCTCCATGCAGACCACCATGACGATGCGTATAAGTGGGCTGAGACTCGTCAGATCGCCCGGCACCCCAAAACCGGAGCACTGCAAATTGTTGAGTCGCCCGATGTAGTGGAGCAGCAGGTTCAATATTTTGTTCCTGAAATCCCTCGCCTCTTCGATGACCATGACAATGATTACCTGGAGAGCCTGGGCGTTCCCACTGATTGGTTACCCACTATTCGCAAAGTTCAGCACATAGACCACCTCTGGAAAGTCGTTGTTAAGCTGCCCGAAGATGTAGGAGAGCGACTGCTGAAACTGGCAGAGGGGGAATTTGTCACGCCTCCAGTTGCGATCGCCCAAAACCAGCCCATTACCGCTAGTCAAGATACCCGGCGTCGTTTCTTTGTAATGGAAAACAACGACGACTTGATGAAAATGCTGGAGGCTCCCCTGGCAACCTGGGTGGCGTTCCTCCATCCTTCCCAGCAAAAGCTGGCTACAGGCAGCTTCGCTGGCCCTGTCAAAGTTTCCGGTTCTGCCGGAACGGGCAAAACCGTGGTGGCGATGCACCGAGCCCGACATCTGGCGCGGCAGGGTAAGCGGGTCTTTTTGACCAGCTATGTATCGACCCTGTGTGAAAACATCGAGCACAACCTAGAGCTGCTATGTACCTCAGAGGAGCGATCGCGCATTACGGTAACGACGGTTCACAGCCAGGGGCTAGCTTTAGCCAAAACAGCGAATTCAGATCTCTATCCCATCAATAACGACGAGATTTGGAAACTTATCGATGAGTATTACCATCCTGGTATCTGTCCCCTAGAACCCGACCTGCTGAAGACTGAATGGGAAACGGTCATTCAGGACCAGGGTGTTACCACCTGGGACGACTACCGCAGTGCTAACCGCACAGGTCGAGGGTTTCCGCTAACGGTTAAGGGACGAAAGCAGGTCTGGCAGATTTTTCAGCGGGTGTATGAAACCTTGAATGAGAAGGGTTGCATGGATTACCCCTCCATTTGCCGTTTAGCTAGGGAGTTAGTCACCACGGGGAAGGTTGAAAGTCCATTCGATGCCGTCATCGTAGATGAACTTCAGGACCTGCGCCCCCAGGAGATTATGCTGCTGGCAGCATTGGCGGGAGACGGGGATGATTCTCTCACTCTGGTAGGCGATGGAGGACAGCGGATTTACAGCACCCCGTTTAGCCTCAAAGCGCTTGGGGTGGATGTGCGGGGACGGTCTCATATTCTCCGGATCAACTACCGCACTACGGAACAAATTCGACAGTTCGCCGATACCATGCTGGGTCACCAGAGCGATGACATGGATGGCGGACAGGAGAGCCGTAAGGGAACGGTCAGTCTTTTGAGTGGACCCAAGCCCGTCATGAAGGGATTTAATACCCAGGAGCAACAACAGGAGTTCTTGGTGAAGCAAATCCAAGCAATTACCCAGGAGGGGTTAGCCCCGGAAGAGGTGGCTATTTTTGCTCGTACTAACAAGGCGATTACTCAGCTTGAGAGTGCATTGAAGGAAGCTGGGCTCAAGTGCCATAACCTGCGGAAGGGGGGAGCACGGGAGTCGGCAGTGAATGCGGGGACGATGCACCGGGCTAAGGGGTTGGAGTTTAAGGCGGTGTTTGTAGTGAATGTATCGGATGACCAGGTGCCGCTGAAATATCTCGTTAATAGGACTAAGGATACTCAGCTACAGAAGGATGTACTGGCTAGGGAGAGGCAGCTTCTGTACGTAAGCCTTACGCGGGCAAGGGATGAACTGTTCATTTGCTGGGTTGGAAAACCTAGCAAATTTCTCAACTAAGCTCTATAAGCCTACTGATGGTTACCGATATGCAGGAGTTTGACAAAACAGGATTAGAAGTTCCGCCAGGAGCGATCGCTAATCAAATCCAAACGCTACTCAAGGAACGATATAAAGAAGGATTTCCCATTATCAAAGAGATTCTTCAAAATGCGAATGATGCGGGTGCAACTCGCTTAGATATGGGGGTAACTCCAGGATTACCCTCAACAGAAGTCGAACATCCTCTCCTAGAACAACCATCTTTATTCTTTGTCAATAATGGTGGATTCCGAGATTCTGATGCAAAAGCGATTGGTTGGATCGGAATCGATTTTAATGCTGGAAATTCAGCCAAGATTGGTAAATTTGGCTTGGGACAAAAGAGCGTTTTCCATTTTTGTGAATCATTCTTTTATATTGCCGAATCAGACCAATTATCAGAAAAAGCTCAAAGCTATCGATTCTTAACCCCCTGGGCAGATGGGCAACCAATGACCCCGCGAGATAAGAGCGCTGTCGAGAACTATTTAGAGGATATTTTAATAACTCAAAACTATTCAAATTATTTCGTTCTCTGGCTACCATTGAGGATCTCAAATCAACCTCGGGCACTCCTGTCTAAAACCTATGATTATCACACAATTCAGCAACATCTGCCCAGGGATTTAGATAGACGAATTAGCACCCTAATTCCTTGTTTAAACTCACTACAATCCATTTACTACTGGGTATTTTCGGCTCTCCTGGGATAATTATGCAGCAGCAGGAGAAAAATGCCAGCAGATGAGGCAGCGGAGCCGAAATCGCTCAAAGTTGGTGAACCCGTAACCAGAGCGCTTGATCAACTTTAGGCGAGTATTGATGCCTTCGACGACACCGCTTGTGGTGCGGTGTTCAAAGTACTGGAGGATTTCGCCAAACCATCGCTTCATCGTTGCCACAGCCTCGGGGTAGAGGGATTGCGCGGTTCCCATCCAGCCCAGGAAACCCGGCAGGGCTTGAGCCCAAGACTGAGCCTCAAATAGAGTCCTAAAGGCTTCTTTGGTCTGATGCATCAAGGCGAGTTTCGGCGAAACAGCTTTGACCTCAACGAGCTTGTCCTGCTGGGTCTTGGTGAGATGGGCTTCTGGCTTGAGGAGGGCATACTTACTGGATTTGAGCGCTGCTTTAGCCGCCTCAGGAGTGACGCCCTCGGCTAAAGCCTCGGGTGTCCGCCGGAGGGCGTTACGGGCTTGATTCAATTCCTGATTGACCAGACTCATGACATGGAAACGGTCGGCCACAATCTCGGCTTGAGGCATCAGGCGATGCACTAAGCCCCGGTAATTGCCGGAGAGATCCATGCTGACTTCTTCAATGTTTGAGAGCACTTCGGCACCCCAGGTGTTGAGCACGGCTTCAATCGCCGCATGAGTCCGCGCTGGAGCCATCCCAATCAGCCTGTGAGTATCGAGGTCACTCAAGACCACAGCAAAGTCCTTGTGACCTTTACGTAGCGCGATTTCGTCGATGCCCAACCGCCGCAATCCACTCAAGTCAATACAGACTTTTTTTCGCTGACATACTCCACCATGGACCAGACGATATCTTCGCTCAACCCGTGCTGTCGCGCCACATTAGCCGTATTACTATGAATCACCTCACTCACCACCACCTCGGCATACCGGTCCGTGTACACCCGACGCGCGCCGACAAACTCCAGCTCCTCGCTGAAGGGTTTACCGCAGGTCGAACACTTAAACTGGCGGCGATTCACCCGTAACCAGGTCTTCCGGTAATGGCTGATGGGTAGGTCACGCACCAGGTAGCCATGATTCTGATGGAGGTGGTGGCTCAAAGTCCCGCAGCGAGGACAGATTGCTGTGTCCCTGTGCGCTTCTACCTCCAGAATCAAGCCATCCTCGCTCTCCTGGTATGACTCCACATCAATGCCAGACAACCCCAAGAGTTCACTCAAGAGAGGTACCATAGCGATACGGTATAGCATCTACTACACCAGCATACTCATTCCTGCAGAGCCGTATTTTCGCATCAAGATAGATTCCAAAAACTGTCAATTCAATTAGAGACTCCAGATCAGCGATTTATCTATCCAAGAACTAAGGGGAATCTTTCAGAGCATAATATAAAACACCCGTTCCGAGGCTCTATCCAACTCTCCAATCATCAGGCTAGGTACGGAGGAGTCGAAGCGTCTTTACCAGAACAACAGTTTCAAGGATTACTTGCTGATCAGCCTGACTTGAATGGTGATTTTTGGACTGTTCTTAAGGAGTCAGACCATTGGCCAAAACGTTCGAGTTATAACGATTTAACTGGTAGGTCAATCACTGTAGCAGATAAGGCAATTCCCCATTGTGGAGTTGTTTTCTCTCACCAACCTGCTAATGCAGAGAGCCGTTTAATCATTCAATGGGCTGTCTTTCTGCCCTTGGCTGACGGAGGTGGAAATCATGCTGTGCATGAATGCATCTCCATTGAGGGAACGCAGGATTATACGCTGATGCTGCATGGATACTTTTTTCTGGATTCTGGACGGCAATCGATTGAAGGACTAGATGAACTCTATGCTGGCAATGGAAGCTCGCAAACGCCAAGCAACGATACTGAAATGATCAGGGCTTGGAATACAATTCTGGCAACGAAAGGGACATTACCGCAGATTCTTCCAGCATTAAACGAATTTTGTGAAAGTTCTGAACTAGAGCAATCTGATATTGGAGTTCTTTGTGAAGCTTTGAAACAGTCGAAGCTCTTTCAGACACAAGTTTTACATCAGTATTTATATCAGCCAGGATATTGGGTGTATCGGGTACAACCAGCCGATACCCGGTGGCAATTAGTAGACGGTTCGCAGCAGCGCATACTGGCTGTGCCTCGCTGCCCAACTTGGAATGTCTGGTCAGCATTAACTCAGATTGCTAATTCTGCCTGTCTCATTATTGAGAATGATCCTAATCTGATTCCTTTAGAGAAGCCGGATAACTGGGCAGATGATGACATTATTACAGTTCTGGACTCGTTGGATATCATCCACATTGTTCAAAATGATGCTGAGCTGCAGTTTTTTGTGAGTTGGTTAAACATTGTTATCCCTACTTCTAGTGAGTGGTTAGTATCCAACGACATCCAAGAGAGTTTGCAGAAGCAAGTAAGAAGCGCTCTCGTTAATTTGGAGTTTCATCAACTAGAGCAGCAGCGAACGCTCATACAATCCGTCATTTCTAGGCTAAGTCCATCACATTGGTTTTGCATCAACTGTCCTGATCAAGAACTGTTGCAAAATCTCAATCGAGACCTCGATAATCAAGACCTAGACATTTTGTTAATTCCCACTCAGATCTGTCCTAGTGATGAAGCTCAAACACTATCAGGGCAAAATGCCGGGGCGGTCATTTCTGTATTGCTCGATAACACTGAAGAGCGATCTCTCATTATTGAAATTGTTCATCAGATTATTCGTGCCATTCCAGGCCATGACTTATCAGAATTTCGGAGCCAAACTGAAACATTGTCCTTCATATTTGGAGAAAACTGTCGGACAGGTGAGGAAACCCTCTACAGTCTTAGAGAAATTAATTCCCAGAGTGGTTCTATTTTCAAAAAATCAAAAAACGAAAATAACTTTGCAAAACCATTACAGGAGGCTTTAGAGAACACCGAGATTATTTTAGTTGATCGAGAAATCGCGGAGAAATTGTGTGAATCTCTGAATGAGTGCGATCGCACAGCTTGCATCTCAATTCTCGAAACACGTCCCCACCTGGCGGCTCCTGAAAATCGCATCAACCTATTAAGGAGACTACTGCCATGACTAATCAAGCACTACGTTTTCTACTGCATGGTTCTCCGGAGCATTATGACAACATAGATACACTCTATGTTGCCTCTCAGACGAGTGCTGTTTGGGGTAAAGTAGCACGTCAGATTCTAGATCCTTGGCGCATCCTTTCTCCAGATTTGATCAAAGACGTTTCTCAGAATCAACTGAAAATTTTGGGCATACAGCTTATTGCTCCCCAAAATTTGATTCAGGATTTAAACGCAACAGCTCTTCATGAGCAAGATTTTAGCGATGAGGAACGACGGGAAATTCTTAAGCAAGTATCAATTTATGGTACGCAAGAACTTTGGCAGAGCCTTCCACTACATACGTCAGCAGATGGTAAATCTGTCCCTATCGCAGATAGTACATATTTAAATAATCCTGACTTCACCTTGCCTTCTCAGCTACGAACACTAGTCACGATCATTCCCTGTACGAATCGTCCAGATTGGATTCCTCTATGGACACCCAAATCAGCTATCTCAGTCATACTGAAACAGCCTCGACCGGATCAATATTGTGAGCTGTTACTTCAGTTAATGCAGGTTCCAGATTCAGATTTAAATGAAGAATTTTTGAAACATATTAAAGAAGCTAATTGGCTTAAGTTGAAGACAGAACAATCAATCGCACCTAAGAATGTAATACTTTTGCCGTCTTATTTAGCTGATTTTAGGTCTAAATTACAACAGGTTTTCCAGAGTGAGCATAACTGTTCCTATGCAAGCTATTCTATGCTCAAAGAGGAACTTCAAGAATCTCCAGCACTTAGACAGGTATGTGAGGAATGGTACGACAATGATATTTTAGAATTCTTGCTACAGAAGACTCAAAAACCTTTTGACCATGTTTGCCTAATATTAAAGATACTAAGCATTCTTGAGAAGCGAAATCAGAGCCTTCGTAAGACCATCATTGAACCTCTCAAAACAACTGAGTGGCTTGTCGGTCAAGATGACCAGCCGCGATCGCCTCAACAGATTATTGATCTTCAATCAATAGATTTAGAGGCAACTGAAATCCTCAGACAACAGCCTAGCTCTAAGTATATCACGCCTGGCATGTTACGTGATGATTTAGATATTCGATTTTGTCTTGAGAGCAACCAAATAAAACCTATGTTTTTATCTGGAACGGATGCTATTAAGCAATTAGGAAATGCAATAGCCGATTTGCCTGAATACTATCTAGGAGATTTACCAGACTCGTTGCTTGGGCAGTTAGCTCAGACTCTACAAGAATGTAGTCATACACCAGCACTGCTACTAAAGCATAAAATTTCGTCTCAAGAGTTTGAGGAATTTATTTTACCTAAAGTTCGGCACACAATCCATGATTTAAACCGATTAAAAAAAATATTGGATTGGCTAGCAACACAATACCCAAACCCGTCGTCTGAGGTGGTTACTGTTTACAACTATTTCTTAAAAATTTCCTCTCAGTCATTGGCGAGCTTTAGAGAAGTTCTGCTACCTCATATTCAATTACTGAATCAGCAGGGTGAGTGGCGGTCTCCTGAACAGCTTTGTGACGGTGAAAGATATACAGGGATTGATAACGCTTCCGTCTTGCACAGTTCCCAGCGAACTATTCTAGGTACATATTTAGAGATTGAAAATGAGGATAATGATTTAGAAGCTGTATCTTCTGTGTCTAAAGTCATTCGGACAGGAAGTGCAGAAAGCATCACAGCTAATTCCCAAGCGCTAGAGCAATATTTTCGGCCTTGGCTATCTCACTTACCGTCAGAGGCTGTTGGCGGACTACTATGCTTATTTGCTGGAACAAACCAAGATGTCCAAAATTTAGCCAAAAAATATCTACAAAGCCGTAGTTTTGATGGGTTGCGGGAGAGAGTACTTTGGTCCGAGAATCTTAGAAACAGAAATTTTAGGATAGCAGTGAAGTCCGTTGAAGGTGCTGTGCAAACAGTCAGAAATCTATTGAGAGAAGATATTGATGTCTCCCTTCAGCAGAACAAAGTACCCGAACATATATTTGTGGGGCAGCTTGATCATTCTACTCAAGAAATCGTCCTGCTGAAGTTTAATTTACCTGAGGACAACGGAAGTCTGGCAGAAACCCTTATTAACTCAGCTAGAGTTCTCCTCCAGCGTATTCATAGAACTGAAACTGAGTCTATCGAAGAAATATGGCGTGATTTACTAAATTCTCAACAGTTGTACGTGAAGAGTGCGCGGAATTATATTCTTCAGCATTTACCAGTAATTTTGAGAATGCTTAATATAAATGATCAGGACATCAGAAAATGTCTGGATCAAATAGGGAGTCTTGAATCAGAATTAGAAGAGCTTAACCTACGTCGTGATGCAAGAGTAAATCAAAGGAAAAGAGTAATTAGCGATCAGTTGGAAGAAAGAAAGACACAACTTATCGAGATGATCGAAACTGATCATGGATCTCTATCTGTTCTGCAAACAGTTAGAAGGAAAATTGAGCATGGGCAATATGGTTACGATATTAGCAATATTCCATTTGAGCTTTTTCAAAATGCTGATGATGCCTTGCTTGAATATGAGCGGCTTTTGGGTCAATCTTTGCCAGAACGGAATCATTTTGTCCTGTCCTTGCATGATCAAGGCTTGACAATTATGCACTGGGGTCGCCCTATTAACATGGTTACCCATCCTGACGTACAAGACGAGGATTCAGAACTATCTGGTTTTAAGCGTGATTTAGTTAAGATGCTTTCCTTTAGCGACTCTAGCAAAGGGGAAGATGAAACAGGGAAATTTGGCCTAGGTTTCAAGACCGTTCATCTACTCTCAAGGCAACCTTGTGTAATCAGTGGCGATATTAAGTTTATAATCTATGCCGGTCTACTTCCTAGATCTCTACCTCGGCCTGGGCAAGAGGATGAAGATGAGGGACTAACAAGTAACTTGCGGAGATTTTTGCAGGAACATTCTCCATCGCCGGATATTAACGATGGAACAATAATTAATTTGCCTTTTGATTCTGAGATTCTAGATCCTGCTGATTCGGCTACTGAAAGCTTTTACAGGTCAGTCGGGTTGTTGCTTGTCTTCTCTAAAAGGATAAAATCTTGTACGTTGCTCAATGAAGCAGGCGGTGAAGAAAATACTCGTCTTACTTGGTCACCACAACCAGTACTAGGAATCTCAGAAGTTGAGTTTGGCCAAATTAGACTACCTAAATTTAATGGTAATGATTTAATCTGGCAATCTCACAACCTACTCAACTTTAACTTGCGGTCAGGGAATGTAGCCTTTGTAATTCCTTCTGACCTTTCAGAGAATTCGCCACTGCTTAACTCACCAAAATTATGGGTAACTAATCCTACGAAGGAGTCTCTAAATATACGATTTGTTGTCAATAGCCATTTTGATATCACAACAGGTCGTACCAGCCTTGATCGAAATTCCAAGCGTAATCAAGACTTAATTCGCGATATTGGTATGCAGTTAGGCGAGGTTCTATGTGGTCTTTTCTTCTCTTCAGAAGGAAACTGGTTAGCATTACGTCAAGCTCTGCATCTGAATGAAACAATTAGTGCTTATCATTTTTGGAATTTTCTTTGGGATGTCTTAGTTAAAGACTGGCTTAGGCTGAATAGTGATGAAACGATATTACAGCTTTTGAAGGCTGGATTTTCCACTGAATATTATGGGTGTGGCTACCTAATTTCCTGCCATGCCTCTCTGCCTAATGGATTATTTGGAAATGCTCGTCAGTTAGTTAGATTTGATCAGATAACTCATAAAATCACAGGAATTTTGTCTGATCAAGAGATTTTCAATATTGTTTCAAATTGGCCCAATTTTGAAGACAGCTCGAGTCGATGGGTTCATCACCAGGTTTGGCAAGACGTAGTGAAACTTATGGGAACGAGCTCCCATCAACCTAGTTCTTTAAAGCTTGCAGATATTCTTGTAGAAGCCCTAGGGAATCGCAATGTCAATCCAGAAATTGCTTGTAGTATTGGTAATCTTGTCAATCCTTCTAGAATGACTCAGTGGAAGGTCTCACACCTCTCAGAATATGAAGCAATTCGTCAAGTCTTAGATGGGGAACCTCTAGGCTTTATGAACCAAGCAGCTGGCTATCTGGCTGCATCACTGCTTCTTGTAACTCATACAGGTGATCTGGAAGAAAGGCGTTTGGTTGCCTTCGCCCCTTCAAATCGAATTCTGCATTCCGATTACACTGATACAGCGCTTGAGTTTTTCCGAGTTTGCCGCCCACGTCGTGAAACAATTGCGGTCGAGGAACTAGTTGAATGGGCAAGATCAGCGACTACAGAAGAACAAAGGCAAGCTGTGCGAGTTTATCTATCTAGTGGTGAGAGAAGCTTAGAATTTTCAAGACAATTACAAAGTTCAATTGAAAATACTTGGATGAAGGATGATCCTGCGATCAGGAGCCTATTACAAACAAAGGCAAGGCAACTCCAAGAAGAACGGGCAATACAGGGCGAAATTCCCTGGGAACAAATTTCATCGTTAGACAACGACCAAGCTTCTCAAGATTCAGAAGACCCACCAGAAGAGCCAAACCCAAATGATTCAAGAGATCTGTTAGATGATATCTATCGTTGGTGGAAAGAGCAGGGAGGTAGGGAGATAAGAGATTATAATCAACGTCTTTATCCAATTGGGATTAACGAGCTAACACAAGGGTTACGAGACGGCAATCGCAGTACATGGCTGATGCTCTTTTTTATCGGTGCAACCCATACAATGGGTAGAACAAGACATGAGCAACATCGAGACTTTATTCGTTTCTGCATAAATCAGGGATGGTGGAACACATTTTCAGAGTCAGATCCACAGGATGCCTCAGAACAATGGATTTACGTTCTTAATGATTATCTTGAATCTTTACGTCAAGATACAACCTGGTACTACTGGATGGAGAAATATCCAAATATCTATCAAATCTCTAAATATCTGGATGAGTATCAAGACTCTTTCCTCAGGGCAGAGCGAATACCCCATCGTTTTGAACTAGTGACTCTAACCAATCCAAGACTCGCATCTGACCTTTCTGGTGGTGGAGTAGATGCTCCTCCTCTGCGACTGGGTATTGGCGCTAACTTTGTTATCCGGGAATTAGTCCGCTTTGAGATCATTGAGCCAACTGAGTATATTTTTTCTCACTGTTTTGTCCCAAGGGCCAAGATAAGACGAATCATGATGCGATTAGGATGCCAAGGGTTGCAATCTTCAGACTATAGACACTCCCGGCATATTTATACATTTCTCCAAAAAGAATTTAAAAATCTTGATTTGTCTGACTTTCCTACATTTCAAAATTGTTTTGATATTCCTTTTGAGCTATACGCTAAGCGCCATAGCTTAGATTTACGTGGATTGCTTGTGAGAGAAGATTTGGGTTGGTATGAAGGTCTCTCTGATGAAGATTATTTTGAGGATGAGCCAAACGGAAATTAGAGAAACAGCGATAGCGGTGATTTTGTCACTTTGCCAGATGGTAGAAGGATTCCTAGATCGTATATGAGTTAAGTGCTAAGGGCTAACTAGAGAATATGGAGTATAAACGAGGCGATCGCGTCAATCACCCTAGATTTGGTAGTGGTGAAGTACGAGTAGACGAAGATGCCACGGTTGTTATTCGGTTCGAACACGGTATTGAAGAATGTCCTAAATCAGAACTAACGAGACTAAAATCTCTTCAGGAAGCTATTCTCGCTCCAGAATGGCACGATCCTCTAGAGGTTGTTGCTCGTACCCAGGCTCTTGCAATTCGTTCTATTAACGATATGTGGGGAGTATTTTCCCTTGCCCGCATAGCCCTGCTACCACACCAACTTTGGGTCTGCCGCAAAGTTGTACAAGAACTGCCCACTCGATGGCTAATTGCTGATGATGTTGGCTTAGGTAAAACCATTGAAGCTGGTCTAATTATATCTGCCTTACTTAGCAAGGACGCCGTTAGGCGCATCCTAGTGTTATGCCCTGCTAGTCTCGTCGAACAGTGGCAGGAACGATTGCGCAACATGTTTGATATCCGTATGGCACGCTACACCACCGAAGCGGATACATCTAAGAGTGATTTTTGGAATACCCATTCACAGGTGATTGCCTCGTTGCCAACTCTGCGCAAAGACAGTGGCAACCGACATCAGCGCATGTTTAACGCAGAACCTTGGGATTTGGTAGTTGTAGATGAGGCTCATCACTTAAATGCCGATGAGCAGACTGGGCAAACCTTAGGCTATAGCTTAATGAATCGCCTAGTGTATGACCACCAAAAAGTCAAATCTGCTGTTTTCTTTACTGGCACTCCCCATAGAGGAAAGCATTATCAGTTTTTTGCTCTTCTAAAGCTACTCCGTGCTGATCTCTTTGATCCAGCAGAAGCAGTAGAGTCAGTAGATGATCTTCAAAATCAGATGCGCCGCTTGCATTTGGTAATGATTCGGAATAACAAACAGCTTGTAACTGATATGAAAGGGAAAAAGCTATTTTATCCTCCTGATGTTTTTTCAGAGACCTATAGCTACTCTTTGGAAGAAGAAGCTTTCTACGTTAAACTCACAGAATTTATCTTGACAGGTAAAGCTTATGCATCAGGTCTCAGTCAGGTAAATCAAAGAGCTGTAATGTTGATCTTAATCTGTATGCAGAAACTAGCTTCCAGCTCAGTTGCTGCCATTCGATCTGCTCTTAAAAAACGATTAAATAAAATCAACAATTATCGAGAGGAACTAGAAAACGCTAAAAGCAGAAAATATATCCTTGAAAAGTTAAAAGAATTTGATGATGATGAGAAAGCTGATAGTGATGAACTGAGTCTGCTGGAGGAGAAAATATTTGACCTCAGCCTGAAAGTATATCTCATGGAAGATGAGAAGCCAAGATTGCAAGAGCTTATTGAGGCTGCTGAACTTGTAAAATTTGAAACAAAAATTGGCAAAATAATTGAGATCTTAGAAACCAGATTCTCCAATCGGCAGGTTCTATTTTTCACAGAGTACAAAGCTACTCAATCCTTACTTATGTCTGCTCTCATCGCTCGTTTTGGAAATGATTGCGTCACCTTTATCAATGGTGATGGTCGAGCTGATGATGTAATTGAAAATTCTGGAAGAATTCGTACCTATTTTGAGAAAAGAGAGCGTGCGGCTGAAAAGTTTAACTCTGGGGAAGTTAGATTCCTGATTTCAACCGAAGCCGGTGGTGAGGGAATCGATCTTCAAGAGACATGCTATTCCCTTATTCACGTTGATTTGCCCTGGAATCCTATGCGATTGCATCAGCGAGTAGGGCGTCTTAATCGCTATGGCCAAACGCAGAAAGTTGAGGTTATTAACCTGCGAAATCCTGATACTGTAGAAACACGAATTTGGGATAAGCTTAATAGTAAGATTGAGAATATTATGCAGTCTCTTGACCAGGTCATGGAAGAGTCTGAAGACTTACTTCAGTTAGTGCTTGGGATGACGTCGCCAAAAATGTTTCGGGAAGTCTTTAGCGAAGCTGACCAAAACAAAGAGAACTTAAGCCGATGGTTCGACTCTAAAACCGCAACATTTGGAGGGCAAGATGCTGTAGCAACAGTTAAAGAACTTATGGGAAGTTGTGAAAAGTTCGACTTTCAAAAAGTTTCTTCTTTGTTGCCACAGGTGGACTTGCCAGATTTACGTCCTTTTTTTGAGACAATACTTCAGCTTAATAAGCGGCGGATTTCTCGAAATGAGGATGGTCTATCATTTATCACTCCAGAATCTTGGCTGACTGAGCCAGCAATCCGTAAGCGCTATGAGCATCTACATTTTGATCGTGCTTGCCGGGGCAAAAAGAAAATCAACAATCTACTCGGTGTAGGCCATTGTCTAATGAATCAGGCGTTGAAGCAAGCTTTAGAACTGGATGGCTGTGTGGCACAACTGACTGAATTAAAGGATCCTGTAATTATTTTCCAAATTGTAGACCGAGTAACAGGTGTACAAACAAATGTGCGACAGGTTGTAGTAGGAGTAAAAATTATTGGATCGGAATCGGAAATAGATATTTTGAAAGATTGGGAATTGCTAATGCTCTTGAATGCTAATGTTGGTCAGGTTGATAGATCACCTGATCGATCAAGGCCAGAGATCGAAATAGATAAAGTCATCAGCTTATTAGAGGAAGCTAAAAAACGTCTTGATAGTAACTTGAATAAGCTAGATTTGCCTTTTCAGTACCCCAAGATTTTGACTAGTGTATTACTCTACCCTAAGCAGAGTTTTCAATAAAAAGCGGCTGATTATTGCAGGTTATTTTTGGGAAATTAATAAAATATGACTTTTGCCGTTGGTTCGCTCGTCAAAGCTCGAGATCGCGAGTGGGTCGTCCTTCCCGAATCCACCGAGGAGATGCTGATCCTGCGCCCCCTCGGCGGCACCGAAGATGAAGTCACCGGCATCTTTCTCCCCCTAGAGCCTGTTGAACCCGCCCAGTTCGAGCTACCCGATCCTAAAAAACTAGGCGACTATCGCTCTTGCCGCATGTTGCGAGATGCTGTGCGCCTCGGCTTCCGTTCCAGTGCTGGCCCTTTCCGATCCTTCGCCAAATTAGCCGTCGAGCCTCGCCCCTATCAGCTCGTGCCGTTACTCATGGCGCTTAAGCTAGAGCCCGTGCGCCTGCTTATTGCCGATGACGTGGGTATCGGTAAAACCGTCGAAGCCTGCCTGGTTGCCAAAGAGCTCATGGATCGCGGCGAAGTCGATCGCCTCGCCGTACTTTGTCCCCCTCACTTGGCCGAGCAGTGGCAGTCAGAGCTGAAGGGCAAATTCCATATTGATGCCGAGTTGGTTCTACCCAGTACCGCTACCCGCCTGGAGCGCAACTGCCGTCTGGGGCAGTCACTCTTTGACCTCTATGCCTACGTCATTGTCTCGACCGACTTCATTAAATCAGAGCATCGCCGGGATGAATTTCTGCGTACCTGCCCCGAGCTGGTGATTGTAGACGAAGCCCATACCTGCGCCTTTGCTGGGGAAGGTCGAGGCGGTAAGCACCAGCGACATCAACTTATCAAAGGCTTAGCCGATGCGCCCGATCGCCACCTCATTCTGGTGACAGCCACTCCCCACAGCGGTAAAGAAGCCGCCTTCCGGTCCCTGCTAGCTTTGCTCAATCCTGACTTTGCCGATTTGCCCGACGAACTGGGCGGTAAAGAAAACGAACCCATCCGTCGCCAGGTGGCGGCTCATTTCGTCCAGCGCCGTCGGGGTGATATTCGCAGTTACCTGGATGCCGATACCCCCTTCCCCGAAAGGCTGGAGGCAGACGAAACCTACTCCCTATCTCCCGAATACAAAAAGTTATTTGACCGCATTCTGAATTACGCTCGCGAAACCGTTCAGTCTCCTGATGCCAACAGCCGCCATCGGCAACGAGTGCGGTGGTGGTCGGCCCTGGGGCTGTTACGGTCACTGGCTTCCAGCCCTGCGGCGGCGGCAACTACCCTACGCAACCGCGCCGACACCCTCGATACCGAAACCCCCGAAGAAGCTGACGAAGTCGGTCGCCGCACGGTGATGGACTTGATGGATGACGATGCCAAGGAAGGCATTGATATTGTGCCTGGAGCGGATATCAGCGAACTGGAAGCGAATAGCGAGGTAGTGAATAGAGGAGTAGAAGAAGCCCCCCTACTCACTACTCGCTACTCCTCTACTCGCCTCAAACAAATGGCTCGTGAGGCAGAAAACCTCAAAGGCAGTAAGGATGCCAAACTCCAGAAAATCATCACCCTGGTTAAGGACTTTCTGAAAAACGGATTTCAGCCCATTATCTTCTGCCGTTTTATTCCCACGGCTGAATATGTGGCGGAAGAACTCAGGAGCAGCCTGCGTAATGTCGAGGTAGTCGCTGTCACCGGCACCCTGCCCCCGGCCGAGCGAGAAGAGCGGGTAGAGCAATTGGCCGAGTCTCCCCAACGGGTTCTGGTCTGTACTGACTGCCTCAGTGAAGGGATCAACCTACAAGCCTACTTCAACGCCGTCATTCACTACGACCTGTCCTGGAACCCGACCCGCCATGAGCAGCGAGAAGGTCGAGTAGACCGTTATGGACAACCCCAGGACAAAGTGCGGGTGCTGACCTACTACGGCGTCGATAACCAGATTGATGGCATCGTTCTCGATGTCCTCATTCGTAAACACCGTTCCATCCGCAGCTCCCTGGGGATTTCAGTCCCCGTTCCCGTGGACACGGATCAGGTGGTTGAAGCCATCTTTGAAGGGCTATTGCTGCGAGAACAGTCCTCTAATGTCTCTGACCAGCTTTCTCTCTTTGACCAAGACTTCTTCAAACCCCAGAAAGACCAGTTCTTTAGCCAGTGGGAAGCCGCCTCAGAACGAGAGAAGCGATCGCGCACCATGTTTGCCCAGGAAACCATCAAGGTTGAAGATGTAGTTCGCGAGCTTCAGGCAATTCGTTCAGCCATTGGTTCTAGTGTTGATGTCGCTTCATTTACCGAAGCTGCCTTTAAAGTTCATCAAGCAGTTGTCAGCGAAACACCGACCAAGGCGTTAGCGTTTGATCTATCGGAAGCGCCCCAAGCCCTGAAGGATGCCATTGGCGGGCAGGAATCTTTCCAGGCTCGGTTCGAACTCCCCATTCAGGATGGTCAGCTTTACCTGAACCGGACCCATCCCATCGTGGAAGGTCTGGCTACCCACGTTATGGATACGGCTCTGGATCCCATGGTGGACAGTGTGGCCCGTCGTTGTGGGGTGATTCGGACTAATCAGGTAAGCCGCCGCACTACGCTACTCCTGACCCGTTTTCGTTTCCACATCATTGCCAAGCAGGGAGACGAGGAAAACCCGCTCCTGGCAGAAGACTGCCAAATACTAGCCTTTACGGGCTCTCCGGAAAAGGCTGAATGGCTTGAGCCTGGTCAGGCAGAGAAGCTCCTGACGGCCACTCCGGACGGCAACATTAGTGCCGACCAGGCCACAACGTTTCTACAGAAAGTAATCGATCAATTCGACCATCTCAGTCCCCACCTTGAAACTGTAGCCCAGCAGCGAGGGAATGATTTACTTGAGGCTCATCGCCGAGTCCGCAGCGCAGCCAAACTCAAGGGTGTTCGCTATCGAGTGGAGCCACAACTCCCCCCTGATGTTTTAGGTATCTATATGTTCATGCCAGTCCCGAAAACTTAGCGTTTAGAGTTTGATAATGCGCCATTCCAGGAACATCTTCACCACTGTCCGTTCAGAAGGAGCCATTCTCCCCAGTGACCTGCTCCAGCGGATTGTGAGTGGAGATAAAGACCTGGATGGGCTGGATGCCAAATCATTCCACCTGCTGGAAGGCGATCGCATCAACGAAGCCATCAACCGCTCCTGGAGTAGACTGCGTGGTGCCTGGGTCAACTTCCAACATGCCCTGACCCAACTCTCCTTAGACGATGCCGCTACCCGCTTGACCCGTGAAAAATTTCTACTCCCGCTATTTCAAGAGCTAGGCTACGGTCGCCTGCCCCCCGCCCCAGAGATCGAAGTAGGTGGCAAACGCTATACCATCTCCCACGGCTGGCACCATACGCCTATTCATCTCGTAGGCTACCGAGTAGACCTGGATAAACGCTCCGCCGGGATTGCTGGTGCGGCTAAAAGTAGCCCCCATAGCCTGGTGCAAGAGCTACTTAATCGCTCCAACCAGCATCTCTGGGCCTTCCTTGCCAATGGCCATAGACTTCGCATCCTGCGTGACAACGCCAGCTTGACCCGGCAAGCCTACGTCGAGTTCGACCTGGAAGCCATGATGGCCGGTGAAGTCTACGCTGATTTCGTGCTGCTCTGGCTGCTGTGTCATCAATCGCGGGTAGAATCAGAGTCGCCTAGCAGGTGCTGGTTGGAAAAGTGGTCTCAGGTTGCGGACTCCCAAGGCACGCGGGCACTGGAGCAACTCCGCAAAGGGGTAGAAGTCGCCATCTCGACGCTAGGGCAGGGATTCCTATCCCACCCTGCGAATCAGGAGTTGCGTCGGCTGCTGCAAACTGGAGTACTGTCGGCTCAGGAATATAACCACCAGCTCAGGCGGCTGGTTTACCGTTTGCTATTTCTGTTTGTGGTTGAAGATCGGGATGTTTTGCTAGACCCCGCTGCTTCATCCGAAGCTAAGGAAAGATATCAGCGCTACTACTCCGTCAATCGTCTGCGCTCCCTAGCCGATCGCCATCGTGGGACCCGTCACCATGACCTTTACCAGGGGCTTCAGGTTGTCATGCAGCATTTGGGGCATGAGGGGTGCCCCGCATTAGGGCTTCCCGCTTTGGGCAGTTTCCTGTGGTCGAACGAGGCCACTCCTGCACTTGACGACTGCCAACTCGCCAACTCAGCCTTACTGGAAACGATTCGGGCGCTGGCGTTCATCTGCGATCGCAACGGCAGACGCCCCGTAGACTACAAAAACCTCCAATCCCGCGAGCTGGGAAGCATCTACGAATCCTTGCTGGAGCTGCATCCCCAACTCAACATTGATGCCGGAACTTTCAAGCTTAAGACCGCCGAGGGCAATAGCCGTAAGACCACCGGCTGCTACTACACCCCCGAAAGCCTGGTTCAGACCCTGCTCCAAACCACCCTGGATCCAGTTCTAGACAAGGCTGCTCGCCAGCCAGACCCAGAAGCCGCCATTCTCAACCTCAAAATTTGTGACACCGCCTGCGGTAGCGGCCACTTCCTAACCGCTGCGGCCCAGCGCATGGCCAAGCGATTAGCTACCCTTCGCACTGGAGAAGAAGAGCCAGGGCTGGATGCCGTCCGCACCGCCCTGCGCCAGGTCATCAGCCGCTGCATCTATGGGGTAGACGTGAACCGTATGGCGGTAGAGCTGTGTAAGGTGGCCCTGTGGATGGAGGCTATGGAACCGGGGAAACCGCTGCCCTTCCTGGAACACCATATTCAATGGGGCAATTCTCTGATTGGGGCCACCCCTGCTCTGATGGCCAGTGGCATTCCCGATGATGCCTTTAAGCCCATCCGAGGGGACGACAAAGCTCTCTGCCGCGACCTCAAACGTCAAAACAAACGGGAACGCGAGCAAGCCCAGCTCACTCTAGTCGATCCTTCCACACGCCCCTGGGGATGGCTGGAGGATGTGGCCGCCTATGCCCCAGAACATCAACCCTGGCAACAGCTTGAAGAACTAGCTGCTCAGATGGCCGAGCTGGATGGTATCCCCGATGAATCCATCGCCCAGGTACAGCTCAAGCAACGGAAATACCAAGAACTTCTCGCTTCCATCGAGTACCGCTTCAGCCGATTTCGAGCCGACAGCTGGTGTGCTGCCTTTGTTTGGCGCAAAACGCCAGAACTTGACTATGCGCTGACGGAAGAAGTGTTCCGCAAGATTAAGCAGAATCCCTACAATGCGGCTGATTGGCTCTGGGGAGAGGTAGAAAGCCTCCAAGCTCAGTACCATTTCTTCCATTGGCATGTTGCCTTTGCCCATATTTTTCGTGTTCCCAAACAAGCTGAAGCCGTTGAAAACGAACAAGCTGGATGGTCTGGCGGCTTTGATGTGGAGTTGGGCAATACTCCCTGGGAGCGTATCAAAGTCCAGGAGCGAGAATGGTTTGCTGCCCATCGCCCCGATATTTCCAATGCCGTGAATGCGACGGAACGAAAGCGGAAGATTCAGGCCCTCAAGACGGAAGATCCCTATCTCTACCTTCAGTTCATAGAGCGCTGCCGCCAGTCTGATGGGGAAAGCCACTTCATCCACCATTCAGGCAAGTATCCCCTCTGTGGTCGGGGCGACATCAATACCTTTGCTATTTTTGCCGAAATCAACCGCCTACTGCTGCAGCCTAACGGACGGCTCGGCTGCATTGTGCCCTCCAGTATGGCCACTGCCGATACCACCAAATATTTCTTCCAGGATCTGATGGCGTCGAAGGCTCTGGTCAGCTACTACGACTTTGAGAACCGGGCCAAAATCTTCTTCCCCGCCGTAGACTCCCGGATGCGGTTTGCCCTGATGACCCTCTCCGGTAGTCAGCAACCCATGGAGCAAGCCGACTTTGTGTTCTTCGCCCACCGCATCGAAGATTTGGCTCAGAGCGATCGCCACATCCATCTCACCCTCGACGACATTAACTTGCTCAACCCCGGCACCAAGACCTGTCTCACCTTCCGATCACAACGGGAATTTGCCATTACCAGGCAGGTCTACCAGACCATTCCCGTGCTGGGGCAGTCAGATCACCAGGGCGATCGCTGGCAGCTACGCATCACCCAGGGACTTTTCAGTCAGACAGCCGATATCGGCCTGCTCAAGCCTGCCACCTCCGTTGACCCCGATCAGACGGACCTCATCCGCTGCTACGAAGCCCGCATGATCAGCAGCTTCAACCATCGGGAAGGCTCAGCCGGTATTACCGACAAAAACATGTTTCGCACTGGCGTCAGCATCGCTATTTCCGATGAAGCGCGCACCGATCCCTACTTCCTGGCCCAGTCCCGTTATTGGGCCTCTCCCCAGGACACAGCTCAGCGAATCCCCAAGGGCTACCCCTACCAATGGCTGATGGGGTTTAAGGATGTCACCAGCGCCACCAACACCCGCACCATGATTGCCTGCGTTCTGCCGAAAACAGCGGTATTATGCAGCATTCGGGTGGTGTTTTTGGACGACTACAACCCTCCCTCACCCCCAACCCCTCTACCTCTGGGAGAGGGGAGCCAATCCACCTCCAGTTCCCTCTCCCCACAGGAGAGGGCTAGGGTGAGGGCGACAGAGGCAACTGAGCCAAAAAACTCTTCCCATTCAGAAATCAGCACCCTGCTCAGTCTGCTCGCTAACTGGAACAGCTTCTGCTTCGACTTCTTCTGCCGCCAGAGCACCCCCGGCAATCATCTGTCTGACTACATCGTTCGCCAACTACCGACCCTGCCTCCCTCTACCTATCAGCAGCCCTGTCCCTGGGATACCACCCTTACCGTAGAAGACTGGATTTTACCTCGGGTTCTGGAACTGACCTACACCGCCTGGGATTTACAGGGTTTCGCGAAAGACTGTGGCTACGAGGCCGCGCCCTTCCCCTGGAATCCCGATCGCCGCTCATGGCTCCAGGCTGAACTCGATGCAGCGTTCTTCCACCTCTACAGCATCCAGCGAGAGGATGTGGACTTCATGCTGGAGAGTTTTCCTATTGTGAAGCGTAAAGACCGGCAAAAGTTCGGCAGCTTCCAGACCAAGGACCGCATCCTGCGAATCTATGATCAGCTAGCAGCAGCAATGAAGTCAGGGGTTGCCTACCATAGTAATCTTGGCCTACCGCCGAATCTCTTGTCCTCTCTCCCCTCGGGAGAGGGCTAGGGTGAGGGCTCCCCTTCGCCACTCTGGATCGTCTGCCACCAGTCTGCCGCTCTCGCACCATCTCCTCTGTTATGAAAGTTCGAGCCAAAAACATCTTCACCACCGTCCGAGCCGAAGGGGCCATTCTCCCCACCGACCTGCTGCAGCGGATTGTGGATAACGATAACGACCTCGACGGACTCACCCCAGCCGCTTATCACCTGCTGGAAGGGGAAAAGCTCAACGAAGCCATCAACCGTTCCTGGAGTCGTTTGCGTGGAGCCTGGGCTAGCTTTCAAGGGGCGTTAGAAAGGCTGCCCGAGTCTGACGCAGCCACCAAAGTGACCCGCGATCGCATCCTCTTGCCGCTTTTCCAGGAGCTGGGCTACGGACGGCTGACCACCACCCGCGCCATCGAAATTGAGGGCAAGGCTTACCCCATCTCCCATCTCTGGCAAAACACGCCGATTCATCTGGTGGGCTACCGCGTAGATCTGGACAAGCGCACCGCTGGGGTTGCCGGAGCCGCCCGTAGCAGTCCCCACAGTCTGGTGCAGGAGTTTTTGAACCGTTCGGATGATCACCTGTGGGCGTTTGTCTCCAATGGGCGACGGCTGCGGATTCTGCGAGACAATGCCAGCCTTACCCGCCAGGCTTATGTGGAGTTTGACCTGGAAGCCATGATGGCCGGGGAGGTCTATGCCGACTTTGTGTTGCTGTGGCTGCTGTGTCACCAGTCACGGGTAGAAGCGGAAAAGCCCGAACAGTGCTGGCTTGAGGTCTGGTCGAAGACGGCGAACGATCAGGGCAAGCGAGCTTTGGAGGCCCTGCGAGATGGGGTGGAGACTGCGATCGCATCCCTGGGTCAGGGCTTTTTGACCCACTCGGCTAACCGTACCTTGCGGCAAAAGCTCCAGTCTGGGGAGCTGGCAACCCAAGACTACTACCGCCAACTACTGCGGCTGGTCTACCGCCTGCTGTTTCTGTTCGTCGCCGAAGACCGGGAACTGCTGCTCGATCCCAACGCTACACCCGCCGCGAAGGATCGCTACACCCTCTACTACTCCACCGCTCGCTTGCGCACTCTGGCAGAAAAGCGTCGGGGCACCCGCCACAGCGACCTGTTTCACGGTCTGCGCCTGGTGATGGAAAAGCTGGGCAGTGAGCACGGCTGCCCTGAACTGGCGCTACCGGCTTTGGGCAGTTTCCTCTGGTCGAGCGATGCCGTAGCGGATTTGTTGGGGAATTCCCCTCATCCCCTAACCCCTTCTCCCAATTTGGGAGAAGGGGGACAAGACTCTCAAACTCCCCTCTCCCAGAACGGGAGAGGGGCTGGGGGTGAGGGCGAGTTTTGCCAAATCGCAAATACCGATCTCCTCGACGCTATCCGTGCCCTGGCTTTCATTCTGGATAAGCACGGTCGTCGTCCGGTGGACTACAAAAATCTGCAATCGGAGGAGTTGGGCAGTGTTTATGAGTCTCTGCTGGAGCTACACCCCGAACTGAATATCAGCACCGGCACCTTTTCCCTCAAGACCGCCAGCGGCAATGAACGTAAGACCACCGGCAGCTACTACACTCCTGAAAGTCTGGTGCAGTGCCTGCTCGATTCGGCATTAGATCCGGTCGTGGATGAGGCGATCTCTTCAGCAGTCGCAGCGGATGATCTGGATGCCGAAACCGCTCTGCTCAACCTCAAAATCTGCGACCCGGCCTGCGGGAGTGGCCATTTCTTAATTGCCGCCGCCCATCGGCTGGCAAAGCGGTTGGCGTTTGTGCGCACGGGCGATGAAGAACCTGCCCCAGAGGCCACCCAGACGGCGCTGCGGGATGTCATTGGCCGCTGCATTTATGGGGTGGATGTGAACCCGATGGCGGTGGAGCTGTGTAAGGTGGCCCTGTGGATGGAGGCGCTAGAGCCAGGGAAGCCGCTGTCGTTTTTGGATCACCATATTCAGTGTGGCAACAGTCTGCTGGGGGCAACTCCGGCATTGCTGCGTCAGGGCATTCCCGATGATGCGTTTAAGCCTATTGAGGGGGACGACAAAGCCTATTGCAGCAAGTACAAGAAGCAGAACAAAGAGGAGCGTAAGGGGCAATTGAGTCTGCTGACGCCAGACCTGCAACCGTGGGAGCGCCTGGGCGATCTGGCGACGAGCATGGCCCAGGTGGATGACATTTCGGATGATGACTATGCCGGGGTGCAGCGCAAGCGGCAGCAGTATGAGGCGATGGTGCAGTCTACGCCTTACCTATTCAGCCGGTTTTGGGCGGATGCCTGGTGTGCAGCCTTTGTCTGGCTCAAGCGCCCTCCTTCTGGTGAGGAAGCGAATAGAGGAATAGCGAATGGAGGAGTAGAAGGTTCTCAAGAATCACTACTCGCTACTCCCTACTCCTCTACTCGCTCTACACCCCCTTCTGGTTTTCCCTACCCCATCACCGAAGAAGTGTTCCGGCGAATTGAGCGGAATCCCCATAGTGTGGATAAGTGGATGCGGGATGAGGTGGAGCGACTGAGGGATCAGTACCAGTTTTTCCATTGGCACTTGGCGTTTCCGGATGTATTTCAGGTAAGGAATGGGGAGTCGGGAGTCGAGAGTCGGGAATCGGAGGATGAGGAAAGCCTTGAACCTGGTTGGGATGGGGGATTTGATGTGGTGCTGGGGAATCCACCCTGGGAACGCATCAAGATTCAGGAAAAAGAATGGTTTGCATCTCGAAGACCAGATATATCAAAAGCTAGAAACGCCGCGACTCGGCGTAGGAAGATTGCTGATTTAGAGCAAGAAGATCCTGAATTATTTCATCTATTCAAAGCTGCTTGTCGGCAAGCAGAAGGAGAAAGTTTAATAGTCCGCGACTCAGGGCGATACCCCCTATGTGGACGTGGAGATATTAACACTTATACCATCTTCACCGAAACGATGTATCTCATTATTGGAAGTAAAAGCTATTTAGGATGTGTCGTTCCTTCTGGAATAGCCACCGACGATTCAAACAAAGTCTTTATTCAAGAAATAATCAAAAAAGGTACATTGGTTAGCTTCTTCGATTTTACTAATAGAGGCTACCTTTTTAATGGTACAGAGAGCACATTTTCATTTTCTCTGCTGACAATATCAAAGTCCTTTGATGAAGAATTTCATTTGGCTGCTCAGGCTTGGCAGGTTGATCATTTAAAGGAAAAAGAAAGAGTATATGTTCTAAGTCGAGAAGATATTCTGCGGATAAACCCAAACACCCAAAATCTTCCTATCTTTATTTCTGCCGGAGATGCAAAAAGGATTAAATCTATATATTCCAAGATTCCAGTTTTACTAAATGAGAATCCATATGATAATCCTTGGAGCGTTTCTTTTCTTGGAATGCTGCATATGACAAATGATTCCAGCCACTTCCGAACGCAAGGCCAGTTAAAAGCGGAAAGATTTAGTATTGAGAGCAATTCATTCGTTAGTTCTGGAACAACATATTTACCTTTATACGAATCCAAATTTGCGCAAATTTTTAATCATCGTGGAGCCACATTCACAGGAATTCCAGAGAATCAGATGTATGGAACACGAGCAAAAACGAACAAACCAACTAAAGGAGACTTGAAGAATCCATTATGGAACTTTATGCCTCGCTATTGGGTTCCATCAAAGGTTGTTGAAGAAAAAATTCCTGATTTTTGGAAGCATGAATGGTTAGTTGGTTTTCGCAATGCTATTAGTGCTGTTGCGGATGCTAGAAGCGTCGCCTTCACGATTATTCCAAAGATTGGCGTTGGAAACTCAATGCCTCTGATCTTTTCTCAAACAAAGCCTCTCGAAACATGTCTTCTAGTCGCAAATCTCAACTCTTTTGTTCTTGATTATGTTGCCAAGCAAAAAGCAAGTGGGGGGAACCTAAACTTTTATATTGTCAAACAGTTACCTATCGTCCCACCACAAATTTACAGTCAGCAACAGAAGGATTTTATTTCAGGGAATGTTTTAGAACTCACATACACTGCTTGGGACCTTCAACCCTTTGCCCAAGATTGCGGCTACGAAGGCCCACCCTTCAAATGGGACGAAGACCGCCGCTTTCTACTCCGCTGCGAACTCGACGCCGCCTACTTCCACCTCTACGGCATCCAGCGCGACGACGTTGACTACATCATGGAAACCTTCCCCATAGTCAAACGCAAAGACGAAAAAGCCCACGGCCACTACCGCACCAAAGACACCATCCTTCAAATCTACGACGCCATGGCTACTGCCATAGCCAGCGGCCAACCCTACCCAACCCTCCTCGACCCACCCCCCGCCGACCCTCGCGTAGCGCATCCGCCGAGGGAGTCAGAAATCGTGAGTAGCGAAGAGAGGAGTAGTGAGTAGAGTGCTAATAGATGGTTGAAATTGTTTTACCTAGAACATAGCCCCGGAGAAGACCCATGCCCGAATTTGAGCAACTGAGAGACGACATTTCTACCCTGCCTACCACCGCCCAACAGCTCGTGGTAGATTTCGTTGCCTTCTTGAAGCAGCGCTATTCTTCACCCGAGCCCACAACTCACCAACCTCTGAACCTCGAAAACGAACCCTTTGTCGGGATGTGGAGCGATCGGCCTGAAATGGCAGACAGTACCGCCTGGGTACGGCAAATTCGGCAACAGCACTGGCGCAGCTAGTATGGCTCAAATTTTGGTCGATACAGACATTCTTATTGATGTTGCCAACGACGATGCGATCGCCGTAGAGCGCCTGGCCAACGAGAGTCGAGCCTCCACCCTGACCGTTTCTACCATCACGGTCATGGAGTTAACCGTCGGATGCCGCAACAAAACCGAACTGCAAGCCCTCAACCGCTTCCTGGCTCAATTTCAGGTGCTGACGCTCACTAGCCAGAGCAGCGAGATTGCCACCCAGCTACTGCAAGAATATTTCCTCAGCCATGGTCTTTTGATCGCTGATGCCCTGATTGCAGCAACCGCGATCGGCAATCAAATTCCGCTCCTCAGCAAAAACCAAAGCGACTTCCGCTTTATCCAGCAGCTCGATCTGCTTGGATACCCTTGATTACTCTTTCCAACTTTTGAAATACAAACAACTTGGAGAAAGGCCCATGGAGATTGCCACCCAACTTGACGACAACCGCGCCGAAAAACTGGCCTATATTCAACAGCACACCAATCAAGACCTGTCTGAAATCTTGAACCAGGCCATCGACCTTTACTACGAGCAGCTTAACCCAACCTCTATATCGCCCCTGGAAGCGTTGCAAGAAGACAGCTTAGTTGGTTTGTTCGAGGGCGATCCTGACTTGTCTAAAAACTACAAGGCAAAAGTCCATGAGTACCTCGATCAGAAATATCCCCCCCAGCAGCAATGATCATCGTTGATATAGGTGCCTTCCTGAAACGTTGATATTGCAAAGATTTTGCATCCAATTGAAGGCAATACCGTTTGTAGATAAACTCCGTAGAAACTCTACCTCCCACTGTTCGGGGATCGCACCATTGCAGTTAAATTCATTTGTACTATAACAGTATGCAATGAATTTCAACTCTCAAAAAGTGGCATCTGAATCCATCAGTAAAATTGTTCCAAAATCAAAAATCTCAGAATGGCACGGCCTTGACCGCATATCGGTGATTGTTCACCAGATGGGTTGTATTTGGCGGGAGCAAGAAAAGGATGACATTGGTGTCGATGGAGAGATTGAACTATGTCTTCCCAGGACTGAAGGGAATGGTTCTATCGGCACTGGAAAAATCATAAAGGTCCAATCAAAGTCTGGTCAGCATTATATTAGAAGCAACCAAGAAGAAACATTTGAATCCCCAGTAAATAAGAAAGACTTAGTTTACTGGGGAAATCTGAATGTCCCTATGATTTATGTGGTATACCATCCAAAAGACGACCAACTTTATTGGAAGGATGTTCAAGCCTATCTCAAAGAAAATCCTGATGCATTTGAAGAGCCTTGCCGCATTGCTTTTGATAAAAATACTGACTGCTTCAATGAAACAGCATTAAACGCTTTGTATGAACTTTGTCAGACTGCTCCTGAGCGTGTCGATACCTCAAGTTCAGAAATCCTCTTTCCTAATTTTATAGAAGCTATTACGCTACCGCAGGCAGTTTTTGTAAGTACAGTTATTCCGGAAAAGAGAGCACAGTTTCACCAGCGCTTATTTGGATTTATTCCACCCTACAATTATAAGGATGGTCTTCTTACAACACTTACAGATCCATCAAAGTCAAAAAATGCTTTTACAAACATCATTGATTCTGAAGTTGAAACTTTTCCATTTGATGATTGGCTTGAGCAAGATCCTGATGCCGATTATACTGCACGACGACTTCTCAACGGTTTACTTCAAAAGTACCTAATTGATAAAGGCTTACGCTATCACCAAAAATATAAACGCTTTTACTACAGTGATGGGCTAACTAAAGAAGAACCGGTTAAAAAAATCTGGAAGAGTATCAGGACTAAGCGATCTCCGTGTCGGACAGTGGCTAAATATTACGAGTATGGAAAAGATAAATTTTTTAAGCATTCGGCTTTATCAGCGCGGTTTCAGCGATACGGTCAAACCTGGGGTATTGTTCTTCGTCCGGAGCTGTATTTCTCAAGTGATGGAGTAACAGCTTGGCCATCTAAGAAAGTCGGAGCTTATTCGACAAGGCATCGGAGTCGCGAATATAACAATCACTACCTCAACAACATACTCTTTTGGTGTTTCATCTTTTCCGATGGAGCCTCTGAGTTTTCAATGAAACTCGACGGCTATGAAATCTTACGTCTTAAAGGAATGCCTGATGGTGTATTAGCACCCTTTGGCATTCGTTCTATCTAGTTAAAGTGACGATAATGAACATTACCATTGAGCTAATTTCAGAGCCTCATTTGGAGTTCAATAATTCCTTTCTGCATCCGGATAAAAAGACGGGAATTGTAGAACATGGACCATTTGGGAGAACGGATCCAGCGCTTCACCCAGACAAGATCAAGGTCGGTATTGTAGGAACACGCGCGACATGTGAAGCCTGTCAGCAATGGATCAGTGTGTGTGAAACCTACATTGAGACAGATAGAACTAAAACAGAAAACTGGGAAGTTGATGATGACTCTGAAGAAAGTATTGAGCAAGAGGAACTTGCAAAACGCGATATTTTAGTAAAGGGGCTATCCCCTGATTTTATTGGCATAAACAGTACCACGAACTTCGCTTCAGAAATTGTTACTAGTGATCGTTGGGTCTCTACTTTTCAAGAGAGGGAAGCAAAAGCGATCGCCGATACAGAAAGCCATATCGAACGCGTTGAGAAAGCAGCTGACCTAATATCCGATCATATTAGTCAGATAGCCACAGCTTCACCGCATCCTAGCGTCATTCTGGTTGCAATTCCCAAAGTCTTATTTGACAAAGCTTCCTCAGCAAAGTTGCCCAACGGCAATTATTTGAATTTACGAAGAATTTTGAAAGCACGGTCTATGAAATGGGGGGTTCCCATTCAGATATTTCTGGAACCTACTTTAACTGGCAAAGACAAAAGCCTACAGGACAAAGCAACGCGAGCCTGGAACTTCGCTACTGCACTTTATTTCAAATGCGGTGGTGTTCCTTGGAAGGGTCATGGACTTGAGGAAGATACGTGTTACATTGGCATCTCTTTTTACAATACCGAGGATGAAAGAGGCAGAAATATCCTGCGGAGTGGCGTGGCCCAGGCATTTGACTATCTGGGGCAGGGGATTATTCTGCGGGGTGACCCGTTTGAATGGGATAGCAGCGAATATGGACGAACCCCTCATCTGAAAAGGGAAGAAGCGTGTAACCTAATCACCAACACCTTGAATGAGTACAAAAGAATCAGACGGTTGCCTCCCCGAAGGGTTGTAATTCACAAGTCTTCTCGGTATTGGGGGAAGGAACATACTGCATACAATGAACTCGATGGTTTTATGGAGGGCATCGAGACCGTCAACCCAGATGCGAGCATCGATCTGTTAACACTGAATAAAAGTGATATCCGTCTAGCTCGCGAGGGAAAGTATCCGCCAATTAGAGGCACGTATGCCCTGATTGAAGACTCTCTTCCCATTATCTACACACACGGATTTACACCATACTTTGAGACGTATCCTGGTGTTCATGTTCCCGAGCCTTGGGCAATTATTGAGCGACATGGGGATAGTGGCCCACGTGAGCTTGCCACTGAACTGCTGGCACTCACTAAGATGAATGTCAACAACGCTGCCTTTTCAGATGGAGTTCCTATCACGCTTGCCTTCTCTCAACGTGTCGGAGATGTTTTGAAAGAAGTGGGACCAGAAATGACTGTACGTTCTGAGTACTCTTTCTACATGTAGACCAAGAACACCGTGCGCCACATGTAATGGTGGTTCAATCGGTTCTTTTGAACTTGTCTTTTGAAACATGCCTAACCAATTTCATCCAGCTTATCGAGATTGAACTTCTGGATAATTTCCTGCTGTTCCGCCTCCTTGAGCCATGCCTCAATCGCCTCATTCACGATCGCATTCACTGAAGAGTCCTTGATACCCGCGATCGCCTTTAACAAGCGATCGGTCTCCTCAGGAATATAGACCCGGATTTGTGGCTTAGCTGGCTTAGGCACTCGCTTAGTGACCTCTAAGGCGACTTTCTTATATTCCTTGCTTTAGCAATCTAGATCTAGGGATATTGCCTTTTTAGGGCAGTTGCCTTATTTTGTTGTCATTGTCAAAGCTTTCAGATCTGATGACGGCTGATCTGAAGCTGTTATTTGTGGAGACAAGCATGATTACTCTCACGTCCGATGAGGTCGTCCTCATCAAAACCATCCTGACGGCCCTCAGAGGCATCAAAGTTCGCGATATTGACCGAGCATTACTCACTCTCAGTAAGAACGATAGTTCTCGCAGGTCCGCTTCGGAAACACCTGAAACTACCGAGGAGGTATAGCCATGTTGGTTCTCAATGACGCTCAAGCGCTATTGGTAGAAAGCTTGCTTACGAAGATGCTAATCCGAGATCCCTACTCAGTAGCTGAATTGGAAGAAGCGCTTACTTGGTTTCAAGGAGAGGACGATCGTCGGGTCTCATGCCCTTTTGAGCAAGTGTGGAGCCGGAATTTAGCCCAAGAAATTGTTCGAGAACTGCGCAACCAAAGCTGAATGACCATGCACCTGGTTGCGCCATCCACCTTCCTGTCCTCTACGCATCCTCCATACCAATCTCTGAATCTGCTGCCAACTTGGTTCCTTTCAGAGAGGCGTATGGGGGATTTTTGCTCGAATGATACACAGCGTGGAAGGCTGACGCTCACTCTGCATTGGGTCACGTCTGGTATAAAACTGGTATAGACTTCTAAACCGTTCTCTGGAAGCCTTGTATACTAATAATTGAAGTCAGCTTCCCAAGCTGAATGTCGCCGGTTCGAGTCCGGTCACCCGCTTTCTGTCAATTTCTCAGGATTAGCTTGTTCTCAGGATTAGCTTGCTTCAACAGCGAGTGGGGCGGTTGATAGGACGACCTAGATTCGCAGACGGTCAGCAAACAGGGCGTCACGTCGCTTTTCTTGTTTCCTGTTTTGTGCGTTTGCATTCAGCCGCTCAATCAGAGGGCAGGGCGGCTAGGGCTGCTTCTGCAGAGGACCAACGCTGCTCTAAGCCTGGGGCTAGCATCCGCTGTAACCAGGCACTGAAGTCAGGGCTAAAGGTTGCAGCGGCTTCAAACTCGATGGTCAGCCCTCGTCGCGGCAGCTTCGCTGGCGATTGGCCGGTGATAATTTCCACGAGGGTGGCGCCGAGGCTGTAGAGATCTGAGACGGTCAAGGCCCGCCCCCCCATCTGTTCTGGTGGGGTATAGCCGTCGCTGCCAACTACTGTCAGGGCAGTGTTGCCGGAGGATAGGGCTTTGACGGAGCCAAAGTCCACGAGACAGACCTGGGGATCGCTGCTCTCCATCAGCAGCACATTGTTGGGGCGAATATCGCGATGAATGATGGGCGGCTCCATCTGATGCAGGGACACCAGCACCTTGAGAATAGCGCGGGCGATGATCTTGGCGTCGGCTTCGCTAAACTGACGGCCTTGATCGAGGTAGGTCTTGAGGGAGGTGCCAATGACGTAACTCTGCACTAGCACTAGGGCTTGGCCATCCTGGGGCAACTCGATTTCGAAATAGTGCAGAAACTGAGGCGTGGCGGGATGATTTAGTAGCTTTAGAGCTTCTACTTCCCGCTTAAACAAGCGCAGATCCCGGGGCTGGAGGTCTTCGTCGATAAACAGTAGCTTCAAAATGACGGGCGTATCCGTTTGTAAGTCCCGGGCTAGCAGGGTCCAGCGCCCTGATTTTCGTCCCAATTGCTGTTCTACTTCGTAGCGATCGCCGATAATTTGACCAGCCATAGGCGTTTCTTGATAGCCGGTAGATAGTATCCGGTTGATGAATTGGTTAGACTGCTATCTATCTTGTAATTGATTCTTGCCTAAGTCTAGGGAGGGGGAGTTGCTTTGGTGAAAACGCCCCCCTAAGTTGCTCCTGGCATTAGATGACCTTGGCATCAGAGCATCGCCTCAGCAGGACTAACTCACCCTATATTGCCCTACCCGCTCAATTTACCCAAGTCTTGCCAGGGCTGATGGCAAGAACCTGTCGTGGAGCGATCAGCGGGGTAGGAGCGGTGCTCTAAAATTTTCAATGCGATCGCATGTGTATTCCCATCACCACCCTGGCAGCAAATGCAGATTTTTGGCATTTTTCGCGCGGCGCGGCAGTGGCTCTCTCGCACCCCAGAACGGGCTTTAGACCAAGCCTACGAAGCGGCCCGGATGATCGAGGCCATCGAGAATGACCACTTCAGCGGCAACCCGATTTCATCAGCCTACGGCAACTACGGGGCCAGTGCCCAGGCCTACTTCGACGGCGAGCGGCAGAAATACCTGAACTTAATTCGGCTGCGAATGGCCGAGTTCCACTCCAGTAGCTCCCTGCTGCGAGTGTCGGATCCCAAAATCATGGAGATTCAGGTCTCCGATACCCGCCCAAATGGCCTCTCCGTGGATGTGATCGACAAACCCGCCATCTTCTTCCGCAAGCTGCGCTTCGTCGATGAGGTCCTGGCCCGCTACGGCAAGCTAGAATCACCCCCCCCCTCCCAGCGGGTGATTACCCTCCCCCCAGACCGCTCTACCTCCAGCAGCCTGTCAGCCGGCAATGGTGCCCCGCCCCCACCGTCCCAAAAGCCGCCCCAAAAGCCGCCCCAAAAGCCGCCAGAGTCAGAACGCGATCGCGACCGCACCGACGCCCTCTCCGACCGGGCCAGCGTCCTACCCCGCTCCATCCTCAGAACCGTTGACCGGATTCGCCAAGACCTCGATCCCAAAGCCGAAACCCAAGTCGTCAAAAAATTTCGCACCTCCAAGGTCAAAACCACCCTGGCCATCAAGTTCTTGCTGCTGCTGGTGATCGTGCCCCTGTTAACCCAGCAATTTTCCAAAAATTTCCTCGTCGGCCCCATCGTCGATTACATTCGAGCAGAAAACCAAGCCGGCGTCTTCCTCAACATCGAAATGGAAGAAGAAGCCCTGCACGAACTGCAACAATTCGAAGAACGGCTGCGCTTCGAAGTCCTCATCGGCAAAGTTGCCCCCATGCCAGAGCTAGAAATCGAGCAGACCGTGCGGGAGAAAGCCACCGAAATCGAAGAAGCCTATCGCCGCCGCAGCGCCGATGCCATCAAAAACGTCTTCGCCGACATGATGGCCGTCGCCGCCTTCATCACCCTACTAGTGACCCGTAAACGGGAAGTCAGTACTCTGAAAGACTTCATGGATGAAATTGTCTATGGCCTCAGCGACAGCGCCAAGGCCTTCATCATCATCCTCTTCACCGACATGTTCGTCGGATTTCACTCTCCCCACGGCTGGGAAGTCTTGCTAGAAGGGCTTTCCCGCCACCTTGGCTTCGCCGCCAACCGCGAATTCATCTTCCTGTTCATTGCCACCTTCCCCGTGATCCTCGACACCGTCTTCAAATACTGGATCTTCCGTTACCTCAACCGCATCTCCCCCTCCGCCGTCGCCACCTATCGCAACATGAACGAGTAGCCGGGTTGCGCTATAATCATCGATCGTGTCAACCGCATCCACTGGAGAACGCTGATGAGCCGCAAATGTCAACTCACCGGCAAAAAAGCCAATAACGCCTACGCCGTTTCCCACTCCCACCGCCGTACTAAGCGGCTGCAGCATGCCAACCTGCAAGAAAAGCGCGTCTGGTGGCCCCAAGGCAAGCGCTGGGTGAAGCTGCGCCTCTCCACCAAAGCCATTAAAACCCTACAGAAGAAAGGCCTCAGCGCCATGGCCCGGGAAGCCGGCATCGATTTGAATAAGTGCTAACCCCGGCTCATGCTTGCTGGCGTCAGTGGATACCAGTCTGCAGGCCAATGCCCCATGCAGGTCATCGCCCTAGAAAATGTGCCATCGGCCCAACGCGGGGGCAAAGAATTAAGCCTATTAGATGTCACTCGTGCTCTGGCTAAGGATTAAAAGCATGCAATCAGCCTGGTGCAACCGTAGATAGTAGCTGCCTGCCATTGCTCTCTTCTCTCCCCGAGCTTGACGACCTAGATGCACCTCATTGTCTTGGAAAATGAGCCGTCGACCCGTCGCGGTGGCCAGGAGCTTAGCCTGTTCGATGTCTGCCAGGCGTTAGTTAAGCGTGGACATACCCTGACCTTGCTCTATCGGCAACCAGGAAACTTGTTGGCAGCTTACCAAGATATCTGCCAGCAGATGCTGTCGGTTGAACACTACCGCCTGGATATGAAAAGGCCATTAGCATCCGGACGACAGCTATTGCAGGATTTGCGGCGTATCGCTATTGAGCCCAACAGCCTCATCTACTGTAATCAGTACCACGACAGCTTCTTTGCCTGGCTGCTTGCCCGCTTGAGAAGGCGGCCATTAGTTTGTCATGTGCGACTACCGCCCCCACCCAATCTAGGGTGGCAGTGGAGCCTGGGTATGCGAGGAGCCCATCGCCAGATTGCCGTCTCCCAATACACAAAATCTGAGTGGGTAGCGATTGGCTATAACGCCACACGCATTGACGTAGTGCACAATGGCATAGACATCCAAAGATTTACAGCAGCCGCTACTCTAGATGATGCCTATGCCCTACGCTCTCAATTGATCTCCCCTGCTTTCAATACCTCTGAGTATTACCTCATTAGTTATGTAGGGCGTCTCGATCGAGGTAAGGGCATTGAGACTTTGCTGCATGGATTCGCATTGGCACAACAGCAGTATCCGCAGTTGCACCTAGCCATTGCGGGAAAACCTCACAACGATCCTTCCAGCTACCTGCAGGAGCTAAAACGCCTAGCGACCAACTGGCGTATAGACGACTCAGTTACCTTTCTAGGGCATGTGGATGATCCCAGCCAAGTCTATCGAGCCAGCGATCTAGTCGTAGTGCCTAGCGAGTGGCCGGAACCGTTTGGTCGCACGATTATCGAAGCAATGGCATGCGGAGTTCCCGTTGTCGCTAGTCGCGTTGGCGGTATTCCCGAGATCCTCACCAAGGAATTTCAACAGCGGCTAGTCTCTCCTGGCAATGCAGCGCAGTTGGCGGCAGCCATATCCGATAACCTGACTTGGCGTATCACTGATCCTGATCTCGCTCAACGCTGTCGACAGCACATCGTAGCGCACTTCTCGTTATCACGGACGATCGATGGCATTGAGCAAGCCTTCGCACGAACCCACGCCACGTAACCCAGGCTTCTGGTTGAAACGCCTTCTATTTAACCGGGAAGATGCACTAAACTGGCTGGCCAACCTCATATTCTCCCAGAGTCCCATCAGCTTTTGGGAAACAGTAAGATATTACGGGAGGTTTTTCCCCGCAAATGCAACTCAGCTAAGGGATAGCGCTGCGTCAAGTCACTCACTTCAGCAAATTCTCCATACTGCAGCGTAGCCAGTAGCGCTTTGAGTTGTTCCAGACTAACGTCCGCGGCTTTGAGCGTACTCAGATTAGCCTCCATCAAGATATGGGGCTGCCGCTGTAATAACAGTTGGCGTGCGCCAGCTAGGCAATTGTACTCACTGCCTTCAATATCTAGCTTAAGAAATAGATTGCCGGGTAAGTCTCGCCATGGCAGCACCTCATCCAAACATCTGAGGGGCACCGTCAGTTGGCGATGGCGATGGGTGGCTGAAAATGCTGAAAATATTCCTGCAGATCCAGAGGTATCCTCTGGTATGAAAAATGTGACCGTACTGCTACGGCTGCCACAGGCAATCTCATAGACCTCGTAGTCGCAGCTAGCATTATCTGCCAAGGAACAGCGCACCAAATCAGCTAATACAGGCTGAGGTTCAATGGCAATGATGCGCCCGGTTTCCCCAACCAAGCCAGAGGCCACAATTGAGAAGCTACCGTGATTCGCCCCAATATCGATGAAGGTGTCGCCTGGCTTGAGAAACTTGTCGAGGGTAGCAGTTTCTTCGTTGGGATTCACCAGTTCGTTCACGACGCGAAGAAACCTGGGATCACTGAGGTTCACATAGATACTGAGCTGGTTGGGCAGCACTAACCGAGCTACATAGCTGGAAGACAGCCGATGGTTTAGATGCATCATTAACTGCAGGCACTGACGTCCTTTCTTGATGCGTTGGCTGCAACCAATGCTCTTTTGCAGAGCACAGTAATAGGCAAACAAGCGATAGGGCAGAGGCAGTTGCCGCCTTAGGGTAGCATCGTACATCCAAGCAACCCACTGCTGCTGAAACAGCCAATCCCCAGGACTATTCGGTTTACTCATGGATTCCTGCTACCAAGCTAGGCATTGCTCACAAAAGATGGCAGCTTACGCAGGATACGCAGTGCCTTATGGCCATATCTTAGGGCCGGATGGGTGTAGTAACGGCGCTGAGTGGCAGCCGCATTATAAGTGGTGTCCCATGTTTGCAGAGCTGCAGGGAGATCACCAGTCGCCCCCACCATCTGCCAAAACCGTTCAAAGTCTTGCTGGGCTTGCTCTAGATGAAAGGTCATTGTGTGGGATTTATCCGCCAAGAATGCCTCAATATTGGTATTGACCGTTTCACAGTAGTCTAGGCATACTTTGATCGGATCACTTTCGGGTGGGCAGTCAATGAGCACGGCGGAACGATAAGCAGTGATAATGCCAAAATCGTAGCGTTTAGCAAAGCTATGAGCCGTGTCGAGGGGATTTCGCTGTAGGTGCACGTAAAAGGCGTTGTCCCCATAAACTTGCTCGAGGCGGCCTAAAAACCAAGACAAGCGGTTATCGGCTTCAATATGGTTTGGCGGATATTGCAGGCGAGCAGGCCCCAGTAAGTGAACCCGCGATTCATGGGCAGCGCTATAGTTACGAATATGCTTACAGGCCTTAATGAACGTCGTCGAGCCACAACGCCCGGTATTGAGTATAAATACATTCATCCTTGCGACATCACTTGATTTTTCATTCTGGGTAAAAGATGGGAGGACCCATGCTCCCGGCTTGCATCATTCGCAACCAACAGGTCTACTTCTCTGGCAGCAGCCGCTCCACTCTAATCTCAAGGTCTGGAAAGGCTAGTGGATTAATATTGCCTGACGCTAAGGGCTGCACCTGACGATAGATGCTGGCGTCCGGGTGTCGGTGCACCCAGAGCTGACGATTGGGCACATCCACCACCCAGTATTCAGCAATGTCGTCTCTAGCATAAAGCGTAGCTTTTTCTTCCAGATCAAAGACCAGGGTCGAGTTCGAGACTTCAATGACCCAATAGACATCCTCTGGCCCTGGATGCCGCTCATCGTAGCGAGATTCAGGGGGAGTCACGATGGCAATATCGGGTTGGGGTTCGCCATTGCTGGGTAGGGTGATAGGAGCAGTGGTGAAGACTACTGCTCGATCCCCCAGAAGGGTTTCTAGATATCTGGCTCCTCGCCGATAGGTGGCCCGATGAATCGGCAGCTCTGGAGCCATTTCAACCACGTTTCCGTTCAAGAGTTCGACCCGCCGGTCTGCCAGCAGACCCGCCGCAATCATGCGGTGGTAGTCTGCAACGCTCCATTGGGTTAACGTCCGAGTCATGGCAGAAATGCCGCAAGGGTATACCAGGTCTCTTTAATTTTAAGGGCAGCGCCACCCGGACTTCAGATAGAGGGCTCTGTTTCCTGGCCAGGGTTAACGCTCTGGATTCCCGCCACGCCCTCCGGGCACACTCCGTGAGCCGCGGGAATGACGGAAGTGTGATCTGTTGGCAGCTGAATTGTCATTGGAAAGCATCACCGTCATTCCGGGCAAGTCATGAGATTTTTGCCCGTCAACCCAGGCAAAGCGTTACCCTGTCAGCAGATACAATGATTAGCATTTCAACCGGCTAGCTTAAATGGCTACGACAACTCAGCGGCTGACACTCAGTGACTACCTGGCTTATGACGACGGTACAGACACTACCTATGAGTTGGTGAATGGGGAGCTGGTCCCGATGACGCTGGGAATGGGGCAGCATGGAGAGATTGCCGACTTCATAAATACCTGTTTTCGTCATGAAATCAAGCGGTTGGGGCAAGATTGGGTGTCAAGGCAAATGGTCATTGGCATCCAGTCCCCGCGAGGTGACCGCTGGGATACCGTTCGGATTCCGGATGTTGTGGTCTTATCGCTAAGCCAATGGCAGGAACTGCAGAATCGTGAGGCGGTTATCCACCTCCATGAGCCTCCCCCTGTGCTGGTGGTAGAAGTTGTTAGCGAATCTACTAAAGGTGCCAATTACCGGGCCAAACGGGCAGAATATAGTGTGCTTGACATCCCTGAATATTGGATCATCGATCCGCTGGCGTCAAAAGCTACCATTCTTACGCTGACTGAAGGCTGGTATGACGCAGCTGAGTTCACCAACTGTGATGTTGTGCAGTCACCGACATTTCCAGAACTCGAGATCACTGTAGAGGAGATTTTACGCGGCGATTTGTCATAAGGATAAGGTACCGACTCAACATCACCGCGATAAAGATGGCTGTCATTCCGGGCAAGCACAGCGCCACCCGGAATCCAGGCAGAGGGCTTGGTTTCCTGGCCAGGGTTGACGCTCTGGATTGCCGCTACGCCCTTCGGGCACGCTGAGTGCAATGTATACGCTACGGGAGCGCGAAACGCGGGAATAACGGGAGTGTGATACATGTATGATCAATTTAGGTGTCTAGGCTCAATCAGGTACAAGCTATGTTGCGGGAAACCCTGAAGCAAGAAATTGATCAGCTTAGCGAGAGTCAACTCAGAAAAATTGCTGACTTTGTGACCGTGATCAAGCGTCAAGCTCATAAATTAGCTGGGAATATTCCGTTTTGGCAACGTGCGACCCCTGCTGAGCGAGCTGAAGATTTTCGGTCATGGATTGCACAACTTCCTGAGACCCGCCTAAGCCTTCCAGATGAGGCGTTTGACCGTAGCAATATCTATGAGTAATGACCAAGTACTTGCTAGATACCAATATTGTCTTGCGGTTTAGTAACCCGTCGGATGAACAGCATCGTTTAGTCACTGAGGCAGTCGCAACTCTGCTAATGCATGCAGATGAGTGCTACCTAACAGCGCAAGTCTTAATTGAGCTTTGGGTCGTTGCCACGCGTCCAGTTGATGTGAATGGTTTAGGGTGGTCAGTTGAGCAAACGCATAACATCATTGCTCAACTGCTCGAACGTTTCCCGGTTGCTGAGGAAAGACCGCAGATTTTTTCAACTTGGTTGGCTGTAGTCACTAAGAATCAAATAAAAGGTAAACGGACTCACGATGCACGTATCGTAGCTGTAATGACAACCTGCGATATTAGCCACATTCTCACCTTAAATCCGGACGATTTTACAGGTATGTCGGGTGTTGCGGTTGTGCATCCCCAGGAAGTCATCACTAAAGTTTAGGAACACCACGAACACTCCCTCAAGATTGCTGTAAACCTTGAAAGCCTTTGTCTTGACAGCTCTTTAAGATTTTCTTTGCAAATTAGCTCTAAGGAAGCAGGGGGTGTGGGAGGGGCAATTCGCGAGAATCCTCCCTACAGCATTTCCTTACTGGGTGAGGTACAGCCTATCTCCTAGTATCAAAGGTTTTACGGTCATCCGTGTACCTCACTAGTGTTAAAAACGCTGTATCCCGATTTAGGCTGTCTCGTCGCTTGTCGACTGTGACATAGAATTGATCAATGCTCTCAGCACTTTGTTGACCGATAATGATTTCCTGCGGCTCGTATACGGAGTGAGCCTAATCATCGAAGATGATCGCGAGAGAGAGTCCCATGATTCCGGACAAACGTAGCGCGACCCGGAATCCAAGGGTTCACTTCATCCCCTTAAATAGAGTCATTGGCATTCACAAAGAGTGCTCCGGAGCATTATCCATTTGAACTCTCCTGTGGTGTGACCACAGACAACACGGCAGTGCGAATCTGTGGTGCCAGACTAATTGCTTGAACTTTGCGAAACCAGCCTGCGGCTAAATCATGCTGGTTTTTCATATAAAATTTTGCCTTCTCGTAATGCAGTCGTCACGAAAGCGTTCGGCACGGCTGACCATGCTTGAATTTCAGCCGGTGTCCATACAGTAATATCTTTACTTGGGAAAATGCCTGCGAGGGCTTTGTAATAACGGGGTGATCGCTGATGGCGAGGCAGTTCCGATTCTTCTACAACCAGCAAGTCCAAATCGCTTTCGATGTGGGTGTCTCCCCTGGCTTGAGAGCCGAATAATACTACCTTCAGTGGTGCGCCAGCTGAGCGTAACCGCTGGACAATGTTCGTCAGCAGGGTTTGATCAATAGCTGGAGAGTTAGGGGTGGGCATGGTAATTCTGCCGTTGAAGCGTGACCTGGGGCGGGTTGAACAATCCCAGATTATGTTTACTACCATACTTGCATTATGGCAGTGATACGTATGACAGCTGAATTATCATTGGAAAGCATGACCGTCATTCCGGGCAAGGGCAGCGCGACTCGGAAGCCAGATAGAGGTCTCTGTGTCTCTGCCGAGGTTGATTCTCTGGATTCCCGCCGTCGCGGGAATGACGGGAGTATTGTCTGCTCAGCAGAGTGCTGTTCTCCTTCCGCCCCTTGTGGGAGGAAGGAGCTAGAGGATGGAGGGGAACTCAAGCACAGCGCCACCTCGTGATGCCCGTCTTCCCCCGCCACAGAAGGGAGCAAGGGAGCTAAGCTGCGGCCAAAATCTGCTGGTTGTGAAATTTGTTGGCGGAGGAGTAGGAGTAATCGTGCCTAAATATACCGAACCTGATTTTGCATTTCATCTGAGGTGACTTGATTGAGAATAATGAGCAACCTTTGTGCAATCTCTTGAGGAGAACGACGCACAGCAAAAATAACTCCATAGTGCATACGACCTGAATCAAAGTAACTCTGCACAAGTTCTTCGAAGTCAGTTCTATTGTGAGTAACCAGAGTCCTGCCTTGACTCACAGCATAGGCAAGTTGCTCTGCATCGGTTGCATGAAGTTGTTCCGCATCTCGTACAGTAATGACGTCAAATCCCCTTGCTTGTAGCAAGTCGGCCACCAATACGTTGACATCTTCATCTAAATACAGACAGACAAATATGCTGCTCACACATCCCTAACTAATGGATCAATTAATTCGCCAGGAATGCGATTTTTTTCAATAAATTGATTAATTTCATCTTGATGGTCGCTGTAGTAAGTTAAGGCTCCAAAGACCTGACTTAAGGTTAGGTGTGGCAGTCCTTTGGGGATTTCCTCGGGGATAATACCCATGCGCCAGGTTTCAACAATTGCCCTAACAGGTGTACGAGTTCCCTGGATAATAGGCTCTCCGTGGAGGATCTCATCATCCTGAACAACATAAATATATTCCGTTGTTTGAATCATCCTAACCTCTCAGGTCACGGTCTCTACCATATCTGCATTATGGCAGTGATAGATTCCAGGATGATTTCTCCATTGCTGGTCTTCAGGCAACCTACTGCGAAAGAAACTCGTCATTCCGGGCAAGCGCAGCGCCACCCGGAATCCAGGCAGAGGCCTTTGAGTCGTCGCTGAGGTTAACGCTCTGGATTCCCGCCGCCGCGGGAATGACAGGGGTGTGTTTTCTTCGGGCCTCAACATCATCGCGATCAGGCTAGTCGTCATTCCGGGCAAGCGTAGCGCGACCCGGAATCCAGATAGAGGCCTTTGAGTCGTCGCTGAGGTTGATTCTCTGGATTCCCGCCACGCCCTCCGGGCACACTCCGTGAGCCGCGGGAATGACGGGAGTGTGATACGTATGGCAGCGGAATTATCGTTGGCAAGTATCACCGTCATTCCGGGCAAGCGCAGCGCGACCCGGAATCCAGGCAGAGGGCTCTGAGCCGAGGCTGAGATTTATTCCCTGGATTCCCGCTATGCCCTCTGGGCACGCTCCGCGAGGCGCGGGAATGACGAGAGTGTAGTTTTCTCAGGTAGCTAACCTACTGCGAAGGAGAGTCTTGTCATTCCGGGCAAGCACAGCGCCACCCGGAAGCCAGGTGGAGATTTACGCTATCCGGTAGATTTCCGATGCATGACTCTTCGCCATGGATCCCCCTCTTCCCCCGACCCCTACTTCCACCAAGGGAGCAGGGGAGCTGAGCCATTCCCTGTCTGCTTCAAATAAGTAGAGCAATCCCATAAGTAATGACAGAGCGTATCAGATCATGGCAGCTTCATGAACATGAGCTAGACTGGCGGCATAGGTTCCCAACCATCAGAGATAGATACGTGTATCTGCAGACCGATTGATAGCACCAAAAAGATTTAAGCGTCCCTGATCGGTTTTTGAGTAGAAGTGGGTAGCCTATAGCCTTGGTTGATGATTTATAGTTTTGAAGGCTTCTTAGAGAGCGACAACCCTCTCCACTAAGCCTTTCGGCCTGGCTCAGTTAGCCCTCTTGGGTCGGCCGCCTACAGGACACAGCCCCAATCTACGCGAGCCTCAGTCATTGTCGTTTGGGCGATTCGATTTAACATGGCATCTTTTCGTCGTCACCTTCGTCGGTTTTGGCAACTGCCCCAGACCCTGCTAAAGCGGTTTATGACCCGCCTGCTGCGGCTGTTCTGGCTGGTTAGCCAACCCTCCCGCCTGGCCCGCTCTGGCTTCGTGCTGCCGACAACCACGCTATTACTGCTTTTGATCGTTCTCACTGCCGGGGCACTAACCTTTCGATCCCTGGGCCGCAGTGGGCAGATCATCGCCCAGCGAGAGCAAAAAGTTATTGTCAACGCCGCCACCCCCGCCATTGACCGGGCCAAAGCCAAGATCGAGTTTCTCTTCAATAAAGATCCCCGCTTCCCGTCTGGTCTTCCCGCCAGCGATATCTTGGCTGATATGATGCTGGACCCGGCTGGAATGTACACTGGCCGGGTATCAGCCATTGGTGATCCCTACACATTGCCAGATGAAACCCGGATTAATCTCAACCCGAATCACCCCGACGATGAAGGGCTAGATAACGCCTGGGTATTTAAGTCTGATATCAATGGCGATGGCACCGTTGCTAGCGACGAAGTCGTTATCTATTCCATTTTGGTGGATGATGCCGGTCCCTACGAAGAAGCTGACGTTACCCTACAAGAGCCTCCCAGCCAAAATAAGGCCCAGGCTCTAGTGACCCGCACCGGCCCCCTGGCCACCACTGAAGCCACCGAGCTCTGCCAAGGGGCTATTTCTGAAGGGGGTTGGCAGGTAGTGGATGCTGCCAATAACTCTACCCTGCAGAAAAACTTTCAGGTGAATGCCTTCGCCATCAATAGCAACGACGTCAATCGCACCCTGGAGACCCTAGAGTTTCAACAGGCTCGGGAGGCGGAGAGGGCAAATAAATGGGGAGCCTGGTTTAACTACGATCTAGAGATCTTCCCCGGTCCTGACTTTAACTGGAACGGAGCAATGCATACGGACGGTAATCTGTTCGTCCGGGGAGGATTAAATGCTCATATGGTCAGCTCTCATAACTCCTGTTTGTATAGCCAGGAGTCATCAGAAATCACCTTATCTCAGGATGAGAATAATCCTGACCCTGATTCTGGTGGCTTTCAGGGGCAAGTGGTGAAAGGAGCCGTTACCCAGGACGACTTTTCTGGTAGTAGTGCAGATTTTCACCTGTATCAAACAGACGATAATACTCCCCCTAGAACCGGCTGGGACATGGGAAATGGGGATGACTCTGTGACGACTGATGCTGGCGCCAAGCTATCAGATATTGCTACTAACCCTCTGACGTTATTAACCAAAGGCATTCACGAGCACATTGATCCCAGCACTTGGGACCGCGATCCAAACTGGCCTAATTCAGATGCCTCCCAGCAAGGTCGCATTCTAAACGACAACGTGATCAGACCCTTCGTCGATGACTTCTACCGCGCCGATGATCGCTGGGGACCCAAGCCTAAATACAACGAAGAGCATGGCCTTGAGGCAGATAATAAGCAGGTTGGCGATCCCATCACAGCTGTAGGTGAATTAACCGATGAAAACGAAGGTCTAGATGGTTTTTGGGAACGGCAAGCTATTAATAGGGGCTTACGCCTGATCGTGGGCGAGCGACTAGAGCTGGGGAATACATATGGTTGGAATGCCAGCCCTCTAGATACCACTTCAGATCCGAATATAACGGATCCAAGTTCTAATCCTAACAATAACCCTATTTCTCAGCCTGATTCACTCTATCCTCCTGACCTAACCTTGGGATTGACAGGTGCTGACCGGGGTGGTCCCCATGAAGTGCTACAGCGCCGCTCGCTGCGGGATAATCTGGCGGCTGTACAGGGGATGGTGGTGTATCACTACGAGGGGGGTGGCAGTGCCTCAGATGGTGAGTTCCCAGCAGCTTGTGTAGCTCTAACGGCTCATCCCGGCACTATGGAAAGCATTATCAATAGTCGTACCTTTGATTATTTAACACTCAACACCACTACTGCTGATGATATCAAGGTCGACTTTCTTAAAGGGCATGGCACCAATGGTTGGGAATTTGCCTATCCTTCTACCTTCGCGACAGCAAGTAACTTCGGGACTCAATATGACTTAGCCACCTCTCCTTTGAAGAAGGCTCTAAAGAATCTTGCCTACTTCGCTGGAGATCCGCACGGCGGAGCCCCCTCTTTTGGGCCGTTCCAAGATGACTTTGTTCATCCATTTCCCTATCTCGCTATGTGGGGTGACTTCTCTCCCCTGAGGCAAATTGTCGAAAGCGGCACCGGTTACGGCAGCCTTAGCTTTGCCGACCAGGCAACGCTACATTCTTCGGCTTGTACGCTCGGCCTGCTGGCTTACAACCTAGACAGCCTCAACACAGAGTTTGATGACATCACCGACGCTCAGTGGAGTGATGCTGCTAGTGGAATCGCCAAAACTTTATTAGACCTGGTGGATAATGGAGTTCCTTTAGCGGATGTAGACACCACACCACCTGACGTCTGGATTGAGGAGGCTGAAGCTGCAGGTGCACCCGCAGCTGAAATAGCTCGCATGAAGGTTGCTGCAGATTACTGGCAGGTTCTCAGAGACCGGACCTTCGGTTTTGCTACCGGCGCAGGACTTGAAGCAGCAGCTACCCCACCCACACCACTATTCGGGATCTATGACCAGGCTAATGGGACTTTTGAGCTCGATGCTGTAGGGACGACCTACGGCGACGATCCGCCTATTTCATATAACCTCAGCTGTGATCCAAACTCATTTAGTGACTTTGGCATTACAGATCCTGAAGAAGCGCTCACACTCGCGCTAGCCCTATGTCCAAAGACAAACGTTCCAAAGTATCCTTCCCTTTATTATCTATTTCCTAGGGCGAGCCATGATCAGAGCGCAAGTGCTGACTCAACTGAGCTAACGGCTTTGGGAATTGCCGATACAGCTCAACCCACTGGAGAGGAATACATTGATGCCACAGCAGTTGATCCAGGTTTAATCCCGCCTTATTTAATATCCAGTGTCCTAGTTAACGACGGATTCACTTATCAAGTTGTAGATGATGGTGCTGATGAACCTGATAACTTATCTGATCTTGCTCTAGTTGCTCGGGTCCCAGGGGGTACACCAACATGGCAACTTCCGTTTACGGCTGATTCCTCGGCTGATTTAGACACATCTGCTGGTAATCAGCCCGATGATAGGCCATTCGCTATTAATAATCCGGCTGGTGGTATTCTGAATATTCCTTTCCTCGATAAGGGCATCTACGACGGTCGGGAACAGCTAGCAATCCGAGTGCTCGACATTGACCTCAGCCGCCTTGCTAACGAAACCAATGGTTCTGGTGATTACTGGCTAGCGGCAGATCGAGAGAATGGCGGTGAGGGCATTATCTATGCCTTCCGAGAAGACGCCGTGCGGGAAGACGAAATCGTACGACCGAAACACACCGATGCTGGCTGGGGACCTAGTGCAACCACCGATTGTTCGGTGCTGGCTAACCTCAAGACTGATAATGACTGCAGGATGACGGTTGAGCCCGGGGGCACGATTCAAGACCCGCCGCTGAGCGATCGCCTCGTCAGCCCCAAACCTGTGGACTATTATCCCGACCCGATGCGGCGTAACCATGGCTTCCGATTTAAAGATGGGGCCGATATCAGTGGCGACCTAGATAGAGACCCAGGGATGACCTTTGTCACCGATAACTCGGTCTATATCCAGGGCAACTTCAACCTGCACAGCGACGATGGGGTGACACCAAATCTAGAAGAGTTCGTAGACGGCCAAACTCTTAATGATGGCGATGTTGCCTATGGCGATCCGTTCTATACCGCTCGCACTGACCTCAACACCGATACCTTTGCCACCCTCGACGATGACCATTGGCGACCGGTAGAGATTTTGTCTGATTCATTCACGATCCTGTCGGACAACTTCCAGGATGGGGCCGTTGACGATACTTTTCTTGAGATTACTCCGGCTAACTATGGAGCAGGAGAATCCTCTTACCAAAACCAGAATCGCCCCTACTTTGAGACAGATCCCTCAGATCCCGGCTCTATCTTTAATCGAGAGAGATGGGTTCAAGAAGGAGAGTGGCTCTATGAAGAAGATGTTGATCCAAATACTAATGATCCTGATGATCCAGCGGCGCCGGTTTGGATTGACCGTAACGGTGGTTATTACATTAATCGATATGATGATGATTCACCACCAACTGCCGACCCTTGGCCTAATTTTGAGCTAGATAATAAGGATCCCTTTGGTGTCGGTAACTTTATTGAGTTCGGATTTGATAGTGACGATGAAAAGAGGCACAAGCGCAACTTAATTCGGGCCGGAGAAACCTTCGTGAATTCACTGTTCATCAGTGGCATTATTCCCTCCCAAGGCGGTCAGAACAATGGCGGCTTTCACAACTTCCCCAGATTCTTAGAACTGTGGAATACCGGTACAACTAAGTCTGACGAGACTTTCAATAATGCTATCGATTTGTTCATCGCCGGATCCTTCTTCCAGTTCGATTTCTCCACCGGCAGTACCGGCTTGTTCGACCAGGATGCCTGGGAAAGGACGCAATCAGCGGATATCAATGAAAACAACATCTACTTCTACAGTCCGCCCGGTCGACGCTGGGGATTTGATGTGGGTTTGCTCTACCAGCCGCCAGCCCCGGCAGCGCGACGCTTCGTCACCATTGAGTCGCCTCGCAGCGAGTACTACCGAGAACTGCCTGCGAATGACCCTTACATCGAAAATTTGCTCTGTGCTACCGATGATGGGGGCACCCGGGTATTCAATGCCTCTGATTTCCCCAATGTCACATGTCCCTAGTTGATTCTGGTAGGAGGTGTATCGCCTTGCTGATGCTATCCATTCGGAGAAAATTACAGCGCTTGGCTCTGCAGCGAGGCGATTGCCACCTTGCCTGTCAAGAAGATGGCTTGACCCTGATCGAAACCCTAGTAGCGATTGTCGTGATTGCCCTCACCTTGGGGGCCATTACCCCGGCTCTGGTAATTGCTGTGGCTACACGGGTGCAGAGCCAGCGGGCGGAACAGGCCTTGGCTGTAGCCCAAGGGGAAATCGACCAAGTGCGATTAATCGTGGAGCAGGGGGGGTACGAGGATACCGATTTACCCCAGTCTGTGCCCAGTCTGAATGACTCCACGCCTGCTACGATGGTGCCTCCAGACCAAGAAGATCCCCTAGATTCGACAACCGCCTATGACTCCCTGCCACCGACTAAAACCCGGGCCGTCGATGTTGATGGGGATGGCGATCCGGATTTCGGCATCCAGGTCTATCGCACCGGTGGAGTATCCATAGGCAATAAACCAGTGGCCTTCGGTCTGGGAGTTCGGGTCTATGACATTCAGGCCCTAGACTCCACCAGCACCAACACCCTAGAGGCCGACCCATCGCGCTTAGGCATTACTGGCGGAGAAGGGGAACGGGGCAGACGGCCTTTGGCTGCGCTCTACACCAGTGTTGTGCGGGGGGAAGACACGGAATCTTACTGTGAATACTTCGACCTGATCAGCAGCCCTGGCGACTCAACCCCGCAGGGATGTACCTGACAACAGCATCTTTTATTCGTTTGGTTAACGTATTTAACTTCTTCTAGCGCCATGGTTTCTCGACGGCTTGGGTTCCATCTCTACCATCACCTGCTACGCGGCAAACGAGCTGGGTTTACGTTGCTGGAAGTGCTGGTCTCGTTAATCATTGCCAGTATTGTGGTATCAGGGTTGCTGTATTTGGTCGTAGAGCTGTTGCAAATTAATCGCCGGGAGGAAGCCCTGACCGAGACCCAAACCAATATGCAGCGGGCCATGACCTACATCACCCGAGATGCCCAAGAAGCGGTCTTTGTCTACTCCACACCCACGACTGTGACCAGTCAACTGGATGACTTGCCTGCTGGAGAGCCCATTTTGGCCTTCTGGCGGTTAGAGCCCCTAGATTCAGATGACTACGCAGGCATCGGAGACTGTTCCACCGCCTTTTCTGGGACGGAAGAGGAGGAGTGCAATACCCTGAAGGTGAGGCACAGTACCTATAACCTGGTGGTGTATTTACAACAAGACAATGCGGCTAGCGATATTTGGCAGGGGCCGTCGCGGATTATTCGCTATGAGTTGCCTAAATATGCTGATGTGTCTAACCTAACTACCCGGGATGGTTATGCCGATCCCACTACTGAGCATCCAACGCAGTCTGGCGAAACCAATAGCTTTTCCAACTGGACTGCTGATAATAGCGTTAACACTGATGGGTTTTCGGCTGTACTGGTCGACTATGTCGATCTTGCCACTGCCACGCCCCCCTCAGATTTGGCCAACTGTCCCTCATCGGCCTATGAGCGCATCCCCTCCACGCCAGCCGATGGCAATAGTTTCTTCGTGTGTGTGCGAGGCACAGATCCTGACGCCGAAGATGCCATAGACCGCTTAAATCAAGATCTGATCGTGTATCTGAGAGGAAATGCCACCACTGGTCGACCGGGCTTAATCAACACCTACAGTGAAGAAGGGCGTCTGCCCACCTTACAAGCTCAGATCTTGATCCGCGGCATCTTAAATAAACAACCCAATACTAACTGAATTGACTAAGGGCTATCCGCCATGAAGCGCTGTTTGCAGCATCTAAAATCTCCCTCGCATGCTGGCTTTACCCTGTTGGAAGGCTTAGTTGTTTTGATCATAGTGGCCATCCTGGCAGGCATCGCTGCCCCGGGCTGGTTGGCCTTCTTAAACCGGCAGAGAATGAACACTGTCCGCAGCGATTTGGTAGACGTGCTGAAACAGGCGCAGACAACGGCCCGTCAGCAACGGCGAAATGTGACAGTTAGTATTGTGGATCCCGCTGTTCCTTCGGTAAGTGATGGAACGACGCAGATACTGGGCGGTGGCAATTTTCCGGAAGGAACCATCCAGTTAAGTGCTTACATCAACGAAGACACGAATCCGGCTACGTCTGTAACTTTTGATTATCAGGGCAGACCCGAAGATGAGGCCAGTGTGCCTTTTGTATTCAGCATTTCGCCTACGGGAGTACCGGCTCAGCGGTGTGTGATTGTGGCCAATTTACTCGGTAGTCTAAAAACCACTGAAGGCGATAATTGCAATAATCCTAGTGTTACTCCCTGATTAACCGGATCGTCACGCTGAACTCAGGGACGAGATTTCAGCTTAGTAGGTAGCCCGAATTATGGGTAGGATGCATTACGCTGTCGCTAACGCGTCAGCCCAGACTGCGGTGCGTTGGACTAGCGCCACAACAGACCCTACAGCATCGTTTAATTAGGACGTCCTACTTATGAGATGCGATCGCAACAGACTCTCCGATATATTGGAGGCAATCGAGCACAGTGGACGGTATGCCGCTTTATGACTCCTGCCGAGCTTGAGCAACTGGGCATTACCCTGCCCCCCACCCAATGGCAGCTGCCCTACGATGACGGCGAGCCCATGGAAACCCAGCGTCACAAGATGCAGATGGATCTGCTCATTGATGCCCTAGAGGGGTGGCTGCAGCAGCGCGACGATGGCTACGTGAGCGGCAACATGTTTGTGTACTACAGCCTGGCCCAGGTGAGAAACCAAGACTTCAAGGGACCAGATGTCTTTGTGGCCTTAGGGGTGCCCCAGGGCGAGCGGCTCAGTTGGGTGTGCTGGGAAGAGGGCAAAACGCCTGACCTGGTGATTGAGTTACTGTCCCCGAGTACGGCCGCCTTCGATAAGGGCGATAAACGACAGATTTATCAAGAGCAGCTGCATGTGCCCGAGTATTTCTGGTTTGATCCCTTCCAGCCCGAGGATTGGGCCGGCTTTCAGCTGCAGGGGGGCAGCTACCAACCGATTCAGCCGAATGCCGATGGCTTGCTGGTCAGTTCAGTCCTGCAACTGGCCTTGGTACGCTGGTCGGGACTCTACCGCGGCGTCGAGACCACCTGGCTACGCTGGGCCGACCTAGATGGCCACCTGCTGCCGACGGCGGCTGAGCAGGCGCGCCAGCGGGCCGAGCAGGAGCAACAGCGGGCCGAGCAGGAGCGACAGCAGGCCGAGCAGGAGCGACAGCGGGCCGAGCAGGAGCGGCAGCGGGCCGAGCGCCTGGCCCAGCGGTTGCGGGAATTGGGTGTTGATCCAGACCAGGTGCAGTAAAGGGCAGAAATCAGACCTAAGAGGACAATGGTAATCTCGGCCTTGGCCTACTAGGTTATTAAGCTTGCTGTCGCCCCATGGCCAGCAGACGCTCAGCGACTTCTGGGGGGACTGGCATTACCGAGAGGCGATTGCCTCGCTTCACCACCTGTAGTTCCTCAGGGCTAAAGGTATCCCGCAGGGTACTGAGGGGAATGGCCTGGGGAAAGGTTTCACCGTAGCGCACCGTGACCGTCTGCCAACGGGGACCATCTGGGGTGGACTTGGGATCGTAGTACTTGCTCTGGGGGTCGAACTGGGTAGGGTCGACCACGTTGGCCGCCGCAATCTCTATCAGGCCAACGACGCCTGGGGGTTTGGTATTGGAATGGTAGAAGAAGGCCAGATCGCCAGATTCCATGGTCCGTAGGAAATTGCGCGCCTGGTAGTTACGTACCCCGTCCCAGATTTCCTCACCATCCCGTTGCAGATCGTCGATGCTGTAAACATCCGGTTCAGATTTCATTAGCCAGTATTGCATCGGGTAATGTCTCTAGTAAGGCTGCTTGACAGGGCGTCGACGGTCTCAGGGTAGCTTGGCGTCCAGCGTCATGATAGCTGAGTCGTAGCTCCAGGGGCTCTGGGGGATGATGGCCTAAATGCTCAGACCACTCGATGGCCATGATGCCTGGGACAAACTCGCTGCCGTCCCAATAGCTCTCTAAATAGAGCTGATCGGCGGCTGCCGCCTCTAGGCGGTAGAGATCGACATGATAAAGGGGAAGACGCCCCTGCTCATACTCATTGATTAGGGTAAAGGTAGGACTGTTAATGGGCTCAGTGATCCCTAGCGCCGCTGCCAGGCCTTTCACCAAGGTGGTTTTGCCGCTGCCTAGGTCCCCCATGAGTAAAATCACGGTACCAATGGGCAGATGTTGGCCCAGATAGTGCCCTAGGGCATAGGTGGCCTCGGCATCTGGCAAAGTAATAACGACTGGCATCCAGTCCATCGCCATCTTGGGTAACGTCCCCAGGCTATTGCTCAGATTACGTCCATTTCACTCTACCGCTATCGAGACCTCAAGACTCTATGATTGTAACGGTGGCCAGCTTTAAGGGAGGCGTCGGCAAGACAACGACGGCCATTCACCTGGCGGCGTTTTTGCAGGGTCACGCCCAGACGCTGTTGATCGATGCTGATCCTAACCGCTCTGCCTTGGGCTGGGCCAGCCGCGGCCAACTGCCCTTTCCCGTAGTGGATGAATGGCGGGCAGCAGAACAACCCCGACCCTATGACCATGTGGTGATCGATACCCAGGCCCGCCCCACCGCCGAGGATCTGACAGTACTCTCGGATAGCTGTGACCTGCTGGTGTTGCCCACCACTCCAGACATTCTGGCCCTAGATGCCCTCACCCTCACCGTGGCTCATCTGAATGCCATCCGCGTCAGCCACTACCGCATCTTGCTGGTGGCAATTCCGCCCCATCCTAGCAAGGCCGGGGCAGAGGTGCGGCAATTGTTGCAAGAAGCCCATTTGTCCCTGTTTCAGGGAGGCATTCGCCGCTATGCGGCGTTCCAGAAGGCTGCCCTGAGGGGAGTGCCGGTGTATGCGGTGGCAGATCCTAAAGCTGAGGAAGCTTGGCAGGATTATCAGGCCATTGGTCAGGAACTCCTGCAGGTAGCCGCGGGGAGGGAGCGGGGGAGATGATGAGGTGTGGAGGATGGGGGGTGGGTGACGCGTTTAGGGCCGGTTCGCGGCAGCCAGTATAGCCCCCTCCTTACTGCCGGTTAAGGAGACAGCCGCTGAATATCCCAGCCATCTTGGTGACGGGTGTACAAAAACCGATCGTGCAGGCGATTCGAGCGCCCTTGCCAAAATTCAAAGCTGTCAGGAACGACCCGATAGCCTCCCCAAAAGTCTGGCAGGGGGATCTGGCCTTGCTTAAACTTTTGCTGCATGTGGTCAAACTGGGCTTCTAGCAACTGCCGCGATGAGATCACCTGGCTCTGCTGCGATACCCAGGCTCCAATCTGGCTGCCCCGGGGGCGAGACGAGAAATATCGCCAGGATTCCATCGTCGAGATCTTCGTCGCCATCCCTGTAATATGCAACTGCCGTTCCAGGCCATACCAGGGAAACAACAGCGATACCTTGGGATTATGCTGCAGCTGTTGGGCCTTACGGCTGCCGTAATTGGTGAAAAAGACAAACCCCTGCGGGTCAAAGTACTTCAGCAATACCGTGCGCTGGTAGGGCATGCCATCGGCCGCCACCGTGGCCACCACCATGGCGTTGGGTTCTAGCAACTCGGCGTCACAGGCCTCTTGAAACCAACGCTGAAACTGCTGCAGCGGATCTGCGGCCAAGTCTGTTCTCTGTAAGCCTCGTTGGCTATATTCTCGACGCAGGGCGGCAATGTCCATAACCGTTTTAAAGGCAGAAGGCAGAAGGCAGAGGGCAGAAGGCAGAGGGCAGAAGGCAGAGGGCAGAAGGCAGAGGGCAGAAGGCAGAGGGCAGAAGGCAGAGGGCAGAAGGCAGAGGGCAGAAGGCAGAAGGCAGAAGGCAGAGGGCAGAAGGCAGAAGGCAGAAGGCAGAGGGCAGAAGGCAGAGGGCAGAAGGCAGAGGGCAGAAGGCAGAGGGCAGAAGGCAGAGGGCAGAAGGCAGAAGGCAGAGGGCAGAAGGCAGAGGGCAGAAGGCAGAAGGCAGAAGGCAGAGGGCAGAAGGCAGAACAGGACTCCCCTATGAAGTCTACCGTCGGACTTTAATGGATAGAGGGGCGTAATATTTACTGGCCAGTACTAGTTGTAGTCGGGGCAGGGGTCGGTCTCGGGTCCCAGGGGATGCATGGCGCAGATCAGGCGAGTGCGACCGTGACCTCGACCATAATAATGGCGACAACCTAGGCAGGTCGAGGGTTGACGCTGGGTAAAGTTAGGGCCATGGCTAGGGAATCTGAGCCGTAGCCGCCTGACATCTCCGCCTGCTGCTATCACCGCGGTCCGCAGCCGTTGGCCATGGTCATGGGACACCGTAGATAGCTGGGCCTGTATCCGTAAGTGAGGGGCTCCCTGTACTAGCCGCAATTCTTGCCTTAGTACTGTCCCGCCCAGCTCGTCGATACCCTGGGCGATGCTCTGGCCAATCGACCCCACGGACTGCCCCTGGGCGGCCAGATAGAGGGAGGCCGATGGCATTGATACCTGCAGCACCACTTGACCGTAGATGCTGTCATCCAGGGCGCTCAATACTAGGGACAGAGAAGAATCCACCATATCTATAGCGGAGTCAGAAACTGGCGAAAGTCTTCGTCTTGCTGGCTTAAGCCGGCCCAGGCCACTCCCTGCCGCTGGAAATGGTCTACTAGACGGGCGCAGGCAGGCCGTTCGGTGGCGTAGTGACCAGCATCGATCAAAACCAGGTTGCGATCGCGTCCCTCCTGAAACTGATGGAATTTGCAATCCGAAGTGAGATAGGCTTGGGCCCCCGTCTGGGCCACCGCCTTCAAGAAGCTGGCCCCCGAGCCCCCCAACACCGCCAGTCGCTGAACCGGCTGGCTCAGATCGGCCTGCGGAGAAAAGAGCACATCCGGCGGCGATAACACCTGGCGAATGGTCAACAACAGCGATTTCAGCGGCTGCGGCTGCGGCAAATTCCCCACCCGGCCATAGCCGATCCCGGCGTCAGTCGGCACCACCGGCTCGGGGTCCTGGAGGTGCAGCAGTTGCGCCAACACATCGGCGGTACCATCGGCTACCTGGTCAAAGTTGGTATGGGCACTATAGATGCCAATGCCATGCAGCAGAGCTAACCGCACCATCTCTCCCACCGGATTCCCCCGATCAACGACCTTCAAGGGGCTGAAGATCAAGGGGTGGTGGGCAAAGATAAGATTCACTGGGGTGCCCTGCTGCCGCAGCGCCAGGGCCTCCTGCACCACGGCTAAGGTCGGCGTCAGGCACACCAGCACCTGCGGCGGCTGCTCCAGTACTCCCGGCTGCACCTGCCAGCCGCAGTTATCCCAACTCTCCTGCCAGCTAGGAGCGGCCCAGCCCTCAAACCAATCGATCAAGTCTGCAATCGTCATAGCTCTACCCTAACGTAGACCCCGATCCCGGCTCCAGGCCTACCTCACCGTGACGAACCGCTCCTGGGCCAGAGCCCGCAGCCGCTGCATGTCCTCCCGGCGGGCAATGGATAGGGGCACAGTGCTGGTAATTTCATGGAGCAGCAGGGCCGTGTCCAACTGCCGTTGCTCATACAATGCCCGGTAGAGGGCGGCATTGATGACATGTTCGATCTCTGCCCCACTAAAGCCTTCGGTGGCCTGGACTAGGGTATCCAAATGAAAGGTCGAAATCGCTTGGTTGCGGCGCTGCAAGTGAATCTCTAAAATGGCCTGCCGCTCAGCGGCATCGGGGAGATCCACGAAAAAGATCTCATCGAAGCGACCCTTCCGCAGTAATTCCGGCGGTAATTGCGACAGGTCATTGGCCGTCGCCACCACGAAAATATCCTGGGACTTCTCCTGCAGCCAGGTGAGGAATGAGCCAAACAATCGGCGACTGAGGCCACCATCACCCTCCCCACTGGTTTGGCCCATGCTCTTTTCGATTTCATCAATCCAAAGCACCACCGGCGCCATGGTCTCGGCCATGGTCACGGCCCGGTGAAAGTTTTTCTCCGACTCGCCGATGTACTTGTCGTATAGACGCCCAGCATCGAGTTTCAGCAACGGTAGCTTCCACTGTCGGGCCACGGTTTTGGCCGCCAGAGACTTACCACAACCCTGCACCCCCACGATCAAGATGCCCTTCGGGGCCGGGAGGTTATAGCGATGGGCCTCGGGGCTAAAGCCGACCCAAGCCCGCTGCAACCACGCCTTCAGTCCCTGGAAGCCGCCCAACTGGGCCATATTCGCCGCCGCCGGTAGATAATCCAGCAGTCCCCCCTCATGGATAACCTGGGCCTTCCGTTGCACCACCCGCTCCACATCGGTGGCGATCAGCTTCCCATCGGCCAGGGCGGCATAGGCAATGACCTGGCGGGCCTGCTTTAGAGTCATGCCTCGCATCGCCTGCACCAGAGCATGAATATCTTCCGGGCTGAGATCGACTTTGGCCCGACTGCCGAGATTTCGCATTACTTGGGAAATGGTCTGGTAGAGTTCATCCGGCGAGGGTAGCTTCAAATCAAAGTAAACGGCTTCCTGGTGCAGGGGAGAGGGCAACCGCATACTGTCTTCTGTGATCACCAGAGTGGAGCGATTGAAGGAAAACTGATGGGCCACCTCGCGAAATTGACGCGCTACCACCGGGTCCTTCAGATGGCGGCCGAAATCCTTCAGCCAGTAAATGGCTCGGTAGGTGATGCCGTCCAAGTGACGCAACATATCCAGGGGATCGGTGGTTTTACCGATGGGGGTAGGCCGTTGACCATCGCTACCATTGCGCCAGCGATTGCCGGGGCTCCCCGGCGACCGCATCAGTCCCTGGGCTACACTCCATTCAAACACCATCATCTGCAGATCCTTACAGGCAGTATGAATCAGGGTTTCGACTCGCTCTTCTTCTACGGTCTCGATGGCGATGATGGAATGGAAGGAGATCACCAGGGTTTGAAAATGCCGAACACTGGATGCAAAAGACATGGCAACGGCCCAAGTAAGTTAGCCAGCGACAGACCCACCTGTAATGGGGATGACTCCAATTACAGGCTGACAGTCACCCCAAGCGTAACCAACTGGGTGCGGAATCCCTAACTTGAGATTGTTGTTCTTGCCACTTAAAGATCTGATCGAGCTGCTGGGTGCTAACCAGACCATACTGCCAGAGCACGATAGGTAGCAGGTTGGGGGCATGACGACTCTGCCGCAGGCCCAAATTAATCGAATCTACCGGTACGGCTAACTCATAGCGCAAAAATGAGATCAGGTCTTCCTGAGGGGGCGATGTATCCATAGCATCCTGATGGGTGACGGTATCGTTAGACAATAGCGAAAAATCATGCAGAGCGGCTGACTCTAGAGACAGAAATTAAGCTGCTGTTATATTCAAGGGTTGGCCCCCCACCAGTTCTTGTGATCCGAACCCGCTGCAATGCCGGGGAAAGGGGGAATTGGCAGTTGTCGTTTTAGGGCATGGTTGCTTGCTCAACTGCTTAGTTCAGGAAGATCGATTGGCTAGCCCTAGACAACTGAGGATGAGCGTTCCCACCCTAGGGTGGGAACCCTGAGGATAGGGCAAACCACTGCCAGCATAGCCATAGTAAAGGCAGAAGTACACATCTTGCTGCCCAGGGATTTCAGGCATCCAAATCGTCCCGACAAACTGCGATTTGCGATACCAATCCTGAGCTGCCGGCTACATCAGTACTTCCGTGCAGACAGCCCCAGGGAATCGACCATGCCGCGTTAGGGTGCCAGTGATCCCATGTCTACCCTCGATGATTTAAGTCTGATTCGCCTATTCGTTCAAGGGAATGCTTGTTTGAAGTCGAATCAGCATTTGAGAATTCAACCGGCTGACAACGACTGTCAGTTAATCGGTCAGCATGGCCAATGGTTAGCCGTCGCCCAATTAAGAGAACTACCACCGACCGTCTGTATACGGAAGCAGACGGATTATGCTGAGCTATTGCAAAAGGTCTTGCTGGTTCACGATTATGTCCCCGTTGGCTGTGATGCTGCCCCAGAGGTTTGTCGCTACGAATATCACCCCACTCCCGCTGGCTATGAGTTGCGCTACACCCAAGCCCGAGAGCTATGGAAAAGTTGGTGGACCCGCCGTCGCCATCTACAACGGCAGGCCATCCAAACTGATTTATTGATATTCACCCAGCGGGAGTGGTACCCAATTCGCGACATTATCTTGAATCAGGGTACCCTCTTCCTGAAAACCTACCTAGGGGAAACAGCCCACCAGGGCGATGATTGGGTGGTGTGGCTGGACAAAGACCAGGCGGAAGAGACTCAGTATTTACCGGCTCGACCAACTGCAGCAGTTAGATCATCTCGGCAGAATGAGTCCACGGCTGCTGACCCAGCGTCGCTGGTCGTCCCGCTGCCACCGCCTCCAATTCACCGGGTGCCAGCCCCTGTGGCTCAACCATCTCCCCCGGGGGCTGCTGTAAAAAACCCAAATCCCCCTAAGTTACTAGAGGATGTAGTTCGCCATGAACCGGGCCGGCTATGCATTCGCACCTCTCTCGGTGACGTCATTGTGGAAGGGGACCACCTCAGGTGCTACTTAGATGAAGCCTCTCCCTCGTCGCCACAACCTGAAGCAATGGCCCGGCCCGTGAGGGTCAGCTTAAGGGAATGGCAAGGTTAGGCTTCGCCAGTGATAGACAGGACATCCACCCAGACGCGAGGACATACGCCGCCTGGAGTAATTTCCGGCTCTGGTTCGATATAGAGGATCGACTGCAGCACCGAGCGAATGTCCCCGGCGACGGTGGCCGATTCGATGCTGACTCGTTTGCCTTGGTTCACCAGCCAGCCGTCAAAGGGCAAAGAGAAGGCGCCCTGCAGGGCATTGACGCCGGCATGAAGGGCCTGTAGCTCGTCGATCCAGACCACATTATCTGCGGTGTCTAGGCTCAGGGGCTCAGGGGCCGACTCTGCCGCAACCACGTGGTAGAAGGAGGGACTGACGCTGACTTTAGCGCCGATACTGGCGTGGCCTGTGGGTTGGGCACCTAGCCGCTTGGCGGTACCAGCACTGTGGAGGAAGTTACTCAGTTTCCCGGCGGTGATAATGGCCACTCGCCGGGTGGGGGTACCTTCGCCGTCGAAGGTTTCGGCGCTGATATTCTCGGCATGGAGGGCATCGTCGTAAACCGTCAGCAGCGGTGAGGCGATTTGGGTACCCAGGGAGTCTGGGGTGGATAGGCTACGGCGATCGAGAATGCTCTGGGCGTTGAATAGGTTGGAGAAGGCGTCAAGCAGACTGAGAAAGGCTTCGGCCGAAAACACGACGCGATACTGGCCGGAAGGAATGGGGCGATAGTCTAGATGACTGATGGTTTTCTCTTGGGCTTCTTTGATGCAAGCTTGCACGTCCAGCTTTTGTAGCCCTCGATGGAGTCGAATCGACCCGGCAGAGCGAGGCTTGCGCCCCTCTTGCTCGGTCTTGCTGTAGAGGTAAATGGACGCGTAGGAGCGATTTTCTTGGCGTCGGGCCCCGGCACTGTTGAGGTAGAACCGTTCCAGGCTCCGTTGGGCCAGGCCGTTGTAGGGCACACTTGCGATCGCAGGGTGAGCATTCAGCAATGCCTGTTCTGCCGTAACCAAGGTCTCAAGCAACTCAGGCACCTCTACCGGGGGAATCAGCCCCACGTCCTTATCAGCAATGGCAGCTGTTGCCTCAGGACTAAAGTCAGGGATATGCTCCTTGGCTCCGAAGGCACTGGCTTCCTGGGCCGTCTGCAGCGCCAACTCCAACCCCTTCGGATCGACATCGGTGGTGGTGGTAACCCCGAGGCGGCCCTGATCATTCCAGACCCGCACGATCACCGACGAGCGCTGAGAGGCCTTGACCTGCTTCGGCTCTCCCTTATCCACCTGGACGCTGGTTTCATCCACCGACGCCCCGTAGAGGTCGTACTTCCCAATCCCCAACTTGCGGGCACTGGTCTCGGCATAGGTTGCAATGTCTTGAACCGTTGGCATGATTGCGCTGTGATTGAGTGAAATGAAATAACTGAGCAGACTGATATAGCAGACCTGTGGTCCGCTGATACCCTATCATCCCAGAGATACCCTAGCGGCCACCGACCGTAATCGAGTCTACCTTCAGGTGGGGCTGCCCTACGGTGACATAAATACTGCCACTAATCGAGCCGCAGAACCCCGGTGCCAGCCCCAAATCCTGAGAGCACATGGAAATCTTCTGCATGATCTCCTTGGCCTCCCCAATCAACGTGGCCCCCTTGAGGGGTTTGGTAATCTGGCCATTTTCAATCAAATAGGCCTCATCGACGGCAAAGTTGAACTGGCCGGTAGGGCCCACACTGCCGCCGCCCATTTTCTTGCAATAGATGCCCTTATCCACCGAGGCAAAGAGTTCTTCCAAGGAGTAATCGCCCGGGGCAATATAGGTGTTGCGCATGCGCGACGCCGCGGCATAGGTATAGTTTTGCCGCCGTCCACTGCCGGTACGGGGATGGCCAGTGCGCAGGGCCCCCGCCCGATCACTGAGGAAATTCTTCAAGACGCCGTTTTCGATCAACAGCGTGCGCTGGGTAGGCATCCCTTCATCATCCATGTCTAGGGTGCCAAACTCCTGAGGTGACCGCCCCTCATCCCAAGCCGTCAAGCTCTCATGGGCAATTTTCTCCCCTTTCTTATCGATGAAGGGAGTGGTGCCCCGCTCGATTTGGGTCGTCTCTAGCAGGTGACCACAGGCTTCGTGGAAAATCACCCCGCCAAACTGATTGGCCATGATAATGGGATAGTTACCCGACTCCACATAGTCGGCATAGAGCATCTTCCCAGCCGACTCGGCAATCCCATTGGCCGTCGTTTCGTAGTCCCACTGGCGCAGAAAATTGGGATCACTGCTATCACCCTGCCGCTGACTGATAGAGCTGCGGTGGTCGCCGTCGGCACAGAGCAGATTAAAGCCCACCGATTGAGTCAGGCGAATATCGCGGGCAAAGGTGCCATCACTGGCGGCCACCAAGACTTCCTGCCAATCCCGAAAATACGTGGCCCGCCGGGCCTGGATATGGCTCGCCTGCCGGGCCAAGACACCATTGGCCGCCAACAGCACATCCCCCATCTCTTGCATGGAACTGCACCGCTGCAGCCAGCCTTCCTTCTGGTTGGCAGCGGCATAGTCCCGCATTAACTCCAAATTGATCTCAGGAATGTGGGCGTGAGGCCCCGGCAACGATAGGCCTAAGATTGCTAGCCCCTTTTCCAGGGCCACTTTCAACCCAGTGAAGGAGAGATCATTGGTGCTGACATAGCAGTCGCCCTTACCCCGAAAGACGCGCACCCCAGCACCGGTAACCAGCCGCGGGGAGAGGCTGGTAATGGCATCGTCTTCGGCTAGGCAGCTAATAAAGTGATTGTGCTCTAGGAAAAACTCGACTAAGTCGGCTCCAGCCGCACGGCCCAACCCCAGCAGAGTGGCCAAGGGAGCTTCCCAAGTATCATCGAAGCGGTCGCGCGTGGCCGTATAACTTAAATGGGGAATTTCTTGGGTGCGCAGCAGCTGAGTGGGCGAGGTAGCAACCGTCATAGGGTATCGATCCTGCGGTTTGTAACTGTTTTCATCAGTCTAACAAACCAGATTTCAGATTTTGGCACAGATTAGCCCTTAGCACTCCCGGTCCTTTACAGCTGCCTAATAGCTCATGGCAGCGATCAAACGATGGTATTACCGCTTCGCTCTCCATCCAGCCCGTCGCAATGGGCAACCCTGCTTCACTCCCTACAAGACCCCTATCGGATCTAGCCAGAGCAAAACGGCTCTCTGCAATCGATTCAAATCGCGATAGAACTCCTGTTTAATGAATTGGCCAATGGCATCTAATGGGCTGTAGGACTGGCCTGGTTGCCAGGAGATGTCCTGGGCGACAGGAGTCGTATGGGTGCCAGGTAGAATCTGCACTGTGGTTAACTCAGGGAACCGAGACACCAGCACATCGGCTAGGGAGTGGGTTTGATCGATCTCATCCCGGCGAAATTTAATTAGAAGATTGCGGCGCACGGAGTATTGCTCGGCAGCAATCTCCAGGGTTTGTTGAGGAGATGGGGTAAATTCCACCGCCAGATTGGGAGAAAACTGCATCACCTGATCCAGCAGCGGGATAGACCGCCGAGCCGGATAATTATTGAAACACATGAGGATATTGCCAGCCCGCTCGGTACTCTGGGAATGCTTCAGGGGCAGGCTATTGATTAGCAGATGAACTTTGCAACCCATACTGTGACCTAACCCGTAAATCGGTAGATAACCTAGCCCCCGTTGTCGGTGGAGATAATGCCACCCCTGCTCGAAGGTAATCGCGACTTCTTTGGCGATGGTGGCATGGTCGAAGGTATTGACAAACGGCGTGGCCACAACCGCGTATCCTTGTCGCCCTAACTGTTCTAGCAGCCACTGGTAGGTGAGATGAGGGGCTGCCGCTACAAACGCTCCGCCCAAAAAATGAATGATGGCCTTGGGACGAGGGGGAACCCACAACCAGTTGCCAGAGACTTCCTGCCAGTCAATTGCCATGGGGGCAACCTTTACAAAACTTCAAATCAACCTTCTCTATCCTAAAGGGGTTTACTCCGCCATGGTGACAATAGCTCAGGCCCCTGTGGGGTCAACTATTGCACCGGATAAAGCTCCTGTGCTACTGTGATATCTCGCTTGGACGTATAGCTCAGTTGGTTAGAGCGCCACGTTGACATCGTGGAGGTCACTGGTTCGAGTCCAGTTACGTCCATCCCCTGAAAACCCGTAGCTTCAAGGCATTTCAACGATTGCATAGGGCTGGCAAAACGGGGAAATGGGTGCGGAAGCTTCCCGGAATTTGACGAAAGAATGGGGCTTTTGGCTGTTTAATGGGTGCGGAATGGTGCCGTGAATTATGCCCAGGACACCTAAAGGCGAAGTTGCGATCGCGAACAAAGAGGGATGGATACAGCTCCGGTGGCGCCACCATGGGAAGCGCTACTACCTCAGCCTTGGGTTACGGTATGACCCGATCAACGTTGAGGTTGCAAAGCGCCGGGCCTCAGAAATTCGGCTGGATATGCTCTCCAATAACTTTGACGCAACGTTGGGGAAATACCGCACAGACCCCAGCCAGCAACCGCAGATCATAACCGCTGTTGACTTGTTCGAGCGGTTCATTGAGTGGAAAGCGAAGCGGGTCCAGGCTCGCACCTTAGAGAAGTACTACGGCCTGGTGACCTGGCTTCGAGAATATTTTGGCGACGGTGCTGTGGGGAGCGAAGACACTGCTGACGACTTCCTGCAATGGCTTATGGAAAACCTAGAGCCGTCCACAGTGTTTGAGCGGTTGGGCCTGCTCAAGGCTGCATGGGATTGGGGCATAGAGCAGGAATTGGTGACGGCTAACCCCTGGTCAGAATTGACAATCCGCAAGTCGCCAAAGCAGAAGCCTAGAGCATTCAGCAGGGATGAGGTCAAACGAATCATTCAAGGGTTCAGGGACTCTCCCTACTATTGCCACTATGCCGACTATGTCCAGTTCAAGTTTGCGACGGGATGCCGAACTGGGGAGGTAAATGGGCTCCGGTGGCGCCACCTGAATGAAGATTGCACCGTGGTCTGGCTTGGTGAAGCCTACAGCCATGGAGAGTTTAAGGACACCAAAACCAAGAAACCCAGGGAAGTGAAGCTGAGTGCTTCCCTGGCTGAGATGTTGCGATCGCGAATGTCTGCAGGCGTCGAGGGCGACGATCTGGTGTTCCCGGCTCCAGAGGGGGGACCGATGGACGCCAAGAATTTCAGTGCTCGGGGATGGGCTAAGGTGCTGGCCGCCGCTGGCATAGAGTATCGGTCGGCCTATCACACCCGCCACACGTTTGTGAGCCATGCCCTAGCGTCTGGCATGAACCCGGTAGAGGTTGCCGCAATCACGGGCCATAACGTCAAAACACTCTACGAAAACTATGCCGGCCTCATCAAAAGTCATCCAGAAACACCGAACCTGTTCTAAATATTTTTTTTTGCGTGTCCCCTATGAGTATAGGGATAACCCCTACACACCCCTACACGCCCTACACAAGCCCCACACAGCAAGGGTTTCAGCGTGTAGGGGTTGAGATTGCCCCCTACACAGGACCCCTACACACCCCTACACAGCAAGGGGGTCAGCCTTTCGGTTTTCGTGAAATGGTTCGTTTTTGGCCACTGGGCAGGCTGCGTCTGAAGTGTTCGATTGCAGCCTGGTGGGTTTCGGGAGCATCCTGGTTGACCAGCCAGTCGAGAATCAATTCTCGGTTGTAGAGCACTGGGGCCGTGGGGCCGCGACCGCGTTTAACGTAGTGGACGCCGTGAATCCAGCTATCGCGCAGGGTCTTAAGGGAGTCTGGCTTACAGCGCAGGAGTTCACACGCCTCATCAGTGGTCAGCAGGGTCATCTGCATCTACATCCCCCTTGCCCGCTTCAGGCGATCTGAATACCAGGACTGTGGCTGTGGCTGTGGCGGATTAGCCTCTAGGCGCTGTTTCGCCCGTTTCAGGCGGGTAACCAACAGCTCGTCATTGGTTTTCAGCCATTGCCAAAACTGCCGCTTGTCCTCCTGGGTGAGGTAGCCCAGCAGACTGAACAGGTCTGATAGAGAATCCTGGCCCCCCACGAGTGCCGCTTTGCAGATGATCACCAAATCTCTCAACTCGCTCTCACCTAACATGCCCATTCACCTCCCCCGCCATGGGCCTGAGTTCAGGCAACTCCTGGTAGAGATGATCCCGTTGCAGCCCTGACAATCGCTGCAGCTCGGATTCAAAAACTGGTGGGTCATCAGAATAGAGGTTTAGAAGTTGTTTTAAATCCTGTTTCGACAATGAAATGCCATCGCCATCACCGTTGGTATCGTTTTGGGTTGAGCCGCCCAATGCCCGCTCAACCGTGCAGGGCTCATCCTCTCGGGGCTCCCCATCGCCCCCACAAATCCGCAGGCGAATATTGTCAAACCCAGAGCCTCGGTTCCGATCGCGCCGTTTCGAGACATCCAACCCCAATTCATTACAAAACAAATTTTTGAAGTCTTTCACAAATGTCCTGAGACCCACGGTCTTGCTGCCCGTAGCCTCGCACCATGCCACATAGTTCGGGTATAGACAGCTGTCTGCGGGGTTGTTTTTGCCACCGATTTTTGCAAATTCGCCCGGTTGATAAACAACATTTTCGTCCACCCATGCCGCCACACTGTTGGTTTCGAGTAATGTCTCGGCCTGGAACTCACCCATCGAGCGCACGTACTCTCGCGGGTTTTTGATATACCGTTCCATCAATTTATCCGGCATGTCGAGCACCCAGTTGAACACCCCCGGCAGGAGGTCGGCAAACTCGCCTCGTAGACTGCCATCGGGGCAAAAACTAATTAGATCCCGCCGCTCGCCATCAGGAACCACGTGGTTGAAATAGATTGGAATTCGCCTCCGGAATAGTGCATTCGTATGATCGCTGGCAACAATTTCCCTGTTGGTCGCCACCATCACCCACCCCTCCAGGGTGAACCCATCGCAATAATCAGAGTTCTCGTTTTTGCGCTCCCACGGAATAAAATCCTCACCGGTCAATTGTTTGAGCGTGTCGACGGCCGTGGGGTTGTAGTCCGCATCAGGGATGAAAATCAATCGTTTCCCCATGAATCGCCCTGTCTCAAACCTACTGTTGGCGATGCGTGATAGAGAGGTACTGACGGTGTTCGACCTCCCCAGCAGGGCCTGAATTAGACGAATTAACACGCCCTTCCCTGTTCCACCAGGCCCAACGATTTCGAGATAACGCTGAAAATCTGTACGTCCCAAAATCATCGCTTTGAGACAGGCGCGAATGAGTTGGACAACTGTTTTGTCTCCGTTCACCGCCCACCCCAGCCAGTCCACAACCGGGCCACACTCTGCCCCGGGGATGTAATCATAGGGCAATTGCCAGGTGAACCCGTAGTCAGGACTGTGCTCCAGCAGGGTCCTGTCCGAAACCCGCAACACCCCATTGCGGAATGGAATGTAGCCGTGGGCCTGTGGCAGCTGCCGCACCGAGACCCGTTGGCTCAACAGGGCCACAGTATTATCAACCACGGTCAAACCATATTCCCCATCAGTTCCAGCAGCATCTAGCTCCCGCTGCACGAGTTCCTTCACCTCGCGATCGCTGACCCGCTCCCACAGCCCAGGTGTCGTCCTGCCGTATGCATAAAAACTGGAAAAATCGAGCCGCCATTTCAAATGTTTCGACCAGCTCTGCTCCATCAGGGCCGCCAATTTGCCCGTTGGAGGCAGTCGGACCCCGTCGGGGGTGAGGGTGATCGCATCATCGAAACAGCGTTTGACAGTCCAGGATGAATCTGTTTGAGTTGTCGCCGCCGCCCTGCGCTCTGCCAGTTGCCGTTGCGATTCCCGCTCCCAGAGTGGTTTTGTGGCCGCACTGCGAATGGCTCGCACATCGGGTTTATTCAATTTGACGCCATTGGCCCGAGAATGGGCCTGGATGAACGCCTCAACCCGACTCCGCAGTTCATGGCAGTCTCTGTCGAGATGCCAGGCGATCCGCCACAGCCGCTGATACAGGGCCGTCAGCGTGTCGCAGTTTTTGGGCAGGGGAGCATCGCTGAGATACCCCAACCATTGCAGGAAAAACGCTCGGGGGTTTCGCGCGCCCGCCAACAATTGGTCAAAATCAGACTGTGTCCGGCCACTGCCAAAAAATTCAGTGGCCCCACATTTCTCCCCAATATCCCGAGGGATGAGCGTAATTTTGCCGCCCAGGTGCAGCCCCCCCCTGATCAGGGCCTGCATGACGTTGGCGTTGGTCAGGCCATCGCTGTCAAAAACGGTTGTTACCCCAACACCTGCAGGCAGCGTTTTGGCGATATGGGAAACCCCCGCAATTGCACCAACGGGCCGCCCGGTGCGGATGGTGGCGATCGCCGCGTCCTTCCACCCCTCGGTGACGGCGGCCAGGTCGCTAAGCGTTGCACCGGGTGGCACCCACAGTGCCTGCCGGTCAATATCGCCGCGCGGGCTGCAATATTTTGGCGATTCCTGCCCATCCGTCCAGTGGCGGTTATCAGGTCGCAACTGCCCCCATTTATCGCTGTGTGGGGAACCAGATGCCGCCAGACGGGGGGTGTGTAGCCTAGTTGCTGGGCCGCCTCATCCCGGTCGATTGAATGGACACCCCAGGCGATCGCCTGCTCGATCTCAGCGTCGCTCCACCCCTCATCAATGAAGTGCTGGCGGTGTTCGTCACGCAAAAATGCGCTATCATTTTGGTACGACATTTTTTAACTCCTCAAACACTGGCTGCCGGGTCAGTGTTTTTGCTTTAAATGCGAACCCCCGCCGCTCAACTCGCGACCGGGGGTTGTTTTTTGGCCAGGTATTCTCGCAGAGCGGTGATCACCAAATCCGTTCGGGTACATCCCGAAATCTGCGAATGCGATCGCACCTGGTCAATTAACGAATCCGGCAGACGAAAACTAATAACGGGTTTTGCCATCTCACCAACCCCTGCAATACGAACATACCATAGCGCAAAATTTGCGATTTGGATCGCTAAAACCGATGCGCACCAGGTGTTCCGTGTTCTATTTTTAGTACAAAAAATGTTCTATAAATGTTCTATTTTTAGTACACAAAACCAGGAAAATGCGCTGAGATGCTATCTATTAAAGGCTTCCCGACATTGTGGTAAAACTGTGCACACCCCTGTACAAAGCCTGTGCAAAACCTGTCACGAATTGCCTGAAAGTTCTGCTGCCCCTGGTTTTACCCAGTTGGAAGCCGTTTCCTTGCTGAAGGCATAGCCCAACTCTCTCCCCCTGGTCGGCATCGGTGGGGAGCTCTCCAGACTACCCAGATCTGAGTAGTCGGTTAATTCAGGCTGTCACGACCTGCGTTTTCTTCCAGGCCTCGTAGGCGGCCCTATCGCCGTCGAAGGACTCGACAGAGACAATCGCGGGCTCGACTTCAACCCAAGGGTTCTGCTCTTCGGGCAGAGGGTCGTAGGTGCAGTAGGCCACCACGATGCCGTCCATATCCTCTTGCCCGGTATTGCCGACATACTCATCCACCTTGGTTACGCGCCAGGGCGATAGCCGTCGGTGGGTAACGCCACCACGATGATCGAATGTTGCCGCGTCGTTATCACGTTTGAAGTCGAAGGGCCGGTGTCCTACGCTGATGGGCTCATTCCCAGCGCCGTCATAGTATTCACGCAGCAGGGTAGTAACGCTTTCCGAATCGCCAGCATGATGGCCATATTGCCAGTCAGGCAAACTGCTGTACCCAGCTTCAGGATAGAAAAGGATTTGCCTAGTCATCGTCTGCCCCTCCTGAATAGTCCATGGCGCTTTTAGGAAATTCGGCATCACCAGAATAGATGCACTCCCAAGTTAATGGATCATTGGCCTCCAGTCGTCGCCTCGCCTCTCGCAAGGTCCAACCATATTTTCTGGCCATCTGCTTGCAGCATTCCTCGCTGACGGCCCAATGGCTTGTGGTGCGCGCTCTAGGGTCAGTCATTTCCTTCCTCGTCGTCGCCACTAGCGTCCAGATATCCAGCGTCTCGAGCAGCACCCTTCAGTATCAGCTCGCAAAGGTTGGAGACAGTGCGGCTTTCCTTCTCTGCCCACTTTTCTAAAGCAGCCTTGAGAGACTCATCCATCACCACTGATACCTTGGGCTTCTTAGTTGGCACATCGCCTAGCAACGCTTCATTCATAGGGTAATTCCTCATCTGTACAGTTAGAAATCGTTCATTACAGTTGCGAACCGTAGCGACCTCATGCTATCACAGGTGGAGAACGGTTGCGAACCTTTTCGGTCGATACCGGAAAAAGAAGTTTCGCGGCCAGATGCACTCCTATCCCAGAAACGACAATGCTTACAGCCACTTCAGACCCCCAACTGTCTCCCCCTAGTGTCCTGCCGAAAGCGGCCGATACCGCCCCAATTGGGGCGGATGCGAACAAGGTTGCGATCGCGGTCGGGGCCGGGTTTGCGAAGGTGTTCGATGGCGGGCAATTCTACCGGCTGCGATCGCTGGTAGCACCCCAAATCCCCCTAACTGGCGCTGGTTCTGCTACTCAGCTACGGGTAAAAATCACGAACAGTCCCTACGCGGGTGAGTTTGCCGCCGGCGAGAATCTCGAGTCGGCCACCACGCTGGAATCGCTAGCCCATGGCCTCAAGCCTAAGTGGTATGGCCCGCTAGCCCTAGCCATGCTGGCTCAAATCGCCCCTGACGATGTGGAGCTTTTTACCGTCACCTTGACCGCGTCTGTGCCTACTCCACAGATGGCAGGTGAGCTAAAGCCTCTGGTGGGACTGCACGATGTCGCCGTCAATGCTGGCCGCCGCATCACCATCAACGTGACTGGTGTTAAGCCGGTGCCTGAGTCCCTGGGGACTGCCGTTGCGATCGCAACCGATCGCCCCGTTGCCGTGTTGGATTTGGGCTATCAGAACAGCACTATCAGCGGCTTTGACCCCAGCAGCCGGGCCATGATCGACAGCCTCAGCCTCAATGGAGGGGTGGCAGAGCTATTCGAATCCATTGCCACTCTGGCCAACACTACCGGCACTCGCCCTAGTCCTGAAGCAATCCGCCTAGGGGTTGAGGCTCGCACGTTTGAGCTGTGGGGGCACTCTGGCGACAGCTTCAGGGATGCCTATCTGCAGTGTTTCGAGCCTTGGCTCAAGGGCCGCATTCACGCGGCCAAGGTCGAAGGGGCTCATATTTTCCAGAAATGCCCAGTGAAGGTGATTGCTGGCGGTGGCGCACTGCTGCCAGGGGTGGCCTCAGTGGCTCACCAGCTGGGAGTGGCCCTCTGCCAGGAGCCCCAAGAAATGGAGCTGAAAGGCATCTATCGCCTATAGGAGGGCTCATAGATGGAGATGAAACAACGCTTCTACTTGTCTGCCGAATATGCCCAATTGATTGCCGAACGGGCTGCAGCTGCTGGGGTTCCTGTCGACGTCTACATGCAGACACTCATCGCTCAGGACTACATCTGTGGTGCCCCTGCCGGGAACGCACCTACGCCCCCAGCGCCGACCGCGTCAATGCCCGACTCTGATGGGGTTGCCCTATCGGGAGACTGGGCCGACGTAACGCTCTAACGTCCTACTGTCCTACTCAGGAGACCCGACGATGACCATTGACTGCCAGAAACAGCTGTTACGCGAAATCTGTTCGGAGTACGACCTGGAAACTATCCTCGATGCCCTGCTCGAGATCCACGATTCCCGCGATATTACGGCCTACGTCAGCGCAAAAGAATACTGCTACGAATAAGCCGATGACGGGGGAGCCGCCTGGACAGCTTCACTCCCCCCATTGCCCAAACCACTCAAGGAAAGGACTGAAATCATTATGCAACTGATCGAAATTCGCCGCCGCCTGGAAGACTTGACTGAGTTTGGGGCACCTGCTCCAAGCCCCAGCGAATGGGCCGCATTGAAGCGGGCCTGGGCAACGCTGAAGCCCCAAACGTTGCCCAGCTACCACCCGGTGATCGACGACCGAATCGCGCTTGTCGAGAGCCTTCACCGCTAGAGACCATCCTCGATGGCGGGGGAGCCGCCGCCAAGCCAACTCCCCCGTCTAGCCCATCAGATAGGAGCTTTTCCAATGCTAACTGCCCACGATATCCGAGAATTCGCTGCCCGCATTCAGGGCAATAGCCCAGAGCTCAGTCGGGATGCCGCCCTAGTTCAGGCTGTTGATATGTTGGCCAACCTAGAGACCGCGCTTGCCGCCTATGGCCGAGCTAATCCGCTGTGCCCTCAGTGCAGCGGGCACTACCTGAAGCGGCTGTCCTGTGGCCGCTGTGGTGGCTCTGGTCACGTATCTGCTGTGGAGGGCTAAGCCATGATGCAGTGTTTGACCAGCTTCTTTCATAGCAATGCTGTGGCCCAGCTAGAGACCCTATATGGGTCGAAGCTGCAGAAGATGCCGACGCCCGAGCGCCTTGCCCTAATTGCCATCCTGGCCGAGGCTGCCTACATGGTCACCATGGACGGCCATAGCGAGTACCTACACGTCATTGCCGAGAACAATGGCTATTCATTTACCTCTCACCCTCGATTGCTGCAACTGCTGGCCCAGCTGGACTCAGAGCTAAACGGGGCTAGCGATGCCGTGCGGTTGATTGAGGGAATCGCCTCATTGATGCCTACGGGGGGCTAAGCCATGAAAGAGAAAGACACTCGTGAAACCCCATTCACCGTGCCGCCTGAGTTTCGCCGTGAGATTGTCCGCATCGACCAGCCAGCCCCTAAATGGTGGCAGCGTCAGGATGTCTTAATTGCCGGTGGCATCGGCAGCATAGCTGTCCTGGGGCTAGGTATTGCCCTATTCACCGGCACCGGTGGCCAGACCTACCAGCCAGAACCATCGATGGAGCTGGATAAAGATGCGATTGTGGCCGGGGCTGAGAGCAGCACTGAAGAGCTGATCTATCAATCCTCAGAGCAGCTGCAGGCTTTTAGGGAACAGCTACTCAGCCAGGAAGCTAGGCGCTATTTGCTAGAGGCCGAACGCCAGGCCACAGACCCGGAAGCGTCCTGCTTCAGTCAATCGGTTCATTGCGCCCTAGACCAGTTTGCTAGAGATGCGATCGCATCCATCGAGCGGGCCAAAGCGGATCGCGATTGGCAGCAGATGCTAGGCGCTGTCAGTCGGGTTCAGGCCATCGAGCTGGCCCGACAATCAGTTGCCCCGGTTGAGCCTGAAGCCAACCTCAGCCAGCTAGCCATTCAGAACCTAGTCGAAAGCCGTCAGCGCCTACGGAGTGCTGAGGCTGAATCCAAGGCATGGGAGGTTAGAGAGCAACCATGAAGCCGATCTATCGCCTGGCAACTGCTGCAGGCTGCGGGGTGGCGTCCCTAGGGATTGCTACTACAGCGCCACAGCTATCCACACTGACGGCTGACGACCTGGCCGCCTTTGCCAATGGTCAGGCGGTAGAGGTGCAGTATCAGCGCCCTGGCCGCCTTCCTGCGGTAGCCCTAGGGTTGACTGCCTTAGGTTTCCTGGGCTGGTGGCTGATGGACCAACAGCCCAAGCCGGTGACCATTGCTGACGATAGCCAGGCACAACCATCAGGGCAAACCATCGAGGCACCGCCCGGTGTGGAGCCACCGAAACGGTATATCGACGTGGCCGGAGTGTTGGCCAATAACCTACACCCGACACTGATCACCGGCAATCCTCGCACCGGTAAAGGCGTCGTCATTGCTCAGGCCTGGCGCTATGTGAAGCAAATCCGCCCCGAGGCAACGATCTGGGTAATTCAGCCGAAGCCACACAAGAATGAGATGGGCTACTGGGATGGATGTGATCGCATTTTGCCGGTAATGCTGGAAGACCACGCGCCCAATGACGAAACTATCGCCCAGCAGCTGACCGACTTCATCCATGAATGGCGACGGCAACCGACGAGACCCACTGTACTGGTCATCGATGAGGGCATCAAATTAGATGCCATGCAGCCAAAGTGGTATCGGGATTTCCTCATCCCCACCATCAAGGTAGAAATGAGCAGCGGCGAGACCGATGACCGGCACCTATGGATGATTACCCAATCGCCACTTGTAGCTGATTTAGGCCTTACTGGTGGCAACCGCGCCCCGCTTCGACTTTTGGCGATTGAGACACCGGAATCGACTGAGCATCTGCATAGTTTGATGAAGTCGTATCGCAGCATCGAAACGAAACCGGATGCTTTGGTATTTCAGCAATCTCTCAGCCCTAAAAAAGCCATCTTTTATCACTCAGATCTAGGGGAGTGGATGCCCCTACTGAGCTACAAGGTTCCAAGTGTGACAGTGGGGGGGACGGTTCAGGATCTGAACCGAGGTTCAGATATGGTTCAAACGCTGAACCGACTATATGGCAAGGGATACACGAGTCAGGGTTCAGGTCTGAACCGGTTCGGTTCAGGCGGTTCAGACCCCCCTTTTTCTACCCCTGAGATTCTGAACCGGGTCAGAGACTGCCGTGAGATGGGCCTCAACCAGGCTCAAATCCTACTCGCCCTATGGGGCGTTAAGAAAGGGGGGTCTCAGGCCTACAAAGACGCTCTAGACCAATACAAAACCATGATCGATATCTTGGAGGCTCAAGACAATGGTTGGTCCGAAAAATAACGATGTTATCGACGTAGAATTCAGCACAGTTGGCGGCACCGGTGGTGGCCTAGCGCCCTACCAGAGTGGCGGTGGTATTGGAAGGCGTCGCAATGCTCCTAGAAGCAATATCGCAGATGGCGGGTATTTTGATGCGACAAATAAGCGGAAACCGCTGTTTTTTATTGATACCGCCACTGACGACATGGGCTCTCTGATGGCTATCAGAGCCTGGTTATCGTGCCTCAGGCATCGCCCACTACAGACCATGGCTGTCACCGGTGCATCGGTCTGGCTGGGCCTAGCCGGAGCATCTGGAGGACTCAATCTAATGCGGGGTGATGTGCTGCAATGTCGAGGCGATATTTGGAACCCCGTCGTTAGTGGCTGTAACCTGGCCGCGATTGTGGCTCCCCCTACTCGGGCAGCAGCCGGTGGAATTCATGACGTAATGCTGGGCACTGAGGAAATGGGAACCCCGGTCGAATCCCGACCAGTGATCCGCGCCGTCCCAGTAGACCAATGAACCGAGCCAAAGCCAGAAACATTGCGATCTCATCTGTGCCGGCAGCACTCCTCATCCTGATAGCCGATATGGCCGCCCCAGGATGGGGACGGTTTATCAATCCTGTCTGGCTGGCCAAGGCACAGATCGCCAAACTCGATCGGGGTTGGCGGGAACTACAGCCCCCTGGTGAGGATGATCCGCGACTCGAGGCCTGCCAGCAAGTGCTCAGCGAGAATACCGTTGGCAATACCCAGGAGCAATTACGGGGAGCCCTCACCGGCGAGACTGAACAGATCGCCGTGCAATGGTTAGGGCCTCCCACCTGCCAGCTGGCCAACGACACCTACCGTTGGCTCACCGAATCAGGCCTGAGCATTGATGTAATTTATGCCGACGACGGGGAGGTGCAGGATGCAAGGCTCACCCGTTAGACCAATTAGACCAACCTTTGAGGAACTATCGCCCGATCTGCAGTGGAGCTTGGTTAATCAATGGCAAAGAAGGGACTGGTCTATCACGGCTATCTGTGTAGGCCTATCATCCCTGCTGCTGGCTCCGGTGCTGGTCCCCTCCCTCAATGACAGAATCGCCCAGGGGCTCAATATGGTGACCCGGGTCACCGAATCAGCTGACGCGGTGGGTGACGCGATCGCGCCTGATTTCGGTGAGCCCATTCAGGCGGGGGAGAAGATTGCTGGGCATCCCGTCACCAGTGGCTATGGGCCACGCAAGGCACCGTGTGAGGGCTGCAGCAATCAGCACCGTGGCGTAGATCTCGCTACCCCTAGCGGCACCACCATCTACGCTCCAGCGGATAAAGACAAACGGGTCAGAGTGCGATGCTGGCGTGATGGCAATGGCGGAGGATTGGTAGCTGATATCGAGAGCGAGTCGCTGCCAGCCCGCAAATTCCAGGCTCTACACCTCTCCCGCTGCGCCGACGGTTGGCACCGTGGCGGGCAAATCATTGCCAAAACCGGGGCGACCGGGAACGGTACTGGCCCCCATCTAGACTGGCGTGAGCGGGATGCATCCGGAGCGCATTATCACCCTGCCAATGGACCACTGATCTGGGCGCTAACCGGCAGCAAGCCGGTAGCTCCCTTTAGTGAACTCAGTAACACTGAGAAAACCTGTGCCATCGGTGCAGCAGAGGGAACCAGAGATGACAACTGTGACCCCACAAGCGCCTACTACGGCCACAGGGACCCCGGCAATGGTGCCCGTAACATGGGCAGTTTTTCGTATCAACACGGGGCCAGCACTCCAGAGGAAGCCGACCAGAAACAACTAGCGCGACTACAACAGGCTGAACGGGACCTTCAGAAGCGGGCTCTAGAAAAATGGGGGCAGCCACTGTCTAAGCCTGCGATCGCAGCTGCCCTGGATATTTGGAATCAGTCTCCGGATGCCGGGAGTCGCCTGATCAAACACTTGCCAACGCACGCGCCCACACCTGAGCAGCTTGTCGCCGCCCGCATTGCTGCCCTGAATGAATCGCGCAGGGAGTTGGGCGGGGCCCCCATGAATGTCCCCGCTGATCAGAGAAGACGAGTAGATCAGCTACTGAAGCATATAAGAGATGACGATCGATGAACTGAGAGACCAGCTGCAGGTCTACGAGATTCCCGGCCACGGTTGGCACTGGGAGACCGAGGACTTCTGCAGCGAAGACGGTCACCCAACGCGGGGAGCTGCGATCTCAAACTTCGAGGCTGAAGCGCCTAGTTTGCTGCAGATGAGCGCCCCCCAGTTTTGACTAAAGGACTCCACTCATGCACCTAACCGACATTCGCCAAGCCAACCGACTGCAGTGGGGCCGCATCGACAGTGACTCTGCCTATCGGATAGCCGTCATTAACCGGCTCTGGCAGTTGGATCAGCCATCCCCAGGGCAGCAGCACGTCAACCAGGCGTTTGCCTTTGGCCGTGCCGATGGAGGGGAATTTTGATGATGAGGGGCTGTTACCTGTTGCACTTCAGGCAGCCGCTCGATCCTTCCACACCGAATCGAGCGAGGCATTATATCGGCTACGCAACTGACATCGACAAGCGGATTAAACAACACCGTAAGGGGCGAGGGAGTCGCTTCTGTGCTGTGGCTCATGAGCGCGGTATTGAGTTCGATGTCGTCTGCACCTGGCCAAATATGGGGAGGGATTTTGAGCGAGCACTGAAGGCACAAAAGAACGCACCACGGCTCTGTTGGTGCTGCAAGCTGCAGACCGCTGACCCGGGTAAACACCGGGGCGTAATGGAGTAATAGACATAGACAATGACAACTACTAGCTACACATTCGCGCGACGTACCCACAACCTACCGGACGATATCGACTGGCGACGCACTTTTGAAGCTCCTAGCTATAAGCAGGCGTTGCAGATGGCCGCTGATTATTGGTTCGGCGGGCAGAAGATTACCGATACCCACGTTGATGGCAACGGCGTTATAACGCTGCTCAGCCGCGCGCCTGGCCAGCAGGGCTGGGGTGGCAACGTGATCGGCACCCTGATGGAGTGGTGACTAACCATTCTTGGTTAGGTCCGCAATATCCGCAATATCGCGGACCTAACCCCCGCCCCCGACCTGCGGGGGGAGTGTGTTTTGTGAGCCTGTGTTGAGCCCGTACTGCGCCCCCGCCCCCGACCTGCGGGGGGGAGTGGACCTGACTTGCCCCAGGCTTGCTCATGACTTGCCCGCCCCCGACCTGCGGGGGGGAGTGACTTTGCGAGATTGACTGGGAGATTCTCCCACCCCCTTTATTGCCCCCGCACGGGGGTCTCCAGCTATACACGGAGAGCGTCAAAGATGGATGTATGGCACTCGCGATCGCAAGCCGCAAAAGCGCTAACTAGCAAATACGGCACAGTGGCAGCCGCCATTAAGCAATGTCGCCCCTACCGGATTCCCAAAGGGTTTGCGCGGTGGGATGAGCTATGCACTGCAATGGCAGTACTCATCAATGCGGTGGAGGGAGTAGATCGCGCCACCCTCCTGCATGGGCATCGATGCGGTTTGTGGCTATCTCAGAATGCCCCTCTGTATCTGGTACGCACGGCAGTGTTACGGGCCTGCGAGCATACAGACATTGATTTCGCCGCTGACAACAAACTACTGGCGGGCTTGAATGAACCGCCTATTCGCACAGCCCTATTTCTGCTGCCTAGCAACGCCCTTATTGCCCCAGATGGAGGATGCGTGGACTGGGCAGTGGTGCATATATCGGATCGCGAACATCCCGAACTAAGTCAGGGTGAGTATGAGTTAGCGGGCAACACCTATCGTTTCCCGTGGCTCCCCCACCAAAACGACTATCGGTACAACTGGCAATGGAGCACCCTGGATACCCGTTGCAGTACCCTGTTTAGCGGCTTCGACATCGCTAATGATGGCTCGCTCATCCAAGGGCCTCCGACCCTTGGCACAAGTGAGCTAACCGGGGCAGACCTCGAATTCACGCACCATGTGCGTAATATCCTGTTGCAGCTACTGCTAATCGCTAGCTACCAGCCCTCACTGATATCGGGGGAGGGGAATCCCCCAGCAACGCCCAAAGGCAATCCACCAAGGAGATCTCAGACTCGCTATTGGCAGCCGCGTGTTATATCCATGCCCAAATCGGAGCTTCGTTCCCCCCGCGAGGGCAAGCGCGCGGGTGGCGGAAGTGGGAAGCGGGAGCATTGGCGACGGGGGCATTGGCGAAATCAGCCGGTCGGGGCCGGTCGCAGGTCGCGAAGGCTGATCTGGATCAAACCCATGATTATCGGCGCTGAGCCCTAGTCTAGACAAATTATCTATACAGATTCTAGAAATTGTATAGACATATAAGCTCAGGGCGTCTAGATTAGGTATAGAGGTTTTGTTTAACTTCTGACCCAAAAGTTGAACAAATGGCCCCGCCCAGTATCGCTGCGACAGGAGATCGAGCCACCATGAATCTAGACGCCCAAGAACCGAAAGTTGAACAAAAGGGCTCAGTGCTGCCCTTCCCTGGTGTCCGCCCTCGGTTGGCCAAGGCAGGCACCAGTCCTAACAAAGGCCACGAGGCGACGGGGCGGACGCGCGAGTATCTGACCCCGGCTGAAATAGACCAGCTGTTGACGGCGGCTAAGCGCACGGCCCGCAACGGTCACCGCAACCACATGATTGTGCTGATGGGCTATCGGCACGGGCTCAGGGTCTCAGAAATAGCCGATCTGCGCTGGGCTGATGTGGATTTTCAGCAGGGCACTATCTTGATCCGTCGGCTCAAGGGCTCTCACGACTCCACCCATTACCTAGAGGGGGATGAGCTGAGGGGGCTGCGACGGCTGGAACGGGAAAACGCCGACAGTCCTTTTATATTCTGCAGCAGCACCGGGGCTCCCCTGGCCAGCAGTGCGATTTCAGCCATGATCAAGCGCACCGGCAAGGGTCTATTCCGTTTTCCCATCCATGCCCACATGCTTCGCCATAGCTGCGGCTATTACCTGGCGAATAAGGGCGTCGATACCCGCACAATCCAAGCCTGGCTGGGCCACGCCAACATCCGCCATACGGCCCACTACACCGCCATGAGTCCCACCCAGTTTAAGGGGCTCTGGTCTTAATGTCTATACTTGGCCTAGACGCAGTATAGAGGCGACAGCCATGGCTGATGAGACCATTCTGGCGACATTTAAGATTGATAAGGACACCTGGCACCAGTTCAAGGCACGGGCCAAGAGTCGCAATAGCAACGCCTCTGCCGTCCTTAAGTCACTGGTCTACGACTATCTCGATGGCAAGCTCGACGGGCTGGTTGAGAGCCAGGGTGAAACGCTGGCCGATGCGATCGCAGCGCTGTCGGAGCAGGTGAAGGATCTGGATCGCCGCTTGGGAAAGTCGAGCGTCGCCGCCTGAACAACGACGATGGTTAGCCGCGCCCTAGCTGATGCGATTTTTCAAAACTGAGGGGATAGCCCTGCCTCTCTACAAATATTGCGATAGAGATCAGGCCGTTCTGTCTGGCTTGGGGGGATAAAGAACGTCCGTGATGTACCAGCCATAGGGGAAGACTTAAGACCTCTCCAGCCTGTCCTACAGTCTATATAGCTCCATTCAGCATGATTGGTAGCACTGGCTGTATAAGGCCACTGCGAGAAATCTTCTATGTACCGATTTTCATAAACAAATAGCGCGCTATTCCCATAGCTCACCTGGTCTGTTTGATGAGCATCCTCGTTATCTAAATCGCTATCAAACAGATACGACGGGAAAGGTGTTTGAGATGAATCATATACAAAGCTATTCCCGTATGGAGCGCTATTAGATGAAGGCTCAGGTGCCTGGCTAGAAGAGCTGCTGCGGTCTTCATAACTATCGCAAAGCCCCCCTAAATCAACTACGTTGCCACTCCCATCCTCATAACAAACTTGGGCAATCCCAGGCGCGGAAGATCCTATAACGGCAACAGTCAAAAAGAGAGAGGCTGGGATAATCGAAGATTTCATTAGAACAGACTTCAAAAGAATACAAGCTTTTACAAGCCTACCTAACTCTTTATTGAAGCCAGAGAAGTTGCCATGATGCTCACAAAATCTTTATAAGGGCTTTCATATTGGCAAGATGTAGCTCTCAACCCAGATGAACTAACGTCTATTGCCCGTATGCCCTCTCCCACGCATCTATCTCAGCTTTGTTTAGTGGTGTCTTGCTGGATGGAGGCGCTTTAGCCGTGCGTTCAGAGGAACAGGGCTGGGCTATCTAGAGCACCGCCTTACCAGGGGGCGGCAAGACACCAAAGTGCAGACGGTTGCCGCTGGTCATGACCGCACCCATAGAACCGTTAAGCCTTAATCATCAGCTGACACACTTATTGTGTACCAGTCGCCATCATACAAACATGAGGTTTTGACCGTTAAACCTTCTACCCGATAAGTTACATACCCTGATGATTCCGTTTCCCGGACTTTGTTTGTGGAAGGTACGTCACCGAGAGCCATTATCGTCTTACTAAGTCCAATAGCTTCATTGGGTTGACATGGGCCGAGTGACTTTACACCTACTTCGACATAACTAATCGATTCACCATTGCTACTTTCTGCATAAAACTCGGCTGTTTCATCCTCACTGGTGAAGCGGTCACCACTCTGAGCAAGTGAAGCCCCAAAGTTCTCTGCAACGTTCATCAACGGCTGGCCATAAAAGCGGTGAATTTCACTGTATTTTGAAGAGACTTTTTTCTCAGCGAAAGCAGCATCTGCTGCGTAATCTACGTTTCTCTGATATTCTTCAACCTTCTGCTGAGCCGTCTGATAATTCTCGCTCGACTCTGGAACAGCCTTCATCAGCTCAATCGCTTTGGTCCACAGCTCGGCCACATTGCCCCATTCATCAGCAGTTTGCGCAGTTTGCGCGGCTTCTGCGGCTGCCATAGCTGTATTGACAGCTTCTCCAAAGGAATCGTCTATTGGCTGATCTTCATCACTTGATGCCTCTTCTGCAACAGCTGCTGGTGTTTCCTGAGATGAAGAGGTTTTACTAAAAGGGACGAGACCACAAGAAGTTAAAGCCAGCATCAATAGAGAGCAACTGGCAATCAAAAGTTTAGGGGACTTCATGATAATGATTATGCCGATAGTTCCGCTCAACATATTAGCCCACACCAGGGAAAGGTGAGAGGCTCCTGACGTGGGCTATAGCAATCACAGTTGAATTTCGAACAGCATTCCATAGACTATAGGCTTTGTAAGCGATTCTCATTCTAAATTCGGTTAGGCTTGCTATATGAGGTTTAATCCATGACCAGTTTAGCCAATACAACTGTTTTCGATCCTGAGGTATTCAGTGAGGCCATGAGGATCGCCACTGCGATGGCAACCATAGACCGCTCTCAGCTGTGGAGTGAAGATGAGCTGGTGGCTGAGTTCCTGGACTACAAGGGAAAGAACTCAGCCAACACGCGCGCGGCTTATGGCCGTGACCTTAGCCACTACCGCTCATTTCTGCAGCTCCAGTATCAGGGAGACATCGGCCTATCACCGGGTGATACTGGCGCGGTGGATGAATATGCCGCCTTTCTCAGGAGCCAGGTGGAGCTGGAGGCGCTGGCCAAGTCCACTGATCTTGACTTGGTAAAACAGACCTTAGGACACTCATCTCTGGCGGTTACCTCTAATTACCTCAAGGCCAATCCTCAGGACTCCAGCGGCCTCCACTTGGTAGCTTAATTAGTAGTTTGTAATTCGTTTCTTTCTATATTAGTTTCTTCGCAGTAAGCGTTCACATCAGATATTAGTTTGTCTTCGGTATTAGAAAGCTCCTCTATCGAAGATACGGCTGCCATTGTTTGCTCTTGAGACTTATCTATCCTACTTGGAAGTTCTGCCTCTGATGGAGTTGAGATAATGATATTCATTGCCTGACCGGCCTCAAGCAAAGAAGTTCTAAAACCTTTAACTACTTTGGTATATTCAGATTGAAAACCTTTTAGAGTCTCATCTTGATAAGTTTTTGACTCTAATTCACTTGTTAATCCATCCAGCCTGACAACTACCGTATCGACTGCATCCGTATATTCAGTCGCAGCAGACTTAATATCTTGAAGTGTTTCAACTTGAGAAGCATTGTCACTAAAGACTTGAATCTCAGCTTCAAACTCTTGCATAAAATCTCCTGTCTGATTCACAATTCTCCTTAAATCTCGACACTCTGCTGATATAGCATTAAGCGCCTCCTGACGGGCTTCTCGCTCCTCAGCTTCTGCTCTTTCCGCTTGCTCGTTCCTAAACGAGACAAACTGCATCCAACCAACACCTAAGGCAACAACAGCAATAACTCCAAGCGCTACAGAAGCGCCAATAATAAGAACCTTATTTGACTTAGACATATTACTAATCGCTCATAGACTGATTGATCATTCTATTCTGAAAAGACGCATCAGGATTGAACTTAACAATACTCCGGACAAAATTCTGCCCTCTCCATTGGCTGTAAGCCAGAGCCTACGTAGTTCGAGCTATTTAGATCCAAGTTAGCCCGAAAGCTGATATTGGTTTAAATAGGCAATTTTTAGAGTGCCTGCCCTGTAAGCCTTACAGCTTCGGTGCTAAAACTTTCCGGATTATTGACTTAAGACTCTTGAATATTTTACCCAGGTGATACTCAAAGCCTTTGACTAATTGACCAAGCTGACTTGGCACCAATTGACCAGGCCACCACGCTGGCTTACCGTATCCGGCATAGGTGAGGTGTAATCCAATGTTTTTAACCGTCAGCTCCTTCGAGGGAGGAGTGGGCAAAACCACCAGTACCATCCACTTGGCCGCGTTTCTAGCTGGCCTGGACGGTGGTGAGAGTGTCCTCCTGGTGGATGGGGATGAAAACAGGAGCGCCACCTCCTGGAGTAAGCGCGGTGAGCTGCCGTTTAAGGTGGTGGCCGTGGATGCTGCCTTTAGGCATATCCCAAAGTTTAAGCACGTGGTGATCGACACCGGCGCGCGGCCATCGCGGGAGGACTTGGAGCCACTGGTGGAAGGGTGCGACCTGCTGATACTGCCTACCACTCCTGAGGCCATGGCCGTGGATGCGCTGGTCCAAACGATTGATCTCCTCAAAGAGATTGGCGGTGATCACTATCGGGTTCTGTTCACGATGGTCCATGGCAATCCCAAGGTACAGATGGCCAGCATGGCGCGGGAGGCCTTACTCAGCTCATGGGTGGAATACCGGCGCGGGATGGCTCCAGCTGCAGCATGGAAGCGGGTAAGCGGTAAACAGCCTGAGGCTTGAAAAACCCTCATTTTCAGGGGTCAAAATGTTGTGATTTGTTAGTATTTTCAGGTCAACTCTGCCGACCGTAAAAACGCCACGATAGCTATAGGACAATGCTTTCAGCGGTTGATCGTGACAAGACAGCTCAGGTCAGCTCAGCCAGCCTTAAAAACCCTTTTTTTCGTGCCACTTTTCCTGGAGCACCTGGATAAATTCACCTGGGTCGACACCATACCTCACCGCCAGCTCTGCCACCTCATCAGCATTATGGGGGTACAGTTCCCTCTCTAACCTCATTAGCTGAGCCATGGCCACTGCTGCCGATTCCACGGACCTCACCGGGGCTATGGGTAGCTGTGCCCTTAATACCCGTATTGCCTGCTGGATACGTTCGCGATCGCCGGTGGCCATGGCCTCACGTTTACGCCTGGAGGCTGCCTTTAGCTGGCGCAATTGCTCGATCCGCGTAGTTAATTCCACTTGCCTGACCTGGCTATTCTCTGCAATTCAAAATCGCTGCAGCTCTTGAGCTTTTGGCCGATCTCGTCATGGCCCACCAGCTCCTCCAGCTCAGCATCACTCATGGATGGCAGCCGGTTAATAGCCGCCTGCTGCTGCAGCCGTTCAAGTCGTTTCAGCAGATTCACTTTTGAATAGCTCCTCGATTTCTTCCACGCGGCGATCCAAGTCAGCTTGGCCAAAGGCCTTGAGGCCGTTCTCCAGGATGCTCCTGGCGGCGCTTACTCTTGAGGCATCTGAGGCCTCCTGGTTTTCGCATATCTCCACCAGTGTGGTGGTGGCTGTATTCATGGCGGTCACTATTGCCGCGATGGACTGCCCATAGATCGCCCTCTGAGCCTCCAGGATGGCCTCCTTAAAATCGGGCTGAGCTTTCCACCTGCTCAGCTGCCGATGGCTCACGCCGGTGGCGTCCACGGTGGCCTGGTGGCTGCTGCCTCGGGCCAACTCTGCCACCGCGGCCAGCTGTTTAGGCGTTAAATTGTCGCCATTTTGCGCCATCGTGCGCCTCAATCCCAGGGCTCCTAATTACTCTTAAACGCGATCGCAGCCAGCTCGGTTTGATCCATCTGCTGCAGTTGCTCTGAGGTGTACTGCTGCTGTGGGGCTGGCTGGGGCTGTGCTGGCGGTTGCGCCTGGGGACGTAGTTCCCGCGCCTGGCTCAGCAGCCGGGCCATCTCAGGGTTAGCCGTCAGATCGTTATATTCGGCCCCGGTGAGCGGTTCGGTGCCGTACAGGAATTTTGCGGCTAGTGCTGGGTTCATAGTTCGGATACTCCCGTTAGGTCAATTGTACTTAGCTGCTCAGTTGCGCTGGTGCTGCCGTGGTGGCTTGTATTGGCTGATGGCTGTGAGCGCATCCCTAGCCATCCTCAGCCGTTTGGCGCTGTAGCTCTGGCGGTAGAGATGCTGGAGCAGTGCCCGGCATTCCTGCAGGGTGCGATCGCGCTCTGTGGGTCCGCAAACTCCGCATACTCTCCAGTTCTTCTTCGGGTTGAATGCCTCCCCTCGCCAATAGCAACCCAATCCCTGACGGTCGAATAGCCAACCCCTGCTCTGCCCAAATGATAGCGAGAATCATTGAAACGCCATGTTGTTGAGTATTTGTTGAGCATGTTGAGCAACCATCCATCAGATGTGCCGGTAGGTTTGCCGTGCGTGTAGGGCTGAAACCTAAGTAGTGTAGGAGTTGTGTAGGGTGTGTAGGGGTTGGGAAAAACCGTGTAGGGATGCGTGTAGGGCTGAAACCTAAGCAGTGTAGGAGTTGTGTAGGGTGTGTAGGGGTTTTTCTATATAGGTCAGGGTTGAAAAAAAATAAAATTCTGATCATTACAGATGGGTGCGGGATGGTGCCGCGGTGTACTAGTCCAGCTTCCAAAATGCTTGCCAGCAGCTAGTTATGAGCGTTAAGAACGCCACGTTGACATCGTGGAGGTCACTGGTTCGAGTCCAGTTACGTCCATCAACCTGTACGAGGTTGCTAACCATTTGTGGAGCTAGAGGATTCCAACTGAACAACGCTCCCAGCTCCAGAGTGTTTTTGCCGCTACTCGAGCCGCTATTGAAGCGCTGCTGACCCCGGAGCAACAGAGTGAATTGCAGGTGATTATGCAATCGGGCCAGGCCATGCGAGATGCGATCGCATCCCTTGACCTCAGCGACAGTCAAAAGACGGCCATTTGGTCCATCCTGGCAGACACTCGCACCTCAGTGGCCGCCGTTCTCACCGACGAGCAACAGCAGCTGCGTTCTCGTCCCGCTGGCTAGGAGCCCTAGCCATGCAAACCCAGGATTTCCCCCGAGTGCAGTGGCTGCTCCAGGGCAGTCTGTGGCTATCGGATTACTTGGGGCGTAGCGTTGACCCCATCGTCGATCTAGAGCAGCTGCCCCTGGCCACCCTACGACACCACTTTCAGGTGGATAGGTGAGCCAGATTATCGGCCTCATCGCCCCAGGGCTGGGCCGTATTTACCAGACCCAGCAGCGGCCCAGTCTGCTCCTGGCCACTGACGGCCAGGTCACTGTGGCACAGCACCACCCGCTCGCTGGCCCGACTGAGCAAATCCCGCAGAATTCTCTCTAGGCGTTGCTCATGGGCCTGCTCAATGTCCACCGCCGTCCAGGACCGCCCCGACCAGGTACTGAGAAACAGGGGATAGCCAAATAGGGCATCGGTGCCGGTCAACCAGCGGGGCGAGCCGGCATCCAACCAGAACTGCCAGCGATGGCTGAGGCGCTGCAGCCGATACTGAAACACCGTTGCCAGGGTCACTCCCTGTGGCCCCGTGCCCAGGGCATCGGCTGGAAACGGGTTAGCCGTCACCGTGTCCCGCTGCAGTAACTGAATGAAGCGGGCAATGGCCTCCTGCGGAGGCTGGCGCGAGGTCGGATCTAAGCGTCGCAACTGCTCGTCCACCTCCCAGAAATGCTGGGCTGTTTCCATCAACTCCCGCAGGGCTGCCAATTGGTCGTAGGGCAGGGCATTGCCCCGCCAGAGAAACTGCTGGATGGCTCGATCGAGAAAGGCCACCACGCTGGGAATCAACCGCTGCTGCCGCTGTTGTTGTTGGTCCTGCAGCCAACTCAGCAGGGCTTCATAGGCTTGGGTGGCCCGGTAGCCCAGGCGATCCCACCGGGGAAAATGGCTGACCGGCAGGAGCTGGGGCTGCTCTGGATGGGGCACAAAGCAATGATCGACAATCAGCTCTGCCCGCACCGGATCGATCTGGACCCGGTCGAACCAAGCCTGGCCTACCTCGGCCTCTGGGGTCTGGCTCAACACCACCAGCATTTCCGCCACGGCTTCTCGGGGCATTAATCGGCCTAAGCCCGGATAGACGAAGGTGAGCAAGGTTAACAGGGCTCTCACCAGGGGTGAGGCCGCCAGAGGCCGTTGCTCATTCAGGGGCTCAACCGGGATGCCCCGACTCACTAAAATATCGGCCAGGGTATAGCGGGCAATGGCGTCGAGGCCCGGAGCAATGATGGCCACCTCCGTTGGCGCTACCCGTCCGGCCTGGATGGCGGCGACGATAGTTTCGGCCGTACGCCGCAACAGATCGCCCCGGGAGGTCACCTGTAGCGTCTGGATTGCCGGCGGTGGGACCGGTAAGGCCAGGGGATCCATGACCCATTGCACGATGGTTGGTCCCCAGTCATAGGCTAGGGTTGGCGGGACCGGCTGGGGCAGTGACTCGTGCTGCTGACAGTGGGTTTGTAGCTGCTGCAGGCGCTCCGGGTCGGCCCCCACCCCCAATCGCACCTGACCATCTGGATTCCAGGTGAAGCATCCGGGGATGCCCTGGGCTAGCAGGGTCTCGAACCAAAGACTGGCCACGGCCGGGTATTCATCCACATCGTCGGCCAAGACTCCACAAAAGCGTTGAGGTAGTCGAGCGATATAGTCAGGATGGGGCAGTAGGTAACGCCAGTACAACTCGCCGATGATGCCGTAGGTGAGCAGTCCTCGCTGTAGACACCAGTTCCGCCACGTTATTAAGGCTTGGGCCAGGGTCTGCCATACTGTCGGAGGGGCAAACCCCGGGGGAATGCCATCGGCCAGCATGGGGCCGATGTCTTCCGGGGCGATGGCAGCGGCGGCGGCCAGTTGCAGGAAATCGAGGCCCCGCCGCACGGTTTGATCGGGTAACCAGCCCTCCACCTGCAGGGCTCCCGTCTGTAATTGCGGTTGCCATAGGGCCATGGCCAAGTCCTGTTCCGTTTCCGGACGCAGGCGCAGGGGAAATTGGGTGGGCAGCTCTAGTTGAGTCACCAGCAGCGGCCAGAAGAGGCTGACTTCTTCCATCAGGAAGCCGCTAGGCGTCGTCGTCTGCATCGGATAGCGACCCTGAGTGGCCTGGATTAACCGCTGGGCCAGAGTAATACGATTATCGCCATTGGCGGCAAACACCAGCAGAGTACGCCCCTGGTCCAGGGCAGGAGCCATGACCTCACCGTAGTGGCTGAGGGTGTCTGTCAGCCGGGTGGTCTTACCACTGTGGCTAACTCCAGAGATCCAGCGTGAGGAGGGGGCCATAGAGTCTAGGAGACGCTAGCGTCAGGTCGGTGACTATGCATGGCCGCAGGCTAGAGGCGATAGTTGACATTGAAATGAACCTGCACCCTAGAGGGGCGATCGCCGGCCTGTTCGTCCAGGGTAATCAGGGGCACGCCTATATCTAAGCGGGTGGTTAAATCGGGCGTCATATTGAGGATGAAGCCGACGCCAGTGCCCAGTAATAGATTATCGTCGGTCAATTGGTTGATATCGGCATCCTTGGCCCAGACGTAGCCTAAGTCCAGAAATGGGGTTGTCTGTAGGAGCACTCTACCGTCATCTTCCCGCACTAGGGTGATCCGGTCTTCTATGGAAAATCGCACGCCGTTGTCGCCGGAGCGCTGATTCTGGAAATAGCCCCGCACCGATTGGCCACCGCCGACGAAGAACTGCTCGGATCCCAGCAGACTATCATTGGCTAACTGCAGGTCGGCCTGCAGCAGCAGCACCTGATCGGGACTGAGGACCTGCAGCCGCTGCAGTTGCCCCAACCAACTGAAAAATTGGCCGTCGGGTTCGGCCCCATCGGTGGCATCGAACAGCCCGGTGCCGAAGCGGAATTGCGATCGCACCGCCCAGGCCCCCTGGGGATCCCGCCGCAAATAATCCTGGCCGAAACTGACCACACTGGTGCGGTTCTCACCGGTGATCAAATTATTAATCAGCGTTTCTCCATCCCGGTAGCGGAACCCCAGGGATAGGGCCAGCTCTTGCCGCGGGGTACGAATCAGGGGCTGCCGCACGATGGCCTCATAGATCTCGGTGCTGCCCTCGATATTCAGGCCAGGACCAGTAAAGGCCTCATCGACGATGCGAAACTCATTGGGGGCGGCCCGCAGCTGCAGGGTGCCATTCATGGGATTCAGGGGCACCCGATAGCTGAGTTCGTAGAGCTTAGAGCCCCCCTCACTGGAGTAATAGGCGGAGGCCAACAGGGTATCGCCCCAGCCCACCGGATTGCGATATTGCAGCACCGCTCCGATGCGTTCTTGCCCCACACTGCGGGGCGAATAATTATCCGCCACCAGGTTGGCGGCAAAGGCAGGGGCTTCCGTTACTTGCACCACCAGTATGCTCTGGCCCTGGCCACTGCCCGCCCGCAGGCGAGCGGTAATGTCCGCGAAGAGGGGATCGGCCTGCAACAGGCGTAACTGGTCTTCCAGGCGAAACTGGTTCAGGGGCTGCAGACCAGCCAGGGCAATGCGACTGCGCACATAGTCGTCTAGGCGCTCGGTGCCCTCCACCTGGATCGCCTCTAGGGCCCCCTCGATCACCTGGATCTCGAGGATGCCATCTGCTACCACCTGGTCGCTCACCACCGCCTGGGAGGTAATGTATCCCCGGTTGAGGTAGAGCTGAGTCACGGCATTGGCCGCCTGGGTCAATCCCTCCAAGGTCAGAGTCTGGCCCGCAAAGGGGGCCACCACCGCCTGCAACTCTGCTGGGCTGAAGACGGTGCTACCCAAGACGCGAATCTGCTCCACATAGACCGTTTGCTCCCCTGGCGGTTGCTCTTCCTGAGGCAGTGGGGGCGCCGTCGGCTGGCTCGGCGTCGGCAGGGCCGGGCCATCCTGCAAGGGCATGGGCTCCGGGACATCTGTATCGGGGAAACGATCCTGGCTGGGATCCACCTGGGCATAGCGTGCTGCGGGTTGGACACCCGTGGGGACCGGAGATGACTTGGCGACGGCAGTCGCCCCTGATGCCGTGATCACGATCCAGCTACTCGCCAGACCCCAGCCTACTCTCCCCCACCCCATCGCTGACCGGCTCCCTACGCTGTTCCTTAACGTGTACTCTTGACTAAAACTAGCTCCGAAAACCCTTACAGGGCTCCCCTGCGAATTTAGCTCTTAGGGAACCAATTTCGAGCCCCTTTGTCAATAGACAGGCGATAGCATGGGACAATGCCGCCCAAGATAGTATTTAGGATCATGGCTCAGCGTAAATCCTCCTCTAAAGGCTCCCCATGCGATCGCACCGTTTACTCTGAATTCGGGGGATCCAACCATGCCGCCTTGGCCAGGGCTCAGCCTGACTTACCCCCAGAAAAGCAACAGCTGCGGGTTCAGGCCAGTCGCAAGGGCCGCAAAGGCAAGACCGTCACCGTCATCAGTGGATTCCAACAGGCCCCGGAGCGCCTCAATGCCCTGGCCAAAACCCTGAAGGGCAAATGCGGCAGCGGCGGCACCGTCAAGGACAACACCATTGAGATTCAAGGCGACCACGCGGACCAGCTGGTGCAGCTGTTGAGCCAGCAAGGGTATCCAGCCAAAGCCAGCGGTCGCTGACCTCTCATTAAGTCTGGATGCGTTTCTGGAGGCCCCGCGACGATGTTCCCATTTCGCTCTGGTATGGCTCGGTTGATGGGGCTGGTTACCCTGATATTAACCACGTTCCTGGTGATTGGGTTAGCCCCTGACGGGACTAGCCGGCTAAGCTTCCCAGCATCTATGGCGGGGCTGCCTACCCCGACAAGCTGTGCGCCAACAGAGCAACCAGTCGTCGATGATGCGACCGTGACCTCCAATTCTGCCGTCACCTGGGCCGAGTTTCTAGAGCAACTGCAGCGAGTCCTTGCCGCCGGTCCTACCCCAGATTGGCCTCCTAACGCCTTTGAGCAAGCTCTGGGTGTCACTGCGATGACCCACGTGGCGGCCCACTATCCCCGCCGCTACTTCGAGCCTACCCGTCCCCTACTGCGGGCAGAAGCCTTCATGGCCCTGGCGGCCAGCCTGGGAATTCCCCCGGTGATCACGCCTAATGGCATCCTCACTACGCACTTCCAGGATGCGGCCCAGATTCCTGCCGTCACTCGGGAGGGGGTGGCGGCGGCCCTAACCCAGGGATTGCTGGCGGGACAGGCTGAGGCAGGTCGGCTGCGACCCACCGAGCCCATCACCGATGCGGAGGTGGCCATTCTTCTCTGCCAAGCCCATGCCTTAGAGGCGAGGCCACCGACTCAACGTCCAGCTCTAGGAGAGTCCATTCCGGCTCCGACCATTCCCACCACCGAAACTCGCGGAGTCTGGTTGACCAACATCGACAGCGAGGTCTTATTCTCGCGGCAGCAGCTAGAGACGGCCCTCGATCGGCTGGCGGCTCTGAATTTTAATACGGTGTATCCAACGGTCTGGAACTGGGGCTATACCCTATTCCCCAGTCGTGTTGCAGCAGAGGTGATTGGCCAGCAACAGCGACTCTATGCCGAGCGCAGCACCCCAGCCCTGGAGGCGGCCCAAGGCCGGCGGGATATGTTGCTAGAGCTGATTACCCTGGCCCATGAGCGGGGCCTAGCGGTGATTCCCTGGTTTGAGTTCGGCTTCATGGCTCCCGCCGACTACGAGTTGGCCCGTCGCCATCCCGAGTGGTTTACCCAGCAGGGGGATGGGAATCCCATTGCTGCCGAGGGACAAGATCTCCGTCGCTGGCTGAATCCCTTTCACCCGCAGGTGCAGGCGTTCATGCTGTCCCTGGTGAATGAGTTGATGGCCAACTACGAGGTGGATGGCTTTCAGATAGACGATCACCTGGGGTTGCCGGTGGAATTCGGCTATGACCCCTACACCGTCGGCCAGTATCAAGCCGAGCATGATGGCCGCCGTCCTCCCACCGATAGCCGCGATCCGGAGTGGCTGCGCTGGCGGGCCGATCGCATCTCCGACTTCGTGGGCCAGCTGCATCGGGTGGTCAAGGGGCGGCGACCAGAGGCCGTGTTTTCGGTGGCCCCCAATCCCTATCCCTTTGCCTATGACCATTTCCTGCAGGATTGGCCCACTTGGCAGCGGCGAGGCTATGTCGATGAGATGATTGTGCAGGTCTACCGCCAGGATCTGGATCGCTTCGTTTGGGAATTGAACCGGACGCCCCTACAGCGGGTGCGGTCCCGTATTCCCACTAGCATCGGCATTCTCAGCGGCCTCAAGAGGCGGCCAATTGCCATGGACTGGATCCGTCAGCAGATTGATGCCATCCGCGATCGCACCTTCGCCGGCATGTCCTTCTTCTTCTACGAAACCCTGTGGACCTCCGACACCGAGACCTTCGACCAGCGCTATCAGGCCCTGCAGGCGGCCTTTGCGGCCCCGGCCCGACGGCCTAGGCCATGACCATGCCGCCATCCACATTGAAGACCTGGCCGGTGATGTAGGCGGCGGCGGCATCGGCTGCTAAAAACCGCACCATGCCGGCAATCTCCTCCGGTTGGCCGAAGCGACCCAGGGGAATGAATTTGAGGATCTCCTCGGCATTGGATAGGTCCCCAGTCATATCCGTGGCGATGAACCCGGGCGCCACGGCATTGACCGTCACCCCGCGACTGGCCAGTTCCTTGGCGACCGTCTTAGTGAAGCCGATCACACCAGCCTTGGCGGCGCTGTAATTGGCCTGGCCAGGATTGCCCATCTGACCGGCCACCGAGGCAATATTGACGATGCGGCCCTGGCGCTGCTTCAACATCAACTTGGCCACGGCCCGGGTGCAGAGAAAGACGCCGGTCAGGTTGAGGTCGATCACCGCCTGCCAGTCGGCCGGCTTCATCCGCAGCAGCAGGGTGTCGCGGGTGATGCCAGCGTTGTTGATCAACACATCGATGCGGCCCCATTTATCCAGGGTGGTTTGGATCAGCGTGTCTACCTGGTCCGTCTGGGACACATCGGCTTGCAGGGCGATGCCCTCTCCCCCTTGCTGGTGAATCTGGGCCACTACGGCTTCGGCGGCGTCACCGGAGCGAGCATAATTCACGACCACCTTTGCTCCCTCAGCGGCCAGGGTCTGGGCCACTGCCCGGCCAATACCGCGGGAGGCTCCGGTGATGATTGCCACCTGATCTTGTAACGCTGCCATAGCCATGTCATAACCCAACCGGATCATCTTATATCGAATCTGTCCCCGATCCCCCCTGGGTGACGATGGTCAGGAAGCCCTATTGCCTTAAGGAATTCGGATCAGCGGCTAGTTTAAAGTGCTGTTGGTCTAGGATCGAAACATATTGTATTGGCCTAGACTCTATCAGACCCCGCTGCCATGGTCACTAAACAGAAATTCCAATCCTTCGCTGAGCTGCTAGCCGGTTCCCAACAGCCCCTGCTGGTAGATTTCTATGCCACCTGGTGTGGTCCCTGCCAGATGATGACGGGGATTCTAGAGCAGGTGAATGCCCAACTGCAGGGGCAACTAAAAGTGGTCAAGATCGATACCGACCGCTATCCCCAGATTGCCTCTCAGCATCACATCGAAGCCCTGCCGACCCTGGTGCTCTTTAAGCAGGGGCAGCCTGTCGATCGGATTGAAGGAGTGCTGGCCGCCAATCAACTGATCGAGCGACTCCAGCCCCATCTCTAGATCCCCTGACGAAATTGATCAGGGCCACTCGTGGGGCTGCTACGACTGGCGTTAGCATGGTAAGTCATGTTCCTTAATCTAGGAATCTATGGAATCTGTTTCCTGTGCGATCGCACTCGGCAGTAACCTAGGTGACTCCGTGGCTATTCTGCAGGGAGCCCTAGCGGCACTAAATGCCCTGCCCCAGACCGAGCTAGCTCGACAGTCCCGGCTGTATCGCACCAAACCTGTCGGCCCGCCCCAACCAGACTACCTCAACGGCTGTGCCCTGGTGACGACGCGGCTAACGCCGGAGGTACTGCTACAGCAGCTCCTCACTATCGAGCGTCGATTTGGCCGCATCCGGCGAGAGCGTTGGGGACCGCGACAGTTGGATCTCGATCTCTTACTCTGGGATGACATCGTCCTGCAGACGCCGTCACTGCAGATTCCCCATCCCCGCATGCACGAACGCGCCTTCGTGCTGGTGCCCCTGGCTGAGATCGCCGCCGATTGGGTCGATCCCCGCTCTGGTCAGACCATTCAAGACCTGGCCCAGCAGGTTGGTGCCCAAGACGTATGGCCACTGACTCTGGCCGCCTCCCCCTAGATCGCCTGCCTGCCATCTGGCTAACCTTCGCAGTATTAGGGTTAAATACTGACAACCCCTGCCAGGCCCCACCACTGAGCTCCTCTTGCGGCGATAGGCCGACTGGATACCCACTTACTGGGCATTGCCGTTAGTAACCGATGAGGGGAGTACTGCCAGGTGGGGGCCCAGGAATCATCCGCCGCCACTTTATCTACTGTTTTTCGCAAACCGGTCTCTATGCCGATCCACCAAGAACCGCCCCAACTGCTAAAACAACGCCTGTTCTATGAGGGTCGTAAATTTAACTTCGAAGTCAATCGGCTGCGCTTGCCCAATAAGGCCGAAGGGGATTGGGAATGTATTCGTCATCCCGGGGGAGCCCTGGCGGTTCCCGTGACGCCCAGCGGCGAGTTGGTGCTGGTACGCCAGTACCGCTTCGCCCTGCAGGGGCGACTGTTGGAGTTTCCCGCCGGTACGGTGGAACCCGATGAACACCCGGCCACCACGATTCAGCGCGAGCTAGAAGAGGAAACCGGCTATCGGGCCCATACCTGGCAACCCATTGGCAATTTTCCCCTGGCCCCGGGCTATTCCGATGAGATTATTTATGCCTTTCTGGCCACGGATCTAGAACACCTAGACGACGGTCCCCAGACCGATATCGATGAGGACATCGAGGTGATCTTGATGACCCCGGAAGCCTTGACGAAGGCAATCCTATCGGGAGAGGCCGTTGATGCCAAGTCCATCGCCAGTCTGTTTATGGTGCGCCCTTACCTAGACGCCCTAGCCCCGGCGGAAACTTGAGGTCACCTGAGCAATCGATGGACATAGTCAAATGCGATCGCACAGTTGCGATCGCATAATCTCATATCTTAGGACATGGGCGTGTGCCATAGTCCTGCCTACTCAGGCTCTACTTCCAGGGTTAGGGCTCAGCTAGCCAACCACCGCGAAGCTCAAACCTCGTGGCTGTACTTAACGCCGCGGTAGGTCAATTCAACCCGGCCATGGTGGGGCTGAGCGACCTTGAAGTGCTTACGCGTCATCGTGGCACCACGATAGCGCCCGATTTCCTCGATGTTGTCGGCTTCCAGGTTAGGAATCGTTGCTTCGTAGTGGGCACCGCGATAGGACAGTTGCATAGTTGATATCTCCGCAATAGAACACGTTAGTGGCAGGTACAGCAGAGATTTATTCCTCAAACTGTAGCTCTATATACAGTTTACATCAGGAAAATATGATCAAGACGACGGTGACGGCGGGAATTCCCCACCTGTTTGGATTTCTTAACGGGGATGAGGAGGGTAATAGTCTACCGATGGTTGTATCTTCTCTGAAACGCATCGTAGCGATTGGATCGAGTTGCAGTGGCAAGTCCACCCTGGCCAGGAGGTTGTCGACCAGATTGGGGCTGAAGCACATTGAGCTCGATGAGTTGCACTGGCAGCCAAACTGGCAAGAACGTGACGACAACGAGTTCAGATCACTGGTGGCAACAGCCGTGGCAGACCAGGGGTTGCAGCATCAGAAGACCCTGGTAGGGTGAAGGGGTAAATCGCGTCGATGCATTCCAGCGACTAGCCATGGCCATAGCCTCTTCCCAACCGCTCCACCAGCAGACCTACTCTTTGGATCACGATCGCTTTGAGGAGTTATTGGCCACCACGGAAAACCTATTAATTATCCAGGATTTAGATGGTGTCTGCATGGGCTTGGTGAAGGATCCCCGCCATCGCACCATCCAACCCGCCTATGTGGAGGCCACCCAGGCCTTCGATGGCCATTTCTATGTGCTCACCAACGGCGAACACATCGGCCAACGCGGCGTCAATGGCATCATCGAGCGGGCCTATGGGGATGCTGCCCAGGTGCGGCAACGGGGGCTCTATCTGCCGGGCTTAGCAGCAGGCGGGGTGCAGTGGCAGACTCGCCAGGGTGAGTTAGCCCATCCCGGGGTCAGTGAGGCTGAGTTGGCGTTTTTGCGATCGGTTCCAGAGCAGATTCGGCAGCGGCTGCGGGCCTTTTTCCGAGATCACCCCACCAACCTTGACGATGCCACCCTAGAGCCGGGCATTGCCGCCTCGGCCTTAGAGAACGTGGCCTCGCCCACGGCCAACCTGAACACCTTCCATGAGCTACTCCAGGATGATCCAGCCACCTACAACGCCTTGCAACACGCCATGGCAGCATTAATGGAAGACTTGCTGGCAGCGGCCGCAGCCCAGGGGCTGGCCGATTCCTTCTTCGTCCACTATGCCCCTAACCATGGCCGGGGCAACGACGGCAAGGAAACCGTCTGGTTTAGCCAGGGGCCTGAATCGGGCACCACCGACTTTCAGTTCATGCTGCGGGGAGCGATTAAAGAAGCGGGGGTGCTGGCCCTGTTGAATCGTTACTATGCCCAGCGCACTGGGACCTACCCCCTGGGACCAGAGTTCAGCGTGCGCCAGGCGCCCCATGACCATGAGGAGCTGGTGGCCCTGGTCAGGGACGCCTTTGACCCGGCTCAGATGCCGACGCTGGTGGGGGTGGGCGACACGGTCACCAGTCAGGTGTTTGAGGTGGATGGTCGGCCCGTGGCCAAACGGGGGGGGAGCGATCGCAACTTCCTGCAACTGATTCAGGATATTGGCCGCCTCTACGACAACGGTAACGTCGTCACCTACGTGGACAGCAGCGGCGGTGAACTCAAAAACCGTAAGGCCCTGCAGATAGAAACCGTTGCGGGACACCTGCAAGTCGTAGCAGGCCCCGGTGACCCCCGCGACAGCGAAGACCCCCTGACCCTGAATGTGGTCTTTCCCGGGGGCTATCAGCAGTACTGCGCCACCTTCCAGGCGGCGGCTCGGCGCCGAGACTAACGATTAACTAACCTGTTGGTTGGGTTCGCGGCGCCATTGGGCCTCTGGCAGGCGCCAGTAGTTCCCCTGCTGCCGCTGCATCATCTGGTAGCCGATGAATTCTCGCCGCAGGGTAGCGACGTCGGGGTGAAACTGTTTCAGGTGTTGGTTGAGTTCGACTTCGGAGTAGGTGCGATCGCACTCGAACTGTTGCACCAACCACTTCAGGATCACCCAGCGCTTCTTGCGACTGGCGGGAATCTCCCGCAGGCGACCGGCCTCGACATAGTTGCGCAGCACCTTCTCTTCCCAGGCATCGCCGTCGAGATCTGCCACCAACTCGGCGTGGTTGGAGATCAAGACCGCCTTAGACAAGCTGTGTAGAGCCTCTTGGTTGAGCCGGTAAAGGTGGGTGTTCCCTTGCGATCGCATCTCCACCAAATCCAGGGCCTTGAGCTTGGCCAGATGATGGGAGACCGTCGGCTCCTTCAGGTGCAGCAGCGCCGCCAGTTCTTCTACGCTGCGATCGCTTTGGGCTAACAGCCCCACCAACTTGAGACGACTCTCGTTGGATAGGGCCTTAAAGAAGGCCAGCAGGGTCTGAAAATCAGCTTGGCTCATGGCGACCAATTCAATGCTTATCTAATTAGAATTATATCGAAATAGATCTAAGCGTCAAGGTAGTGGGCAGAGGCAGTAGATATCTGTAAGACCACGCTTCATTGCGTAGCTCGGGGTACTCACCCGGGGGAATTTCGTTTCCCCCGGACCCCTACGACCAGGGCAAACCGCTTGTAGTGTTCGCAAAGCGGCTCCGCAGGAGCAACGCAGTCGAACTACTGCCCTGGACCTGCGGAAGGGCTTATCGGTTAGGCGCAATAGATCGCGTCGCATCGGCAAGGACGCGAGGGACCTTTCCCCCTTATTCCCTGTCCCCTCTTCACGCTTTACCCTTCGACTGCGCTCAGGGCAAGCTCTTCACTCTTCACTCTTCACCTCACCCCCTCACCCCCTCACCCCACCTCCCCGCCTTCCCTAAGCCGTCTGAGGTGCTGGCATTGGGGTTGTGGTCTCCTGCAGCTGACTCTGAGCCACCGCCAGCTGCTCGGTGATCTGCTGCCGCACCGTCTGCCGAAAGTCGATGAAGTGCTCTGCCTGAGCGCAGACCACCAGATAGTTCAGCACCACCTCTGGATACTGCCGCAGCAGGCTGATCAGATGCAACCAGAATCGTAGCCGGGTCTTGCGTACTACTCCCTGACGCCAGCAGAGAATCCCCATGGCCCGTAGAATCGTCCAGTTCAGCCCAGGGGTACCGGCGGATTTGGTGCGGCCGCGATAATGCTGTCGCCGCCCGGCTCCCAGTATCAGAAAATGGCGATAGGTGCGATTCAACATCACCAGGGGATCGTAGAGGGTCCAGAAGGCATGGAGATATTCCGCCACGATGTCTTCCATGGGACGGGTGGGGATAAAGTTCATCAGCGAGGTCTGGTTGGAGTCATAGTGGCGGTCTAGTAACCGACCTTCTTTGGCTAGTCGATGCCATAGAGCCGTATCCGGCAGGGCCTGCAGAATCCCGAACATGGCCGTGGGAATGGTGGTCTGTTCCACAAAGTCAACGATGCGCTGCCCGGCCCCGGATTGTTCGCCGTCGAAGCCGATAATGAAGCCTGCCATCACCCGCAATCCCGCCTTGATAATGGTCTGCACCGAGTCGGCCAGGGGACTGCGGGTATTTTGATACTTCTGGGTCAGGGTGAGACTACTGTCGTCGGGAGTTTCGATGCCCAAAAAGACACTGCCGAAGTTGCAGTCCACCATCAACTGCATCAGTTCCTTGTCTTGGGCCAGATCCACCGAGGCCTCAGTGGCAAAGGAGAAGGGATGGTTATGGGCCTCCATCCAGGGCTTCAGGGCTGTCAACAACCGTTTGACATTGCGCTTATTGCCGATGAAGTTGTCATCTACCATGAAGATGCTCCGGCGCCAGCCCAAATCGTAGAGATATTGCAACTCAGCTAGCAGTTGTTCTGGGTCCTTGGTGCGGGGCTTGCGGCCATAGAGCACGATGATGTCGCAGAATTCGCACTGAAATGGACAGCCCCGGGAGAATTGCACCGACATTTCGGCGTAGGCGTCCAGGTCTAAGAGGTCATAGCGGGGAATGGGAGTGGTGGTTACAGCCGGTTTCTCGCCGTTAGCGCGAAAAATGCCGCTAGTCTCGCCGCGCCCAATCGCCTCCACAAACAGGGGCAGGGTAATTTCACCTTCATCCAGGATTAAAAAGTCGGCTCCAGTGGCTTCGTCAGGCAGGGCTGTAGGGTAGGGACCGCCCACGGCTACCAGCTTGCCTCGGGCTTTGGCGGCTTGAATCTGAGCTATGAAATCTGGGCGCTGCACAATCATGGCGGAGATCAAAACCAGATCGGCCCAGGCCCATTCGGCCTCGGTGACATCCCGTAGGTTGCGATCGACTAATCGGTAATTCCAGGTCTGTGGCAAGATGGCCGCCACTGTAACCATACCTAGAGGGGGAAGTTGGGCTTTAAAGTTGGCAAGTTCCAGGGTTTTCTCAAAAGACCAAAAGCTTTTTGGAAACTGCGGATAGATCAGCAAAATATTCATGGAATATTCCCATTTTCCCGCCATCGTAAACGCCCTAAACCAGCTAGCGCAATCCTGGGCTATCGGATTAATTTTTGGCGGCTCTGGAATAAACCCGATAGAGTAAAAGAATGTAACGTTTCTAAAGCGGGACCTGGATCTGCATGCGTGTATTATTGATGACCGGCAAAGGTGGTGTCGGCAAGACCTCGGTGGCGGCGGCTACCGGCCTACGCTGCGCCGAACTCGGTTATAAGACCCTGGTATTGAGCACGGATCCAGCCCACTCTCTGGCGGATAGCTTCGATCAGGAGTTGGAGCATACGCCCCGGCAGGTGCGGCCTAACCTCTGGGGGGCAGAATTGGATGCCCTGATGGAGCTAGAGGGGAATTGGGGCTCGGTGAAGCGCTACATCACTGAGGTGCTGCAGGCCCGGGGCTTAGAAGGGGTAGAAGCGGAAGAGTTGGCGATTCTGCCGGGCATGGATGAAATCTTCAGTCTGGTGCGGATGAAGCGCCACTACGACGAGGGGGAGTTTGAGGTGCTGATCATCGACTCGGCCCCCACGGGAACGGCCCTACGGTTGCTGAGTCTGCCGGAGGTGGCGGGCTGGTACATGCGGCGGCTATACAAGCCCTTTCAGGCCGTGTCTGCGGCCCTGCGGCCGATTGTGGAACCGTTGTTTCGGCCGGTGGCAGGGTTTTCGCTGCCCACCCAGGAAGTCATGGATGCTCCCTACGAGTTTTATCATCAGTTAGAGGACCTGGAGAAGGTGTTAACGGATACCGCCACCACCTCCGTGCGGCTGGTGACCAATCCGGAGAAGATGGTGATTAAGGAGTCGTTGCGGGCCCATGCTTATCTCAGTCTTTATAACGTGGGCACGGATCTGGTGATTGCCAATCGCATCATTCCTGAGAGCGTGCAGGACCCGTTTTTCCAACGCTGGAAGGATCAGCAGCAGCAATATCGTCACGAGATTCATGAGAACTTTCGGCCCTTGCCGGTGAAAGAAGTGCCGCTGTTTTCAGAGGAAATGTGTGGCCTAGAGGCCTTAGCTCGGCTGAAAGACACTCTCTATGACCAGGAAGACCCCACCCAGGTGTATTACAAGGAGACCACCATTCGGGTAATCCAGGATGAGGATACCTACAGCCTGGAGATTTATCTACCAGGTATTCCCAAGGATAGGGTGGAGTTGAGTAAGGCCTCCGATGAACTGAATATTCGCATCGGCAACCACCGCCGTAATCTAGTGTTGCCCCAGGCCCTGGCGGCCCTGCAACCTGCCGGAGCTAAGCTGGAGGATGATTACCTCAAGATTCGCTTTGCGTCCTCTCGAGCTTGAGGACATATCTAAGTCATTCGGGGGCTCTACTGCCAACAAAGGGAGTGCCCCACAGCCTCCAGTTTTCCTTGTTGAAGGGGGAGCGCCAACGTTGGATCAGCGCTAGCTCTAGGGCTTGGCGAGTTTTGCGATCGCAAGGGGCATAGGGCCAAAAGCCGATATTCACCGTCACCGGCAGCCCATGGGGCCGGTGAGCGGCGATGTAATTGAGGATATAGCGCTTGCAGTCGTGCTCCCCTTGCCAACGCTGGTTGGACTTGATGGTTTCCCCCACGTACAGCAACAGCGGCAATTCGTGATCCACCACGAAGTAAAGGGCAGGGGGGCCAGACTCATCGAAGCAGCCTCGCCAGAATTCGGCATTCCGCTGGGGCAGATGAAAGGGATCGAGGGCATCTAGCGGGTCTGACGTAGCCGTTACATCAAACAAAGTTCCCTGGCGCACCACCGGCGTGGCCCGCACCGATCGTTGGAATTCCAAAACCCGCTGCTTCCAACCCTGTAGTTCCCCTAGGCTCAGGTCCCCTGTTGGGGTCTGGTTATACACCCAAGATAGTTCCGCCGCCTTCTGATCACCCTCAGACAGAAACGATAGCTGATACTCAGCCGCCATGATGCCTCCCTAAAACTCAATCCCCGGCTGTGCCTTTACCCCTTGCTCCCGGAAGGGATGCTTCACCAAGGTCATCTCCGTCACCAAGTCGGCTGCTTCAATCAGAGCGGCAGGAGCCCCCCGTCCGGTCAGGATGACATGGGTGTGCTCCGGCTTTTGAGCCAGCCCCGCCAGCACTCGATCCACGGAGAGAAACCCGTGCTTCAGGGCCACATTCACCTCGTCCAACAGAATGGTCTTATAGGCCGGGTTCTGCAGATAGCCCCAGGCCACTTCCCAAGCTTGCTCTGCCTTGGCTGTGTCGCGATCGCGATCTTGGGTCTCCCAAGTAAACCCTTCCCCCAGGGCATGGAATTCTAGCTGCTCTGGCCAGTGGCCCAGCACCGCTTTTTCAGAGGGCTCCCAAGCCCCTTTGATAAACTGGACGATGGCCACCCGAAATCCGTGGCCCAGGGATCGCATCACCATGCCCAAGGCCGCCGTGGTTTTGCCCTTGCCGTTGCCGGTGTGCACGATGATCAAGCCCTTCTCCTGGGTGCGCTGGGCCAACCGTTGCTGCTGCACTTGCTTACGGCGCTCCATCTTGCGACGGTATTGCTCCGCCGTTAATCCTGCCGGAGAGGTTTCGTCGAGATTCTCGGCAAGGTTATCTGAGGGTAGGTTGGTGGTCTCTGCAGATGGCACGTCAACTGACATGGGATTCTCAGGGGTTAAGTGCCATCATCCTACCGCGTCTGCCGAGAGTAAGTGCTACAATAGCTAAGCGCAAGGGCATGTAGCTCAGTTGGATAGAGCATCAGATTCCGGTTCTGAGGGTCGGGGGTTCGAATCCCTCCATGCTCGTTTCCTTTACAGTCTCTTTAGGGCAGGTTCAGGGATAGCCGCTTAACGTTAAGTTCCTAAACCGGATAAACTCCAATCGCGATTTGGATGCCTTGTTGAATACGCCGAAGCAACGACTGGCTGATTTGACCGTAAGGGCCTTGCTCCAGATAGCGTTTGCGGACAGCCAGAATGTTGTCGCATATCGCCATGGAATTGGTATCTAAGCCCCCTGCACCAGCCGGAACCAGAATCCGAGTCGGCGTTTCGCCACTGCTGATATTACTCGTGAACGGCACGACTAATACCGTGCGGCTCAACTCATTTCGCAGATCTATCGATACCACCACCGCTGGATGTTTCTTCGTATCCTCAATAGACCTAAGCGCTTTGATCAAAAACACCTGGCCTTGCCGTGGGTAAGCAGCCCGCATCTCTATAACTCTTCCGCTTCCAGGGTTTCTTCAAGCTGTTGCTCGGCTAGAGTAGCCCATTGCTCCTCTTCCTCAACATCAGCCTGACGACGGCTCTGATAGTACTGCTGTAGTTGTTCTTGAATTTTTTGAACACGCCAGAGCCGCAACGCCTCTTCGATTGCTGCCGAGCGATTATCGGAAAACTGATCAATGGCATCGAGTAAATCAGCGTCAATCGTGACTGAGACGCGGCGCTTAGTCGATGAAGTGCTCATACTGTAAGTCACACTATAAAGTATGATTCAGTGTATTATCTCTAATCATATTATGGAACGGGAAGGGACTACAAGAGCACGCAAGATGCCCAAACCTTCCTAGGTGTTATGGACGTATTGATAGGTCGGTCTACACGGGTTCATCTCCCTGCACGCCCTTGACGATGCGAGAGAGCTCGCTCTTCTCGTCGATGGAAATACGGGTGGGGGAGCCGCTGATGATGCGTTCCAGGTTGCGGAAGGAATCTTTGATCTCCGGTCCGTGACTGCTGATGGTGTACTCGCGAATGCCCTTGTCGTGCCAGGAGCCGCGCATCTTGAAGACATTGATGGCCCGCGACATCTCCCCTCGTACCTCGACATACTGCAGCATCAAGATAGTGTCGGTGATGGTGGAGATGTGAGACTCGGTGATGGAGTGCAGCCCCATGAACTGCTCCGTCGTATTGGTAAAGAATCCGGTGATCTCTTCTTGCTTGGCGAAGCCCGTTACCCCGATCACGAACTGGCGAAAGGAATTATTGCTGACGCCCCGATCGAGGGCAGACAGGGAATCAATCGCCATGCGGGCGGGCTTGAATTGGGAGATCTCGGTCTTGATAATTTGCAGGTGATCTTCTAATCCGGCTGACTCCGGATAGGCACAGATGATTTTGAGTAACCCTTCCTGTTCCATCTTTTCGAAGTCAATGCCCCAGGAGTAGGCGTTGCGAGAGAGCTGGGCCCGGGATTCTTCGTAGGCAAATAGCATGGCCCGTTCTCCGGTCTTGCAGCCATCTACCAGGAACTTGCTCACCAGCAGAGTCTTGCCGGTGCCGGTAGCACCGGTGGCCAGAATGATGGAGTCTTTGAAGAAGCCGCCCCCACACATCTCGTCTAAGGTCTTAACCCCGGAGGATACCCGCGCATTGGAGGAACGCTGAGTCAGGCGCATGGCTCCTAGGGGAAAGATGTTCATGCCCTCATCGGTGATGGTGAAGGGATACTCTCCCTTCATGTGGGTGGTACCTCGCAGTTTCAAGATCTCGACGGTGCGGCGCCGACGCTCACCCTCGAGGACATTGCGAATGATCACCACGTTGTCCGAGACAAATTCCTCCACGCCATAACGAGCTACCGGGCCATACTCATCTACCCGCTCTGTAGTCATTACTGTGGTCACGCCCATCTGCTTCAGACGGGCCACCAGCCGAAAGATCTCTCGCCGTACCACGGAAATCGCTTCGTACTGCTGAAATACGGCGGTGACAGAGTCAATCGAGACCCGTTTTGCCTTGTACTTGCGGATGGCATATTGAATCCGTTCGATCAAGGCTGAGAGATCGAAGTTGCCAACCACCTCTTGGCCCTCGGGATCGGGTGAGGCATCTAGGATGAAGAGCTTGCTGTCGTCAATGAGGGCTTGCAAGTCCCAGCCAAAGCTACTGGCATTTTTGATGATATCTCTGGGAGACTCCTCAAAGGTGACAAATACACCGGGCTCATCGAAGTGGACAATGCCGTTGTACAAGAACTGTACGGCCATCAGGGTTTTGCCTGTGCCCGAGGTGCCACTGACTAGGGTAGAGCGGCCAATGGGCAAGCCCCCATGGCTGATGTCGTCAAAGCCTTCGATCAGGGTGCGAATCTTCTCTAGCCCGGCGTGCTTAGATGGATTAATCTGAGCGCTTTGGGGAGATTGAGTCATCGTCGTTGTATCAAAAAGAGGTTTGGTTAAAGGGTAGGGATCCTCTCGGGTACCCGGGAGCTAATTCCTCGAGACGGGCGAGGTGATAGTGTCCTTATGGTGCCCTAGAACCGGTATCTTTCCCAGTATTTACGGGCAGACAACCAGTATAAACCTTGTCCAAGTTCAGTCCTGACGATTTACTGAACTAATAATGATCAATTTTGATCTGAACCAGATATGGATCTGGCGTCAACTGTAGAACTCATCATCACGCAATTCATCGTAGAGCAGGTCAAGGCCAACCAACACTCGCTCTCGATCCGAGAGGTCGCCGATGATCTTGCGCACTGGCGGTGGCAATATCTTGGATAGGGTGGGTGTAGCCAAGATCTTGTCTTCCTCGGCTAGCTGGGGGTTTTTCAGCACGTCGATGACTTTTAAGGCGTACACCCCCTGAAACTCTTCTTCTAGGATGTTGTTTAAGGTCTTGAGGGCCCGAATCGAATTGGGCGTGTTGCCGGCTACGTACAGCTTCAGGATGTAGGTTTTTTTGAGCTTACTCATAAATCCTCGACGTTATTGATTAAAGATACGGCGTTTCTGAATCTAGTGAGGGACAAGGTTAGTCATGAATCCCTTGACTTCAGGAGATAGGCTATACCTCACCCCGAAAGGAAATGCTGTCAGGGAGGCTGCGCTCTGACCGGATGCGGCCTCCCTTACTTTTCTTGGTTTTCCCGGGGAATGGAGCGGCGATACATCTCACACAGATGGGCAATCACATCGATCAAGGTGAGGCGATAGTCCAATAAAATCTCTTCGCTGCGTCCCTCTAACTTTAGCTGTTTGGCAAAGGCATCCATCAACTCCATATGGATCTCAACGATCTGGGATACCGAGGCATCCGCGAAAAAGGCCACATTGACAAAGTCGTCGATTTTCTGGTTAAGGCTGGCATCGTTGGAGAAGTAGCTGAGGACGATCAGGCGATAGTCTGACCGTAGCTTGTCTAGGAGTTCTTGTCGGTCGGCCTGACTCATATGGCGCAGAAAATTCTCAGGATTTCGCTTGTAGTAAACCCCTAGATAGTTCAGGCGTTCTCTGAGCTTGTCGTTGAGGCGCTGTTGCTGCAAACTCAGGAGGACATGATGAGAGCTGGGGGCTGGATCTCCAGCTGTTGCATGGGCAGGGGAGGTGTTACTGACTGCCGGAAGTTTGAGAAATTGGTCGATGGCTTGATGAATATGGCGCTCTAGCTGATCAAGATCGGATAGGGTCAGACATGCGATCGCACGGTGGTAGGCAGCAATCACATTCCGACAATGCTCAAAGGACTCTACCGAGGAGACTGCTTTGGTGTTGTCATTCCTGTTGTCAGGGGAGCCCTCACCGGAACCAGCTGCCTGACGACTGAGGATAATCGCAGGTAGTAGGATATCCCGCTCCCTCAGCTGTTGCATGATGGCATCTAGCTGCTGATTACTCTGTAGAATCAGGCAGTCGATGCGATGACAGTTGCGGCTCGTCCAGGCAAAAAAATCCGCTTCGGACTCGCTCCAGTGGGTCAGATACGTCATTCCGTCCAAGTGCTGATGCAGGGCTTGGGTTAGCTCCCGAGAAGGGAGAAAGATATTGAGTAACAGTTTTGTAGACAAAATCGTGGCTCAACCAAGTTCACACAACAGCAACCACGGCTATCGGATAACGGCAGCCGTCAGACCAAAGGGCCATTCAACCAGAATCTTAAAGGACACCGAAGAATCTTAAAAGATGATGAAGGACTCTAGAGTTATTCTAAAGGTTCCCAAAATCGGTGGCGGTCGTCATAATCTAAGTAACACTCAGCGAGCAACCGTAGCGTTTGTCAGGTAGCTCAGGCAGCCGAGAGCGCTCAGGGCTCCAACCTGGGCAGATACCCAGACCACCCCCTTATCAATTTTCGATACATATCAAGAAACATGTTTGTCTGAATTATGGGTTGCTCCCGTTCCTACTATCGCCATGCCCTCTCTGCTGCAGTTTTTGTCCTGCGCTCCCAGTTGTCACCAGCTCACCTCCCTCGCGACGGTCGTGGAGCAGCTTGGTACTGGTCAGCATGACGTCATCGTTGTCCTTGAGCATCCCGCCTTTCCCATTGGCTTGATTCGGGCCGGACGGCTGATGGCTTATGTCTTGAGTCATCTAAGCAATGAAGCTGTCTACCATGGGGCTTCCACTGCAGCATCCATGAGCGTCGCTCAGTTGACCCAACACTCCTCTGAACTCTCTGCCCGGTTAACGCAGACCCTAGTCATGGATTGCAAGGAGCTGGTGGAGTCGGTGGCAGTCATTCCCCATCACTGGTCTCTGGCTGAATTTTGGACCTCGCTAGCCGATGGAGATGCTAGCCATTGGGCAGTGGTTGATGCCCAGCAGACCTATTTGGGTCTGATCGAGTGTCGTCGGCTGCTGCCGTTTTTGCGATGGCCATGGAACCAGACTCCGCCTGCCTTGGCTCCGAGGACACCAGCATTGCCATCCCAAACGGGGCCGTTTCAGGAGTGGTTAACCTTGTTGGATGCCGTTCCCATGCCGCTAATGCTGCAGTGGGGAACAGAGCAATCTTCTTTTTTCAATCTTACCTGGCGGTCGCGACTAGGGGCTGATTTCATGCCGACTGGGCTCACACAAAACCTAGTGCCGCCCTCCTGTGATACTCGTCTGTTGGCGGCCACGCCTAGCCTTTCCAATGATAATCAGCAGATTTTACAGCACCTATCTGGGTTGCCTGGGCGGTGGCAATACTTGCCGCCGACTGACTACCCCTTGGGGGATGGTTCCTGGCAACGGTGGGCCTTCTTGAAACTCCCCCTATCGTTCGCAAATGGGCTCGATCGAGCATTATCAGGCTCTACTCAGTCCTTATCGGGCGATGAGCTCAGAGATAGCTGGTTGGTCATTGCCTATCAGCCCCTGGCTGAGACAGATCCTCAGACTCAGGGAATAGTTGATGCCGATGATGCTGACTGGCTGGTGGGCTTAGGACACGACCTGAAAACCCCGCTGACGTCCCTGCTGGGACTGTCTAATCTATTGCAAAACCAGCGATTAGGGACCTTAACCGATAAGCAACGACGCTATGTCGATCTGATTCACCGCAATGCCCGCGAGCTGATGACCTTGGTGGATCAGATGTCTGATTGGATGCGGTTGTCCCGGGGACAATTGGCCTTAAATTCTGAGTGGCTGAATTTGGAGACCCTATGCCAGCAGGTGCTCGTCCCTCGCCTAGATGCCCAAGAGTCTTGGACAGAGTATGTCACGGTGGCTGGGAGCGAGGCTGATCCTCGGGAGAGGCTATCCCAGCATCGCATCTTTGCCGATCCTAGTCGCCTGCACCAGATGCTTGATCATCTGATCGATAATGCCCAGCGTCATACCCCTAGTGATACTCCTTGGGGCATGCGTATTGAGCGCTGGGGGTCCTGGTTGGGGCTGATCGTCTGGGATCGGGGAGAAGGGATTGCTATTAATGAGCAATCTCATTTGCTAACTACGCCGGCGATGGCCCAGGGGGGAACTGGCCTGGGGCTGCCGTTAACCCGGCAACTGGCTCGTCTCCATGGAGGAGACTTGAGTTTTGTCTCCTATCCTCACCAGGGCAGCGAATTTACCCTGCTATTACCGGCACCGGCGTTGACTCAACCCCCTGGGCAACCCGTATTGGAGCCAATGACTCGATTATTGGTCTTGGCGGCGGTGGATCCGGTGTTGATCAAGGCGGTCACGGAGGGGGTGCGATCATCTTCCTATCGGGTGGTGGTGGCTCGTTCCTGGCCCGAAGCCCAAGATATGGTCTCGCGGTTGCAACCGGAGGCACTGTTACTGCAGTGGCAAGGGCTGGGGATGGCGGATCGGCAACACTCCCTGATGGCAATGTCTCAGGCGCAGCCATGCGCCATGATTGCCTTGACACCGCACCCCCCTGAGGAGACTGCGGCCGAAGTTCTCTCGGGCTGGATTCCGACTCCTGTGGCGATTGCAGAGCTGCCCATCCACCTGAATACGCTGTTGTTTCCGACGCCACAGCCAGAGGTCTTGCGTCAGCGCACAGTGCTGCTGTTGCGACCGGAACCGTCTTTTGCTGACTCCTCTAAGCCAGATGGGCTTAACCTGAGTAGTTGGTTACATCGCTATCAGTGTCGAGTATTGGAGGTGGATGATCTGGAGCAGGCGAGTTTAATCAGTCGAGTCTGGCACCCAGATGTGATGCTGCTGGATCCCGACATTCCAGATGTGGCTGCGTATCTGCAGGCGTTGAGTCAGCAAGATAGGTTGCTGAGGATTCCATTAATTACCCTCAGCAATGACGCTACCCAGGCGGCTAATCACTATGTCCAATTGATGGTGTTTCCCTGTTTAATCAAGGGCGCCCTTGACCAGGCCGGACTTCAGGAGACCACTGCTAATACGTTGATGCAGGTGATGGCGGTGGCTATTGATGCCCACGACTCTGCCTAATGCCTGTTGGCGTCCTCACATCTGGGGTTCAGCACGTCCCAAGTTCGCACTAGAATTGAGCAAAGAGTGGCTCTCGGCTGAAACATGAGCTGGAAGCTCTCTGTGGCAGAGAAGTCGATATTATGACCAAGAAATCGATCGAGCAGAGTCGCAACTGGCTACGACGTCAAGAGATTTTAAGCTTAGCCCAAGTCATCTATGTCGCATAATATTCTGGCTCATCAGTTATGATCAGGTTGATGATAATGATTGCTCTACACGGCATTTCCTCGACTCGAGCGCAACAATGCGATGCGAAAATCCATTGCAATTATCGGAATCTCTATTGTTGCAGTGCTCTCCTTTAACCTAATCATTCCTCAAGCGGGGTGTGCCTGCATTGATGCTGCAGTCTACGCTGATGGAACGGTGGTCTGGCTCAAGGACGAAACTACGGTGAACCCTGACGGCACTATCCGTTTTAAGGATGGGCATACGATAAAGCCTGGATTTTGGGAACGGCTCTATTACCGCAACTACCTCAAGAGGCCCAAGGTAACGATGCCGGGTGAGCTGAGAGACAAAAGCAAATCCAAGTGACCGAACCAATTCGCCAGACTATCGGCATCTTGCGTTCCTCTGTTCCCAGCAATCTCGCTAGCTGGTCAAGACGCTTCGAGGTGAAGACTATAACAATTTTAAGCCAACATTCGAAATCTGGGAAAGCCGATAAGATGCCTGGCTGGATGTGGATGCCATTATCCACTCATCGAGAGGAGCTTGCTACCGCGAGCCCGATCGCATCCCTACCCTGAATGGCTCCGCTTGACGTCGGGGATAGTCATCCAAGAATGATGTCCGTCCCCTCCGGTCAGTGCCGTCTATTGCGCAGCAACTTATTGGCCCAAGCCACATCTTCACCCGTCAGGGGGGGAACCGGGTCTTGACTGTAGTCAATTGCCAAGTCATAGCTAGCCCGGTCGTATAGCTGAGCCAACAATGGTTGCAATTCCACAATAATTTCTGGGTCTTGAGGCTGGAGCGGCAGGGGAAAGGCGGGAATCTGCGATCGCAAATCAAATGGATACAGATCCGCGCGAGGTCGCTGATCGGCACAGCTGATCAAAATTCGATAGAGGGAGGGTTGCTCGGGGCCGCGCATCGGCAGAGGGGAAAAGGCTCGAATCAAATCAATTTCCACTAGATGGGTCTGGCTGGCCAAAATTTTGAGGCGTTTTTCTTCATACTGCTGCCGTCCTCTACCAAGGCGCTTGTTGCTGGGGGAAATGAGTTCCAGGATTGTCACGACAATACCCGTGCTCACTTCTCGAATTGCTAAGTAGCGTTCTTGAATCTCCTCCGGCATTGGTAGTTCTACTGTAATCGGTGCTGTTGCAGTAGCACTGGGCTGGGATAAGGCTGGACTCGTTTCCTGAGACGGTGGTTCAAATACCGCCGCATCTGGCCGTCCCACCAGTAAGTCATCGCGAATGTCTTCGTAAACTCGCTTCTCGATGGCTACCCGGTACTTGGGCCGCAGTTGGGGGCCTAGGCTATCTGCGATCGCAACCAGCAACCGATTGTGCACCTCTGGCCAAAGGTCAGGATGTTCAAGATAGGGATCCATTCCGGGAAAGGGAGAGGGCATGACCAGGTTCCCCATTGGCTCCATCGAATAGCTTTACTGTAGCGTTTGTCTCAGGCACGGCACTGGTCAGTCAGCTAGGGGCAAGTACGGAACATTTCAGGAATGGCATGGCCATCGATTGTTTACCTAAGAAATCGATTGTTTACCTAAGAATCAAAGCGTCGAAGCCCATAAGCTTGCCTCTATGATGCTGAATCGTGCCGACAACTCCGAGGTGGAAGCTTTACGGGTCTCCCTGCAGGGCATTCGGCAACAATTCAACCACTTCCGACCTGAGTTCCTGCATCTTGCTCCATCCGAACGACAGCGTGGCTACCAGGCTTTATTAAGCGCTGTGCGAGAGCTGATCATTCCGTTTCGAGCCAACCGTTCAGAACCCCGAGTCGTCAAGCGCCGTCCTAAACCGTTCCCGCATTTTCGGGAACCTTGCTCGGTCCTGAAAGCCAAACTAGTAGCTTGATAGGGCTTACGTCAGTGCCATTCGACGCTGGGGGTATTTGGGGCGGTGGTGTCGTTTGCGGTGTCTGACCCAACTCACTATTATGCGCTGCTGGTGATTCCCTGGGTTTGCCTGATTTTGGGATGGACCTATGTGGTGAATGACGAAAAGATTTCGTCGTTTTGGTATCTAGTGGCCAATCCACCGATTGGGGTAATAGTTCTGTCTTGGGCAGAGCTTATCCTACTCATTGCCTTGGGCGTTGAGACCTTTATCTATGCTGACCTAGCGAAAGGACATTGATGTTTAATGTAGGTGCAGCCTTCAGATATCGAGCAGCGGTCATGGCAAACATTGAGCAGGATGCAGAGATTGAAGAGCGCATCACGATGCAAATTGTGGTGGATGCCTACGACCCTGAAGAGCAGGCCATGGGCTGGTACTACTATTTGCAGGGCACCATGCAGTTCCCATTTACGGCAAGCTGTATCAGCAAGCGGCGTATTTCCCCTCTCAAGGACGGGCAAACGGTCGAGGTGGTCGGCATGGCCTCAGAGGATGAGTGTGAGCGGGAGATGTTTGTGGAAATCGACTGGGAAGGCGATACTTTGGCCGTGCCGTTGATTCAGCTTGAGGCTCCAGCGGCAGATGAAGAGACTCAACAGGCGATCTCTGATTGGCATTACTGGGTCAATCAAGGCTACGAGTTCGGGTAAGCGCTAGTGCCCAATCGCCTGCCGTTGAGAGTAGATTTCTTTCAGCAGCAAATCGCGGAGTTCATTGGCAATGTCGTCAGGCGGATTACCTGCGAGGGCTCGGCCAATGAGACGTTCCGCCTCTCGCAGTTCACGACACTCGATGGCCAGGGCGGCGGCACTGCGATGTAAAACGGAGCGAGTCGGTTCCAGATCCAACTGATCGGCTACCAGGTCTGCCGCTGTTCGTTCTTTGGTGAAGGCGGCTTTAGAGAGCGCGATGGCGGCTTCAGCATCACCCTGTTGACGCGCCAGGACTGCCTGGTCAACTAGTTCCATAGCTTCTCGGTGAAGGGTGTCTACGTCCTGCATGTTTCCACGACCTGCGCCTTGGGAGTCCCAAACTCAACGACAGCAATGTAGCCAGGGGCTACTGTATCAGAGGGGGTAATCTGCTTCAGCTTCATATTAACTCTGGACTGAATGAGGGGCTCAGAGATGGCACCAGCCAATCACATAGGGATTAGTGCCCCGATAGATATGCAACAGATAGGGATCCAGCTGCCGCTCCGAGACATCATCCCGACTGGCGGTGTAATAGCGCATCCATACTTGCCGTGAGTCGCGGCAGGCATCTTCCAACTGCTGCCAGATGTCTAAGTCCAGGTTGGTCTCGGCCCCGGCCCGAAAGATCAACCGATCATCGGCCAGCTGTTGCAGATCCAGCCACTCCTGCTCCGGTAAGCGCTCCGCCAATCGATTCACCGCCGATCGCAACTCCACCGCATAGGTCGACCCGGCATAAGCCTCCAGCATCCTGGCCCCTAGGGTGAGGGCAAACAGTTCGCCCTTGGTCAGGGGTACCGTCGGCAGCCGCCACTCGGCATCGGTGTAGTGATGCCCCTGATTGCGAGTGAACTTTAGGGGAGCGTGAAAGCGATCCCGCAGAAAGGCCAGGTCATCGCGAATGGTGCGCTCACTCACCTCCAGTTCTGCTGCCAGCGTCAGCGCCGTCTGCCGCTGAGGACGACGGATCAGGGCGTCGATCTTGAGTAACCGCTCTAGCTGCAGGCGCGACATGGAAACTCCTCAGCTGACTTGGCGACTATCCTAAGCAACTAACCCGGCAAAAAAGCTTCCGGGTTAGTGACCGTTAAAAAATTAATGATTTCTGGGGGGCAGCCCGGCCTCTAGACTGCTGTCCTGGGCAAACCCCTGGGGGCATAGATGCTCCCGAACACACTTCTCTCCGGTTTATCGCGATTCCGGCAACGTGAAAGAGGCCCTCAAGGCTTTTTAATAGAGACTTCAAAAAGTTCCACAATCAAGATCCGCTCCTACTTTTACCCAGAATCATGGGTTCCAGAGTGCGACGGGGTCGTCTCATTTTGAGATCTACAGCAAATTGCAATCGGGTAAAGCACATCGCGACGCTCCCCTCAGCCCCCCTACCAAGATACCAATGGCGAAATTCATGGTTGGCAACAAACCCATGGGAAAGCTTTTCGCGAAGGCCCCCCAGCCCCCAAAAATGGGGGACTTTAGCAATTATCTTGATTGTCAACCCTTGCTTGGGCTAGCTGCATTCGATGAATCATAGTCCGGTTCATAACCCTGCTTATGGTCCACCAGCCAATGCCTCTCGATAGAGTTAATCCAGTCGAGAAATAAGATAAGGAGTACACGATGAGTTGTAGTGGTGGATCCGGTGGTTGTGGCGGATTTGGGGGGTGTGGCTTTACCACCGGCGGTGGGAGTTACGGCAAATCAACGTCAACCTCGCAGAGCGACCATGTGGTCTATCAGCCGGCAGCGGTCATCTTTGGATGGACAGTGCTCTTGCTGCTGTTCTTAGGCGGACTTGCGATCGCAGCCAGTGCCGAGACACTGCCTCCCCAGCAGCCCCATAGTAGCCAGATGCGATCGTAGACTTGATAAATAACGGAAAAGCGCCGCTTCTCCGTGGTTTGGGGAAGCGACGCTAGATTAACACTGGAAAGCCCAGCTTGATGATTTTGGCCCGGTGAGAGGGAGATTACCTCCGTTGGGGATAAGCTAACCAGCGATATGACCATGACCAGCCAGCTAAAGCTATCGCGACTGGGTCAAAGGTCGACTCTAAACCGGCTGGCTGACCTTAGTTATCGTAGACGCGGCACTCGTCAGCGTCGGGGTTGTTCTCACAATATTCGTCGAAGGAACTCTTAGGCTCCTTCTGGCGCTGGTGGGAGGCTTCGGCTTGTAGCTCTTCAACAGCATCCCAAGCAGCAGCGCACTCTTCAGAACTCTTCCCCGAGGTGTCGCAAGCGTCCCGGGCGCTCTGAATCTCTTGGTTGATCTGCTCTTTGATATTGCTCATAAACTCAAGTGATGATTGCTACGATGAAATTCGGTGGCTGTGAAACCCTTGAGATCTGTGATGTCTATCGCAAATCCCAATCTTTCATCGACCATTGTAGTCGCACTTTACCGGGCTAACCGTGTTGAAAACATGAAACAGAAGGTATAGATTTCCCTACTGATGGTCGATTTCAGCATTCATGATGGCCCCATGGCAGGCTGAATCGGTCATGGGGGTTTAATGATTGTTTAAGATGCGATCGCACCTACTATTCCCATGACAATGGTTATACAGCTAGTCGACTGCGGTAGCGGTATGGGCAGCAACATCGTCGGTGAATGGCCGCCAGTTTGTGCCTAGCCTTGGGAAATGCCAGGATGCGACTACAATCAGACAGAACAACCAACGGAGCCAAGGAGGTGCGTCGGCATGGACGCAACAACCCAGCCGATGGAGTGGGCCAACGCCATATCCACTCAGGTGTCTCTAGAAGCAGCAGTCCAAGACGTGACTGCTCAACTTCGCCACCAACTCTCAGAGCCGCCGGACCTAGGCTTGGTATTTATCTCCTCGGCCTTTGCTAGCGAATACTCTCGTCTATTACCCCTGCTGCAGGCCGCCATCGACATTCCCGTGCTGATTGGCTGCAGCGGTGGCGGAGTCGTGGGCATGACTGCGGCAGAGCAAGCGGTTGAAATTGAAGCGCAACCCGCCCTCAGCCTCAGCCTGGCCCGCCTGCCTCAGGTCTCGGTGCAGGGATTTCACCTAACCCAGGACGACCTGCCCGACTTAGACAGTCCCCCAGATGCTTGGCACAAGCTGATTGGCATCCCGCCCAGTGACCATCCCAACTTCATTCTGCTGGCAGACCCCTTCTCTTCGGGGATCAGTGAATTGCTGCAGGGGCTGGATTTTGCCTATCCAGGGTCGGTTAAGGTGGGGGGGCTGGCCAGTGTGGGTAGCATCAACCGCAGCAGCAGCCTCTTTTGCAATCAGGAGGTGCATCATGACGGCATCGTCGGCGTTGCCCTATCCGGTCAGATCGTCATGGACACCATCGTGGCTCAGGGGTGTCGTCCCATTGGCCATCCCTATCGGATTGTAGAAGCCGAGCGCAATATTTTGATCAAACTGGCAGAGCCCGACGGGGATGACTGTGAGCCTCAGAGTCCCCTGGAAGCATTACAGGGAATTTTCCAGGACTTCAGTGAGGATGAGCGCAAACTGGCCCAGGACTCCCTCTTCGTCGGCATTGCCCAAGACAGCTTTAAGCAGACCCTAGAGCATGGCGACTTTCTGATTCGACAGCTGATTGGGGTTGACCCCCGGGTGGGGGCCATAGCCGTGGGCGATCGCATCCGTCCCGGCCAGCGCATTCAGTTTCATCTGCGGGATGCCCGCACCTCGGCCGAGGATCTAGACACGCTGCTACAGCGCTATCGCCAGCAGTCGGATCTGAACCAGGCTGCCCCCGTCGGAGCCCTGATGTTTACCTGCATGGGTCGGGGGCAGGGCCTGTATGAACAGCCCCATTTTGACGCCAGCTTGTTTCAGCAGTATTTCGAGGATATTCCCCTCAGCGGCTTCTTTTGCGGCGGCGAGATTGGCCCCATCGGTAGCACGACGTTTTTGCATGGGTATACGTCGGTATTTGGCATCTGTCGACAGCCATCCTCCGATGACAATTGAGCCGGAGATGCTCGGGGGAGCTGACGCCTAATCCTGGATGAGGAGCGTCTTGACATAGCGCTGGAGGACCAGGCGCTGTTGGTCTAGACTCAGCGGCTGACCTTGAATCAGGGAGTCCAGACTGAGGCCGTTTGCCAGCGCCAGTAAGGCATTGGCTTCAGTTGCAGGGTCTATGTCCGATCGGAGTATCTGTTGAGCCTTCAAAGCTTCGAGTTCCTGGATGATGACGGTGCGCAGCTGAGCCGCACTCTGCTGATGGTCCGCCATGAGGTTGTCGCGGCCGACGGCATAGCCCAAAAACGCTAGCCACACCCGCAGGATCTCCTGACGCTCGCTGTCTAGCGGCAAAAACGCCGCCAGCATCACCACCAGTCGGTCGGGACCAGGCACCGACTCAACGGCTTGCTCCATCGCAGCCTGCAACCGTTCCTTCACCTGCCTGAGGGCAAACAGGATCAACTCCTGCTTATTGCGAAAGTAGTGGGTTACCACGCCAGTCGTGCAGCCCATTTCTTGGGCGATCGCCCGCATACTAGTGCGGTCTAACCCTTCGCGGACGATGACGCGCCAGGCGGCTTCCGAGACTTCGAGACGACGATCTGGTTGGGGCATCAGCGCTGCATCCACGGAAAAACCAGGGCCAGAATGCTGAGTGGTTGGTCCACTGACATGACAGATTATCATAACAGTTGTTATATCTGTACATAACGACTGTTATAAGGGTTAAGCAATGTCAGTTAGTCAAGCGCAAACTGGGCCAGAGGCCGTAGCGAGTCGGGCAAGTCTCCAGCCACGGCCTGGGTGGTTGGGAGGATTGGATCGGTTGACCGGGCCCAAGGCAACGAAGGCGGAACTGTGGTTGCAGTTGGGGCCGGCGATCGCCGCCGCCATCATCGCTCCGCTCTATGCCCGCTCTTTACCGGTGGAGTGGACGCCACTTCAGCTGGGCTTAATTGCTTTTCTGGGGTTGGACATGGTAGGTGGCGTACTCACCAATGCCACGGCCACCGCCAAGCGGTGGTATCACCGTCCCGGCCAGGGATGGCGGCAGCACTTTGCCTTTGTCTGTCTGCACCTGGTACATATTTTGCTGGTGGCGCTGGTGTTGCGCAGCGGCGATTGGGGCTTCTTTGGGGGCGTTTCCGCATATCTCCTCATGGCCTCGCTGGTGATTGTGCGATCGCACCGCTATCTCCAGCGTCCCATCGCGCTAGGGCTGTATGGGTTGGCGTTGCTGGGCGATCGCTACTGGCTCACCCCGACGCCCGGCCTAGAATGGCTGCTACCCTTTTTGTTCTTGAAGCTGCTGGTTAGTCATCTGGTGCCAGAGGAGACGGATCGACCGACTGCCAGCCAGTCCACGCCGCCCAAAATTTAATTCAGCCTGCTGCTGTATGTCGTCTGGCGCGGGCAGCGTTGGGCTGCTAGAGCCTCACTGCTGTGCGGCTGCGATCGCAGTGCCTGCTCTCAGTCCATTGCAACGACTGATCTACGGCATCACAATGGAATTGCTTGGGATTGGTATCGTTATCTTTGCCACCCGAGCGGCGATGGGCGTTTGAACGCGTGGCCAATCAGCTCGCTGCACATGCTTGGAGAGACTGCCCCATGACCTATGGCGAAAGAATTGCTCAGCTTTTCCAGATGAGCGATCGCGTCTGGCAGCGTCACACCAATCCCTGGAGTGTTTGGAGCCGCTATTCCAGTTTGCCGCTGCTGGTGCTGGCCGGGTGGAGCCGGTTCTGGTGGGGCTGGTGGGCGCTGGTGCCAGCGGGCCTAGTGCTGCTCTGGATTTGGCTGAACCCACGACTGTTTCCCAAACCTCGCAGCACCCACAACTGGGCCTCCAAAGGCGTGCTGGGTGAGCGAGTCTGGCTGAATCAAAAGCAGGTGCCGATTCCTGGCCATCATCGACCGGTGATTGCGGTCACGAATTTGATTAATGCCGTCGGGTTTGTGACATGCCTCTGGGGAATCATCACCCTGGCACTATGGCCAACGCTGCTGGGCCTATCCTGGGTGATTCTGGGGAAAACCTGGTTTATTGACCGCATGGTATGGCTCTTCGAAGAGATGAAAGCTCATCCCCAATACCGAGATTGGCTCTATTGATGGCTGCCGTGGGTTAAGGAGCTACGCGCGGCAGCGTCAACCAGAACGTGGTGCATGCGACGCAGACTACTCGAGGGAACACGCCAAGGCAATTGCCGGTAGCGATGTTGCAGTCACCAGGGGATGATTCGCATCAATCGGTTGAGGCGGCCGCTTATACATGAGTGCTAACTTTTGCACCGCGATCGCCAGCAGTATGGCCACTTGCCTCAGGAGGCTCAACTCAAGGGCATCCCAAGCCCGGGCACTATCACATTGTTGGGCCATCAATAAGCCCCACAGCATCTGACCATCAGGCGGTGCCATCGGATTCACCGGCACCACTAGGGGCACTACGATATACGCCTTGACTTCAAGCAGCTCCAAGAGACTGCGATGGCAATCACTGAGGTGGATATCATAAATATCTTGAATCGCCCGGCAGTGACCTTGGCGATAAAAATCCCCCACTTCTTCGTCAAAACAGGGGTCTTCGACGAAGCGGCCAATCAATTTAGTCCAGGGGCCTTGAATGGCTTCCGCAATCACCAACCCAGTGTTAGCCGTGGCAAATTGATAGGTCAGCATGCGGTTGGCCCGCAACAGGCGATTGAGATCGGCCATGGCCCACTTAAACAGTGTGATTAGATCGGTTGCCGCCCACACTTGGTGCGACAGCTGCTCCAGGAAATTGCTGTAACTGAGATGCTGCTCCAAGCAGTGGCTCTGATCCTCGAGTTGATGCTCTAATTCAGCATTTTGATTCACTGTCAGGGCCTTCTTTTCGGCCTCTAGCCTGACTAGGCGCTGCTCCAGTTGACTCACAGTGTTGTATAGCTTACCAGGGGTGAGCACCCGCAACAGACTGCTCTGGGTCAGGATACCGCGCAATTGGCCATCGCCGTCTGCCACCACTAGCCGTCGCAGCCGACGCTCTCGCATCAAGGTCTGGGCCTTGAGTAACATCTCTTCAGGTCTGACTAAGAAAAGGGGGGTACTCATCACCACCTGAGCTTGAATCTGCTCGAAGTCAAACTCTAGGGCTTTTACTTGCACCAGGTCCCGCTCGGTGATGATGCCCACGGGCGTTCGCCCCACCGTCCGGGCGGCACTCGGTTCACGGTTAATCCCCTGAGTCACTGGCGCCGTGATCACCACACAGCTGACTAGGCGATCTCGCATTAATCTGGCCACCTGCAGCAGGGTCATGGTAGGTGGCCCCTGCACCACATCAGGGGTCATGACATCGGCAACCGGCCGAAAGCGTAGCAAGGTGCCGGGTTTTAGGGTCTGCAGCAGCTTTCGCTGGGTAATCAGTCCTAGGGGATGATAGTCGGCGTCTACCACTGGCAGATGCCGGATATGGTGCCGACGCATGAGGTCTAGGGGCACAAAAATATCCGTCAGCTGCTCGACCGCCACCACCACCACCTCTGAACTCATGACTTGCCCCACCTCGACTCCCGCCAGGGAATGCTGGGCAGCCACTAGTTTGACCAGATCTCGCTCCGTAAAAATTCCCATGAGGCGATGGTTTTCAACGACCAAGACACTACTGCTGCGATCGCGACTCCCTGGCGAGATCAACGCCTGAGATACCCCTTGCTGCTGGACGCTGAGGGTTTGACTCATGAGGGCCAACACCTCGATCAGCGACGTGGTCGGCCCCACCATCAAGGGGTCTCGATCGATGCTGCCGTCAACAATAGGCGTGAGATGAGGAGCAGATGTTGCCATAGGGAAAACCCGTATCCAATTGTTTCGAACTTGATCGGGGGATCGATAGCTGCGACCCATAAGTTAAGTGCTGATCAGCCTCCCCGACTAGGACCCTATTGGGGGCAAAATTGTCCTAGGCTTTGAGTGGCCATGGTCAGTATTTCTGGTTATTTCCTATGTTAGGAATAAAACATTTCGGCCTTATTTCTGGGATCATTATTTTCTGGGATCATTATTTTCTGGGATCATTATTTTCTGGGATCATTCTGTCAGAGGCCATCGGATTTCTTTGTAAAGTATCTATTTTGATCGCTTCAAAATGGCTGGAACCATGAGCTTTAGGCAGCTTCGTAATCATAAAAAAGCATTAAAAAGCATAACGCCGAGTTTAGTTTTATCTCGATCGTTTAATTCGTCGCGAGCAGTTAATACGGCAGCTAGCACTTTCCCCATCCCCCTCACTCGTACTACCCTTTCCCCTGTTCCGCTTCCTGCCCAGGGTGATCTGATAGGTTTGGTAGAGTGCAATTGACTGTTTCTCTGCTGTAGCTTATGGCACTGTCGTCGCCTCCGCCCCGGGCATCGGATCGGCTCTGGCCCAGGGTTCAGACCCAGACCCAACATGCCCTTGCCTGCGGCGCGCTGCAGCCCATCGATACCCGATATCAGTTCTTAGAACAAGCGGGCATGTGGTTTCTAGTCAGGATTCTGGCCAATCTCGTCCGCAAAGAACGGGCTAAGCGGCAGCAGCCACGAGATTTCAATCCGTTTTTGCCTTATGAAGAGGATCTATTTGTCGCCAATCTCTCCGAGACCCATGTGTGCCTGCTCAATAAGTTCAATGTGGTAGCCCATCATATTTTGATCATCACTCGTGCCTTTGAAGAGCAGGATAGTTGGCTGACTTTGGCAGATTTTCAGGCGCTTGCAGTAGCCATGGCAGAGATCGACGGTCTCGGGTTCTACAATAGCGGCACCCGGGCAGGGGCGAGCCAGCGCCATAAGCATCTACAGCTGGTTCCCTTACCCCTAGCTCCCGAGGCCCCAGCGGTGCCACTCAATGCCTTGATTGCTGAGGCGATGCCGGCAGCAGTTCCAGATACGGTGCCCAGCTTGCCATTCCAGCATCGGATTGTCTCACTATCGCTCGACTGGAGTCAGCCCATGCAGGCTGCCGCTCGCTTACTGGCCACCTACGGGGCCTTGCTGACTGCCCTGGGGGTGTCGCTGCAGACGCCGCAACCGTCGGCCCCCTATAACCTATTGCTGACACACCAGTGGATGATGGTGGTGGTGCGATCGCAAGAGAGCTATCGCTCCATCCCCGTCAACTCCCTGGGGTTTGCCGGCTCTCTTCTGGTCAAAAACCCCGATCAACTGGCCCTGCTCAAGGCGGTGGGGCCGATGACCCTGCTCAGGCAAGTCGCCTATCCAGCCAATGCCTAGTCCCCATAGTCATCATAATGCTGGCGCAACGTCCCCAAGCAGGCGTGGGATCGTTACCATCGTCCTATAGGTGCCTATCAGGTATCGCATATGCCGCCATCGAGTCCCCCTTCTCCACCGCCAGCCCGGCCTTCAGCGGTAAAGATATTGGTGGTTGATGATGATAAAGACACCAGTGCTGCCCTGGCAGAGGCGCTGAGCCAGCATCACTATCAGGTGAGCGTTGCTGCCGATGGTCAGACGGCCCTGTCTCTAGCTCAGACTTGGAATTACGATCTGATTTTGCTGGATTGGCTGCTACCGTCCCTTGATGGCCTCAGTGTCTGTTGCGAGTTGCGATCGCACGGCTATCAACAACCCATCCTGCTGCTAACGGCCAAGGACGCCCACGCCGATATTGTGGCTGGCCTGGATGCCGGTGCCGATGACTACGTGGTGAAGCCTTACTATCTGCCCGAGCTCTTGGCTCGGATTCGGGCCTTGCTGCGCCGCGGCAACGCCATCACCGACACCATCCTCCACTGGGGCGACCTACAGCTCAACCCCATTGCCGGAGAAGTCACCTACCAGGGCCAAGAAATAGCCCTGACCGCCAAAGAATATCAACTGCTAGAACTCTTCCTGCGCAATCCCCAACGAGTCTTCAGCCGCAGCGCCATCATCGAGCGTCTCTGGAGCTTCGAAGACAGCCCCTCCGACAACGCCATCACAGTCCATATCAAAGGCCTGCGTAGGAAATTACGCGCCAGTGGCCTACAAGACGACATCATTGAAACCGTCTACGGCCTCGGCTACCGGCTCAAGGCCCTACCAGACCCCTGGCCCACTCCCCCCTCCATCTCGTCCCTGACAGATGATACCGATACCCGGACAATTCAAACGGTGCTAGAGCAGCACCGAGCCACCTTCCTCCATCGGGTAGACACCATGCAGCGTCAAGCCCAACACCTGCGCCAGGATGCAACTCAGACTCCCCTGCAATCAGCCCTCCATCAAGAAGCCCACAAACTCGCTGGCTCTTTGGGATGCTTTGGGTTTCCAGAAGGCACCCAGATCGCTCGCACCTTAGAGCAGTCCCTAGCAGCAGAGTCTCCCCTCGCCGATGCCACACTGACTCAGCTGCTCGACCGGCTCGACCAGCTGCGGGCCATCCTCCATCAGCCCCTACCCTCTACGATCACCGCCGCCACCAAATCGACCTTTTCTGCCACTCCCCTAGAAATCCCAGTCTTACTGATTAGCCCAAACGAGGAGTTGGTCCAGCACATCCAGCAGGAAGTCTCCCCCTGGGATGTCCAACTCATGGTAACGGTAGACATGGAAGCGGCCCGCCAGTCCTTCGCCAGTGCCTCGCCGCAATTGGCTCTGCTGGACTTAAATGATCAGCCCCTGGCCACCGTCTTGGCCTCGGTCCGGGAACTCAGCCGTCATATGCCTGTGGTGGGGTTACTCGACCAGCAGACCCTGGAGGTGCGGGTCAAACTCATCCAAGCTGGAGCCCAGGCCATCTTGCAGAGTGTAACTCCCCCCTCCCAAATCCTCGTCACCTTAGTGCAGGTCCTCAACACGGGCCTGCGACCGGCTGAACACCTGCTAATCGTCGATGACGATCTACACATCCTGGACCACCTACACCACATTCTGCAACCCTGGGGTTTCCACCTCGGCCTGCTAGATCATCCCACCCACTTCTGGACTACCCTAGAGGACCTCGTGCCAGACCTGCTGATTCTGGACATCGAAATGCCTGACATCAGTGGCATTGAGCTCTGCCAAGCAGTACGCAATCATCCCCACTGGCATGACCTGCCCGTCTTATTTCTCTCGGCCCACGGCGATCCCGAGCAAATTCAACAGAGCTTCTTAGCCGGAGCCGATGATTTTGTCCGCAAACCAGTCATTGGCCCAGAATTAGTAGCGCGTATTCTGACTCGCCTAGAACACACCCGCAGTCAACGGCAACTCCCCTATATAGATGACCTGACCGGCCTCAGTAACCGACGACGGGGCACAGAAGACCTGCAACGGCTACTGCGGCTGGCGCAGCGGCAACAACAAGAATTCTCCCTCGCCTTAGTTGCCATTGACCCCCTCTCTGCCTGCCATCATCAGCACAGCCATGAGCTAGGGAATCACGTACTGTCCTATCTCGGCCAATTACTACAACAGCGGTTTCGCCAAGAAGATGTCTTATGCCGTTGGAACAGCGATACCTTGGTAGTGGGGCTTTACGGCATCAGTCAACCCCATGCCCGACAACGACTTCTAGAGGTATTCACCGCCTTTCAGCAACAGCATTTCCAAGCCGAGCACCATGCCATTCAAGCGGTTTGCCGGGCCGGCCTGGCGATCTTTCCCCACCATGGCCAAAGCGTACAAACCCTCTACCAAGCAGCGAGTGCCGCCCTAGGCAGGGCTCAAGCCACTAACCAATGCCTGCTATTGGCCGATGCCAGTTCCCAGCGGCTACCCATGCCACAGCCGTGACACAGCCACAGCCGGCATACTAGCCTGTCAATGGGAAGACGACTTGATAGACGATGGGGGAAACTGCTTCACTGCTTTGTCGACCCGCCGTTGTAAGCGCCGTTTCAGGGGGTATAGCCCCACAGACAACACTGCGGTGAGCACGATGCCACCGCCCAGGATCCCGGTAGTCAGCTGGCGAGCCGGCTGAAATACTTGAGCTTGCGTGAGTTCAGCCACCAAGGCCAGATTATACTGATCGGCCCAGCGAAAGGCACCAATGACAGGGATGTTGTCGTGGTTGAGGTAGGTTCCCGAGCCATCGATGCCGGCTAAGACCCGCTGCACGGCCCAACTCGATACCCTCGTGAAACGATGGCGGTGTGCCGAGGCATCTGCCCGTCCCTGGGGATGACCTGGCAGAATCGCCTGCTCCAGCTGTGGGGGTTGTCCCACCAGATACGTCTCGGTCTGCAGTCCCCAGGATCTATCGACAGTTAGCGGATCAGGCAACGGCTGATGAATGCGGGTATGCAGATCCCCAAGATCGAGATCTACCGCCAGCACCCCGACGAATTCCCCGCCATCATTGACGATGGGAGCCTTCAGGGTCATGTGGGGCTGTTCCGTCAGGGGGGAAATGTAGAGATAGGGCGGGGCGGCCAATGGCCGAGTCACCCCGCTGACCCTAGGTCGCTGGCGACCTTGCCAACGGGAGTCAGTCGCGAAGACAACGATTCCCTGCCGATCTAGCAAGGTAATGGTAGGGCAACTGGTCCCAAAGCCCTCAAAATCACTCAGATAGTCATCTAGGGCCTGGGCCGTCGAGGCTGCCGCCCCATTTGATTGCAACAGGGCCACGGCCTTGGTCTGGACCGTAGTTGTGTTCGCTAGCGTCTGTAGGGCCTGACGTTGTTGGGTAAACCAACTGTCTAGGGTCTGATGCTTGCGATCAATAATGCGCTCCAGCGCCTCTAGAGCCGGTTGTTTCAGATGACCTCGCAGCAGACCATAGGCGACAAAGGCAGTTACACCGGCCAGGGCTAACCCCATCAGGGGTAAGTAAGTAATCCCTACGATCATGAGGCGGTCCCACTCCCGAACCGATAGCGGCAGCAGCCGTCGTTTCAGGTAGGTGAATCCTCCCCCTAGCAAGGGAATCAGGGGCATCAGCACTAGCCATAGATAGGACGGAGGCTCTGCCAAGCGAGGCGGCAAGGGAACAGACGGCGACGGGGAGGGTTGGGCGGCGGCGGTAGGACGATTGGTATCCCCTAATTGTGCGATCGCGAAGCGGCTCCTTTGGAGCATCGCATCTGTCCCTATCGCTTGGAGCCCTATCAGACTAGCGGTCAGTGCAGTGATCAAGCCCAAACGGCGCATAGGCATAGAGAGTGCTATCTTATGGGGCAATCACAATGGGGCCAAGAATCAACGGCCATTTCATGGCACCGACACCATACTAAACCCTAGCCAAGTGCAGCCAGGCGAAGGGCGGCTCTCTATCGACACACGACTCATCAGCCAAGGGGGCCTACTGGCCATTACCAGGTGGCAAAGCCCCACAACCAGAGCGGTAGGGTGGCCATCAGGCAGATAGAACCGATGCCGACACAAGTGACGGTTAGGGCTCGGTCCAACTCATAGGTCTCGGCCAATACCAGCGTCGCGAAGGCAGATGGCATGCCGGCTTGCAAGACCATCACCAGCCGCACAGGGCCGGTTACCCCAAACACGGTTAGCACCATTCCCACCATCACCGGTATGAGTAGCATCTTAATCACCACCACCATGGCCGCAGGCTTCAAATACCCCCAGGAAGACAGTTGCTGTAACCGCATTCCCATCAGCAGCAGCGACAGCATGACCATGAGCCATGCCAATCCCTGCAGGCCAGACTCTACCCCCTGCGGCAGGGGAACGGGGCGCAGGACCAAACTCATTCCGAAGGCCATCAGTGTCGGGTTACGACCGATTTCCCCGAGATCTTGGCGCCAGTTGCTGCCCCTAGTTCGATGCCCAGGTCCCTGGCCGAAGTGAGCAGCCAGGACCACTCCCAGGGCATAGGCCCCAAACAGTGTTCCCAACACATCGTAGAACAGGGCCCAACCGAAGTAGTCTGGCCCCAGTTGCGGGAGTAACAACACCACCGGATAGCCAATATAGCCGGTATTGCCCAACATCGCCGCCAAGGAAAAACTCCCCTGGCTCGGCAACGACCAGGTCTGCCGGTGGGGCCCTAGCCAGCAACGGCTACACCATAGCCCCAGCATCATCGCTCCCCAAGCTACTAGGGGAGATAGCACCACGGCTCCAGATAAATCGGCCTGCCGCAGAAAGGCAAAAATACTAAGCGGCACCCCAATGTAGAACAGAAATCGGCCCAGATGGGTAGGGACCCACTGGTGCAAGGGCTGTTGCCGGGGGTGCGGTAGGCGAGGATGCCTCAACAGGATACTGATTCCTACGCCCAATAACACCGCTGCCCCGATGGGACCATAGATTTGGGTTAAGAACATTAACGGTCGTCATCGCCCGTAGACAGCAGGCCCCAGACATGGGGTATCGAGCCTCGAATTAGCCCTTCCCAGCCTCAGCCGACGCGCCCCCGGCCGTCGCCACCTGACTCAAGGCTTGACTCAATCGAGCCAGGGCTTCCTCAATAGCCGGTGCTGTCACGATTAAGGGCGGCACTAAACGAACCACCTTGGCTCCGGCTGGCACCACTAGCAGTCCTGCAGCCATGGCGGCCTTAACTACATCTATCGCCCTAACCGCCGTGTCCGCCGTCAACTCCAGCCCGTTGATCAATCCCCAGCCGCGCACATCCGCAATCAGGTGGGGAAACCGCCAAGCCAGGTCAGACAGTCCCTGCCGCAGTTGTTCACCTCGATATTGGGCATTGGCCACGAGATCGTCTGTTTCTAGGGTGTGGCAGACCTGCAAGGCCACACCACAGGCCAAGGGGTTACCGCCGAAGGTGCTGGCATGATCTCCCGGCTGCAAAACATCGCAGTGGCGCTGGCAGAGCATTGCGCCAATGGGAATACCGCCGCCTAGGCCCTTCGCGGATGTCAACAGGTCGGGCTCAATGCCAAGCTGCTCATAGCCCCACAGCCGTCCAGTGCGTCCCATACCCACCTGAACCTCGTCCAGGATCAACAGAATGCCAGTGTCATCGCAGAGCTGTCGCACCTGCTGAAAATAGTGGCGCTCTCCGGGGCGAACTCCGCCTTCGCCCTGCAGCGGCTCTAGCAAAATAGCGGCGATGTGGGGAGTGCTGCCATCCAAATCAGCCACCGCCTGACGTAGGGCGTCAATGTCGTTGTAGGGGATGTAGTGAAACCCAGGCACCAATGGGGCGAAGTGTTTCTGATACTTGGGTTGGCCAGTGGCCGTGATGGTGGCTAACGTACGCCCGTGAAAGCTGGCATGGGCGGTCAGGATGACGGGCTGCTCTATGCCGCGGTGGAGATGAGCATATTTACGCGCCAGTTTGATCGCCCCTTCATTGGCCTCGGCCCCGGAATTGCAGAAGAAGGCCCGGTCAGCACAGGAATGCTCTACCAGCCACTGAGCTAGGGCCCCTTGCTCAGGGATGTAATAGAGGTTAGAGACATGATGTAGTCTCTGAATTTGGCCCGTGATCGCTTTGACCATGGCTGGATGGGCATGGCCCAGGGTGCAGGTGGCAATGCCAGACACAAAGTCTAGGTAACTGCGGCCCTCACTATCCCAGACCCGACAGCCCTCTCCCCTGACCAAAGCAATCGGAAAGCGCCCGTAGGTGGCCATGACATAGGTGTCAAATTGGGTCGGGTTGAAGGCTGTGGCTGGAGTCACTGAGGGTAACACGGGCGACAGTTGGGACATTCAGAGGGCAAGACGCTCAGGCGGGTCGGCGGTGCCACGAAGGAGACGAGATCGTAATACTACCTCTATCCGGTACGATTTGGTGGTGTCAGGGGCCTGGGTGATGACTCCAGTCTAGGTCGTCTCTTGAGTCCAGGCAGGATGGTTGAGCAGAGATGCGATCGCACGTACCCCTCGCAGCTGATTCGAAAGGGGCAAATGGCCCCTAGGGGCCGTCAAATCCCAGATAAACTCACCGGGATAGCGAGTCCAGCGTCCCTCCCGTTTCCAGGCAATACGTTCCCAAAGGACATCCCAATTGCGGCCGGCCCCCAACCAAATCTGCCGTTGCTGCGAAAATCCAAACTTGCCCAGCGAGTAAAGCTGCCAGAGACGATCGAGGGTAAGCAGATCCTCCACCGGGAATCCCTCCACCTCCGTGAAATAGAGCCAGTTACGCTGCACAGCTGTCGGTCCCGCCAGTTCACATAACTTCTTCAGCGTTAGCCGATCAGCCTCCTCAAACGCCTGCGCCACCAAGTATTGCTGCAGTGGATGATAATCAATTCCCTGAGCTGACGGCATTGGCAGCCGTCCCCGCGGCCAGCACCGCTCAACCTCCTGAATCAGGGGCTTATGGTCCGCAGCATAGATCACCTGAATCATGCGACCATCACTCACCGTAGGAGCAGCCTGTCGTCGCTCTAGCAGACACTCCCACAGAATTTGCAGACCAGTCTCCCCCGCCACCGCTAATTCCTCAATCGCCTGCAGCTGCTGTTTCGTTGATCCACCTTGCAACTGCTCCTGTAAAGGCTGAAACTCTGCCGCCGCGGACGAAGGAGATGTAAAACGACTCATGTCAACTCTAGACTCCTGTGCAAACTCCACTATTTCAGAACCCCTGTCCTATTAGGCTAATTCTGAAGCAGGGAGTACGTTACCTAGATCATAGAGGGGATTGGAAACCCATAGAGCCCTGAATCCTGAGGATGATGCATTAATTTATGCCGCAGAACTCCCCCACGCCCCCTTGCCAGAAAACTAGGCTTTAGCGCAAATTGACTACCAGATTATCCAGCCAAAAGCGGTAGAGTAATCAGGATAGAACCGACAATACCCAGTCCAGTCCTAGCTCTAGCGCTTTCCCCTAGCCTGGACATAGACATGGATTAATCCTGGTTTATTAGCCCACCCACTCAACAGCTGCCTGAGATGTACGACCGGATCACACCTCCTACTATTGGCGAGCGCATTACCTTTCAAGATGGCGAGCCCATCGTCCCCGATACCCCCATCGTTCCCTTCATCCGCGGCGACGGCACCGGCGTGGATATCTGGCCAGCCGCCCAAAAGGTCTTCGATGCCGCCGTTGCCAAGGCTTATGGTCATCACCGCCACATTGTCTGGTTCAAGATCTATGCCGGAGACGAAGCCTGTGAGCACTACGGTGCTTACCAATATCTGCCAGAAGACACCCTAACCGCCATTCGTGAGTACGGCATCGCCATTAAAGGTCCCCTGACCACCCCAGTGGGCGGTGGCATTCGCTCCCTCAATGTAGCCCTACGGCAAATTAATGATCTCTATGCCTGCGTGCGGCCCTGCACATTTTACCCGGGTACCCCCTCGCCCCATAAGAGCCCCGAAAAGCTAGATGTAATCGTCTATCGGGAGAATACAGAAGATATTTATCTAGGGATTGAGTGGCGCCAAGGCACGGAAATTGCCAGCAAGCTGATCGATCTGCTCAACCAGGACCTGATCCCGGCTACCCCAGAACACGGCCGTAAACAGATTCGCCTAGACTCTGGCATTGGCATCAAACCCATCAGCAAAACCGGATCCCAGCGCCTGGTGCGGCGAGCCATCAAGCATGCCCTACGATTACCTCCCCATAAGCAGCAGGTGACCCTGGTGCACAAGGGCAACATCATGAAATACACAGAGGGAGCGTTTCGAGACTGGGGCTACGAGTTAGCCACCACAGAATTTCGTCAGGCCTGCATTACCGAACGAGAGTCATGGATTCTCAGCAACCGAGAAGCCAATCCCGATATCTCCTTAGAAGAAAATGCCCGCCGGGTGGAGCCTGGCTATGATTCCCTGACCCCAGACAGAAAAGCAGAGGTCTGTGAAGAGGTCAAGCTCACCCTCGACACCATCTGGGATAGCCATGGTCAGGGGCAATGGCAGACAAAAGTCATGGTGAACGACCGCATTGCCGACAGCATCTTTCAGCAATTGCAAACCCGCCCCGACGAATATTCGATTCTGGCCACCATGAACCTCAACGGAGACTATCTCTCCGATGCCGCCGCTGCCATCGTCGGTGGATTAGGCATGGGGCCCGGAGCCAACATCGGCGATACTTGTGCCATTTTCGAAGCGACCCATGGCACCGCCCCTAAACATGCCGGCCTTGATCGCATTAACCCAGGCTCAGTCATCCTATCGGGCGTGATGATGCTGGAATTCATGGGTTGGCAGGAGGCCGCCGATTTAATCAAGCAGGGGCTCGGGGCTGCCATCTCTAACCGAGAAGTGACTTACGATCTGGCTCGATTAATGACGCCACCAGCCGATCCCCCCCTAAAATGCTCTGAGTTTGCAGAGGCCATCATTCAGCACTTCGATGACTAGAACGTAACTGCTCATGCTCCTAGAGTGCCCACTCCCAACACTAGTGCCAGTCGAGAGAAACTAGTCAATGCCGTTAAGCTCGAAACGGATATCAATCCTGTGGAAACGCCATAAGCTAACGTGGAGCTCGCGAATCGCTAACGTAGCTGCGATCACACTGGTGGTTGTCCCCCTAGGTTTAGCCATTGGAGTAATCTCTCTCAACGGCTGGCTCAAGTGGGGCATTGGCGAAAGTGAGATTATGTCTACCACCACCGAAAAAGATGCCAAAGGCAATATCACTAAGACCGTTGAGACAATCACGCCCAAGCCAGCGAAAACCATCTGGGACTGGTTGAGTTTGTTAGGGGTACCAGTAGCCTTAGCTGGGCTCGGGTACTGTTTCCAGCAGCAACTGCAGCAGCGCGCTAGAGACGAAACCCGAGAAGAGGCTCTCCAAATCTACCTAGATCGTCTGTCCACCTTGCTCATAGATAAGAACATTCTGGCCAGCGCTACTGAGCTGAATAAAAATGAACTGAAGCCCGAGCAGCTAGAGCTCTCCAGAACAGCAATCGATATTATTCGAGCCAGAACCTTATCTATCTTGCAGCGCTTCGAAGGTGACGAAAACCGAAAAGGCAGCGTCATCCGCTTTCTGAGCGAGGCAAAAGTTATCAGCGAGACAAATCTCAATCTTCGCGGTGCCAACCTTAGTGGTATCGACCTCAGCTATGCCAACCTCAACGGTGCTGACCTTAGTGGTACGAACCTAAGTGATGCCAACCTAAGTGATGCCAACCTACACGGCGCTAAGCTTTGCAGCACCGACCTCAGAAGCGCCAACCTCCAGACTATCGACCTCAGCTATGCTGACCTCAACGGTGCTAACCTCAACGGTGCTGACCTTAGCACTGCCATCCTCGAAGGTGCTATTCTCAAAACTGCTGACCTCTCCAACGCCAACCTCGAGGGTACCAAGCTTGTTAGAGCCGACCTCAGCGGTGCCAACCTCAACGGTGCTAACCTCAATGGTACTAACTTCGGTAGTGCCAACTTCAACGGTGCAGATTTGAGCGGTACCAAACTCAAGGATTTTGCCCTCCTCAAGGAGGCCAAGTTCTGCCGCACCAAACTCCCTGACGGCATTCACATAAAACCCAATCGCGATTGTTTGGAGCTAGGAATTAACCCAGAGACGGGGTTCCGGATTATTTAGCCTAATTCTGCAAAATACTGGATAGGGCGCACTATTTATCTAAGCCCGTAGTTTGACTAATGTGCTCAGTCAACTGGACCATTGGGATCGGAGAAGGTGTAGATATATCCACCCCCGATCCGACTCCCCGGAGCCCCCGGCACGGCAAAAGGAGACGCCTCTTGCAAGCGAGCATCCGGTTGGTTGTATGTGGTGCCAGTATTAGCCGGAGATGGCAGCCCCGACGGTCCCACTCCATTGCTTGAGGTCCCATTGCCTGGGGTCACAGGGGCGATGCGTCCCCCCGCCGTTCCTGTAGACGTCGGACTGTTGGGGAAGAGATTGGTGTAAGCATTGGTGTCAGTTGAAGCCTGGGGTGGAGCCAGATTCAGCGTATTCGGCACCGTATACCCCGTTGTCCCCGGTGGCGGTGACATCTGGGGAGTCGTCCGAATCAGCGGAAACGGTATTGGCGAGGTTTCGGCCGTGGCGGCTCCTGGCAACGTCGGCACGGCTGGGCGTCCATCTGCGGTGTCTGTGGCCTGGGTGTCCCGACGAGCCTGGCTCCTGCCTGGCTCGGTCGTCTGAGCAGTAACCTGCTGGTTCATAGCCTGCTGTAATGGGCTAGGGGCTGCCGTTGCCGTCTCGGCTGATGTCGCTCCCAGTCCTCTGAAAAGATTGGAGAGATTTAACAGACTATCTGGATTCGTTAGGGAAGACTCAGTACTGGAGTCAAAGCCATTGGAGGCAGATGGCTGATCAGAGGAGGTCGAGGAGCGTCCGGAGAAGTCATAGCGCTCGAGGTAGGCTGCAAATGGGCTCTGACTAGATAATCCGCTCTCCCCGTTACTTCCAGGAGAGCTGCTAGCCTGCAATGCCGACAGCAGACTATCGGAAGCAAGAGCGTCCGTTTCCCCAAGCTCGCCACCTAAGATGCTGCCGGGAGATTGTCCAGACTCTATATCCGACAGGAGGATGGACAGGCTGTCGATCTCGGCAATGCCAGCCTGCTCCTCTGGGGTCAGGGAGGAGCCATTCGCAGCAGGATTAGGCCCCGGTGTCTGTGTCTGGAACAGTCCCGACCATTCAGGATGGGTACGCCGTTCCCAGAGGATGACGCCCAACAATACAACCACCAATCCAGAGCACAGTAACAGCAATCGAAACGGCTGTAGCCGCGCCCAGGTATATCGAAGTGAATTTGGGACTGCCATGGCTGACTCCCCATGTCAATGCATGCCAACAATTCTAGCCCTATTGTAGCGGCGGCTTATCCTGCTTGCCATCGCTAACTTGGGGGATAGCCTTGCAGGTCTTGAATTGAAAAGAGGGCCTCGAAGGTCAGCCCCTGCTGTCGATAGAGGTCTGCCCCCCCCTGTTGACGATCGACCAAGGCTACGATCCGGCCGACCTGGTAGCCAGCTGCCCGTAGCCGGTTGACGGCTATCAGGGCTGATTGGCCGGTGGTCACCACATCTTCCAATACAGCCACAGGAGTTCCCTCAGCCATGGCCATGCCTTCAATATAGGCCTGGGTGCCGTGACCTTTGGCTGCCTTGCGCACGATTAGCGGAAAGAGTAGGCGATCATCCCTGGCTGCTACCATGCTCACTGCGGTGACGAGGGGATCTGCTCCTAGGGTCAATCCGGCCACAGCCTTGATCTCCCCTGGCAGATAACTCAGCATCAACCGCCCAATTAACCAAGCCCCTTGGGGATGTAGGCTCACCAATTTGCCATTAATGTAGTAAGTGCTGTGCTGTCCTGACGATAGGATAAAGTCTCCCTCTTGGTAAGCAACTTGGCACAGCAGCTGTAAGAGCAGCTGTCTCAAATCATCGGGGTTGGCTGTTGCCAGGGCCTGAAATGGAATTTCCAATAGGTGGGGGAATGAGTCAGAGGATAGAGCAGTCATAGATCAATCAGGGGAAGTGCGAACACCATTAACAGTGCCACTGTCGCCATAAAAGATGTTCGCTTCTGGAAAGTTTAGGGTATAAAGGACATGGCAACGATATCGTACCCTATTTTGGGCTGATGCCATTGATTCATTTAATTGGTGATTCATTGGATTAGCCTCTGACTCGAAGCAGGGAATTAGTCGTTGCAAACTTTATAGAGATCACGATTTATATAGCGGTGTGGAGGAATCAACCATGGGGATCAAACTAATGCCTATCGTCAGTGCCATGACGGTGTTGGCAACGTCAGGTGCGATCGCATCAGAGGCCATGGCTCAGGCGTCAGACGTTAACTCCCTAGAGACTAGATCGATTCCTGAAGCCATGAACGATCTCTTCTACCACCATTCCGGCACATACTTTGAGAATCGAACTGCTTGGCGCCAGCTCAGCTACATGGTTGGTCCTGGTGGTTGGGACTCTGCCCGCTTTCCCGAACGCGAGATTGCATGGGATGCCGATGCCATTCATCGGGCCCACACCGCGTTAATGGCTATCCAAAACACCAGCGACCCCACTATTCGCGTCCCCGACTTGCCCAGTCCGTTTACGACATCTGTCCAACTCATGCCCAGCAACCAAGCCGGGACTCGGGTCATGGGTACTGAATTTGTCTTCGAAACCTTGCCCATGCGCTAAATCCAGGGTGCAGGAGTCGAACCTGCCTAAGGCGAATTATGAGTTCGCTGCCTAATCCGCTCGGCCAACCCTGGGTTTGCTCTCCATTCTATCCGAAGCCCAGCCATTGGGAAGAGGTGATCTCGCCCTTCACTCAGGCTGTGTGGATTATGTCTTAATCCTAGCGGCAGACATCGCCGCGAGGTCCCCATCGCAGCGCAGCCACGCAACTAATCAACTAGTCTTAACTCCCCAGCTCTCCAGCCAATGACTAGGCGCAGAATCATGCTTGTGAGGCTGTTAGTCGGATCGTCTCGACCGATGTGGTTTGATAGAATTCTTTCAGAGCGACACCAGTATCTCAGGGTATTCTCCTTTTATCTGGTTGTCCCGGTTAGTTATCGGCGCCCCCTATCATCGTGAATCCCTCCGTTGCCTTTACCTTGATTCTGCTGTCCCTGATGATTGGCTCTGGGATTGTTAGTGCATCCTGGGGATATGCATTGGGCCGTCAAGCGCTTACCGGTGTCCGGCAACCTGAGTCACGCCCCGCCAATGGCTCTGCTTCCATGGCAGATGCTGGTCACCAACAGCTGAAGCTAGTGCAAGAGGAGGAAATTCTCGATAGCGTCAAGGCTCGCATTTCAGGTAACCTATCGTCCCCCGACACCGCTTCCGATCGTACCCCTGATTGATTTAGGTTAATGGTGGAAACAACGAGTGTAGACCATCGGGATATCCTTCTTGCCGGGTGTCCTTAGCGACTGGATACTCCCTCATCAGTGCTTCAATCCATCACCGTTTAATCGACCCCAGCCCAATCCCATGCCTACCCATGCGGACAGCCTAACGACCCGACACTGGCTATTTGGCATGGCAGATGGCAGTCGGGATCGACGTTTTACAGTCATTGCCCTAGATGGGGTGGTGGCATGCCAGATAGTTCCTAGCGCTAGGGATTGGAGAAACCTAGACGACCCGATGCTATCTGGCCCACGCGACATCATTGCTGGCCACTAATGATTCCTACGCTCGCCATGGGGGCCCTCCCAATACCTGGCCAGCTAACCGGGTCAGATATTCTAGTGCGGCTGTTGGCGGTGCTGCTGCTAATCGGCATCAATGCTTTTTTTGTCACCGCTGAATTCTCCATCGTATCGGTCCGCCGATCTCGCATTGCACAACTGGTATCCGATGGTGATATTCAGGCCAAAACCGTTCAGAGTCTCCACCGCAGCATCGATCGTCTCCTGTCAACCACTCAATTGGGGATTACCTTATCCAGCCTAGCCCTGGGCTGGATAGGAGAAAGCACCATGGCCGTGTTACTCACCCACGGCATTATCAATCTACCGCTGCCCCAACCATTGATTCAGGTCCTGGTTCATTCTATTTCGATTCCCTTCGCCTTTTTCTTGATCGCCTACCTACAGATCGTGTTGGGAGAACTCTGCCCTAAGGCAATTGCCATGCTCTATGCTGAGCAACTGGCTCGATTTCTGGGCCCCCCCAGCTTAACCATTGCCCAGTTATTCAATCCCTTCATCTGGGTCCTAAATCAATCCACCCGTTGGCTGCTGCGATTAGTCGGCATTCCCTACGGCAGCCATAATTGGTACAGCCGTCTTACCCCAGAAGAGTTGCAGTTGATCATCAGCACCTCTACCGAATCTCCTGGTCTAGAAGCTGACGAACGAGAGCTCCTAACCAATGTGTTCGAATTTCGCGAGGTAACCGTTGGCGATGTGATGGTCCCTCGCACTCAGATTAATGCGTTACCCAAAACCGCTACCTTTCATGATCTATTGGCAGAGATTGTCGCCTCCGGCCATTCACGGTATCCCGTCGTTGGCGAATCTTTAGATGACATTTGTGGCATCGTCTACCTCAAGGAATTGGTAGACCCCCTAGCCCGACAGGCGTTAACCCCCGACAGTCCCTTGCAGCAGTGGATTCGCCCGGCTCGCTTTGTCCCCGAATATACTCCTCTCCATGAACTCCTCACTTTGATGCAGCGTACCAACCAAGCGATGGTCATGGTGGTTGACGAATTTGGCGGCACGGCAGGCTTAGTGACATTGCAGGATGTCATTGCTGAAATCCTCGGCGACCTCTATGAGCCAGAGGACGACGATGATGTGTTGGTGCGGATGTTAGACGATCAAACCTTTTCAGTGAAAGCCCAGACCAACATTGAAGAGGTCAGTGAACTCCTCAACGTCAGCCTTCCCCTGGAAGAGGACTACCATACTCTGGGAGGCTTCTTAATTTACCAAATGCAGAAAATTCCTCAGGCAGGAGATTCTCTAGTTTATGGAGGCTTCGAGTGGATTGTTACCACCGTAGAAGGTCCCCGTCTCCATGAAGTTCAAGTGCGACGACTCGACCATGAGGATGACGCTGACACCGAGGTAGACACTCTATAAACTGCCTGAGCTAGCTGTTCAGGAAGTCAACGACTAGCTACGCTAAAAGTCGATTGACTGAGCCAAGGCATGACACCGAGATACTCGGGATAAACGGTAAGATTTCTGTATAAAAAACCCGTTATGGTAATATCTGGTTGACTTTGCCAGGTTTGATCGCAAGTTTTCCACTCAAAACGTCCTAAGTCCCACAATAAGGAGGGACGAGTGTGCCAGAGCAAACGTCGTTGTCGAAGCCCACAGACATGCAACTGAATCGTAGCTGCCCAGATCCTATCCGAGTCGGAGTTATCGGGGTCGGGAATATGGGCCAACATCATACTCGAGTACTGAGTCGCTTAAAAGATGTCGAACTGGTTGGCATCTCCGATATCAATGTAGAACGAGGACTCGACACGGCTGGAAAATATCGGGTTCGTTTCTTTGAAGACTATCAAGATCTCCTCACCCATGTGGATGCTGTCTGCGTCGCAGTTCCCACGCGACTACACCATGCCGTTGGCATGAATTGTCTGCAAATGGGCGTCCATATTCTGATTGAAAAGCCGATTGCCGCTAGTATTTCCGAGGCAGAATCCTTAGTGAATGCCGCAGCGGCCTCCAACTGTATTCTGCAAGTGGGCCACGTTGAGCGATTCAATCCTGCTTTTCAAGAACTCCATAAGGTCCTCAAGACAGAAGAACTTCTAGCGCTGGAAGCCCGCCGCATGAGTCCTTATTCCCAACGGGCCAACGATGTATCTGTGGTATTGGATTTGATGATCCACGATATTGATTTACTGTTGGAGTTAGCCAGTGCTTCCGTGACCACTCTGACGGCCAGCGGTAGCCGGGGATCTGACTCTGGGTATTTAGACTATGTCACGGCAACATTGGGATTTGCCAACGGTATTGTGGCGACCTTGACGGCTAGTAAAGTGACGCACCGTAAAATTCGGACCATTGCAGCCCATTGTAAGAGTTCCTTGACGGAAGCAGATTTTCTCAATAATGAAATCTTGATTCATCGTCAGATGACGGCCGATTGCACCACTGACTATGGTCAGGTCCTGTATCGTCAGGATGGCTTAATCGAGAAGGTTTATACCAGTAATATTGAGCCCCTACATGCGGAGTTAGAGCATTTTGTTAATTGTGTGCGCGGCGGTGAGCAACCGTCGGTCGGGGGAGAACAAGCCCTAAAAGCATTACGATTGGCCAGTCTGATTGAGCAAATGGCTCTAGATGGTAAGCTCTGGCAAGCTACGGATTTAGAGGGGGTGGGCTTGGAAGCACCAGTGTCTGTGGGCTGAACTGGTAGCCTGGTCCCCCCACTCTCCGCCATCGATGGACTATAGCCAGGGATCGCTCCAGACATCTTCTGCAAGGGATGACCCCGGTTGAGATTGAGGAGACAGTTCTCGCTCGATGATCGTTTGACTAATGGCTTGACTGACCACTTGGTTACCTTGGGGGCTGAGGTGGATATGATCTCGATAGAGGGCCATTGGCGCTTCGGCCTGGTTGAAGGGAGTTAGAAAATCGAGATAGGGAATTTGCTGCTGGTCTAGGTGTTTTCTAAGGCGATGACGAGCTTTTAGTTCATAATTTCGGGGGCCAGGATCGCCAAGCTCCCGTTTTAGCGGGGTCATAGCGACGATTAAATAGGCATTGGCGGCGGCAGCGACATGTTGAATCTGACGAATAGCCTCGAGGTTGGCTCCGACTCGATCCCCAGACTCTTGATGCAATGCCTCCATGGCAGGGAGGGGGGTCGGGGGGCGTAAGCGGGCGATGACTTCTGCGAGGGCAAGTAAGGGCTTGCGATTAGGATAGGTGCGATCGCATCCCACCGGCACTGACGTCGGTGCGATCGCAAACAAATCATCCGTATTGATCAACAGCACAATGCCCTGGGCTTGAAAACTACCAAAGCGAGCCAAATAAGCCAACTCATTGCGGGGTCCCCAGGAATTCGCAGAGGCATTAAGCACCTGCACATCTCGATAGTGAGTCAGGCGACTGGCCAAGTGCCGCTGTATTAGCATCGACACAATCTCCTGCTGATCCGTCCACCAACCTCCATTGGCAATCGAATCTCCCAACAACAACAGCCGCAGCATATCAGCCGGCCGCTCCGCCGTAATCGCAGGTCCCCGCATGGAATATTGATTAATCTCGATCTCATTGCCAAAGCGGCGCAACCGTTGATTGGGAGCCAATCGATAGCCTACCTGGGCATCCGCTACGTACAACGGAGGATTTCCCAGTCCCCAGATCCATCGCAACAAACCCTCCAAGACAGCCACTCCCAAACTGATCACGACCAGCGTTATGAGTAACAGCTTCACCCGCCACCTCTCCTCGGTTAGTCCAGTAAGAGCCTAGCAGGTCAACCCTCAAAAAACTCTCGCCGATTCAGTAAGACCATGGCAGGATGCAAACAAGCAGCGTGTTAGCAGTCCCATGACCCAAATTCTCCATCCCCTCCACATTGCTGTCCTCGTTAGTGATATCGCTCGGTCTCGGCAGTTTTATAGCGATCTGCTCAACTTACCCGAAGCAGAAAGAGCCCTATCCTTTCCTGGCATTTGGTACCAAGTGGGATCCTTCCAGATTCACCTCATCCTGCATCAGGGTTGGCAAGCTCCACGAGCCACCACCACAAAATGGGGCCGCAATCCCCACATGGCCTTTGCCGTCTCTGACCTAGACGCCATTAAACAACGACTCCTCACCCATCATCATCCAGTGCAGATGAGTGCCTCTGGCCGGGCCGCCCTATTTACCCAGGATCCCGACGGCAACATCATCGAATTAAGTCAGTTGTCAGAGAACCTAGCCTGACTGGTAGAGTGAAAAAGCTTCCTAGCCTATGCCTGGCTTTTTATCCCACCCATCATGGTCAACGCCTCTAGTCCCACAGCTCACGACATTCGCCAGATTTTTGATAGTATCGCCCCGATCTATGACGACCTGAATCAACAGCTGAGCCTGGGGCTGCATCGTGTCTGGAAGCGTATGACCGTTCGTTGGAGCGGTGCCCAACCCGGCCACCGCTGCTTAGATGTCTGCTGTGGTAGTGGCGACCTGGCTCTCCTATTAGCTGAGCAAGTAGGTCCCCCAGGCAAGATCTACGGGGTCGACTTTTCTGCCGAACAGTTGGCCATTGCCCAACACCGGGCCGCTCACACCTGGGCCTGTCCGCCCATTCACTGGTACCAGGCCGATGCGATCGCATTGCCCTTTGAGGATCAATCCTTCGATGCCATCACCATGGGATACGGACTGCGCAACCTTACCAACTATCTCAAAGGGCTACAGGAACTACGGCGAGTGCTAAGACCCGGTAGTAGAGCCGCTATACTAGATTTCCACCATCCCGCCAATCCTCTACTGCGTCAGTTTCAGCAGTGGTACTTAACCACCATCGTAGTTCCCTATGCCGAACGCCTAGGGCAAAAGCACGCCTATGCCTATATCGTCCCCAGTTTAGAACACTTTCCCAATGGACCAGCCCAGGAAGCCCTAGCTGAAGCAGCTGGTTTCAGCCAAGCAACTCACTACCCTATTGCTGGGGGACTTATGGGCGTTTTAGTGGCAATCCGATAACTATGAATTGGTCCACCATCTGGCTAATCATCGCTCCCCCAGTGGTCGGAGGGATCATCGGCTATTTCACCAATGACTTAGCTATCAAGATGCTATTTCGGCCC